>JASGHF010000001.1:0-2787500 GCA_047602465.1 Micropepsaceae bacterium
ACGCTGAGGCGCGAAAGCGTGGGGAGCAAACAGGATTAGATACCCTGGTAGTCCACGCCCTAAACGATGAGTGCCAGGTGTCGGGAAGCTTAAAGTCGCGCCGCAGCTAACGCCTTAAGCACTCCGCCTGGGGAGTACGTGCTGCAAGGTTAAACTCAAAGGAATTCACGGGGCGCATAAGTGGTGGGACATGTGGTTTAGTTCGACGCAACGCGCAGAACCTTACCAGGCCTTGACATCCCGTGACCGGTGCAGAGATGCATTTTTCCCTTCGGGGACGTGGAGACCTGCTGCATGGCTGTCTGTCAGCTCGTGTCGTGAGATGTTGGGTTAAGTCCCGCAACGAGCGCAACCCTCGCCTTTAGTTGCCATCATTCAGTTGGGCACTCTAGAGGGACTGCCGGTGACAAGCCGAGGAAGGTGGGGATGACGTCAAGTCCTCATGGCCCTTACGGCCTGGGCTACACACGTGCTACAATGGTGGTGACAGAGAGCAGCGACCTGGCGACAGGTAGCCAATCTCAAGAAACCATCTCAGTTCAGATTGCACTCTGCAACTCGGGTGCATGGCTGGTATTCGCCAAGCACCGCAGAACAGCAGGCTGCGGCGGAGATGTTCTGGGCCTTGTACACACCGCCCGTCACACCATGGAGGTTGGTTCGGCCTTAAGACGGTGCGCTAACCCGCAAGGGAGGCAGCCGGCCACGGCCTGGGTCAGCCGACTCGGGGTGAAGTCGTAACAAGGTAGCCGTAGGGGAACCTGCGGCTGGATCACCTCCTTTTCAAGGATTGAAGACTTCAAGGTTCGGTAGTTCGTCGTCTTAGTCCTCGGTATTAGACAACGCCGCGACGGCAGTTCGCATTCAGCGGGCTGTGTATTCTGGCACGTCGGGCCCAGCGAGACGCGCGAGCGCGTTCGCAAGAAAGCTTCGGCAATCGGCTCCATGCTCGCCGCTATGCCGCCCTTCCATCACAAGAGGACAGAACGCAGGCTTTGCCTGTTCGCCGGTATCGGGTCGTTCTGTCGTTCAAGAAGACGCAGGGGGCATGCGTTCGCCACGGGCGGCATGGTGGTGATCTACGTTATAGAACGAACAGGCTTGCGCCTGCTTCGTAACGGTTAGGGCTCGTAGCTCAGGTGGTTAGAGTGCACGCCTGATAAGCGTGAGGTCGGAGGTTCGAGTTTCCCGGCGTACTATCCTCCGCTCGCGTGCCGCGAGCTGCGGATGGCAAGCCATCCTTCAGGCGGGCTTGCCCGCCGAAGCTCCAGGGGAGCGAAGGCGGGGCTGTAGCTCAGTTGGAGAGCGCGTGCTTTGCAAGCATGAGGTCATCGGTTCGATCCCGTTCAGCTCCACCATCCTGCTTCGCGCGTTGGGCTTCGCAGGATTTGGCGCTTGAACTTGAAGAGTTCGCGTGGGGCTTTGGCCTGTGTGCTGGCTTTGCCAGGCGCGATTATTGACAGTGTGAAGAGAGGTTGACGATCCGAGGTTGTGGGCGCGACGCGAAGCAAGCGAGAGCTTGTTCGCAAGAAACGACCACTACGTTCGGGATTACGGCATCGGGATTTGAACCCTGGCGCCCACCATCCCGGATTTACGGCTTTGGATCCGATACGAACAATCTGGTCTTGATGTTGGATGATCCCGATTGCAGAGCTACGGCGACTTCAGGCAGTTGCGAGTTGGTTCTGCTGCGTTGGCGTGCGGTCTAGCCGGCCGCTGCGCCTAAGGATCTGACGCGGAAAGCGATCAAGCGATGAGAAGGGCATTTGGTGGGATGCCTTGGCGACAAGAGGCGAAGAAGGACGTCGACGCTGCGATAAGCTGTGATGGGGAGGGGTGAGCACCCGTTGATCCGCAGATCTCCGAATGGGGCAATCCGGCCAGCAATGGTCGTCCCGCAAGGGAAGCGAACGAGGGGAACTGAAACATCTCAGTACCCCAGGAAAAGGACATCAACAGAGACTCCGGTTAGTAGTGGCGGCAGCGAAAGCGGATCAGGCCAGTGGCCTCAAATGTAAGACCGAAACGGTATGGAAAGGCCGGCCAAAGCGGGTGATAGCCCCGTACGGGTAGAAGAACTGAGGTTATTGAGTAAGGCGGGACACGTGTAATCCTGTCTGAAAATGGGGGACCACCCTCCAAGCCTAAGTACTCCTTGTCGACCGGATAGCGAACAAGTACCGTGAGGGAAAGGTGAAAAGCACCCCGACGAGGGGAGTGATCAGACCTGAAACCGAATGCCTACAAACAGAGGGAGCCTCGCAAGGGGTGACCTCGTACCTTTTGTATAATGGGTCAACGAGTTCGTTCGTGCAGCATGCTTAAGCCGTTAGGCGTAGGCGAAGCGAAAGCAGAGTTTGAATGTAGGGCGCGAAGTTGCACGGATGAGACCCGAAAACGAAGTGATCTAGTCATGAGCAGGCTCAAGGTGCGGTAACACGCACTGGAGGGCCGCTGACGCCTGTATTAAAAAGTCGGGGATGACTTGTGACTAGGGGTGAAAGGCCAATCAAACTTGGAGATAGCTGGTTCTCCGCGAAAGCTATTGAGGTAGCGCGGCAGCCGAATTCCACTGGGGGTAGAGCACTGAATGGGCTAGGGGGTCTCAACCACTTACCAAACCTAACCAAACTCCGATCCCGGTGAGTAATAGCTGCCAGACAGACGGCGAGTGCTATAGTCCGTCGTCGAGAGGGAAAAAACCCTGATTGCCGTCTGAAGGTTCCCAAGTCATGGCTAAGTGTGGAAAGGATTTGGAGATCCCCTGACAACCAGGATGTTGGCTTAGAAGCAGCCATAACTTTAAAAGAAAGCGGAACAGCTCACTGGTCGAGGGTATCTGCGCCTGAAAATGTAACGGGGCTGAAGCCATGCACCGGAAGACGCGGTTTCAACAGCAATGTTGAGCGGTAGCGGAGCGTTCGGTACGCCTGCGAAGGTGAACTGCGAGGTTTGCTGGAGGTATAGGAAGTGCGAATGCTGACATGAGTAGCGACAAAGAGGGTGAAAGACCCTCTCGCCGAAAGCCCAAGGGTTCCTGCGTAAAGTTAATCTGCGCAGGGTTAGCCGGCCCCTAAGGTGAGGCCGAAAGGCGTAACCGATGGGAACCACGTTAATAGTCGTGGGCCTGGAGATGAGTGACGGATCCGATCTTTTGTCTGCCCTTACTGGATTGGGTGGGCGGGGGTGAGGGTTCCAGGAAATAGCCTCTCCATATGGACCGTAACCGAAACCGACACAGGTGGGCTAGTTGAGTATACTCAGGCGCTTGAGAGAACTGTACCGAAGGAACTAGGCAAATTGCCCTCGTAACTTCGGGAGAAGAGGGCCCATCTTCAGCGCAAGCTGGGGGTGGGGGCACAAGCCAGGGGGTGGCGACTGTTTATTAAAAACACAGGGCTCTGCGAAGCCGTAAGGCGACGTATAGGGTCTGACGCCTGCCCGGTGCTGGAAGGTTAAGAGGAGAGGTGCAAGCCTTGAATCGAAGCCCCAGTAAACGGCGGCCGTAACTATAACGGTCCTAAGGTAGCGAAATTCCTTGTCGGGTAAGTTCCGACCTGCACGAATGGCGTAACGACTTCCCCACTGTCTCCGGTACAGACTCAGCGAAATTGAATTCCCCGTGAAGATGCGGGGTTCCCGCGGTTAGACGGAAAGACCCCGTGCACCTTTACTGCAACTTTGCATTGGCGTTAGAGACGGCATGTGTAGGATAGGTGGTAGGCTTTGAAGCAGGGGCGCCAGCCTTTGTGGAGCCACCCTTGAAATACCACCCTTGCTTTCTTTGACGTCTAACTGAGCCGTAACCACGGCCAGGACCTTGCATGGTGGGCAGTTTGACTGGGGCGGTCGCCTCCCAAAGAGTAACGGAGGCGCGCGATGGTTGGCTCAAGCTGGTCGGAAATCAGCTTCAAGAGTGCAATGGCATAAGCCAGCCTGACTGCGAGAGCGACGGTTCGAGCAGAGACGAAAGTCGGTCATAGTGATCCGGTGGTCCCGCGTGGAAGGGCCATCGCTCAACGGATAAAAGGTACGCCGGGGATAACAGGCTGATGATGCCCAAGAGTCCATATCGACGGCATCGTTTGGCACCTCGATGTCGGCTCATCACATCCTGGGGCTGGAGCAGGTCCCAAGGGTTCGGCTGTTCGCCGATTAAAGTGGTACGTGAGCTGGGTTTAGAACGTCGTGAGACAGTTCGGTCCCTATCTGCCGTGGGTGTTCGAGACTTGAGAGGATTCGTCCCTAGTACGAGAGGACCGGGATGAACGCACCTCTGGTGGACCGGTCGTGGCGCCAGCCGCGCAGCCGGGTAGCTAAGTGCGGACGGAATAACCGCTGAAAGCATCTAAGCGGGAAATCCCCCTCAAAACGAGGTCTCGCCTAAGAACCGTGGAAGACCACCACGTTGATAGGCCGGGTGTGTAAGGGCAGTAATGCCTTCAGCTTACCGGTCCTAATCGTTCGATAGAGCTTGATCGCTTTCTCCGTCAGGAAAGCAAAAGCTTCCGTCGTCTGCCCTGCGTCCTTCGAGACGCGGCCAAGTGGCCGCTCCTCAGGATGAGGAATACAGATGATGGGAAATCCAAGATCCAACACCAAAACCAGATTGTTCGTCCTAACCACCGGCACCCAGGTGAAATCCTGCGGTTCGCCGGACTGGCGGCCCATGCGGGGGCGTTCCACCCGATCCCATCCCGAACTCGGCCGTTAAATCCCCCAGCAGCAATGATACTGTGTCTTAAGGCACGGGAAAGTAGCCCGCCGCCAGTCCTGCTAACCGCACGATGTGCTTCTAAGCCAACAACCTCTCACACACTCACAACCACCTTCCGCGGGGTGGAGCAGCCCGGTAGCTCGTCAGGCTCATAACCTGAAGGCCGCAGGTTCAAATCCTGCCCCCGCACCCAACCTTCAAAAACCGCCCCGCTCAAAACAGCAGGGCGGTTTTGCTTTTGGCGCTCAAGCCCCAAACCCGGCGGCGCTCCGCGCCGCGCAGCCCGCTCGCGATGGAACGCCTTCGGCGTCCCACAGCCGCTCGCCTCGTCAGGCTCATAACCTGAAGGCCGCAGGTTCAAATCCTGCCCCCGCACCCAAACACCACAAAAGGCTCATCGCTCCAGCGCTGAGCCCTTTGCATTCGCCCCCAAGGGCGATCCGATTCTAACGCTTCGGCGGGTAGGGGTATCGCTTGACGTGCGGCCTTATCGGCTGTGCGATGCGAACCGCGAGGGTACGGGGGCGACAGACCACCGGCCGAGGAAACGGTTCGGGAGTTTGACGTGACAGGTTCGGCACATGAGGCCGGCGCTGACAGCGCTGCTGCGCAACAATACTCGCCTGCCTATCGCACCTATGTGCTGGTGCTGCTGACCCTCGTCTACGTAACCAACTATGCCGACCGTTCGATCCTCTCGACGCTGACGCAGCCCATCAAGCTGGAGTTCGGGCTCAGCGATTCCATGATGGGCGCCATGGGCGGCATTGCGTTCGCCCTGTTCTACACGACCGCCGGACTGCCTGTGGCGATGCTCGCCGACCGCGCCAACCGCACTTACATCATGGCGGGCGCCGCGACGATCTGGTCGGCGTTTACGGCGCTCTGCGGCCTGGTGACCAATGCCTGGCAGTTGTTTTTCGCGCGCGTCGGCGTCGGTATCGGCGAGGCGGGCGGTTCACCGCCGGCGCATTCGATCATCTCGGATCTTTTCGCGTCGAAGTCTCGCGCGACGGCGCTCGCAATCTACGCGACGGGCGTCCCTATCGGATTCGCCGTCGGCAGTTTCATCGGCGCGCCGGTCGCAGAGGCGCATGGATGGCGGACGGCCTTCCTCGTGCTTGGCATTCCCGGACTGGCGCTGGCGCTCCTTGTTTTTCTGACGGTTCGGGAGCCGCCTCGCGGCCTTTCCGACAGGATCGCAGGAGCGCCGGTCAAGCCGCCCGAGACGGCGCCGTCTTTGAAAGCCGTTCTGGCTTTCATGTCGTCGCAGCGCCCACTTGTTCATGTCATCGTCGGCGCAACGATTGTCACGACAGTCGGATATGCGGGCGTCAACTGGAACGCGGCGTTTCTGATGCGCTCGCATGGCTTCTCGCTTACCGAAGTCGGTCTTTATCTGGGGCTTGTCGCGATCATCGCGAGCACCGCAGGCACATTCTTCGGCGGTGTGCTGGCCGACTGGCTCGGCAAGCGCGACCGGCGCTGGAACAGCTGGATCGTCGCGCTGATCTATGTGATCGGCATGCCCGCCGGCTTCGTGGTCTTCACCACGGACGACACGACGCTGGCGATGTGGCTTTTGCCGATACCGGTCTTTGTCGCCGGTGCGTATCTCGGCCCTACATTCGCGATGGTCCAGAATCTGGTCGGCGTGCGTATGCGCGCGCTTGCGTCCGCGATCCTTCTGTTCGTGATCAATCTGGTCGGCATGGGCGCCGGCCCCTGGCTGACCGGCGTGCTGAGCGATTTCTTTACAGCGGATTACGGTCCGCATGCGCTGCGGCACGCGCTGTTCTTGATGGGTTTCCTGAATGTCTGGGGCATCGCGCACTACTGGCTGGCGGGCCGGACACTCGAAGCCGGCTATGCGCGCGCGCTGAAAGCCTGAGGCCCGAAGGGTCTCAGGTCTTCACCAGGGTCGCTTCGGCGTAGCGGGCGTGCAGGAGCGTCAGTCCGCGCACGAGGTGCAGGACGACGAAGAAGAGCAGGAAGCCGATGACGATCATCGCGGCCATGCCGAGCGGCGTCTGCGAGAATCGGTCGAGGCCGGTATTGCCGAACTGGATGATGTTGCGGCCGCTGAAGACTTCGACGAACGGCCCGGCGACGAGCGACAGCGACAGCGCCAGACCCACCACAGAGATCACGAAGTAGGCGATGCCCAGCGGAAGCTGCAGCACCATGTAGAACATGGTCGACCAGGTGCGGCGGTCCCGCAGCATCGCGCCGATGCGAGGCCAGAGACCCTGAACGGTTTCGTCGGATGGCAGGCGGCGCGGCATGCGCTTGCCGAGCAGCAGTTCGACGATGCGGCCCTCCATCAGCGCGATGATCCGCACCGATGCGATGAAGAGGATCGTGAAAGGGACGCCGATGATGAGGATGGCGAGGCCCGCCGACAAAGACAGACCCGCGACCACCCACGTGAAATAAAGAATCCCGACGGGCAGGGCGACGAGCGCGTAGAGCAGTCCGCCATAGGCGCGCGGGTCCAGCGCTACGGAGAAGAAACCGCGCCGGGGCTTGGCTTCACCTATATTGCGCCGACGCTCGAAGCGCTGTTCGACGGCGCGGTATTCGGCGGCGACATCCTCTGGCCGGCCGAAGGCGCGGGTGACGCGCGCGACGACTTCCGATTCCGGCTTGTAGGCATCGAGCGCGACTTCTTCCCGCAGGTAGTCTTCGGCATCGCCCAGCGCATCCTGAATAAGCGCAGGCGGCGCGCCTTCCAGCGCGGCGCGGAGCTGGCGGAGATAGTCATCGACGGTGCGCGGCGCAGTCTGGCCTGCAACAACAGGTCTCATGATGCTGTCGCCTCCCTGGGAGCTGCGGCGGCGCGGATAACGAGATGGGCCGCACGCCAACGCTCCTGCGCCTGCGCCAGCCATGACCGTCCCCGGGTCGCTATCGAATAAACACGCCGCTCGCTGCCTTCCCACACCGAGGCGGCCACGGCGCCGGCGAACTCCAGCTCATGCAGCACGGCGTAGAGCGTGGAATGCTTGAAGGGCAGAAGGGGTTCTCCGGCGATCGCCGCCGCGCGCTCAATGCGGGCCAGGATGTCGCGCGCCGATCCAGGTCCGGCGGTCGCGAGGCTGGCGAGCGCTGCGACCTGGGCCGCCTCGGCCTCGAAGCCGGCGACATCGAACAATTGAGGGGCCTCAGGGAATCGCGGCATGGCGCTCATCTTTGTTGACTGGAATTTGATCAGAGGCGGCGAAGATGTCTGTCATGTCCGTCACAATTCAGGGTGGAAGGGGCATGATGAGCGCAAAACCGGAGAAAATGCCGCCATCTGCGGCCGACCTCGCCGCCGCAGCGCGGCGGTTGCGCGGGGTGGCCGTGGCGACCCCGCTTCTGCCGGCTGCGGCCTTGACGGCCGAGTTGGGGCGCCCGGTTTTCGTCAAGGCTGAGACGTTGCAGCGGACCGGTTCGTTCAAGTTCCGGGGCGCCTTCAATCGCATCGCGGCGATGACCGACGACCAGCGTGGACAAGGCGTGGTGGCCTTCTCAAGCGGCAACCATGCTCAGGGCGTGGCCGCCGCCGCCCGGATATTCGGGTGCCGCGCGGCGATCGTGATGCCATCGGACGCGCCGATTGCGAAGATCGCAGGCACCAGGGGCTATGGCGCGGAGGTCGTGCTTTACGATCGCGAGCGGGAAAGCCGGGAGGAGATATCCGAGGCCCTGGCGGCCGAGCGGGGGGCGGTGTTGATCCCGTCCTTTGATGACCCCCATGTGATTGCCGGGCAGGGCACGGTCGGACTGGAGATTGCGGCTGCGATAGCCGGGCAGGGGCTTGTCCTTGGCGCCGTGGTAACGCCGCTGGGCGGTGGCGGTCTGGCGAGCGGAATCGCGCTGGCGATGGAGGCCGTGGCCCCGGCGGCCCGGCTGTTCGCGGCAGAGCCGGAGCATTTCGACGATGCGGCGCGCTCGTTCGCGGCCGGGCGGATCCTCGCCAATGACCGAAAATCAGGGTCGTCGCAGGATGCCTTGCTGACCCCGGAACTTTCGGCCCTGACCTTCGGCATCCTCAGGCCGCGCATCGCCGGTATGAGCGCCGTTCCGGACGGGGCGGCGGAAGAAGCGGTGCGGTACGCCGCCCGTCACCTGAAGCTGGTGGTCGAGCCGGGCGGGGCAGCGGGGCTGGCGGCGGTGCTGGCAGGCGACATTCCGCAGGGTGAGGGCGCGCTGGTTATCGTCCTGTCCGGCGCGAACGTCTGACGCGGCAGTGATCACAATTGCGGCGTTCTGACGCAAGATTGGCACCGCCCCCGCCTTCCTCTTGCCCGGAATCCCTATACAAATTGATCTGGAGCGTTGCGGCGCGCCCGCGAGGGTGCGCGACTTCCGTTGTCGACTACAGGGAGAGACCATGTCGAACTTCAAGACCCGGCTGGCGTCGGGACTGGCGGCCGCCGCCCTCGCAGCCGGATTGGCCGCCGCGCAGGGCCTGCCTGGCCTCGCGCCGCCTGCCTCGCCGGCGGCGCCCGCCAATGTCCAGGTTGAAATCCTCAACAATGCCTCGAAGGGCTTCCAGATCGGCTATCCCGCCGGCTGGCAGGTCATCGCAGGCGCGAACGAAGTCGATTACGGCTTCCTGTCGCCCGACCAGAACGCGATGTGCGTGGTGGTGAGCCTTGCGGTGCCCGATCTTGCCGGCGTGCCGGAAGACCAGCTTCGCGCCGCCATGTCGGTGCCGCAGGGCGAGGAGTTCTGGAACCAGAACTTCTTCAACCAGTTCCAGAACGTGAAGTATCAGCACGTCGGCGCCAACACGAAGCATCCGGGCGGTTGGCCGCTGCAGACGGTGCAGGCGTCCGGCGACATTTCCGAGAACGGAAAGACTTTGGGCCTCACCTTCGCGGGCATCTTCACCGCCAAGTCGGGGTCGCTGTTCCGCACGATGTGCTACACGCCCACGGCGCTGTTCGAGCAGAACAAGGCGCAGTTCTTCGCCGTCTTCGAATCCTTCAAGATCACGAAGTGACGCCGGCGCGCATGATCAGAAATTCAGGAGAGAAGACCGTGATGTCGAAGACACTCGCGCTCGCAGCCACCGCTCTCGCCGCAGTCCTCTGGACCGGCGCGGTCGTGGCGCAGACCACCTTGCCCAGCATCGCCCAGCCCAAGGCGGGCGAAGGCCAGACGCTGACCCATGCCAGCGGCTACTCGATTACGGTTCCGACCGACTGGCTGGTCGCGACCGACGCGCAGGGCGCCGATTTCCTCATGGGCAATCCGGACCTTTCGCTCGTGTGCTTCGCCTTCCACGAGAACGGCGTCATCACGGCGACGGACGCAGACATCAAGGCCAATCTCGGCACTGTCGATTTGGGCGCAGACTTCTTCACGAAGATCCTGTTCCAGGGTGCGCCGGATCTCGCCTATGAGAAGACCGGACCGCAGGCAGATCACGCCAGCGGCTGGCCGTTCCAGCGCGCGGTCGCGACGTTGACGGCAGACGGCACGCCCAGCACGGCATTCGCCTACATCACCTTCAAGAAGACCAATGCCTTTTATGGCTTCTGCTATACGGCGACGGCGGCTCGCGCTGCGAACGAGCCGGCGGCGGAAGCCGTGATCGGGTCGATCCGTCTGGCGAACTGAGCCGGCCGTAGAGACAGGGTTTGTTACGGCGGCGGGGCGCAAGCTCCGCCGCCGTTTTTCATGCCTGCTCGCGTGCGGTTCGCCAGGCGCACAGGCCGAGCAGATAGGCCATCGCCAACCACCACAGCATCAGCATTACCGCCCTGTTCCAATCCGGTGCGGCGATCAGGGCGCCGCTGGCCGCTATCCAGACCAGCAGCGCGACGAGCGTAAGCGGCCGCAACGCCTTCACGCGGACGGGATGAACGACCTTGAGATTGGTGAACGTGAGAGCGCCAAGCACACCCGTGACGATCGCTGCGACGAGCGGCGGCGCGACTGTGGCTGCAAAGGCCGCCGCCACCAGATTCCACACGGCCGGAAAGCCGCGGAAGTCGGCGCTGTCGGCCTTCATGTCGCGCCGGGCGAATGTGTAGAGCGAGGTCACCAGTACGAACGCAGCAAGTGGCGCCGCAAGGTCCGCAGGCCATGCGCCGGCGGTCAGCATCCATGCGACCGGCGCGACCACATAGGTCAGGTAGTCAACGACGAGATCGAGCGCGGCGCCATCGATATTCGGCGTTGCGCGTTCGACCAAGAGGCCGCGCGCGAGGGGGCCGTCTATGCCGTCGACGACGAGCGCGATGGCGAGCCAGAGAAAGGTCATCGGCGTGTCGCCACGAAACGCCGCTTCGAGGGCGAGGAAGCCGAGAACGGCGCCGGAGGCGGTCAGGGCATGAACGGCCCAGGCGGCGAGCGTCAGGCGGTCAGGGCGCGGCGGCATTGTCCGGGGCTTCGCACGGATAGGCGGCGGCCATCGATTCCAGCACGAGCAATTCGGGCGGAGCGTCGAGAAGCTCTGGCCGCGCCTTGCTCTGCGCAACCACCAGCCCGGCGACGTCGACAAAGGAGATGAAGTCGGGTGGACGGAAGCACGGCCGGGTGTCCCCCTGAATGGTCGCCCCACTGAGGAACGCCGCGAAGCGGGCGTCATAGTCTTCCTTGTAGGCGGTGAAGAAGCCGAACAGCCACGACCGGCACGGGTCATTGCTTGGCGCCTTGGAGCCGTCGGCCGTCGCATCGCGCAGGGCCTGGCACGCGTTCGACAGGCTTCGCCCGTCCGGGAAACCGTCTGCCGCAGCCGGGGCGGCCATGGCGAGGCTGGCAAGGATCAGGATCACAAAACGCATGCCGCGATGTTTCATCGCAGGATGCGCGCGATGCAAGTGCGATGCGGCGCGACAGCGACTATGCTGGCGGCATGAGTAGGATCGCGTCCATGAAAATTGCAGTCATCGGCGGTGGCGTGGCGGGGCTGGGTATTGCCTGGCGGCTCGCGCAGGCGGGATCTGCGGTCACCGTATTCGAGAGCGGCGCGTTGCCGGCGCGGACCGGGGCCGCGACATGGGCCTCGGCCGGCATGCTTTGCGCGCGGCTTGAAATGGGCCACGCGCCTGCGGCGCTGGCGGCCTTCGCCATGAGTGCGCGTGCCGCCTGGCCCGCTTTTGCAGCGGAAATCGAGCGCACCAGCGGGATTTCACCGGGATTTGCCGAGACCGGCGCGGTGGTGACGGCGGCCGGTTATGCGGCTGATGAGGCTGTTGCGGCCGTTGACGGCACGGTTGCGCGGCGGCTGGAGCCGGGGCTTTCGGACCACATAGATTCCGCGCTCTGGGCAGCCGATGAGGCGCGTGCCGATCCGCGCTGGCTGGCGTTGGGACTGGCGCGGGCGGCGTTGAGGGCGGGTGTGACGCTGGTGCCGGAGGCGCGGGTCAACCGTGTGACCGAGAGCGGCGGGCGCGTGACCGGAGTGGTGACGGCCGGAGGCGCACAGCGTTTCGACCATGTGGTGCTGGCGGCCGGGGCCTGGACCGGGGGGCTGCTGAAGGTGTCCAACGTGCCGGGGCCGCCGGTGAGGCCGGTGAAGGGGCAGATGCTGAGCCTGGAGGGCAATCCGCGCGCGATGCCGGTGCGCCGCCTGATCTGGGCGGAGGGCGTCTATATCGTGCCGCAGGCAGACGGGCGGATCATCCTGGGCGCGACGCAGGAAGAGGCGGGTTTTGACACCTCGCTGGACGAAACGGCGATGGAAGCGCTGCGGTGGTGCGCCGTGAAGGCGGTGCCGGGACTTGCGGCGCTGAAGGTGGCGGAGCGGTTCTGTGGGTTCCGCCCGGCGAGTGACGACGGGCTGCCGGTGTTGGGCGGGGTCGGGCCGGAAGGGCTGACGCTGGCGAGCGGGCAGTTCCGTAACGGCATCCTGTTCGCGCCGCTGATTGCCGACAGCGCCGCCCTGCATGTGCTGGAGGGGCGGCTGCCGGCGCTGGCGCGGCCCTTCGCCGCCGCGCGCTTCGCGGAGGCGGCATGAGCGACCAGCGCCGCGCAGTGATCGAGGGCGTCCAGCGCATCTGCGCCGGTTTCGATGCCGCCTATTGGCGCAAGGCCGACGAGACAGGCGCGTTTCCGGAAGATTTCGTGCGGGCGCTGACCGAGGCCGGGTTTCTGGGCATCGCGATGCCTGTTGAGGTCGGTGGCGTCGGGCTTGGCGCCGTCGAGGCGGCGGCGATGATGCAGGTGATCTCGCAGTCGGGCGCCGGGTTCACCGGGGCGTCGGCTGCCCACATGAACATCTTCGCGCCGATGCCGATCGCCGTATTCGGCACCGAGGCGCAGAAGCAGCGTTTCCTGCCGGCCCTGATCAAGGGTGAGGACCGCACCTGTTTCGCCGTGACGGAGCCGGATGCGGGGCTGGAGACGGCGCGGATCAAGACGCAGGCTGTCCGTGAAGGTGATGGCTATGTCATCACCGGCCGCAAGATATGGACATCGGCGGCGCAGCGCGCGACGCGGGCGCTGATCGTGGCGCGGACATCGCCCTATAACGAAGCGCGGCCGCTGGAGGGCCTGACGCTGTTCTATGCGCCACTGGACCGCGCCCATGTCGAGATCCGTGAGATCCACAAGATGGGCCGGGCGGCGGTCGACTCCAACATGCTGTTCATCGACGGGCTGAAGGTCGGCGCCGACGAGCGCATCGGCGGGGAGGGCGAAGGCTTCAAGTGCCTGCTGCACGGCCTCAACCCCGAGCGCATCCTGATCGGCGCGGAGGCGGTGGGGCTTGGGCGGGCGGCGTTGGCGAAGGCCGCCGCCTACGCCAACGAGCGTGTCGTTTTCGGCCGGCCCATCGGACAGAACCAGGCGATCCAGCATCCTCTGGCGAAGGCCTGGGCGATGTTGGAGGCGGCCGATCTGATGGTCTTCAAGGCGGCTGCGCTCTACGATTCCGGGGCGCCATGCGGGGTGGAGGCGAATGCCGCGAAATACCTCGCCGCGGAGGCTGCCTATGAGGCGTGCGAGACCGCTGTGATGGTGCATGGCGGGATGGGCTATGCGAAGGAGTACGATGTCGAGCGCTACCTGCGCGAGGCGATGATCCCGCGTATCGCGCCGGTCAGCCGCGAACTGATCCTTTCGTTCATTGCAGAGAAGGCTCTGGGCCTTCCGAAATCCTACTGATGGACTTCCAGCTCGATCCCCAGCTTCAGCGTGACACGGTGTTCGTGTGCGCGATGCCGCGCTGTGACGTTCTGCTGATGGACGATGCCCGTTTCGCCTGGTTGATCCTGGTGCCGCGCATGCCGGGCGTGTCGGAATTGTTCGACCTGGAGCCGGCCGACCAGAGCGCGGTGATGCGGGAGGCCGCCATCGCCGGGCGGACGCTGAAGAGCCTGACCGGGGCGAAGAAGATCAATATCGGGGCGCTCGGCAATATCGTGCGCCAGCTTCACATCCACGTCGTGGCGCGCAAGGAGAGCGATCCGGCCTGGCCGGGGCCGGTGTGGGGCTTTGGCGCCCGTGATCCCTATATTCCGCGCTTTCGCGAGGGGATGCGGCTGAAGCTGGCCGAGGCGCTGGGCGGGCCGGGCTGACTGGCACGGCGCCTGCAAAGTCCTCCGCGATGGGGGCCTTTCGATGATCGAGAAAGCGGGAGCAAGTGTCGCGACGGTGGCGTTCGCCATCGAACGCGCCAGCGCCCGTACGGGCGTCGATTTCGACTACCTCATGAAGACGGCGGCGCGTGAATCCAGCCTGAATCCCGATGCAAAAGCAGGGACTTCGTCGGCGGCGGGCCTGTTCCAGTTCATTGATCAGACCTGGCTGGGAATGATCAAGGAACACGGCGCTGAACACGGCCTGAGCCAGTATGCCGACCAGATCACGCAGACCAGGGGCGGCCGCTACGTCGTTGCCGACCGGCAGATTTGCCGGGAAATTCTTGCCCTGCGCTATGATCCCGAGATTTCCGCCACGATGGCGGGCGAGTTCACCCAGGACAGCGCCGACGCGCTGCGCGGCAGTCTGGGCCGCGAGCCGACGGGCGGCGAGTTGTATGCGGCGCATTTTCTGGGGGCCGGCGGCGCGCTGGACCTCATCAAGGCGGCCAAGGCCGGCGAGGGCAGCGCCGCCTCGATCTTCCCCGATGCGGCCCGGGCCAACCGTTCCATCTTCTACGCCAAGGGCGGCGGCGCGCGTTCGGCCTCCGACGTTCTGGCGGTGCTGGACGCCAAGCACCGCAATGCCGACCTTCCCGATGCTCCGGCGATCGCGGAGGGCCAGATGATGGCCAAGCTGCGCGGCACCGACGCCACGATGGACGACATCGTGGTCGGCCCGGAATACGCGCAGGTCCTGACCGGCCGGGCGGCGCTGGACGATGCCTCATTCGACGACGGCAAAGCCGCCTACACATTCGATTCCGCCTACGATACGGCGGGGTTCGGCCTTGGCTACAAGCCGGGCGTGGCGCAGGGCGTGGTCACGCCGTTCGTGGCGCAGCTTCTCGCATCGCTCGACCCCATTCCCGACAAGGCCCGCGACACGCTGCTGAAGGCCGACCGGGCGATGCGCCGCGAAGGCGAATTCGCAGCTTGACGCTGCGCTGAGGGCAGACGAGTTTCCCGGCCCGCTCAGGATCGCTTTTCGCCCTCACATCATGCTTTCCATCTTCCGCATCTGGTGGCCGCTGCTTGCAGGCGTGCTTGCGATCCAGCTCGGCAACGGGCTGCTGTCGACGGCGCTCGGCCTTCGCAGCGACGCGGCCGGGTTCAACGCCGCCGAGATCGCGCTTGTGATGAGCGGGCTGTATGTCGGGCAGGTGATCGCATCGATCGTCGCGCCGCGTCTGATCGCGAAGCGGCGGCATGTGCCGTCCTACGTGATCTTCGGCCTGCTCGCCGTTTTCTCGCCGCTGGCGGTGCTGATCTCGGTCGATCCGGGAACGTGGGCGCTGTCGCGTTTCGCCTTCGGGTTCGGCCTCGCGGGGATTTTCGTGGTGGTCGAGAGCTGGCTGAACGCGAAATCGGACAATGTCGTCCGGGGCCGCGTTTTCGCCGTCTATATCTTCGTTCAGCTCACCGGATTGCTGGTGGCGCAGACCTTCGTGCCGCTGCTCGCGTCGAAC
The DNA here is from genome assembly GCA_047602465.1 of Micropepsaceae bacterium. GTDB lineage: Bacteria > Pseudomonadota > Alphaproteobacteria > Micropepsales > Micropepsaceae > JADZAI01. Next base: position 15,771 of record JASGHF010000001.1, read on the forward strand.
CTGACGCTGTCGATGGTGGTGGTCGCCGGGTTCGGCGTGCTCGCCATTCTGCCCGTCGCGCTGGCTGGAACGGTTCAGCCGGAACGCATTCCGTTCATCCGCGCGTCGTTCCGTGCGCTGGCGGCGGCGTCACCCGTGGGCGTCGCAGGGGCGACGATCTCCGGCTTTGTCTGGGCTGTCGTGATGGCGATGTCGCCAATCTATGCCCAGCGCGCGGGCTTCGACGCCGAGGGCGTCGCCCTGTTCGTCATGACGCTGGTGGCCGGCGGGATCGCGCTGCAGCTGCCGATCGGCTGGATTTCGGATATCCGCGACCGGCGCACCGTCCTGGCGGCGATGGCCGGCGGCGCTGCCATCGCCGCGATGCTGGGCGCGGCGGCGGACGGCCAGAGCACGGCGCTGACCTTTGTCGCCATTGCGCTGTTCGGGGGGCTGACCTTTCCGTTCTACACGGTCGCCGTCGCGCATGTGAACGACCGGATTAGCGCGGCGGAGCGGCTGCCCGCCAGCGGCGCGATGATCCTGCTGTTCGGGATCGGCTCGGTCGCCGGCCCGGTCGCCGCGTCATGGGCGATGGATGCGATGGGACCGCGCGGCTTCTTCGTGCTGCTGTCCGCCGTGACGGCGGCCTTCGCCGCCTACACGCTGTACCGGCTGGCGATCGCCCGGCGATCAGCGCTTTAGAAGACTCTTCAGGCCGAGCTTCTGCATGAGGCTCTGCCTGGGTGCTTCCTCGCGCACGCGCAGGGCGAGCGGGCGGTCGAACGCCGGCGCGGCCTCAACGGGTTCCGGCTCTTCCTCCACCGCAACGGGCGGGGGCGTGTAGGCCGGACGCGCGGCGGCTTTCTTGCGCGGACGCTCGATCATGCCGGCGTGAAGTGGTGCGGCGTTTTCGAGCGCGTTCAGTTCCTCATTGTCGGCCTGAACGTCGGCTGAGGGATCGAACTCGGATTCCGGCTCCTCGTGCGCGGCGGCCGGCCCGGCATCGAATGCGTCGTCATCGAAGCCGACATCCATGCCTTCATCCTCATCCTCGTCGAAGACGAGATCGGCGGGATCGAAGCGGAGCTGTTCGACCATCTTGGGTGCGGCGTGCTCTTCAGGCGCGGCAGACGCGGGCGGGACGACGAGGCGGGGGCGCGGACGGGGCTGCGGCTCCACCGGCGCTGCCGGCATGACCGTTTCGCCGGCCCAGCCGCCATCCCATGCGAGCAGCGCTTCAAGCGGCTGCGGCTTTGCGATGAGGGCGCCCTGAACCGCGCCGAAGCCGAGCTTCACGAGCGCAGAGAGCGTCTTTTCCTGTTCCACGCCCACGGCGACGGCGGCGAGGCCGTGCTTCTTTGCGAAGGCGAGGCGGCGGGCGATGCGGCCGCCATCGACCTTGCGGGCGATTTCGGCGAAGCGAAGGATGGCGGCGCCGCCGATCTTGATCTCCGAAAACAGCTCCGGCCACGACTCCGCCGCTTCCAGCGGCAGCGACGCGCCGCTGTCGAGCGCCACGCGGCAGCCCAGATCGCGCAGGCGCTTCAGCGCCATGCGGACGATGGCGTCGCCTTCCGCGAGGGCGGCCTCGGGCGCTTCCAGGACGATCTGACGGGCAGGGACGCCGCTGTCGCGCAGCGCCGCCGTCACGATGTCGGGCGCGACGCCGGTTTCAAGATCGCTGGCCGCGAGATTGACGGAGACGCGCCAGGGGCGGCCGGCCTCGGTGAAAGCGCGGGCGGCCTGGACGGCGCGGCGCATGACGGCGTCGAGCAGGCGCGGGCCTTCGCCATGGGCCTCGATGAAGGGGAGGAAGAGCTGCGGCGTCATCGTGCCGAAGCTAGGATGGTTCCAGCGCACGAAGGCCTCGGCAGCGACCACCGCGCCGTCGCTGACCTCGATCTGCGGCTGGAGGACCACGGCGATCTCATCCTGCGCGAAGGCGCGCTCGATGTCGGACCTGGAGAGCGACATGGTTTTGGCGAACATGGAAATCCTCGGCTGGTACGCCTCGCGATCCTCAAGGACGCGCGTTAGGATGCTGAGAACCGCAACGCGCGAAATCGCCGATAATTTGAAGAAAGTGCCGATCAATGAGCGCTGAGAACCAGACGGCCAAGCCGCCCGCCCGCATCATTCCCGCCGCGACGATCCTGCTGGTGCGCGACGGCGCAGACGGCGTGGAGGCCTTCATGGTGAAGCGCCATCATCAGATCGATTTCGCCTCCGGCGCGCTGGTGTTTCCGGGCGGAAAACTCGCCAAGGGCGACAGCGATCTGCGCCTGCGCGCGCTGATCGACGGCGCGGACGGCTTTACGGACGAGGAACTGGCGCTTGCCGCCTGTGCGATACGGGAGGCGTTCGAGGAGAGCGGCATCCTGCTGGCGCGGCGCGCGGGCGGCGAGATGCTGAGCGCTGCGGACGTGGACGCTCTGGACCCGTTCCGCGTGCCGCTGAACGATGAATTGCTGGACCTTGCCGATTTCCTTGAGGGGAACCGGCTGCGGCTCGCGGCGGACCGGCTGGTGCGGTTCGCGCGCTGGATCACGCCCGATATGATGCCCAAGCGCTTCGATACCTGGTTCTTCATCGCGGCCGCGCCGGAAGGGCAGCTGGGCGCGCATGACGGCTATGAGAGCGTCGATTCCGTCTGGGTGACGCCGGCGCAGGCGATCGCCGAACCGGAGCGCTGGACGGTGATCTTCCCGACGCGGATGAATTTGCTGAAACTGGGCCAGTCGGCGACGGTGGTGGCGGCGCTGGAAGCGGCGGCCGCGAAGCCCGTGGTGACGGTGACGCCGTGGGTGGAGCCGCGCGAGGGCGGGGCGGTGCTGCGTATCCAGCCGGATGCCGGTTATGGCGACCCGCAGGAGCCGCTGTCGAACGTGCGCTAGAGCGCGGCGGCCATTTCGGCGAGTTTCGCGACGGTGTTCATGTTGCGGCCCGTGCCGGTCTTTGCGGCCGGGATGGCGAGCTTTGAATCGCGCATGCCTTCGCTGTAGCGGACGAAGATCTCGCGCGTGCCGAGGCGCATTTCCTCGTCCGCGACGTGACGGGCCTCTGCCAGAGCTTTCGGTGGCGGCGGCGTGTCGAGGAAGGTGACGACCAGCCGATTGCCCGGCGCCTCCGGGAAGGGATTGGCCGCGACGATGGCCGCCATCTCGGCCGCGCTGCGCACCATCACGCCGACGGGCTTGCCGGCATAGGCGGCGAGCGCAGCTTCCAGCGCCGCCTTCACGGTCTTCTCGGTTTTGGCGCTGGTGAAGACGACATTGCCGCTGGCGATGTACGTCTTCACCTTGCTGAAGCCGGCGGCCTCGCACATCGCGGCGAGATCGGTCATCGCCAGCTTGCCGGTGCCGCCGACATTCACCGCGCGCAGCAGGGCGACATAGGCGGTCATCGCATCAGTCCAGGAATTGTTCGGTGATGATGCGTTCGTTCAGGTTGCGGCCCTTGTCGAACATCATGGTGAGGCTGATCGACCGGTCTTCGACGATGTCGACGCGGACGACGTCGCGCACTTCGACATGATCGGCGACGGCGCTGACCGGGCGCTTCACGCTTTCCAGAACGTCGAGCCTGACCTGCGCCTTGTGCGGCAGCAGCGCGCCGCGCCAGCGGCGCGGACGGAAGGCGCTGATCGGCGTGAGGGCGAGGAGGGCGCTGTCGATGGGCAGGATCGGCCCATGGGCGGACAGGTTATAGGCGGTGCTGCCGGCGGGCGTCGCCACCATGACGCCGTCGCAGATCAGCTCGTCCATGCGGACCTGGCCGTCGATGGAGATGCGGAGCTTGGCGGCCTGGCGGGTCTGGCGCAGGAGCGAGACCTCGTTGATCGCGATGGCGGCGCGGCGGGTGCCGTCGGATGACGTTGCGCGCATCCGCAAAGGATGGATCACCGCGCGCTCGGCGGCGGCGAGGCGCTCCATCAGGCCGTCGTGTTTGTACTCGTTCATGAGGAAGCCCACGGAGCCGAGATTCATGCCGTAGATCGGACGGCGGCTGCCGAGCTGGCGGTGCAAGGTTTCCAGCATGAAGCCGTCGCCGCCGAGGGCGACGATGGTGTCGGCCTCCGGCTCCGGCGTTTCGGCGTAGCGGTCGCGCATGACGGCAAGCGCCGCCTGGGCGTCGGGTGCGGAACTGGCGACGAAATGGACGCGCGGTGTGTCGGTCATCCGCCGGTCAGCGACATGGTGCGGGCGACGGCCGGCGCGGGCCGGCGGCGGTCGATGATGAAGTCATGGCCCTTGGGCTTTCGTGCGATGGCGTCGTCGATAGCGGCGGCGAGGATTGCGTCGTCCGGACTGGCGCGCATCACGGCGCGAAGGTCGGCGGCGTCGTCCTGGCCGAGGCACATATAGAGCGTGCCGGTGCAAGTGAGGCGGACGCGGTTGCAGCTTTCGCAGAAATTGTGGGTCATCGGCGTGATGAAGCCGAGGCGGCCGCCGGTCTCGGCGATGCGCACATAGCGGGCGGGGCCGCCGGTGCGGTCAGGCAGGTCGGTCAGGGTCCAGCGCCCGGCGAGGCGGGCGCGAACAAGAGACAGCGGCAGATATTGTTCGGCGCGATGGGCGATCTCGCCCATGGGCATCGTCTCGATCAGCGTCAGGTCCATGTCGGCGCCGTGCGCCCAGAGGATGAGATCCTCGATCTCGTCCTCGTTGTCGTGGCGGAGCGCGACGGTGTTGATCTTGACCTGCATGCCCGCAGTCTTCGCCGCCTCGATCCCGTCGAGGACGGGTTGGAGGGTGCCGCGGCGGGTGATGGCGTGGAACCTGGCGGGATCGAGCGTGTCGAGCGAGACGTTGATGCGGCGGATGCCTGCCCGGGCGAGGTCGCCGGCGTATTTCGCCAGCTGGCTGCCATTGGTGGTGAGCGTGAGTTCTTCGAGATCACCCGACTTCAGATGGCGGCCCAGACGCTCGACCAGCCACAGCAGGTTCTTGCGGACCAGCGGCTCTCCGCCGGTCAGGCGCAGCTTCTTTACCCCCTTGGCGATGAAGGCGGTGCAGAGGCGGTCCATTTCCTCCAGCGACAGGAGGTCGGCCTTGGGCAGGAAGGTGGTGTCCTCCGCCATGCAATAGGTGCAGCGGAAGTCGCAGCGGTCGGTGACGCTGACGCGCAGATACGAGATATGACGCCCGAAGGGATCGATCATCAGGGAGATATAGCAAGCCGATCCGCCGCCGCGTAGGGGCGAAGGGTGCGGTTCAGGCGGCTTTCCTGAGTACCGTGCGGCGGGCGTCGTCGCGCGAGACGGTCTGGAAGACCTCCTCGGCCCGGGCGCGGTCCTGCTGGCTGAGAATGCCGGAGCGGCCGCGCAGGGTTTCGGCCTGCGAGAAGAGGGTGGCGAAGACCGAGCGGTCGATGCCGATGGCCTGGCAGATCGTCGCCAGCATCCCGGCATCCCCCGATTTCAGTATCCGTGCGATGGCCTCGGCCGGCGCGCCGACCAGCTTGGCGACCGCGTGTTCGAAGACATCGATCTGACCCTGGCCGAGCGCCTTCACGGCGAAACCGGGTTTGAGCTGGCCGGCGGCATGGAGCTTGGAGACGAGGCGTTCGGGGCCGCTGGCCTGCGTCATGCGGGCGTGAGCCTCGGCAGAGGCGATGGCGATGCTCTTGCGGATCTCCGCGGCGTCGATCCCGAAACGCCGGGTGATGAAGCCGTGCAGCGCATCGGAGACGAAACCGCACATGCGGCTCGCCAGATCCTGCCGCATTTCGGGGCGCGCGAGCATGTCGCGCTGAAGCTCGACATCGTCGCGCGAACGTTCGGCGAGGCGCTCCATCGTCTCGTTCGCGATGCGCGCCCGCTGGTTGCGGACGAGGGCCAGCAGAACTTCCGGCGCCGAGCTTTCGGCAAGCGAGGCGGCGACCCGTTCGCTGACATCCGCGCGCCCGGCGATCGCCTTCTGATGCAGATGCGTCGCCGCGTTGATGATGTCGATCAGCTCGTTCTCGTTGAGCATGGTGGAGCGTTCAAGAACGCCCTGCGCCACCTCGATGCGGTCATTGGCGAGCAGGAGAATGAGATCGTGCGGCGCATCGTCCATTTCGGACATGCGCTCGGCGAGGGCCTGGCGGACCTGCATTTCGACCTGACGGGTGAGCTGGCGCATGATTGCATTCAGCAATTCACGCTCCGACGGGCTGAAAGCGCCCGCCCGAGACTCCATCAGCCCGGCGATCGACAGATACAATTCTGAACGGCTCTCCACAGACTCGGATTGAGCCAGAGAGACCAGTTTGCCAATCTCGGGATCTATGCCGCCCGTAGCCACTTTGGACATGCCCCACAACGCGCCCTTGGGGAGCTTACACCTTACGGAACCTAAAAGGGCGTTAAACTTGACCAAGGCGTCAACGTTATGTCGTCAGCGTCGCGCGATCTGATCATTGCCCTCGACCAGGGCACCACGAGCACGCGGGCGGTCGCTTTCGACCGTGAGGGGCGGATTTCTGCCTCCCGGCAAGTCGCATTGCCGCAGCACTATCCAGGTGATGGATGGGTTGAGCATGACGCGACCGACATCTGGTCGGCGGCACGGACGACGCTGGCGGGGGTGCTGTCTGACGTAGGGGCAAGTCGTGTCGCAGCCATCGGCATCACGAATCAACGCGAAACGACAGTGCTCTGGGACCGGAAGACCGGGCTGCCGCTGGCGCGCGCGATCGTCTGGCAGGATCGTCGCACCGCAGATATCTGCGCGGGTCTTCGGGCGCGCGGACTGGAGGCGGGCGTCCAGAAGCGCACGGGACTTTTGCTCGATCCCTATTTTTCGGCGACCAAGCTCGGCTGGTTGCTGGATCATGTGAAGGACGGGCGGGCGCGGGCGGAGGCCGGTGATCTGGCCTTCGGGACGGTCGACAGCTGGCTGATCTGGAACCTGACGGGCGGTGCGGTTCACGCAACCGATGCGACGAACGCTTCGCGCACCTCTCTGTTCAATATCTCGACGCAGAGCTGGGACAGCGATCTTCTGTCGTGGTTCGGAGTGCCGCGGGCCGCGCTGCCGGAGGTGCGTGACAGCGCAGGTTCTTTCGGGGTCGCCTCAAAATCCGTGATCGGGGCCGAGATGCCCATTCTCGCCGTGGCGGGCGATCAGCAGGCGGCGGCGGTGGGACAGGCCTGCCTCAAGCCCGGCCTGATGAAGGCGACCTACGGCACGGGCTGCTTCGCCATCGCCAATACCGGCGAGCGGCTGATCCAGTCGCAGAACCGGCTGCTGTCGACGGTGGCGACGCGGATCGGCGGGCATACGTCCTACGCGCTGGAAGGCTCCATCTTCATGGCCGGCGCGACGATCCAGTGGCTGCGCGACAAGCTGAAGCTGTTCGACGACGCGGCGCAGTCGTCGGTGATGGCGGAAGCTGCAGACCCCCATACGAACGTGATGCTGGTGCCGGCCTTCACCGGGCTTGGCGCGCCCTATTGGGACGCCGGCGCCCGCGCCGCCATCACCGGCCTTACTCGCAATGACGGCGCAGCGGAGATCGCGCGGGCAGGGCTTGAGTCCGTCAGCTTCCAGACGCGCGACCTTCTGGAGGCGATGGCGGCCGACCTCGCCGCCGCCGGTGAACCGGCGCCGCATGCTCTGCGGGTCGATGGCGGCATGGTTGTGAATGACTGGTTCTGCCAGAGCCTCGCCGACCTCACCGGCCGGGTGATCGAGCGCCCGGTCGTCACCGAGACGACGGCGCTGGGGGCAGCGTTCCTTGCCGCCCTTTCGGCCGGTGTCTTCCGCTCGACCGACGACATCGCCCATGCCTGGCGTCTGGAGCGCCGGTTCGAGCCGAAAATGGCCGAGGACCAGCGCGATGCCCGCTACGCCCGTTGGAGCCAGGCTGTCGCGCGCGTCAGGCTGGGAACCGGGGCGGATTGACCCGAGCGCCAGCGGCGCGCATTTTCGCACCCATAAAATTCCAGGGAGGCCGCCATGGCCGTTGCGCTCGAAACCCGCGTTCCGACGCTGAAAGGTAAAGTCTCGGAGGAAGAGTGGGCGGTTCGCGTCGACCTGGCCGCGACCTACCGGCTCGTCCACCATTACGGCTGGGACGACATGATCTTCACGCATATCTCGGCCCGCGTGCCGGGGCCGGAGCATCACTTCCTCATCAACCCGTACGGCCTGCTGTTCGACGAAATCACGGCGTCGAACCTCGTGAAGATCGACCTCGACGGCAACAAGGTCGAGGAAAGCCCCTATCCGGTGAACCCGGCCGGCTTCACCATCCATTCCGCCATTCACGCCGCGCGCGAGGATGCGCATTGCGTCATCCATCTGCATTCAACCGACGGCGTCGCCGTTTCGGCGCAGGAGCATGGCCTGCTGCCGCTCGACCAGCATGCCATGATGCTGCTCGGCGATCTCGCCTATCACGACTATGAAGGCATCGCGCTGGACCTCGACGAGCGCGAGCGGCTTGTCCACGACATCAAGGACAAGAACGTGATGTTGCTGCGCAATCACGGCACGCTCACCGCCGGCAAGAACTGCGCGGACGCGTTCCTGCGCATGTACTATCTCGAGCGCGCATGCTCGATGCAGGTGCGGGCGCTGGCCGGCGGCGCGAAGTCTAACCCGACGAACCAGGGCGTCGCCGAAAAGACCGCCGGTCAGGGCGCGGTCGGCTTTGACGGCTTTATCGGCGCGATGGCCTGGCCGGCGCTGATCCGCATGCTGGACCGCAAAGACCCGAGCTACCGCAGCTGAGGCGATCCGTCACCGCTGCCAAGGGACGCCCGGCTTGCGCCGGGCGTTTCGCATGTCAGACTGACCCGATTGAAATCCGGGCAGATGCAAAGGCTTCGCCATGAAATTCGGCATGGGACAATCCGTCCGGCGCACCGAGGATCTGCGCCTTATCACCGGGCACGGCAATTATACCGACGACGTGGGTCTGCCGGGGCAGGCGTTCGCCGTGTTCGCGCGCAGCCCGCATGCGCACGCCAAGCTGCTGTCCTTGGATGTGTCGTCGGCGCGTGAGGCGCCGGGCGTGATCGCCGTTCTGACATTCGACGATATCGAGGCGCTGGGCGCGGGGCGGCTGACCTGTCTCGCGCCGTTGAAGAACAAGGATGGGTCGTCGTTCAAAGGCTCCGAGCAGCCCTTCCTGGCGCATGGCAAGGTGCGCTTTGTCGGCGAGGCGGTGGCGATGGTGATCGCCGAGACGCCGGAGCAGGCCAAGGACGCGGCCGAACTGGTGATGGCCGATTACGACGCGCTGGACGCGGTCGGCACGCTGGAGGCGGTGGAGAAGGGCGCGGGCACTCCGATCTGGGATTCGGCGCCTGACAATGTCTGTCTCGACTGGGCGCAGGGCGATGAAGCCGGCGTCGATGCCGCCTTCGCCGCCGCCAGATACACGGCGTCCATCGACGTCGTGCAGAACCGGATCGTCTGCAACGCGATGGAGCCGCGCGCGGCGAATGGCGTCTATGATCCGGCGAGCGACCTCTACACGCTGCACACCGCCTCGCAGGGCGTGGCGGGCGCGCGCGACCGGATCGCGCTGTTCCTGAAGCACCCGAAAGAGAAGGTCCACATCATCACCAACGATGTGGGCGGCGGCTTCGGGATGAAGAACTTCATCTATCCCGAACAGTTGTGCGTGATGCTGGCCGCCAAGGCGACGGGCCGTCCGGTGAAGTGGACGGGTGAGCGCAGCGAGGGCTTCATGGGCGATGCCGACGGCCGCGACATGCGCACGCGCGCCGAAGCGGCGCTGGATGCCGACGGCAAGCTGACGGCGCTGCGCATTACCGGCAGCGGCAATGTCGGCGGCTATCTGTCGCAGTTCGCGATCTTCATCCCGACATTGGCCGGCGGGCGCATTTTCGGCGGCGTCTATCGTATCCCCAACGTCTTCGCGAACGTGAAGTGCTATTTCACCAATACCGGCCCCATCGATGCCTATCGCGGCGCGGGACGGCCCGAGGCGGCCTATCTGATGGAGCGGTTGATGGACCGCTGCGCGGCGGCGGTGGGTGTCGATCCGGTCGAGATCCGCAAGCGCAATCTGCTCACCGCCACCGAGTTTCCCTACAAGAACTGGGCGGGGATCGAGTTCGACAGCGGCGTCTTCCACACCAATCTGGAAGCGGCGCTGGTGAAGGCCGACTATGCCGGGTTCGAGGCGCGGCGCGCGGCGGCCGCACGGGACGGCAAGCTGCTGGGCTTCGGGGTCGCCTATTATGTCGAGATCACGGCGGGCGGCGGCAAGGAGCCGGCGGTCATCCGCTTCAACGAGAATGGCGGCGTCGATGTCTATCTCGGCACGCAGTCGAACGGGCAGGGGCACGAGACGAGCTTCGCGCAGGTGATCGCCGAGCGCCTGGGCCTGCCGTTCGAGAGCATCACCATCAAGCAGGGCGACAGCTTCCGCGATATCGACGGCGGCGGCACGGGCGGCTCACGCTCGCTGCATATGTCGGGCGGGGCGATCCTGTCGGCGTCGGACGAGGTGATCCGCAAGGGCAAGCTGGCGGCCAGCCATGTGCTGGAAGCCGCGCCGGTGGATATCGAGTTCAACGTGATCGAGGGGCAGGGCGGGCAGTTCGCGATCGCCGGCACCGATCGCACCATCACCATCGGCGCGCTGGCGCAGGAGGCGAAGCGGCGCGAGATCGAGGGGCTGGACGAGGGGCTGGATTCGACCTCGACCTATCAGTCGACGAATTCGACGTTCCCGAACGGCGCGCATCTCTGCGAGGTCGAGGTCGATCCGGAAACCGGCGTCACGCGCATCCTGCGCTACACGGTGGTCGACGATTTCGGGAAGGTCATCAATCCGATGATCGTCGCGGGCCAGGTGCATGGCGGGATCGTGCAGGGGATCGGCCAGGCGCTGATCGAGAACTGCGTCTATGACGCGGAGTCGGGCCAGCTGCTGACCGGCTCGTTCATGGATTACGGCATGCCGCGCGCGGACGACATTCCGAATTTCGACCTCACCTTCAACCAGGATGCGCCAAGCCCGTCGAACCCGCTGGGCGTGAAGGGCTGCGGTGAGGCCGGGACCGTCGGCGCGCTGGCGGCGGTGATGAACGCGCTCGCCGACGCTGTGAAGGTGCGCGGGATCGACCATATCGACATGCCTGCGACGCCTCTGCGCGTCTGGCAGGCGCTTCAGGAGGCCGCATGAGCCGTTTCGCCATTCTTGCCGCAGCCCTGCTGCTGTCGGCCTGCGCCCAGAAGACGGCCGTCGCGCCACCGGCCGCCACGGACTGGCCGCCGCCGCATGACATGACCGAGGCCGAGTGCAAGGTGGCGGGGGGCAATTGGGGTCCGGTCGGCCTGATGGGCACGCCGGCCTGCACGATCAGGTCACCCGACGCCGGAAAGGTCTGTTCGGACTCGGCCGAGTGCGCCGGCGATTGCTGGTCGCAGGAGATGGGCGTCGCAGGCACCAAGGGCACCGGCTACTGCCAGCCCACCAACATGCCGTTCGGGTGCCATTCCGAAGTGAAGGGCGGCGTCATCCAGCCGGCGCTCTGCGCCGACTAGCTCTCCCATTGACTTGGAATACGGTCCTGACATTCTGTCAGAAATGACCGTACTTCCCATCGCATCGCGCGGCCGCCGACCGCAGGACTCACGAGCCCGGCTCCTGTCGGCGGCGCGCAAGCTTTTCGTCGAGCGCGGCTATCACGCCACCCGCCCGCAGGACATTTCCCGCGAAGCCGGGCTGGGGCACGGCACGTTCTATCTCCACTTCGCCGACAAGCAGGCCTGCTTCCTCGCCTTCGTCGATGAGGCGCGGTCCGAACTGGACGCGGCGCTGTCGAAACACCGGCACGAGGCCGTCGATCTGGCGACGGCGGTGCGCGGCACGCTGCAGGGTGTCTACGAATACGGCGCGGCCAATCCCGGCGTTCTGGTGACCGCCATGAACGATGCCGGCGTGATCGCGGCCGGCCACGCGACGTCCGAGACGCTGGTCGACAAATGGGCGAAGGACTGGGCCGCAACGTTTCGCACGCTCTCGCCGTCGGGCGCGGCCGTGTCGGATGAGGACGCGCGCATCGTCGGCGCCGCCATTGTCGGGATCATCCATGAAGGCAGCGCCTACGCGGCGCGCCACGGCAATGCGCCGGATGCGGCCATCGATCTGCTGACCCGCCTCATTGTGAAGGCGCTCAGCTAAAGCTTCAAAATCAGGACAACGGGCAGGAGACGGTTATGGCGCTGGATCTCAAGGGCAAGGTCGCCTTCATCACGGGCGGCGCGTCGGGCCTCGGCCTGTCGATGGCGCGGGCGTTCGGCAAGGAGGGCATGAAGGTCATGCTCGCCGATATCGACGAGAAGGCGCTGGCCGCTGCGAAGAAGGACCTGGAAGACCGGCAGGTGCCGGTTTCCACGGTGCTGTGCGATGTGACGGACCGCAATTCGCTGAAGAGCGCGGCGCTGAAGACCATCGCCGATTTCGGCAAGGTTCACGTCGTCTGCAACAATGCCGGCGTCGCCGTCGGCGGACCGTGGGACACGGTCAAGGACCGCGACTGGGACTGGATCATCGATGTGAACATCAAGGGCGTCTATTACGGCGTCGAGACATTCATGCCGCTGATCCTCAGCCATGGTGAAGGCGGGCACTTCGTGAATACGGCCTCCATGGCCGGCATGGTGTCGCCGCCGAACCTCGAACCCTATTGCGCCACGAAATTCGCGGTCGTCGCGATGAGCGAGGGCTGGGCCATGCAGTTCGCGCCGCACGGCGTCGGCGTGTCGGTGCTGTGCCCGGGCTTCGTGAAGACGTTGATCCACGAGAGCTGGCGCAACAAGCAGTCGAAATATGGCGGCGCGGTCGATACCGACCCCGGCGTCGGCGCGACGCGGGAAGAAGCGGCGTCAAACGTGCTCAACGGGATCGACCCGGACGTCGTGGGCGCTCGCGTCGTCGAGGGCGTCAAGGGCGGCGAAATTCACATCTTCACCCATCGCGAGATGCGGCCGTTCGTCGAGATGCGCTTCCAGATGATCATGGACGGCTTCAACCGCGCTGACGCCAGCCCGGCGCTGAGCGTGCTGCCCAAGGCCGATCCGACGACGATGCTTCAGAGCATCCAGCCGCCGGGAAATTAACCTGAACGGACGATGCGGCGGCGTGGCGCAGGAATGCGCCACGCCTTTTGCTTGTCAGGCCCGGCCCGGCGCGCTTGGATCGAGATGCGCTTGGGGGAGCCGCATCGGAGATGGATCGACCGACGGAAGGGTGGAGCGCTGTCGCGGGCAGCCGCGGCGGCGTCTGGGCCGCCGTTCCGCTGACGCGGGCGCAGCAGCGATGGATCGCCGCCCTCATTCTGATCGCGACGGCCGGGTTCGCCGCTGCGCCGGCAGTCACGGCGGAAATTCTGATCGCCGTGCTGATCGTGCTGGCCTCCGGCCATATGATTTTCCGCACCGTGATTTGGCTCGCAGGGCTTCCCGGTGCAGCCGATCCGGCTTGCACGCGCGCCGATGACCAACTGCCGGTCTATTCGATCATCGTGCCGCTGTATCGCGAGGCCAATATGGCGGCCGGGCTGGCCTCGGCGCTCGACGCGCTCGACTATCCGAGCGGGAAGCTCGACATCCTCGTCGCGCTGGAATCCGACGATGCGGATACGAAGGCCGCGTTCGAGAGGCTTCCGCTCGGTTCCTGCTGGCGGTTGATCGTCGCGCCGCCCGGAATCCCGCGCACCAAACCCCGTGCCTGCAATGTCGCGTTGGAAGCGGCGCGCGGCGATTTCATCGTCATCTACGATGCCGAGGACCGGCCGGAGCGCGATCAGCTGCGCCGCGCCGTGGCAGCGTTCGATGCGGGCGGGAAGGGACTCGCCTGCATTCAGGCGCGGCTGTTTCCATACAACGCGCGCGAGAACGTCATCACACGTCTTTTCGCTCTGGATTTCGCGCTGTGGTTCGACGCGATGCTGACGGGTTTGCGGAGGCTCGGCTTTCCCGTGCCGCTCGGCGGCACCAGCAATCACTTCCGGACGGCGACGCTGCGCGAGGCTGGCGGGTGGGACCAGTGGAATGTCACGGAAGATGCCGATCTCGGCATCCGGCTCGGGCGCCTCGGTCACGAGGTCGGCACGTTCAATTCGACGACCTGGGAAGAGGCGCCGGTCACGCTGAAGGCGTGGCTGCCGCAGCGGACGCGATGGACGCGCGGCTATCAGCAGACCTTCTTTGTCCATTCCAGGCGCAGCCGGACGCTGCAGCTGCCGGCTCTCGGTCTGCGCGGCTGGATCTTCCTGGTCTTCTTCGTCGGCGCGTCTTTCGTGTTCGCGATGGTCAATCCGGTCTTCTGGAGTCTGGCCGCGTGGCAGTTCTTCACCGGCGATGCGCCGTTGGATGCGGTCTTCGGTCCGTTGATCGGTCGCATGGCGGCCGGTCTGATGTTCGTCGGAAACATGCTGTGCGTGCTGATGAGCGTGCTTGCGCCGATCCGCAGACGGGCCTGGCCGCTCATGCCGTGGGGTTTTCTCGCGCCCGTCTACTGGGCGATGATTTCGACTGCGGCCTGGCGCGCCGTATGGGTCTTCATCCGCGATCCGTTCTATTGGGAGAAAACACCGCACGGCCTTTCGCGGGAGCGGACTCCATGATTGCGCGTGCGGCATTGGCTGCGGTGTCGTTGTGCGGATTTGCGCTGGCGGGGGCGTGGCCGCAATCCGTCGACCACGGCCTGTCGATCAGCAGTGTCGGCTACGCGTCCGGCGCAGATGACGGCGCCCGCGTGCTGTTCGACAGCTATGCGGAAGCCGGACTTGGCGACGGCTTCACGGCCGTCTTCACCTTTGAAAGCGAACTGGCGCACGGCATGGCCGTGTATGGCTGGCGCGCGGCCGCGGGGCTGCGATACAGCCATGAACCTGCTGCATCGCCCTGGCTGTTCAGCATCGAGGCGCGGATTTCCTATCAGGACTATGGCAGCGCCATCGGCGACCCGGTGTTCGCCGGGGACGGCGCGGGCGCGGTGCTACAGGCAGATGCCGGACGCGCGTTCCAGATCGCGGGCCTGCACGCCTTCGCCAATGTCAGCGCCGGGTGGTCGTGGCGCGGCAATACAGCCGACGAGTGGCGCGTGAACGCGGTCGCGGGGATCGATCTCAGCGACAGCTGGCAGATCGGGGCGGGATACTTCTCCACCTACGCGCCGGGCGATCTCTACGATCCCGGCGTCTATGAGAAGCATGAGGCGCAGTTGTCGCTGCGCTGGAGGATCGACGCCGACTATGCGCTGGCGATTTCAGCCGGGCAGACGATCTCTGCCGACCGCGCGGCGGAGGAAACAACCCTCCGTCTCGCGCTCTGGACGCTTCTTTATCCGGCGGCCGAGGACGACTAGCTGAACGCCTGGATGCCGGTGATGGCGCGGCCGAGGATCAGCGCATGGACGTCATGCGTGCCTTCATAGGTGTTCACCGCTTCCAGATTTAGGACATGGCGGATCACGCCATACTCGTCGCTGACGCCGTTGCCGCCGTGCATGTCGCGGGCCTGACGGGCGATCTCCAGCGCCTTGCCGCAATTGTTGCGCTTCAGCAGCGAGATCATCGGCGGCGAGGCCTCGCCTGCCTCGAACAGGCGGCCGAGACGCAGCGCGCCGTGCAGGCCCAGCGCGATCTCGGTCTGCATGTCGGCCAGCTTCTTCTGGATGAGCTGGGTGGCGGCGAGGGGACGGCCGAACTGTTTGCGGTTCAGCGTGTAGTCGCGGGCGGCCTCGAAGCAGGCCTCGGCGGCTCCCATCGCGCCCCAAGCGATGCCGTAGCGGGCGCGGTTGAGGCAGCCGAACGGACCTTTCAGGCCCTTCACATTGGGGAGGTAGTTGGCGTCGGGGACGAACACGTCCTCCAGCACGATCTCGCCGGTCACCGAGGCGCGGAGCGAGAACTTGCCCTCGATCTTGGGGGTCGAGAACCCCTTGAAGTCGCGCTCCACGACATAGCCGCGAATGTCGCCGGCATCGTCCTTGGCCCAGACCACCGCGACGTCGGCGATGGGGGAATTGGTGATCCACATCTTGGCGCCGTTGAGAACCCAGCCGCCGTCGACCTTGCGCGCCCTGGTGACCATGCCGCCGGGGTCGGAACCGTGATCCGGCTCGGTGAGGCCGAAACAGCCGACGAATTCGCCTGATGCCAGCTTGGGCAGGAAGCGCATCCGCGTTTCTTCGGTGCCGTAGGCATAGATCGGGTGCATCACGAGGCTGGACTGGACGCTCATGGCCGAGCGGTAGCCGCTGTCGACGCGCTCCACTTCACGGGCCGCAAGGCCGTAGGAGACATAGCCGAGACCGGCGCAGCCATAGCGCTCGGGCAGGGTGCTGCCGAGCAGCCCCTGTTCGCCCATCTCGGTCATGATGGCGCGGTCGAAGGTCTCGTGCCGGAACCCGTCCTTTACGCGGGTGGCGAGGCGCGCGGCGCAGAAGTCCCGCGCTGACTTCACCACGATCCGCTCCTCTTCCGTCAGCAGGTCGTCCAGGCGCAGGGGGTCGGCCCAGTCGAACGGGCCGGCGTCGGGATCATGCCTGGCCGGGGAAAGGGAATGGGCTTCAGGCATGGCAGGTTCCCAAGCAAGAAAATGGTGCCGGCTGAGGGGATTGAACCCCCGACCTTCGGTTTACAAAACCGCTGCTCTACCGCTGAGCTAAGCCGGCCAGAATGGCGGCAAGCCATAAGGGTGAACCCGGCCGAACTCAATATTGAGGATGCGGGGGCGCGCAAGCGGGGGTAGGGTGACGATCACGTTCACAGATACGTCAACAAACAGAAGTGGTTGGGGCGGCTTCCGAACGTGTTGCTGGATTGACGGTTATCGCAATCCCTGAATTTTGGACGACATGCGCAGACTCGCAATCGCTTTGGCTGTCCTGGTCGCCATCGGCGGCGGACTTTATCTGTTCGCGCCGTCCGTGATCGGACTTGGCGGCGCCGGCGCGTCCCAGCAGGCCGGCGGCGGGCGCGCGCCGCTCATCACGGCAGGGACCGTCAGCAAGGCCGTTTTCGCCGAGAAGATCGAGGCGATCGGAACGGCCAAGGCCCGGGACAGCGTCACCATCACCGCCAAGACCGCCGATACGGTCGCAGCGATCAATTTCACCGAGGGCCAGCAGGTCGAGGCCGGGTTTATCCTGATCGAGATGACCAGCGCCCAGCAGGCCGCCGATCTGGCGGCCGCGCGCGCGGCGCTGGCCGAAGCCGAGAAGGCCTATGCCCGCGCGGCCGATCTCGTCGCCAAAGGCATCGCGGCGCGCGCCACGCTGGATACCGCGACGGCGGAACGTGACGCGGCCCGCGGACGCCTGCAGGCGATCGAGGCCCGCCTCGCCGATACGCTGATCAAGGCGCCGTTCGCCGGGGTCGTCGGCCTGCGCAATGTCAGCGTCGGCAGTTATGTGCGGCCGGGCGATGTGATCACCACCCTCGACGACATCATGGTCCTCAACGGCGACTTCACGGTCCCGGAACGCTATCTCGGCGTGTTGAAGTCCGGCCTGAAACTTTCGGTCGAGGTTGCAGCCTATCCAGGTGAGACGTTCGGGGGCGAGGTCGCCAGCGTCGATACCCGCATCGACCCCGCCACCCGCGCGGTGACGGTGCGCGCGAAGCTGGACAACAAGGACGGCCGCCTGAAGCCCGGCATGCTGATGTCGGTGAGCCTGCTGGTATCGGAGCGCGAGGCGCTGGCGGTGCCGGAAAGCGCGCTGATTGCCCAGGGTGACAAGCGTTTCGTTTTCCGTATCGACGCGGACAACAAGGCTCAACGCACCGAGGTGAAGACCGGTCTGGTGTTGCCGGCGCAGGTCGAGGTGCTGGAGGGCCTGAGCGAAGGCGACCGCATCGTCACGCAAGGCACGAACAAGGTCATTCCGAACCAGCCCGTCATGATCGACGGCGCCGAGAGCGGTCAGCCCGTCGCGCAGAGTGATGCCGGAGGCCGTTCATGATCCTCAGCGAAATTTCGGTCCGCCGCCCGGTCTTCGCGACCGTTCTTTCGCTGTTGCTCATCGCGTTCGGCCTGCTGTCCTTCTCGGGCCTGCCGCTCCGCGAATTGCCGAATATCGACCCGCCGGTCGTTTCCGTCTCGACGACCTATCCGGGCGCCGCGGCGGACGTGGTGCAGAGCCGTATCACCGAGATCGTCGAAGACCAGGTCGCGGGCATCGAAGGCATCGAAACGATTACCTCTCGCTCACGCGACGGCTCGTCCGATGTCACGATCGAATTCTCGCTGAGTCGCGACATCGAAGCCGCCGCCAACGACGTGCGTGATGCGGTGGCGCGTGTCGTCGACCGGTTGCCCGACGAAGTGGACGCGCCCCAGGTGTCGAAGGCGGACGCCGACGCCGATCCCATTCTGTGGCTCAATTTCTCAGCGACCGGCATGGATGCCATGCAGCTGACAGAATACGCGAACCGCGTGATCGTCGATCAGCTTTCGATCATCGATGGCGTCAGCCGCGTGATGGTCGGCGGGGGACAGGACTACGCCATGAATATCTGGCTGGACCGGCAGGCGCTCGCCGCGCGCGGGCTTGCGGTCAGTGACGTGGAAAGCGCCTTGCGCGCGCAGAACATCGAACTGCCGGCAGGCCGCATCGAATCCGGCCAGCGCGACCTGACGGTCCGGCTGAACCGCGCCTATCAGACCGCCGATGATTTCAAAGCGCTGGTCGTCAAGCGCGGCGCCGATGGCTATCCTATCCGCCTTGGCGACGTGGCGCGGGTGGAGCTTGGCTCTGCCAATGACAAGGTGCAGTTCCGCGGCAACGGCATCCCGCAGATCGGTCTTGGGATCGTGAAGCAATCCACCGCGAATACGCTCGATGTGGCGCGCGGCGTGAAGGCGGAGATCGCCCGGCTCAATCCGACGCTTCCCGACGGTATGCAGATCGTTCTCGCCTTCGATACCTCGATTTTCGTCGAGGAGAGCGTCAATCAGGTCTATCACACGCTCGCCGAAGCGATGATCATCGTGGTCTTCGTCATTTTCGTGTTCCTCGGCAGCGCGCGTGCAGCGCTCATTCCGGCGGTCACCGTGCCGGTCTGCCTCATCGGCGCATTCATCGTCCTCTACGCGATGGGCGCGACGATCAATCTGCTGACGCTGCTGGCGCTGGTGCTGGCGATCGGTCTGGTGGTGGATGACGCCATCGTCGTCCTGGAGAATATCCAGCGCCGCATCACCACCTATGGCGAGCCGGCCCGTATTGCGGCCGCGCGGGGCACCAATCAGGTGGCGTTCGCCGTCATGGCGACGACGACGGTTCTGATCGTCGTTTTCGTTCCGATCTTCTTCCTTACCGGCAATACGGGGCGGCTGTTCTCCGAACTCGCCATCGCGATGTCCGGCGCCATTTTCTTCTCAGGGTTTGTCGCGCTGACGCTGACGCCGATGATGTGCTCGCTGCTGCTGCGGCCGAGCGAGGGCAAACTTGCCGAACGCATCCATGCGCTCTCGCACAGGGTCGAAGCGCGTTACGGCCGCATGCTGGAGGCGTCGATCAGGCGCCCGTGGATGAGCGGCCTCGCGGCGGCCGCCGTAGTGGTGCTGACCGGGCTGCTGTTCGCCCAGGTGCCGTCCGAGCTTGCGCCGACCGAAGATCGTGCCGGGGCGATGGTGCAGGTCCAGCTCCCCGAGGGTTCCTCGTTCGAGGAAACGGCGGCGCAGATGGACAAGGTGGAGAAGGTGCTTCTTCCTTACGTCGAGGCCGGCGAGGCGGCGCGCGTGATGATCCGCGCGCCCGGCTCCTTCGGCTTCACGCAGGACTACAATTCGGGTCGGGCCATGCTCATGCTCGCGCCGTGGAGCCAGCGCTCGCGCAGCCAGGACCAGATCGTCGCGGAAATCCAGGGCAAGCTTTCGGCCGCGGTGCCGGGCGGGCGTGTCTTCATCTCAGGCCGTGGCGGCCTCGGCCAGCGAGGCGGCAAGCCGGTCGGTTTCGTCCTCGGCGGCAGCGATTTTGCGGAGATCGCCGAATGGCGCGATCGCATCATTGCGCGTGCGTCGGAAAATCCGAACCTCATCCAGGTCGACAGCGACTACCGCGAAACCAAGCCGCAGCTCGTCGTTACCATCGACAAGCAGCGCGCCGCCGATCTCGGCATTTCCACCAGCGATATCGGCCGGACGCTGGAAACCATGCTGGGCGCCCGCCGCGTCACCACCTTCCTGAAAGACGGCGAAGAGTACGACGTCCGGATGCAGGCCGGGCAGGAGGATCGCCGGACGACCAACGACCTCACAAATGTCTTCGTCCGTTCGTCGCAAGGCGCGCTGATCCCGCTGTCGAATGTGGTGTCCCTGAAGGAGAGCGCGGGGCCGCAATCGCTCAACCGTTTCAATCGCTCGCGCTCGATCACCATCGATGCGGGCCTTGCGCCGGGCTACACGCTGGGCGAGGCGCTGACCTATCTCCAGCAGATTGCGGCGGAAGAGCTGCCCGCCACGGCGCGGATCGACTATCAGGGCCAGTCGCGCGAGTTCAAGCAGTCGAGCGCGGCGCTCTACTTCACCTTTGCGCTCGCCCTCATCGTCGTATTCCTGGTTCTGGCGGCGCAGTTCGAGAGCTTCATCCACCCGCTCGTCATTCTCTGCACCGTCCCGCTGGCGGTGTTCGGGGCGGTGTTCGGGCTTTGGGCGATCGGCAGCAGCCTCAATATCTACAGCCAGATCGGCATCGTCATGCTGGTCGGTCTTGCGGCCAAGAACGGCATTCTGATCGTGGAGTTCGCCAATCAGCTCCGCGACGACGGCAAGACGTTCAACGAGGCGATCGTGGAGGCCGCGAAAATCCGCCTGCGTCCGATCCTGATGACCTCGCTGGCGACCGCCGCGGGCGCTTTGCCGCTGGTCATCGCAAGCGGCGCCGGCGCGGCCAGCCGCCAGAGCATCGGCATCGTGATCTTCGCCGGCATGCTGATGGCGACGGCGTTCACGCTGTTCATCATCCCGACGGCCTACGCGGTTTTCGCCCGCCGGACCGGATCGCCGCTGGCGATCACGCACGAGATGCAGGACTGGGAACGCGCCGAGGCGGCGCGCAAGGCGCAGCCGGCGGAGTAACGCGCTATTTGCCGATCCGGATGAGGTCCGGCGCCGTCGCGCCGCCGGAAAGGATCATGTTCATCGCCTGATCGCCCGTCAGGTCGGTCGGGATGCAGCGGTCGATCGCGACGATCTCAAGATAGCCGCAGGTCGGGTTGACGGCGGTCGGCATGTAGACCGCCGCCATCTCGGTCCCGGTCGCGGCGTCGGTGAAGGTCTTGGTGACGAAGCCGATGGCGCGCAGTTCCTCATTGGGAAACGGCAGCAACACGACGCGCTGCACGCCGTCAGGCTTGTGGCTCAGCGACTGGACCAGCTTCTGCACCGCGCCATAGACCTGCTTCACCACCGGCACGCGGTTGAGAAGTCCGCTGAACCAGGCGATCAGGCGCGCCCCGATCACGTTCGAGGCGACAGCGCCGACGACATAGATGATCCAGAGCGACAGGATAACGGCCAGCGCAGTGGCCACGTATTCATTATAGACCCAGGCGGCGCGTCCCTCGTTGGGTACGCCGAAATTCTGGACGATCAGATCGACCAGAGGCCGTCCGGCCCAGGACAGCAGGCCGATCAGGAACGAGAGGACGTACCAGACCACCGCCAGCGGCAGGATGGTCAAAAGCCCGAGGAGCAGCTTGCTTTGCAGCCGCGACCACGTTCCGGGGGATTTCAGCTTGGCTTCATCCGCCATGTCCGCCATTCGTCCTTCCGCCGGGTGGCCGCGCTTTCGGATTGACCGGCGCGCACCCCATATGACAAGCCGCACCGTCCGGGGACTGCCCCGGCCCGGAATCGAACCATGTCCCGTATCCTAATCACGTCTGCGCTGCCCTACATCAACGGCATCAAGCATCTCGGCAATCTTGTCGGCTCGATGCTGCCGGCCGATGTGTTCGCCCGGTACAGCCGCGCGCGGGGGCGCGAGACGCTGTTCGTCTGCGCGACGGACGAACACGGCACGCCGGCCGAACTGGCCGCGCTGGAGGAGGGGCTTTCCGTCGAGGCCTATTGCGCCAAATGGCATGGGGTCCAGGCCGACCTCGCGCGGCGCTGGCTGTTGTCGTTCGATGTCTTCGGCCGTTCGTCCAGCCCGCAGAACCGCGAGCTGACGCTGCAGTTCGCCAGGTCGCTCTGGCAGAACGGCTGCATCGACGTGCGGACGACGCGGCAGGTCTATTCCCACGCCGACGGCCGCTTCCTGCCGGATCGCTATGTCGTCGGCACCTGCCCGCATTGCGGCTATGACCGCGCGCGGGGCGATCAGTGCGAGAACTGCACGCGCGTCCTCGACCCGACGGATCTCATCAATCCGCGCTCGGCTGTGTCAGGCTCGTCCGACATCGAGGTCCGCGACTCCAAGCATCTGTTCCTGCGCCAGAGCGATTTCGCCGAACGGCTGCGCGCGTGGATCGACACCAAGCAGGGCGTCTGGTCGAACGTGGTGTCCTCCATCGCCTATAAATGGCTGGACGAGGGTCTGCGCGATCGTGGCATCACGCGCGACCTCAACTGGGGTGTGCCGGTGGATGTCGCAGGGTGGGGCGCCAATCCGGCCGGAGAGACGCTCGATCCGGCCGACTGGGCGGGCAAGGTCTTCTATGTCTGGTTCGATGCGCCCATCGAATATATCGGCGCGACCCGCGAATGGGCCGACGCCAGGGGCGAGCCGAATGCCTGGCAAAGCTGGTGGCAGCATCCCGATGCCGATGACGTCACCTATGTGGAGTTCATGGGCAAGGACAACGTGCCTTTCCATACGGTTGGCTTCCCCGCGACGCTGATGGGCGCGAATGCCGGCGCCAACCGGCCGTGGAAGCTGGTCGATCAGATCAAGGGCTTCAACTGGCTCACCTATTACGGTGGCAAGTTCTCAACCTCGCAGAAGCGCGGCGTCTTCATGGATCAGGCGCTCGATCTGCTGCCGGCCGATGCCTGGCGCTGGTATCTGATCGCCAACGCGCCGGAGAGCGCCGACTCGTCGTTCACGTGGGAGCATTTCGCCGCCACGGTGAACAAGGATCTGGCTGACGTTCTCGGCAATTTCGTCAATCGCATCCTGAAATTCGGCGCGGCCCGGTTCGAGGGCAAGATCCCCGAGGGCGGTTCGGGCGGGGCCGCGGAGGCGAAGCTCGCGGCGACGCTGGAAAAGGGCATCGGCCTCTACACCGCCTATCTCCAGGAGATGCAGTTCCGGAAGGCGGCGCAGGAGCTGCGCGCCATCTGGGTCGCCGCCAACGAGTTCGTCGCCGAGGCTGCCCCCTGGACCGCCATCAAGACCGACCCGGAGGCTGCCGCAGCCTCGGTCCGGACCGGCATCAATCTGATCCGGGTGATCGCCAGGCTGTCCGCGCCGATCATCCCGGAGACTGCGGCCGCCCTGAACGCGACCCTTGGCCTGCCGATGGACGACCTCTCCTGGCCAGCCGGCCGGGCGCTGGAGGAACTTTCCAGGCTGCCTCCCGGCCACCCCTTCCAGGTGCCGCCCGTCCTCTTCGCCAAGCTGGCCGAGGAACAAGTTGCCGAATGGACACAGGCATATGGCGGAACAGGGGAGGCTTCTTAACCTTGGTCGCGTAAGCTTCCGTCTCGCGCTTGCGGACGTATCCGATCCGCGTCACAGTTATTTACGCCTTATTAAGGTTTTGCGGGAGTACGGATGCGTTTTGGGGTCGTCATCGGGGCTGCGGTCCTCGCCGCTGCTGTGCCGTTCTGCGGCCTGGCGCTGGCCGATGATGTCATGCGTCCGAGCCTGGCGTCCGAAAGCGAAAACCCGCTGGCATTGACGGCGGGAGAGGCGGCCGAAATCCTGTATGGCGCCGCCAGCAACGCCGCGAAACACCGCTCCGTGCCGGCTGCGCTGCTCGCGGCAGGCACGTATATCGCCCCGCCGCCGGGCGCCGCTTACCAGACTGCCCCTGTCGATCCGGCTGCGCCCGCCGCAGCCCCCGGGGCGGCTCCGGCCCCCGCCGGGACGGTCGACCTCTCAGATCCCGCGACCCGGATGCTGGCGAGCCTGCCGGACGAGGTCGAACCCTATTTCGACCTCTATCTCTACGTGTCGAAGGCCGAGGCCGGGCCTATCGCGCAGCATATGTTCGTCTATAGCCGTGCTGCGGACGGCACGATGTCGCTGCTCTACGACTGGCCGGTCTCGACCGGGCGCGAGAAGAAAGAAAAGACCCCCTCGGGCCGCAAGACCTTCACTCACACGCCGGAGGGCAGCTTCAAGCTGGACCCCAAGCGCTTCCACACACTGTGGAAGTCGCGCGCGTGGAATGCCGACATGCCTTGGACGATGTTCTTCGATCTGGTCGAGAATGGCGGCATGAGCGGCCTCGCCATCCACGCGGCCGGCAAAGGCAAGATTTCGCAGCTCGGCCGCCGCGCTTCAGGTGGCTGCATCCGTCTCGCGCCGGAGAATGCGCAGTTCCTCTTCAAGAAGATCCAGGCCGAACATGCGGGCTTCGTGCCTGTGTTTGCGATGGCGGGGGACTCGACGAACGTGATGGGCGAGCCGGCGCGCAATGCCGACGGTTCCCTGCAGCTGACCCATGGCTACCGGGTGCTGCTGCACATCGAGGACTATGCCGGCGAGCATGTTCCGGCACTTTCGGTCGCGTCGGCCGCCCCGGCCGTCGTTCCGGCGAATTACAGCACCCGTTGAAACCCGGCCCCGCCGCGTGCATGTTGCAATGCACTTAGGCTGATTTGTTCGCGCCCCGCCGGAGTTCTGCGAGGGCCGGAATCTGGGTTTTCAAAAACATGCTTCAGGTCTTCCCGCGCCGCTCTCTCTCCAGCGCCGCCGTTCTCGCCACGGCCCTCGTGGCCGCCGCCTGTTCGACCACGTCGCGCCGCCCGGTCGTGGTCGGCCCGCCGCCGCCCTCCGCCGACGAGGCGCTGGCCGCTTACCGGACCGAGATCCAGGAGCAGGAACAGCAATACGTCGCCCGCAGCACGCCGGAGGACCAGGAAAGCATTCGCGCGCATGTCGCCGACATCCTCGATCCCAAGGTGCTCAGCGAGTACGAGCTGGTCATCTATATCAACAAGGCCGGTACCGGCCGTACGGCGCAGCACGCTTTCCTGTTTCAGGCCGGTGACGGCGATCTGACCTATCTCGACACCTGGCTGGTTTCGACGGGCCGCGAGCAGCAGGAAACCTCGCCGAAGGGCGCCAGCAAGTTCACCACCACGCCGCAGGGCACCTTCATGTTCGACCTGCCGCATTTCTCGCGGCTGCATAAGTCGAACGCCTGGGAAGCCGACATGCCGTGGGCGATGTTCCTGAAGACGCGCAATGGCGGCTCGACGACGGGCATCGCGCTGCACGCGGCGCTGGACAAGTATGTCCACAATCTCGGCCAGCGCGCCTCGGCCGGCTGCATCCGCCTGCTGCCGTCGAACGCCGAAAAGCTCTACAAGCTGCTCCAGACCAAATACGCGGGTTCAGTGAAGGCGCTCACCCCTTCGGGCGTCGGCGCCCGGCTGGGCGGCAGCACGATCAAGGGCACCAAGGGTCTGGTCATCATCGAAGACCTGAACGAAGGCAGCGTCCTCGCCAGCGGCCCTGCGGCGGTCGACAACTGGTCGAATCCGCAGCCCGCGCCCGAGCCGTACGATCCGGTGCGGCCTGCGTCCGGAACCGCGACCGCACCGTCGAACCGCCCGCCGGGCTATTAAGCGAGGCGGCCTCAGTCGGCCGAAAACGCTGAATGGCTTTCCTGCCTGCGGCTGCGGTGCTTCGGCACCGCGACTTCCGCTCCCTGTGGTTTGCGCGTGTCGCCGCAGTCCTGGCGATGCAGATGCAGGCGGTCTCGATCGCCTGGATGGTCTATGACCGCGCGCGGCTGACGCGCGACGAGAGCGAGTCCGTTTTCCTCCTCGGCATGGTCGGCCTCGTCCAGTTCGTGCCGATCCTCGTGCTGTCGCTGTTCGGCGGCCAGATGGCTGACCGCTTCCACCGCAAGACGATCATGATCTCCTCGTTCGCGGCGGAGGCTTCGTGCGCCGGCGCGCTCGTGTGGATCGCGCTGACGCCATCTGCGCCGCTCTGGACGATCTTCATCGTCGCGGCCGTGTTCGGCATTTCACGCAGCTTCTTTTCGCCGGCCATGTCGTCGCTCCAGCCGACGCTGGTGCCGCGCGCCGAACTGCCGAACGCGATCGCCTGGGGGTCTCTCGCCTGGCAGGGGTCGTCGATCGCCGGCCCAGCGCTTGGCGGTTATCTTTACGCGGGACAGTCCTTTCTGCCGTTCGCCTCGGCCGGCGCGTTGCTGCTGCTGGCCATGGTCTTCATCAGCCGCATCCACGAACCGGCGCGCGCCGTCACGGTCACCGGGCGATCGCTGGCGCTGATCCTCGACGGCCTTGTCTATGTTCGCCGCAACCCGGTCGTGTTCGGTGCGATCTCGCTCGACCTCTTCGCTGTGCTGCTGGGCGGGGCGACGGCGCTGCTGCCGGCCTTCGCGCGCGACGTGCTGCACCTGGATGCCGACGGGTTCGGTCATCTGCGCGCGGCGCCGGCGATCGGCGCTGTCGCAGTGGCTTTGTGGCTCGCGACATGGCCGATGCGCCGGAACACCGGCTACTGGATGTTCGGCGGCGTCGCCGTCTTCGGCATCGCGACCGTCATTTTCGGTCTGTCCGAGAATTACTGGCTGTCGATGGCTGCGTTGGCGCTGCTCGGCGCGGGCGACATGCTCAGCGTCTATGTGCGCTCCAGCCTGATCCAGCTGTCGACGCCCGACGAGATGCGCGGCCGTGTGTCGGCCGCATCGAGCGTATTCGTTTCGGCTTCCAACGAACTGGGCGAGTTCCGTGCCGGATCGATGGGCGCGTTGATCGGCGCGGTGCCGTCGGTCGTGGCCGGCGGCGTGGCGGCGCTGGGGATCGCCGCGCTGTGGGCCTATTGGTTCCCGCAACTGCGAAAAGCCGACAGGCTCGACTAGGGCAGGGCGGCTGCTCTGCGGCATGCCGCCGCACTCATCTTTTTACCGGATGGACGCGCTGGTGGCTTGGCGTGACCTTCGCTCTCCTGGCTCCACGCCAGCGAGGATCTCGTCCATGAATCGCATGTCCTGCCTGGTGATCGCCACTATAGCGGCGTGGTCGCTGACCACGGCTTCGGCCCAGATCATTCCGGAGGCCGGTGCGCCGTCGGACGGCCCGGCTCAACCGGCTGCCGTCGAGCCGACGCCGCCCGCTGCGCCTTCGCCCGCGGCTGTGCCGACGCTCCAGACAGGATTTTCCAATGGGGATCTTGAGGCAGCTTTCAAAGCCGTCGGCCTGACTGTCACGCAGAAAACCGCACCGAACGGGCTGCAATACCTTGAGGGCAAAAATGGCCGGGACGTCATTTTCGGCGCGGGACTGAAATGCGCCGGGGCTAACGTGACCGATTGCAGGCTGCTGATGCTGCAATCGGGAACGCTGAGCAAATCCGTGCCGTATGCCGACATGATGAAGTTTACGACGGCGGGCTTCAGCTCGCGGGCTGTGACATTTGATCCCAACAAGAAATACCCGGCGCTGCTGCAGATGACCCATATCTATGGCAGCTTCGACCAGACGCTGCTGACGGGGTCGCTGAAGGGGCTGATGGGCGACATGCAGGCTTTCCTGGGGATGCTCCAGGGCCAGCCGGTACAAGCCTACGCATCGGCCGTGCCGGAGGCGCGGCTGGGCGGGGCCTTCAACGGCGGCATCTTTGATGCAGCGGTATCGGTGCAGTTCCCGGCCAAAGCCAATTAGGCCAAAAATCGGAGGCCCTCGATGCCTGGAGTTCGCAAACTGGTTCTGATTGCAGCCGCAGCCGCTCTTTGCGGATTGGCGGTGGCGCAGGACGGCACCGCGCCGCCGCCCGAAGCCGTCGCGCCCACAGCCGCGCCGCCGGAGGCGGCCGCGCCGGCACCGGCCGAGACCGGCCTCATCACGGCCGTCAGCTTTGAGGATGTGAAGGCGGTTTTTGCGGGGGCGGGGGTGCCGTTCGAGGTGAAGCAGCTCAAGAGCGGGCGGAACTACATCCTCGGGCAGCCCAATGGCTGGGTGATGTTCGTCTATGTGATGAACTGCGACGACGACGCGGCGCTGACCGGATGCAAGGCGATTTCCCTGGAATCCGGGGATTTCGTGAAGAAAGTCGACCTGTCCTTCGTCAACGCCTTCAACGCCCAGAACGTCGTTTCCCACGCCGTTCTGCTGGAAGGCGGCCAGTCCTACACGAAGTTCGGGCTGCTTCTGCACTCCGGCGTGTCGCCGACTTACCTGCGTGACGCTTTCCGGATGTTCGTGAACGAGATGTCCTTCTACGCGGATGAACTCCAGAAAGCGGGCGCCGAGCCGCCGAAACCGACCGGAACCTTCGGCGCCGGAGCGGGCCTCACCGAAAGGTCACAGACGCTGTCGCCACGTGAGAACGCGTCGATGTCCCTCTCGTCCGGCGATGCCGGCGTCGTCTTCGGAAAATAGGAGCGCCGCGATGATGAAAGTCACGATCGCCGCCATGCTGACGGCGCTGGCCGTCGCGCCGGCCCTCGCCAAGCCGCCTCCGGAAGCCGCCGCTTCGTCGGCCGGCCTGGTGACGAAGATGAGCATTGGCGATCTGAAGGCCGTCTATGACGGCGCCGGTGTCGCCTACGAGGTCCGGGTGCTGGATGACGGGCGGGAATTCCTGTCGGCGGAGCCGGAGGGATATCGCATGTACGCGATCCTCACGACCTGTCCGGACCCCTCAAAGGCCGTCGATTGCACCGTTCTCCTGCTGGAATCCGGCACGTGGGACCGCAAGCTGACCGCCGAACAACTCGCTTACTTCAATTCGTCCCCGTTTCTGGGCAAGGCCTTCTTCAACGAGGGCAAACCGGCCATTTCGTATGCGTTCGTGCTCGAACCGGGCGTGTCGCCCGAATATGTCCGCACCTCGCTGCGGCACTTTCTCAATCTGATGAAGTATTTCGGCGGTTTTGAATGGCTCCCGGCAGACGCGGCGGCGCCTGCCCAGAAACCCGGATCGTTCTCGGTTCCGATGGGCACGAAATCAGCGCCGCCGCAGAATGATGTAAAGCCAACAAGTAATTGATTTTAAGACTATTTTCTCTGCCGCATCGCCTCGTAGAGGGCGACGGCTGCGGCGTTGGAGACGTTGAGGCTCGGCAGCCGGGGCAGGGTCGGCAGGCGGATGAGCTTGTCGCAGGTTTCCCGCACGAGGCGGCGTAGTCCGTCGCCTTCAGCCCCCATCACCAGAGCGATGTCGCCGGTGAGATTGACCGACGACAGGTCGTAGGCGGCTTCAGAATCGAAGCCAAAGACCTGAAATCCCTCGCGTTTCATCTCGTCGAGGGTGCGGGCGATGTTGACCACCTCGGCGACCGGAATGCGGTCGAGGGCGCCGGAGGCCGCTTTGGCGACGATGCCGGTGAGGGGTGGGGAGTGGCGTTCCTGAACGACCACGGCGGTTGCGCCGAAACCGGCGGCTGAGCGCAGGATCGCCCCGAGATTGTGGGGATCGGTGATCTGGTCGAGGACGACGACCAGGCGTGTGCCGGGTTCCTTGTCGAGAACGGCGTCCTCGAACGAAACCCGGGCGAGAGGACCGGCCTCAAGCAGGATGCCCTGGTGGACGGCGTCCTTGGGGAGGCGGCGGTCGATTTCGGCATCGCCCACCTGTTCGATCCGGACGCCCCGCGCCCGTGCCGCCTCGGCGATCCGTTCCATGCCGCTTGACGTAACGAGAAGCCGCTTGCAGGGGCGCGCCCGGTTCCCCAGCGCCGACTCAACGCTGTGGACGCCCCACAACAGCACCGCCGAGGGGTCGTGGGCCCGGTCAGGGCGTGCCGCCTCGCGGCCGGTTCGGCCATGTCTAGCCATGCTTGATCCGTCTTTCGGAGATTGATTCCGGACATAGCCCGAAACGCTTGACGCAACAGGGCAAATCTTGCATATGCCCGCCTCCGCGCCCTATGGCGCGGACGGCGAAATAACGACGCGCGGCGGCAGGAAATCAAGCAGTTCGTGATGTGGTCGGGGGGCACGCTGGATTGTGCGCCGCCCGGAAGCGTTTGAATTGTTTGAGCTTTCGCGCTCTGGAAGGGTGCCCGAGTGGCTAAAGGGGACGGACTGTAAATCCGTTGGCTACGCCTACGTTGGTTCGAATCCAACCCCTTCCACCATCGCTTTTGGTGCGAGTCGGAATGGCGCCGTGACGAAGAGAAATTTGACTAAAGGCGGGTGACCGCTTGCGGGTGTAGCTCAATGGTAGAGCAGAAGCCTTCCAAGCTTACGACGAGGGTTCGATTCCCTTCACCCGCTCCAAGAAACAACGACGTGTAACCGCAGGTAGATCGAGATGGGCAAGGCAAAATTTGAGCGGACGAAGCCGCACTGCAACATTGGCACGATTGGCCATGTTGACCACGGCAAGACGTCGCTGACGGCTGCGATCACGAAGGTTCTGGCGGAGAGCGGCGGCGCGTCGTTCACGGCGTATGACCAGATCGACAAGGCGCCGGAAGAGAAGGCGCGCGGCATCACGATCTCGACGGCGCATGTCGAGTACGAGACGGCGAACCGCCACTATGCCCACGTCGACTGCCCCGGCCACGCGGACTACGTGAAGAACATGATCACGGGCGCGGCGCAGATGGACGGCGCGATTCTGGTTTGCTCGGCCGCCGACGGTCCGATGCCGCAGACGCGCGAGCACATCCTGCTCGCCCGCCAGGTCGGCGTGCCGGCGCTGGTGGTGTTCATGAACAAGGTCGACATGGTCGACGACGCCGAGCTTCTGGATCTGGTCGAGCTGGAGCTGCGTGAGCTTCTGTCGTCGTACCAGTTCCCCGGCGACGACATTCCGGTTGTCCGTGGTTCGGCGCTGTGCGCGCTGGAAGACCGCGAGAAGGCGATCGGCCACGACGCGATCCTGAAGCTGATGGCGGAAGTGGATGCCTATATCCCGCAGCCGGAGCGTCCGGTTGACCAGCCGTTCCTGATGCCGGTTGAAGACGTGTTCTCGATCTCGGGCCGCGGCACCGTGGTGACCGGCCGCGTCGAGCGCGGCATCGTGAAGGTGGGCGAGGAAGTCGAGATCGTCGGCATCCGCGCGACCCAAAAGACGACCGTCACGGGCGTCGAGATGTTCCGCAAGCTGCTCGACCAGGGCCAGGCGGGCGACAACGTGGGCGTGCTGCTGCGCGGTACGAAGCGCGAAGACGTGGAGCGCGGCCAGGTTCTGTGCAAGCCGGGTTCGGTGAACCCGCACACGGGCTTCCTCGCCGAGACCTACATCCTGACGAAGGAAGAGGGCGGCCGTCACACGCCGTTCTTCAACAACTACCGTCCGCAGTTCTACTTCCGCACCACCGACGTGACCGGCATCGTGAAGCTGCCGGAAGGCACCGAAATGGTGATGCCGGGCGACAACATCTCGATGGATGTCGAACTGATCGTGCCGATCGCCATGGAAGAGAAGCTCCGCTTCGCTATCCGTGAAGGCGGCCGCACCGTCGGCGCCGGCGTCGTCGCCAAAATCACGAAGTAAGCGACGCAGGGAAGCGAATTAGGAGTGTAGCTCAGCTGGTAGAGCATCGGTCTCCAAAACCGAGGGCCGGGGGTTCGAGTCCCTCCACTCCTGCCAGTCCCTGCGACGCCTGAAAGAAGAACATGGCCACAACGTCCGGAAACAACGAAGCCAAGGAAACCCGCCCGCGGGTAGGCCCCGTTCAGTTCGTGCGCGAAGTGCGCACCGAAGTGAACAAGGTCACGTGGCCGACCTGGGGCGAATGGCGCATCACCACGCTGATGGTCTTCATCTTCGTCGTGATCGCCACGGTGTTCTTCTTCGCGATCGACAGCCTGATCGCCTTCATCGTCCAGCAGTTGATCGCGAGCTGACCATGAGCCAAGCCGCAGAAGCCAAGACGAACCACCGCTGGTACATCGTCCACACCTACTCGAACTTCGAGAAGAAGGTGGCCGAGGAGATCAAGCGTCAGGCCGAGCAGAAGGGCCTGAAGGACGCGTTTGAGGACGTGCTGGTCCCGACCGAGAACGTGACCGAGGTTCGTCGCAACCAGAAGGTCAACGCCGAGCGCAAGTTCTATCCGGGCTATGTGCTGGTGAAGATGGCGATGAGCGACGAGGCGTTCCTGCTCGTCAAGCACACGCCGAAGGTGACCGGGTTCCTGGGCGGCGGTCACAAGCCGCAGCCGATCAGCGAGGCGGAAGTCTCGCGGATCATGAACCAGGTGAAGGAAGGCGTCGATCGTCCCAAGTCGACGATCAACTACGAAGTGGGCGAGCAGGTGCGTGTCACCGACGGTCCCTTCCAGTCGTTCAACGGCACGGTCGAAAAGGTCGATGCCGAGAAATCCCGGCTTGTCGTCGCGGTGTCGATCTTCGGTCGCGCCACGCCGGTCGAGCTGGAATACAGCCAGGTGGAGAAAACCTGAGGGTTTCGATTTCTGGCTCAACCCGCGTGGGAGGACCGGCCAGGTCCATGACCACGCACCCGCATGACGGGAGAGGATAAGAGATGGCGAAGAAAGTAATCGGTTATATCAAGCTGCAGGTGCCCGCCGGCGCCGCCAACCCGTCGCCGCCGATCGGCCCGGCACTGGGTCAGCGCGGCCTGAACATCATGGAGTTCTGCAAGGCCTTCAACGCGAAGACCTCCAGCCCGGACTTCGAGAAGGGCATGCCCATCCCGGTGGTCATCACGGCCTATGGCGACAAGTCGTTCACCTTCGAGATGAAGACGGCGCCCGCCAGCTACTTCCTGAAGAAGGCGGCGAAGATCGACGGCGGTTCCAAGAAGCCCGGCCTCGAACCCAAGGGATCGGTCACCATGGCTGACATCCGCAAGATCGCGGAAGCCAAGATGAAAGACCTGAACGCCACTTCGATCGAAGCCGCTGCCAAGATCATCGCCGGCTCCGCCCGGTCGATGGGCATGACGGTGAGGGATTAAACCGATGACCAAGATCGCAAAGCGCACCGCGAAGGCCCGTGAGGGCGTCGACAGCCGCAAATTCTACACGCTCGATGACGCCGTGAAGATGGTGAAAGAGCGCGCGACCGCCAAGTTCGACGAGACCGTCGAACTGGCGCTCAACCTGGGCGTCGACCCGCGCCACGCCGACCAGATGGTCCGCGGCGTCGTCACGCTGCCGAGCGGCACGGGCCGTACGGTTCGCGTCGCCGTGTTCGCCAAGGGCCCCAACGCCGACAAGGCGCTGGCCGCCGGCGCCGATATCGTCGGTGCGGAAGACCTGTTCGAGATCGTCCAGTCGGGCAAGATCGACTTCGACCGCTGCATCGCGACCCCGGACATGATGGGCCTCGTCGGCCGCCTCGGTAAGGTTCTCGGCCCGCGCGGCCTGATGCCGAACCCGCGCGTCGGCACGGTGACCCCGGACGTCGAAACGGCCGTGAAGGCCGCGAAGGGCGGTTCGGTCGAGTTCAAGGTGGAGAAGGCCGGCATCGTCCACGCGGGCGTCGGCAAGGCCAGCTTCTCCGAGGACGACCTGAAGGCGAATATCCGCGCGTTCGTGGACAGCGTCGTGAAGGCGCGTCCCACCGGCGCTAAGGGCACGTACCTGAAGAAGATCGCACTCTCCTCGACCATGGGTCCGGGCGTGCGCATCGATACGGCGACCGTTTCGGCCGCCTGATGAAATTCCCGGTCGGGCCGGCAACGGCCCGGGCGGGATGGGGAAGGGGCTTGCCCCTTCTTCGCTGTCCGAGATTGCAGGCGATTCAAGGCTTTGGCCGAGAAATCTTAATCGGGGTCTCCCGGCCAGCATGAGACAGGGATCGAGAGTTGAGTGGGTTTGCCTTGGCGCCCCCTCATCGGCCCTGGGACAGGATCGCTGGCCGCCATCCGGTGTCCGGCGTGACCAACTGGCCTCGAAGGCATTCCGCCTTCGAGCCGATGAGTGAGAGGAGCGACGAGTGGATAAAGCTCAGAAAGCCGCTCAGATTGAACAGCTCTCGGAGGTGTTCGGTTCGAGCGGAAGCGTAGTGGTCGCTCACTACACGGGCATGACTGTCGCCAACATGACGAAGCTCCGCCGCCAGATGCAGGCGGCCGGCGCGACGTTCAAGGTGGCGAAGAACAATCTTGCCCTGCGTGCTCTGAGCGCGAAAGGCGCCGATAACGTCGACCACCTGTTCAAGGGTCCGACGGGCATCGCTTATGCGAATGACCCCGTCGCTGCCCCGAAGGTGGCCGCTGCGTTCGCCAAGGAGAACGACAAGTTCGTGATCCTCGGCGGCCTTTTCGGCAAGCAGGCTCTCGATGCGAACGCGGTGAAGGCTCTGGCCGAACTGCCCTCGCTCGACGAACTGCGGGCGAAGATCCTGGGCCTTCTCCAGGCACCCGCGCAGCAGCTGGCCTCCGTGGTCGCTGCTCCGGGCGCCGGACTTGCCCGGGTTATCGGAGTCGATTCGCGCAAAGAAGAAGCGGCCTGAACAAACCCAAACCCGCGAGAGGGAACCCCTCTCGCAATCGAGACCTGAAGGACTATATCAATGTCGAAGCTTGAGAAGATCGTTGAGGACCTGTCGTCGCTGACCGTCCTTGAAGCCGCTGACCTGACGAAGCTGCTTGAAGAGAAGTGGGGCGTCTCCGCCGCCGCTCCTGTCGCCGTTGCCGCCGCTGGCCCCGCTGCCGGCGCCGCTGCCCCGGCCGCCGAAGCGCAGACCGAGTTCGCCGTCATCCTCACGGACGCCGGCGCGAACAAGATCAACGTCATCAAGGAAGTGCGTGCGATCACCGGCCTGGGCCTCAAAGAAGCCAAGGACCTGGTCGAAGGCGCTCCGAAGGAAGTGAAGGCCGACCTGCCGAAGGACGAAGCCGAGAAGCTGAAGAAGCAGCTCGAAGGCGCCGGCGCCAAGGTCGAGCTGAAGTAAGTGACTACCGGACCCGGCGCGGCGCCGGGTCCGACCGATACGACGACGGCCGTGCGCCGCCTGGGAAAATCGCCCAGGCGGCTCGCGGCCATCGGCGTCGAATAGGATTAAAGGCTTCATGCCCGCCGCATGAAGCGCGGTTCAGAGGGTCGCCGCCCTTCCGGAACGCAGACTGTAGGCGACAAAATTCGGCCCGTAGGGCCGTACGCATTGGACGTCGAGAGGTTATCCCTGATGGCTTTGTCCTTCACCGCCCGCAAGCGCATCCGCAAGAGCTTCGGCAAGATCCAGGAAATCGCGACGATGCCGAACCTCATCGAGGTTCAGAAGGCGTCGTACGACCAGTTCCTGCAGATGGACGTGGCGGCGGCCGATCGCACCGATACCGGCCTTGAAGCCGTGTTCCGGTCGGTCTTCCCGATCCGCGACTTCAACGAGACCGCGACCCTCGAATACGTCAAGTACGAGTTCGAAGAGCCGAAATACGACGTGGAAGAATGCCAGCAGCGCGGCATGACCTTCGCGGCGCCGCTGAAGGTGACGCTGCGCCTCATCGTGTTCGAGGTCGATCTCGAAACCGGCGCCAAGTCGGTGAAGGACATCAAGGAGCAGGACGTCTACATGGGCGACATGCCCCTGATGACGAAGCACGGCACCTTTGTCGTCAACGGCACCGAGCGCGTGATCGTTTCCCAGATGCACCGCTCGCCGGGCGTCTTCTTCGACCACGACAAGGGCAAGACCCACTCGTCCGGCAAGCTGCTCTACGCGGCGCGCGTGATCCCCTATCGCGGCTCGTGGCTGGACTTCGAGTTCGACGCCAAGGACATCGTGCATGTCCGCATCGACCGCCGCCGCAAGCTTCCCGCCACGACGCTGCTCTACGCGCTGGGCATGGACCAGGAAGAGATCCTGGCCCACTTCTATGACCGCGTGTCGTTCAAGCACACCAAGCTCGGCTGGTCGGTTCCGCTCGACGCCGAGCGCGCCCGCGGCTGGAAGCCGGTCGTCGACCTGCTGAACGCCAAGACCGGCGAAGTCGCCGTCGAAGCCGGCACCAAGCTGACGCCGCGCGCGGTGCGCAAGCTGATCCAGGACGGCGTCAAGGCCGTGATCCTGCCGCCGGAGGAGATGTCCGGCCGCTATCTGGCGATGGACCTCGTCAACCCCGAGACCGGCGAGATCTACGCCGAGGCGGGCGACGAGCTGACGCCGGACACGGTGAAGGCGCTGGAAGACGAGGGCTTCGACGAGCTGCCCGTGCTTGACGTGGACGGCGTCAATATCGGCGCCTATCTGCGCAACACGCTGATGGCCGACAAGGTGTCGAACCGTGAGCAGGCGCTGATCGAAATCTACCGCGTGATGCGCCCCGGCGAGCCGCCGACGCTGGAGACGGCCGAGTCGATGTTCTCGGGCCTGTTCTTCGACGGCGAGCGCTATGACCTCTCCTCGGTCGGCCGCGTGAAGATGAACATGCGCCTGAACCTCGACGCGCCGGACACGACGCGCGTGCTGCGCAAGGAAGATATCCTGGCCGTCGTGAAGACGCTGGCCGATCTGCGCGACCAGAAGGGCGAGATCGACGACATCGACAATCTCGGCAACCGCCGCGTGCGTTCGGTCGGCGAGCTGATGGAGAACCAGTACCGCATCGGTCTGCTGCGCATGGAGCGCGCGATCAAGGAGCGCATGTCGTCGGTCGAGATCGACAACGTCATGCCGCACGACCTGATCAACGCGAAGCCGGCCGCAGGCGCCGTGCGCGAGTTCTTCGGCTCGTCGCAGCTGTCGCAGTTCATGGACCAGACCAACCCGCTGTCGGAAGTCACCCACAAGCGCCGCATGTCGGCGCTCGGGCCGGGCGGTCTGACGCGCGAGCGCGCGGGCTTCGAAGTCCGCGACGTTCACCCGACGCATTACGGCCGCATCTGCCCGATCGAAACGCCGGAAGGTCCGAATATCGGTCTGATCAACTCGCTCGCGACCTTCGCGCGCGTGAACAAGTACGGCTTCATCGAAAGCCCGTACCGCCGTGTCCATGACCGCAAGGTCCAGGACGAGGTCGTGTATCTGTCGGCGATGGAAGAGGCGAAGTACACGATCGCGCAGGCGAACGCGCAGGTCGACGCCAAGGGCCGCTTCGTCGAAGAACTGGTCTCGTGCCGCAAGGGCGGCGACTTCGTGATGACGAGCGCCGATGCGATCGACTTCATCGACGTGTCGCCGAAGCAGCTCGTCTCCGTCGCCGCGGCGCTGATCCCGTTCATCGAGAACGACGACGCCAACCGCGCGCTGATGGGCGCCAACATGCAGCGTCAGGCCGTGCCGCTGATCCAGTCGGAAGCCCCGATGGTCGGCACCGGCATGGAAGGCGTCGTGGCGCACGACTCCGGCGCGGCGATCGCCGCCAAGCGCTCGGGCATCGTCGAGCAGATCGACGCGACGCGTATCGTCATCCGCGCGACGGAAGAGACCGATCCGTCGAAGCCGGGCGTCGACATCTACCGCCTGCACAAGTTCCAGCGCTCCAACCAGTCGACCTGCATCACGCAGCGTCCGCTGGTGCGCGTCGGCGACATCCTGAAGGCCGGTGACATCATCGCCGACGGTCCCTCGACCGATCTAGGCGAACTGGCGCTTGGCCGGAATGCGCTCGTCGCGTTCATGCCGTGGAACGGCTATAACTTCGAGGACTCCATCCTCATCTCCGAACGCATCGTGCGCGATGACGTCTTCACCTCGATCCATATCGAGGAGTTCGAAGTCATGGCCCGTGACACGAAGCTGGGGCCTGAGGAAATCACGCGCGACATCCCGAACGTGGGCGAAGAAGCGCTGAAGAACCTCGACGAAGCCGGCATCGTCTATATCGGCGCCGAAGTTCAGCCGGGCGACATCCTGGTCGGCAAGATCACGCCGAAGGGCGAAAGCCCGATGACGCCGGAAGAAAAGCTCCTCCGCGCCATTTTCGGCGAGAAGGCCGCCGATGTCCGCGACACCTCGCTGAAGCTGCCTCCGGGCGTCTCCGGCACGATCGTGGAAGTGCGCGTCTTCAACCGTCACGGCATCGACAAGGACGAGCGCGCGCTTCAGATCGAACGCGACGAGATCGAGCGTCTGGCGAAGGACCGCGAGGACGAGCGCACCATTCTGGAGCGTTCGATCTATGGCCGTCTCAGCGAGCTGCTGCTCGGCAAGCAGATCGCCAACGGCCCGAAGGGCATGCAGCCCGACAGCAAGATCACGCAGGGCGTCCTCGATGGCCTGACCCGTGGCGACATGTGGAAGATCGCGCTGCGCAACGAGAAGGCGCAGGCCGAGATCGAAGCGCTGCGTCGTCAGTACGATGACTCGACCGCTCGTCTGGAAGCCCGCTTCCAGGACAAGGTCGAGAAGCTGCAGCGCGGCGACGAGCTGCCGCCCGGCGTGATGAAGATGGTCAAGGTGTTCGTCGCGGTGAAGCGCAAGCTGCAGCCGGGCGACAAGATGGCCGGCCGTCACGGCAACAAGGGCGTCATCTCGCGCATCGTTCCGATCGAAGACATGCCGTTCCTCGAGGACGGCACGGCGGTCGACGTGGTGCTGAACCCGCTAGGCGTGCCTTCGCGTATGAATGTGGGGCAGATCCTCGAGACGCATCTCGGCTGGGCCTGCTCGGGCATGGGCAAGCGCATCGGCGAGACGCTGGCCAAGGTGCAGCGCGACGGCAAATACGAGCCGCTCCGCAAGCAGCTGAAAGGCATCTACGGCGATGCCGACGGCCTTGCCGATCTGACGGATGGCGAAGTCGACGAACTCGGCCGCAATCTCAGCAAGGGCATCACGATCGCGACGCCCGTGTTCGACGGCGCGCGTGAGAAGGACATCGAGCAGATGCTCGAACAGGCCGGCCTCGACAAGTCCGGTCAGTCGACGGTGTTCGACGGCCGCACCGGCGAGGCGTTCAAGCGCCCCGTCACGGTCGGCTACATCTACATGCTGAAACTGCACCACCTCGTCGACGACAAGATCCACGCGCGTTCGATCGGTCCGTACTCGCTCGTCACCCAGCAGCCGCTGGGCGGCAAGGCGCAGTTCGGCGGACAGCGTTTCGGCGAAATGGAGGTCTGGGCGCTCGAAGCTTACGGCGCCGCCTACACGCTGCAGGAAATGCTGACCGTGAAGTCGGACGACGTCGCGGGCCGTGTGAAGGTCTACGAGGCCATCGTGCGCGGCGACGACAATTTCGAGGCCGGTATCCCGGAGAGCTTCAACGTTCTCGTCAAGGAAATGCGGTCGCTCGGTCTCAATATCGAACTGCTTAACGGTTAAGGGAGATTGCTACCTTGAACCAGGAACTCACCAACGTCTTCAATACGCCGGCCCCCGCGCAGGCGTTTGACCGCATCCGCATTTCGCTCGCGAGCCCCGACAAGATTCTGTCGTGGTCGTATGGCGAGATCAAAAAGCCGGAAACCATCAACTACCGCACGTTCAAGCCCGAACGTGACGGCTTGTTCTGCGCCCGCATCTTCGGTCCGACGAAGGACTACGAGTGCCTGTGCGGCAAGTACAAGCGCA
Organism: Micropepsaceae bacterium; assembly: GCA_047602465.1. GTDB lineage: Bacteria > Pseudomonadota > Alphaproteobacteria > Micropepsales > Micropepsaceae > JADZAI01. The sequence goes on from JASGHF010000001.1 coordinate 55,268, forward strand.
TGAAGTACAAGGGCATCATCTGCGAGAAGTGCGGCGTCGAAGTCACGCTCTCGAAGGTGCGCCGCGAGCGCATGGGCCATATCGAGCTGGCCTCGCCCGTCGCCCATATCTGGTTCCTCAAGTCGCTCCCCAGCCGCATCGGCATGCTGCTGGACATGACGCTGAAGGATCTGGAGCGCGTGCTCTATTTCGAGCAGTACATCGTGCTGGAGCCGGGCCTCACCCCGATGAAGGAGCGCCAGCTCCTCACCGAGGACGAGTTCTACAAGGCGCAGGACGAGTACGGCGAAGACAGCTTCACCGCCGGCATCGGCGCGGAAGCGATCCGCACCATGCTCGAGGCGATGGACCTCGACAAGCTGAAGGAAGAGATCCGCGCCGAGCTTGCGGTCGCCAAGGGCGAACTCAAGCCCAAGAAGCTGATCAAGCGGCTGAAGCTGGTCGACTCGTTCATCGAGAGCGGCAACCGTCCGGAGTGGATGGTGCTGAACGTCGTGCCGGTCATCCCGCCCGAACTGCGTCCGCTCGTCCCGCTGGATGGCGGCCGTTTCGCGACGTCGGACCTCAACGACCTTTATCGCCGCGTCATCAACCGCAACAACCGCCTCAAGCGCCTCATCGAGCTGCGCGCGCCGGACATCATCGTGCGCAACGAAAAGCGCATGCTGCAGGAGTCGGTGGACGCGCTGTTCGACAACGGCCGCCGCGGCCGCGTCATCACGGGCGCCAACAAGCGTCCGCTGAAGTCGCTCGCCGACATGCTGAAGGGCAAGCAGGGCCGCTTCCGCCAGAACCTGCTCGGCAAGCGAGTCGACTATTCGGGCCGTTCGGTGATCGTGGTGGGTCCGGAGCTGAAGCTCCACCAGTGCGGCCTGCCCAAGAAGATGGCGCTCGAGCTGTTCAAGCCGTTCATCTACTCGCGTCTCGAAGCCAAGGGCTTCACCACCACGGTGAAGATGTCCAAGAAGGCGGTCGAGAAGGAGAAGCCCGAGGTCTGGGATATCCTGGAGCAGGTGATCCGCGAGCATCCGGTTCTGCTGAACCGCGCGCCGACGCTGCACCGCCTGGGCATCCAGGCGTTCGAGCCGGTGCTGATCGAGGGCAAGGCGATCCAGCTGCACCCGCTGGTCTGCGCCGCGTTCAACGCCGACTTCGACGGCGACCAGATGGCCGTTCACGTTCCGCTGTCGCTGGAAGCGCAGCTGGAAGCGCGCGTGCTGATGATGTCGACCAACAACATCCTCAGCCCTGCCAACGGCAAGCCGATCATCGTGCCGTCGCAGGACATCGTCCTCGGCCTCTACTACATCACGCTGGAGCGCGATGGTGAGCCGGGCGAGTACAAGCTGGATGCGAAGACCGGAACGGTGCAGGGCGTCTACGCCAATATGGGCCAGATCGAAGCGGCGCTCGCCGCCGGCGAGGTCACGCTGCACGCCAAGATCGAGGCGCGCCTCAACACGGTGGACGAAGACGGCGAGCCGGTCGTCCAGCGCGTGAAGACGACGCCCGGCCGCATGATGCTGGCCGAGGTGCTGCCCAAGCATCCCAAGGTGCCGTTCAGCCTCGTCAACCGTCTGCTCCGCAAGGCGGAGATCTCGTCGGTGATCGACGCCGTGTATCGCCATTGCGGCCAGAAGGAGACGGTCCTGTTCGCCGACGCGATCATGGGCCTCGGCTTCCGCGAGGCCTTCAAGGCCGGCGTCTCGTTCGGCAAGGACGACATGGTCGTTCCGCGCACGAAGGAGAAGCTGATCGACGACGCCCGCAAGCAGGTGAAGGAATTCGACCAGCAGCACCAGGACGGCCTGCTGTCCAAGCTCGAGCGCTACAACAAGGTGGTCGACGCCTGGCAGAAGACGACCGACAAGGTCGCGGCCGAAATGATGAAAGAGATTTCCTCGGCCGAGAAGGATCCCCGGACCGGCCGGACCAAGGAGATCAACTCCATCTACATGATGGCGCATTCCGGTGCGCGCGGTTCGAACAACCAGATGAAGCAGCTCGCGGGCATGCGCGGCCTGATGACCAAGCCCTCGGGCGAGATCATCGAGACGCCGATCATCGCGAACTTCAAGGAAGGCCTCACCGTTCTCGAGTACTTCAACTCGACGCACGGCGCCCGCAAGGGTCTGGCCGATACCGCGCTGAAGACCGCGAACTCGGGCTACCTGACGCGCCGTCTGGTCGACGTTGCGCAGGACGCCATCGTCACGCAGGAAGACTGCGGCACGACGCGGGGCATCACCGTGGCGGCCGTGGTCGAAGGCGGTGAAGTCGTCTCGTCGCTGTATGAGCGCACGCTCGGCCGCACGCTCGCCGAGGACGTGCTCGATCCGGTGAACGAGAAGAACGTGATCGCGGAAGCGAACACGGCTGTCACCGAGGACATCGCCGAAGCGTTCGAACGCGCCAAGGTCGCCAAGATCAAGGTCCGCTCGCCGCTGACCTGCGATCTCAAGACCGGCATCTGCGGCCATTGCTACGGCCGCGACCTGGCGCGCGGTACGCCCGTGAACATGGGCGAAGCGGTCGGCGTCATCGCGGCGCAGTCGATCGGCGAGCCGGGCACGCAGCTCACCATGCGTACGTTCCACATCGGCGGCACGGCGCAGGTTTCGGAAGCCTCGACCATCGAGTCGCCGGCGGAAGGCACCATCGCGTTCCGCAATGCGACGCTGGTGAAGAACTCCGACGGCGACATGATCGCGATGACCCGTTCGGGCCAGCTCGTCGTCACCGACGCGCAGGGCCACGAGCGCGCGATGTTCAAGCTGCCGGTCGCTGCGCGCGTGCGCGTCACCGAAGGCGCGAATGTCGTTCGCGGTCAGCGTCTCGCCGACTGGGATCCGTTCACCGTGAAGGTCATCACCGAAGTGAAGGGCCGCGTGAAGTACGTGGACCTCATCGAAGGCGTGACCATCAACGAAGTCTCGGAAGAGGCGACGGGCATCACCTCCAAGCAGGTCACCGACTATCGCGGCGGATCGAAGACGAACGACCTTCGTCCCTCGATCGTCATCGTCGACGCCAAGGGCGTTCCGGTGAAGCTGCCGAACGGCAACGAGGCCCGCTACAACCTCATCTCGTCCGCGATTCTGTCCAAGGAGAACGGCGAAGAGGTCGGCCCCGGCGACGAGCTGGCGCGCGTCTCGACGGGTACGGCGAAGAGCCGCGACATCACCGGCGGTCTGCCGCGCGTCGCCGAACTGTTCGAAGCCCGCAAGCCCAAGGACCACGCGATCCTCGCCGACACCGATGGCAAGATCGAGTTCGGCAAGGACTTCAAGAACAAGCGCCGTGTGATCCTGAAGCCGACCGACGACAGCGAAGCGATCGAGTACCTGATCCCGAAGGGCAAGCACTTCTCGGTTCAGGAAGGCGACTTCGTCGAGAAGGGCGACTACATCCTGGAAGGCAACCCGGCCCCGCACGACATCCTGCGCATCAAGGGCGTCGAGGCGCTGGCGGACTACCTGATCAACGAAATCCAGGAAGTCTATCGCCTCCAGGGCGTGAAGATTAACGACAAGCACATCGAGGTGATCGTCCGTCAGATGCTGCAGAAGGTGGAGGTCGAGGAATCGGGCGACACCACGCTGCTGCCGGGCGAACAGCTGGATGAGCTGGAGTTCGACGAGATCAACGTGAAGGCCGAGAACGAGGGCGGACGTCCGGCGACGGGCAGCCCGGTGCTCCTCGGCATCACCAAGGCGTCGCTCCAGACCCGTTCGTTCGTGTCGGCTGCCGCGTTCCAGGAGACGACCCGTGTCCTCACCGAGGCTTCGGTGCAGGGCAAGGTCGATACCCTGATCGGCCTCAAGGAGAACGTCATCGTCGGCCGCCTGATTCCGGCCGGCACCGGTGGCATGATGACCCGCCTGAAGGAAATCGCGGCCGAAAAGGGCGCGGATTTGCTGGACGATGGCGGTTCTGACCCGCAGATCGAGGCTGCCTGAGTCTCTATTACCTAACGTAAACGGAAGGGCCCGCCGAAAGGCGGGCCTTTTCATGGATGGAGCGCGACATAAAATTGCGGGTCAGGGGTGTCCACGCAGAGCAGAATGTGTCGAATCCGGCCCCTGATGTGGCCGGAAATGTCGCGCAATTTCCTGCAATTCCGTTGTTGACCGGATCGGCCGGAATCACTAAAAGGCGCGTCTCTTGAGTGGCAGGCGGTAGGCGCATCCCCAGCGGATCCGAACCTAAACGCTGCTGTAGGCAAGAAAAAAGTTTTGGGGCAAGACCTCCGAATTCGTCGGCGGTCCTCTGAAAACAGGCCGATCGCGGCGCCTTTGAAGGCGACGCGCATCGGTCGAATGATTTTGTTTGGACGAACGCAGGCGAGACGAAAGCGAATATGCCGACGATCAACCAGCTGATCCGCAAGCCGCGGGAAGACAAGCGCACCCGTAACAAGGTGCCGGCTCTCGAGGGTTGCCCTCAGAAGCGCGGCGTTTGCACGCGCGTGTACACGACGACCCCGAAGAAGCCGAACTCGGCGCTTCGCAAGGTCGCCAAGGTTCGTCTGACGAACCAGCAGGAAGTCGTGAGCTACATCCCCGGCGAAGGTCACAACCTTCAGGAGCACTCGGTGGTGCTCATCCGTGGCGGCCGCGTGAAGGATCTTCCCGGCGTTCGCTATCACATCCTGCGCGGCGTCCTCGACACCCAGGGCGTCAAGGACCGCAAGAAGCGCCGTTCGCTCTATGGCGCGAAGCGCCCGAAATAAGCGGAGAACGAGATGTCACGCCGTCACGCCGCTGAAAAGCGTCAGATCAATCCGGACCCGAAGTTCGGCGATCTGATCCTGTCGAAGTTCATGAACTGCCTGATGTATGACGGCAAGAAGTCGGTCGCCGAGTCGATCGTCTACGGCGCCCTCGACCAGCTGCAGTCGAAGGCCAAGGCCGATCCGCTGAAGGTCTTCCACGAAGCGATGGACAACGTCGCGCCGGCCGTCGAAGTGCGTTCGCGCCGCGTCGGCGGCGCCACCTACCAGGTGCCCGTCGAAGTCCGCCCCGAGCGCCGCAAGGCGCTGGCGATCCGCTGGCTGATCAACGCCGCGCGCGCCCGCAACGAAACCACCATGGTCGGCCGTCTGTCGGGCGAGCTGCTTGACGCCGCCAATAATCGCGGTTCGGCCGTGAAGAAGCGCGAAGAGACGCACCGCATGGCGGAAGCCAACCGCGCCTTCTCGCACTACCGCTGGTAATCGAGCAGACCTATGCCCCGCACGACCCCCATCGAGCGCTATCGCAACATCGGCATCGCCGCGCACATCGACGCCGGCAAGACGACGACGACCGAGCGCATCCTCTACTACACCGGCAAGTCCCATAAGATCGGCGAAGTCCATGACGGCGCCGCCACGATGGACTGGATGGAGCAGGAGCAGGAGCGCGGCATCACGATCACGTCGGCCGCGACGACCGCCTACTGGAACGATCACCGCATCAACATCATCGACACGCCCGGCCACGTCGACTTCACGATCGAAGTCGAGCGTTCCATGCGCGTGCTCGACGGCGCCGTCGCCGTGTTCGACGCCGTTGCCGGCGTTGAGCCGCAGTCGGAGACCGTGTGGCGCCAGGCCGACAAGTATCACGTGCCGCGCATCTGCTACGTGAACAAGATGGATCGCATGGGCGCGGATTATGACCGCTGCATCCAGATGATGATCGACCGCCTCGGCACCAAGCCGGCGCCGATCATGTTCCCGGTCGGCACCGAAGCCGAATTCAAGGGCATCGTCGATGTCGTTGGCATGCGGGCCGTGATCTGGCTGGAAGAGTCGCTGGGCGCGAAGTTCGAAGTCCAGGAAATTCCGGAAGAGCTGAAGGCGAAGGCGCTGGAATGGCGCGCCAACCTGCTCGACACCGTGATCGAGCAGGACGAGGCGGCGCTCGAGAAGTATCTCGATGGCGTCGAGCCGGACGAGGCGACCCTGAAGGCCTGCATCCGCAAGGGCACGCTGAACTTCGCGTTCGTGCCGGTGCTGTGCGGCTCGGCGTTCAAGAACAAGGGCGTTCAGACGCTCCTCGACGCCGTCGTCGACTATCTGCCGTCGCCGATCGACATCCCGCCGATGAAAGGCATCAAGCCCGGCAAGGAAGAGATCGAAGTCGAGCGTTCGGCTGACGACAAGGAGCCGTTCTCGGGTCTTGCGTTCAAGATCATGGACGATCCGTTCGTCGGTTCGATCACCTTCGTGCGCGTCTATTCGGGCGTGCTGACCAGCGGTTCGTCGGTGCTGAACTCGGTTCGCGACCAGCGCGAGCGCGTGGGCCGCATGCTTCTGATGCATGCGAACAGCCGTGAAGACGTGAAGGAAGCGTATGCCGGCGACATCGTCGCCCTGGCCGCGCTGAAGACGACGACCACGGGCGAAACGCTCTGCGATCCCGCGAACCCCGTCATCCTGGAGCGCATGGTGTTCCCGGAGCCGGTTATCGAAATCGCGATCGAGCCGAAGACCAAGGCCGACCAGGAGAAGATGGGCGTCGCCCTGAACCGCCTGGCGCAGGAAGATCCCTCGTTCCGCGTCTCGACCGATGCGGAATCGGGCCAGACCATCCTGAAGGGCATGGGCGAGCTTCATCTCGACATCAAGGTCGACATCCTGAAGCGCACCTACAAGGTTGAAGCCAATGTCGGTGCGCCGCAGGTGGCGTATCGCGAGACGATCAGCCGCGCTGCGACGATCGATTACACGCACAAGAAGCAGACCGGCGGTTCGGGCCAGTTCGCGCGCGTGAAGATCGAGTTCGAGCCGCTCGAGCCGGGTGCCGGCTTCGTGTTCGAGAACGCCATCATCGGCGGCTCGGTGCCGAAGGAATACATTCCGGGCGTCGAAAAGGGCCTCAACCTCCAGAAGGAGTCGGGTCTTCTTGCGGGCTTCCCGCTGATCGACTTCAAGGCGAAGCTCGTCGACGGCGCCTACCACGATGTCGACTCGAACGTCCTGACGTTCGAAATCGCCTCGCGCGCGGCTCTTCGCGAGCTGGCTCAGAAGGGCGGCCCCAAGCTGCTCGAGCCGATCATGAAGGTCGAAGTGGTGACGCCTGACGATTATCTCGGCTCGGTCATCGGCGACCTGAACTCGCGTCGCGGTCAGGTCCAGGGTCAGGACGCGCGCGGCAACGCGCAGGTCGTGACCGCGATGGTCCCGCTGGCCAACATGTTTGGCTACATCAATACGCTGCGCTCGATGTCTCAGGGCCGCGCGCAGTACTCGATGGTGTTCGCGCACTATCAACAGGTTCCGGCCAACGTCGCGGAAGAAGTCCGCGCCAAGTACGCCTCGTAAGAAACGAACAGATCAGCCTACGGAGCACAGACTATGGGCAAGGCAAAATTTGAGCGGACGAAGCCGCACTGCAACATTGGCACGATTGGCCATGTTGACCACGGCAAGACGTCGCTGACGGCTGCGATCACGAAGGTTCTGGCGGAGAGCGGCGGCGCGTCGTTCACGGCGTATGACCAGATCGACAAGGCGCCGGAAGAGAAGGCGCGCGGCATCACGATCTCGACGGCGCATGTCGAGTACGAGACGGCGAACCGCCACTATGCCCACGTCGACTGCCCCGGCCACGCGGACTACGTGAAGAACATGATCACGGGCGCGGCGCAGATGGACGGCGCGATTCTGGTTTGCTCGGCCGCCGACGGTCCGATGCCGCAGACGCGCGAGCACATCCTGCTCGCCCGCCAGGTCGGCGTGCCGGCGCTGGTGGTGTTCATGAACAAGGTCGACATGGTCGACGACGCCGAGCTTCTGGATCTGGTCGAGCTGGAGCTGCGTGAGCTTCTGTCGTCGTACCAGTTCCCCGGCGACGACATTCCGGTTGTCCGTGGTTCGGCGCTGTGCGCGCTGGAAGACCGCGAGAAGGCGATCGGCCACGACGCGATCCTGAAGCTGATGGCGGAAGTGGATGCCTATATCCCGCAGCCGGAGCGTCCGGTTGACCAGCCGTTCCTGATGCCGGTTGAAGACGTGTTCTCGATCTCGGGCCGCGGCACCGTGGTGACCGGCCGCGTCGAGCGCGGCATCGTGAAGGTGGGCGAGGAAGTCGAGATCGTCGGCATCCGCGCGACCCAAAAGACGACCGTCACGGGCGTCGAGATGTTCCGCAAGCTGCTCGACCAGGGCCAGGCGGGCGACAACGTGGGCGTGCTGCTGCGCGGTACGAAGCGCGAAGACGTGGAGCGCGGCCAGGTTCTGTGCAAGCCGGGTTCGGTGAACCCGCACACGGGCTTCCTCGCCGAGACCTACATCCTGACGAAGGAAGAGGGCGGCCGTCACACGCCGTTCTTCAACAACTACCGTCCGCAGTTCTACTTCCGCACCACCGACGTGACCGGCATCGTGAAGCTGCCGGAAGGCACCGAAATGGTGATGCCGGGCGACAACATCTCGATGGATGTCGAACTGATCGTGCCGATCGCCATGGAAGAGAAGCTCCGCTTCGCTATCCGTGAAGGCGGCCGCACCGTCGGCGCCGGCGTCGTCGCCAAAATCACGAAGTAAGCGACGACATAGGGAACAGGGCGGCGTCAGCCGCCGTCCGGAGAAAAACATGCAACCGCAGAACATCCGAATCCGCCTCAAGGCGTTCGATCATCGCATCCTCGACACGTCGACGCGCGAGATCGTCAACACCGCGAAGCGTACGGGCGCGAAGGTGCGCGGACCCATTCCGCTGCCGACGCAGTTCGAGAAGTTCACGGTGAACCGCTCGGTTCACGTCGACAAGAAGTCCCGCGAACAGTTCGAGATCCGCACCCACAAGCGGCTCCTGGACATCGTGGACTGGAATCCGCAGACCGTGGACGCGCTGATGAAGCTCGACCTCGCCGCGGGTGTCGACGTCGAGATCAAGCTCTGAGGGCCGCCAGAATGCGTACCGGAGTCATCGTCAAAAAGGTCGGCATGACCCGTGTCTTCACGGACAAGGGTGAACACGTGCCGGTTACCGTGCTGCAGCTGGACAAGTGCCAGGTTGTTGCGCGCCGCACCGTCGAAACCGACGGATACACCGCCGTTCAGCTTGGCGTCGGCACCCAGAAGGTGCACCGCGTCACGCAGCCGATGCGCGGCCATTTCGCCAAGGCGAACGTGGAACCGAAGCGCAAGCTTCAGGAATTCCGCGTCTCGACCGACAACCTTCTGGAAGTCGGCGACGAGATCACGGCTGACCACTTCGTGGCCGGCCAGCTCGTCGACGTCGCCGGCTTCGCGGTCGGCAAGGGTTTCCAGGGCGTCATGAAGCGCTGGAACTTCGGCGGTCTTGAAGCCTCGCACGGCGTCTCGATCTCGCACCGTTCGCACGGTTCGACCGGTCAGCGTCAGGATCCCGGCAAGGTGTTCAAAGGCAAGAAGATGGCCGGCCACCTCGGTACGGACCTCGTCACCACCCAGAACGTCGTCGTCGTCCGCACGGATGTCGAGCGCGGCCTGATCCTGGTCCGCGGTTCGGTCCCGGGTTCGAAGGGCGGTTATGTCACCATCCGCGACGCCGCCAAGTCGGCGTTGCCCAAGGATGCTCCCAAGCCCGCGGCGGTGCGCAAGCCCGAAGCGCCCCAGGCGGCTGCGTAAGGGAGCGACACGCACATGAAGATTCTGTCCAAAACCCTTGATGGCGCCGATGCCGGCGAGATCGATCTCAACGACGAGATCTATGCTCTCGAACCGCGCGCCGACATCATGCACACGGTCGTGAACTGGCAGCTGGCGAAGCGTCGTGGCGGCAACCGCCGCATCCTGACGCGCGCCGAAGTCAACCGCACCGGCAAGAAGCTGTACAAGCAGAAGGGCACGGGTAACGCCCGCCATGGCCCCGCCTCGGTGTCGCAGTTCCGCGGCGGCGCCAAGACCATGGGTCCGGTCGTCCGCAGCCACGCCTACGACCTGCCCAAGAAGGTCCGCGCGCTGGGTCTGAAGCACGCTCTCTCGACCAAGGCGTCGACGGGCAAGCTCATCGTCATCGCCGACGGCGTCGTCGGCGAAGCGAAGACCAAGCTGCTGGCCGCCAAGTTCGGCAAGCTGGGCCTGACCTCGGCTCTCATCGTCGACGGTGCGTCGGTGGACGAGGGCATGAAGCGCGCCTCGCGCAACCTGGTGAAGATCGACGTGCTGCCGGTCGCCGGTCTGAACGTCTATGACATCCTGCGCCGCGAGACGCTTGTCCTGACGAAGGCGGCCGTGGCCGCGATCGAGGAGCGCCTGGCATGAGCAAGGACCTCAACCACTACGGGACGATCCTGTCGCCCGTGATCACCGAGAAGTCGACCGCTGCTTCCGAGCAGAACCAGGTCGTCTTCAAGGTGCCGCTGACCGCCACCAAGCCCGAGATCAAGGCCGCCATCGAGGCCCTGTTCAAGGTCAAGGTCACGGCCGTGAACACCATCACGACCAAGGGCAAGGTCAAACGCTTCAAGGGTTTCGCTGCGAAGCGGAGCGATGTGAAAAAAGCGATCGTGACGCTGGCCGACGGTCAGTCGATCGACGTGGCGACGGGGCTCTAGGACCATGGCTCTGAAGAATTTCAACCCGATCACGCCGGGCCAGCGCCAGCTGGTTCTCGTGGACCGCACGGGCCTCCACAAGGGCGCCCCGCTGAAGGTTCTGACCGAAGGCAAGTCGGAAAAGGGCGGCCGCAACAACACGGGCCGCATCACGATGCGCCGCCGTGGCGGCGGCCACAAGACGGCCTACCGCATCGTCGATTTCAAGCGCCGCAAGTCGGATGTTCCGGCGACCGTCGAGCGCCTGGAATACGATCCGAACCGTTCGGCCTATATCGCCCTCATCAAGTATGAGGACGGCGAGAACGCCTACATCCTCGCGCCGCAGCGCGTGGCCGTCGGCGACACGGTCGTCGCGGGCGCGAAGGTCGACGTGAAGCCGGGCAACGCGATGCCGCTGGCCGCGATGCCGGTCGGCACGATCGTCCACAATGTCGAGATGAAGCCCGGCGCCGGTGGCAAGATCGCGCGCTCGGCCGGCACCTATGTGCAGTATCTCGGCCGTGACTCCGGCTACGCCGTGCTGCGCCTGACTTCGGGCGAGACCCGCAAGGTCCATCTGTCGTGCTACGCGACGGTGGGCGCGGTTTCGAACCCGGATCACGCGAACGTCTCGCTTGGCAAGGCCGGCCGCAATCGCTGGAAGGGCATCCGCCCGAGCGTTCGCGGCGTTGCGATGAACCCGATCGACCACCCGCATGGCGGCGGCGAAGGCCGTACCTCGGGCGGTCGTCATCCCGTCACCCCGTGGGGTAAGGGCACGAAGGGCATGAAGACGCGCAATAACAAGCGCACCGACAAGCTCATCGTCCGTACCCGTCACGAAAAGAAGAAGCGCTGAGGCAATACGCATATGGCTCGCTCCCTCTGGAAAGGTCCGTTCGTCGACGGCTACCTCCTGAAGAAGGCGGATACCGCGCGCGCCTCTGGCCGCAAGGACGTCATCAAGATCTGGAGCCGCCGCTCCACGATCATGCCGCAGTTCGTCGGTCTTCAGTTCGGCGTGTATAACGGTCAGAAGTTCGTGCCGGTCCTCGTGTCGGAAGACATGGTTGGCCACAAGTTCGGCGAGTTCTCGCCGACCCGCACGTTCTACGGCCACTCCGCCGACAAGAAGGCGAAGAAGAAGTAAGGCCGCCGCACATGAGCAAACCCAAAACTCCCCGGCGTCTGCCGGACAACGAAGCCCAGGCCGTCGGTCGCATGCTGCGCACCTCGGACCGCAAGCTGAACCTGGTCGCGCAGTCGATCCGGGGCAAGTCGGCTTCCAAGGCTCTTGCGGAGCTCTCCTTCTCGACCAAGCGCATCGCGCAGAGCGTGAAGAAGATCCTGCAGTCGGCCGTCGCCAATGCCGAGAACAACCACAATCTCGACGTCGATGATCTCATCGTGTCGGAAGCCTGGGTCGGCAAGAATATCATGATGAAGCGCTTCCATGCCCGCGGTCGCGGCAAGGGCGCGCGCATCCTGAAGCCGTTCAGCGAGATCACGATCGTCGTGCGCCAGCCGCAAGAGGAGACCGCCTGATGGGTCACAAGGTCAATCCGATCGGCCTGCGCCTGGGCATCAACCGCACCTGGGATTCGCGCTGGTACGCGAAAAAGGGTGAGTACGGTCAGCTGCTGCACGAAGACATCAAGATCCGTGCGTTCCTCGAGGAGAAGCTCAAGGCCGCCGGCGTCAGCAAGATCATCATCGAGCGTCCGCACAAGAAGTGCCGCGTCACCATCCACTCGGCGCGTCCGGGCGTGGTGATCGGCAAGAAGGGCGCCGACATCGAGAAGCTGCGTTCCGAACTCGCGAAGTTCACGGCCAGCGAAGTGGTCCTGAACATCGTCGAGATCCGCAAGCCCGAGATCGACAGCAAGCTGGTGGCCGAGTCCATCGCCCAGCAGCTGGAGCGCCGCGTGGCGTTCCGCCGTGCCATGAAGCGCGCCGTTCAGTCGGCGATGCGTCTCGGCGCCGGCGGCATCAAGATCACCTGCTCGGGCCGTCTGGGCGGCGCGGAAATCGCGCGTATCGAATGGTACCGTGAAGGCCGCGTGCCGCTGCACACGCTGCGCGCCGACATCGATTTCGGCCGCGCCACCGCGATGACCGCGATGGGCACCTGCGGCGTGAAGGTCTGGATCTTCAAGGGCGAGATCCTCGAGCACGATCCGATGGCGCAGGACAAGCGCGCCGAAGCTGCCGAAGGCGGCCGTGACGGCGAGCGCCGTCCGCGTCCCCAGGCTGCGGCTTAAGCGAAGGTATGAAGGCGTAGACCAATGCTTCAGCCCAAGAAAACCAAGTTCCGTAAGGCCCATAAGGGCCGCATCCACGGCAAGGCGAAGTCCGGCACCCAGCTGGCGTTCGGCGAGTACGGCCTGAAGGCCGTCGAGCCGGAGCGTCTGACGGCCCGCCAGATCGAAGCCGCCCGTAAGGCCTTCGTGCGTCACATGAAGCGCGCCGGCCGTTACTGGATCCGCGTGTTCCCCGATGTGCCGGTGTCGAAGAAGCCGGCTGAAGTCCGCATGGGCTCCGGCAAGGGCGCGCCCGAATTCTGGGCGGCCCGCGTGAAGCCCGGCCGTATCCTCTTTGAGGTCGACGGCGTGAGCGAAACCATCGCCCGCGAGGCGCTCGAGCTCGGCGCGCAGAAGCTGCCGATCAAGTGCCGCTTCATCGCGCGCCAGGCTGTGTAAGGACGAGACGTCATGGCCAAGAAGAAAGTCACCGAAGTCGGCGATATGACGCCGGACCAGCTGCGCGACGAACTCGTGAAGCTGAAGAAGGAACAGTTCAACCTGCGCTTCCAGAAGGCGACGGGGCAGCTTGAGAACACGCACCGGGTCCGCCAGGTGCGTCGTACGGTTGCCCGCGTCATGACCCTGCTGAAGCAGAAGACCGCGACCAAGGCCGCGTAAGGGACAAGGAAGAGAACATGCCCAAGCGCATCCTCCAGGGCGTCGTCGTCAGCGACAAGAACGCCAAGACCGTCGTCGTCGAGATCGAGCGCCGCTTCGCGCACCCGACGCTCGGCAAGACGGTTCGCCGCCGCAAGAAGTATCACGCGCATGACGAAGCCGGTCACAAGGCCGGCGACGTGGTGCGTATTCAGGAGTGCCGTCCGATGTCGGCTCTCAAACGCTGGGAGGTCATCGGCAAGGTCGAGTAGCACCTTACCGATATGCCCCACGCGAAAAGGACGTAAGACATGATCCAGCAAACCACGGAGCTCGACGTCGCCGACAATTCCGGCGCCAAGCGGGTGATGTGCATCAAGGTGCTCGGTGGCTCGCGCCGCCGTTATGCCTCGGTCGGCGACATTATCGTCGTGTCGATCAAGGAAGCGATGCCGCGCGGCCGCGTGAAGAAGGGCGACGTCATGAAGGCGGTCGTCGTTCGCACCGCCCAGGGCATCCGCCGTCCCGACGGCTCGCTCATCCGTTTCGACCGCAACGCTGCGGTTCTGATCAACAACCAGAACGAGCCGGTCGGCACCCGTATCTTCGGGCCGGTCGTGCGCGAACTGCGCGCCAAGAGCCACATGAAGATCGTGTCGCTCGCGCCGGAGGTGCTGTAATGGCTGCGAAAGTTCGTAAGGGCGATCGCGTCGTCGTCACGACGGGCCGCGACAAGGGCAAGAAGGGCGAAGTGCTTCGCGTGTACCCGGATGAGGGCCGCGTCCTCATCTCCGGCGTCAACGTCGTGAAGAAGCACCAGAAGCAGACCCAGGCGCAGCAGGGCGGCATCGTTTCGAAGGAAGCCCCCATTCACGTCTCGAACGTCGCGCATATCGACCCGAAGTCGGGCGAGCCGACGCGCGTCGGGTTCAAGGTCCTGGCTGACGGCCGCAAGGTCCGCGTCGCCAAGAAGTCCGGAGAGTCGATCGATGTCTGAAGCAGGCAAGGACAAGAAGGCCGCGAAGGCCGCCGAAGCCGCCGCGTCGGAAAAGGCCGAGAAGGCCGCCCGCGGCAAGGCGCAGGCTGCTGCCAACAAGGCCGCCGCCGCTGCCGAAGGCAAGTCGTCGAAGTCGAACGCCGAGATCTTCGAAACCCCCAAGGCCGGCGAATACAAGCCGCGCTTCAAGGTGCGTTATGAAGAGCAGCTCCAGAAGGCGCTGATGGAAAAGTTCGGTTACACGAACAAGTTCCAGGCTCCCAAGCTGGACAAGGTCGTCATCAACATGGGCATCGGCGAAGCCACGCAGGACACCAAGAAGGTCCAGCAGGCTCACCGCGACCTCACGCTGATCGCCGGCCAGAAGCCGATCATCACGAAGGCCAAGCAGGCGATCTCGAACTTCAAGGTTCGCGAGAACATGCCGCTGGGCGTGAAGGTCACGCTGCGCCGCGACCGCATGTACGAGTTCCTGGACCGCCTGGTCACCATGGCGCTGCCGCGCGTCCGCGACTTCCGCGGCCTGAACGGCAAGAGCTTTGACGGCCGCGGCAACTACTCCATGGGCCTCAAGGAGCACATCGTGTTCCCCGAGATCGACTACGACAAGGTCGAGACCGTGTGGGGTATGGACATCACCGTCTGCACGACCGCCAAGAACGACGAGGAAGCGCGTGAATTGCTGCGCGGTTTCCAGTTCCCGTTCGTTTAACGAAACCATCCTGGTGCAAGGACCAACCTAATGGCCAAGACTGGTATGATCGAGCGTAACAAGCGTCGCGAACGCCTTGTGAAGCTCTACGAAACCAAGCGTAACGAGTTGAAGGCGAAGATCGCCGACGAGAAGCTGCCCGCCGACGAGCGTTTCGCCGCCGTGCAGAAGCTCGCCAAGCTGCCGCGCAACTCGTCGAAGACGCGCATTCACAACCGCTGCGAGCTGTCGGGCCGTCCCCGCGGCTTCTATCGCAAGCTCAAGATGTCTCGTATCGCCCTGCGCGATCTCGCCTCGAACGGCCAGATCCCCGGCATGACGAAGTCGAGCTGGTAAGGAGAACCCGATCATGATGACCGATCCGATCGGCGATCTGCTGACCCGTATCCGCAACGCGCAGCTGCGCGGCCTGCAGAAGATCACGTCGCCTGCGTCGCGTCTGCGCGCCGCCGTACTCGACGTGCTGGTGAACGAGGGCTACCTGCGCGGCTTCGTCGAAGTCGAGAAGGACGGCCACCGTCAGCTCGAAATCGAACTCAAGTATTATGATGGCCGTCCGGTCATCAAGGAGATCGGCCGCGTGTCCAAGCCGGGCCGCCGCATCTACTCCTCGGTGAAGGAACTGACCCCGGTCCGCAACGGCCTGGGCATCGCCATCGTGTCGACGCCGAAGGGCGTCATGTCGGACAACGCCGCGCGCGACAACAATGTCGGCGGCGAGGTCCTGGCCCACGTATTCTAAGGCAAGGGAGAAACGGATATGTCCCGCATCGGGAAACTGCCGATTTCGCTGCCCAAGGGCGTGACCGCTTCGGTCGCCGGCCGTGAAGTCAAAGTGAAGGGTCCGAAGGGCGAGCTGAAGCTCACCCTGGCCCAGGAAGTCACCGCATCGGAAGAGGGCGGCCAGCTCCTCGTCAAGCCGGTGGACGAAAGCAAGCGCGCCCGCGCGATGTGGGGCATGAGCCGTACGCTCGTGAACAACATGGTCCAGGGCGTCTCGGCCGGTTTCGAGAAGAAGCTCGAGATCAGCGGCGTCGGCTACAAGGCGGCGGTGCAGGGCAAGAACCTGCAACTCCAGCTGGGCTTCAGCCACGACGTGATCTTCCCGATCCCGACCGGCATCGACATCAAGGCTGAGAAGCCGACCTCGCTGACCATCAGCGGCGTCGACAAGCAGCTTGTTGGCGCCACCGCGGCGAAGATCCGCGGATACCGTGGTCCCGAACCCTACAAGGGCAAGGGCGTGCGGTACTCCGACGAGACGATCCGCCGCAAGGAAGGCAAGAAGAAGTAAGGCCGCCGATCATGAGCAGCAACAAAGACCTCTTCGCGCGCCGCCAGCGCCGCACGCGTTTCAAGCTCCGCCAGACCGCCGGCGGCAAGCCGCGCCTGTCGGTTTTCCGTTCGGCGCGCCACATCTACGCGCAGTTGATCGACGACTCGAAGGGCGTGACCCTCGCGTCGGCCTCGACGGCCGAGAAGGAACTGGATGTCGCCAAGTCCTGGAACAAGGACGCGGCGGCGGAAGTCGGCAAGCGGGTCGCGGAACGCGCCCTCAAGGCCGGCGTCACCGAGATCGTGTTCGATCGCGGCGGCTACATCTTCCACGGGCGCGTCAAGTCGCTCGCGGATGCCGCCCGCGAAGCCGGACTGAAGTTTTAAGAGGAGCGCCGGAACATGGCTGCTGAACGCGAACGCCGTCCCCGTCGCAACGAAGAGCGCGAGCGCGACTCCGAGTTCACGGACAAGCTCGTCCACATCAATCGCGTCGCCAAGGTGGTGAAGGGCGGCAAGCGCTTCGGCTTTGCTGCGCTCGTCGTCGTCGGCGACCAGAAGGGCCGCGTGGGCTTCGGTCACGGCAAGGCCCGTGAAGTGCCGGAAGCCATCCGCAAGGCGACCGAAGCCGCGAAGCGCGGCCTCATCAAGGTCGCCCTCAAGGAAGGCCGCACGATCCATCACGAAGCCGAAGGCCACTGGGGCGCCGGCAAGGTGAAGCTGCGCCCGGCTCCGACCGGCACCGGCATCATCGCGGGCGGTCCGATGCGCGCGATCTTTGAATCGCTCGGCATTCACGACATCGTCGCGAAGTCGGTCGGCACTTCGAACCCGTACAACATGGTCCGTGCGACCTTCGACGCCCTGAAGAACGGCCACTCGCCGCGCTCGATCGCCGCCAAGCGCGGCAAGACGGTCGCCGAGCTGTTCTCGCGCAAGGACGCCGAAGCTGCGGCCCTGGCCGCCGAACAGGCCGCCTGAGACTTAAGGAAGCGGAACGATGTCCGACCAGAAGAAGACCGTCACGGTCACCCAGCTCCGCAGCGCGAACCGCCGCACCGAAGACCAGGCGGCCACGCTGCGCGGTCTCGGTCTGCGGAAGATCCGCAGCACCAGCACGCTTGAAGACACGCCCGCCGTGCGCGGGATGATCAACAAGGTCTCGCACCTTGTGAAAGTTGAAGGCTGAACGCCATGAACCTCAATGAACTCAAGGGCCAGCCCGGCTCGCACAAGCGCTCCAAGCGTCTCGGCCGCGGCATCGGCTCCGGCAAGGGCAAGACGTCGGGCAAGGGCGTGAAGGGTCAGAAGGCCCGTTCGGGTATCGCCATTCACGGCTTCGAAGGCGGCCAGATGCCGCTGCACATGCGTATGCCGAAGCGCGGCTTCAACAACATCTTCGCCCGCGATTTCGCGGCCGTGAATGTCGGAGACGTGCAGCAGGCGATCGACGCCGGCCGCCTGAAGGTGGAAGGCGTCCTGAACGCCGCCGCTCTCAACGCTGCGGGCCTCGTCGCGAAGTCGAAGGACGGCGTCCGCCTCCTTGCGCGCGGCGAGCTGAAGACCAATGTCTCGTTCGAAGTCGCCCATGCTTCTGCCGCTGCGATCGCCGCGGTGGAGAAGGCGGGCGGCAAGGTGACGGTGACCGGTGTGAAGGCGAAGCCCGAGAACAAGGGCCGCGTCGGTAAGCCGGTCGGCAAGCGCCAGCAGCGTCGCATCGACTCGGCCAAGCGCCGGGCCGAGCGTTCGGGCGCCGCCGCCTAATCGGACATCCGCCGGGCGCTGCCCGGCGGCTCAGGGAGCGATTAAATGGCGTCCGCCGCCGAGCAACTTGCCGCGAACCTGAATTTCTCCTCGTTCGCGAAGGCGACCGAGCTGCGCCAGCGTATCTGGTTCACGCTCGGCGCCCTGATCGTCTTCCGTATCGGCACCTACATCCCGATGCCGGGCATCGATCCGGCGGCGTTCAAGTCGGCGTTCGATGGCCAAGCGCAGGGCATCCTGGGCATCTTCAACATGCTGGCCGGCGGCGCCGTCGGTCGCATGGCGATTTTCGCCCTCGGCATCATGCCGTACATCTCGGCCTCCATCATCGTTCAGCTGCTGGCGACCGTGTCGCCGCGGCTCGAAGCGCTGAAGAAGGAAGGTGAGGCGGGCCGCAAGGCGCTGAATCAGTACACGCGCATGGGTACTGTCGTGCTCGCCGCGATCCAGGCCTTCGGTATCGGCGCGGGCCTTCAGAATTCGGGCGTCGTCCTCAATCCGGGGCCGTTCTTCCTCGCCTCCACGGTCATCACGCTGACCGGCGGCGTCATGTTCCTGATGTGGCTGGGCGAACAGATCACGTCGCGCGGCGTCGGCAACGGCATCTCGCTGATCATCTTCTCCGGCATCGTCGCGGCCTATCCGGGCGCTTTCTACCAGGTGTTCGAATCCGGCCGTAACGGCTCGGTCTCGCCCTTCGGTATCGTCCTGTTCTTCATCATCCTGATCGCGACGATCGGCGTCATCGTCTATGTCGAGCGGGCCCAGCGCCGGCTGCTGGTGCAGTATCCCAAGCGCCAGGTCAGCCAGAACCGTCAGACGGGCGGCGAGTCCTCGCACCTGCCGCTGAAGATCAACACGGCCGGCGTGATTCCGCCGATCTTCGCCTCGTCGCTGCTGCTGCTGCCGTTGACCTTCCTTCAGTTCCAGAAGGAAGCGCCGGAATGGCTGCAGACGGTCGCGATCTACCTGAATCACGGCCAGCCGCTCTATATGGCGCTTTACGGCCTGCTGATCGTGTTCTTCTGCTTCTTCTACACGGCGATCGTCTTCAATCCGGCCGATACCGCCGACAACCTGAAGAAGTATGGCGGCTTCATTCCCGGCATCCGTCCCGGCAAGCGCACCGCCGACTATATCGACTACGTGCTCACCCGCCTCACCGCCGTCGGCGCGATCTACATGGTCGGCGTCTGTCTCGTGCCGGAGTTCATTCTCAACGCCTATGGTCAGGGTTTCGCCTGGCACTTCGGCGGCACCTCGCTGCTGATCCTTGTCAGCACCACCATGGACACCGTCGCCCAGGTGCAGAGCCACCTGCTTGCCCACCAGTATGAGGGACTGATCAAGAAGTCCCGCCTGAAGGGTGCGCGGAGATGAACCTGATCCTGCTGGGCCCGCCGGGGGCGGGGAAGGGGACGCAGGCGCAGCGTCTTGAGGCCTCTCATGGCCTCAAGCAGCTGTCGACGGGCGAGATGCTTCGGGCCGCCATCGCGGCCGACACGGCGGTCGGCCGTCAGGCCAAGGCGATCATGGACCGGGGCGATCTGGTGCCGGATGCCGTCGTCATCGGCATCATCGCCGATCGTCTGGCCGATCCCGACTGCGCCAAAGGCGCGCTGTTCGACGGGTTCCCGCGCACGGCCGTCCAGGCCGATGCCCTCGACGCCCTGCTGGCAGAGCGCGGTTCCAGGCTCGACGTCGTGATCCAGCTCGAGGTCGACGACGCCATTCTCATTCAGCGCATCGCCCACCGCGCCGCCGAAAACGAGGCGGCGGGCCGGGAAGTGCGCTCCGACGACCGGCCGGACGTGTTTCCGAACCGACTCGCCAAGTATCACCGCGATACGGCCCCGCTGATCGCGCACTACAGGAACAAGGGTCTTCTGAAGACGGTGGACGGGATGCAGGCGGTGGAAACCGTTGCAGCCCAGATTTCCGCCATTCTGGAGGCCGTCTAGCTACGGATTTTCTTAAGGAATCGCGTTGACGGCGGGGGTTGCCTGAGTATACTCCGCCGCTCAATTTTGAACCCCCGACTCTGGCGCCCGGAACAGGCGATATGCGGCCTTTAGCGCCGCTTGTCGCAGGTTCCGCTTTAGCGTCCGGCCATGCCGGACAGGAAAACTAGGAGACTGACGGTGGCGCGTATCGCTGGCGTGAACATTCCGACGGGCAAGCGCGTTCATATCGCGCTCCGTTACATCCATGGCATCGGGCCGAAGCATTCGGCTGCGATCTGCGAGCAGCTTCGCATCGACGAGGCGCGCCGCGTCAACCAGCTCTCGGACGCTGAAGTCATTCAGATCCGCGAAATCATCGACCGCGACTACGTGGTCGAGGGCGATCTTCGTCGCGAAACCGCGATGAACATCAAGCGCCTCATGGACCTCGGCTGCTATCGCGGCCTTCGTCACCGCAAGAACCTGCCGGTGCGCGGTCAGCGCACGCACACGAACGCCCGCACCCGCAAGGGTCCCGCCAAGGCGATCGCCGGCAAGAAGAAGTAAGGGCTAGGCTGTCATGGTCGAGAAGAAGACGCGCGTTCGTCGTAAAGAGCGCAAGAACATCACCTCGGGCGTCGCCCATGTGGTGGCTTCGTTCAACAACACGATGATCACGATCACCGATGCCCAGGGCAACGCGATTTCGTGGTCGTCGGCCGGCACGATGGGCTTCAAGGGTTCGCGCAAGTCGACCCCGTATGCCGCCCAGATGGCCGCCGAAGATGCCGGCCGCAAGGCCGCCGAACACGGCGTGAAGCTGCTCGAAGTCGAAGTGTCGGGTCCGGGTTCGGGCCGCGAGTCGGCGCTGCGTGCGCTGCAGGCGACCGGCTTCACGATCACCTCGATCCGCGACGTCACGCCCATTCCGCATAATGGCTGCCGTCCGCCGAAGCGCCGCCGCGTCTGATCTGGCTGCTTCGTCTCTTTAGTTTTCCGAATTGGAGTCGCCCGTGGTCCAGGCCAATTGGCAGAACCTGATCAAGCCCGCCAAGCTCGTCGTCGAGACGGGCCATGGCGGCAACTCGTCGGCCACGATGGTCGCCGAGCCGCTGGAGCGGGGCTTCGGCCTCACGCTCGGCAACGCGCTGCGCCGCATCCTGCTGTCGTCGCTTCAGGGCGCCGCCGTCACGTCGATCCAGATCGACGGCGTGCTGCATGAATTCTCGTCGATCCCGGGCGTCCGCGAGGACGTGACCGACATCGTGCTCAACGTGAAGTCGCTGGCGATCAAGATGCCGGCCGACCAGGGCGTGAAGCGCCTGACGCTGCGCGCCACCGGCCCGGGCGAAGTCAAAGCCTCGCAGATCACGCCGGTCGCCGATGTCGAGATCCTGAACCCGGACCTCGTGCTCTGCACGCTCGACCAGGGCGCTTCGATCCGCATCGAGTTCACCGTCACCTCGGGCAAGGGCTATGTCCCGGCCGAGAAGAACCGTCCCGAAGATGCGCCGATCGGCCTCATCCCGGTCGACAGCCTGTTCTCGCCGGTCCGCAAGGTCTCCTACAAGGTCGAGAACACCCGCGAGGGCCAGATCCTCGACTACGACAAGCTGACCATGCAGGTGGAAACCAACGGCGCGCTCTCGGCCGAGACGGCCGTCGGCCTCGCGGCCCGCATCCTGGTCGACCAGCTCGGCACCTTCATCGGCTTCGAAGAGCCGGCGGAAGCCAAGAAGGACGAGCCCAAGCCCGAACTCGCGTTCAATCCGGCTCTGCTGAAGAAGGTCGACGAGCTGGAGCTGTCGGTCCGTTCGGCCAACTGCCTGAAGAACGACAACATCGTCTATATCGGAGATCTCATCCAGAAGACCGAAGGCGAGATGCTCCGCACGCCGAATTTCGGCCGCAAGTCGCTCAACGAGATCAAGGAAGTTCTCGCCAATATGGGTCTCCACCTCGGCATGGAAGTGCCCGGCTGGCCGCCCGAGAACATCGACGATCTCGCCAAGCGTTACGAAGACCAGTTCTGAGAAAGATACAGCCATGCGCCACGGAAATTCGGGCCGCAAGTTCAACCGCACCCACGCTCACCGCGCCGCCATGTTCTCCAACATGGCCGCCGCTCTGGTGAAGCACGAGCAGATCAAGACCACGCTTCCCAAGGCGAAGGATCTCCGTCCGATCGTCGAGAAGCTCATCACCGTCGCCAAGCGCGCGAACGACAAGACCCGTCTTGCCGCCCGCCGCCAGCTCATCGCCGAGATCGGCGACGAAGCGTCGGCCGCCAAGATCATCGACGTTCTGGCCCCGCGTTATGCCGGCCGCTCGGGCGGGTATCTGCGCGTGCTGAAGGCCGGCATCCGCTTCGGCGACGCCGCCCCGATGGCGATCATCGAGTTCGTCGAGCGCGACGTCACCGCCAAGGGCAAGGATTCCGGCCCGGTGGACGTCCGCGAGGAAGCCGAAGCCGCGTAAGCGCTTCGAAAACCGAGACAGGGAAGGGGCGGCTCAGATCGAGCCGCCCTTTTCGTTTTCGGTGTCCGGCTGCGCGGCGTCGGCCTGCTTGATGGCCTCCAGGACGGCATCTCGCTCCTTCCATTCGCGCGGCGTGGGAATGCCGATCCCCATCTTGTGGGCATAGACGAGCGACAGGTAGGTGGTCACCAGCGCGGCGCCGAGAAACTCGACGAACTGTCCCAGGATCATCCGCGCCGTCACCTGCGCCAGGGCTGAGCTGTCGACGATGACCAGCTTGACGAGCCACCCGAGGATCAATCCTGCGATCAGCAGAAACAGAAAGAAGCCGAGAAAAGCCAACGCCATGCGCCAGACGCTTCGTCCGGTCATGTTGATGGAGCGCGACAGCGTCATCTCCCGGTCACCTATCGACGTACTGGGGAAGATCAGCGACACGCGCAACGCCAGAAGGCCGAAGCCGATGAGAACGAACACCGGTATCCATTGCGCCAGCGCCGGCGGCATCGCGGGCGCAACGATGGCGATCGCCAGCGCGACCAGAACGCCCAGAAATATGCCGATCAGCGCAATCAGCAGGGTGTAGCCGCAGTAGACCGCGATCGAAGGCCACAGGCTGCGTTCCGGCATTTTGACATGGCCGATGATGTGGCGATGGCTCTGAACGGCGAAGCCTGACGCCGCGGCGATGCCGAAGGCTGAGATGCCGAGCAACATCGCCCACTGGATCGCGGTCGGGCCTGCCGCAAAGCGCCCAGTCGCCGCATAGAGGGCCTGCGCGCGGAGGGCGTCCGCAATTGCGCCGTCAGGATCGAAGAACGGCCAGAGATTGAGGGCCACGACCGGGGCGCCCCAAAGAACCATCTGCTTTAAGGTTCTGCCGAAACTGTCAAACAGAA
Organism: Micropepsaceae bacterium; assembly: GCA_047602465.1. Taxonomy (GTDB): domain Bacteria; phylum Pseudomonadota; class Alphaproteobacteria; order Micropepsales; family Micropepsaceae; genus JADZAI01. The sequence continues at coordinate 78,748 of JASGHF010000001.1, forward strand.
AGCCAAATGAGCGAAAGACGAAATCGGTATCCTTAAGTCCAAAATCCATGCCGCTATCCCCCTGTTCAGATGAGAGGCACAGAGTTCAAGGCTGGTCAACGGAACCATCAATCGGGCGTGATTGGCATCCTTGGCGCAGTGGATGCGTTATAAGGCCGTCCTCATCGTGACGGTGTCCATGCGTACGATTCTCGCCCACCTCTTTGCAGGCTTTCTGGTCGCTTCCGCCTTCGCCCAGGATGCGCTCCCGCCGCCCGACGCAACACCGCCCGAAACCGCAGGCGACCTCTCCGCCACTTTCGCGCCCGTGGTGAAGCGCGTCGCCCCCGCCGTCGTGAATGTCTATGCCAAGACCATCGTCCGGAACCCTTATGCCGGCGATCCCTTCTACGAGGAGTTCTACGGTCCGCAGCAGGACCGCACGCAGAACTCGCTGGGCAGCGGCGTCATTGTCCGCGACGACGGCCTCATCGTCACCAACAACCACGTCATCGAGGGCGCAGATGAACTCATCGTCGTCCTCTCCGACCGGCGCGAGTTCGAAGCGAAGGTCCAGCTTGCCGATCCGCGCACCGACATCGCGCTGCTGAAGGTCGATACCAAGGGCGAGAAGCTGCCCAGCGTCTCGATGCGTGACAGCGACACGGCGGAAGTCGGCGATCTCGTCCTCGCCATCGGCAACCCGTTCGGCGTGGGACAGACGGTAACGCTCGGAATCGTCTCGGCGGTCGCGCGCACCAATGTCGGCATTTCGGATTATCAGTCGTTCATCCAGACCGACGCCGCCATCAATCCCGGCAACTCCGGCGGCGCGCTCGTCACGGCGGATGGGCAGCTCATCGGCATCAACACCGCCATCTTCTCGCGCTCGGGCGGCTCCATCGGCATCGGCTTCGCGATCCCGTCCAACATGGTCCGCGCGACCATCGACGGGGCGGGTGAGGGCGGCAAGATCGCCCGCGCGTGGCTCGGCGCCGAAACCCAGGAACTGACGCAGGACATCGCCTCTTCGCTCGGCCTCGACCGGCCGCAGGGCGTCATCGTCCGCTCGGTCTATCCCGGCGGCCCCGCCGATGCGGCCGGCATCAAGACCGGCGACGTCATCTGGAAGATCGACGGCTTCGAGGTGAACGATCCCTCCGCCGTCCGCTACCGCATCGCCACCTCGGGCATCGGCAAGACGGCCAAGCTGGAAGGCCCCAAGGATGGGCAGTGGACCACCTGGAACGTGACGCTCGCCGCGCCCCCGGATGGCGACCGCACCACGATCACGCTGGATGGCCGCACGCCGATGCAGGGGGCGCAGGTCGCCAATCTCTCGCCTGCCTATGCCGACGAACTTGGCATCGCCGATATGACCGGCGTCGTCGTGCTGGGGGCCGAGCGCCGCTCCATCGCCCGGCGCTATAATTTCCGCCCCGGCGACATCATCGTCCAGGTCAACGACGCGAAGATCGACACGGTCTCCACGCTGGATACGGCGCTCAAGGGCGGCGAAGCTGCCGGCGGCTGGCGCATCGTCGTGAAGCGCGCCGGAACGCTCTACACGATCGAGGTCCACGCCTGACCGACCTTTTCGGCGCCGCTGGTCTGGAGAACGAGGCGCCCCGTCCTCTGGCGGATCGTCTGCGTCCCGCCGCGCTCGATCAGGTCATCGGCCAGGATCACCTGCTGAAATCCGATGGCCCGATCGGCCGCATGGTCGGGGCCGGGCGCATCACCTCGCTCATCCTCTGGGGGCCGCCGGGAACGGGCAAGACAACCATCGCGCGCCTGCTCGCCAAGGCGACGAAACTCGATTTCGTCCAGATCAGCGCGATCTTCTCCGGCGTCGCCGACCTCAAGAAGCTGTTCGAAACCGCGCGCGCCAAGCGCCGGGGCGGGCAGGGCACGCTGCTTTTCGTCGATGAGATCCACCGCTTTAACCGCAGCCAGCAGGATGCCTTCCTGCCGGTGATGGAGGACGGCACCATCGTCCTCATCGGCGCGACCACCGAAAATCCCAGCTTCGAGTTGAACGCCGCGCTCCTCTCGCGCTGTCAGGTTCTGGTGCTGAAGCGCCTCGACGATACGGCGCTGGAGGCAATCCTCGCCCGCGCCGAAGCCGTCACGGGCAACACCCTGCCGCTCGATGCGGCGGCGCGCGAAGCGCTCGTCGCCATGGCCGATGGCGACGGGCGCTATCTCCTCAATCTCGCCGAAGAGCTGCTGGCGCTGAAAACGCTAACGCCGCTTGACCCCTCCGGTCTCGCCGAGGTCGTGCAGAAGCGCGCGCCCGTCTACGACAAGGATCGCGAGGAGCACTACAATCTCATCTCCGCGCTCCACAAATCGGTGCGCGGCTCCGATCCCGATGCGGCGCTCTACTGGTTCGCGCGCATGCTCGCCGGCGGCGAACAGCCGCTCTATCTCATGCGCCGCATCATCCGCATGGCGGTGGAGGATATCGGCCTCGCCGATCCGCAGGCCCTCGTCATCGCGACGGCGGCGAAAGATACCTATGATTTTCTCGGCAGCCCCGAAGGCGAACTCGCCATCGCAGAGGCGCTCGTCTATTGCGCGACCGCGCCCAAATCGAACGCGCTCTACAAGGGCTATGGCGCGGCCCGCGCCGCCGCCAAGGCGACCGGCTCGCTGATGCCGCCCAAGCACATCCTGAACGCCCCGACCAGACTGATGAAAGGCGAGGGCTACGGCGCGGGCTACGCCTATGACCACGACGCCGAAGACGGCTTCTCCGGCCAGAACTATTTCCCGGACGGCATGGACCGCCCGGCGCTTTACAGCCCGCGCGAGATCGGCTTCGAGCGCGAGATCGCCAAGCGCCTCGACTACTGGGCGAAGCTCCGCGTGAAACGGAACGCGGAATAGAAAACGGCCGGGCGATGAGGCCCGGCCGTTCCCATCTCGATCGTTGAGATCAGTGCCGCGTCAGTTCGGCGCGACCCACCACCATGTGATGCACTTCATCCGGGCCGTCCGCAAAGCGCAGGTGGCGCATGTTGGTGTACATCTTGGCGAGCGGCGTCCAATCCGAAATGCCCGTCGCGCCGTGGATCTGGATCGCTTCGTCGATGATCTGGCACACGCGCTCCGGCACCATCGCCTTCACCATCGAAACCCACACGCGGGCCTCGCGGTTGCCCAGCACGTCCATGGCGCGGGCGGCCTTCAGCACCATCAGGCGCATGGCCTCGATATCGATGCGGGCGCGCGAGATTTTCTCGAGGTTGCCGCCCAGCTGAACCAGCGGCTTGCCGAAGGCGACGCGGCTGGTGCCGCGCTTCACCATCAGGTCCAGCGCCTTCTCGGCCTGGCCGATCGAGCGCATGCAGTGATGGATGCGGCCCGGCCCGAGGCGCAGCTGCGAAATCTCGAAGCCGCGGCCTTCACCCAGCAGCATGTTCTCCTTGGGCACGCGCACATTGTTGAAGCGCATATGCATGTGACCCTGCGGCGCGTGGTCCTCGCCGAACACGTGCATCGGCCCGATGATCTCCACGCCGGGCGTGTCCTTGGGCACCAGGATCTGCGACTGCTGGAACTGCGGCGGCGCGTCGGGGCTGGTCTTCACCATCACGATGAGGATCTTGCAGCGCGGATCGCCGGCGCCGGAAATGTAGTACTTCTCGCCGTTGATCACCCATTCATCGCCCACCAGCTCGGCGCGGGTCGAGACGTTCTTGGCGTCCGACGAGGCGACATTCGGCTCTGTCATCACATAGGCCGAACGGATTTCGCCGTTGAGCAGCGGCAGCAGCCATTTCTTCTTCTGCTCCTCGGTGCCGACGCGCTCGATGACTTCCATATTGCCGGTATCGGGGGCCGAGCAGTTCAGCGATTCAGAGGCCAGCATCTGCTTGCCCAGCTCGACCGCGATATAGGCGTAGTCGAGATTGGTCAGGCCCTTGCCGATCTCGGAATGAGGCAGGAAGAAATTCCACAGGCCCGAGGCCTTGGCCTTGTTCTTCGCGCCTTCCAGCAGCTCCAGCTGACGCGGATGCCAGCTCCAGCGGTCCTTCTTCTGCTGCTCCTCGCCAAGGCGCGCGAACTCTTCGGCGATCGGCTCGACATTCTCCGCGATGTGCTTCTTCACGGCGTCGAACAGCGGCTGCGACTCTTTCGACATGCGAAGGTCGTTCAGCTCGTATTCCTGTTCCGGGGTGACCTCGAAGGTCTGTTTCGGCGCGGCGCTCATGTCTCGTCTCTCCCTGCTTTTCTGATGCCCCATTCACACCATGACCGGGGGCGGATCGCAACGCGCGGCGGCCTTCCGCGCGCGTAAGGCCCACCCCGCGCCCGGCGCTTCCCAAGGCCCGGAAATTCGGTCTTGATGCGCCCCGCCACGCTATTCGGACCCACAAGAAACCGATCTGAGGAGACACACATGAAAACCCGCATCACCGAGCTTTTCGGCATCGAGCACCCCATCATCCAGGGCGGCATGCACTATGTCGGCTTCGCTGAAATGGCGGCCGCGGTCTCGAACGCCGGCGGCCTCGGCATCATCACGGGCCTCACCCAGGGCACGCCGGAACGGCTCGCCGCCGAAATCGAACGCTGCAAGGGTATGACCGACAAGCCGTTCGGCGTGAACCTCACCTTCCTGCCGGCCGTCACGCCGCCGGACTATCCGGGCTTCGTCGACGCCATCATCAAGAGCGGCGTGAAGGCGGTGGAGACCGCCGGCAACAATCCCGCCAAATGGCTCCCGGCGCTGAAAGAGGCCGACATCAAGGTCATCCACAAATGCACTTCGGTCCGCCACTCGCTGAAGGCTGAATCCATCGGCTGCGATGCGGTCAGCGTCGACGGCTTCGAATGCGGCGGCCATCCGGGCGAGGATGACGTGCCGAACTTCATCCTGCTGCCGCGCGCGGCCGAGGAGCTGAAAATTCCCTTCGTCGCCTCCGGCGGCATGGCCGACGGGCGCAGCCTCGTCGCGGCGCTGGCGCTGGGCGCCGAAGGCATGAACATGGGCACCCGCTTCATCGCGACCAAGGAAGCGCCGGTTCACCAGAACGCCAAGGACGCGCTGGTCAAGGCGAGCGAGCTCGACACGCGCCTCATCATGCGCCCGCTGCGTAACACCGAGCGCGTGCTCACCAACGCCGCCGTCGAACGCCTGCTCCAGAAGGAGAAGGAGATGGGCGACAAACTCTCCTTCGGCGACATCGCGGCCGAGGTCGCGGGCGTCTATCCGAAGATCCTGCGCGACGGCGACATGGATGCCGGCGGGTGGAGCTGCGGCATGGTCGCGGGCCTGATCCACGACATCCCGACGGTCAAGGAACTGATCGACCGCATCATGGCCGAGGCCGACGAGATCATCGCCAAGCGTCTCGAACGCTTCCGCGCGGCCGCTTGAAGGAGGGCAGGCACCATGGCCATCGATTTTGAAATCCCGCCCGAAGCCAAGGCGATCCGCGAAAAGGTCCGCCAGTGGGTGAAGGACGAATGCCACCCGGCGGAACAGCGTCTCGTCGAGGGCGCCGACTACAAGACGACGCTGGCTGAACTCCGCAGGAAGGCCCGGGCGCAGGGCTTGTGGTGTCCATTCATCCCGCCGGAGCATGGCGGCATGGGGCTTGGCCCGCTCGCCAACGCGCTCGTCCAGATGGAACTCGGTCAGTCCCATCTCGGCGCCCTGTCGATGAACACGCAGGGTCCGGACGACGCGACCATGATGACCCTGCTGGCGCACGGCACCGACTACCAGAAGGAAAAGTTCCTCAAGCCGCTGCTCAATGGCGAAAAGCGCATCTGCTACTCGATGACCGAGAAGGCGGCCGGCGCCGACGCCACCGGCATGCAGACCAGGGCCGAGCGGCAGGGCAACGAGAACTACGTCCTCAACGGCGAGAAATGGTTCTCATCGGCCGCCAGCGTCGCCGATATCGCGCTGGTGATGGCCAAGACCAACCCGGAGGCCCCGCGCCATCAGCAGTTCTCGACCTTCATCGTCGAGCTGCCGAACCCCGGCTACAACATCGTCCGCGACATCGAGACGATGGCGATGGAAAGCCCGCTCAGCCACATCATGGGCGGCGGCCACAGCGAGGTGAAGATCGAAAATCTCGTGGTCCCGGCGGAAAACCTGCTGGGCGGCGAGGGCAACGGCTTCGCGATGGGGCAACATCGTCTGGCCTATGGCCGCCTCCGCCACGGCATGCACAACGTAGCGATGGCCCAGCGCGCGCTCGATCTGGCGACGGCGCACGTCACTAAACGCTCGACCTTCGGCAAGAAGCTGTCCGACCGGCAAGGCGTCCAGTGGATGCTGGCCGACTGCGCGGCGGAACTTTATCAGGCCCGGTTGATGCTCCTTCACATCGCCTACAAGGCGGAGAAGGGGCTGGACATGCGGCAGGAGAACTCGATCGCCAAGGTCTTCCTCGCGCACATGGTCCACAAGGTGGTCGATACCGCGATCCAGCTCCACGGCGCGCTCGGCTACAGCACCGATACGCCGCTCGCCCGCTGGTACACCCATATCCGTTCGCAGCGCCTGGTCGACGGGCCGGACGAGGTCCATCGCTGGACCGTCGGCCGCAACGTCATCAGGGCGTTCGAGAAATATGGAACCACGGCCTCGGCCGCCGGCGGCGATCTCATCTGATGTCTGAAGGGGAACTGGCGGGCGCATTCATCCGCTCGTCAGTTTCCGATCCCTGCGCTACACGGGTCAACAACAGGAGAGACACATGACTCGCATCGCCATTCTCGCCCTCGCCGCCGCTTTCGTGCTGCCCGCCGCCGCGTCCAGCGACGATGCCTGGGCCGAACACGAGAAGAAGGTCGCCGAGGCCTGCTTCACCGCCAGCGGCTTCAAGGACGCCAAGGCGCACACCAAGCTCATGATCTTCGACGACAGCGTCGGCATGGATGCCCTTGTGGTGGAAGGTGAATATCCGCAGGAGCACATGAAGGGCGAACACGGCATGGCGCTCTGCCTCTACAACAAGTCGACCGAAACGGCCGTCACCACCGAGATGGCTCACAACTAGTGCCCTGGCTCGCCGTCGCAGCGGGTGGGGCGCTCGGCGCTGTCGCCCGCTACGCGATGGCGGGCGCGGTGCAGCGCGTTGCCGGCGGGGCGTTCCCTTGGGGAACCCTCGCCGTCAACATTCTGGGCGCCCTGCTGATGGGCGTCGTCGTCGAAGGTTCGGCGCGGCTCTGGAATATCCCGGCCGATCTCCGCCTGTTCCTCACCACCGGCATCCTGGGCGGCTTCACCACTTTTTCCGCCTTTTCGCTCGAAACCGCGTTGATAATCGAAAAAGGCGACTGGATGCCCGCAATCGCGTATATCGCCGCTTCGGTCGCCTTGACAGTTCTCTTTTTGTTCTGTGGGATGTGGGCCGTCAGGAGCTTCGCGGGATGAGCGGCGTCAAAACGGAGATCGTGGCGAATGACGAGGGCGGCGTGCGCGTCGACCGCTGGTTCAAGCGCCGCTACCCCAGCCTCGGCCACGGCCAGCTCGAAAAGCTGCTCCGCACGGGTCAGGTCCGGGTCGATGGCGGCCGGGTGAAAGCCAGCGACCGGCTGGCCGTCGGGGCCACCGTGCGCATTCCGCCGATCCCGGAAAGCGCCGAAGCGAATCCTGTTCGCGCCACCGATGCGCCGCTCGCAACGCATGAGAAGATCGCGGCGGAAGACCTTGTAATCCATATGGATTCCGAGATCATCATCCTCAACAAACCGCCCGGTCTGGCGAGCCAGGGCGGCCCCGGCATCACCCGCTCGGTCGATCATCTCCTGGGCGCGCTCACTTTCGGCAAGAAGCAGCGCCCGCGTCTGGTCCACCGGCTGGACAAGGATACGTCCGGCGTCCTCGTCATCGCCCGCACGGTGCCTGCCGCCGCCGCATTGGCCGAGAGTTTCCGCGAACGCGACACCAAGAAGATCTACTGGGCGCTGACGGTCGGGGTTCCCAAGCCCCATATCGGCACCATCAAGGCGTCCCTCGCCAAGGTCGCCCACGGCCCCGGCCGAAGCGACGAGCGCATGGTCGTGCGCGAGAAGGGCGAGGACGACGACGCCAAGCGCGCGGTCACCCGCTACCGGGTGGTCGATCACGCCGCCCAGAAGGCGGCCTGGCTGGCCCTCATGCCGGTCACCGGCCGCACCCACCAGCTTCGCGTCCACACCGCCTCGCTCGGCACGCCCATCGCCGGCGACTTCAAATATGGCGAGGAGGGCGCCCGGCTCTCCGGGTCCATGTCGCAGAAGATGCACCTGCACGCCCGCTATCTGCGCATCCGCAAGCCGTCGGGCGGCTATCTGGAAATCACCGCGCCGCTGCCGCCGCACATGCTGAAGACCTGGGAGTTGTTCGGGTGGGATCCTGAGAACACCCAGGATTTCTTCCCGGACGTGTGATGGCCGCGAAGCGCCCGCCCTGCATCGTCAATTGGCGCGATCTCGAAATCGCGGACGAGGCCGCACATCCTGCGACGGGCGAAAAGCGCGGCTTCACGGCCAATCTCGGCGGCGCGACGGGTCTCACCCGCCTCGGCGTCCGCCATCACCGCCTGCCGCCCGGCCGCCGCTCCTCGCCGCCCCATGCCGAGCGCGACGAGGAGGAACTCGTCGTCATCCTGAAGGGCGAGCCGGACCTCTGGCAGGACGGTTATCTCTACCGCCTGAAGCCGGGCATCGTCGTCTGCTGGCCCGATCGCACCGGCATCGCGCACAGCCTGATCAACAACTCGGATTCCGACGTTCAATTCCTCGCCATCGGGGAAGCCTCGCGTTACGGCTCCCGCGTCGCCTTTCCGCGCGATCCCAAAATCGCCGAATGGTTCGCCGGTCACGGCAAGCTCTGGGCCGATCCACCAAGGCGCCGCCTGGGTCCGCATGACGGCCAGCCGGGCGAGGGGCCAAAGGGTTCCCGCAAGCGCGATTTGCCGCCCAACGCCATCGATACCGTCACGGTGAAGGTCCAGACCGGCAACACCTACCCGAACGATCCCGAGCTGATGGCGGATTTCATCCCCCTGAACGACCGCTCCGGCCTTGGCCGCATCGGCGGCGGGATCGATCTGCTGAACCCCGGCCGCCGCACCTCCTATCCCCACGCCGAAGCGGACGAGGAGGAGTTCACCTATGTCGTCTCGGGCACGCCGGACGTCTGGCTCGACGGCCGCGCGTATCCGCTGCAGCCGGGCGATTTCGTCGGCTGGCCCAGCGGCACGGGCCAGGCCCACGCCGTCCTGAACAACACCGGTCAGATGGTCGTCCTCGCAACCTTCGGCGAGGCGTCGCGCCGCCGCAGCCGCGTCTGGTACCCGTTCCACCGGAAGCACGCGAAGACGCTGGGCGAACGCGCCTGGACCCCGTCGCCGCTCCCGAAATTCGGCTCCCATGACGGGCAGCCCGACGCCTTACGCAAATCCAAACGCAAGAAGACCGCGTCATGAGTTCAGCACCCGCGATCAGCCGCTTCTACAAATCCGCTTCTTCCCGTCCCGATGGCGACGGCCACGGCGTCTGGCTCGACGAGCGCCGCCTGAAGACGCCCGCGCGTCTGCCGCTCACCGTTCCGACCGCTGCGCTGGCCGAGGCCATCGCTGCGGAATGGAACGCACAGGAAGCCCGCATCCTTCCCGCCGCCATGCCGCTCACCGCGCTCGCCAACGCCGCCATCGACCGCATCGCGCCGGAGCGCGAGGCCTTCGCCAGACGGCTCGCCGCCTATGGCGCGCATGATCTCCTCTGCTATCGCGCCGCCGAACCGCTGAACCTCGCCGTCCGTCTGGCGAAATCCTGGCAGCCGGTTCTCGACTGGCTGGCGGAAGCGCACGGCGCGCGGCTGGCGCTCGCCGAAGGCATCGTCCATGTCGATCAGCCGCCCGAAGCGCTCGCGGCGCTGGAGGCGGCTGTCCTCAATCTCGGCCCGTTCCACCTCGCGGCCCTTCACGTCCTCACGACCTCGTTCGGATCGCTCGGTCTGGGTCTTGCGGTCCTCGGCGGCCGGCTCGGGGCAGGGGAGGCGTTCGCCACCTCCCGCATCGATGAAGAATTCCAGATCGAACGCTGGGGCCACGACGAAGAGGCGGATATCCGCGCCGCCCGCATCCGTGACGAGGCGGAAACCGGCGGCCGGTTCCTGGCCCTGCTTTAGGTAACTTCCGTTCGCGGCGCGTTGCGCGGGCGCAAGAAACATGATTTCACGCCCCATCACGTCATTCACTCCTGTGTGGAGCACACCATGAAAAACGTCATCCAGGAGCTGGAAAACCGCCGCGCCGAGGCCCGTCTCGGCGGCGGTCAGGCGCGCATCGACGCCCAGCACAAGAAGGGCAAGCTCACGGCCCGCGAGCGCATCGACCTGCTGCTCGATGCCGGCTCGTTCGAGGAATACGACATGTTCGTCGAACATCGGGCGACCGATTTCGGCATGGAGAAGACCAAGTTTCCCGGCGACGGCGTCGTCACCGGCTGGGGCACGGTCAATGGCCGCCTCATCTATGTCTTCGCCAAGGACTTCACCGTGTTCGGCGGCTCGCTCAGCGAGACCCATGCGCAGAAGATCGTGAAGATCCAGGATCTGGCCCTCCGCATGGGCGCGCCCTGTATCGGCCTGTTCGATGCCGGCGGCGCGCGCATCCAGGAAGGCGTCGCGGCGCTGGGCGGTTACGGCGATGTGTTCGCCCGCAACGTGCGCTCGTCGGGCGTCATCCCGCAGATCAGCGTCATCATGGGGCCTTGCGCCGGCGGCGACGTCTATTCGCCCGCCATGACCGATTTCATCTTCATGGTGCGCGACCAGTCCTACATGTTCGTCACCGGCCCGGACGTGGTGAAGACCGTCACCAACGAGGTGGTGACCTCGGAAGAACTCGGCGGCGCCAAGATCCACACGACCAAATCCTCCATCGCCGACGGCGCCTACGACAACGACATCATCTGCCTGCAGCAGATGCGCCGCCTCATCGACTTCCTGCCGCTGAACAATCGCGAAAACGCGCCGGAGCGTCCGACCTTCGACGACTACGATGTCGAGGATCACTCGCTCGACACCCTGGTGCCGGACAATCCGAACAAGCCCTACGACATCAAGGAGCTGATCCTGAAAGTCGCGGACGAGGGCGACTTCTTCGAGATCCAGGAGAATTTCGCCAAAAACATCGTCACCGGCTTCGGCCGCATCGAAGGCCACACGGTCGGCTTCGTCGCCAACCAGCCGATGGTCCTCGCCGGCGTGCTCGACAGCGACGCCAGCCGCAAGGCCGCGCGCTTCGTGCGCTTCTGCGACTGCTTCAACATCCCTATCGTCACGTTTGTGGACGTGCCGGGCTTCCTCCCCGGCACCGCGCAGGAATATGGCGGCCTCATCAAGCACGGCGCCAAGCTGCTCTTCGCCTTCACCGAGGCGACGGTGCCCAAGGTCACCGTCATCACGCGCAAGGCCTATGGCGGCGCCTATGACGTGATGGCCTCCAAGCACATGCTGGCCGACGTGAACTACGCCTGGCCATCGGCGCAGATCGCCGTGATGGGCGCGAAGGGCGCGGTCGAAATCATCTTCCGCCAGGACATGAAAGACCCGGACGCGATCGCGCAGCGCACCAAGGAATACGAGGACCGCTTCCTCAATCCGTTCGTGGCGGCCTCACGCGGCTATATCGACGAAGTCATCACCCCGTCCCGCACCCGCTGGCGCATCGCCCGCGCCCTCCGCATGCTCCGCACCAAGAAAGCGGAACTCCCTTGGAAGAAGCACGACAACATTCCGTTGTGAGGGATGGGCGATGGAGAGTTTAGATTTCACCGAACTCGCATCGGGCGAGCAGCTAGAGCTGTTCGCGCGCGATTTTCTTGCTGAACTCGGCATGGTGATTGAAACTCCACCTGGTCGGGGTGCTGATGCGGGACAAGACCTAATCGTCAGCGAGCAATTGAAGGGCCATCTGGCTTCTAGAAAGTTTGTCTGGCTCGTCAGCTGCAAGAATTTCGCGACGAGCGGATCATCCGTTGGCGTCAACGACGAGCAGAATATTCTCGAGAGGCTCGCTCAACACAAAGCGGATGGCTTCTTGGGTATCTACGCGACCATTCCAAGCGCTGCTCTGGTAACCCGGCTATCTGCGCTCGTTAGCGAAGAAAAAATAGTTCGATACGAGATATTCGACGCCGCGAAGATTACGGCAGCAGCGCACGAAGGTGGCATGTCGAAAATAATCTCGCGATTTTTTCCCATCAGCTACGCAAAGTCGCGTCCAATTCAAAAGTTGTTCGACAAATACGAACCGATCGAATGTGCAAACTGCGGTGTCGACCTACTTCTTAAAAGCGTAACTGACCCGTACTCAGGGATATTGGTCGTTGCGATGGGCTACGAAGCCGACGCGCAAATTGAGAATGTCTATGTATGTTGCAAAGGCGACTGCGACAGAGCGTTGGCTGCGGTTGAGCGTTCGCGAGATCGCATGACGGCTTGGGAGGATATTGGCGACCTTGTTTGTCCGCTTGGATTTATCAGGAACGTACTCGCCTATGCCAATAGGCTTCAGAGCGGGAGCACTAAGATTTCCGCAGAGGCGCATCGGTCGATGGCCAATATCTATGCTAAGCTAGCCCAGAGAACTCTCCGAGAGAGCAATTCGGAGGATGGAAAACGGGTTTCGGATTTGATCTCGCTAGAGGGAATGTAGAGACATCGAAGGCAGGTATTCCACTTGCTAAAGGCAACAATGACTTGGCCAATCGTTGACCTTGGTCATTCAATGACGAGACATTTGCCGAGGTCGTGAACCACCGTATCTGCGCACTGTTCTAAAGCCCCTTCACCGGGTCTGGATGATTATCGATCCGCATCTGGAACAGGAAATAGGTCGGCGAGCAGTAGCCGTTGCCTTTCACCCGCTCCACCTTGGCGAGGTTCGGCGGCAGCTCCTGGCACATGAAGTCGTCGCGGCAATAGCGGTCGCCGCCGCAGGTCTGGCGGTTGCCGCGCACCACGGCGTCCTCAAGGCACGACGCGAAATCGCCTGACGCGACGCACAGATCGAACGCCTTGCCGCCCGCCAGCGCGCAGATCTCATCGGGCCGGGCGCCCCTGGTGAAATTGGCGAACTCGCGCTCCGGCCCCGTGCATTGGCGATAGCTCGCGCCGCCCGGCACGCCCAGCTTCGGCGGCCGGCAGGCATGGGTTTTCGGGTTCACCTTTTTGGCGAAGCTGTTCAGCGTTTCGCCGATCCTGAATTTGTCGTTGTAGGGCTGATCCCCGTCGCGGATTTCGCCCGCCAGGCACAGCTGCCCCGAATAGGCGCCATCGTCGGTGGGCCGCAGGCACTGGCCCATCACCAGTCCCAGCCTGGCGTTGGTCGCGACGGTGGTGCAGACCGTCGTCGCATCGCAGCTCCACGCCTGCAGATCGTCCGCCGCGACATCGGGAATGCACGCCATCCCCGGACGCGCCGCCTGATACACCGGCTCCGCGCCGCTCCAGTCGGCCGGCGGTGCGTTGGGCAGCGGGCGGAAGGGATCGGGCGCATCGCCCTTCAGCAGCGCGGCCATATAGGCGGCACGGCGCGGCTGCTCGGCGGCGAAGTGCGGGGAATGCCCGATCGTCACCTTGTTGAGCGGCGAGGTCTCGCTGTCGTCGAGGCCGAAGAAGTGGAAACCCGCCGTCCCGTTCGACTGATGACAGCCCATGCATGAGAGCTGATCCAGCCGTTCCACGAGGCCGCGCGTGGTTTTCAGCACGCGGAATCCGGTCGCTTCGACGCCGTTGAAATCGTCGCCGTCCAGAAGCACGGCGAAAGGCCGGTTGGCGGTGCGCAGAGGCCCATAGGTCGAGTAGGAGAGGGCCTTCTCGGCCAGAAATTTGTCCGGCAGCACCAGCGTGCCTTCATCGATCTCCGGCGCGTGGCCACGCAGATACGCGACGAGTTCGGCCTTCAGGGCGGGGTCGGCGCCCAGGCGCGCAATATCGGGCGTGTTCTCAAGCGGCTTGGGCGAGAGGGTGAGGGCGCCCGCCTCGCGCGAGGGCTGGAAGACGCGCATCAGATAGACGGCCTGTCCGCCGAACTCCGTTTCGAGGCCCGACGGGAAGCGCACGATCTGGACGTTGATCTCGACCTGCTTCAACCGCACGTGGCTGAGCGGTCCGGCCAGCAGCCATGCGGCGGCATCGGCTGTTTCGCCGGCTGGAACCCAGGCCGCCGCCGTCGTCTGGCAGTCGCCAAGCTGTTCCAGCACGATGTTGATCGAGACCGGCAGGCGGGAGGCGTAGATGCGCCCCTTCTTGGTGCCGGCGAAGCGATACGCCAGGCGGTAGATGAGGCGGATTTCGCCGCAGGTGCCGGCCGCCTGCCCGAAGTCGCGGCGGTCGATCCGGTTGACCACGCCGACAAGGCGAAAGCGGGCGAGCGGCGAGGCCAGCCAGCGCATGTCCATCACGCGGCCGATATTATCCGCCGTCACCTCGCGCAAAGGCCGCCCATTGGCCTTCATCTCGGCCCGCAGTTCTGCGGTGTCCGCCGCAATCGCCGCGCTCAGCGTGCGATAAGGCGCGCTGGCGGCGGTCAGTTCCGCCGTCGTCGCTGCGCCCGCTGCGCCCAGAATATCGCCCAGCGCATAGCCATTTGCCTCCAGCGTGGCGAGCGCCGGCAGGTCGTCGATCGCCAGCACCGGTTCACCGGCGGGCAGGGCGCGCGCCGGGGCCGCCAGCCAAGCCGCCGCCGCCAAAACCGCCAGGAATCGCGCCGCCCCCATGGGCGCACGCTAACATCCCATTCCCTTCACGTAAGGCCGCCAAAACCCCTTAGACAGCGGCCCCCCATCTGCTATGCGATCCCGTCACAAAATTGCGTCTAGGGGCTGCACCGGCTCATGTTCAAAAAGATCCTGATCGCCAACCGCGGCGAGATCGCCTGCCGCGTCATCAAGACCGCCCGCCGCATGGGCATCAAGACGGTCGCCGTCTATTCGGACGCCGACCGCGATGCGCTCCATGTCTCGATGGCGGATGAAGCCGTCCATATCGGCCCGCCGCCTGCGGCGCAGTCATATCTGGTCATCGAGAAAATCATCGACGCCTGCAAACGGACGGGCGCCGAGGCCGTGCATCCCGGCTATGGCTTCCTGTCGGAGCGCACGGCGTTCGCCGATGCGCTCAAGGAGAACGGCATCGCGTTCCTGGGGCCGAACCCCAAGGCGATCTTCGCCATGGGCGACAAGATCGAATCCAAGAAGCTCGCCTCCGCCGCGAAGGTGAACACGGTCCCCGGCTATATCGGCGAGATCGACGGCGTCGAACACGCCGCCAAGATCGCGGCTGACATCGGCTATCCGGTGATGGTGAAGGCTTCGGCGGGCGGCGGCGGCAAGGGCCTGCGCGTCTGCAATTCGGCCGAAGAACTCGCGCAGGCGATCCTGTCGTCCCAGAACGAAGCCCGCGCCTCCTTCGGCGACGACCGCATCTTCATCGAGAAATTCGTCACCGAGCCGCGTCATATCGAAATTCAGGTGCTGGGCGACAAGCACGGCAACTGCATCTACCTGAACGAGCGCGAATGCTCGATCCAGCGCCGCCACCAGAAGGTGATCGAAGAGGCCCCGTCGCCGTTCCTCGACGAGGCCACCCGCAAGGCGATGGGCGAACAGGCCGTCGCGCTGGCCAAGGCGGTCGGTTACGACAGCGCCGGCACGGTGGAGTTCATCGTCGACGGGAAACGGAATTTCTACTTCTTGGAAATGAATACCCGTCTGCAGGTGGAGCATCCGGTGACGGAGCTGATCACCGGCATCGACCTCGTCGAACAGATGATCCGCGTCGGCTATGGCGAGACGCTGGCGATCAGGCAGTCGGACGTGAAGATCGACGGCTGGGCGATGGAAAGCCGCATCTATGCGGAAGACCCGTACCGCAACTTCCTCCCCTCGATCGGCCGTCTGGTGAAGTATCGCCCGCCCGCCGAAGGCCATTCGGGCAAGGGTCTCATCCGCAACGACACCGGCGTCTATGAAGGCGGCGAGATCTCGATGTTCTACGACCCGATGATCGCCAAGCTCTGCACCCATGCGCCCACGCGCGATGCCGCCATCGCCCTGATGGCCGATGCGCTCGACGCCTTCTACATCGAAGGCATCCAGCAGAACGTGCCGTTCCTGCAGGCCGTGATGGGCCACGAGCGCTTCATCTCCGGCAACATCACGACCGGCTTCATCGCCGAGGAATTCCCGGAAGGCTTCCATGGCGTCGAGCTGCCTCACGATGCGGCCGAAAAGCTCGCTGCCGTCGCTGTGTTCGCCCACGCGCGCGACAATGCCCGGGCGCGTGAAGTTTCCGGCCGTATCCACCCCAACACGGCCTATCCGCCGGAATGGGTGGTCAATCTCGCCGGACAGGATCACGCCTTGTCGGTCTGGCTCAGCGCCGATCCGCTGGGGCCGGCAACGTTCCGCTTCCATGACGCCGGAAAGGGCGGGTTCCGCGATACGGTGATCGTGGAAAGCGCCTGGACGCCGGGCCAGAACGTGTTTCACGGCCTGATCGACGACAAGCCGTTCGTGGCGCAGATCGTGAAGACTGTTGAAGGCTATCGCCTGTGGCATCGCGGCGCGTCCGTCTTCGCCAAGGTGATGACGCCGCGCGCCGCCGAGCTGGCGCACCACATGATCGAACGTGTGGCGCCGGACACGTCCAAATTCCTGCTCTGCCCGATGCCCGGTCTGGTCGTTTCGATCAATGTGACCGAGGGTCAGGAAGTGAAAGCCGGCGAGCCGCTGGCCGTCGTCGAGGCGATGAAGATGGAGAACGTCCTGCGCGCCGAAAAAGACGGCACGGTGTCCAAGGTCAACGCCAGCAAGGGCGACAGCCTGGCCGTCGACGCAGTGATCCTGGAATTCGCCTAGGCGGCCCGCCGCGCCCCGGCGGCGTCCGGCGCGCGCCTGAAGGTCGCTGTCACGCGCGTGCCGTGTCCGACCTCGCTCTCGATGCTCAGGCGGCCGCCCGCATGGGCGATGATCGTGGTGACGATCGAAAGGCCGAGGCCCGTTCCGCCCTGCTTGCGGGCATAGACATCGTCCACCTGCTCGAAGGGGCGGGTGATGCGGCCGAGATGTTCGGGCGCAATGCCAATGCCGGTATCGCTGACGACGAGATCGACCTCGGCGCCGGTGGCGCTCGGGGTGGCCGTCACGCGGATATGGCCCTGCTCGGTGTATTTGATCGCATTGCCCACCAGATTGATGACGATCTGGCGCAGCGCCTTGTCCGTGCAGAGAACGCGCAGGCCGCCGGTGGGATTGGCGTGCAGACGCAGCCCTTTCCGGGCCGCCTGCTGCTTCAGCATGCGGATCGTGTCGTCGATCGTGTCCTCCAGAAGCACCGCGTCGTTCAGCGTGACGCCTTCGGAGGCTTCGTAGCGCGACAGGATCAGGACATCCTCGATGAGGCCCAGAAGATGCGAAGCGCTGTTGTGGATGTCGCCGACATATTCGTCGTATTTCGGATGCCCCAGCGGGCCGAAGGTGCGTGACTTCATGAGGTCCGAGAAGCCGATGACGGCGTTCAGGGGCGTGCGGAACTCATGGCTCAGATTGGCGAAGAGCAGGCTCTTGGCGCGATCCGCCTTCTCCAGGACCTGGTTCGCAAGCGCCGCGTTCGCCGCCCGGCGATAGGCCCGCAGCGTGACGATCGCGAGCAGCGCCAGAACGACCGCGACCGCGATCACGACGCCGCCGATCCAGGGGCCGAGCTGCTCCAGCATCTTCTGCGCGGGGCCTGACACCTGCCAGGTGAGATAGCCGGTGATGTGGCCGTGAGGATCGGCGAGCGGCAGGGACGATGTTTCGCCGTCGGGTTCTTCCTGCGCCAGATCGAGATTGGCGAGGCCGTAATCTTCGGAAAGCCGCGCCATGACCGCGCGCTCGATGCGCGTGAAGACGATGACCGTGATCGGATCGCCTTCGTCGTCCGGATTGGTCACGCGTGCTGCGGCCGTGGCGTAGGTCTGCCCATAGGCGCGCAGAAAGCCGCGCAGCACTTCGCCGTTTCCTGAAGCAACCTGCTTCGCCATCGCCTTGACGGCGGGGGTGCGCGCGACGCCGCCCGGCGTGTCGATGGCGGCATAGGTCTGCAGCGGACGCCCGGCGGCGTCGGTCACGATGATCGCGTTCACCCGCACCGCCGACCGCATGGATTCGCCCACTGCCGCCAGGCCGCCCAGTCCCTGCGCATCCGCCAGGATCGCGATGGCGCGCACGTCCTCTTCGGCGTCCGCCAGCAGGCGCTCTTTCAGCGCATCCGCCAGAACGTCGTCTTCCTGCTGCAGAGCGCGGTCGATGTCGGACGAGACGCGGCTGGCGGGCACATAGATCGCTGCGAACCCGCCCAGCAGGGCGAGCGCGGCGAGGCCCAGGGCGACGCGGCTTTGGACGATCATGTCCGGACCTTAGGCGCGCGCTCGTGAAACGGGGGTTAGGATTTCGTTCAGAAATCCTTGCGCGGAAAGGCGAAAACTTTAGCGAAAGTCGAACGGATCTAGGGCTGCTGGCGCCTGTATGTCCATTCCATCGCCCGTGTCCGGCCCTCGCTCACGCCTTCGATCCGGGCCTTCAGCACGTCCATGTCGCCGTCGATCTCGTATGTGATGCGCTGGGGGAAATCGTGATCTTCGTTCTCGAAGGTCGCGATGCCGTTGTCGGACTCTTTCAGACGGAACTCGGTCGGCGCTTCGGGGCCGGGCCTGGCGATGAAGACCAGCGTGCCGCCGCTTTCGACGATGCTCATGAACTCGGTCGAAGTCTGGAACCCGGGCTTGTCGGAATGCGTAATCGAAACGCCTGCCATCACGCCGCCGATGGGGCCGACCCAGTGTTCTTCCGTGGTGATCCCGTCGATGGTCTGCGACCAGGCGCCGGTCAGAAATCCCATCTGCCGGATGTTCGGCATATGCTCGTCGTCGTCGTCGGCGAGCGCCGGGCCGGCGCACGCGACAAGCGCGGCGGCAAGGACGAGCGTCCGCATGGCATGCCTACCGTTTCATGTTGCGCTGGGAGCGGCCTTTAAGCGCGGCATCACGCGCCTTGGCGGCGGCCAGATCACGCTTCGCCCGCGTGCCGGCTTTCAGGCCCGGCGTCTTCTTCGCCTTTTTGATCGCCGCCTTCATCGGCTTCGCCTTGGGCGAACGCTTGGCGAGCGGCTTCACAGCCTTGGCGGGTTTGGCAGGTTTCGGCGCCGGCTTTGCGGACGCCTTGCCCTTCACGGCGGGCTTGGGCTTCGCCTTGGGCTTTGCAGCCTTCACAGGCCTGGCCGCTTCAGGCCGGGGATATGGCTGCATCAGAGCGAATTGCGCTCCGGCCGGGTCTTCGGCGAGGAACCAGCGCCCGGTTCCCGGCACCTCCATCACATGCGTCAGCGCCTTGCCGCCGAGATCGGCGATGCGTGCATGGTCGCGGTCGACATCGTCGGTGGCGAGGTAGACGAGCCAGCGCGTCGGCTCGTTCTCCAGGCCCGGCCCGCCGGTCTGGATCAGGCCCGCATGGCCCTGACCGTCTTTCTGGAAGAGATAGTACATGCCGCCGGGCAGAGGCATCTCGGTGACGCCCCAGCCGAAGAGATGGCCGTAAAAGGTCTGCGCGCGGTGGACATCGGGCGTGTTCAGCTCGTGCCACATCCAGGTGCCGTTCATCGAGGCCTCCGTTGCTGCGAGCTGCCAAGCTCACACCCGGAGCGGCGATGTTTCAACCCCCAAAGACGGTTGCGAAACTGTCCTTGAGCGCCGCATCGACGTCAGCCATCGAGGCCGGCCGGCCCAATCGCTTCAGGCTGGTCACCCCGTGCTGGCTGATGCCGCACGGCACGATCCCCGCGAAATGCGACAGGTCCGGGTCGACATTCAGCGACACGCCGTGAAAGCTGACGCCGCGCCGGATGCGAACGCCCAGGGCTGCGATCTTGTCTTCACAGCCGGTCCGGGGATCGACCACCCATATCCCGACCCGGCCGTCACGCCGTTCCCCGGTGACGCCGAAGCGGGCGAGGGCGCGGATCAGCCATTCCTCCAGATCGCGGACGAATCGGCGGATGTCGCCGCCCCGCGCCTTCACGTCCAGCATGGTGTAGCCGACCCGCTGGCCGGGGCCGTGATAGGTGTACTGGCCGCCCCGGCCGGTCGCGTAGACGGGAAAGCCGCCGGCATCCAGAAGGTCTTGCGCACGGGCGCTGGTGCCTGCGGTGTAGAGCGGCGGATGTTCCAGCAACCACACGGCTTCCGGGGCCGTTCCGTCGGCGATCGCGGCGGCGCGCGCCTCCATCGCCGCCAGCGCCTCAGGATAGGCGACGGGCGTATCGCTGGTCAGCCATTCGGGGGCGGGGCGGGCAGTCATTAACTCTCAAGTAAGCGTGCGGGCCTAGCGTCGCAACGGGGCAAATCGGGGCGTTTCGCCGTATGGCTGTCGATACCGTCAAGGTCGAGATTTCGGTGGTGCTGGGCAAGTCGGTGATTCCGATGCACCAGCTTCTCCGCATGGGCCGTGGCGCGGTGATCGAGCTGGACGCCCGCCAGACCGACGAGGTCTGGATCCTCGCCAACGGCCAGCCTGTCGCACGCGGCGATATCGTGATTCAGGGCGAGAAAATCTGCGTGAACGTCACGCGCATCCTGGCTGCGGCCGCCTGATCCAACGCCCGGAATTTCAGGCGAAAACACCGCTTCACAAACCCGGAATGGCTGGCTATAAGCCGCGCCCTTGCCCCGCTTTGGGCAACACGCATGCGGTCGTGGCGGAATTGGTAGACGCGCTACCTTGAGGTGGTAGTGGGGTAACTCCCGTGGAAGTTCGAGTCTTCTCGACCGCACCATTCTTTTGACAGTCGGATCATCTGTTCAGCGCCTTCGGGCCGCTGAGCCAGGTGTTTCCGCGTTCAAAAAAGCGCAATTCGGCATCCGCCGCCTTGGTGAGGCCGATACGGGTGGAAACCCCGATTTCGCCTGCCGGACGCGCAGGACGGGCCAATCGCAACGCGCCGCCCTCACACAGATCGACGCCCGAATGGGCAGGGCCGATCCCCAACGCCGCCGCCAGCTTGCCCGGACCGTTGAGAAGCGCAGCGCCGGCCTTTCCGGGGCGGCGCAGCGCCATGACGGCTTCGCCCATCACCGGCTCTGCGGCGCGGACCAGCACGCCGGCCCCTGTGCCGGTTTCTTCGCTGGAGATGTTGAAAAGCCAGTACATGCCGTAGTTCAGATAGACATAGGCATGGCCGCGCCGGCCGAACATCGGCGCGTTGCGCGCCGTTGGCCCGCGATAGCTGTGGCTTGCGGGATCGTCCGGCAGATAGGCCTCGGTCTCGACAATCCGGGCGGCCACGATGCCCTCGGGCAGGTCGTGGACGATGGTGACGCCGATCAGATAGCGGGCAAGCGCCACGGTCCCGACCGGCAGGTCGGCCCGCTTCAAAGGCTTCAGGGTCAAATTGCGCGGCACTGCGTCCCGGCGCCCCGGCGCTCGGCCTCAGGCGCAGCCTTCGACATACATGATCGACGTGTCGCCGGCGTAGATGCCGATGACGATACGCTGTTCGTTGGTCTCGAACTTGATGCCCCGCGCCTTGCGGTCTTCGGCGTAGTCGCCTTCCTTCGGCGCGTTCTGGAACCACACCGTCAGATACTGCGCCGGGGCGGCCTGGTACTGGTGCGGCTCGGCCTGCACCTGCCTGCCATAGGCAGCTTTCACCTCGGCCTCGGTCGAGCCGACATGAATGCCCTTCTCGGTCAGGATCGATGCGTTGGAGAACTCGATCCGCGTGACGACGCCGTCCTGCGCCATGAAATAGGGCGAGCCGTCCGGCCACAGCCCTTCGCGCGAGATATGGCCGCAGGTCATGTCGCCGTCGTCCATCATGCCGCGATACGACCAGCCGCTGCCCAGCGCCTTCACCGCCTCGTCGACTGTCATGCCGACCTTCACCGGCCCCAGGCTGCCGGGAAACAGCATATAGGGATCGGCCTCTTCGGCGCGGGCGATGCCTGCGACCGACGTTATCGACATCGCGGCCGCCAACGCGGCGGCCGTAAATCTGCGCGTGGGGTTCATGGTTCCATCTCCCTCGGGCGGCACGCTAGGCAGCGGTCCAACCGCCGTCCATGCTTATATTCGCGCCCGTAATCGACTTGGCGGCGTCGCCGCACAGGAAAACGGCCAACGCCGCGACCTGGTCGACCGTCACGAATTCCTTGGTCGGCTGTGCGTCGAGGATCACGTCGTTGATGACCTGCTCCTTCGTCAGCCCGCGCGCCTTCATCGTGTCGGGGATCTGCTTCTCGACCAGCGGCGTCCAGACATAGCCGGGGCTGATGCAGTTGACCGTGACACCGTGCGTCGCGACTTCCAGCGCCACCGTCTTGGTGAGGCCGGCGATGCCGTGCTTGGCGGTCACATAGGCCGACTTGAACGGCGAGGCGACCAGCGAGTGCGCCGAAGCGGTCGAGATGATCCGCCCCCATTTCTTCGCCTTCATGCCGGGCACGGCGGCGCGGATCGCGTGGAAGGCGGCGGTCAGGTTGATCGCGATGATCGCATCCCACTTCTCCGGCGGGAAATCCTCGATCGGCGCGACATGCTGGATGCCGGCATTGTTCACCAGGATGTCCGGCCCGCCGAACGTATCGGCGGCCAGCTTCACCATGGCGGTGATCTCGGCGGGTTTCGTCATGTCGGCGGGCGAGTAGACGCATTTGACGCCGAACTCGCTCTCGATCTTCGCGCGCTCCGCCTCGATCGCATCGGCAGGGCCGAAGCCGTTGATGACGACATTGGCGCCTTCGGCGGCGAAGGCGCGTGCGATGGCGAGGCCGATGCCGCTGGTCGCCCCGGTGACGATGGCGGATTTCGATTTCAGGCTCATGGCGTGGTCCTTTCATCTGACCGTAAGGCGATGCGCGGCGTCATGATTTCATCTTCCGGCCGGCGCGGTGAATGTCGAAGGTGCGGATGCCCGGCGGGCAGGGCGCCTTGATCTCGTCGAGGTGCGACATGGTATGCCGCCCGTCGGCGAGACCGGTATGCCAGTGCTCAAGCATCGTCTTGCGCGAAAACTCGTAGTCTTTGTTGCCGCCTTCATAGGGCTTGTCGGCATAGATGAGCTGCACCACCGTGATCGCGCCCTGCGCGTTCGCTTCCGCCAGCAGCGCGGCGTCGGCATCGTTCTTCAGCGAGGCGGGCAGCTTTTTCAGCAGCCGCCCCAGGGCCGCGCGCAGATCCTTCTCCCGCTTTTCGGCATCGGTGTTCGCCCGTGTGCGGCTTGAATAGCGGATGTCCTTTTCCCGCTCGGCGGCTTCCATCAGCGTTCGCGGCATCGGACCTGCCGCCGGAAAGAGATCGATCTGGTAGATCGTCAGATCCCGGCGCGGCTCTTCATCCAGAACCCAGTGCAGCGGCGTGTTGGAGACGAGACCGCCATCCCAATAGGCCTGACCTTCGATCACCACCGGGGGAAAGCCGGGGGGCAGGGCGCCGGAGGCCATGACGTGCTCCGGCCCGATCCGCTCTTTCATGTTGTCGAAGTAAATCAGGTTGCCGGTCCGGATGTTGACGGCGCCGACGCTCAGCCGCGTCTTCCCGGCATTGATGAGATCGAAATCGGCATATGTCTCCAGCGTCGTCTTCAGCGGGGCGGTGTCATAGACGCTCAGCGCCTGCGGCGCGCCGGGCGGATAGAATGAGGGCGGGGGAATGCGTGGGCTGAAAAAGCCCTTCACGCCGACGGCCGCCGTCCAGTAGGCGCTGGCCGCGTTGAACATGGCGCGGATCTGGTCGCCGGGCAGCCAGGGGTCTGCCGTGACGCCGGACGTGATCTTCTCCCAGAAGGCCTGGATCTGGGCGACCCGCCGCTCAGGCGGATTGCCGGCGATCAGCGCCGCGTTGATCGCGCCGATGGAAATCCCGGCCACCCAGTCGGGATGCTCGCCAGCCGCCGCCAGCGCCTCGTAGACGCCGCCCTGATAGGCGCCGAGCGCACCGCCGCCCTGCAGCACCAGCACGCGCTCGGGATCGTGGGGTCGAAAGGTCATACCGTCTTTGCTGCGGTGCAATATCGGCAGAGACATAGACCCGCCAGCACAGCGCCGCCAGTGCCCGCGACCCCATGTCCTCGAATTCATACGCTTTCGCGGGCCGCCCGGACTGGCTAGAACCGCGCGACTCCAAGAGGTCCAAAATGATCCCCAACTCCTTCCGCGGCCTCGATTTCGACCTTGGCGAAACCGCCGACATGCTGCGCGATACCGTGCGCGCCTGGTCGGACGACAAGCTCGCGCCCCGCGCCGCCGAAATCGACAAGACCAACACCTTCCCGCGCGACCTGTGGCCTCAGCTCGGGGAACTCGGCCTGCTGGGCATGACGGTGGAGGAGGAGTTCGGGGGACCGGGCCTCGGCTATCTGGAACACTGCATCGCGATGGAGGAGGTCAGCCGAGGCTCGGGTTCGGTCGGTCTTTCCTACGGCGCCCACTCCAATCTCTGCGTGAACCAGCTCCGCCGCTGGGGCACGCCGGAACAGAAGCGCAAATATCTGCCCAAGCTGATCTCGGGCGAACATGTCGGCGCGCTGGCGATGTCGGAGGCCGGCTCCGGCTCGGATGTGGTGTCGATGCGCCTCCGCGCCGACAAGAAGGGCGACCGCTACGTCCTCAACGGCACCAAGTTCTGGATCACCAACGGCCCGCATGCCGACACGCTGGTCGTCTATGCCAAGACCGACCCGGACGCGAAATCGCGCGGCATCACCGCCTTCCTGATCGAGAAGGGGATGAAGGGTTTCACCGCCAGCCCCAAGCTCGACAAGATGGGCATGCGCGGCTCCGACACCGCCGAACTCGTCTTCGAGGATTGCGAGGTGCCGGAAGAGAACATCATGGGGCCGCTGAACGGGGGCGTCGGCGTGCTGATGTCCGGCCTCGACTACGAGCGCGCGGTGCTGGCGGCGGGCTGTCTCGGTCTCGCCCAGTCGGCGCTCGACGTGGTGATCCCCTATCTCCACGACCGCAAGCAGTTCGGTCAGCCCATCGGCAACTTCCAGCTCATGCAGGGCAAGCTGGCCGACATGTATGTGAAGACCAACGCCGCGCGCGCTTATGTCTACACCGTCGCCAAGGCCTGCGACCGGGGCCAGACCACGCGCCAGGACGCGGCCGGCGCCATCCTCTACGCCTCGGAGACGGCGGTGCAGGTGGCGCTGGAGGCGATCCAGTGCCTCGGCGGCAACGGCTACATCAACGACTATCCGACCAGCCGCATCCTGCGCGACGCCAAGCTCTACGATATCGGCGCCGGCACCAACGAAATCCGCCGCATGCTGATCGGCCGCGAAATCTTCGAGGCCACGGCCTGAACCGCTGCCAGAACGTCAGATGTTGATGACTTTCTTGAAGACATCGGGTGCAAGGCCAAGCTCGGCCATGGGTCCGGCGTCTCCGGCCAGGAAAGCCCGCGCTGCCCGTTCCGTCGCGCCGACCGCCGCGCGCTGGATGCCGCCGCCGGCGCTGTAGCGGGTGACGCCGAGCGCCAACAGATCGCCTGCCGGCGGCAGTCCCGGCCAGTGCAGGACGTTGAGCGGCAGAGGCGTGGCGGCGGCGAGCGCGCGGATATCCTCGGGCTTCACGGCGCCTGGCGCGAAAATCCCGTCGGCGCCCGCATCGGCATAGAGCTTCGCCCGGCGCACCGCCTCGTTCAGCGCGTCGGCATGGCCGCGCAGGATCACATCGACCCGGGCGTTGATGAAGAAGGGCAGGCCCGCCGCATCCAGCGCCGCGCGCGCCGCCTTCAGCTTCGCGACGAAGGCGGCCGCGTCTTTCGCCTCGTCCTCGATGTTCATGCCCACAGCGCCGGCCTTCGCCGCACGGACGACGGTGTCCGCCACCTCATCGGGCGTCGCGCCAAACCCGGCTTCCAGATCGGCGCTGACGGGAATGTCGACCGACCCGGTGATCCGCCGGACGGCGTCGATCGCATCGGCCTTGGGCAGATGCCCGCCATCGGCATGGCCGAGCACCGTCGCCACCGCGACGCTGGATGTGGCGATGGCCTTCGCCCCGGCATAGGCGATCACCCGCGCGCTCGCCGCATCCCAGGCATTGGGCAGGATCAGCAGGCTGCTGCGATCATGCAGCTTCACGAAGGCTGCGTGCTTGTCGGTCTGCGTCGTCATGGCTGTCTCCTCCGAAATCGTTCAGGCGCGAATGACATGCCGGACACGCCATTTCCGGCCATGATAGGTCTTGGACGAAGCGCGCGCCGGATTGTGACCCGGGGATTTGAATCCGTCACGCCCTGCGCCTATAATGTGTAGATGCACTGATAAGGGATTGCCATGGCCGACACCTTCATTCTCTCCGCCGCCCGCACGCCGATGGGCGGCTTCCAGGGCGAACTCAGCGGCCTGACCGCGCCGCAGCTCGGCAGCGCCGCGATTGCCGCCGCGCTCGCCCGCGCCGGCATCACAGGCGAGGATGTGGCCGAAGTCCTCATGGGCAACGTGCTTCCCGCCGGCATCGGGCAGGCCCCGGCGCGTCAGGCCAGCCTTGGCGCGGGCATCCCGGATTCCATCCCGGCCACCACCATCTCCAAGGTCTGCGGCAGCGGCATGAAGGCGATCATGATCGGCGCCGCCGCCATCGCCGCCGGCCACGCCGACATCGTCGTGACGGGCGGCATGGAGAGCATGACCAACTCGCCCTATCTGCTGCCCAAGGCGCGCAGCGGCTTCCGCATGGGCCATGCGGAGGTGAAGGACCATATGTTCCTCGATGGCCTCGAGGACGCCTATGAACACCGCCTGATGGGCACCTATGGCGACGAGGCGGCGCGCGCCTACCAGCTCACGCGCGAAATGCAGGACGCCTATGCCGTGGAAAGCCTGAGCCGCGCCAAGCGTGCTGTCAGCGATGGCTCGTTCGCGGCCGAAATCGCGCCGGTCACCGTCAGGACGAAGGCGGGTGATGTTGAGATCGCCGCCGACGAACAGCCCGGCAAGGCGGACCCGAAAAAGATCCCGAACCTCAAACCGGCCTTCGCCAAGGACGGCACGGTCACGGCGGCGACATCGGCGTCGATTTCCGACGGCGCGGCGGCGCTGGTCATCGCTGGCGCTGCCGCGGCCGGCAAGCGCGGCGCGAAGCCGATCGCGCGGCTGGTGGGGCAGGCGAGCTATGCCGGCAAGCCCGGCCTCTTCACCTCCGCCCCGGTCTACGCGATCCAGCGCCTGTTCCAGAAAACGGGCTGGACCGCCAAGGATGTCGATCTCTTCGAGATCAACGAGGCCTTCGCCAATGTCGCGATGATCGCGATGAAGGAACACGGCCTGCCGCACGACATCGTCAACGTGAACGGCGGCGCCTGCGCCCTCGGTCACCCCATCGGGGCATCGGGCGCCCGCATCGTCGTCACGCTCATCCACGCGCTCCAGGCGCGAGGCCTGAAGCGCGGCGTCGCCTCGCTCTGCATCGGCGGCGGCGAGGCGACGGCCGTGGCGGTGGAGCTGGTCTAGGTCTCCGCCTTCCGCGCCGCGCCCAGCCATTGGAAGATGACGGGCGCGGCGGCGGTGACCCATACCGCCGTCACGAAATAGGCGGCCCAGCGCGCCCAGTGCTTCTCCATGCCGCCGGCCATGAGCGTGGGTTCGATCGCCGGCAAAGCGAGGAAGATGACGATCACGCCAAGGATCGTGGCGGCGATGGCGGTCAACCAGTCCGGGTGACGCTGATAGCTGATATTGCGCTGCTCCAGCTGCACGCCCATCCACCAGCCCAGCAACATGCCGCCGACCGCGAATTTGGTGCCGGGACCGCCTTCCTCCGGCCATGCGTACCAAAGCACGGCCTCGAAGCCCAGGATGAGGCAGAGCTGGATCGCCGGGTTGACCGCCCGCCATCCGTTGAATGTCGGCGAGAAGAACCAGCGCAGCAGGAAGATCGAGCCGATCCCGATCGCCGCGCCGCTCAGCACATCCTCGACGTCATGAACGCCGAGATAGAGCCGGCTGAGCGTCACGCCGAACGCGAAGACGATGGCGACGGCCCAGAACCAGCGCTGCTTCAGCTCAAGCGCCAGCCACAACCACAGAGCGAAGGCGACCTGGGCATGGCCGCTGGGCATGCCGTAGGATTTGTCCACCCGGCCATCCAGGGCGAAAATCTCGCCCGGCGGGCGCGGATCGTCGAAAATATCCTTCAGCAGCCCGTTGGTGACGCCGGTGAAGATCACCACCATGGCGATCCGCGTCGCCGTGTTCTTGTCGATCAGCCAGTAGATGACCGGCAGCAGCGCGATGAAGAACTGGGGATAGCCTAGCCAGGTGAAGGCGTTGGCGATGTGCGTTGCGGTTTCCGACCTCAGCGGCAGAACCCATGAAATATCGTGCAGAAATCCGTCCAAAATCCCCCCTTGGCCAGCCATCTTCTGCCCCGTTGCGGCGGCGGGCGGGCCATGCTCGAAAGGGGTTGAGGAAAACCGCAAGTCACGACCGGCGCAAGCCCCGGCAGAGGAACCGCTTATTGTCATGTCCAGGCTGAAATCCGCCATCCAGACGCGCGATCCGAAGTTCCAGGACAACGCTGCGGCGATGGCCGGCCTGACCGCCGATTTGCGCGCCCGGCTCGCGACGGCCGCCCTGGGGGGCGACGAACGCTCCCGCCAGCGGCACACCGGCCGCGGCAAGCTGCTGCCGCGCGAACGTGTCCGCCGCCTTCTCGATCCCGGCTCGCCGTTTCTGGAACTCTCGCCGCTCGCCGCCAACGGCATGTATGAGGGCGATATCCACGGCGCCTCCATCATCACCGGCATCGGCCGGGTGGAGGGGCGGCTCGCGGTCATCGTCTGCAACGACGCGACCATCAAGGGCGGCACCTATTATCCCGTCACGGTGAAGAAGCATCTGCGCGCGCAGGAGATCGCCCGCGAAAACCGCCTGCCGTGCATCTATCTGGTGGACAGCGGCGGCGCGAACCTGCCGAACCAGGCCGACATTTTTCCTGACCGCGAGCATTTCGGCCGCATCTTCTACAATCAGGCCAATATGTCGGCCGAGGGCATCCCGCAGATCGCCGTTGTGATGGGCAGCTGCACGGCCGGCGGCGCCTATGTGCCCGCGATGTCGGACGAGACCGTCATCGTGAAGAACCAGGGCACGATCTTCCTCGGCGGTCCGCCGCTGGTGAAGGCCGCGACGGGCGAGATTGTCACCGCCGAACAGCTCGGCGGCGCGGACGTGCATTCGCGCGAGAGCGGCGTCACCGACCACTACGCCCATAACGATGACCACGCGCTGGCGATGGCCCGCCGCATCGCCCGCCATCTCGGCCCCATCCCGGACCCGGCCATTCCCTTCGCCCCGGCGCGCGCGCCGCTCTACGACGCGGCGGAGCTGGACGGCATCGTGCCGCAATCGCTCAGCGTCCAGTTCGACGTGCGCGAGGTCATCGCCCGCATCGTCGACGGCTCCGAACTCGACGAGTTCAAGAAGCTTTACGGCACCACGCTCGTCACCGGCTTCGCCCATATTGAGGGCATCCCGGTCGGCATCGTCGCCAATAACGGCATCCTGTTCTCGGAGTCGGCGCAAAAGGGCGCGCACTTCATCGAACTGTGCGCCCAGCGGAAAATCCCGCTGCTGTTCCTCCAGAACATCTCCGGCTTCATGGTCGGGCGGAAATACGAAGCCGGCGGCATCGCCAAGGACGGCGCCAAGCTCGTCACCGCCGTCGCGACCGCAAAGGTGCCCAAGATCACCGTCGTCATCGGCGGCTCGTTCGGCGCGGGCAATTACGGCATGTGCGGCCGGGCCTATTCGCCGCGCTTCATGTTCACCTGGCCGAACGCCCGCATCTCCGTCATGGGCGGCGAGCAGGCGGCCAGCGTTCTCGCCACCGTCCGCCGCGAAGGCATGGAAGCGCGCGGCGAAAGCTGGAGCGCCGAGGACGAAGCCGCCTTCAAGGCCCCCATCCGCGCCCGCTACGAGGAAGAGGGTAATCCCTATTTCGCCACCGCGCGCCTGTGGGACGACGGCATCATCCAGCCATCGGATACCCGCCGCGTCCTCGCGCTCGCCTACGCCGCCGCCCTCAACGCTCCCATTCCCGACACACGCTTCGGCGTGTTCCGCATGTAGGTCACACAATGTCCGACGCAACCGAACCCGCCGTGGATGAAGTCCTGCTCAACGTGACGCAGGAGGGCGTGGCGATGATCACGCTCAACCGTCCGCATGTGCACAACGCCTTCAATGCCGAGCTGGTGCAGAAGCTCAGCGCCATTCTCGACGACATCGAGGACCAGGACGGCATCCGCATCGTGCTGATCGACGGCGCGGGCAAGAGCTTCTCCGGCGGGGGTGATCTCGCCGCGATGCGCAAGGCCGCCGACCAGAGCGAAAGCGAAGTCCGCGACGAGTCCGGCGATTTCGCGCTGATGCTGATGAAGCTGCGCGCCCTGCGCCAGCCGACCGTGGCGCTGGTTCATGGCGCGGCGCTGGCCGGCGGCACCGGCCTCGTGGCGGCCTGCGACATCGCGGTCGCCAGCGCCGATGCGATCTTCGGCCTCTCCGAAGTGCGCCTCGGCCTCATCCCGGCGGTGATCTCGCCTTATGTGGTCGAGGCCATCGGCCCGCGTGCTGCGCGCCGCTATTTCCTCACCGGCGAACGCTTCGGTGCGGAGGAGGCGCTGCGCCTCGGCCTTATCCAGGCCGTTGTTCCCGATGCGTCGGCGCTGGCGGGCGAAGGCGAACGCCTCGCTTCGCTGCTGCTGCAGGGCGCGCCGGGTGCGCTCGGCGCCGCCAAGGAACTGCTCGATCTCGTCACCTTCATGCCGATCGATGAAGACCTCGCCGAGGAAACCGTCGCGATGATCGCCGAGCGCCGCGTTTCCGATGAAGCCAAGGAAGGCCTCTCCGCTTTCCTCGAAAAGCGCAAGCCGAACTGGGCCGTCTGATGTTTTCATCCGTTCTCGTCGCCAACCGCGGAGAGATCGCGCTGCGCGTGATGCGCACGGCGAAGCGCATGGGCCTCAGGACCATCGCGGTCTATTCCGATGCCGACCGCCATGCCTGGCATGTCGCGGCGGCTGACGAGGCCGTTCATATCGGCGGTTCGGCGGCGGCGGATTCGTATCTGAAGATCGACGCCATCATCGATGCCGCGAAGCGCACCGGGGCGGAGGCGATCCATCCCGGCTATGGCTTCCTGTCGGAGCGCGCCGCCTTTGCGGAAGCCTGCGCGAAGGCGGGCATCGTCTTCGTCGGCCCGCCGGCCGATGCGATCCGCGCGATGGGCCTGAAGGACGCGGCCAAGGATATCGTCGGCAAAGCGGGCGTTCCGATCGTTCCTGGCTATCAGGGCGAGGACCAGTCGCTCGCCACGCTGTCGGCGGCGGCCACGAAGACCGGCTATCCGGTCCTCATCAAGGCGGTGGCGGGCGGCGGCGGCAAGGGCATGCGCAAGGTCGAGGCCGAAGCCGATTTCGCCAAGGCGCTGGAAGGCGCCCAGCGCGAGGCCAAGGCCGCCTTCGGCGACGACCGCGTGCTGATCGAGAAATTCGTCACCAATCCGCGCCATGTCGAGGTGCAGGTCTTCGCCGACGCCCACGGCCACGCCGTCCACCTGTTCGAGCGCGACTGCTCGCTCCAGCGCCGCCACCAGAAGGTGATCGAGGAAGCCCCCGCGCCGGGCATGAACGCGGAAACCCGCAACGCCATGGGGCAGGCGGCGGTCAACGCCGCGCTCGCCATCGGCTATCGCGGTGCAGGCACGGTGGAGTTCATCGTCGACGGTTCGCGCGGTCTCCGCCCCGACGGGTTTTTCTTCATGGAGATGAACACCCGCCTTCAGGTCGAGCATCCCGTCACGGAGGAGATCACCGGCCTCGACCTCGTCGAACTCCAGTTCCGCGTTGCGGCCGGCGAGAAACTGCCGCCGCAATCAGCGCTCGCCATCAATGGCCACGCGGTCGAGGCGCGCCTCTATGCCGAAGACCCGGCCAAAAATTTCCTCCCCTCCATCGGCACGCTCCGACGCCTCGGCCTGCCCGGCGGCGATATCCGCGTCGATGCCGGGGTGCGCGAAGGCGATGCGGTTTCGATGTTCTACGATCCGATGATCGCCAAGGTCATCGCCCACGGCGCAACCCGCGACGAGGCGCGCCTGAAGCTCGCCCGCGCGATGGAGCAGGTCGAGGTCGCGGGCGTGAAGACCAACGCTGCTTTCGTCGCGAAATGCCTGCGCCACGAGGCGTTCGCGTCCGGCGACATCGATACCGGCTTCATCGACCGCAACATGGCGGTCCTCGCGCCCAAGCCCGGCAAAGCCTCCGCAGAAGATCTCGCCATCGCGGCGCTCGGCGTCCTTGCCGCGTCGGCCCCCGCCATACGCGGTCCATGGGATGTGAACGACCGCTTCCGCATCGGCGGCGACGGCTTCGATCTCGTGCGCTTCGCCGGTGGCGACGTCAGGGTCCGCAACGGATCGGCGACGGTCGGCGACACCGCCGTCGCCATCGATGCGTGCCTCGCCGATGGCCGCCTGAAGGGCAGCGCCGATGGCGCAGGCTTCGATGTCTGGTTCGAGCAGTCGGGCGGAGCGGTCACGCTCATCCGCAACGGCGAAACGCGCGCTCTCGTAATGCACGATCCGTTCGATGTGGAAGAGGCGGGCGATGCGCGCGGCGGCGACATCATCGCGCCGATGCCGGGCAAGGTGATCCAGATGCTGGCCGAGCCGGGCAAGGCCGTCCGCAAGGGCGCGCCGCTGGCCGTGCTGGAAGCCATGAAGATGGAACACACGCTCACGGCGCCCGCTGACGCCAAGGTCGCCGAAGTGCTGGCCCGTGCCGGCGATCAGGTGACGGAAGGCACGCTGCTGGTCCGCTTCGCGCCCGAGGCTTGAGCGCATGGCGCTGCACATCCTGAAGCTCTGCGTCGGCGTCGAGTCTCTTGAGGAACTGGCCGACTGGCAGGCCGGCCGCCTCAAGCAGATGAGCGGCAAGGTGAAACGGCTCAGTCACGTCACCCGCATGACGCCCAAGCGCCGCGACGAAATTCTCGACGGCGGCTCGCTCTACTGGGTCATCAAGGGCCAGATCGCGGCGCGCCAGCCCATCGTCGATCTCAAGCCCGCCGTGAAGAATGGCCGGCCGCACTGCGCCATCGTCTATGAGCCGGTGCTGATCCCGGTCGCGCGCCGTCTCTGCCGCGCCTTTCAGGGCTGGCGCTATCTCAAGCCCGAGGATGCGCCGGTCGATCTCCCGCGCGGCGTCAGCGGCGAACTGGGCGCCGAGCTGGCGAAGCTCGGCCTGCTCTAGACGGCCATGTTGTCGATCAGCCGCGTCGCGCCGATGCGCACGGCGGCCAGCAGGCGGGCAGGGCGGCTCGTGTCATGCGCGGGGGCCAGCGTTTCGGCGTCCCGCAGCTCCAGATAGTCGATCTTGTCGAACCCGGCGGCCAGCAGTTCCCCGAACCCGAACGCCGTCGCATGGTCCGGCCGGTCGCCCTTGGCGATGCGGTCGATGACATCCAGCATCACGAGGTTCAGCTTCCCCGCGACCCTCCGTTCCGCCGCGCTCAGATACGCATTGCGCGACGACATCGCGAGGCCGTCCGGCTCCCGCAGGATCGGGGCGCCGACGATCCGCGTCGGAATGTCGAGATCGGCCACCATCCGGCGGATGACCGCGAGCTGCTGGTAGTCCTTCTCGCCGAATATAGCGAAGTCCGCACCCGCCTGGTTCAGCAGCTTGGCGACGACCACGGCGACCCCGCCGAAGAAATGCGGCCGGAAATCCGTCTCCAGCCCCTCCGACGGCCCGCCCACCGACACGCCCGTGGCGAAGCCCTCGGGGTACATATCGTCCCGCTCCGGCGCGAAAATAAGGTCGGCCACCCCGGCCCCCGCCAGCATCCCGGCATCGGCGACGAGGTTCCGGGGATAGCGGTCGAAATCTTCATGCGGCGCGAACTGCGTGGGGTTCACGAAGATCGAATAGACCACCGCCGCATCCTCCGCCCGGGCCAGCCGCCCAAGCGAGACATGCCCCTCATGCAGCGCCCCCATGGTCGGCACAAAGCCGATTTTCCGCCCTTTGGCGCGCAACTCGGCCACCAGACGGCGCAAATCCGCGACGGAGCGGGCGATGGGCAGGTCGGTCATGGGCCGGTCCACGGGGTTGTCATCGGCTTCTCTTAGCGAAGCCCCGCGCGGCCCGCTAGAATGGGCGAAACGGCCCATGGATTCTGACCGCATGTCTCTCGCCGCCAAGCGCGCCCGCCTGACCGACCTCTACCTCGCCGACGAAGGCACCCTTGCCGCCGGCCTCATGGAAGCCGCCCGCTTCTCGCCCGACGAGGCCGCGCAGGTCGACCGCACCGCCCGCGACCTCGTCACCAAAATCCGCGCCGGCCGCCGCGATGGCGGCATCGACGCCTTCCTCCAGGAATACTCGCTGACCAGCGAGGAGGGCGTCGCCCTCATGTGCCTCGCCGAGGCATTGCTGCGCGTCCCCGACGCCGCGACCGCCGACAAGCTCATCAAGGACAAGATTGGTGCGGCCGACTGGGAACGCCATCGCGGCCAGTCGGATAGCACCTTCGTCAACGCCTCCACCTGGGGGCTGATGCTGACGGGCAAGGTTCTGAAGCTGGAAGACAGCGCCGCCGCCCGCTGGACCGGCGCGCTCCGCCGCGCCGTCACGCGCTCGGGCGAGCCGGTCATCCGCCAGGCGATGACCTACGCCATGCGCATCATGGGCGGCCAGTTCGTCCTTGGACGGACGATCAAGGAGGCGCTCGGCAAGGCGCAGGACGGGAAGGGCGCGCTCTACCGCTATTCCTTCGACATGCTGGGCGAGGCCGCCTTCACGCGCGAAGACGCCGCGCGCTATCTCCTCGCCTACGAAAAGGCGCTGGACGCCGTGGTCGCGGGCGCGAAGCCCGGCTCGCTCGCCGAGCGGCCCAGCCTGTCGGTGAAGCTCTCGGCGCTCCATCCGCGCTACGAGATCTTCCGCAAGACGCAGATCATGGACGAGCTTCTGCCTCAGGTCGCCGCGCTCGCCGCGCGCGCCAAAGGCCACGGCATCGCCCTCACCATCGATGCGGAGGAGGCGGAACGCCTCGAACTCTCGCTCGATCTCTTCGAGGCGCTGGCCCGCGATTCAACGCTCGCGGGCTGGGACGGCCTCGGCCTCGCGGTGCAGGCCTATCAGAAGCGCGCGCCCGCCGTGCTGGCGTGGCTTCAGGAACTGGCGCAGGCGACGGGCCGCCAGCTTCCTGTTCGCCTCGTGAAAGGCGCCTATTGGGACAGCGAGGTGAAACGCGCCCAGGAACTCGGCCATCCCGGCTATCCCGTCTTCACGCGCAAGCAGACGACCGACGTCTCCTATCTCGCCTGCATGCGCCAGATGCTGAACGCGGGCGATGCGTTCTATCCGCAATTCGCCACCCACAACGCGCACACCGTCGCCTCGGCGCTGGTGCTGGGGCAGGGCAAGACATTCGAGTTCCAGCGCCTGCACGGCATGGGCGCGCCGCTCTACGACACGCTGGTCGCCGACAAGGCGAACGGCCGTCCGTGCCGCGTCTATGCCCCGGTCGGCAGCCATGAGGATCTGCTCGCCTATCTCGTCCGCCGCCTGCTCGAAAACGGCGCGAACACCTCGTTCGTCAACCGTCTTGCCGACGATGAAGCGCCCATCGCCGACATCATCGCCGATCCGGTGACGGCGCTCGCGGCGATGGAGGTGAAACCCCATCCGCGCATTCCGCTGCCCTCCGGCATCTTCTCGCCGCGCCTCAACTCGCGCGGCGCCCTCATCGCCGACATGCCGGTGCGCGAACGGCTCATCGCCGACATCGACAAGGCGATGGCGGCGCCCATCCATGCGCGCCCGGTCATCGCCGGCAAGGCGACCGGCGGCGCGGCGGAAGCCATCCGCAATCCCGCCCGCCGCGACCAGATCGTCGGCCAGGTCTCGGTCGCCACGCCGCACGACATCTCCGCCGCCATCGACGCCGCCGTGAAGGCGCAGCCGGCCTGGGACGGCGAGGGCGGCCTCGCCCGCGCCACGCTGCTGGAGAAGACCGCCGATCTGTTCGAGCGCGACCGCGCGCTGCTCATCGGCCTCTGCATCCGCGAGGCCGGCAAGACGCTGGCGAACGGCATCTCCGATGTGCGCGAGGCGATCGACTTCCTGCGTTACTACGCCGCCGGTGCGCGCCGCGAATTCGGCGCGCCGGATGTCCTTCCCGGCCCGACAGGCGAGCGCAACACGATCGCCCTTCACGGCCGCGGCGTCTTCGCCTGCATCTCGCCGTGGAATTTCCCGGCCGCCATCTTCACCGGACAGGTCGCGGCCGCGCTCGCCGCCGGCAATGGCGTCATCGCCAAACCGGCGGAGCAGACCCCGCTCATCGCCGCCGCCATCGTGAAGCTCTTCCACGAAGCCGGCGTCCCGCCCGCGATCCTCAGCCTCACGCCGGGCGACGGCGCGGTCGGCGCGGCGCTCACCGGCGATCCGCGCATCGCGGGCGTCATCTTCACCGGCTCCACCGAGGTCGCGCGTCTCATCAACCGCAAGCTGGCGGAACGCGACGGCCCCATCGCCACGCTCATCGCCGAAACCGGCGGCCTCAACGCGATGATCGCGGATTCCACCGCGCTGCCGGAACAGCTTGTCCGCGATGCGCTGACCGCCGCCTTCGACAGCGCGGGCCAGCGCTGCTCGGCGCTCCGCGTCCTCTTCGTGCAAGACCGCATCGCCGACCGCGTCATCAAGATGCTGGGCGGCGCGATGGATGAACTCATCACCGGCGATCCGTGGAAGCTCGAAACCGATATCGGCCCGGTCATCGACGCCGATGCGCTGAAGATGCTGGAAGACCATGCCGCCCGCATGGACCGCGAAGCCAGACCCATCGCCAAAGGGCGCATCGCCGCCGGGGCGGACGGCTTCTTCTTCGCCCCGCGCGCCTACGAGATCGACGGCATCCAGCGGCTCACGCGCGAAACCTTCGGCCCCATCCTGCATGTCGTGCGCTACAAGGGCGACGATCTCGCCAGGGTCTGCGACGCCATCAACGCCACCGGCTATGGCCTGACGCTCGGCGTCCATTCGCGCATCGCCGCGACGGCGGACGAAGTCGTCGCGCGCATCAAGGCCGGCAATATCTATGTGAACCGCAACCAGGTCGGCGCGGTGGTCGAGGCCCAGCCCTTCGGCGGCGAGGGCCTCTCCGGCACCGGGCCAAAGGCCGGCGGTCCGCATTATCTCGCGCGTCTCGCCACCGAACGCACCGTCTCGGTCAACACCACGGCGGCCGGCGGCAACGCCTCGCTGCTCTCGCTGGCCGACGGTCCTTGAAGCATAGGTGTGGCGGGACAATTTTAGACGCACCATGACCGGCAAGCCGACGCTCCCGACAGGCAAACCCGCCTCGAAATCCGTCTCGGCGTTTCTCGACGCGATGGCGAAGGCGCCCGCGATCCGGGCCTCCGGCTCGGCGGGCCGCCTCGTCTTCGCGCTCGACGCCACGATGAGCCGCCAGCCCACCTGGGCGCTGGCGCGCAAGGTCCAGGGCGAAATGTTCGAAGCCGCGGCTCAGGCGCGCGGCGGCCTTCAGGTCCAGCTCGTCTCGTTTCGCGGCATGGGCGAGTTCGACGTGCGCGCCTGGACAGCCGACGCCAAGGCGCTGAAGGCCGCCATGACGGGCTATGGCTGTCGCGGCGGCTTCACGCAGATCGAGCGCACTCTGGCGCACGCCGCTGCGGAGACTGCCCGCAACAAGGTCCACGCGCTCGTCTTCGTCGGCGATGCGCTGGAAGAAGATGCCGACGCCGTCTGCGCCGCAGCAGGCAAGCTCAGCCTCGGCGGCGTTCCGGCCTTCATGTTCCAGGAAGGCGCGAACGCGAAGGCCGAGGCCATCTTCCGCGAGGTCGCGCGCCTCACGCGCGGCGCCTATGCGGCGTTCGACGCCAGCGCCGCCGGCACGCTCGCCGAACTGCTGCGCGCGGTCGCGGTCTATGCCTCGGGCGGCGCGAAGGCGCTGGCCGATCACGCCCGGGGCGCGGGACAGCTCGTCCGTCAGATCGCCAACCAGATGGGCGGCGCGCGGTGATCTATCTGTTCGGCGGCATGGCGGTTCTGGTGGCGGGCCTGATCCTGTTCCGCACGCTCGCCAATATGGACCCGGCGCGCCTTGCCCGCTTCGTGCGATGGGTCGGCATCGCCGTTCTGGTCGCTGCCGGCCTCTTCCTGCTGACGCGCGAGGCGGTCTTTCCTGCGCTCATCGCGCTCGGGTTCGCGGCGTTTCTTCGCTATCAGGCGGCCCACGGCTGGCGTCTGGCGAGCCGGGGCGGGGCCAAACCCACCGCCGGCCAGACGTCGCGCGTCCTGACGGCCTATCTCGACATGACGCTGGACCACGCCACCGGCGAGACCAGCGGGCTGGTGCTGCAGGGCCGCTCCAAGGGGCGCCGCCTTTCGGAGATGACGGTGAAGGATCTCCTCGCGCTGCTGGCTGAGCTTCGCGTCGAGGATCCCGACGGGGCGCAACTGCTCGATGCCTATCTGGCGCGGGTCCATCCGGGTGCGGATCATCAGCCCCCGCCGCGCTCATCCGGCAGCGGCATGAGCGTGGACGAAGCGCTCGACATTCTGGGGCTGGACGCAGGGGCGACAGAGGCCGATATCCGCGATGCCCACCGCCGTCTGATGCAGCAGCTGCATCCCGATCGCGGCGGCACGGATTATCTCGCCGCGAAGATCAACGCGGCCCGCGACGCCCTGCTGGGATAGGCGGGCTTACTCGGCCGACGCGGTCGCGGTCGAGAACGTCACGCACTTGAAGCCTTCGCCTTTCAGCGCCTTGCAGGCGGCCTGGGCGTCGGCGTTCGTGAAGCCGGTGAAGCGCGCGCGATAGAAGGTGCGGCCTTCGGCATTGGTCACGTTCATCACCATGTCTTCGGCGTTGCCGACCGTCCGCTTCGAAGCGGTGCGGGCGCGCGAAATCTCATGCTCGGCGGCCTTGCGGCTGTCGAACGCGCCGATCTGGATGCCCCAGTCGCCGGCCTTCGCCTTGCGCGGCGCGGGCTCGTCGTCGCCGCTATAGTTGGCGGCGATCAGCGTCGCGATATCGTCCTTGGAACGGCCATCGGTCAGCGTCGAAAGGGGCAGGGTGCGGTCATCGCCCGTGTCGCCCTCGGCGACTTCGACCTTCGCGCCCGCCTTCGCGGTGCGGGTCGCGCCGCCGAACTTCGCGGGCTTCGCCTGCGGCTGCGGCACGTAATAGGCGACGTAAACCGGCTTCGCCTTCTTGGGCGCGGGGGCGGGCGCGGCTTCCGGCTCGTCGGGAATCGGCGCCATGGCGACGACGCGGCGCTCTTCCACGGGCTTGGCGGCGGGCACCGGCGCGGGGGCCGTCGGAACGAGAATTTCCTTCGCCTCGACGGCCGCGACGGTCATCGGCTGCGGGGCAGGGGCGGCGGCGATCGTCGTGCCGGAGCCATAGCTCGCGACCAGGTTGGGGCGGCGCTCGAGCTGGGTGAACCAGGCTTCCAGCATCGCCTTCATTTCGTCGTCGCGGGCTTTCCAGGTATCGCCGCCCAGCACGACGCCGATCAGACGCTTGCCGTTGCGTTCGGCGGAGGTGGTCAAGTTGAAGCCCGAGGCGCGGGTGTAGCCGGTCTTGATGCCGTTCGCGCCCTTCAGGCTGGTCAGCACGCGGTTATGCGTCTTCGTCGTCTTGCCCTTCCAGGTGAACTCCGTCGCGCTGAAATAGCGATAGAGGTCGGGATGGTTGCGCATCGACGCGCGGGCGAGAATCGCCATGTCGCGCGCGGTGGTGATCTGGCCGGCATCGGGCAGGCCCGACGGATTGCGGAAGGTTGTGCGCTTCATGCCCAGGTCGCGGGCGCGCTGGGTCATCATGCGCGCGAACTGCTGCTCGCTGCCGCCGATATGTTCGGCGATCACGACGGCCACGTCGTTGGCCGACTGGATGACGAGGGCATAGATCGCCTGCTCGACGGTCAGCGTATCGCCCTTCTTGAGGCCGAGCTTCGTCGGCTTCTGCGAGGCGGCGTTGGCCGATGCGGTCATCTCGTCCGACAGCGACATGCGGCCGGCCTTGATCTGATCGAACACCAGATACAGCGTCATGATCTTGGTCAGCGAGGCCGGGGCGCGGGCGGCGTCACCGGAGCGGGCGTAGAGAACGCGGCCGGTTTCGGCGTCCATCACCAGGGCGGCGTCGTTGCCGGTCCCCGCGTGAACGATCGGGCTGGCGGCCACCAGGACCGCGCCCAGGATGAAAGCCACAGCCGACCGTACGAAACCCGCGCGCGCTCGTGTCATGGATCCGACCTGCAAATGTAAAAATCGCCCATCGCCACAGTCGCTTTGCGCTGCGGCACTGCATCCAAGCCTAAGTCGCGGGTCTGAAAGGTTGGTAAACGCGGTATTGTCTAAAATGCCGCGAAGTTCCCCCTAAGCCCCCGTCTCCATTCACGCTTTCCCCGTTTACCGACGCTAGGGAAGGCTGACCCGCCCGTCAACAAGACGGTCCTCCTATGGAAGGGCGCGGTTGACGGCCTCATTTCGCAGGCGCATAAAATTGATGCTGCAATGCAGCATGGCAAGTCGATCATCCATATGAAGGAGCGCGCGATGGCCAAAAAAGCCGAAACGATCGAGAGCATGACGACCTTCCCCAAGGAGGCGCTAGACGCCTTCATGGAGGCGGCGACGACGTCGGGTAAGGGCATGGAGAAACTGCAGGCCGAGTTCATGGCCTATGCGAAATCCTCGGGCGAGGCGTTCTCCGCCGCGACCAAGGCGATTTTCGGCGCCGGCTCGTTCGAGGCGGCGATGGAGGCCCAGCAGGCCTATGTGAAGTCGGCGTTCGAGACTCACATGACCGAGATGGGCAAGCTGACCCAGCTCTTCTCCGAATCGGTGAAGGCGTCGCTGGAGCCGTTCGCCGCACAGGCCAGGATGTTCGCCGGGGCCTTCGCGCTCAAGGCGGCCTGATCGAAAGCCGGTTTTGCGCCGGGGGCCAATCTTGCTGTGAAAGGCCCGGGGCGCGCTCCGGGCCTTTTTTCGTTGGCGAAAGCCCGTGAGCGCCACCGCTTTTAACTTCGCCGGAAATGCCTATCTAATTGCAGCATGAGCAACGGCGGCGACAATCAGGACCGGATCGGTGGGGGCGGAACCAACACCGGCATCGTGGTCAAGACCAAGCCGAAGACCAAGAAACCTTCGCTCTACAAGGTTCTGCTCCTCAACGACGACTACACGCCGATGGAGTTCGTCGTTCACATCCTGGAGCGGTTCTTCAGCAAAAGCCGCGAAGAAGCCGTCGACATCATGCTCCATGTCCACCGTACAGGCGTCGGGATGTGCGGGGTCTTTACCTACGAGGTCGCCGAGACCAAGGTGACGCAGGTGATCGACTTCGCGCGGCAACACCAGCACCCGCTGCAGTGTACGATGGAGAAAGAGTAAGGAACGAAACTCAGTGCCCACATTCTCACGGTCTCTGGAAGAATCGCTGCGCCGGGCCATCCGCCTCGCGACCGAACGGACGCATGAATACGCGACGCTCGAACATCTTCTGTTGTCGCTGGCCGATGACAAGGATGCGGCCGCCGTCATGCGGGCCTGCAACGCCGATCTCGACCAGCTCCGCCGGGCGCTTACGAATTACATCGACAGCGAGCTGAAATCGCTGCGATCGCCGTCGGGCGAAGACGCCAAGCCGACCACCGCCTTCCAGCGCGTGGTCCAGCGCGCGGTCATCCACGTCCAGTCCTCGGGCCGCGAGGAAGTCACCGGCGCCAACGTCCTCGTCGCGATCTTCGCCGAGCGCGAAAGCCACGCCGCCTTCTTCCTGCAGGAACAGGGCATGACCCGCCTCGACGCGGTCAATTATATCAGCCACGGCATCGCCAAGCGGCCCGGCCTCTCGGAGCAGCGCACCGTGCGCGGTTCCGAGGAGGAAGAGGGCGAGGGCGGCGGCCGCCCCGAACAGGGCGGCGACAAGGCGGGCGCCAAGACGGGGCAGGAGGCGCTCGACGCCTACTGCGTCAACCTCAACAAGAAGGCCCTCACCGGCAAGATCGACCCGCTCATCGGCCGCGAGGCCGAGGTCGAGCGCACGATCCAGATTCTCTGCCGCCGCCAGAAGAACAACCCGCTCTTCGTCGGCGATCCGGGCGTCGGCAAGACGGCCATCGCCGAAGGCCTCGCCCGCAAGATCGTGAAGGGCGAAGTGCCGGACGTCCTCAAGGACGCCACCATCTTCTCGCTCGACATGGGTTCGCTCCTCGCCGGCACGCGCTATCGCGGCGACTTCGAGGAGCGGCTGAAGTCGGTCGTGAAGGAGCTTGAGAACTACAAGGGCGCGGTACTCTTCATCGACGAGATCCACACCGTCATCGGGGCCGGCGCGACCAGCGGCGGGGCGATGGACGCCTCCAACCTGCTCAAGCCCGCGCTCGCCTCCGGCACCATGCGCTGCATGGGATCGACGACCTACAAGGAATATCGCCAGCACTTCGAGAAGGACCGGGCGCTCGTCCGCCGCTTCCAGAAGATCGACGTGAACGAGCCGTCGGTGCCCGATACCATCAAGATTCTCAAAGGGTTGAAGCCCTATTTTGAGGAATTCCATAAGGTCCGCTACACTGCCGATGCGGTGAAGGCGGCGGTCGAGCTGTCGGCGAAATACATCAACGACCGCAAGTTGCCCGACAAGGCGATCGACGTGATCGACGAGGTCGGCGCGGCCCAGATGCTGGTGGCCGAAAGCCGCCGGAAAAAGGTCATCGGCGTCCGCGAAGTCGAAGACGTCATCTCAAAGATGGCCCGTATCCCACCGAAAACAGTATCGAAATCCGATACGGAGTCGCTCCGCGAGCTTGAAACCAATCTCAAGCGCGTCGTCTTCGGGCAGGACCAGGCGATCAGCGCGCTGGCGGCTTCCATCAAGCTCGCCCGCGCAGGCCTGCGCGAGCCGGAAAAGCCCATCGGCGCCTATCTCTTCTCCGGCCCCACCGGCGTCGGCAAAACCGAAGTCGCCAAGCGCCTCAGCGAGATCATGGGCGTGGAACTCCTGCGTTTCGACATGTCGGAATATATGGAGCGCCACGCGGTCAGCCGCCTCATCGGCGCCCCGCCGGGTTATGTCGGCTTCGACCAGGGCGGCCTTCTGACCGACGGCGTCGACCAGCACCCGCATGTCGTGCTGCTGCTCGATGAAATCGAAAAGGCGCACCCGGACATCTTCAACATCCTGTTGCAGGTGATGGATCACGGGAAGCTGACCGACCATAACGGCAAGAAGATCGACTTCCGCAACGTCATCCTCATCATGACGACGAATGCGGGCGCGTCGGATGCCGCCAAGGAAGCCATCGGCTTCGGCCGCGGCAAACGGGAAGGCGAGGACGAAGAGGCGATCAAGAAGCTTTTCACGCCGGAATTCCGCAACCGTCTGGATGCGGTCATTCCCTTCGCGCCCCTGTCGCCGGAGATCATCGCGCAGGTCGTCACCAAGTTCGTGCTGCAGCTGGAGGCCCAGCTGTCGGACCGCAACGTGACGTTCGAACTCAC
Source organism: Micropepsaceae bacterium (assembly GCA_047602465.1). GTDB lineage: Bacteria > Pseudomonadota > Alphaproteobacteria > Micropepsales > Micropepsaceae > JADZAI01. Next base: position 122,350 of record JASGHF010000001.1, read on the forward strand.
CGAACCGGCCGTCGCCTGGCTGGCGAAGCACGGCTACGACGAGCATTTCGGCGCCCGCCCGCTCGCCCGCGTGATCCAGGAGAACATCAAAAAGCCGCTCGCCGAGGAGCTGCTGTTCGGCAAGCTCATCAAGGGCGGCGTCGTGGAGATCGCGGTGGACGAGAAGACCGACAAGCTCGCCTTCGAGATCATCGAGATCAAGGAACCGCCCGCGCGCGGCAGGAACGACTCCAAGGAACCCGAACTCGCCGGCTGACCCCCGCGACCCTCAAACCAAAACGGCCGGTGCAAACACCGGCCGTTTTTCGTTTGTTGTCCTCCCCTGCGCTTGCGGGGGAGGTGCCCCGAAGGGGCGGAGGGGGCGCGATCAAGCTCAGGCGGCGGATCGCAAGCGCTCGAACCGCTTTTCCTGTCATGCCTGCCGTCACAGCCATGACAAAGCAGGCCTCACCCCTCCCACCCGAACACATCCTCCACCCCCACCTTGAAAAACCGCGCGATGCGAAACGCGCTCTCAAGGCTGGGGGAGTAGCGGTCCTGCTCGATGGCGATGATGGTCTGGCGGGTGACGCCGATCGCGTCACCCAGCGCAGCCTGCGTCACCTGCCCATGCGCCTCGCGCAATTCGCGCACGCGGTTGGTGATCGGTGGTTTCTTCGCCATGGGGTCAGATCCCGCGCCGGTAGAACCAGATGGTCAGCGCATACTCGGCGAACTGCGCCGCGATCAGGCTCACGAACACCGCGTGGAACATGAAGTTGCCGCCATGCCCCATCAGGTACGTCCCCATCGCCAGCACCACGCCCACCGCCAGCACCATGCCCGACAGATTGCCGGCCTTGTCGGCCACGCGCCGGTCGCGCTCGTCGGCGGCGGCATTGGCGTCACGCGGCGCGAACACCGCGATGGCGATCTGCCCCAGCACCGACAGGATCGTCAGCACCACCACCACGCCGATCACGATCGGCAGCGGCGGCACCGCGCCCGGCAGCGGCGCGATCATCACGGCATACAGAATGGCGGTGATCACGATGATCGCCGCCATCACCCAGGCGGACTTTTCATGAAACGACATCTCAAACCCCTCATGTCAAAAATCTTTGACCTGTTTAAGGGTGTCAAATCGTCGTGTCAAATATTTTCGACATTTGGCTGAGGATAGGGCCCGCAGCCTGACGCAGCGACCAGCGCCGACGACGACCGTGCAAGAATCGCCGCCATGTCCACCGGCGAGCAGGGTGTTTCACCCGTCACCCACAGGCGCAGGAACGATATCTGGGATTGGGCGATCCGCAGGGCGCCCGGCCGATCGAGGTCTCTGATCCGCAAACCCAGCTCGGCGCTCAGGCCCTTGGCGAGACGATCGACAGAAGAGCTGGCCAGCAGGTCCGCCGCTCCGCGTCGCTCGGCCCAAAAGTGTTCGAGAAGCGCAATCAGGCCCGGCGTGACCTCGCCGGTCTGTGCGGCTGCGGCCAGAACTGAGAACGGCCCGCGCATGGATTCCACCAGCATCGCCGACCGGTCGTCGAAATGTTTGTAGAGCGTGGACCGCGCGATGCCGGCTTCGTTCAGCACATCCGAGATCGCGGGAAAGGCCGTCCGCTTCGTCCGCACCAGATGCGTGTAGGCGGCGACGATCGTGCTTTTCAAACTCGCCATCAGATGGCCGCCTCGAACTTTTCGACGCCCAAGTTTCTATGTCGTTCCGGGCGCAGCATCTAGGAGTTCGCGGAACTCATTCGCCGCTCCGGAGCCGCATCGCCATGCCCGAACCTCAGGATATGCATCCGAAATCGGAACGGGCGGCGGGGCTGCTCCTGCTTTTCATCAGCTTTGCGGTGGTGTCCGGCATGGCCAACCATCCGAGCAGCTTCGCCGAATACACCGCGCACAGCCGCGCGCTGCACGGCATTCTCATCGTCATCGCCGTCCTGGCGCTGGCCGCTTTCGCGCGGTTCGCGGTCAAGCGGGGACTGGCGCGGCTGCCCGTTCTTCTCGGCCTGGCCTTCCTGACCTTCGGCACCATCGCCAATGCGCTGGCCGGGACGATGAACGGATTTATCGTGCCCGAATTGATGGCGGACGGCGGCGTCGACAAACCCATTCTGGCGCTCTGCTGGGCGTTCAATCAGGTGATGGCACAGGCCGCCGTCTACGCGTCCGGCATCGCCTTCCTGATCTGGGGCGCCGACATGGCGGCGAGCGGCGAAGGTGCGGACAGGGCGGTCGGCGCGGCCGGCGCGCTTGCTGGTCTGCTTCCGGCGGTTCTGCTCGCGGCGGGCCTGATCGATATGAATGTCGGCGGGGCTTTCATCGCCTATTCGGTTCAGGCTGCGTTCGCTCTCGCCGCTGCCTGGACTCTGCTGCGGCGCTGAACAAGGAGATCGACAATGTCGGCGAAAGTCATCCGCGCGCACGATCCCCGTTGGCAGGACGCCTACCGGCAGGAAGCCGGCCAAATCGAACGGGCCTTCGGAGATTGCCTGGACGGCATCGATCACATCGGCGGCACGTCGATCGCCGGTATTTTTGCCAAGCCTGTGATCGACATCCTCGTCCAGGCGCGTTCGCTTGCCGAAGTCGAGGCGCGGTCGCCCGCGATGATGGATCTGGGATACGAGGCGCGCGGCGAATACGGACTCCCGGGCCGCCGCTACTTCAGCAGAAAAGTCTCGGCAGCCAGCGTGACCGGCTATCATGTCCACGTCTATCAAAGCGGCTCCGCCGACGCTTTCCGGCATCTGGCGTTTCGCGACTTTCTCGTGCTGCACCCTCAACTTGCTGACGCATATTCGGAACTGAAGCGTAGCCTCGCTGACAGCTCGGGCGTTCTGCCGCCTGACTACGCCAACCTGAAGTCGGCCTTCGTCCAGGATATCGAACGGCAGGCATTGGCCCATTTCCGGCGGACGAGATAGGCCTCCCCTCCGGGGCAGGCGGCGAGGGCAGACGTGGAAAGAACACGTCAACACGCACCAGCGCCGCCGCTCCGGCTCACGCCAACGCCGCCCTGATCCGCGCCGCCATCACCCAGGCGGGCTTCCCGAAACGACATCTCAAACCCCTCATATCAAAAGTCTTTTACTTATGCCGGGGTGTCCGATCGCTGTGTCGAATATTTTCGACATTATATACTTGGCAGACCCGTTAGCGGTCCGCGCCGAAGCCGAAGATGTTGAATAGGGCACAATCCAGCGCGCGAGCCTTCTCGATATTGTCGAACTCAACATCTTCAAAGAAATAAGAGCGATAGTCTCCGTCCCGGCTGCCGACGTCTTCGACGACGATCAATCCGCTAAAGTCCTCTAACTCGGGGCGAGGGTTTATGCCTTCAAACAGATCGACCTTGTCGCCTATTTGCGCTTCGACTTGGCGGCTCAGAAAGCCGACGAAGACCCCGTAGAAATCTGGACAGAAGATCGAAAAGTCGACCCGCGTGCGCGACGACATTTAGCGATCCGCCTGCTCTTTGGTGGCAGTCTTGGGCTTCGCGACCTTCTTCGCCACCTTCTCGAAAGCGGCTTCGGAGTCGTCGCACTCAAGGTTGCACATTGTCATGGAAATCACCCCAACGCCCCTCTGATCCTCGCCGCCATCGCCGCCAGCACCTCCGGCTTCTCCATGTCCCGCGCGTGAAACTTCAGCTCCAGCCCCGCGCTGCGTGGGATGATGTGGAAGTGCAAATGGAACACCGTCTGCCCGGCGGGGGCGCCGTTCAGCTGCACGATCATCACGCCCGGCGCGTCCAGCGCCGCCTTCACCGCCCGCGCCACCTTCTGCGTCGTCGCAATGGTCGCCATCAGCGCGTCGGCCGACACGTCCAGAATGCCGGTGCCCGGCGCCTTGGGGATCACCAGCGTGTGGCCCTCGGCCTGGGGCATCACGTCCATGAAGGCCAGCGTATGCTCGTCCTCATAGACTTTGTGGCAGGGCAGTTCGCCGCGCAGAATCCGTGCGAAGATGTTGTTGGTGTCGTAAGTCATTGCGGCCTTTCAACTCCGGGTCGTCATGCGCATCGTATCGCTCATTCCCAGCGCCACCGAAATCGTATGCGCGCTCGGCGCGCGTGATCAACTGGTGGGGCGCAGCCATGAATGCGACTTTCCCGCCGATGTCACGGCCCTGCCGGCGCTCACAAGGCCGCGCCTGCCGCTCACCGGCGGCAGTCTCGCCATCGACCAGGCCGTCACCCGCGCGCTCACCGACGGCATCGCGGTCTACGAGGTCGATCTCGATCTGCTCGCGCAGCTGGCGCCGGACGTCATCGTCACGCAGGACCAGTGCGAGGTCTGCGCCGCCAGCCTGGCGCAGGTGGAGGAGGCGGTCTGCGCCGTCCTGCCGTCGCGCCCCGCCATCGTCTCGCTGAAACCGTCATCGTTGGCCGACGCCTATGAGGATGTCCGCCGCGTCGCCGCCGCGCTGAACCGCGATCCCGATCCGGTCGTCGCGGCGATGCAACTCTGGATCGAGCGCCCCGCGCGTCTGCCCACGCCGCCCCGCGTCGTGTTCCTGGAATGGGTCGCGCCTCTCATGGGGCCGGGCCTCTGGACGCCGGAACTCATCGAAGTCACCGGCGGCCTCTCCGTGCTGGGCGACAAGGGCAAGCACACGATCAAGCGCGCGCCGGATGCGCTGGCCGCCGCCGCACCCGACATCCTCGTCGTCGCCCCCTGCGGTTACGACATCGCCACCTCGCTGAACGAGCGCGACCTGCTCACCGCGCTGCCCGGCTGGGCCGATATCCCGGCCGTCCGCTTGGGCCGCGTCGCCATCGCCGACGGAAATGCCTATTTCAACCGGCCGGGTCCGCGCCTCGCCGACAGCGCCGAGATCCTCCGCGACATCTATCTCGGCCGCCCGGGCGACGGCCAACGCTATGTCTGGCTCCACGAGGTCTGATGGATCCTCCCCCGCGCGCACCGGGGAGGACCAATCTTTGTCTTCCCCCGTCCTTACGCGGGAAGTACCGCCGCAGGCGGGGATGGGGGCCGGGCAACGGCGCGCCTGACCGGAAATAATTCCTTTCCATCTTGTGGGCCGCGAGGATCGGTCTATATTCCTATCATCGTGCGTGGGGCTGCCCTGCGCGGCGGCGGAGGGCGTGTGCGTGATCGAGGGGAAGGCAACCGGTCAGAGGCCGCCGCTTCAGCGACAAACGAATACGTTTTTCGACGTTCAATTCGGAACCCGGACCGGCGGCGCGCGCTTCAGCGACAAATGAATGCAGATTTCGACGTTCAATTCGCGCCGGCTTTCCGAAAACCGGCAAACGAATGCCAACGAATGAAGAGGAGGAAGGAGGAGGGGGAATCCTGAAACAGTACCGCCCCAGGTCAGGCCTTTCTGTACGGCCCGTGTTCGCTCAGCGCCTCGATATCGGCGGCGATGGCTTCGCGTTCCCGCGTCAGATAGTTGCTCACCGCCTGCCTCAGGCCGGGGTGGGTGATGTAATGCGAGGAATAGGTCGCGACCGGCTCATAACCGCGCAGCAGCTTGTGTTCGCCCTGCGCCCCTGCCTCCACGCGGGCGAGGCCCTTCGCCAGCGCGAAGTCGATGGCCTGATAGTAGCAGACCTCGAAATGCAGGAACGGGTGATGCTCGATGGCGCCCCAGTTGCGGCCATACAGAGTATCGCCGCCGATGAAGTTCAGCGCCCCGGCGATATACCGCCCCTCGCGCTTCGCCATCACCAGCAGGATGCGCTCCGCCATCGCCGCCGACACCAGGCTGAAGAAGCGCCGCGTGAGATAGGGCGATCCCCATTTGCGCCCGCCGGTGTCCATGTAGAACGCGAAGAAGGCGTCCCAGTGCGCTTCCGTCAGGTCGCGCCCCGTGACCCACTCGATCTCGATCCCGGCCTCCAGCGCCTTCAGCCGTTCTTTCCGCAAATTCTTGCGCTTGTCGGAATTGAGGCTTGTCAGGAACCCGGCGAAATCGCCATAGCCCTTGTCGGTCCAGTGGAACTGCCGGTCCATGCGCGACAGCCACCCGGCTTCCGCGCACAGCTTCCATTCCGCCTCGCTCTGAAAGGTGATGTGGACCGACGACAACTGGTTCGACCGCGCCAGCGCCTCCACCGCGCCCAGCAGGCCGCGCCGCGTGTCGTCGTCCTGCGCCAGCAGGCGCGGCCCGGTCGCCGGCGTGAACGGCGCGCTGATCTGCAGCTTGGGATAATAATTGCCGCCCGCCCGCTCGAACGCGTCGGCCCAGCCATAGTCGAACACGTATTCGCCCTGGCTGTGCGTCTTGGCATAGGCCGGCGCCGCGCCGATCAGCGCCTCTTCCTGCATCAGCGCCAGATGGACGGACTGCCAGCCCGTCCGCGTCGTGGCGGACCCGCTGTCTTCCAGCGCTTTCAGAAAGCCGTGCGCGACGAACGGGTTGAACGGCTGCCCCGGCGGGTTCGCCAGCGCATCCCAGTCATGCGCCGGCACATCGCCGATGGACCGCAGAACCTTGAGATCGGCCGTCACTCGACCTCGAAGATCGCTTCCACCTCGACCGCGACATTGCGGGGCAGGGAGCCTGCGCCGACCGCCGCGCGGGCATGGCGTCCGGCCTCGCCGAACACGTCGCCGAACAGGTTCGACGCGCCGTTGATGACTTCGGGATGCTCGGCATATCCCGGCACGGCGTTGACGAAGCCCGTCACCTTCACGCAGCGCCTCACGCGGTCGAGATCGCCGTCCAGCGACGCTTTCAGCTGCGCGATCACGTTGACGGCGCACAGCCGCGCCGCGGCCTGGCCCTCGGCGGTGCTGAAGTCCTTGCCGACGATGCCGACATATTCCAGGCCCTTCGGCCCCAGCGTCACCTGGCCTGAAATGAACACCAGATTGCCGGTCCGCACATATGGCACATAGCTCGCAACCGGGGCGGGCGGGCTCGGCAGCTCGATCCCCAGTTCCTTCAGTTTCGCATCGACCCGTCCGGCCATGTGGATTCCCTTGTTTGCCGCTTTCAGCGTTCGCGCCTAAATCTAGGCGACCTCAGCAGAGCTTGGAAGCAGCCTGACATGCACGCCATCGACGCCGACGACGAATGCCCCGTCCGCGACAAGTTCTTCATGCCGGCCGAATGGTCGCCCCACGCCCGCACATGGATGCAGTGGCCCTGCCGCGTCGGCCCCTGGGGCAATCCGGACGCCATGACGGCGGCGCGGCTCGCCTATCGCGACGTCGCCCGCACCATCGCCCGGTTTGAACCCGTCACCATGGTCGTCCGCCCACAGGACCGCGCCGAAGCCCAGCTCGCCCTCGGCTCCGGCATCCAGATCTTCGAAGGGATGATCGATGACAGCTGGGCGCGCGACAGCGGCCCGACCTTCCTGACGGATGGCGCGGGCGGCCGCGCCGGCATCCAGTGGCGCTTCAACGCCTGGGGCACGAAATACACGCCCTACGACAACGACGCGACCATCGCGACCCGCATCCTGAAATCCATGGACCTCAAGGTCTATCAGGGCCCGCTGACGGTGGAGGGCGGGGCGCTGCATGTGGATGGGGCAGGGACGCTGCTCGTCACTGAACAATGCCTCCTCAACGAGAACCGCAACCCCGAACTCACGCGCCAGCAGATCGAGGCGCGGCTCGCGCTCTATCTCGGCGCGCTCCGCATCGTCTGGCTGGGCAACGGGTTGAAGGACGACGAGACCGACGGCCATGTCGACAACATCGCCTGTTTCGCGCCGGGCGGGCGGGTGCTGCTCGCCATGCCGCATGACAAGTCCGACGCGAACTATCCCGCCATGTCCGACAATCTCGTCCGCCTGCACGAGGCCCGCTCGGCCCAGGGCGACAAGTTCGACGTCGTGGAACTGCCGCTGCCATATGAGGCCAAGACGCGCCACGACGGTACGCGGCTGGAGATGAGCTACATCAATTTCTACGCCTGCAACGGCGCCATCATCATGCCGGCCTTCGACGACAAAGCCGATGATGAGGCGAAGGCCATCCTTGCCGATGTCTATCCGGACCGCGAGATCGTCCAGGTCGACGCTTTGCCCATCGTCGAAGGCGGCGGCGGCATCCACTGCATCACGCAGCAACAGCCGGCCTAGAGCGCGCGCCCTTTGATGATCGCATCCTTGCCGAACTTCGCACGCACCTTGTCCATGGCGCGTTCGGTCTCGACGATCTTGCGCTCCTCGGCCTCGAACAGGTCGAACTGGTCGCAGATATCGGCGGGGGCGAGGTTCGAGATGCCGACCCCGATCAGCCGGTACTTCACCTTGCCGTCGGCCGTCGCGACCAGCAGGCGGTGCGCCGTCTGATAGATCGTCTCGGCCAGCTGCGTCGGCCCGCGCAGCGTCAGGCGCCGTGTGTGGATCTGGAAATCGGCGGACTTCAGCTTCAGCTGGATCGTCGCGCCGCCGGTCCCGCCCTTCTTCGCCCGCGCCGACACCTTCTCGCACAGCGGCCACAGGATGCGGTCCAGCTCGGCCACATCCGCAATGTCGCCCTCGAACGTCGTTTCGGCCGACATGCCGACATGCTCGCTGTCCGGATCGACCCGCCGCGAGTCCTCGCCGCGCGCCAGCCGCCAGATATGCTGGCCCATGACGCCATAGCGCTTCATCAGGTCGCCTTCGGCCATCTGCTGGATCTGCCCCAGCCGCGTGATGCCATCCGCCTCCAGTCTGGCCGCAAACGTCTTGCCGACGCCGTAGATGACGGTCGGCGGACGCTCCGCCAGCACCGCCCTCGCATCGCTATGGCCCAGCACCGCGAACCCGCGCGGCTTGTCGAACTCCGACGAGAATTTGGCCAGGAACTTGTTGTAGCTGAGGCCCACCGACACGGTGATCCCGACCTTGCGTTCGATCCGCCGCGCCAGATCGGCCAGCGTCACGGCGGGCGAGCGCCGGTGCAGCCGCTCCGTGCCCGTCAGGTCCAGGAACGCCTCATCCAGCGACAGCGCCTGCACGGCGGGCGTCGTCGCTTCCATCATCCGCATCACTTCGCGGCTGGCCGCGACGTATTTGGCCATGTCGGGCTTGATGACCACCGCGTCGGGGCAGGCCTTCAACGCCTTGAACATGGGCATCGCCGACCGCACGCCGAAGGTGCGGGCGATGTAACAGCAGGTCGAGACAACGCCGCGCTTGCCGCCGCCGACAATCAGCGGTTTGTCGGCGAGGCTCGGATCGTCACGCTTCTCGATGGCCGCGTAGAAGGCGTCGCAATCGATATGCGCGATCGCCAGATCGTCGATTTCGCCATGCCGCCGCAGGCGAGGGCTGCCGCAGATCCTGCAGGTGCGCTGGTTGTCGAGCGCATCGCGGTCCAGGCAGTTGAGGCACAAGGCGCGCATGCCTAGCTCTCATTCCAGAGCCATGCCGCTCCACGCACGCCGCTGGAATCGCCGTGCTTCGCCCGCACCACAGGCGTCGAAACGCCATCCGAGAAGGCGTGCCGCGTGAGGGCTTCGGGAATGATGCCGTAAAGCGCCTCGATATTGGACAGCCCGCCGCCGAGCACGATGATATCGGGATCGACGATGTTGACGACCGACGCGAGGCATTTGCCTATGCGCTGGCCGACGCGCTCGATCGCCGCCTCGGCGCATGCTTCACCCGACCGCGCGGCGGAGACGATTTCTTCCGCCGTCAGGTTGATCCCCCGTTCGTCGGCATAGCCTGCGGCGAAGGCCGGGCCGGAAATCCAGGTCTCGATGCAGCCGGTCTTGCCGCAATAGCACTGACGGCCCACCGCTTCCGATGCGTCGGGCCAGGGCAGCGGGTTATGCCCCCACTCGCCGGCGATCGCATTGGGACCGACGAGCGGCTTGCCATCGACGATCAGGCCGCCGCCGACGCCGGTGCCGAGAATGACGCCGAACACCACACGATGTCCCGCCGCCGCGCCGTCGATCGCTTCCGACAGGGCGAAGCAGTTCGCGTCATTGGCGAGGCGGACAGGCCGTCCAAGCGCTGCGGCAAGGTCGCGGTCCAATGGTTTGCCGATAAGGCATGTCGAGTTCGCGTTCTTGACGAGGCCGCTGCGCAAGCTCAGCGCGCCTGGCATCGAGATGCCGACAGGCGTGGCGGCCGGTGTCGGGGCCTGTTGGGTCAGGTCCTGAACCAGGGCGGCGATCGCCGCGACAGTGCCTTCATAGTCGCCCTGCGGCGTGGCGACCCGTTTGCGCGCGGCGATGCTGTGCCCGGCGCCCAGAATGACGCCTTCGATCTTGGTGCCGCCGAGATCGATGCCGATGCGCATGGATCGACCTTAGATCAGGGCCAGGGTTTTGAGGATGTGGCTGTGGGCCGCGTTCCAGTCCGACGTGAACAATCCAGCCTGCGGCGCGGGTTTCGCCATCGCGAACAAGCGCGGATCGGCCACGAGATGAATCTGGTGCGCGCCGGCATGCGCCTCCGCCACCGACGCATGGTGGCGCGGGATGTCGTCAACGAAGATCGCGGGCGCGCGGGCGGCTGCGGCGAGGGCCGCGAACGCCGGCCCCTTGAGGCCCGCATTCGCGATCACGGGATAGTCGAGGCCATGGGCACGCAGATTCGCCCGGCGCCGTTCGGTCAGTTCCGGCGCTATGTTCGTCAGGACGACAATCTGGGCGTGGGGCGCCAGAGCGGCGAGCGCGTCCGAGGCGCCTGCGACGGGGCTGAGGTCAAGCCCCGCAGTGGCGTGGAAGGTCTTCAGCAGGGCCGATACCGACGCCTGGTCGAGCGCCCCGCCGTCCGAACTGCGCCGGATATTTCCGGTCAGCTGGTAGGTCTGGAGATCGAGATAGAGGCCTTCCGAGGGCAGGTAGTTTTCCAATCCCTGGAGGAAGCGCAGGAGAACCTCATCGGCATCGACGACGATGAGCGGCCGGCCTTCCACCACTGGAGACGGCAGGCTCACGCAGCCCCCAGCCGGTACGCCGCATTTGCAAGATCTTCGGGGCGATAACCCTGAGATTCCGCAAAAGCCCTGGCTGTCGGCTCGTGGCCCATCACGTACTCCATGACCGCCAGCAGGGTCCGGGAACTTCCCGCGCTGGCGCGCAAATCATCGATAGACAGGCCGGAAATTCCCAGAAAACGGCCAAGCTCGGCGTCGTCTGCGGCGATGAAGCCAAGGGCCTCCAGTGCGATTGTTTCCGCATTCCGCTTGGGGAGAGCCATTTCAATCCGCATTAACCGATTTCGACTATGGTCCCCAGGATAACGAATTGGCCGACGTTGGCCCAGACGCCGTCAGAGCGTCACCAGCGGACGGCTTTCCCGGTTCATGTGGTGGGTAAAATGGCGCTTGCGATGCCTCAAACGGAAAAAACCGTCCTGATCGTCGAAGACAATGAGTTGAACATGAAGCTGTTCAATGACCTCTTGGACGCGCACGGCTATCGCACGTTGCAGACGCGCGACGGCATGGAAGCGCTCGATATGGCGCGCACGCACAAGCCGGATCTGATCCTTATGGATATCCAGCTGCCGGAAGTGTCAGGCCTTGAAGTCACAAAATGGCTGAAGGCGGACGACGAACTGCAGGGCATTCCCGTGGTCGCCGTTACCGCATTTGCGATGAAGGGCGATGAGGAGAAGATCCGCGAGGGCGGCTGCGAGGCCTATATCTCGAAGCCGATCTCGGTCGCGACCTTCCTCGATACTGTCCGCAAGTTCATCGGCTGAGGCGCTCGTGACCGCTCGCGTCCTCGTCGTTGATGATATCGCCGCCAATGTGAAGCTTCTCGAAGCGAAGCTGGCGGCTGAGTATTTCGACGTGCTGAGCGCGATGAACGGGCCGGACGGGCTGAAACTGGCGGCCGAGCAGAAGCCCGACATCGTGCTGCTGGATGTGATGATGCCCGGCATGGACGGGTTCGAGGTCTGCCGCCGCCTGAAATCGTCGCCGGAAACGGCGCATATCCCTGTCGTGATGGTGACCGCGCTCGACCAGCCGTCGGACCGCGTGCAGGGCCTGGATGCCGGCGCGGACGACTTTTTGACGAAACCGGTCAATGACATAGCGCTCTTCGCTCGCGTGAAGTCTCTAGTCCGTCTGAAGATGATGACGGACGAGCTGCGGATGCGCGAAGCGACCGGGCAGAGCCTCGGTGTGCTGGATGCAGCCCAGATGCTGCGCCCCTCGGCGAGTGATGCCGGTGGCCGCATTCTGCTGGTCGAGGACCGTGAAGCCAGCGCCCGCCGGACGGTGGATGCGCTGAGCGGCCTGCACGAAGTGAAGCAGTCGTCCGACCCGGTCGAGGCGTTGATGCTGGCGCGGGACGGGGACTTCGATCTGGTGATCCTGTCGTTGTCGCTGCAGAACACCGACGGCATGCGGCTGTGTTCGCAGCTGAAAACGCTGGAATCGACCCGCCACACGCCGATCCTGGCGCTGGTGGAAGAGGGTGATACCAAGCGGCTGATCCGCGCGCTGGAAATCGGCGTGAACGACTATCTGATCCGCCCGATCGACAAGAATGAGTTGGGCGCGCGTGTGAAGACGCAGATCCGCCGCAAGCGCTATTCCGACCGCCTGCGTGAGAATTTGCAGCTCTCGCTGGAGATGGCGATCACCGACCAGCTGACGGGCCTTTTCAACCGCCGCTACATGTCGAGCCACCTTCAGACGCTGGTGACGACGGCGCTGGATACGAAAAAGCCGCTGTCGCTGCTGATCATGGACATCGACTATTTCAAGGCGATCAACGACACGCACGGCCACGCGGTGGGCGACGAGGTGCTGCGCGGCTTCGCCCAGCGGCTGAAGGCCAATGTGCGCGGAATCGACCTCGCGTGCCGTTATGGCGGCGAGGAATTCGTGGTGATCATGCCGGAGACGGATGTGTCGTTCGCCTATGCGGTGGCCGAGCGGCTGCGCCAGGCGGTGGCGGATATCCCGTTCTCGGTGTCGAGTTCGGAGACCGGGCTGCCGGTGACGGTGTCGATCGGGGTGACGTCGATCGAGCGGCCGGACGATACGGCGGACACGATCCTGAAACGCGCCGACCAGGCGCTGTACCGCGCCAAACGCGACGGCCGGAACCGGGTGGTCGCGGAAGCGGCCTAGGCAGGGGGGGCGCGGCGGTCTGTTTTGCCGCAGTTCCATTGTGCAAATTTGCACATACAGCGTTCGCCAACTGTGGATAGTCAGCTCCATCTGCCTTGAAGCCCGGGCCAGGGGGGCGAGCGCATGTGGAGCCGTTGTTCGATCGCTGTGGCGGTTTGCGCCGCGTCCTTCGCGTTGGCGTATCCGGCGAGCGCCGCCGACATCATCTACGAGTATGACGCCCTTGGGCGGCTGGTGAAGGTGATCTACCCGTCGGGTCAGACGATCACCTACACGTATGACGCCGCCGGAAACATCATCGACATCACGGTGACGCCATGAGCGCGGGCGGATTCGCCCGGGCGGCGGCTCTTGCCTTCGCAGCGCTCGTGTTCGCGAGCGCGGGTGCGGCGTTCGCGCAGGTGCCGCCCGAGCGGATCGCTGTGGACGAGCGGGGCGTCGATCTGTTGTCGGGCAAACGGCGCGGGGCGACCGATCCGGGCATCGTCATCGGCCAGCCGGGCGCGAACGGGCTGGCCTCGCCGCGCAACGATTTGCTGGTCGGCACGCGCGGCAGCGCCATCTATCCCTACCGGATCGGCGGCACAGGGGCCTGGTATTTCCGGGCGTCGTTCGAGACGTTCTCCGTCTCGTTCCAGTATGTCGCCACCGACAACGGCGCGAACTTCATACGGACGGATGTTTCCGGTGCGGGGTGGACGCTGGAGCGCAAGGATTTCGGCGAAAAATTCACGCTGACGTCCCCGAACGGGATGGTCGTGGAATACGACACGACGCTGCAGTTCCAGCGCGTCGGCGAGGGTCCGCCGTTTCCCCAGCCGAACGAATACGCGGTCTACACGCCTCTGGCGGCCGCGACCTCGATGACCATGCCGGACGGGCTGGTGCTGACCTATCACCATGCCGTCCGCTATCTGGGCGCGGCGGGGCCGAACTTCACCAGTTCAGACAGCCGCGTCCAGTCGGTCACCACCAACTACGGCTATCAACTGAAGCACACCTATGCCCAGAACGGCAGCGGGGGCACGTATGAGAACTGGATCAGGCGCACATCCAGCATGCTCATCAACAACGCGGTCGATTACTGCAGTCCGAATGCGGATAGCTGCACGGGCCTGACGCAGACCTGGCCGAAGGTCGATTACGCAGCGGCGAGCTATACCGACACGCTGGGCAACGTCACGAGTTTCACCAATCCTGCGGTATCGCCGTTCACCGTCACCAGCCCGGCGGGGGTGGCGCTGACTTATACGTGGAACGTCACGACGCAGCAGGTGACGCAGGTCTCGAACGGGACGCAGACCTACAACTACGCCTGGAGCGACAGCGCCGGCATCCGCACGGTGACGATCACCGGCCCCGGCAGCTATAGCCGCGTGGTCACGTCGAATATCGATCGTGCGATCGTGCTGACGGACAAGGACGCCCTCAACCGCACGACGACTTATACCTACAATGCAGGGAACCTCGTCACGCGGGTCACCTACCCCGAGGGGAACTACGTCAATTACACCTATGACGCGCGCGGCAACGTGACCGAGACGCGGGCGGTGGCGAAGAGCGGATCGGGCCTCGCCGATATCGTGACCACCGCGAGCTATGACGCGACCTGCACGATCCCGGCCAAATGCGACAAGCCGAACTACACGATCGACGCGCGCGGCGGACGCACCGACTACACCTATGACAGCACACATGGCGGGGTGCTGACGATCACCGCGCCCGCGCCGGGCGTAGGCGGGACACGGCCGCAGACGCGCTATACCTACACGCAGCTTTATGCCTGGGTGAAGAACGCGGGCGGCACGCTGGTTCAGGCCGCGACGCCCATTTACATGCTGACCGGCGTCTCGTCCTGCACGACCGGCACGTCCTGCGCCGGCGCTGCGAGCGAGGTGAAGACGACGATCGTCTATGGCGCGCCTTCGGTCGCCAACAATCTGCTGCCCACTTCGGTCACATCGGGAGCGGGCGATGGCTCGCTGACCGCGACGGTGACCTCGACCTATGATCACGCCGGCAATCCGTTCACGGTGGACGGGCCATTGCCGGGCGCCAACGATGTAACGCGCTATCGCTTCGACGCGCTGCGCCGGAGCATCGGCGTCGTCGGCCCCGATCCGGACTGGGGTGGCGGGCCGTTGAAGCACCGCGCGGTGCGGACGAGCTATAACGCCGACAGCCAGCCTGTGCTGGTGGAGCGCGGCATCGTCGATGGCTATACGGACCCGGACTGGGCGGCGTTCGTGGTGCTGGATCAGCAGGAAGCGACCTACGACGCACTCGGGCGGCTGGTGAAGGCGGCTGCGGTCTCCGGCGGGGTGACGCAGGCGGTGGCGCAGACATCCTACGATGCGGCGGGGCGGCCCGAGTGTTCGGCGCTGCGGATGAACCCGGCGGTGTTCGGCGCGCTGCCCGGCTCGGCGTGTACGCTGGGCACGGCGGGAGCGAATGGCCCCGACCGGATCAGCAAGGTGGTCTATGACGCCGCCGACCAGGTGCTTCAGACGATCCGGGCGTTCGGCACGGCGCTGCAACAGATCGAGGTGACGGCGACCTACACATCGAACGGCCAGACCGCGACGGTGGCGGACGCCAAGGGCAATCTCACCACCTATGTGTATGACGGCTTCGACCGTCTGTCGCGGCGGCGTTATCCGGTAGTGTCGGGGTCCGGCTCCTCGACGACTGACTATGAAGAGTACACCTATGACGCGGCGAGCAATGTGGCGACGGAGCGGCGGCGGGACGGCACGGTCATCAGCTATACCTATGACGCGCTGAACCGGCTGATCTCCAGCGACCTGCCTGCCACCACGTTCGCTTACGACAATCTGGGGCGGATGGTGTCGGCGGCGACGGCGGCGGGCACGCTCAGCTGGACGCATGACGCGCTGAATCGGGCCGTCTCCAAGACCGACGCCTTTGGGACATGGGGGTACAGTTACGACCTCGCGGGCGACCGCACGCGGATGACCTGGCCGGACGGGTTCCATGTCGATTACGACTACGATCCCACGGGGGCGATGATCCATGTGCGCGAGAACGGCGTGCCGCTGGGCGCGCCGGGCACGCTGGCGAGCTATTACTATGACAATTACGGGCGGCGGACGAATCTGGACCGGTGGAACGGCACGGGCACGGGCTATGGCTTTGACGCCGCCTCGCGGCTGAGCGGGATATGGAGCGACCTGGCGGGGGCGGGGTACGATACGGCCCGCGCGTTCACGCATAATCCGGCCGGGCAGATCCTCAGCCAGTCGGAGGGCAACAGCCTCTATATCTGGAACGGCGTGGCCCCGGCGACCGGCACGTGGACGCTCAACGGTCTGAACCAGGTTCTCACTCTGCCAGGCAAGACTGTCAGCCACGACACCAAGGGGAACATCAGCGCGGTCAGCGGCGGGGCGACGTATGGCTACGACGCCGCCAACCGGCTGACGGCGGCGAGCGGGCCGACGGCCGGCACGCTCGCCTATGATGCATTGGGACGTCTGGCCCAGGTCGTCACGGCGACCACCACGACACGCTTCGCCTATGACGGCGGGCGGATCGTGGCGGAGTATGACGGCAGCGGCGCGCTGCTGCGGCGCTATGTGCCGGGCGCAGGCGTGGACGAGACGCTGGTCTGGTATGAGGGTTCGGGAACCACCGACCGGCGCTATCTCTTCACCGACGAGCGCGGCTCGGTCATCGCGATCACCGACGCCGCTGGCTCGTCGATCGGGACTAACACCTATGACGAATACGGCCGCCCCGGCGCGACCAATATGGGCCGGTTCCAGTATACCGGGCAGGCCTATATCCCGGAGCTGAACCTCTACTACTACAAGGCCCGCTTCTACTCAGCCGACCTCAAGCGCTTCCTCCAGCCCGACCCCATCGGCTACGCAGGCGGAATGAACCTCTACGCGTATGTGGGGGGTGATCCGGTGAACTTCACGGACCCGTCAGGGATGCTGGCCTCTTCCAAGGGAAATACCCAGTGCACAGGCTCGCATATTCCCGACGGATGTGGCGGATTGATGTTGTCCACGGTGGAGGGGCCGGCCGGCGGCCGAGGCGGACGAGAAGGCAAGATCGTGGGGTCCGTCTGTACATCGGGAGATGGATGGACGTACTGCGGCTCAGTTCGGTACTTCGCCTCAGGTGCGTCGTTCGGTTTCGGGAGAGATTATTCGGCGCCGAGTGGCCTTAGGTATGCTCAAGCGTCAAGCGGGTCCAAAGCAGACGGATATTCTGCCGGCGTCGTCGGCAGAGCACTAATCGAATGCATATATGGGCAGTACTGCATAACTGTATGGCCGAATGGAGATGCAACTGGCCGTCCATATGGGCCGTCGTTCAACACGCCACCCGAAGATGCCTACGATCCAATAGGCGCAAAAGCTCCGGGGAAGCCCACGGATGAGGAGGGCTTTTTCGGACCGAAGAACGGAGAGGACAATTGGGTAAAGAACCCGAATGGGCGGGGTTATGGGTGGGAAGATCGTAGTGGCGATGTATGGGTTCCAACGGGACAAGGAGGCGGAGCTCACGGTGGCCCTCATTGGGATGTTCAAACGCCTGGTGGAGGTTACAGAAATGTCCGACCAAAGCCTGGGCATCCCGGCTATGTTCCACGGGGAGGGGGATTGCCATGACTAAGAATATTCAGGTGATCGACGGTGCGGATAATAGTGAGTACGCGATTTTTGAGGTATCAGACGAAGTATTCTCAGTAGTATTTCCTGAGATTGGGCAAGATATTGAGTTCGTTGAAGATTTGGAGGGCCGAATTTCGGTTGGTGGCCGTTCTGAATTCTTTCAGAATAAATTATATTGTAATCAGATTGATAAAATTCTAATTCAAGGAATTCATGGGACGTTGTTTGTGGGGTTGGAATTCAAGAGAAAGTATTATCCGAATAAACGATCAGGCGATTTAATCTAGCGAGCGTCCAGGTGACGCGGCAATGCCGTTCATGACAAAGAATAATCCACCTTTCGTGCTGACTGCGAAAATTTCCTTGATGTGAGGTCTTTGGACATAGTTAGAGATCTGACAGAAGATCCCGGCGACTGGTCGGTGATCGCTTTCTTTGTGATGCGCGACAGGACCAAGATCCCAGCGAGGGACAGTTCTCACGTCATCATTTTGTAGAGCCTCGATACTTTGTGCAGCTTCCAACGGACACATTCGACTGGTCGTTGTGGGCTGAAGCGGAAGACTGGAAAGTGCAATTGAAGCCCACTCCAAATACTCTCTTGATAGCCGCTGACCCTCGAATCTCCGATCTCATCGGAATGCTTTCAGGTGTTCTTTCGGGTGAGGAAGGTCCGGTCACGGCACCTAAGCTTCGGCTTGCCTCAAACTGATCGGCGAAACGGACAGTTTCGAACCTGCCTGCCACCACGTTCGCTTACGACAATCTGGGGCGGATGGTGTCGGCGGCGACGGCGACGAGCACGCTGGGCTGGACGCATGACGCGCTGAACCGGGCCGTCTCCAAGACCGACGCCTTTGGGACATGGGGGTATAGCTACGACCTCGCGGGCGACCGCACGCGGATGACCTGGCCGGACGGGTTCCATGTCGATTACGACTACGATCCCACGGGGGCGATGATCCATGTGCGCGAGAACGGCGTGCCGCTGGGCGCGCCGGGCACGCTGGCGAGCTATTACTATGACAATTACGGGCGGCGGACGAATCTGGACCGGTGGAACGGCACGGGCACGGGCTATGGCTTTGACGCCGCCTCGCGGCTGAGCGGGATATGGAGCGACCTGGCGGGGGCGGGGTACGATACGGCCCGCGCGTTCACGCATAATCCGGCCGGGCAGATCCTCAGCCAGTCGGAGGGCAACAGCCTCTATATCTGGACCGGCGCGGCCCCGGCGACCGGCACGTGGACGCTCAACGGTCTGAACCAGGTTCTCACTCTGCCAGGCAAGACTGTCAGCCACGACACCAAGGGGAACATCAGCGCGGTCAGCGGCGGGGCGACGTATGGCTACGACGCGGCCAACCGGCTGACGGCGGCGAGCGGGCCGACGGCCAGCACGCTCGCCTATGATGCGCTGGGACGTCTGGCCCAGATCGTCACGGCGACCACCACAACACGCTTCGCCTATGACGGCGGTCGGATCGTGGCGGAGTATGACGGCAGCGGCGCGATGCTGCGGCGTTACGTGCCGGGCGCGGGCGTGGACGAGACGCTGGTCTGGTATGAGGGTTCGGGGACTACCGACCGGCGCTATCTCTTCACCGACGAGCGCGGCTCGGTCATCGCGATCACCGACGCGACGGGCGCACCGCTGGCGGCCAACACTTACGACGAATACGGCCGCCCCGGCGCGAACAATATGGGCCGCTTCCAGTACACGGGGCAGGCGTATATCCCGGAGCTGAACCTCTACTACTACAAGGCGCGGTTCTACTCACCCGACCTCAAGCGGTTCTTGCAGCCAGACCCCATCGGCTACGCAGGCGGCATGAACCTCTACGAGTATGTGGGGGGGGATCCGACTAATCGGAGAGATCCAAGCGGAACGCTGGATGAGTTTAGCCCCACCTTTGGCAGGTGGCGCGATAAAGGCGATGGGACCCTCTGGTGCTGGCGGACGAATGGAAAACTCACTTCTTGCGTGATCGAATGGGATGCCCCCGGGTTTGGAGGCATAATTGGCCGAGGGAGCCAGCTAGGCGGTGGTGCCGGGGGCGGAAAAAAGACCTATACTGAGGTGGTTCAGGAGGCTGCCGAGGCCTTGGTGAGTCTAATTCCTTGCGGAAGTTCGCAGGAAGCTGACGTGCACTTGGGGAAGAAGAATGGGAAGTTCGAAATGTATAAGCCGAGTCTCGGTCAGGTCGACAAAATGGACGCCGGGGCGTACGGACGGGCCCTTGAAGCTATGGATTACTTCGACAGCTATCTTGGCTATATGCACGCGCATTCGCCAGGCAGCTTTATGGCTGGTGACAGCCTATCCGACGATGATAGGTACTTTATGCGAAATATCTCAGGGGAAATCTTTCGGCGTCGCAATCAAGGCGGTGTTGGGTATGCAGAGGTCGATACCTTCCTTGTGACCGACGAAGGAAAAGTCGTTTATTGGCCCGAGGCTTACCTAGGAATATTTGACCCGGCCGGCCGTGCAGGCTATGATGTCGGTGCTGTGAAATGGTGCAAATAGTGTCAGCCTAGAGTGACAAACGATGGCTCAATTTTTGTATCTCGCATTTGTATTCATAGCCTACATGTTTTCCGCCGGTCAGGCATTAGCCGGGGACCAGGAATTATACGACTATCAGGAAATTTCAGGCCGCATGATTTCTCTGGCGGGAGGCAAGCCGTTGATCTATGAGATTTCATTTAATGAGCAAAATATTTCGGGATTTGTCGTGACCGTCAATTCTCATTCTTATGACCTTGTTGCATTGAAGACTGGAATCGAAAAAATTCACGCCCTCGAATTTGGGCATCTTGGTTTCTCCACATCCGACGATAGTCTTACCATTATGGTTTCGGGACGGTACAACCCGTCTTGCCCGCGCGGAGGTCTGCAGGATCGTTCGATTGAAGACCTGGTGGTTATCGACCTCAAATCAGGTTCGCATCAATGGAAGTGCAGTAATCTAGGGAGCGGCAACTGACGCATTTTTGAGGCATGACGGGATCGAACGGCCCCGAGTGGATTATTAAGGCCATCTGCAACTCTGCCGACCAGTAGCCGGTCGCCTCCAATAACTTGGAGATTTGGGAGCAACCGGGGTGACGTCGGCTGTGGGCCAGCGCGCGATCAACGACCTCAACCAGAAAATTTATAATAACTGGAGACACCGCGCCTGCTGTCAAGAATCTTGCAGTTAATCTTTTGACCAGACGTGTATCGCCTGAGGTCGGAGAAATGATTGGTCAGGCAATTGAAAATTTTAGCGATTGGATTGGGGAGGAAGGCACAGAGACTTCAGCAAATAGCGCGTGTGGTTCACTGCCTTATCCGGGGGTTAGATAGTGGAGATTTATGCTGTATTCGTTACATGCGCATATGTTGCCGCTATGATTTTAGGTTATTCAATGGTGTACGAGAATAATGAAATTGTTAATGTAAGACGTAGAGTATTTGTGACCGCATCCCTGTATTATTTTGTATTTATGATGACATTCTTTGTTGTTGGGTCACTATTCAGTCCGAGTAATGTCCTAGTCAGATTGATCATGTTTGTTGGAATTATCTCATCATTGATGATATATTTTGCAGTAATGCAGGCAATTATTACGTGTTATAGAAAATAAACTAACAAATATCTTGTTTGTGATGTTATCCGGGAGCTGAGCCGGATCGCGCGCGGTAGAATAGAGTGAGCCTAAAGAACTGCAGAATCTATGTAGTATTTATCGCAGTTTGCGCAGTGGTAGCTATTTACTCAGAGATGGCGCTGCGCCCCTATGACCCTTGGGCTGCGGTATTGATAGCGGGTGCTGCAGTTATATCCTCAGCCTATTGTATAGGGCGAGTTATTAGCCTGACCCGCATACGAAGTAGTCGTGGTGCTGGATCAGCAGGAAGCGACCTACGACGCACTCGGGCGGCTGGTGAAGGCGGCTGCGGTCTCCGGCGGGGTGACGCAGGCGGTGGCGCAGACATCCTACGATGCGGCGGGGCGGCCCGAGTGTTCGGCGCTGCGGATGAACCCGGCGGTGTTCGGCTCGCTGCCCGGCTCGGCGTGTACGCTGGGCACGGCGGGAGCGAATGGCCCTGACCGGATCAGCAAGGTGGTCTATGACGCCGCCGACCAGGTGCTTCAGACGATCCGGGCGTTCGGTACGGCGCAGCAGATCACCGAGGCCACCGCGACCTACACATCGAACGGCCAGACCGCGACGGTGGCCGACGCCAAGGGCAATCTCACCACCTATGTGTATGACGGCTTCGACCGTCTGTCGCGGCGGCGCTATCCGGTGGCGTCGGGGTCCGGCTCCTCGACGACTGACTATGAAGAGTACACCTATGACGCGGCGAGCAATGTGGCGACGGAGCGGCGGCGGGACGGCACGGTCATCAGCTATACCTATGACGCGCTGAACCGGCTTTCGACGAGCAACCTGCCTGCGACGACGTTCACTTACGACAATCTGGGGCGGATGCTGTCGGCGGCGACGGCGACGAGCACGCTGGGCTGGACGCATGACGCGCTGAACCGGGCCGTCTCCAAGACCGATGCCTTTGGGACATGGGGGTACGGTTACGACCTCGCGGGCGAGCGCACGCGGATGACCTGGCCGGACGGGTTCCATGTCGATTACGACTACGATCCCACGGGGGCGATGATCCATGTGCGCGAGAACGGCGTATCGCTGGGCGCGCCGGGAACGCTGGCGAGCTATTACTACGACAATTACGGGCGGCGGACGAATCTGGACCGGTGGAACGGCACGGGCACGGGCTATGGCTTTGACGCCGCCTCGCGGCTGAGCGGGATATGGAGCGACCTGGCGGGGGCGGGGTACGATACGGCCCGCGCGTTCACGCATAATCCGGCCGGGCAGATCCTCAGCCAGTCGGAGGGCAACAGCCTCTATATCTGGAACGGCGTGGCCCCGGCGGCGGGCACGTGGACGCTCAACGGTCTGAACCAGGTTCTCACTCTGCCAGGCAAGACTGTCAGCCACGACACCAAGGGGAACATCAGCGCGGTCAGCGGCGGGGCGACGTATGGCTACGACGCGGCCAACCGGCTGACGGCGGCGAGCGGGCCGACGGCCAGCACGCTCGCCTATGATGCGCTGGGACGTCTGGCCCAGATCGTCACGGCGACCACCACAACACGCTTCGCCTATGACGGCGGTCGGATCGTGGCGGAGTATGACGGCAGCGGCGCGATGCTGCGGCGTTACGTGCCGGGCGCGGGCGTGGACGAGACGCTGGTCTGGTATGAGGGTTCGGGGACTACCGACCGGCGCTATCTCTTCACCGACGAGCGCGGCTCGGTGATCGCGATCACCGACGCGGCGGGCGCAGCGCTCGGGACTAACACCTATGACGAATACGGCCGCCCCGGCGCGGGCAATATGGGCCGGTTCCAGTACACGGGGCAGGCCTATATCCCGGAGCTGAACCTCTACTACTACAAGGCCCGCTTCTACTCAGCCGACCTCAAGCGCTTCCTCCAGCCAGACCCCATCGGCTACGCAGGCGGCATGAACCTCTACGCGTATGTGGGGGGTGATCCGGTGAACTTCACGGACCCAACAGGCTTCGTACAGAATTCCTGCACCAACACGCGAATTGTCTTGAAAGACGGCAACTGCGCGAACAGCGGCTCGATGATGAGTACCCTGCAAGCTGCAGATGGGAGCGGCGGTGGGAAAGGAGGGCGGTGGCGCATAGCGAGTGTTTGCTCGTCAGATGGGGGCAGCACGTTCTGCAGCATCTCTACTGTGCGATACTTCGCCTCAGGCGCGTCGTTCGGTTTCGGGAGAGATTATTCGGCGCCGCGTGGCCTTAGGTATGCCCAAGCGTCAAGCGGGTCCAAAGCAGACGGATATTCTGCCGGCGTCGTCGGCGGAGCACTAATCGAATGGCGATTATGCACTTGACGACACTAAACGCGCCTCAGGCCGAGCCGGGCAGTCAGCGCGCTGCTTAGCGGACGGCCTTGGCAGGGTAGGCGCTCAGACGTTTGTCTGATTTTGGTTTTACCATCTTCTTCGGCTTGTCGATCGGGGCCGGAACCCCAAGAGCGCCTCGCATAACGTCATCGAACTTATCTTGCTTCATCCGCATCTCGTCGGCGGGTTTGGTGCCTGTCTTTGGCATTCGATACACGTCCTTTCGGTGATCTATGTCGAGGATCAGAACCTCGGCAGGCTTGGTGCGAACTACATAGAGGATTCGATAATCGCCGGATCGCTCTCGATAGACGGGCTCGCCGTCATCCGTTTCCACGTCATGCAGCTTTTTTGCTGTTGGAGGAAACGGGCTGAGATGAAGTGCCCGCGCCTTTTTCACCACCTGTCGCCGGAACTTTGGCGGCAACTCGGATAGGAAGTCGAGCGCTTGGTCGGTAAAGGCAAATCCGATGAATGGCACGCTCAGTCTTCCGTCAGCGCAGCAAGGCGAGCTTCCAGATCTCGGCCTGAGACCACCTTCGCTGACCCCTCTCTGATCTCGCCGATGCGCGCTCTGGCAACCTCGCTGTCGAAGGCGTCCACAGCGTTTTCTAGTATTTGATCTTCAACCTGGGCGGCTCTGACCAAATACTCTTCCACACGCTCTAGGAACGCGGTGGCGTGCGAAAGAGGGAACGCGGCAATCCGGGCTGGGGTGGCTTTCCGGCCATAGCTGAAACGCCAACGCTCGTTGCGGATCGTGGCCGCTGCGACATAGAGCATCGCGTGCGGCGTGCCGTCTTTGGGAGATAAGAGGAGGCAGTCGTCTGTGACACCGCACGGCCATTCTTGAACATGCGCAATGCCAATAGACCCAGTGCTTGGCACGGTGACGAAAGGCGGTGCCATGATGTCGTCGAAGTCGAAGAACCCATAGCAACCGTTGTCCACGCCGCTGGATGAGATGACGAGCGACTGCCCCGGCAGAAGGCCCTCTTTGCTATGTAAAGAGCGCTGCCCATACCGAATGTCGAAGTAGTGCCCGATGGTCCCCGGCGAGACCTTTGCAAGCGCCACAGCCTTTCGGGCCTTCCCAATGTCGAGTTGATCGGCGGTGTTGAGCGTAACTAGCTCGGCTGCATGCAGAGCGTTAAACGCTGTGCGGCCACGAATGACTTCACGCACACCAATGTCGGTTTCGGCTTCCGTCATCTCGGCCGCGGGAATGTAGGCGCCGGGCGCGAAGCTCAACTCATCATCGAGAGATGACCACCCCGAGAAGCCTTCCTCGCTTTGAGCTCCTTCAAAATGCTCTAGCGCCTTTGGAAGCTCATTTCCCTCACATGCGATGCGGACACCCTTCTTAAGCCGGAAGCCGTCGTTACTCACGCGAGCAAAGAATACGCGCTTCTTCTTTGGGTGGGGGATGCCCTTTCGGAGATATACGATCGCCGTGGTGGCGCTCGCGTAAGGCTGGAAAAGATAGTCAGGCATCTGAACCACAGCTTCGAGAGTGTGGCTCGCAAGCAAAGCAGCACGCCATTTTTTTACTGCGCCGCCTTTGGTGAGAAGTGACTGGGGGATTACCGCCGCAAGACGCCCGCCCAGCGCAAGGCCCTCTAAGCCTCTGCTTAAAAAGCTCTGCGTCGGCGTATCAGTGTTCTTGTGCGGATATGGAGGGTTCATTAGCACGACCGTCGCCGTGCCTTTCGGATATTGCTCCGCAGTGAAAGCGTCGCCACGGTGGACGCTGGACGAACCGTCGCCGCGAAGGATCATGTTGGCGACACACAGCGCAGCGGTGACCGGCTCGTCATCAAAGCCGATGAGGCGCGTCTTAACGAGCTTCACCATGTCTGAGCGCGAGATTTCATTCTCGCGCAGAACGCGCTCCATGGCCGCGATCAGAAAGCCGCCAGTGCCGCAGGTCGGGTCTAGATTGACGTCGTTCAGCGTCACGCCAACAAGGTCGGCGCAGAAGTTTGCGACGTGGCGTGGGGTAAAATACTGGCCGATAGTGTTGCCGCCGGCATAGCGGAAAAACGTCTCGTAGAGCTGACCTAAATAGTCGTGCTCGGCGGTGAGAACCGCGACGTTCAACCGCTCTAGGATGGTGATGATGCGGCGCGCCTTGATCGCCAGCTTGTCGTTGGCCTCGTCAACATGAAGGCTCTTGGCCAGAACGTTTTTTCCGGCACGCCAAAACGCTTTCTCGCACGCCTGGTTGATGTCAGCGAGAATGTACTCTGGGTCTTTCCGCAACTTGCCCTTTGAGTGCCATAGGGCGAGCATGCAAGCGCCCACTACGCTTGGCCGCGATCTATCGTTGACGCTGGACTCTGCGCAGAAGCCGGTTTATCTCGTCAGCGCGAGTGGCCAAGACTTCCGGACTTGGAATTGATGGGCGCAATTCTGCCGTCGTGGAAGATGCGCGCAGCTTGTCAGCATCGAGACGATTGGGAATCCAGCCGATTGGCTTCCCTTCGTAGGTAACAGGAACCCAAGCCCCGCCATTCCACTTGAAAACGCGCACAGCAAATTCGTCTTCGCTCGTGCCCGCGACGGCAACTGCCAGCGGCGAATAGCCCGCATCGACACATGCCCGGCCATAGATATTTGTTGCTTCGCGCACTGCCTTTTGCAGATCGCCTACCGAAGCCTTTGCTTCAATAACGAGGATCGGCTGCATCGATTGGCGATCAACGACTACAGCCTCAGGAAGCCCCTGACCGATCATCGTCACCTTGCTGCGGCCTAGAAAGACATCGCGCAGATGTGAGTGATCCTTGTATTCGTGCTGCCGCAGCATCTCCCCGCTCGGCGGGCGGCGACAATCCCAGCCCTGCGCCGACAGAAGCTCCGTCAACAGATGCTCGGCCCTAACCTCAGAAACGCGAGGATTCGCCATTAGGACTGCGCCTTCGAGCGGTACATGAGGCGCTTGCCTTCCATGCCGCGAATGCCCTTGGCGGTGCGCGCGCCGTCTGAAACTTTCCGAGTGTTATATTTGAAATCGAGTTCTGCCGTGTACAGGTGAAGGTGCTGACGGCTGATCTGGTGGTGCGTGCCGTCTAGGCTGCGCTTGCTGTTGCCGAAGAACCCTTCGACCGTATTGGTCGTGACGGTGCGGCGAGTACGGTAGTCGTAATAGCCGTACTCTTCCTGCGAATGATTGACCTTGGAGTGCGACGCGAACTGCTCGCCAGCCTTATTGTACAGCGGCGACTCGTCCGTCATCAGGTGCGCGTCTTCCGAGACATGGCGCTTGAGAAGGACGCCGATCGCCTTGCCTGACACACGCTCAGTTACGGTGGAGCGCACGTCGCCGCCGCGCTGGACGAGGGAGACAACGGCGATCTTGTTGCCGACATATCCACGGCCCTTACCCTTGGCTTTGCCGCCGATGTAGGTTTCATCGGCTTCGACGACGCCCGTCAGAGGAGTGGTCGGGCTGACGTTCTTGAGCGCATAGCGGATACGGTGGCACAGGAAGAGCGCGGTACGGTATGACCCGATCTCAAGCTGGCGCTGTAGCTGAAGCGCAGAGACCTGCGTCTTGCTGGCACACATCATGTAGAACGCGATAAGCCACTTGTTCAGCGGGATTTTCGAGTCTTCCATGACGGTCCCGACCTTGACCGTGAAGGTGTCTGAGCACTCACCGCACTTGTAGAGGCCTTCGCGCGTGCCGGTTTTAGCGTTGGCGGTGCGGGCATACACCTTCTCGGAACTGCCGCAGTGCGGGCAGACAGGACCGTTGGGCCAGCGGAGGTTTTCGAAATAGGTACGCGCTGCCTTCTCAGTCGAGAAACGCCGCATGATTGCGATCAAAGTCAGGTCGGTGTCGCTTGCCATGGCGGCACCATATCAATCCGATCGGTGTCGTCAAGTGCATAGTCGCCGAAAAAACAATCTTTCTCTGGTCGTGCGCTAAAGGGGTTTTATAAGGAAAATTTGGCTGTATTTGAAACATCTAGATCGCCAATACTTATGAAAGATTGTTTGCTTCAAGATTTTTCTTTAGATCTTGCTGGTAGGCATCGAAGGGCAATAGAGTCGATTACGGGCACTGGAGGGGTCGCGTGGTTTCATGCGGCCGTATATTGTTCAGGTAATGACGTGATATCTCTTGACTCTAAGTTTATGCGTGAGCTGTCCGGATTGAATTTAGACTTAATATTGGATTGTTATGGCGAATAGTTTTCTGGATGAGGTTCTTGATATAAGAAAATTGTTCCATCCGAGAAAAGCCTCGACGAGCAGGTGTCTACCTTTAGCTATTACAATTTGAGCCGGGTCACGACGTAGGATGTATCAGCGACGAACTAGGCTTACGACAATCTAAGCCGCGTCACGTCGGTGACGGACGGGCTCGCCTATGATGCTGCTTAGAACGGGACGTGACGGCGGCGGGCACGCTGAGCTGGACGCATGACGCGCTGAACCGCCCGATCGGGAAAACAGACGCGTTCGGGACATGGGGGTACAGCTACGACCTTGCGGGCGAGCGCACGCGGATGACCTGGCCAGACGGGTTCCATGTCGATTAAGGCTACGATCCCACGGGGGCGATGATCCATGTGCGCGAGAACGGCGTATCGCTGGGCGCGCCGGTTTGGTGCGCGCCCTGTGGGGCCTCAGGCATGGGTTGGCCCCCCCCCCTCCGCCCCTTCGGGGCACCCCGGATCAAGTCCGGGGCAGGCTCTCCCCCGTGAACGGGGAGGACAGGATCGGCCTTGCGGCCGTCCGAGGATGACAGTTCTTCTTAAGTCCTTGTGGGATAGCGCCCCGTGGCCGCTAGCTCCTGGCTCAAGGGCGGGATGGTACCCGTGGGTTGATGGAGGCGGAGCGGCTCCAAATGCAAAAAGGGCCGGAAATTCCGGCCCTTTCACGTATCTGCCCTCAAGCAGCGATCTTACTTGATCTTGCCTTCGGTGAACTCGACGTGCTTGCGCACGACGGGGTCGTATTTGTTGACCTTGAACTTCTCGGTCATGGTGCGCGTGTTCTTCTTGGCGACGTAGAAGAAGCCCGTGCCCGCTGAGCTGTTCAGGCGAATCTTGATGGTGGTCGGCTTGGCCATAGTTTTATGAGCCGCGTGCGCGGCCACTCCTGCAAATCGAGCGGCGGAAACTACTCACGGCGGCGCGCAAGTCAAGCGCGGCGGCGCATCATGATGAGAATTGCGTAAGCCGCGCAAATGCTTGCGATAAACCAGCCGAGACCATTGTTCCCGGCGAGGTCCATGGCGAGGCCGGCGGGGCCGGGGCCGAGAATCGACCCCAGCGCATAGGCGAAGGCGAAGGCCGCGCTGGCCGGGGCGAGGGCTGCCCCCTGGAACACCTGGCCGACAAGGGTGAGGCCGATCGTGTAGATGCCGATCAACGCGCCACCCCAGAAAAAAGCGAGAATTATCAATAAAGTAGGATCGTGTGCTGCCAGGGGGAGCAAAAGCCCGCCAATGCAGCCCAGAACGGCGCAGACGCCGAGGAGGCGGATGCGATCGATCTTGTCGGCGAGCCAGCCGATGGGGATCTGGAGGAGGACGTTGCCAAGCCCGAAGGCCGTGATGAGGAAAAGCGCGTCGGCCTGGAGCCAGCCCTCGCGCACGGCGAAGACGGGCAGAAAGCTGGTCGCGGCGGTTTCGGTGACCGCGTGGGCGAGCGCGGCGAGGATGGGGATGGCCGAAATGGCGAGGATGGCGGCGATTCCCCGCAAGGAGGCGTGCGCGATGGCCGGGGCGACGGCGCGGGCGGCGAGGACCGGCGCGAGGCCGATAAGGATCGCCGCCGACCCCAGCCAGAAGGGAATGGCCGAGCCTTCGGGGAACTGGGCGGCGAGGGCCGGGCCGGCCGCGAAGCCGCCCGTGGCGAGCGCGCCGTAAAGGCCGATCAGGCGGCCCCGGTTTCGCTCGCTGGCCAGTGTGTTGATCCAGACTTCGCTGACCACGAAGAGGCTCTGCAAGGCGACGTTGAGGACGAAGCGGAGCGGGAACCAGACCCAGACCGGCGTCACCGGAATGAGCGCGAGGCAGGTTGCCGCGAGCAGGAAGCTGACGAGCAGCATGTTGATGGGGCCGACCCGCGCCGCGATGGCGGGGACGAGCGGCGCGGTGAGGAGCAGCGCCAGGCCGCCGATGGTGCCGTTGAGGCCGTTGAAGAAGGCGCTGTAGCCAGCCCGCTCGATCTCGAGCGGGAGGAGCGGGAGCGTCAGGCCAAGACCGACCGTGGTGCCGAAGACGCAGGCATAGGCGGCGATGAGGCCGAGACGGCGGTCGCGCGGGGAGGGAGTGGCGGCGGCGGACATGGGCCGGATTGGGTAGCGGGTTCCAGGCGCCAGAGCGAGGGGGCGTTGCCCCGTCCGGTTAGCCTCTTTCCGCGAACCTGCGTTCCCGACCGCGAAGGGTGATGGAGGTCAGATCACGCGTTGAGCCAGCGGATCGCGGGGCGGCCGTGGCGGTAAACGAAGAGGGGCAGGCGCGCGGGCCGGGCGTGAAGGGCGGCGAGATTGGCGAGGATGAATTCCGTCACGTCGATGACGGGGAGCTTCTGCGCCTCGGCCAGGGGGAACCAGGCGAGGTCGGTCAGCTCGCCGGAGCCGGTGGGCGGGCCTTGAAGGGCGCTGCCATCGGCGAGGAAGAAGCGGGCGTGGAAGCGGATGGGGCTTTCGCGCGGCGTGATGGCGCGGGCCGAAAAACGCAGCGCCGCCTGGTCGGCGAGGATGCGGTCGTTTTCGACGCGGCTATGGCCCAGAACGTAGCCGGTCTCCTCCCACGTCTCGCGGATGGCTGCGGTGCCGAGTGCGCGGGCGAGGCGCGGGCCTGCGGCGCCGGCGGCGGCGAGGCGCGTCGCCTGTTCCGGGGCCAGGGCGGTGACGGTATCCGTCGCGGCATCGGCGGTGTCGACGCGGCCGCCGGGAAAGACGAAGACGTCCGGCACGAAAGCGGCGCGGCGCGAGCGGCGGCCCATCAGCACGGTGAGCGCGCCCGACGCGTCCGGGCGGATGAGGATGACGCTGGCGGCGTCGCGGGGGCGGATGACGGAGGCGGTGGCAGGCGGGATCGCGGACATGGGGTATGGGTTAGACAGCCCTGTCAGCGCGCGCAACAAAAAGCCCTACCGGTCCGCCACGACGGACCGGCAGGGCGATTGGAAAGCGCAGCTTAGAAATTGAAGCGCAGGCCGGCCTGGATGTTATGAGCGTGGTATTCGGCCTTGTAGATCACCGTGTCGAGATCGACGTCTTCGCTGGCGACATAACGATACTCGCCGAAGAATTCGATTTTGTCGGACAGCGCCATGCGGATACCGGCCATACCTTGATAGGTGAAGCCCCAATTGCTCTGGTCGACATCGCCTTCGTAGCCGACATCGCCATAGCCGATGCCGACGCCGAGATAGGGCTTGAACTGGCCGCCGGTGTTGAACGTGTAGTAGCCGTTCACCGAGAGGTTGAGCAGGTCGTTATTGTTGGGATCATACCCAGTGTACTCGGACTTGTAATAGGCGACTTCGCCCTCGACGGACCAGCCGCTGCCGATGTCGAAGCCGAGCGCCGCGCCGTAGCTGTAGCCGGAGTTGGTGTCGAAGGTATTGTCGGAGCCGGTGGGGTAGTCGAACGTCAGATCGCCGGGCAGGGCGACGCCGCCGAAAACTTCGACATAGGTACCTTGGGCAGACGCGGCGCCCGTGAGGGCGGCGGCGAGTACGGTGCAGAGCAGGACGGCCTTCATGGCGGTTCTCTCCCAGAATGAATCGCGCCGGGGTAGCGCAAGGGGCCGCGTGTAGCCGACCGAGTATTGGCGATCCATGAACGCCGGGCGGGTCTGGACGATTTGACGCAGTCGTGTGACGCCGGTCGCCGGGTGGCGCGGCCGCTAGATGCGGCTCCAGAGCGGCTTTCCGTGGGCGAAGCGGAAGAAGGGCACGTCGCGGTCGGCGTGGGGATCGTCGGCGCGGGTCTCGATTTCGTCGAGGACGGCGCGTGTGATGGTGGGCAGATCGAGGGCGCGGGCCTGTTCGAGGCTGACCCAGACAAGTTCCAGCAATTCGCCCGACGCGGCGCGGGCGGCCTCAGGCGGTTCGGCGAGGGCGGCGACATTGGCGATGAAGAAGCGGGTGTCGAAGCGGCGGTCGCGGTAGGGCGGGGTGATGGCGCGGGCGACATAGGTGAGGGCGGAGAGATCCGGCTCGTAGCCCGCGCCGAAGAAGCCGGACCAGCCGGGGGCGCTGGAGGCGCGGGGCGCGGCGCTGGGGCGGCCCAGCACAAGGCCCGCCTCTTCAAAGGTTTCGCGGATGGCGGCGCGGGCGAGGGCGCGGGCGAGGCGTTCGCCGCCGTGCTGGGCGACGCGGGCGAGGACTTCGGGGCGCAGATCGGTGTCGTGGGCGAGGCGGCCGTCGGCGATATCCACCTTGCCGCCCGGAAAGACGTATTTGTTCGGCATGAAACGGTGGGCGGCGCTGCGTTTTCCCATGAGAATTTCGAGCGCGCCGGCGTGGCGGGGGCGGGTGAGGATCAGCGTCGCGGCGTGGCGGGGGCGGACGGCGCGGCCCTTCAGGCCGTCTTCTGGTTTGTCGAACATGGGAATGGACTAGACCTGTTTGAGGCCGAGGTCACGTTGACGTTTAGGGAAGCGCCGGGACGTGAACGGCGCGCGCGATCCGGCGTAGGAAAAAATGTATATCAGCCCTTGACCAGCGCGCGGTCGAACCGTATATAGGAATTATGTCCGGTATCAGGTTAGGCGGGCGCCTTGGGGGGACCGGTCAGCGCCGTTCCCCTCATCCCCCGCTTCGCGGGGACTTCTCCCCTTGAAGGGGAGAAGGGTCGGCTGTGGCACGGTATGAGGTAGCCGATCCTGCAAGTGAGACGGGGAGGGGTCAGCGGCGGCGGCCGCCGCGTTTTTCTTTCGGGGGTTTTGCAGGGCCGGGGCGTTTGCCCTTGAAGTTGCGGAAGCCCTTTTTGGGTTTCTCGCCGCGCGGCGGGCGGTCGCCGCCACGGGGTGAGGCGGCGTGCATGGGGTCGTGGGCTTCGATGGCGAAGCGCAATCCCCCGGTGACGGGGGCGGCTTCGAGAAGTTTGACCTCGACCTTGTCGCCGAGCGCATAGGTGTAGCCGGAGCGAGAGCCGATAAGGGCGTGGCGGCTTTCGTCGTGCTTGAAGAACTCGTTGCCCACAGTGCGGATGGGGACGAGGCCATCGGCGCCGGTTTCATCGAGGCGGATGAAAAGGCCGAAGGAGGTGACGCCGGAGATGCGGCCAGGGAAGACGGCGTCGATGCGATCGGCCATGTAGGCGGCGAGGTAGCGGTCGACGCTTTCGCGTTCGGCCAGCATCGAGCGGCGCTCGCAGGTGGAGATGTGTTCGGCGATCTGGGGCAGACGGCCGATCTCGTCATCGGTGAGGCCATCGTCGCCGAACTTCAGGGCGCGGATGAGGCCGCGATGGACGATGAGATCGGCATAGCGGCGGATCGGCGAGGTGAAGTGGGCGTAGCGCGCGAGGTTGAGGCCGAAATGGCCGATATTGTCGGCGCTGTAGATCGCCTGGCTTTGCGAGCGGAGGACGACCTCGTTCACGATGGGGGCGAAGGGGCCTTCCTTCTGTTCGCGCAGGATGCGGTTGAAGACGGCGGGGTTGAGCTTCTGCCCCATAGTGAAGGGCATCCTGATGGAGTGCATGAAGTCGGCGAGCGCCTCGATCTTCAGCGCCGACGGTTCGTCGTGAATGCGGTAGATGGCAGGCGTGCGTTTGGCCTCCAGCGTTTCGGCGGCGGCGACGTTGGCCTGGATCATGATCTCCTCGATGAGCTGCATCGAGGGGAGCGCTTCGCGGAGCGTGATGGTGGCGATCTGGCCGTCGGCGCCGATGCGGACGCGGCGTTCGGGGGCGTTGATCTCAAGCGGTTCGCGCTTGTCGCGGCCCTTCTTCATCACCGCATAGGCGGCGTAGAGCGGCTTGATGATGGTTTCCAGCAGGGGTGAGGTCTTGTCGTCGGGGCGGCCTTCGATGGCGGCCTGGACCTGCTGGTAGCTGAGCTTGGCGGCCGAGCGCATGAGGCCGCGGATGAAGGTGTGGGAGGTTTTCCTGCCGTCTGCGTTGAAGTGCATGCGGACGGCCATGGTGGCGCGGTTCTCGCCCTCGCGCAGCGAGCAGAGATCGGCGGAGAGTTCTTCCGGCAGCATCGGGGCGACGCGGTCGGGGAAGTAGGTGGAGTTGCCGCGCAGATAGGCCTCGCGGTCGAGCGCGGAGTTGTGGGTGACGTAGGCGGCGACATCGGCGATGGCGACGGTGACGATCCAGCCGCCGGGGACTTGAGGGTCAGGCTCGGCATGGACGGCGTCGTCGTGATCGCGCGCGTCGTCAGGGTCGATGGTGATGAGGGGGATGTGGCGGAGGTCGGTGCGGCCCTTCAGCGTGGGCGGTTCGGCCTCTTTCGCTTCCGCGATGGCGTCCATCGGGAAGCTGTCCGGGATGCCGTGCGCATGGATGGCGAGGAGGGAGATGGCGCCGGGCGTGTCGATGCCGCCCAGGTTTTCGACGATGCGCGCCTTGGGGACGGAGGTGCCGGCGGCGCGGCCTTCGGCAGGGACGGCGATGACGAGATCGCCATCCTTCGCGCCGTTCTCGTCGCCGCGCGCGACGATGAAGGTCAGCCTCGATTTCTTGTCGGCGGGCGTGAGGACGCCGTAGCCCTTTTCGCGCGCGTACTGGCCGACGATGCCGGTGATGGGCCTGGGCAGGGTCTTGATGACGCGGGCGGTGACGCCGTCAGGGCCTTTGTGCAGTTTGGCGAGGACGCGGTCGCCGATGCCGGGCGGGCGCTGGTCGCCCCGCCCGGAGCCTCGCGTTTCGGGGGCGACGATGATGCGCGGCGGCGGCTCGGCGCTGTCCCATTTCACGGGGCTGGCGAGGAACTCGCCGTCGGTGTCGCGGCCGGTGATGTCAAGGACTAGCGTGAGGGGGAGGCCGGGTTCAGCCTTGGCCGTCTTGTTCTTTTTGGGCGGCTTGGGGCCGGGGATTCGGGGCATGTCAGTCAGATCAACAGGTCTTTCGGGGTGTGGGAAGGGCCAGCCTTGAAGGGCGGCCAGGAGGGGCGCCTGATGGCGCGGGCGCTGAAAAGCGCTGTGCAGGGGAGGATATGGGGATGGTGGAGCCGAATTTCATCCGGGTGACGCCGGTACTTTACGCGGCGGATGTCGGGGCGCTGGCGCGGTTCTTCGACTGGACGCTGGGGTTCAATGTCGCGTTCCTGACGGACACCTATGCCTATGTGCATCGTGAGACGGCGGCGCTGCGGGTGTTCAAGGGCGCGCCGGAAGGCACGGGACGGATGGCGGCATATATCGATGTCGAGGATGTTGATGGGTTGTGGGCCGAGATGAAGGACGCGCTGGAGGCGCTGCCGGAGGGGAGCGTCATCGGGCCGCTGGATCAGCCTTATGGCCAGCGCGAATTCCATGTGCGGTTGCCCGAAGGCGGGACGATCGGGTTCGGGCAGACGCTGTAGACCGGCGGGGGCGGCGCGCGCCGCTGACCCCACCCGTCTCGTGCTTCGCGCGATCGACCCTCCCCTGAAGGGGAGGAATGGAAAGCGTTATTCGGCGGCGGTTTTCTTTGCGGCCTTTTTGGCGGGCGCTTTTTTCGCGGCGGGTTTTTTCGCAGGCGCTTTCTTCTTCGGCGCGGCCTTCTTTGCCGGGGCTTTCTTCGCCTTCTTCGCAGGGGCTTTCGCGGCGAGGAGCGGGAGGGCCTGTTCCAGCGTGATGGCCTCGGCGTTCATCTCTTTCGGGATGGTCGCGTTGACCTTGCCGTGGGCGACATAGGGGCCGTATTTGCCCTTCATCACCTTCACGGGTTCGCCATCGTCCGGGTGCGCGCCCAGTTCCTTCAGCGCCTGCGCGCCGAAGCGTTTGCCCGGGCCTTTCGCCTTTTTCTCGGCGATGAGATCGACGGCGCGGTTGATGCCGATGGTGAAGATATCCTCGAAGTTTTCGAGGTTGGCGTAGGTGCCGTCATTCGCGATGTAGGGGCCGAAGCGGCCGAGCGCGGCGGTGATGGGCTTCTGGTTTTCCGGATGGATGCCGACCTCGCGCGGGAGGTTCAGAAGGCGGATGGCGTATTCCAGCGTCAACGGCTGGGCGTTGCGGCCGGTGGGGAGGGACGAGCGCCTGGGCTTGTTGTCCTTGGTGCCGTTATCCTTGCCGCGCTGGACATAGGCGCCGAAGCGGCCGGATTTTTTCCAGATCTCGTCGCCGGTGGCTTCATCGACGCCGAGCAGGCTGTCGCCGCCGGCGGCATCGCCGTCTGCGCCCTGCGCGAGCTGACGGGTGAAGCCGCATTCGGGATAGTTCGAGCAGCCGAGAAAGGCGCCGAAGCGGCCAAGGCGCAGGCCCAGCGTGCCGGTGCCGCAGGTGGGGCAGAGGCGCGGGTTGGCGCCGTTCTCCTTGGGCGGGAAGAGATGGGGCGCGAGCTGTTCATCGAGGACGTCGATGACCTCGGTGATGCGCAGTTCCTTCGTCTCGCCGATGGCGGCGATGAAGTCGGTCCAGAAATCGCGCAGGAGTTTCTTGTAGTCGAGATCGCCGGCGGAGACTTCGTCGAGCTTCTCTTCAAGGTCGGCCGTGAAGTCGAACTCGACATATCTGGCGAAGAAGCGCTTGAGGAAGACGGTGACGACGCGGCCCTTGTCGGTCGGCATGAAGCGCTTCTTGTCGAGCGTCACATACTGGCGGTCGGACAGCACCGCGATGATCGAGGCGTAGGTGGAGGGGCGGCCGATGCCGAGTTCCTCCATGCGCTTGACGAGCGAGGCTTCCGAGAAGCGCGGCGGCGGCTCGGTGAAGTGCTGATCGGTGCGGATAGCGTCGAGGCGGAGCGTTTCGCCCGCGACGAGGCGGGGGAGGCGGCGTGAGTCTTCGTCTTCGCCGTCGTCGTCGCGGCCTTCCTGGTAGAGCGTGAGGAAGCCGTCGAAGAGCTGGACCGAGCCGGTGGCGCGGAGCTGCGCCGTGCCCGCCGTGATTTCGGCGGTGGTGCGCTCGAACTCGGCGGCTTCCATCTGGCACGCCATGGCGCGCTTCCAGATGAGGTCGTAGAGGCGGAAGAGATCTTCATCCAGATAGCGGCGCACGTCCTGCGGACGGCGCGAGGGATCGGCGGGGCGAATGGCCTCGTGCGCTTCCTGCGCGTTCTTGGCCTTCGATTTGTACATGCGCGGCGCGTTCGGGACGTAGCGATCGCCATACTCGCGCTTGACCATGTCGCGGAGCGCCATGACGGCCTCGGGCGCGAGGTCGACGCCGTCGGTCCGCATATAGGTGATGAGACCGACCGTCTCGCCGCCGAGATCGACGCCTTCATAGAGGCGCTGGGCGACCTGCATGGTGCGCTTGGCGGAGAAGCCGAGCTTGCGGGCGGCCTCCATCTGCAGCGAGGAGGTGATGAAGGGCGGCCAGGGGTTGCGCTTCACCGGCTTTGAATCGACCGAGGCGACGGTGATCGGCCCCTTTTCGATGGCGGCCTTGGCGCGGGCGGCGTCGTCTCCGGTGCGGAGCGACATCTGGGTGAGCTTCGCCCCGTCGAGACCGACGAGGCGGGCGGTGAAGTTGCCTGCCTGCGCGCCGAGATCGGCGTCAACCGTCCAGTATTCTTCCGGCTTGAAGGCCTCGATCTCCATCTCGCGGTCGCAGATGAGGCGGAGCGCCACGGACTGGACGCGGCCGGCCGAGCGCGAGCCGGGCAGCTTGCGCCAGAGGACGGGCGAGAGGTTGAAGCCGACGAGATAGTCGAGGGCGCGGCGGGCGAGATAGGCGTCGACCAGTTCCTGGTCGATCTGGCGCGGGTTCGCCATGCCGTCGGCGACGCCGGACTTGGTGATGGCGTTGAAGACGACGCGCTCGATGTCGACGCCCTTGAGGACGCCCTTCTTTTTCAAGATCTCGAGCAGGTGCCAGGAGATCGCCTCACCTTCGCGATCAGGGTCGGTGGCGAGGATCAGCTTGTCGGCGCCCTTGATGGCGCTGGCGATCTCGGAAATGCGCTTGGTGGCCTTGGGATCGGTCTCCCAAAGCATGGCGAAATCCTCGTCCGGCTTCACCGACCCATCTTTCGGAGGCAGGTCGCGGACGTGGCCGAAGCTCGCGAAGACTTTGAAATCGCGGCCTAGATACTTGTTGATCGTCTTTGCCTTGGCGGGGGACTCGACGATGACGACGGTCATGTGCGGGCTGATACTTCTTAGGACAACGGGCCTATCGGGATGGCCGGGAACATGATGACGCCGGGCGGCAGTGTCAACCTTCGCCCGAAAATCGCGGGAAATCCGGGGCGAAGCGCAACCCTGGAGGGTGCCGCCGATGCGGGGCGCGCCCTGCGGGTTTCGACTCCCGGCTGTCGCTAGAGGAGCGCGACGGTCTGTCCGGCGCTGCGGTGGAGGCGGCCGCCGAGTTCCAGTTCGAGCAGAATGGCGAGGACCGTGGGGACGGGCAGGCCGGCGCGGCGGATGATGTCGTCGAGCGGGACGGGCGTGGGGCCGAGGAGTTCGAGAACGGTGGGGCGTGCGGCGTCGATGTCGGTTTCGGCCGGGGGCGCGATGGGCTGGGCCACGTCTTCGCGGAGGGCGAAGCGGCGCTGGACCTGAAGGGCACTGAGGACGTCTTCCGCCGATTCGGTGAGGGTCGCGCCCTGGCGGATGAGATCGTTGCAGCCGCGGGCGCGGGCGTCGATGGGCGAGCCGGGGACGGCGAAGACCTCGCGGTTCTGTTCCAGCGCATAGCGCGCGGTGATGAGCGAGCCGGAGCCGATGGCGGCCTCGACCACGACGGCGCCGAGAGCGAGGCCCGAGATGATGCGGTTGCGGCGGGGGAAGTGCTGGGTCTGCGGCGTCGTGCCGGGCGGCATTTCGGAGACGACGACGCCTTCGGCGGCGATGCGGGCGTGGAGCCTGGCGTTTTCGGGCGGGTAGATGTTGTCGACGCCGCCGGCGAGGACGGCGGCGGTGCCGGTCGCGACCGCGCCGATATGGGCGGCTGTGTCGATACCGCGTGCGAGACCGGAGACGACGAGAAGTCCGGCGGCCCCCAGGCCCGCAGCGATGTCTTCGGCCAGTTTGCGGCCGCCCGCGGAGGCGTTGCGTGCGCCGACGATGGCGACGGCGCGGCGGGCGAGAAGCGCCGGATCGCCAAGCGTGTAGATCAGCGGCGGGGCGGGATCGACGGCGCGGAGGAGCGGCGGGAAGTCAGGGTCGGTCCAGATGAGGAGGCGGGCGCCGATCTTGCCGGCGGCTTCCAGCTCGCGTGCGGCGTCGTCAGCCGAGGCGAGTTTCAGCGGGGTGCGGCGGCCGCCGCGTTTGGCGAGATCGGGAACGGCGGCGAGGGCGCGTTCGGGCTGGCCGTAGGTTTCGATCAGGCGGGCGAAGGTGACGGGGCCGATGCCTTCGCTGCGCGCCAGGCGGAGCCAGGCGAGACGGGCGGTATCGGTCACGTCCGGGCGGCGTTCACAGGAGCGGGCCGCCATTGTGGCCGACAAGCTCGGCGGCGGGTTCGGCGGCTTTCTTCTGGCCGATCTTCGGCTCCGTGCCGTTGAGCAGGCGCGCCATGTTGTACCAGTGCGAGTACAGCACCATCAGCGCGAAGAAGATGCAGACGAAGGCGACGATGCGGTCACCGAACAGGAAGGCGGCGACGGGGGCGCTGAAGACCGCGACGATCGAGCCGAGCGAGGAATAGCGCGTGGTGAGGGCGATGAGCAGCCAGAGGCCTGCCGCGACGAGGCCCGTCTGCCAATGGAGCGCCAGAACGGTGCCGAAGAAGGTGGCGATGCCTTTGCCGCCGCGGAAGTTGAGGCCGACGGGGAAGATGTGTCCGACGAAGGCGCCGAGCGCGGCGGCGGCCATCAACGCTTCGCCGCCCCAGTAGATGGGCAGGCCGAACCATTTGAAGAGGATGCCGCTGGCGATGAAGGCGGCGAAGGCGCCCTTGCCCGCATCGAAGACGAGGGTGAGGAGGGCGATGCGCTTGTTGCCGGTCCTGAGGACGTTGGTCGCGCCGATATTGCCCGAGCCGATGTCGCGGATGTCGCCTAGGCCGGCCCAGCGGGTGAAGATCTTGCCGAAAGGGATGGCGCCCAGCGCATAGCCCAGGACAAAGGCCGACAGCATGTAGGGCCAGGCTGCCGACCAGTCGGCGGGCGCGAACGT
This sequence comes from Micropepsaceae bacterium, assembly GCA_047602465.1. GTDB lineage: Bacteria > Pseudomonadota > Alphaproteobacteria > Micropepsales > Micropepsaceae > JADZAI01. Next base: position 162,153 of record JASGHF010000001.1, read on the forward strand.
CTCGATGATCATGGAGTCAATTAGTATGCGCCGGGAGGCCCGCCGCATAGGTGCGCCAGACGGCGCCCTGGAAATTGAGGCCCTCGAACGGGGTGTTCTTGGAGCGCGACAGGAGCGGCTCGCGGCGGATGGTGCGCGGGCTGCCGGGATCGAAGATGACGAGGTCGGCGCGGGCGCCGACGGTGAGGGTGCCGGAGCCATCCGCGAGGCGGAGAATACGGGCCGGGCCGATGGTCACGGGCTTCAGCGCCTCGGCGAGCGTCACGTCGCCGTTGTGGAACGGGATGAGGGCGACCGGGAGCAGGGTTTCAAGGCCCGCGCCGCCGAAGGCGGCCTGCGCGAAGGGCTGGCGTTTGGTATCAGGAGCCTGCGGGTCGTGGCTGGAGACCACGGCGTCGATATCGCCATTGACGACGCCGTCGACCATGGCGAGGCGGTCCTGTTCGGAGCGCAGCGGCGGGGTGAGCTTGCGGAAGGTGAGATAGGTGCCGACGTCGATCTCGTTGAGCGCCATGTGGGCGGCGGAGACGGCGCAGGTGACTTTCAGCCCGCGCTGGCGGGCGGCGCGGATGGCGTCCAGCGCGGCGGCGGTGGAGATCTGCTGGAAGTGCAGGCGCGCGCCGGTGATCTCGGCGAGGCGGAGGTCGCGTTCCACGATGATCGCCTCGGCGGCGGCGGGGATGCCGGGGAGGCCGAGGCGGGTGGCGGTCTCGCCCTCGTTCATCGCGCCGCCTTCGGAGAGGAAGGGGTCTTCGGCGTGGACGGCGACGAGGAGATCGAATGTCGCGGCGTAGGAGAGGGCGCGGCGCATGACGCGCGTATTGGCGATGGAGGCATCGCCCTCGGTGAAGGCGACGGCCCCGGCGGCGGCCATGAGCGCCATCTCGGACATCTTCTCGCCCTTGAGGCCCTGCGTCAGCGCGCCCATGGGCAGGACGCGGACGGCGCAGGGCGCGCGGGCGACGAATTCGATGAGGGCGGGATCGTCCAGCGCGGGGTCGGTGTCCGGCTGGATGCAGATGGTGGTGACGCCGCCGGCCGCGGCGGCGCGTCCGGCGCTGGCGATGGTTTCGCGGTGCTCGTCGCCGGGTTCGCCGGTTGAGACCTTGAGGTCGATCAGGCCGGGAGCGAGGACGCGGCCGGCGCAGTCGATGGTTTCGTCAGCGATGAAATCGGGGCCGCCGGCGACGATGGCGCCGTTGTGGATTGAGAGGCTGCCCAGTTCGTCGCGGCCGGTGGCGGGATCGACGATGCGGGCGTTGGTGAAGGTGAGGCGGGTCATACGGCGAGACCCCTGGGCGCGTTCTTGATGGTGCGGCTGAGCGCGTCCAGCACGGCCATGCGGATGGCGACGCCCATCTCGACCTGTTCCTGGATGAGGCTGCGCTGCATGTCGTCGGCGACGGCGCTGTCGATCTCGACGCCGCGATTCATGGGGCCGGGATGCATGACGAAGGCGCCGGGCTTGGCCAGCGCGAGGCGGTCGGCATCGAGGCCGTAGAAGCGGTAGAATTCGCGGGTGGACGGCAGGAAGGTGCCGTCCATGCGCTCCTGCTGAAGGCGGAGCATCATCACCACGTCGGCCCCTTCGATCCCGTCTTCCATGCGGTGAAAGATGTCCGGTCCGAGGCGGGCGATGGCGTTGGGCAGGAGGGTTTTCGGCGCGACGAGGCGGACGCGCGCGCCCATCTTCTGCAGCAGGTTGATGTTCGAGCGGGCGACGCGGCTATGCAGGATGTCGCCGCAGATCGCGATGGTGAGGCCCTGGATGCGCCCCAGGCGGCGGCGGATGGTGAGGGCGTCGAGAAGTCCCTGCGTCGGATGTTCGTGGGCGCCGTCGCCCGCATTGATGACGGAGCAATCGACCTTGCGGGCGAGGAGCGAGACGGCGCCCGAATCCTGATGGCGCACCACCAGAAGGTCGGGGTGCATAGCGTTGAGCGTCATCGCCGTGTCGATGAGCGTTTCGCCCTTCTTCACCGACGAGGTGCCGACCGACATGTTCATGACGTCGGCGCCGAGGCGCTTGCCCGCCAGCTCGAACGAGGACTGGGTGCGGGTGGAGCTTTCGAAGAAGAGATTGATCAGCGTACGGCCGCGCAGCGTGTCGCGCTTTTTCGAAACCTCGCGGTTGAGGGCGACGTATTGTTCGCCCAGATCCAATAGCGCGGTGATTTCGACGGGGGAGAGATCCTCGATGGCGAGGAGATGTCGGCTCGGGAGCAGAGGTCCGGCGGTCGGCATAAGCGGCGCTTATAGGGAGGGTTCGTGACGAAGCCAATCAGGCAGCGCTGCGATCTTTCCGGGGGCGGCCGCCGAGTTTGCCATTTGCTCTCGATGCATTGAGTTGAGATTCACGCTTCACCCAATCTGTTGTGCCTAAAAAATCGACCAGCAGCCGCGAGATCGAGAAATCCGCATCGAGCTTTGGAAAATGCAATGTCCACCCACTTCCCGTGACTTCCACATCGCTAAGCTGCTCAACGCTGGCGTGCTCCAAGCTTGGGGCCTGGTTCGATGAAAATGACACATCCAGGCCAGAGTTCATTCGAATAGTCAGGCGGGACGTTTTGCGATCAAAGCGTGCAGTTAGCGCTTTGAGAGGGCCGAAACGCATTCCACGATTTGTCGCCTTTTCAAACGCCTGTTCGGTGATCGGCTTAAATTTAGCCATGGATTTCTCTCCACTTAGTACAGCACGCTGAGAGCTGATCGGCGATCTCACTGATCACACGATTGAGTTCCGCAATCCGGAAGCCTGATTGCTCGACAAGCGTGACGGGACCATCAGGGCAATTCAGTAAAAACTTGGCCTCTTTGCCAGGCCCAACGACGTGAACGTGCGGCGGCGGGTGGTCGTTCGAATAGACAACTACGCGCAAGCCATCGACGCGGAAGATAGTCGCCATACCAAGCCTGTATCAATAACCTAGAAGAATGTCTAGGTTATTTAGGGCGCGTCGGCGCTCTGCGCCCGTGCCCCTTGTCGCTTCGCAGTGTTCGGTGGGAGAAATTTCCCGTGGACGTTTATCTAACCCGCCTCACCCCCCATGAGTGACGGGGAGGAAAGGCATGGCTTCAGGCAAACAGGGTTATCGCGAGCGGGATGGTGACGACCGAGACGAGGGTGAGGACGGTCACCAGGGTCGCCATCAGGCGGTGATCGCCGCCGAGCTGGCGGGCGAGGATGTAGGCCGAGCTGGCCGGGGGAACAGCGGCGCAGACGATGGCGACGACCCGGGCGCCACCCTCGACGCCGCAGATGCGGCAGGCGGCATACATGAGGGCCGGCATCAGCAGGAGCTTCAGCGCCACGGTAACTGAGGTGGAGAGGGTCGAGGCGCGCATATGCTGGAAGTCGAGCGCCGCCCCGACGGCCAGCAGGCCGAGCGGGATGGTGGCGGCCCCCATCGACTTCAGCATGTCGAGGAAGAAGCCGGGGAGCGGAATTTCCAGCATCGCAAAGGCGAGGCCGAGGAGGCAGGCGATGATGAGCGGGTTCAGCAGGATCGCGCGGATGATGGCGCGTCCGGCGGCGGGCGTCTCGCCGGCATAACGGGTGATGACGAGGACGCTGAGCACGTTCACCAGCGGCACCATGGCGGCGAAGGCGACGGCGGCGAGCGCGACGCCCTGCTGGCCCAGCAGCGCCGCGATGACGGCGAGGGCGACATAGGAGTTCCAGCGGATCGCGCCCTGGAACATGGAGGAGAAGGCCGCGCCGGTGACCGGAAGGACGGGGCGGAGCGCGAGGAGGATCACCGCCATGACCGTGATGGCGAGGACGAAGGCGGCGGCGAGGCCCAGCGCCTCGCCCTGTTCCAGATGGGCCGTGACGATGGTGTGGAACAGGAGCGGCGGGAACAGGATGAAATAGACGAGCCGTTCCAGCGGCGGCCATGCATCGTCGCCCGGGAAGCCGGTGCGTTTCAGCACGGCCCCGAGCGCGATCAGCAGGAAGACCGGCAGCAGGCTGAGCGAGATATCGAGCACGCCAGGACTTCTCGAAAATCAGCGCTTCTTTTCGCCTTCGGCCGCGATCTGCTCCAGCGTCTTGCCGGCGGTCTCCGGGATCGTCAGCCAGGCGACGATCGTGGCGATGAAGATCGAGGGCAGGAGCCAGGCGATGGCCTTCGCATGGCCGCCGGCGGTGTCATACAGCAGCGACACGGTGAGCAGCGCGAGGCCGCCGAAGATGATGTTGGTGGCGAGGCGCGAGCCGGACGAGGTGGAGCGCTGTTCAGTGGGGAAGAGTTCGGCGCTCCAGGCGCCCATGACGACTTCCATCGCGAAGAAGGCGAAGACGCTGAGCCCCCAGAGCACGCCGATCGCGTAGAGATTGGTGGTGCCGAGATAGAGCGTCGCCATTGCGAGCGCGAAGACGATGGAGGCGGTGATGAAGACCGGCTTGCGGCCGACGCGATCCGACAGGCGGCCGGCGATGAAGTTCCCGAACAGGCCGAAGAGGCCGCCGCCGACGAAGATCAGCGTCACGATACCGGGCGCAACGCCGAGATCGGACTGGAGATAGGTCTGGATCAGCACGCTGGCTGCGGTGATGCCGAAAGCGAGCGGGGCCGTGACGCCCAGCAGGGCGAAGAAGCGGCGGCCATGATCGACGGTGAGCGCGCGGAAGCGCTGCCAGGCCGATTGGACGCCATGCTCGGAGCCGGGATCCTGTGTCTGTTGCTTGAGTTCCTGGAACCTTCGGGTTTCGGGCATGCCGCGCCAGAGCCAGGCGATGACGAAGATCGGGACGGCGCCGATGACGTAGAGCGCGCGCCAGCCGTAGGGCAGGAATTCGATGCCGGCGAAGACGATTCCGGAGAGGCCGCCGCCAATGGCCGCCGAAGCAGCGAGCAGGCCGAGCGCCCAGCCGCGGGCGCGGTCGTCGATTTCCTCGGCGATGACGACGATGGAGATCATGTCCTGCGCGTAGCCGAACATGCGGACGGCGGCCTGAAGAACAATGAACTGGGATTCCGATTGGGCGAAGGCGGTCGCCAGCGTGGTGATGGCGGAGCCGGTGATGGTGACGAGCAGGATTTTCCGGCGGCCGAATTTGTCGGCCAGCATGGCGAGCGGGAAAGCGAGCAGCACGCCGAGGCGCGCCCACATCACGATCTCGGCCTCGCTGCCCATCGAGACGCCGAACTCCTTGGCGACGGGGGCGAGTACGAAGCCCATCAGGGCGACGTCGTAGCCGGCGATGAGGAAGGCGAAGCCGACCAGCAGCAGAACCTTGGTCTGCGCGGGCGGAATCGTGACCGGCGGCATCAGGGAGAAATTGCCGCCGTGGGCGCCGGCCATGAGTTAGCTCCGCTCAAGAAAACGGAGGCGGTCGAGCGCCCCCTGGAGAATGTAGGCGGCGGCCATCTTGTCCACGACCTCGTCCCGGCGGCGGCGCGAGGCGTCGGCGTCGAGAAGGGTGCGGGTGACCGCTGCGGTGGATAATCGCTCATCCCAGAGGACGATGGGAAGAGGCGTGAGGTTCGCGAGATTGCGGGCGAAGGCGCGGGCGGACTGGGCCGAGGGGCCTTCGGAGCCATCCATGTTGAGGGGGAGGCCGATAATCCAGCCGCCGGCGCGTTCCTTCGTGGCGAGGTCGACGAGGGGCTGGGCCGTTCTGGTGAAGGTCTTGGCGCGCGGGTGGCCGAGATGCGGACTGGCGATCGAGCGCATCACGTCGGAAATCGCGACGCCGATGACCCGGGAGCCGAGGTCGAGGCCGATCAATGCGCCGTGGGGCGGCAGCAGGGCGGGAAGATCCTCGACCGCGACGATGCTCATGTCGCGGTGATGTCTTCGAGTGAGCGGCCTGCCGTTTCCGGGATGAAGAAAAGCGGAATGAGCGCGAGCGGCATCGGGATCATCAGGAGGAGCACGGCCTCGGCGAAGCCGTGGTCCGGGGCGAGGAGGGCGCCGTGGAGATAAAGGCCAAGGCCGCCGGCGAGGATCTGGAAGATGAAGCGGACGGCCTGTGCGGTGGCGCGGCTTTCGGTGGGGAAGAGTTCGGTGCTGACCGCCTCGATCTGGATGCCGACCGCGACGAGGCCGAAAACGCCGAAGAGGATGGAGCCGATCAGCAGGGGCGTCGAATCCGTCGTGTACATCACGGCGAAGGCGGCGATGGTCACGATCAGCCAGACGGCTGCGATCGGGCGCCGGCCGACGCGATCGCTGAGCCGTCCGACCCACATGGCCAGGACCATGCCGATGATGCCGGTGCCGAGAATGGCGGCGCCGACGGCCCCCGGCGTGAAGCCGTGATAGTTCTGCAGAAAGGTCGGCATGAGGGCGAGGGTGGAGGCCGATCCGAGCGCAAAGGGGATGACCATCGCGATCACCAGCGCGATTCGGCCCGGAAAAGCGGTGAAGAGGCCGATCAGGGGCCGGAGCGTGTCGGCGGCGGTGCGTTTCCGCGTCCGGCCAGCCTGCGCCTCGGCGAAGCGTTGGGTTTCGGGCAGGCCGCGGCGCATCCAGGCGAGCAGGAGAAGCGGCATCGCGCCGATGAAATAGATCGCCCGCCATTCATAAGGCAGGAAGGCGACAAGCGCGAAGACGATGACGGCGACGCCGCCGCCAAGGGCGCTGAGCGCGCCGAGCGTGCTGATCGCCCACCCCCGGCTGCGCTCCTCGAATTCCTCGGCGATCACCACGATGCAGAGCATGTCTTCGGTGTAGCCGAAGATCCGCACCATGATCTGGGCCGCGACGAAGGTTTCGTAATTGGGGGCAAAGGCGGTGGCGAGGGTGGAGAGCGCCATGCCCAGAATAGTGAAAAGCAGCAGTTTCCGGCGTCCGATGACGTCGGCCATCAGGCAGAGAATGAGCGCTCCGAAGACCCCCAGGCGCATAAGGGCGATGGTCGTGCCGGTCGCGGTTTCGGGTTTGCCGAACTCGGCAAGCACCTGTTTGGCGGCCAGACCAAAGACATTGAGATCGTAGGCGCCGAGCAGGGTAGCGATGCCGACCAGCCCGATCAGCTTCATGTGACGTGCCGGAACCGGGTGCGGAGGGCGGATAAACCGGGGCGCTTTGGCCCATGCCACCAGTTTTTCGCCCTCGCCGATGTCCACGAAGCCCCCCAGGCCGATTGTCTTGAATCCCGCTGGGCCTGTTGATAGCAGAGCCTGAAGCGCTGAATAGCCGAAAGACGACCTACATGTCCGTCGATGAAAAGACGGTGCGCCGCGTGGCGCGCCTAGCCCGACTTGCGATTCCCGAAGAGCGGCTGGCCCCGATGGCCGGCGAGCTGAACGCCATCCTCGCCTGGGTCGAGCAGCTGCAGGAGCTGAAGACCGACGATGTCGAGCCGATGACGAGCGTGCGGCCGATGCGGCTGGCGCGCCGTCAGGACGTGGTGACGGATGGCGGGTATCCGGAAGATATCGTCGCCAATGCGCCGCGCACCGAAGACAATTTCTTCGTCGTGCCGAAGGTCGTGGAGTAGGCCATGAGCGATCTTCTGAAACTATCGCTGACGGAAGCGCGGGACGGGCTGCGTGCGAAGTCGTTTTCCTCTGCCGAACTGACGGCCGCGTCGGTGAAGGCGATCGCGGCGGCGCGCGATCTCAACGCCTATATCGTCGAGACGCCGGAGATCGCGGCGGAGATGGCGGCGGCTTCCGACGCGAAGCTCGCCAAGGGCGAGGGCGGGGCGCTGGAAGGCATTCCGCTGGGCATCAAAGACCTCTTCTGCACCAAAGGCGTGCAGACGACGGCGGCGAGCAAGATCCTGAAAGGGTTCAAGCCGGTCTATGAATCCACCATCACCTCGCAGCTGTGGGCGGCGGGTGCGGTGATGACCGGCAAGCTGAACATGGACGAATTCGCGATGGGATCGTCGAACGAGACGAGCCATTTCGGGCCGGCGGTGAACCCGTGGCGGCGCGGCAATGACGCCACCAAGCTGGTGCCGGGCGGGTCGTCGGGCGGTTCGGCGGCGGCGGTGGCGGCGGATCTGGTGTTCGGCGCGACGGCGACGGATACGGGCGGATCGATCCGCCAGCCGGCGTCGGTGACAGGGCTTGTCGGCATCAAGCCGACCTATGGGCGGTGTTCGCGCTGGGGCGTGGTGGCGTTCGCTTCGTCGCTGGATCAGGCGGGTCCGATCACCAGGACGGTCGCGGACAGCGCGGTGCTGCTGCGCGAGATGTCGGGGTTCGACCCGAAGGATTCCACCAGCGTCGATATGGCGGTGCCGGATTTCGAGAAGGCCTGCACCCGTTCGGTGAAGGGCCTGAGGATCGGCGTGCCGAAAGAGTATCGCATCGATGGCGTGCCGGCGGAGATCGACGCGTTGTGGGAGCAGGGCATCGCCTGGCTGAAGGATGCGGGCGCGGAAATCGTCGAGGTGAGCCTGCCGCACACCAAATATGCGCTGCCTGCCTATTATATCGTGGCGCCGGCAGAGGCCTCGTCGAACCTCGCGCGCTATGACGGCGTGCGTTACGGCCTGCGCGCGCAGGCCGACGATCTGACCGATATGTATGAGAAGACCCGCGCCGAAGGGTTCGGGCGCGAGGTGCAGCGGCGCATCCTGATCGGCACCTATGTGCTGTCGGCGGGGTATTACGACGCCTACTATATCAAGGCGCAGAAAGTGCGGACGCTGATCGCGGACGATTTCACGCGCGCCTATGAGAAGTGCGATGCGATCCTGACGCCTGCCTCGCCCTCTCCCGCATTCGGGATCGGCGAAAAGGCGAACGATCCGATCTCGATGTATCTGAACGATGTCTACACGGTGACGGTGAACCTAGCGGGTCTGCCGGGCATCGCGGTGCCGGCGGGCCTCAGCAAAGAGGGGCTGCCGCTGGGGCTGCAGCTCATCGGGCGGGCGTTTGACGAAGAGACATTGTTCGCAGCCGGCGCAGCGCTGGAGCGCGCCGCCGGTTTCGTGACCAAGCCGGTGAAGTGGTGGGCGTGATGAGCGAAGCGACACGCAAGGCGAAGACGATCAAGGGCGAGACCGGCGACTGGGAGATGGTCATCGGGCTGGAGATCCATGCCCAGGTGCTGAGCAAGGCGAAGCTGTTTTCCGGCGCTTCGGCGGAATTCGGGGCCGAGCCGAATGCGCATGTGAGCCTGGTGGACGCGGCGATGCCCGGCATGCTGCCGGTCATCAACGAGTTCTGCGTCGAGCAGGCGGTGCGGACGGGCCTCGGCCTGAAGGCGCAGATCAATAAAGTGAGCGTGTTCGACCGGAAGAACTATTTCTATCCGGATCTGCCGCAGGGCTATCAGATCTCGCAGTTCAAGAACCCGATCGTCGGCGAAGGCGAAGTCACCGTCGACATGCCGGGCGGCGAGAGCTTCACCGTGCGCATCGAGCGGCTGCATCTGGAGCAGGATGCGGGCAAGAGCGTGCATGATCTCGATCCGCACGCGACCTATGTGGATCTGAACCGCAGCGGCGTGGCGCTGATGGAGATCGTGTCGAAGCCCGATATGCGTTCGGCGGACGAGGCGGCGGCTTACCTGAAGAAGATGCGCGAGATCGTGCGCTATCTCGGCACCTGCGACGGCAACATGGACGAAGGTTCGATGCGCGCCGACGTGAACGTGTCGGTCTGCCGCCCGGGCGATTATGAAAAATTCCGCGAGACCGGATCGTTCAAGCATCTCGGCACGCGCTGCGAGATCAAGAACGTCAACTCCATGCGCTTCGTCGCGCAGGCGATCGAGTATGAGAGCCGCCGCCAGATCGAAGTGATCGAGGGCGGCGGCGTGGTGGAGCAGCAGACGCGCCTGTTCGACAACAAGAACGGCACGACGCGCGCCATGCGGTCGAAGGAAGAGGCGCACGACTATCGCTATTTCCCCGACCCCGATCTTCTGCCGCTGGAGCTGGATGACGGTTTCGTGGAGCGGATCGCGGCATCGCTGCCGGAACTGCCGGACGCGAAGAAGGCGCGCTTCATCGGCGACTTTGGCCTTTCGGCGTATGACGCGGGCGTGCTGGTCGCCGAGCGCGAGACGGCCGAGTTCTATGAGCGGGTTGCGAAGGGCCGCGATGCGAAGGCGGCGGCGAACTGGGTGACCGGCGATTTCTTCGCCGCGCTCAACCGCGACGGCAAGTCGATCAGCGAAAGCCCGGTGAGCGCAGAGGCGCTGGGTGAACTGATCGGCCTCATCGGCGACAACACGATCTCCGGCCGCATCGCGAAGGACGTCTTCGTCATCATGTACGAGACGGGCGACATGCCGTCGGCGATCGTCGAGGCGCGCGGACTGCGCCAGGTGACGGACACCGGCGCGATCAGCGCGGCGATCGATGAAGTCATCGCGTCTAACCCGGCGAAGGTTGATGAACTGTCAACGAAGCCGAAGCTGATCGGATGGTTCGTCGGCGAGGTGATGAAGCGGACCGGCGGCAAAGCGAATCCGCAGGCGGTGAACGAGCTGCTGAAGACGAAATTGGCTCACGTTCTGGGCGAGTGATTCTCGGGCGATTCGTCAGCGGCAAGCGCGAAAATCGATTCGTGCATCTGATTTGATGCTTGACAGGAATTTCCGTCCGCATACGGATAGTCGCGCTGAACCCTAGGTTTTTATTGGATTTCGCGCAATCGCGCTGCGATGCGGCGAATCAGTGCGTTACAAACCGTTCGACAAATGACGCTTGCGCGACATACTCGCGCACAGTCCGGCGAGGCTGTGTTCATTCCGCGTGCGGACGATCTTTGAAACCTAGGGGAGTTATCCACTAATGCCTGCCACTCCGAAAAAGCCCGCCGCCAAGAAGGCCGCGGTCAAGAAAGCTCCGGCGAAGAAGGCCGCTGCGAAGAAGACCGTCGTGAAGAAGGCCGCCGCGAAGAAGCCGGCCGCCAAGAAGGCCGCGCCGAAGAAGGCCGCGCCGAAGAAGGCGCCCGCCAAGAAGGCCGCTGCGAAGAAGAAGTAAGCGGGTCTGATCAATATGGCCGCGGCGTCATCGCGCAACTCCGTTTCGCGCGTCCGCGCTGCGGCCGCCCGTTCAAAGCCGGCGGCGAAGGCGAAAGCCTCCGCCACCGTCTCCAAGACGAAGGCCGCACCAAAAGCGGCGAAACCGGCAGCGAAGTCCGCGCCGGTCGTGAAGCCCCCCAAGCCCATCGAGTTCTATTACTGGCCGACGCCCAACGGGTCCAAGGTGGCGGTGATGCTCGAGGAGTGCGGGCTTCCCTATGAAGCCAAGCCGGTGAATATCGGCCGCGGCGAGCAATTCACGCCGGAATTCCTGAAGCTGTCGCCGAACAACCGCATTCCGGCGGTGCTGGACCCCGAGGGGCCTAACGGCAAGCCGATCTCGGTGTTCGAGTCCGGCGCGATCCTGCAGTATCTCGGCCGTAAGACCGGCAAGTTCTATCCCGCCGACGAGCGCGCGCGCGTCGAGGTGGACGAGTGGCTGTTCTGGCAGATGGCGGGTCTTGGACCCATGGCCGGGCAGGCGCACCATTTCCGGCAGTTCGCGCCGGAGACCATTCCCTATGCGATCGAGCGCTATACGAACGAAGTCGCGCGTCTTTACGCCGTGATGAACCGGCGGCTGACCGGACGCGACTTTCTGGCAGGCAAGTATTCGATCGCCGACATGGCCTGCTACACCTGGATCGTGCCGCACCAGATGCAGGGTCAGAACCTCGGCAATTTCCCGGCGCTGAAAGCATGGTTCGAACGGATCGGCGCGCGGCCGGCGGTTCAACGGGCGATGGCGCTGGGCAAGGATCTGCGGACGCCGCCGGCCGATCTGCGTTCCAATCAGGATGCCCGGCGCGCGCTGTTCGGACAGCGGCCGCGCTAGCGCCGCCATCCGATCTCTGCATGATTGGGGCGATGACCTCGCCCGTCCTCGGCTGGAAAGCCGGATTTGAAATCGAACTGATGATGCCTGCCGGGCGTTCGCGCGCCGATCTGGCGGCGCGGGTCGCGGCGCGGGCCGGTGGCCGGGTAGAGCGGTTCTTCCATCCGCAGTCGGAGCCGAGCAAGGTTCCCGGCCGCCCCAGTTTCGAGAACCTGACGCCTGGATTTCGCGTGCGCGATGCGGCTGGCGCCCCGGTGGCGTCGTTCGTCGACGACCTGACCCTGCAGCGGGGGCTGGTGAAGAGCGCCGCGCCGAAGCCGGGCTGGTACCGGATCGTCTCGGATGACGGGCGGCTGCTGCGCCTGGCGATGCGCCACGGCGATGCCGAGGCGGACCTTGAGACGGCGCTGAAGCCGTTGGCCGATCTGTTCGGCACCGATCTGGAGCCGCACGAGGGCGGGATGCTGCGTGTCGTCGACGAGCGGCGCATCTCGGTCGCCATCGGCGCGCCGCTGCCGGGCGAACGCGAGAGGCCGTGCGAGATCGTGACGGCGCCGATCGAGCGGGATCATGCCGACGTGCTGGAGGCGCTGATCGCCGATGCGCGGGCGGAGGGCTGCACCGTGCCGGCGGAAAGCGCGACGCATGTCCATTTCGATGCGAAAGCGCTGGAGAGCGCCGGAGCGATGGCCGCGTTGACCGGCCTGCTGTGGCGGCACGGCGATGTGCTGAAGATGATGATCGGGTTCAATCCGAACTGCGTGCGGCTGGGCAAATGGCCTGAGGCCTTGCCGGCGCTGACAGCGACGCCGGCCTTTCGCGCGATGGCATGGCCCGAGGCGAGGGCTGCGATGCTGGCCACGGGGATCACCAAATATTGCGACTACAATGTGCTTAACATCGCGTCGGACAACCGCGCCAAACCGACCTTCGAGCTGCGCGTGTTGCCGACGGCGCTGGAGGTCAGGCCCGTTCTGATGGCGGCGGCGCTGTTCGAGGCCATACTGAGATGGTGCGCTGCGCCCGGAGCGGCGGAGCAGCCTGTACCGGCGTCGCCCGCAGCGCTTGTCGATGCGTTGGCGCTCGCGCCCGATGTGCGCGCATACTGGTCGCCGCGCGCGTTCACTATGTCGCATGGGACGGGGTACTAGCCGTGGCTAGAACGATCCGCCCATCAGGAGGTTTCCATGACGTCGCCGTCCCGCACCTTCCGCCGCATCGCTGCGGCGCTCATGCTTTCGACGTCGCTGACCGTCGCGGCGATCGCGATCGCGCCGAAGGCGGAAGCGGCGGCGGACCCGATCGGTACGTTCCTGACCTCGACGTATAATTACTGCGATGCGACGCTGATCTCGAAGTCGTGGAAGATCGACATCGACGCCGCCAAGGCGGTGATCGGCGACAAGATCCAGAACGGTCTGGAAAGCGCGCTGGAGGCTTCGCTCGCAGCCGCGCGCGAGGAAGGCGCAGCGTGCGAATGGGCGGACGTTCCGCACACCTATGAAGACGCCGAGCGGCTTGCGGCGGCGTGGGGTCTGCAGGATGCGGGCGAGGCGAAGGACAAGATCGCCTATCTGTACACGCAAGGCCGCAGCGCCGAGGTCCTGAGCGCGTTGAGCGAGGCGGGCGCCGCTCCCATGACGCCGGAGGACCAGGAGGCCTGGGAGGCGTTCCAGGCGTCGGACTATACGTATTGCGATGCGAAGCTGGTGGGCGCCGCCTGGTCGATGCAGATCGATCAGGCGAAAGCGGCGATCGGGTATAAGGTGCTGAACGGGTTCGCCGACCAGTTGCCGGAGATCTTCGCCGAAGGGCGTCAGACGACCAGCTGCGATTTCACGGATACGCTGCTGACCTATGAGGATGCCGAGAAGCTGGCGGGCATCTGGGGCGTCGATGTCGGCCGCGCCAAGGACAAGGCGGCGGCGTACTATACGAACGGGCAGAGCGCCGTGGTTCTGGGCGCGCTTGGACAGTCGGCGTCGAATCCGGCCAATCCGAAGCCGATCGTCACCATGCCGGGCGCAACGCCGAAGAACGAAAACTAGGCGTTTTTCCCAGCGTTTTATTGGGATTCACGCGTTCTTCACCATGAGCGCGAGTTAACCCTTCCGAGAGTTTTGCTTAACTGGCGATTTAGCCAAACCCGCCACGATCCCTCCTGCAAGCCGAACACGGCTGCGGGGTGTCTTGAAGGGAAGAGAGGTCGAACGACCCCTTCCCGGCAAAACGGAAAAGGGGTTTTCAAGTGGCTCTTCTCGATTTCGAAGGCGTGCAGGCTCAGGAGTGCGAAGCCCGCCGTGGTACGCCGACCGCGTTCTACACGCTGGGTCTGGCCTATTCGACCGGACAGGGCGTGGAGACCGACATGGTCGCCGCCCATATGTGGTTCAATCTCGCCGCCATGAAGGGCGTCGTCGAAGCCCGCGAGAAGCGCGCCGAGATCGGCGTTGAACTCGGCGCCGCCGGGATCGCCGAAGCCCAGCGTCAGGCCCGCGCCTGGCTGGCCTCGCTGCACTGAGCCTCTGCCGGTCGCTGCGCTTGCCTAGTTCGCCTGCTTGCCGCCACAGTGCGGCAAAGCGGGAGCAAAGCAGGCATGGCGAAAAAGCGCAGCGGCGGCGGACCGGTTCTGCTGGAGAAGCAGGGGCCGCTGACCGTCATCACGCTCAATCGTCCTGACGCGAACAATGCGCTGGACGATGAGGTTCGCGGCGAATTGCTGCGGGCCTGCGATGTCATCTCCGCCGATGACGAGACCGGAGCCGTCGTGCTGACCGGGGCGGGGAATGAGGCGTTCTCGACAGGTTATGATCTTCCCCAGCTCGCCGGGCTGACGCCGGCTGAGGCCGAGACGCTGGCGCGCGGCGCCAGAATGGTCTGCGAGCGCCTGGCGGCGCTGGAAATTCCCGTCATCGGCGCGATCAAGGGAGCCTGTATCGGCGCGGGGCTGGAGCTGGCGCTGCATTGCGACATGCGGATTGCGCGGGGCGACTCGCGTTTCGGCTTTCCGGGTATCTCGCTGGGGCTGCCGCCGGGATCGGCCGCCGTGGACCGGCTGGGCAAGCTGATCGGGTTCGGGCCGGCGGCCGCATTGTTCGTGACGGGCGGTGTGGTTTCGGCCGAGCGGGCCTTCATGCTGGGCCTCGTCACCAATGTCGTCTCGCCCAAGGAATTCGATGCGGCGGTGCTGGAGTTCGCGAGCCATATCGCGACGCTGCCGCGGGTCGCCACGATGCAGCTGAAACGCATGCTGCGGGCGGCGATGATGGGCGGCGTGCCGGAGAGCCTGGGCGCCGAGGCGCTGCGACGCGCGTTCGACGAGGGGCAGGCGGGCGAACGGCTGCGCGGCATGTTCGGCGGACCTGCGCCCGGCGCGGCGATTCACTGATCGCCGTCAGGCCGTGGCGACGATGATCTCGCGATAGCGGTTGGGCCGGGCCGGGTCTTTCTGCGGCGCCGTGGTAACGAGTTTCAGATCCGGGAAGCGCGTCAGCATGGCCTCAAACGCAAGCTGGGCCTCGAAACGGACGAGCTGGGCGCCGATGCAGAAATGCGGGCCCTGGCCGAAACTGACGATCTGCGCCGCGTTGCGCCGCGTGATGTCGAAGCTGTCGGGGTCGGCGAAGACCGTCGGATCGCGATTGGCGGCGCCAAGTCCGACGCGGACCGTGTCGCCGGCGCGCAGCGTCTTGCCACCCAGTTCGACATCGCGGACGCAGCGCCGGTTGGTCGAGGTCGATTGCGTGGGATGGTGGAAGCGCAGAACCTCGTCGATCGCCGCAGGGATGCGGCTGCGGTCTTCCAGAAGCATGCGCCACTGATCGGGATGCGACAGCAGCAGGAACAGGCCTGACGAGATCATGCGCTCGGTCGTGGTGCCTGCGGCGGTGTAGATGGTGCTGATGGCGGAGCGAAGCTCGGCATCGTTCAGCTTCAGATCCTGTTCTTCGGCGGCGATCAGGTCGCTGATGAGGTCCGCCTGCGGCGCGGTACGGCGTTCGTTGATGATGTCGCGCAGATAGGCGCCGATCCAGCGGCCCGAAGCGAGGGCGGCCTGCCAGCTTTCCTCATCCTGGCGCGGAGCCATCAGTCTTTCCGCATTGGCCAGGGCCACGCGAAACGTCTTCGCGGTCGCCCGTGGGGATGCCGATGATCTCGCTGGCCACGATGATCGGCAGGTGAAAGGCGAAATCCGTCACCAGATCGAACCGGCCTTTGGCGGCGGCGGCGCTCAGCAGGTCATCGACCACCGCTGCGATGCGGTCGCGGCGGTCCTCGATGGAGCGGCGTGAGAA
Source organism: Micropepsaceae bacterium (assembly GCA_047602465.1). Lineage (GTDB taxonomy): Bacteria > Pseudomonadota > Alphaproteobacteria > Micropepsales > Micropepsaceae > JADZAI01. The sequence goes on from JASGHF010000001.1 coordinate 178,230, forward strand.
CGCAGCCTGCACGAGGCGGCGGATGCGGGTGTGGTCGGGGGCGTCCATCTGGTTGAAGGACTGGGCGATGCTCTTGCCGATGCTCTGTTCCGCGCGTGCGCCGCCGGGCGGGGCGCCCTTCGCCAGAGGGTTGCTATCGCCCCAGCCGGCGCCGGCGCTTGAGAACGTGGCGGCGTCCTTGAGCACGGCGGCGACATCGGCGTGGCGGGTCAGGTACCAGTAGCCGTGGCGCGACCAGTGGACGGGGTCTTCCGCGCGCAGCCGGTTCAGCGTGGCGACCGGGGCGTTTTCGAAATCATACGCATGCAGGTCGGGCTGCCCGAGCGGCGCGGCGTGGGCGGCGGTCATTTCGGTCTCCACATCCTGGTCCGCACCTGTATGCATGGGCGGACAGGGCGCAGCAAGAAATGCGCGCCGGTGCGGAGCAAGAGCCTGAATTTCGGGAGGAAAACTGGCTCCGCGGGTAGGATTCGAACCTACGACCAGCCGATTAACAGTCGGCTGCTCTACCACTGAGCTACCGCGGAACGCGCGGGGTGTTTACGGACGGACGCGGGGCGCGTCAATGCCGGTCAACCATTCCGCAAAAAAAGAGCGGGCCGCGTAAAACGCGGCCCGTAAAAGGTAAACTCGAATGGTGGGGTGTCTTCAAGGGAAGACAATGAAAGAGATACTTCAGGAGGGTTAAAGTCCGGTTAACGATGCCGGCCGGCAGGGGGAATTCGTTCAGACCGGTGAATTTTTCGACTCCGCCCGTCCGCGACAGGGGAGATGGAGGCCACGCCCGGAATCGAACCGGGATACAAGGATTTGCAGTCCTCTGCGTAACCACTCCGCCACGTGGCCTCATACGCAAATCAGATCGTCCGGCGGAACGAAGCGGCGCTCTTAGCAGAGAGCCGGACGGCTCACAACGCGACTTCACGCAACTGCCATCGGAATTTCGCGAGGTTGGATTGCGGGGCAGGGGGGCGGTGCTATAAGCGCCCGAACCCTTGAGATTCCGCAGCAAACCATGTCCAGCAACGATATGCGCGCCGCCCGCAACGCCATGGTCGACAGCCAGGTGCGGACGGACGATGTGACCGACCCGGTCCTGACCGCCGCAATGCGCGCCGTGCCGCGCGAAGACTTCGTGCCGCAAGCGCTCGCCAGCGTCGCCTATATGGGCGAGGCGGTGGAGGTCGCGCCGGGGCGATTCCTTCTCGACCCGCGGGCCTTCGCCAAGTTGACCCAGCTCTCGGGCCTGAAAGCCGGGGAGACGGTTCTGGATGTCGGTGGCGCCACCGGCTACTCGGCCGCCGTCTTCGCAGCCCTTGGAGCCAGGGTGACGGCGCTGGAGAGCGATCCCGCGCTGGCCGAGGCCGCAAAGGCCAGGGCCGGGGCAGGGATCGAGGTCGTGACCGGAGCGCTGGCCGCCGGATACGCCCAAAAAGCCCCGTTTGACGTGATTTTCCTGAACGGCGCGATCCCGGCCCGGCCGGACGCCCTGCTGGAACAATTGGCTCCGGGCGGCCGTCTTGTCGGAATCGTCACAGACAGGGGCGTTGGAAAGGCTCACATCTTTCTTAAGTCTGTGGGGGGACACTCGAGTCGAATCGCATTCGACGCCGCCGCGCCGGCCCTGCCTGGCTTTGAGCCTGTTCCCAGTTTCGTCTTCTAAATTTGTCCGGATAGATAAATCATGACGCTTCTTCCGCGCCGCCTCCGCCCGCTTGCCCTCTCGGCGGCGTCGGCCATGGCCCTGCTCGCCGCCCTGCCTGCCTCGGCCGAAACGCTGACCGAAGCGATGGCCGAAGCCTACACCACCAACCCTTCGCTTCTGGCCGAGCGGGCGCGTCTGCGCGCGACCGACGAAGAGCTGAACCAGGCGAATGCCGGCTGGCGTCCGACCGTGGTCGTCAATGGCAGCGCGGGCTGGACCGAGGACTACGAGAACGACATCTCCGGCGACTCGTGGAGCGCCGACATCACGGCGAACCAGAACCTCTTCGACGGCGGCGCGACCTTCGCCCGCCGCGATATCGCGAAGGCGCAGATCCGCGCCGGCCGCGCCTCGCTGCGCGGCGTGGAAGGAAACATCCTTCTGTCGACGGTGACCGCCTATATGGACGTCGTGCGCGACCTTTCGACGGTGGAACTGTCGCGCCGCCAGGTGGGCGTTCTGGAGCGCGAGCGCCAGGCCTCGCAGGACCGTTTCGACGTGGGTGAGATCACCCGCACCGACGTGGCGCAGGCCGAAGCCCGCCTGTCGGGCGCGCGGACCGCGCTGATCGCCGCCGAAGCCCAGCTGGAAGCCAGCCGCGCCGCCTATATCCGCGTGATCGGCCGCGCGCCGAAGAACCTGCAGGCCGCGCCCGCCATGCCCGCGCTGCCCAAGACGCTGGATGACGCGATCGCCGAAGCGCTGGCGCTGAACCCGGCGCTGGTTGCCGCCCGCGAGAACCAGCTCGGCTCGGAAGCCGGCGTCGATCTCGCGATCAGCGGCCTGCTGCCCTCGGTCGACCTCACCGCGCGCTATCAGGTCGGCGAAAGCAATTCGGACGCGATCCTGTCGACCGACCGCAATACCGATTCGGGATCGATCGGCATCGGCGCGCGCGTGCCGCTGTATCAGGGCGGCGCTGAGTATTCGTCGATCCGCCAGGCCAAGCAGACCAACAACCAGAACCGCATGAGCGCCGCGCAGAGCGAGCGCGAGGCCATCGAGGACGTGACGAATGCCTGGGAAGGCTTCGCCGCCGCCCGCGCCTCGATCAAGTCGGCGCAGGATCAGGTGAATGCGTCGGAGATCGCTTATGAGGGCGTTCGCCAGGAAGCCGAAGTGGGCGCGCGCACCACGCTGGACGTGCTGAACGCCGAGCAGGAACTGCTGAACGCCCGCGTGACGCTGGTGACGAATCAGCGGAACGAATACGTCGCCGCCTACACGCTGCTCGCCGCCATGGGCCGCCTGACGGCCGGCGATCTGGGCCTGCCGGTGGAGGTCTACGATCCGGTTCCGCATTCCGACTCGGTCGCCGGACAGTTGATCGGGGTTGGCGCGGACTGACGATGCGTTCATGATCCGGGCGGAGCGCCGACTCGGGGGAGAGTCGGAGCGCGCTCCGTTGAGGACCTGGCGATGTCGAATGCGGCCCCACAAGCCGGCGAACCGACGATGGAGGAGATTCTCGCCTCCATCCGGCGCATCATTTCCGAGGAAGAGGCCGAGCCGCTGAAAGCGGACGAGGCCGGTGCGGCCGCGCCGCCGGCGGATGAGACCGATGTGTTCGAACTGACCGACGTGGTCGAGACGGAGCCTGCACCGCCGCCGGCCCCGGCCCCGCGTCCGCGCCCCTCGCTGGTGGAACCCGTGAATGACGTGGCCTTCGAGGCTGCGCCCGAGCCTGAACACGCCGCCGAAGCCGCCCCCGATGAGGGTCTGGTGGATGACGCCGTGGTGGACCGGGCGGCTTCGGCCTTCGCCACCCTCCATCGCAATGTCGAGATCGCGGCGACGCCCAGCGGCAATACGCTGGAAGGCATGGTGAAGGCGATGATGAAGCCGATGCTGAAGCAGTGGCTGGACGACCACCTGCCGGCGCTGGTGGAGAATATCGTACGGGAAGAAGTCGAACGGGTTGCGAACCGCCGCCGCTAGGTTCGCCCTGAGACTTTTCCCCTGAAGCGGCCGGCCCTGACCGGCCGTTTTGCTTTTCCGTTTTTTGCTTTTTTGGCCTCGAAATGCCATTTCGCGCCCACGCGCAAAGAAGACAGAGCCATGCTGGACAAGACGTTCGACCCCGCCGCCATTGAAGAGAAACTGTACGCCGAGTGGGAAGCCTCCGGAGCATTCAAGGGCGGCACGCGCCCTGAGGCGGAGACGTTCTCGATCGTCATCCCGCCGCCGAACGTGACGGGATCGCTGCATATCGGCCATGCGCTGAACTCGACGCTGCAGGACGTCATGAGCCGGTTCGAGCGCATGCGCGGCAAGGACGTGCTGTGGCTGCCCGGCACCGACCATGCCGGCATCGCGACGCAGATGATCGTGGAGCGCCAACTGCGCGAGCAGCAGACGAGCCGCGCGTCGCTGGGGCGCGAGGAATTCCTGAAGCGCGTGTGGGCCTGGAAGGCGGAGAGCGGCGGGACGATCACCCGTCAGCTGCGCCGCCTCGGCGCGTCGTGCGACTGGAGCCGTGAGCGCTTCACGATGGACGAGGGCCTGAGCCGCGCGGTGCTGAAGGTGTTCGTGGCGCTGCACAAGCAGGGCCTGATCTACAAGGACAACCGCCTGGTGAACTGGGACCCGTCGCTGCAGACGGCGGTGTCGGACCTCGAGGTCGAGAATATCGAGCTGAAGGGCCATTTGTGGCACCTGAAATATCCGCTGGCCGACGCGCCCGATCAGTTCATCATCGTGGCGACGACGCGGCCGGAGACGATGCTGGGCGATACCGGCATCGCGGTGCATCCGGACGACGAGCGCTACAAGGATCTGGTGGGCAAGATGGTGCGCCTGCCGATCGCCGATCGTCTGATCCCCATCGTCGCGGACAGCTATGCCGATCCTGAAAAAGGGTCGGGCGCGGTGAAGATCACGCCCGCGCATGACTTCAACGATTTCGAGGTCGGCAAGCGGGCGAAGCTGCCGTCGATCAACATTCTGGCGAAGGACGGCACGCTGAACGAGGCGGCGCCGGAGGCCTATCGAGGACTGAAGGCCGCCGAAGCGCGCAAGAAGATCGTCGCGGCCTTTGAAGAGATGGGGCTGCTGGAGAAGATCGAGGACATCGTCCATGCGGTGCCGCATGACGAGAAGACCAAGACGGTGGTGATCGAGCCGCTGCTGACCGAGCAGTGGTACCTCAACGTGCAGCCGCTGGCCGACAAGGCGATGGCGGCGGTGCGGAGCGGCGAAACGCAGTTCGTGCCCGAACACTGGTCGAAGACCTATTTCCAGTGGATGGAGAACATCCAGCCCTGGTGCGTGTCGCGCCAGCTGTGGTGGGGGCACCAGATCCCGGCGTGGTATGCGCCGGACGGGACGGTGTTCGTGGAGGAGACCGAAGAGGAAGCGCTGGCGGCGGCGAAGGCGAAGTTCGGCGCGGAGACGGCGCTGACGCGCGATCCCGATGTGCTGGATACGTGGTTCTCGTCTGGCCTGTGGCCGTTTTCGACGCTGGGCTGGCCGGAGCAGACGGATGACCTGAAGCGGTTCTATCCGACGAGCGTGCTGGTCACGATGTTCGACATCATCTTCTTCTGGGTCGCCCGGATGATGATGTTCGGCACCGAGTTCATGGGCGAAGCGCCCTTCGCCAAAGTCCTGATCCATGCGCGTGTCGTGGACGAGAAGGGCCAGAAGATGTCGAAGACGAAGGGTAACGTCATCGACCCGCTGACGCTGATCGACAAATACGGCGCGGATGCGCTGCGCTTCGGCCTCGCCATCGCGGCGGCGCAGGGCAAGGACGTGCGCATGGGCGCGAGCCGGGTGGAGGAGTATCGCAACTTCTGCACCAAACTGTGGAACGCGGCGCGGTTCTGCGAGATGAACGGCTGCGACCCGGTGAAGGGGTTCGATCCGGCCGGCGTGACGCAGAAGATCAACAAGTGGATCATCGGCGAGACGGTGAAGACCGAAACGGCGGTGCGCGAGGCGATCGAGGCGTTCCGTTTCAACGACGCGGCGATGGCGCTGTTCCAGTTCGTGTGGAACACTTATTGCGACTGGTATGTCGAGCTGATCAAGCCGGCGCTGATGGGCGAGGACGGCGCGGCGAAGGATGAGACGCGCGCGACGGCGGCCTGGGCGATGGACCAGATCCTGCACCTTATGCATCCGTTCACGCCCTATATCACCGAGCAGCTGTGGCGGCAGATCGGCGAGCGGGCCGGGGGACGTGACGGCTTCCTGATGCTGTCGGCCTGGCCCAGCTTCGATGCGGGGCTGATCGACGCCGAGGCGACCTCTGATTTGAACGCGGTGATCGAGGCGTGCGCGGCGGTGCGAAGCGCGCGCGCTTTGCTGAACGTCTCGCCGGCGGTGGCCGACATCAAATCGTCGATCGCCTTTACGGGGGCCGTGAAGCCCGGCGTGTTCGAGGAATTCCAGCCGGCGTTCGAGCGTCTGTCGCGCACCAGGTATCAGGCGGCGCCCGTGACTTCAGCGACCACGGGCAGCGCGGTGGTGAGCTTCGGCACCATCGTTCTGGACCTGGAAGGCCATATCGACGCGGCGAAGGAACTGGCGCGCCTGAAGAAGGATGTCGCCAAGCAGGAGAGCGAGATCGCCAAGATCGACGGGAAGCTGGGCAATGCGGATTTCGTTTCGCGCGCACCGGAAGAGGTGATTGCGGAGCAGAACGAGCGGCGGGCAGCGGCGGTGGCGACGCGGGACCGGCTGAACGAGGCGGTGGCGCGGCTGGGCTGAAACCCGCCGCGTTTTCGGCCCGCAGCGCCCCGATCAGCGCGTCGGCGCGGGCGATGATGGCGGTGCTGACGGCGTAGAGCGCGGCCAGATGCCGGCGCCACCGGATGCCGGCGTCAGAGGAAGGCTGCGAGGAAGGGATCGCCGGGCGCGGCGGCGAGGCTGGCGACCTCGTCGGCGAGCGCGCCGCGCACCTGGCGTTTGACGGCGGCGAAGGCGGGTTGCGCCGCCAGCGCCGCCGCAGCTGCGGCAGCCGCAGCGGTCAGGCCGTCAGGCGCAGCGATGTCGTCGATGACCCCGGCGGCGCGCAGATCGTCCGCAGCGGCGGGCCGGCTGGTGAGGGCCAGCCGGCGCAGCAGGCCCGGCGGCAGTTCGGCCCGCATGATGGCGGCCGGACCGGCGGGGAACGGCACCCCCGCCTGCGCTTCAGGCAGACCGAGACGGACGGTGTCATCGGAGGTCACGATCCGGTAGTCGGCGGTCAGCATGAGGATGAAGCCGCCGCCGAGGGCGTGGCCGTTCACCGCCGCGATGAGCGGCACGGGTATGGCGAGCAGGGCGGCGGTCATGGCGGTGATCGCATGGATGAATTCGCCACGCTGTTGCGCGTCATAGCCGGCGAAGGCGCGGGTATCGACGCCCGCAGAAAAGGCGCGGCCCGCGCCGGTGAGTACGACGCCGCCTTTTGGCGCGTCAGCGGCAGCGGCGCGCGCCGCCGCCGTGATCGCATCGACGGCATCGCGGTCGATGAGGTTGAGCGGCGGGCGGTCGAGCGTCAGGACGAGGGTGTCGCCGGCCGTTTCGTGGCGGATATGGGTCATGCAGCCATCAACGGCGTGCCCTTGACGCTGGTGCGGAACATTTCGCGGCGGTGGCCGTGATAATCGTTGATCGCGAAATGCTGGGTGGAGCGGTTGTCCCAGATGGTCAGCATGTGCGGCCGCCATTGCACGCGGTAGCGGAAGCGTTCCTCGACGGCGTGGAGAAAGAGGCGTTTCAGCAGGCGGTCCGAGCGGTCCTTGTCGTAGCCGTCGATGCGGATCGTGTAGGTCTGGTTGACGAACAGGATGGGTTCCCCGGTGACGGGGTGCTTCGCGACGACGGGGTGGCGGAATTCCTTGTCGGCCTCGGCTGAGGGTTCGATGCCCATCGAGATCTGATCGGTGACGGTGGAGTAGTAGCCGTTGGCGCCATAGGGGCGGCCGGCGCTGTGGAAGGCGTAGAGGCCTTCGAGTTCGACCTTGGTGTCATCATCGAGCGCGGCCCAGGCGGCGGCCTGGTTGGACCACATCGTATCGCCGCCTTTGGGCGGAATTTCGTGGGACCAGAGGCAGGTGAAGGCGGGTGGTTCGGGCAGGTAGGACAAGTCGGTGTGCCAGGCCTCGCCGAAGCTGATTTTCGCGTCGGCCTCCTTCAGCACCTTCACGACCATGGGGCGATCGGGGAGCGGCGTGACGAAGGGCGTGACCGTGCGGCCGCCGAGCTCGTCCGTGACGCGCTCGAGATCGTCGAGAGAGAGCGGCTGGTCGGGGAGGAAGACGACCTTGTGCGCTGTGGCGGCGGCGTGGAGGGCCGCAGCGTCTTCGGCCGGGAGAGGGCGGGTGAGGTCGAGGCCGGTGACGAAGGCGCCGAGGGCGGCGCCGGTGGGCTGGATCTGGATGGTGCTCAATGTCGCCTCCCGGTTCGCCTGTGATCGGCGATTGGCGGCTAGGTTAGATGAAGACGGTGGTTTCGTCTGCAAGGCCCCTTCCGGCCTGTCGGCCACCTTCCCCTGTCAGGGGAAGGCCCAAGGTTTGGAATAGGGCGCTCTACGCCTTTTTGCCCCTCCCGGTTTGCTGCGCAAACCTGACCTCCCCATCGCCTTCGCGATGGAGAGGGTTGGGGTGGGGTTGCTTATTCGCCCTTGAAGTCGGCGGGGCGTTTTTGGAGGAAGGCGGCGACGCCTTCGGCGAAGTCTTTCGAGCGGCCGGCGGTGAGCTGCGCCCAGCGTTCGGCGTCGAGCTGTTCCTCGTAGGTGCGGTCGAACGAGCGGTTGTAGAGGCTGCGGATGTTCGACAGCGAGACGGTGGGGCCGGCCGCGAGTTCCCTGGCGAGCTTCATCGCCTCGGGCATCAGCTCGGCGTCGTCATAGACGCGGTTGATGAGGCCCCATTCCAGCGCCTTTTCGGCGGGGAGACGTTCGCCGAGGAGCGACAATTCCTTCGCGCGGGCGAGGCCGACGAGGCGCGGGAGCAGCCAGGTCGAGCCGCCATCCGGCACGAGGCCGATGCGGCGGAAGGCCTGAAGGAAGAAGGCCGACTTCGCGGCGAGGATCATGTCGCCCATCAGCGCGAAGGACATGCCGACGCCGGCGGCGGGGCCGTTGACCGCCGTGATGACCGGCATCTTCAGATTGCGGATGCGGCGGAGGAAGGGGTGATAGCGCTGTTCGAGCGCGGCGCCGGCATCGCGTTCGGAGGGCGGCGTGGGATCGTTGATGCGGCCATCGGCGAGATTGGCGCCGGTGCAGAAGCCGCGGCCTTCGCCGGTCCACACCACGCAGCGCACGCCGCTGCCGGGCTTTTCGATGAAGTTGAGGGCGGCGACGAGGCCTTCGAGCATTTCGCCCGAGACGGCGTTCATCACCTCGGTGTGGTTCATCACCAGCTTGCCGACGCCGTCTTCGACTTCGAGATAGGCGCGGTTGAATTCGTGCTTGGTCATTCACTCCTCCGGTTTCTTGTTGTGCGGGAGAATAGCGCAAGCGGGCGAGGCGGATAGATGCCCCTAGGTCAGGCCGGGTCGAGCAGTTTCCGCAGTTCCGCCTTGGCGATCTTTTCCAGCGTGGAGCGCGGCAGGGCGTCGACGAGGCGGACACCGTGCGGGCGCTTGAAGGGCGCGAGCTGGCTGGCGCAGGCGGCCTCGATGCGCGCGGGGAGATCGTCCGGCGCATTGGCGGCAGGGAGGATGAAGGCATAGGGCACTTCATCGAGCATGCGGTGCTTCTGGGCGACGACGGCGACTTCCTGAACGCCCGCGACGGTGGCGATGACGCGCTCGATCTCGGACGCGGCGACGTTCTCGCCGCCGACCTTGAGCATGTCCTTCGAGCGGTCGGCGAAGATGAGATAGCCGTCGGGGCCGAGCGTGACGCGATCTCCGGTCAGGAAGAAGCCGCGCTCGTCGAAGGCGTCCTCGGTGGCTTTCGGGTTGGAGGCGTATTCAGCGAAGAGCGAGAGGCCGCGAATGCCCTTGATCGCGAGGTCGCCCGTTTCGCCGGGTTCGGCGAGGCGGCCGTCTTCATGCGTGACGCGGAGTTCGTATTCGGGGACGGGGCGGCCCATCGACATCGGGAGATCGGGGCGCGTGGCAGACCCAAGCGTGCCGTGCGTGATGGTTTCGGTCATGCCCCACCAGCCCATCGTCTTCACGCGGAAATGCGCGTCGGTCGGCATGTCGCACGCGCCATTGCCCCAGAGGCGATAGTGATGCTGCGCCGGGACTTCATGCTCCATGAGGGCGCGCAGGCAGAAGGGCACGAGCGAGGCCCAGGTGGCGCGGTGTTTGAGCGAGATGGGCCAGAAGCGGCTGGCGGAGAATTTGGGCTGCACGATGCAGGTGCAGCCGGCCCAGAGGCTGGCGAGCAGCGAATAGGCCTGCGCGTTGGTGTGGAAGAGGGGCAAAGTGAGGAGGTGGACATCGCCGCCCGTGAGCGTCTCGTGGTCGGCGTTGACGCGGGCGCCCCAGAGCGCGTTGGCGTGGGTCCACAGCACGGCCTTGGGGCGCGAGGTGGTGCCGGACGTGTACTGGATGGAGAAGGGCGCCATCGGGTCGTAGCCGCGCGGGGGCAGGTCGGCGGGGCTGTCGAGACGGTCGAAGCTGTCGGCGTGGGATGTGGTCGATGCGGGATCGTCGCCGTTGTCGGTCTCGGTGATGGCGATCCAGCCGAAGCGGGCCGCGCTGTTCACGAGGTTCGCGAATTTCGGCTGGGTGATCGCGGCGACGGCGCCGGAGTGATCGGCGAAATAGGCGAGTTCGTCGGCGGTGGATTTCGCGTTGGTGGTGACGGCGACGGCGCCGGCATAGGCGCAGCCGATCCAGGCGATGATCGCCTCGGGGCAGTTATCGAGATGGACGAGGACGCGGTCGCCCGGCTTCACGCCGCGCTGGACGAGCGCGGCGGCGAAGCGGCGGATGCGGTCGGCGAAGGCGGCGAACGTGTAGGTGACGCCGGGACCGTTGAACGGCTCCCAGACCAGGAAGGGATGATCGGGGCGCAGCCTTGCCTGGACATCGACAAGGCTGCGGATGTCCTGCCCGGCGAAGGGCATGACATGGGGGTTCGCCAGGGCCGGCGCGGGCATTACGGGAAGACCGGGTCGCGCTTCTGCAGGAAGGCGATGACGCCTTCGCGGAAGTCGGGGCCGTCGCAGAGTTCGCGCTGGGCGAGGCGCTCGACTTCGAGCTGCTGTTCCAGCGTGTTGTCGAGGGACTCGTCAAGGACTTGCTTGATCCTGGCGAAGCCGGCGCGGGGGCCTTTGGCGAGGCGGGCGGCGTAGGCGCGCGCCGCCTCCATCAGCTTGTCGTCGTCGTGGACTTCGAGGATGAGGCCCCACTCGGCGGCCTTTTCGGCCGGGAGGCGATCACCCAGCAGCGCCATGGCGCGGGCGCGGGCGCGGCCGATGAGGCGCGGGCTGAACCAGGTGGTGCCGACATCGGGGACGATGCCGAGCTTGGGTCCGAAGACCTGGACGAAATAGGCCGAGCGTCCGGCGAGGACGATGTCGCCCGCCAGCGCGAGGCCGACGCCGCCGCCGGCGCAGACGCCGTTCACGGCGACGACGACGGGCTTGGGGAACTGCGCGAGTTCGAGGCCCATCGGGTTGAAGCCGATGAGCATGGAATGGGCGGTCTGTTGGCCGGGCGAGCGGCCTTCCTCGTTCGGGAAGCCGCTGTCGGCCAGATCGGCGCCGGCGCAGAAGCCGCGCCCCGCGCCGGTGAGGATGAGCGCGCGCACGCTGTCGTCGGCCTTGAGGGCGGCGAGCGCCGCGCGCACCTCGTCGATCAGCGTCTTGTTGAGGCTGTTGAGCGACTTGGGACGGTTGAGCGTGAGTTCGGCGACGCCGTCAGCGATGCTGAGGGCGATGGTCGAGTAGGACATGGGGCGCTTCCACAGGTTTCTTGTGGCGCGAGACTAGGCCGCGCCAGAGAAACGTGGAAGCCGTGAAACGTGGAAGCGGTGAAACGGGGACGCGGCGATCAGGCGGCGGTGGAGGCGCGGAGAACCTGGGAGGTGTCCACCTGGTCTTCGGTCACCACGAGATTCCGGCCGCTGCGCTTGGCCGTATAGAGGCAGGCATCGGCGCGGCGGACGGTTTCCTGGGGGTCTTCGCCGGAGCGGAGGCTGGCGATGCCGAGCGAGATGGTGATCGAGCCGAGCGTTTCGCCCGACGAGCGCTTCACGACCTTCTTCGTCTGGACGACTTTGCGGATATGTTCGGCCAGAAGGCGGGCATTGGCGAGAGACGTGGACGGCAGGACAAGCACGAATTCCTCGCCGCCATAACGTGCGGCGGTGTCGCGGCCTTTCACGTTCTCGGTGAAGCACTGGGCGACGAGGCGCAGCACCTGGTCGCCGGTCTGGTGGCCCCAGGTGTCGTTGAAGGTCTTGAAGTGGTCGACGTCGCCGATGACGACGCACATCTCTTCATGCGTCTCGGCGGCTTCGCGTGCGGCGAAGGCGAGGCGTTCCTCGAAATGCTTGCGGTTGGCGAGGCCGGTGAGGGCGTCGGTCTGGGCTTCGTGGCGGATGGTCTCCACCGCCTCGCGCAGCGCCGCGACCTCGGTGGAGGACTGGTTGAGCTGGCTCTGCAGCGCCTCGGTGCGGGCGCGCATGGAGCGGGTCGCGGCGGTCAGCTGATGCACGACGGCCTGGAGCATGGCGGCGTCGAGGCCGCGATTCATCTGGCCGGCGACCACATCGAGGGCCTTGCCGTAGGAGGCGGTCTGCTGTCCGGCCTGGTCGACGGTCTTCAGGATCGTGTCGATCTCGCTGCTGAGCGAGGCGCCGGCCGCGAGGATGGGCGCGGAGTCCGGGATGCCGAAGAACCGGCCATGAAGGTCGACGCTGGCCTTGTCGGACCAGGCCCCGCCATCGGCGAAGACCGCTTCGAGGGCGGCGGTGAGTTCGGGGTCGCCGCTGGAGACGTGGGCGTGCCAGATTTCGAAATTGCGCGGCGTAGGCGGCACGGCGAACTCCCGCATGCGGTCGAACGTGCGGGCAGCCAGCGCATTGGCGTGGTCGATATCAGGCGGCAGCGTCATCCAGGCAGTCCAGTATTCCAATTCGGCCGCGCAGGCGGCCATCCCCCAAGGCTAACGAGATTTGCCCAAAACACAGAATTTCCGGTTAACGGCCCCCTTAACGGCCCCGGAAGCGGGGAGTAAGCTGGTTCCAGCGAAGCAATAAACGTACAGAACCGGAGGAACCCATGAGCGTCGCCGAAAGCACCGCGCCGTCCCAGCGCAACCCGATCGAGACGTCGATCCGCACCATCCTGGACCGCCAGAAGCAGGCGCATATCAAGGAAGGCCCGGCTTCGGCCGAGCGCCGGATCGACTGGATCGACCGCGCCATCGACGTGCTGGTGACGCACAAGACGCAGATCGCCGAGGCGATGGCGTCGGATTTCGGCCATCGCAGCCATGACCAGTCGATGCTGACCGACGTGTTCGGCTCCATCGAGACGCTGAAGCACGGCAAGAAGCATCTGCGCGCCTGGATGCGGCCCGAGAAGCGCTCGCCCTCGCCGAAGATGCTGGGCCTGTTCGGGGCGCGGGCCGAGGTTCACTACCAGCCCAAGGGGACGGTGGGCGTGATCAGCCCGTGGAATTTCCCGGTCAACCTGACCTTCACGCCGCTGGCCGGCATCTTCGCGGCGGGCAACCGCGTGATGATCAAGCCGTCGGAGTTCACGCCGGCGACGAGCGAGCTGATGGCCCGCATGTTCCGCATGGCCTATGACGAGACGGAAGTCGCCGTCATCACCGGCGGCGCGGCGGTGGGCGAGGCGTTCTCGCGCCAGCCCTTCGACCACCTGCTGTTCACCGGCGCGACCTCGATCGCCCATCACGTGATGCGCGCGGCGGCCGAGAACCTGGTGCCGCTGACGCTGGAACTGGGCGGCAAGTCGCCGACCATCATCGGCAAGGGCGCCAACATGGCCGACGCGGCGCAGAAGGTGATGGTCGGCAAGATGCTGAACGCCGGGCAGATTTGCCTCGCGCCGGACTATGTGTTCGTGGCCGAAAGCGAGAAGGACAAGTTCGTGGCGGAGGCGCAGGCCTCGGTCGGGCGCATGTATCCCACGCTGAAGGACAACCCGGACTACACCTCGGTCATCAACCAGCGCCACTATGACCGCCTGCAGGGTTATCTGGCCGACGCTAAGGCGAAGGGCGCCGAGATCGTGGAGATCAATCCGGCGCAGGAGGATTTCAGCCAGCAGCCGCACCACAAGATTCCGCCGACGCTGGTGCTGAACCCGACCGAAGACATGAAGATCATGCAGGACGAGATCTTCGGGCCGCTTCTGCCGGTGAAGACCTATGCCTCGATGGACGAGGTGGTCGGCTATGTGAACGACCGCGCCCGCCCGCTGGGCCTGTATTATTTCGGCAATGACAGCGCCGAGCAGAAGCAGGTTCTGGAGCGGACGACCTCGGGCGGGGTGACGGTGAACGACGTCATCATGCATGTCTCGATGGAGGACATTCCGTTCGGCGGCGTCGGGCCTTCGGGCATGGGCGCCTATCACGGCATCGAGGGCTTCCGCTCGTTCAGCCACGCCAAGTCGATCTACAGGCAGGCGCGGATCGACGTGGCGGCGCTGGGCGGTCTTCGTCCGCCCTATGGCGAGAAGCTGCGCAAGCTGATGGACAAGAGCATCAAGAAGTAGGGTTCAGGCGACGTTCGCGAGCGCTGCCGGGCGAGCGCCCGGCAGTTCGACGATCGCCGTCGTGCCTTCGCCGGGCGCGCTCTCCAGCCAGACCCGCCCGCCATGCGCGCCGACGAAGGCGCGCACGAGCGCTAGGCCGAGGCCGGTGCCCTGTTTCTCGCGGGCGAAGGTGTTGTCGGCCTGTTCGAACGCATCGAACACCTTCTCCAGCATATCGGCCGAGATGCCCGCGCCCTGGTCGATCACTTCCAGGCGGAGACGGCCGCCGGCCGTGACGCGCGTGCGGACCCGGACGGGCGTGCCGGGAAGCGAGTGCTTCACGGCGTTCGACAGGAGATTGATGAGCGTCTGGCGCATCATGCGCGCATCGGCATAGACGACCGCGCCGGTTTCCGACTGTTCGACCTCGATGGAGACGCCGAGCGCGCGGGGGTGGCCGCGCGTCACCGCGATGGCGTCGGCGATGAATACCGCAGGATCGATCCACTCGCGGGTGAGCGTCATGCGGTTGGCCTCGATCTTCGCGATGTCGAGGATGTCGTTGATGATGCCGAGAAGATGCTGACCGCTGCCCTCGATATCGGTCATGTAGTCCTTGTAGCGTTCGGAGCCGATGGGACCGAACATCTCGTCGCGGACGATCTGCGAGAAGCCGATGATGGCGTTGAGCGGCGTGCGCAACTCGTGGCTCATATTGGCCAGGAACGCCGATTTGGCGTGGCTGGCCGCCTCGGCCTGGAGCCTGAGCGTGACGGCCTCGTCGCGGGAGGTCGCGAAGTCGCGCGCCAGATCCTCGTTGCCGATGCGCGTCATGACGAGTTCGAAGAAGCGGCGGCGCGCGGTGAGCGCCATCATGCCGTACCAGGTGACGCCCATGGCCAGCATGATGGCGCAGGCGAGCGCGACATCGGTAGGCTGGATCGCGAATGCGAGGCCGACCATGGCGGTTTCGGCGATGGCGATGGCGGCGAAGAAGCGGAAGGATTCCGTATGCTCGCTGGTGGCGCTGGAGATCGACAGCAATGCGAGCGCGACCAGCGCGAAATTGTTCAAGCCATTGCCGGGCGCCCAGAGCAGGAAGGCGGCCGAACCCCAGACAAGGCCGTTCGCGGCGAACAGCAGGACGAACATGCCGCGCCAGGCGCGCAGGTCGCGCTCTGCAGGGTCCTGGGCGCGATAGGCGCGCGTCAGCAGGACGGCTGCGACAGCCCAGAGCGACGTGACCGCCGCGAAGGCGATCGCGCCGGTCACGCTTACGGGGCCGAGAACGTCGAGCGAAGCGAACGTGGCGGCGACGCCGGATGCAAGCGGAGCAACGCCGATGGCGGCGCTTCCCGTCGCCATGGCGGTCTGGTCGATCTGTTCGCGGATCAGGCGGTCGGTGGGACCGTCATATTTGCGAACAACGCGTTCGTGAGTGCTCATCCGACCGGCCCCCTCGCCGGCAACGGTGAGGCTAGGCCGGTGCGGCTTAAGGCGGGTTGTTTCGGCTCGTGCGAATTCGCGCGGGCGGATTAATCCCCCGGCGATGTTGATTAAGGAGGGGTTGCTTCAGCGTTGAAGCGCCTTGGCCGCTTTGGCTTCTGTCGCCTGGTAGGCGCGGAAGGCCTTGAAGACGCCCATCTTCAGATCCGGCGCGAGGCCGTCGGCGATGCGGTAGATCTGCTCATAGCACCAGCCCAGGGCGCCGAAGCCGTTGATCATCCTGACGATGCTGAACGGCGAGGTCTGACCGAGCCAGCCGCGCCCCATGGCGAGCTGATGCTCGAACGAGGGCAGGGTGTCGGCCTGTCCGCGCAGCAGCGGGCCGGCGCAATCCGGCGCGCCGCAGAGCGGGCGGGCGAGGCCGATGACATGGGCGGAACCCTCGGCCAGCGCCGCTTCCATGCCGGCGCGGGTGCGGAAGCCGCCGGTGACCATCAAGGGCATTTGCGCGACCTTCGCGACGGCGGCGGCGTAGCGCGTGAAATAGGCCTCGCGCGCCCTGGTGCTTTCGCGCTTGTCGCTGTCGAGGACGGGTTCGAGCATGCCCTCCAGGCCCATCATGCTGGGCTGTTCATAGGTGCCGCCGGAGATTTCGAGGAGGTCGATCCTTTCGGCGTTCAGCCATTCGACGACCTGGAGGCAGTCCTCGAAGGCGAAGCCGCCTTTCTGGAAGTCGGCGGAGTTGAGTTTGACGCTGATGGGGAAATCCGGCCCGACGACCCTGCGCGTGGCGCGCACGATTTCGAGAAGGAAACGGGCGCGGTTCTCCAGGCTGCCGCCCCACGCATCGGTGCGGATGTTCGCCCTGGGGCTGAGGAACTGCGAGACGAGATAGCCGTGGGCGGCGTGGATCTGGACGCCGGTGAAGCCGTGGGCGCGGCAGGTTTCGGCGGCGCGGGCGAAGCGGTCGATGAGATCGAGGATTTCATCTTCGGCGAGGGCGCGGGGCTGGCCGAAATTGCCGCCGGGCAGAGCGGGCTTCACCGCCGAGGGGGCGGGCGGGTTAGGGTTGATGGCCTTGGGCGTCTGGCGTCCGGCGTGGTTGATCTGCGCCCAGAAATGACCGCCGCCGCGCCGGGCGGCGTTGGTCATGGCGTGAAGCGCGGTAAGCGCGGCGTCGTCTTCCTGGCCGTCGAGTACGACATTGCCGGCGCGCTCCAGCGCGGTGCGCTCGATCTGGATATTGCCGCTGATCTGAAGTCCGAGGCCGTTGGCGGCCCAGCGGCGGTAGAGGGTCTGGTGGCGCATGGTCGGCCGGTTGCGGGAATCGGCGAGACCCTCGGTCATCGCCGCCTTGCAGAGGCGGTTCGGCAGGATCGACCCGCAGGGCAGGGTGAGCGGTGTTTCGAGCATCGGATGCTCCGTCCGGAGGTTCTGCGGATGAAGGCTAAGCCGCCGGCCCGGCTGACCCAAGGGGGTGCAGCGGCTAAATTGACGGCTTGTGATTCGGGGCGCGGTCCAAAGAGTTCTCATGGCGAAATCAGGCGATCTGTTCGGTAATGGCGGCGGGGAAAAGGTCTATTCCGGCAAGGACATCGAAGTCCTGGAGGGGCTGGAGCCTGTCCGCCGCCGTCCCGGCATGTATGTGGGCGGCACCGATGAGCGGGCGCTGCACCACCTGGCGTCCGAAATCCTCGACAACGCCATGGACGAGGCGGTCGCGGGATATGCCGACCATATCGACATGGAACTGCGCGCCGACGGCTCGCTGCTGATCCGCGACAACGGGCGCGGCATCCCGATCGATCCGCACCCCAAGCTGAAGCCCAAGAGCGCGCTGGAAGTGGTGTTCACCGTGCTGCATGCCGGCGGCAAGTTTTCCGGCGACGCCTATCAGACGTCAGGGGGTCTGCACGGCGTCGGCGCGTCGGTGACGAATGCGCTGTCGGAGTGGCTGGAGGTCGAGGTCGCCAAGGACCGGCAGCTTTATTCGATGCGCTTCGAGCGCGGCGTGCCGAAGACCAAGCTGAAATCGCTGGGGCCGACGCAGAACCGGCGCGGGACGGTGGTGACCTTCCTGCCCGACGTGGAGATTTTCGGGAAGGACACGCATTTCAAGCCGGCGCGGCTGTACCGGATGGCGCGGTCGAAAGCGTATCTCTTTCGCGGCGTCGAGATCCGCTGGTCTTGCGACAAGAGCCTGCTGAAGGACAATGACGAGACGCCGGCAGAGGCCGTTCTGCATTTCCCCGGCGGTCTGGCCGACTTCCTGAGCGCGACGCTGGAGAAGGAGACGACGGTGACGCCGCGTCCCTTCGCCGGGCGGTTCGAGCCGAAAGACAAGCGCGGCGCGGTGGAGTGGGCGGTCCACTGGGCGCCCGGGCGCGACAGTTTCCTCAACTCCTACGCCAACACGATCCCGACGCCGCAGGGCGGCACGCATGATGCGGGCCTGCGCGCGGCGCTGACGCGCGGCATTCGCGGCTATGCCGAACTGACCAACAACAAGCGGGCGGGCAACATCACGTCGGACGATGTGATGGCGAGCGTGTGCGGGATGCTGTCGGTGTTCGTGCGCGATCCGGAATTCCAGGGGCAGACCAAGGACCGGCTTTCCAACCCGGAGGCGCAGCGCTTCGTCGAAGGCGCGGTGCGCGACCATTTCGATCACTGGCTGGTGGAAAGTCCGGCCGATGCCGACCGGCTGCTGCAGCACGCCATCGAGATGGCGGACGAGCGGCTGCGCCGCCGGCAGGAGAAGGAAGTCTCGCGCAAGTCGGCGACGCGGCGTCTGCGCCTGCCGGGGAAGCTGGCGGATTGTTCGAGCGGCGCGAATGAGGGGACGGAGCTGTTCCTGGTGGAAGGCGACAGCGCCGGCGGCAGCGCCAAGCAGGCGCGGGACCGCAATACGCAGGCGGTGCTGCCGCTGAGGGGCAAGATCCTGAACGTCGCGAGCGCGGCGGCCGGCAAGCTGCAGCAGAACCAGGAATTGTCGGACCTTCTGCAGGCCATCGGGGCTGCGACGGGCGCGAAATATCGCGGCGAGGATGTGCGGTATGACCGCATCATCGTGATGACCGACGCCGACGTGGACGGGGCGCATATCGCCTCGCTGCTGATCACGTTCTTCTATCGCGAGATGCCGGGGCTGATCCGCGACGGGAAGCTGTATCTGGCGATGCCGCCGCTGTTCCGGCTGACGCAGGGGTCGAAATCGGTCTATGCGCGCGACGAGGCGCACCGGGACGAGCTGATAAAAACGGCGTTCCGGGCCAACGCGAAGGTGGATGTGGGGCGCTTCAAGGGTCTTGGCGAAATGATGCCGGCGCAGTTGAAGGAAACCACCATGCAGCCGGGCAAGCGCACGCTGCTGAAGGTGACGATCCCCGACGGCGAGGAAGCCGATACGGGCGATCTGGTCGAGCGGCTGATGGGCCGCAAGCCGGAGCTTCGGTTCCAGTACATCCAGGAACACGCGAAGTTCGTGGAAGAGCTGGACGTGTGATGCTGCGTACTGTGTTGCTCGGGGCCGCGTTCGCGGCCGGCGCTGTGGCGTTTGCCGAGCCTCAGCCCTACACGCTGGAGCGGACCGAAGTTCACGAAGTGCCGGCGCCGGAGCTGGGCCGGAGCTATGACGTGTATGTGGCGCTGCCGGAGTCGTACGCGGCCAATCCGGAGCGGCGCTACCCGGTCGTTTTCACGACCGACGCGACCTATGCATTCCCGGTGACGCGCGCCATTGCCGGGCGGGTGGGCGACAAGGGCGAGGGTCTCGACGACTTCATCATTGTCGGACTTTCCTATGCGCGCGGCGAAGATCCGGCCGACAGCCGCCGCCGCGACTATACGCCGTCGCCGAACGGCCCGAAGTCAGCGGGTAATGCTGTGCATGGCGGCGTTGAGGCGTACCGGCAGTATGTCGAGTCCAGAGTTATTCCGTTCGTCGCGGAGACCTACCGGATCGACGATGCGCGCATGATCTTCGCGGGGCATTCGTATGGCGGGCTGTTTGGGCTGCACGTCATGTTCACAAAGCCCGACATGTTCGATGCCTACATTCTTGGTAGTCCGTCGCTGTGGTTCGACAAGAAAGTGATGTTCAAGCGCGAGGCGGCGTATGCCGAGGCGCATGACGATCTGAAGGCGAAGGTGTTCTTCGCGATCGGCAGTTACGAGACGATGAAGCCGGAGTCAGACGACCCGCGCTATCACGACGAGGTCGACATGGTCGGCGATCTGGAAGCCTTCGTCTCCGAACTGAAGGGACGGGCGTATCCCGGTCTTGAGTTGACAAGCGAGGTCATCGACGGCGAAGACCATCTGACCGTCGGTGCAATCATCATCACGCATGGATTGCTGTGGGCGCTGAGGCCCGCCTCTTAACCCTAAGCGAGACATACCGTCGCGAGACGCAGCGGACGCGTGTGCTGAAGGCTAACGCGCGTTAAGATTTTCCCATGGGGACGGGAAAGATCATCGGGTGGCTGACGGCGGCCGTATGGCTGACCGGCGCCGTTTCGGCGGCGGTGGAGGCCGAGGCCATTCCCATGACGGACGGGCCGAACGGGTCGGGCCGGTCGCTCGGTTCGGCCTGGTCGATGGCCTGCGGGCCGGGGCTGCGGCTTGTCGGCGTGAAGGTCTATGAGGACGGGCGGACCATCGCCGGGGTCGAGGCGTTGTGCGCGGCACTGGAGTGGCGGCCGGGCAGGGTGATCGCCTGGGCGAGCGGTCCTGCCGTTGCGGAACTGCCCGAGCGGATGCCGCTTCGGCCTGTCGTTGTCGCGGCGGAGGGGACGGATGACCTGACCGCGCGCACCGTGTTGCGGGCCAGTTCGCGCGAGGTGCGGCGGCAGAGCGGGAGCCGGGCCGTGC
The DNA here is from genome assembly GCA_047602465.1 of Micropepsaceae bacterium. Lineage (GTDB taxonomy): Bacteria > Pseudomonadota > Alphaproteobacteria > Micropepsales > Micropepsaceae > JADZAI01. Next base: position 198,879 of record JASGHF010000001.1, read on the forward strand.
TGATCCAGGTGGCGCCGGCGGCGCCGGAGCCGGTCTGGACGCAGGAACCAGGGCGGCGCGTGACGCTGGCGACGGGGCGTAAGGGGCGGGAATTGGTCTGCCCTGAAGGGACGTATGTTCAAGGGCTTAGGACGGGGAGTGAAGCCGGACGGCGCGGCGGGCTGGTGGCCGTCCAGATCGTGTGCGGGAGCGGTAACGGGCGGGTCGAAACGGTCGGGGTGTGGGCTGATCCGCGAAAATCAAAGAAAAACAAGCCGCTGCGGCCTGTTGTTGCAATGCGGACTCAGTGTGGCGGCGGGGCCGCCAATCCGCATGACGGCATGGCGGCCAAGGCGCTGATCGGGACGGCCGAAGACGGACGGATCGTCAGCCTGGGGCTGACATGCGCGAAAAGTGCGGTGCCGGGGGTGGTGAGCCTGGCGGTCGGGGCGGTGACGCGCTGGTTGTCGGAGGTGGCGCCGGCGGTGAAGAAGGGCAGCGTGCGGGTCTATCGCGCGCCGAACTGGTATGCCGGATCGGACGTGGCGGTGTGCCGGGACGGGTCTGGCCGGGGGCCGTGCGCGCAGGCTTCGGCGGACCGTTTCTGCGTGACGATGACGGGGGCCGGGCGGGCCAGTTTCTATGTCGTGGGGCGGGTGTCGGGCGACGCCATCGCGGCCGGGGGCAAGAGATGCCCCAGCGGGGTGTGCCGGGCGTTCCAGCAGATCACCTGCGCGGGGTGAAAGTTCCCCCTGATTTCAGGGATTTGTCCCTGCATTTTCGTTGAACTCTTAGGGCTTCCTTCCCATATTGCAGCGCAACGAAGCGCGAGAGTCGCGATGGCCAAAGGCCGTCAGGCGCCGCAGGCTGGTTGAGCGCTCACCCGTTCCCGCCTCGTGGCGACCCAAGCAAGTCAGAGCGCTGCTGTTGGAGTTGGCGGATGCCCCGGATCGGCGTCGCTCGCTCGTAAAGCCACTCCGATCCACAAAAAAGAGAGTTATGACGACGTTTGCCGATTTGGGCCTCAGCGAGGAACTGCTGAAGGCTGTCGAAGAGACTGGCTACACCACCCCGACCCCGATCCAGGAACAGGCCATCCCGCAGGTGCTGCGCGGCCGTGACGTTCTGGGTCTCGCCCAGACGGGCACCGGCAAGACCGCCGGCTTCACCCTGCCGATGATCGATATCCTCGCATCGGGCCGCGCCAAGGCGCGCATGCCGCGCTCGCTGATCCTGGAGCCGACCCGCGAACTCGCGGCGCAGGTTTCAGAGAGCTTCGAGAAATACGGCAAGCACCACAAGCTGACCCAGGCGCTGATCATCGGCGGCGTGGCATTCGGCGACCAGGACAAGAAGCTGGATCGCGGCGTCGATGTGCTGATCGCGACGCCCGGCCGTCTGCTGGACCAGTTCGAGCGCTCCAAGCTGATGCTGAGCCAGGTGCAGGTGCTGGTGATCGACGAAGCCGACCGCATGCTCGACATGGGCTTCGTGCCCGATATCGAGCGCATCGTGAAGCTGCTGCCGTTCACGCGCCAGACGCTGTTCTTCTCGGCCACCATGCCGAACGAAGTGAAGCGCATCGCGGACGCCTTCCTGCATAACCCGGTCCGCATCGAAGTCGCCCGTCCGGCGACGACGGCCTCGACCATCGACCAGCGCCTGACCGTGATCGATCCGCTCGACAAGCGCGAGGCGCTGCGCCAGTTGATCCGCGCCGAGACGGTGCAGAACGCGATCGTCTTCTGCAACCGCAAGCGCGATGTCGATATCGTCGGCAAGTCGCTGCAGAAGCACGGCTTCAACGCGGCGCCGATCCACGGCGATCTGGACCAGGCGCTGCGCACCAAGACGCTGGAGCAGTTCCGCTCGGGCGAATTGCAGATCCTCGTCGCCTCGGACGTGGCGGCGCGCGGCCTCGACGTGCCGTCGGTGAGCCACGTGTTCAATTTCGACGTGCCGATCCATTCGGACGATTATGTCCACCGCATCGGTCGTACCGGCCGCGCGGGCCGCAGCGGCGTCTCGATCACGCTGGCGACGCAGCACGATACGAAGTTCGTCGACGCCATCGAGAAGCTGACCGGCAAGCCGATCAACCGTTTCACGATGGAAGGCCTGGAGCAGGCCCGTCGCGAGCGGACGCCGGAGCAGCTGGCCGCCGACAAGCGCGACCGTGACAAGCGCCGCCGCGAGCGCACCAAGCGTTTCGACCACGCCCCGCCGCCGCGCGCGATCGAGGACGGCGTGTCGATGGAAGCGTTCAAGGCCGATCCTGAAGCCGTGGCCGCCGCCGCTGCCGCCGCTGCGGCGGAGCCGGTTGAAGCCGCCGCCGTCGAAACGGCCGCCGCCGAGCCGCGTGAGGCGCGTCCGCGCCGCGAGGACCGCGCCCGCAATGCCAAGCGCGAGCGCGGCAATCGCGAGGAGCGTCAGCCGCGTGAAGACCGCCAGCCGCGCGAAGAACGCGCCGCCAGGGAGCCGGTCGAGGCGAAGGCCGAAAAGCCGCGCCGCGACGAGCGCCCGGCGCGCGAAGAGCGCAATGGGCCGTCATCGCGTGACGAGAAGCGCCGTGAGCGTCGTGAGAAGTATGGCCGCCAGGACGATCTGGGTCCGTCGGTCATCGGCTTCGGCGATCACCTGCCGGCGTTCCTGACGATTGCGGTGCCGAAGGTCTGGGAAAAGCCGCGCGTGGAAGCGGCGGCGGAGCCGGCGCCTGCGCCGGCCGAGCCTGCGGCGGACGCTGAAGCGGCCTGATACGACATCCTCGTGGCCGGGCTTGCCCGGCCATCCGGCGCGTTTTCAGCCACCAGACCGGATGGCCGCCTTAAGGGCGGCCATGAGGGCGAAGGGCTGGATGCCTTGATGCTGCCGTGATCGGGCCTTTGGTTTTGGCCATGTTCGCGCTTCTGGTCCTGACGACGACATTGAACGCGGCGCCGCCGGACGGGTGCGCGCAGCTCGCGTATTGTCTGGCGGAGGCCCGGCAGGCTTTCTGCGCGGCGTGGCCGCACGGTCTTCCTGCGCGCCTGACCGAGGAAGAGAAGCCCGTTCACGCGCTCCACAAGGCGATGCAGGCGAAGGGATGTGCGGCGCCGGATGGCCGGCTGAATTGTCCCGCGCCGGAACCGGCGCGCGCAGCGCCGCCGGTGGATTGCAGGGCGATCCTGCCGGCAGCGGGCGACCCCCAACCCTAACCCCTCCCCGCGAGGGGGAGGGGAATGGCAGGGTCAGAGGTGGTTGATGGCGATGATCTTGACGCCTTCCGATTTCGGCTCGGCGTCGTCGGTCATGATCTCGCTGGCCCAGACCTCGCCCGTGCCGCCGATCATGATGCCCTGATCGTTGGCGAAGAGCGTTTCGTAGGTCTGGTTCTTGATCGCGAGCAGCGTCGCGGGCGTGAAGACGTCATCGTAGCCGGCGATGAAATCCTTCTCGTTCTCGAAGGTCTTGTCCGCGCCGCCGATCTTCACGGTGATCGGGTAGGAGATCATCGCAGCGACGGCCTTCTTGTCTTCTGCGGCGGTCGCCTTCTGCAGGTCGGTCAGGAACGCCTTGTAGGGCGCATGGCTGCCGAACAGCGTGTCGAGGCGGGCATCGACTTCGGCTGCGGTCGGGGCTGTGGCCGCTACCGGCGCGGCGCCGGCGACGGGTTCGGCCGGATCGCCGGGCAGGGTCGGCGGCGGGGAGGTCGGGTCGGTCGCCGGAGCCGGGGTCTGAGCCGTCGCGACGGAGGCCGCGAGCAGCAATGCGCCAAAACCAGCAGAGGTGAGGAAACGAGCCGTCATTCTTGTTCTCCTTGGGTCACAAACGCCGAGGGGGGCGATCCGCCCCAGCCTGGGAGTTTGAACGTCTGGGGGGAACTTTCCGTTCCGCCGCGTCAGGGGATGCGACGGTTATTCCTCGCCCCAGGGCGGCGGGGGCGGGGTGACGGGCCGGGTCAGGTCGAACTCGATGCGGAAGTGGCGATCCGCGCGGTTGAGTTCATAGGCGAAGATTTTGCCGGGCTCGATCTCGATGCCCCAGACATTGGTGAGCGAGGCTTCCAGCTTGTTGGCGCGAAAGACCTGTTTCGTTTCCTCGTCTGCCGGGAAGTCCTGACGGGTGGCGGCGCCAGGCGTGGCCGTGTCGCCGCCATACATGGTGACGGCGTCGGGCGTGCCGTCTTCGTGGCGGTGATCGTGCTTGAGGCGGAGGCCCGCTTCGGTGCGCGTGATGCGCCAGGTGCGCGAGCGGTCTTCGCCGACATGGAAGGGAATGGCGAGCCTGTCGCCCTCGCATTCGCGCACATGCATGACGAGGCGCGCCGAGGCCATGTCCTTGTCGCGGGCGTCGGTGGTGACGACGCGGCCTTCAAACGCCTGACCGCAGAGCGCGGCGATTTCGCCGAAGAAGGCGTCGGCTTCTTCGGAGGCGGCGGCCGGGGCGACGAGCGCCAGAGCGAAGACGGCGGCGAGGGCTTTCATGCCGGAGCCTTCGCTGCGGCGAGGCGGGCGAGGGCCGCGTCGATGGTCGACTGCTTCTTGCAGAAGGCGAAGCGGACGAAGTGTTTCGGCGCGTCGCTGCCGTAGAAGACGGAGAGCGGGATGGTGGTGACGCCGCCGTCGATGGTGAGGGCGCGGGCGAAATCGATATCGTTCGCGTTGGAGAGCGGACGGAAATCGGCGGTGACGAAATAGGTGCCCTCGCAGGGCATGGTGCGCCAGCCGGCGGCGGTGAGGCCGGCGACGAGCGTGTCGCGGCGTTTCGCGAGCTGTCTGGGGAGATCCAGATACCAGTCCTGCTCGTGGTCGAGGCCGTGCGCGACGCCGATCTGGAGCGCCGGGGATGTGGTGAAGGTGACGAACTGGTGGGCCTTCATGATCGGCGAGATGAGCGCCGCCGGTCCCATGATCCAGCCGATCTTCCAGCCGGTGAAGGAGAAGATCTTGCCGGCCGAGCCGACGCGGACGGTGCGCTCGCGCATGCCGGGCAGGGTGATGAGGGGGATGTGAGGGACGCCGTCGAAGGTGAGATGCTCATACACCTCGTCGCAGACGAGCAGGAGGTTGTGGCGCTTCACGATGTCCGCGAGGCCTTCCAGTTCCGCGCGCGAGAAGACGCGGCCGGACGGATTGTGCGGCGAGTTGATGAGGACGAGCCTGGTTTTCGCCGTGACGGCGGCCTCGATGGCGGCGAGCGGGAGCTTCCAGCCGTCCTCGTCCAGCTTCACGCCGACGGCCTTGGCGCCGATGGCGTCGATGATGGGGCGGTAGCTGTCATAGGCGGGGTCGATGAGGATCGCCTCGTCGCCCCGCGTCAGGAGGCCGAGCAGGCAGTCGGTGAGGGCTTCGGTGGCGCCGGAGGTGACGACGATTTCGGACTGCCAGTCGAAGTCGAGGCCGTAATGGCGCTTGGCGTGGCGGGCGAGGGCCTGGCGGAGGACGGGCAGGCCCGGCATCGGCGGATACTGGTTGGGGCCTTCGAGGAGGGCCTTGGCGGCCGCCTGACGGATCGATTCCGGGCCGTCTTCGTCGGGGAAGCCCTGGCCGAGATTGACGGCGTTGTGCTCGACCGCGAGGGCCGACATGACCGAGAAAATCGTGGTGCCGAGCCGGCTGAACGCATTGTCGGGCAGCGGCGGGGCGGCGGTCATGTGCTTAATCCTTGGGCAATCGACTAAGGAACAGGCAGGCGCGGCGACCGGCCTTGCGGAAGCCGCCGGAGAGGGCGGCATTTTGTGCGGAAATTCAAGCGTTTCGAGGCGTCTATCGCTTGGCACGGACCATGCTAACGTCGGCCCAGAACCGCCGGGTGAAAAGCCCGGCGGGCTTAAGTCACACCTCAAGTCCGGGGCCGCTCAAAAGCATGAAAAAGATCGAAGCGATCATCAAACCCTTCAAGCTGGATGAGGTGAAGGAGGCCCTGCACGAGGTGGGGCTGCAGGGCATCACCGTGACCGAGGCCAAGGGCTTCGGCCGCCAGAAGGGACACACGGAACTCTATCGCGGCGCGGAATATGTCGTGGACTTCCTGCCCAAGGTGAAGATCGAGGTGGTGCTGAAGGACGACCTGCTGGACCGCGCGGTGGAGGCCATCCAGAAGGCCGCCCGCACCGGGCGCATCGGGGACGGCAAGATCTTCATTTCCAATGTCGAGGAAGCGATCCGCATCCGCACCGGCGAGACCGGACTGGACGCGATCTGAGGCAAGGACTTCGCACGGCGGTGCGACCCTGCCCCTGACCCTCCCCGCAAGGGGGAGGGGGATGAAGGGGCGGGGACTGGAATCTGAAACCGGAACGCGCGGCGTGGAAGCCGCGATCATCAGGAGAGCAGGGAATTATGACGACCCCCGACGATATCCAGAAGCTGATCAAGGAGAAGGAGGTCAAATTCGTCGACCTGCGCTTCACCGATCCGCGCGGCAAGTGGCAGCACGTCACCTTCGACCTGTCGCTGGTCGACGAGGACTTCCTGACCGAAGGCACGATGTTCGACGGTTCGTCGATCGCCGGCTGGAAGGCCATCGACGAGTCCGACATGCTGCTGAAGCCGGACCTCGACACCGCCGTCCTCGACCCGTTCTTCGCGCAGACCACGCTGACGCTGGTGGCCGATGTGTGCGAGCCGTCGACCGGCGAGCGCTATAACCGCTGCCCGCGCTCGATCGCCAAGGCGGCCGAGGCCTATATGCAGTCGCTGGGCGTGGGCGATACCGCCTATTTCGGCCCGGAGGCCGAGTTCTTCCTGTTCGACGACGTGCGCTTCGAGCAGGGCATGAACAAGGGCTATTACTTCCTCGACGACAAGGAAGGCCCCTACAATTCCGGCACCACCTACGAGACGGGCAATCTGGGCCACCGCCCCGGCGTGAAGGGCGGCTATTTCCCCGTGCCGCCGATCGACGCCGGGCAGGACATCCGTTCCGAGATGCTGGCCATCATGGGCGAGTACGGCATCCAGCCGGAAAAGCACCACCATGAAGTCGCGCCGTCGCAGCACGAGCTTGGGTTCAAGTACAACACGCTCGTGAAGTGCGGCGACTACATGCAGATCTACAAGTATGTGGTCCACCAGGTGGCGGCCGCCTATGGCAAGTCGGCGACCTTCATGCCCAAGCCCATCAAGGGCGATAACGGTTCGGGCATGCACGTGCATCAGTCGATCTGGAAGGACGGCAAGCCGACCTTCGCGGGTTCGGGCTATGCCGACCTGTCGGAGACCTGCCTCCACTATATCGGCGGCATCATCAAGAACGCGAAGGCGCTGAACGCCTTCACGAACCCGCTGACCAACTCGTACAAGCGCCTGATCCCGGGCTTCGAAGCGCCGGTGATGCTGGCCTATTCGGCGCGCAACCGTTCCGCCTCGGTGCGTATCCCGTTCTCGTCGTCGCCGTACGGCAAGCGCATCGAAGTGCGCTTCCCCGATCCGGGCGCCAATCCGTATCTGGCCTATGCCGCGCTGCTGATGGCCGGCCTCGACGGCATCGAGAACAAGATCAATCCGGGCGGTCCGGCCGATAAGGATCTCTACGATCTGCCGGCGGAAGAGGCGAAGAGCTTCCCGCAGGTCTGCGGCAGCCTGCGCGAGGCGCTGGAGGAACTCGACAAGAACCGCGCGTTCCTGAAGAAGGGCGGCGTGTTCAGCGACGACTTCATCGACTCGTGGATCGAGCTGAAGATGCAGGAAGTGTACGCCTTCGAGCACACGCCGCATCCGATCGAATTCCAGATGTATTATTCGGTCTGATCCTTCGGGACGGACAAAGGGAAGGCCGGGCGGAGACCGCCCGGCCTTTTCATTTCGAAGCGCCCCCTCCGCCGCTGCGCGGCGCCTCTCCCGTGAATGATGGGGGAGGGAAGTCATCCTCAAAGCGAACGGCCCTCTCGCGGGGGAGAGGGCCGTTCTTGGGGCATTCGCGTTGCGGGGGATGTTCACGCCCCAAGCCGTCATTGCTTCCGGCACGATTGAAGATCGCGCTTTCCTGCATGAATTTCCAAACAAGCCCCCGTCAGATGAAGCTGAACGGTTAGACAGCTTGCCGCCCCCGGATTGACACAATCGCGCGCCGGGCCAGATAACGGCGATGGCGAAGACGCGCCGGCGGGAAAGCATGATGGACAGGCAATTCGACATCGTCGTCGTTGGCGGCGGGATCGGCGGCAGTGCGCTGGCGGCGGTGATGGCAGGCACGGGGAAGTCCGTGCTGCTGCTGGAGAAGTCCGAGGTCTTCGAGGACCGCGTGCGGGGCGAGTGGCTCGCGCCATGGGGCGTCGCGGAGACGAAGCGGCTGGGGCTGTACGATCTGCTGACCGGGGCGGGCGGGCATCACATCGAGACGCATGTGACCTATGACGAGAGCCGCCCGGCGGAAGAGTCCGTCGCGGCGCCGCTGCCGCTCGGCATGTTCATCCCCGACATTCCGGGGCCGCTGACCATCGGCCATCCCCATCACTGCCAGACGCTGTTCGATGCGGCGGCGAAGGCGGGAGCGACGGCGCTGCGGGGCGTCGATGTCGAGAGCGTGACGCCCGGCGCATCGCCATCGGTCAGGTTTCGGCATGGCGGCGAGACGCACACCGTGGCCGCGCGGATCGTCGTGGGCGCGGACGGGCGGACGTCGATGGTGCGCGAGGCGGTGGCGATCAAGCTGCACCAGGACAAGCCGCATCACATGTTCGCCGGCATCCTGATCGAGGACGCGACAGGCTGGGACGCCAGGACGCAGGCGATCGGGACGGAGGGCGAGTTCAATTTTCTCGCGTTTCCGCAGGGCGGCGGGCGGATCAGGATCTATGGCGGCTTCCCGATCGGGCAGCAGCGCCGGTTCACCGGGCCGGGCGGGGTGCAGAATTTCCTGGATGCCTTCAGGCTGCAATGCGCGCCGGAGAACAGGCATCTGGCGGAGGGGCGGCCGGCGGGGCCGGTGCTGGCCTATTTCAACAATGATGCGTGGACGGACGAACCGTTCGCGGAGGGCTGCGTGCTGATCGGCGATGCGGCCGGATGGAACGATCCGGTGATCGGGCAGGGACTGTCGATCACCTATCGCGACGTGCGGATCGTGAGCGATATCCTGAAAAGCGCGGATGACTGGTCGGTCGCGGCGTTCGCGCCGTATGCGGAGGAACGGACGGAGCGGATGCGGCGGCTGCGCTTTGCGGCGGCGATCACCTCGGCGCTGGACTGCGAGTTCGGCCCTGAGGCGAAGGCGCGGCGGCACAGCTATGACCAGCGCAAGGCGGCCGATCCGACGCTGAGCGTTCACGGATTTGCGGTGATGGCGGGGCCGGAGAAACTGCCGCCCCAATTCTTCACGCCGGAGCATCGCGCGCGGGTTCTGGGAGAAGCGGCATGAGCCTCGATCTGGCGGACTACAACAAGCGCTGGCTGCAGGCGTGGAGCGACAAGGACGTCGCCACGTTGCTGACCTTTTACGATGAGAGCTGCATCTACTTCGACCCGAACGTGCCGCATGGCGTGACGGGGCACAAAGAGCTGGGGCCGTATCTGACGGGCCTGTTCAACGCTTTGCCCGCAACGAGGTATATCCCTGAAGAAATCTGGCCGACGCATAACGGCTATTGCGGGCGCTGGTATTGCGTGATGGGCGATGATCCGGACGCCAAGCCGGCGATGCGCGGGTTCGATCTCGTCGTGCTGAAGGGCGACAAGATCGTGCTGAACGAAGTGTACGCACACATGCTGCAGGCGCCTGCGGCGGGCTGAAGCAAGCCGTGGATGGTCCGCCTTCGCGGGCCATGACGGCATTGGTCTGGCTTAGGCGCGGGGCAGCGCTTTCAGCGACTCCAGATCGATGGCGTGCTGACAGTGGCGGCGGGCCATGGTCATGAACATCTGGTCGCCGCGTTCCGTGCGGACGGTGCCGACCGAGGCGAAGATGGACGTGAAGACGCCCTGGAGAATGCCGAGGCGGTAATCCTTCCATGCGGCGTTCCGGTCATAGTCTTTGACGCCCCAGGATTTCAGGTTTTCGAGATAGCGGTCGAACAGCGCCTGTTCGTGCCTGCGGCGATCGTCGGCGAGGAGGCCGGCGCCGTTGAAATAGGCGACATCGAGCATGCCGGAGCCGACGCCGATGGATTGCCAGTCGAGTACGGCGAGCGGATCGGCGCCGTCACGGGCGTCGAAGAGCATGTTGTCGAGGCGGAAGTCGGTGTGCTGGGGCGCGAGCGGCACGTCGCGCGGCGTCATGTAGTCGATGATGCGGGCGCCGAATTCATCGCAGAAGGCCATGTATTCGGGTTCGAGCATGTCGTCATAACGCTCGTGGAAGGCGGCGAGGAAGCCGGGGAAGCCGCCGACGAGATACGCCGCGAGGCCTTCATTGGGCATGAGCCAGGGGATCGTCGCGAGGGTGGGATCGCCCCAGCGGGGGCCGTGAAGCGCGGCGGCCTGATCCATGGCCCGCTCGGCATCGGCGATGGAGCAGCCGGTGAGCTGGTCGCCGCTGCGGGCGGGGGCGAGGTCTTCCAGGATCAGGGTGAAGTCGTGCGTGCTGGGGTCGATCTCTGCGAGATATGGGTGGGGCGAGCGCACGGCGACCGTCTGGCGCAGGGTGCGGTAGAAATTGACCTCTTTCGCGTAGAGGCCGATGCCTGCGCCGGTGGCCTTGGAGACCGGATCGGCTGAGGCGAATTTGCCGACGACGCTGGCGGGGGCGTCATCCTCCGCACGGTCATAGGTGAGGCGGAACTGGACGCTGTCGCCCAGCATGCCGTTGCCGACGCGCCTGGAGGCGATGTCGGTGATCTGTGCGTCTTTCAGCGCGCCGGAGCGGCGCAGCGCTTCGGTCAGCCACGAAGGGGTGACGTCGTCCGGCGTCCGGGCGAGCGGGAGATCGGTCATCCTGGGTGCGTCCCTGGGCGCGTGCAATTCCTGTGACGCGATGAGAGCCGACCGGGGGCGGGTTTCCAAGCGGAAACCGGGGCGGCTGGACATGAGCGGCGGGCCAAGCCAAACCCTTGGGCAATCAAAATCCAAGGCAGGTGACGAGCCATGAGCGACGACTTCGAAGAGACCGAAATCACCATCGATCCGCGCACGCCCATCCTGGTCGGCGGCGGGCACTTCACGCAGCGCACCGCGCAGCAGGGCAGGTTCGCCGACGGCATGAAGCCGCTGGAGATGCTGGCCAAGGCGGCGCGGATGGCGGCCGAGGACAGCGGCGTCGGCGAGGCGGCGCTGGCGGCGGTCGATACGGTGGCGGTGGTGCGCTTTACGGTGGACAGCGCCGAGGCGGGACGCCTGCCGGTCGGGCAGATGCCGAACCCGCCGCGCTCGCTGGCCAAGGCGGTCGGCGCATCGCCCAAACGCGAGATATACACGGCGGCGGGCGGGAATACGCCGCAGGCGCTGGTGAATGCGTCGGCCGAAGATATCGCGAACGGCAAGGCGGATGTCGTGCTGCTGGCGGGCTGCGAGTATCTGGCGACGCTGCTGGGCGCGCTGAAGGCCGGCGTGAAGCTGGAGGCTTGGGGCGACGAGGAAGGCGGTGAGCCGGAGAAATTCGGCGACTATGCCAACGGCGTGAACGCATATGAGCATGCGCACGGCATGCGCTTTCCGGTGAACACCTATCCGCTGTTCGAGAACGCGATCCGCGGATCGAAGGGGCGGCAGATGGCGTTCCACCAGAAGAAGATGGGCAAGCTGTTCCAGCGCTTCAACGCGGTCGCGGCGGCGAACCCGGAGAGCTGGTTTCCCACCGCGCGCAGCGCCGATGAGATCGCGACGCCGGGCGAGAAGAACCGCTATGTCGGCTTTCCGTACACGAAGTATCTGAACTCCGTGATCGAGGTCGATCAGGCCGCCGCCGTGCTGATGATGTCGGTGGAGAAGGCCGTCGAGCTGGGCGTGCCGGAAGACCGCTGGGTGTTCCTGCATGGCTGCGCCGACGTGAAGGAAATCTGGAATGTTTCGGAGCGGCCCGACCTTTCGGTGTCGCCGGCGATCAGGCTGATCGCGCGCGAGGTGTTCGCCCATTCCGGGCTGTCGATCGGCGATATCGACCACATGGATCTCTATTCCTGCTTCCCGAGCGCGGTGGAATACGCGCTGGACGCGTTCGGCATTGCGGCGGACGACGAGCGCGGGCTGACGGTGACCGGCGGCCTGCCGTATTTCGGCGGGGCCGGGAACAACTACGTCATGCATTCCATCGTGATGATGCTGCACAAGGTGCGCGAGGATGCGGGATCGTTCGGCCTCGTCACCGGCAATGGCTGGTTCGCGACCAAGCATGCGGCGGGCATCTATTCGACGGAGCCGACGGAAGGCGCGTGGAAGCGGCGCGATCCGAAGGAATACCAGAAGGAAATCGACTCCATCGAGCGCCCCAAAGTGACGGTGGAGGCGAACGGCAAGGGGACGATCGAGACCTATACGGTCGTGCATGACCGCAGCGGGCCGATGCTGGGAATCATCATCGGGCGGCTTGAAGATGGGTCGCGCTTCGTCGCGAACACGCCGGCGGAGAAGGACGTGCTGGAAAGCCTGATGGCTTCCGAAGCGCTGGGCCGCACGGGGATTGTGCGTCACGAGGCGGGAAAGAACATCTTCACGCCGGACTGAACCAAGGGAGGCTTTGATGCGTCGCCTGTTCACGGCTTTGGCCCTTGCCGCCGCAGTGAGTGCGGCGGCGGCGCAGGAGGTGCGCGTGGAGTTCCGCGCGGCGGCGGCGGAAGCGGCCGAGGGGTGGAGCGAGATGACGGCGCCGGACGGGGCGGCCTATTGGGTCGCGCCGGAGGCGGTCATCACCAATGCGGATATCGAACGCGCAGAGGCGGCGCTCGATCCGGCGTCGTCGATGCCGGTGGTGCATGTGTCGTTCACGGCGGACGGCGCGAAGGCGTTCGGGGCGTTCACGCGCGACAACGTGCTGGGGCTGATCGCCATCATTATCGATGGCGTCGTGGTCTCGGCGCCGCGCATCAACGAGCCGATCCTGGGCGGGCGCGCCGTCATCAGCGGGAATTTCACGATGGAAGAGGCCGAGCGGATCGCGCGCGGCATCGTGGCGAAGGAGTAGGCATGGCGCGCATCTATATGGTCCGGCATGGCAAGGCGTCGGCGAGTTGGGCCGGCAGCGCCGATCCGGGGCTGGACGATACGGGCCGGGCGGAGGCGCAGGCAGCGGCGGATGTGCTGTCGAAGCTGACGCCGATGGCGGTCCTGTCGAGCCCGCTGGCGCGGGCGCGGGAGACGGCGCAGCCGCTGGAGCTGGCCTGGTCGACCCATGCGCGGATCGAGCCGGGTGTGGCGGAGGTGCCGTCGCCCGATATCCCGCTGGAAGGACGCGGGGCGTGGCTGCGCGGCATCATGTCGGGCACGTGGGCCGAGGCCGACGCGGCGCGGCGGGCCTGGCGGGACAAGGTGGTCGCAACGCTGGTGAAGCAACCCAAGGACTGCGCGATCTTCAGCCATTTCGTCGCGATCAATGTGGGCGTCGGAGCCGCGCTGGGCGACGACCGGGCGACGCTGTTTCAGCCCGCCAACGGGTCGATCACGATTTTCGAGACGGACGGCGCGAAGCTGACGCTGATCGAAAAGGGGCGTGAGGCGGAAACGGTCGTGCGCTAGGCTTCGCGCCATGGACGACACCGACGATCCCCAATGGATGAGCGCGGCCGAGCTGTCGGCGGCGTATGAGAGCGGCGCGCTGTCGCCCGTGGATGTGGCCGAGGGCCTGCTGGCGCGGATCGACGCGCTGGATGCGGGGCTGAATTCGTTCTGCCTGATCGATCCGGGCGTGACGCTGGCCGCCGCCGAGGCCAGCCAGGAACGCTGGATGACGGGCGCGCCGCTGTCGCCGCTGGATGGCGTGCCGGTGGCAATCAAGGATCTGCTCGTCACCAAAGGCTGGCCGACGCTGCGCGGCTCGCGCACGGTCGATCCGAACCAGGCATGGAACGAGGATGCGCCGAGCGTTGCGCGTCTGAAGGAAGCCGGCGCGGTGCCGCTGGGCAAGACGACGACGCCGGAGTTCGGGTTCAAAGGATCGAATGACAGCCCGCTGACGGGCATCACGCGCAATCCGTGGGATGTGTCGAAGACGCCGGGCGGTTCGAGCGGTGGATCCTCGGCGGCGCTGGCGGCGGGGTTTGCGCCGCTGGCGCTGGGGACGGATGGCGGCGGGTCGGTGCGTATTCCGGCGAGCTTCACCGGCACGTTCGCGCTGAAACCGAGCTTTGGCCGTGTGGCGGCCTATCCGCTGTCGCCGTTCGGCACGCTGGCGCATGTCGGGCCGATGACGCGGACGGTCGCCGATGCGGCGCTGATGCTGAACGAGATGGCGAAGGCCGATGCGCGCGACTGGTATCAGGTGCCGAATGCCGTGGCGGATTATACGGCCGGCCTTGAGGACGGGGTGAAGGGCGCGCGGATCGCCTACTGCCCGACGCTGGGGTTCGCCGAATATGTCGATCCCGATGTCGCCGACGCCGTGAAGCATGCGGCGCTGGCGTTTCAGGCGCTGGGCGCGCAGGTCGATGAGGTGGACCCGCCGCTGGACGATCCGTCGGAGATTTTCCGGGCGCTGTGGTGGGGCGCGGCGGGGCAGGCGTTCGGATCGCTGCCTGACGAGAGGCGCGCGCTGCTGGACCCCGGCTTGCAGATGATGGTGGAGGGCGGACGGAAATATTCGCTCAGCCAGTATTTCGAGGCGGGGCTGGCGCGCGGGCGCTATGGCGCGGGCATGCGGACGTGGATGGAGAATTTCGACTTCATCCTGACGCCGGCGACGGCGGTGCCGGCGTTCGGCGTGGACAGGATTGGGCCGGGCGAACTGGACCCTTACTGGCTGTGGATGAAGTGGATGCCGTTTTCCTATCCCTTCAATCTGACGCAGCAGCCGGCGGCGTCGATCAATTGCGGGTTCACGAAAGCCGGGTTGCCGATCGGACTGCAGATCGTGGGCAGGATGTTCGACGATGCGGGCGTTCTGCGCGCGGCCAGGGCGTTCGAGGCGGCGCATCCTGAACATCAGCGCCACGCGCCGGATTACTGATGCGCGCCGACGCGTCGTTCGAAACGCTGTTGAGCGTCGCGCAGATGGGCGCGGCGGATGCGGCGGCGCCCGAGCTGGGCGTGCCGTCGATGACGCTGATGGAGCATGCCGGTCGCGCGGTGGCGGATGAGATCGGGCGGCGGTGGACGCCGCGCCTGACCACCGTGTTGTGCGGGCCGGGCAATAATGGCGGCGACGGGTATGTCGCAGCGCGCGTTCTGAAGTCGCGCGGCTGGCCGGTGGTGTGTGAAACGGAGACTGATCCGGCGGCGCTGAAGGGCGATGCGGCGGAGGCGTTCCGGCGCTGGGACGGCGAGACGCGGGCGGTTGCGGCAGGCGCGCCGGAGGCCGGACTGATCGTCGATGCGCTGTTCGGGGCCGGGTTGTCGCGCCCCTTGGGCGGCGAGGCGGCGCGGCTGGCGGAGGTGTCGCGCGAGATGCGGGACCGGGTCGTCAGCATCGATGTGCCGAGCGGCATTCATGGCGATAGCGGGCTGGCGCTGGGCGGTACGGCGTTTCATGCGGCCCTGACGGTGACCTTCGTGCGGCGGAAGCCGGGGCATGTGCTGATGCCCGGGCGGACGCAGTGCGGAGAGGTCGTGCTGGCGGATATCGGGATGCCGGAGGCGGCGGTGCTGCGCGCGATGGCGGGCGCAGAGACCTTTGCGCTGTCGGGCGGGTTTGCGCTGCGCGGACATCCGCAGGCGCATAAATACATGCGCGGGCATTGTCTGGTCGTTTCCGGCGGTTGGCAGAACACCGGGGCGGCGCGTCTGGCGGCGCTGGGCGCGGCGCGCGCGGGGGCGGGGCTGGTGACGATCGCGGCGCCGGAAGAGTTGGGCGGCATTCATGCGTGTCACCTGACGTCTGTGATGGTGCGGACCGACAGCGTGGACGCGCTGCTGGCCGACCCGCGCAAGAACGCGGTGGTGATCGGACCGGGGCTTGGCGGTTCAGAAGACGCGGTGCGGCAGGTGGCGGCGGTGCTGTCGAGCGGGCGTGATGCGGTTCTCGATGCGGATGCGCTGACCATCCTTGGCCGGCAGCCGGGCCTGAAGGTGCATGCGCGATGTGTCCTGACGCCGCACGAAGGCGAGTTCGCACGGGTGTTCCCCGATCTGGCGAAAGCGCTGCCGGAGCGCGGGAAGCTGGCGGTGGTGCGCGAGGCGGCGGCGCGATGCGGTGCGGTGGTGCTGCTGAAAGGCGCCGACACGGTGATCGCCGACCCCGATGGGCTGGCGGCGATCGACAGTCTGTCGCCGCAATGGCTGGCGACGGCGGGGAGCGGTGATGTGCTGGCCGGGCTGATCGGCGGATTGCTGGCGCAGGGTGCGACGCCGTTCGAGGCGGCGTGCGGGGGTGTGTTCCTGCATGGCGCGGCGGCGCGGGCGCTGGGGCCGGGGCTGATGGCGGATGATCTGCCGGGGGCGGTGCCGGGCGTGTTGGCAGGGTTGAAGGTGGTGGCGTGAAAGATATTCAGGGCAATCCGGTTTCGTTTGAGAATGCGGCGGCTGTTGCGGCGCTGGATGCGGGGATCGCGCAGCTCAATGCCTATCGCGGCGATCCGGTCGGGAGCGTGGCGGCGGCGCTGAAAGCGCATCCCGATTTTGCGATGGGGCATATCTTTCTGGCCGCGCTGTTCGCGACGGCGATGGACAGAACGCTCGTCGCGCATACGGAGCGGGCGCTGAAGGCGGCGGCGCCTTTGCTGGGCGGGGCGAATGATCGCGAGCGCGCGCATTATGCGGCGGCGCGGCGCTGGGCGGATGGCGATATCGCGGGGGCGACCGAAAAATGGGGGCGGATCGCGATGGATCATCCGCACGACATTCTGGCGATCCAGCTCGGCCAGCAGGGCGATTTCTTCCAGGGCCAGTCGCTGATGCTGCGGGACCGCGTGCTGCGCGTTTCGCCGAAATGGAGCGCAGACGTACCCGGCCACGGGTTTGTGCTGGGCATGCTGTCGTTCGGGCATGAGGAGGCGGGCGAGTATGCCCGCGCCGAGGCGCTGGGGCGGGCGGCGGTGGAGGCCGAGCCTCGCGATGCCTGGGCGGCGCATGCGGTGGCGCATGTGCTGGAGATGGAGGGCCGCGTGCCGCACGGCCTCGACTGGATCGAGGGGACGAAGGGCGGCTGGGATGAGGACGGTCTGCTCGCCTATCATCTGTGGTGGCATGCGGGGCTGATGCGGATCGACCGGGGCGATATCGCGGAGACGCTGGCGATCTATGACCGGCACATCGCGGCGGGCGGTCTGGGGCAGGCGCTGGAACTGGTGGATGCCTCGGCGCTGCTATGGCGGCTGTGGGTGCTGGGGCATGATGTCGGGCCGCGCTGGCGTGAGGTCGCGGACAAGTGGGCCTTGCGTGTGCAGCACGGGATCAGCGCATTCAACGATGTTCACGCGGTGATGGCGTTTGCGGCGCTGGGCATGGATGCGGAAGTCGATGCGCAGATCGCGACGCTGGAAAGATCGGCGGCGGGCAGCGACACGAATGCGGTGATGGCGCGGCTGGCCGGGTTGCCGGTGGCGCGCGGGTTCGCGGCGTTCGGGCGCGGCGATTATGCGGGCGCGCTGGCGAATCTCATGGAAGCGATGCCGCGTGCGGCGGCGTTCGGCGGAAGCCACGCGCAGCGCGATGTGCTGGGCTGGACGGCCATGGAGGCGGCGGTGCGGGCGGGCGACAGGGCCGCCGCAGACGCGCTGCTGGCCGAGCGGATGGGGCGGAAGAGCGAGGCCGCGCCGACGCATGGGTGGCTGCGGCGGACGGAGGCGTTGAAGCGGGCGTCCTGAGCGGAGGCGTCGGCTGCTGCAGGCCGCGCTTTCTATTCAGCCGCTTCGGCGGGGCGGCGGACGGGTTTGGCGGCTTTGCGGAGCTGCGTCACGTCGCGGACCGCGCCGCGCGCGGCGCTGGTGGTGAGGGCGGCGTAGGCCTGGAGGGCCTGGCTGACCTTGCGGGTGCGTTTTTCCGTCGGCTGCCAGCCATCGGGGCGGGCGTCCATGGCGGTGCGGCGGAGGTCGAGTTCGGCGTCCGAGATGGCGAGGCGGATGGTGCGGTTCGGGATGTCGATCTCGATGCGGTCGCCATCCTGCACCAGACCGATCGCGCCGCCTTCGGCAGCCTCGGGCGAGGCGTGGCCGATGGAGAGGCCGGACGTGCCGCCGGAGAAGCGTCCGTCGGTGATGAGGGCGCAGGCCTTTCCGAGGCCTTTCGATTTCAGATAGCTGGTCGGGTAGAGCATTTCCTGCATGCCGGGGCCGCCCTTGGGGCCTTCGTAGCGGATGACGACGACATCGCCGGCCTGGACGAGGCCGTTGAGGATGCCGAGGACGGCGCTGTCCTGGCTTTCGAAGACGCGGGCGGCGCCGTTGAATTTCAGGATGCTCTCATCGACGCCGGCGGTTTTCACGATGCAGCCGTCGAGCGCGATATTGCCGAAGAGGACGGCGAGGCCGCCGTCTTTGCTGAACGCATGTTCGACGGAGCGGGTGACGCCGGTTTCGCGGTCGGTGTCGATGCTGTCGTAGCGGCGATCCTGGCTGAAGGCCGTTTGCGTCGGCACGCCGCCGGGAGCTGCGGCGTAGAAATGCTTCACGGCGTCGGTGGGCGCGCGGGCGATATCCCAGGTGTCGAGCGCGTCTTTCAGCGTGGCGCTGTGGACGGTGGGGAGATCGGTGTGGATGAGGCCGCCGCGGTCGAGTTCGCCAAGGATGCCCATGATGCCGCCGGCGCGGTGGACGTCCTCCATGTGAACATCGGCCTTGTTGGGCGCGACCTTGCAGAGACAGGGGACGCGGCGGGACAGGCGGTCGATGTCCTGCATGGTGAAGTCGACGCCGGCCTCTTCGGCGGCGGCGAGGAGATGCAGCACGGTGTTGGTCGAGCCGCCCATGGCGATATCGACCGTCATGGCGTTCTCGAAGCCCTTGAAGCTGGCGATTTCGCGCGGGAGGACGGAGGCGTCGTCCTGATCGTAATAGCGGCGGGCGAGCCTGACGACGGTGCGGCCGGCTTCGAGAAACAGCTCCTTGCGGTCGGCGTGGGTGGCGAGGATCGAACCGTTGCCGGGGAGCGAGAGGCCCATCGCTTCGGTGAGGCAGTTCATCGAATTGGCGGTGAACATGCCCGAGCATGAGCCGCAGGTGGGGCAGGCGGAGCGTTCGATGACCTTGACGTCCTCGTCGCTGACCTTGTCGTCGGCGGCGGCGATCATCGCGTCGATGAGATCGACCTTCCTGGCGCCTGTGGAGAGGACGACCTTGCCGGCCTCCATGGGGCCGCCGGAGACGAAGACGGTGGGGATGTTGAGGCGGAGCGCCGCCATCAGCATGCCGGGGGTGATCTTGTCGCAGTTGGAGATGCAGACCAGCGCGTCGGCGCAGTGCGCATTGACCATGTACTCGACGGCGTCGGCGATGAGTTCGCGCGAGGGCAGGCTGTAGAGCATGCCGTCATGGCCCATCGCGATGCCGTCATCGACGGCGATGGTGTTGAATTCCTTGGCGACGCCGCCGTGCTGTTCGATCTCGCGCGCGACGAGCTGGCCGAGATCTTTCAGGTGGACGTGGCCGGGCACGAACTGGGTGAAGGAGTTGGCGATGGCGATGATCGGCTTGCCGAAATCGCCATCCTTCATGCCGGTGGCGCGCCACAGGCCACGGGCGCCCGCCATGTTGCGGCCATGGGTGCTGGTGCGGGAACGATAGGCGGGCATGGGACTCTCGTGAATATTTGTGCGGCGCACTCTACCAGCCGCCGGGTTGCAGAAAAAGTCGCGATAATGGCGATTGGGGACACGAAATTGCGCGTCAGTTGATCAGGATCAAGGGTGGGGCACGCGATTTCTGCGAGGATTTCTCACTGGCAGTTCTGGAATGACGGACAGGAAAAGCTGTGAAACGCTTTGCCCAACGACATTCACAACAAGGGTGGAAACATGAGCGCGGCGGCCAAGAAGCAGGAAATCCAGCATTTCGACGTCATCATCGCAGGGGCCGGGATTTCCGGGATCGGCGGGGCGTATCACCTGAAAACCCAGATGCCGGGGAAAAGCTTTGTCGTGCTGGAGCAGCAGGACGGGTTCGGGGGCACATGGCGGACCCACCGCTATCCCGGCATCCGCTCGGACAGCGATCTTTATACGTTCGGATACCGCTTCAAGCCGTGGGAGGGCGCGCCGATCGCTTCTGCGGAAGAAATTCTTAAATATATGGGCGAGGTCATTGACGAGAACGGACTGAAGTCCTATATCCGATATGGGACGAAAATCCTGACGGCGTCGTGGTCGAGCACCGAGGCGCTGTGGACTGTAACGGCGGAGCGGGGCGGAGACGTGGTGGTTTTAACGTGTTGTTTTCTGTGGATGTGCCAGGGGTATTACCGGCACACGGAGGGCTATACGCCGGAATGGCCGGGTATGGCGGATTTCGGCGGGCGGATCGTGCATCCGCAGACCTGGCCTGAAGACATCGACCTGACGGGCAAGAAGGTGGTGGTGATCGGGTCGGGGGCGACGGCGGCGACGCTGGTGCCGGCGATCGCGGGAGATTGCGCGCATGTGACGATGCTGCAGCGCTCGCCGACCTATTTCATTCCGGGGCGGAACGCGAACGATCTCGCCGATCAGCTGCGCGAGCTGGAGGTCGATCCGGTGTGGATCCACGAGATCGTCCGCAGGCGGATTCTGAAAGACGGCGACACGTTCGCGCGGCGCTCGTTCGCGGAGTCCGACACGGTGCGCGACGAGCTGCTGGCGGGCGTGAAGGCGTTCCTGCCGGAAGAGGAAGTGAGGAAGAACTTCACGCCGAGCTATCGCCCCTGGCAGCAGCGCGTGGCCTTCGTGCCGGACGGCGATTTGTTCCAGGGCATCGCGTCGGGCAAAGCGAGCGTGGTGACGGACGAGATCGAGCGGTTCGTGCCGGGCGGCATCCAGCTGAAGTCGGGCAGGACGCTGGAGGCAGACATCGTCATCACGGCGACGGGGTTCAATCTGAGCGTCCAGGGCGACATCGATTTCAGCGTGGACGGCGAGACGCTGGATCTGTCGAAGAGCGTCACCTATCGCGGGATGATGTTCACCGGCGTGCCGAACCTGGTGTGGGTGTTCGGGTATTTCCGCGCGAGCTGGACGCTGCGCGCCGATCTCGTGTCGGATTTCGTGTGCCGCTTGCTGGGCCACATGGACGCGGCCGGTGCGCGGAAGGTGGAGGTGGCGCTGCGGCCCGAGGATGCGGACATGAAGCTGCTGCCGTGGATCGACGCAGAGAACTTCAATCCGGGCTATCTGATGCGCGGGCTGCATCTGCTGCCGCAGCGGGGCGAGAAGCCGGAGTGGCAGCACACGCAGGATTACTGGAACGAGAAGGACATCTTCCCGGCCATCGACCTGAACGATGCGGCGTTCGTGTATGACGGCAAGAGAAAGGCCGCCCCGGTGTCCGAGGCGGCCTGAAAAATCCCCACCCGTGTGAGCGTTTGCCCCCGCCGCCCCTTCGGGGCACCTCCCCCGTGAATGACGGGGGAGGAAAGGGGTCTAGAGCGTCAGCGACATGACGTAGTCTGTGAGGGCCTGGCGGGCGGCGCTGAGTTCGGCCTGCCGCGTTCCGCGTTCGGCCGCGATGGCGGCGAGGCGGTCTTCCTGTGTCGCCAGCGAGGCGAGGTAGCGGCGCTGCATGTCGCTGCCCTCTGGCACTGCGGCGAGATTGGAGCGGATGCGTTCCTGCTCGTCGTAGATGCGGGCCTGTTCCTCATCGAGCGCGTTGATCGCGCGGTCGGCGGCGTCGACCGCCACGCGCAGTTCAGCCATGCGGACGAAGGCGGCGCGGATCGGCTCGGGAAGCCTGGACTCGGTCGAGGCGTAGTAGGCGTAGTCCGAGGCGTAGAGCTGATCGACCGCCGAGATCGTGTTGCTGGTGACGTTCTCCCACACGACGTCGAGCTTCTCGGTCTTCCCTGCGGCGACGAAGACGGGGATGCGGAGATAGTTGTAGGTCGCGTCGGTCTTGGCGAGGTCGTGGGATTTCAGCTCCCAGTTATAGCGCGGCGTTTCGATGACCACGTTGCGGTCTTCGTTGGCTGCGCCCTTGATGGAATAGGCGTTGGTCTTGCGCTGGACCATCTGGATTTCCAGCACGCCGCCCGCGAGCTTGGCGCCGGTGATGACATCGTCGCGCGCGTCGCTGGCGTCGACGACGACCTTCTGGTCGAGCGCGAAGGAGAGGATGCGGTTCTCGCCCACGGGCAGGACGCTGAGTACGGCGTCGCCGGAGAAGACGGTGCGGCCGCCGCTGGAATCGAACAGCGTGGTGATGCCGGGCGGCAGGCCGGTGCCGGTGTCATTGGTGAGCTTCACCGCCGAGAGCGGGTGGGTCGGGTGCGTGTAGGGCTGATAGAACGAGATGAGCTGGGCCGGGACTTCGCGGTCGAGGATCGGCACGGCGAGCGACTGGCCGGAACCGGCGGTCACGGCGTTGGAGAGCGTGAAGATGACCGACGTGGCGGACTCGGCGCTTTCGGCGGCGACCTGGCCCGGCTCGGTGGAGATGCGCGAGCCGGTGACCGACACCTCTTCCGTTTGAGGCATCGCGGCCTTGGCCGGCGGCGGGGCGGCGGGCGAGGGCACGCTCATCGGTTCGGGCGCCGGCTCGATGGGGCTGCCCTGGCCGTTCTGTTCCCAGTCGCTGTCTTCGCCGCCGGTGCTGCCGTCGTCGCGACGCGGGCTGACGCGGCCGAGGACTTCGACGGGGACGCTTTCGCGCTGGACGTAATATTTGTCGTAGAGCGCCTGTTTGAAGGTGACGGGGTTGCCGGAGACGAGGGTCAGTTCGACATCGGTCCAGTCGGCGCCGCTGGCGTTTTCGATGACGGCCCAGCCCTGCATGCGGGCCTTGCCGTCGGCGCCGGTGACGAGGCGGTAGGAGGTCTTCCAGAGCGGCGCTTCGATGACGAAGCCGACCGTGACCGTGCGGGCGCCTTCGCCGCGCGCCGTGATCTTCAGCGTCCGCAGTTCGCGCTGGCGGTTGGTGGCGATGGCCGAGAGCGCGTCGTTGACCTTGGCGTTCAGCGCCTCGTTGGTGAAGGCGATATCGCGGCCTTCTTCCAGGACGAACTGGACGAGGCCGCTGTCGGTCATGATCGCCATGCGGTGGCGGGTGATCGAGGCGTTCTCCTTTTCCGCCGTTTCCTCGACGACGGAGACGATCTTGCCGCGGGCGCTGACCGGATCGGAGATGGTGATCTCCTCGCCTTTCAGCGCGGCATAGAGTTCGGCGGGGGAGTTGAACGCATCCGGGCCGATGGGCATCGTGCGGAAGATTTCGTTCAGTGAATCCCGGCCCTGCAGTTCGATCGTGCCGGAGCCGCCGGCGTCGTCGAAGACGACCGCGCTTTTGAGGACATCGTCGACCTGATCGAGACGGACAGGAATGGAGAGCTGTTCCCAGCCCGAGACTTCTGCCTGGTATTCGAAATAGCCGACGCCGCCGGCCGACAGCATGACGCGCTTGAGCGCGAGTTCAGCCGCCTCGGCCGAGAAGGCGAGCAGCGCCATGGACGCGGCGCCCGCGAGCAGGCGCATGGCGCGCCGTGATGTTCCGGAAGTCATCGGTCGTCTCCATCCCAGTGGATTCTCAGCCCGGGAGGACGCTCGCACGCCGCCGCGCCGGGCGGCGTGCGTCAAATCGCGGCAGCTAGTTGAGGGTACACCATGCCGGGACGTGGTCGGAGGCCTTGTCCCAGCTGCGGACATGGCGGTCGATGCCCGCGCCGGTCAGGCGGTCGGCGGCCTGCGCCGAGAGCAGCAGATGGTCGATGCGGATGCCGTTATTCTTGGGCCAGGCGCCGGCCTGATAGTCCCAGAACGTGTACTGACCCGGCAGCGCGTTGCAGGCGCGGACGGCGTCGGTCAGGCCGAGATTTTCCAGACGCCGATAGGCGGCCCGGGTGGAGGGCAGGAAGAGCGCGTCCCTGGCCCAGGCGGCGGGATCGTGGACATCGTCCGGGGACGGAATGACGTTGTAGTCGCCCGCGACGATGAGCGATTCTTCCAGCGGCAGCAGCGTTTCGACGCGTGACTGGAGCGCGGCCATCCAGTTCAGCTTGTAGGGGTATTTCTCGGACGCGACGGGATTGCCGTTGGGGAGATAGAGGCAGCAGAAGCGCAAAGGGCGCGCGCCCTTGGGCGTGATGACGGCCTCGATGTAGCGGGACTGGGTGTCCTCAAGGCCGGGGAGGCCGCGCGTCACATCCTCGATGGGGTGCTTCGAGAGGATCGCGACGCCGTTATAGGTCTTCTGGCCGAAGGTCTCGACATTGTAGCCGAGCGCTTCGATCTCGAAGCGGGGGAAGGCCTCGTCGAGGCATTTCAGTTCCTGGAAGCCGACGACATCGGGCGAGGCTTCCTTCAGCCAGCCGAGGACGGCCTCGATGCGGGCTTTGACCGAATTGACGTTCCAGGTGGCGATTTTCATGGCCCGACGCTAGCGCGAAAGCGGCAGGCGGCAAACCTGGAGCGCGCCTGAAGAGCGCCTAGAGAGCGAACGAGGTGCCGCAGCCGCAGGCGGACTTGGCGTTGGGGTTCCGGATCTGGAACGAGGCGCCGATGAGCGCGTCCACCCAGTCGAGTTCGGAGCCTTGCAGATATTCCAGGCTGACGGGGTCGATCACCACGCGGGCGGCGCCGCGTTCGATCAGGAGATCGTCCGGTTCGGCGGCGGGAACGAAGGTGTATTCGTAGGAAAAGCCCTGGCAGCCGCCGCCGTTCACCGCCACGCGCAGCAGCGTTCCGGCCGGTTCGCGGGCCAGAATCTGGCCGATTTGCCGGGCGGCAGCCTCGGAAATCGTGACGGGATGGGTGGCGGTCGCGGCGTCCATGGGAAGGAATGCCTTAAATCTGGCGCGTTACAGTGCCTATATTGGGGTGTGACAGCCTGGAATTCAAACGGAGCAGCCGGTCATGGCGCGTCCTTCGGTCATCATTCACGACACGCCTGACGGCCTGGCCCCTTATGCGACGCGGGCTTTCGAGACCCGTGGCCGGCTCTATCCGGAGGGTGAAAGCCGGACCCGGACGCCGCTGCAGCGCGACCGCGACCGGATCATCCATTCCGGCGCGTTCCGGCGTCTGAAGCACAAGACGCAGGTTTTCGTGTATCACGAGGGCGACTATTACCGGACGCGCCTGACCCATTCGCTGGAGGTCGCGCAGATCGCCCGGTCGATCAGCCGGGTGCTGGGGCTGGATGAGGATCTGGCCGAGTCGCTGGCGCTGGCGCATGACCTTGGACACACCTGTTTCGGCCATGCGGGCGAGGACGCGCTGTCGGCATGCATGAGGCCGTTCGGCGGGTTCGACCATAACGCGCATGCGATCCGCCTGATGACCAAGCTGGAGTCGCGCTATGCCGCGTTCGACGGGCTGAACCTGACCTGGGAAACGCTGGAAGGGATCGCCAAGCATAACGGGCCGCTGCTGCCGCGTCTGAAGAACGAGCCGCTGCCGGAGGCGATCACCGAATATAACGCGCTGCACGATCTGGAGCTGGGCACCTATGCGGGCCTTGAGGCGCAGGTCGCGGCGCTGAGCGACGACATCGCCTACAATAATCATGACATCGATGACGGGCTGCGCGCGGGGCTGTTCACGGTGGAGCAGCTTCACGCGCTGCCGCTGGTGGGCGAGGTGTTCCGCGAGATGGAGGAGCGGTATCCTGGCGTCTCGCGCGAGCGGGTGATCCAGGAAGCGATCCGCGAGATGATCGGGCGGATGATCGAGAACCTGATCGGCGAGACGCGCCGCAGGGCCGAGATGGTGGGGGTGGCCTCGGTCGCCGATGTCCGCAATGCCGGGCGTCCGCTGGCCGCCTTCACCGCCGACATGGACATGGCGATGCGGGCGCTGAAGGCGTTCCTGTTCCAGAACATGTACCGCCACTACAAGGTCATGCGGATGGTGCGGAAGGCGCACAAGGTGGTGCGCGAATTGTTCGATGCCTTCATCGACGAGCCGCGCCTGCTGCCCGATGAGTGGAAGGCGGGGACGGACGGGGCCGGGTCGATGGGCACGGCGCGGGTCGTTTCGGACTATATCGCCGGCATGACCGACCGCTTCGCGCTGGTGGAGCATAAGCGCATTTTCGGGCTGGAGATCGACCCGATCTGACGCGGGGAAAGTCCCCTAAACGGCGAATGGCGCCATGCCGCCGGACGGCGCAGGCTGGGGCATTCTCTGACTGCAGGGTGCCCTATGCGCCGTCTCCTCGCCGCTGCTGCCGCCGTACTGGCGGGATTGATCTCGACCGCGTCCGGGTTTGAAGGCGAAATCCGGTTGAAACGGATCGAGGTGGTCGACGCCTATGGCTTCGACCGGCCGGTGCCGGCGTTCCACATTCTCGTGCCCTATGACTGGACCACCGATGGCGGGGTGGTGTGGTCGTATAACGGAAACGGCTGCGGCTTCGGGATGCCCTATATCAACTGGTCGGCGACCGGGCCGGACGGGATTTCGGGCGTGCAGATACTGCCCTCCGAGACCTGGGGCGGGATGAGCTATGCCGCGAACCCGGATGGCTGTCCGCAGGTGATGACGACGCATCTGACGGAATTCCTGCCCTGGTATCTGAAGCGCTACCGGCCGAGCATCCGGAACTACACCTATCGCGCGCGGCCCGAATTCGCGGAGGAGCTGAACAAACAGGCGAGCCGGACGGGGAATGCGCTGGGCGGCCAGACGCTGCTCTACGCGGAGGCGGGCGAGGCCTCCTATGAGTGGGACTGGAACGGGCGGACCGTGCGCGAGCGCGTGGGGCTGGTGGTGGTCTTCAGCGTCACGAACAATCCGGGCGGCTATGCGGCGGTGAACGTTTCCGTGCTGGGCGGGCTGGCGCTGCGGGCGCCGCAGGGCGTCGATCCGGGCAGCTACGAGATTTTCGCCAATACCTTCCTGGTGGTGCCGGGCTATGCCGCGCTGATCCAGGAATTCCAGGCGCGGATGCAGGCCATCGCGCTGAAAGGCGTGATGGACCGGGCGGCGATCTGGCGGAAGGTGCAGGCGGAGATCGGGGAGATCATCGCGCAGGTCTATGCGGACGCGCAGGCGGCCTATGACCGGGTGTCGGCCGACCGCTCGCGCGCCATGCGGGGCGTGGAGGTCGCGACCGATCCGACGACGGGGCAGGACATCGAAATTCCCGCTGGCGCAGGCTCTGCCTGGCAGATGCCGGACGGCACGATCGTGATCTCCGACGATCCGAATTACGATCCCGAGGCCGAGCTGGGCGGCGGCGGCAAGAAGATCGAGCGCGACAAGCGGCGCTGACCGCAATTCCGCCATCAAGCAGGATTGAGGTCTTTCCACTTTCTTGGGGAGTGCTTCGATGACTTAGATTTCGCCTGCCGCGCTCGTGCTGGCGGGGCTTGCGCTTGGCGGCGGTGTCGCCGCCGGCGGGTATTTCGTCGGTCAGACCATGGTCAACCGCGAACACGTCAACACAGCCGATGTGAAGGGGCTGGCCGAGCGTACGGTGACGGCGGATCAGGCGATCTGGCAGATCGGGTTCAAGGTCGCGAATGCCGATCTCAAGGCCGGGTATGCCGATGTCGAGGCCAACGCGGCGGCGATCCGCGCGTTCCTGAAGCGGAACGGGTTTGAGGGCGCGGCGGTGATGGCCGGGCAGACCTCGGTGACGGAGAACGAGTTCCGTGACGCTAACGGCATCCTGACCGAGAAGCGCTATGACATCGTCGGCGGCGTCACGGTCACGTCGGGCGATGTGAAGGCGGTCGAGGCGGCCTATCAGAAGCTGGGCGAGCTGATCGCCGAGGGGCTGCTGCTGACCGACAGCCAGCCGCGCTATATCTTCACCGGCCTCAATGCGATCAAGCCGGACATGCTGCGCGAGGCGACCGGGAATGCGCGCATCGCCGCGGGCGAGTTCGCCAAGAATGCAGGGATCACGGTCGGCTCGATCCGCTCCGCCACGCAGGGCGGATTCGAGGTGCGCGATCTCTATACCGGCGACTACGGCACCGATGACCGCAGCATCGACAAGCAGGTGCGCGTGGTGACGACGGTGACGTTCTATTTGAACTGAAGCGCGGCGTTGGCGAGGCTTGGCGCATGGCCAAGCTTTCCGACTCGCCCGTGATGCCGTTCAAAACCAAGGCTGCATTCGCGACATGGGTCGCGAAGCAGCCGGCGGCGTCGCCCGGCGTCTGGCTGAAGATCGCCAAGAAGCCGGAGACGCGCGCGGCGCGAATCGCGAAGTTCGTCGCGATGTGCGCGGCGGGCGAGCGAATCCATGCGGCGAAGGCCAGGCCATGAGGGCGTTAACGCCTCGTTAGGCAATTGGGCGCGAGCGTCCCGGAGCGCGCCCGCATTTCGCCGCCTTTCTCCTGCTATCCTTATCCACAGGCGAATCGCGTTCGATGAAAGCGGCGCGCCGTCAGGGGACACGTAATGACGATGACCGATCGCGGCGCCTTCGATCAGGCTGAATACGACCGCCGCTTCCACGGCGACTTCATGTATGACGCGACGCTGGAAGACGAGGAAGGCACGTCCGCCCGCTCGCCGCTTTTCATTATCCTGACGGCGCTGGTGCTGACCGCGTTCGGCGCGGTGGTCTATGTCGCCTATCAGCAGGGCCGCACGCAGGGCGATCGCGGTACGCCGCCGGTCATCACCGCCGAGGCCGGTCCGATCAAGGTGCAGCCGGAAAATCCCGGCGGCGTCGAAGTGCCGGACCAGGACAAGCTGATCTACGAGCGCATCGCCGGGGCATCGCCGGAGCCGACCGAGGGCGGCCTCGCCGCGCCGCCGGAGGTGCCGCAGGACATTCCCGCCGCCGCGCCGGAGATCGAGGCGGGCAGCGTGCCGCTGGAAACGCCCGGAGATGTCGAAGCGGGCGATACGACGCTGATGGCGGCCGACGTCGCCAATGCGGAACCTTCCGCCGAGCAGGTCGCGGCCGAGAAGGCGGCGAAGCAGCAGGCGGCGGCGATCACGTCGCAGATCGAGGAAATCGATCCGGGCGCGGCCGATGCCGCCGCCGCGACGGCTGCGGCGACGACCGGCGCATTCGTGGTGCAGATCGGCGCGTTCAAGGAAGACGCCGAGGCGGCCGGCCAGTGGCAGGCGTTCAAGAAAAAGAACGCGGACCTGACGGGGGCGCTGAAGCCCGACATCAAGCGCGTGGACCTTGGCGGCAAGGGCGTGTGGTACCGTCTGCGCGTCGGTCCGTTCGAGACGAAGCAGAATGCGGTCGCCTTCTGCGAGGTCTTGCGGACGCGCGGCGGGCAATGCAACGTCACCGCGCCCTGATTTAGAGTTTCGTTCCCTGCATGACATCTGCCCTGATCCTGGGGCTCTCCGGTCTTGAGCTGACGCCGGAAGAGCGCGCCTTTTTCGCCGAGCTTCAGCCGTGGGGCTATATCCTCTTCAAGCGGAACTGCGAGACGAAGGCGCAGGTGAAGCGCCTGACGGACGAGCTGCGCTCGATCTCGGGCCGCGCCGACGTGCCGATCCTGATCGATCAGGAAGGCGGACGGGTGGCGCGGCTGCGCCCGCCGGTGTGGCGTCTGCCGCCGCCGGCCTGGACGTTCGCCGAGATATACGAACGCCATGTCGAGACGGCGGAAGAGGCGGCGGCGCTGAACAGCCGGCTGATTGCGGCCGAACTGCTTGAGATCGGCGTCAACGTCTCGTGCAGCCCGTGCATCGACCTGCTGCATGACGAAGGGCACGGCATCATCGGCGACCGGGCGCTGGGGCGCGAACCGCACCAGATCGTGCAGCTGGCGCGGGCGGTGGCGGAAGGGTTGATGGATGGCGGCGTGCTGCCGGTCATCAAGCATATTCCGGGGCATGGCCGCGCGAAGGCGGACAGCCATCTGGAACTGCCGGTTCTGGACACCGAGCGCGAGGAACTGAGCCGCAGCGATTTCGTGCCGTTCCGCAGCCTCAACGACATGCCGATGGCGATGACCGCGCATGTCGTCTACACGGCCATCGACGACGAGCGCTGCGCGACCTGGTCGTCGCGCCTGATCCATAACGTGATCCGGGGCGAGATCGGCTTTGACGGCCTGCTGATGAGCGACGATGTCGGCATGAATGCGCTGACCGGCACCTTCGAGGAGCGGACCTACCGGGCGCTGGTCGCGGGCTGCGATGTGGCGCTGCATTGTTCCGGCGACATGGCCGAAATGCGGGAAGTCGCAGCCGGAAGCCGGGAACTCGACGGCGATGCCGCCCGCCGGGCCGCCGCCGCGCTTGACATAATCGCCCCCCCGTCGGATTTCGACCCTGAACAGGGGGCGGCGCGTCTCGCCCACCTGATGAGTGGTGGAACCGCGATCGTATGACTGAGACGGCTGAGACCGAAGGGCAGGGCGAAGACCCGGTCTTCGACCTGACCTTGCCGGCTGCCGCGTCTGGCGAAACGCTGATCGTCGACGTCGACGGCTTTGAAGGTCCGCTGGACCTGCTGCTGACGCTTGCGCGGTCGCAGCGCGTGGACCTGCGCAAGATTTCGATCGTGACGCTGGTCGATCAGTATCTGGAATTCATCGCGGCGCTGAAGGGGGCAGACCTCGATCTGGCGGCGGACTATCTCGTGATGGCGTCGTGGCTGGCTTATCTGAAGTCACGCCTGCTTCTACCGAAGCCCGAAAAGGCGAGCGACGAGCCGAGCGGCGAGGAAATGGCGGCGCGGCTGGCGTTCCGGCTGCAGCGCCTGCAGGCGATGCGCGAGGCCGGCGGACGCCTGATGGCGCGCGACCGTCTGGGCCGCGACGTGTTTTTCCGGGGCGAGCCGGAGGGCGTGCGTATCGTCCGGACGCCGCAATGGTCGGATTCCATCTTCGATCTGCTGAAAGCCTATTCCGATCAGCGCACCCGGACGCTGGGCGTCCGCATGGCGGTGAAGCGGGCGCCGGTGTTCGCCATCGACGAGGCGCGCAAGCGGCTGGAGCGGATGATCGGCATGGCGGTCGACTGGAGCCGCCTCGACACCTTCATTCCCGATGCGATGCAGGATTTGTCGCGCAGCGCGCTGGCGAGCATGTTTTCGGCCAGCCTGGAGATGGCGAAGGACGGAAGGCTGGAGCTGCGGCAGCTTTCGACCTTCGGGCCGATCTTCCTGCGCCGCCCGACCGGCCCCCGGCTGGTCCAGGACGAAACTTGACGCGGCGACGCCGAACCCTGAAGGACTTGGCTTGAAATGAGTGCTGTGGCGGCTGTCAGTTTGGAACCCATGCCCGAGCCTGAAGAACCCGAAGTCGTGGCCGCAGAGGTCGAGGTGGAAGCCGAGATCGAGGTCGAGGCGGAAGCCGAGGCCGAAGCCGAAGCCGAAGCTGTCGTGTCTGAGGCCGATCTCGACACGGGGCTGCACCTGCGGATGCTGGAAGCGCTTCTGTTTGCCGCCGCCGAACCGCTGGACGAGGCGACGATGAAGGCGCGCCTGCCGAAAGAGGCGAACCTTGCGGGGCTGCTGGACGAGCTTCAGGCGCTGTATCAGCCGCGCGGCGTAAACCTCGTTAAAGTCTCAGGAAAATGGGCGATGCGGACGGCGTCCGACCTCGCTTTCCTGTTGCGGAAGGAGACCGTCGAGCAACGCCGCCTGTCGCGCGCCGGTATCGAGACGCTGGCGATCGTGGCTTATCATCAGCCCGTGACCCGCGCCGAGATCGAGGAAATTCGCGGCGTCGGCGTCTCCAAGGGGACGCTGGACCTGCTGCTGGAGATCGGCTGGGTGCGGCCGCGTGGACGCCGCCGGACGCCGGGCCGCCCGGTCACCTATGGCACCACCGAAGCCTTCCTCCAGCATTTCGGCATGGACCGGGTCGGCGATCTGCCGGGCATGGACGAACTGAAGGCGGCGGGTCTGCTGGATTCGTCGGTGCCCGCCGGTTTTGCGGTGCCTAGCCCCAGCGACATGCTCAGCCCCGACGAAGACCCGCTGGACGAAGCCGATCTCGCCGATCTGCTGGCGCCGCGCGACGACGAGGGCTGAGGCTAGTCTTGCGATCCGCTCGCAGTTAAAAGCGCGCCATGCCCGGAACGCCGATCGTTTCCTTGAGCGGCGCCGGCAAGAGCTACGGTTCCCGGCGTGTCGCTGACGATATCTCGTTCGAGGTCGAGGCGGGCGAGATCGTCTGTCTGCTGGGCGCCTCCGGATCGGGCAAATCCACCATTCTCAGGATGATCGCGGGCGTCGAGCGCGCGGATGGCGGCACGGTCCGGATCGGCGGCGTCGAGGTGGACTCGCCCGGCGCGTTCGTGCCGCCGGAAAAGCGGCGGGTCGGGTTGGTGTTCCAGGACCTTGCGCTGTTTCCGCATCTCGACGCGACGGCCAATGCGGCGTTCGGGTTGTACCGTGCGCCGCGTGCCGAGGCGCAGGCGCAGGCGGCGGCGTTGCTGGATCTGGTCGGCCTGAAGGGCCAGGCACGGGCGTTTCCGCATCAGCTTTCCGGCGGCGAGCAGCAGCGGCTGGCGGTCGCGCGGGCGCTGGCGCCGCGGCCGCAGGTGATGCTGCTGGATGAGCCGTTCTCGGGCCTCGACGACCGCCTGCGCGATACCGTGCGGAGCGAGGTGCTGAGCGCGTTGCGGGCCGAGCATGCGGCGACAGTGTTCGTGACGCATGATCCGGACGAGGCGCTGCGCAGCGCCGACCGGATCGTGCTGCTGCGGGCCGGGCGGATCGTCCAGATCGGGACGCCGGATGACCTGCTGCGGGCGCCGGCGGATCTTGGCGCGGCATCGTTCATGTCGGCCATGACGACCCTTGGCGGCGTGGTGTCCGGCGGCACAGTGATGACGCCGTTCGGGCCTGTCGCGGCGGCGGCTGCGGACGGGACGGCGGTGACCGTCGCATGGCGGCAGCGCGATTTCGCCGTGGCGGAGGGCGGAGCCGCCGTGACGGTCGGGCATGCGGCGCTGGCGTCGGACGGGTGGCATGTGACGGGTATGACGGGGGACGGCTTGCGGGTGTCGTGCGTGCTGGATGCGGCCTCGCCGGTCCGTGCCGGAGATGTGATCGCGCTGACGGCGAAACCCGGACACGGATTCACCTTTCCCGCCTGAGGCTTGCGGGGATTCGTTGCGGCATTCCGCCGCAAATGCCAAAATGGCGAAAGTTTCAGCGCGCTAGATGCGCGCCTCAAGGAGTTGAGCACATGGGCTCTTTCAGCATCTGGCACATTCTCGTCGTCGTGGTTCTCGTCATGCTGCTGTTCGGCCGCGGCAAGATTTCCGAGCTGATGGGCGACGTCGCCAAGGGCATCAAGAATTTCCGCCAGGGCATGGCCGATGATCCCAAGCCCACCGCGCAGATCGGCGCGCCGGCCGAGAAGCCTGTCGACGCGGCCCGCACGGACGCCAACAAGGTCTGATGGCGCAGCGCGCCTGAGACGGCAGGACGCCGATGTTCGATCTCGGCTGGGGTGAAATTCTCGTCATTGCGGTGGTCGCCATTCTGGTGGTCGGGCCGAAGGATTTGCCGCGCCTGATGAAGGGCATCGGCGAATGGGTGGGCAAGGCGCGCAAGATGGCGTCGCACTTCCAGGCCGGGGTCGACGAGATGATCCGTCAGGCCGAGCTGGAAGATCTGCGGAAAGACCTGAACACCATCCGCCGCGATCTGCGCGCGCCGATCGTCATGGACCCGCGCACCACGACCACGCCGCCGCCGGACAATCTGATGGTGTCGCTGGGCGAAACGGAAAAGGCGATCGAGCCTTTGCCGCTGCCGCCGCCCGCCGAAGGGCCGATCGCGCCGCCTGCGCCTGTCGAAGAGGCGAAAATCCTGCCGCCGAAAGCCGCCAACGAATGAGTGCGGCGCGCGATGAAAGCGAGATCGAGGCGAGCCGCGCGCCGCTTCTGGATCACCTGATCGAGCTGCGCTCGCGCCTGTTGTGGGCGGTGCTGGCGTTCTTCGTGTGCTTCATCGTCTGCTACGTCTTCGCGCACGACATCTACAATTTCCTCGCCCAGCCGCTGTATCACGCGCTGGAAGGGCAGCCGAACCAGCGCCTGATCGCGACGGCGCCGCAGGAAACCTTCATCACCTATCTGTCGCTGTCGATGTGGGGCGGGGTGTTCCTGGCGTTCCCCGTGCTGGCTACGCAGATATGGCTGTTCGTCGCGCCCGGCCTCTACAAGGACGAGCGGTCGGCCTTTGCGCCGTATCTGGTCGCGACACCTGTGCTGTTCGTGATGGGCGCGGCGCTGGTGCTTTACGTCATCATGCCGATGGCGCTCGGCTTCCTGCTGAGCTTCCAGGCGCCCGCTGCGCCGGGGCAGTTGCCGATCCAGCTGGAGGCCAAGGTCTCGGAATATTTCAGCCTGACCATGTCGCTGATGTTCGCGTTCGGGCTTTGCTTCCAGCTGCCCGTGGCGCTGACCCTGCTGGGGCGGGTGGGGATCGTGACGAGCGGCGGCCTTTCCAGGGCGCGGCGCTATGCCATTGTCGGCGTCTTTATCGTCGCCGGCATCCTGACGCCGCCGGATGTGCTGAGCCAGTTCGCGCTCGCGGTGCCGGTGCTGCTGCTCTACGAAATCTCGATCTGGCTGGTGAAGGCCAGCGAGAAGCGCCGGGCCGCGCCCGACGCAGACGCTTCGGCTTCGCCGGAATCCTGAGTTTAGGCCCTCCCCAAGCGGTGCGGCGGGGCCTATAGCTCACCCACGCCGAATCCCCGTCTTATCCGTAGTCACATGCACGACATTCGTTTCATCCGCGACAATCCCGCAGCCTTTGACGCAGGCCTCGCCAAGCGCTCGCTGGCGCCGCAGTCCAAAGCCATTCTGGCGCTGGACACGATCTCGCGCGCCGTGACGACGAAGCTGCAGGAGTTGCAGGCCCGCCGGAACGAGGCGTCGAAGCAGGTCGGCGCGGCCAAGGCGAAGAAAGACGAGGCGGAAGCCGCGCGCCTGATGGCCGAAGTGGCTGAGATCAAGGACGCGCTGACCGCCGGTGAACTGGAAGAGAAGGCGCGCCAGCGCGCGGTCGCCGACGCTTTGGCGGCGATCCCCAATCTGCCTGCCGATGACGTGCCGCCGGGCAAGGACGAGAACGACAATGTCGAGCGCCACGCCCATGGCGAGGCGCGGGTGCCGAACTTCGCGGCGAAGGAGCATTTCGACATCGGCGAGGCGCTGGGCCTGATGGATTTCGAGACGGCGTCGAAGATGTCCGGCGCGCGGTTCGTCATCACGCGAGGCCAGTTGGCGCGGCTGGAGCGGGCGCTCGGCAATTTCATGCTGGATCTGCACACGAGCGAATTCGGCTATACCGAGACCAATCCGCCGATGCTGGTGCGTGACGATGCGGTGTTCGGCACGGGGCAGCTGCCCAAATTCGCGGAAGACCTGTTCCGGACCGAAAACGGGTTCTGGCTGATCCCCACGGCGGAAGTCTCGCTGACCAATCAGGTGCGTGAAGCGATCCTGAGCGAAGCCGAACTGCCCAAGCGCTACACGGCGCTGACGCCGTGTTTCCGGTCCGAGGCCGGATCGGCTGGGCGCGATACGCGCGGGATGATCCGGCAGCACCAGTTCTCGAAGGTCGAGCTGGTGTCGATCACCACGCCGGACCAGTCCGATGCCGAGCATGAGCGCATGACGCAGGCGGCGGAGGAGGTTCTGAAGCGTCTTGGCCTGTCGTTCAGGACAATGACGCTGTGCGCGGGCGACATGGGGTTCTCGGCGCGCAAGACCTACGACATCGAAGTGTGGCTGCCGGGGCAGGGGCGTTATCGCGAAATCTCGTCCTGCTCGAACTGCGGCGACTTCCAGGCGCGGCGCATGGATGCGCGCTATCGCCCCGCCGGCGAGAAGGGCACGCGGTTCGTCCATACGCTGAACGGGTCGGGCCTTGCGGTCGGGCGCACGCTGATCGCGGTGATGGAGAACTATCAGCAGGGCAATGGCACGATCGCCGTGCCGGATGCGCTGAAGCCCTATATGGGCGGGATCGAGGTCATCGGTGGCTAAGGCCAAGGCGAAAGCCGCCCCCAGGGAGAAAGCCAAGGCGGACAAGGATGGCTGGCGTCCGCTGCGTATCCTCGTTTCGAACGATGACGGCATTCACGCGCCGGGCCTGAAGATCGCCGAGAAGATCGCGCGGGCGCTGAGCGACGATGTCTGGATTATCGCGCCGGAAACCGAGCAGAGCGGGGCGTCGCATTCGCTGACGCTGTCGCATCCGCTGCGCATCCGGAAGGTTTCGGCGAAGAAGTACGCGGTGGACGGCACGCCAACCGACTGCGTCATGATGGGCGTGCTGCACATCATGAAGGATGCGCGGCCCGATCTGGTGATCTCGGGCGTCAATCGCGGATCGAACATCGCCGACGACGTGACCTATTCCGGCACCATCGCGGCGGCGATGGAGGGCACGGTGCTGGGCATTCCGTCCGTGGCGATGAGCCAGGCGTTCAGCTTCGACCAGCATGTGCAGGTGCGCTGGAGCGCCGCCGAGACATTCGGGCCGGATGTGATCCGCAAGCTGCTGGCGGCGGGATGGCCCAAGGAAGTTCTGGTCAACATCAACTTCCCCGACCGGACGCCGGACAAGGTGGAAGGCGTGCGCGTGACCAGCCAGGGCAAGCGCGACCAGGCGACGCTGGCGATCGATGAGCGCATCGACGCGCGGGGCAATCCGTATTTCTGGATCGGCTTCAAGCGCATCCTGTCCAACCCGCCGGCGGGGACGGATCTGCGGGCGATCTATGACGGCTTCGTCTCGGTGACGCCGCTGCACCTGAACCTGACGGAGCAGGCGACTCTGGCGCCGTTCGAGAAGGTGCTGGGCACGCCGCCCAGGAAGCCCCGCAAGGGCAAGCCGCAGCCCAAGGCGATCATCGGCTGACCCGATGACCGACGCGCCGTCGCCCGACCTGATCCGCCTCATCATGGAGCTGAGGCATCAGGGCGTGACGGACGCGCGGGTGCTGGACGCGATGGAGCGGGTGCCGCGGGCGGTCTATGTCGGCCCCGAACAAGCGCACGCGGCGTATGAGAACCGGCCCCTCCATATTGGCTGCGGGCAGACGATCAGCCAGCCCTACATCGTCGGCCTGATGACCCACGCCTTGCGGTTGGGCGAGCGGATGAAGGTGCTGGAGATCGGGACCGGGTCCGGCTACCAGACCGCGATCCTCGCGCGCATGGCGTTGCGGGTTTATACCGTCGAGCGGTTCAGGCCGCTGATGAGGATCGCGGAGCAACGCTTTAAAGAAGAAAGCATTTCCAACGTCGTGACGCGTCATGGCGATGGCTATGAAGGCTGGCCCGAACAGGCGCCGTTCGATCGCATTCTGGTCTCGTGCGCCGCGCCGGAACTGCCGCAGAACCTGATCGACCAGTTGAAGCCGGGCGGCGTCATGGTGTGTCCGGTCGGGCCGCCGGACGCCGCTCAGGTTTTGTTAAGGCTAACCAAGCAGGATGCCGGACGAGAGGTCGATAGCCTCGGTTTTGTCGCGTTTGTGCCGATGATGCAGGGGGTGGCGCGCGACGGCTGAGCGGGCCTTGGACCTAACGAGGAAGCCAGTCATGCGTGCCCCCGCCGCCATTTTCCGCGCCGTCATCGTCGTTTCGATCATGCAGTTCGCGACCGCCTGCGCGAGCTATTCGGGTTTCAATCCGTTCGACGGAGATCCCAACGGGCCGCCGCCGTCGCCGAAGATGTGGGACGGCGCCTATGGCGGCGACCAGCCGAATTCTGCCTACGCCAATGCCGGATACGGCGATGGCGCTGTCACGCGCCGGGCCTCCGCGCCTGCCGAGCGGGTGACCCGGGCGCCGTCGAACGCCGGATCGCGTGACGGGAATTACGGCACCGACCGGGTGGAATCCGCGGCGCTGCCGCCGCCGGGAGAGTATGCCGAGGCGCCGCGCCGTCCCGAGCCGAGCTATCCACAGGAAAGCGAAGATCGCGGCCGCGCCGACCGGACCCTGACGACGAGCAAAGGCACCGCCGCCGCCGAGGCGACCGGCGCCATGCACAAGGTGAAGAGCGGCGAGGAATTGAGCGACGTCGCCGACGCCTATGGCGTGCGCGAAGTCGACATCATCAAGGCGAACGGCTTGAAGCCGCCATACAGCCTGAAGGCGGGGCAGAAGCTGAAAATCCCAGGCCGCGCGGAAGCCAAAGCTCCGCGCGAAGGCGAGTATGTGAAGGAAGGCGAGGCCGCAGTGCCGCAGCCCAAGCCCGCCAAGGCGGCGCCTGCGCCCGCGCCGGCTGAAACGGCGAGCGCGGAGGGACCGCGGTTCGACTGGCCGGTTTCGGGCAAGGTGATCTCGAGCTTCGGTTCGGGCGCTGACGGCCTCTACAACGAGGGCATCAATATCGCGGTCGCGTCGGGTACGCCGGTGAAGGCGGCCGCCGGCGGTACGGTGCGCTATGCGGGCAACGAACTGCGCGGCTATGGCAATCTGGTGCTGATCGAGCATGCGGGCGGGTATGTGACCGCCTACGCGCATAACCAGACGCTGACCGTGAAGCGGGGCGACAAGGTGGCGCGGGGCGACGTGATCGCGCGCGCCGGGCAGACGGGCAATGTGAAATCGCCCCAGGTCCATTTCGAGATCCGCAAGGGCACGAAGTCGATTGACCCGAAGAAGATGCTGGTCGCGCGGCGCTAGCGCCGGCGAACGGCGAGGTAAAGCTCGCTGGCCAGCCAGCTTCCCAGATTGAATGGACTGTAGCGGCGCTTCACCAGGATGAAGCGCGCGCGTATGGCGCGTTCGAAGGCGCGTTGATCGAAACCGAGATGGGCGTGGAGGTAAGGCCGCCCGTCGGCGAGGTCGTGAGGTATGCGCGTGGGCGGCCGGCCGAAAGCGGCGGCGAGGACGCGGCCGATCCGTGCGTCTTCTGCGCCGTAGCGGCGGCTCATGCGGAACGCGCCTTTGGCGAGGGCTGGCGGGCCGGTTTCGACGGGGACACCGAGAACGATGAGGCCGTCCGGCGCGGCGACCCGTTCGATCTCGTTCAGGGCGTGGTCGAAGGCGGCTGACGGCAGATGTTCGAAGACTTCCGCGCAGACGATGAGGTCTGCGCCTGCCGGGATGGCGCTTTCATGCGGGACGACCGTGATGCGTGGGTGGCCGGCGGTGAGGCGTTCAGCCTCGGCGCGCATGGCGGGTATCGGTTCGAAGCAGGTGATCTGAGCCTGAGGCCAATGGTCTGCGAGCGCGAGGGAGAGCGCGCCGTCGCCTGCGCCGTAGTCCACGATCGAGGTGGGTGATCCGGCGATCCCGGAAAGGCTGACGGCGTCTGCCAGGCGGCGGTTCTGGACCCAGCGTTTCAGCTGGCTGGCATCGCCGCGGGTCTGCCGCTCATAGCTCAAGCCAACGACCGGCCCGCGCGGCCCGCATAGTCCTGGATGAACTGCCATGCGACACGGCCGGAGCGCCCGCCGCGCGTCGCTGCCCATTCGATGGCGGCGGCTTTCAGGGCGGCACCGCCTTCCAGACCGAAATGGGCGGCATAGGCGGCGCACATCGCCAGATAGTCGTCCTGGCTGCAATTGTGGAAGCCGAGCCAGAGGCCGAAGCGGTCGGACAGCGAGACTTTTTCCTCCACCGCCTCGCCAGGATTGATGGCGGTGGCGCGCTCGTTCTCCATCATGTCGCGGGGGAGAAGATGGCGGCGGTTGGACGTGGCGTAGAAAACGACGTTTGACGGGCGGCCTTCGATGCCGCCGTCGAGAACGGCCTTCAGGGACTTGTAGGACTGATCGGCGGCCTCGAACGAAAGATCGTCGCAGAAGACGATGAAGCGGCGCGGCTCGGCCTCGCGGAGATGGCGCAGCAGCACGGGCAGGGTCGCGATATCCTCGCGGTGGATTTCGATGAGGACGACGGGCACGTCGCGCCCGGCATTCACGGCGGCGTGGGCGGCCTTCACCAGAGATGACTTGCCCATGCCGCGCGCGCCCCAGAGGAGCGTGTTGTTGGCGGGAAGCCCCGCGGCGAAGCGTTCGGTGTTCTCGGTCAGCAGGTCGCGGACACGGTCGATGCCCTTCAGGAGCGAGAGATCGACCCGCGAAACGCGGGGGACCGGCGCCAGGCCCAGGCCCTCGGGATGCCAGACAAAAGCGTCTGCGGAGGCCCAGTCCGGGACGGCAGGGGCAGGCGGCGCGAGGCGTTCCAGCGCGCCGGCAATCCGCGCGAGCAGGGCCTTCAGCTCGTTATCCGTTGAATTCATGAGATTTTCCGCCCCGAACACGACCCTGCTATACGCCGCGATGCGCGTTTGAAAAAGCGCCCCCGATAGCTATATTCCGCGCGGTTTTGGCCGGTGCTTCGCCGGTCTTCAAGGTTTTTGGAGTTTTCGATGTTCGTTACGCCGGCGTATGCCCAAGCGGGCGCCGCGCCCGGCGGTCTGGAGATTTTCGTCCAGATCGTCCCCTTCATCCTGATCTTCGTCATCATGTACTTCCTGCTGATCCGTCCGCAGCAGAAGCGCATGAAGCAGCATCGCGAGATGGTCGCCGCCGTGCGCCGTGGCGACGTGGTGGTGACGGCCGGCGGCTTCATCGGCAAGATCAAGACGGTGCATGACGCCGAAGACGAAGTGACTGTCGAACTCGCCAAGGGCGTGGAAGTGCGTCTGGTGCGCTCGTCGATCTCGGACGTCCGTTCCAAGACCGAGCCGCTGCGCGAGGCCAAGGCCGCCGAAAAGCCGGCTGAGTAACCGAACATGATTTCTTTCAGCCGCCGCACGATCTGGACGTCGATCCTGATCTGCATCGTCGCCGTGTTCATCGCGCTGCCCAACGTGCTGCCGCAGACCTGGCGCGATGCGATGCCGTCCTGGCTTCCCAAGAATACGCTGAGCCTTGGCCTCGATCTGCAGGGCGGTTCCCAGCTCCTGCTTGAGGTCGATGTCGATGCGGTGCTGAAAGAGAAGCTGGAAGCGACGCGGGACGACGCCCGCCGTGCGCTGACGGCAGCGCCGCGTGTCCAGCACACGACGAATTTGCAGGGCGTCACCGGTCTTGTGGTGAAGCTGACCAACCCGGCAGACATGGCGACAGCCCAGGAGCGGTTGAAGCCGCTGATCCAGTCCGTCGAGGCTGGCCTTCTGGGCGGCGGCGCCAACAACTATACCCTGTCGACCTCTGCGGCCGACGGCACGCTGACCTTCACGATGACGGAAGGCGCGGCGGTCTATTACCGGACGCAGACGCTGTCGCAGTCGATCGAGATCGTGCGCCGGCGCGTCGATGAACTCGGCACGAAGGAACCGACGATCCAGCAGCAGGGTGCGAACCGCATTCTGGTGCAGGTACCGGGTCTCGACGATCCGCAGCGCCTGAAGGATCTGATCGGCAAGACCGCAAAGCTGCAGTTCCGCATGGTGGACGAGCAGGGCGATATCCAGGCGGCCTTGCAGGGCCGCATTCCGGTCGGCGATGAGCTTCTCTACGAAGTCGGTCCGTCGGGTCAGCAGATCCCGTATCTCATCGAGAAGCGCGTGATCGTGACCGGCGAGCAGCTGACCAACGCGCAGCAGGCCGTGGACCAGCGTTCGGGCAAGCCGGTGGTGTCATTCACCTTCGACTTGCAGGGCGCACGCCGTTTCGGCGACGCCACCAAGGCGAATGTCGGCAAGCTGTTCGCCATCGTGCTGGACAATGTGGTCATCAGCGCGCCGCGCATCCAGGAGCCGATCCTGACCGGCTCGGGCCAGATCACCGGCAACTTCACCTTCGAGTCCGCGAACGACCTTGCGGTCCTGCTGCGCGCCGGTGCGCTGCCCGCGCCGTTGAAGGTGGTGGAAGAGCGTACCGTGGGCGCCGAACTCGGCCTCGAACTCGATCCAGGACGGCACGACGGCGGCCGTTGTCGGCGTGGCGATCGTGGTTCTCCTGCTGGTCCTCGCCTATGGCCTGTTCGGTACGTTTGCGGTGGTCGGCCTTGTGCTGAACCTCATCATCACGCTGGCGATCATGACGCTGATCGGCGCGACGCTGACCCTGCCGGGTATCGCGGGTCTCATCCTGTCGATCGGCATGACGGTCGACGCGAACGTGCTGTTCTATGAGCGCATGCGCGAGGAGCGCGAACTGGGCAAGCAGGCGGCGAGTTCGCTGGCCGGCGGCTTCAGCGGCTCGTCCAACGCCATTTTCGACGCCAACATGACGCAGCTTCTGGCCTGCGTGATCCTGTTCTATCTGGGGTCAGGGCCGGTGCGCGGCTTCGCCGTGACGCTGGGTATCGGCATCGCCGTCTCCATGTTCACCGCCGTGTTGCTCACGCGCATTATGGTTGTATCGTGGTATCGCTGGCGCAGGCCGAAAGTGCTGCCGGTCTAGGCTTTTCGAAAACAACCGCTGGGGGGCGGACATGGCTGCCATTCTGACCAATCTCTACCGCACGCTGGGCGCGGGCTTCGTGCTGGCGCTCATCCTTCTGGCGGCCGTGTTCGTGCTGTCGGAAGGCGATTTCGGCCTGGCCTTCGGAGGTACGATCACCTGGGCCTATGTCTTCGTGTGGCTGCATGTCGCCTCGGGCGTCATGTGGATCGGCCATCTCTACTATTTCAACTTCGTGCAGATGATTCAGATGCCGAAGATCCCGGCGGAGCAGAAGCCGGCCGTCTCGAAGTTCATCGCGCCGGAGGCTCTGTGGTGGTTCCGCTGGGGCGCCATGTCGACCATCGTGACCGGCCTGATCGTCGCGACGCTGCGCGGCTATGTCCATGAAGCGCTGATGCTCGGCTTCACCAAGGACGGCTTCGTCCTGCCGATCTTCTTCATCGGCGTCGGCATGTGGCTGGGCATCATCATGTGGTTCAACGTCTGGTTCATCATCTGGCCGAACCAGAAGAAGGCGCTGAACATCAACAACGCCTATCCGGATCTGGCGCAGCCGCTGAAGGACAAGGCCGCGCGCATGGCGATGCTGTTCTCGCGCACCAATGTGATACTCTCGATCCCGATGCTGCTGGCGATGACCGGCGGTGGCACCAATTACGGCAATACCGGCTTCTGAGGCCAGGTCAGCCCTTGAGAAGGAACGGGCCGCCCGGAGACGGGCGGC
Organism: Micropepsaceae bacterium; assembly: GCA_047602465.1. Taxonomy (GTDB): domain Bacteria; phylum Pseudomonadota; class Alphaproteobacteria; order Micropepsales; family Micropepsaceae; genus JADZAI01. The sequence goes on from JASGHF010000001.1 coordinate 241,911, forward strand.
CCGGTTTGTTTGATGAAGTCCGATGACGCGGCGGCGCATGTTTCGGCCGAGGTGAAGCGGCGCAGTCCTGCGCGCTTCGTCGCGGCGCTGTTCGCACCGGAGGCGAGGCGGCGGTCGCTGCTGGCGCTGTATGGGCTGGATGCGGAACTGCAGCACATTCCGGAAGCCGCCCGCGAGCCGGTGATCGCAGCCATGCGCTATCAATGGTGGCGCGATGCGGTGGCGCGATTGCCCGAACCTTCGCGCGGGCATCCGGTGCTGGACGAATTGAGCGCGGCGATCGCCGCAGGCCACCTCGCCGGCGCGGCGCTGGTATCGCTGATCGATGCGCGGGAGACCGGTGCAGGCGAGGTCGAAGCCGTCGCCCTGGCAGCGGCGGTTCTGGGCGGCAACGACAAGGATCGCGCCTTGGCGGAAGCGGTCGGCGCTGCGCTGTCATCGGGGGACAAGGCGAAACTTGCGGAGGCCCGGCGGCTATGGCGTGCCGGGCGCCGGGCGCGGAAAGCTGAACTGCCCGCCTATCTGCCTGCGACGTTCGTTCGACGCGCCGCATCCCGTCACGCAGTTCCGGCTCTATGGCCGGGCGCTGCGCATGGCGATGATGAACCGGTTCTAGGCTATTCGGCGGCTTCGGCCTTCACGCCCAGCCAGGCATCGAGCGCCGCGATGGCGCGGCGGGCCATGGCCTGCTTGCGCGCCTTGCCGCGATCCTGGCCCTTGGGGAGCTTGCCGATTTCCAGGTCGGGGAAGAGACCGAAATTGACGTTCATGGGCTGGAACGTCTTGGCATCGCCGCCGCCGGTGATGTGGTTCACCAGCGCGCCCATCGCCGTCTCGTTCGGTGGGGCTTCCAGCGGGCGGCCAAGACGCCCGGCTGCGGCGAGGCGTCCGGCGAGAAGGCCCATCGCCGCGCTTTCGACATAGCCTTCGACACCCGTGACCTGGCCTGCGAAGCGCAAACGCGGCATGGCCTTCATCGTCAGGTCTCGGTTGAGCAGACGCGGGCTGTTGATGAAGGTGTTGCGGTGAATGCCGCCGAGCCTTGCGAACTGTGCGTTGTGAAGGCCGGGGATCATGCGGAAGGCTTCGGTCTGCGGCCCGTGCTTCAGCTTCGTCTGGAAGCCGACAATGTTGAACAGCGTACCGAGCGCGTTGTCCTGGCGGAGCTGGACGACGGCATGGGGCCGGGCGCCGGTGCGCGGGTCGCGCAGGCCGACCGGCTTCATCGGGCCGAAGCGAAGGGTTTCGCGCCCGCGTTCGGCCATGACCTCGACGGGGAGACAGCCCTCGAAATAGGGAGTCGATTTCTCCCATTCCTTGAAGTCGGTCTTTTCGCCGTTCAGAAGCGCGTCGATGAAGGCGTTGTATTCGGCCTCGTTCAGCGGGCAGTTGATGTAGTCGGCGCCGTCGCCGCCGGGGCCGGACTTGTCGTAGCGGGACTGGAACCAGGCGACATCGAAGTCGATCGACTCGCGGTGGACGATCGGCGCGATGGCGTCGAAGAAGGAGAGCGAGTCCTCGCCGCTGAGATCGCGGATCGCCTCGGCCAGGGCCGGCGAGGTGAGAGGGCCAGTCGCGACGATGACGCTGTCCCAGTCGGCGGGCGGCAGGCCGTCGATTTCCTCGCGCCGGATTTCGATGTTCGGATGCGCCTCTATCTTTGCCTGGACGGCGGCGGAGAAGCCGTGCCGGTCAACGGCGAGAGCGCCACCTGCCGGAACCTGGTGGGCGTCGGCCGCGGCCATGATAACCGAGCCGCAGCGGCGCATTTCCGCGTGCAGCAGGCCGACCGCGTTGTTTTCCCAGTCGTCCGAGCGGAACGAATTGGAGCAGACCAATTCCGCCAGCGTGTCGGTCTGGTGGGCGTCGGTGCCGCGAACGCCGCGCATTTCGTGGAGGACGACGCGCGCGCCGGCCTCGGCCGCCTGCCAGGCGGCCTCGGAGCCGGCGAGACCGCCGCCAATGACATGAATGGGCTTGAATTCGGCCATGATCGGCGCGGAACATAGGGAAGTGAGCCGGGGAATGAAACCCGCCGTGCGACGAGGAGCGTAGTCATATGAGGACGATTTGGGCGATCGCGGCGATGGTGGCGCTGGCGGGAACCGCTGCGGCGGCTGACGAAGTCAAAGGCTGTGCGCTGAAAGGCAAGGTGCTGCAGGGCAAGGTGAAGGTCGTCGAGAGTTTCGCCGACTTCAAGGTGCAGATCGTGACCAGCTTCCCGGACCTGAAGGTGCAGCTGGTCGAGAGCTTCCCGGATTCCTGCGGCGAGTGGGAGATGGTGGAGAGCTTTCCGGATTTCACGATCCAGTACGTGACCTCGTTCCCGGACTTCAAAATCCAGATGGTCAGCAGTTTCCCGGGCCAACCCTGAGCTTTCCGGCTTTCTTAACCGGGCAAGCCTAGGTTTCGGGCATGCGCGCCTTCGTGTTTGCCCTTTGCCTTGTGACGGCCGCCAGCGCCCAGGCGCCGGGCGGGGTCGTGAACGACCAGCGGCCGTGCGAGTTCCAGGGCCACCGGCTGATGGGCAAGGTGCGGATCGTCGAACTCGTTTCCCGACTTCAACGTGAAGATCATGGACGAGGAGAACCGGGCGGAGTTGCGCGTTCGGAAGCTGTCCGCCGGTACGCCCGAGGTTTGCGGCGAGTGGCAGATCGTCGATGGCCTCGCCGATTTTACCGTGCGCTTTGTCGAGACGGGTGAAGATTTCAGGATCGTCTTCGTGAAGGACGATCCCGGCATACCCGAAACGCCGGTGATGCCCTAGGTCTCGACCACCACTTCGGTCAGCACCGAATTGGCGATGAAGCATTCCTCGTGCGATTTGTGATGCAGTTCCGCGATCATTTCGAGTGAAGGCGCGGGGCCGCCCCAGGTGATCTTCGGGCGCAGCGTGCAGCGGCTGACATAGAGCCGGCCTTTCTCGTTCTTGGTCATGACGCCGACAGCCTCATCAACATAAGCATCGACGGTGATGCGCTTGCGGGCGCAGATCGCGAGGAAAGTGAGCATGTGGCAGCTCGACAGGGCCGCGACGAGCGCCTGTTCGGGGTCGATCCGCTCTGCCGTGCCGCGATATTCGGGCGCGCTGGAGGCGGCGATATCGGCCCCGCCCGGGACGCGCCAGACATGGTCGCGGTTGTAGGTGTCGTAGGTGAAGTCGGCGCTGGTGCGTCGCCAGGCAATCGTCGCGCGATGTTCGGACATCAGTGGACCGGGCGGCGGGATGCCCAGGGCATCGCCTGTTCGAGCTGGATGGCGAGGTTCAGCAGCGTGGCTTCGTCGGCGTAGCGGCCGGTGAACATCATGCCGATGGGGAGGCCGTCGCGGCTCCAGGCCAAGGGAAGCGAGATCGAAGGCTGGCCGGTCATGTTCCAGGGCGGGGTATAGCCGAAGACGCGAGCCTGGCGCTTGTTCAGTTCCTTGGCGTCGAGCTTCACGGTGTCGATGTGTCCGATCTCGGGCGGCGGCGTGATCATCGTGGGAGAGAGGAACACGTCGAAATGCTCGAACTGGGCGATGATGTCGCGCGTCATGGCGCGCATGGTGAGGGTGCCGAAAGCGGCCTTGTCGGCGGCGAAACGGCGCGATCCCTCCCAGTAGGTCATGGTGAGGGGTTCGAAATCGCCGGGTTCCGGCTCGCGGCCGACTTCGGCGATGGACTGGATGATGCCGGCGCCGAAATGCCCGGCGGAATGCGCGCCTTGCGCGCGGTACAGCTTCTTCCAGTCGGTGGCGATGGGCCGCTCAATCAGCCTGTGGCCGAGATCTTCCAGCTTCCTGAGCGTTGCGGTGAAGCCGGCGGCGACATCGTCGTGAAGGGGCGTGCCCGACGGGTTTTCAGCCGAGTAGGCGATGGTGAGGTGGCGGGGGCGGCCGAGCGCTTCGGCGAGGAAGGAGGCCGGCGCGGCGGGGTAAGCGAACGGGGCATTGGCGACCGGGCCGGAAACGGCGTCCAGCATCGCGGCGCTGTCGCGTACGGAAACGGAAACGACGTGACCGACGGACAATTCGTTGGCCGGCGAGTTCCATTCCATGGGGTTGCGGCCGCGCGTGACCTTCAGGCCGACCAGGCCATTGCAGGCCGCAGGGATGCGGATCGAGCCAAGCCCGTCGGTCGCGTGGGCAAGCGGTACGACACCGGCCGCGACAGCGGAGGCCGAGCCGCCCGAGGAGCCGCCCGCGATACGATCGTCGCCGAAGGGGCTGCGGCAGGGGCCGAGATAGGCGCCCTCTGTGGTGCCGGTGATGCCGTATTCGGGCGTGTTGGACTTGCCCATGATGTTCAGGCCCGCCTTGCGGCAGCGGCGGACCCATTCGCTGTCTTCGGTCGACACATAGTCGCGGAAGAAGCGCGAGCCGTTCGACATCGGCCAGCCGGCCACGTCGCAGTAGAAGATCCTTGATGAGGAAGGGGACGCCGGCGAAGGGCGCGTCGCGGTCGATCTTCGCGGCGGCTTTGCGGGCGTCGTCATAGCCCTTGTAGACGATGGCGTTGAGACGGCCGTTGACGGCTTCGGCGCGCGTGATGGCGTGCTCCAGCAGTTCCGCAGGCGTCACGTCGCCCTTGCGGACGAGCGCCGCCATGGCGACGCCGTCGAGCCGGGCATATTCCTCGTAGGTCATGTCAGCCTCCCTCAGCCGAAGATCGGCGGGCGCTTGTCCTTCCAGGGCCGCGCCTTCTCAAGCTGCGCGGCGATACGCAACAGCGTCGCCTCGTCGCCGAAACGGCCGACGAACTGAACGCCAATCGGCAGGCCGGCCTTGTTCCAGTGAAGCGGCAGATTGATGGCCGGCTGACCCGTGGCGTTCTGGATGGCGGTGAAGGGAACGTAGTCGATGATCGGCGCGAACGCTTTTTGCGGGTCGCGTTCCGAGGTGTCGACCGTGCCGATGGGCAGCGGCGGGGCGCCGAGCGTGGGCGTCAGCCAGACGTCATAGGTGTTGTGCCAGGCTGCGGCGGTGCGGCCCGCTGCCTGGAGCATGGTGATGGCGTTGAGATACTGGGCGGCGGTGATTTTCTTGCCGACCTCATAGAGCGCCATCGTGAGGCCCTGAACCGTCTTCGTGGACGGCTTGGTATTCGTCAGCATCGCGATGGTGTCGAGAATCTGGGAGAGGCCCGAGGCCCACACGGCCATGAAGCATTCCGACAGGACGGCGATGTCGAGCTGTGGTGAGGATTCCTCGACCGTATGGCCGAGATCTTCGCAAAGCTGAGCGACGCTGCGGACGGCGGCGATGCAGTCGGCGTGAACCTTCTGGCCGGCGAGATTTTTGGTCGTGTAGCCGATCCGCAGTTTCCTGGGCTTGCGCTTGATCTCGTCAGTATAGGCATAGGCGACCGGCGGAGCGGGGTAGGGATCGCCGGGCTCGCCGCCATGGGTGGCGTCGAGTACGGCTGCGGTGTCGCGCACCGAGCGGGTGACGACGCCTTCCGCGATGAGGCCGCTCATCACATCGCCCAAATCAGGGCCGAGCGGATTGCGGCCGCGTGTCGGTTTGAGGCCGACGAGGCCGCAGCTCGAGGCCGGAATGCGGATGGAGCCGCCGCCGTCATTGGCGTGGGCGATGGGCACGATGCCGGCGGCCACGGCGGCGCCGGCCCCGCCGCTGGAGCCGCCCGGCGTGTGGTCGGTGTTCCAGGGGTTGCGGGCAGGACCGTAGAGGGTCGATTCCGTGATCGGCAGCAGGCCGTATTCCGGCACGTTCGTTTTGCCGAACGTATTGAAACCGGCCTTGTGGAAGCGTGTGGTCAGCGTGGAATCCCGCATATCCGGGAAGGCCGGCATGTAGGCCGAACCCTGTCGGGTCGGCACGCCGACCATGGCGCCCATGATGTCCTTCATCAGGAACGGCACGCCGGCGAACGGACCTTTCAGCCTGGTCTTCGCGCGGGCGCGGGCCTGATCGAACAGGGGCAGGATGATGGCGTTCAGCCTGGGGTTGTGCGCTTCCGCCCGTGCGATGGCGGCTTCGAGCGCCTCAGCGGCGGAAATCTTCTTCTTGGCGATCAGGCCAGCGAGTCCGATTCCATCATAGTCAGCGTATTCCTTGAAGCTCATACGGCACTCTCCCCGGTTCCTTGCGGGCTGACGATGGACTGAAGAAACCGCGCGGGAAAGGGCGGCGTTTCGTCACGCTTGAGCGGGCGTTCCGCGCGATCTGCGTTGACTATCGCGCGACCGGCCGGCGGCGATATGGTCAGGCAAAGTTCGCCGGGCACGGCCGGACCATTTGGACGCCTGGGGGAGCGATGGCGAACGCGAACAAGATACCGGTCTTCGAGGTTGTGTCGGAGTCTTACGGCTTCGCCTTCCGGAACATCGGCGAGATATTCTGGGCTTCGGCGCTGCCGTTCATCGTCCTGGCCGGGGCGCAGTTTCTGGTCAACCGGATGGTGATCGATGCCCAGCTCGCGATGCTGGAGGGCCGTGATAGCGCGGCCTTTTCGATGACAATCGTTGCAGGCGGCCTGGCGAACGGCCTGATACAGGCCGCGCTCGTCGGCATCGTTGCAGCTGCGCTTCACCGCATGGTGCTTTTCGGGGAGCGTGCGCCGCGGCTGAGGTTCGGCCCGGTGGAACGGAAGTTCATTCTGGCGTCGGTCGTGTTCGGCCTGGCTCTGATCGTGCCGGGCCTGCTTCTCTTTCTGGTCACGCCGCCCGTTCCTGAGCCTTCCGGCTCTGTCGCAGGGATCATGCTGCTCATGCTGGTGATCTGCATCCTGTCCGTGTTCTTCATGATGGTCTTCCCGATCATCGTCGCAGAGGGAAAGATCGACACCAGAAGGTCGCTCGCCCTTATGAGCGGCAATTGGTGGAGGTTCGTCGGCGTCAACATCGTGGCTGGAATGCCTGTTGTTATCCTGGGCATCGTGATCGCAGCGGCGCTTCAAGATGCGCCGTTCACGCCGGGAGCGGCCCAGTCCCTTGCGGAGTTGAAAAGCGCGCTGATCTTCCAAAAGGAGACGGCGCTGGCGATGGCGGCAATGGACTTTGTTCTGACAGTCATCATCACGGCTGTGGGCGTCGGCGTTTTGTCGTTCAGCTACAAGGCGCTGAACGGACAGCCGCTGAGCGCAACGCTCGACACGCCGCCGCCGGAATAGGCCGCGCGCTAGCCGCGCGCGGTGCGCTTTGGCTTGGCGGTCTTGGCCGCCGGGGGCGGAATTGCCGCGCCGCCCGGCTTGCGCTTGAGCAGCGGCTTCAGGAACTGGCCCGTGTAGGAGCGCGCCACGGCGGCCACATCTTCCGGCGTGCCGGCTGCGACGATTTCGCCGCCGCCATCGCCGCCTTCAGGGCCGAGGTCGATGATCCAGTCTGCGGTCTTGATGACCTCAAGATTGTGTTCGATCACGATGACCGTGTTGCCCTGATCGGCGAGTTCGTGGAGCACTTCCAGCAGTTTGCGGACGTCCTCGAAGTGCAGGCCGGTGGTCGGCTCGTCCAGAATGTAGAGCGTGCGACCGGTGGCGCGGCGTGACAATTCTTTGGACAGCTTGATGCGCTGCGCCTCACCGCCCGAGAGCGTGGTCGCCTGCTGGCCGACCTTGATGTAGCCGAGGCCGACGCGCTCCAGCGTTTCCATCTTGTCGCGGACGCTTGGCACGGCCTTGAAGAATTGCGCGGCGTCTTCGACCGTCATGTCGAGAATGTCGGCGATCGACTTGTCCTTGAACTTCACTTCCAGCGTTTCGCGGTTGTAGCGCTGGCCCTTGCAGACATCGCACTGGACATAGACGTCGGGCAGGAAGTGCATCTCGATCTTGATGACGCCGTCGCCTTCGCAGGCCTCGCAGCGTCCGCCCTTCACGTTGAACGAGAAGCGGCCGGGGCCGTAGCCGCGCGCTTTGGCCTCGGGCAGGCCGGCGAACCAGTCGCGGATCGGCGTGAAGGCGCCGGTATAGGTCGCGGGGTTGGAGCGCGGCGTGCGGCCGATGGGGGACTGGTCGATCTCGATAATCTTGTCGAGATTTTCCAGGCCCTCGATCTTCGCGTGCGGGCCTGGGTTTTCGCGCGCGCCATTCAGCTTGCGCGAAGCGGCCTTGTAGAGCGTGTCGATCACCAGGGTCGACTTGCCGCCGCCGGAGACGCCGGTGATGCAGGTGAAGGTGCCGAGCGGGAATTCAGCCGTGACATCTTTCAGATTGTTGCCGCTGGCGCGCACCACACGCAGCGCCCGCTTCATGTCGGCCTTGCGGCGGACGGCGGGCAGGCGGACCTGTTTGAAGCCGGTGAGATACTGGCCCGTGAGGCTGTTCGGGTTCTGCAGGATGCGTTCAAGCGGACCCTCCGCGACCACCGTGCCGCCATGGATGCCGGCCCCCGGCCCCATGTCGACGACATAGTCGGCGAGCCGGATCGCATCCTCATCATGCTCCACCACGATGACCGTGTTGCCGAGGTCGCGGAGGCGCTTCAGCGTTTCCAGCAAACGCGCATTGTCGCGCTGATGCAGGCCGATGGACGGCTCGTCGAGGACATAGAGTACGCCTGTGAGGCCGGAGCCGATCTGACTGGCGAGGCGGATGCGCTGGCTCTCGCCGCCGGACAGCGTGCCGGAGTTGCGGGCGAGGGTGAGGTATTCAAGACCGACATCGTTGAGGAAGCGCAGGCGTTCGCGGATTTCCTTGAGGATGCGGACGGCGATTTCGCGTTGCTTGGGCGAGAGCCTGGGTTCGAGTTCGGCGAACCATTTGTCGGAGCGCTTGATCGACATGTCGCAGACTTCGCCGACATGCAGGCCGGCGATCTTCACCGACAGCGCTTCGGGCTTCAGGCGATAGCCGCCGCAATCGGGGCAGGGGGCGTTGTTCTGGTAGCGCTCCAGCTCCTCGCGCACCCAGGCGCTGTCGGTGTCCTTCCAGCGGCGGTCGAGATTGGGGATGACGCCTTCGAACGGCTTCTTCGTTTCATAGCGGCGCAGGCCGTCATCATAGATGAAGCCGATGGTGTCGCCGCCGGTGCCGTTCAGCACGGCATCGCGCACTTTGGAGGGCAGATCTTTCCATGGCGTCGCCATGTTCGCCTTGTAGTGGCGGGCGATCGCTTCCAGCGTCTGCATGTAATAGGGCGACGGCGTCTGGGTACGTGACCAGGGCGCGATGACGCCCTCGCGCAGCGACAGCTTGTCGTCCGGTACGACGAGTTCGGGATCGAAGAAAACCTGCGTGCCGAGGCCATCGCAGGCAGGGCAGGCGCCCTGCGGTGCGTTGAAGGAGAAGAGGCGCGGCTCGATCTCCTCGATGGTGAAGCCCGAGACGGGGCAGGCGAAGCGCGAGGAGAAGATGATGCGCTTGGGCTCGCCGTTTTCATCTTTCTCGTCGGCGTATTCGGCGATCATCACGCCGTCGGCGAGGCCGAGGCCGGTCTCCATCGAATCCGCGAGGCGCTGTTGCAGGCCGTCGCGGATGGCGATGCGGTCGACGACGACTTCGATGTCGTGCTTCTTCTTTTTGTCGAGCGCGGGAACGGCATCGATTTCGTAGAATTTGCCGTCGACCTTCACGCGCTGGAAGCCGCGCTTCTGGAAATCGGCGAGTTCTTTTTTGTATTCGCCCTTGCGGCCGCGCACGAAGGGCGCGAGCAGGAAGAGGCGCGTGCCTTCCTTGAGGTCCATCAGGCGGTCGACCATCTGGCTGACGGTCTGGCTTTCGATGGGAAGGCCTGTCGCGGGCGAATAGGGAATGCCGACGCGCGCGAAGAGCAGACGGAGATAGTCGTAGATCTCCGTGACGGTGCCGACGGTGGAGCGCGGGTTGCGCGAGGTGGTCTTCTGCTCGATGGAGATGGCGGGCGAGAGGCCGTCGATGTGGTCGACGTCCGGCTTCTGCATCATCTCAAGGAACTGGCGGGCATAGGCCGAGAGGCTTTCGACGTAGCGGCGCTGGCCTTCGGCATAGATCGTGTCGAAGGCGAGCGAGGATTTGCCTGAGCCGGACAGGCCGGTGATCACCGTCAGCGCATCGCGCGGCAGATCGACATCGACATTCTTGAGGTTGTGCTCGCGGGCGCCGCGAACGGACAAATTCTTCTGCACGAGGCACTGGTCCCGAATCTTGCGGCTTGGAACATATTAGGAACTCCGGCGGTCGCTGTCAGCCGGGTGCGCGCAATTTAAGGATGCACGAGGCGGTATGCGAGGCGGATCAGCGCATCGGCCTGATTTTGGGGTCGCTGAAGGTCGTGGAACCGGCCTCGGCTGCGCCTTCGGCGGAGACGCGGACGGTGAAGAGCGCGTTGTCCGGGTCGAGCGAGACGATTCCGTATTTCGCGTCGAGATGGCGTTCTGCGATGCCCAGCCGGCGGGCGGCGGCGCGCAGCGTGACGCGGCCGGGGAGTTCGACCGTCATCAGCACGAAGGGGCCGCGATCCGGCATGGGAGCCTCTAGAGGTCGAGGCGCTTCGCCGTCGCCTGGGGCTGGACGATACCGTAGCCTATCTCGGCGTTCCATCCGTCGGGATAGCCGGTATGGATGGTGTCGGTGCGCAGTTCGCGCGCGAGATCGGCGGGCGAAAGTTTCCCGGGCTTCAGCTTTGTCCGCAGGGCGGCGATGCATCCGGCCATGACGGGGGTGGAGGTGGAGGTGCCGGTATCGGGGACACCGGGGCGGGAGCCGGAGAAATGCGTGTAGCAGGCGAAATTGGGTTTGGTGGGCGACATGCCCGGAATGCCGGGGCCGATGGAGGAATAGCCGACACGCTTGTTGTGCGTATCGACGCCCGCGACGGTGGTGACGGCGCTTGAGGCGTTGGCGCCCATGATGGTGTGCCGGGTCGAGGTGCAGCGGTCATCCGGGCATTGTTTTCCGCAATTTCCGGCGGCGAACAGGATGTCGGTCCCGGCGCGGGAGAGCGTGCCGCAGATGATGTTGAAGGGGTGGTTGGGGTTGTCGATGTAGCGGCCGGGGTGGCCTTTGGGGAAATCGTCCCTGGCGCTGTAGATGCCCCAGCTGTTGGAGACGACGAGAGCTTTCCCCGCGAGTTTCCCGCCGTGGCGGAGCGCCGTCAGCAGCACCGAATAGGCGGCTGTGGCGTCGCTGAGGAAGCCGGCGAGGCCGGTGTCATCGGTGGCGGGGTTGAGAATGGGGAAGTCGAGGAGGGTCGCCTCCGGCGCAGTGATGAGGGCATCGAAGGCGCACATGGAGCCGTGCCCGATGGGATAGCGGCCCGGCGTCGGCTTGGCGCCGGACGGGCTGTAGGTGATCTGGCGATTGAGTTTCGGGTCGAGGCCGCGGGCCTTGAGGGCGGCGAGGTTGATGCCGGTGTCCATGATGGCGAGGGCGACGCCCTTGCCGGTGAGGCCGCGCTTCTTCAGCGCCGGGATGCCGAGGCGCTGGCGGACCGTTGCGGCGGTGCCGATGGCGGGGGTGTCGACGCAGGTGATGAAGGGGTGGATGCCGGGATCGGCGAAGACCTGGTGGCCGGCGGGTGTGTTGAGCCGGGTGTCGTCGATCTCGCCCCGGACGACGAAAGCGGGGGCGCTGGCGGCGGCGGAGAGTTCGAAGGAGGGCGTGACGCCGAGGCGGGCGATGGGGACGGCGGCGAAGGCCGGGTCGAGGTCGATGGCGCCGGGGAGGCGTGATGGGGCGCGGCGGAGCGAGGCGGCGCCGGCGTCGCCCGTGGCCATCGCCATGGCGGAGCGTTTCAGTTCCGGCTCGGACGGAACGACGATGAGAACCCGGATTTTCGCCATGACTGCACCCTCCGCGCGCAGAGGCGAGCGATACACGCATAGGGAGAGTCGGCAATCTACCGGGGATTGCAAAATAAGAACAAAAAGACAACAATGAAACTGCGCTGTGGATAGCTGTCCGGGTCAATGGACCGCCCGCCATGGTGTGATTATGTGGCGAAAGGCGCATGTCGCGCCGATTCCAAGGAAGGTCAGGTCAACCATGGCGGGCAGCGTCAACAAGGTCATCCTCATCGGCAATCTGGGGAAAGACCCGGAAGTCCGTTCCATGAACTCCGGCGACAAGGTCGTGAACCTGTCGATCGCGACGTCCGAGACGTGGCGCGACAAGGCGACCGGCGAGCGCAAGGAAAAGACCGAGTGGCACCGGGTCGTGATCTTCAACGAGCAGCTGGCGAAGGTCGCCGAGCAGTATCTGAAGAAGGGTTCGACGGTTTACATCGAGGGCCAGCTCCAGACGCGCAAATGGACCGATAACCAGGGCGCGGAGAAATACTCGACCGAGATCGTGCTGCAGAAATTCCGTGGCGAGCTGACGATGCTGGGCGGCCGCGGCGATGGCGGCGGATCGTCGGGCGGTGGCGGCTATGGTGGCGGCGAGCGTTCGTCGGGTGGCGGTGGCCGCTCGGGCGGCGGCGGCCGCAGTGATTTCTCGGCCGACCTGGACGACGAAATCCCGTTCTAGGTCGCGCTCGGGATCTGCGCCCGGATCAGCGGGCTTCGCCGCTGCTGAAGGGTGGCGGGGGAGGCCCGAACCGGGGTGCGGAATGCGGTGTTTTCCGCTTCTCTTTCCTTGGTTTGAGGGCGGTTTCCCGGCTATAAATTCCCTCTCGATTCCGGCGCGCCCCGGCCCTACCGGAGGCGCGCTTTTTCCGCCTGAAGGACGCCGCCCCACGTGAGCGCTGACGACACCGAAGACGGCCTGCCGGAACGCCCCGGCGAGGGGCCTCCGCCCGGCGGCGACGTGCGTCCGGTCACGATCGAAGAGGAGATGCACCGCTCGTATCTCGATTACGCGATGAGCGTGATCGTGAGCCGCGCGCTGCCGGATGTGCGCGACGGCCTGAAGCCGGTTCACCGCCGCATCCTGTTCGGCATGAACGAGGCCGGCAACACGCCGGACAAGCGCTACCGCAAGTCGGCCAACACGGTCGGCGAAGTGATGGGCCGCTATCACCCGCATGGCGACGGCGCGATCTACGATGCGCTGGTGCGCATGGCGCAGGACTTCTCCATGCGCGTGCCGCTGATCGACGGCCAGGGCAATTTCGGCTCGATGGACGGCGATAGCGCGGCCGCCATGCGCTACACCGAGAGCAAGCTGGCCAAGGCGTCGATGCTGCTGCTCGACGACATCGACGAGGACACGGTCGATTTCCAGTCGAACTATGACGGCGAGCGCCAGGAGCCGGTGGTGCTGCCGGCGAAATTCCCGAACCTGCTGGCGAACGGCGCCGGCGGTATCGCGGTCGGTATGGCGACGAATATTCCGCCGCACAATCTGGGCGAGCTGATCGACGCCTGCTTCCTGCTGATCGACACGCCCGAGGCGCCGATGGAAGCGGTGCTGGACATCGTCCAGGGACCGGACTTCCCGACCGGCGGCCTGATCATGGGCAAGGCGGCGACCCGCGCGGCGCTGGCCAAAGGGCGCGGTTCGGTGGTGATGCGCTCGAAATGCACGGTCGAGGAGATCCGCAAGGACCGCGAAGCGATCATCGTCACCGAAGTGCCTTACCAGGTGAACAAGTCCGCGATGATCGAAAAGATCAGCGAGCTTGTGAAGGAGAAGCGGGTCGAGGGCATCGCCGATCTGCGCGACGAGAGCGACCGCGACGGCGTGCGCGTGGTCATCGAACTGAAGCGTGACGCGATCGCGGATGTGGTGCTGAACCAGCTTTATCGCTTCTCGCCGCTGCAGACCTCGTTCGGCGTGAACATGCTGGCGATCGATGCCGGCCGCCCGGAGCAGTTGAACGTTCGCGACATCCTTGTCGCGTTTCTGAAATTCCGCGAGCAGGTCATCACGCGGCGGACCAAGTTCCGCCTGAACAAGGCGCGCGACCGCAGCCATATCCTGGTCGGTCTCGCTATCGCGCTCGCCAATATCGACGAGTTCATCCGCATCATCCGCACCTCGCCCGATCCGGCCTCGGCCAGAGAGGCGCTGACCGCGCGGCGGTGGCCCGCCAACGATATGGTGCCGTTGGTGCGCCTGATCGCCGATCCGCGCCACGAGATGGCCGATGATCTGACGATCCAGCTTTCGGACGAACAGGCCCGCGCCATTCTCGATCTTCGCCTGCAGCGCCTCACCGCGCTGGGCGCCGACGAAATCGGCAAGGAATTGGAAGGGCTGAAGGCCGAGATCGAGGATCACCTCGAAACGCTGCGCTCGCGCACCAAGCTGCTCGGCATCATCCGCGACGAACTGAGCGAGGTGAAGCGGGTCTTCGCAACGCCGCGTCGCACCGAGATCATCGAGCTGGATGCGGATGTCGAAGACGAAGACCTGATCCAGCGCGAAGACATGGCCGTCACGGTGACGCATGAGGGCTATATCAAGCGCGTGCCGCTGGCGACCTACCGGGTGCAGTCGCGCGGCGGCAAAGGCCGCACCGGCATCACCACCAAGGACGAGGACTGGGTGACGCGCGTGTTCGTCGCGAACACGCACACGCCGATCCTGTTCTTCACCTCGACCGGCATGGCCTACAAGCTGAAATGCTGGCGGCTTCCGCTCTCCACCCCGCAGGGCAAGGGCAAGGCGCTCGTCAATCTTCTTCCGCTGAAGAAGGACGAGAAGGTCACCACGATCATGGAGCTTCCCGAGGAAGACCAGTGGGACAAGTTGCAGGTGATGTTCGCGACCCAGTCGGGCAGCGTCCGCCGCAACCAGCTGTCGGACTTCGTCGACGTGCGCGCCAACGGCAAGATCGCGATGAAGCTGGACGATGGCGACACCATCGCGGGCGTCGCGATCTGCACCGAGGCCGACGACGTGTTGCTGTCGACGCGCGGCGGCAAGGCGATGCGTTTCCCGGTGACGGAAGTGCGCGTCTTCCAGGGCCGCAATTCGGTCGGCGTGCGCGGCGTGAAGTTGAGCGAGGACGATGCGCTGTTGTCGCTGGGCATCGTGCGTCATGTCGAGGCGACGGCTGCGGAGGCGCGGGCCTACCTCAAGCAGGTCGCGGCGTTGCGCCGTGCCGAGGGCGAGGACGAGGCGGAAATATCTGCCGACGAGGATGATGACGCTTCCGAAGAGGCGACGCTGAGCGCCGAACGCTTCGCCGAACTGGAAGGTCTGGAGCAGTTCCTGCTGACCGTGACCGATCGTGGCTTCGGCAAGCGCACGAGCGCCTATGCCTATCCGGCGAAGGGCCGTGGCGGCATGGGCGTGAAGGCGATCAGCCGCCCCGACCGGGTGGGCAATGTGCTGGCGGTTTTCACCGTGGAAGACACCGACGAGCTGATGATGGTGTCTGACAAAGGGCAGACCATCCGCCTGCCGGTGAACGGGATCAGCTTTCAGGGACGCGCCTCGAACGGCGTCATCCTGTTCCGGACGGATGCCGGTGAGCGCGTGGTTTCGGTGGAGCGCGTGCCGGAAGACGCGGACGAGAGCTGATCCGAAGGTGACGCTGGCGTAAAGCCAAAAGCTCTAGAGAGTCAGCAGCTTACAGGCTAGCGTGCATCCTCAGCAGGCGGATCAATCGCCGCGGGGGACGACGATGGCGCGGCGTGTGGGGCTGTATCCGGGCACCTTTGACCCGATCACCAACGGGCATCTCGATATCATTCGCCGCGCGGTGAAGCTGGTCGACCATCTCGTCATCGGCGTCGCGATCAACGAAGGCAAAGGCCCGCTCTTCTCGCTGCAGGAGCGCGTGGAGATGGTCCAGCACGAGGCGGACCGTCTGAAAGGCTCCGCCACGGTCGAGGTGAAGCCGTTCAAGTCGCTGCTGATGCAGTTCGCGGAAGAAGTGGGCGCGCAGATGATCGTGCGCGGCCTGAGGGCCGTCAGCGACTTCGAGTACGAATTCCAGATGGTCGGCATGAACATGCGCCTCAACCACGAGGTCGAGACCGTGTTCCTGATGGCCGAGCCTATGAACCAGGCGATCGCCTCGAAGCTGGTGAAGGAGATCGCCAAGCTGGGCGGCGATATCAGCCAGTTCACCTCGTCTTATGTCGCAGAGCGGTTGCTGAAGCGGATCGGCGAGGCCGGGGCCTGACAGCCGAGTGACTTGCATCGGAGCCGGGCCTGACCCACAAGCCGCCCGATGCGTGTTTCCGATTTCGACTTCCACCTACCGGATGATCTGATCGCCCTGAGGCCCGCCAGCCCGCGTGACAGCGCGCGGCTTCTGGTGATCCGTCCCGGCCAGCCGTTCGAGGACCGGACGGTGCGCGATCTGCCCGATCTGCTGGGTGCCGCCGATACGCTGATCCTGAACGATACGCGGGTGGTGCCGGCGGCGTTTTCGGGCGTACGGGCGCCGCGCGCCTCCTCGCCGCTGGAGCGGCCGCAGCCGCTTTTCGGGCCGAAGGTGGGCATCAACCTGCACAAGCGGGTGGGGCCGAATGCCTGGCTCGCCTTCGTGAAGGGCGCGAAGAAGATCGAGACGGGAGACCGGCTGACGCTGAACGGCGCGCTGGCCTGTCTGGTGGCCGAGAAGCGCGGGGACGGGGAGGCGTTGCTGGCGTTCGAACTGGAGGGCGCCGGGCTGGATGCGGCCATCGCAGCACATGGAACGATCCCGCTGCCGCCCTATATCGCGGCGAAGCGCACGCCGGACGAGCGCGACCTCAGCGACTATCAGACCGCGATGGCGCGGTATGACGGATCGGTCGCGGCGCCGACAGCGGGCCTGCATTTCACGGCGGACCTGTTTCAGCGCCTGGACGCGGCGGATATCGCGCGTGAAACGGTGACGCTGCATGTCGGGGCGGGCACGTTCCTGCCCGTGAAGGCCGAGGACACGGCCGACCACACGATGCATGCCGAGTTCGGGCAGGTGGAGGCGGATGTGGCCGCGCGGCTGAACGCGCGGCGTGTAGCGGGCGGGCGCCTGATCCCCGTGGGGACGACGTCGCTGCGGTTGATCGAGAGCGCGGCTTCGGGCGGGGCGGTGCAGCCATTCGCCGCCGAGACCGATATCTTCATCACGCCCGGCTATCGTTTTCGCGCGGCGGGCGGACTGATGACCAATTTCCATTTGCCGCGCTCGACGCTGTTCATGCTGGTGTCGGCGCTGGCGGGGCTTGAGACGATGCAGGCGGCCTATGCCCACGCCATCGCCAACGGCTATCGTTTCTATTCCTATGGCGATGCCTGCCTGATCCTGCCGGAAAGCACATGAGCGCTCTGCAATTCGACATTCATGCGACCGACGGCGCGGCGCGCACGGGCGTCGTGCGCCTGCCGCGCGGCGAAATCCGCACGCCGGCCTTCATGCCGGTCGGCACGGCGGCGACGGTGAAGGCGATGATGCCGGAAAGCGTGCGCGCGACCGGCGCCGATATCCTGCTGGGGAACACCTATCACCTGATGCTGCGGCCGGGGGCGGAGCGGGTGGCGCGGCTGGGCGGCCTGCACAAGATGATGAACTGGCCGCGGCCGATCCTGACGGATTCGGGCGGTTTCCAGGTGATGTCGCTGGCGGCTCTGCGGAAGATGACGGAGGAGGGCGTCACCTTCCAAAGCCATATCGACGGGTCGAAGCATCATCTGACGCCGGAGCGGTCGATCGAGATCCAGTCGCTGCTGGGGTCGGACATCCAGATGGTGCTGGATGAATGCGTGGCGCTGCCCGCGACGCCGCAGGCGGTAGAGAAGGCGCTGGCGCTGTCGACGCGCTGGGCCAGGCGCTCGAAGGCGGCGTTCGGGGATCAGGCGAGCCTGGGGCGGGCGCTGTTCGGGATCGTGCAGGGCGGCACCGACCCGGCGATGCGCCGGCGCTCGGCCGGGGAACTGGTGGAGATCGGGTTCGACGGCTATGCGATCGGCGGGCTGGCGGTGGGCGAAGGGCACGCGCTGATGGTCGCGACCATCGCCGAGACGACGCCGCATCTGCCGGCGAATCGGCCGCGCTATCTGATGGGCGTCGGCAAGCCGGTGGACCTGGTGGAAGCGGTGCGGCGCGGCGTCGATATGTTCGACTGCGTGCTGCCGACGCGGTCGGGCCGCAACGGGCAGGCATTTACGCGCACCGGAACGCTGAACCTGAAGAACGCGCGCCATGCGGATGATTCGGCGCCGCTCGATTCGGGGTGCGCGTGCCCGGCCTGCGCGACCTATAGCCGGGCATATCTGCATCACCTGGTGAAGAGCGGCGAAATCCTGGGCGCGATGCTGATGACCTGGCACAATCTCCAGTATTATCAGGATCTTATGGCGGGAATGCGGGATGCCATCTCGCGTGGTGCGTTGGCCGCTTTCGCGGCGGATTTCTACGCAACCACGGGGACGGAGGAAGTGGTGAGTCCAGATGGGATCGAACCATCGACCCTCTGATTAAAAGTCAGATGCTCTACCGCTGAGCTATGGACCCACTGCGGGCGGCAATACTTGGATACGGGCGGAAATCCAAGCCCAATCTGCGTGGCCGGGCCACGCTTTACGCCGCAGTAACTATTGCTGGCTAGGGTCTGGTCTTGAGAAATCCGCCCTCGCGACGAGGGCCTCGAGACCGGAGACCCGACCATGAAGCGCCTTGTTTCTCTTGCTGCGGCTGCGGTCGTTGCGACCTCGTTCACGACTGCTGCGCTGGCCAACGGTCAGGGCACGCCGATCGAGCCGGCCCGTCCGGTTCCGCCGGCTCCGACCGTTCTGCAGCCCGCTGGCCCGGCGCCGGCCGCCACGGTCCAGAAGACCGCGTCGAGCCAGAACTGGTGGCTGATTGCGCTGGCCGCCGCCATCGCTGTCGGCATCATCATCGCCGTCGACGAAGACGACGACACCAACGACTGATACGCCGGATTTTCTATAAAATCTGCCGAGTCCAGGGGGCGCTTGTGCGCCCCCTTTTCGTTGTTCTGCGTTGCGCCATCACGAATCCGTGCCTAGAATTTTCGGATGAATGGAGGACCGGCGCAGTGTCGGCCAAATAGGGGTAATTCAATGAAGCGTATGCTTGCCGCTGGTTCGGCCGCGCTGCTGGCGCTGTCGATGACCACCACCGCGCTGGCCAATGGCCAGGGTTCGCCGATCGCGCCGGAGCCGGCTCCGGCCCCGACGCAGCTTGAGCCGCAAGGCCCCGCCCCGGCGCAGGAAGTCACCAAGACCCAGTCGCAACAGAACTGGTGGCTGATCGCCCTCGCGGCGATTATCATCATCGCCATCATCGTGATCGTCTCCGACGACGATGACGACGACGATACAGTTCCGCAGTAAATCAGCGTCGCTTTTGCGACGTTGAAGGGGGGGGGGCCTCGGCGCCCCCTTTTTTATTGCTGAGCGCCGGTCGCCGCTGCCGATGCAATTCTGCATCATGTGGCGCTTTTCCCATGTCGGCGCGTAGCCGGTCTGGGGGATTTAGGCTTTAACTATTTGGTGACTCGTGGCGCCGCCGCGATCTGGTTTGGGGAGGCTGTGTTTTGAAGCGTATTTCTGCCTTTGCCGTAGCCGCGCTGTTGGCGGCTTCGATGACGACGTCCGCGCTGGCCAATGGCCAGGGTTCGCCGATCGCGCCGGAGCCGGCTCCGGCGCCGACGCAGCTTGAGCCGCAAGGCCCGGCCCCGGCGCAGCAGGTCACCAAGACCCAGTCGCAGCAGAACTGGTGGCTGATCGCTCTCGCCGCGATCGTCATCATCGCCATCATCGTGATCGTGTCCGACGACGATGATGACGACACCAACAACAACGCCCCTTGAGTTTAACATCGTACCGGAGAAGCACATGAAGAAGTTCGCCGCTTTCGGCTCGGCCGCGCTGCTGGCGCTGTCGATGACCACCACCGCGCTGGCCAACGGCCAGGGCTCGCCGATCGCGCCGGAGCCGGCTCCGGCCCCGACGCAGCTTGAGCCGCAGGGCCCCGCCCCGGCGCAGGAAGTCACCAAGACCCAGTCGTCGCAGAACTGGTGGCTGATCGCGCTGGCTGCGATCATCATCATCGCCATCATCGTGATCGTCTCCGACGACGATGACGACGAAGACTCGTCCCCGACCTGATCGGGCGGAGCGAAGGGGCGCTGCGGCGCCCCTTTTGTTTTACGAGTTGCGTTGATCGAGCCGGGCGAATCCCTTATTTTTCTGTAAATGCGGGTGCGTCCCGGCGTATGGCAGGATTTTGCAAGTGAAGATCGCGACCACTTTGGTTTTGGCTGCTGCGCTTGCTGCGGCGCCCGTTCTGGCCGCCGATAAGGCCGAGACGGTGCGCGAGGCGACGCCTCCGGTGCCCGAGCGCGCTGACGTCGATCTGGAACCGGCCGGCGTGGCGCCGGGAACCACCGTCCGTCAGGCGCGTATTGCACAGAACTGGCTGCTGCTGGGCCTGGGTTCGGCTGCGCTGGCCGGTATTCTGTTCGGCCTCGCCGGGTCCGGTTCGGATTCGACGTCGACGACGAATTGAGTTGTTTGCAAACCGTAAGGTTGAGTGAAATGGATGGCCATCGGGGCCGTTAATAAGAAGGGGATTTTTGCAATGAAGCGTTTTGTATCTACCGCGTTGGCGCTCGCCTTCGCGACTTCGCTGACCACCAGCGCGCTGGCCAACGGCCAGGGCTCGCCGATCGCGCCGGAGCCGGCTCCGGCCCCGACGCAGCTTGAGCCGCAGGGCCCCGCCCCGGCGCAGGAAGTCACCAAGACCCAGTCGTCGCAGAACTGGTGGCTGATCGCGCTGGCCGCGATAATCATCATCGCCATCATCGTCATCGTCTCGGATGACGACGATGATGACGAGCAGGTCAGCGACTAAGCATCAGTCTAGGCTGAATGCGACTTCGGGCGTTCCTTATGGAACGCCCCGTTTCATTTTTCTGTCCGTCCGCACCTTATCAAATTTTAAGTTTCATTTGCTTGTCGCGGCATTGCGCGAAATCTACGCTTCGAACGGCTTCCGGATTGACTCGCTTTCGCTGTCTCAATCAGAGGTTTTCTCTCAATGATACGCTATCTCGCCCCCGTTTCCGGTCTGGCCATTGCATTTGGGTTGATGACCGGACCTGCTTTCGCCAACGGTCAGGGTTCGCCGATTGAACCCTCGCCGCAGGATGAACCTGTCGCGCTCGAACCCTCCGGCCCCGCGCCGGCAGCCGCAGTTCAAACCGTGTCCGACGGCACGAACTGGCTGCTGATCGGCCTCGGCGCGGCTGCTGCGGTGGGTCTTGTGGTCTTCCTCGCCGAGGATGACGACGACACCACCAACTGAGGCTGTAGCGCCTGGAATGAGTTTGCTAACAGCTTGCTAACAGGGGCGGCGGCCACGCCGCCCCTTTTCATTTGCTTGTAGCGCCGGGCTTTTCTAGCTTGGGTTAAGGATTCCGCGTGGTTACCGCGGGCGGGGGATAGAGTGGTTCGGGCGAGCACGATGCGTTCCGCAACGATGGGACTTATGGCCGGCTGTGCGTCGGCCGCGCTGCTGTCGGCGGCCGCTGCCGATAAACCGAACTGGCCTGGCCCGCAGCCGCTCAATACCTATGGTCATACCGGCCTTCTGGAGATGCCCTCGGCGCGCGTGATGGAAGACGGCGAGTTCGCCGTCACGATCGCGACCGCACCGGAATCGTTCCGCACGACGCTGACATTCCAGGTTTTCCCATGGCTGGAAGCGGCGTTCCGCTATGGCCGCATCAGCAATTTCTTCGCCGCCGTCGATCCGGAAGATCCCGACCTGCTGGACCGTTCGTTCAGCCTGAAGGTCAAGCTTTTGTCGGAGACGGAATATCTTCCCGCCATCGCTGTCGGTCTCAACGACATCGTCGGCACCGGGATTTATGGCGGCGAATATGTCGTCGCGTCGAAGAACTGGGGCGATT
The DNA here is from genome assembly GCA_047602465.1 of Micropepsaceae bacterium. Lineage (GTDB taxonomy): Bacteria > Pseudomonadota > Alphaproteobacteria > Micropepsales > Micropepsaceae > JADZAI01. The sequence goes on from JASGHF010000001.1 coordinate 263,586, forward strand.
TCGATTTCACGCTGGGCATGGGCTGGGGCCGCATGGGTTCCGTCGGCATGCTGCGCAATCCGTTCTCGTATCTCGACGAACGCTTCGATACGCGTCCCGTTTACGACCCCAACAACGACCAGGGCGGCAAGCCTCTGTTCAACTCGATCTTCCGCGGGCGCGACGTGTCGCTGTTCGGCGGTGTCGTGTGGCAGACGCCGGTCGACGGGTTGAAGGCGATCGTCGAATACAGCGGCGATAACTATCAGGTTGAGCAGGATTCGGGTCTCTACCGTCCGGAGTTGCAGTGGAATTTCGGCCTGTCGTATCGCTATGACAGCCTGCTGGAAGGCACGCTGTCCTATCTTTACGGAGACACGATCAGCTTCCGCCTGTCGGTGCGCTTCGACCCGACGGTGGAAATGATGAAGGTGATGGAGCCGACGCCGCTGCCGCCATCAGTGCGCCCGGCGGACCAGCGCCCCGGCGGTACGCCGGTGGCCCGCATCGAGGAAGTGCCGGCAGGCAGCGCGGAGAAGATCGAGGCCGTGGGCCTGCGCGGCGTCGTGCATGCGGCGTCCGACGAGAAGTGGTCGCTCGAAGATTATTCGCGTACGGGCAATGCGCTGCTCGCCGAGAATGCGGGCGGCAATGGCGGCAGCAGCTCGATGCAGCAGATCATGTCGAGCGGCCGCTGGAACGATGTCCCCGCCATCCGCCAGCAGATCATCGACAGCCTGAAGCAGTTGGGCGAGGCGCAGAGCCTGGGCATCGAGGCGGTCGATCTGCGCAAGGACTATGTCGCGGTCTATTACAACAACACACACTATGTCCGTGAAACCGACGCGATCCACCGGATGCTGCGTGTTCTGTCGACGCTGCCGCCCAGCGTGGAGCATTTCTACATCACCAGCGTGGTCGGCGGCCTGCCGTCGACCGAGGTGCAGTTGACGCGCAGCGCCTATGAGCGTGCTGTCGGTCAGTTCGCCGTAGTCGACGACTTGATCGACTATGTGAAGATCGTCCCAGGCGGCATGGAAATTCCGGACGAGGCGATCCGCTTCTCCGACGCCTATCCGCGCTTCAGCTGGGAAATCCTGCCGCGGCCCCGCACGTTGCTGTTCGATCCCGACAAACCGCTGCGGATCGGCGTGACGCTGTCGATCGGCGGCTCTGTCGAGTTCGAGGATGGCTGGAAGGTCGAGGGCAACTGGACTTCGGACCTCATCGATACGGTCGACGATCCGACGCCAGGCAACTCGGTGCTGCCGCATGTGCGTACGGATTTCCGGCTCTATCGCGACCAGGGCCAGCACGGCATCGAGTTGCTCTATGTTTCGAAGATCGGCAAGCTGGCGCCGGACATCTTCTACGAGGTCAAAGCGGGCCTGCTGGAAGACATGTTCGGCGGCGTCGGCGGCGAAGTGATCTGGCGTCCGCAAGGCAGCGATATCGCCTGGGGCGCGAACCTCTATTACCTGAAACAGCGTGACTTCGACCGCCTGTTCGAGTTCCGCGACTACGATGTCGTCACCGGCCAGGTCAGCATGTACTGGCAGGACGCGATCTGGCGTGGCGTGAACGTGAACGTCCACGCTGGCCGCTATCTCGCAGGCGACTGGGGCGCGACCTTCGAGGTGACGCGCCAGTTCGACAGCGGTGTCGAAATCGGCGCGTACGCGACGCTCACCGATGTGCCGTTCGAAGAGTTCGGCGAAGGCAGTTTCGACAAGGGTCTGATCATCCGCGTGCCGTTCGGCTGGATCGCGCCGTTCAACACGCAATACACGGTCAGCACCTATCTCGCTTCGCTGACGCGCGACGGCGGCCAGCGCCTGTATGACCGCAACCCGCTGTGGGAGAAGGTCCGCCGCACCAACGAAACCGAGATCCGCCGTACGTGGAAGCTCGATGTGACGCCGGGCCTGTAGCGATGACGCACCATATCTCAGCCCGCGCCGGTCTTGCCGCTCTCACCTTCGCATTGACGCTGTCGGCGTGTTCCTCGGACAGCGAGGAGGGCTCGGTCGGCATGGCCGGCCAGATGATCTACGGAATCGTCGAGCGCCTGATCGACCCGGAGGCGACGCCGCGTCCGCCGGCGAAGATCGAACGCAAGATGGCCGCCGATCTTCCCTATGCCTCGATAGGCGTGAAGATCGACGACAATCCGCAGTTCCTGTTCCTGATGGCCAACCAGGCCGACAAGAACGAACTGTACACGCTCGGCTACCAGATAAGCATCGTGATGCGCGGCGGCCGCGTAATCCGGACGCAGGGCCTCAGCCGCGATGTGCTGGGCGCGCGCTGGGACGGCGAGGATATCATCAAGACGGCCGTGCATTCGGGTAGTCCGGTGCAGGGCGTCCGTTGGTTCGACTCCAACGAGCGCGGGATCAGGACTCTGGAAGCGCGCTGTGTCGCGCAGGCGATCGGCGACGAGACGATCACCATTCTGGAGACGCCTATCGTCACCCGGCACATCCAGGAGACATGCCAGGTTGAAGAGCTGCAGTGGCGCTATGTGAACGATTTCTGGATCGCGCCCGATACGCTGCAGACCTGGGCGTCGATCCAGTACATCAGCCCCAAGGTCAATCCGCTGATCCTCGAGACGTTCCGCCCGGCTTCCTGAGGCGCGGCATCAGCCCAGGCTGATGCCGGACTCCTTCAGAAGTTCGCGGAGGGCTGGCGCGATGTCCGGGCGGCCAAGTCCCAGCACGAGATTGGCGGCGAGGAAGCCGGCCTTGCTGCCGCAATCGTAGCGGCGGCCGCCGATGGTGACGGCGTGGAAATCCTGCTCGCCGATGAGGCGGGCCATCGCGTCGGTCAGCTGGATTTCATTGCCGGCGCCGGGCTTCTGGTCTTCCAGCTTGGCGAAGATTTCGGGCTGAAGAATGTAGCGGCCGGCCAGCATGAGCGTGGAGGGCGCCTCGGCGGGCTTGGGTTTCTCGACCAGGCCTTTCACCTCGATCATGCCGTTCTTCTCAGCGCCCGGGGCGATGACGCCGTAGGAGCCGGTAGCTTCGCGCGGAATGTTGAGCACCGACACGAGGTTACCGCCGGACTTTTCATACGCTGCGGTCAGTTCACCCGTCGCGCCCTCGATCAGTTCGTCGGGGAGAAGGACGGCGAACGGCTCGTCGCCGATGATGCGGCGAGCGCACCATACGGCGTGACCGAGGCCCAGCGGCCGCTGCTGGCGGACGAACACAGCCTCGCCGGCGGGCGGCACCGTCCTGCCGACGATCTCAAGCTCCGCCTTCTTGCCGCGCTTCTCCAGCGTGTCGGACATTTCATATGAAATGTCGAAATGGTCCTCGATCGAGTCCTTGCCGCGCCCGGTGACGAAGATGAAGGTTTCGATGCCGGCGGCGCGGGCCTCGTCCACCGCATACTGGATGAGCGGTTTGTCGACGACGGTCAGCATTTCCTTCGGCATCGACTTGGTCGCTGGGAGGATGCGGGTGCCGAGGCCGGCGACCGGAAAGACAGCTTTGCGGATGGGCTTCATGACTGACCCTGCGTTGGCGTTCGCCCTCGCATAGGCGCAGGATCACGTCCGGTCAAATGCGATTGGGCCGGGTGCTGGATTGAGCGTGCAGGGGCGATTTGCTACGCCGGACGGCGTCTCACGGCATTCAAAAAGATCGAAGGGAAACGCGATGGTCGGTATCGTCAGCTTCGGGGGCTACGTGCCCAGGCTTCGTCTGCAGCGCAAGGCCGCCGCGACGGCCAATGCGTGGTTCGCGCCGAACCTGATGGGCGCCGCCAAGGGCGAGCGCTCGATGGCGAATTGGGACGAAGACGCGATCACCATGGCCGTGGAGGCCGGTCGCGATTGCCTGCCGGGCGTCGATCCGCTGCTGTCGCGTGCGCATATCGACGCGGTCTATTTCGCATCGACCACGGCGCCGTTCGCCGACCGGCAGAATGCCGGCGTAGTGGCGGCGGCGCTGTCGCTGTCCGAGACTGCGGCCTCCGCCGATTTCGGCGGATCGCAACGGGCGGCGACATCGGCGCTGGCTGCGGCTTTGAACGCGGTGAAGGCGGGAGCCGCGAAGCATGCGCTGGTCGTGACGGCGGAGAAGCGCAAAGCGAAGGCGGCTTCAGCACAGGAATTGTCGTTCGGCGATGCGGCCGGCGCTTTGGAGGTCGGATCGGAGCGCGTGATCGCGAAGCTGCTGGGCGCGGCGTCGGTGACGGTCGATTTCGTCGATCATTATTGCGGTGACGGCGAGGACTATGACTATAACTGGGAAGAGCGCTGGATCCGCGACGAGGGCTATTCGAAGATCGTGCCGCGCGCGGCGAAGGCGGCGCTGAAGGCAGCGGGGGTCGAGGCGGCGGCGATCGACCATTTCGTAATGCCATGCTCGTTCGCAAAGCTGGACCAGCAGATCGCCAAGGGTCTTGGCATCGCGCCTGAGAAGGTGCGCGACAATCTGGCAGCAACGCTGGGCGACAGCGGCGCAGCGCATCCGCTCGTCATGCTGGTGAATGCTCTGGAGAGTGCGAAGCCGGGCGAGAAGATCCTGCTCGCGGCGTTCGGTCAGGGCTGCGATGCGCTGGTGTTCGAGGTGACGGACGAGATCGGCAAGCTGAAACCGCGGCGCGGCATCGCCGGGTCGCTGAAGGCGCGCAAGGAAGAGACGAACTACCTGAAGTTCCTCGCCTTCAACGGCATGCTGGACCTTGAGAAGGGCATGCGCGCGGAGAAGGACAACAAGACGGCGCTGACGACGGCCTATCGTCGGCGCGACATGCTGTTCGGACTGACAGGTGGCAAGTGTTCGAAATGCGGTACGGCGCAGTTTCCGCGCGCGCGTATCTGCGTGAACCCGAACTGCGGCGGCGTGGATACGCAGGAGCCGTTCTGTTTCGCCGAGCTGCCGGCGACGGTGCTGTCGTGGTCGGCGGACTTCCTGACCTATTCGATGGACCCGCCGCAGCATTACGGCATGGTGACCTTCGCCGAGGGCGGGCGTTTCCTGTCGGATTTCACGGATGTCGATCGCGGTTCGTTCGATACCGGCGCGTCGGTGCGCATGGTGTTCCGCATCAAGGACTTCGATGAGAAGCGCGGGTTCCGCCGCTATTTCTGGAAGGCCGTGCCGCAGGTCGCGGCGGCCTGATGGCGGTTCTCGTCACAGGCGCTGCGGGATTCATCGGCTATCACACGGCTGAGGCCTTGCTGGCGCGTGGCGAAGAGGTCGTCGGGATCGACGACCTCAATCCCTATTACGACGTGAAACTGAAGCAGGCGCGGCTGGCGCGTCTGACAGGGCGCAAGGGTTTCACCTTCATTGAAGGCGATATCGCGGAGGAGGCGACGTTCGTGGGGCTTGCCCCGGATCGGATCGTCCATCTCGCGGCGCAGGCGGGCGTCCGCTACAGCCTGAAGAATCCGCGCGCCTATATCCGCGCGAACCTGATGGGGCATCTCAACGTGCTGGAACTGGCGCGGGGGGGGGGCGAGGGACTGAAGCATCTCGTCTATGCCTCGTCGAGTTCGGTCTATGGCGGCAACGAGAAGGCGCCGTTCAGCGAGACGGATGCGGTGGAGAAGCCGGTGTCGCTGTATGCGGCGACGAAGCGGTCTGATGAGCTCATCTCGCACAGCTACAGCCATCTCTACGGCATCCCGCAGACAGGCCTGCGCTTTTTCACGGTGTATGGGCCGTGGGGACGGCCGGACATGGCGTACTGGTTGTTCACTGAGGCTTTGCTGTCGGGCAAGCCCATCGACGTCTTCGCGGGCGGCGTTCTGACGCGCGACTTCACCTATGTCGACGACATCGTCTCGGGCATCCTGAAGGTGCTGGATGCGCCGCCGGAGCGCGGCATAAATCGGGTCTACAACATCGGCAACTCGAACCCGGTTTCGGTGAACGACTTCATCGCGACGCTGGAGCGTCTGACGGGCCGCACCGCGAAGCGCAACGAATTGCCCATGCAGCCGGGCGATGTCAGCGCGACCCATGCGGATGCTTCGGCGCTGGAACGTGATCATGGTTTTCGCCCTTCGACCCCGCTGGAGCAGGGGTTGGGCCGTTTCGTGGACTGGTTCCGCTCCTGGAACGGCACCTAGCGCACCGGGCATGGCGGGATTAGCTTGAGAGAATAGAAATCTGGAGGAACGGACATGGCATCGGGCATTCGCGACAAGGTCGCCATTCTGGGTATGGGCTGCTCAAAGTTCGGCGAGCGCTGGGACGTCGGCGCGGAAGAGCTGATGGTCGAGGCGCATCTGGAAGCGTTGGCCGATGCCGGTATCGACAATTCGATGATCCAGGCGGCCTGGCACTCCACCCATATCGACGAGGTAGGCGTCGGCAAGGGCGGCACGCCCGCCTCGATCGCGCTCCGTCTGCCGAACGTCGCGGTGACGCGCGTCGAGAATTTCTGCGCCGGCGGGTCGGAGGCTTTCCGCGGCGCGGTCTATGGGGTCGCCTCGGGCGCCTATGACATCGCGCTCGCGATCGGCGTTGAGAAGCTGAAGGACACCGGCTATGGCGGTCTGCCGACCGGCCAGCCCGGCACGCTGAACCCGCTGTGGATGGCGAACGGCTCGGCGCCGGGCAATTTCGCGCAGCTCGCGTCGGCCTACCGCACAAAGCATGGCGTTTCGAAGGAAGACCTGAAGCGCGCCATCGCGCATGTCTCGGTGAAGAGCCATGCCAACGGCGCGAAGAATCCGAAAGCGCATCTGCAGAAGCCGATCACCGAAGAGATGTGCTTCAACGCGCCGATGATCGCCGAGCCGCTTGGCCTTTTCGATTGTTGCGGCGTGTCGGATGGCGCGGCGGCCGCCATCGTCACGACGCCGGAGATCGCGCGAAGCCTCGGCAAGAAAGACCTGATCAGCGTGAAGGCGCTTCAGCTGTCGGTCTCGAACGGCCTGGAGAGCCAGCATAATTCCTGGGACGGCAGCTATTTCCACACCGCCCGCATCGCCGCCCGCAAGGCCTATGAGGAAGCCGGCATCACCGATCCGCGCAACCAGATCTCGATGATGGAAGTCCATGACTGCTTCTCGGTCACCGAACTGGTGACGATGGAAGACCTTCATATCAGTCGCGAAGGCGAAGGCTGGAAGGATGTCCTCAACGGCTTCTACGACGCGGACGGGCAGGTGCCTTGCCAGATCGACGGCGGCCTGAAGTGCTTTGGCCATCCCATCGGCGCATCGGGCCTCCGCATGCTGTACGAGATGTATCTGCAGCTTCAGGGCCGGGCCGGCGCGCGCCAGCTCAAGAGCCCGACCTTCGGCATGACGCACAATCTGGGCGGTGCGCCGTCGTCGAATGTCTGCTCGGTGGCGATCATCGGCCAGATGGGCGCCTGACGGGGCGCTCAAGTTTGTGACGGTTAACCCGTTCCCGGGGCGGCGGATCGTGGATTTGTGCGATCCGCTGCTTGGCGCTGGCACCCAATCGGCTACAAGGACGTGTCGGCGGCCTCCGCCTCAACTGCCCGTGAGTCGACATGATCGAGGTTCGTGACCTCGTCTACGAATATCCAACCAAACGCGCGCTGAACGGCGTCAGCCTGACCATTCAGGCCGGCACCATCACCGCACTGGTCGGCCCGAACGGGGCGGGCAAGACGACGCTGATGCGCTGTCTCGCCGCGCTGGAGATGCCCTATAGCGGGCAGGTCATCATCAACGGCCTGGACACGCGCGAGAACCCGCGGCGCATCCACGAGAACCTCAGCTTTCTGCCGGATTTTTTCGGCCTCTACGATACGCTTTCGGTCCGCCGCTGTCTCACCTTCGCGGCGCGGGCGCATGGCTTGTCGGGCAGTGCGGTCGAAGCGGCGGTCGAGAAGGCAGCGGCGCGCGTCGGGCTGACGGACCGCATGAAGCAGAAAGCCGCGGAACTCTCGCGCGGCCTGCGCCAGCGGCTCGCCATCGGGCAGGCGATCGTTCACGAGCCGAACGTCATCATGCTGGACGAGCCGGCCTCCGGCCTCGACCCCGATGCTCGCCGCAGCCTTTCGGCGCTGTTCCTGGAGCTGAAGGCGAGCGGCCTGACGCTGATCGTCTCGTCGCATATCCTGTCCGAGCTTGAGGACTATTCCGACCAGATGATCATCATCCAGAACGGATTGATGGTCGGCGGCCAGGCGGTCGCGCTGAGCGAGAACCGGATATCGTATCTCGTCGAGCTGGCGGCGCCCGACGCGGGCTTCGCGGCCTATCTGGAGAGGCTGCCGGGCGTCACCCAGGCGAGCATGGCCGGCACGGCAGCCCAGATCTGGCTGGACGGCCCGGAACGGCGCGCCGGCATCATTCGCACTATCGTGGGTGACGGTTACCCGCTCTGCGGGTTCGCCGAAACCAAGCGGACGCTGGAGCAGACCTATCTGGAAGAGACGGGGAAGGCGGCGCAATGAACCCCGAACTCCTCCGCAACATCTGGATCGAGCTGACCGAGCGCCGCCTGACGCTCATGATCATCATCGTGGCCTGTATCCTCGTCGTGGCGATCTCGCCGGGCGACTGGACCTCGGCCTCGCATACCGCCGAACTCGTTTTCTATGCCGTGGTCGTCCTGTGGGGGACACGCTGCGCGGCGCAGTCGGTGGTCGAGGAAATCGCGAACAAGACCTGGGACGGGCAACGCCTTTCGGCGATCCGTCCATGGACGATGGTCTGGGGCAAGCTGGCCGGATCGACGGTTCTCGCCTGGATCGGCGGGTTGCTGTGTCTGACGGTCATTCTCTATCAGGCCTACCGGGTCGGCGGTGCCGACAATCTCGGCATGCAGGCGGGCTATTTCTTCGCCATCGGCATCATTTCGCAGGCAACGGCGCTGCTCGCCAGCGTGGTGGCGGTGCGCCGGCGCATGAGCCACACGCGGTTCGACGTGTTCCTGTACCAGCTTGCGGGCCTGATCGCGGCGCTGCTGGTCTGGCGGGTCTGGCAGACCGTCGATCCGACATCCCTGTTCCGCAGCCTGTCGGGCGGGATCGATCCGTTCGCGGTGCGCGCGATCTGGTGGTGGGGCGGCAGCTTCGACCCCGGCACGTTCTATCTGGCCTCGCTCGCGGCTTTCCTGTTCTGGGTCATCCTCGGCAATTACCGGGTGATGCGGCGCGAACTGCAGGTCCAGAACGGTCCCGTGGTCTGGCTCGCCTTCCTGGTGTTCGCGGCGGCCTATGCCGGTGGTTTCGACTTCTGGCGGGATTACATCCGCGACGGCGCTTTCATGACAGGTATGCGTGCCGTCCAGGGCGGCATCGCGCTTGTCATCATCACCTACATGATGGCGCTGGTGGAGCCGAAGGAGATCGTCGCCTATCGTTGGCTGATCGAGTGCTTCAAGACACGGCAGTTCGTCAGCCTGCTCGCCCGGTTCCCGGCCTGGGGTTACGCCTATCTTGCGGTGGTGATCCTCGGCGTGCTCGCCATCGTGCTGTTGCCGTGGTCGGTGGCGGAACGGGCCAACGTGTATGGCGGGCCGATGATCGTTCTGGCGGCGCTCGGCTTCGTGCTTCGCGACTGCGCCGTATTCATGGCTATGGGGCTAGGGCAGGTGGGCAAGCGCTCCGACATCGCCGCCCTCGCCATTCTGGCGCTGCTCTATGGCTTCATCCCAGGCATGTTCGCGCAGGTCGAAGGCGCGACGGCGTTCTTCTACCCCTCGGAGCACGATCCCTCGTGGCTGAACCCTCTGGCCGCGTGGGCGCAGGCCCTGATCGGCTGGTTCCTTATACTCCGCCGCCCTGACCTGCGGCTGCGGCCGCAGTCTTGAAGCCAGAATAGGACGGCTGATCGATCGCGACCTTGTCGAGGGTCGTGCGCTTCAGATGCTCGGCGAGGCCGGGGGTCTCCAGTGTGATGTCGCCGGCCGCAATGCGGGCCGACAGCGCACGGTTGAGCTGGTCGAGCGTGCCTTCGCGGCCGAGCAGGGCCTTGAGGCGCGCCAGTTCGGCGGCGGCGCCGGCGGGGCCTTCCGCCAGTTCCCGCTCGGCGATCGCCAGCGCATTCGCGGCGACGCGGGCGTGGAAGGCAGTGTGGCCGGTGAGTTCCGGGATCGCCTTCGTCTCGATGAATTCGCGAACGGCGGCGACGATCTCGGCAAGGGTCGGTTTGTCCATCATGGGGTCACCCGATCAGCAGATTGACGAGGTCGATTTCAGTCTCGGACGAGCGGCGGCCGATGGCGGCGCGCTCGACGGAGCGGTCGAAACCGGTGCGGAAGGCCTCGTACATCGACATGCACATGATGCCCCATTTGAGGGTGCCGAAGACTTCCCACACCTTCACGTCCTCTGCGGTAAAGGCAGGACCACCACCGGCGCGATAGCCTTCCAGAAGATCTTCGACACTGCCGAAGCCGCCTGCCGCGCGGCCGCTGACGCCGAAGCGCCAGGAGTTGACGCAGATCCAGCCGAGATCTTCGAGCGGGTCTCCAATGTGAGCCAGTTCCCAATCCAGAACGGCGTTCAGCCCGTCCTTTGGATGAACCATGATGTTGCCGTTTCTGAAATCGCCATGAACAAGAACGAGTTGCGCGTCGTCCTTCAACCTGTTTTGCAGCCACTTGAAAGCCAACTCGAAGACCGGCTTGGGCTGGTCGTAGGCCTGGTAGCGTTCGTGGTACTGACGAAGCTGGGTCTGTCCACCGATGCGCGGTAACTGGGGCACCGCGTCGGTCGTGGTCGCGTGAATGCGGGCCATGGCCTCGCCGCACTGATGCGCGAGGCGGCCCCGGACGGCGTCGAACTGGGCGTCGCGGAGGATGCGACGGGCGAGCGTCTCGCCCTCGACCCGTGCCATGACGTAGCCGGTGCCGGCACCGTCTTCCGGCGTCAGGACGTAGATGACCTCGGGCGCTGCGACGCCGGCGGCCCGGGCGGCGGTGATGACGGCGGCCTCGGTCGGCAGGCCGATGGCGTTGCCTGACGGGCTGATGGCGGAGGTGCCGCCGGGCGCACGGCGCAGGATGAAGTCACGCCCTGCGGCGCTGAACGCCCAGGTCTCCTGACTGGCGCCGCCGGATAGTCGTGTGAGCGGCCCGATCTCGCCTGTGCCACCCAGCACCCGTTGCATGGCGCGGGCGAGCGCCTCCCTGAAGTCCGGCTGTTCCGCCATGGTCTTTGTTCCAAATGCCTAACCCGAACGGAGATAACGCACTGCCTCGTCGCGCTCAAAGAGATAGAGCAGCGACCGGAGGGCGGCGCCGCGGGGGCTGGCGAGGTCAGGGTCGCGCCCGACGGCCATGGTGGCGTCGTCACGCGCCGCAGCCAGGAGGTCGGCGTCCCGGAAAAGGTCGGCGAAATGGAGGTCGGGGACGCCGGCCTGCTTGGTGCCCAGAACCTCGCCGGCACCGCGCAGGCGGAGGTCTTCCTCCGCGATGACGAAACCGTCTTCGGTCTCGCGCATGATCTTGAGGCGGGCGAGGGCGGTTTCGCCGGGGCGCGGATCGTCCTGATAGAGCAGCAGGCAGGTGCTGGGCCGCGTGCCGCGCCCGACCCGGCCGCGGAGCTGGTGAAGCTGCGCGAGACCGAAGCGCTCGGCGTGCTCGATGATCATGACGGTGGCCTGCGGCACGTCCACGCCGACTTCGATGACGGTGGTGGCGACAAGGATTGTCGCCGCGCCGGTGCGGAAGCGCTCCATAGCGGCATCCTTGGCTGCCGCTTTCATCTGGCCGTGCGCGAGGGCGACGCGGTTGCCGAAGCGGCTTTCCAATTCCCGGAACCGGCTTTCGACGGCAGTGAGGTCGAGCTTCTCGTTCTGCTCGACCAGCGGGCAGACCCAGTAAACCCGGTCGCCGGCGGCGATGGCGCGCGCGACAGCCTGTTCGACATCCTCCAGCCGCGACAGCGGCACGGCGCGGGTGGTGATGGGCTGACGGCCCGGCGGCTTCTCGTCGAGCTTGGAGACGTCCATGTCGCCATAGGCGGTCATGGCGAGGGTGCGGGGGATAGGCGTTGCGGTCATGACCAGCGTGTGCGCCGGGCGACCGCCCTTGTCGGCGAGGCTGAGGCGCTGCGAGACGCCGAATTTGTGTTGCTCGTCGACGACGGCGAGGGCGAGGTCTGCGAAGGCCACGTCATCGGTGAAGAGCGCGTGGGTGCCGATAAGAATGTTGATGCCGCCGGACTGGAGATCGGCGAGCAGTTTCTCGCGGGTCCTGCCCTTCTCGCGGCCGGTAAGCAGGGCGGCGCGGAGGCCGATGCCCTCGGCCAGCGGCCCGATGACGTTCATGTGCTGGCGCGCGAGGATTTCGGTCGGGGCCATCAGCGCCGCCTGCGACCCGGCCTCGACTGCGATCAGCATCGCCATGAGGGCGACGAGGGTTTTGCCGGCGCCGACATCGCCCTGGAGCAGGCGGTTCATGCGATCGCCGCTGGTGAGGTCGGCGGCGATCTCGTGCAGCGAGCGGGTCTGTGCGCCAGTGGGCCGGTAAGGCAGCGCGGCGAGAAGCCTGGCGCGCAGGCGGCCGTCGCCATCCAGTTTCCGGCCGGCGGCCTTTTTCATGCGGGCGCGGATGAGGCCGAGGGCGAGCTGGTTGGCCAGAACCTCGTCATAGGCGAGGCGGCGCCGGGCGGTTTCGAGCGCGGCTTCATCCACCTCGATGGGTGCGTGGATGGCGGTCAGGGCCTCCGCCCAGGACGGCCATTTCTGCTTCTTCAGCCACGGGCCATCCTGCCATTCCGGCAGGACGGGGAGGGTGACGAGCGCGCCGCGCACGGCCTTGGCGACGGCCTTGGTCGTGAGGCCTTCGGTCAGAGGGTAGACCGGCTCGATCTCGGGGATCTGGTCGGCCTGATCGGGCGCGACGGCATAGTCGGGATGGGCCATCTGGAGGCGGCCATCGTGGCGCTCGATGCGGCCGGAAATGATGCGCCGTCCGCCGTGGGGCAGGCTGCGCGCCAGATAGTCCTGCGCGCCGCCGAAGAAGATGAGTTCCAGCGCGCTTGTTTCATCGCCGCAGAGGACGCGATAGGGGGCCTTGGGGCGGGGTGGTTTAATATGGTCGAGGACGTTCACCTCGACCGTGCCGATGCTGCCTTCGGGAACCGCGGCGATCGAGGGACGAAGCCGGCGGTCGACATAGCCGTTGGGCTTCAGCCACAGGAGGTCGAGCACACGCTCGCCGGCGATGCGCGCGAATTTCTCGACGCTGCGCGGCCCGACGCCCGGCAGGGTTCGGATCGGTGCGAAAAGCGGGAACAGGATCTCGGGCCGCATCGGGCCAAGTCTAGGGCGCTCAGCGGCCGGGCGACAGGGGCGGCTGGTGCATGACAAGGCGGGTGTCAGGCCCTATATCGCCCCTCCATGCCTGACGACATTCGCCTCAAGCGCCTGAGCTATCGGGCGCATCATCGCGGTTTCAAGGAAGCCGACCTGCTGCTCGGCGCCTTTGCCGACGCGCATCTGGCCGAGTTGACGGACGCGGAACTGACGGATTTTGAGACCCTGCTGGAGGAGCAGGACCAGGACATCTATGACTGGGTGCTGGGCAGGACGCCGACGCCGGCGGAATTCGAGACCGGGTTGATGGCGCGGCTGAAGGCGTTCGAGTTCTTTCCGCGCGCGAACTGGACCTGAAGCGCGATGCTCATTCAGCACCTGTTGAGTTTGAAAGGCCGCCAGAAGCTGGGCGGCGCGCCCGAGGGCTTCGACGCCCGGCTGGCGGCGGAACTGGCGGAGGGGCGCAAAGGCCTTCTGGTCTATGTCGCGCGCGATGAAACGCGGGCGACGGCGTTTGAGGCGGCGTTGGGTTTCTTCGCACCGAGCCTGCCGCGGCTGAGTTTTCCAGCCTGGGACTGCCTTCCCTATGACCGGTTAGGCCCCCGAAATGACATTCTGGCGCGTCGGATTTCGGCGTTGTCGGTGTTGGCCGAGCGCAAGGCCGGGGCGGGCGTTCTTGTCACGACGGTGAACGCTATCCTGCAGCGCGTGCCGCCGCGTGACTGGATCAAGAGCGCAAGGCTGGAACTGAAGACCGGCGGCGCACTCGGGATCGAGGCGTTGACGGCGTGGCTGTCGAAGCAGGGTTATACACAGGCCGGATCGGTGGTTGAGGCAGGCGATTTCGCTGTGCGCGGCGGTATCGTTGACCTGTTCGCGCCCGGATTGCCCGAGCCGGTGCGCGTCGACTTCTTCGGCGATGAAATCGAGACGCTGCGGACATTCGACCCCGAAAGCCAGAAGTCCACGGGGCGGTTGGCTTCTTTGACTTCTGCTGCCGGTCAGCGAGGCGGGGCTGGACCCGGAAAGCGTCAGCCGGTTCCGTTCGGGATACATCACCGCTTTTGGTGCGCAGACCGGGGAAGACCCGCTCTACGAGAGCGTCAGCGCGCGCCGCCGCTATCAGGGCATGGAGCACTGGCTACCGCTGTTCCATGAGCGGATGGAGACACTGTTCGACTATGCCGGCGATGCGCTCGTCATGCTGGACGCGCAGGCCGAAGAGGCGGCCCTCGCGCGGATCGGCCAGATCGAAGAGTTCTACGAGGCGCGCGTCGCGGCGCGTGAACTGGCGGCGAAATCGCCGGGACTTCAGGTTGCGGACTACAAGCCGCTGCCGGCCGAGCGGTTGTTCCTGACGGGCGCCGGCTGGACGAACGAGACCGAAGCGCACCCGACCTTCTTCCTGTCGCCCTTCGACGTTGCGGACGGGATCGATGCCGGCGGCCGTCCGGGCCGGGATTTCGCGCCGGAGCGCGCGCAGTCCGAAGGCACGGTTTTCGATGCCGCTGTCGAGCATGTCCGCACGCTGATTGCAGCGGGCACGCGCGTCGTGCTGGCGGGGTGGAGCGAAGGTTCGACCGATCGCCTGGGCGGCGTTCTCGCCGATCACGGGCTGGAGGGTCTGGGGCGGGTTGAGACCGCGCGGGCCGTCGAGAACGGACCGGTCGCGGCGAGCGTCGCGGTTCTGCCGCTGGAGCGCGGCTTCGAGATGCGTGGGCTCGCGATCATCAGCGAGCAGGACATTCTGGGGGACCGGCTGATCCGGTCCGCCCGGCGGCCCAAGAAGGCGGCGAACTTCCTTGCGGAGGCGGCCTCTCTTTCGGTCGGCGATCTTGTCGTCCATGTGGACCACGGCATCGGACGGTATCTCGGCCTCAAGACCATCGAGGTTCTTGGTGCGCCGCATGACTGCCTCGAACTGCAATATGACGGCGGCAAGCTGTTCCTACCCGTCGAGAATATCGAGCTGTTGTCGCGCTACGGCTCGGAAGGCGACGGCGTTCAGCTCGACCGTCTTGGCGGCGCGGGCTGGCAGAGCCGCAAGGCGAAGCTCAAGAACCGCATCCGCGAGATCGCAGGCGACCTGATCCGCATCGCGGCCGAGCGGGCGATGAAGAAGGCGGCGGTGCTGGATGCGCCGCATGGCCTCTATGACGAATTCGCCGCCCGCTTCCCGTTCGAGGAGACGGAAGACCAGGCCAAGGCCATTGCCGAGACGCTGGACGATTTCGGCAAGGGGCAGCCGATGGACCGCCTCGTCTGCGGTGACGTGGGATTCGGCAAGACCGAAGTGGCGTTGCGCGCGGCCTTCATCGCGGCGCTGTCCGGTAAGCAGGTCGCGGTGGTCGTGCCCACGACATTGCTGGCGCGTCAGCATTATAAGACGTTCTCGAACGCGCTTCGCCGGGTGGCCCGTGACGGTGCGCCAGCTCTCGCGTCTCGTCTCAGGCAGCGAGGCCTCGGAGACGCGCAAGGGCCTGACCGACGGATCGGTCGATATCGTGGTCGGCACGCACGCGCTGCTGGCCAAGTCGATCCAGTTCAAGGATCTGGGCCTGCTCATTATCGACGAGGAGCAGCATTTCGGCGTCGTCCATAAAGAACGCCTGAAGCAGATGAAGGCCGACATCCACGTCCTGACGCTGACCGCGACGCCGATTCCGCGCACGCTGCAGCTGGCGCTGTCGGGCGTGCGCGACCTTTCGCTGATCGCCTCGCCGCCGGTCGACCGGCTTGCTGTCAGAACCTATGTCGGGCCGCTGGACCCCGTGACGGTGCGCGAGGCGCTGCTGCGCGAGCATTATCGCGGCGGACAGAGCTTCTATGTCGTGCCGCGTATCGCCGATCTTGCCGAGACCGAGCAGTTCCTGAAGGACACGGTGCCCGAGGTGCGCGTGGTCGTTGCGCATGGACAGATGGCGCCGGGCGTTCTGGATGACGTGATGAACGCCTTCTATGACCGGAAGTTCGACGTGCTGCTGTCGACGACGATCGTGGAAAGCGGCCTGGACATTCCGACCGCCAACACGATGGTCGTTCACCGGGCCGACATGTTCGGCCTGGCGCAACTGTACCAGCTGCGCGGGCGTATCGGTCGCTCGAAGGTGCGCGCCTATGCCTATCTGACGACGCCTGCAGGTCGCCTGCTGACAGCAGGGGCTGAGCGGCGGCTTCGCGTGTTGCAGTCGCTCGATGCTTTGGGAGCGGGCTTCACGCTGGCGAGCCACGATCTCGATATTCGCGGCGCTGGCAATCTTCTGGGAGACGAGCAGTCCGGCCATATCCGCGAGGTCGGGATGGAGCTGTACCAGGAGATGCTCGAGGAGGCCGTTGCGGCGCTGCGTTCCGGCCGGGGAGACGAGCCGGCGGACGGCGAGTGGTCGCCGCAGATCAATCTGGGCGCGTCCGTGCTGATCCCCGAAAGCTATGTGCCTGATCTCGATGTCCGCATGACGCTGTATCGTCGTCTCGCCTCGATGGAGGACCAGCGGGAGATCGACGGCTTCGCGGCCGAGATGATCGATCGCTTCGGCAAGCTGCCGGGCGAAGTTCAGCAATTGCTTCAGATCGTCGCGATCAAGCGGCTGTGCCGCCTCGCGGGCGTCGAGAAGATCGATGCCGGACCAAAAGGCGCGATCATCGCCTTCCGCAACAATATCTTCGCCAACCCGGCCGGGCTGATGAAGATGATCACCGACAATCCCAAGACGTTCAAAGTGCGTCCCGACCAGAAGGTCGTCATCACCCGCGAATGGGGCGGCGTCGAGGATCGCCTGAAGGGCGCAACGGTGACGCTGAAGCGGTTGTCGGAGATAGCCGCGGCTTAGCCGGCAGCTTCGTCTTTCGCCTGAACCTTGTCGAAGACGCGGACGAGGACGTCGGTGTCCTGCGCGCCGACCAGCATATACTTGCCCTGAAGCACGAAGGCGGGGACGCCCTGGATGCCCATCTGGCCGGCCATGCCGGATTCGCGGGTGACGAGTTCAATGTCGGCGTCCGATGCCAGAAGCTCGGCGACCAGTTCGCCGTCCATGCCGCAGGCGGCGGCGATGTCGGTCAGAATGGCGGGGTCGCCGATGTCGCGTCCCTCTTCGAAATAGGCCTTGAACAGCGCTTCGACGATCGCGTTCTGCACGCCGACGCTGGAGGCCCAGCGGATGAGGCGGTGGCTGTCGATTGTGTTCGGGCGCTTGTCGGCCTTGTCGAAGGCGAAGGCGATGCCGAGTTCCTCGCCATACTGGCGCAGCGTTTCGCTCATGCCCTTCACGCGCTCGCCGTCACCGAACTTGGCGCGCATGTACTCCCGGCGGTCGAGGCCTTCCTTTGGGACGTTGGGATCGAGCTGATAGGGCCGCCAGTTGACCTCTATGGCGAGGTCCGGCCGCTGGGCGACCGCCCGGTCGAGGCGGCGCTTGCCGATGAAGCACCAGGGACAAACGGTGTCTGAAACGACGTCGATCTGCATGGAGTCAGTCTAGTCCCGCGCGGGCCGCCGCGCCATGCCGCCTTGCCGGATGCGGGCGATAGCCTTAACGGTTTCGGTCACAAACCGAAGGAAGCGCCGATGACCGAAGTGCCCAATTTCCGCCTCGACGGGAAAGTCGCCCTGGTGACGGGAGCCTCGTCCGGTCTCGGCGTGCGCTTCGCCAACGTGCTGGCGAAATCCGGCGCGTCGGTCGTTTTGGCGGCACGCCGCACCGACAAGCTGCGCGAGGTGGAGAAGGCGATCGAGGCTGGCGGCGGCAAGGCGATTTCGGTCGCGCTGGATGTCACCAATTCGCGCTCGGTGACCGACGCCTTCCAGGCGGCTGAAGGCGCGCTGGGGCCGGTCGATATCGTCATCAACAATGCCGGCATGGGGCAGAGCAACAAGGCCATCGATATCCCCGAGACCGAGTATGAGACCGTCATGGACACGAACACCAAGGGTGCGTTCCTTGTGGCGCAGGAG
Source organism: Micropepsaceae bacterium (assembly GCA_047602465.1). Lineage (GTDB taxonomy): Bacteria > Pseudomonadota > Alphaproteobacteria > Micropepsales > Micropepsaceae > JADZAI01. Next base: position 281,732 of record JASGHF010000001.1, read on the forward strand.
GCCGGGCGCCGGATGATCGCGCGCGGCAAGGGCGGGCGCATCGTCAACATCGCGTCGGTGGCGGCGTTCGAGGTTCTGCCCGGCGGCGCCGTTTACAATATGTCGAAGGCGGCGGTCGCGATGATGACCCGCGCCATGGCCCGCGAGTGGGCGCGCTATGACATCAACGTCACGGCGATCTGTCCCGGCTTCATCCTGACCGATATCAATCGCGAGTTGTTCGAGACCGAGTACGGCAAGAAGCAGATTGCCTCTTACCCGCGCCGCCGCCTGCCGGTGGAGAGCGATCTGGACGGCGCGCTGCTGCTGCTCGCCTCGGACGCCAGCCGCGCGATCACCGGCACCACGCTGACCGTAGATGACGGCCAGTATATCTGATCCGTGCGGCGCGATTCCCGTCCTTACTGGCTGAAGCGGCTGGCTGCCTGGCGCACGGCGCGCTGGACGCGGCGCTACCTGCATCCGCAGTTCGATGCGATCGGCGAGGGCTGCGTCTTCATCAATCCGCGCCAGGTCGAGATCATCGGGCCGAATATCCGCATCGGCCGGAACTGTCACATCAATGCGGAGCCGACGCGGCCGTCACGCCTGTGCGTGTGGTTCGCGGGGGAGCGCGTGGGGTCGATCACGCTCGGCGACAACGTGCTGGTCAGCCCGGCGGCGCGGATCATTTCCTCTATGGCGATCACCATCGGCTCGAACGCGATGCTGGCAAGCGATGTCTATGTCTCGGACAGCGACTGGCATGGCATCTATGACCGGACGACCGAGGCGGGGCAGGCGGCGGCAATCTCCATCGGCGAGAATGCCTGGATCGGGTTCGGCGCGATCATCTGCAAGGGCGTCACGATCGGGCGCAATTCCATCATCGGCGCGGGCAGCGTGGTGACGAAGGATATTCCGGACAATGTCATTGCGGCGGGCAATCCGTGCCGCGTGGTGCGTGAGCTGGATACGGCGCAGGCATTCCGGACGCGCGCCGATTTCTTCGCGGATACGGCGGCGTTGTCGGGGCTCGACCGGCTGGACCGGGCGATCATGGCGAAGAACACGCTGTTGGGGCATCTGCGCGCCCGGTGGTTTCCCGGGCCGCGCGACTAGGTCTGGCCGGGAAGGCCGGGGAAGCCCGGGACAGCGTCGAGGTTTTCTGTCCACGCGGCGCGGTCTGACAGGCAGATGCGTGCGGTCGGCCTGGTCTCGACGAGCGTGTCGAGGTTGCCGGCGGGGACGACGATCAGGGCGCCATCGAACTGGGCCATGGGAAGCGCGGAGCCGCAGGTGGCGCAGAAGCTGCGCGCGTGACGGGTGCCGGGCAGAGCGTAGTGGCGGACATTGGCCTCGCCTTCGGTCCATGTCAGCGTCGCATTGGACGCGAAGAGGTTCGCGCCGTGGGCCGAGCCGGTGCCTTTCCGGCAGCGCGAGCAGTGGCAGAGAAAGAAGGCGTCAAACCCGCCGTCGACCTGGAAGCCGACGGCTCCACATAGGCAGGAGCCTGTTGCGCGCGGCGACATCAATAGGCCGGGCAGGTTGAGATAACTGCCGTCATCTCATTGGTCTGGGAAATCACGCGGACACGGGATGCGCCGACAGGCCAGGCGTCGTCATGCTTGAGCGAGAGGGTCTGAAGCCTGCGCGGGTCGCCCCGGCCGCCCGGCGGCTGAGCGATGAGTTCGTAAGTCAGCAGTCCGTCCTGGTTGCTGACGCGATTGAGCCTCGCATCGCTCCAGCCGCCGGTGTTGGCGGTGCCGGTCACCTGAAGCAGCAACAGGCCACGCTCGCACCAGGCATAGAGCCGGTCGATGGTCATGAGGCGCTGTCCGCCGGGGCGCGCGCTCGTCGCGTAGGCGGGCTTGGCCGTCGGCATCGGGACTTCGGTATAGGTCACGGTCTCGGTCTTGCAGGCGGCAAGGGCGAGCGTGGCGATGAGGAGGGCAATCAGTCGCACGGCGTCAGCGCGCTCCAGCCGGGCAGCCGGCGACGGTTGCGGTCATCTCGTTGCTTGCAGCGATAACGCGGACCTCGGCGATGCCGGCGGCGTCCTTGTCGTCGTGGGTCAGCATGAACATCTGCACCATCATCGTGACGGCCGGACCTTCGGGCGGGAGCGCGATTACTTCGTAGCTGACTCGGCCCTTCTCCAGCGAGAGGCGCTTGAGATGCGGCTCGCCCCAGCCGCCGCTATTGGCGCTGGCGCCGACCTGGAGTTTCAGGACGCCATCTGTGCAAGCAGCCGTAAGGTTGTCGATGCTGAAGAGGCGGACTTCGGTCGTTGCGGAGGAGGTTCCGGGCATGGGCTGGTCCACGGCTGTCGCGGCGGCGGGCGTTTCCGCGCTGCCGCACGCGGCGAGCCCAAGGGCGGCGAGGAGAATGGCTTGACGCATAGGGAACCCCGGCGATTTGCGGCGCAGCGCGTGCGCCGCTACACAAATATCTACCGCAATTTAGATCAGACAAGAACCGGAGGAAGACATGGGCGGGCCGTTGACGGGCGTGAAGATTGTGGAGTTCGCGGGCATCGGCCCCGGGCCGTTCTGCGGCATGTTGTTCGCCGACATGGGCGCGGACGTCGTCCGCATCGACCGCAAGGGCGGGCGGGGCGGTTCGAAGTTCGATATCTCCTCGCGCGGCAAGCGCTCGGTCGCCTTCGATCTGAAGAATCCCGACGCGATCGAAGCCGTGCTGAAGCTGCTGGAAGGCGCTGACGCGCTGATCGAGGGCTTCCGCCCGGGGGTGATGGAGCGGCTCGGCCTCGGCCCCGATGTGGTCGCCAAGCGTAACCCGAAGCTCGTCTATGGCCGCATGACCGGCTGGGGCCAGACCGGGCCGCTGGCGCCAGCCGCCGGCCATGACCTCAACTATATCTCGATCACCGGCGCGGTCGGCTCGATGGGCAGGCCGGGCGAGAAGCCGCCGATCCCGCTGAACCTCGTCGGCGATTTCGGCGGCGGCGCGCTGTATCTCGCGATGGGCGTGTGCGCGGCGCTGGTGGAAGCCGGACGGTCGGGCAAGGGGCAGGTCATCGACGTCGCCATGTCGGACGGTGCGGCGTCGCTGATGACCATGTTCTACGGCTTCCGCGCCTCTGGCATGTGGAGCGAGAAGCGCTACGACAACATGCTGGATGGCGGCGCGCATTTCTACGACACCTACGAGACGAGCGACGGCAAGTATGTCGGCATCGGCTCTATCGAGCCGCAGTTCTACGCGCTGCTGCGCGAGAAGGCAGGGCTGACCGATTCCGAGTTCGATCATCAGCATGACAAGTCGAAATGGCCGGCGCTGAAGGCCAAAGTGGCGGCCGCGATCAGGACAAAGACGCGCGACGAGTGGGATGCGCTGATGCTGGGAACGGATGTCTGCTACGCGCCGATCCTGTCGCTGGATGAGGCGCCGAAGCATCCGCACAACGTAGCGCGCGAGACGTTCCTGACGATCGACGGCGTGGTGCAGCCGGCCCCAGCACCGCGCTTCAGCCGCACCGTTTCAAAGGTCGGCGGGCCGGCCCCGGAGATCGGCGCGCACAACGAGGCGGCGCTGAAGGATTGGGGCTTCGATGCGGCGGCGGTCGCGGCGCTGAAAGCCGGCGGCGCGATCTGACGTGAGCGCCCTTCCCGGGACGACCGGCCGGCGGCGCATCTATCTGATGCGCCACGGCCATGTGGACTATCTGCACCGACGTGTCGCCGAGAGCGGCGACACGTCAATTGTGCCTCTGACGGCATTGGGGCGCGAGCAGGCGACGGCGTCAGGCAAGGCTTTGGCCCATGTCGCCTTCGATGTGGTGATGTCCTCCGGATATCCGAGGACGCGCGAGACCATGGAACGTGTTCTTGCGGAGAATGAACACCCGGTTCCTGCGGCGGACACCGAGCCGGGTCTCGTCGAGGTTCACGGCGGGCGCATCACCGGCGCTTCAAGCCGCCGTGAAATGGCCGCCGCAATGGCCTTTCAGTACGACGCGGCCGCGGAACCCGGCGCCAAGCTGTTCGAGGGCGGCGAGGTGTTTGCGGACGCCATCGTGCGGGCCGAGGAGTCGATCCTCCGCCTGCTGGCGCGTCCGGGCTGGCATACGGCGCTGGTCGTCGCGCATGAGGGGATCAACCGGCTCGTGCTCGGCTGGATGACCGGCAACGGGCTGGCTGCGGTGCAGACGTTCGAGCAGGATCTCGCCTGTATCAATGTGCTCGACTTCGATCTGGTGCCGGCGGCGTCAGGCGCAGGCGTCGAGATCGCGCGCCGGATCATAAAGGCGGTCAACCTGACGCCGTACAACTACGTCAAGCATGGCATGAACCTGACGAGCCTGGAGTTCATCTTCGAGCGTTACGAGGAACGCCCGGACGAATAGGCTACATCGAGAATTTGCGGCCCGGGAGGACGACGCCCTCCGGCCCGAGACGGCCGCGATAGCAGCGGTGCAGGCCGCCGCATTCGGCGTAGTACATCGCGACCCGGTTGCCTTCCTTGTGGTGCACCTCGAAGCAGATCGGCACGCCATAGCCGACATCTTCGATCTTCTGGCACAGCAGGTCGCCCTGGATGCTCCAGGTGCCGGTATCCTTGAACTGGCGCAGGTCGATGCGGCCGTGAGGCGTCTCCGCGCCATAGGTCTCGAAACGGACTTCCACCGAGCCATCCGGGGCGTAGTACGCCTCCCAGCGGAAGGTGAAGCGCGTCTTGGCGTTGTCGCCGGTCGAGCCGTCCCAGCCGCCTTCGGTACCCACCAGCGTCCAGCCCTGAAGCATCTCGGCGATCTGGCTGCCGCGCAGATAATCGCCGTCGCGCGCCTTGCGGTCGGAGTTGCCGCCGCCGGCACCTGCGGCTGCGTCGCCTGATGGCGAACCTTCGGCCTGGTCGCGGGAACCGGATCCGCCGAGATGATTTTCGTTTGCCTGCTTGGCGGCGCCCACTTCTCCGGCGGAGGCTGTTTCGGAGGGTTGTTCATTGTTCGACAGGCGTTCGGGTTGCGGCTGCTCAATGGGTTGGCGCGGCTTTTCCTGGGCCTCTGCGACCTCCGTTTCGATTGAAATGCGCGGGGGCAGAGGCGGCAGGTTCAGGTCCGTCTCAGGCTCGGGGAGCTTCGGCATCTCCTTGGCGAGATAGACGACCTGGACCTCGATCCGGTCGGGCTTGTCGCCGCGCAATTTGTGGGTCGCAACGGTCTGCTCCTGGCCGGCGCCCTGGGCGCCGTCGCTGGAGTTCGTGTCAGCCTTGAGTTCGATTTCGTCGGCCCATCCCTCGCCACCAGCCTCGTTCAGCGGCAGCACCTCGTCGATCCACAGAGGGAGGAAGGCGATGAAAAGGGCGGCATGAAGCGCCACGGACAGAAAAAGGCCGGCCGCATGGCGCCGCTTTGGCGCCCCCACAGAAGCGCCGTCCGATCTTTCTTCTGACACTGCGGTACGCAACGCGGACCTCAAAAATGGCTTTGCCGAAGGCTAGCCTCCGATCTGGCAAACCGGAAGCGCCGGGCGTAGATTCGCCGCGCACCTTGACCGAAAGAGGGCGACCCTATGTCGGAACCTGCACCCAAGATACTTGGCGTCCATCACAGCGCCTATCGCTGCCGCGACGCGGAAGAGACGCGCCGCTTCTATCAGGACATCCTTGGGTTGCGGACCAGGGCGACACTCGCGTTCGCGAAAGACCCGGGCGGGCGAGATCGGCCTTATATGCACCTGTTCTTCGAAATGGGTGACGGCAACTACATCGCCTTCTTCGATTTGCCGCACACGGCGAAGCCCGAGAAATTCAAGATCAAGGACGGGATGGAGGACTACCACATCGCGATGGAGGTTGAGTTCGAAGGAGGCGCTGATGGCTTTCAAAGACCGGCTCGCGGCGCATGATGTCCAATCGTTCGGGCCGATCAATCACGGGTTCTGCCACTCCGTCTATTTCTTCGATCCCAACGGGATTGCGCTCGAGTTCACCGTGAAGGATGAGCGACACGACGAAATCCTCGATCACGAGGAGGAAATTTCCGGCGAGGTCATGCGGAAATGGATCGCCGACACGGCGAGCATCCGGGCCAAAGCCAACGCGCCGGCAGAAGCCGCCGAATAAGGCGGCTTGACGCGGCGCAGCGCGATTACCATTTCGCAGACGCACTATTCAGGAGGCCATCATGGCCAATCTCGTTATTCCGGTCACCGGCATGGATTGTGGCGGATGTGTCAAAGCCGTTGAAAAAGCTGTCGGACACCTGCCGGGCGTCACCTTCGTGAAGGCCGACCTTGGGGCGAACAATGCAACCGTCGAGTATGACGAGGCGGTTGTGACCCCGGCCGCGATCGCGGAAACCATTACCCGCGCCGGCTTCAAGGCTGCTGCCTGAAATTGCCGTACCGGCGCGGGCCACGGTTGACGCGGTGCAGGCATTCGGGCGACCGGGATCTGGCCGCTTGACCGCAGGGTAGCTGCGGTCCTAGGAGCGTTGCGCTTCCTTCAGGTCTGCCGCCTCTGTCCGAATTGTCCTTTCATAGTCCTTCCCTCGCCGTTGTCGTGCCGACCTATTGCGAGGCCGGCAATGTGGCGGAGCTGGCGCGTCGTATCGACGTGGCGCTTGGCGGTACCGCCTATGAGATCATCTTTGTCGATGACGACAGCCCGGACGGCACGACTTCGATCGTGCGGGGGATGGCGGCCGTCGATCCGCGCATCCGCATCCTCCGGCGGGTCGGCCGGCGCGGGCTTTCGGGCGCGGCCATCGAAGGCGCCCTCTCGACGACGGCGCCTGTCGTCGCAGTGATGGACGCTGATCTGCAGCACGACGAAGCGTTGTTGCCTGCGATGCTCGCGAAGGTCACCGAAGGCGCGGACATGGTTGTCGCGAGCCGCTACGCGGATGGCTCAGCGGCCTCAGCGCTCAGCCGGACGCGCGGGTGGGGCAGCCGCGTGGCGACGCGCTGGGTGCAACGCCTGCTGAAAGTCGAGGCAACCGATCCGCTCAGCGGCTACTTCATGCTGCGGCGGGCGCATTGGGACGGACTGGCGCCACGGCTGGAGCGCGATGGCTTCAAGATCCAGATGGATATCCTTTCACTGGCGCAGGGCAAGCTGAAGCTTGTGGAGGTGCCGACTGCGCTGAAGCCACGCCACAGCGGCGAGAGCAAGCTGGATGCGCTGGTGACGCTGCAGTTCGGTGGGCTGCTGCTGTCGCGCGCCACTGGCGGGTTTCTGCCGCCGGCCTTCATCCTGTTTGCGCTGGTGGGAACGACGGGTATCGGCACCCACCTGATCGTGCTGCATCTGCTGACACTGCTCGGGCTGGGCTTCATCCCGGCGCAGACCATCGCCGCGCTCATCGCGATGACGGGCAATTTCGTTCTGAACAACGCGATCACCTATCGCGCCCAACGCCTGAAAGGCGTGGCGTTCTGGCGTGGCCTGGTCTCGTTCTACGTCGTTTGCAGCATAGGCGTCGTGGGCAATGTGGGCGTGGGGACGCTGGTGCTGCGAACGGATGCGCCCGTGCTGCTCGCCGGTCTCGCCGGCGCATTCATGAGCGCGGTCTTCAACTATGCCGCGTCGCGCGCCCTGACCTGGCGGCAGGGCTAGCGCACGATCCGGACGAGGATGAGTCGGTCGCCACCGTCATTGTAGTCCGCAATAGTCGTGAAGGCGTCAGGCCCGCGCGCCGCCTTCATTGCTTCGATCACCTCTTCCGCGCCAAGCGCATAGGCGCCTGCTGGGGCGGCGACGATTTCGGCAGGCGCAGCGATGCTGCGAAGGTCGCCCGTCATGTGCCCGAATACGTTGTTGACCTTGAGGCCCACCTTGTAGATCGGACCCGGCGCGGCGGCTGTTACTTCGGTGACGGCCATGGCCGTCGCATAGGACTTGCTGGCGTAGCCGGGCAGGGCCATCGGGGCGACGACCCACCCGTTCACGATGGGATAGAGCGCCGCGATTGCACCGAGAGCGATCGCCGCGCGCACCAGAAGCGCAGCCTTTTCGCGCGCGTGGTCGAAGCCGAGCGCCAGGAAGGCGACAAAGGCGGGCATGGCGGGCATGGCGTAGCGCGTCGTGATGTGCGCGGGCCAGAGAAAGAGCACCAGAGTGCACAGTCCTGCATAGAGCAGCAGCGAGCTTCCAAGATGCGAGGCCGTCTGCCGCTGGCGATGTATGGCCCATGGCAGAAGCAGCGTTGCCGGCATCATCTCCAGCAGGCTGGTGAGCGTGAAGGTCGCCTTGTCCTTGATGAGATACCAGGCGCCGCGCTGCTCATTCATCCGCAAATAGCGCGCCCACTCGTTTTCGTCGCCGCTGCGGTACATCGCCCAGTACCAGGCGAAAACGGGGGCGGCGGCGATGATGCCGGCGAGGATCAGTCCGGGGATCTGCGTCCAGCGCCGGAACAGAAGCACATAGCCGCCGATTCCAAACGCGAAATAGCCGATGGGTTGAGGCCCTTTCATCAGCGCTGCGGCCGCGAGAATCAGGCCGATGCCGGTCCAGCGGAGCAGCGAGCAGCCCCCATCACGTTCACCTTTCCACCAGGTGAGGAACGCCGCGAACAGCATGGCGGTCAGCGCGAGATCAGGTTCGGCCGTTACCGTCTTCTGCAACGTCATCGGGTTGATGAGGAGGGCCAGCGCGCCAAACGTGCCGGCCGTGCGCGACGCTTCCGTCTGCACCAGAGATTTCACCATGAAGGCGAGCGCCAGCAGCGAGACGATGGTAGGGATACGCGCCAGCCACGGCTCTATGCCGCCGCGCGCCAAACCCAGCACCGCGATGATATCGGCGAGTAGATTGGGCCGCTCGACCACACGCTGGCCGTAGGTGTGGTGCTCGATCCACCAACCGTTCGCAATCGCCTCGCGCGCGATCGCGACCGCGAGGCCTTCCTCGAAGTGATAGCCGCGCAGAATGAAAAGCGGCACGACGAAGACGAACCAGACGGCGAAGACAAGGAAATTGTCCCGCCGTCCGAGTGTCGTTTCGTCCAGCCAGCTTTCGGGCCGGATCAGGCGCATGAGTTAACCGGTTAGTTCGCGGTGCCTCGGCCCAGCAGGCGCTGCTTGAAGAACAGCGCGACCGCCGCGTTCATGTAGTCGCGGTTGGTCTTCTTGCGGAAGCCGTGGCCTTCATCCAGCGCCACCAGCCACCACGGGTCCTGGCCGTTGGCCTTCACCGCAGCGAAGAGCTGGTCGGCTTCGGTCACCGGCACGCGCGGGTCGTTCGCGCCGTGGATGATGAACATCGGCTTGGTGATCTGGGAGGCGTGCGCCAGCGGGGCGATGTCCTCCTGGAACTTCCGCATCTCGGCATCGCGCTCGTCGCCGTATTCGACGCGGCGGAGGTCTTGGCGATAGCCCGATGTGTTCTCAAGGAACGTCACGAAGCTGGAGATGCCGACGATGGAGACGCCGCCAGCAAGGCGGTCGGCGTAGTCGACCATCGAGGCGTTGACCATGTAGCCGCCATAGGAGCCGCCATAGACCATCACCTTGTCCTTGTTCAGGTCCGCCTGCGCGCCGATCCAGTCGAGCAGGGCGCCGATGTCCTTGACGCTGTCCTTGCGCTTGAAGCCGTTATCCAGCTCCAGATACGATTTTCCGTACCCAGACGATCCGCGCACATTCGGCACGACGACGGCGATGCCGAGTTCGTTGACCCAGTATTGCCAGATCGGCGCGAAGCTGGGGCGTTCCTGGGCTTCCGGGCCGCCATGGATGTTGATCACGACGGGGAAGGGACCAGCGCCTTTCGGCTTGTAGATGAATGCCGGGATCTCGCGACCATCGAAGCTCTTGTAGGTGAAGAGCGTCGGGTCGATGAAGGTGCTGGCGTTGAGGCCGCCAAGTTCGCTCTCGGTCCAGCGGGTCAGTTCGCCGGACGCGAGGTCGAACGACCAGGCGTCGCCCGCTGAACTGGCGGATGCGAAGCCGAAGCCGAGCTTCTTGCCGTCATGCGAGAATTCGAGGCCACCGAGTTCGCCGGGCGGCAGCTTGGGACCGGCCACTTCCGAATTGTCAGCCGTTTTGCGGATGTGAATTTCCGATGCGCCATTCGCGTTCACGGCGAAGGCGATCAGCGAGCCGTCGGGCGAAATGTCGCCGGCTTCCACGTCCCACGGGATATCGCCAGAGATGGAGGTCTTGCTGCCGTCGGCGAGATTGTAGCGGGTCAACGTCTGGAACTCGCCGTCCTCGCTTGAGGTGTAATAGACCGATTGGCCGTCGGGCGCGTAGGCGGCATAGCCATAAGCGACTTTCGCGCCGTCGTCCTTCTTGTTGATCTCGGTCAGCGCACCCGACGCGATGTCGAGTTCGTAGATGTGGGCTTCGGCCGCCGAGACATACTGGAATATCAAAAGCTTCGAACCGTCGGCAGACCAGTCGGACGGCCCCCAACTGGTGCCGTCGGCCTTCTCAAAGATTTTGCGGCGGCCGTCGGGGTTCGCCACGTCGGCTAACCAGACCTCATAGGTCGCGTTGGCCTGGCTTGAGATCGCCCAAGTGATCTGCTTGCCGTCCTTGGACCACACGGCACCCGTGTTGCGCGTGCCGGGGGCGCTGAGGCGGGTGTCCTTTCCGCTGGCGTCGTCGTGCAGGTAGAGCTGGTAGTTCTCGTCGCCGCCGGTGTCCTTGGAAAACAGGAAACCGGTCGCGGCCGCGCTTTCCGGATAGGAGCCGCCGCCGACCGGCTCGCTGTAGAAGGTCAACTGCCGGCGCATCGCCATGGGGAAGTCGACGCGGTGCACCTGGCCGGTTTCGCCGAAGCGCGTCGCGATCAGCATGCCGCCTTGCGGTGTCCAGCCGGAGAAGCCGGCGGCGCGAGCATTCTGGTAGCCGAGGAGCTGTTCGTTCAGCTCTGCAGGGATTTCGGGGATGCCCTCGATGACCAGATTGCCGACCGTCTTGCGCGGGCCTTCGGCTGCCGAAGCCTCTGCAGCCGGGGCTGCCGCGTCCTGGGCGACGGCGACCGAAGCCGTGCTTTGGCCGAACGGCTGGAGAGCGAGCGCAGCGCCACCCCCGATCAGCACGATGGCGGAAACGGTCGTGAAAAGTCTGGTCATCGACATGAAGCGGCCCCAGCCGGAACGTTGCGTTGGCCCGCAAATTCGCCGATGGCGGCCGTCCTGTCCACGGCCGCCCGTCACAGTTCCGTGTGGCAGGGTTACTCCCGCGCCAGCGCCACCTGGGCCGCCGCCTCTCCATCCAGCACCTGGTCCGGCTCGATAGTTACGGTGACCTTCCTCATGACCCCGTCGAAGGGGAAGGGCGCGGCGTAGTGCGAGACCGGGCTGGACCGGTTCATGCCGATATCGAGACCCGACCACGACACAAAATTGACGAAGCCGAACGCAAACGCGGCCTGACCGACCTCCTCGCCGTCGATCAGGAGCGTTCCGATGATCCGGTCGCCGAGATTGGGGCCGGAACGCTGCGCCCGGAATATCAGCTTGCGATCGCCCGGCTGAACCTTGCACGACGCCCTCAGGATTCGGTGCTGGCCGACATTCACGTCGTGGGTCAGAACGCCGTCCTTGAGGTAGAGCGCATAGCCGCAAGTCGCATCGCCGTGGGCGATCAGGACGCCGTTGGCGTTTTCGCCGACCGTCACATCGGCCTCGATGGAATAGGACCGGCTGCGGAGGTCCGGGCATACATCCGTAGGCAGATGTCCCATGCCTGCGTGAAAGGTGAAGACCCGGCGGCTGCCGAGATGTCGTGAAGCGTTCTCGGCGAAACGTTCGCCGAAGCGATCGTCCAACGGCAGAACCTGATGCGCGTCGGCCTCGCGCCACCACAGGTCGACCAGCGCGTCGAGCTTGTCCGGATGGCTGGCGGCCAGATCCTCGATTTCGTTGAAATCTTCGGCTAGGTGATACAGCTCCCACTTGTCGTTCTCGTAGGGCTGGCCTGGCGGATGATACGCGACGGCCTTCCAGCCTCCATGAACGATGCCACGGTGGCCGAACATCTCGAAATATTGCGGTGCGGTCTTGGACGGGATGCCGGGGTCGTTCAATGAGGCCGCGAAGCTGACGCCTTCGAGCGGCATCTGTTTGACGCCCAGCACGGTCTCGGGCGCCGATACGCCGACGACATCCAGCAATGTCGGCGCCAAGTCGCTGGCATGACAGAACTGGTGGCGGAGTTCGCCCTTCGACTTGATGCCTTTGGGCCAGGTGACGACCAGCGGGTCCCGAATTCCGCCGCCATGGGTGTTCTGCTTGTAGCGCTTGAGTGGTGTGTTCGAAGCCTGCGCCCAGCCGAGTGGGAAGTTCGAATGCGTGTCCGGCCCGCCGATATCGTCGATCCGCGCGATCTTTTCTGCGAGCGTTTCCTGGCGCCAGTTATAGGGGCCCATCGCATTGACGAACCCGAACGGCCCGCCCTCCTGGCTCGCTCCGTTATCGGAAAGGACGAGTACGATGGTGTTGTCGTCATAGCCGGTGGTCTTCAGAAACGACATCAGCCGTCCGATAGCCGCGTCGGTGTGCTCCAGCATGCCGGCGAAGGCAGATTGAAGGCGCGTGAACAGACGCCTCTCATCCGCGCCGAGCGAGGCCCACGGCGCGACCCAGTCATTGTGCGGGGGCAGGCGGGTGCTCTCGGGCACGATGCCCATCTCGATCTGCCGTGCGAGACGCCGGTCGCGCTCGGCGTCCCACCCGCCCTCAAAGACGGCGTCGTATTTCCGGATCGTTTCCTGCGGCGCCTGATGGGGCGCATGACAGGCGCCAAAGGCGAGCCACAGAAGGAACGGCGCGTCGGGCTTCGCTGCATGGTGGTCGGCGATGTAGCGGATCGCCTCGCGTGTCAGGTCGTCGGTGAGATGGTAACCGGTCTCATATGTGCCGGGCGGTGTGATCGGCGTGTTGTCGCGCACCAGTTCGGGGGCGTACTGGTCCGTTTCGGCGTCCATGAAGCCGTAGAACCGGTCGAAGCCGCGCCCCAATGGCCAGCCGTCAACCGGCCCAGCAGGCCCGGTCTCGAATACCGGCGTGACGTGCCACTTGCCCAGCATATAGTTGCGATAGCCGTGCGGTCGCAGCATCTCGGCCAGCGTGCCGGCCTCCCGCGCGATCTTGCCCCTATACCCGGGATGCCCGCTGTCAAAATTGGCGAGACAGCCCATACCGACTGAGTGGTGGTTGCGTCCGGTCAGCAGCGCCGCGCGAGTGGTCGAACACATCGCCGTCGTATGAAAGCCGGTGTAGCGCAGCCCGCTGGCGGCCAGAGCGTCGATATTCGGCGTCTGGATGGGCGAGCCATAGCAGCCGAAATCGGAGAAGCCGACATCGTCAAACAGGACGACGACGATATTCGGGGCGCCTTCAGGCGGGCGTGGCCCGGCCGGCCAATGAGGCGCGCCCTTCGTCTGCTTCGGATCGCGAGTTGTCATGATTTTTCCTCCCGGCGCCATCTAAGCGGCCGTCATGCCCTTGAAATGAGTATCGGGTAACATTCCCGTGGCGCTAGCCCCTGTCACCGAATGCCGCCAAAGTGGGCGCTGCATTGTTTGGGGACTTCGCTGTGATCCGCTCGACTTTTCTCGCCTCGATTGCTGCCGCAGCGATTCTGCTATCTCCCGCAGCCGCAGGTGAAGCCGAGACTGCAGCGTTCACGTCGCTTGCGGACGAGTACGACGCCTGGCTCAAGCGGGAAGGACCGATCGGCGCAGGGTTCGAAGGCGATCGCGAGGCGATGGGTAAACTTCCCGACGCCAGCCGTGAGGCCGACACGCGGCGGCTTGAAGAGTTGAAGGCGTTCAAAACCCGGCTGGATGCGATCCCGGCTTCGGCCTTGTCGGAGACCGACGCGTTCGACCGGGACTATCTTTCCGCGACCATCGAAGACTCTCTGGCGCTCGCGCCATTCGATGAAGGCCGGATGCCGTTCAACAATGACAGCGGCTTCCATTCCTTGGCCGACTATCTCGGACAGGCGACACGCATCCGCAGCATCGAGGATGCGGAGGCGTGGCTTCTACGCCTCAAGGCCTTGCCCACATTCTACGATCAGAACATGGCCAATGCCCGGCGCGGGATCGAAACCGGCTGGACCCAGCCCAAGCTGGTGGTCGACCGGGTGATTGCGGTGGCGAAGCGCCAGGCCGATGCGACGCCGGACAAGGACCCGCTGCTGGCGCCGTTCGCCAATCTGCCCGCAACGCTGGACCCCGCAGCCATCGCGCCGATCAAGGCGGAGGCGGAGAAGGTGATCGCCGATGAGATCGCGCCGCGGCGCAAAGCCTTCGTGACGTTCCTGGAAACCGAGTACTTGCCCAAGGCACGACCGGAGATCGGTATCTCCTCCGTGCCTGGCGGCAAGGACTACTATGTCGCGATCGCCCGTCATCACACGACAACGTCGATGACGCCGGACGAGATCCATGCGCTCGGCCTCAGCGAAGTGGCGCGCATTCGTGCGCTGATGGACGGGATCATGAAGGAGACCGGGTTTAAGGGCACATTCCCGGAATTCCTGGCGTTTCTGCGCAGCGATCCGCAGTTCTATGCCACCAGCCGCGAGCAGCTTCTGGAGAAGGCGTCGGAGATCGCCAAGCGCGCTGACGACAAGCTGCCAGGGCTTTTTCAGACGCTGCCGCGCCTGCCTTATGGCGTGCGCCCGGTGCCGCTGGAGCAGGAGGAGGGCTACACCACGGGACGCTATTTCCCCGGTTCGCCTGATCTTGGGATTGCGGGTGGGTACATGGTCAATACCAGCCATCTCGATCAGCGCGCGCTTTATGAGCTGCCCGCGCTGACGGTCCATGAAGCGGTGCCGGGCCATCATGTGCAGATCGCACTGGCGCAGGAACTGAAGGATCTGCGCTATTTCCGCCGGAATGGCGACGCGACAGCCTTCACCGAAGGCTGGGGCCTCTATGCGGAGTATCTGGGCGAGGAGATGGGCATCTACCGGACGCCCTATGAGAAGTTCGGCCGCCTGTCCTACGAGATGTGGCGCGCCTGCCGCCTCGTTGCCGACACCGGCATTCACTGGAAGGGCTGGGACATCGATGAGGCGCGCAAGTGCTTTACCGAGAACTCGGCGCTGTCGGAGCACAACATCCAGACCGAGCTGGAGCGTTACATCTCATGGCCGGGCCAGGCGCTCGCCTATAAGATCGGCGAGTTGAAGCTGAAGGAACTTCGCGCTCGCGCGGTCGAACGCCTTGGATCGCAGTTCGATGTGCGCCGGTTTCATGACGAGGTGCTGCTGGCGGGGGCTATGCCGCTGGGTATGCTGGAGGCGCGGATCGACCGCTGGATTGGCGATCAGCAGACGAACCGGCCCTGACCGACGCCTGCTCGACGCCCGCAGGCGATGCTGATAAGTCCCAGCCGCCAAGGTAGGACGCGCAAACCGCGCGCCGGCCGGATACGGGTGACGCGGGGATGTCGCTCGACCGTAGGAAAAACGAGGGACTGCCCAAGATGCGTTCGACCCTGATCAAGACGGCGTTTGCCGCCGCTCTCCCGCTCTTTTTCGCCGCGCCCGCGATGGCCGACGAAACTCACGACAAGCTCGTCGCCATGTGCCAAGAGGGCGGCGACAAGCCGGAGACCTGTGAGTGCCAGGTCAAGGCGCTGGAAGAGAACGTGGACGCAAAGGTTCTGCAGGTGCTGGCCGCCATGCAGGACGTCTCCAAGTCGGCCACGACGCCGGAAGCCGTCGAAAAAGCTATGGCTGACGCGCTTGCCGCGGCTGGCCTGACCAAAGAAGAATTCGAGAAGGCCTTGGCCGACGCCGAGGCAAATGCCGGCCCCGCGATGGAAGCTTGCAAGGCGTCCTGACGCGCACGACGCAAACCAGCGAGCGGCCGGGCAGCGATGCCCGGCCGTTTTCTTTTGGCGACAGGGCGATGTCAGGCCGCCGGCATCAGCCCGGCGACCACCAGGCGCTCCAGGATGATCGGCATGAGACTGGGCGGGATGTCCGGGAGCGGCGGCTGACTGGTGAATTCGCGGCTGTCGCTTAGAACGCGATCGCCCTGCCGGATGACGAAGCCCTCATAGCCCTTGGCGGCCACCTGGCGGCAGATCTCGGTGTAGGTGTTGAGGCCGCCGGCATAGGGCATGAACATGCGCGGCTTACCCGGCACGTTTGCGCCCATGTACCAACTGTTCGCCTGCGGCATCAGCGACGGCGCAACCGCAGAGGCGACCTGGACAACCCAGGCGTCTTCGGCTTCCTTGCTCGCCTCGATACTGGGATGCTGACGCTCGGCGAGGGACGCGAGGCAGTCGGCGATCCATTCCACGTGCTGTTCGATGGAGTTGATCATGTTGGTCAGCACGGATGGGCTGCCCGGCCCGGTGATCGTGAACATGTTGGGGAAGCCGGCGACCGTCAGCCCCAGATAGGTGCGTGGGCCTTCCGCCCAGCGGTCCTTGATCTTCACGCCGTCGACACCGCGCAGGTCGATGCGGTCGATAGCGCCGGTCATGGCGTCGAAGCCGGTGGCGAGGACGATGGCGTCGAAATCGTGCTGGCGCTTTTCGGTGGCGATGCCACCGGCGTTGAACGTGGCGATAGGGTCGGCCCGGAGGTCGATGAGTTCGACGTTCGGGCGATTGAAGGTCTTGTAGTAGCCCGTGTCTACGCAGGGCCGCTTGGTGCCGAAGGGATGGTCCTTGGGCGTCAGCAGCTCCGCGATGGCCGGGTCTTTCACCTGTTCGCGGATCTTGCCGGCTATGAAGTCGTGCACGATCTTGTTCGCGACAGGGTCGATGGCCTGATCGACATAGGCGCCAAGAATACGAAAGCCGCCGACGGCCCAGCGGCGCTCGAGGTCGGCCTTGATCTCTTCCGGTGAGGTTTCGGTCGCGAGTTTGTCTCCAGCGTCGTTCTGGAAACCACCAACGGTATCTTTCGATGCGGCGCGATAGGCGCGGCGGTCCTTTGACCAGGCTTCGGCGTCTGATGCCGGAATCTCGCCATTGTGCGCCGGCATCGAATAGTTGGGCGTGCGCTGGAAGACGGTCAGGTGCGCGGCCTGCTCGGCTATGATCGGGATCGATTGGATAGCCGAAGAGCCGGTGCCGATGATGCCTACGCGCTGACCGGTGAAGTCGACACCTTCGCGGGGCCAGCGCGAGGTGCGGTAGATGGGGCCTTTGAAATCGCCGATGCCGGGGAAGGTGACATCGGTGGGAATGGAGAGGCAGCCGGTCGCGAGGATGAGATACCGCGCCGCCCAGGTGTCGCCGCTCTCGCTGGATACGTCCCAGCGGCGGGCATCCTCGTTCCAGTGCGCGGCCGTGATGCGGGTGTTGAAGCGGATGTCGCGGGTGAGGTCGAAGCGCTCGGCGATGTGGTTCGCGTATTTCAGCAGCTCGGGCTGCGGCGCGTAGCGTTCCGACCAGCGCCATTCATCTTCCAGCGCCTGATCGAAACCGAAGCTGTATTCCAGGCTCTGGATATCCACGCGGGCGCCGGGATAGCGGTTCCAGTACCAGGTGCCTCCGACACCTGTTCCGGCCTCCACCACCTCGGCGCCGATGCCAAGGCCGCGCAGCTTGTGCAGCATATACATGCCGGAAAAACCGGCGCCGACGATCAGCGCGTCGATCTGTTTTGGGGCGGCCGCCCCTTGCTTAAGCTCAGCCATGTCGCATTTCCTCGAATGTTTTGCCGACAGGCTACCAAGTGCTGGCAGGATGTCACGGCCACTCTGAGGGCGGGCGGGGATGGCGGATGGGGTGAGATTCGAACTCACGGTGGGGATGAACCCACGCCGGTTTTCAAGACCGGTGCCTTAAACCACTCGGCCACCCATCCCGCAGCGCTCACTTAGACCAACGGCCGGGGCGGTTCAACGCGGCGGCCTGTTGGACTCTGGGCCTGTCTCCGATTTGCGGGCGCAAAGATCGGCATCTCCGCAGCACAAAGCTGTCTGAAACGTAATGTTTCAGCTTTGTCTCGATCGTGAACTGTATAAATCGTGAAATTGCGGCCTTTGCGCGGGTCTCACCGAAAAGTTGACGTGGCGATATCAAGATAACGTGCGGCAGGCTGTCGCACTGATTTGTGACTGCCATCAATCCGCCTTGAAGCAGCGCGATCCCGTACCTTGTTCCTTCTTTGGAATCGGCCTATCTGCGCCGCGTTGATTTGTGAGGGGCAAGGACGCACGGTACCCGTGTACCGGATATCGTCCCTGCACCAGATAATTGGGGAGTCCAATATGATGAAATCGCTTATGGCGGCGGGCGTCAGCCTGCTGGCCCTTACTGCCGTCGCGCAGGCCAACACGGTTGGCCATGTCGGCGCCGGTGTGAACTATGTCAACTGGGACGATGACCTGTTCAGCGGCAAGGACGTTGACTGGTGGCAGTTCCAGTTCGAAGGCGCTGCCGCCTTCGACCTGACCGACACCTGGAACGTCCAGTTCGACACGTCGTTCAACTCCGACCGCATTTCGTCGGACGTGTTCGGCGGCAAGAGTATTGCGTTCGACACCTGGCGCGCCGGAACGCAGCTCTTCTGGCGTGACCAGACGCAGGGCATGGTCGGCCTCGAGATCGCTTACCAGTCGATGGACATCAACTATTCGCTGGATGGCATCCTGGTTGCGCTGCGCGGCGAGTACTTCGCCTCGGATCGCTTCACCGTTGGCGGCTCGGTCGCCTATGACACGTACGATTTCGGCCCGGGTTCGATCGATACCTGGACGGGTACGCTGTTCGGCACCTATTACGCCAACGACAAGACGGGCATCACGTTGACCGGCAAGTACGGCACGAGCGACTTCGACATCGCTTCGACCGACTTCGACAGCTGGTCGATCGGCGCGGACGTGGAATACCTGCTCCAGAACAACCTGTCGCTCGGTGCTGGCCTTGCCTATCGCAGCACGGACGTCGAGACCACCGACCTGTCGCGTCTGACCTTCGGCCTGAACCTGAAGGTCTATTTCGGCACGGAAGGTTCGCTCGCCAACCAGCACCGCACCGGCTCGCTTGAGCCGACCCGTTCGGAGCTGGGCCTTCCGTTCTTCGGCGGAATCTAAATCTGGCTTGATTGACGGAAACGGCGCGGGAGAAATCCCGCGCCGTTTTCATTTGCGCGGCTGCGAGCGTTCCACCAAAAGACCGGCATGCGGATCGACCTGTCGTCCCTGGGGCATATTCACGATCTCGCGGCCGGAGTATCGGCCGGCGGGCCGGAACTGGCGCAGGCTGTCGCCGGCCGTGCGGCCTCGTTGCAGGCCAGGGGCGTCGCTCGTGGATCGGTGGTCGCCATCGGTCACGGGGGCAGCCTCGACTTCTTCCCCGACCTCTTCGCCGTTTGGGCGCTGGGAGGCACAGCCGCCTGTATCGACGCAAGCCTGACACCGGGCGAGCGCAGCAATATCTCGAATTTCGCGAAGCCGGTCCTGGCGGCGATCTCCAACGAGGCCGAAGGCGAGGGCTGGCACACACCGCTTGTGCGGCTTGCCGACGCGCCGCCGCATGACGTGCTTCCGGTCGTAGCCGCCTCGCATCTCGACGACGCGGCTCTGATCCTCTTTACCTCGGGCACGACCGGCGCCCCGAAGGGCGTAGTTCTGACGTTCAGAGCGCTCTTTGCTCGCATCGCGCTCAACCACGCGCATATCGGTGCGCCGTTGACCGGCCGGACGCTGGTTACGCTTCCGACGCATTTCGGCCATGGGCTGATCGGCAACGCGCTGACGCCGCTTTTTGCCGGGGGTGATATCGTGCTGGCGCCGCGCGGCCTCGGCCTCGCCAAAGACCTTGGCCGGCTGATTGACGCAGAGCGCATCACATTCATGTCGTCCGTCCCGACGCTGTGGCGCATGGCGCTGAAGCTGTCGAACGCGCCGTCGGCGGGAACGCTGAAGCGCGTGCATGTCGGTTCTGCGCCGTTGTCGTCTGCACTCTGGAGCGATATCGCCGCGTGGGCGCAGGCGGAGACCGTCAATTGCCTCGGTATCACCGAAACCGCGAACTGGATCGGTGGCGCTTCTTCCCGGCAGGACGGCATCGAAGACGGGTTTGTCGGGCGGCCCTGGGGCGGGCGTGCCGCGGTCCGCCTGGATGACGGCCGCGTGCTGTCGCAGGGCGAGGGCGAGATCGTCGTGCAGACGCCGTCGCTGATGGCAGGTTATCTCGACCGGCCCGATCTCACGGCGGCGGCGCTTGAAGATGGCTGGTACCGGACCGGGGATCAGGGCTTCGTCGACGGGCGTGGTGTCACGGTCGCCGGACGGATCAAGGACGAAATCAATCGCGCCGGGTTCAAGATCCAGCCGGCGGAAATCGACATGTTGATCGAGCAACATGAGGCCGTCGCGGAAGCCTGCGCCTTCGCCATTCCGGACGCGGTCAGCGGCGAGATCGTGGGGGCGGCAGTCCGCTTCAAGCCCGGCGCCGCCGCCGATCTCGACGCGATCAAGCAGTTCTGCCGTGCGCGGTTGCGCCGCGAGGCGACGCCGGAACGCTGGTTCACCGTCGATGAAATTCCGCGCACCTCGCGCGGGAAGGTGAGCCGGGAAGCCGTACGGAAGGCGTTGATGGAAGGATCGCGCACATGATGCGTCAGCCTCCACCGCCACGCGCCAAACTCGTGCGTATCGAGACGGAGCGCTTCCTGCTGCGGACGTTGATGCCACCCGATGCTTCCGAGCGTTGGGCGTCCTGGCTCGACGATATGGAGGTAATGGGCCCCGTCAACACGCCGCTTCGCAAGCTCTCACGGGCGGATCTGATCGGCTATGTGCGGCGTTTCGACAACATCACGCGCCTGCTGATCGGCATTTTCGACAGGCAGGCGAGCAACCTGCATATCGGCCTCTACCAGATCGATCTCCATCCCGTTCACCGGACGGCGAAGTTCAACGTCATCATCGGAGACAAGGACTATTGGGGGCGGAAGGTCGTGCTGGATACCCGCGCGGCGTTGCTGGACTATCTCTTCAGGAACGGAACCGAGAAGGCGATCGGCGCGCCGCTCGCACGCAACTTTCCCGCCGTGTTCAACTACAAGGCGCAGGGCTGGCGCCTTGAAGGCATTTTCAAGGGCCATGTCCGCCATATGAGTTCGACGGCGCGTCTGGACCAGTATGAATTCGGGCTTCTCAAGGACGAATGGCTGGCCATGAAAGGCAAGAACGGCGCATGAGCCTCGACACCGCCAAATCGCTTCTGGCCGAAGCGCTGTTGATCGAAACGGGAGCGATCGACGACGGCGCCCGCATCGGCAGCATCGAGCAATGGGATAGCCTGGCGCATATGCGCCTGCTGACCGCGATCGAGGAGAAGCTCGGCAAGCCGCTCGATGCGGAAACCGCAGCCGCGATCGAAAGCCTTGCGGACGTCGCGCGCGTTCTGGGCTAGGCGCGGACCGTTCCCAGCATCAGCGCGGGCAAGGGAGCTTCAGGTCTTGCCATGTCGAGCAAAGCCTGAATGAGGGGCTGAGGCTCTTCGACACCGCCCAGGCGCATCAGCATCGCGGCTTTGGCTATCATGTCTGCGCGCGAGAGCGGCGCCTCCGGGTCGCCTTTGGCGTCCGTTCGTGCGGCGGTCAGGATCGAGCCGTCGGCGAGTTCGGCGGATATGGCGGTGCCCCAATGCCGGGGATAGGCCGAGGCATAAGGTTCAGCGGCTGAGACCCGGACAAGCGCTGCGTCGGCGCGCAGGCGCGAGCGCGCGTCGGCGTCGAACGAGTTGAAGCCAATTTCGCCATCCTTCAGCGCGGCTGCCACCGTATGCTGGAGCGAAAATTTGGCCTGGTACTCGGTCTCGGGCGCAACCCGGTCGCAGACGTCGATGGCGGCCCGGTAGGTGTCGACCCGTACGCCCGTGACGGTGCGGTTGCCGAGCTGGCGCTGGATTTCGAGGGCCGCGTCGATCGCCGGGTGGGTATGACGGCAGCAGGGCCAGGGCTTGATGGAGGTTTCGTGGACGGCCCAGGGCGCGCCGGGTTTCTCCGTGACCGCTTCGGGCGTCGGGTCGGGGCATAGTCCGGCGTAAAAGCCCTTCGCGCCTTCGAGGATGGTTTCGGGTCCGGTGAACCCCTGCGCCGCGAGTTCGGCGGCTACCTGGCCGGCCTCGGCCGCCCGGCCGGCGTGCAGATGCTTGGACATGGCGCTGGAGGTCATGAACTCCCACAGACCGCTGGATTGGGTTCCGGCATTGCCGAGCGCCCAGGTGAAGGCGTCCTCCCCGAGGTTCAGCAGGCTCGCGCCCGCCGCAGCGCCGCCGAAAGGGCCGCAGGTCGCTGTGTTGTGCCATATCCGGTAATGGGCCGGACCGACGCTGGCGCCCACCCGGCAGGCGGCCTCGAAACCCCAGATCACGGCTTTGAGCGCGGCGCGGCCGTCGCCGCCCAGGCGCTCAGCCAGCGCCCAGGCGGCGGGAACCACGACACAGCCGGGATGGACCACGGAGGCCCGGTGAAGATCGTCGGTCTCGTGGATATGGGTGAGGGCGCCGATCAGGAAGGCGCGACCGAACGGCGTTCCGGCCGCGTGGGCCTTCAGGAGCATCGCGCCTGGCGCGGAATTCACCCCCGCCACCGCATTGGCGACCGCGTCGAGGGTCAGCAGGGCGGCTGCCTCGTAGTCGGCGTCCGTGACGGGTTTGGCGGCGATCAGCCGGGCGAGCTGGCGGGCAATGGCGGTCATCCGTGCTATGTGCCTTGAAATTCGCGCCTGTCCAAGCGAGACACCGCGCCCGCATGACCGACCCACTCCATAGCCCGGCGCCTCTGACGACGATCGGCTTCGATGCCGATGACACGCTCTGGCAGAACGAGCAGTTTTTCCGCCTTACGGAAGCCCGGTTCGCAGACCTTCTTCGGCCATTTGCGCCCGATATCGACATCGAGGGCCGGCTTCTGGAAGCCGAGCGGAAGAACCTCGCCTATTACGGCTTTGGCATCAAAGGCTTCGTCCTGTCGATGATCGAGACGGCGATCGAGCTGACGCAGGCGCGCGTCCCGGCTTCGGTGATCGGAGAGCTGCTTGAGGCGGGGCGCGAGATGCTCCGCCATCCTGTCGATGCGCTGCCCCACGCCCGCGAGACGCTGGAGGCGCTGCACGGTCAATATCGTTTGGTCCTCATCACCAAGGGCGATCTCTTCGATCAGGAGCGCAAACTCGCAGCTTCCGGTCTCGGTGATTTCTTCGATGCGGTCGAAATCGTCAGCGACAAGACTGCGGAGACATATGCCCGGATATTCGCCCGGCATGGCGACGGTTCGGCACGCGCCATGATGGTCGGCAATTCGCTGAAATCCGATGTCGTTCCCGTTATCGAGGCGGGCGGGTGGGGCGTCTTTGTCCCGCATCCGCTCACCTGGGTTCTGGAACATGCGGCGGAACCGGCTGCCTCGCCACGTTTCCGCAAGATCGAACATCTCGGTCAGCTGCCCGGGCTTCTTGGCGATCTCATTTGACTTGTCGGCGTCGTCTTGCGGCCCATGCCACCGCTTCCGTAAGTTCCCCGGTACATGTCCCTCGTGATTCCCGTGCGCAAGGCGCGCCGCGTCTGGTTTCGTGTCCTTGCCGTCGCGGCGATGTCGGCGCTCGCGGCCGCATGCGGATCGAGCCGTACTCTCAGCGACGGTCCCGTGCCGAGCGGCGCTGGCGGCGTCTACAAGGTCGGCAACCCATATGAGGTGGCCGGCGTCTGGTACTATCCGCAGGAAGATCCGCTCTACGACGAGACGGGGATCGCCTCGTGGTACGGCAAGGAGTTCGCTGGGCGGAAGACGGCCAATGGCGAAATCTTCAATCCGAAGGAAGTCAGCGCCGCCCACAAGACGCTGCCGATGCCGACCAACGTGCGCGTCACGAACCTCGAAAACGGCAAGTCCATTGTGGCGCGGGTGAATGATCGCGGCCCGTTCAAACCCGGGCGTATCATCGATCTCTCCGAAAAAGGCGCTGAGCTTCTCGGCTTCAAGTCGCAAGGCGTTGCGCGGGTTCGTGTCGAGTTTCTCGGCATCGCCGACCTGCCCGATGGACGGCCGGGCAAACGGGTGGCCGGGAAGGGCGATCACGCGGAGATTGGCGGAACGGTCGCCCGCGCGGCGCCGGCCGCAGCCGTGGAGGGCGGGGCATTGCCGCCGCCCGACGGCGCGGCCGCATCGGGGCCGGGTGTGACGCCTCGCGAAATCACGCCCATCCCGGTGCCGGTGGCCTCACCCGTGGACGAGCCGGATGGCACCGTCACCGAAGTTCCCGTCGCGACATCGGGCGGCATCTACGTGCAGGCGGGGGCCTTTCTGGCTCGCGAGAATGCTGATCGCTTGCTGCGTCGTCTGAAAACGATTGCCGACTTCCGCATTTCGACGAAGCGTCAGGACGGAAAGCTGTATTATCGCGTGCGCGTCGGACCTATCGCTTCTGTCGGCGAAGCCGATGCCATTCTCGAAAAAGTGTTGATGGACGGCCAAAAAGGCGCGGCCATCGTGATTGAGTAGGAGTTGGAGATGTTGACCCGCCTCATCGCCTTCCTGGCGTTCGCTCTTATTCTCGCCGTCCCGGCTTCCGCGTTCGAGACAATCGCAAAGACTGCGATCCTCATGGACTACGAGACCGGCGAGGTTCTCTACGACAAGGATGCCGACAAGCGCGTGCCGCCTGCATCGATGACCAAGCTGGTCCTCGCGGATGTGATCTTTTCCAAGCTGAAATCCGGCGAGATCACGATGGACACGACATTCCGCGTCTCCGAGAAGGCGTGGAAGATGGGCGGCTCCAAGATGTTCGTGGAGCTGGGCAGCGAGGTTCGTGTCGAAGACCTGCTGCGCGGCATCATCATCCATTCCGGCAACGATGCCTGTATCGTGATGGCCGAAGGCATTGCAGGCTCGGAAGAGGGCATGGTCGCGCTGATGAACGCGCGTGCCCGGGAGCTGGGCATGAAGGATTCGCTCTTCCAGAACACGACCGGCTGGCCGGCCGAAAATCATTACATGTCGGCGCGCGACCTCGCGACGATTTCACGCCACATCATCAAGGAATACCCTGAGTACTTCCATTTCTATTCCGAGAAGGAATTCACCTGGTCGGCCGGCAAGGGCATCAAGGTCGGCGAAGGCGAGCAGACGACGATCAGCCAGGGCAACCGGAACCCGCTACTCTATGCGACGCCGCCGGGCGACGGCATGAAGACTGGCCACACGGAAGAGGCCGGCTACTGCCTCACCGGAACGCAGAAGCGCGGCGATCAGCGCATGATCATGGTGGTCACCGGCCTTACCTCCGAAAAGGAGCGCGCGACGGAAGCCGTTCGCTTCATGGAAGCCGCGTTCAAGGAGTTCCGCCGTTACGACATCTTCAAGCCGGGGGACACGATTGCCGAGGCCGAGGTCTGGAATGGCGAGGCCGAGAAGGTGGCCCTTACGGTGGCAGAGCCGCTGCGCCTCTATTTCTCGCCGGAAGGCCGGCAGGGCCTCAAGGTGTCGTACAGCTATACGGCGCCTCTCGAAGCGCCGCTGGCGGCCGGGCAGGAAGTCGGCAAGGTGATCGTCGAAGCGCCGGGGCATGAGGCCCGCTCCTATCCGCTGGTCGTGGCGAGCGAGGTCGAGCAGGCGGGAATTCTCAGCCGCATTATGAACGCCGTTTCAGTCAGCCTGTTCGGCTACGAGGAGCCGCAGGGCTGACATGGCGCGCGGCTTCTTCATCGCGCTTGAAGGCGGCGAGGGGGCCGGTAAGTCCACGCAGGCGCGGCGTCTCGCGGATCATCTCCGCGCCGCTGGCCGCGAGGTCGTTCTGACGCGGGAACCCGGCGGCTCTCCCGGCGCCGAAGATATCAGGAAGCTGCTGGTGACAGGCGAGGCTGCGCGCTGGTCCCCGCTGACCGAGGCGCTGCTGATGTACGCGGCGCGGGAAGATCACCTCAACACGACCATCCGTCCTGCGCTGGCGCGGGGTGCGGTTGTGATCTCCGATCGTTTTGCGGACTCGTCCGAGGCCTACCAGGGCGCGGGCGGAGGCGTGGCGCTCGAAACCCTGAATGCGCTCAGGTCTATCGTGGTGGGCAGCGACGAGCCTGATCTGACTCTCATCTTCGACCTGCCGGTCGCTACGGGTCTTGCACGAGCCGCCGCGCGTGGCGGCGATGCCCGCTTTGAATCCAAAGGCGCCGCGTATCACCAGAGGCTGCGCGATGCCTATCTCGCGATCGCGGCGCGCAGGAAAGACACAGCGACTCTCATCGACGCGGCGCAGGACGAGGACGCGGTCGCCGAGGCGATCCGTATCCGTGTCGACGCCGTCATGGCGCGAGGCGCGTGATGTCGGAGCTTCCTGAATCCGACCGGCTTGAAGGATGGCCGCATCCGCGTGAGGCGCGCAGGGTCTTTGGGCATGAAGCGGCCGAGGCGACGCTGCTGAAGGCGGTCAACGGGCAGATGCCGCATGCCTGGGTATTCGGCGGCCTCAAGGGAATCGGCAAGGCGACATTGGCCTGGCGGCTTGCGAAGGCGCTCCTGCAGCGCGGGCGCAGCCGGGCGGCACTGGAAACGCTGGACAGCGACCCGTCGCATCCGGCCGTCCGGCGACTCATGGCGGGCGCCCAGGCGGACGTGCTTTCGCTGCGCCGTCCTGCCGATCCCAAGACCGGCAAGATCAAGAATGACCTCACCGTCGATGAAGTGCGGCGTCTGGGCGAGTTCTACGCCCGTCATGCCGGTGAAGGCGGTATCCGCATTGCCATCGTCGATAGCGCCGACAACCTCAATCGCAATGCAGCGAACGCCTTGCTGAAAACGCTCGAGGAACCGCCGCCGGACAGCCTGCTCATCCTCATCGCGCACCGGCCGCGGGCTCTCCTGCCAACCATCCGGTCGCGGTGCCGGATGCTGACGCTGTCGCCATTGAGCGATGATGAATTGTCGACCGCGCTCGGCGCCGTCGCGCCAGATATGGAGCAGAGCACGGCACTGGTGCGGATGGCCGCCGGCAGTGTCGGTGGTGCGCTGGAACTGGCAGCGCATGACGGACCTGGCCTCGACGCGGCCCTCCGGACCATCGCAGCGCGCCGCGGACGTGATGCGAACGCAGCCCACGCGCTTGCCAACGAACTGGCGGCCGCTGCTGCCGCGCCGCGCTTCCGTCTATTCCTGGACCGGCTTCAGGCCGGTTTTGCCGAAGGCGCCCGTCTCGGCGACAGAGAGGCACTTGAGGCGTGGAAAATGACGGGCGACCTCGCCCGCGCCGAAGATGGCCTCAACATCGACAAGCGCAGCATCGTACTGCGCCTTCTGGAACGCTACGCGGCCCTGGCGGCGTAGAGATCGTCGGCGATCCCGGCGAGCAGTTCGAAGCTCTTCAGCCGCGCGTCGTGATCGTAGATCGAACCGGTGACCATCAGTTCGTCGATGCCCGTGACGCGGATGAACTCGGACAGTTCACGCTTCACCGTTTGCGGCGATCCGACGAAGGAGTAGGTGAGCATGTGCTGGGCCTGCGCCTTCTCCGCGCCGGACCAGTACGTCTCGATATCGTCGATGGGCGGCTGCATCTTGCCGCGCGCATTCCGCATCATGTTCGCAAAAGCCTGCTGCAGCGACGTAAAGAGCCGGCGCGCCTCGGTGTCGGTGTCGGCGCAGATGACGTTCACGCAGGCCATGGAGTAGGGCGCCGCCAATTGCTCCGACGGCTGGAAGCGCTGACGATAGGCGGCGAGCGCTTGCATCAGCATGTCGGGCGCGAAATGCGATGCGAAGGCGTAGGGCAGGCCAAGGAGGCCGGCGAGCTGCGCGCCGAATGTGCTGGACCCCAGAATCCAGACAGGAATCTTCAAGCCGCCGCCCGGAACGGCCTGTATCGCTTGTCCCGGCTGGACCTCGGCAAGAAAGGCCTGAAGTTCCTGGACATCGCGCGGAAACTGGTCGGCGCTGTCCGGGCCTCGGCGCAACGCCCGCAGCGTGCGCTGGTCGGTGCCGGGCGCGCGTCCGAGGCCAAGGTCGATGCGCCCTGGATATAGCGATTCCAGGGTGCCGAATTGCTCGGCGATCACCATGGGCGAATGGTTCGGCAGCATGATCCCGCCGGAACCAATGCGGATTGTGCTGGTGCCTTCAGCGACGAAGCCGAGCGCTACGGACGTCGCCGCACTGGCGATGCCGACCATGTTGTGGTGTTCGGCCATCCAGAAGCGCTGGTAACCGAGCCGTTCGGCATGCTGGGCGAGGGCGCGCGCATTGAGCAGCGCATCGCGCGGGGTGTTGCCCTCGATGACCGGGGCGAGGTCGAGCACGGATAGCTTCATGCAGCCTATCTGGGCCTCGCAAGGCGGCCCTGCAATGGCGGAGGTGGACGCTTCAGGGGGGATCGCCTAGATCAGGCACATGCCTCTGGTCGATAGCCATTGCCATCTAGATTTCCCCCAACTTGCCGAACGGCGCGATGAGGTGCTTGCGCGCGCCCGCGCGGCCGGGGTGGGCGTCATGCTGACCATTGGGACGAAACTTTCGGCCTTCGAGGGCGTAAAGGCGGCCGCCGAGGCCTCGGACGGGGTCTATTGTTCAGTCGGCGTCCATCCACACGAGGCCGAAGCCGAGCCGGACATCCAGGCCGCCCAGCTTCTCGCTCATGCGGATCATCCCAAGGTCGTCGCATTCGGCGAGACCGGCCTCGACTACTTCTACGAGCATGCGCCGCGTGAGGCCCAGAAGGCCAATTTTCGCGCGCACATTGCCGCGGGCAGGGCGGCGGGACTGCCGATCATCGTTCATACCCGCGATGCCGACGATGACACGGAGGCGCTCCTGACGGAAGAGATGAAGCAGGGCGCTTTCACGGGCGTCCTGCACTGCTTCACCTCCGGGGAACGGCTGGCCCGGGCGGCCATCGATCTCGGCTTCTATATTTCGTTCTCGGGCATTCTCACGTTCAAGAAGACCGAAACCCTGCAAGCCATTGCGCGCGATCTGCCGCTGGATCGCATCCTGGTCGAGACCGATGCGCCTTATCTTGCGCCGATCCCGCATCGCGGAAAGCCGAATGAGCCGGCCTTCGTCGTGCACACGGCCGCCAAGCTGGCTCAGCTGCGCGGCCTGTCGCTCGACGAGGTGAGCGCCGCGACGACCGCGAACTTCCACCGGCTTTTCGCCAAGACGCGGCCCTATGCCGCTTGAGGCGCGAATCCTGGGTTGCGGATCGTCGAGCGGCGTGCCGCGTGTCGGCCTTCATGGCCCGGACTGGGGGGCATGCGACCCGTCCGATCCGCGCAATCGCCGCACACGGTGCTCGCTTCTGGTGCGAACCGACGGCTTCAATATCCTGATCGACACCAGCCCGGACCTGCGCGAACAGATGCTCCTGGCCGGGGACGCGCAGATCCATACCGTCCTCTACACGCACGATCACGCGGACCAGACCCACGGGATCGATGATCTCCGGGCTATTGCATATGCGATGCGTCGCAGGATGCCGGTTTTTGCCGATGGGGAAACGCTGGGAGCGCTCCGCGCCCGTTTCGGATATTGCTTTGATACCCCGCCGGGCAGCGGCTATCCGCCAATTCTTGACGCCCGCGTCATTCCTGAACCGCTGGCCCCATTCAGGCTGGACGGCGGGATCGAAGTCGTCCCGTTCGGACAGACCCATGGCCGGATTCGATCGCTTGGATTCCGCATCGGTCCTGTCGCCTATTCAAGCGACGTCTCGGCTTTGGACGATGCGGCTTTCGCGGCGCTGGAGGGCGTCGAATGCTGGATCGTCGACGCCCTGCGAGACGATCCCCATCCCACGCATTCCCATGTGGAACAAAGCCTTGCCTGGATCGAACGCGTAAAACCGCGACAGGCGATCCTCACCAATCTCCACATCGATCTCGACTATGCGGAGCTGTCCGGCAGGCTGCCAAAGGGTGTCGTCGCCGGCTACGATGGACTCACTTTCGTCAGCGCAAGTTGAATTTTGCTCTTGTGCGGCGCGGCGTGATCTTGGTTACAATAGGGTTGCGAGTAGGTGACGCTACGGCTATGTAGCGCGCCGGCTGAAACTCGGGGTGGTGGGTGCAGTACGCGCGCAATGGCAAGAGCCGCGCGCGATATATGGCGTTCTGGCTGGCGGCTTGAACCGTCGGTCTGCTTGGCGGGAGAACGCTGCGCATTCGCCCCACGGGATACGAGACCTGAACACGTGCGCCGGTCACCGTCGGCGCAAATTGTTGCACAACAAGCGGCGTGGAGCCGCGACTAAGGGGTTACAAAGGTGGTTATGAACTCGGATGAGCGCTTCGCTTCGCGTGTCGCCCGCGGTATCGCGGTTGGCGCGTTCGCATTCAGCCTGACCTTCGCGTCTGCGACGGCGGCGCTTGCTCAGACGCCCGCGGCGCCTCCGCCGCCGGAACCCGTCGCCGACTCGCCGGCCGCCGCCACTCCTGCTGCCGATGCCGCCGCGACCCCTGCGGCGCCCGGCACGACGCCGGCTGCTGCCGATCCCGCCGCGACGCCGGCCGTCGGTCCCGACGGTCTCCCCATCGCGCCGGCGCCGACGCCGGTTCCGATGCAGCCCAAGCTCGGTCCGGACGGCAAGCCCGTCCTCGGCCCCGATGGCCAGCCCATCATGGAGCCTGCTCCGGTCGTGACGCCCGCGCCGACCCCGACGCCGGTCCCCACGCCCACGCCGACGCCGGAGCCGATCAAGGCCGACTTCTTCGGTATGGAAGTGCTGATCCCGCACGAGGACGAGTACTCGCTGTACGGCCTCTTCATGATCGCGCACCCGGTCGTGAAGGTCGTGATGCTCGGCCTGATCATCGCCTCGATCATCTCGTGGGCGATCCTGATCTCCAAGCTGATCTACTTCAGCGCGCTCAACCGCCGCACGTCCAACTTCCTGAACGACTTCCGCACGTCGAACGCGCCGCTGCAGGACATGTCGAAGTCGCTTTCGGGCAAGGACCGCACCACGCCGCCTGCGGCGATGGTTGAGGCCGCCGGCAACGAAATCGATCTCACCTTCGCTCAGGGTCCGGCGTCGTCGGGCGAAAAGCGCGAGCACCTGACGCAGCGCATCGCCTCGGCGATGTCGATCGCCCAGGCGTCGAAGAGCGCGGAACTGGGTTCGGGCATGGCGTTCCTCGCCACGGTCGGCTCGATCGCCACCTTCGTGGGTCTGTTCGGCACGGTGTGGGGCATCATGTACTCGTTCATCGGCATCGCGAAGTCGAAGTCGACGAACCTCGCGGTCGTTGCCCCCGGTATCGCCGAAGCTCTGTTCGCCACGGCGATCGGTCTCTTCGCCGCTATTCCGGCGGTTGTGTTCTACAACATCTTCGCCCGCCGCATTGCTGCCTACAATCAGCGTTTGGATAGCTTCTCGTCCGAGCTTCTGGTTCGCGTGTCGCGTCAGCTTGACCAGTCCGCGCACTAAAGGTCCGGCAGCAGAAAGGAGCCCCAGGCCATGGGTGCAAAAGTAGGCGGCGACGAGAACAAGTCGTCGAAGAACTACTCCGATAACGCCGAGATCAACGTCGTTCCGTTCGTGGACGTCATGCTCGTGCTCCTCATCATCTTCATGGTGGCGGCGCCGCTCGCCACCGTGAACGTCCAGGTCGACCTGCCGCCGTCGAATGCCGAGCCGACGCCGAATCCCAAGGATCCGGTGTTCGTCTCGATCCAGAAGACGGGCCAGATCTTCCTTGGCGACAATGAAACGACGCTTGCGCGGCTGGGCGACGATATGATGACCCGTACGCTGGGCGATCGTGAGAACCGCATCATGGTTCGCGCCGACAAGGACGTGATCTACGGCCAGGTCATGCGCGTCATGAACGTGATGCAGGACTACGGGTTCTTCAAAGTGGCTTTGGTCGCCGAAGAAGTCGTTGGCAATTAGGGCAGGGCGCGGTTCAGAACGATGAAACGCTCCTTTTGGTACACGCTCGCCATCGCGATCCTGCTGCATGCGGCAGTCGGCTATTACTTCATTGCCGGCTTCATCGCAGAGCAGAAGATCCTGAAGGAAGAGACGGTGATTGCGATCGAGGTGCCTCCGCCGCCTCCACCGCCGCCACCGCCGCCTCCGCCACCGCCGCCTGACGAGCCGCCGCCGCCGCCGGAAAAGCCGCGCGTGCGTCCCCGGTTCCCACCCCCGATTCCGCCGCCGCCAGACGTGCCGCCGCTGCCCGTTCCGCCCCAGCCGCCGGCTGAGGACACTACCGACGCAACGACGACCACGTCGCAGAACACGCAGCCGCCGCCGGCTCCCAAGCCGTCG
Source organism: Micropepsaceae bacterium (assembly GCA_047602465.1). Lineage (GTDB taxonomy): Bacteria > Pseudomonadota > Alphaproteobacteria > Micropepsales > Micropepsaceae > JADZAI01. Next base: position 313,886 of record JASGHF010000001.1, read on the forward strand.
AAGCGCGTCAACCCGAACTATCCGAAGCGTGCCGAAGAGCGCGAGCGGGAAGGTTCTGCCGTGATTATCCTCATCATCGGCGATGGGGGCGTGGTTACGAGCGTGCAGGTCGCCAGTGAAACTCCTCCGGGTTTCGGGTTTGGCGAAGCGGCGGCCGCTGCAGTTCAACGCTGGGAGTTTGCCGGCAGTGCGCCTGGGAAGTATCAGGTGTCGGTGCGTTTCAAACTCGAATAGCTTGCGCTTTAGAGCGATCTGAAGGCGGCGCCCCAACGGGCGCCGTTTTCGTTTCTGCGATTGCGAGTTTGTGTCATGATGCCGCCGTAATCCGGGCGCTCGCTAAGGGCGCAACAGGAGGTGTCCCATGGCGTACGCGTTGTCGTCCGGCGTTCTGGTTTCGCACCCTGCCCGTGATCGGGCGCTTACCATGGCAACGTCGATCGTGCTGCACGCCGCGTTGGGGTGGGCGGTTCTGAACCTCCTGACCGTTCGCGTGTTGCCTGATCCCGATCCCCCGATGACGATCGAAATGGCGCCGCCCATGGCGATGCCTGCACCGGCTGCGCCGGCCGTGACCCCCGATACGCCGCCGGCGCTGCCTGAGCGTCCTCGCTCGGAACTGGCGCCGCCGAAGCCGGAGACGCCTGATACCCCTCCGGCGCCACCCAGCCCGCCATCGCAGCCGGCCACCATCGGCGTGACGGGCGGCACTGGCCCGGTCGCGGGGCCAGTCGGTCCAGCTGCTGCTGCGCCGCGCCCGACCTATCGTGCGCCGGCCGTCTATCCCGGGCGCGCCCGGCTCGCTGAACGGAACGGCGTCGCGGTCGTCGAGATTCTCGTCGCCGCTGGAGGCGCTGTCACCGACATCCGCCTGATCGACGAGACACCTGGCGGCTACGGCTTCGGCGATGCCGCGGTGAAGTCGGTCCGCCAGTGGCGCTTTGAAACGGCCGCGCCGGGTGTCTATCGCGTGACGGTCAGGTTCGAGATGGAGTAGGGCATAGAAGTGCGTTCTCACGAAGGCGACGCATGCGTCAGTTGAGGAAATGCCTGTAACTGACTGGTCGGCTTTGGTGATTGACGACTACTGGCTCTGAGGTCTTCTGAATTCGGCGATCTGCTGACCGCTCGGGCGGCCGGCATCTGCGCGATGCCGCACCGACTGCGGCTGTCAGTTGTGTGCCGACGCCGCCAGTATCATGGGATCGCAAACGGGATGTTGTGAGTAAGCGAGCCTGTTGAGCCAAGCTGCTTAAGTGGACCGCACTCAGGAAGATCATTCCGACCCATACGCGTACCGCCTCGCGCGAATTCACGCCAAGCGGACAGCCCCGACGGCGTGGAAATCCGGCGATACCGCCGCAGCATTATTTTCCATAATATATCTTATACGCAATCCGGGACTGGGCTGTCCGGTCAGTCCCAGATCGATTTGAACGATCCCCCGCCGTTCAGCATCTGCGCCGGCGCGTGTTTGTCGATGTGGCCGATCAGGCCCCGATAGACGCCGTAACCCATCAACTGTTGCAGCCGTTCGGTATAGCCGCGCGCGATGCCGGCCGGCACGCCGAGCAGCTGGTTCTCCTGCTGGCGGATGTATCCCGCGCAGTAGTTCATCGCGATCCCGGTGCGGCGGCCGTCAGACCGGTTAGCGCCCCATCCCAGATGAGTACGCTCCCCTTCGGCATCTCGGCCGCAACGGTCTCGTAGGCGCCGCCATAGGCCGGGCTTTCACGCGTGTGCGTGCCAGGCACCAGCCGGGTCGCGCCGTTGGCCTCGGTAAAGTCCGTCAGCGCCCACATGGAATTGCAGATGAGCGCCGCATGCGGCTTCGCCAGCGGGATCACCATGTCGTCGGAATGAATCGGCTGCGCCACCTCACCCGGGTCGATGGCGATTGAGGACAGCGACGACACCAGGCATTCCGGGTCCAGTACGCTCTCCACAATGGGCAGGATGGCCGGGTGTACGGGAATGCGATCGAACGGCGCGCCATGCGCCAGTAGATTATAGATGCGCACCGTCCGGTGGCCCTCGAAGCCGTTCATGGCGGGCTTCGCGTCAAGCGCGCGCTCCAGGTGCGCCAGCGCCTCATTCAGGGCGTCGATAAGGTCAGGCTCGATGGCGTTCTCGACGATGGTGTAGCCATCGCGCGAAATGCGCTCCTTGTGCGCTTCCAGGTCCACCGCTCTGCCCCGCGTTTTCTCCAGACTGCCACGCAAGTCTGCGCCGAAAAACGATTTGTTTGGGTAGACAGTCTGCCCCGGCGCGGGTCAGATGACAGGAAATCATAATCACCATCAGGAAGCGCCGGATGCAGCAATTCTCAGTTCGAGGCCGCACGATTGCGGCCTATGTCCTACCGACCATGCCCCTGGCGGCTCTTGGCCTGCCTCTGGTGGTCTATGTCCAGCCCTTCTACATCACGGGCCTCGGGCTCGATCAGAACGCGGTCGCGCTGGTGCTGTTCGCGGCGCGTATCCTCGACATCATCGTCGATCCGATCATCGGTTGGCTGGGGGATTCGACACGCACCCGCTGGGGCCGCCGCCGTCCCTGGATCGTCGCCTCCGTGCCGCCATTCGTGGCGGGTGTCTTTCTGTTGTTCATCCCGCCGCAGGACGCCACGATCAACTATTTCGCGATCTGGATCGTCGTCAGTTATCTCGCCTACTCCATTGCCTCGATCAGCCATATCGCCTGGGGCGCCGAGCTTTCCACGGTCTATCACGAGCGCAGCCGCATTCAGGGCTGGCGCGAGTTCGCGGCGGTCGCCGGGTTCCTGCTGGTGCTGGCGTTGCCGGTGCTGCTCGAAACGTTTCAGCCCGGGGTCACGGCGCACGACAAGCTGGCGTTGATGGGCTGGTTCATCTGCATCGCCATGCCGATCACGGCTGCGATCCTCGTGTCGCTGGTTCCCGAGCCGCCGCTCGATGCCAGCACGGGCAAGCACAAGCTGGACGTCGGCGGCGCGATCCGTCTCATCGCCGGTAACGCGGCCCTCCGCCGCCTGCTCGCCGCCGACCTCCTGCAGGGTCTCGCCCCCGGCATCACCGGCGCGCTCTTCATCTGGATGGTGGCGTTCTATTTCGAGTTGCCGGGCCAGTCGTCGACCCTGCTCTTCATCTATTTCGTCGCGGGGCTGTTCTTCATCCCGCTGTGGATCAAGCTCAGCTACCGCATGTCCAAGCACCGCACGCTTTGCGTCGCGATGATCTACGCCTTGTGCGCATCGCCATTGCTGCTCGTGTTCCCCAAGGGCGATTTCAACGTCCTCGCCGGCGCCTTCATCCTCTACGGCGTCACCTATGGCGCGGGCGGCTTCCTGCTCCGCTCCATGATGGCCGACGTGGTGGATATCGACACGCTGGCGACAGGGCGCGAGCGGGCCGGCCTGTTTTATTCGCTGCTCGTTCTGACCAACAAGCTCGGCTATGCGGCGTCGGCGCTGATCGTGCTGGTCCTTTCGCAGATCGGTTTCGACGCCAAGCGCGGGATGGAGAATTCGCCGGAGGCGATCCAGGGTCTGGCCTATGTCTTCGTCGGCTTCCCGATGTTCTTCCTGGTGCTGACTATTCTGGTGATGTGGAACTTTCCCATCGACAAGTTCAAGCAGCAGGAAATCCGCGAGGCCATCGCACGCAAGCGGGCGCAGGTGGTTCCCGACATCAACGCGATAGATCCGTCCTGAGATTGTGATGACACGCCCTGCTCCCGATCCCGGCCGGATCGCCGATCTCCTGGCCCTGATGGCGCGTCTGCGTGCGCCGGACGGGTGTCCGTGGGACCGGGAGCAGAACTTCGCGACCATCGCGCCTTACACGGTCGAGGAGGCCTACGAGGTCTCTGACGCCATCGAGCGCGGCGACATGGCGGCGCTGAAAGACGAACTGGGCGACCTGCTCTTCCAGGTCGTCTTCCACGCCCAAATGGCTGACGAAGCTGGTGAATTCTCCTTCGCCGATGTCGTGGGGGCGATCCAGGACAAGATGGTCCGGCGGCACCCGCATGTGTTCGGCGATGCCGGACCGCGCTCATCCGCCGAGCAGACCGAGGACTGGGAGCGGATCAAGGCACGCGAGCGCGCCGCCAGGCCGGCCCCGGATGGCGGATTGCTCAGCGATGTTCCCCGCACCCTGCCCGCCTTGCCGCGCGCCCTTAAGCTGACCAAACGGGCGGCCACGGTCGGGTTCGACTGGCCTGACGCAAGCCATGTCTTCGCCAAGCTGGACGAAGAGGTCGGCGAGCTGAAATCGGCGCTGGCCGAAGGGGCGCCGCCGGCAAAGCTTCAGGATGAACTCGGCGACGTGCTGTTCGTTGTCGCCAACCTGGCGCGGAAGCTGGGCGTCGACCCGGAAGCGGCGCTCGCAGGCACCAACCTCAAATTCTTTCGTAGGTTTGAGAAAATCGAACAGGCCCTTGCTGCAAAAGGGAAAACGCCTTCTCAGTCCTCACTCGAAGAGATGGACGCGATCTGGACCGCGTCCAAGGCCGACGTGCCCTAGTCGGCCAGTTTCCGGCGCTTGTGCCGGGGGATTTTGGGCGCGCCCTCCGGCTTCTTCTTGCCGAAATGGCTGCGGACCAGTTCAACCCTTTCGGGAGCCACCGAAACCCGCAGTTCCACCCGGCCATCGTTCAGATCCTTGCGGCTGAGAACCGTGGTGTTGGCGTAGGCCCAGGCGAGTCCCTGCCCGTCGCCGGCCGGGACTGTCAGCTTCATGGCGTCTTCGCCGGATCGCAGCCTGCGCTCGACCAGCGCTTTCAATCCGTCGAGGCCCTCGCCTGTCATCGCCGATACGGCGATCGGTCCCTGCCCGCCTAAACGCGCGCTGCGCCGGCGGGCGGCGATCGCATCGGCCTCGTTCAGAAGGTCGATCTTGTTCCAGACCTCGATGACCTGATCGAGCCGTTCGCCTTCGAATCCGAGGGAACCCAGAACCTCCTCCACGTCGATGCGCTGCGCCTCGCTGTCGGGATGCGCGATGTCGCGGACATGGAGAACGATGTCGGCCTCCAGCACCTCTTCCAGCGTCGAACGGAAGGCTGCGACGAGCTGTGTTGGCAGGTCCGAGATGAAGCCCACCGTGTCCGACAGCACCGCCTTGCGCCCGCCCGGAAGCTTCAGGCCGCGCATGGTCGGGTCCAGCGTCGCGAAGAGCATGTTCGGCCAGCACCTCTGCCCGGGTCAACGCGTTGAACAGCGTCGACTTGCCGGCATTGGTGTAGCCGACCAGCGCAACGATGGGGAATGGAACGCGCCGCCGTGCCGTCCGGTGCAGGGAGCGGGTGCGAACGACCTCCTTCAGTTCCTCGCGGATACGCGCGATGCGCTCGCCGATCAGCCGCCGGTCGGTTTCGATCTGCGATTCGCCGGGGCCGCCCAGGAAGCCGAAGCCGCCCCGCTGGCGCTCGAGGTGGGTCCAGCTCCGCACCAGGCGGCTGCGCTGATAGGTGAGATGGGCGAGTTCGACCTGCAGACGGCCTTCCCGCGTGCGCGCCCGCTCGCCGAAGATTTCCAGGATCAGACCGGTGCGGTCGATGACCTTGGCCTTGAGGTTCTTTTCGAGATTGCGCTGCTGCACCGGCGAGAGCGGACCGTCGAAGATGACGACGGCGGGGTCGAGTTCGGCGCAAAGCTGCGCCGCCTCCTCCACCTTGCCTTCGCCGATATAGGTCGCCGGGCGTGGGGCCGTCACCGGCACCAGCCATGAGGCCGCCGGCTTCAGGCCGATCGCCAGCGTCAACCCTTCGGCCTCCGCGAGGGCAGCCTCCGGCGTCCGCCCGTTCGCGGCCCGCTCATGCTTCAGATAGGGGTGAATAACGAACGCGCCCTGAGGCGGGGCAGCGTCAGCGGCTCGCGTCGAGCCCTTCTGTTTCCTGCTCAAACAGTTGCACCGGATTCAATGGCATGACGGTCGAGATCGCATGCTTGTAGACCAACTGAGAGTGGCCGTCGCGACGAAGCAGCACGCAGAAATTGTCAAACCAGGTTATGACGCCCTGAAGCTTCACGCCATTGACGAGAAAGACCGTCAGGGGGGTTTTTGTCTTGCGGACGGCGTTCAGAAACACGTCCTGCAGGTTCTGCTTGTCGCTCATTGATCCACTTTGCTCTTATTGGCCGTGAGGCAGGGTCGATGCGGCCAGGAATCTTGGGGCCTCCCCTAATGTGGCGGTTTTCGCGTTTGCTGCAAGTGCGAAATGAAACCCGTCTACCCCTCCAGACCGAGATAGGCTTCGCGCAGATCACCCGAAACCTGCCCCGGACGGCCATCGCCGACCGCCTGGCCGTCGATCTTCACCACCGGCAGCACGAAGGAACCGGCAGACGTGATGAACGCCTCGCGCGCCGCCAGAGCCTCCGCGATGGTGAAGGCACGTTCCTCGACCTTCATCTGCCGCGCTTCGGCCAGCGCCTTCACGCTGGCCCGGGTGACGCCGGGCAGGATCGCATTGGATAAGGCGCGGGTCACCAGCGTCCCGTCGCGGGTGACGATCCACGCATTCGTGCTCGCGCCCTCGGTGACGAAGCCGCCCTTGTCGACCAGCCAGGCCTCGTAGGCGCCCTGCTCGCGCGCTGCCTGTTTGGCCAGCACATTGGCGACCAGCGCCGTCGTCTTGATGTCGCAGCGCGCCCAGCGCCCATCCGGCATGGTCACGACGGCGATGCCGCTCGCCGCCGCCGCATCCGCCTTCGCGCGATCCGTGCGCCGTGCGGTGATGATCACCGTCTGCGGCAGATCGGCCGGTGGAAATGGATGATCGCGCCTGGCGACGCCGCGCGTGATCTGCAGGTAGGCGAGACCGTTCCTTACGCGGTTGCGGCGGATAGTTTCGTTCACATGCCGGCTCAGCGCCACGCGGGATTGCGGTATGCCCTGCCCCAGTTCCTTCAGCGAACGCTCCAGCCGCGCCCAATGCCCTTCGGCATCCAGCGCGCGTCCATCGCGCACGGCGAAGACCTCGTAGATCGAGTCCGCGAATTGCAGGCCGCGATCCTCGATATGCACGGCGGCTTCGGCGAACGGCACATAGCGGCCATTGACATAGGCGATGCGCGACATGGTCCGGGCCTCAGCTCAGTCCATCCTCGGGCCGCGACCCGACGCCCAGCGTCTTCAGCTTGCGATGCAGCGCCGAACGCTCCATCCCGATGAACGAGGCCGTGCGCGAGATATTGCCGCCAAAGCGGTTGATCTGCGCCACCAGATACTCCCGCTCGAACATCTCGCGCGCCTCGCGCAGGGGCAGCGAGATGATGTGTTCGCCCGAAGGCCCCTGCGTCACGGCCGGCGCCGACGACGACACCTCGAAGGGCAGCATGTCCGCGTTGACCTGCGCGTTGGCCTGATCGGATGTGAGGATCACCAGCCGCTCGATATTGTTGCGGAGCTGGCGGACATTGCCCGGCCAGTCATGCGCCTGCAACGCGGCCATCGCGTCGTCGGCCACGCGGCAGACCGATCCGCCATACATGCGGCTGAAGCGGCTGAGGAAGTGCTCCACCAGGAAGGGAATATCGTCGCGGCGCTCGGAAAGCGCCGGCACGCGGATCGGCACGACGCCAAGACGATGGAACAGATCCTCACGCAGATTGCCGTCGGCGATTTCGCGGCGCAGATCGCGGCTGGAGGATGAGATGATCCGCACATCCACCTGCACGCGCTGCGTCCCGCCGAGGCGCGTGAAGGTCTGGTCCAGCAGCACGCGCAGGATCTTGCCCTGCGTCTCCAGCGGCATGTCTGCGACTTCATCGAGATACAGCGTGCCGCCATGCGCCTGCTCCAGCAGACCCACCTTGCGGCCGCCTGTTTCGGTGCCTTCGACACCGAACAGCTCCTGCTCCATCCGGTCGGGCGCCATGATGGCGCAGTTGAGCGCAACGAAGGGATTGCGCGCCCGGCGCGAGCGCTGATGCAGCAGCCGCGCCACCACTTCCTTGCCCGACCCCGCAGGTCCGCTGATCAGCACGCGGCTGCCGGTCGGCGCCACCTTCTCGATCGTCTGGCGCAATTGCGAAATCACGCTGGAGCGGCCGACCAGGTCGAAATCCTCGCTCGCCCGCTGACGCAGTTCTTCGTTCTCGCGGCGCAGCTTGGCGGATTCCAGCGCGCGCTCCACGAGGATCAGCAGCTTGTCCGACTTGAACGGCTTCTCCAGGAAGTCGTATGCGCCGCGCTTGATCGCCGCGACGGCGGTTTCGATCGTGCCGTGACCGGAGATCACGATGACGGGCAGATCGGGAAAATCGCGCTTCAGTTCCTCCAGCACCTGAAGGCCGTCGATGCGGCTGCCCTGCAGCCAGATGTCGAGGACCACCAGGGCCGGCTGACGCGCCCGCGCGGCGCTCAGCGCGCCGTCGGCGTCCTTCGCCAGGCGCGTTTCATAGCCCTCGTCGTTCAGAATGCCGGCGATCAGTTCGCGGATATCCACCTCGTCGTCGACGACAAGGATTTCCGGGGCCTTATGCCAATTGGCCGTCTTGCTCATGGAGACCGTGCTGCTGGATCGATGGGTTTGTCGATTGGGTTTCAGGCGCCGGGAAGCGCAGCGTTATCTGTGCGCCGGCCAGCGTATCGGAATCGGAGAGCGCGACGCTGCCGCCATGCTCTTCCATGATTTTCTTGACGATCGCGAGACCGAGGCCGGTGCCTTTGCCGCGCGTCGTCACATACGGTTCGGTCAGGCGGTTCCGCTCCGTTGCGGGCAAGCCTATGCCGTTGTCGGAGACCGCGACGACGACGAAGCCCGGCTCCTCCTTGAGGACGATTTCGATGCGCCCGCCCGTCGGCTTGGCGGTCATGCCTTTTTCGGCCGCTTCGGGATCGAACTTGGCCGTCACCGCCTCGGCGGCGTTCTTCAGCACATTGGTCAGCGCCTGCGCGACCAGACGGCCGTCGCAGACCAGCGGCACGGCGCCCTCAGGCGCATCGACGGCGTAGGCGATCGCCGCATTGCCGACGCTCTGCAGGAACACGGCCTGCTTGACCAGTTCGCCCGCGTCCTCCTCGCGCACGATCGGCACCGGCATGCGTGCGAAAGACGAGAACTCGTCCACCATGCGGCCGATATCGCCGACCTGGCGGATGATGGTCTGGGTGCACTGCTCGAACACGTCAGGGTCGGACGAGATTTCCTTGCCGTATTTCCGGCGCAGCCGTTCGGCGGAAAGCTGAATGGGCGTCAGGGGATTCTTGATCTCGTGCGCGATGCGGCGGGCGACATCGCCCCAGGCTGCGCTGCGCTGCGCCGCGATGAGGTCGGTCATGTCGTCGAAGGTGATGACGAAGCCGGTGCGACGGCCGTCGCTCCGCTCCGAGGTGACGCGCACCGAGAGGTTGCGCGTGCGTCCACCGCGCGCGATGTCGAGTTGACCCGAGGCGCGGCCGTCGGCATTCACGCGCGCCTCTGCGAGAATACCGGAAATCTCCGGCGCGATTTCCTCGATCGGGCGGCTCGTCAGTTCGGCGGACATGTGGCCGAAAAAGGCTGCGGCTGTGGGGTTGGCGGCATCGATCCGGCCCAGCGCATCCAGCCCGATCACTCCGGCCGAAACACCCGACAACACCGCCTCCGCAAAAAGGCGCCGGTCCTCGGCGATCCGGTTGGTTTCAACCAGTTCGTCCTGCTGGCTCTGCAGTTCGGACGTCATGCGGTTGAAGGCGTTGGAGAGGTTCGCCAGTTCGCCATCGACGCCCTGGGTTCTCACACGCGCGGTCAGATCGCCGGCGCTGACCCGTTCGGAGGCGCCGATCAACCGGCCGATGGGCTGTACGATGCGGTTCGCCGCGTTGAGTCCCAGCGACACCGCCGCCAGCAGCATCAACAGGCCGACAACCGCATAGACCGCCGCGAAGGCGAGCTGGACCGAACTGCGGTTCTGCTCAAGAACTTCATACTCACGCGCCGCCGCGACGGCCTCACGCTGGCTGACCAGCACCTTGGTGTCGACATAGCGGATCGCCAGCAGATAGCGGTCGATATAGCGGTCGAGCTTCACGAGCGCCTGGACGCGGTCGTCATAGCTGTCGGCGAGAATGACGACGTCGCCCGCGCTGGCGCGCTGGAATTCCGCCAGTTCCGGCGCCGCGATCTCCACCATCAGCGTGCGGCGGGCGCCTGTCACGAAACGGCCTGACCCGTCGAAGATCACCGCCGCGGAAAGGTTGCGGTCTTCGGTCTTCTGCAGGAGATATTGCTGGAACGCGTTGGGATCGCTGACCGCCATCACGAGGTTCAGATTCACGTCGGCCGCCAGCGCCAGCACGTCGGACCGTATCGACTGCTTGTGTTCGGAAACATAGGCCTGCGCCACGCTCGCGGCGTTCTCGATCGACGTCCGGACGCGATCGGAGAACCACGAGTTGATGCCGAGATTGAGCATCACGGCCGAGAACAGCGCGACCAGCACGGTTGGGATGATCGCGATCGCCGCAAAAATCATCACCATGCGGACATGCAGCTGCGCGCCGGCGACGCCGCTGCCCCGCGTCCGCGACAGATTGTAGAGCCGCCACGCGATCGCCGCGACCAGCACCACCGCCAGCAGGATGTTGATGGTCAGCAGGATCCCGACATTGTCGGCATCCGGATTGATCGGCCCGGCGCCGCTCAGGACGATGTAAGAGGCGACTGCCGTCCCGAGCGCAATGAGGCCGACCACCACCTCCAGCATCCATTGGCGGATGCCGGACGGGCGTTCGAGATCATCGCTCGGCACGCCCTCAACGGGCGAGAGGTCTGCGGCTGTCACGTCTTCAGAAACTCTGGCTGACGGATGGGCAGTCTCGTGGCCGTGAAAACACGACCGTTGCTTCATTGCATCAGTTCGTTTCAGCGCACAAGCGAAACGTTCAGCAGCCTGATTTTCTTGCGCAGCGTATTCCGGTTCAATCCCAACAGCTTGGCTGCCTTGATCTGATTGCCTTTTGTCGCGACAAGCGCAGCGACCAGCAGGGGCCGCTCGACCTGCTCCAGTACCCGGTCATAGAGGCCGTCCGGCGGCAGTCCCTGGTGCTCGCCAAAGTGGCGCTGGAGATACACTTCGACCGAGCCTGAAAGCGACGCGTCCGTTTCAGGGGCCGGCGCGTGATCGCGCCGGCCGGGTGGGTCCAGCTCCAGCGATACAAGGCGGCCGTTGATCGTATCTTCGGCATAGAGCGCCGCGAGACGCTGGGCGAGGTTCTCCAGCTCACGCACATTGCCCGGCCAGTTGTGGCGGCGGAGACGATCCAGCCCGTCGGCGTCGATGGTCTTGCGCGGAAGCCCCTGCGCGGCCGCAAGGCTCAGGAAGTGCCGGATCAGGTCCGGCACATCCTCGATGCGCTCGCGCAGCGGCGGAATGCGCAGCGGCACGACGTTCAAGCGGTAGTACAGATCCTCGCGGAACAGGCCCTGCGCCACGAGCTGGCGCAAATCCTTGTTGGTCGCGGCGACGATGCGCACATTCGTCTTGATGACATGGCGGCCGCCGACGACGGTGTACTCGCCCTGCTGCAGCACGCGCAGCAGACGGGTCTGGGCCTCCAGAGGCATGTCGCCGATTTCATCGAGGAACAGCGTGCCGCCTTCGGCCTGTTCGAAGCGGCCAATGGACCGCGCACTCGCACCGGTGAAGGCGCCCTTCTCGTGGCCGAACAGGTCGCTTTCGATCAGCTCGCGCGGAATGGCCGCCATGTTCACGGCGACGAACGGTCCCCGCTTGCGTTTGCCATAGTCGTGCAGCGCCCGCGCGACCAGTTCCTTGCCGGTGCCGCTTTCGCCGGTGATCAGCACGGTCAGGTCCGTGGCCATCAGACGGGCCATGACACGGTAGACGTCCTGCATGGCCGGCGAGCGGCCGATCAGAGGCAGCTTCTGTTCGTCCTCCGCCACCGCCTGCGGTGAGGTGTTGCGCGGCTGGGACAGGGCGCGGTTGACGATGGCGACCAGTTCGTTGAGGTCGAATGGTTTGGGCAGGTACTCATAGGCACCCCGCTCCGTCGCCGTGATCGCCGTCAGCAGCGTGTTCTGCGCGCTCATCACGACGACCGGAAGGTCGGGCCGGACTTTCTGGATACGCGGCAGCAACTCGAACCCGCTTTCGTCGGGCATCACCACATCGGTCAGCACCAGATCGCCGTCGCCCCGCGCCACCCACTGCCACAGCGTCGCGGCGTTGCCGCAGGTCCGCACATCGAAGCCGGCTCGCCCGAGAGCCTGGCTCAGCACCGTGCGGATGGCGGCGTCGTCGTCGGCGATCAGGATCGTGCGGCTGGCCATCCGGAATGTCCTACGCGACTTGGTCTGACTGCCAGGGCAGCAGAACGCTGAATACGGTGCGGCGGCCCTCGCTGAGGCATTCGATGACGCCGCCATGGTCGCCGACGATCTTGGCGACGAGAGCGAGGCCGAGGCCCTGCCCGTTGCGCTTGGTCGTCACGAAGGGATCGAACAGATACGGCTCGATATCGCGAGATACGCCGACGCCGTTGTCCTTCACGCGGACTTCCAGCGGCAGGCCGATACGCTCGCCGCTGCCGGGAACCGAAAGGCGCACGCCGGGGCGATAGGCGGTCGAGAACACGATCTCGCCGTCCTGCGGATTCGGCCCTTCCGCGATCGCGTCGGCGGCGTTCTTGGCGAGGTTCAGGAAGACCTGGATCAGCTGGTCGCGATTGCCCGGGATCGGCGGCAATGAGGGATCGTAGGTTTCCACGATGCGGATGTTCTTGGCGAAGCTCGCTTCGGCGATCCGCCGGACATGGTCCAGAACCTGATGGATGTTCACCGGGCTGCGCTCCAGCTGGCGCACCTCGCCGAACACCTCCATCCGGTCCACCAGCTTGCGGATGCGTTCGGTCTCTTCGCAGATCAATTGCGTCAGCGCCCGGTCGGCCGGGGCGGCGTTCTGTTCGATCAGCTGCGCCGCGCCGCGAATGCCGGCCAGCGGGTTCTTGATCTCGTGCGCGAGGATCGCCGACATCGCCGACACCGAGCGCGCGGCGCCGCGATGAACCAGCTGGCGATCCATTTTCTGGGCCATGGTGCGTTCCTGGATATGCACCAGGCAGCGCGGGTCGCCTTCGCCGAGCGGGGCGATCTGGACATCGCCGATATGCTGCCCGGTTCGTGGCGTGCCGAGATCGACCTCGTACTCGCTGACCGGCGCACTCACGCTGCGCGCCTGTTCGATCAGCGACAGGATCGGGCTGCTCGCCGGCACCAGATCGTTCAGCCGCTGCTTCTTCAGACTGGCCGCGCTGGACCCGAAGAAACTCTCGGCCGCGAGATTGGCGAAAACGATCCGGTTGCCTTCGGCCGTCACGATCACCGCGTGGGGGATCGCGTTCAGCAGCAGGTCGGAAAAGCTGTCCGGCGCCGCGCTCATGCCGCTTCCAGAGCCGGCTGCGGCCACACGGCCTGCAGAGCCGCGTCCAGGTCGTCCGGCTGCTCGATCCGGCACATGGCCGCGATGGTCTCGCGGCCGACGCCTTCATGGGCCAGATAGGCCGCCAGATGCTTGCGGAAGGTCAGCAGACCCCGCTTCGCGCCATAGCAGTCCAGGCTCCCCGCCAACTGGCTGCGAGCGGCGTCCAGCCGTTCCTTCACATCCGGTCCCTGCCAGTTCCGGCCGTTCAGGGCCGCCGCGATCTCACCCAGCAGCCAGGGCCGCCCGACCGCGGCCCGGCCGACCAGCACGCCGTCACCCCCCGACAGCGCCAGCGCCCGCCTCGCCTCCTCGACCGATCCGATATCACCATTGGCGAAGACGGGGATCGTCACAGCCTGTTTGGTGGCCGAAATGGCGGCCCAGTCCGCCTGCCCCTTGTAGAAATCACATCGCGTCCGGCCATGGACCGACACGAAAACGGCTCCGAGCCGCTCGGCCCGCTGCGCCAGATCCGGCGCATTCAGGCCGGCGCGATCCCAACCCAGCCGCATCTTCACCGACACCGGCACCGCCACAGCCCCCACCGCGGCGGCGATCAGGCGCTCTGCGACGTCGAGATCACGCATCAAAGCCGACCCGGCATACCCACCAACGACACGCTTGGCCGGGCACCCCATATTGATATCGATCAGTGCGGCGCCCCGGTCGGCCGCGATCCGGGCCGCCTCGGCCATCCATTCCGGCCGGCACCCAGCCAATTGAACCGCATAGACCCCGCCGATCTCGTCACAGGCGAGTTTCTCGAACGCATCGTCCTCACCGTCGGCCAGGCGGTCGCTCGCCACCATCTCCGTCACGGTCAGGCTGGCGCCGTAGCGGCGGGCCAGACAGCGAAACGGGGCATCCGTCACGCCTGACATGGGCGCAACGATTACCGGTACGACGTCACTCAAAAGCCCTGATATTGCGCTGCTCATTGTTGGTGCGGCGGACGGGTTGCCTAGAATTGAGGCAGCTTCATATCAGCGCCCTTGTTTCGGCCCAAGCCCGGAGGCAAAGACGCAACATGAATTCGCCGAAGGTCACTGTTATCCTCGTCGCAGCCGGCAGCGGCGTGCGCGCAGGGGATGGCCTGCCCAAGCAGTATCGTCCGATTTTCGGCCGGTCCGTGCTGCAACGGGCCATTGACGGCCTCCGGGCCGCCCTCCCCGGCGCCAGCATGATCACCGTCATCGCCATGGGTGCGGAGGCCTTGTACGAAGCCGCCACCGATGCCGGTCGCCCCCGCGCCATCACAGGCGGCGAAACCCGGCAGGCCAGCGTTCTCAGGGGCCTGGAGGCGCTGGAAAGCGACGCGCCGGACATTGTGCTCATTCACGACGCCGCCCGTCCATTTGGTATGGAAGCCGTAGCCGGCGCGTTGATCACAAAGGTCAAGGCCGGGGCGGCGGCGGTAGCGCCAGGGCTTGAAGTTACTGACACGCTGCGGCGGTCAAAGGACGGCGCGTTTGAGCCGCTGTCCCGCGACGGCATCTGGCGCGTTCAGACGCCCCAGGCCTTTCGATACGCGGACATCCTGGCCGCCCATCGCGCAGCATCCGGACAATCCCTCACCGACGACCTCACCGTCGCCGAGGCGGCCGGGCACACGGTCACGCTCATTCCCGGCACTCCAGCCGCCTTCAAAATCACGACTGCCGCAGACTTCCGGCAGGCCGAGGCTGCTGTGCTCACGGAGCGGAGCGACGTGCGGACGGGCCACGGCTACGACGTTCATGCCTTCGGGCCCGGGGACCATGTGATGCTCTGCGGTGTACGCGTGGCCCATGGCTTTTCGCTCGCTGGACATTCCGACGCCGATGTCGGGCTGCACGCGCTGACCGACGCCATTCTCGGCACTATCGGCGCTGCCGATATCGGCGCTCACTTTCCGCCCGGCGATCCGCGCTGGCGCGGCGCGTCCTCCGACGCCTTTCTTCGCCATGCGGCTTCGCTGGTTGCCGAGAAGGGCGGAGTCGTCGCTCATGTCGATGTGACGCTGGTCTGCGAAGCGCCGAAGGTCGGTCCGCATCGCGCGGCAATGGTCGAACGGCTGACGGATATTCTTGGCCTTTCGGCCGGCCGCGTCTCGATCAAGGCGACGACGACGGAGGGTCTTGGTTTCACGGGACGCCGCGAAGGTATCGCAGCCTATGCCACGGCGACGGTGAGGCTGCCCGCATGAGGCGCATCAAGAAAAGCGACCGGCAGCGCGAAGTCATAGGCAACGCACCGGGATTGATCGCCAGCGTCGCCGGGATCGGCCTGCTGCCCTCGGCGCCCGGCACCTGGGCGTCAGCTGCGACTTTGCCCGTCGGTTGGGTGATCTCGATGCAATCCGGGCCGTGGGGTCTGGTGATAGCGGCTCTGGTCGTGTTCGCGATCGGCTGCTGGGCCTCGGAAAGAGTGATCCGCCAGATCGAGACGGACGATCCATCCGTGATCGTGATCGACGAGGTCGCTGGCCAGCTGCTTGCGCTCGTCTTTGCGCCGCTGTCATGGACGGCCTATCTCGCGGCCTTTGTCGCGTTCCGCTTCTTCGACCTCACCAAGATATGGCCTGCCTCATTGATCGATCGTGAGATCGGTGGAGGCACCGGCGCTATGGCCGATGACGCGATGGCGGGCGTCTATGCGATGCTGGTGATCTACGCCGCGGTCCAACTCGGGTGGCTGGTATGACGTTCCCATCGCATCTGCTCGACAAGGCTGCAGAGCTTCACGCGGTTTGCAGGGCTGCAGGTCTCAAGATCGCCGTCGCGGAG
Source organism: Micropepsaceae bacterium (assembly GCA_047602465.1). GTDB lineage: Bacteria > Pseudomonadota > Alphaproteobacteria > Micropepsales > Micropepsaceae > JADZAI01. Next base: position 330,059 of record JASGHF010000001.1, read on the forward strand.
AGTTGCACCGGCGGCCTGCTGGCCGGGCTTCTGACGGAGTTGGCGGGATCGTCGGACAGCTTCGATCGGGGCTTCATCACCTACTCGAACGAAGCCAAGCACGATCTGCTTGGGGTGCCCCGGGACATGCTGGCCGACTACGGCGCCGTCAGCGAGCAGGTGGCGCGGGCCATGGCCGAGGGCTGCCTCAATGTTGCCGGCGCCGATCTCTCGGCGTCGGTCACCGGGGTCGCCGGCCCGGGCGGCGGGAGCGCCATGAAGCCGGTGGGTCTGGTCCATTTCGGGGCTGCCCGGCGGGGCCGGTCCCCGATCCATGAGGTCCACCGTTTCGGCGAGCTCAGCCGTGCCGAAATTCGACTGAAAGCCGTCGAGGTCGCCATGGATCTTCTGTCACGGCTGGCGCGGGGTTGATTTGCCGTCGCCTTTTCAACGTGTTAGAGCGCGTTCGTTCCACATTAGAGGTTGCCCGGAAATGCGTAGCGCCCGGCTTTCTGCCGTTCTGTCGGTTCTGGTTCTCACTCCCGCCGCACTCGCCGACGATGCGGCCGGACTGCAGATTCTGATCGACCTTCAGGACCCCGCGCTGATCGCCAAGTCGTTCTGCGTGCTGGACAGCAAGCTGTACAGCGAGGATTCGCAGGTCTGCGTCGCTCCGAATCTTCGCCTGATCTGCTCGCCTGTCGACGCCGTCGACAAGACCAAGGGCTTCAAGTGGACGGTGGCTGAGGAAGAGAAGACCTCGCGCTGCAAGTGACGCCGTAGAGCGCGTCCGCACGATGGACGAAGGCGTCCGAGAGCTTCAGCAGCGCCTTTTCCATCATCGTCTTGGCCAATAGCTGCAATACGCGGCTGCGGAACTCGAAATCGATATCGAAATCGACCTGGCTGCCGTTCTCGAGCGGCTGGAAGCGCCATGCATTGACCAGCCGTTTGAACGGGCCGTCGATATAGGCGACGTCGATGGCGAGACCTGGCTTGTCGAGCGTGACGCGGGTGGTGAAGCGCTCCTCGAAGCCCTTGAAGCGGGCGACCATGTCCGCCGTGACGAGGCCCCTGCCCTGTTCGTCCGTCTCTTCAGAGCGCACGCGTAACGCCTTGCACCAGGGGAGAAATTCCGGATAGCGGCGGATATCGGCCACGAGATCGAACATCTGCGCCGCGCCGTGCGGCACGATGCGGGTGTCGTGGGCGTGCGGCATCAGCGGCCCTTTTGGCGGGCGTCGCGCATCCGGGCGAAGTCGCTGTCGGCGTGATATGAGGAGCGCGTCAGCGGGCTGGCCGAGACCATCAGAAAGCCCTTCGCCCAGGCGATGGTCTCCAGCGACTTGAACTCACCCGGCGTCCAGAAGCGATCGACCGCAGCGTGCCGGCGGGTCGGCTGGAGATACTGGCCGACGGTGAGGAAATCGACATTGGCGGCGCGGAGATCGTCCATCACCTGCATGACCTCTTCCCGGCTTTCGCCGAGGCCCGCCATGAGGCCCGACTTGGTGAAGATGGTCGGATCGAGTTCCTTCGCCTGCTGCAGAATGCGAAGCGAGTGGAAATAGCGCGCCCCGGGGCGGATCGAGAGATAGAGCCGCGGCACGGTTTCCAGGTTGTGGTTGAAGACATCCGGGCGGGCCTCGACCACGACTTCAAGAGCGCCGGGCTTGCGGAGGAAGTCGGGCGTCAGGACTTCGATGGTCGTCTCAGGCGCCGCTTTGCGGATCGCGCGGATGACCTGAGCGAAGTGTTCCGCGCCGCCATCCTTCAGGTCGTCGCGGTCGACCGAGGTGATGACCACATGGGCAAGGCCGAGCTTGGCGACGGCATCCGCCACGCGGTTCGGCTCATCCAGATCGAGCGGTGACGGTACGCCTGTCTTCACGTTGCAGAACGAGCAGGCCCGCGTGCAGGTCTCGCCCATGATCATCATGGTCGCGTGCTTCTGGCTCCAGCACTCGCCGATATTGGGGCACGCGGCCTCTTCGCAGACCGTCGCAAGCTTGTTGTCGCGCATCAGGCGCTGGGTTTCGGCGTAGACCGGCGAGGTGGGCGCCTTGACGCGAATCCAGTCAGGCTTGCGCTGCAGCGGGGTTTCCTCGCGCTTGCGCTTTTCCGGGTGGCGGAATGCCTGGCGGGCATCGCCATTGCTGTCGAAGAGGACGGCCATGAGGGGAGATATAGGCCGATTTCCCGGCGTTGCCACGCCCGATTTCCGGCCTTTCCGAAGGGTCAGTCCAATTCTATATTGGACGTTCAAGATCGCGGCAAAATTCAACAAGTTCCGCGACTTAAGGAAACGACCCTGATGGCTTTGCCGACCTATGAGGCCGCTCGCACCGAGATGTCCATGTTCGACGCGCTGCTGAAGGCGCGCGATACCTATGGCAAGGGCAAGGAAATCCTGTGGGATGCGAACGACGACCGGAAGCTGACCTATAACGAGATCGTCCGGGGCGCCTTCGCCCTGGGCCATGCCCTGACCCGCATGACGGCGAAGGGCGAGACGGTGGCGATCATGCTGCCGACCGGGGCGGCGGCGGTGATCGCCTTCTTCGCCCTGCACGCCTTTGGCCGCGTGCCGGCGATGCTGAACTTCACGGCCGGCGAGCGCGCGCTGGTGGCGGCATTGAAGCTCGGCAACATCAAGACCGTGCTGACAGCCAAGCGGTTCATCGAGATCGGCAAGCTGGAAGAGCTGGTCGGCGAACTCGGCCAGCATTCGACGATCGTCCACCTGGACGACGTGCGCGAGAAACTGACGCTGGGCGACAAGCTGACGGCGCTGTTCGGCAGCATGATGCCGGGCCTGTTCAAGGCGCGGAAAAAGGCCAGCGATACGGGCGTGATCCTGTTCACGTCCGGCACCGAGGGCGACCCGAAGGGCGTGGTGCTTTCGAACCAGAACATCCTCGCCAATGTCGAGCAGGTGCGCTGCCATATCGAGCTGTTCGACACGGATATCGTGTTCAACCCGCTGCCGACCTTCCACTGCTTCGGCCTGACGGTGGGCGCTCTGCTGCCGATGCTGATCGGAGTGAAGGAAATCCTCTATCCCTCGCCGCTGCACGTCTCGATCATTCCGAAGAAGATCCGCGACAGCGGTGCGACGATCCTGCTCGCGACCGACACCTTTATCGGCCACTACGCGCGCCAGGGCGATCAGGGCGATCTCAATTCCGTGCGCCTTGCGGTGTGCGGCGCGGAGCGCGTGCGTGACGAGACGCGGCAGCTGGTGCGCAAGAAGTACAATATCGAGATTCTGGAAGGATACGGCGTCACCGAGGCGGCCCCGGTGGTGGCGGCCAACCAGATCGAGGCCAATGTGCCCGGCACGGTCGGCAAGCTGATGCCGATGATGGAGAGCCGGCTTGAGCCGGTGGAAGGCATTCCGAATGCCGGCCGTCTGTTCGTGAAGGGGCCGAATGTCATGGCGGGGTATCTGAAGCCCGATCAGCCGGGCGTGGTGCAGGCCCTGCCCGATGGCTGGCATGACACGGGCGATGTCGTGAACATCGACAAGCACGGCCATATCGCGATCAAGGGTCGCCTGAAGCGCTTCGCCAAGATCGGCGGCGAGATGGTGTCGCTGACGGTGGTGGAGAACTGCGCCACGGCCCTGTGGCCCGACAACATGCATGCGGCGGTCGCCATTCCCGATGCGCGCAAGGGCGAGCAGATCGTGCTGGTGACCGACAGCAAGGAAGCCAACCGGGCGGACCTGCATAGCTGGGCGCATAATCACGGCGTTCCGGAGCTGGCGGTGCCGCGCAAGATCATGCTGGTCGACGAGGTGCCGCTGCTGGGCACCGGCAAGACCAACTATGTCGCCGTGCAGAAGATCGTGGACGCGGATATCGAGCCGAAGGCGGCCTAGGAACATTATCCCTATATGTTGTGCCCCGGCGAGGCTGGGCCACAACGACTCGTTTTCGCGTTTTTCGATGTTTTCGCCGTGGGCGATTTGAACGTCGATTTCTGCATTCGTTTGTCGATTTTCGTGCAGCCTCCCCCTTCCCTGCTCGTGACATGACGTCACGATAGGAATATATACACTGTCGTGCCGGGATGCAAGGCGCGGTCAGCCGAGGCGGGCGCGTAGCCCTTGCATGACTGCAAGCCAGGTGTCGGCGACATCGGAGTCGGTGAAGGCTTCGGCCATTTCGCTGTCCTTGGCGATGCGTTCGACGACGGCGCGGGCGCGGTCGATCTCCGATTGTGAGGGCTTGCCTTTGATCTTCGGGATGATTTCGAGGGCGGATTCAGAGAGGGCCGTGCGATCGCCTGAGTGGAGCGCAGCGAGCATCTCGGCCGCTGCGTTGGCTTCCTCGCAGAGGCCCATTTCGAGGTAGTCACCGGATTTGACGACCGCGATGACGGCATCGATGGGCTTCATCAACGTGGGAATGGCGGGCGCGGCGTCGACCTCCCACACGAAGTCGGACGCGCCGTCATTCTCGAAAATGCCTGCGCCCCATGCGCCCATGGCTCAGCCCTGAGAGCGGGCGTGCGTGATCCGGATTGCGCTAATCAGCATGACACCGGCAATCAGCGTGCAGTGTGAAAGCCAAAAAATTTTGTCAGTCAGAGTGGAAAGAAACATATGCCGCGTTGCGTCGTCATACGACGAAGGCGGAGCAGAACTGAGTGAGACATTCCAGACGAGCGAGACAATTGCGAGCGCGATGCTGCCAATTGTGGTCACAACCGCAATTGGCCAGAGCGGGTCGGATCGATAACCGGAACTAGCCATAACTGCCGCCCTCCAATCTTTAGAGGAGGCTGATCGAGGACGATTACACTTGTGTAAACACCCTTGCGGCAATCCGGCTCATACGTGGATGACGCGGCCGTAGGCGTCCAGCACCGCCTCGCCCATGACTTCGGAGATGGTCGGGTGCGGGAAGATGGAGGTCATCAAATCGGCTTCGGTGGCTTCCAGCGTGCGGGCGATGGTGTAGCCCTGGATCAGTTCGGTGACTTCAGGGCCGACCATGTGGGCGCCCAGAAGCTCGCCGGTTTTCGCGTCGAACACGGTTTTCGCGAGCCCATCGGTTTCGCCGAGCGCGATGGCCTTGCCGTTGCCGATGAAGGGGAAGCGACCGACCTTGACCTCGTAGCCCTTCGCCTTCGCCGCCGCCTCGGTGAGACCGACGCTGGCGACCTGGGGTGTGCAATAGGTGCAGCCGGGGATCTTGGTGACATCGAGCGGGTGGACGCCCTTTACGCCGGCGATGCGCTCCACCGCGATGATGCCCTCGTGGCTGGCCTTGTGCGCCAGCCAGGGCGCGCCGGCGAGATCGCCGATGGCCCAGATGCCGGGGACATTGGTGGCGCCCCATTTATCGGTGACGACGTGGGTTTTCTCGACCTTCACGCCGAGCGCCTCAAGCCCCAGATTCTCGACATTGCCGACAATGCCGACGGCGGAGATGACGCGGTCGACCGTGACCTGGCTTTCCTTGCCGTCCTTGGCCTTCAGCGTGACGGTGACGTTGTCCTTGCCCTTGTCGAGCTTCGTCACCGTGGTGCCGGTGAGGAGCGTCATGCCCTGCTTCTTGAACTGCTTGGCGGCGAAGGCGGAGATTTCCTCGTCTTCCACGGGCAAGACGCGGTCCATCACCTCGACGACCGTCACTTCGGCGCCGAGCGTGCGGTAGAAGCTGGCGAATTCGATGCCGATGGCGCCGGAGCCGATGACCAGCAGCGATTTCGGCATGGAGGGCGGAACCATCGCCTCCTTGTAGGTCCAGACCAGCTTGCCGTCGGCCTCGATGCCCGGCAGCGAACGGGCGCGGGCGCCAGTGGCCAGGATGATGTTCTTTGCGGTGTAGTCGGCCGCTTTGTTGTCCTTGGCGGTGACAGACACGACGCCCTTGCCCTTCAGCGTGGCGGCGCCGTCGATGACGGTGATCTTGTTCTTCTTCATGAGGAACTTGACGCCGTTCGAGAGCTGTCCCGCGACGCCGCGCGAGCGCTTCACGACCGCGTCGAGATCGAAGCGAGGATTATCGGCCGCGAAGCCGAAATCCTTGAGATGCTGGAGCGTGTGCCAGACATCGGCGGAGCGCAGCAGCGCCTTGGTTGGAATGCAGCCCCAGTTGAGGCAGATGCCGCCGAGATGTTCGCGCTCCACGACGGCCGTTTTCAGGCCGAGCTGGCTGGCGCGAATGGCGGCGACATAGCCGCCGGGACCGGAGCCGATGACGATGACGTCGAAGGTGTCGGCCATGGGGATCACTCTCTGCTATAGGCGGGACCAGAAACGAACGAGCCGTCCCCTTGCCCATCCCTGTCATTTTCGTCGATGCCGATGCGTGCCCCGTGAAGGAAGAGACCTACAAGGTCGCGCGGCGCTATGGCTGCAAGGTGTTCGTGGTGGCGAATGCGGGCATTCGCGTGCCGCCGGACATTGAATTCGTGATGGTGGATGCGGGGCCGGATATCGCCGACGACTGGATCGCGGAGCGCGTTCAGCCGGGTGACATCGTCGTGACGAATGATATCCCACTCGCCGACCGCACGCTGAAAGCCGGCGGCCTGGCGCTGGGCGCGACGGGCAAGGCGTTCACAACCGACATGATCGGCGGCGCGCTGGCGACACGCGGGATCATGGAGCATCTCAGATCGATGGGTGAAGGCGGCGGCGGGCCGAAGCCTTTCTCCGCACAGGACCGCTCGCGGTTTCTGTCCGCGCTGGATGCGGCCGTCAACAAGGCGAAGCGGCTGTGATCTCACATCCTCATGACCGCCTCGACCCTCGGGTCGGGCCCGAGGGCATGGGCGGCCATCAAGGGCAGCTGCGCGGCTGTTTCTGGATGGCCGGGTCAAGCCCGGCCATGAGGGGTTGGGAGACATTTACGCCAGCATCGTGACGGGGTCTTCCAGGAAGCCCTTGAGCGCGGCGAGCCAGGTGGCGCCGAGGGCGCCGTCGATGACGCGATGGTCGCAGGACATGCGGACCGTCATGACGTTCCCAACGACGATCTGGCCGTTCTCGACCACAGGGCGCATCTCGCCCGCGCCGACCGCGAGGATCGAGGCCTGGGGCGGATTGATGACGCCGGTGAAATCACGCATGCCGAACATGCCGAGATTGGAGATGGAGAAGCTGCCGCCTTCATAATCGGACGGCTTCAGCTTCTTCGCCTTGGCTTTCGCGGCCAGTTCCTTCGTCTCGCGCGAGATCTGGATGAGGCCCTTGGTCTCGGCGGCGAAGATGATGGGCGTGATGAGGCCGTTGCCGGGCAGCGCGACGGCGATGCCGATATCGGCATGGCTGTGGAGCAGCATGTCGGTCTCGGTCCACGAGGCGTTGACGTCCGGCACTTTCATCAGGGCGCTCGCGGCGGCCTTCACGATGAAGTCGTTGACGGAGACCTTGTAGGCACCGTCTCCGTCTTTCGGCGATTTGGCGTTGATCGCTTCGCGGGCCGCCATCAGCGCTTCGATGCGGATATCGGCGGTGAGATAGAAATGCGGGATGTCGCGCTTCGCCACGGTGAGGCGCCTGGCGACCGTCTTGCGCATGGAGTCGTGCGGGACGGCCTTGTAGGCGCCTTCCTTGTAGAAGAGGCGCGCATCGGGGAGCGCGCCGGCAAGTGCGGGCTGTGCGGTGCCGGCAGCGGGCTTGGGCGCGTCGGCTTTGGCGGCCGGGCGCGGGCCTGCGGCGATGGCCTTCTCGACATCGGATTTGACGATGCGGCCGGCGGGGCCGGTGCCGGTGACGGCAGCCAGGTCGAGATTGGCGTCGGCGGCGATGCGCTTGGCGAGCGGGGACGCGAAGACGCGGGCGCCGGTCGAGGCTGCGGCGGGTTTGGCTTCGGGTTTGGGGGCGGTGGCCTTCCCGCCTCCGTCGGCTTCGCCGCCGCCTCCCCCGTGAACGGGGGAGGACAATTCGGGCGCAGCCTTGGCTTCCGACTTCGGTGCTTCCGCTTTCGCAGCCTTGGGCGCTTCGGCTTTGGGTGCGGGCGCGGCGCTGGCGTCTTCGCCTTCGCCGGCGAGGACGGCGATGGGCGTGTTGACCTTCACGCCTTCGCTGCCTTCAGGGATCAGGATCTTCGCCAGCGTGCCTTCATCGACGGCTTCGACTTCCATCGTCGCCTTGTCGGTTTCGATCTCGGCGATGACGTCACCGGCTTTGACCGTATCGCCCTCTTTCTTGAGCCATTTGGCGAGCGTGCCCTCCTCCATGGTGGGCGACAGCGCGGGCATCAGAATGTTGGTCGGCATGTCAGTGAACTTCGTTTTCAAAGTAGCGGGCGCGCATCTGGATCAGGAATGCACGCTCGACGGGGAAACCCGAGGCATCACCGATGACTGAATCGATACCGCATTTTGGACAGAGCGCCGTATCGTCATCGTCGCACCAGTCTTCGATCATCCCAGGTTCGAAAGTCTCGAGGCAGTAGAAACAGCCACAGAGCTTGCTGCTCTCAAGTTCAAGGCGCTGCTTGAATGCATGCCGGTGCGCGGACTGTAGTTGTTCCTGCATCGCGTCAACGATAGAGCGCGGCTTTGGCCGCTGAGATGACGTCGGCGAGGTTCGGCAGCGCGAGCTTTTCGAGGTTCGCGGCGTAGGGCATCGGCACGTCCTTGCCCGTTACGCGCATGACCGGGGCATCGAGATAGTCGAAGGCGTCGCCCTGAACCTGGGCCGCCAGCTCCGACGAGATCGAGCAGATCGGCCAGCCCTCCTCCACCACGACGAGGCGGTTGGTCTTTTTCACCGAGGCGATGACCGTGGCGGTGTCGAGCGGGCGGAGGGAGCGGAGATCGATGATCTCGGCGTCGATGCCTTCCTTCGCCAGTTCGGCCGCGGCCTCGATGATGAGGCCCATGGTGATGGAGAACGAGACGAGCGTGATGTCCTTGCCCGGCTTCACCACGCGCGCCTTGCCGATGGGCAGGACGAAATCGTCCATCACCGGGACCGGGAAGGTCTTGCCGTAGCAGATCTCGTTTTCGAGGAAGATGACCGGGTTGGGGTCGCGGATCGCGGCTTTCAGCAGGCCTTTCGCGTCGGCGGCGAAATACGGTGCGACGACTTTCAGGCCCGGGACGTGCGCGTACCAGGCGGCGTAGTTCTGGCTGTGCTGGGCGGCGACGCGGGCGGCGGCGCCGTTGGGGCCGCGAAACACGATGGGCGAACCCATCTGGCCGCCGGCCATGTAGAGCGTCTTCGCGGCGGAGTTCACGATCTGGTCGATCGCCTGCATCGCGAAATTCCAGGTCATGAATTCGACGATGGGCTTCAACCCCGCGAACGACGCGCCGACGCCGAGGCCGGCGAAGCCCATTTCGGTGATGGGCGTGTCGATGACGCGGCGGTCGCCGAACTCGTCGAGCAGACCCTGGCTGATCTTGTAAGCGCCCTGATACTGGCCGACCTCCTCGCCCATCAGGAAGACATCGCCGTCGCGGCGCATCTCCTCCGCCATGGCGTCGCGCAGGGCCTCGCGGACCGTCTGGTCCTGCATCTTGGTGCCGTTCGGGATTTCCGATGACGGCGTTGCGAGATCGGCGGGCGACATGACGGTGATCGCGCCCGAGGGCTTGTCGTCGCGGGCGGCGGCCTCGCCCACAGCCTGGCGATCTTCGGCGCGGGCGCTGTCTTCGGCCTTGGGCGCTTCGGGTTCGGCGGCGGGTTTGGGTCCGGGCTTCGGCGCTTCCTCAGCCCTGGCTTTCGGGGCGGGCGCTTCGGCGCCGCCCTCGCCGTCGAGTTCGGCGATGGGCGTGTTGACCTTCACGCCCTCGCTGCCCTCGGGAATGAGGATGCGGGAGACGACGCCTTCGTCCACCGCTTCCACTTCCATGGTCGCCTTGTCGGTTTCGATTTCCGCGATGACGTCACCCGCCTGCACGGTCTGGCCTTCCTTGACCAGCCACTTGGCGAGCGTGCCCTCCTCCATCGTGGGAGAGAGCGCCGGCATGAGGATCTGTGTCGACATAAGCGAACCTTGCTGCAATCAGGCGATGTTGAAGAGCGCCAGGAAGATCATGACCGTGCCGGCGATGCCGACGGCCCAGGCGAGCGGACGGACGGCCGGCACGCCGGCGATGTAGAGCACCGCATGCGCGACGCGGCTGTAGAAGAAAAGCTGCGCGCCCAGCACGGTGGTGGAGGTCGAGATGCCCTGATGGGCGGCGATGAGCGCCAGCGGCGCGAACAGGATGAGGCCTTCGCGGTGGTTGTCGACGACGCGCTTCATGCGCGCCTGGAACGGCGTCGGGGCCGGGAGGTCGTCGCGGTTGTTGGCCATGGGCATGAGGCCCTGCGCCATCACGCCGGCATTCGCCTGGATCAGGATGACGACGAACAGCAAGGCGACGCTGTAGGCCAACATGGTCAGTTCAACGGACATTTCACTCTCCCCCTTGTCGCCGCTTGATGCGGCTTTTTACGCGTAGATCTCTGTCCACAGTTCTTTCGGATCGGGTTCGGGGCTGGTCTGCGCGAACTCGGCGGAGACGGCGACCACGTCCTTGATCTCCTTGTCGATCTGCTTGAGCGCGGCTTCATCGACGCCGCCGGCTTTGAGGATTTTCGCGCGAAGACCCTCGATCGGGTCGTGCTTCTCGCGCATTTCCTGCACCTCTTCCTTGGTGCGGTATTTGGCGGGATCGGACATGGAATGGCCGCGATAGCGGTAGGTCTTCATCTCCAGGATGTAGGGGCCGTTGCCCGCGCGGCAGTGCGCGACGGCTTTCTGGCCGGCGGTATAGACCGCCTCGGCATCCATGCCGTCGACTTCCTCGCCGGGAATATTGAAGCTGACGCCGCGTTTGTGGAGATGGGTTTCCGACGTCGAGCGCTGGATCGAGGTGCCCATCGCGTACTGGTTGTTTTCGATCACGTAGACGACCGGCAGCTTCCACACCGCCGCCATGTTGAAGCTTTCATAGACCTGGCCCTGATTGGCCGCGCCATCGCCGAAATAGGTGAGGCTGACATGGCTGTTGCCGCGATATTTGTTCGCGAAGGCGAGGCCGGTGCCCAGCGGCACCTGCGCGCCGACGATGCCGTGGCCGCCGTAGAAATTCTTCTCGCGGCTGAACATGTGCATCGAGCCGCCCTTGCCCTTGGAATAGCCGCCCGAGCGTCCGGTCAGTTCGGCCATCACGCCGTTGGGCTCCATGCCGGCCGCGAGCATGTGGCCGTGATCGCGATAGGCGGTGATGACCTGGTCGCCGGGGCCGATGGCGGCCTGCATGCCGACGACGACGGCTTCCTGGCCGATATAGAGGTGGCAGAAACCGCCGATCAGGCCCATGCCGTAAAGCTGTCCTGCCCGCTCCTCGAAGCGGCGGATGAGCAGCATGTCACGGTAGAACTGGAGCAGCTTGTCTGCGTTCGCGGTGGCGGCGGTGGACTTCTTGGCCATGACGTTCCGGGCGCGATGAATTGCTGACCCGGTTTTAGACCGCAAGCGCTTGGACTGTCACCACAAACGGGCGATCTGACAGGCTGTCAGCAGGTTCGATGGAACATTGCGCGCGGACGGCAAAAATATTCCGGATGATGCTCAGCGCGTGAGATCGTTGAGATAGATCGTCAGCTCGTCCGGCTGGGAGTAGCCGAGGGTCGCGCGCGACTGTTCGTCGAGCATGTCGGGATCGACCTTGCCGGGCTGCATCAGCTGGACGCGGTGCTCCAGGCGGTCGCGTTCGGATTTCACCAGGTCGAGTTCGGCGGTGCGGATCGACAGCCGTTCCTCCAGCCGCGTCAGCTTGAAGGCGCCGTATTCGCCATAGACGGCGTGCCAGGAGAAATAGCTGATCAGGGCGACGCAGAAGCCAGGCACGATCATGCCCTGGGCAATACGTTTGACGGTCAGTTTACGGCGCATCCCGGCATTAAAGATGAAGGCCGGTTAAGGATAGCTTTCAGCGCCGCCGGGACGGTCAATACGGATCGGATTCTTCCAGAACTTCCTGGCCGATCAGGACGCAGGTGTCAGGGATCTGCGCATAGATGAAGCGCATGCGGTAGGACGCCTTGTAGATGTAGCCCCAGACTTCGAGCACATCGAGCTTGCCCTTGCCCTTCAGCGCGCGGATCGGCGCGAGAACCTTCACCTCGCCGTCAATGGTCCAGGTCTGGCGTTCGGCGCCCGTCCCCTCGCCGGAGAAGGCCTCCGGTCCCTCGAAGTGGAAGGCCAGGAGTTCCCCGGCCCGCTTCACGGCATCGCCGGCGCACGGATGGGGCGCCTCGGCGACGGCGCTGCCCGCGAGCAGCGCGGCAGCCATCAGGATACGCATGTTTGACCTACTGACCGATGATCTCGGCGCCGTTGAGGGCGCACTCGCCGGGCACCTGCGCATAGAGCATGCGGATGCGGAAGGTCGCCTTGTAGACATAGGCATAGACCTCGAGCACGTCGAACGCCTCGCTGGCGCCGGGCGACCTGGCGTCAGGCAGCTGCTTGACCTCATCCATCAGATCCTAGGCCATGCCGCCGCCTTCGACCGGCGGGCCGGGTTCGTCAGCCAGCTTGTCGGTATCGGAGTTCCAATACCATTTCAGCAGGCTGCCGGCCCGGGCGCGGGCGTCGTCGGCGCATTGATGCGGTTCGGCGGCGAAGGCCGGCGCGGCGAGCGCAGCGGCGGCCAGGATGACGGAGACCAGGCGCATGAGGACAAATCCTTTCAGGCGCGGATGATGCTCCGGCCGGCATAGAGAGCGCTGTCGCCCAGTTCCGCCTCGATGCGGAGGAGCTGATTGTACTTCGCGGTGCGTTCCGAACGGGCGAGCGAGCCGGTCTTGATCTGCCCGGCGTTCGTGGCCACCGCGAGGTCTGCGATGGTGCTGTCTTCGGTTTCGCCCGAGCGATGCGACATGACGACGCCGTAGCCCGCGCGCTGCGCCATGGTGACGGCTTCCAGCGTTTCGGTGAGCGTGCCGATCTGGTTGACCTTCACGAGGATGGCGTTGGCCGTGCCCTTGGCGATGCCGTCGGCGAGGCGCCTGGGGTTCGTGACGAAGAGATCGTCGCCGACGAGCTGAACCTTCCTGCCGAGACCGGCGGTGAGGGCCGCCCAGCCGTCCCAGTCGTCTTCGGCCATGCCGTCTTCGATGGAGATGATGGGGTAGCGGCCGCAGAGCTGTTCGTAATAGGCGCCAAGCTCGGCGGAGGTCAGCACCCTGCCCTCGCCTTCGAGGTGGTACTTGCCGTCCTTGAAGAATTCGGTCGAGGCGACGTCGAGGGCGAGCGAGATGTCGGCGCCGGGCTTGAAGCCGGCCTTTTCGATAGCGGCGACCAGGAAAGCGAGCGCCTCGTCCGGCGATTTGAGGTCCGGCGCGAAGCCGCCTTCATCGCCGACATTGGTATTGTGGCCCTTGCCCTTCAGTTCCTTCTTGAGCGCGTGGAAGACCTCCGCGCCCCAGCGCAGTCCCTCCGCGAAGGTCGCCGCGCCCGTCGGCATCAGCATGAATTCCTGGAAATCGATGGGGTTGTCGGCATGGGCGCCGCCGTTGATGACGTTCATCATCGGCACGGGCAGCGTGCGGGCCATCGGGCCGCCGAGATAGCGGTGCAGCGGCTGGTCGTGGGCGGCGGCGGCGGCCTTGGCGATGGCGAGCGAGACGCCGAGGATCGCATTGGCGCCGAGGCGCGCCTTGTTGGGCGTGCCGTCGAGGGCGATCATCAGGGCGTCGAGCTGCTGCTGCTCCTCAGCGTCGTGGCCGGTGATGGCATCGAAGATCTCGCCTTCTGCGGCCTCGACGGCCTTGAGGACGCCCTTGCCGCCATAGCGGCTTCCGCCGTCGCGGAGTTCGACCGCCTCGTGGGCGCCGGTGGAGGCGCCCGAGGGAACGGCGGCGCGTCCGACGGAGCCGTCTTCCAGAACCACGTCGACTTCGACGGTCGGGTTGCCCCGGCTGTCCAGGATTTCACGGGCGGCGATATCGACAATGGCGGTCATGGGAGCTTCCTGACGGCGGGTTCAAGGCCAGCGGTGCATAGCGATGGCGGAATGCTTTGGGAAGGCCTTGGCCCGCCCCGCCCGCCGCCCCTATGATCGGCGCAATCCAGTCGTTTTCGGGGGGAACACATGTTCGGATACAATCTTGTCGCGCTGATCGCCGTGCTGTCGCTGGCGCTCTATTTCTACATGGCTATCCGCGTGGGCCAGGCGCGCGCGAAATACGGCATCCAGGCCCCGGCGACGACCGGCAATCCGGATTTCGAGCGGGTCTATCGCGTCCATCAGAACACGCTGGAGGGCCTCGTCGTCTATCTGCCCTCGCTCTACATGTTCGCGACCTATGTTCACCCCTACATCGCCGCCGCGCTGGGGGCTCTGTGGATCGTCGGGCGCTACGTCTACATGGAGGCCTATATGGAAGCGGCCGACAAGCGCAGCGCCGGGTTCGGCATCCAGGCCCTGGCGACGCTGGCCCTTCTGCTGGGCAGCCTGATCGGGATCGTCTGGAACATGCTCGGCATCGGCTCGATCCTCTGATCCGATGGAGCAGCCGCCCGTCCTCAGCGCCGTCGTATCACCGGGCGTTGTCCGGCTGACGCTCAATCGCCCGGCGCAGCGCAATGCGTTGTCGGTTGAGCTTATGACGGCGCTGGAGGCGGCGCTGGACGCGACGGCCGATGACCCGGCAGTCCGGGTCGTCATCCTGTCGGCCAACGGCCCCGCCTTCTGCGCCGGGCATGATCTGAAGGAGATGACGGCGCACCGGAAGGATGCCGACAAGGGCGCGGCGTTCTATGCAGCGCTGTTCGCGCAATGCGCGCGGCTGATGCTGAAAATCGTGCATCATCCGCGGCCCGTGATCGCCGAGGTGCATGCGCTGGCGACGGCGGCGGGGTGCCAGCTGGTCGCGAGCTGCGATCTGGCGGTGGCGGCGGAGAGCGCCGGGTTCGCGACGCCGGGCGTCAATATCGGCCTCTTCTGTTCGACGCCGATGGTGGCGCTGTCGCGCAATGTGAGCCGGAAGCATGCCATGGAGATGCTGCTGACCGGCGAGGCGGTGACGGCGCTGAGGGCGCGCGAGATCGGGCTGATCAATCGCGTGACGACGGCGCACGGCCTCAGCAGCGATACCGAGGCGCTGGCGGCGCTGATCGCCCTGAAGCCCGCCGCGACGCTGAAACTGGGCAAGGCGGCGTTCTACAGGCAGGCCGAGATGACTCTGGAGGCGGCCTATGCCTTCGCGTCCGAGACGATGACGATGAACATGCTGAACGCCGAGGCGAATGAAGGCATCTGCGCGTTCGTCGAGAAGAGGCCCCCGGAATGGCCGAAGGGAGAGTGACATGAAGCTGCTTCGACTGGCCGTCGCCGCCGCAGCCCTGATGGGGCTGGCGGCGGCGCAGGACAATGCGGAGATCGTCGTCACCGCATCGCGCTATGTCAGCAATGACGGCGATAGCGGGATCGTTGCGGTCATTCCTCACGTCACGCTTAAGCGCCGCGCGGACAATCTGGTGACGACGGTGCGCGTGATCTGCGACACGCGCGACGCGACGCTGCGCGACCAGGAAATCCGCCAGACGCTGCGCGACATGATCAGGACGGCGGCGGGCAGCGGCGGGACGATCATGCTGAGCGTCGGCGACAGCATCCTGGTGCCGTTCGACGAGACGATGATCGAAAAGGCCATCATGCCAGAGGGGCGGCCCGATACGAGCTATGCCGGCGTGGTGGTGAAGACGGCGGTGAAGGCCGACGACACCTATGACGGCGCCATGGCGCGGGTTCTGGCCTTCGTGGCGGCGACGCCCAAGACAGGGCGCACGGAGATCCTGGCCGATACCCGGTGGGATCTGACGCTGATCGGGCCGGAGAATAATCGCGACGAGCTGATCGGCCTGATCGCCGCCGACGCGAAGAAGACCGCGGCGCTGTTCGGCGGCGGGTTCGCGGTGGAGGTGGACGGGCTGCACAATCCCATCGCCTGGTATCAGAGCGGGCCGCTCGATCTCTACATTCCCTACACGCTGAACACGTCCGGCACGGGGGCGCCGTAATGGCTTTCGTGAACCCGCCGGATGCCGAGATCGCGGCCCTGCTGAACGGCGCGAAGACGATCGCCCTGCTGGGGGCGAGCGCCAACCCGGCGCGCGACAGCCATGAGGTGATGGCGTTCCTGCAGCGCAAGGGGCACCGGGTGATCCCGGTGAACCCGGGTCTCGCCGGCAAGGAGCTGCTGGGCGAGAAGGTCTATGGGCATCTCGACGAGATCCGCGAGAAGATCGACCTCGTCGATGTGTTCCGGGCGAGCGCGTATGTCGCGGGGATTGTCGGCGAGTGCATCGCGGCGAAGGTGCCGGCGATCTGGACGCAGCTTGGCGTGGTGGATGATCTGGCCGGCGCGCGGGCGAAGGATGCCGGCATGGTCGTCGTGATGAACAAGTGCCCGAAGATCGAGTATCCGCGGCTGGGGATCAAAGGCCCGGTCTGATCCGGCCGATCCGCGCATGGCAAAGAAAAACGGCGGCGGGAGCGATCCCGCCGCCGTCTTCTTTTGCCTCAGGTCCGGATCAGATGGCGACGCTGGCGACGCGGGCCAGGATGTAGAGCACCAGCACGGCGATCGCGATCACGATCGCGGCCAGCGACAGCGGGCGCTGCAGCGGCTTCACCTTGGCGAGCGACTTGTCGAGGGCGTCCTTGCCGCCGCCCGAACCGGCGAGCGCCTGGGCCAGCAGCGGGTAGGCCAGGATGATGCCGAGGCCGATCAGCACCACGACCGCAGCGATCGAGACGATCACCGTGACGGGGACATAGGAGATCAGGCTGAACACATCCAGCAGCTGGATGAGGCCCCAGACGCCCCAGAGCAGAGCGACGACGCCGATAATGCCGGCGAAGGGCGCGAGCTTGGCGGCGACCTGTTCGGCGGCCTGGCTGGCATCCTTGTTGCCGCCGGGCAGACCGCCCGAGCCCATGAGGCCAAGAAGACCGATCATCAGCAGGATGATCACGTTGAGGATAATCGAAAGCATCAGTAGTTCCCCCGTTGCGGGCCAGAAGATGGGCCAGATTCGTCGGCAGTCAGATTGGCGTCATGCGCGCGCCGCGCCAACCCCCTCCACCTGCGACAAATCAGGCTGAGGTCAGATGTAGACGCCGAAGCGGGCGAGGATGAACTGGATGAAGGTCCACAGCGCCAGCAGCAGGCCGACGAGGCCGAGAATCGCCTCGATGCCGCTGAAGCTGCGCTTCACCGCATCGACGCCCTTGCCAGCGCCCGAGGCCGGGGCGCCGAAGAAGGCCGCGACCGAGGTGTAGCCGGCGAGGACACCGAGGACGACGAGCAGCAGCGCGCCAAGAAGAGCCAGCACGAAGCTGAAGCCAAGATAGCCGGTGAAGAGCGCGAAGATCACGCCGATCAGGAGGTAGAGGCCCCAGATCACCGCGACGATGCTGATCGTGCCTATGAAGGCCGCGAGCGGCGCGGCGACGGGTTTCAGGATGTCCTGCACCGGCTTGAGCGCCGCGGGGCCGGCCCCGTTGGCGGCCGAGGTCAGCGACACGGCGGCGAGCGTGATGAAGGTCAGAAGAAACTGCAGCCAGATCACGAACATCGTGAAATCCCCATTTCAGAATGCGGCCGCACCCGGCGCCGCGAGTCGTATCTTTGGCCGTTTCGTTTCGGAAGGGAAGCCTTCGCAGGTGCGGCATCGCGCGGCGGGGTTAACCCTTTATGCGGCCGGTCAGGGCGTGCCAGTGGGCGATGACGGCGCCGAAAAGGACGAGCGCGCCGAACTGGTGCGCGGCGCCGAGGAGGACGGGCTGTTCGCCGTCCGCCCCGGCGAGAAGCGTGAGGACGCCGAGAAGGATCTGGCAGACCGTGACGGTGCCGAGCAGGCCGGCGGAGGGTTTTCCGGCTTTCGTCCGGCCTGCGACGATGACGGTCGCGACGGCGAGCGCGGCGACGAGATAGGCGGTCATGCGGTGCTGGAACTGCACCATGGTGATGTTGTCGCCGAAATTGGTCCACCAGGGCTGATGCAGGAACAGGTTATCCGGCACGAGGCTGCCGTCCATCAGCGGCCAGGTGTTGTAGGTGAGACCGGCGTCGAGGCCGGCGACGAGCGCGCCGAGCAGAACCTGGATGAATACGGCGGCGAGCGTGATTTTCGCGAGCGGCAGGCCGGGCTGGCACGCCCTGCCCGCGCGCGGCGATTTGAGGTCGAGCAGCATCAGCAGCGTCCAGCCGAAGATCACGAAGGCAAGGCCGAGATGGGCGGCGAGACGGTACTGGCTGACGTCGAGGCGTCCGGTGAGGCCGCTCGCCACCATGAACCAGCCGAGCGCGCCCTGGGCCCCGACAAGCAGGACGAGGCCGACGCCGCGACGGAGCATCGGTCCCTTCAGCGCACCCCGCCACCAGAAAATGGCGAGGCCGATGAGCGCCACCATGCCGATGGTGCGGGCAAGGATGCGGTGGCCCCACTCCCACCAGAAGATGTGTTTGAACTCGGCGACGGTCATGCCCTTGTTGAGCACCTGGTACTCGGTGGTGGAGCGGTATTTCTGAAGCTCCGCCTCCCAGTCTTGGTCGCTGAGCGGGGGGATGACGCCGGTGACGGGCTTCCATTCGGTGATGGAGAGGCCGCTGTCGGTGAGGCGCGTGAGGCCGCCGACCATCACGATGGCGGCGGTCATGGCGAGGACGACGAGCAGCCAGATCGCCACGGCGCTGAGGCGCGCGCGCGGGGCTGAGGGAACGGAGTGGATGGCTGAAATCGACATGGGCGCGGGCGCGTGATAGCGCAGCCCGCGCCCCGCTGCGAGGGCCTTGAGATCACATGCCCGTTCGCCTGAAAAAGCTGCTTGGAACCCTGCTGATCCTGATCTGGCTGTTCTTCTATGTGCTGTTCGCACTGAAGCTGGCAGCGACGATCCTGCCCAACTCGCACTGGGTGGTGCAGCTTGCCTATTACGCCTTCGCCGGGATCGCCTGGATCGTTCCGCCCGGTTTCATCATCCAGTGGATGGGTGAAGGGCGGAACGACGAGGACTAGGCGGCCGGGCGCTTGTCGAACCAGGGCCGGGCCTGCTCCAGCTGGCCCGCGAGACGGTAGAGAAGGCTCTCGTTCCCGTAGGCCGCGCCGAACATCATGCCGAGCGGCAGGCCGTCATCCGTCCAGTGCAGCGGCACCGACATCGCGGGCGCGCCGGTCTGGTTGTAGAAGGCGCAGTGCGCGGGGAAGGTGGAGATCGCCTTGCCGAATTCGCGCATGTCCCTGGGGCTGAGCGACAGGACGCCCAGCGGATCGGGCTTGCGCATGATGGTGGGCGAGAGCGTCACGTCGTAGCGTTTCATGAACCCGGCATAGGCGATGGCCGCGAGCTGAATGGTCACCTCGTTGCGGGCCATGGTGATGCCGGAGGTGTGCCTCGCGTTCTGCATCATCGCCCAGGTGACGGCTTCCAGCTCGTCCTCGGCGAGCGGGCGGCCGCGCTGTTCGGCATACATGTCGAGGCCGGCCGTCATGTGCGCGCCGACCATGTCGGGCAGCGTGGCGGCGAGCGCGGGGCCGTCGATATCGGGCGCGGCCTCCTCGACCTCGTGGCCGAGCGAGAGCAGCAGGTCGACGGTGCGTTTCAACCCCTCCTCCGCGTCGGCATCGGGCATAGTGCCGTTGGCGGACTTCCGCCACAGCGCGACGCGCAGCTTGCCGGGGTCGCGGCCGACCTCCTGCAGATAGGGGCGCTCGGGCTGCGGCGCGTCGTAGCGCGAGCCGGTCTCGATGCCGTGGGTCGCATCCAGCAGCGCGGCGCTGTCGCGCACGCTGCGCGAGACGGCATGGTTGATGGAGAAGCCGCCCCACCCTTCGGTGCGATACGGCCCCATCGGCATGCGGCCGCGCGAGGGCTTCAGCCCGAAGACGCCGCAGCAGGCCGCCGGCACGCGGATCGAGCCGCCGCCGTCGCTGGCATGGGCGATGGGAATGACGCCCGAGGCGACCGTCGCCGCCGCGCCGCCGGACGAGCCGCCGGCGATGCGCGACCTGTTCCAGGGGTTCAGCGTCTCGCCGAACAGAATGGATTCTGTGGTGGTGGTGCCGCCGAACTCCGGCGTCGTCGTCTGCCCGAAAATGACGAGGCCCGCCTTCTTGTAGCGGGCGGTCAGCGTGAAGTCGTAGTCGGACACATAGTCCTTGAAGGCGCGCGAGCCTTGCGTCAGCGGCGCGCCCTTGAGCGCAGCGCCCAAATCCTTGAGCGCGAACGGCACGCCCCTGAACGGACCATCGGGCAGACCTTCCGCGATCTGCGCGCGGGCCTTGTCGGCGAAGAGCGCCGAGAAGCAGTTGATATTCGCCTGCGCGGTTTCGGCGCGCGCGAGGGCGGCGTCCAGCAGTTCTTCGGGCGAGGTTTCCTTCTTGCGGACCAGCTCTGCCAGCCCGAGCGCATCGTAGCTTTCGTAATCGTTCATGGCGGATCAGCCCGGCAGCCGTTCGAAGGCCGGCATGCCTTCGGGGATATGATGGAAGGGTTGCTTGTCCACCGTGTAGATCGCGATGTCGGGGCTGGCGGCAGACGGATTATCCAGCGTGCCGACCTTGATGATGGCGGCCGGGAAGCCCGGCGACTTCGCCGCGAGCGCGGCGCCGCAATTGGCGCAGAACTCGCGCGTCACGGCGCGCTCGATATCCGTGCGCGTGAAGGTTTTCGGTGCGCCCTTGGTGTAGCTGAAGCCGCCGAGCGGCATGCAGACGATGACATTGGGGGCGCCGCCCGAGATGTACTGACATTCACGGCAATGGCACTGCGCCTTCATGATCGGATCGCCGTCCGCCTCATACCGGATCGCGCCGCAATAGCATCCGCCTGTCAGTTTCATGGCTGGCTCTCCCCGCGTGATTGTTATGGCGGAAGCCTACCCTTCGCGCGGGACGGAACAAGCCATCAGTCGCAATCTTCGCGGGACGTATGCGGAAGCAGAAATGGTCGGAGCGGCGGGATTCGAACCCACGACCCCCAGTCCCCCAGACTGATGCGCTACCAGGCTGCGCTACGCTCCGACCGAGCCGGCACGAGGCCGGCGGGGGCGCCACGGACCGATGAGGTCCGAAGCGGACGCGCCTTATAGGCGGGGCCTCACGGCGGCGCAATGGAAAGCGCGCGTTTGGAGCGTTGTTGTGCCGGGTTCTGAGAGACTGCGGCATGGGTCCCCGGATCGGCCGATTGGCCGTCCGAGGATGACAGGTGCGGGTGATGACGGGCCGCGGTGCAGCGGAAAGGCTGGATGGCCGCCTCTAGGGCGGCCATGAGGATTGGGATAGGTTGGGTTGGGATCAGCGGCCGTTCTTGGCGGCTTGCAGGCGGATGTC
Organism: Micropepsaceae bacterium; assembly: GCA_047602465.1. Classification (GTDB taxonomy): domain Bacteria; phylum Pseudomonadota; class Alphaproteobacteria; order Micropepsales; family Micropepsaceae; genus JADZAI01. The sequence goes on from JASGHF010000001.1 coordinate 351,343, forward strand.
GTAGTCGCGGCGGAGGGCTTTGAGGCGGGCCAGCAGTTTCGCGGCGACTTCGATGCGGCGAGCCTCGGCGTGGTCGTCCAGTTCCGGTTCCGGCGCGGCGTGGATTTCGGGTTCGGGTGCGGGTTCGGGCTCAGGCGCAGCGACGGGCGCGGGCGGCGGCGAGAAGCTGGGCGCGGGATCGTTGCGGATTTCGGGCGCAGCATGCTGACGCGCGAAGAGCGGCGCGCCGCCGAGGCTGCCATTGTCGAGTGGCCTGGGCGGCGGCGCAGGGACGTGCGCGGGCGGTTCGACCAGGGGGGCTGGCGCTGCGCCCCCTCCCCCGATGTCTTCGTGGCGAACGGCTGACGCCGCTTCGTTGACGGGGGAGGACAGGTTTGGCGTGGGCGCTTCGGCGACGGGCGTGAGTTTCGTTTTCGCCCTGGCGGTCTGGTGTTCGCGGCGGCCGGCGGCGACGACGTGCTTCACGCCATTCTCGCGCAACAGCTTCTGCACGCCCTTGATGGTGTAGCCGTCGCCGTAAAGCAGATGCTGGATGCCGCGCAGGAGATCGACATCTTCCGGGCGGTAGTAGCGGCGGCCGCCGCCGCGCTTCAGCGGCTTGATCTGCGCAAACTTGCCTTCCCAGAAACGCAGGACGTGCTGCGGCACGTCGAGGTCCGACGAGACCTCGCTGATCGTGCGGAACGCATCGGGCGATTTCTGGCTGGCGGCGCGATCGCCGTCCGGCTCGTGCTGGCCGGCCACGTCCATTACGCAGACGCCTCGCCGGTTGCGGGCGTGCCGGCGTTGATCTGATCCTTCAGCACATGGCTGGGACGGAACAGCAGAACCTTGCGCGGAGCGATGGGCACTTCCTCGCCGGTCTTGGGATTACGGCCGATGCGGCCACCCTTGGCGCGGACCAGGAAGGTTCCGAAGGATGAGAGCTTCACCTGTTCCTCACGGAGCAGCGCCTCGGTCACCTCGTCGAGCACGCGCTCGACCAGTGTGGCGGACTCGTTCCGGGACAGGCCGACATTCTGGTAGACCTTTTCGGCAAGGTCCGACCGGGTGAGGGTTTTCGCCATTCGTCTGCTCCCATTCTGCGGGGAATCGTGATGGCGAAATGAAGACCACGCGACCCAAAGAATCAATGGGTTAATCTGTAATGTTCGCGCGATCTGGCAGGCGGTTCGCCTAAACCCTTACCAGCGGATGAGGGACGAACCCCAGGTGAAGCCGCCGCCCATGGCCTCCAGCAGCACGAGGTCGCCCCGCTTCACCCGCCCGTCTGCGACAGCCGTGTGAAGGGCCAGCGGGATGGAGGCGGCGGAGGTGTTGCCATGCTCGCCCACCGTCATGACGACGGTTTCGGGCTTGAGGCCGATCTTCTTGGCGGTCGCCTCCAGGATACGGCGGTTGGCCTGGTGCGGCACGAACCAGTCGACATCGTCGGCCTTGAGGCCGTTCGCTTCCAGCGCCGCGATGATGGCGGCGGAGATGTTGGTGACGGCGTGCTTGAAGACCTCGCGGCCGGCCATGCGGAGATGGCCGGTGGTCTGGGTCGTCGAGGGGCCGCCGTCGACATAGAGGAGATCGCGCAGGCGGCCGTCGGAATAGATGTGGCTGGAGAGGACGCCGCGATCGGCGGACGTACCCTGCCCTTCGCCGGCCGTGAGGACGACAGCGCCGGCGCCGTCGCCGAACAGGACGCAGGTCGTGCGGTCGGTCCAGTCGAGCAGGCGCGACATCGTCTCGGCGCCGACCACGAGGACGTTCTTCGCCTGTCCGACCTTGATGAAATTGTCGGCGACGTTGAGCGCGTAGATGAAGCCCGAGCAGACGGCCTGCACGTCGAACGCCGCGCCGTGCGTCATGCCGAGGCGGCGCTGAACATGGGTGGCGGCGGCGGGGAACGTGTCGTCCGGCGTGGTCGTCGCCATGACGATGAGATCGAGATCGGACGCCTTCACGCCGGCTGCGGCGAGCGCATTCTCGGCGGCTCTGGTGGCGAGGTCGGAGGTGGTCTCGCCATCTTCCGCGATGTGGCGCTGGGAGATGCCGGTGCGCTCGAGAATCCACTCGTCGCTGGTGTCGACGAGCTTCGCCATGTCGGCGTTGGTGAGAATTTTCCGAGGGAGATACGCGCCCGTACCCGCAACGACCGACCGGATCACACTCATGTCGCTGCCGGGGCCTCGGTCTGCTGTTCGTATGCGGGGGCGAGGCGCGCCGAGACGCCGGCGATATCGGCCGCGATGCGGTTCACGATGTCCTGGCGCGCCATCTCGATGGCGACATCGACGGCGCTGGCGAAGCCGAAGCCGTCGGTGCCGCCGTGGCTCTTCACCACCGTGCCGTTGAGGCCGAGGAAGACGCCGCCATTGGCCGAGCGCGGGTCCATCTTGGCGCGCAGCACCTTGAAGGCCCCGCTGGCGATGGCGGCGCCGAGCATCGAGAGCCACGAGCTTTTCAGCGCGGTGCGGAGATAATGCGCGACGAGGCGGGCGGCGCCCTCGGCAGACTTCAGCGCGATGTTGCCGGAGAAGCCGTCGCTGACGACGACATCGACCGTGCCGGCGCTGATGTCATCGCCTTCGACGAAGCCTTCGAACTGGATCGGCAGATTGGCGTCGCGCAGCATCTGCGCGGCCTGCTTGACGTATTCGTTGCCCTTCACCTCTTCGGTGCCGATGTTGAGCAAGGCGACGAGCGGGATCTTCACGCCCAGCACGGCGCGCGCGAAAGCGGCGCCCATGACGGCGAAATCGACGAGGTGGCGCGCTTCCGAGCCGACATTCGCGCCGACATCCAGGACGATGGTCTGGCCGCGCATGGTGGGCCACAGCGCGGCGATGGCCGGGCGCTGAATGCCGTCGAGCGGGCGGAGCTGGAATTTGGCCATGGCCATCAGCGCGCCGGTATTGCCGGCAGAGACGGCGGTGGAGGCCTCGCCGTCCTTCACGGACTGGATGGCCTTCCACATGGAGGTCTCGCGGCCGCGGCGCAGGGCCTGGCTGGGCTTGTCGTCCATGCCCACGACATCGGCGGCGGGACGGATCTCGACCACATCGACCAGCCCGGCCTTGCCGGCGATCAGGCGCTCAAGCTCGCCCTGGCGTCCATGCAGCAAAAAGCGCGCGCCCGGGTGACGGACGCGCGCGATGGCGATGCCGTCTATCACGGCGCCGGGGGCGTTATCGCCACCCATGGCGTCGATCGAGACGACGAGTTCCACCTGACTTCGGCGGACCTGATCTGGGCGCGTCAGCCATGGAGTGGCGCCCGCGTCAGATCAGGCGGAGGCCGCGACGACCTCACGGCCATCGTAATGGCCGCACTTTCCGCAAACGTGATGGGGACGCTTCTGCTCGCCGCAGTTCGAGCACTCGGCGATGTTCGTCACCGAAATCGCGTGATGCGAACGACGCATGTTGCGACGGGACGGCGAGGTCTTCCTTTTCGGAACCGCCATGACACTAATCTCCACTACAGCCCAAAACGCGCGCGGCCGTCCGGACGACGGCCGCTAGGTTCAGCGCGAGGGGGCCTCAAATCAGGGGGCGGGATATGCCCCGAAACGGGGCCGTGGCGCAAGCGTGAATTCCACAGCCGGGATCAGGGTTTTTCCGTCAGGCCCTTGAGGACGGCGAAGGGGTTGGGCGGCTTGTCATCGGCCGCTTCCGGCAGTTCGGCGGGCAATTCCGCGCCAGGTTTCCGGGGAAAATCGGGCAGCGCCAGCGACAGTTCCTCGGCGATGAGGGCGCCGAGATCGATGCCGTGCTGGGTCCATGGGCGGGGTTCGTCGGCGTCGAGATCGAGTTCCTCCTCGGCCGCGTCCGAATCGGCCAGCCGGGTGCTGGCGGCGGGCGCCTTGCGGAAAGAGGCCTCGACCGGGATGGCGAAGGCCTGGACGAAGGGGTCCAGCGAGACGCCGCAGACAAGCTCGACCTCGGCCTTGATGACGCCCGCCACCTCGGCTTCGGCAGCGCCGGAGCGGCGGATGTCGAGCGTGGCGCTGAGCGCCTTGACCGCGGGCACATCCAGCCAGCGGGCGATGGCGGCACGTTCGGCCTCGGTGGTGGTGACGGCATGACCGCCCTGAGGGGCGCTGCGGCCGGCAGGATCGATCCAGCGGTGAATTCCGGGTTCAAGGTCGGTCACGCGAACCTCCTTCAGGGGACGGCCAGGGCGAATTGCCCGGCCTCCAGCGCAGCGCGCGGCCGGGTCTCGAGCATCGCCGCAGCGCCCCGGACCCAGGCCGTCATCCGCTCCAGCGAGACATCGCCGGGCGGAGTGCCCCTGTAGATATTGCGCGCGATGGCGTCGCGCAAAGCCCCCGCATCGCCGGAGGTCAGGGCCTGGTCGTAGGCGATGGCCCGGCCGAGATAGGCCTTTCCCATCGCCTTCACGCGGCGCGGGATGCCGTTATCGCCGACGCCGAGCGAGCGGATCGCGTCGTCGAAGGCCATGAACATATGGTCGGTGGTGCGCTGGGCGAGGCTCCCTGCCCCTTTCTTCTGCATCTCCCGGAAGACCAGCATGGCGACGAGCGCCATCATGTCGAAGCGGCCATCCAGCGTATCCGGCACGCCGAGTTCCGCGTAGAACACGGGCCGCCGGGCCTCGGCCGTGATGGCTTCCAGCAGGTTTTCGGCCAGCTTTCGCTGCGGGTCCGATCCGAACAGTCGGGAGAGAATGCCGGGCACGCCATATCCGAGGCCGGAGCCTCGCCTTGAATTCGGGGAGCGCCGGGGGTAGGTCAACCGGACGGTTGCCGTCAACAGTGAGTCAGAACGGATGAAGTCGGTTACAGGGCGCACAGTCGCGCTCAGCGCAGTTCTGGCCGCTCTCGCCGTTGCGGGCTGCACGGCGACGGAAAACCGCCGCGGCTATCTGGAAACGCCCGGCATGCTGGACGCCATCCGCGTCGGCGTGGATACGAAGTCCTCGCTGCAGTCGGCGCTGGGCTCGCCCTCGGCGTCCGGCACGTTCAACGACAACACCTGGTATTACATCTCGACGACGCAGGAGGATCTTCTGTTCTTCGCGCCGGAAGAGATCGAGCGGAAGATCGTGGCCGTCAATTTCGGCCCCGGCGAGGTGGTGCAGTCGGTGCAGACCTACGGCGCCGAGAACGCCGTCGAAGTGTCGTTCTCGCGCAGCGAGACGCCCGCCCGCGGCCGCGAGTTGAGCTTCCTGCAGCAGATCTTCGGCAATATCGGCCGTTCCGGCCCCGTCGGCGGCATCAACAACGAAGCCGACGATCCGCGTAACCGCCGCTAGTAGCTGACGGGTTCTTTCCCGTCTGGCGACAGCCAGTCGAAGTCGGAAAGGCGCCAGTAGACGCCCTTCTCGCGCGCCATCATGCCATAGCCGATGAACTCGCGCCGGATGGTCGCCGAGTCCCAGTGGTATTTCTGGAGACCCTCGTTGATCTCCTTTTCCGTGTAGCGGCAATCCTCGTCGAATTTCCGCACCAGCCAGGCCAGCACCGCGTAGCGCTTCTTCCGCTGGGCGGGGATGTGCGTCAGCTTGCCGTCCGCCCCCAGGAAGTTTTCCACGATGGCCTCGGCCGAACCGCGCGGCCCCGCGGCGCCGGCCAGCTTCGCCACGCCATCGACGCTGAGAATCTGGGCGGCCATCGACGGCAGCGCGGTCGCCACGAAGCTGTACCAGTGGGTGTTGCCCTCGGTGCGGCGGCTGACGAGGCCGAGATCGCGCAATATGGCCAGGTGATGGGAAGCGGTCGGCTCGCTGACGCCGATGGCCTCCGCCAGTTCCTGAACGCTGTGCTCGCGCTGCGCGAGGAAGCCGAGGAGCCGAAGACGGCTTTCGTTGGCGAGGGCCTTGAAGAAGGCGAGAAGCCGGGCGTTTTGATCGGGCATGGCGATTTTCTAATTAGATATTCGTCTAACTAGATAAGCATATCAGCAAGGTCAAGGCGACCCATTTGCCGCAGGCCTGCCGCCGGCCCCGCCGTTGAATGAGCGTTCAACTCGGCTAGACTTGAACGGTCGTTCAACAGCCCTCGCCGTCATGGACACCCGCCAGCGCCTGATCTTCTCCGCGATGAAGCTGTTCGCCGAAAAGGGCTACGGCTCGACTTCGGTGGCCGACATCCTGCGCGAAGCGAGCGCCAATGCGGGCAGCCTCTACCATTCGTTCGACACCAAGCAGGATCTGCTGCTGGCCGTACTCGACACCTACAAGGCCGGGATCGAGCCGATGCTGCTGATGCCCGCCTGGGAAGGCGTGGCGGACCCGATCGAGCGCATCTTCGCGCTGCTCGGCGCGTATCGCGGCATGCTGGAGGCGACCGAGTGCACCTATGGTTGCCCCATCGGATCGCTGGCGCTGGAAATCCATGAGCCGGATCCTCCTGTGCGGCGGCTGCTCTCGGAGAATTTCCACGGCTGGGTCGGGCATGCCGAAACCTGCCTCAAGGCGGCCGCCGATCGCCTCCCGCGCGGCACGGACACGGCCGCGCTCGCGACCTTCGTCCTGACCGTGATGGAGGGCGGCGTGATGCAGGCACGCACTCACCGCTCGCTCGCTGCGTTCGACGCGTGCATCGCGACGCTGCGGGACTATTTCAACCGGCTCGAAGAGAGCGCGATGCGCGAAAGGGAGACAGCACCATGAAGCTCGGCACATTGATCGCCTTGGCCGCCGCGACGGTGATTTCGGCAGCGGCGGCAGAGGACAAAGCCCCAAGCTGGAAAGACTATCCCGGCGTTACGAACACCTCGTATGTCGAACCTTCAGGCGCGCGGGCGATCCAGTTGTCCGCGACCGTCGAGGCGACGCCGCAGGAAGTCTTCGACGCCTTCGCCACGGAAGCGGGCTTCAAGGCCTGGGCGGTGCCGTTCGCGAAGATCGACCTGCGCGTCGGCGGTATGATCGAGGCGTCCTACGACCCCAACGCGGCGCTCGGCGCGCCCTACAATATCCGCAACCAGATCGACGCCTATATTCCCGGGCAGCTGCTGGTGATCCACAATGTCCAGGCGCCGGCCGCCCTGCCCGGCCGCGACGCCTTCGCGAAGACGGCGACGATCATCGCGCTCAGACCGCTCGCCGAAGACCGTACCGAGGTGACGGTGACCAATGTGGGCTATGGCGACACGCCGGAGGACGCGGCGGCATACGCCCATTTCGAATGGGGCAATGCCTACACGCTGGATGCGCTGGCCAGGCATTTCGCGGCGAACTGATTCCATATTCCGAACAGCAAAAAGGGCGCGGATCGCTCCGCGCCCTTTTCGTTTCCGGTGATCGCAGGCCCTAGAAGTGGGCCAGCGCGCCCAGCATCAGGAGAGCCACGATGTTGGTGATCTTGATCAGCGGGTTCACGGCCGGGCCGGCCGTGTCCTTGTACGGATCGCCGACGGTGTCGCCGGTGACCGACGATTTGTGGGCTTCCGAACCCTTCAGGTGCTTCACGCCGTCCTTGTCCACGAAGCCGTCCTCGAACGACTTCTTGGCGTTATCCCAGGCGCCGCCGCCCGAGGTCATCGAGATGGCGACGAAGATGCCGGTGACGATGACGCCGAGGAGCATCGCGCCCGTGGCCTCAAGCGCCGCAGCCTTGTCGCCCGAGATCCAGAGGACCGCGAAGAACAGGACGATCGGCGAGAGAACGGGGAGCAGCGAGGGAACGATCATTTCCTTGATCGCCGCCTTGGTCAGCATGTCCACGGCGCGGCCATAGTTCGGCTTCGACGTGCCGGCCATGATGCCCTTGTCCTCGCGGAACTGGCGGCGGACTTCCTCGACCACCGCCTGCGCGGCGCGGCCTACGGCCGTCATCGCCATACCGCCGAAGAGGTAAGGCAGCAGACCGCCGATCAGCAGGCCGACGACGACCCAGGGGCTGGACAGCGAGAAGGTGAGCGCGCGGATGCCTTCAAAGAAGGAGCCGGCCTTCGCCTCGCCGATGAAGTGCTGGATGTCCGAGGTGTAGGCCGCGAACAGGACCAGCGCGCCGAGACCGGCCGAGCCGATCGCGTAGCCCTTGGTGACCGCCTTGGTGGTGTTGCCGACCGCGTCGAGGGCGTCCGTCGTGTGGCGGACTTCCTTGTCGAGGCCAGCCATCTCGGCGATGCCGCCCGCGTTGTCCGTGACCGGACCGAAGGCGTCGAGCGCGACGATCATGCCGGCGAGCGCCAGCATGGTGGCGGTCGCGATCGCGAGGCCGAACAGGCCCGCCATCAGGTAGCAGGAGATCATGCCGCCGACGATGACGATGACCGGCAGAGCCGTCGCTTCCATCGAGACCGCGAGGCCCTGGATGACGTTCGTGCCGTGGCCGGTGACCGAGGCCTGGGCGATCGAGACGACCGGACGCTTGCCCGTGCCAGTGTAGTACTCGGTCACCATCACGATCAGCGCCGTGACGATGAGGCCGATGACGCCGCAGACGAAGATCGTCGTGCCGGTGAAGGCGAAGGTTTCGCCGAACGCCTGATACGAGATCGCGCCGCTGAAGCCGCCGGGAACCAGCACGGCGACGACGCCGGCCAGCGCGCCGATGGACAGCAGGCCCGTGGCGATGAGGCCCTTGTAGAGGGCGCCCATGATGTTCTTCGACGCGCCGAGGCGGACGAAGAACGTGCCGACGATCGAGGTGAGGATGCAGACGCCGCCGATGGCGAGCGGCAGCAGCATCATCGGAAGCAGGATCGTGGGCTGGGCCGCGAAGAAGATGGCGGCCAGCACCATCGTCGCAACGGCGGTCACCGCGTAGGTTTCAAAAAGGTCGGCAGCCATGCCGGCGCAGTCGCCCACGTTGTCGCCCACGTTGTCGGCGATGGTGGCGGGGTTGCGCGGGTCATCTTCGGGAATACCCGCCTCGACCTTGCCGACCATGTCGCCGCCGACATCCGCACCCTTGGTGAAGATGCCGCCGCCGAGACGGGCAAAGATCGAGATCAGAGAGGCGCCGAAGCCGAGCGCGACGAGCGCGTCGATCACCAGGCGGTCGCTGGGCGCGTAGCCGAGCGGGCCGATGAGCAGGTAGAAGTAGACGACGACGCCGAGCAGCGCGAGGCCGGCCACCAGCATGCCGGTGATGGCGCCCGCCTTGAAGGCGGTCGACAGGCCCTGGGCGAGACCAAGGCGCGAGGCTTCAGTCGTGCGGACGTTGGCGCGGACCGACACGATCATGCCGACATAGCCCGCAATGCCCGACAGGACCGCGCCGACCAGGAAGCCGGCGGCGACCAGCGGCCCGAACAGCACGCCGACCAGCACGGCGACGACGACGCCGACGATGGTGATGGTGAGGTACTGACGGTTCAGATAGGCGTTGGCGCCTTCCTGAATGGCGGCAGCGATTTCCTGCATGCGGGCATTGCCCGCGCTCTGGCGAAGGATGGAACCCGTCGCCCACAGGCCGTAAACGAGAGCAGCGATGCCGCACCCGATCGTGGCCCAAATGACAGTTACTGTATCCACGGATGACCTCTCGATGATTGTCGAAGGTCGGACTTGGCCGGTGGCGGGCGCTTGTGCGCCGTTAGTGCCGCTTCCATCCGAGCAACAGCGGCAAAGTCTCCCCCCGGCCAACCGGCCGGTCCCCCCGCTGCGAAGCGGGCGGCTTATGCCATTGGGGCAAACTTATGGCAATCCAGCCCTTAGTGGGCGGAGGCGGTTTTCGGCTGTTCGTGAGCCGGTTCCGGCGGCGGTTCTTCAGCCGCTGCCGCAGCGTTAATCGCGGGGTCGTCGGTCTGGATCGTGTCGCGGAAGCTGAGCGAGGTGAACGAGCCGGGGCCGACCACGGCATTGGCGGCATCGAGCAGACGCTTTTTCAGGCCATCGCCGTCGATCTGGGCCGGGTCGCCGTCAAGGGCGATGGAGTCACGGTGCGTTTCCCGCAGCATCGCGTCGATGATGAAAGGCACCTTTTCGCGCGCGCGCTCGACGGTGGAACTGTCCTTCGCTTCCAGCATCACGCGCATATAGGCGTAGTGGTAGAGGCGACCCTTCACGGTGACCGGCGCGACCAGCATGGGCATTTCGACCGTGTTGTCGTCGCCGCCGAGCGGTGAGCCGGAGGACGGCGCGGGTTCCGAGGCCTGGGCCGGAAGAACCGTCAGGGCGGCTGCGACGAGGAAGGCGGCGATGCGCATGGGTCGGACGTTACCCCGAGCGTGCTTAAGCCGCCGTTAGCGGGCGAAATGATCGAAGCCGCCGCGTTCCGGGGATATCTGCGAGCCGTCAGGCAAGGCGACGGCGACACCGGCGCCCTTCTCCACCCGCCCGACAATGGTGACGCGGATGCGGGATTTCTCAGCGGCGGACTTCAATGATTTCAGCCTCTTGGGCGGGACGGTGAAGGCGATCTCGTAATCGTCGCCGGCGCCGATGGCGGCGTGGCGGATATCGGGGTCCGTCTTTTCAAGAGCGCGGGCGGCCGGTGAGAGCGGCACGCTGGCGAGGTCGATAACGGCGCGGACGCCGGATTGCTTCGCGAGGTGCTCGACGTCCTGGACGAGGCCGTCCGAGACGTCGAGGGCGGCGGAGGCGATGCCGTGCAGCAGAGGCCCGATCCGGTTGCGCGGCTGCGGCAGGCGGTAGCGCGCGATGAGGAACCTGCGTTGGCTGGCGCTCAGCCCGGCATGGGGTTTCAGCAACTCGGTGAGGCCGAGGCCGCCATCGCCGATGGTGCCGGTGACGCAGAGAAGGTCGCCGGGCTTCGCGCCTGCGCGACGCAGCATCGCCCTGCCCTTCGCCGCGCCGAACATGGTGACGCTGAAGGTCGCGGGGCCGGGCGTCGAAACCGTGTCGCCGCCAAGGAGGTTTAGACCGAAATGCTTTTGATCCGCTTTCAGCCCCCTGGCGAAGGCGGCGATCCAGCGTTCGCCGATATCGGGCGGAAAGGCACAGGTGAGGAGATAGCCGAGCGGCGTCGCGCCCTTGGCGGCGAGATCCGACAGATTCACGCGCAGGAGCTTCTGCGCGATCTGGTTCGGCGGGTCGTCGTGCAGGAAATGGACGCCTTCGACGATGGCGTCGGCGGTGACGACGAGACGGTGGTCCCCGGGCGGGGCGAGCATCGCCGCGTCGTCCTTGAGGCCGAAAGCGAGGGGCGTGTCTTTCGCCAGCGGCGCGAAATGGCGGGCGATGATGTCGAACTCGCCGCTCATCGCCCTCGCCTCACCTGGCCGGTATGCCGAACTCGGTCGGTCGCGATTTGCGGGCGAGCGTATTCAGGACGCCGTTGGCGAAGCCGACTTCGGTTTCGCCGAAGAAGGCGTCGGCGACGCGGACATATTCGTCGAGGATGACGCGGGCGGGCACATCCTCGCGCGCGATGATCTCGAACGTCGCGGCGCGCAGCAATGCGCGGAGCGTCGAGTCCACGCGCTCCAGCGCCCAGCCGGAGGCGAGCGAGGCGGCGATGGCCTTGTCGATTTCGACCTGACGGGCGACGACGCCTTCGACGATGTCGGCGAACAGCGCCTCGTCGGCTTCGGCCATGATCTCGGCTTCGCCGGAATCCTTCTCGAAGCCGAGGCGATGGCTGCGGAACTCGGTGACGATGTCGCCCGCGTCCTCGCCGGCCATCTCCATCTGATAGAGGGCCTGTGCGGCGGCGAGACGCGCTCGGCTGCGTTCAGCGTGCGGCTTGCGGCTCATGCATCCACGCCGAGCTTCTTGCGCCAGCCGATCATCGTCAGCGCGGCGGCGGCGGCCCCGCCGCCCTTGTCCAGCTTCTCGGCGCTGGCGCGCTCCCACGCCTGGTCTTCATCCTCGACGGTGAGGATGCCGTTGCCGATTGCGATGCCCTGGAGCGTCAGGTCCATGATGCCGCGCGCCGACTGCTCCGACACGATCTCGTAATGCGTGGTCTCGCCGCGGATGACGCAGCCAAGCGCGACATAGCCGTCGAACGGCCTGGCGATGGTGCCTTCGTCGCTCGCCTCGACGGCCATGCGGATGGCATAGGGAATCTCCAGCGCGCCGGGGACGGTGACGCGCTCATGCGTCGCGCCGCCGGCGGCGAGCGCCAGCTTGGCGCCCTCATACATCGCGTCGGAGATGTCCTCGTAGAAGCGGGCTTCGACGACGAGCAGATGCGGACGGGTCGCCATCAGGCGGCTCCTTCGGTGGGAATGGTGCGCTGACCTACGAGATTGAGGCCGTAGCCGTCGAGTCCGATCAGCTTCTTGAGGGGCGAGCGCGTGAGAATGGTCATGTCCTTGACGCCGAGATCGACCAGGATCTGCGCGCCGACGCCGTATTCCTTCAGCATCGTCGTCATGCGCTCCTCGTCGGTACGGGTAAGCGTGTCGGTGATCGAGGTTCCCTTGGTGTCGCGGATCAGCACGATGACGCCGCGCCCCTCACGTGAAATCTCGCGCATCGACTGCCGCAGGAGATCGTTGCGGCCGGACTTGGCGCCAAGCAGGTCGTCCATGGCGTTGATCGCGTGCATGCGCACCAGCACCGGGCCGGGCTGCGACAGGTCGCCCTTCACCAGCGCGACATGCTCGGCGTATTCGACCTTATTCACATAGACGATGAGCTTGAAGTCGCCGCCGTATTCGCTGGCGAAATCCTGTTCGACGCGGCGTTCGATCAGGTGATCGTATTTCCGGCGATAGGCGATGAGGTCGGCGATGGTGCCGACCTTCAACCCGTGAAGCTGGGCGAACTGAACGAGGTCCGGCAGGCGGGCCATCGTGCCGTCGTCATTCATGATCTCGCAGATCACGCCGGCCGGGTAGAGACCCGCGAGGCGCGCGATGTCGACGGAGGCTTCCGTGTGGCCGGTGCGGACCAGAACGCCGCCGGCGCGCGCGACCAGCGGGAACACATGGCCCGGCGAGACGATATCGTCCGCGTCCTTGGTCGCGTCGATCGCCACCGAGATGGTATGCGAGCGGTCATGCGCCGAGATGCCGGTGGAGATGCCTTCCTTGGCCTCGATGGAGACGGTGAAGGCGGTGCCGTGGACGGTGCGGTTGTTCGACGTCATCGGCGGCAGGTTGAGCTGCTCGGCCCGGTCGGTGTTGAGCGTGAGGCAGATGAGGCCGCGGCCGAAGCGCGCCATGAAGTTCACGGCGGCGGGCGTCGCCATCTGCGCGGGGATCACGAGGTCGCCCTCGTTCTCGCGGTCTTCGGCATCGACGAGGATGAACATGCGCCCGTTGCGCGCGTCCTCGATGACGTCTTCGATGGATGAGATGTAGTCGGTGTACTCGTTCATGGCGTGGGACGCCTTCAATTCGCGGTTCTGATGCGCTCGACGTAGCGCGCCAGAGCGTCGATCTCCAGATTGATGCGTTGCCCCTGCGTCATGCGGCCGAAGGTCGTATGCGCGAAGGTATGGGGGATGATGTTGACGCCGAAGGTCGTGCCTTCGACCTCATTGACGGTCAGCGAGACGCCGTCGATGCAGATGGAACCCTTGGGCGCGATGTAGCGCATGAGTTCGCCGGGCGCCTCGAAGCTGAAGCGCCACGAGCCGCCTTCCTGCCGGATCGAGCGCACGGCGCCGACGCCGTCGACATGGCCGCTGACGATGTGGCCGCCGAGTTCGTCGCCCACGCGCAGCGCCCGCTCCAGGTTCACGACGCTATCGACCGCCCAGTCGCCAATGGTGGTTTTCGACAGGGTTTCCGCCGAGGCCTCGACTGCGAACCAGCCCTTGCCGTCCGTCACGCCGCGCCGCACGACCGTGAGGCACGGCCCGGAACAGGCGATGGATGCGCCGATATCGATGCGCGAAACATCATACGCCGTCTCGATTTCGATCAGCGTGTCGCCGGGCTTGGAAAGCGACCGGACGCGGCCTTTGTCGGTGATGATGCCGGTGAACATGCCTGGATTTCTTTCAGTCGCGCGCCGCCCAGCTTTCCAGGACATCGTCGCCGACCTGCGCCATATGGGTCAGGTGGAAGCGCGGCGCAACATCCGGAGCCGTGACGCCCATCGCCGCCACCGCAGGCAGGCCGTCGCCGCCCATGACGAGGCCCGCTCGGAACGTGTGGAAACGGTCGACAAGCCCGGCCCGGATCATCGCGCCCGCAAGGCGTCCGCCCCCCTCGATGAGCACGCGGGTCAGCCCGCGCGCGCCCAGTTCCGTTGCGGCAGCTACGAGGTCCAGCTCGCCGGTCGGCAGCGTCGGCACCGTGATGATTTCAGCGCCGAGATCGCGGAAGGCCCCGGCCCGGCCCCGGTCGGCATCGGCGCGGGCGAGCAGCCAGAGCGGCTGCACCTTCGCGCTACGGGCCAGTTTCGCGGTCAGCGGCAGGCGGAGGCGCGCATCCGCCACGATGCGGACAGGCTTGCGGCCGGTGAGGCCCGGCAGGCGGACATCGAGTTGCGGATCGTCTGCGATGGCGGTGCCGATGCCGCACAATACGGCGTCGGCTTCCGCGCGCATGAGGTGGCCACGCGCGCGGGCGGCCTCGCCGGTGATCCATTTGCTCGCGCCGGTATGCGCGGCGATGCGGCCGTCAATGGTCAACCCCGCCTTCAGTTCGAAGAACGGGCGGCCCCTTCTCACGCGGGTGAGGAAGCCGGCCGTCACGTCGAGCGAGGCGGCATGACCGACGCCGAGCGTCACGGCGATACCGGCGGCCTTCAGTTTCGCGATGCCCTGCCCCGCCGTGCGCGGATCGGGGTCTTCGATGGCGATGACCGCTCGTGCGATCTTCGCGGCGGCGAGCGCATCCGCGCAGGAGCCGGTATGGCCGGTATGGGCGCAGGGTTCGAGCGTGACATAGGCGGTGGCGCCGGCCGCGCGTGATCCGGCCTGTTTCAGCGCCTCGGTCTCCGCATGGGGACGCCCGCCCTTTGCGGTGCGGCCGCGCCCGGCGACATGGCCGTCCGCATCGACGATGACGCAGCCGACGGACGGATTGGGCCAGGTCAGCCCCAGGCCACGCCGCGCCAGACCAAGCGCAGCGGCCATATAGCCGGCATCACTTGTCCCGTTGGCCGTCATCGCCGCCGCGTCCGTATTGCTGATCGACGAACTTCTCGAAGTCGTTCACTTCGCGGAAATTGCGATAAACGGATGCGAAGCGGACATAGGCGACGGGATCGAGCGTCTTCAGACCCTCCATCACCAATGCGCCGATCTGTTTTGAATCGATCTCGGTCTCGCCCATGCTTTCAAGGCGGCGCACGATCGTGCTGACCAGGCGTTCGACGCGCTCGGATTCGACCGGGCGCTTGCGCACGGCCTTTTCGATCGAGCGGTAGAGCTTGTCGCGATCGAACGCTTCGCGGCGGCCCTGCTTTTTCAGGACGGTGAGCTCACGCAGCTGCACGCGCTCGAATGTCGTGAAGCGCGCATTGCAGGCCGGGCACGAGCGGCGGCGGCGGATGGCGGAGTTGTCCTCGGTCGGCCGCGAGTCCTTGACCTGTGTTTCGTCACTTCCGCAGAAGGGGCAGCGCATGCGTCGTACCCTTCAGTAAATCGGGAAGCGCGCGCAGAGATCGAGCGCGCGGGCCTTCACCCGCTCTTCGACCAGCGTGTTGCCGTCCGGGCTGTTGGCGTTGAGGCCGTCGAGGACTTCCACGATCATCTCGCCGATCTGCTTGAACTCGGCGACGCCGAAGCCGCGCGTCGTTCCGGCCGGCGAACCGAGGCGGATGCCCGAGGTGAGCGCCGGCTTTTCCGGATCAAACGGGATGCCGTTCTTGTTGGCCGTGATGTGGGCGCGCTCCAGCGCATGTTCGGCGACCTTGCCGGTCACTTTTTTCGGGCGCAGATCGACCAGCAGGACATGCGTGTCGGTACCGCCGGAGACGAGGTCGAGACCGCCGGTTCTCAGCGCGTCGGCCAGCGCTTTCGCATTGGCGACGACGTTCTTCGCATAGAGCTTGAAATCAGGCTGCAGCGCTTCGCCGAACGCGACGGCCTTGGCGGCGATGACGTGCATCAGGGGGCCGCCCTGCAAGCCAGGGAAGACAGCCGAGTTGATCTTCTTCGCCAGATCCTCGTCGTTGGTGAGGATCATGCCGCCGCGCGGGCCACGCAGGGTCTTGTGCGTGGTGGTCGTGACGACATGGGCATGCTCAAGCGGGTTGGCATGCGCGCCGCCGGCCACAAGGCCCGCGAAATGGGCCATGTCGACCAGGAACTTCGCGCCGACGGAGTCCGCGATCTTGCGGAAGCGGGCGAAATCGATGGCGCGCGGATAGGCGGAGCCACCGGCGATGATGAGCTTCGGCTTGTTCTCGTCGGCGAGGCGCTGAACCTCATCGTAGTCGATCAGGTGATCGTCCGGGCGGACGCCATACGGCACCGGCTTGAACCATTTGCCCGACATATTGGCGGGCGAACCATGCGTCAGGTGACCGCCAGCCGCGAGGTTGAGGCCCATATAGGCATCGCCCGGCTGCATGAGCGCGAGGAACACGGCCTGGTTGGCCTGCGCGCCCGAATGCGGCTGGACGTTCGCGAACTTCGCGTTGAACAACTTGCAGGCGCGGTCGATCGCGAGCTGTTCGGCGATATCGACGAACTCGCAGCCGCCGTAATAGCGGCGGCCCGGATAGCCCTCGGCGTATTTGTTGGTCAGGACCGAACCCTGCGCTTCCAGCACCGCGCGCGAGACGATGTTTTCGGAGGCGATGAGTTCGATCTGATCCTGCTGGCGGCCCAGTTCCCTGCCGATGGCGGCGGCAAGTTCCGCGTCACCTTCGGAGAGGCTGCGCGCGAAGAACGGAGACGCGGAATCCTTGGTGGATTTGGCTGTGGCGGTCATGGGCGGTCCCGGAGCGGTTCTGGCGGCGCGCTTATAGCTCACCGCTCCTGCGGATGCACCACATCTAGTGGCCTCAAGATTGTTCCAAGTACATTGGCAAAGACAAAGCGGAACTCAATAAATCCAATCTGAGTACTTCGACTGGATTGCAATAACCGGCAGTCGGGCGTAAAGCGCGCATACCGTGTGGAAAAGGACAGATTCGGATGACGAAAGACGACGCGACGATCGGCAGCGCCGGGGTTGGCGACAAATCGGACCTTCTTGAGTATGCGACCGGGATCGTCGCTGCCTATGTAGGCCGCAACCAGATCCTGCAGAGCGATCTGCCTGTCCTCATCAAGTCGGTCTATGACGCGATTGCCGGACTGTCGCAGCCCGCCGGCGAAGCGGCCCTGCCCGCCGCGCTGAAGCCCGCCGTGCCGGTGAAGAAATCTGTCACCGACGACTACATCATCTGCCTGGAAGACGGCGCGAAGCTGAAGATGCTGAAGCGCTATCTCCGCACCCATTACGACATGTCGCCGGACGAATACCGCGCCAAGTGGGGCCTGCAGTCGGACTATCCGATGGTCGCGCCGAACTACGCGCAGGCCCGTTCGGAAATGGCCAAGCGGATCGGCCTCGGCAAGCTGACCCCGGCCGCCGGCCGCGGCCGCAAGAAGAAAGCCGCCTGATCTTTATTTGAGGTCAGACGACAATACCCCGCCCCTGACCGGGCGGGGTTTTTGTTTCCGGGTCGCCGTCACGCGGCTCCGGCTCGCGCCCCAGCAGGCGCATCAGCTTCGCGACGGCCAGTTTCTGAAGATCGCCCGGAAAGGCGTTGGCCGGGCCAACCACGACCGCCTCTGTACCGGACGCGGCATCGATCGCGGTGGCGCGCACCGCGTTCCCCTGCCTCACCAGCTCGACATAGACCTCGCCGGCGGCCGGCGCGCGCGTCCGCTTTGGGCGATCGTCAGGCGGCACGCCGGATTTTCAGACGGCGCCAGCAGCGATCCAGCGCAGCCACAAGCTCGGCCAGCTTCTCGTCGCTGTGGGCCGGGCTGGGCGTAAAGCGCAGGCGCTCCAGCCCGCGCGGGACGGTCGGATAGTTGATGGGCTGAACATAGATGCCGTACTCGAACAGCAGCTCGTCGGCCACCGCCTTGCACTGAACCGGATCGCCGACCAGCACCGGGACCATGTGCGAGACGGAGCTTTCCATGACAGGCAGGTTCGCATCGCGCAGCATCTGCTTCAGCTTCGCGGCCTTGGCGTGCAGCGTGTCGCGCTCGGCGTTCGACTGCTTGAGATGACGGACGCTCGCCAGCGCACCGGCCACCAGCACAGGCGACAGCGAGGTCGAGAAGATGAAACCGGGCGCGAAGGAGCGCACGCAATCCACGATGCGCGCGCTGGCGGCGATATAGCCGCCCATGACGCCATAGGCCTTCGCCAGCGTGCCTTCGATGATGTCGAGGCGGTGCATGACGCCATCGCGTTCCGCGACCCCTGCCCCGCGCGGCCCGTACATGCCGACGGCGTGGACTTCATCGAGATAGGTCAGCGCGCCGTATTTTTCGGCGATGTCGCAGAGAGCGGCGAGCGGCGCGATATCGCCGTCCATCGAATAGACGGATTCAAAAGCGATCAGCTTGGGAGCGGCCGGGTCGTCCTGCAGAATCAGCTCTTCCAGATGCGCGAGATCGTTGTGCCGGAAGACGCGCTTCACCGCGCCGCCCCGCTTGATCCCCTCGATCATCGAGGCGTGGTTCAGCTCGTCGGAGTAGATGATGACGCCCGGCAGGATGGCGGACAGCGTCGAGAGCGTCGCGTCATTCGAGACATAGCCGCTGGTGAACAGCAGCGCGGCTTCCTTGCCATGCAGGTCGGCAAGCTCGCGCTCGAGTTCGACGTGATAATGCGTGGTGCCGGAAATGTTGCGCGTGCCGCCGGATCCTGCGCCGACATGCTCAATGGCCGCATGCATGGCCTCGGTGACGACGCTGCTCTGGCCCATGCCCAGATAGTCGTTCGAACACCACACGGTCACCGCGCGCTTGCCCTGCGTCTCGCTGGCGTGATGGACGGCGCGCGGATAGGCGCCGCGCTGGCGTTCGATGTCGATGAAGACGCGATAGCGCCCTTCGGCCTTCAGGCCGTCGATCGCATCGTCGAAGATCTTGTCGTAATCCATCGAAGCCCCTGCAAACGGCAAGGCCAATACCTAGTACCGGGCATGTGCCCCCCGCTTTGATCAGGGTCAAGCGCTGGTGAAAGAAACTCAAGCCAAACTATTGAGAACGCTTCGCAATAGCGCCGGGCGGTCGGTCATGATCCCGTCAACACCGAGCGCCGCCAGGCGCCGCATTTCGGCCTCGTCGTCGATGGTCCAGACATGGAGTTTCAACCCCAGCCGGCGTGCAGCGCGCACCGCAGCTGCATCGACCAACGTGACCGGCCCCTGCTTCACCGGAATCTGGATGCAGTTCGCGCCGAAACGTCCGGCCGGGATTCGCCGTTTGGCGAGCCAGAAGCGCGCGACCTCGCGCGGCCCCATGGAGGTGCAGGCGTCCTTGCCGAACGCCGCGCGGACCCGGGCGATGCGGGCATCAGAAAACGAACCGATGCAGACACGGTCCAGCACGTTCAGGCGGCGCAGCAGATCGATCAGCGGGGCGACCGCGCCGTCATGCTTGGGGTCGATGTTCACCCGCAGGTCCGGCCAGGTGGTCAGCAATTCCTCAAGCAGGGGGATCGGCTCCGATCCGCCGATCTTGGCGCCGCGTATGTCGGCGTAGTCCATCTCGGCGATCAGGCCTTTCGCGTCGGTGACGCGGTCCAGTCTGTCGTCGTGGAAAGCGAGCAGGACGCCGTCGCGCGTGGCATAGGCGTCGGTCTCGACATAGCGGTAGCCGAGGCCGACGGCGTAGGCGAACGCCTTCATCGTGTTCTCGGGCGCGTCCAGCGCCCCGCCGCGATGGGCGAAGGCGATGATGCCGTCGTGCTGGAGATAGGGATGCAGATTCATGAGGCCCTCATGGGGGCACCATGCCGCGAAGACCCGCGCGCGCCAAACAGAAAGCCCGCCGGCGGGTGCGCGGCGGGCTTTTTGCAGTCAAAGCATGAAGATCAGAGACGGAAGCGGATCTGGTCTGCCCAGTAGCGCTCCAGACGGCGCAGCGAGTCGTTGAGCTGCACGAAGGTCGCCGCGTCGATGCCGCCGACCTTGTCGACCGACAGGGTGTGACGATCGAAGAGCGAGGCGCAGAGACGATGCACGATGCGGCCCTTTTCCGTCAGGCGCACGCGCACCGAGCGGCGGTCCACTTCCGAGCGGGCATGGTTGATATAGCCCATGTCGACAAGCTTCTTCAGATTGTACGACACGTTGGAGCCGAGATAGTGACCGCGCGAGCGCAGCTCGCCGGCGGTCATTTCCGCATCGCCGATATTGAACAGCAGCAGCGCCTGAACCGAGTTCACGTCGCGGATGCGCACGCGCTCCAGCTCGTCCTTGATCACGTCGAGAAGCTGGCGATGCAGCCGCTCGATGCGGTTCAGCGTCTCAAGATAGAGAGGCTTCAACTGGTCCGAGGCTTCCGTCGCCGCCGGAAGTTCCGGCGCATGAGGAAGACGCTGTTTCAGAGCTACGTTCATCGCGATTTTCCCGCGTTGTTCACCACCATCGAGCGTGAAGATACGGGCGCTCGCTTAAGCCGGGGTCAAAGAACGCGGTGAACGCGGGTTAATCTTGATTTTCGCTAAGCAAGATTTGCCGCAGCAATACGCGGAAGCGGAATTCATACGTCCTGAAAAAACCGCCGCCGTATGTCTTAATTCAGCTTAATCCGGCGAATTTTCTGGCTCGTCTGATGAAAATTGCGCCGTTTGCGTTGAGGATCGGAATCGCAGACGGGCTTAACGCCGCCTATGCGTCAGCTGTCCATTCCTTCTCCAGCGGCGCGAAATAGTCATCGATCATCCAGGACTTCACGTCTTCCAGCGCGGCCGGCTGCCATTTCGGCGCGCCGTCCTTCTCGATGATCGTGGCGCGCACGCCTTCATAGAAGTCGTGCCCGCGCTGGATGCGCTCGGTCAGGCGGAATTCGATCTGCATACAGTCGCGGAACGATCTGGAGAGGCCCGCCTGCATCTGCCGCATCGCGATCTTCAGGCTGGTCGGCGACTTGGTGCGGATTGTTTTCGCGGTCGCCTGCGCCCATTCGGTGGAGTCGGCTTCAAGATTTGCCAGAACCTGCTCAACAGACTCGCCGCCGAAATGGAAATCGACCTGGCGCTGCAGGTCTTCCATCGGGTCCGGCACCGGCTCGGCCCAGGGCCTCAGCGCGTGCGACGCCTCGGCCTCGCTGAGCGCCGCGATGATCGTCTCGAACTCCTCGAACCGCGCGACATGGGTTGCGAGGCGGAGATGACGCAGCTCCAGCGCTTTCAGCCGCGATCCCGTCAGCGCGAGATACAGGCCCATCCGGCCTTCCAGACGCGGCAGGAAGAACGTGCCGCCGACATCCGGAAACAGGCCAATGCCGGTTTCAGGCATGGCGAAGGCGGTGGTCTCGCACACGACGCGGGCCGAGCCGTGGAACGAGACGCCGACCCCGCCGCCCATCACGAGGCCTTGTATGAGCGCGACGAAGGGTTTGGGAAATTCCTTGATCAGCGTGTTGAGGCGGTACTCCTCCGCCCAGAAGTCGCTGGCATAGGGCGTGCGGTCGCGGCCGCTCTCATAGAGCGCGCGGACGTCGCCGCCGGCGCAGAAGGCGCGGTCGCCTGCGCTACGGATGACGACCGTCTCGACACCGTCGTCGATCGCCCAGGCTTTCAGTTGCGGCGTGATCGCCCGCACCATCTCAAGCGTCAGCGCGTTCAGCGCCCTGGGGCGGTTCAGCGTGACGATGCCGGCGCGACCGCGCCGCTCGAACAGGACTTCGGCTTCACTCATGGCGCAGCGACATTCTCCAGGCGCAACGTCAACTGCTTACGCACGCGGCGATCCGAGCTGTACCCGCCGAAAAGCGCGGCGGCATAGGCGAGCAGCATCAGCGCGCCGAATTTGGCGTCGAGCGACATGTCGAGTTTGGGGAAGACGAGCGAGAAGTTCGCCGTGACGAGCGCATCCAGAACCATCCCGGGCAGCACGAAGCTGACCGCCGCAAGCGCCCTGTTTTCCGGCAGCACGTTCAGAACGCCGAGATAGAGCACCATGAAGCCCCAGCAGAGCGGCGCGGCGATGATGAACAGGATCGCGTTCTCGATATCGCCGACGCCAAAGAAATGTTCGCCGTAGAACCGGAACAGCAGCGTCGCAGCCAGCCAGACGATGAACCCGACGACGGAATGATAGATCATGTCCTGCTCCTACTGCCGCGAGAGTTCGCGGGAGATGATGACCCGCATGATTTCGTTGGTGCCTTCCAGGATCTGGTGGACGCGCAGATCGCGCACATGGCGCTCCAGCGGGAAGTCCTTCAGATAGCCATAGCCGCCGTGAAGCTGCAGCGCCTCGTTGGCGATGGTGAAGCAGGCGTCGGTCGCGAAGCGCTTGGCCATCGCGCACAGCATGGTGGCTTTGGGATCGCGTGCATCCAGTTTCGACGCGGCGTTGCGGATCATCAGGCGCGAGGCTTCAAGGCTCGTCGCCATGTCCGCGAGCTTGAACTGCAGCGCCTGGAACTCGCCGATGGGTTTTCCGAACGCCTTGCGCTCAGTCACGTATTGCTGCGCCGTCTCCAGCGCCGCGCGCGCCGTACCGAGCGAACACGCGCCGATGTTCAGGCGGCCGCCATCGAGGCCCATCATGGCGTAGCGGAAGCCATCGCCCTCCTTGCCGACGAGGTTCGCGACCGGCACGCGGCAGTCTTCAAAGTTCACCGTCGCGGTCGGCTGGCTGTTCCAGCCCATCTTGCGCTCCGGCTTGCCGAAGGTGAGGCCCGGCGTGCCGTTCTCGATGACGAGGCACGAGACGCCCTTCGCGCCGTCATCGCTGGTCCGCACCATGCAGGTGTAGATGTCCGAGACGCCGGCGCCCGAGATGAACGCCTTGGAGCCGTTGAGGACGTAGTGGTCGCCGTCGCGGACTGCGCGGGTGCGCATGGCCGCAGCGTCGGAGCCGGA
Organism: Micropepsaceae bacterium; assembly: GCA_047602465.1. GTDB lineage: Bacteria > Pseudomonadota > Alphaproteobacteria > Micropepsales > Micropepsaceae > JADZAI01. The sequence goes on from JASGHF010000001.1 coordinate 374,169, forward strand.
GCCGGGCTCGGTGAGCGCATACGAGGCGATATGCTCCATCGTCGTCAGCTTGGGCAGGAAACGGCGGCGCAGCTCTTCCGAGCCGAAGCGGTCGATCATCCACGACGCCATGTTGTGGATGGTGAGATAGGCGGCCGTGGCGGTGCAGCCCCAGGACAGCTCCTCGAAGATGATGGCCGCATCAAGACGGCTCAGCTCCGACCCGCCGACATCGCCCTTGATGTAAACGGCGGCGAAGCCGAGCGCGGCGGCCTCACGCAGCACATCGACGGGGAAATGACCGGTCTCGTCCCATTCGGCCGCCTTGGGCTTCAGGCTCGTCTCGGCGAAGGCGCGCGCCGCGTCCTGAAACGCGCGCTGGTCCTCTGTCAGATCGAAATTCATCGCGAACTCCTGTTGCGAGCGTGATAATGGACGGCGCACCGTTTCGCCAGTTCCACCGCAAAGAGCCAGCCTTGCCGCCTTCCTATCCCGCCACCCGTATGCGCCGCCTGCGCCAGGCCGACTGGTCGCGCCGCATGGTCCGTGAAGCCCATCTGACGCCGAACGACCTGATCTGGCCGATTTTCGTGGCCGGCGGGAAATTCCTTGAGGAACCCATCGCCTCCATGCCGGGGGTCAACCGGCTGTCGATCGACATGGTCGGCATGGCCGCCAAGGATGCGGTGCGGCTGGGCATCCCCTGCATCGCCCTCTTCCCCTACACCGCCCCGCATGACCGTTCGCCGGACGGGCGCGAGGCGCTGAACCCGGACAATCTGGTCTGCCGCGCCATCGCCGAGATCAAGTCGAGCGCGCCCAATATCGGCGTGCTCTGCGACGTGGCGCTCGATCCCTACACGACGCATGGCCATGACGGCCTGCTCAAGGACGGACGCATCCTGAACGACGAGACGAACGCGATCCTCGTCCAGCAGGCGCTGGTTCAGGTGAAGGCCGGCTGCGACATCATCGCACCGTCCGACATGATGGATGGGCGTATCGGCGCCATCCGCACCGCGCTGGAGAGCGCGGGCCATCAGGACACGCTGATCATGTCCTATGCGGCGAAGTACGCCTCGGCCTTCTACGGCCCGTTCCGTGACGCCATCGGCACCAAGACCGCTCTGACCGGCGACAAGAAGACCTATCAGATGGACCCGGCCAATGCCGACGAGGCGCTGCGCGAGGTGGAACTCGACCTCGCCGAAGGCGCCGACATGGTGATGGTGAAGCCCGGCCTGCCCTATCTCGACATCGTCGCGAAGGTGAAACAACGGTTCGGCGCGCCGACCTTCGCCTATCAGGTGAGCGGTGAGTACGCGATGCTGAAGGGTGCCATCGACCGCGGATGGCTGGATGGCGAACGGGCGATCCTTGAAAACCTGCTCGCCTTCAAGCGCGCCGGGGCCGACGGCGTCCTCACCTATTTCGCCCGGGAAGCCGCGAAATTGCTGGCCTGACCCGCTTGCAATAGGCCGCTCTTCGTCTAACGCTTGACCCGGGCTTATCCCTGCCAGGAGGCGTTACATGTTCAAGGAATTCCGCGAGTTCATCCTGCGCGGGAACGTACTCGACCTCGCCGTCGGCATCATCATGGGCACCGCATTCACGGCCATCGTGAATTCGCTGGTCAACGACATGATCATGCCGCCCATCGGGCTGGCTTTGGGCGGCGTCGACTTCTCGAACCTGTTCGTCCAGCTCTCCGGCCGCGACACGCTCTATGCCGTGCTTGCCGAAGCCCAGAAGGCGGGCGTCGCCACGCTGAACTACGGTGTTTTCATCAACGCGCTGGTGAAGTTCATCATTATCGCCTTCGCCGTATTCCTGCTGGTGAAGGCCGCGAACCGCATGATCCCGAAAAAGGCGGAGGAAGCGGCGGCGCCGCCATCAACGCCTGAGGACATCGTCCTCCTGCGCGAGATCAGGGACTCGCTGAAGCGATAGACGCGAAAGGGCCGGCGGAAACGCCGGCCCTTATCCTTTCAGGCCCGCCACAAGGCCGCGCAGCAGCATCTCGCCACGCGACGGCACAACGCTCATGCCGTGGTCACGCTGGCCGACATCGATCACGCCCTTGAGCAGCAGGTCCACGAGGCCGTGGACGCCGCCCCACAGCGCCGGACCCATGCCCGGCCTGCCCGAGATTTCACCGAAGAGATGCGAAAGGCCGAGCGCCGCTTCGCTGCGTTCCGCGCCGACCCAGTCGCCCTCGCCGCGCTCGAAGGCGAGATCGAAGGCCCCGCGATTGGCGGCGGCGTATTGCAGATAGGCATCCGCCGCGACGGCGAGGCGCTCGCGCGGGTCCGGCTCGCGCTCAGCGGCCCGGCGCACCGCCTCTGAAATCTCGGCGCAAACCTCTACCGCAAGCGCATCCGCCAGACGCTCGCGCGACGGGAAATAGCGATAGCAGGCGGCGGGCGAGAGGCCGGCCGCCTTGGCGATGTCGCGCAGCGAAACCCGGGTGGCGGCGGTCTCGGTCGCGGCCCGCCGCGCGGCGGCCAGAAGCCGCGCCCTGCCCTCGTCGATCTTGCTCATTTCTTCAGGCGCGCGATCAGGCTGGAGGTATCCCAGCGCTTGCCGCCCATCGCCTCGACATCGGCATAGAACTGGTCGACCAGCGCCGTCACCGGCAGCTGCGAACCGTTCCGGCGCGCTTCGTCCAGCGCGATGCCGAGATCCTTCCGCATCCACTCCACAGCGAAGCCGAAATCGAATTTGCCCGCCAGCATGGTCTTGTGGCGGTTTTCCATCTGCCAGGACTGGGCCGCGCCCCTGGAGATCACATCCACCACCGCCTCGCCGTCGAGGCCCGAGGCCTGGGCGAAGGCCAGCGCCTCCGACAGCCCCTGTACGGCGCCGGCGATGCAGATTCTGGTTGACCATCTTGGCGAGCTGCCCGGAACCGGCCGGCCCCAGCAGCCGGCACATTCTGGCATAGGCGGCGATCACGCCCTCGACCCTGGCGTAGGCGGCAGGGTCGCCGCCGCACATGACGGTCAACTGGCCGTTCTCCGCCCCCGCCTGTCCGCCGCTGACCGGGGCATCGACAAAGCCGACGCCCCGCCCGGCCGCTTCCCGGTGGAGATCGCGTGCGAGTTCGGCGGAGGTGGTGGTGTGGTCGACCAGCACACTGCCCGCCGCCATGGCGGACAGGCAGCCATCGGCGCCGAGGGTTACCTCGCGCACGTCGGCATCACGCCCGACGCAGACGAACACCACGTCAGCACCCCTGGCCGCTGCGGCAGGCGTCTCGGCAATTGCGCCCCCGTGCTTCGCTGTCCAATCGGCGGCGCGGGCCGGGTTGCGATTGAACGCCGTCACCGCGTGGCCCGCCTTCACAAGATGGCCCGCCATGGGAAAACCCATGACTCCCAATCCGATAAACGCCGTTCTTGCCATCAGATATCCGCCAGGGCGCGGTACGCGCCGCGATAATAGAGCAGCGGCCGGCCCTCATGGGCATGGGTGAATTCCTCAACCCGGCCGACGAAAATCACGTGATCGCCCCCGTCATGCCGTGTCTCCACCCGGCAGACGAAGCGCGCCAACGCACCCGAGATCACCGGCACGCCATGGGCCTCGTTCTCCAAGGCTTCTTCCGGAACCGCGTGGGCGCCCTTCTTTGCAAGCTGGGTCGACAGAATCCTGCAGGCTCTCGGGAAGCACGTTGATCGCGAAGCGGTCGACGATGTGGAACGCTTCGGCCCGGTCGGAGGCCCTGTCGAGGCTCCACAGCACCAGCGGCGGGTCCAGCGACACCGACGCGAAGGAATTGATCGTCAGGCCGATCGGCCCCGTATCGGTTGCAGCGGTGACGACGCACACGCCGGTCGCGAAATGGCCGAGGGCATTTCTGAAATGCCGCCCGTCAATGCTCATGAGGAATGCCGACCCGTTCCAAGACCTGATTCACGACATCTTAAGGACGCCGCGACGATGGTGCGAGAGGCGCAAAAGCGCCAATCGATCCAGTCGCGAGCGGCCCTTCATGGCGGACGACGCCATCGTCATCAAGAAGATCAAGAAGGGCGGCGGCCATGGCCATCATGGCGGCGCCTGGAAGGTCGCCTATGCCGACTTCGTGACGGCGATGATGGCCTTCTTCCTGCTGATGTGGCTGATCAACACGACAAGCCCCGAGCAGAAGCGCGGCATTGCGGACTATTTCGCCCCGGCTTCGGTCAGCAAAACCACCAGCGGCTCAGGCGGCATCCTCGACGGCAGCAGCTTCGGCGAGGATGGCGGCAAAAGCGGCGGCGCTGTCGCCGTCGTCGTGAAGATGGTGCCTGAGGATCAGAAGGCGAAGACCGACGCCGCGCAGACCACCGAAACGGTGGAAACCCGCCCTTCGGCCGAAGACATCGAGACGGCGGAAGAATCGGCCGCCGAGCAGAAGGAATTCGAGGCCGCCGAAATGTCGCTGCGTCAGGCGATGCAGGACATGCCCGATCTCGCCGAGTTGTCGAAGCAGATCCTGATCGACATTACGCCCGAGGGCCTGCGCCTCCAGCTCATCGACCAGGAAGGCCGCCCCATGTTCGCGGCCGGTTCCGCCGAACCCACCGACCGGGTGAAGCGCCTGCTGGTCGAGGTGTCGAAGGTCGTCCAGCGTCTGCCCAACCGCATCACGATTTCCGGCCATACCGACAGCGGCCAGTTCGAAGGCCCCAACGGCTATACCAACTGGGAATTGTCGGCTGATCGCGCCAACACCAGCCGCAAGCTGCTGATGCAGAACGGCGTCGTTCCGGACCGCATCTATCAGGTCTCCGGCAAGGCCGGGTCCGAGCCTCTGCTGCCGGAAGATCCCTACGCCTCGGCCAACCGCCGCATCACCATCGTGCTGCTGCGCGAGGCGCCGCCGCTGCCGCCGGGCGCCAGTCCCTGAGTTTCGGCCCTGAACGATCGGCCCTGAAGGCTTGCCGCCGCGCTACAAGCTGGCATCCTCCTGAGTCTTGAGGCTTGCACAGGCGCGCTCTTTGACCGAACAGCTCGGCACACGGTTTCCGCAATTCTACCTGACGCCGCCGGCGCCTTGCCCCTATCTGCCCGATCGCACCGAGCGGAAGGTCTTCACCAAGCTCAGCGGGCCGCTGTCGCGCCAGATCCATGAAAGCCTCGCGCGCGTCGGCTTCCGCCGCAGCCAGAACATCGCCTACCGCCCTGCCTGCGACGGATGCAGCGCCTGCACCTCGGTGCGCGTGGCGGTGGATCGCTTCGCGCCGTCACGGACCTTCCGCAAGACCATGGCGGCGAATGCGGATCTGTCGGTGAAGGCGGTCGATCCGCTGGCGATGGAGGAGCACTACTATCTCCTCAAATCCTATCTCGGCGCGCGCCATGCCGGCGGCGGCATGGCCAGCATGGGCGTGCTCGATTTCGTCGCCATGGTCGAGGATACGACCATCGATACCCAGATCGTCGAGTACCGGCTGCCTCCCGGTTCCGGCGAAACGGCCGGGGCGCTGGTGGCCTGTGCGCTGACGGACCTCATGAGCGACGGTCTCTCGATGGTCTACAGCTTCTTCGACCCCGCGCTCAGCGATCGCAGTCTCGGCACCTTCATGGTGCTCGACCACATCGAACGCGCGCGCAAGGCCGGGCTGCCGCATATCTATCTCGGCTATCTCGTCGAGGACTGCCGCAAGATGGCCTATAAAGGCCGCTTCGAGCCGCTTGAAGGCCATGGCCCTGAGGGCTGGACTGAATTAAAGCCTCGCGGATGAGCGCTCCTGTCCGTCCGTCCGCCGCGCGGCTCGCCGTTGCCGTCATCCTGCCGCTCGCCGTGTTCTCGGCAATCTACTATTCGAGCGGCGGCAATCTGGGCGGCAGAGAACTGCGCCTGACCGCCGAAGGGCCGGGTGAAGTCGCACCGGCAGCCGGACCTGTTTCCGTGCCGCTGACGCTCAACCTGGAAAACCGTTCGGGCGGCGCGATCACGCTGAGCGCCGCCGATCCCTGCAAGGTGTTCCGCTGGGTGGTGCAGAAGATGGACGACACCTCGGTGCAGTCCAAGGGCAATGCCTGCACGCCCGCGGAAACAAGCCGGACGATCGCGTCAGGCGAAACCTTCACCCATACCGAGACCATCACGCTCGATGGTCATCGGCTGGAAGCGGGTCAGAGCTACAAGATCATCGTTCAGCTCTACGGGCAGGATGGCGCCGTCACGATCGACATGGCGTCGCCCTAGGCCGCGTTGAGTTCGATCCTGTTCCGGCCGCCGGTCTTGGCGCGATAAAGCGCTGCGTCGGCGCGGGCGACGACGTTCGATGCGTGGATATCGGTGAATTCAAGTTCCGCCGCGCCGATGCTGACGCTGAGCCGCCAGCGGCCACCAAGTTCGGAGACGTCGAGACCTTCGACTTCCTGGCGCACGCGCTCCAGCACGCCTGCGGCTTCCGTGAGGCCGGTATTGGGCAGGATCGCCAGGAATTCCTCGCCGCCGTAACGCCCCAGATGATCGGAGGCGCGCAGGACGCGGCGGCAAACGGGGCCGATCGCCCGCAGCACGGCGTCGCCGGCGGGATGGCCGAAGCCGTCATTGATCGACTTGAAGCGGTCGACATCGATCATCGCGAGGGTAAGCGGCTGACCGAGACGGCGGGCGCGCGCCAGTTCGCGGTGCGCGATGTCATCCGTCATGCGGCGGGTCATCAGCCCTGTCAAAACGTCCATGGCTGCGACGCGGCGCAGTTCCAGCTCGCCGACCACGATGGCGGCCATGTCTTTCAGCAATGCGTGGGATTGCTTGTCGAAGCTGCGCGGCACGCGGTCCGCAAGGCACAGCGTGCCGACGCGGTGGCCGTTGGAGAGCATCAACGGAGCGCCCGCATAGAAACGGATGCCGTCCTCGCAGGTCACGGAAGGATTGTCGCTGAAGCGATCGTCTTCCTTCGCGTCGTCCACGACCATGACTTCGCTGCCCAGAATGGCGTGGGCGCAGAACGGCTCCTCGCGCGGCGTCTCGGGATCGTCGATGCCGATCCTCGCCTTGAACCACTGGCGTTCGCTGTCGACCAGGCTGACGAGGCCGATGGGCATGCCGAAGGTCGCGCAGGCGATGCGGACGATGCGGTCATAGGTTTCGTCTGCCGGCGTATCGGTGATCTGGCAGGATTCCAGCGCCTGAAGACGCTCAGCCTCGTTCTCGGGGATTGCAGCTGCGGGCATGGCGGTTCCTCAAATCGAGGCCCCAGTCTGCCACCACACGGTTTTCCGTCGGTTAAACCTGACCGGCCTCAGAACTCGCCGATGGGCGTAAACCGGTTGTTTTTCGGGAAACCCTTGGGCGCAAGACGGCCGGCGTGCGACCGCGCACCGCGCCAGTCCGACAGTTCCGAGGCCGTCCACACGCGGTTGTTGGAGTCCTTCAACCCCTCTTTCAGATTGAAAACCTTGGCGTCCACAAGACGGCCATCCTTGTATTTCTGGAGCGTCAGGCCCTTGCCGCGCGACATTTCGGGCAGTTCGCTGGAAGGGAAGACGACGACCTTCCGGTTCTCGCCGGACACCGCAATCGTGTCGCCCTCGGCCGTGATGCAGACGCAGGCCTCTGCGCCATCCGCGACGTTCAGCACCTGCTTGCCTTTGCGGGTCATTGCGACGATTTCGTCCTCCGGCACGATGAACCCATGGCCGCTGCTGGCGGCGACCAGCAGCTTGCGTCCGGGCTTGTGGACGAACAGCGCGACGATGTCGGCGTCGTTCTCAAGGTCGATCAGCAGGCGGATCGGTTCGCCCATGCCGCGCCCGCCGGGCAGCTTGTCGCCGGCCAGCGTGTAGAAGCGGCCATTGGTGGCGAAGGCGATGATCTTGTCGGTGGTTTCGGCGTGGAAGAAGAACCGCCCGCGGTCGCCTTCCTTGAATTTCAGATCCGTCGATTTGTCGACATGGCCCTTCATCGCGCGGACCCACAGCTTGTCCGAACAGATCACGGTGATCGGTTCGCGTTCGATGAAGTGTTCTTCCGGCAGATCGTCGAGAACGGGCGCATCGGCGAACTGCGTGCGGCGCTTGCCCAGCGGCGTCTTCGACCCGAACTTCGCCTGGATGTCGGCGATCTCCTCGCCGACGCGCTTCCACTGAAGCTCGTCCGATCCCATCAGCTTTTTCAGCGCGGCGCCTTCGTCCTTCAGCGCCTTGTGCTCGGCCTTGATCTCCATCTCCTCCAGCTTGCGGAGATTCCTGAGACGCATGTTGAGGATGGCTTCGGCCTGGATGTCGGTCAGCTTGAAGGCCGAGATCAGCTTGGGCTTCGGCTCGTCCTCCTCGCGGATGATCCTGATGACCTTGTCGAGGTTCAGATAGGCGGCGAGGTGACCTTCGAGGATCTCCATGCGCCGCGCGATCTGCGCGAGCCGATGGCGCGAGCGGCGGCCCAGCACATCCTTGCGGTGGTCGAGATAGGCCTGCAGCGCTTCCTTCAGGCTCATCACGCGCGGCGCGCCGGTGGCGTCCAGCACGTTGAAGTTCAGGGGGAAGCGGCTTTCCAGCTCGGTCTGACGGAACAGCTGTTCCATCAGCATGTCGGGATCGACGGTGCGGGTTTTCGGCTCCAGCACGATGCGAAGGTCTTCCGCAGACTCGTCGCGGATATCCTCAAGAAGCGGCAGCTTCTTTTCCTGCAGCAGCGCGGCGACGCGCTCGATCAGCTTCGACTTCTGGACCTGATACGGGATCTCGGTGACGACGATCTGGTAGGAGCCGCGCGTGCCTTCTTCCTTGGTCCATCTGGCGCGGGTGCGGAACCCGCCGCGTCCCGTGCGATAGGCTTCCTCGATCGCCTCGCGGGTCTCCACGATGATGCCGCCGGTCGGAAAATCCGGCCCCTTGATGCGCGAGAGGACCGAACGGTCCATCACGTCCTTGCCCTTCACCAAGGCGTCGACCATGAACTCCAGCGCGTCGCAGATCTCGCCGACATTATGCGGCGGGATCGACGTCGCCATGCCGACCGCGATCCCGGCCGCGCCGTTCGCGATGAGGTTCGGGAACGCCGCCGGCATGACGACCGGCTCTTCGTTTTCCTGATTATAGGTCTGGCGGAAATCGACCGCGTCCTCGCCGATGCCTTCCAGCATGGCGGTGGCGACGGCGGTCAGGCGCGCTTCGGTATAGCGATAGGCGGCGGCGTTATCGCCGTCGATGGAGCCGAAATTCCCCTGCCCGTCGACGATCGGATAACGGACGGCGAAATCCTGCGCGAGGCGGACCATCGCGTCGTAGATCGATTGGTCGCCATGCGGGTGATATTTGCCGATCACCTCACCGACGACGCTCGCGCTCTTCTTGAAGGCCGAACCGGGCGAGAGATTGAGCTGCCCCATCGCGAACAGGATGCGGCGGTGAACCGGCTTCAGGCCGTCACGGACGTCCGGCAGCGCGCGCGCCGTGATGGTCGACAGCGCATAGGCGAGATAGCGCTCGCCCAGCGCCCGGGCGAGCGGTTCGTCGCGGATATCGTCAACGGGCGGCGGCGGCGGAGCGGCGGTTCGGGCCATACGAATCAATCAGTTGGCGGGACTGACAGCGGATAACCGCCCCCTGCCCGCCCCGTCCAGCGGCTCGGATCAGCGGACGGAAATCACGATCTTGCCGATATGGCGGGCGGCCTTGAGATGCTCGAACGCGGCCCGGGCTTCACCGAACGGGAACACCTTGTCGATCACCGGTTTCAGGCGCCCCCCGGCCACCACGCGCGCGAGGTCTTCCAGACCGGCACGGTCGCCCACGCCAATGGCGCGGACGGTCGCGCCGCTGCCCTTCAGCTGGAAATAGTCCATGCCGGGGTTATCGGTGCTGAGGAAGCCGACCAGCACGACTTCACCGCCCCAGCGCACCGCCGTCAGCGACTGGTTGATGGTCCCGGCGCCGCCCACCTCGACCACGCAGTCGACGCCGAGGCCGCCGGTCACCTGTTTCTTCACATGCGCGCCCCAGTCCGCGATCTCGGCATAGTTCACCACATGGTCGGCCCCGAGCGCCCTCAAGACTTCACCCTTTCGGGCGCTCGAGGTGGTGGAGATCACCGTCGCACCGAGCAGCTTGGCGAGCTGCACCGTGAAGACCGGCACGCCGCCGGTGCCCAGCGTCAACACGGTCTGGCCGGCGCGGATCGGCGGGTTCCCCGAAAGCGAGGTCCAGGCGGTCAGGCCCGCGCAGGGCAGCGTGCTGGCGTCCTCGAACGACATGCCCGGCGGCACGGCGACCAGCGCCTCCTGCGAGCAGAGCTTGTATTCGGCGAGCCAGCCATCCTGATGGCTGCCATAGACTTCACTGCCCATGGTCCGGTGCGGGCGGCCGCCGAACCAGCGCGGGTGGAACGTGCTCATCACACGGTCCCCCGGCTTCCACGCCGTCACGCCCTCTCCCACGGCCACGACTTCACCGGCCGCATCGCTGCACGGAACCAGGCCCGCCTTCACAGCGTGGACGTAGTTGCCCAGCACCACAGACAGATCCCGGTAGTTCAGCGACACGGCGTGGATACGCACGACGACTTCACCGCGCTGCGGCGCCGGTTCCGCCTCGTCGTGGAGCGTCAGATCATCAATGCCGGTGAGGCGGTCGAAGCGGTAGGTCTTCATGACTTTCGATTCAAAATCGACTTGGTGACGAGGTCAACAAAGATGCCCCGGGCCTGCGGCACTTCACGCCGGTGCGGGCCGAGCACGGACTGGTGCAGGAAATGCCCGGTCAACCGAAGCCCCTCCCCAATCGCCGCCCCGTCCGGGTCTCCCGCCTGCGACCCCAGCAGAAAACCGGGCAGGCGCAGCAGCCGGTCGCCATAGGGCGCAGCAGCATCACGCGAGACGGCGCGCCCGGTGCGGGGCGATACATGGGTAAGATCGTCGGTGACGCCCGTGGCCGCACAACTCCCAAGGTCCAGGCCGAAGCCGAGATCCTGGATCAGCCCCAGCTCCCACTTCACATAAACCGCCGCCCCGATCGACAGCGATCCGCCCGTCAACGCCTCCACGAGCACCCGCGTCGCCTCGAACACATTGGGATGCGGTTCGCGTTCGGGCAGCGAGACCGATGCCACGGCTGCGGTCGCCGCGAGGCCGGCCAACGCAGCCTGACTGTCGAGCGCCAGGGCGGCATAGGGCCGGGCGAGTTCCAGCGTGTAGTTCCCGAGTTGATCGGTGAGGCGCGCGCGCCATTCGACGGCGACGAGGTTTCCGGTCTGGATCTCGGCACGGCGGGCGCGGGCCATGCCGCCCTTCATGAGGCCGAGATGCCGGCCGTGGCGCTCGGTGAGGATATCGAGGATCGCGTCGGACTCGCCGAAGCGGGCGGCCGAGAGCACGAACCCCTGATCCTGCCAGTCCATCTCAGCCTATTTCACAAGATGAGATTATCGCCGCAATCATTTGATCTTACGACTTAAAGTCGATTCCGATCTCGTCATAGACGCCGCGCTCGTCGGCCCAGCCCGACTTCACCTTCACGTTGAGGAAGAGGTGGACCGTGCGGTCCAGCGCCGCGCCGATCTGTTTGCGGGCGGCCGCGCCGATGGCCTTCAGCGTTGCGCCGGCCTTGCCGATGACGATGGGCTTCTGGCCGTCGCGGTCGACCATGATGACCTGGTCGATCTTCACCGATCCGTCCTTACGCTCCTCCCACCCTTCGGTGGTGACGTGGATGGCGTATGGAAGCTCGTCGTGCAGGCGCAGATAGATTCTGCTCGCGGGTGATCTCGGCGGCCAGCATGCGGCCGGTAATGTCGGCGGTCTGGTCTTCCGGGAAGAACCACGGGCCGGGTTCTGCCTTCGAGGCCAGCCAGGCGCGCAGGCGGTCGACGCCGCTCCCCTTGGTCGCCGAAATCATGAAGGTCTCGTCGAAGGCGAAGGCGGCATTCAGCCTGCCGGCGAGTTCCAGAAGCCTCTCCCGCTTCAGGGCATCGACCTTGTTGAGTACCAGGGTCGCCTTGCGCCCCTGTCCCTTCAGACCCTCAAGGATGCGATCGGTATCCTGTGCGCCGAGGCCCGTAGGCCTCGCATCGAGATCGGCGGCATCGACGATGACCATCACGGCGTCGGCGTCTTCCGCCCCCGCCCAGGCCGCGCCCACCATGGCGCGATCAAGCTTGCGCTTGGGCGCGAAGATGCCGGGCGTGTCGACCAGCACGATCTGGGCGTCGCCTTCCATCATCACGCCGCGCACGCGCATCCGCGTCGTCTGCACCTTGTGCGTGACGATGGTGATCTTGGCGCCGACCAGCCGGTTCACCAGCGTGGACTTGCCGGCATTCGGCGCGCCGATGACCGCCACGACGGCGGAACGGGTTGCGGGCTTGCTCACTTCACGCCTTTCAGTTGGGCCAACAGGGCTGCGGCGGCATTACGTTCCGCCTCGCGCTTGGATGCGCCTTCCCCGCGCGCGGCGCCAGCCCCTTCAACCACGACCTCGACCACGAAATGGGGCGCGTGGGCGGGGCCGGAACTGTCGATGGTCGTGTAGGCCGGCAGAACCCGGCCCAGATCTTCTCGGGCCTGCGCCCATTGCTGGAGCTCGGATTTGATGTCGGTCGCCACATTCACGCTGGCGTCGAACTCCGCCGCCCATTCCTTGAGGATGAAGCGGGACGCCGCCTCCAGCCCGCCATCGAGATAGAGCGCCGCGATCACCGCCTCGCAGGCGTTGCCGACGAGGCTGATGCGCGCCGTGCCGGTCCGCATCCGCTCGCCGGGCGCGAGCTTCAGATGCGGGATGAGGCCGATCGCCTCGCCGATCCTGGCGCAGGTATCCTTGCGGACCAGCGCGTTCAGGCGGATCGCCAGTTCGCCTTCCGAAACCGCCGGAAAACGGGAGATCAGTTCGCCCGCGACGACGAGGCCGAGAACCCGGTCGCCCAGAAACTCGAGCCGTTCATTGGAACGCGCCCCGGCCGCGCTGGCATGGGTTAGCGCGAGGTTCAGAAGATCCTTGGACGCGAAACGATGCCCCAGCCGGGTCTGCAGCTCGCCGCTCATCGAAGGCTCCGGAAAACCCGCTCCCAGCGCACGGCGCCGGGCCACTTCCAGATTTCAAAGAAGCCGGCCGAGCCATCAGCCGAGAAGAAGATCGCGTCGGCGCGACCCACAAGGTTTTCGTAGGGCACGGTGCCAACGTCGTCCGAACGGCTGTCGGTGGAGTTGTCGCGGTTGTCGCCCATCATGAAGTAGTGCCCCTCCGGCACCACATATTCCCCTGTGTTGTCGCCGGCGCTGGCCTCGTACATGTCGATGATGTCGTGGGTGCGCCCGCCGGGCAGCGTCTCGCGATAGCGCCGCGCCTCGGTCTTGACGCCGAACGGGCCGTCAACCTCGACCGTGCCGACCAGGCTTTGCGTCGCCGCTTCACCGTTGATGTAGAGGATGCCGCCATGCACGCGGATATGGTCGCCGGGCATGCCGACGACGCGCTTGATGTAGTCGGTGGCGTTGTCGCGCGGCAGCTTGAAGACGACGATATCGCCCCGCTCCGGCTCCGCCCCGAAAATGCGGCCCGAGAAAAGCGGAAGGTCGAGCGGCAGGGAATAGCGGCTGTAGCCGTAGGCGAATTTGTTCACCCACACATAATCGCCGACCACCAGGGTATCGATCATCGAGCCGCTGGGGATGTTGAACGGCTGCCACAGGAATGTGCGCACGCCGATCACCAGAAGCAGGGCGTAAATCAGCGTCTTGGCGACTTCGGCCAGCAAACGGGGCTGGCGGCGCAGCGTTGCGGAATCTTCCAGGGTCATGGTCTCAGGCGGGCGCATGCCGCCCGATACGACACTCTACCAGATTCCCTCAATCGATCGCCTGAAAGAGCCGGTCCCAGCGAATGGCGAACGGCCAGTTCCAGACCTCGTACCACTCGGCCTTGGACGAGTCCCAGGACGGAAAAATGCGGTCGGCGCGACCGACGAGGTTCTCATAGGGCACATAGCCGACACCGCTCGCGACCGGCCAGCGGCTGTCGATCGAGTTGTCGCGGTTATCGCCCATCATGAAGTAGTGGCCGGCCGGCACGACATATTCGGCGGTGTTGTCAGGGTCGACGCCATAGGATGGGCGACCGCCCGGCTCCTGCAGCACGTAGTGCGAAACGCCGTTCGGCAGGGTTTCGCGATATTTCAAAACTTTACGGCTGGAGCGGCCGCTTTCGGTCGGCACCTCGACCTCGCCGATCAGCTCGGTCTTCGCCGCCGTGCCGTTGATGTAGAGGATGCCCTCCTTCACCTGGATCCGGTCACCCGGCAGTCCGACGAGGCGCTTGATGTAGTCGGTCGAGTTGTCGCGCGGCAGCTTGAAGACGATGACATCGCCAAGCTCAGGCTCCGAACCCCAGATCCGGCCCTCGAAAATGTCAGGGCTGAACGGGATCGAGTGCTTGGAGTAGCCGTAGGAGAATTTCGTCACCCAGACGAAGTCGCCGACCAGTAGCGTATCCACCATCGAGGCCGAGGGAATTCGGAACGGCTGAAACAGGAACGAGTAGACACCCACAACCAGCGCCAGCGGATAGACGAAGGTCGAGATGATCTCGTGGAACCATCCGCGTTTCTTACGCGGCTTCTTGGCGGAAATGACGTCGGTCAAGCGCACTCGGGTCCTGTGTCGCGGCGCGGCGCGCCTGCTGCTGCCCAAGAAACCCGGCTCTGCGAGCGGGTCAAGGGGCGGCTGCGGGAACGGCGACGATCATCACGAAGGCTTGCGCCAGCGGATACTCGTCCGTGAGGGTGATATGGAAGTCAGCTTTCATGCCCGGCGGCGTCATTTCGGCCAGCCGGGCCGCCGCGCCGCCGGTCAGCGCCAGGGTTGGACGGCCGGACGGCGTATTTACCACGCCGATATCCTTGGCGTAGACGCCCCGACGGAACCCGGTTCCGAGCGCCTTGGAGGCCGCCTCCTTGGCGGCGAACCGCTTTGCGTAGCTGCCGGCGCGCTGGGCGCGGCGTTCCGACCGGCGTTTCTCGATCTCGGTGAAGTTGCGCTCAATGAAGCGGTCGCCGAACCGCTCCAGCGTCTTTTCAATGCGACGAATATCGCAAAGGTCGTTGCCGATCCCCAGGATCATGCCCGCGCCTCGTCCATCAGTGCGCGCATGCGGCGTACCGCGCTTTCAAGTCCCGTAACAATGGCCTCACCGATCAGGAAGTGGCCGATATTCAGTTCCCTGATTTCCGGGATCGCCGCCACCGGCTTGACGTTGTCGAAGGTCAGGCCGTGCCCGGCATGGACCTCAAGCCCCAGCTCGGCGCCGACGCGCGATGCCTCACGCAGGCGATCCAGAATGCGGGCCGTCTTTTCGGTATCGCCATCGATGAAGGCATGCGCATAGGCGCCTGTGTGGAGTTCGACCACCGGCGCGCCCAGCGAGGCGGCCGCACGCAGCTGGCGCGGGTCCGGCTCGATGAACAGCGACACGCGGATGCCGGCGGTCCGCAGCTTCGCCACCATCGGCGCAAGGTGATTGTGCTGTCCGGCGGCATCGAGACCGCCCTCGGTCGTCCGCTCCTCGCGCCGTTCCGGCACGATGCAGGCGGCATGGGGATGGTGATGCAGCGCGATGGTCAGCATCTCATCGGTCGCCGCCATCTCCAGATTGAGCGGCAGCGCAATCTTGTCCACGAGCGCGGCAATGTCGGCGTCCGTGATGTGGCGGCGGTCTTCACGCAGATGCGCAGTGATGCCGTCGGCACCCGCGGCGGCCGCGATCTCCGCCGCCAGAACGGGATCGGGATGCGCGCCGCCGCGCGCGTTCCGGATGGTCGCGACGTGATCGATATTGACGCCCAGGCGCAGTGTCATTTCAGCCCACGGCTGCCGGGCTTGATGGCCGGCGTTCCTGCCAGATGCGGCGGCAGCTTGTCGGCTTCCCACGCGGGAACTTTGAGGCTGGCCAGGGCGATCAGCTTCACGCCCAGCTTCGCCTTCCCGCCCGAGCGGTCGATCAGGCAGGCCTCCGCAGCGATCTTCGCGCCCGTCGCCTTCACCGCCTCGATGCACTCGCGGGACGAGAGACCCGTCGTCACGATGTCCTCGACGATCAGCACCCGCATGGATTTGTCGAGGTGAAAGCCGCGGCGCAGGACGAACTGGCCGCCTTCGCGCTCGACATACATGGCCGGCAGGGCCATGGCGCGGCCGACCTCGTAGCCCGGAATGATGCCGCCGACCGCAGGTGAAACGATGGCGTCGATGCGGCCCTTGACCTCGGCTTTCACCTTCGCAGCCAGGGCGCGGGCCAGCTTCGCCGTCCGCTTCGCATCCTGAAAGACGAGCGCCTTCTGCAGGAAGGTATCGCTGTGAAGGCCGCTGGAGAGGATGAAATGCCCTTTGAGCAGGGCGCCGGCCTTTTCGAATTCCTTGAGGACTTGGGCAGGCGTCATGACGGACTCGGGGTCTGGTTGGCGGTGCGCGGTTTTACGGCAGGTGCGGGCCTGCCGCTAGCCGCGCACGCGCTCGACAGTGCCGACGACGGGCGATGCCCGCAGCGCCGTCATGATGTTGGTGACGTGTTTCACGTCGCGAACCTCGATATCGACGGCAAAGCGGAAGAAGGCGGAGCTGCGTTCGACGATCTTCAGGTTGGCGATATTGCCGCCAGCCTTGGCGATGATCGTGCAGAGCGTCGCCAGCGCGCCGCTCTCGTTCTTGATGTCGACATCCAGCCGGGCGGTCGATTCGGCTGCATCGGCGGCGAAGCTTTCCCAGCCAAGGTCGATCCAGCGCTCCGGCTCGTCCTGGGCCTCGGCAAGACGGTCGCAGTCGATCGTATGGACGACGACGCCCTGCCCCGGCTCCATCAGGCCGACGATACGGTCGCCCGGCAGCGGATGGCAGCAATCGCCAAGATGATAGGCGACCCCGGCCGTGAGGCCGCGGATCGGAATGAGGCCGGGGCCATGCCCGTTGGCGCTGAGGCGCGCCCGGCGGGCGCCGTCGACCACCGATTCCGGGAAAACTGCCTGGACGACATCCCTCAGCGCGACCTGGCCCTGCCCGACGGCCGCAAAGAGATCGTCGCCCGTCTTGAATTTCAGCCGCTTGATCGCCTCATCGACGGCCTTGTCGGTCAGTTGCTGATCGACCTGGAGAAACGCCTTCTCCGCGATGCGGCGGCCGATCTTGACGATCTCCGCGCGGTGGACCGAGCGGACATAGCGACGAATGGCCGACCGCGCCTTGCCGGTCACGACCATCGTTTCCCAGGCGGGCTGCGGCGTCTGGCTCTTGGAGCGGACGATCTCCACCTCATCGCCGTTCTGCAGCTGCGTCCGCAGCGGCGCGGCGCGTCCGTTGATGCGGGCGCCGACGGTCTGGTTGCCGACATCGGTGTGAACGGCGTAGGCGAAGTCGACCGGCGTCGCGCCTTTGGGCAGCGCGATCAGCGCGCCTTTGGGCGTGAAGCAGAACACCTGATCCTGGAACAGCTCCAGGCGCGTGTTTTCGATAACGTCTTCCAGGGTCTCGCCTTCACGCGCCATCTCGCCGAGGCGCTGAAGGAAGTCGTAAGCCGCATGCGCTTCCTCGCCGCCGACGCCCACCTTGTCCTTGTAGGACCAGTGCGCCGCAACGCCGCGCTCGGCGACATCGTTCATCTCGACGGTCCGGATCTGCACCTCGATGCGCGCATTGTCCGGGCCGACGATGGTGGTGTGCAGCGACTGATAGCCGTTCGGCTTTTTCAGCGAGATGTAGTCCTTGAAACGGCCAGGCACCGTGCGCCAGGACATATGCAGGACACCGAGCGCCTTGTAGCAGTCCGCAACCGACCCGACGACGACGCGGAACCCCATAATGTCGGAGAGCTGCTCGAACGAGATGCTCTTCTCCTGCATCTTGCGCCAGATCGAATAGGGCCGCTTCTGGCGGCCGCGGACCCACGCCTCGACGCTGTTCTGCGTGAGGACGCGCTTGATCTCGTCGGTGATGCGCTGAACGCGGCCGCCGCTCTGGGCGGTGAGGAAATCCTGACGCTTCACGATGGAGTCGCGCGCGTCCGGGTTCAGTTCGCGGAACGCCAGATCCTCAAGCTCTTCGCGCAGCTCGTGCATGCCGATGCGGCCGGCGAGCGGCGCATAGAGATCCATCGTCTCCTGCGCGATACGCTGGCGCTTCTCGGGCTTGGGGATGTGGTTGAGCGTCCGCATATTGTGCAGGCGATCGGCCAGCTTCACCAGAAGCACGCGCACGTCATCGGAGATCGCCAGCACGAACTTGCGGAAATTCTCGGCGTCTTTCGTGCGCTCCGACTGCAGCTCCAGCTTCGACAGCTTCGTGACGCCATCGACGAGCGCCGCGATCTCCTTGCCGAAGAGGCGGTCGATATCCTCGTAGGTGGTATCGGTATCCTCGATCGTGTCGTGCAGCAGCGCGGTCACGACGGTCGGCGTATCGAGCTTCAGCTCGGTGCAGATGCCGGCGACTTCGAGGGGATGGGAAAAATAGGGATCGCCAGAGGCCCGCTTCTGCGAACCATGCGCCTTCATCGAAAAAACATAGGCGCGGTTGAGCAGCGTTTCGTCGGCATCCGGCTCGTAGGCGTGGACCCGTTCAACAAGCTCGTATTGACGCATCATGGCGTCAGGCCCCGCTCACAATGCGGGGCCGCAGAAGTCCAACGCGAGGCTTACATGCCCTCGTCGTAGGCTTCATCTTCCGGCTCCGGCTCGCGCTCGGGGGCCTGCTGCGTCACGGCCTTGAAGAAGTCTTCCTCGGACATCTGCACGTCCTCGGGCTTGTCTTCGACTTCGGCCACGGTGACGGCGGCAGCAACCGGCACGTCTTCCATCTCCTGGTGGCGCTGCAGGCTGCGCGTCATCTCGTTGCGGAGCTGATCGACAGTCACGGTCTGCTCGGCGATCTCGCGCAGGGCGACAACCGGGTTCTTGTCGTTGTCACGTTCGACGGTCATCTGAACGCCGGCCGACAGGGCGCGGGCGCGCTGGGCCGAGAGCAGGACCAGCTCGAAAACGGTTCGGAATCTTGTCGACGCAATCTTCGACGGTGACGCGCGCCATCGCCGCACTCCTCAAGGATCTGACGGGGAAACACGCCTGATACAGATGTGAGGTTCAGGCCGCAACCCCTTATGGGATGTTAATTTGGGCAGGAAAGGCCCGATTTCCAAGAGCTTCCGCAGTTTTCAACAACTCCTGCCCGGTGCGACCGCTGACGGGGTCCACCCATTCGGGGGCGACATCCAGAAGCGGGGCAAGGACGAAAGCCCGCTCGGCGGCTCTGGGATGAGGCAAAACCGGTCCGCCGGGGGGTGATTCCACCCGTCCGGCATAGTCGATGAGGTCGAGATCCAGGGGCCTCGGGGCGTTGGGAACCCGCCTTTCCCGCCCGAAACCGGCCTCCACCGCGTGCAGCGCGGCCATCAGCTCAACCGGCGGCAATGCCGTTTCCACCCGTGCGACCGCGTTGGTGAACGGTGGGTCTTTCGGGTCGGGCCAGGCCGGTGACGTGAACAGCCGCGAGAGCTGCAGGGTCTTCACGCCCATGCCCTCCAGCGTCTCCAGCGCGGCGCGGAACGTTTCCGGCGGCGGCCCGCGCCGCGAAGCTTCATTGGCGCCGAGCGCGATGAGGATCATGTGAATGTTATCGCGCGTTTCCTGCTCCGGACCTATGCTCGCCGGATATTTCGACCGGGCGCCCCATTCAACGCCCACCTGGAGTTGCACATGTTCTACCAGAACGAGCGCCTCGCGCTCTTCGTCGATGGCGCCAACCTGCACGGCGCGTCCAAATCGCTCGGCTTCGACATCGACTACAAGCGCCTGCTGGGCGAGTTCGCCAAACGCGGACGTCTGATCCGGGCGTTCTACTACACGACGCTGATGGAGAACGACGATTACTCGCCGCTGCGGCCGCTGATCGACTGGCTCGACTATAACGGCTTCACCATGGTGACGAAGCCCAGCCGCGAATACACCGACGCGCAGGGGCGCCGCCGCTTCAAGGGCTCCATCGACATCGAGCTGGCCGTCGACGCGATGGAGATCGCGGACCATGCCGACCACATCGTCATCTTCTCGGGCGATGGCGATTTCCGCCGTCTCGTCGAGGCGCTTCAGCGGCGCGGCAAGCGGGTCAGCGTCGTCTCGACGCTCAAATCGCAGCCGCCGATGATCTCCGACGATCTGCGCCGGCAGGCCGATCACTTCATCGAATTGCAGACGCTCCAGACATTGATCCAGCGCGATCCCGCCTCGCGCGCCCAGGCCGACGAGCGCCGCGAGCAACGCCGCGAACAGCGTGCGCCGCAGCAAACGGCGCAAGGCGACACGCCGCTGGACGATCTGCTCTAGTGCCGGCCCCAGCCCCCGAAGCGCCGCGCGACTGCCCGCTCTGTCCGCGCCTCGCCGAATTCCGCAAGGCCAACAAGGCCGCCCTGCCCGCCTACTTCAACGGCGCCGTGCCGTCGTTCGGCGAGACCGGCGCGCGGCTGCTGATCGTCGGACTCGCGCCCGGCCTGCACGGCGCGAACAGGACCGGCCGCCCCTTCACCGGCGACTATGCGGGCGATCTGCTCTACGCGACGCTCGATGCCGTGGGACTGCTGGAAGGCAAGTACGCTGCGCGTCCCGATGACGGCATCCGCCTGAAAGACACGATGATCTCAAACGCGGTGCGCTGCGTGCCGCCCCAGAACAAGCCCGAGACCACCGAGATCAGGATATGCAACGGCTTCCTGAAGGCGCGCATTCAGGCGCTGCCGCAGCTTCGCGCCATCGTGGCCCTCGGCACCATCGCGCACAACGCGACCCTGACAGCGCTTGATGTCCGCAAATCCGCGCACAAGTTCGGGCACGGCGCGGTCCACGATCTGCCCGGCGTCAGGCTTTACGACAGCTATCACTGCAGCCGCTACAACACGAACACGGGCGTCCTGACGCCAGCCATGTTCCGCGCTGTTTTCGATCGGGTTGCGTCCGACCTCAAAGGCTGACGCTCAGGGCTTGCAGGTGATTTTCAGGATGTAGGGCGTGTCGCCCTGGGCGCTGAAATAGACTTCGCCGTCCCGGTAAGCGAGGAAGACATTGGCGCCGGCGGTCTGCGTCCTGCGGCGCGACCACATCTCCAGATCGCTTGCTTTCGTCGGCTTGCGCGGATCGTAGTCTGCGGTCGGCTCGAAATATGTGCCGTTGCCGGCGATCGACTCGATGTCGCCGTCCTTCGTGACATAGAGCAGCTGCCCCGACTGCACGGTGAACAGGCCCTCGCCGTCCGTCGCAAGACCCGACACGTTGATCGACCCATCGCTCAGCCAACGATCCGATCGCCCGTTCACGATCTCGGTCGCTTCCGCCGTCGCCAGATCAATTTCGACCAGGATGCCATCGCTCATATCGTTGTTGCCGATCGCGTAGAGCTTCCCGTCCATCAGCGTCAGCGCGTAATAGGTGATGTCCGGCAGCGTCAGCACGGTCTCCACGGCTCGCGGCGCCTGCGGCAAGACCTTCTTCAGCTTCCCGTTGCCGGAGTCGATGAAGTAGATGGTGCCGTCGTCTGTCGCCGCGACCCAATCGGGGCCGCGCATCAGCACCTCGCCGCCAACGCCGTCGGCATCGCCGATATTCGTCGGTTGCGCGTTGGCGAGCGGAAGCTGCGGTTGAACCGCGCCGGCGAGAAAAGTCACCTTGCAATCCGGGCCGTAGGGATCGCTGACCACGAAGATCGTGTTGGCGGCCTGGTCCGCGCCGGCGATGCTGCCGTGCGGCAGCATCGCGATCCCGCTGATATTGACCATGCGCGCGTCGCGGCATTTGCCCGAAACGGAATCGCGGGCATTGCTTTCCCGGCCCGTGATCCGCTTGACGACCGGTTTCTCCGCCGAGAGATCGCTGTACCAGATCTCCGGGCCAACGGCGGTGACCAGTTTGTCGCCGTCGAAAACAAGCGCCCTGAATCCGAGCGGCGGCACATCGAGCAGCCCCTGCCCGTTCTTTGCGCGCTCCGCCGGCTCGGCATAATCCGGCGCGCCCGCGAAGAGTTCGCCGGTCGTGCAGACCGGCGCCGCCACCGCAGCCGAAATGCCGACAGACACCATACCCAAGGTCGCAGCGACGCGGCTGACAAACATGAAGCCTCTCCTCGTGTCCGCGATGAATGACGGGACAGATCTGGTCAGCGGCAGATGGAATCGCAGATCAGGACAAACCTGCCCTGGGCGTCGGTCATCCGGCTGAACGCCTCGTTCAGGGCCTTGTCGGCCGTCGCTTCTGCCGTGTTGACCGCCGAGAGCGCGCTGTCCGGATTCGACCGGCCAACCACGGCTTGCAACGCAACCACCGCCTTCTGCAGTTCAGACAACGCCGGCGGCACCGGCTCCCACAGTTCGCCGACCGTACTCCCCAGCGGCGTGGTGGCGGTCGTCGCCGCGCTGGCCTGGGAAATCATCTGATCGAGCGCTTTCAGGGCGTCCGATATCTTCGCCTGCGCTTCGGTGGAATTCCGGCGCGCCAAGGCGGCCCTCATCGCCTCAAGCGCAGGCCGCAACGACCCGTCAAAAACCTTGCGGATGTCGGTGATGGTTACGTCCTTGAACTGCGCCAGCCGCTGCGCGAAGCCCTTTGAGAATTCTCGCGCCGTGTCGAGCGCGTCTTCGGCCTGATCGGCGGCGGAAAGCAGGCCCGGAACATCAGCCGATCCATTGTCGATCCGGCCCAGCGTATCGGTGATACGGGCGCTGAGATTTGCGGTGGCCGACACGACCGGTTCCCAGGCATCGCCGAGCAGCGCGGCCAGATTGTCGCTGCTTTCATGGATGTCATTGACGATCTCGGCGTAGTCCGAGACCTGGTCCTGCGCCGTATCGAGCGACGTCCGGGCCGCGTCGATTTCGTAGTCTTCCAGCTGATCTTCGACGTTCTGCGCGTTTTTGTGGAGGTCGGCGAAAAGCTTCATCGCCTCATCCACCATCCCGGCCTGGGCCGGCTGCGCGATCACCAGGAATGAAAGCGCTGCGCTCGCATACGCCCAGTTTCGTGTGGACATGCATAACCTCCCGCGCCGCTGCCGAAACGAAGGCTCCAGCGCCCTCCGTCTCAGCATGATGACACGAGGCCATTTCGACATTCGACGGGACAAATCCGCGCACGAGCAGGGCCGGCGGCTCTGCAGTTTCCCAAACGCAAACGGGCCGCACCTTGTGGGTGCGGCCCGTCTGTTTTCGGTCTTTCGACCCTGAAGCCGTTAGGCGGCCTTCAGGTTGCCGGCCGCGGACTTGCCGCGCTCCTTGACGATGTCGAACGAGACGCGCTGGCCTTCATTCAGGCTGCGCATGCCCGCGCGCTCAACGGCGCTGATGTGGACGAACACGTCCGCACCGCCGTCTTCCGGCTGAATGAAACCAAAACCCTTCGTGGTGTTGAACCACTTCACAGTACCAGTAGCCATATCTGTAACAGTCTCCGCGTGCGCCTCGGCGCACGATAGCAAGGCCCCTGCGAGACCATCCCGCAGAGGGTACAACTGAGATGTTGGTCGTGTCGGGTTTGATGCGACGGAATTCCGTCGAAGCAGCGCCTTGGTGCGGCCTAGAGCTCGATTGCTGGCGGCTTAAAGCACGAGCAGCCCGCTACGGCAAGGGGATCACTGTCACTCAAGTAACATTCTTGGCCGCTTCCCCGGTTAGCCTCGTGCCTCAAAGCAGGCGGACCAACCGTCGCCGAGGGGGAAAACCATGCCAAAACGCGGCCGGTTCTTGTTGGGGCTTCTCACGGGCGTCGTCGTCACTACGGCCGCACTCGGCGGTCTCGCCTATATGTTCAGGGGAGTGATTGCACAGATGAATATCGCAGGCACGCCGGAGATACCCAAAGCACCCACGACCGCCGCATCCGGCGCAACAAAAGCGGCGATGGCCGAGGCGCAGGCGCTGGTCGCTGCCGATGACAAGAAGGATTTCGATTTCGCGGCGCGCGGTTTCATCGCCACGCGCTCCGATCCGCTCATCAAGGACGCCAACGGCAAGGTCGTGTTCGACCTCTCGTCCTATGGCTTCCTTTCGGGCGATGCGCCCGAGACTGCGAACCCCAGCCTATGGCGCCAGGCCAAGATCCTGACCCAGCACGGCCTCTTCAAGGTCGCCGAGCGCATCTACCAGGTTCGCGGCTTCGACGTGTCCACCGTCAGCTTCATCGACGCCGGCGCCGGGTGGATCGTCGTCGACCCGCTGACGACGGCGGAAGTCGCCAAAGCCGCCTACGACCTCGTTACCGAGCATCTCGGCGCGAAGCCCGTTCTCGCTGTCATCTACTCGCACAGCCATGCCGACCACTATGGCGGCGTCGGCGGCGTCACGTCGGTCGCCGATGTCGAAGCCGGCAAGGTGAAGGTCATCGCGCCCGAAGGCTTCCTCGAACACGCCGTCTCGGAAAACATCATCGCCGGCCCGGCGATGTCACGCCGCGCCCGCTACCAGTTCGGCCTCACCCTGCCCCGCGGGCCGGAAGGCGAGATGACCTCGGGCCTCGGGCCGGGCATTTCGCGCGGCACGATGACCCTCATCGCGCCGACCGACATTGTCTCAAAGACGGGTCAGGAGATCACGGTCGGCGACGTCAAGATGGTTTTCCAGATCACGCCCGGCACGGAAGCGCCGTCGGAGATGAATTTCTACCTGCCGCAGTTCCGCGCTGTGTTCATGGCGGAGAACGCCAATCTCACCATGCACAACCTGCTGCCTGCCCGCGGCGCGCTCGTGCGGGATGCGAAAGCCTGGGCCGACTATCTCACCGAATCCATCCGGCTCTACGGCGATGACAGCGACGTGATGTTTGCGGCGCACGGCATCCCGCGCTTCGGCCAGCAGGAGATCGTCGATTTCCTTGCATCGCATCGCGACGCGTACAAATTCCTGCACGATCAATCGGTGCGACTGATGAATGCCGGCCTCACAGGCTCGGAGATCGCCGAAGTTCTGAAGCTTCCTGACGTGCTCGCGAAGCAGTGGTTCAATCGCGGCTATTACGGCACGATGAGCCACAACTCCAAGGCGATCTACCAGCGCTACATGGGCTGGTACGACGCCAATCCGGCGAACCTCAACCCGCTGCCGCCCGAACCGGAATCCAAGAAATATGTCGAGGCGATGGGCGGCGCCGACAACGTCATGCGCCTCGCCGGACTTGCGTCCGATGGCGGCGAGTATCGCTGGGCGGCGACTTTGCTGAACCATGTCGTCTTCGCCGACGCGTCGAACCAGACGGCGCGCGACCAGCTCGCCGCGATCTACACCCAGCTTGGCTTCCAGGCCGAGGCCGGCACCTGGCGCAACATCTATCTTACCGGCGCTCAGGAGCTGCGCGCCGACACGCTGAAGCTGCCGCCCGCTTCGCTCTCGACCGATGTGCTGCAGGCCACCACCACGCCGATGCTGCTCGACTTCGCGGCGGTGCGCGTGAACCCCGACAAGGCGGCTGCGCGCGCGTTCAAGATCAATATCGAGCTGACCGATCGCGGTGAAAAGCATCTCATCACGGTCGAGAACGGCGTCCTGATCCACGAGGAGGGGATTGTCGATCCGGCAGCCGGCGCGACCGTCCGCCTCAAGC
The DNA here is from genome assembly GCA_047602465.1 of Micropepsaceae bacterium. GTDB lineage: Bacteria > Pseudomonadota > Alphaproteobacteria > Micropepsales > Micropepsaceae > JADZAI01. The sequence goes on from JASGHF010000001.1 coordinate 399,697, forward strand.
GCCCCGACATGCTGATGACGCTTTTCGCCCGCGTGCCGGTGATGACACGGCCGGACATCGCGATCGAGGGCGACGCCGGCCTCTACGATGCGCTGATCGACCTGATCGAGCCGGTCGACAGCAATTTCAACATCGTGACGCCCTAGCTGTAGCGCTGCTCAAGCCAGGGATCGCCTTCGTTGTGATAGCCCCGGGTTTCCCAGAACCCGGGGCGGTCCTGTTCGACGAACTCGATCCGCTTGATCCACTTCGCGCTCTTCCACAGATACCAGCGCGGGATCATCACGCGCAGAGGTCCGCCGTGTTCGCGGCTGATCGGCAAGCCCTCCCAGGTATGCGCCAGCAGCACGTCCGGGTCGGCGAAGACCTCCAGCGACACATTGGTCGTGTAGGTGTCATAGCTGTGGAAGACGACGTGCTGCACCTCCGCCTTCGGCATCACGAGATCGAGCAGCGCGCGTGAGCTGACGCCTTTCCAGTGATTGTCATAGCGGCTCCACTGCGTCACGCAGTGCATGTCCGATACTGTCTCGACCTGCGGCAGGGCCATGAAGCCTTCCCAGTCCAGCCGTACCGGGTTTTCGACAGCGCCGTTGATGAACAGCCGCCACTGGTCCTTGGGAATATTCGGCTGCGCGCCGAGATCGAGAACCGGCCAGTTCTTCACTTCGCGCTGGCCCGGCGGCAGGCGGTTTGCGTGCTGCAGGTCCGGCGATCCGGTCAGCAAGCGCCCTTCCCGCGCCCACCGCTCTTTCGAAGCGATCAGCTTGTCCTTGAAGGCAGGCGCTTCGTCGTCCACCGGTTCAGCCCTTTTGGCGCATCAGCCGCGCCTTGTCGCGCTGCCAGTCGCGTTCTTTCGTGTCGGCACGCTTGTCGTGGAGCTTCTTGCCCTTCGCGATGCCCAGATCGATCTTCGCGATGCCGCGCTCGTTGAAATACACCTTGAGCGGGATCAGCGTCATACCCTCGCGCTCCGTCGCGCGGTGCAGCTTTTCGATTTCGCGCGCTTTCAACAGCAGCTTCCGCACGCGCGTCGGCTCGTGGTTGAAGCGATTGCCGCCGCCATATTCGGGGATGTTGGCGTTGACGAGCCAGACTTCGCCGTCCTTCACATGCGCATAGGCCTCGGCGATGGTCGCCTTGCCGGAACGCAGTGACTTGACCTCCGTGCCGGTCAGCATCATGCCGGCCTCGAGGTTCTCCTCGATCGCGTAGTTGAAACGCGCCTTGCGGTTTTCGGAGACGACCTGCCTGGTGTCGTCTTTCTTCTTCGCCATTACAGCAGTCCGGCGTGAGCCATCGCCGCCTTCACCCGGGCCTTGCCGGCGTCGGTCAGCTCCAGCACCGGCAGGCGAACGTCCGGGCCGCACAGGCCGAGAAGGCTTCGCGCCGTATTTCGCAGGGCCAGGGCTCGGCTCGCAGAACATCGCGTCATGCAGCGGCATCAGGCGGTCCTGGATTTCGTTGGCGGCATCCCACGCCCCCTGCGCCGTCGCGTTCTGCAACTGCGCGCACAGCGCCGGCGCGACGTTGGAGCTGACCGAGATGCACCCCACCCCGCCTTGCGCGTTGTAGCCGACGGCGTTCGGGTCATCGCCCGAGAGCTGAACGAAGTCGCGGCCCGCCAGGTTGCGGGTCAGCGACACGCGCTCGACCTTTCCCGCAGCATCCTTGATGCCGACGATGTTGGCGATCTTCGCAAGCCGCGCGACGGTTTCGGGCAGGATGTCCACGATGGTCCGGCCCGGCACGTTGTAGAGCACCAGCGGAACCGAGATCGCCTCCGCGACAGCCGCGAAGTGACGGTACATGCCTTCCTGGCTCGGCTTGTTGTAGTACGGCACCACGCACATCGCGGCGTCACAGCCGACCTTTTCGGCATGCTGCGCCAGTTCGATGGCCTCCTGGGTGGAATTCGACCCCGCCCCGCCCAGAACGAAGGCCCGGCCGTTCGCCGTTTCGACCGTCAGTTCAAGAACCCGGCGATGCTCCTCATGGCTGAGGGTCGGCGATTTGCCCGTCGTGCCGCATGGAACGAGGCCGTGCGTGCCGTTGCCGATCTGGTGTTCGATCACGCGCTTGAGGCCCTGCTCGTCCAATGCGCCTTTGGCGAACGGCGTGATCAGTGCCGTCAGTGAACCGCGCAAACGTGAACGATCGAAGGCCATCTTGGCTCCGGGCGATATTGCCCGTCCTTTCCCGAGTTGAAGAGCGCGGGAAACTACGCGCAGGTTAACGCTTTGCCAAGGAAGCGCCGCGATCTTGCGGATGTATTAACCAACGCCGACAGGCGCTAGGTTCAGTCACCCTCAAAGACGAGCTCCGACGATCATGATTCTGCGCCGGCTCTTCGCCATTTTCGCCGTGTCCGCCGCCCTCGCGGCCCCGGCTACGGCCGCCACCTCCATCAGCGCCAGCGACCAGGCGATTCTGGCCGCCGCCATCAAGGCGGGCGAACAGAAGAACTGGGCCGAGCTTGCCGCCCTGTCGCGCCGGGCCAGCGACCCGACCGTCGCCGCCATCGCCCGCTGGCGTTATCTGATCGACCGGGAAAGCGGCGCCACGTTCGCCGACATCGCGAACTTCCTCGACGCTCATCCGCGCTGGCCGAACGCCGAAACGACCCGGCGCAACGCCGAACGCGCCATGCCGGTCGATATGCCGGCCGCTCAGGTTCTCGCCTTCTTCAAGGACCGCGAACCTGTCTCGGGCGAAGGCATGCTGATGCGGGGCGCCGCGCTGCTGGCGACCGGCGACACCGCCGAAGGCCCCATCTGGATTCGCCGCGGCTATGTCGCCGGCTCCTTCTCCGCCGCCCGCGAAGCCCAGATCCGCGAGCAATACGGCCAGTATCTCCCCGCTGACGCCGACAAGCTTCGCCTCTCGGCGCTGCTCTGGTCCGACGACTATGCCGGCGCCCAGCGCATGCTCGCCTATGTCGATGCCGGCGAGCGCGCGGTTGGTACAGCCCGTCTGAAGCTCCGCTCCAACACCAAAGGCGCCCAGCAGTTCATCGACGCCGTACCCTCGGCCTTCAAGAACGATTTCGGTCTGCTCTATGACATGGGGCGCTGGTATCGCCGCTCGGAACAGTACACGGCCGGCGCGCGGCTGATGGCGAAAGCCTATCGCGACCCCGCCATCCCCATTCCGCTCGACAAGTGGTGGGATGAAAAGTCCGCCCATGTCCGCATGGCGATCAAGGAACGGCGCTGGACCGACGCCTACGCCGTCTCGGCCAGCGCGGGCCTCACCGAAGGCGCAGACTTCGCAGAGGCCGAGTTCCTGGCCGGCTGGATGCAGCTCCGCTTTATCGGAGATACCGGCCGCGCCCTCGTCCATTTCGACCGCATCGCGCCGAACGTCTCGACGCCGATCAGCCTCGCCCGTGGCCATTACTGGACCGCGCGCGCACGCGAAGCATCAGGCGACAATGCCGGCGCGATCGTCGAGTACCAGCTCGCCGCGAAGAACCCGGAAACCTATTACGGCCAGCTCGCCACGGCGGCGCTGTCCGACAGCCCGGTCATCACAGTCGATATGTCCACCTCGGTCAGCAGCCGCGGCATCTCCACCATGGAGCGCGACGAACTGGTCCAGGCCATCGCCATGTTGACGGCGATCGGCGACACGACGCTCCTGCCTCGCTTCGTCGGCGCGCTGGGCGACCGCCTGGAAGCCCGCGAGGACTTCGAAACGGCCTCCGCCCTGCTGATGCAGCTCAACCGCCCCGCGATGGCGGTCCGCGTCGCCAAGCGCGCGATGCAGAAGGATCTGCACGTCTTCCGTTACGCCTATCCGCTCGTGAAGCTCCCGCCCTATCGCGGCAAGGGCGCTTCGCCCGACCCGGCCTTCGTCCACGCGCTGATGCGCCAGGAAAGCGAGTTCGACCCGAACGCGCGCTCCAGCGCCGACGCGCGCGGCATCATGCAGATGCTGCCCGCCACGGCGAAGATGACCGCCAACCGTCACGGCATCGCCTATGACGCCAGCCGCCTGCTCGGCGACTGGGAATACAATGCGACCCTCGGCATGGCGCATATGCGCGATCTGCTCGACCAGTTCGGCGGCTCGTATGTTCTGGTGGCCGTCGCCTACAATGCCGGCCCCGGCCGCGCCAATCAGTGGATCAAGGAATTCGGCGATCCGCGCAGCCCCAATGTCGACGTCGTCGACTGGGTGGAACGCATCCCCTTCAGCGAGACCCGGAACTACGTCATGCGCCTCATCGAGAACACCAACGTCTATCGCGCCATGCTGGCCGGCGGCTCCGCCCCGCTACAGGTCGAGGCCGACCTGCTGGCCGGTTCCGGACGGACCGACTATCAGCCGGGCCAGCGTCTCTCGGCGGAGACGCTGCGGTGAGCCAGTTCAGCGAAGGCTTCTTCAACTCCCCCGACGGTCTGCAGCTCTACTACCGCGACTATGCGGCCTCGCAGAGCGCGTCGATTCCGGTGCTGTGTCTCGCCGGCCTCACGCGCAATACGCGCGACTTCGAGGATATCGCCGCCCACATCGCCCGCTCGCGCCGCGTCATCGCCGCCGACATGCGGGGGCGCGGCCGTTCGGCCTACGATCCCAAATGGGAGAACTATTCGATCCCGGTCGAGACCGGTGACGTGCTGGCCCTGCTCGGCGCATTGCAGCTGCCGAAAGTCATCGTTCTTGGCACGTCGCGCGGAGGCCTGCTCGCCAGCGTTCTCGCGGCGATGAAGCCGGACGTTCTGGGCGGCGTCATCCTGAACGATGTCGGGCCTGAGATCGACCCGCGCGGCATCGCCCGCATCGCGGGCTATGTCGGCAAGTCCGACCCGCGCCCTGCATCATGGGAGGCGGCGATCGAGGGCATCAAAGTCATCAATGGCGGCCTCTTCGACATGCCCGACAGCGAGTGGATGCGGATGGCCCGCGCGACGTTCCGCGAGGAAGACGGCTCTCCCGTCCTCGACTACGATTCCAGGATCGGCGATGCGACGCGGGCGCAGATGGCCCAGCCGCAGGCGATCGACCCGTGGATGCTGTTCAACGCTTACGCGAACATCCCCCTCCTGGTCGTCCGCGGCGCGAACTCGGACCTCCTGTCGGCGGAGACCGTCGCGAAGATGCGTGCTGTTAAGCCGGACATGGACGCCGTCGATGTCCCCGACCGCGGCCACGCGCCTTTGCTCAACGAGCCGGCCTCGATCGCCGCCATCGACGCGTTCCTCGCCCGGCACGGGTGAGATGGAACTGCCCTTCGAACAGGGCCGGCGGCGGCGCATCTATCTGATGCGTCACGCCCAGGCGGCCTATTTCGACACGGCGGGTGGCCGGGTCGCCGATCCGCATGGCGTCCCGCTGACACCGGCTGGCCGCACCGAGGCGCTGGCCATGGCCGACTGGCTGGCTCCGGTATCGTTCGACCGCGCGATATGCTCCGGCCTGCCGCGCACGATCGAAACCGCGACGATTGTTCTTTCAGGACGCGATCTTGCGCTGGAAACCTCTCCCGATCTCGCCGAAATCCGGGGCGCCGGCATGGACGAGCGCGCGCGCCTCAGCCCCACCGAGTACGCCTATTCGATGTTCCGCGCCGGTGAACCGGGCGCCACCTTCGCCGCCGGAGAGGCTTTCGCCAGCTTCCGCGACCGCGTCCTTCCCGCCTTCATCGACATCCTGCAGGACGAGGCGTGGACCAACCTCCTCCTCGTCTGCCATGGCGGCACCAATCGCGCGATCCTCACCTGGTTTCTGGGACTCGGCCTCGACGCCTTCGGCCAGTTCGAGCAGGATTCCTGCTGCCTCAACATCCTCGATTTCGACCAGCTCAAGGGTTCCGGCCTCATCGCGCGGCGCATTGTCCGGGCGCTGAACATGACCGCCCAGGACACGGCCAAGACCGGTTCGGCCCTGCTGTCGATGGAGTGGTTCGCCCACCTCCAGGAACAGGCCCGGCGCGCGCGGGAATGATGACCCAGGCGGGTGAAATCCGCTTATCATCCGATACCGGTCCCCACGCGTCAGGATGTCATGACTGCTCCCGCCATCGTCTGGTTTCGACAGGATCTGCGGCTCGACGATAACGCCGCCCTGCTGGCTGCCGCGCGCACCGGCGCGCCGGTGCTGCCGCTCTATATTCTGGATGACGAAACGCCCGGGGCGTGGGCTATGGGCGGCGCCTCGCGCTGGTGGCTGCATCATTCACTGACAGCGCTCGCCGCCAGTCTCGAGAAGCACGGCTTGTCTCTCGTGCTGCGGCGCGGCCCGGCGGGATCGGTCCTCCAGAGCGTCATCGCCGAATGCGGTGCGGACACCGTTTACTGGAACCGCTGCTACGAGCCGTTCGCCATCGCGCGCGACACGAGCATCAAGGCCTCCCTCAAGGCCGCCGGCCTCACGGTCGAAACGTTCAACGCAGCCCTGCTGTGCGAACCCTGGACGGTAAAGACCAAGGCCGGCGAGCCGTTCAAGGTCTTCACGCCCTTCTGGCGCGCCTGCCAGGAAGGCGGCCTGCCGATGGAGACCCACACCCCGCCCCGCAGGATCGCCAGCGCCAAGGCTATCGCCGGCGACACGCTCCCCTCGTGGAAGCTTCTGCCCAGCCGCCCTGACTGGGCAAAGGGGTTCGCCCCCGAATGGGCGCCCGGCGAGGCCGGCGCGAAGGCGCAGCTTGCCCATTTCATCGACGAGGCGCTCGGCGACTATGCCGACGGCCGCGACCGGCCGGACCTTGCGGCCACGTCGCGCCTTTCACCGCATCTCCATTTCGGCGAGATCGGCCCGCGCCAGGTCGTCCGCGCCATCCGCGCCGCGGCGGACCGCCACCCCGGCCTCGACGGGCAGGCCGCGAAATATCTTTCCGAGATCGGCTGGCGCGAGTTTTCCTACCATCTGCTCCACCAGTTCCCCGGCCTGCCCCGGGACAATTTCCGTCCCGAGTTCGACGCGATGCCGTGGCTCAAGAACGCCGCCGGTCTGAAGGCCTGGCAGCGCGGCCAGACAGGCATTCCCATCGTCGATGCCGGCATGCGCCAGCTCTGGCAGACCGGCTGGATGCACAACCGCGTCCGCATGGTGGTCGCCTCCTTCCTCGTCAAACATCTGATGATCGACTGGCGGCATGGCGCGGCGTGGTTCTGGGACACGCTGGTCGATGCCGACCTCGCGAACAATTCGGCGAGTTGGCAATGGGTCGCCGGATGCGGCGCCGACGCCGCGCCCTATTTTCGCGTCTTCAACCCCGTTCTCCAGGGCGAGAAGTTCGACCCCGATGGCGACTATGTCCGCCGCTTCGTGCCGGAACTTGCAGAACTGCCGGGCAAGTGGCTGAACAAGCCATGGCAGGCCCCGCCCGAGCTATTGAGCGCGGCCGGCATCACGCTTGGCCGCACCTATCCCGAACCGATCGTCGACCTTCAGCGCGGCCGCGAACGCGCCCTCGCCGCCTTCGCGGCCGTGCGGAATGGGGCATGAGCGCCCGGACCTTCCATGTCTCCGCTCGCGCCGCCGCATCGTCGTCACCGGCGCAGGGGCGGGCCGGACCAGACGGATCACGCATGGACGGACCAAACCGGCGCGACTACAAAACATTCCCATGACCACTTCACCTCTCGTCTCCACCGGCTGGCTTCACGAACGGCTGGGATCGCCGGATATCCGCATCGTCGACGCCTCCTGGCACCTGCCCTCCGCGAACCGCGACGCCCGCGCCGAGTTCGACGATTCCCACATTCCCGGCGCCGTTTTCTTCGATATCGATGAAATCGCCGACCTGAATGCAGGCCTGCCCCACATGCTTCCGCCGGCGGAAAAATTCGCCAGCCGGGTGCGAAATCTCGGCATCGGCGACGGCAGCACCATCGTCGTCTACGACGCCTACGGCATCCTTTCCGCCGCCCGCGTATGGTGGATGTTCCGCGCCATGGGCCATCTCAACGTCTTCGTCCTGGATGGCGGCTTCCTCAAATGGCGCGCCGAGGGCCTGCCCGTCGACGATGCCCTGACTCAGCCCTTCACCCGCCATTTCACGCCGCGTCCCGACTGGTCGCTGTTGAAGGACTATGGCGACGTGACGAAGCTGCTGGCGCAGGGCGGACAGGTGGTCGACGCCCGCGCGCCCGGCCGCTTCGCCGGCGCCGAGCCGGAACCCCGTCCGGGCCTTCGCGCCGGCCACATGCCGGGCGCGAAGAACCTGCCCTATGCCAGCCTGTTGCGTCCCGACGGCACGCTGAAGCGCGCCGACGATCTCACCCGCCTCTTCACCGAGGCCGGCATCGACATCACCAGGCCCGTCACCGCGACGTGCGGCTCGGGGGTGTCCGCCTGCGTCATCCTGCTGGCCCTCGCCGCGCTCGGCCACAAGGACGGCGCGCTTTACGATGGATCGTGGGCCGAATGGGGCGCGCGCGAAGGCGCCGCGATCGCGACCGGCGCATGAAGCCGCTCCAGACCACCGTCACCTTCCTGCAGATGTATCAGCGCCCGGCCCGCCGTGGCGCCGCGCCGCTCAGTCCGCGCACGTCGATCCAGCGGGTCGATGACTGCACCGTCGGCTTCTATCGCTATCTCTACGAGGCGGTCGGCAAGCCATGGGTGTGGGTCAACCGCCGCCGCATGAACGATGCCGATCTCGCCGCCGCCATCGGCCAGAAGGGTCTGGAGATCTACGTGCTCTATGCGCGCGGCGAACCGGCCGGCTATGCCGAGCTGGATGCCCGCAACCCGATGAATATCGAGCTGTCCTATTTCGGCCTGACGCCGGAATTCACGGGCCTCGGACTTGGCGGCTTCTTTCTCGGCGAGGCCATCGCGCTCGCCTGGGACAAGGAGCCGACGCGCCTGCACGTCCAGACCTGCACGCTCGATCACCCGCGCGCCCTGCCGCTCTATCAGCGTTTCGGCTTCCAGCCCTTCGGCCAGACCGAAGCCTTCGTCGAGCCGATCGGCGACGAGCCGCACCCGCTGGTCGAGGCCCAGCGGCGCGCGGCGGCGCATGCCTGAACGGGTCAGTGCCCGGTCAGGATCTGGCTCAGAAACTGCTTCGTCCGCTCATGCTGCGGGTTGTTGAAGAACTGCTCGGGCGGCGCGCGCTCCACGATCTCGCCCTGGTCCATGAAGATCACGCAGTCCGCGACCTTGCGGGCGAACCCCATCTCATGGGTCACGACCATCATGGTCATGCCCTCTTCCGCCAGCTCGACCATCACCTCCAGAACCTCGCCGATCATTTCCGGATCGAGCGCCGAGGTCGGCTCGTCGAACAGCATGATCTTCGGCTCCATCGCCAGCGCGCGCGCGATGGCCGCACGCTGCTGCTGGCCGCCTGAAAGCTGCCCTGGATATTTGTGCGCCTGATCCACGATCCGGACACGGTCCAGCAGCTCCAGCGCGATCTTGTCGGCCACGGCCCTGGGCCGCTTGCGTACCCAGGTCTGCGCCAGCGTGCAGTTCTGCAGTACCGTCAGATGGGGGAACAGATTGAACTGCTGGAACACCATGCCGACTTCGCGCCGCACTTCGTCGATGGCGCGCAGATTGCGCGTCAGCTCGCGCCCCTCGACGATGATCCTGCCGGACTGGTGATCTTCCAGGCGGTTGATGCACCGGATCAGCGTGGATTTGCCCGACCCCGACGGCCCGCAAATGACGATGCGCTCGCCGCGCGCGACCGTCAGCGAAGCATCGCGCAGCACGTGAAAGCGGCCATACCACTTGTTCACGTTGTCCATGACGATGGCGTATTGCCCGCTCATAGCTTTCCAGCTCCGACTTTGCCGCCCGCCACCGTGTCCTCCAGATACGCGCTGTAGCGCGACATGCCGAAGCACAGCGTCCAGTAGACCAGCGCGGCGAAGAGATAGCCCGTGAAGGCGACGCTCGGCGCCGACCATACGGGGTCGGCATTGCCCGATTTGATGACCTGAAGGAAATCGAAGAAGCCGATGGTCGCGATCAGCGAAGTGTCCTTCAACAGGCTGATGCAGGACGACACGATCGAGGGCAGCGAAATCTTCAGCGCCTGCGGCAGCACGACAAGCAGCGTGGTGCGCCAGTATCCAAGCCCGAGCGCCGCAGCAGCCTCGCTCTGGCCGCGCGGCAATGCCTGCAGGCCGCCGCGGATGACCTCCGCCATATAGGCCGCGCTGAACAGCGAGATGACGATCAGCGCGCGCAGCAGCTTGTCCAGCGACACGCCCTGCGGCATGAACAGCGGCACCACGTTGGCCGCCATGAACAGCAGCGTGATCAGCGGCACGCCGCGCACGAACTCGATGAAGTAGGTGCAGAGCAATCGCACGATGGGCAGGTTCGAGCGTCGGCCCAGCGCCAGCATGATGCCGATCGGGAACGAGGTCGCGATGCCGACGACCGAGATCAGCAATGTCAGCAGCAGGCCGCCCCAGCGTTCCGTCGGCACGACCGGCAGATCGAACACGCCGCCCGACAGCAGCAGGTAGGCGACGACAGGAAACACCGTCGCCATGCCGAGGCCGGCCCAGAATTTTCCGGGCAGACGCGGGATCAGGATCCAGGCAAGACCCAGCGCCCCCAGCAGATAGACGATATCGACGCGATAGCGTTCCGCCGCTGCATACTGCCCATAGATCAGCTGATCGCTGCGGGCCGCGATGAACGGCCAGCAGGCGCCCTTGCCCTCGCCGATGCAGTCGGCCCGGCCGCTGCCGCTCCAGACCGCATCGAGGATGGTCCAGTTCACGATCGGCGGCACGATCACATAGATGAAGGCGATAGCAGCGATCGTCAGCAGCGTGTTGGTCACCGACGAGAACAGGTTGTCGCGCAGCCAGTCGCGGATCAGCGGCCCCCATGGCCGGTCCGGCGGTCCGAGATGGGCGCGTGAAGGTTTCGCCATCTCAGCGCTCCCTCAGCCGCGTCGCATAGTTGTAGAGGTTCATCACCCCCGACACCGCCAGCGAGATGGTCAGATAGATCGCTGCGGTGATCGCGAGAATCTCCAGCGCCTGCCCCGTCTGGTTCAGCGAGGTGCCCGCGAATACGTGGACAAGGTCCGGGAAGGCGATGGCCGCAGCCAGAGACGAGTTCTTGGTGAGGTTCAGATACTGGCTGGTCAGCGGCGGAATGATGATCCGCATGGCCTGGGGGATGACCACCAGCCGCAGCCGCTGCCCGCGCGAGAGGCCCAGGGCAGAGGCGGCCTCCGACTGGCCCTTGCTGACGCCTTCGATGCCGGAACGCACGATCTCGCCGATATAGGCGGCGGTATAGATCGTCAGCGCGAACAACAGCGCCACCAGTTCGGGCAGGATGGCGAGGCCGCCCTGGAAGTTGAAGCCTTTCAGTTCCGGGAACTCCAGGCTCACCGGCGCACCCGTCGCGAAGAAGGCGGCGACCGGCAGACCGATGAGCAGCGTCAGACCGATCAGCAGATCGGGCGGACGGTGACCGCTCGCCTTCTGCCGCCGCCGCGCCCAGATCGTCGTCGCGACCCACAGCGCGATGGCGGCGCCCAGCGCCGCGACGATCCAGATCGCGCCCTCCGACCAGTGCAGCTTGGGCATGTAAAGCCCGCGATTGGTCAGGAAGAAGGTATCGCCCAGAGAGATCGCCTGCTTCACCGGCGGCAGGACGGGAATGAGCGCCAGATAGAAAAACAGGATCCACAACAGAAGCGGCACGTTGCGGACGAATTCCACATAGGCCGCCGCCATGCGCGAAACGAGCCAGTTGGGAGACAACCGCGCGATACCGACGACGAAGCCGAGCAGCGTCGCCAGCACGATCCCCATGCCTGAGATCATCAGCGTGTTCAGCAGCCCGACGACAAGCACATCGATATGCCGGTCGCGCGCGGTATAGGGGATCAGCTTGAACCCGATATCGAAGCCGGCGGTGTTCCACAGGAACGACCATCCGGTCGCCTGACCCGAGCGCTTCAGCGCATCGGCGGCGTTCGACGCCATCGTCCAGAACAGCCAGACGACCAGCGCCAGAACCACCATCTGGAACAGGAACCCGCGCAGCCGCGGATCGGCCCAGAACGCACCGGTCGGCGGCGGCAGGCGCGCCGCGACATCGTCCTGCCCGCTCAACGCATCGGCCCCTTCACCCCCATGAAGGTCTCCTGCTCAGCGGATCGGCGGCGCGTATTGCAGCCCGCCTTCGCTCCAGAGCGCATTCTTGCCGCGCGCGATCTGCAGCGGCGACCCCGAGCCGACATTCTTCTCGAAGATCTCGCCGTAATTGCCGACCTTGCGGATGATGCGGACCGCCCAGTCCTTCGTCAGGCCCAGCTGCTCGCCGAAATCGCCTTCGATTCCCAGCAACCGCCGGATCTCGGGGTTCTGGCTGTTCAGCTGCTCGTCGATGTTCTGCGAGGTGACGCCCAGTTCTTCGGCGTTGACCATCGCGTAGAAGGTCCAGCGGACGATGTCCTCCCAACGGTCGTCGCCCTGGCGCACGGCCGGCCCCAGCGGCTCTTTCGAGATCAGCTCGGGCAGAACGAGATGCGCGTTGGCGTCGGACAGTTCCAGCTTGGCGGCGTAGAGGCCGGACTGGTCCGTCGTGTAGGCATCGCAGCGGCCGCTGTCATAGGCCGACAGGGCCTCCGATTCCTTCTCGAAGGTCAGGATCTGGTACTGCATCCCGTGCGAGGCGAAATAGTCCGCGACGTTCAGTTCGGTCGTCGTGCCGGACTGGGTGCAGATGGTCGCGCCGTTCAGGTCGTTGACGCTGGCGACGCCGCTGTCGGTCTTCACGATGAAGCCCTGGCCGTCATAATAGGTGACGTTGGTGAACTCGAGCCCCAGCGCCACGTCGCGCTGCATGGTGATCGTGGTGTTGCGCGACAGCAGGTCGAACTCGCCCGACTGCAGCGCCGTGAAGCGCTCCTTCGCCGTCGTCGAGGTGTAGCGGACCGCGTTCGGATCGTCGAAGATCGCTGCGGCCACGGCGCGGCAGACATCGACGTCGAGTCCGGTCCAGTTGCCCTGGGCGTCGGGGTTCGAGAACCCCGCCAGGCCGTCGCTGACCCCGCATTTCAGATATCCGTCGGCTTTGACCTTCGCCAGTGTCGGGCTGCCCGATTGGGCCGAGGCGGTGGAGACAGCCACGACCGCAAATACGGCGGCGGCGAGAGCGGTTTTCATATCCCAGATCCTTACGTCTCGGGTGTCCCGCGGAGGACTTCCCCCCGGGCGCGCTGCATCGCACTATAGCGGACGGGAAGCGCACGCGCGCAAGGGGCTGAATGAAAGACGAAACCCGACTTATCCACACCGGCCGCGACTCTGCCGGGCATATCGGCGCGGTGAATGTGCCGGTCTATCGCGCCTCCACCCTGCTCCACCCGACGCTCGAGGCGCTGGAGGGAAATACGCTCGCCTATGGCTATGGCCGGCGCGGCACGCCCACCACCCGCGCGCTGGAGGCCTCCATTTGCGCCCTGGAACAAGGCGCGCGCACGGTTCTGACGCCCTCGGGACTTTCCGCATGCAGCACCGCGCTGCTCGGCGTGCTGCGCGCCGGCGATCATCTGCTGATGGTCGACAGCGTCTACAGCCCCACCCGCGCCTTCTGCGACAAGACGCTGAAGCGTCTCGGCATCTCGACCACCTACTACGCCCCCACTGCGACGCCAGGTGAGCTTCACGGCCTGATGCACGCGAACACCAAGGCCGTATTCCTCGAATCGCCCGGCTCGGGAACCTTCGAGGTTCAGGACATCCCGGCCCTCGCCGCCGTCGCCCATGCCGGCGGGGCCAGCGTCATCGTCGACAACACCTGGGCCACCCCTCTCTTCTGCAAGCCGCTGGCGCTGGGCGCAGACATCTCGGTCAACGCCGCGACGAAATACATCGTCGGCCACGCCGACGCGCTCATCGGCACCGTCACCGCGAATGAAAGCCACGCCGCCCGCGTGCTCGATTTCCACGGGACGTTCGGCCTCACCGTCTCCGGCGACGAGGCCTATCTCGCCCAGCGCGGCCTGCGCACCCTCGCCGTCCGCCTCGCCCGTCATCAGGAGAGCGCGCTGAAACTCGCCGCCTGGTTCGCCGCGCGGCCGGAGGTCGCGCGCATCCTTCACCCTGCTCTCCCCTCCGATCCCGGCCACGCGATCTGGAAGCGCGACTTCACCGGCGCGACGGGTCTCTTCGGCGTCGAACTGAAACCTGTCCCGAAGGCTGCGCTGGCCGCCTTCTTCGACAATTTCCATCTCTTCGGCATGGGCTGGTCATGGGGCGGCTATGAAAGCCTCGCCGTCACCACGAAAATCACCCGCACCGTCGAGGGCGGCTATCGCCCCGGCGGTCCATTGCTCCGCTTCCATGCCGGGCTTGAAGATCCGGACGATCTCATCGCCGATCTCGCCGCCGCCTTCGACCGCATGAACAAGAGTTCCTGATGGCTTTTGAAAAAGAGATCGAGGCGTTCCAGCGCCGCGGCGAAGCCGCGCGCGCGATGGGATCGAAGAAACGCCTCGCCGAGCGCAAGGCCGCCGGCATCCTCAACGCCCGCGAGCGCGTCGACGCCCTCGTCGATGCGGGCACGTTCGAAGAAGCCGGCCTCTTCGCCCGCTCCATCCGGCCCGAAGTCGCGGACGTGTCGAACGGCGATGGCGTCGTCAGCGGTTTCGGCCGCGTCGGCGGGCGTCTCGTCGGCGTCAACGCAGCAGACTTCACGGTCCTCGGCTCCTCCTCCGCCGCGATCCACGGCAAGAAGCAGGCCTTCGTCCGCAACGCCGCCGCCGCCAACGGTCATCCGGTCGTCAATCTGATGGAATGCGCCGGCGGCCGCATCCCTGACATCATGGGCGCCGCCGGCATCGGCGCATCCGGCGAAATCGCCCGCTATTCCCGCCGCCGCACGACGCCCGCCATCTCGGCCGTCATGGGCCTCACCTATGGCGGCGGCGCCTTCACCTGCATCAATTCCGACCTCGTCGTGATGCGCAAAGGCGCCGTCCTCGCCGTCTCCAGCCAGATGGCCACCAGCGTCGCCATCGGCGAGGAAATGGACCCGCAGGACTTGGGCGGCTGGCGTCATCACTCCGAAGGCACCGGCTTCGTCCACGCCGTCGTCGATACGGACGAAGACTGCATCGCCTGGACGAAGCGCGCGCTCTCCTACCTGCCCGACCACGCCAACGCCGTCACCCTGCGCACCGAAGTCAGCGCCGACGCGGAATCCGCCGTCGCGAACATTCTCGATCTCGTGCCGGAACAGCGCGGCAAGACCTACGACATGCGGAAAGTCATCGCCGCGATCGCCGATCCGGACAGCGTGCTGCCCATCAAGGATCGCTTCGCCAAGGTCGCCGTCACCTGCCTTGCGCGCATCCGCGGCCGCGCGGTCGGCATCATCGCCACCAACCCGATGTTCAAGGGCGGCGCTCTCGATCCCGACAGCTGCGACAAGATCGCCAGCTTCATCGTCCTCTGCGACAGCTTCAACCTGCCGATCGTCTTCCTCGCCGACACGCCCGGCTTCCTCGTCGGCCTGGAGAGCGAGAAGAAGCGCCTCGCCGGCAAAATCATGAACTTCATGGCCGCGCTGGAGCTTTCCACGGTGCCGAAGGTCGCGCTCATCCTCCGCAAGAGCTTCGGCCAGGCCTATCTCAACATGGGCGGCGGCAAGTCCGACACGACCGCCACATGGTTCACCGGCGAGATCAGCTTCATGGACCCGGCCGTCGCCGTGAACATCGTCTATGCGGTGAAGCGCGAGGACGATCCGGAACGCTTCGAACAGCTCGCCAAAGAGGTCGCGAAAGAGACCTCCGCCTACGATCTCGCCGCGCCCTTCATGGCGCATGCGGTGATCGATCCGCGCGACACACGAACCTATATCGACCGCCAGCTCGACATTTTCAGCCGCGGCCTCACCGCCGGCATCGGCGCGCATCGCCTGGCCGACTGGCCCCCTGCTTTCTAGAACAACGAACTCTGAGGAACCGCCATGAAGCAGTCGAAAGTCGCCAGCGAGATCACCGGCAAGGTCTGGAAGATCACCGCCGCCCCCGGCGACAAGCTCGGCGAGGACGATCCGATCCTCATCCTTGAAAGCATGAAGATGGAGATCCCCGTCTCCGCCCCGCTCGACTGCACCGTCGTTGAAATCCTCGTCGCCGAGGGCGATACGGTCAGCGAGGGCCAGCCGGTCGCGGTGATCGAGAGCTAGATCGAGGCGTCCGTCGCAAGCGGACGCCATCCCCAATTGTCATGGTCGGCGCAGGCCATGATCGCCTGAAACAAGCCGCGGGACAGGCGCGCTAGCTCACCACTCCCGCCGCGCCATTTTCTTCCAGGGAATGGAGGCGAACCCCACGGCCATCATCAACCCCGTACCGAGGCCGAGGCCCAGACCGTCGATCAGCTCGAGGTCTTTCGCCACCTGAGAGAGCCAGCCGCCAAGCGCCAGTCCCGAGACCGCGCCGAAGATGAGCCACGCCTTCATGGTTACCAATTTAGCGACTCTGCCGCCGCTACGCGATGCCCGTTTCAAAAAGTGATCGAAGATAGGGCGTCAGGAATTTCCCCTCCGGATCGACGCGGCGGCGCGCGGCGCCGAAACGCTGCCATTCGGGATAGATCCAGGCGAAATCCCGGCCCGTGAGATTGTGCTGCTTGCCCCAGTGCGGGCGGCCCTCATGCGCGCGGAAGACATCCTCGCAGGCCCGGAACAGCGCAGATTGGTCCATGCCGGCATATTGATGCACCGACAGGGTCGCGCTGTCCCGCCCGTGAAACGGGCTGAGCCAGATATCGTCGCCCTGCACGAAGCGGAATTCGATCGGGAACGCCGTCGGGATCTTGTCCTTGCGGATGCGCCCCACCACGGCGCGGATCGCCGCCGCCGCCTGGTCGCGCGGCACGGCGTACTCCATCTCGTTGAACCGTGTGTTGCGGGCCGAGGGAAACGTCTCCCAGCTCCAGCGCACACGGCCCGGCTTCGCCTCGCCCGCCGCCATCTGCTTCGTCAGCAGACGGTGAAAGAAGCCGGAGGATCGCGGCACCCGCTTCACGAGCTTGCAGATCATGTTGAACAGCTTGTCGTCCCGGCTCACCCGCTCGCCGCGCGCCTTCATGGCGGGAATGTCCAGCGCGCGCATCGGCGGCTCGCCGCGCCATTCGTCCAGCGTCTTCACCACCACCTGGTCGGCATAGGGAAACCAGAAGAACTCGAAATGCCGGTGGATTTTCGCAAAGCCCTCCAGGTCATCCAGAATCTGGTCCGCCGGCGCGACATAGCTCGCCTCGGTCAGCGCGAAGGACGGCACGCAGGCCAGGCGGAAGCGCGTGATGACGCCAAGGCTGCCGACCGAAAGCCGCGCCGCTTCAAAGAGTTCGGCATCGCTCCTGCGATCCAGATTCAGGATGTCGCCGCTCGCCGTCACCAGCGTCACGCCCGTCACCATGGTCGACAGCGACCCCAGCGTCAGGCCTGTCCCGTGCGTACCCGTCCCGATCGCACCGCCCAGCGTCTGCCGGTCGATATCGCCCTGGTTCGCCAGCGCCAGCCCATGCGGATGCAGCAGCGGCCCGACGGCATAGACCGGCGTCCCTGCCCACAGCTCCGCCTCGCCCGCCGCGGCGTCCACCGAGATGAGGCCACTCATATTCTCCAGGCTGACGATCGCCCCGGTCGAGGCGCAGAGCGGCGTGAAGGAATGTCCCGATCCCATGGGGCGCACCGGCCCCGCGAAGCCGCGCAGCAGGGCGGCAAGTTCCGCCTCGTCGCGTGGGCGCCAGATTGCCGAAGGCGACGCCGTGACGCCGCCGGACCAGTTCGACCATTTCTGCGATGTATCAGCCATGGCGCGAAGCTATCCGCTCCGCGCCGCGGTTCAATCCTCGATCGGCCGGAATGCTGCGGCGCGTTCCTCGGCGTCACGCACTTCGCTGGCCTGCAGCTCCAGCCGCAGCCGGTCCATCGCGGTCGGGGCGTTGTTGTCGACCCGGCCCGAACCGTCCACCGGCGGCGAGGCGAAGCCCTGCTCGGCGGCCAGCGTGTAGAATTTCAGCGCCTCGATCCGGTCTTCCAGCACGCCGTCGCCCGTCTCCAGCATGGTCGCGTAATTGTACTGCGCCTGCGGCAGACCGCGCTCGGCGGCCTTGCGATACCACTCCGACGCCGTCGCCAGATCGGCCGGAACCCCGGTGCCGTATTCGTACAGCGTGCCCATCTCGAACTGCGCGCGCGCCTCATTGGCCTTCGCGGCCTGCAGCATGAACTTCGCGCCGTCCACGACATCGCGCTTCACGACATTCGGCTTGCCGTCCAGCAACTCCACGCCCAGACGATAGGCCGCCCAGCGGTCGCCCGCTTCGGCGCGCGCGCGCCAGTTGGCCAGCGCCTCGGGATAAAGCCCGTTGCGGAACATGACCTCGCCTTCGTCGGATTTCGCCGCATCGGCTGCGCTCACGGCCACGCGGGCCTCGGACGCGGCAGGGGCCGGCTGAGCCGCCGCAGGGGCTTCCGCAACCCGCATCGCGTCCGGCGACACGGCCATGGCCTCCTGCGCCCCGGCCGGCCGCGCCAGCGGGGTATCCTGCGAAAGCCCGGTTTCGGGCAGGCTCGCGGTCAGCGCCACGTCGCCCTTGGCCTCCCGCGCGCGCTGCAATTCCACCTTGGCCGTGCGGATATTCTCACCCGGTTTCGGCGCAAAGGCGTTCCGCTCCTGGATCATGCGGTCGATATCGGCGCGCTCGATCTTCTGCGGCGCGGCGACCGCCACCTGCGTGGCGGCGGCCCCGCGTTCAGGGACGTTGGCGAAGAACAAATAGAATCCGGCGCCCGCCAGCGCCGCCGCGAAAGCGACACCACTGAACAGCAAGGTTCGCGACGGGTCTCTCATAGAAACTGACATTCACAATCCGTGATCCGAGTCACACTGACCTTGCCTGCGGACTATGGCAAGACGGCGGCGATGGCGCGGCGGCAGGGAGGGCATGACATGACAGCACGGGTGATCGCCGTCTGCCGTTCCTCGTCCCATACGATGAGCAAACCCATTGAAGAATCGATAAAATTGCTCGCCGGGCTGGGCGTCGAGGGCGATGCCCATGCGGGCAAGACCGTGAAGCACCGCTCCCGTGTGGCGCGCACGCCCGATCTTCCCAATCTGCGCCAGGTTCACCTGATTCATGCCGGGCTTTTCGCCGAGGTCGCCGGTTCCGGCTTCGCCGTCACGCCCGGCCTGATGGGTGAGAACATCACCACCGAAGGCATCGACCTGCTGGCTCTCCCGCGCGGCGCGCGACTCCGTCTCGGGCCGGATGCGCTCATCGAGATCACCGGCCTCCGCAACCCCTGCTACCAGCTCGACGGCCTCCAGATGGGCCTCATGCGCGCCTGCCTCGGCCGCGACGAGGCGGGCGAACCCATCCGCAAGGCCGGCGTCATGGCCATCGTCCTGGAAGGCGGAACGGTCCGGGCGGGCGACGGCATCGCCGTCACCCTGCCCGATGGTCCGCATGAAAGGCTGAAGGCGGTCTGACAGGCCGCCTTCCGGCGCTTACTTCTTCTTGCAGGTCTCCTGCGCTTTTTGCATGACCGGCATGGCGGCGATCATCATCTTGGCGGCGTCTTCTTCAGAGATGCCGGCGGCCTTCAGGGCCTCTTCCTGATTGGCGTCGTCGGCTTCCATCGCCTTCAGAACCGTCAGCATCACGTCCTTGGTCTTGGAATCCAGTTCCTTGTCCAGGATGTCGGCCGCGCACGCGCAGTCCGTCGTCTTGTCCGTCTTCTCGCACTGGGCCTGGATCTTGGCCTTGAAGTCGCCCGATCCGCCGCACGCCGCCACAATCCCGCCAAAGGCCATCACCGCGATGGCCGCACCCAACTTCTTCATCGTGAAAATCCCCTGATCCCGCCCGACAGCCGGACGATTCGATCTGACGGCATCTTGCCGCACCGCATCGGAAAATGGCGACCCCGGCGTGAACTCGAACACGCAACATCCTGCTTAGAAGGCAGGTGCTCTATCCGGTTGAGCTACGGGGTCTGGTCCGCATTTCAGCCGGTGGCCGCAGTTCAATGCGTCCACAGGCCCTTGCGGTCGTATCTGAAATTGTCGGCATAGGCCCGGATATTGGGCTTGCGCTCCCGCGGCTCGAACACCTGATAGGGGATCGCATTCGCCTCGGCATAGGCGACCGCCTCGTCCTTCGTCTCGAAGGTCAGCTTCAGCTGCGTGCGCGTGTCGCCGGTCGAGGTCCAGCCCATCAGCGGCTCCACCACGCGCTTCTCCGACGGCTCGAACTCCAGCACCCAGCCGGTCTTGGCCTGACCGGACTGCATGGCGGTTTTCGCGGGGCGATAGATGCGGGCGAGCATGGGAGAAGGTTCCGGCGCTACGTTCGACGCGCATGTAGCAAAAAGAAAGGCCGGGGCCAATGCCGCCGGCCTTTCCTCGCAAAACGGCTGAGGCCTTACAGCTTCGGCCCTTCCGCCGGGGCGGGATTGTCGTTCGCCATCTTCTCGGCCAGCGCCTTGTTCAGGAAGTCATCGGTCGCGACGGCGTTCTCATAGACGCGCGAGGGCGCCCACATCGACACCGCCAGCGAGTTCGACGAGGCCCGGCGTGGTCGAGCCGTTGATCGTGACTTTGAGGATGATCGAGCAGTCCTTCCGCTCCGCCTGATAGGCGCGCGGCGTGTGCGACTGGCCCGGCTGATCGTCGAACTGATAGGAACCCACGCCTTCGATCATGCGGATGCAGACATCGGACGTCCCGGGCGCAGGCGCGCCGAACGACGTCGTGCCCTCTGGGTAGGTCACCTTCTCGCCCTTGAAATACACATAGTAATAGCTCGCCATGAACTCGCTGTTGGCCGGATCGACCCATGACGGCTCGCCGTATTTCTCCTTCACCGACGCTTCGATGTCGGGCCGGCGCGGCAGCTCGGCCGCGCCCCAGCGCAATGTGCGTTCAACGATTCCCACGCGCTCGCCGGACACGCCCGTCGTGAAGGTCATGTTCAGGAAATCCTGACCGCCGGTCGGCGTGTTCTTGTTGGCGGTGTATCCGGACGCATAGCGGAAGAAGACCTGGATGCCGTACTCGCCCGCGACGCCCACTTCCGACTCGCTCAGGCGGCCTTCGCTCGCATCGACGCCGACGCCTGCAAGCGCGGCGGCCTGCGCCGCCTCGCGCGGCATGCCGATCTTGATGCCCAGAACGTCGATCGCGGCGGGCGCCCCGTTCGTCTCCCACCCTTCCGCCAGATCGTTCACCACCGGAAACGGCGGCGCGGCCTCCTGCGCCATGGCGAACGCCGACAGCGAAGCAGCCGTCATCAAAGCAACAGCGATACGCATAACCCCTCCTCATGCGCCCCCGAGCGCCCTTGCCCCAAAATGCGGTTGAGGCGGACGGAGGGCAATCAACCCAGACGGGTGTTTGATGCCCGGCACCCGCGCCGGCTTCAGAAATTGCGTCTAGCCGGGCGGCCGCGACAGCTTCTCGACCCGCCCCGCATGCCGCCCGCCGGCGAACGCGGTCGCCAGGAAAGCGTCGAGACAGGCCTTCGCCATGTCCACGCCCGTCAGCCGCGCGCCCATCGCGATCACATTGGCGTCGTTGTGTTCGCGCGCCAGCGCCGCCGACAGCGGCTCCGACACCAGCGCGCAGCGACAGGCCGGATTCCGGTTCACCGCCATCGAGATGCCGATGCCCGATCCGCACAGCGCCACCCCGCGCTCGGCCGCTCCGCCTGCCACGGCGGCGGCCAGGGCATAGCCGTAATCGGGATAGTCCACCCGCTCCGCCGTCTGAGGCCCCAAATCCGTCACCTCATGCCCCAGCCCGGCCAGATAGTCCCGCAGCGCCGCCTTCAGCTCGACGGCGGCATGGTCCGAGGCGATGGCGATCCGCACGGAACTCGTCCTTTTTGAAAAATGGTCGGGGCGGCGTGATTCGAACACGCGACCCTCTGCTCCCAAAGCAGATGCGCTACCAGACTGCGCTACGCCCCGTCCGGCCGCGTGGCTATCACGCTCCACCCTCGCCGCTCAAGGCGCGCTTTGCCCGCCTTGCATGGGCTTCCATCAGCTTGAAGACCCCGCTCGCGGTCAGCACCAGCCGCGACCCGCTGCGGATTTCGCACTCGGCGAACGCCATCGACCGCGTCACCCGTGTCGTGCGGGCCGTGCCTTCCACCCATTCGCCCGCCCGCGCCGGGTTCAGGAAATCGCTCGTCATGCGGATCGTCAGGATCGGCGTTCCGCTCGCCCGGAAGCAGGCCTCGGCCAGCAGCCCGTCGGCGAAGGCCATCAGCCATCCGCCATGCACCAGCCCGAACGAATTGCAGTGCCGGTCCAGCACGCGGAAACCGCGCTTCCACACCGTCCCGTCGTCATAGCCATAGATCGGTCCGTTATGGCTCGTGAACGGCCCGCGCCCCTTGGCCGGCGTAAAACCTTCCGGCGGGGATGGATCGCTCAAGGCGCATTCCCGAAAATCTCGTGACGCACGGTGTCGCCGGCTTTGATCCCCAGACGCTCCACCGTGCCCGCATTCAGCTCCACCACGGCGCGCACCGGCTCGCCGGAAGCGATGATGTCCAGGCTATAGGGCACCGCGCCGGTGGCGACGCCGCTCACCGTGCCGTCGGCGCGGACGAACACCATGTCCAGCGGCAGGACGGTGTTCTTCATCCACATCGAGATCGCGACATCGCGGTGATAGTCGAAGATCATCCCGGCATCGGCCGCCATGGTCTCGCGATACATCAGCCCGCGCTCGCGCTGCTCGGGCGTCTCGGCGACCTCCACCGTGAAGCGCTGCGGCCCCGCCGCCGTCACGATCTCCAGCGGCGTGGTGCGGAAGCTGATCTGCGTCACCCCCTCCGGCGCAGGGGCCGGGGCCGGGTCGGCGCAGGCGGCGGTGGTCAGGCTCAGGACGGCGGCGAAAGCGGCGGCGAAGCGAAGCATGAAACAACTCGATCAGAGGACGGCACCGCCTCTATACTGCGCCTCCAACCAGGGGAGCCGCCAGAGGCGCGGCTGAGAGGTTCCGGCAGGGAACGACCCTTTGAACCTGACCCGGTTTGCACCGGCGGAGGGAGGGGACGATCCGTTGAGCGCCGATACCGCGCCTTCCATCCGTCTGTCGGGGTTCGGCCTCGCCTATGACGGCGCAGCGCTGTTCCAGGCGCTCGACTTCACCGCGTCCGGGGCGGGCCTCACCGCCGTGCTGGGGGCCAGCGGCGTCGGCAAGTCCACCCTGCTCCGCGCCGTCGCCGGCCTCGTCCCCGCTGCCGGCGCCGTCATCACGGCCGGCGCGGTCAGCCTGATGGCGCAGGACGACGCCCTCCTCCCCTGGGCCGATGCCGCCGCCAATGTCGCCATCGGCGACCGCCTGCGCGGCGCCCGGCCCGATTTCGCCCGCGCCCGCACCCTGCTCAAATCCGTCGGCCTTGCAGACATCCCCGGCCTTCCCGCCACATGGTCGGGCGGCATGAGAAAGCGCGTCGCCCTCGCGCGCCTGCTCTACGAAGATCGCCCCATCGCGCTGCTCGACGAACCCTTCGCCGCGCTCGACGCCCTCACCCGCGTCACCATCCACGCCCTCGCCGCGCGCCTGCTGGAAGGCCGCCTCGCCCTCCTCGTTACGCACGACCCGCTTGAGGCGCTCGCGCTCGCCGACCGCATCGTCGTCCTCGCCGGCAGCCCTGCCCGCATCACGCTCGACGAGGAACCGCCACTGCGTCCCCACGCCGCGCGCCGCGATCCGCTCGATCCCTCGCACCGCCGGTTGCACGCCCGCATCCTCGCCGCCCTCGGGGCCGCGCCATGAAGGCCGCGCTCGCCGCCCTCGCCGTACTCATCGTCCTCCTCGCCATCTGGCAGGCGGTCAGCACCCTCACCGGCCTGCCGCACTACATCCTCCCCTCGCCGGCCGAAACCTTCGCCGCCGGATGGTCCCAGCGCGACTTCATCGCCGCCAACGCCCTCGTCACGCTCAGCGAAATGGCGCTCGGCTTCCTCGCCGGATCGCTCGCCGGCATCCTCATCGCGCTCGCCATGGCCGCCGCCGCGCCGGTCCGCGCCGTCCTCCGTCCGGCGCTCATCGCCAGCCAGGCGATCCCTGTCTTCGCCCTCGCCCCGATCTTCGTGCTGTGGATGGGCTACGGCCTCGCGCCCAAGATCGCCATCGCCGCCCTCGTCATCTTCTTTCCCGTCGCCATCGCCTTCGCCGACGGCCTCCGCCGCACGCCGCAGGCTCTGCGCGAAGCCGCCCGCGTCATGGCCGGACCGGGCTTCGCCGCCCGCCTCCGCATCCTCCGCCGCATCGCCCTCCCCGCCGCCTTGCCTGCGCTCGCCACAGGCCTCCGCCTCGGGGCCGGCGTCGCCGCGATCGCCGCCGTCATCGGCGAATGGGCCGGCTCCAGTTCGGGCCTCGGCTATCTGATGCTCTGGGCCAACAGCCGCAGCCAGGCGCCGCTGATGTTCGCCGCCCTCATCGTCCTCTTCGTCCTCGCCATCGCCTTCAGCGCCCTCATCGACCTTCTCAGCCGGAGACTGACCCCATGGCTCACGGAAACACACTGACGCGCCGCACCCTGCTGGCTGCTGCGGCGGCCGCGCCGTTCGCCGCGCCATCCATCGTGCGCGCCATCGACATCGAACCGGGCGATCTGCTGAACGTGATGCTCGACTGGTACATCAACCCCAATCACGTCCCCATTCTGGTGGCGGAGGCGATCGGCGCCTTCCGCGACCAGAAGCTGAACGTCAACTACCAGGAGCCGGCCGATCCCAACGACCCGCCCAAGCTCGTCGCCGCCGGCAAGGCCGACATCGCCGTCTCCTACCAGCCCCAGCTTCACATGCAGGTCGATCAGGGCCTGCCGCTCGCCCGCATCGGCGTGCTGGTCGACACGCCGCTCAACATGCTGCTCGCCCTCGGCGACAGCGGCATCACGAAGATCGCCGACCTCAAGGGCAAGCGCATCGGCAACTCCGTCGGCGGCTTCGAGGACGCGCTGCTGAAGACCATGCTCGGCACCGCCGGCCTCACGCTCTCCGACGTCGAGATCGTCAACATCAACTTCGCGCTTTCCCAGTCGCTGCTCGCCGGCAATGTCGATGCGGTGATCGGCGCCTACCGCAATTACGAACTCAACATCCTCGCCATCGAGGGCAAGACCGCCGCTCCCTTCTTCGTCGAGCAATACGGCGTCCCGGCCTATGACGAACTCATCTTCGTCGCGAACCGCGACCGCGCCGCCGCGTCCGTCCACGCCCGTTTCCTCGCCGCCATCGAAACGGCCGTCGCCTTCACCCTCAACGATCCCGAGGCTGCGTGGGGCCACTTCATCAGGAACCGGCCGCAGCTCGACGACGAGATCAACCGCCGCGCCTTCGCCGACACCCTGCCGCGCCTCGCGCATGCGCCCGCCGCGGCCGATCCTGCCCGCTACGAAACCTTCTCGCGCTACCTCAAAGACCAGGGCCTCATCGCCACAGCCCGTCCGTCCACGGACTATCTCGCCTACCCCGCAAGATAGGCGGCGCTAGCTCCCGCCGTCGGGAGCCTGCCTGTACACGTCGCGCGACTGCACGACGTCGGCGCGCGCACGGATAAGCGCCTCGACGGCCTTGTCGCCCATCTGGTTTTCGCGCGGCGCGAACAAGGCGCGCTGGCGCGGATCGACATCGCCTTCCGGCCGGCACAGATAATAGATCGCGTGGCTCTTGCGGAGTTTCCCCGGCTTCAGCGTCAGCGCCCGCGACATGCCGTGCCAGGAATCCTGCGAGGTGTCGAAAATGATCGCCCGGTTGAACCGGGGCTGCACTTCCTTCACCAGACGGCCGGGCGCCATCCTGTCGGCGGACGCTTCCCAAAGGCCCAGATGCCCGCCATCGGCGTCCTCCAGGCCCTCCTCCAGATAGACGATGATGTTGATCTTGCGCTGCAGCCCCAGCTTGGGGTGCAGAGAGTAGTCGAGATGCGGATTGAGATTGCCGCCCTCGCCATGCATGTGCCACCCGCCGCCATGCAGACCCGGGTCCGGGAACATCGGCACGCCGGTCAGCGCAGCGATCATCGCAACGGTGTCGGGCGCGTTCAGCGCAGAGAACGAGGCATAGGTCTCAGCCGGAAACTCGTTCCAGTTGTTCAGCGCCTTCTTGTTCTCGATGCTGTTGGCATAGGTGAACCACTTCTCCGAGCCATAGGCCGGAAACTCGGCGCTCAGCCGTTCCGCCAGCCCCGGCTCGAAGAAGTTCTCCACGACGAGGTGGTTGAATGGCCCCGAGCGCCTGAAATCGTCCACGCTCCGGCAGACGAAATCGAACGCTTCCGGGGACATCACCAAAGGACGCGACAATGCGGACACCTATGTCAGACCCCGCCAACCGGGCGGGTTACACGAACACTCACCGCACGCACCACCACGTCACTCGTCGATCTTGATCTCCGCGACCATCACGCCCTTGGGGCCATTGCCCAGGCGCACGGTCACCTTCTGGCCCGGCTCCAGCTCACGCAGATCGGCCCGGCGCAGCGTCTCCATGTGGACGAAGATGTCCGGCGAATTGTCGTTCCGCGTCACGAAGCCATAGCCCTTGGCGCGGTTGAACCATTTGACGGTCGCGGGTTCCGGATCGCCTGTCGGCACCACTTCCGGCATCGACGAACGGCCGCTGTCGCCATAGTCGCGGCGCGGCTTGCGTTCACCATATCCGCCGCCGCCGCCGCCATAACGGTCACCGCCGCCATAGCTGTCGCCACCGCCGCCGCCGCCGTAACGGTCACCGCCGCCGAAGTCCCGGCGCGGACGGCGCTCGCCATATCCGCCGCCACCGCCACCGCCGAAGCGATCGCCGCCACCGCCGAAACGGTCGCCACCGCCACCGAAGCGGTCGCCGCCACGGTCGCCATAGCCACCACCGCCGCCGCCGCCATAACGGTCGCCGCCGCGGTCGCCATAACCGCCGCCGCCACCGCCGAAACGGTCGCCGCCACGATCGCCGTAACCGCCGCCGCCACCACCGCCGAAGCGGTCGCCACGCGGCTCGCGCGGCTGGTATTTCGGCGCTTCGGTGATCTCCACCGGATTGCCGTCGGCATCCGCCAGATTGATCAGACGAACCGCCTGCAAGCCCTTGGGCCGCTTGGCGATTTCCAACAGCATGCGCGCATTCGCGGGCGGGTTCTCCACGCCCGAATTACGCAGACAGGTCTGGTGGATCAACGCATCGCCCTGATTATCGGCGAGCGTCACAAATCCAAATCCTTTACCCGGATCGAACCACTTCAACGTCCCCTCGGACGTGAAGGTCTCTTCCGGCGCACCGCCACCCCCGGCGCGACCGCCATACCCACGATCAGACACTACGAAGCCCCCAACGCATTCAGCCTCACCCTTGTATAAATTAGCAGATTTGCAACCAATGGGAAGCACGCCTCCCGCTTCCCGCAAGGACAGAACGTCTCATGGACCTCAACGGCGCCTATCTGATCCCGGCCCCTGCCGAAGCCGTCTGGGCGGCCCTCAACGACCCGGAGAAACTCAAGGCCGCCATTCCCGGCGTCGAGAGCCTGACCAAGCTCTCCGACACCGAGTTCGAGGCCGTCGCGACCCAGTCGATCGGCCCCGTGAAGGCCCGCTTCAAGGGCAAGGTCGCCCTGCTCGATCTCAACCCGCCCAAATCCTACACGATCAAGGGCGAAGGCTCCGGGGGCGCTGCCGGCTTCGCCAAGGGCGAGGCCAGGGTCGAGCTGGTGCCTGAAGCCGGCGGCACCCGCCTCGTCTATGCCGTGAAGGCGACGGTCGGCGGCAAGATCGCCCAGATCGGCCAGCGCCTCATAGACGGCGTCGCCCGCAAGCTGGCCGACGAGTTCTTCGAGAAATTCTCCTCCGGCTTCGGCGAGGTCCAGATGGTCGACGCCGTCACCGGCGAAAAAGTCGAGCGCCCGCCCTCCGGCCTCTCCCCGCTCGTCTGGGGCGCCGGCCTCATCCTCATCGTCGCGGGCCTCATCGCCCTCGCCCTGTCGATCTGATCGCCCCTCCCCCTCGGCAGTCCCCCGGCCCACTTTTCCGGAAATAGGAATATATGCTGTTCGAGCGCGCGCTGCAAGCCCCCGCCGGAAATTTTCCGCCCCGTTGACGGCTGCACGGCAAAGGCGAACACTTGTTCCCAACGATGCCCGGGCATCGACCCGTGCCGTGTTCGCTTGAGACAGCGCTGGGAGGCCCTCGGATGACCGCCATATCCATGACGGTGAACGGCAAAGCCGTCACTGCCGACGTCGAGCCGCGCACCCTGCTCGTCCAGTATATCCGCGAAAAGCTCCGCCTCACCGGCACGCATGTCGGCTGCGACACCAGCCAGTGCGGGGCCTGCGTCGTCCATGTCGACGGGCTGGCGGTCAAATCCTGCACCGTCCTCGCCGTCCAGGCCGAAGGCGCCAGCGTCCTCACCATCGAAGGCCTCGCCAGCGACGGCAAACTTCACGCCGTCCAGGAGGCGTTCCGCGAACATCACGGCCTGCAATGCGGCTTCTGCACGCCGGGCATGATTATGACGGCCGTCGACATGATCCGCCGTCACCCCGGCGGGCTGGACGAAAAAACCATCCGGGCCGAACTTGAAGGCAATATCTGCCGCTGCACCGGCTACCACAACATCGTCAAAGCCATCGAGGCGGCCTCGCAGGCGATGGGGCATCGGGAGGCGGCCGAATGACCGTCACCGCCATCGGCGCCTCGCCCCGGCGCAAGGAAGACCGCCGTTTCATCACCGGCAAGGGCAACTACACGGACGACATCAACCGTCCGGGCCAGACCCATGCCTGCTTCCTTCGCAGTCCGCACGCCCATGC
Source organism: Micropepsaceae bacterium (assembly GCA_047602465.1). Taxonomy (GTDB): domain Bacteria; phylum Pseudomonadota; class Alphaproteobacteria; order Micropepsales; family Micropepsaceae; genus JADZAI01. The sequence continues at coordinate 428,489 of JASGHF010000001.1, forward strand.
CCGGATCAACGGCATAGACGCGGCCGCAGCGCTCGCCATGCCCGGTGTCGTCGCCGTCCTGACCGGCAAGGAACTCGCCGAAGACGGCGTCGGCGGTCTCATCTGCGGCTGGATGGTCCATTCCAAGGACGGCAGCCCCATGAAGGCCGGGCCGCACCCCGCTCTGGCGCAGGGCAAGGTGCGCTATGCCGGCGATGCGGTCGCCGTCATCATCGCCGAAACCTATGCCGAGGCGCGTGACGCCGCCGAGGCAGTGATCGTCGATTACGACGTGCTGCCTGCGGTGGCCGACGCCAAGGCGGCGCTCGATGCCGCCGCCCCGCTCGTCCACGACGATATCCCGCACAATATGGTGTTCGACTGGGAACTGGGGAACTTCAAGGAAACCGTCGATGCCTTCGCGAACGCCGCCAAGGTCGTCTCGCTCGACATCGTCAACAACCGCCTGATCCCCAACCCGATGGAGCCGCGCGCCGCGCTCGGCGACTACGACACCGGCACCGGCATTCACACCCTCTACACCACCAGCCAGAACCCGCATGTGGCGCGGCTGGTGCTTTCCGCCTTTGTCGGCATCGCGCCGGAGAACAAGCTCCGCGTCATCGCGCCGGATGTGGGCGGCGGCTTCGGCTCCAACATCTTCATTTATGCCGAAGAGACGGTCTGCGTCTGGGCCTCGCGCCGCGTCGGCCGCCCGGTGAAATGGACCTCCGACCGCAGCGAGGCCTTCCTCACCGACGCCCACGGCCGCGACCATCACACCCATGCCGCGCTGGCGCTCGATGCCGGCGGCAAGATCCTCGGCCTCCGGGTCAAGACGATCGCCAATCTCGGCGCCTATCTCTCCACCTTCGCCTCGTCTGTCCCGACCTATCTCTATGCGACGCTGCTGTCGGGCCAGTACGACATCCCGGCCATCTATGCCGAGGTGCAGGGCATCTACACCCACACCGCTCCGGTCGATGCCTATCGCGGCGCCGGCCGGCCCGAGGCCACCTACGTCATCGAACGGCTGATCGAGGAAGCGGCCCGCCAGACCGGCCTCGACCCGGCCGAATTCCGCCGCCGCAACTTCGTCCGCAGCTTCCCGCACCAGACGCCGGTCATCATGTCCTATGACATCGGCGACTATGACGCCTCGCTCACCAAGGCGCTCCAGATCGCGGACTATGCCGGCTTCCCGGCCCGCCGCGCCGCCTCCGAAGCGGGCGGCAAAAGGCGCGGGATCGGCTTCTCGACCTATATCGAGGCCTGCGGCATCGCGCCGTCCGCCGCCGTCGGCTCGCTCGGCGCGGGCGTCGGTCTTTGGGAAAGCGCCGAAGTCCGGGTGAACCCCACCGGTTCGGTCGAAGTCCTCACCGGCAGTCACAGCCACGGCCAGGGCCACGAAACCACCTTCGCCCAGCTGGTTTCTTCACGCCTTGGCATCCCCATCGACAACATCGAAATCGTCCACGGCGACACCGACAAGGTGCAGTTCGGCATGGGCACCTACGGCTCGCGCTCCGGCGCCGTCGGCATGAGCGCCATCGCCAAGGCGCTCGACAAGGTCGAGGCCAAGGCGAAGAAGATCGCCGCTCATCTCATGGAAGCGTCCGCCGACGATATCGAGTTCAAGGACGGCAGGTTCACCGTCACCGGCACCGACAAGTCGCTGTCGTTCCCGGAAGTCTCGCTCGCCGCCTATGTCGGTCACAAATTCCCGACCAGCGAAATCGAGCCGGGCCTCAAGGAAAGCGCCTTCTACGATCCCCTCAACTTCACCTTCCCCGCAGGCTGCCACATCTGCGAGCTGGAGGTCGATCCCGACACCGGCATCGTCACCATCGAGAAGTTCACGGCGGTCGACGATTTCGGCGTCGTCATCAACCCGATGATCGTCGAGGGACAGGTTCACGGCGGCATCGCGCAGGGCATCGGCCAGGCCATGCTGGAAAACGCCGTCTACAACGAGGACGGCCAGCTCCTGACCGGCAGCTACATGGACTACACCATGCCCCGGGCAGGCGATCTTCCCAGCTTCACGCTCGGCTTCACGTCCACGCCCTGCCCCTCCAACCCGCTCGGCATCAAGGGCTGCGGCGAAGCCGGGGCCATCGCCGCCCCGCCGGCCATCATCAATGCGCTCACCAACGCCTTGAATATCCGCGACTTCACCATGCCCGCCACGCCCGAACGGGTCTGGCGCGCCGCCCAAACCGCCCGCCTCGCTGCGGAATAGGAGCTGGCAGATGTATCAGTTCAACTATCACCGCCCCGCCACCCTCGCCGACGCCGAAAAGCTCTTCTCCGGCGCCGACGACCCCAAATTCCTCGGCGGCGGCCAGACTCTCATCCCGACGCTGAAGCAGCGCCTCGCCAGCCCCAGCGACATCATCGACCTCGCCGCCATCCGCGACCTCGCCGGCATCACCGTCACCCCCGACGCCCTCACCATCGGCGCCGCCACCCGCCACGCCGATGTCGCCGCCTCGGCGGATGTCCGCAGCGCCATTCCCGCGCTCGCCGATCTCGCGGGCTGGATCGGCGATCCGCTGGTCCGTCACCGCGGCACGATCGGCGGCTCCATCGCCAACGCCGACCCGTCGGCCGACTATCCCGCCGCCGCCGTGGCGCTGAACGCCACCATTCACACCACGAAGCGCACGATCGCGGCCGACGGCTTCTTCACCGGCATGTTCGAAACGGCCCTTCAGCCGGGCGAGATCATCACGAAGATCGCCTTCCCGGTGGCCGAGAAAACGGCCTACGAGAAATTCCGCAACCCCGCCTCGCGCTACGCGGTCGTCGGCGTCTTCGTCGCGAAGACGGCGTCGGGCGTCCGCGTCGCCGTCACCGGCGCCGCCCCCAGCGTCTTCCGCCAGACCGAGATGGAAGCGGCGCTCAGCAAAAGCTTTACGCCGGACGCCGTGGCGGGCATCAACGTGTCGGCCGATGGTCTCAATGCCGACCTGCATGCGACCGCCGAATACCGCGCCCATCTGGTGACGGTGATGGCCAAGCGGGCAGTGGCGCGGGCGCTGGGCTAACGCGACTCCCGGCAGACCTCGGCGTCGATCAGCACCATCGCCGTACCCGGCTCCAGGGCGCAGTCGATCTCGCACATGCGGTCGACGACCCACACGACCGAAGGCTGCTGCTCCATCCGGCACTCAAGGCCTGCCGTACTCATCGGCGGCAGCGGCGTCGCCGCTCCCCACCCCCCGTCCGTCCACACGTCCTGCTTGTCTGCATGCGCGGCAATATAGGCTGCGATCGACGGGCTTTTGCCGATGCTGACAAGCATCTGGTTGCCTGCAGGCGTGGCATAGGCCGTTACGACGACATCCGTGTCCGGCACGCTGTCCCCGTGCAGCGCCACATGTTGCTGCAAGACATCTCCCGGTAGGCGCTCCAGAGCAGACAGCGTCATCGTGACGCCTTCTCCGGCCATAGCCTCGACACGCGGCGCGAACCACTCCTCCAGTGGCGCCGCGTAGGCCTGAACCCGCGACACGAGAACATACGCGCCGGCGCCATCCGGCGCCGTCAGAACGCGCCCCAGATCCGTGTCATGCGAGGGCCAGTCGTCGGGACCACCCGCCAGCGCCTGTCCGGCCAGCAGAACGATGGCAGCAATCGCCGGTCTCAAATTCCCCTCCCCTGACGCTGAAGCTGCGCCTCGCGAATGGTGATATAGGCGCCCGCCGCGAAGATGACCGTGGCGCCCAGCAGCGTCAGCGCGTCGGGAATATAGCTGAAGGCGAAATAGCCGATCAGCGACGACCAGATCAGCTTGGTGAAGTCGAGCGGCAGCACCGCCGACATCTCGGCATAACGGAACGCCTGCGCGAACAGATACTGCCCGCCCGTCGCCGTCGCGCCGACCATGCAGAGGAACAGCAACTGCTCCAGGTTCGGCGTCACCCAGACGAAAGCCGCGAGAATGGCGGCCAGCGGCGTCAGCACCAGCCCGATATAAATCGACTGCGTGAGAGCCGACTCCGTCTGCGACAGCCGCCGGATATAGAGCAGCACTACGGCCCACAGCAGCGATGCGAGCGCGATCAGCCCGTGTCCTTCGTTCAGAACCTGGAATCCGGGCCGCAGCGCGATCATCGCGCCCAGGAAGCCGCAGGCCATCGCCACGATCCGCCGTGTCCGCACCGGTTCGCCGAAAAAGATCATGGCGATCAGCGTCGCCAGAATGGGTGAGGTGAACTCCAGCGCATTCGCCTCCACCAGCGTGATGTGAACGATGCCGTAGAAGAACGCGATCATCGAGGCCGCCTGGATGAGGCCCCGGCTCACGTGAGTCCTGAAATGCATGGTCTTGAGGACGCCGGGCGTCCGCAGGGCGAACGGGGCCAGGATCACCAGCGATACCGCGCTGCGGAAAAACACGGTCTCGACCGGCGGAATCCCGCTTTCGGCCAGATGCTTGATGACCGCGTTGCCCGCCATGAACAACAGGGCCGAGGCGGCCATGCACGCCATTCCCAGAATCGTGGCGCGCCGAGGCAGCGGTTCGGCTTCCGCCTCCGCGCATGCTGCTCTAACGTCGGTATCCATGACCAATTCCTTGCCGCAATCCATCGACCAGACTTCCGCCTTGCTGTCCAGCACGGGCTATGTCGCCGACCGCGCGCTCGCGGTGTCGGTTTTCCTCAGTCTGTCGATGGGCAAGCCGCTCTTTCTCGAAGGCGAACCCGGCACAGGCAAAACCGAGATCGCCAAGGTTCTCGCCACCGCCCTCGGACGCCGCCTGCTGCGCCTGCAATGCTATGAAGGCCTGGATACGGCTTCGGCGGTCTATGAGTGGAACTACGCCGCGCAGATGATCGAAATCCGGCTGGCGGAGGCCGCCGCCACGCGCGCCGAAGCGTCCGATCTCTTCGACGCCCGCTTCCTCATCAAGCGCCCGTTGCTGGAGGCGCTGGAGCCGCAGCCGGGCGGCCCGCCCGTCCTGCTCATCGACGAACTCGACCGCGCCGATGAACCCTTCGAGGCGTTCCTTCTGGAAATCCTGTCCGACTACCAGGTGACGGTGCCGGAGACTGGCACGATCAAGGCCGAACACCCGCCCATCGTCATCATCACCTCCAATCGGACGCGCGAAATCCACGACGCGGTGAAGCGGCGCTGCCTCTATCACTGGGTCGACTACCCCTCGATGGAACGTGAACTGGCGATCCTCAAGGCCCGCGCTCCGGCCTTGCCCGCTGATCTCAGCCGGCAAATCGCGGCCTTCGTACAGACACTGCGCGGCGAAGATCTCTTCAAGAAACCCGGCGTTGCGGAAACCATCGACTGGGCCTCGGCGCTTGCCGCCCTCGATGTCGTGGAGATGACGCCCGAGGCGATCCGCGACACTCTCGGCGTCCTCCTCAAATACCAGGATGACATCGCGCGCCTCACCACCGGCGAAACGGCACGCTTGCTCGATGAAGCGCGCGCCCGGGCGGCGGCGTGACGACGCTCGGCCCGAACATTCTGCATTTCGCCAGGCTGCTGCGCGCCGCAGGCCTGCCGCTCGGCCCCGGACAGGCCCTGGCCGCCGCCGAAGCCGTCGCGTTGGCCGGTGTCGGCGACAAGACTGTTCTCCGCCAGGCCCTGTTCGCGACCCTCGTCACCCGCCGCGATCAGATCGCCCTGTTCGACCAGGCGTTCGAACTCTTCTGGCGCGATCCCCGGCTTGGCGACCGCGCCATGGCCATGCTGATACCGCTGATGAAGCCGGAGGCCGAGCCTGCCAGGGCGGCGGGCGCGCGCCGCCTTGCCGAAGCGCTGAGCGCGGGTCAGACCGTGCCTGAGCGCCGCGAAACCGATATCGACATCGACATGACGCTTACCGCCTCCGCTGACGAGATCCTTCGCACCAGGGATTTCGAGCAGATGAGCGCTGAAGAAATCGCACGCGCCCGCACGCTTGTCGCGCGCCTGCCGCTCGACATCGCCGCCCACCCGACGCGCCGCCTTGCGCCCGCCGCCCATGGCCCGCGCATCGACATGCGCCGCACCCTGCGCGCCAGCATCCGCGAAGGCGGCGACGTCATCGACCTCAAGCGCGCGCGCCGGCGCGAACGCCCGCCGCCGGTCGTCGCCCTCTGCGATATCTCCGGCTCGATGAGCCGCTATGCCCGCGTCTTCCTGCATTTCCTCCATGCGCTCACCGAACAGCGCCGACGGCGCGGCCAGCGCATCGAGACTTTCGTGTTCGGCACACGCCTCACCAACGCCACCCGCGCGCTGCGCCACCGCGATATCGATGAAGCGCTCGACACGATCGGCCGCGATGCGGGCGACTGGGGTGGCGGCACGCGGATCGGCGCGGCGATCCGCGAATTCAACTATCGCTGGTCGCGCCGCGTGCTGGGTCAGGGCGCCATCGTCCTGCTCATCACCGATGGTCTCGACCGCGACGATTCCGGTGCGCTGGAGGTCGAGGCCGCCCGGCTCGCCCGCTCCTGCCGCGAACTGATCTGGATGAACCCGCTGCTGCGCTATGCCGCCTTCCAGCCAAAGGCCGCGGGCATCCGCGCCTTGCTGCCGCACGCCGACCGTTTCCTGCCCCTCTACAACATCGCGACCCTGTCAGACCTCGCCGCCGAGCTTGCCGGGACGGCGCGGAAGGCCCATCTCGAACATCGACGTTCTGCTTGAGGATTCGCCCATGAACGACGACCGCGTGCTGGAACAGGCCGAGGCCTGGATCGCCGAAGGCCGCAAGGTTGCGCTCGCGACCGTCGTGAAGACGTGGGGGTCGGCCCCCCGTCCGGCCGGCAGCCAGCTCGCCATCAACGACACCGGCGCATTCGTCGGCTCGGTTTCCGGCGGCTGCATCGAAGGCGCCGTCGCCGCCGAAGCGCAGGCGATCATGAAATCCGGCGAGGTGGTCACGCTCCATTTCGGCGTCAGCAACGAACAGGCATGGGACATCGGCCTCGCCTGCGGCGGCGAAATCGAGGTCTTCGTGGAGCGCGTCGCTTGAAGCTCGCCAGTCTGAAAGCCCTGACCGCTGCGCGCGCAACGGGGCGCGAAATCGCCATGGCCACGCTGCTGTCAACGGGCGAGGAACGGGTCATCGACCTGACCCAACCGCCCCAGGACGATCTCGACGCCCTCGCCGTCCGCGCCGCCGGCCGCGACGAAAGCGGTCCCGCCGAGTTCCAGGGCGAGACCTGGTTCATCAATGTCTTCAACCCGCCGGTCGCCCTGGTCATCGTCGGCGCCGTCCATATCGCCCAGCCGCTCAGCCGCATGGCGGCGGCCCTCGGTTGGCGCGTCAACGTGATCGACCCGCGCACCGCCTTCGCCAGCGAAGCCCGTTTTCCCGGCGTCCCGCTGTCGCATGACTGGCCGGACGCCGCGCTCGTCAGTATCGGCGTCACCAGCCGCACGGCCGTCGTGACGCTGACCCATGACCCGAAACTCGACGATCCCGCCCTGCAGGAGGCGCTCCGCAGCCGCGCTTTCTATGTCGGTGCGCTCGGCTCGCGAAAGACCCACGCCGCCCGCCTCGCACGCCTCGAAGCCGCCGGCTTCAGCGAAGACGCGATCAGCCGCATCCGCGGACCCGTCGGACTCAGCATCCATGCGCGCACGCCCGCCGAAATCGCTGTCTCGATTCTCGGCCAGATCGTCGAAACGCTCCGCGCAGGCGCCAGGTGAAATTCGGGCCTCTCCCCACGCGTGAAGCCGCGGGCGCCATTCTCGCGCACGGCCTGCGTCACGACGGCAAGTCGCTGAAGAAAGGCCATCGTCTGACCGTGGCCGACATCGAAGCGCTGTCCGCCGCAGGCATCGGGAGCCTCATCGTCGCAAAACTCGACCCCGACGACGTCCCTGAAGACGAAGCCGCCGCCTTGCTGGCCGAAGCGCTCGCGGGCGACGGCGTCAGGGTCGCCAGCGCCTTCACCGGACGCAGCAATCTCTACGCCAGCGTCTCCGGCGTCTTCACCGTCAAAGCGGGCGCTATCGACGCGATCAACGCCATCGACGAAGCCATCACCGTCGCCACCCTGCCCGCCTTCGACGCGGTCGAAACCCGCGCGATGCTGGCGACCATCAAGATCATTCCTTACGCCGTGAAGCGCGCCTCGCTCGATGCGGCGCTGTCGCTCGCGCGCGCGCTCGGCCCGGTCGTCGAAGTATCTCCCTATCGCGCGCTGAAGATCGGCCTCATCTCCACCGATCTCCCCGGCACCAAGCCCTCCCTGCACGACAAGAACCGGGTCACGCTCGAAACGCGCCTCAAGCCTGCCAGGGCCGGCATCGTCAGCTCGGAAATTGTCCCGCACACCTCCGGCGATGTCGCCGCCGCGATATCGTCGGCGCTCACGAACGGCGCGGAAGCCGTGCTGATCTATTCCGCCTCCGCCATCGCAGACCGCGCCGATGTCGTTCCGGCCGCGCTCATAGCCGCAGGCGGCGAGGTGATCCGGTTCGGCATGCCCGTCGATCCGGGCAATCTGCTCATGCTCGGGCGGCACGGCACGGTTCCGGTGATCGGCCTGCCCGGCTGCGCCCGTTCGCCCAAGCTCAACGGCTTCGACTGGGTGCTTCAGCGTCTCCTCGCCGGCCTCCCGGTCACAGGCGACGACATCGCCGCCATGGGCGTCGGCGGCCTTCTGAAAGAGATCGCATCGCGTCCCCAGCCTCGCGACGGCGCGGCGCAAGCCGCCCGCACCTCGCCCCGCATCGCCGCCATCGTCCTCGCCGCCGGACGCGGGCAGCGGATGGGCGCGACCAAACAGCTTGCCCGCATCGGCGCGCAGCCCATGGTCCGCCGCACCGCCGAGTCCGTGCGCGCGGCGCAGGTCGAGCAGGTCGTCGTCGTGACCGGCCACGAGGCCGAGGATGTCGGGGCGGCGCTGCGGGGCCTCGACGTCACGATCGTCCGCAACCCCGCATTCGCCGAAGGCCTCAGCACATCGTTGCGCGCAGGGCTTGAGGCCCTGCCACCGCATTGCGACGCGGCGCTGATCGCGCTCGGCGACATGCCGGCGGTATCGGCCGCCGACATCGATCGCCTGATCGCCGCCTTCGACCCCGCAGAAGGCCGCTCCATCGTCGTCCCCATACATCAGGGCAAGCGCGGCAATCCGGTTCTGTGGTCGTCCGCCTACTTCCCCGAAATGACGGCTCTCACGGGCGATGCGGGCGCACGCAGGCTCCTCACCGACTATGCCGAAGCCGTGGTCGAGGTCGAACTCGGCCCCTCCGTCCTGACCGATATCGACACGCCGGCCGATCTCGCGGCATTCCAGACGCCATGAGCGAGGATCTCTACCAGAAGGCGCTGCTGCGCCTCGCGTCGTCGGCCCACGGCGCAGGCCGACTCGGCGAACCGTGCTGCTCCGCGCGCGCGGCCAACGCCATGTGCGGCGACAGCGTCATCTTCGACGCCCGCATCGACGCCGCCCGCCGCATCGACGCCGTCGCCAACGATCTGAAAGGCTGCGTCCTGGTCCAGGCCTCAGCTTCGCTGCTGGCGGCGCACGCCGCCGGGAAGACCGAGTCGGAAATCCGGTCGCTGCATGCCGATGTCGCTGCGATGCTGAATGGCGGCGACGCGCCGGCCGGCGACTGGTCCGCCTACGAGGTCTTCAAGCCGGCCGCCGCCTATCGCAGCCGGCACAGCTGCGTGCTGCTGCCGATCGAAGCGCTGATGTCGGCGCTCAAGGACTGTCAGCCGGCCTGACCGAAGAAGGCGGCGAAGGGCTTCAGCGTCAGCCCCGGCCCGCCGAAGCCCCAACCGCCCGGACCGAACTCGAACGGCGACACGGTCGACTGGCGCGGCAGCGCATAGGTCGCCGGCTCGCGCGACAGGTTGAAGACGCACAGCACCGTCTGCTCGGGCAGAATGCGATGGAACGCGAGCACCTGTTCGTTCGCTTCCAGGATCTCTATATCGCCCGTGATCAGCGCCGGGATTTCACGGCGCGCCTTGATGATGTCACGCGTGAAGTTGAGGACCGAGTCCGGATCGAGGCTCTGCACATCGGCCGCGTGTTCGGCATGAACCTTGTCGACCGGCAGCCAGGGTTTCGCTGTCGAGAACCCGGCATTGGGCGCCGCCGCCGTCCACGGCATTGGCGTGCGCGCCGGGTCGCGTCCCTTGCTGAAGGGAAAATACAGCTCACCCACGGGGTCGCGCACTTCGTCCTGCGAAATGGCGCCGTTGCCGAGGCCCAGCTCCTCGCCCTGATACATCAGGACCGTGCCTTTCAACGACATCAGCAGCGTGATCGCCGATTTCGCCAGCGCATCGTCGCGCTTGCCGCCGCCGAAGCGCGAGACGGTGCGCGCAACGTCGTGGTTGGAGAAGGTCACGCATGGCCATACATGCGGCCGCTCCTTCAGGAAGCGGTAATACGCCGCGAAGATCGCCGGGCTGTAGGTCCGGTCATCCAGGAAGGTGAAGGTGTAACCGGAATGGAGGCCATGGGTCTGGCCGACATACTCACCGATCAGCCCCGGCTCTTCCGAAAACTCCCCGAAGACGAACCGGTCCTCAAATCCTTCGACAGCGGCGCGCACCTCGTCGAGCGCCTTGCGGTTCTCGGGCAGGTTCGAATCGTAAATGCGCTTCTGCATGTTCGGGGCATGGGCCCAGTGATGCGGCCCGCGCAGGTTCGGCGGGATCGCCGGATTGTCGCGCAGCTTGTCGTCATGCAGGAACGAGTTGGCGACATCGAGGCGGAAGCCGTCGACGCCCTTGCGCAGCCAGTGCCGCAACACCTCCAGCGCAGCGGCGCGCGCGTTCGGCTCGCGCCAGTTCAGCTTCGGCTGCGACTTCAGGAATTTGTGGAAATAGTATTTCCGCCGCGCCGGATGGTACGACCACGCCGGCCCGCCGAAGACGCTGAGCCAGTTGTTCGGCGGCCCGCCATCGTCCTTGGCGTCGGCCCATACGAACCAGTCGGTCTTGCGCCCCTCCTCGCCTTTCAGGCTCTCGGCGAACCAGTCATGGCGTTCGGAGGTATGGGCCAGAACCTCATCGAGGATCAGCTTGATGCCGCGCGCGCGCATGCCGCCCGACAGGGCATCGAAGGCGGCCATGCCGCCCATTTCGGCCGCGACATCGTTGAAGTCGCTGACATCGTAGCCGAAATCCTTGTTCGGCGTCGGATGGATGGGCGACAGCCATACGGCGTCCGGCCCCAGCTCCTTCAGATAGTCCAGCTTCGAGGCGATGCCGGGCAGATCGCCGACACCGTCCCCGTCGCTGTCACAGAAGCTGCGCGGGTAGATCTGATAGACGACGGCCCCTTTCCACCATGGGGCAGTCATGCCTTAGCCGACCTCGGCCAGGTTGCCGACGATCTTGCCGACGATGCCATAGGCCTTCGCCTCTTCCGGACCCATCCAGTAATTGCGCTCGGTATCGACATCGACCTTCTCGTAGGGCTGGCCGGTCTCGCGGGCGATGATGCGGTTGATGCGCTGGCGCATCTTGATGATCTCTTCCGCCTCGATCTGGATATCGGAGGCCTGACCGCGCACGCCGCCCAGCGGCTGATGCAGCATGAAACGCGTGTTCGGCAGGCAGAAACGGTTCTCTTTCTTCGCGCCCAGGAAGATGTGCGCGCCGGCGCTGGCGACCCAGCCGGTGCCGATCATCAGCACGCGCGGCTTCACGAAGGTCAGCATGTCGTGGATCGTGTCGCCACTTTCCACGTGGCCGCCGGGGGAATTGATCAGCACCTTGATGTCGGCATCGCCGTCCGCCGAGAACGCCAGCAGCTGCGCCGAAACGCGCTCCGCCAACTTGTCGTTGATCTCGCCGAAGATCAGGATCGTGCGCGACTTGTAGAGCGCCTGGGCCACCGCCTGGAACGCCGGGGCGTCCGCGGGCTTCTCGTCCTTCTTGTCGCCTTCGTCCAGCATCCAGCTCACGCGCATCTCCACTACAGGCAGGGCCGTACCCCGCATCGACGGCCCTAGAGATAGGGGGTCCGGGCGACTCGGGAAAGGCCGGGATTTCAGGAACGAGATATAGGGTCTCGGGCCGTTAACAGCCAGTTTTCCCGCATTTCCGCGGCTCTAGCCCGGAAATTCGGCAAACTGGGGCAAATCGTCGGTGATCTCGAACCACGGCGCCCTGGAGCCGACCATGATGTGCATCTGGGGCCGGATCGACGGCGGGTCAATCAGGGTGCCCATCGCGACATGCGCAAAGGCGTTCTCGCGCACCACCGAATAGAGCAGCGAGCCGCAGGCGGCGCAGTGGATATCGTGGGCGGCAACCGGATCGCCGACGATCAGCAGCGTCCCCGCGCCTTTGGTCACGGCGATCCGGTCAATCGCGATCCCCGCCAACGGCTTGAAAGCCGCGCCGGTGGTGCGGCGACACTGCGAGCAATGGCAGTTCATCGCATAGGCGAAGGCGTCATCGACCTCGTAGGCCACCGCGCCGCAATAGCATCCGCCTCTCAGCCGGTTCACGTCGCCGATCCTCCCGTCACAACAGCTTTTCCAGCAGCACGGTCGTGATCGCCTCGGGCCGCATCTGTGGCGCTCATGTGTCACGAAAGGTTTCGCGCAGGATGGCGATCAGCGCGGCATGGTCGGCGGCGCACGCGGACCGGATCAGCAGCGGCGCAACCGGCCCCTGCCCGCCCCGCAGCATCAGTTCACCTTGGTCACGGCGCTCAGCACCGGCCCGATCTCGGCGTTGATGACGAGATCGGCGATATGATCGAGCTCGGTCTCCTCGCGGTTGAGGATGACCAGAAATGCGCCATTGCGCTTGGCGTTGATGGGAATGCCGGCGGCCGGAAAGACCTGCAGCGACGACCCTATGGCGAGCATCAGGTCGCAGCTCAGCGCCGCGATATTCGCCCGCTCCATTTCCAGTTCCGGCATGGGCTGGCCGAACGAGATCGTCGCCGCCTTGATGATGCCGCCGCAGACGGTGCAGTCCGGCGCGTCGCCGCCGCTGTCGACCCACATGCGGCGCACCTCGTCATTCTCATAGCGCGCGCCGCAGGTCAGGCACTTGCAGAACCTGACCGTGCCGTGGACCTCGATCAGCTTCTCCTCAGGCACGCCCGCGCGCTGGTGCAGCCCGTCGACATTCTGGGTGATGACTTCGCCAGCGATACCTTCAGCCACCAACCGCGCCACGGCGCGATGCCCGGCATTGGGTTCGGACTTCGCGATCGTGTCCTCGCCCTCGAAGCGGCGCTTCCACGCTTCCTGCCGCACTTCGCGCGAGCTGACGAAATCCTGAAACAGGATCGGCTTCATCCGGGTCCACAGCCCGCTGGGCGAGCGGAAATCGGGAATGCCGCTTTCGGTCGAAATGCCCGCCCCGGTGAAGATGCTGGCCCGGTCGCACGCCGCGATCATCTCGGCCAGGCGGTCGATCCCGTCCGCCTGCTCCACTCTGATCACGTCCGCGCCCCCGTGATCAGCCCCCGCAGCCGCTTGGAGACGAAGTCGATCGCGTACACCAGCACCAGGAACAGGATGAGGATGAACGCCACCATGTCCCAGTGATTGTTGCGGCTGAGATCGGACAGGTAATAGCCGATGCCGCCCGCGCCCACGATGCCCAGCACCGCCGCCGAACGCACATTGGATTTAAAGAAGTAGAGCGCCTGGCTGAGCTGGATCGGCAGGATCTGCGGCACCAGCGCAAAGCGCAGGATCTGCAGCTTCGACGCGCCGGACGAGGTCACGCCTTCCACCGGCTTGCGGTCAGCGTTCTCGATCGCCTCGGCGCCCATTTTTGCGAGCGGCGCGAAGTCCGCCATCATCAGCGCCAGCACGCCGGCCATCGGGCCGAGGCCGAAGCCCGCCACGAACACCAGCGCCCAGATCAGCGAGGGGATGCCGCGGAAGATGTCGAAGATGCGCCGGATGATGAAGTGGACCGTCTTGTTCGGCACCACGTTCGACGCGCCGAGATAGGCGAGCGGGAACGCGATGATCGCGCCGAACAGCGTCCCCAGGAACGCCATGCCCAGCGTCTCGCCGGTCGCCGACAGGAATTCTCCGGTGTAGCAGGCATCTGGAATGGGTGGGACGCCTCGCGCGCAAGAGTTCAGGCGGCAGCATCTTGACGACGAACTCACCCAGCTTCGCCGCACCCTTGCCGAACAGCTCGAACGTCAGGCCGAACTTGATCCACAGCCACACCAGATAGCCGAGGATCACGGCGGTCAGCAGCCAGGGCGTCGCACGCTTGAAGAAGCTCGGCTCGATCACGTCGCCATAGGCGTTGCGTGCGGCGGCGATCTCGGCTTCGGAAACGCTGAAGGGCGAAGTCATGCGCGCGCCCCGATGAAGCGATGACGGATACGTTCCGAGGTCAGGTCGATCGCGAAGATCAGCACGATCACCATCGCGATGATCGCCAGCGCGTCATCGAAACGCAGGTTCTCGATGGCGATCACCAGCTCCTGCCCGATACCGCCTGCGCCCACGTAACCAATGGCCGCCGCAGCCGCGATGTTGATCTCGAGCCGCAGCAACGCATACGAGAAAAAGTTCGGCAGGATCTGCGGCATCGCGCCGAAGCGGATCGCATGAAACCAGTTGCCGCCCGAGGCGCGCACGCCCTCCAGCGGCTTCATGTCGATATTCTCGTGGACCTCGCTCATCAGCTTGCCGAGCGCGCCCGTCGTGTGGAGCGCGATGGCCAGCACGCCCGCCGCTGCGCCGGGGCCGAAGGCCTGCACCAGAACCAGCGCGACGATGAGGTCGGGCAGCGTGCGGAAGAATTCCAGCAGGCGCCGCACGAACGAAGAGACCCAGCGGTTCGGCCCGATATTGCGCGCCGCCACGAAGGACAGCAGGAACGCCGCCCCGCCGCCGAGGGCGGTCGCGAGGATCGCCATCTCGATGGATTCCCACAACAGGGCCACCCATTTCGGGAAGGCGTAGAACCAGTAGGCGAGCGAGCCTTCGGTCGTGGCCCCGTCGCCCAGCTTGCTCATCTCCAGATCGGGCAGCGCGCGGTCCAGGAAGGCCAGCATTTGCGGGAAGCCGCTGAACAGCCGCCCCAGGCTGAAATCGGCGATGAAGACCGCGCCGATGAAGCAGATCGCGAACAGCGCGATGCCGATGCCGAAGAACAGCCGCCAGCGGCGTTTATAGGCCGTGTGTTCCTTCTCGAAGGCTAAGAGGGCGGCGCTGGCCTTTTCCGGGCCTGCGGCGGCCACGAGATCGTCCAGCGCGCTCATGCCCTGACCCGCCGCGCGGCTTCTTCTTCCGCCTTGATCTCGAAGATCACGTCATAAAATCCCGGCGGTGCGGGAACGAACCCCTGGCCCTGCCCGCCGGTCAGCGCCTCGAACGCCGCCTTGTCGGCCTGACGCAGCCGGATATGCGCGTCGATGATCTTCTGCCGCAGGTCGGCCGGCAGGCCCTGCCGCATTACGAACGGACCGTTGGGAATGGGGCCGCTGGTCCACACGATCCGCAGATCGTCCATGTTCAACGTACCTGCCTGCACCATCCGCTGAAGAATGCCGCGCGTGAACCCCTTCTTCTCGTCGCCGACGCCCGAAACCCAGGTAACGCCGGCATCGGTGGTGCCGTTCAGCACCGAAGAGACCGATTGTTCGTGGCCGCCGGCGAAGATGTAGCGGCGGAAAAATGTTTCGGGGTCTTTGCCTTCCTTGCGCAGATAGTAACGCGGCACGAGATAGCCCGATGCCGAGTTCACGTCGGCGAAGGCCATGGTGCGGCCCTTCAGATCGTCGAGACTATGGATGTCGGACGAGGCCTTCACGAAGATGACGGCGACATAGCTCGTCTTGCCGTCGCTTTCCGCCATGGTCAGCGGCGCGTCCACACCGTCGCCCATCTCCTTCTTGATGGTGGCGTAGTTCGCCGGACCCATGATGCCGAAATCGATCTGGTTGTTCATCATGGCGAGCGAGACGCCGGAATACCCGGCAGCGCGGAACGAGCGCAGCGGAATGCCGATCTCCTTGCCGATGAAGGTCTCATAGTCGGTCAGCGCGCCGATCCGCGCCGGGTTCGTCTCCAGCACCGAGAAGCCGCTAACCAGCCATTTGGGATAGCCGTTCGCGTCGAAGCGGCCCTCGGCGCAACCGGCGAGCGCCAGCGCCGCCCCGCCCGCCGCGAAGCTGCCGAACGCGCGGCGCGTGATGAGCGGTCCGGTCATGCGGCGCGCAGACCCTGGCCGTAGATGCGCAGCTTCATGTCGCGGTCGAGAGCGGAAGGCGGGCCGTCGAATACGACCTTGCCCTTCTCCATGCCGATGATCCGGCGGCAGTACTGCTCCGCCACGTCGAGGTCGTGCAGGTTGCAGAGCACGGTGATGCCCGAGCGCTGATTGGCGTCGGCCAGCGCGTCCATCACGGCTTCCGAATTCTTGGGGTCCAGCGAGGCGATCGGCTCATCCGCGAGGATCAGCTTCGGCTCCTGCATCAGCGCCCGGGCGATCGCCACGCGCTGCTGCTGGCCGCCCGACAGGGTCTCGGCCCGCTGCAGCGCCGCCTCCGCGAGGTCCAGCCGCGCCAGCGTAGCCACGGCGGCGGCCCGCTCCTCATTCGTGAAGAACTTGAACAGGCTGGGCAGGGTCGCATGTTTCTGCAGGCGCCCGATCAGCACATTCGTCAGCACGTCCATGCGGCCGCTGAGATTGAACTGCTGGAAGATCATGGCGCAGTCGGCGCGCCACTGGCGCAGCGCCCTGCCCTTCAGCGCCGTCACGTCGGTATCGCCGAACAGGATCTTGCCCGAGGTCGGCTCGTGCAGACGGTTGATCGAGCGGATCAGGGTCGACTTGCCCGCCCCGGACCGGCCGATAATGCCGACAAACTCGCCCGGCTGGAAATCCAGCGTCACATTGTCGAGCGCGCGCCGCGTCCCGAACTCTTTGGTCAACCCGACAAGCTTCAGCATGCAGCCCCGCGCCTTCGTCGCGGCCGATCTTAG
Source organism: Micropepsaceae bacterium (assembly GCA_047602465.1). Taxonomy (GTDB): domain Bacteria; phylum Pseudomonadota; class Alphaproteobacteria; order Micropepsales; family Micropepsaceae; genus JADZAI01. The sequence continues at coordinate 445,388 of JASGHF010000001.1, forward strand.
ACATGATGCCGCGCCCGCCGCCAAGCGGGAAACGCCCTGCGAAGACCCTCAGGGCAGGCCGTTGAAACCTGTCGCCGCCATCGCGATATGGCTAAGCTCGGCCCGTAACGAGGGGGATTCATGGCGAGCGAAGCGGGCAGCGATCTCATCCAGGTGGTTGCGCTGTTGGGCGCGGGGGTCGTGGCCGTGCCGCTGTTCAAGCGGCTGGGCCTCGGGTCGGTCCTGGGCTACCTGACCGCCGGGGTCGTCATCGGCCCCTTCGGGATCGGCCTTTTCCACGAGCCTGAGGCCGTCCTCCACGTCGCCGAACTGGGCGTCGTGATGTTCCTCTTCATTATCGGGCTCGAAATGCAGCCCTCGCGCCTCTGGGGCCTCAGGCGCGATATTTTCGGGCTGGGGGTCGCCCAGGTGTTCGGCTGCGGCGCGCTGCTCACGGGCGTCGGCATCGCCGGCGGACTGCCCTGGCAGGTCGCCTTCATCGCGGCGATGGGCTTCGTCCTCTCCTCCACCGCAGTCATCATGCAGATGATGGAGGAACGCGGGGAGACCCAGACCCCCGGCGGCCAGCGCAATGTCGCGATCCTGCTGCTGGAAGACCTCGCCATCGTGCCTTTGCTGGCGGTGGTCGCCCTGCTCTCTCCCATCCCGTCCGAGGGCGGCAATCCATGGATATCTGCCGGCATCGCCATCGGCGCCGTCGTCGGCGTGGTGGCGGTCGGCGTCTACCTGCTGAACCCGATGTTCCGCCTGCTCGCCGCCGCCAAGGCGCGCGAGGTGATGACCGCCGCCGCCCTTCTCGTCGTCCTCGGCACGGCGCTGGTGATGGATCTCAGCGGCCTCTCGATGGCGATGGGCGCCTTCCTCGCCGGCGTCCTCCTTTCGGAATCCACCTTCCGGCATCAGCTCGAAGCCGATATCGAGCCGTTCCGCGGCATTCTGCTCGGCCTTTTCTTCCTCAGCGTCGGCATGTCGCTGGACCTCTCGGTGCTGCAGGCCGAATGGCGGGTCATCGCGGTGGCGGTGCTCGCCTATATGGCCGTCAAGTCGGCGGCGATCTATCTCATCGCGCGTCTCCTGAAGGCGCGGCACCCGGACGCCCTCACCCGCGCCTTCCTGTTCGCCCAGGGCGGCGAGTTCGCCTTCGTCCTCTACGGCGCCGCCACGAGCGCCGGGATCATCTCCGGCGCGCAGAACGCCATCTTCACCGCCACCGTCATCATCTCGATGGCGCTGACGCCGCTGCTGGCGCTGTCGCTGAAATTCCTCATCGCCAAGCCGAAGCCCGTCATGGACGGCGTCGAGAAGGCCGACGATCTCCACGGCACGGTTCTCATCATCGGCTATGGCCGCTTCGGCCAGATCGTCAGCCAGCCGCTGCTGGCGCGCGGCTACGACCTCTCGATCATCGACAACGATACCGAACTCATCCGCGCCGCCTATGATTTCGGCTTCAAGGTCTATTACGGCGACGGCACGCGGCTCGACATCCTGCATGCGGCCGGCGCGCATCATGTGCGGGCGATCATCGTCTGCACCGACAAGCCCGGCACGACGCTCCGCATCGTCGAGATCCTGAAGGCCGAGTTCCCCCTGGCCGAAGTCTTCGCCCGCGCCTTCGACCGAGAGCACGCGCTGGAGCTGGTGCAGAAGGGCGTCGACGGCCAGATGCGTGAGACGTTCCACTCCGCCCTCGCCTTCGGGCAGGAGGTTCTGGTGCATCTGGGCGTCGAGCCGGAGGTCGCCGCAGCCGTCGCTGAAGACGTCCGCCAGCGCGATGCGGAACGCTTCGAGATGCAGATCGGCGGCGGCATGTATGCCGGGCGCGACCTCATCCGCCGCAATCTGGACGAGACCAAGCCGACCGTCGCCGCCGACCGCGACAAGTCCATCCTGCCCACCGCACCGCCAAACATCGACGAGCAGGAACTGGAAGACCTGGTCGACGAAACGTCAGGCTGACGCCCCGGCGGACGAAACTGGCGCTCAGGCCGCGGCCGGATTCCGGTCGCCGGCCTTGCGCCAGCCGATCACGCAGAGAACCAGCATGACCGCGTTGCCCGCGGCATCGAGCAGGCCGACCATGGTGAAGACGGGGTCCACGAACGTGAACCACCAGTTGAAGAAGAAAAACGGCAGCAGGGCGATGCCGTAGGCGAGAAACGTCGCGCGCGTGAACCTGGCGAAGGCCGCGAAAAGGCCCGAGATCATCGCCTGCGCGCCGAAGCATGCCACGGTGAACGGCAAAGCCGGCGTTCCGGTTCTGAATTCGGGCAGCAAAGTGAGATCGATGACGCTCTGCGGCGCGAGCAGGGCCCAGCCGCCCAGCACGAAGAAAACCGCCGCGATAGCCCACTGGATGCGTTGAACCGTCATGTTTCTCCCACGGCCATGCGCCGTTCCGCCTGCGGAACCCGTGCGGCGGGAACACAACGTTTCTGAAGAGAAGTGGCGCGGCCTACGGGAATCGAACCCGTCTTTACAACGTGAAAGGCTGTCGTCCTAACCGATAGACGAAGGCCGCGCGGGAGGGCGGTGGATAACTGCACCGGCCCCGCTTTGCAAGCGTTCAGGCGAGGGCCGCGTCCTCGATCGACAACTCGATCGTCCGGCGGCCGTTCCAGTCGTTCGCCAGCAGTTTTCCGGCCAAATGGATGGGCCGGCCCTTGCGGGACAGGGCCTCGCCCAGCGGCCCGTCGGCCGCCCGGAAGGCGATGGCCTTCAGCCGGTCCGGCCCGCATATGACCACCACCGAGACATGGTTCTCGCCGACCACCCGCGATTTCGACGATTCTGGCGTCCGGAACCACCACCACCGGCTCCGGGTTCCCGGCCCCGAACGGCCCCGCCCGCTCGATCAGATCGTGGAATTCCGGCGTCATTCCGGCCGGCCCCATCAGGGCGTCGACCGCGTAAAGCCCCCGGTCCGGCCGCGCCGCCACCTCAGGCGCCAGCCGCGCCTCCAGAAAGGCGATCAGATCCGGCAATCTGGCGCGCTCGGCGCTCAGCGCCGCCGCCATGCGGTGACCGCCGCCGGAGACGAGCAGGCCTTCCGCCTTCGCCGCCGCCACCGCACCGCCGATATCCACCCCGCTGATCGAGCGCAGCGAGGCGCGCGCCATGGTTTCGTCCAGGGCGAATACGGCGCTCGGCAGGTCGAAGCGGTCTTTGAGCCGCCCCGCCACGATGCCTACGACGCCCGGATGCCAGCCCTCGCCCGCCGCTGCGATGAAACTCCCGCCCGGTCCGGCGCTCTCCACCTGCGCCACCGCCTCGGCCAGCACATGCGCCTCGATGGCCTGCCGCTCGCGATTATAGCGATCCAGCTCCGCCGCAGCGCTCGCCGCAAAGGACGGATCGTCCGTCGACAGCATCAGCGCCCCGAGGTCCGACCGCCCCACCCGCCCGCCCGCATTGACGCGCGGCCCCAGCGCGAAGCCGAAATGGCTCGCCCGCATCGGCCCTTTCAGCGCGGCCAGATCGACCAGCGCCTTCAGCCCCGCATTGCCGGTCTGCGCGATGACCTTCAGCCCCTGCTTCACGAAAGCGCGATTCAGTCCTGTCAGCGGCACCACATCGCAGACCGTCGCCATGGCGACGAGATCGAGAAAGCGCCGCAGATCGGGTTCGGCCACGCCGTTCGCCGTGAACCAGTCACGGCGGCGCAGTTCGCGGTTGATCGCGGTCAGCAGCATGAAGGTCACGCCCGCCGCGCACAGATGTCCGAGGCCGGAACTGTCGCCCGGCCGGTTCGCGTTGACGATGGCGAAGGCGTGCGGCGTGCGCGCGTCCATCATGTGATGATCCGCGACCACCACGGTCAGCCCCGCCTCCCGCGCCGCGTCGAAGGCATCGAACGCCTGCGCCCCGCAATCGACGGTGACGACAAGGCTGATCCCCTCGCCCGCCAGCGTCCGCATGGCATTGGCGCTGGGGCCATAGCCCTCTGTCATCCGGTCGGGAATGTAGATGCGGATATCGCGGCCCAGCGCGCGGAAATACCGCGCCATCAACGCCGACGACGCGCCGCCGTCGACATCATAGTCGCCGAACACCGCCGTCTTCTCGCCGCCCGCAATGGCATCCGCAATGCGCGCTGCCGCCTTGTCCATGTCGGCGAAGCTGCTGGGATCGGGCATCCAGCTTTTCAGCGAGGCGTCGAAATGCCGGCCGGCATCCGCGTCCTCGAACCCGCGCGCCGCCAGAATGCGGGCCAGCGCGTCGGGCAGTTGCTGCGACCGGGCGATGGCGTTCGCACGCGCCTCGTCCGCCAGCCGGAAGCGCCAGGTCTTGCCACCCAGAGACTGCGTGACGCCGAGGCAGACCGGTCCCCCAATCATCCCTTGGCGCTCATGCCATCAATCCCGCTTGGGGTGGCGCGTCTTGATCCAGCGCACCGTGCCGGTCGAGGCGCGCATCACGATGGTCTCGGTCGTCAGGTGATGCCCGTTATCCAGCACGCCGGTCAGCATCGACCCCGTGGTGACGCCGGTCGAGGCGAAGATCACGTCGCCCGAGGCGAGTTCGATCGTGCGATATTTCTTGTCGAGATCCTTCACGCCGATGCGTTCGGCGCGCATGCGCTCGTCGTCGTTGCGGAAGACAAGACGGCCCTGGATCTGGCCGCCGATGCAGCGCAGCGCCGCCGCCGCCAGCACGCCTTCGGGCGCACCGCCCTGGCCCATATAGATATCGACGCCGGTATGCGCCTCCGAACAGTCGATGACGCCCGCGACGTCGCCATCGGTGATCAGGCGCACGGCCGCGCCGGTCTTGCGGACGGCGGTGATGATCTTCTCGTGGCGCGGACGGTCCAGCACGCAGCAGGTGATCTGGTCGGGGCGCACGCCCTTGGCCTTGGCCAGCGACAGGATGTTGTCGCCCGGATCGGCATCAAGATCGACGACGCCTTCGGGATAGCCGCCGCCGATGGCGATCTTGTCCATATAGGTGTCGGGCGCGTGCAGCATGGTGCCGCCGACGGCCAGCGCCACCACGGCCATCGCGCCGGGCATCGACTTGGCGGTCAGCGTCGTGCCTTCCAGCGGGTCCAGCGCGATATCCACCTTGGGTCCGCGCCCGGTGCCGACCTTCTCGCCGATGAACAGCATCGGGGCTTCGTCGCGTTCGCCCTCGCCGATCACGACGGTGCCGTCGATCTCCAGCTTGTCGAAGGCGCGGCGCATGGCGTCCACAGCCGCCTGATCGGCCGCCTTTTCATCGCCCCTGCCCGCCAGCTTGTAGGCGGCGAGCGCCGCCGCCTCGGTCACGCGCGCCACTTCGATGGCGAGGGTGCGGTCCAGAAAGGCGGCGTCTGTCATACGGGTTCCGGCGGGATTCGAGACTATGCGAGGGCCGGGTTTAGCTCCCCCAAGTTTCCGGGGCAATTGGCAAGATTTACTTGGAATTCTCGACCCTCTCCATCGCCCTTGCGATGGGGAGGGCAGGCTTGCGGAGCAAGCCGGGAGGGGCCTTGCGGTGGCGGATCATGGGCCTAAGCCGGTGCCCCGCCACCTCTCCTGACCGGCTTCCGCCGGTCTGTCCTCCCCCCGCTCACGCGCGGAGAGGATATTTTAGAGCCGCTCCATCCGGATCATGCAGGGCGGCTCGACCACCGCCCCGGCCGCTTCCACGGCTTTGATCGCCGCGATGACGTCGGATTCGCGGGCGTCATGCGTGATGATGACGATCCCCACCTTCTCGTCCGGCGCACGGCCGCGCTGGATCATGCTCTCGATAGAGACGTGCTTGTCGGCCAGACACTGGGCGATGGTCGCCAGCACGCCCGGCTTATCCAGTACGTCGAAGCGCAGATAGAACGTCCCCTGCCGCTCGCCGAGATTGGCCCGCGCCGGGGTCTTCAGCGCACCCGACGGCACGCCGAACGGCGCGACCTTGGCGCCGCGCGCAATGTCGATGAGATCGGAGGCGACCGCCGATGCCGTCGGCCCGCCGCCCGCGCCGCGGCCCTCGAACACCGACTGACCCGCCGCGCTCGATTCCGTCAGCACGCCATTCAGCACGCCCATCACATCGGCCAGCGGCGTCCCCAGCGGGATCATGGCGGGATGCACCCGCGCCTCCAGCCCGGCCGGCGTCATCGACGCGATGCCGAGCAGCTTGATGCGATGCCCGAACTCGCGCGCGAAGCCGATATCGATGGGCGAGATGCGCTCGATGCCCTGCGTATAGACGCCGTCCATATCCGGCACGGTGCCGAAGGCGAGGCTCGCGAGGATCGCCAGCTTGTGCGCCGTATCGCCGCCGCCGACATCCAGCGTGGGGTCCGCCTCCGCATAGCCCAGCGCCTGCGCCTCGCTCAGCACCTCGGCGAAGCTGCGGCCCGTCTCTTCCATCTGCGTCAGGATGTAGTTGCAGGTGCCGTTGAGGATGCCGATGACGCGCGTGATCTCGTTGCCTGCCAGGCCTTCGCGCAGCGCCTTCACGATGGGAATGCCGCCCGCCGCCGCCGCCTCGAAGTTGAGGCTCAGGCCCCACTTCTCCGCCGTCTTCGCGAGGCTCGCACCCTTCGCCGCGATCAGCGCCTTGTTGGCGGTGACGACATGCTTGCCGGCATTCAGCGCCGCTTCCACCGCCGCAGCGGCCACGTCCGTTCCGCCGATCAGTTCGACGAACACATCGATATCGGCCGACTGCGCCAGCTCGACCGGGTCTTTGAACCAGATGAAACGCGACTTCGAGAAGCCGCGATCCTTCGCATGGTCGCGCGCCGCCACCGCCGTCACCTCGATCCGCCGGCCGCAGCGCGCCGCGATCAGGTCGTCCTGCGCCGACAGCAGCTTCACGAGGCCCGCGCCGACCGTGCCGAGGCCGGCTATTCCGATACGCAGGGCGCTGCTCATTTGCGCGCCACGCGCTCGAAGTCGGGCGCCGGCCCGTTGCCCAGCAGTTCGCTGGCGCGGCCGAGAAACGCCTTCACGTTGCGCGCCGCCTGACGGATGCGATGCTCGTTCTCCACAAGTCCGAAGCGCACATGGCTGTCGCCGTATTCGCCGAAGCCAAGGCCCGGCGCGACCGCCACGCCCGCATGCTCGATCATCAGATTGGCGAACTCGACCGAGCCGACGCCCTTGAACTGCTCCGGGATCGGCGCCCAGGCGAACATGGTCGCGGGCGGCGACGGGATATCCCATCCCGCGCGCTTGAAGCTCTCCACCAGCACATCGCGGCGCGCGCGATAGGTGTTGCGGATCTCCTGAACGCAGTCCTGCGGACCGTTCAGCGCCGCAGCCGCCGCCACCTGGATCGGCGTATAGGCGCCGTAGTCGAGATACGACTTCACGCGCGCCAGCGCGCCGACCAGCTTTTCGTTGCCGGCGGCGAAGCCCATGCGCCAGCCGGGCATCGCATAGGTCTTCGACAGCGACTGGAATTCGATCGTGATGTCCTTCGCGCCTTCCACCTGCAGCATCGAGGGCGGCGGATTGCCGCCGAAATACAGCTCGCTATAGGCGAGGTCCGACAGGATCCACATGTCGAACCGGCGGGCGAACTTCACGATCTCCTTGTAATAGTCGAGATCGACCACCTGCGCCGTCGGGTTCGAGGGATAGCTCACCACCACCGCGACCGGCGCGGGAACGGAGTGCTTCGCCGCCGTGTGCAGCTTCTCCAGGAACATCTCCGGCGTTTCGGCCGGCACGTGCCGCACCACCGCGCCGTTGATGATGAAGCCATAGGCGTGGATCGGATAGGCGGGGTTCGGCGCGAGGATCACGTCGCCCGGCGCGGTGATCGCCTGCGCCAGATTCGCGAAACCCTCTTTCGATCCCAGCGTCGCGATGACTTCAGTGTCGGGGTTCAGCTTCACGCCGAAGCGGCGCTCGTAATAGCCGGCCATGGCCTTGCGCAGGCCCGGAATGCCCTTCGACGCCGAATAGCGGCTCGTCTTGGGGTCGCGCGCCGTCTCCACCAGCTTGTCGATGATGTGCCTGGGCGTCGGCATATCCGGGTTGCCCATGCCGAAATCGATTATGTCCGCGCCCCCGGCGCGCGCCTTGGCCTTCAGGCGGTTGACCTGCTCGAAGACATACGGGGGCAGACGCTTGATCTTGTAGAAATCGGTCGAGGGCATGGAACTATCGAAGGAGTCGGGGGTGCCAAGGGCGCGCACCCTATCCGATCCGCCTCCCCCGCCAAAGCGCGGATGGCGCTATCTGGGCAGGCGGGCTGCGGAAATTTCGCCGTCGCGCACCATCTTGCCTGCCGCCCGCGTCACCTCGCCGGCCCGCGCGATCTCGGCATAGAGGCCCTGCCGCTGGATTGACGTTGAGGAAGGTTCGGGCGGCTTCTTCATGTCGACCAGACGGGGAAAGGCGGCCTCGGGCGAGGCGCAACCGGCCAGCGCCAGCGCGCTGAGAAGCACATAGGTCCGCATGGGCCGATCCTGCGCCGCCTGCCGCCCTCAAATCAAGCCGCCGCTTGCGCCTGTCCTAGACCCGGCCCAAATTGCCGGGGACGGCGCGATAATCGAAGACGCCGCTGGAAACGCCATGGCCGAGAAGACTGCCGCCAAGCCGGATACGAAACCCGCCGCGAAACCTGCGGAAGGCGATTTTCCCCTGCCCGATGTCGGCGCCCTCTCCCGCAACCTGCTGGAGCTCGGCAAGAAGACCGGCAAGCTGGTCAGCGACTATGTCGGCCGCAAGGAGCCGAAAAAGGGCGTCGGCGTCGTCGATCCCCTGAATGTCGGCAATGCCTTCATCGATCTGGCCAGCAAGCTGCTGCACGATCCGCGCAAGATCATCGAGGCGCAGACGCGGCTGTTCCAGTCGCACCTGACGCTCTGGAAGAATGTCGGCCGCCGGCTGATGGGCGAGGACTACGAGACGGTCGTGCCCGCTCCCAAGGGCGACAAGCGCTTCAAGGATGCCGCCTGGAGCGAAAACACGGTCTTCGATTTCATCAAACAGTCCTACCTCCTCACCGCCAACTGGCTGCAGGAAACGGTGGAAGGCGTCGACGGCCTCGACGACAAGGAGCGCAAGAAGATCGCGTTCTACACCAAGCAGTTCGTCGATGCGCTCTCGCCCACCAATTTCGTCCTGACGAACCCCGAGGTTCTGAAGGAAACGCTCCGCACCAATGGCGAGAACCTGGTGCGCGGCGTCACCCACATCATCCAGGATCTGGAACGCGGCAAGGGCCGCCTCGCCATCCGCCAGGTGGACGAGACGAAATTCAAGGTCGGCGAGAACCTCGCCACCACGCCGGGCAAGGTCGTCTATCAGAACGATTTGATGCAGCTCCTGCAATATTCTCCGACTACGGACGAAGTCTATGAGCGGCCTCTGCTCATCATCCCGCCCTGGATCAACAAGTTCTATATCCTCGATATGAGGCCGGATAATTCGTTCATCCGGTGGGCGGTGGCGCAGGGCTATACGCTGTTCGTCGTGAGCTGGGTGAACCCCGACCAGCGCCTCTCGCAGAAAGCGTTCGACGACTACCTCACCGAAGGCTTCTACGAAGCGGTCGATGCGGTCTGCAAAGCCGCCGACACGAACGAACTCAACGTCATCGGCTATTGCATCGGCGGCACGGTCACGGCGGCGGGCCTCGCCCACATGGCGGCCAGGAAGGATACGCGGGTCAAATCCGTCACCTTCTTCACCTCCCAGGTCGATTTCACCGAGGCCGGCGATCTCTCCGTCTTCGTCGACGACGAACAGCTCGCCAGCATGGAAGCGCAGATGAAGGCGCAGGGCGGCTATCTCGACGGCGGCGCCATGGCGACCACCTTCAACATGCTGCGCTCGAACGATCTCATCTGGTCGTTCGTCGTGAACAACTATCTCATGGGGCGCGACCCCATGGCGTTCGATCTGCTCTACTGGAACTCCGACACCACGCGCATGCCGGTCGCCATGCACCTGCAATATCTGCGCGACTGCTATCGCGACAATCTGCTGTCGCAGGGCAAGATGACCCTCGCCAATGTGAAGATCGACCTGACCAGGGTGAAGATCCCGGTCTTCCTGCAATCGTCGAAGGAAGACCACATCGCGCCGGCGAAGTCGGTCTACAAGGCGACGCAGCTCTTCAAGGGCGATGTCACCTTCATGATGGCCGGCTCCGGCCATATCGCCGGCGTGGTGAACCCGCCCGCGGCCAACAAGTATCAATACTGGAGCCGCGAAACGCTCGCGCCCACGCTCGAAGACTGGCGCGCCGGGGCCACCGAAACGCCCGGCTCGTGGTGGCCCTACTGGGACAAATGGCTCGCGCCCAAATCGGGCAGGAAGGTCAAGGCGCGCATTCCCGGCAAGGGCGCGCTGAAAGCCATCGAAGACGCGCCCGGCTCCTATGTGAAGATGAAATGAGCGCCGACGCCGATCTCGTCATCCAGTCCTTCGAACTCGCCGCTGCGCGCTGCGAAGACCTGACGCCCGTCGTCTATCCCATGCTCTTCGCCGACCATCCCGAGATGGAGCGGCTCTTCTTCCGCGATGCCGAAACCCACGCGGTGCGCGGCGAGATGATGGCGCGGGTGATCGAGGCGATCATCGATTTCGTCGGCGAGCGGCACTACGCGCGCACGCTCATCCAGTGCGAGGTCGTCACGCATGCCGGCTACGACGTGCCGCCCGAGGTATTCTCCACCTTCTTCGCTTATGTCCGCAACGGCGTCCGGAAAGTCATCGGCAACGACTGGACGCCCGGCATGGCGGCGGCGTGGGAACGCACGCTGACATCGCTCGTCTTCTACGCAGAACACGACGACCAGTACGAAACGCCGGGCAATGTCGATCGCGAAGAGGCGCTCTCCTGATGGCCGAAGCCAAAACCAAACCGACGACCGCCAGCGCGGCCGCCTATCTCGACACCATCGAAGACGCAGGCCGCCGCAAGGACGCGAAGGCGCTGCTGAAGATGTACAAGGAGATCACGGGCAAGAAGCCGGTCATGTGGGGCGAGCATATCGTCGGCTTCGATCAGTACATGATCAAAAGCGGCCCCTGGCCCCTCGCCGCCTTCGCAATCCGCAAGACCGACCTGACGCTCTATGTCAGCGCCGGCCGCCAGGCCGAACTTCTCAAAAGCCTCGGCAAGCACAAGGTCGGCGGCGGCTGCCTCTACATCAAGAAGCTGGACGACGTGGATGAGAGCGTCCTGCGCAAGGTCATCAGGACCGCCTACGACCAGGCCAGGATCGACAACAAGTGCTAGCCGAGTGTCCCTGAATGTCATGGCGGCGAAGGCCGGCCATGACAACCCGATGCCGGCCCACGCCCAGCGTCAGCCTCGCGCTCCGTGCGGCCATTTCATGCGCTACTCGATCGCCAGCAGCGCGTCATAGTCGAACAGCGCCGCGAGACGCGCGGCTTCGTCCGAATCCGTCAGTCCGCTGACCATCACCGTCACGCCGCTGTCCGGACGTCCGGGATAGACGGCCATCGCGCCCGGCATGAAAAAGGCCGGATAGCCGTTCACGTCGACGATGGTGGCCTTCAGGATTTCAAGGCCGTCGGGGTCCAGCATCTTCTCGGCGTCGGCTTCGGTGTCTTCCGCCGTCCACAGACGCACTTGCAGGATCACCGGACCGTTCGCCTTGGGCGAGTTCAGCATGCGCATGACGTTCACCGACTTGTCCTCTTCCGACACGTCGGTCATGTCGTCCATGCTGCGGGTATAGCCCTCGATTTCGGCCGGCATCGCGGCCAGCGCCGCAGTCGCGCGCGGATCGGCGTCCGCGAACGCAAGGGTCGAAACCGCCATGGTCACGGCGGCCGCCGCATGAACGATAAAACGCAACATCACTGAACGTCCTTCACCCCAAGCATCAGCCGCGCACTCTGAACCGCCGCGCCGGATGCGCCTTTTCCAAGATTGTCGAGCCGCGCGACGAGAACAGCCTGCCGGTGCTGATCGCTGCCATAGACGCGCAGCTCCAGTCCGTTCGTGCCGTTCAGCGCCTCGGGCTCGATGCGATCCTTCTTGGGTTCGGACAGGGGGTCTGTGACGACGCGCACGAAGCCGCCGCCGGCATAGTGCTTCGACAACACGGCTTCGAGATCGGCCAGCTTCGGCTTCCCCGCCAGCGCGTCCAGATGCAGCGGCACGCTCACCAGCATGCCCTGTTTGTAGTTGCCGACCGACGGCACGAAGATCGGCCGCCGCGTCAGCCCGGAATACAGCTGCGTCTCCGGCACATGCTTGTGGTTCAGCGTCAGGCCATACAAATCGAAGCTCGGCCCCTGCCCGCTCTCGTATTGTTCGATCATCTGCTTGCCGCCGCCGGAATAGCCGCTGACCGCGTTGATCGAGATCGGGAAATCGGCGGGGATGATCCCTGCATCCACCAGCGGCCGGATCAGCGCGATCGCTCCGGTCGGATAGCAGCCGGGATTGCTCACCCGCTTCGCCGCCTTCACCTGCGCCATCTGCGCGTCGTTCAGTTCCGGAAAGCCATAGACCCAGTCCGGGTTCACGCGGAACGCCGTCGAGGCGTCGATCAGCTTCGGCCCGCCGCCCGGCAGGCTGCCAGCCATCGCCGCCGCCTCTTTCGAGGCGTCGTCCGGCAGGCAGAGGATCGCGAGGTCCACTTGTCCCAGCATCTCGCGGCGCGCGCCCGCATCTTTCCGCTTCTCGGGCGCGATGCTTTTCAGCTCGAACGCCGGATTGCCTTCCAGACGCTGACGGATCTCAAGACCCGTCGTTCCGTGTTCGCCGTCGATGAAGATGCTGGGCTTGGTCATTTCAGTTTCGGTAATTTGGCCGGGTCCGTGCCCAGCAATTCGATCTGGATGAAGTCGATACAGGCGAGGCTGCCGTCGGCGCGTCGCACGCCCGCCCCCGCGCCGTCCTCGCCCCAGGCTTCCGCCTGGATGATGATCACCGGCTCGTAGGTCGCGTCGTCGCTGAAGGGCGGGTCCACAAAATAGGCGTATTGCGGCACCACCACGCCGTCCAGCGGACGGCCGGGCGTCGGGCCGCTGCCGTCAATGTCGAAATAGATGTCGTCCCAGGTACAGATCGCCCGCTTCGCCTTGATGTCCTCCGGCGTCGCGGCGCGCCCATAGACGTATTCGCCTTCTTTGGGCAAAGCTGGCCAGCCCTTGGCCAGGGCGGGGGCGGCGAAGGCGCTCATCAAAGCCAGAACCAGTGTTGCACGCATTGGCGGGGGTCTCCGGCAAACGAAAAGGGCGTCCAGTGCCGGACGCCCTTTCCAGATAACATGAAAGGTGGAGCGGCTTAACGCTTGGAGAACTGGAAGCTGCGGCGCGCCTTGGGCTTGCCGTACTTCTTGCGCTCGACGACGCGCGGGTCGCGGGTCAGGAAGCCGCCCGCCTTCACGATGCCGCGGAGCTCGGGCTCCATGGCGACGAGGGCGCGCGACAGGCCGTGGCGCAGCGCGCCGGCCTGACCCGACAGACCGCCACCGGCGATCGTCGCGACGATGTCGTACTGGCCTTCGCGGTTGGCGGCGACCAGCGGCTGGTGGATCAGCATGCGGAGAACCGGACGCGCGAAATACACGGTCTCGTCGCGGCCTTCGATCGTCACCTTGCCGGTGCCGCGCTTCAGCCACACGCGGGCGATGGCGTTCTTGCGGCGGCCGGTCGCATAGGCGCGGCCCTGCTTGTCGATCTTCGGCTTGGCCTCGCCGTTGGCGGCGGGGGCGGCGTCGGCGGGCTTCGGCGCTTCGGCCTTGACCAGGCGCGACTTCAGATCGCCGAGGGAACGGGTGTCCTGAGCCATGTTGGGTTAGGCCCTCTTGTTCTTCGGGTTCATCGCGGCGACGTCGATCGTCTCGGGCGTCTGGGCCGCATGGGGATGTTCGGCGCCGGCATAGACCTTGAGGTTGCCGAGCAGGTCGCGGAACAGCGGTCCACGGGGCAGCATGCGCTCGACAGCCTTCTCCAGCACGCGCTCAGGGAAACGGCCGGCGAGGATCTTGCCCGCAACGCGCTCCTTGATGCCGCCCGGATGGCCGGTGTGGTGATAGTATTTCTTGTCCGCCAGCTTGTTGCCGGTGAACTTCACCTTCTCCGCATTGATGACGATGACGTTGTCACCGGTATCCATGTGCGGGGTGAAGGTGGGGAGATGCTTGCCGCGAAGGCGCATCGCGATGTGCGAAGCGAGACGGCCGACGACCAGCCCTTCGGCGTCGATCAGCACCCACTTCTTCTTGATGTCCGCGGGACGCGCGGAGAACGTGCTCATTGATATTGTCTCATTGTCTTTGGTGCGGGCGACCCTTGCGGCTCACCTGCGGAGGCGCGGCATGTACGGAAAGCGCTTCGCCCTGTCAACGCAAATGGCTTGAAACAGCGGAAAAATCGCATGCGGTATTTATATACCGCACCCGGCGGGCCAGACTAACCGCGCCTTTCCAAGGCCCTCTCCATCGCCCTTCGCGATGGGGAGGGCAGGTTTGCGAAGCAAACCGGGAGGGGCAACGGGCGTAGAGCGCCTCTACCCGACCACACCGGCCACCAGCACCCAGCCGATCAGCCCCGGCACCACGATCCGCAACAGCCAGCGCAGCACGGCGAGGCCCGCGCCGCCGCCCCCGATCTCGTCGTCCATCACCTGCCCCGCCGCGCTCCAGCCCAGGAACAGCGCCAGCGCGATGCCGCCCACCGGCAGCATCAAATTCGAGGTGATCCAGTCGATCCCGTCGAACCACGACTTGTCGGTGAGGATGCCGAACGCCGCGAAGGGCCTGAACGCCGCCCAGTCGTTGAACGACCACACCGTCGCGAGGCCCAGCGCAAAGCACAGCCCCGCGACGGCCAGCGCCGCTACGGCGCGCGGCGCGCGGAAGCGCTCGACCGCCCAGGCGACGACCAGTTCCATGATGGAAATCGCCGACGCCAGCGCCGACACCAGCAGCAGCGCGAAGAAGGCGAAGGCGACCCAGTTGCCGCCGTCGATCTGGCCGAAGCCGACGGGCAGCGTCACGAACATCAGCCCCGGCCCGCCCGCCGGGTCCAGCCCGTGCGCGAAGACGATGGGGAAGATCGCAAGCCCCGCCAGCAGCGAGGCGACCGTGTCCGCAACGATGGTCGCGACCGCCATCTTGCCCAGGCCCACATCGCGCCCGGCATAGGCCGCATAGGTGATCATCACGCCGATGCCGACGCCGATGGAGAAGAAGCCAAGCCCGATGGCCGCCAGGGCCACGTCCCAGGTCACCTTGGAAAAGTCGGGCGTGAACAGGAAGTCGATCGCCGCGCCCATGCCGCCGCTCATAGCGGCGAAGATCACCAGGCCGATCAGGATCGCGAACATCACCGGCATCAGGAAGGTCAGCGCGCGCTCAAGGCCGCCGCTGACCCCGCCGATCACCACCAGCGCCGTCAGCCCCATGAACGCCGCCTGCAGCCAGATCAGCCGCACCGGGTCCGCCAGGAACGCACCGAACGCCGCCCCGGCCGCCGCGCCGTCCACCGCCGTCGCGCCGCCGCCGATCGCATCGGCCGCGTAGCCGATCGTCCACCCGCCGAACACGGCATAGAAGCTGAGGATCAGCACGCCGGCCGCCACGCCCCAGGCGCCGATCAGGCCCCACAGCGTCGAAGCGCCCGTCCGGCGCGCCACCGCGACGATAGAGCCGACCGCGCTGCCGCCGCCTGCCCGGCCGATCACGAACTCGGCGATCATCAGCGGCAGCACCGCCAGCGCCAGACCGGCGGCGTAGAGCAGCAGGAATGCCGCCCCGCCGTTCTCGCCGACCATATAGGGGAACTTCCAGATGCTCCCCAGGCCCACGGCCGAACCGACCGTCGCCAGGAAAAAGGCCACCCGGCCCGACCAGTGCTGTTTCCCGCTCATGGCAAAGGCTTAGCGGGTAATCCTGCTCAGCCCAATGCGGCAGGACGGCCTGTCAGGCCTTGCGGCCGCGCGCGCGAATCCTGTTCAGCGTCTCGTCCAGCTCGCTTTGGAACTGGCCGGCTTCGCTGCCCGGCGTCATGGTCACCTGCAGCGCCACCGACAGGCGCACCAGAATCTGAGAATTCTGGCCCAACTCATTGCCGTTCATCGATTTTTCTGCAACATCGATGATCGTCTCGCAGGTGCCGATCACCTGCGCCGCCTCTTCCTGGCGGGCCAGCGCCTCCAGCTCACGGGCCGTCAGCGCGATCTTCTCCAGGTCCGACAGGCGGACGGTCTGGTCGGTCCTGTTCGCCTGCTGGTGGACGAATCCGGCGATGACGCCGATCTGGAAGGCGGCGCGGCGCATGCGCTCGGCGTTGATCGACTTGCGGCCCTCGGAGACCCCGGCGCGCACGGCGATCTGGGCCTCATAGCCCGACTTGCCCTCGACGGCCTTCATCTTCAGCGAGTTCACCACGTCGATCGGCCTGGCGCTGTTCGGCCGCGAGGCGTCCTTCCGGCGATCCGGCCCGACATAGTCGGCCGTCACGACGAAGCCCTTGCGGGCATGGGCATGGGTCCGCAGACGCTCGCCCAACATCGCCGTCGAGAAGGGCCGGGTCAGAAGATCGTCGGCCCCGGCATCCATCACCTTGCGGACAAGCTGCGCCTCGGGCAGCCAGGTGGTGACCACCACGACCGCGAAGGGATTGCAGGGGATTTCACCCCGACGCACGCGGCGGATGAAGTCATAGACCGGGTCTTCGACGGACGAACCTTCCAGCGCCACCAGATCGAAATCGCGCGTCGCCATGGCCCGGCGCAGGTCTTCCAGCGCGCCATAGCTCTCGATTTCGCGAAAGCCCAGCGAATACATCACGTTACGCGTCGCGTTGCGGTTGAGCGCGACGGGGTCGTAAAGCGCGACCGTGACGGAATCGTAGCGGGGCTGCTGCATCCCGCGACCTTACGGCGTGCGGCTTACGATGCGTTTACGCCGGTCGCTCGAATTGTCTCGAAACTAGCGATAGGCGTTGATGATCGCGTCGAAATCCGCGGCTTTCAGGCTCGCGCCGCCGACGAGGGCGCCATCGACATTGGCGAGACCCAGGATCTCGGCGGCGTTCGCCGGCTTCACCGATCCGCCATAGAGGATACGGAATCCGGCGTCGCCCAGCCGCGCCCGGATACCGGCGTGCATTTCGGCGATATCGGCCAGCGAGGGCGTCTTGCCCGTCCCGATGGCCCAGACCGGCTCATAGGCGATCACGGTATTCTCCGCCGTCGCGCCGGGCGGCAGGCTGCCCTGCACCTGCCCGTCCACCACGGCCAGCGCCTTTCCGGCCTCGCGCTCGGCCAGCGTCTCGCCGACGCAGACGATGGCGATCAGGCCCGCATTGTGGGCCGCCGCCGCCTTGGCTGCGACCGCGGCGTCCGTCTCGCCATAGCCCGCGCGGCGCTCGGAATGGCCGACGATCACATAGCTGCCGCCGGCATCGGCGATCATCCCGGCGCTGATATCGCCGGTATGCGCCCCGCTGACAGCCGCGTGGCAATCCTGCCCGCCAAAGGCGATGCCCTGCCCCTCGAACGCCACCGCCATCCGCGCCAGCAAGGTCGCGGGCGGACAGATCAGCACATCGGCCTCCGCCTCGCGCACCACCAGCTTGGCGGCCAGCAGGGCGATCTCGGCCGCATCCGCGCCAAGTCCGTTCATCTTCCAGTTTCCGGCGGCGAGCGGCCGGGGGGCGTCGGGCGAGCGTGTCATGGGCGCTTCCTACAAGCGGGAAACGATCACGGCAATGCGAGGCCGCGGCGCGTAACTTTTCCGGTCCGTGCGCGGAATATCGGCGTATCGTCCTGACGATCGGAGACCCGCCCCATGCTGATCCGCGATTCCCGCCTCGATATTCCCTCGTCCGAAATCACGCCGCGCCAGGTCTGGCTGAACCGCCGTTCGCTGATGGCCGGGGCCGGATCGCTGATCGCAGGCGGCCTCATCTCGGCCGCGGCCGCGCCGCTGCAGACCGTGAAAAGCGACATCTCCACCACGGGCGAAACGCTCACCCCGCTGGAGGACGTCACCACCTACAATAATTTCTACGAGTTCGGCACGGGCAAGTCCGACCCGTCTGACAACGGCTCCACCCTCACCACCTCGCCCTGGTCGGTGAAGATCGACGGCCTCGTCGACAAGCCCGGCGACTACACGCTGGAAGACCTCATGGGCGCGCAGGCCATCGAGGAACGGGTCTACCGGATGCGCTGCGTCGAGGCGTGGTCGATGGTCATTCCATGGAACGGCTTTCCGCTGGCGGCCTTGCTGGGCCGCGTCGGCGTTCAGCCTTCGGCCAAATATGTCGCCTTCGAAACGCTGGTGCGCCCGTCCGAAATGCCGGATCAGGATTCCAGCTACCCCGCGCTGCCCTATCCTTACGTCGAAGGCCTCCGCCTCGATGAAGCGATGAACCCGCTCACGCTGCTCGCCGTCGGTCTCTACGGAGAAACGCTGCTGCCGCAGAACGGCGCGCCGATCCGCCTCGTCGTGCCGTGGAAATATGGCTTCAAGGGCATCAAGTCGATCGTGCGGATCTCGCTCACCGATCAGCAGCCGCCGACCACCTGGAACATCCTCGCCGCCAACGAGTATGGCTTCTATGCCAACGTGAACCCGCAGGTCGATCACCCGCGCTGGAGCCAGGCGAGCGAGCGCCGCATCGGCGAGGGCTTCAACGCGCGCCGCGATACGCTCATGTTCAACGGCTATGGCGATTTCGTCGCCTCGCTATATGCCGGCATGGACCTCGCGCAGAACTACTGATGGCCGCCACCGCCTCGCCGACCGCGCTGCAACGCATCCACGGCGCGCTCCGCCGCTTGCCGACATGGAGCGTCTATCTGCTCTGCATGGCCCCGGCGATCGTCTATGCCGCCCTCGCCTTCTCCGACCGTCTCGGGGCCGATCCCGCCCGCGCGCTGGAACACGGCCTCGGCCTGTGGGGCCTGCGCCTGCTGCTCGTCGGCCTCGCCGTCACGCCGCTGCGTCAGATCACCGGCCTCAACCTCGTCGGCTTCCGCCGCGTGATCGGCCTCGCCGCCTTCACGACCGTCGCGCTTCATCTCCTCAGCTGGGCCTGGCTCGACGTCAGCTTCGATCCGGCGGCCATGTGGAAAGACATCACCCGCCGGCCCTACATCACCATCGGCATGGCCGCCTTCGTCCTGCTGATTCCCCTGGCCGTCACCTCGACCAACGCGATGATCCGCCGCCTTGGCCCCAAGGCCTGGGGCCGGCTCCACAAGGCGGTCTATCTCATCGCGATCCTCGGCGGGCTGCACTTCCTCCTGCTGAAGAAGACCATCCAGCCCGAACCGCTGATTTACCTTGGCCTTGCGGTGGTCCTCGTCGGCTGGCGCCTCATCCCGAAACGGCGCCCGCGCGCCCCGGCCGGGGCCTGAACCGCTCCGGGGGCGATCCGGCCCGTCGCGCGCCTTGCCGGGGCGCATCCCCGCCCCCTATAAGGCCCGTCCGAATAAGAAGGCTCTATCCGCCATGATGGATAAAATGCGCGCCGCGTCCAAATCCTGGGTCGCGGCGATCCTGATCGGATTCCTGATCCTCAGCTTCGCGATCTGGGGCATCAACGACATTTTCTCTGCGCGCTCGGCGACGACGCTCGCCAGAGTGGGCGGGCTTGAACTCGACTACCGCACGTTCGAGCAGGAGTTCTCCAACAAGACCCGCAACCAGATCAATTCCTCCGGCGCCCGCATGACGGTGCAGGAGGCGCGCGCCGCCGGCTACGACAAGATCGTCCTCGACGATATGGTGCGCGACATGGCGATGCTGGCCGAGGCCCAGCGTCAGGGTCTGGCGGTCAGCGATGCGATGGTGCATGCGACCCTTCTGGGCATTCCCGGCCTCGCCGGCCCCGGCGGCAAGATCGACCCCGGCATCTTCCAGCAGTTCCTCCAGCAGATCCAGATGACCGAGCCGCAGCTCGTTCAGCTCCTGCGCGACGATTTGGTGCGCGAGCAGCTCGCCCGCACCGCCATGGTCGGCGCGCCGGCTCCGCGCGGCATCGCCATCGCGCTCGGCGCCTATGCGACCGAGCAGCGCGCGATCGACTATGTCGTGCTGCCCATCGAAAAGGCCGGCGAGATCGCCGATCCGGGCGATGCGGTGCTTGAGGCCTTCATGCAGGCCAATGCCGCCGCCTACACGACGCCGGAACTGCGCAAGGCGACCGTCCTCTCCGTCAACGCCGCAGATGTCGCCGCGAAGATCGAAGTCTCCGACAGCGAGATCGCCAGCGAATACGAAGTCCGCAAGGCGACCTACGAGACGCTGGAGACGCGCGACCTCCTCCAGATCACCTTCGCCACCAGGGAAGACGCCGATGCCGCCCGCAAGGCCATCGACGAAGGCAAGTCCTTCGAGGACGTGGCGACCGAGCGCGGCCTCAGCGCCGAGGACATCAATCTCGGCACGCTGAAGAAAGGCGACCCCACCGTTCCCGCCGGCGCGTTCGAGATCGCCGAGGGTGCGATCAGCCAGCCGCTGGAAGGCGCGTTCGGCTGGGTGCTGGTCAAGGTGGTCAAGGTCGCGCCCGGCTCGGTGAAGCCGCTGGACGAGGTGAAGGACGAACTGAAGTCGGCCATCGCGACGGAGCGCGCGCTGGTCGAGATCAGCGAGAAGACCAGCCTCATCGAAGACGCCCTCGCCTCCGCCAACTCGCTGGAAAGCGTGCCCGGCCTCATCGGCGATGCGCTTCCGCTGAAGGTCACGACCTTCGCGCCGGTGGACGCCGCCGGCAACGGCGCCGACGGCAAGCCGGTCGCGGGCATTCCCGACGGCGAAGCCTTCCTGACCGATGTCTTCGCCGCACAGCAGGGCGACACCGGCCCGCTCGCGGAAACGCCGCTGCACATTCTCTATGTCCTGCGCGTCGATGACGTGATCCCGCCCGCGCTGCAGAAGGTCGCCGACCGCCGCGCCGACGTGCTGGCCGCGTGGACGACCGCCGAGCAGGCGAAGAAGCTCACCGAGATCGCCGCCGCGACCGAGGAACGCGCCAATGCGTCCAATGGCGAGCCGGCCGCGGTCGCCGCCGAACTCGGGCTGGAGCTGAAATCCGCCGGTCCGATCGGCCGCGATGCAGCCATCCCGGATGTCTCGCCCGCGCTCGTCACGCAGCTCTTCGCCACGCCGCGCGGCAAGTGGGTGACAGGCGGCGGCGCCGAGCCGCCCTTCATCGTGCTGGCCCGCGTGCGCGAAGTCGTCGCCGGCTCCGGCGAGGCGCAGGGCGAGGCGGAGCGCGCCGCACGCGGCGAAGCGACCCGCGCCATCGCCGACGAACTCGCCACCGCCTTCAAGGAAGCGATCTTCAACAGCACCAAGGTCGAGATCGACCAGGCGCTGTTCGACCGCCTCCGGACGCCGCAACAGTGAGCGCAGGCGACGCCTTCACCGCCGCCTGGCGCGCCGGGCGTCCCCAGGTCGTCGCCCGCACGCTCATCGCCGATCTCGAAACCCCGGTCTCGGCCTGGCTGAAGATCGCGCATGGCCGCAGCCACGCCTTCCTGCTGGAAAGCGTCCAGGGCGGCGAGACGCGTGGCCGCTATTCGATCATCGGCTTCGACCCGGATCTTCATCTGGCGCTGCCGCAACGGCGTGGCCGAGATCGACAGCGGCGATGGCCCCGTCATCGAGGATGGCGACGCCCTCGCCTCGCTCCGCCGCCTGATCGCCCGCTCGCGCATCCAGTTGCCGCACGGCATGCCGCCGATGGCCTCGGGCCTCTTCGGCTATCTCGGCTACGACATGGTGCGCCTGTTCGAGAAGCTGCCCGAACCGAACCCGGACGCGCTGGGCCTGCCGGACGCCGTTCTGGTGCGCCCCACCGTCACCGCGATCTTCGACAATGTCCGCGACGAGATCACCCTCGTCACCCCGGTCTGGCCGGGCGCGGGCGAGGCGGATGCCGCCCACCGCGCCGCCGAAGCGCGCCTCGACGCCGTCGTCGCGCGCCTCTCCGGCCCGCTGCCCCGGCTCGAAGCGGGCGAGGCCGCCTGGCCCTCGGCCGATCTCGTCACCTCCAACACGCCCAAGGCCGACTATCTCGCGATGGTCGCGAAGGCGAAGGACTACATCGCCGCCGGCGACATCTTCCAGGTCGTGCCCTCGCAGCGCTTCTCGATGCCCTTCGCGCTGCCGCCTTTCGCGCTCTACCGCTCGCTCAGGCGGCTGAACCCCTCGCCCTTCCTCTATTTCCTCGACTTCCCCGACAGCGCCATCGTCGGCTCGTCACCGGAGATCCTGGTGCGCCTGCGCGCCGGCACGGTCACCATCCGTCCCATCGCCGGCACGCTGCCGCGCGGCGCGACGCCCGAGGAAGACGTCGCCAACGAGCATCGCCTGCTGGGCGATCCCAAGGAACGCGCCGAGCATCTCATGCTGCTCGATCTCGGCCGCAACGATGTCGGCCGCGTCGCCCGCACCGGCACGGTGAAGGTCACCGACAGCTTCGTCATCGAACGCTACAGCCACGTCATGCACATCGTCTCGAATGTCGAAGGCGAGATCGATCCGAAGCATGACGCCATCGACGCCCTCGCCGCCGGCATGCCGGCCGGCACCGTCTCGGGCGCGCCCAAGGTCCGCGCGATGGAGATCATCGACGAGCTGGAAGTGAACAAGCGCGGCGTCTATGCCGGCGCGGTCGGCTATTTCGCCGCCGACGGCGCGATGGACACCTGCATCGTGCTGCGCACCGGCATCGTGAAGGACGGCACGCTCTATGTGCAGGCCGGCGGCGGCGTCGTCGCCGACAGCGATCCTGAGTCCGAGTACCAGGAAACCGTCGCGAAAAGCCGCGCCCTCATCCGCGCCGCCGAAGACGCCGTCCGCTTCGTCGAAGGCGCCCAGCCCAACGCCTGATCCGCCGCGAACCGCGCGTGGGCAAAGGCTCGCGCCCGGCGCAGACGGGACTGGATCGCATTCCACCGCCCCCGCGTTATTCTTGGAACCAAAGTTCCAAGGAGACTCGCCATGCGCCGTGCCGCCCTCACCGCCCTGCTTCTGCCCTTCGCGGCCACCGCCATCGCGCAGGACACGGCCGTCGCCCCGCCTCCGCCGCCGCCGGTCTTCCTCACCGGCGCCGCTCCCATGGCCGACAACCAGGGGGCCGCCGCCGGCACGGTGACGCTCAGGGACGGCAATTCCGGCGTCCTCCTGCGGCTTGAGCTGACCGGCCTCACCCCCGGCTGGCACGGCCTCCATCTTCACGAGAAGGGCGATTGCTCCGACGCCGCCGCCGGCTTCAAGGCCTCCGGCGCCCATGCCGGGCACGGCAACGGCGCCCTGCATGGCCTGCTGAACCCGTCCGGCCCGGAAACCGGCGATCTGCCCAATCTCTACGCCGCCGCCGACGGCGCCGCCCACGCGGAAATCTTCATCGCCGGCCTCAAGCTCATCGACCTGATCGACGGCGACGGCACGGCCATCCTCGTCCACGCCGGCGAGGACGACCACAAGACCCAGCCCATTGGCGGGGCCGGCGACCGGGTCGCCTGCGGCGTCATCGCCAAGGACGGCTGACCTTCGCGCCGATGGATTCGGGGGCGGCGATTCCGTCCCCGATTCTTGTCCACAGGACACCGCGGCCGGGCATGGGCGGTGTCCTGCAACCCGCGAATCCCGAGTCGCATCGGGCGCAATAGAAAAATGATCTTAGGTGCGATGCACCGAATCCCGGAAATCCGCGTCCAGCGAAAAATGATGACGAACGCGCGACGTTATCGTTGACAGATCGGTAACCTTGGCCACAGCATCTTGTGGTCCAAGGTCATCCTGATCGCTAGATTTGGAGCCCGAAAAGACACCGGAAATGCCACGTGGGGGGCGGAAATCCGGGCTTTTTGAGGCATCCCGAGGCGCGCGCCGGCCGGAATTGTCCCGTCCCTATATGTGGGGGCTGAACGGGACGGCCGAAGTCAGCGCCCCGCGAGACGGCTGACCCGAGGACGTTTCATTTCAGGCAGGCGCGGGGGCGTCTGGACAGCACGGGAACATATCCCGGGCCAGGGTCCGTCTGTCCCAAGCGAGCCGAACCGGGGACTGGGGGATCTTTTCGGATGTCTGCGAATAACGCCTTCGATTTCGACAAGCAGGGTAATCTGATCGAGCCGCCGATGGACCTGTCACCGCGAGGCCAGCTCTCCATGCTCGAACACGCTCTGGCCAATACGCCCCCGGAAGCCGAACCCCACGCGCCCATGCCCGCGCCGCTCGGCGTGCGCCCGACGCCGGCCGACCTGACGCTCGACCGCAGCCGCGACGACCTCCTCACCGCGTTCGGCAAGGCCACCCTCAACGACCGCTATCTGCTCCCCGGCGAGTCCTATCAGGACATGTTCGCCCGCGTGGCCTGCGCCTATGCCGACGACACCGCCCACGCCCAGCGCCTCTACGACGCGATCTCGCGGCTGTGGTTCATGCCCGCCACCCCCGTTCTCTCGAACGGCGGCACGACGCGCGGCCTGCCCATCTCGTGCTTCCTCAACTCGGTCCCCAACTCGCTCGACGGCATCGTCGGCATCTGGAACGAGAACGTGGCGCTCGCCTCCAATGGCGGCGGCATCGGCACCTATTGGGGCAATGTCCGCTCCATCGGCGAGCCGGTGAAGGGCGCCGGCGAAACCTCCGGCATCATCCCCTTCATCCACGTCATGGACGGCCTCACCCTCGCGATCAGCCAGGGTTCGCTCCGCCGCGGCTCGGCCGCCGTCTATCTCGACATCGATCACCCGGAGATCGAAGAGTTCCTCGAAATCCGCAAGGCGTCGGGCGATTTCAACCGCAAGGGCCTCAACCTCCATCACGGCATCAACGTCACCGACGCCTTCATGGAAGCCGTCCGCGACGGCGCGATGTTCCCGCTGAAGTCGCCCAAGACCAAGCAGACGCTGCGCGAGGTCGACGCCCGCAAGCTGTGGCAGCGCATTCTGGAAACCCGCCTGCAGACGGGCGAGCCCTACCTCCTCTTCATCGACTCGGTGAACAAGGCCCTGCCCCGCCACCAGCGCGATCTCGGCCTCAAGGTCACGACCTCGAACCTCTGCTCGGAAATCACGCTGCCCACCGGCGTCGATCACGATGGCCAAGAACGCACCGCCGTCTGCTGCCTCTCCTCGCTCAATATCGAAACCTGGGACGAGTGGAACGACCAGGAAGGCTTCATCGAGGACGTGATGCGTTTCCTCGACAACGTCCTCACCTCGTTCATCGAAACCGCGCCCGACACGATGGCCCGCGCCAAATACTCGGCGCTGCGCGAGCGCTCGGTCGGCCTCGGCGTCATGGGCTTCCACTCCTTCCTTCAGAATCGCGGCATCTCGTTCGAGAGCGCGATGGCGAAGTCGTGGAACTTCAAGATCTTCAGAAGATCCGCCGCGAGGCCGACGCCGCCTCGGTGACGCTCGCCGAAGAACGCGGCGCCTGCCCCGATGCGGCCGATGCCGGCATCAAGGCGCGCTTCTCCAACAAGATCGCCATCGCCCCGACCGCCTCGATCTCGATCATCACCGGCGGCGCCAGCGCCGGCATCGAACCGATCCCGGCCAATATCTACACGCACAAGACGCTGTCCGGCTCGTTCTCGGTCCGCAATCCCGCGCTGCAGAAAATCCTCGCCGCGCGCGGCGAGGACAATCAGGACACCTGGCAGTCGATCGTCGAGCATGAAGGCTCGGTCGCCCATCTCGACTGCCTGACGGAAGACGAGAAATCGGTCTTCCGCACGGCGTTCGAACTCGACCAGCGCTGGATCATCGAATTCGCCGCCGACCGCGCGCCCTTCATCTGCCAGAGCCAGTCGCTCAACCTCTTCATCCCCGCCGACGTGGACAAGTGGGATCTCCACATGCTGCACTGGTCGGCGTGGAAGAAGGGCGTGAAGAGCCTCTATTACTGCCGGTCGAAATCCATCAGCCGCGCCGCCTTCGCCGGCCAGCTCGAAGAAAAGACCACCGGCTTCGCGAACGCGACCAAGACCGATTACGAGGAGTGCCTGGCGTGTCAGTGACAGGGCTTTCCCATCTCGACCCGCGCGAGCTGATCGGCACCGGCAAGGTCGGCCTGCTCACCGCCAGCGGCACCTACGATGTCGAGCGCTATCCCTGGGCGTATGACTACTGGAAGCGCCAGCAGCAGACGCACTGGATGGGCGAGGAAGTCCCGCTCGGCGCCGACATCAAGGACTGGGCGTCCGACCGCGTCACGGATGCCGAGCGCAACCTGCTCACCCAGATCTTCCGCTTCTTCACGCAGAGCGATGTCGAGGTCGGCGACAATTATCTGAAACGCTACATCCCGCTCTTCCAGCCGCTGGAAGTGCAGATGATGATGGCCGCCTTCACCAATATGGAGACGGTCCATATCGACGCCTATGCGCTGCTGCTGAAGACGCTCGGCATGCCCAAGGCCGAATTCGCCGCCTTCCGCGATTATTCGGAAATGCGCGCGAAGGCCGATTACATGCACACATTCGGCGTCGGCACGGTGGGCGATGTCGCCCGCACGCTCGCCATGTTCGGCGCCTTCACCGAAGGCATGGCGCTCTTCGCCTCCTTCGCGATGCTCCTGAACTTCCCCCGCCGCAACAAGATGAACGGCATGGGCCAGATCGTCTCGTGGTCGGTGCGCGATGAAAGCCTTCACTGCGAAGGCATCATGAAGCTCTACCACACCTGGAACGCAGAGACGGGCGCGGTCACGCGCGGCGTGCGCGACGACATCATGGATGTCGCCAAAACCATGGTGAAGCTCGAGGAAGGCTTCGTCGATCTCGCCTTCGGTCTCGGCGACATTAAGGGCATGACGGCGGAGGACATCAAATCCTATGTCCGCTACATCGCCGACTGGCGCCTGACGCAGCTCAAGCTCTCGCCCGTCTATGGCTATTTCGAGCATGACGAACAGAGCTACCGCCAGGTGAAGGCGCATCCGCTGCCCTGGCTGGTGGAACAGCTGAACGGCGTCGAGCACGCCAATTTCTTCGAACAGCGCGCCACCGAATACTCCAAGGGCGCCAGCCGCGGCGCCTGGGAAGGCGATGCCGGCGTCTGGGCGACCTTCGAGAAAATGGAGAACGAGCGCGCGGCTTAAGGCCCCCGCCTCGATGACCGGAACGGGTGCGGGCGGTGTGCGAACACCGCCCGTTTCCATATCGGGACAGCGCCAAATCGCCTCGCGCGCGGGGCCAGACTGCAGGCGGCTGACACCGGCGCGCGATCGGCGTAAAAACCCTCCATGATCCTGACGACAGTTTTCGCTTCTTCTCTCGCGCTGCTGCCGGCCTCGCTGCAGTCCGTCGACATCTGGTCGCAGCCGCCCTGCCGCCCGAGGAGCGACGCGCCGGGGATCATGAGCGGCTACCGCTTCAAGACGGGGATCTACGACTGCGCCTTTCTGCTCAGCGACCCGAATGCAGCCAAGCCCACAATCTTCATCTACGAGTTCAGACCGTCCGGCCTCGCGCCGTCGGCGAGCGATCTGGAAACGGCTGTCACGCCGTCGCTGACGCTCATCGGCCCCGTCGCCTCCTATCGCACGCCCCGCTTCGAGGGGAACGCGCAGTTCATCCTGATGCCGCAGTGGAAAGACACCGCGGCGCAGGATGCGGCGCTCATGGGCTATGACTGGGCGGTCGCGCCGGGATCGACGCAGAACGTCAAATGCATCAAGACGCAGAAGACCACGCTCTGCCGCGCCATCGTGCGCAACGACGAGCGTCTTTTCGTCCACGCGACGTTCGCTCCCGGCAAAGAGCCGGTCGATACGACCTATGCGGCGCTCGTCGCGTTCGCGGCCGACTTCTGATCGATGCTGTCGCTTCTGCTCATCGCGGCTGCGGTCGAGGGTTATCCCATCCTGCCCTGGAGCGAAGGCCCGTTGACCCCTCCCTGCATCATGCAGGAAGACCCTCCCGGCGATATCGGCGGGCCGCCGGTGAAAAGCGGCGCCGTCGAATGCACGTTCGAACTGCAGGATGCGGCGCATGGCGACGGCGCCATCACGCTCCATTTCGAGTTCCGCAAGAGCCGCTACATGCCGCTCGATGAGGATCTCGACACCACCAGCAAGCTCCTGCGCCTGGAAGAAACGGAAAGCGGCGCGAACAGCCGCCCGTCGTTACGCCTCGGCGGCACGTTCACGAGCTACAGCAAGCCCCATTTCGACGACGAAGCCGAAATCTGGCTGATGCCCCAGTGGCGCGATCCCGCCGCCCAGAACGCCGCCGTGCCCGGCGCCGGCTGGCAGCCCGTCGCGGACGCCGCGCATGTCCGGTGCGACAGCGCCGGCGCGCGCTGCCGCTTCATCGCCCGCGAGGACGGCGGGCTGTTCGCCGTGATCTTCTTCACGCCCAGACGCGGCGAACCGATCGGCGTCACGGCGAAGGCCGTGAAGGCCGTCGTCGCCAACTGGTAGATGCCGCTAACCCTCTCCATCGCCCTTGCGATGGGGAGGGCAGGTTTGCGGGCAGCAAACCGGGAGGGGCAACGGCTCGCGCCGGCGGCGGCTAATCGTCCACCTTGTCCGCCGCCCTGCGGCACCAGACATACAGCCCCATCACCACGATGATCAGCACGACCAGCGCGTTGAGCATCATCATGCCCTCGCCCAGATCGATGCCCAGCGCCAGCGGCTCGCCGTTATCGGTGCCGACGATCAGGCCCGACAGGCCGACATTGAACAGGCTCTCGCCCACGATGAAGCCGGATGCCACCAGCACCGCCAGCCGCTTCGCCACCTCGCGCGTCTTGTCGGTATTGACCCAGTTCACATACCACCAGCCCAGCACCGCGCCGATGATCACCGGCACCGTCACCGCGCTCGGCAGATAGATCGCCAGGCCCACTGCCAGCGGCGGCAGCGCATAGCGGTCTTTCGTGGTGCGCTTCAGGCCGAGGTCGATCAGCACCAGCCCCACGCCGATCAGCGCGCCATAGCCGAGCAGCGCCCAGTCCAGATCGCCGCCGATCACGCCGCGCGCCAGCGCGGTGATCAGCGTCGCCTGCGGAGCGTTCAGCGGCTCGGCCGCCACCGCATGGGCGCTCGGCGCTCCGGCGAAGCCATAGGCCGAGTTCAGCATGTCCAGAACCGGCGGCACCACCATCGAGCCTGCGATCACGCCGATCACCAGCGCGACCTGCTGCTTCCACGGCGTCGCGCCCACCAGCTGGCCGGTCTTGAGATCCTGCAGGTTGTCGTTGGCGACCACCGCGACGGCGAGCAGAATCGCGGTCACGAACAGGCCGAAGGCGATCAGCGCGGTCTGCGCGTCCGCGCCCGTCGCGCCGTGGCCGACAGCGCCGATCAGCAGCGCCGCGCCCAGGATCGACAGGATCGCCACGCCCGAAACCGGCGAGTTCGACGAGCCGACAAGTCCCGCCATATAGCCGCACACCGCCGCCGCCAGCATGCCGGCGAAAAGGAGATACAGCACGCCGATCAGCACCAGCGAGGTCGACAGGCCCTCGATCGCCGTGCCGTCCAGGAAGTGCATCATCAGCCAGCCTGCGGGGGCCAGCGTGATGACCGAAACGAGGCCGACGATCCCGATGGGAATGTCCTGCTCGACGCGCGGCAGCGACGACGCGCCTCCGGCCTTGCGCGCCCGCGCCGCATCCAGCGACGAGACGAGGCCCGTCCACACCGGCATGGCCAGCTTCGACAGCGTCCACAGCGCCGCGATGCCGATGGTCCCTGCGCCGATGAAGCGCACCTGGGTCCGCCACAGCCCGTTGGCATAGGTGAAGAGGTCCGTGCCGTCCGGCGCCGGCGTCAAATTCGTCAGCAGCGGCACCAGCACGCCCCAGGCGATGAACAGGCCGAACAGCATGGCCAGACCGACGCCGATGCCGACCAGATGCCCCGCGCCGATCAGCGCCAGCGACGAGGTCGCGAACAGGCCCGTCGCGCCGACGCCCGCCTTCACGAAGCCGCCGATCTCGGCCGCGAACAGTTTCGCCGCCACCGCCGTCGCATACAGCGCCGAGGCGATGGACCCCAGCACCACGGCGATCAGCCCCGCTTTGCCTTCGCGCGCGCCCTCACGGCTGCCCGACCCGACTTTCAGCACTTCGGCCGCCGCCACGCCTTCCGGGTAGGGCAGCTTTGAATCCGTCACCAGCGCCCGGCGCAGGGGGATCGTGTACATCACGCCCAGAATGCCGCCCGTCGCGCAGGCCGCGAAGGCGATCCAGAACGGCACTTCGGCCCACCAGCCGATGATGAGAAGGCCCGGCAGCACGAAGATCACCGCCGCCAGCGTGCCCGCCGCCGAGGCGATGGTCTGGACGATATTGTTCTCCTGGATGGTCGAATCCCGGAACGCCCGCAGCAGCGCCATCGAGATCACCGCCGCCGGGATCGATGTGGCGAAGGTGAGGCCCACTTTGAGGCCGAGATAGACCTGCGCCGCCGTGAAGACGAGCGTGATGGCGATGCCCAGAATGACGCCGCGGACAGTGATTTCCGCGCCGGGCGCAGCCGACGATTGGCTCATGAAGTTCCCCTAACCCCTTGGCGGATCAAGCCCGCCGCTTTGTCCGCACACCGCACCCGAAGCGCGCGAAGGTCAAGCCCCGCCCTCTTTGTCTTCCCCCGTCCTTACGGGGGAAGACATAGCGGCACCCTCGCGCCGCTGCTCAAAACCCGCTATCTCCCCTCCCCCATGATCCTGCTCATCGACAATTACGACAGCTTCACCTGGAACCTCGTCCACTATTTCGGCGAGCTGGGGGCGGATGTCGTCGTGCATCGCAACGATGCGATCAGCGTCGAGCAGGCGCTCTCCGCGCGGCCTGAGGCCGTGGTCCTCTCGCCCGGCCCCTGCACGCCGAACGAGGCCGGCATCTGCCTCGACCTCCTCGCCGCCGCCCCGGCCGACCTGCCGATCCTCGGCGTCTGCCTCGGCCATCAGGCCATCGGACAGGTCTTCGGCGGCAAGGTCATCCGCGCCCCGCTGCCCATGCACGGCAAGGTCAGCGCCATCGCGCATCAGGGGACAGGCGTCTTCGCCGGCATCCCCGATCGTTTCGGCGCGACGCGCTATCACTCGCTGATCGTCGAACGCGACACGCTGCCCGCCGATCTGAAGATCACCGCCGAAACCGATGACGGCCTCATCATGGGCCTTCAGCACCGCACCCGCCCGGTCCACGGCGTCCAGTTCCACCCGGAATCCATCGCCTCGCAGCACGGCCACGACCTGCTCCGCAACTTCCTGAAGGAAGCGAAGGCGGCATGAGCGGCCTGAAACCCGTCCTCGACCGCCTCGCCGGCGGCGCGCGCCTCGACGCCCATGAAGCGGCCGACGCCTTCGCCACCGTCATGCGCGGCGAGGCGACACCGGCCCAGACCGGCGCGCTGCTCATGGCGCTGCGCCTGCGCGGCGAGACGGTGGACGAGGTCGCGGGCGCCGTCACCGCCATGCGCGGCGCGATGACCACCGTGGAGGCTCCGCCCCACGCCATCGATGTCTGCGGCACCGGCGGCGACGGCGCGCATACGCTCAACGTCTCCACCGCCGTCGCCTTCGTCGTCGCGGGCGCTGGCATCGCCGTCGCCAAGCATGGCAACCGCGCCATCACGTCGAAATCCGGCGCGGCCGATGTCCTCGCCGCGCTCGGCGTGCCGGTCGATCTGAAGCCCGGCGCCGCCGCCGCCGCGCTCGCCGCCCACCGCTTCGCCTTCCTGTTCGCGCCGAACTTCCACCCCGCGATGCGCCATGTCGGCCCGGTGCGCGGCGAACTCGGCTTCCGCACCCTGTTCAACCTGCTCGGCCCGCTCGCCAACCCGGCCTCCGTCCGCCGCCAGCTCATCGGCGCGCCGACGCTCCAGGCCGCCGAAAAGATCGCCCACGTCCTCGCTCTGCTGGGCGTCGACCGCGCCTGGGTCGCCACCGGCCATGGCGGCCTCGACGAGATCAGCCCCTCCGGTCCCTCCCATGTCTTCGCGGTCGAAGACGGCGCGGTCACGCCGCACACCGTTTCGCCCGAAGATGCAGGCCTCGCCACGCACCCTGTTGAATCCATTCGCGGCGGCGATGCGTCCGAAAACGCCGCCGCCCTCCTTGCGCTGCTGGATGGCGCGCACGGCGCCTATCGCGACACGGTCATCCTCAACGCCGCCGCCGCGTTCATCGTCGCCGGCAAGGCCGCGACGCTCATCGACGGCGCACGCCTCGCCGCCGAGGCGATCGACAGCGGCGGCGCCGCCGCGATCCTCCTCGCCGCACAGGTCTAAGACCCGGAATTTCGCCCCTTTCTGCGCTGGCGCTCGCGAAATTCCTACACCACAGGTTGCAAGCCCCTGCTCCGGTTGAGCAATCGGCGCGATATCCGCGCCCCGTATATGGTTGCAATTGCGAATGCGTTTCAGTTAAGGCCCTCCACATTGCAATTATGGGGGCTACCATGTCGACGACATTCCAGGCTGCGCTGCTGGCGAGCAGCGCACTCATCGCTTTTGCCGGCGTGCCGGTCAGCTTCGCGCAGGACGCGGCTCCGGCCTCTGTCGAATCCGCCGAGGAGAAGAAGCGCAAGGCGGCCGGCCAGCCCGCCGCCGCCGTCACCACCCCCGATCCCGAGATCAAATCCGACGAGGAAGTCGTCGTCACCGCCTCCGGCTTCCAGCAGCGCATCACCCAGGCTCCGGCCAGCATCTCGCTGATCCCGCGCGCCAGGATCGAAGAGAACCGCGGCAACGCGCTGCCTGAGATCCTGCGCGACGTCGAAGGCGTCGATGTCGGCAGCGCGGTCGACAAGTCCGGCGCGCAGTCCATCAACATTCGCGGCATGGGCGCCGACTACACGCTGATCCTGGTCGATGGCCGCCGCCAGAACGCAGCCGGCAACGTCACGCCCAACGCCTTCAATGGCACGGCGTTCTCGTTCAACCCGCCGACCTCGGCGATCGAGCGCGTCGAAGTGGTGCGCGGCCCGGTCTCCACGCTCTATGGCTCCGACGCCATGGGCGGCGTCGTCAACATCATCACGCGCAAGGTGGGCGAGGACTGGGCGGGCACCGTCTCGCTCGACTCCACCTATCAGCTCAACGACGAATTCGGCCATTCGGCCGGCGGCTCGTTCTATGTCAGCGGCCCGCTGGCGGGCGACTGGTTGGGCCTGTCGCTGCGCGGCTCCTTCCGCAACCGCGAGGCGTCCGAGCTGAAATTCGTCAACGTCAACGGCGACGAAACGATCATCACCGGCTTCAACGGCCGCAGCGCCACGACAAGCCGTATCTGGCAGCTCGGCGGCCGCCTCAACCTGCTCCTCGGCGATGACCACAATCTCTGGCTCGACGCGACCACGACGCGCCAGTGGTACGACAATTCGCTCGGCCAGATGGGCACCAACACGCTGGCCGGCGGCTATGCCGATGCGCTGGAGTTCAACCGCGACGAGTTCGTCCTCGCGCATGACTGGACGCTGCCCTTCGGCCTGCTGCAATCGACGCTCTCGCACGGCGCGACCGAAACCATCGGACGCATCGTGCCGCCGGGCGTTCCGGGCGCAGGCGATCCGCGCACGCTGGAAGCCATCAACACGATCTTCGACACCCAGCTCACCGTCGATCTGGAGCGCCACACCTTCACCATCGGCGGCCAGTACTGGGACGCCGAGATGACCGACGGCGTCGCCGCCGAGGTGTTCGAGCATCAGCAATGGGCGCTCTTCGCCGAAGATGAATGGCGCTTCACCGACAGCCTCGCCCTCACCGTCGGCGGCCGCTACGACAACCACTCCAAGTTCGGCGGCCAGTTCTCCCCGCGCGCCTATCTCGTCTGGAACGTCAACGACGAGGTCGTGGTGAAGGGCGGCGTCAGCCAGGGCTTCAAGACCCCGCGCCTCGACCAGATCGCGTCCGGCATTGTCGGCTTCGGCGGACAGGGCACCATCCCGCTGCTCGGCAGCCCGAACCTCAAGCCCGAAACCTCCACCAGCTACGAGATCGGCGCCTATTACGACAACGGCGACTGGTTCCGCGGCTCCATCACCGCCTTCTATAACCAGTTCGAAGACAAGATCGCGGCGGGCGTTCCGCTTGTGAACTGCGCCTTCGGCCTCACGCTGGCGCAGTACCAGGCGGCCCAGCCCTTCGGCCCCGGCTGCTATGACGCGGGCTTCTTCCCGCGCTCGGCGACCTTCGGGCAGAGCGTCAACGTTGATGAGGCCGAGACGCGGGGCGTCGAGGTCAACACCCGCTTCCGTTTCGCCGAGGACTGGACGCTGTCGGTTAACTACACCTTCACCGAGAGCAAGCAGAAGAGCGGCGCGTCGGCGGGCCTCCCCCTCACCGACACGCCGAAGCACATGGTCAACGGCAATCTGCGCTGGAATGCGACCGACGATCTTTCGCTCTGGCTGCGCGGCGAGTACCGCTCCAAGCGCTTCCGCGGCGTCGGCTTGCCGCGCACCGCGCTCGGCGACTACAAGGAGCAGACGATCTTCTCGCTCGGCGGCTCGTATGCGGCGACCGAGACGGTGACCATCAACCTGACCGTCTACAACCTGTTCGATCAGGACTTCACCAACCGCCTGCCCTATTTCTCGAACCCGCCCACCAACACCGTCATCGCCTATGACGACGAGTTCGCGATCAGCGAAGAGCCGCGCCGCATCTGGCTCTCGCTCTCCTACGACTTCTGATCCTGATCCTCATGGCCGGGCCTGCTCCGGCCATCCAGCCTGCTAACGCCGCCCCCAAAGGGCGGCGTTTCACTTTCTTCCATTGCGTGTAAAAGACCGCGCCATGGCGACCATCCTGACCGAGATCGAAACCTACAAACGCCGCGAGATCGCGGAGCGCGAAGCCGCGCTTCCCTATGCCGCCATCGCGAAACTGGCCAAGGCCGCCAGCCCGGTGCGCGGCTTCAAGGCGGCGCTGGAGCGCCACGCGGCCACGCGCGGCCACGGCCTCATCGCCGAGATCAAGAAGGCCAGCCCCTCCAAGGGCCTCATCCGCGCCGACTTCGACCCGCCGTCTCTCGCCCGCGCCTATCAGGCCGGCGGCGCGTCCTGCCTCTCCGTCCTCACCGACACGCCCTCATTCCAGGGCCATGACGATTTCCTCAGCCAGGCGCGCAATGCCTGCGCCCTCCCCGCGCTCCGCAAGGACTTCCTCTTCACGCCCTATCAGGTGGCGGAATCGCGCGCCCTTGAGGCCGACTGCATCCTCGTCATCATGGCCTCGGTGACCGACGCCGAAGCCCGCGCCCTGCTCGACGAAACGGCGCGCTGGGGCATGGACGCCCTCATCGAAGTCCACAACGAAGACGAACTCGCCCGCGCGCTGGCGCTCGGCGGCGATCACATGCTCGGCGTCAACAACCGCGATCTGCACGATTTCGTCGTCGATCTCGCCGTCACCGAGCGGCTGTCGAAGCTCGTGCCTCCCGGCCGCATGCTCGTGTCCGAAAGCGGCATCTACACGAACGCCGACATCACCCGCCTGCAAAAATCCGGCGCGACCGCCTTCCTCGTCGGCGAAAGCCTCATGCGCCAGGCCGACGTCGAAGCCGCCGTCATCGCCCTCCTCGCGGCGACGATCTAGCCCGCTTTCAGCGTCTCCAGCATCTCACCCATCTTCTGATGGACCAGATTGATCGCCTTCAGCGGCCGCACCATCACCTTGAAGTGCGAGATCTTCCCCTCGGCGTTCCAGGTGATCAGATCCACGCCGTTCACGGTGATGCCGTCGATTACCGTCTGGAACTCCAGCACCGCGCTGTCCTTGCCGTGCCATTCGTTCAGATAGGTGAAGCTGTCATTGTTCAGCACATGCAGCGCGCCGGTCAGGTACATGCCGGTGAGTTCCCTGCCGATCTGCGGCCGGTGAACGATCGGACTCTCGAACACCGCATCCTCGGCCAGCAGCGTCATCACCGCGTCGGCGGTCTTCGCCTTCACCGCCGCGTGCCAGGCGTCCAGACCCTTGTTCATCGCGCTCTCCCGAATGCTGTCTGTCACGCAAGCTGACAGACTTCCCGCGCCGTGCAACCATCGCGAAACGTCACACTATGCGAACTCAAGGCATGACCGACCTTTCCCACATCGATGAAGCCGGCCGCGCCGCCATGGTGGATGTCACCGCCAAGGCCGACTCCACGCGCGCCGCCACCGCCTCCGGCTTCATCGCGCTGAAAGGCGAAACCCTCGCCATGATCGCCGAAGGCACCGCCGCCAAGGGCGATGTCATCGCCGCCGCGCGCATCGCCGGCATCATGGCGGCCAAGAAAACGCACGAACTCATCCCGCTCTGCCACCCGCTTCTGCTCACCGGCATCGCGGTCGACATCGAACATGCCGAGGACGGCTCGGGTCTCGTCATCACCGCGACGGTGAAGACCAAAGGCGTCACCGGCGTCGAGATGGAGGCGCTCACCGCCGTCTCCGTCGCCGCGCTCACGCTCTATGACATGGTGAAGGCGGTCGATCGCGCCGCCACCATCGGGGCCATCCGCCTCGTCGCGAAATCCGGCGGCAAGTCCGACTACGCGGAAGAGACGGCCGACGAACCGCTCGGCCCCATCCCGCCTTTGCCGCCCGAACCGCCCAAGCTTCTTTCGCGCGGTTTCCGCCGCGCCCCCGGCGCCGCCGCGCGTCAGGCCGCCCCGCGCCCGCAGCCGACCGACAAAGGCCCGGCGACCGAGCGCGCCACCCACAGCCGCGCCGACGCCTTCCGCGATTTCCTGCGCGACAACCGCATGCAGGTCAGCGCCTGGGCGGCCAATGCCGGGCTTCCGGTCGGCCTCGTCTATGGCTTCCTGCACGGCCGCATAGGCCGCCTGCCGAAGGATGCCGAGGAAAAACTCGCCAAAGCCGCCAATGCCAGCGTCCAGGACGTCTTCGGCACGGACTAGCCGGATCGGCTTTTTATCCTATACCCCTTGACACGCGCCGGAAGAGGACTATTTTCCTTCATCGAAGGAGATGCCCATGACCCGCGTACAGGACAGTATAGATATCCGCGCCGATCTCGCCGGCGCGCACAGCCAGCTCATCGACATGATCGGGGTCTTCACGGTCCTGGCCCGCAAGCGCCTCACCGCCACGCCGCCGCCCGCGCAGTGGAACGCCGCGCCGCCCCCGCCGCCCCGCAGTCTCGACCTGCCCGACTATCTCGCGCGCCTCGCCGCGGCGGCGATGCGCGATGTCGCCCGTGTCGCGACCTCCATCGTCGTCCATGCCGACGCCAGCATGAGGCTGCATGACGGCGCGGCTGCGCCGGTCGCCTTCAACCGCCGCATGAAAGCAGCGGCGGAGGCGCTCGACCGCCAGGCCGCGGCAGCGGCCGCCCGCCAGACGGAACCCGACCGTCCGGATTTCGTCGCCTTCGAACGCGCCGTTCTGACCCGCCTCGCAGAGGCAGGCCTGACGCTCAATTCGGACGATCTCGACGACGGGAACCAGCCCCCGCCCTCCGGCCACCCTCTCTAGCCGCGCCGCCGCCCCGGAGGCGGCGCGGCGGACAACCCGGCAACCGCAACGCCGTCACGCATGGCCGCCGCACGGCGGCCGCGCGACAGGCCCGCGCCTCATTCCGCTATCTGCTGAACTATGCCTATGCGCTGGCCGTCCTCGCCCAGCGCAAACTCGCGCGCCATCTCGCCGCCGCCGCATGCGCTTCAGAGACAAACGAATACCCCGCACCTTCCCCTTCCTCCTCCCTCTCCATCGCCCTTCGCGATGGGGAGGGCAGGTTCGCGACAGCGAACCGGGAGGGGCAACAAGATGGCGGATCGCCGCCCACGAACGTCACACCCGCCTCGCCCGCCCCTGACGCTTCAGCGACAAACGAATACGCCCCGGCTTCCACGGCTCCGCCCGCAATGCGAGGATCGGCGCATGATCTCCGTCGCCGAAGCCGAAGCCCGCATCATCGCCAACGTGGCCGCCATGGCGGCGCAGACCGTCAGCCTCGCCGAAGCGCATGGCCGCACGCTCGCCGCGCCGCTGGTCGCGCGGCGCACGCATCCGCCGCGCGACGTCTCCTCCATGGATGGCTACGCGCTCGCCCAAGCGGATGCGCCCGCCGCCCCCGTGACGCTCCCTGTCGCCTTCCGCATCCAGGCGGGCGAAACCCCGCCGCCGCTGCCGCCGGGCAGCGCCGCGCGCCTCTTCACGGGCGCCGCGATGCCCGATGGCGCCGACACCGTCGTCATCCAGGAGGATACGAGCTTCGCCGATGGCCGCGTGACGATCACCGAGGCCCCGCGCATGGGACAGCATGTCCGCAAGGCCGGCTATGACATCGCCGAGGGCGCGACCCTCCTTCCCGCCGGCACGCGCCTTGCGCCCGCGCATATCGCCCTCGCCGCCGCCGCCGGGCACGCGACGCTCTGCGTCCATGCCCGCCCGCGCATCGCCTTCCTCGCGACGGGCGACGAGCTGGTGCCGCCCGGCATCGTTCCGGAAGGCGTCCAGATCGTCGCCTCAACCGGCCTCGCGCTCGCCGCGCTGGTGGAGCGATGGGGCGGCGCGTTCCACGATCTCGGGATCGCCCGCGACGACGAGGGCGCCATCCGCGATGCCGCGCGCGGCGGCCTCGATGCCGACATTCTCGTCACGCAGGGCGGCGCGTCGGTGGGCGATGCCGATCTCGTCAAACCCGCGCTGGCGCCGCTCGGCCTCGATGTCGATTTCTGGAAGATCGCCATGCGCCCCGGCAAACCGCTGATGGCCGGCCGCATCGGCGGCACGCGCGTCCTCGGCCTCCCCGGCAATCCCGTCTCGGCGCTTGTCTGCGCGACGCTCTTCCTCCAGCCGCTGGTCCGCACCCTCGCGGGCGAAGCCTGGACCGGCCAGCGGCTCGCCACCGCCCGCCTCGCCGCGCCGCTGAAGGCCAACGACCAGCGGCAGGACTATCTCCGCGCCCGCCTCGACGGCGGCGCCGTCACCGCCTTCCCCCTCCAGGACAGCGGCAACCTCTCCACCTATGCCCGCGCCAACGCCCTCATCGTCCGCCCACCCCACGCCCCTACGGCCGACACAGGCGACCTCGTCCAAGTGCTAGCCATCTAGGTCCCTCCCCTTCAGGGGAGGGTGGACCGGCGCACAGCGCCGGGACGGGTGGGGAACCCCAAGCTCCCTGTGGATAACCAACTTGACGTTACGCGCGAACCAAACTAGAACAGTCCGTGAATGTTGATCCTTCGTTCCGACCACGGAACGACCCGGAGGGCAAAGCCATGCTGACCCGCAAACAATACGAACTGCTCATGTTCATCCACGAGCGGATTCGCGAATCGGGCGTGCCTCCCTCCTTCGACGAGATGAAGGACGCGCTGGACCTCAAGTCCAAGTCGGGCATCCACCGCCTCATCACCGCTTTGGTCGAGCGCGGCTTCATCCACCGCCTGGAACACCGCGCCCGCGCGCTTGAGGTCATCAAGCTGCCGGAAAACTCGGCCCAGCAGCAGCGTATGCGCGGCGGCGGCACCGGCTTCTCCCCCACCGTCATCGACGGCGCCCGCTCACCGGCCCGCCCGGCCCCGGTCGCCGCTGCGGCGATGCAGGCCGCCGCCGCCAATGTCTCCGTGCCGCTCATCGGCAAGATCGCCGCCGGTATGCCGATCGAGGCGCTCTCCAACCGGGGCGACGAAATCGCCGTGCCGCCCGACATGCTGGGTGCGGGCGAGCATTACGCGCTCCAGGTCACCGGCGATTCCATGATCAATGCCGGCATTCTCGACGGCGACACCGTCATCATCCGCAAGGCCGACACCGCCACCAATGGCGACATCGTCGTCGCGCTGGTGGACGACGCCGAGGCGACGCTCAAGCGCATCCGCCGCAAGGGCGAAACCGTCGCGCTCGAAGCCGCAAATCCGGCCTACGAAACCCGCATCTACGGCCCCGACCGCGTCAAGGTGCAGGGCAAGCTCGTCGGCCTCCTGCGGCACTACTGAAACGCCGCTGCCTTTCCTCCCCCGTCATTCACGGGGGAGGCGCCGGCGCAGCCGGCGGAGGGGGTTCTTTCCCCCACACCGTCCACCGCCGCACCCCGATCCGGTCCCGCACCGTATCGGTGATGATCTCCTCCCCCTCGAACCGCACATTCATCGCGCCCAGCCGCGCCGTATCCTCCGGCGTGACCGTCAGTCCCTCCGCACACGGATCGATGCGCCGCGCCGCGATCACCACCGCCGCGCCCTGCCCGCACGCAATCCGCCCATCGGCCTTGCGCTCCATATAGACGACCCGCCTGCCGCCGGCGTCCGCGCTGCACAATCCGTCATCGCAGACCCATATGCCCGCGCGTCCCGCCCGCGCCGAGGCCGCCACGTCACGCGGATCGCCATCGCGCTCCAGCCATTCCTCCGCCGTGAACTTCGCCCGCCGCCCCGACACCACGGTCAGCATCCCGTCCGCATCCCGCACCGCCACGTTCTTCGCATCGCGGTCGATCAGCACATCCGGCACGCTCATCGTCAGCGGCGAAGCGAGCGCCAGAACGATCGGCGCCAACCCCAGCGCCCGCGCCCGCCCGCGCGTCAGGCACAGCCACAGACCACCCAGCGTCGTCAGCCCCAGCGCATAGTCCGGCGGCGTCGGCACCCGCCCGGAGGCGCCCGGCCAGCTCGCCGTCTCGCGGGCGATCCACAGCATCGCATCGATGCCCCATCCCATTACCGCCAGGAACGGGCCTTCGATCCCCAGCGGCAGCGCCACCAGCGTCAGTCCCGCCATCGGCATGATGACGAAGGTGATCACCGGCATCGCCGCGATGTTCGCGATCACGCCATAGACCGCGACCCGGTTGAAATGGAACGCCGCGAACGGCGCCGTCGCGAGGCCCGCCACCACCGACGCCAGCAAGGCGCTCGCCAGCACATAGACGACGCGCCCGCGCAGACTGTCGCGCAGGATGAAGGGCGCGCCCCGCTTCGCCTCCGCCTCCTGCACCCACTGATACGCCGCCACCAGCGCCGTCACCGCCGCGAACGACATCTGGAAACTGGGATCGACCACCGATTCCGGCGCGATGGCGAGGATCACCAGCGCCGAGATCGCCACGATCCTCAGCGTATAGGGCGCGCGGTCGGCGAGGATCGCCAGGAACACCAGCGCGATCATCAGGAACGACCGCTGCGCCGGCACCGACGCGCCGCTCAGCGCCAGATATCCGCCCGCCAGCACGATCGCCACGCTGGCCGCCCATTTGCGCGCATCGATCCGCAGCACCAGCCAGGGCCACAGGGCGATCAGGAAGCGCAGGCTCGCAAACGCCCCCAGCCCGATGATCGTCATATGCAGACCCGAGATCGACAGCACATGGGCGAGCGAGGAATCCCGCATCGCCTCGTCGTCGGCTTCAGGGATCTGGCTGCGGTCCCCCACCGTCAGCGCCGCCGCAATCGCGCCCGTCGCGCCCGGCAGCGCCTCGTGAATACGCCGGCTCGCATCGTCCCGCGTCTGCGCGATCCAGATCGCCGTCCGGGTGATAAGGCCCGGCGCCTCCGCGACCACGGCGCGCGGGGCGCCGGTCGCAAAGCCATATCCGCCGATCCCGCCGAACCAGGCGGCCCGCGCGAAGTCATAGGCGCCCGGCGCCACCGGCAGCGGCAAGGGCGTCAGCCGCGCCCGCACGGCGATCGCGGTCCCGGGCGCCAGCCGCTCATCCGCCTTCCGCATCGCGATCCGGATGCGGCGCGGCGTCGCCTCGGGCGCGATCCCTGCGATGGCCGCCACGTCGATCAGCAGCCGCGCCCGCCCGTCCGGATGGCCGATGGTCTCCACCACCCGCCCCGTCACCTCGACGTCCCGCGTCGCCCCCTGCAGCACCGGCGTCCCTGCCGTCTCGGCCCGCAGCACCGCCAGCGCAAATCCTGCGAGCAGCAGCCCGGCCGCCGCCACGGCGGCGCCAGCCCGCGCGGCCAGAATCAGCAGCGCCAGCGCCCCTGCGCCCGCCGCCCAGCCGGTCCATCCCGGCGGCTCGGCGGTCATCAGCAGATAGGCCAGCGCCCCGGTTCCCAGCGCCACAGGCGCCCACAGCGCCCGGTCCCTGCGGCGGCGCTCGGCCTCGATCTCGGCGATGGCGGCAGGCGGGCCTTGCGGCATACGGGCGGGGGTCGCTAAAGGCTTGGTTCAGAACGTTCCCTCATTTGACACGAACCGGTACATGCCCGCCCCCGGCCAAATCGTCACGCGCTTCGCCCCCTCGCCCACCGGCTATCTTCATATCGGCGGGGCGCGCACCGCCCTCTTCAACTGGCTCTACGCCCGCCACCACGGCGGCGTCTTCCGCCTGCGCATCGAGGACACCGACCGCGCCCGCTCCACGCCCGAAGCCATCGAGGCGATCCTGGAGGGCATGCAGTGGCTTGGGCTGCAGCACGACGACGAGATCGTCTACCAGTTCGCCCGTGCCGAGCGGCACCGCCAGGTCGCCGAGGAACTCCTCGCCAGGGGCATGGCCTACAAGTGCTACGCGACCGCCGAGGAACTGGAGGCCATGCGCGCCGAGCAGAAAGCCGCCGGCAAGCCCATGCGCTATGACGGACGCTGGCGCGACAAGGCGCCGGACGGCCCCGTTCCCAACGTGCCCCCGGTCATCCGCCTCAAGGCGCCCCAGACGGGCGAGACCGTCATCGACGACCAGGTCCAGGGCCGGGTGGTCTTCCGCAACGACGTGCTGGACGATTTCGTCCTCCTGCGCGGCGACGGCACCCCCACCTACATGCTCAGCGTCGTGGTCGACGATTTCGACATGGGCGTCACCCACATCATCCGGGGTGACGATCACCTGACCAACGCCGCCCGCCAGCGGCAGATCATCGACGCCATGGGCTGGCCGAAGCCGGTCTACGCCCATCTGCCGCTGCTCCACGGCGAGGACGGCGCGAAGCTCTCCAAACGTCACGGGGCGCTGGGCATCCACGAATACCAGAATCTCGGCTACCTGCCCGAGGCCATGCGGAACTATCTCCTCCGCCTCGGCTGGAGCCACGGCGACGACGAGATCATCTCCACCGAGCAGGCCCTCGAATGGTTCAACCTCGAGGCCATCGGCCGCAGCCCGGCCCGGGTCGACTTCAAGAAGCTCAACAATCTCAACGGCCACTATATGCGCCTCGCGGCGGATGCCGACCTCGTGCGCGAAACGGTGCGTCTGATGGGTGTTCAGGGCCGCCCGGCGCCGACCTCCACGCAGGCCCAGCAGCTCCTCGCGATCATGCCTTCGCTGAAAGAGCGCGCGAAGAATATCGTCGAGCTACTTGATAACGCTCACTTTATCTTCGCTGCGACGCCACTTGAACTCGATGAGAAAGCGTCTAAAGCCCTTAATTCGGAGGCTCAGGCACGCCTCGGCCGCCTGGCTGCGGCGCTGGGCGGCGTCGCGTGGACCGCTCCGGCCATCGAGGCGGCCGTCAGGGCGTTCGCCGAGGCCGAAGGGGCGAAACTCGGCGATGTCGCACAGCCGCTGCGAGCGGCGCTCACCGGGCGCATGGTGTCGCCGCCGGTTTTCGACGTGATGGCCGTTTTGGGTCCAAGCGAAAGCCTCGCCCGCATCCGTCAAAAAGCTGTGGGATAGACCGCATTCAGGCCCGGTTCAGTAGCGCATGCAACCGGGCCTCAATATATTGCAACGCAAAGAGAGACCCACGACCTCGTTTCCAATCTGATCAGGGTGCCAAACATGGCTGAAACCAAAGGCTCGCAGGCGAAACCGGGTGGCACCGCGACGCTCACCTTCGACGGCAAGACCCACGAATATCCCGTTCTCAAAGGCTCTGTCGGCCCGGACGTCATCGACATCCGCAAGCTCTACAGCGACACCGGCGCCTTCACCTACGACCCCGGCTTCACCTCCACCGCCTCGTGCGAAAGCACCATCACCTATATCGACGGCGATGCGGGCGTCCTGCTCTATCGCGGCTATCCCATCGACAAGCTGGCCGAACACGGCGACTTCCTGGAGACCTGCTATCTGCTTCTCCACGGCGAACTGCCCAACGCCGCTCAGATGAAGAAGTTCGACCATGCCATCACCAACCACACGATGGTGCATGAGCAGCTGACGCAGTTCTTCCGCGGTTTCCGCCGCGATGCGCACCCGATGGCCATTATGGTCGGCGTGGTCGGCGCCCTCTCGGCCTTCTATCACGACAGCCTCGACATCAACGACAAGCGCCAGCGCGAGATCTCCAGCCACCGCCTGATCGCCAAGATGCCGACGATCGCGGCGATGGCCTACAAATACTCGATCGGTCAGCCCTTCGTGTATCCGCGCAACGACCTCAGCTATGCCGAGAACTTCCTGCGCATGTGCTTCG
This sequence comes from Micropepsaceae bacterium, assembly GCA_047602465.1. Lineage (GTDB taxonomy): Bacteria > Pseudomonadota > Alphaproteobacteria > Micropepsales > Micropepsaceae > JADZAI01. Next base: position 489,580 of record JASGHF010000001.1, read on the forward strand.
CGGTCCCGGCCGAGGAGTACAAGGTGAACCCGGTCCTCGCCCGCGCGATGGAGCGCATCTTCATCCTGCACGCCGACCACGAGCAGAACGCCTCGACCTCGACGGTGCGCCTCGCCGGCTCGTCCGGCGCCAATCCGTTCGCCTGTATCGCCGCCGGCATCGCCTGCCTTTGGGGGCCTGCCCATGGCGGCGCCAACGAGGCCGCGCTCCAGATGCTTGAGGAGATCGGGACGGTCGACAAGATCCCGGAATTCATCGCCAAGGTGAAGGACAAGAATTCCGGCATCCGCCTCATGGGCTTCGGCCACCGCGTCTACAAGAACTACGACCCGCGCGCGAAGGTGATGCAGAAGACAGCGCACGAAGTGCTGACCGAACTCGGCATCAAGGACGACCCGCTGCTAGATGTCGCCGTCGAGCTGGAACGTATCGCTCTTTCGGACGAATACTTCATCTCCAAGAAGCTTTACCCGAATATCGATTTCTATTCGGGGATCACGCTTAAGGCGATGGGCTTCCCGACTTCGATGTTCACCGCCCTCTTCGCCCTCGCGCGCACCGTCGGCTGGATCGCGCAGTGGGCCGAGATGATCGAGGACCCGGCGCAGAAGATCGGCCGCCCGCGTCAGATCTACACCGGCGACACCGAGCGTCCCTACGTGATGCTCAACAAGCGCTAAGCCCCTGCGGCGGCGACCTTCAGAACGGCCTCAGCCGCAAGCCGGCTGGGGCCGCTTCCTTTTGTGCCGAGCTTGTCGACCGCCTCGCTCAACGCCGCCTTTTGTGCGGCTATCGCGTCGGCATTTGTCAACAACGGCACGACGGCTGCAGCCAGCGCGGCGGGGGTCGCCTGCTCCTGGATGAATTCCGGTATCGCGCGGCGTCCAATCACCAGATTGGCGATGGTGACATGCGCAACTTTCACCAGCCTGCGCCAGATCGCCGCCGTCACGGCGCCGACCTTGTAGGCGACGACCATCGGGACGCCCGCGATCGCCAGCTCGGTCGTGACAGTGCCTGACGCTGCAAGCGCGGCGTCAGCCAGATCGAACGCCGCAAACCGCTCGTCCGGTGTTCGCAGCACATGGAATTCGGTCGGCCAGTCGCTGCAGCCCGCCACAACCAGCGGCTCCACATTGCGGACGGTCGGAATCACGCACACCAAGCCGGGCACTGCGGATGCGACCTTTCCAGCAGCAGCCTTGAAGACGGGCAGCAAATGAGAAACCTCCACCCGGCGGCTGCCCGGCAGGACGCAAAGAACTTTGGCATCCGCTGGAATGCCAAGGCGCGTACGCAGCGCCCCACCACCGGCAATGGCGGCAGCCCGCTCCAGTGCAGGATGCCCCACAAAGGTCGCCGGCAGGCCGTAGGGATCGTAAAATGCCGGCTCGAACGGCAGGAGGCAGAGGATATGATCGAGATAGTCCTTCATGCCGGCTGCACGTCGCGGTCGTGACGCCCACACCTGCGGCGAAACGTACTTCACGATAGGGATCGATCTGTCAGCCGCCTTGATCCGGCGCGCGACACGGTGATGGAAATCACCACTGTCGATCAGCACCACCACGTCGGGCTTCACACGCAGCGCGAAGTCCGCAACCTGCCGAATTCGGCGGAAAATCGTCCTGAGCTTGGGAACAACCTCGGCGATGCCCATCACTGCGATTTCAGCGATATCGAAGAAACTGACGAGGCCCTCGGCTCGCATCGCCGGCCCGCCAACACCAACGATCCTCACACCCGGATGAAGGCGCCGCAGCGCCGAAATCAGCCCAGCGCCCAGCGCATCCCCGGACGGCTCACCCGCAGAGACCATTACGGTCAGAGGCCGCGCGATCATCGCAGCGCCACCGGATCAAGACCCACGATAAAAAGGCCGGCGGCATCAGCATCCGCGACCAGCTTTTCACGCCGCGCGAGGATCGCCGCGCCTGCCTCAACCGCTATGCCGGAAAGACGGGCCTCTATTGCCGCAGCCACCGTTTCCGGGCCGATCACCGGCAAATCCAGCCGCCGATCCTGCTGCGGCTTCGCCAGCTTCACAAGCACCCCGCCCTCGCCTCGACCTTCCGCGACGCGGCGCAACAAGCCATCCGTATGGTCACGGTCCTCAAGAGCCAACACCGCGCCATCGCGCGCGACGACGCCCTGTCCCCTATCCGTCAGCCCGAGTTTCAATGCGGCAGCCGCAGCGACAGCAATCGTGCGTTCGTCGCCACCCGTGGGAAGGCGCACAGTCAGCGCTCCGATCGGCGCCAGCAGATCCGGCCAAACATCAGCCGGACCTACAACCTTGATGCCTTGCTCTTCAAAGAGGCGCGAGATCGCACGATGCAAGCGGTCATCATGCCGCCATCCCATAAGCACACGCAGCAATCCACGAAAGCCCGTCCAATCGAGAGAGATATCCCGCCAACGCGGACGAAGGACTTTCCCGACAAACAGCAGCCGGTCGCACCCCGCGCGCTTCAGTAGCGCCAGCGCCGCGCCAAGCTTTCCAAGCGCAACTTCTGCGCCGGGGTGAGCCTCCAGCGCCGGGGAGGTGATACCCCTCAAGCGCAGCACTGAATACTGCATACCGTCGCGCGCGCATCGCTCTGCAAGATCGACCGGCAGATCGCCCGAGCCGGCGATCATGCCAAGCGCGCCGGACATTTCGTCAGGACTTCGCGATGCGGCATGCACAGGGAACGATTGCCGCCGCCGCGAATGAATTCAACGATCTCCATCGCCTCTGCGCAGTTCGCGAAGGTCTCCGCCACGTCGTCCAGGCGCTCCTGGAATGTCCCCTCCTCCGCGAAGAGCAAGCGATACGCGTTGCGAACATCGTGGATCGTTTCGCGCGAGAAACCGCGGCGCTTCAACCCGACGAGATTGAGGCCACCGAGATAGGCCCTGTTACCCAGCGCAGACCCGAACGGAATGAGATCGCCTTCAAGGCCCGCCATACCGCCTAGCATCGCGTTGCGGCCGATGCGCGCATTCTGATGCACGGCCGCGCCACCGCCAATCCAGGCAGAGTCGCCGATTTCGACATGACCGCCGATCATGACATTGTTCGCCATGATGACGCCGTCACCCAGAACGCAGTCATGCGCGATGTGCGCGTGGGTCATGATAAAACAGCCGTCACCGATGCGCGTTTCGCCCAGCGCGTTGGGCATCCCGCGATTGATCGTCACGAACTCGCGAATGACATTGCGGTCACCAATAACAAGCGATGTTTCTTCGCCTTTGTAGCCGACGCTTTGCGGCGGCCCGCCGAGCACGGCGAACGGATGCACGATCGTGCCGGAACCGATTGTCGTATTGCGCGCGATGACCGCGTTTGCGCCGATCTCGACGCCCTCGCCAAGAACGACGTTCGGACCGATCAACGCATTCGGCCCGATACTGACGCCGTCGGCGAGCGTCGCCTTGGCATCGACGAGAGCGGCAGGATGAATGTTCATGGCTCGGTTGCGCTGGCCTTGTTGCCAGAATCCATAATCATCGCGCTGAACTCAGCTTCGGCGCAGAGCTTGCCGTTGACGCGCGCTTCGCCTGTAAACTTCCACACAGGGCCACGCTGACGGACCAGACTGACCGGCAGGTGCACGCAGTCTCCGGGGACGATCGGGGAGCGGAAGCGCGCCTTGTCGATCGTCATGAAATAGACTGTCTTGCCTTCTGCCGTCATGTTGAGTGAGTGAACGACGAGGGCGCCGGCTGTCTGCGCCATCGCTTCAATCAGCAGCACGCCCGGCATTACCGGCATACCCGGGAAATGCCCGTTAAACTGCGGCTCGTTGATCGTGATGTTCTTGATGCCGGTAGCACTGGTGCCCGGCACCATGTCGATCACGCGATCGATCATCAGGAACGGCGGACGATGGGGCAACAGCTCCATGATGCGACGAATATCCGCCGTCGCCATCCCCGCCTTGGTCTCATCCGCCTCACTCATCGTCCTTTGCCCGCATTCCTTTGACCAGCCGCGTCAGTGCGACCGTTTCGCGCCGCCACTGCATAATAGGCCGTGCCGGCGTGCCGCCATAGGCTTGGCCGCCCGGCAAATCCTTGCCGACCCCTGTCTTCGCGGCGAGACGCGCGCCCGCGCCGATAGTCAGATGATCTCCGACCCCGACTTGCCCGCCCATGAAAACGTTGTCGCCAATCGTAACCGAGCCGGCCATGCCGACCTGGCCGGCCAGCACGACATTTCGGCCGATCACACAGTTATGAGCGACATGGACGGCATTATCGAGCTTGGAGCCTTCCCCGATCGTCGTGTCACCCAAAGCGCCGCGGTCGATTGTGCAATTAGCTCCGATCTCGACATCGTCCTGAACGACAACCCGGCCAAGCTGCGGAACTTTGACGAGTCCTTTTGGTGTCGGCACAAAGCCGAAACCGTCATTGCCGATCCGTGCCCCGGCGAACACCGTCACGCGGTCACCAAGAAATGCGTAACCGATCGTCGCACACGGACCAATATATCCGTCGCGACCGATACAGACGCCGCGTCCCACCACAGTATTTGCCGCTATCCTCGTCCCAGCCCCGATTTCGGCGCCCGGGCCGACAACGACCCCAGGCTCAAGGATCACCCCCTCGCCAAGTCGAGCTGTACGGTGAACGCCTGTGTGGCCGTCCGTAGCACCGCTACGTCCCGCCTCTGGATAAAAGAGATGAGCGACCGCGGCGAACGCAGCCGACGGGTTGTCGTGGAGAAGCGTCGGCCCCACGATTTCCAGCTGCCGCGCCAACCGAGCGGTCGTGAGCCACGCGCCGCCACTGCTAAGGTCAACTTCCGCAGCCGCCTTGGCAGACGCCAGAAAACCGATGCACCCAGCGCGCGCATCCGCAGCGGCAGCCACTTCAAAAATCTGGAAGTCGCCATCAACACCATCGCCCAACACGGCCCCCGATGAGGCCGCGAGGTGAGCCAAAGTGAACGGCCCCTTGTTGTCGTAGAAGCGGGCGTCCGCCATGTGCGCCCGAGCCTACGCTTACTGGGCCGGCGGCTGCTCTGCGCCAGGCTCAGGGGCCGTGGGGGTGACCGTCACCGAGGGCAGCGCAGCATCGAGCCGCTTGATCACTTCGCCAGTCACGTCGATATCGACCGAACCAAGAACAATGGCGCCGCGATCCAGCATGATCGTCGCGCCGCGCTCTTCGAACAGCGTCTTGAGAATCGGACCAAGCGCCTTTTCGATTTCCGTGCGGGCGAGGTTGATGCCGTTCTGGATTGCAGCCTGCTCCTCCTGCACCTTCTTCTGAAGCGCTTCGCCGCGCTCACGCAGCTCCCTCTCCTTCTTCTGGCGCGCTTCCGGCGACAATACGCCAGCCTGCTCCTGCAGTTCCTGGGCGTCAGCACGAAGCTTCTTCTCTTCTTCTCCGTACTTGGCTTCCATCGCCTTGCCGTACTCGTCGATCTGACGGATCAGATCCTTGCCGGCGACCGATGTGCGAAGAATGGCGCCACGATCGACCACAAGAATCGACGGCGCGCCAGCAGCGCTGCCAGCGCCGGGTTGCGCGGCGCCCGCGACTGGCTGGGCGTTCTGGGCAGTGCCAGGCGTCCCCGCAAACAGGATCGCCAGGAAGAGGAGAGCTACGCCGACCGCTCCGCCGACGCCGATGAGAACACGATTGTCCATGTGTGCCTGTCCTAGAACTGCGTCCCGGCGCTAAAGCGGAACGATTCCGTTTTGTCGTAGTCCTCTTTGACGAGGACCTGGGAGAAATCAAGACGGACGCGCCCGAACGGCGAATCCCAAAACACACTGACACCTGCGGACACCCGGAGCGATGGATCATCCTTGACGCAGGTCACGGGCGCTGTCGCTGGGGAAACAATTACGCAGTTATTCGTTGGCATCTCGGAGATCAGACCGACGGTGCCGAAGTCGACGAAAAGGCTGGTATCGATTCCGAGATCATCTGGCAGGTAGTTCGGGACCGTGAGTTCCACCGTACCGATGGCATACATCTCGGCGCCGACAGCGTCCTGCTGCGACGACGCGGTATCACGAGGGCCAACGCCTGCAGTCTCGAAGCCCCGGAAGGATGATCCGCCCTTGAAGAAGCGATCGTTAAGGCGCAGCGGCGTGGCGTCATCCCATGTCGCGATGTAACCGGCGCTCAGCCCCACGGACAGCACGAATTCGTCGGACCAGAGGCGCTGATACCACTTCGCGTCTGTCTCAAAGCGATAGTATTTCACGTCGCCACCAAGGCCCGCAAAATCACCCGAGAATTGCAGCTGGTACCCACTCTTGGGCGCCGTCGGGTCGTCGCGCGTATCGAGTACGTAGTCGAAGCCGGCGACCGATGTAATGAAGTCGCCTTCAAGCGCTTTGATAAAATCCGAGGCGCCGGACAGCGCCACGATCTCATCCTGGCGCAGCGTATAACGGAGGCCCAAACGGGAGTATTCAGACAGAGGGAAACCGAGACGCAGACCACCACCAATCGTCGTCGCTTCATATGACGACTTTTCGTAGCGCGAAGTGATGTTGTAAGCCTCGATACCCGCAGCAAGGTTGCGATCCAGGAAGTACGGTTCGGTAAAGCGGAAATCGAACTGTTTGCGATACGAGGACAGGCTGGCGCGCAAACGCAGGAACTGACCACGCCCGAGCAGATTGCGCTCGGAAACCGAAATATCGCCGACGACGCCTTCCTGGCTGGAATAGCCGATACCGAACTGAAGTTCGCCTGTCGTCGTTTCTTCGACGCCAACGTTCAGAATGGTTTTGTCAGGAGCCGACCCAGCCTCTTCCGAAACATCCACGCCCTTGAAGTAACCGAGAGCGCGGACGCGAGTCTTCGACCGATCGACCAGAACCTTGTTGTATGCATCCCCCTCGGCAAGGCGGAACTCACGGCGGATCACCTTATCGAGCGTGCGCGTGTTACCAATGATGTTGATGCGTTCGACGTAGACGCGCGGCCCCTGCTCGACCACGAATACGACGTTGATGAGGCGCCCTTCGGAGTCGCGCTTCACGCGAGGCTTCACCTCGGCGAACGCGTAGCCATGCGACCCCGCATAGTATGTCAGCGCGTCGACCGTCTTCTCGACGAGTTCGGAGTTGTAGACATCGCCCGTCTCAAAGACGACCAAGTCCGACATTTCGTCGACTGATAGCTCGGCGACCTGCGACTCGATCTGCACTTCGCCGAACGAATACTGCTCACCTTCCTCAAGATTGAAGGTCAGATAGAAGCCGCTCTTGTCGCGCGCGAGTTCGGCGATCGACGAGACCACCCGGAAGTCGGCGTAGCCATTGCGCAGGTAGAACTTACGAAGCTGCTCGCGGTCGAATGTAACGCGATCGGGATCGTAGTTATCCTGGCTTGCGAAGAACTTCCACCACTCGCTTTCAGTGGTCACGATCTCCTGGCGGAGTTCGCGATCGGAGAAGACCCGGTTGCCGATGAAGCTGATATCGAGAATGCCCGTCGATGGGCCTTCGTTGATCTCGTAGACCAGATCAACACGGTTCTGCGGCAGCTCGATGATCTTCGGGTCGATCGTCGCCGCGAAGCGGCCAGAGCGCCGATACAGTTCCAGCATGCGCTGAACATCGGACTGCACCTTCGAGCGCGTCAAAATCTGACGCGGGCCGAGCTGCGCTTCCTTGCCGAGTTCATCGGCGTCGAGGCGGTCGTTGCCTTCATAATTGACCGAGTTGATGACCGGGTTCTCGATCACGTCGATAGAAACGACGCCGCCTGTCTGGCGAACGGTCACATCGGCAAAGAGACCCGTCGACGACAGAGCCTTCAACGCCTGGTCGCCCAGCGCATCGCTATAACGCTGACCTTCCGTGAAAGGCAGATACTGACGGATCGTCGCCTCTTCGATACGGCGCGTACCGGTCACTTCGATCCGCGTAATGATTGGTCCGTTCGCTGCCGGTCGGTAGTCAACAGCAGCGGGCTGCTCGGCCGGAGCCTGCGCCAACGCGAAAGGGCTGGCGGTCGCCAACAAGACTCCAGCCAAGGCGATTAGTTTGCGCTTCATGCCGCCAATACCGATCGAAAATCGAACTCAGACGCAAACCTATCAACTGGCCTGTCAGGACCAGAAGATACGCATAACGTCGTTCCATGTGGCGAATAGCATGAGGCCAAGGACAAGCGCCAGACCCATGCGAAGCCCGTATTCCTGCGCCTGATCGCCCATCGGGCGACGCCGGACGGCCTCAATGCCGTAGTAGAGGAGATGGCCGCCATCCAGCATCGGAATCGGGAACAGGTTGAGCAGCCCAACCGAGACCGAAAGGACCGCCATGAGCTGAATGAGGGCGAGCAAGCCCAGGGTCGCTATCTCACCGGAGGTCTTCGCGATTCCCAAAGGCCCCGAAAGCTGTCGGGGATCCTCGCGCCCGGTGATCAGGCGGCCGAGAAAGGTCATCGTGTGCTCGACGATGAGATAGACTTGGCCTGCGCCGGCAGCTACGGCGCTAAACGGGTCAAGCCGCTCGAAAACAGCCGAATTTCTGCCCAAACTGCCGACGCCGAGCCGGTAGACGGCGAACTTGTTTCCGAAACGGTCCACCTCTTCGATACGCTGAGGGCTTGCGGTTACCGACATCCGCTGGCCGTCACGTAAGATATCCACCGCCACAGGGTCACCGCCCGCGAGGTAGGCGAGTTGGACGATATCGGAAAAGCTGGCGACGCGGCGGCCGCCTATTGCCAAAATCGTGTCGCCGGGCTGGAGGCCAGCCTGCTCAGCAGCGCTGCCCTCAAGCACCTGGCCGACAACGGGCGGAATATAGTCTTTTCCCGCCGTTATATAGATCGACGCGAAGACCATGACAGCGAATAGGAAATTCGTGAACGGGCCCGCAGCGACGATCAGCGCTCGTTGCCATAGCGGCTTGAAGTGAAACGAGCGCGCGGCCTCGGGATCGACCGCAATCTTCTCCAGCCGCTCCTTGTTGGGGAGCGAGCTCGCATCCTCGTCGCCCCAGAATTTCACATACCCGCCCAAAGGCAGCCAGCCGACTTTCCACTCGGTACCGTGGCGATCTTTCCACCGCGCAATCGAGCGGCCAAACCCGATGGAGAATGCCTCGATACGCGTGCCGAACATCCGGCCAACCCAGAAATGCCCGGACTCGTGCACGAACACGACGACGCCGAGGACAAGCAGGAACGGCAGGATGTAACCGAGACCGCCGCCGACAAAGCCTGTAACAGCGCTAAAAGCGTCCATACGGTTCTTTCTAGTTCAGGTAGTCGGCGGCAACGCGCCGGGCGACCATATCAAGTTCTCCAACTTCAGCCAAAGTCGTGGGGCCACCCCACCCTTCTCTGGCACCCGTTTCGAGGGTGCCGGCAACGACTGGCGCAATCCTACCGAATGGTATGCGGCCCTGCAAAAAGGCTTCAACCGCGACCTCGTTGGCGGCGTTGAGGACCGCCGGAGCGCGTCCACCCTCCGCGAGCGCGGACTGCGCCAAACCGAGGCAAGGGAATCGGATGTTATCCACAGCCTCGAAGGTTAAACCCCCGATCGCGGCGAGATCGAGGCGTGTGCTGTTGGTTGAAAGCCGGCCCGGCCAGGCCAAAGCATGCGCGATTGGGATCCGCATGTCGGGTGCCCCCATATGCGCCAAGACGGAGCCGTCGCTGTAGGAAACCAGGCTGTGGATGATCGATTGCGGATGAACCAACACCTCCAGCTGCTCAAGCGGCGTGCCGAAAAGATAGTGGGCCTCAATCAACTCCAGACCCTTGTTCATGAGGCTGGCAGAATCCACAGATATCTTCGCGCCCATACGCCAAGTCGGATGTCGGCAGGCCTCCTCCGGCGAGGCAGCATCGATCTGCGCCCGTGTCCAAGTCCGGAACGGCCCCCCGGACGCTGTGATCTGGATACGCTCTATCGATCCTGGCCGCTCGAAGTCATAGATTTGAAATATTGCATTATGTTCGCTGTCGACGGGCAGCAAACGCGCACCGCTTTTTCTGACTTCCGCCATGAAGAGATCGCCTGCGCTAACAAGACACTCCTTGTTAGCCAGAGCGACGGTCCCGCCATTGCGGACCGCCGCGATTGTCGGCGCCAAACCCGCGGCGCCAACAATTGCGGCCATCGTCCAGTCGGCAGGGCGCGTCGCAGCTTCCGCAACGGCGGCCCGGCCGCCAGCGGCCTCGATACCCGAACCCTGAAGACGGTGGCGCAATTCCGGAAGCGCCGCCTCGTCCGCGACCACGGCCAGTTTGGCGCCAATGGCGATCGCCTGCTCCGCAAGAGCCGCCGCATTGGAGTTCGCCGTCAACGCCTCGACCTCGAACGCGAATGCCCCGCTTGTTCGAACCTGCCGCAGCACGTCAAGCGTCGACCCGCCGACGGAGCCGGTCGATCCGAGGATCGTGATCCGGCGCACCGTCACGGGGCGATCCCGGCGAAGGGGAAATCGGGCCAGAGCAGCTTGATCGCCGCCATGGCCAGCGTGGCCGCCAGCAAGCTGTCCATTCGATCGAGAAAGCCGCCATGTCCAGGTATGACGGCGCCGGCATCCTTCGCCTGAAAGCGGCGCTTGACTGCAGATTCAAGTACATCACCGGCTTGCCCGACGATTGCGAGCACAATGATCGCTCCGACGATCGAGCCGTCCGGCGCTCGACCGGCGATCCCCGCGAAGATGAGGCCGATGCCAACCGCGCCGATAGTGCCTCCGAAAAACCCCGACCAGGTCTTCTTCGGCGAAATGCGAGGAGCCATAAGCGGGCCGCGGAATATCCGGCCCGCGATCATTGCCCAGCTATCGGTCGCCCACACGACGAAAAGGAACCAAAGAGTAGTGATCCAGCCCTCGGGAAGGCCACGCAACCAGAGCAACGCAATCGCCGGAATTCCGAGGTAAAGCGGCAGCGCAAAGGCCCAGCGGCGGTGCCGGCGCTTGACTTGCGCGTAGGCGAACGAGAGCAGCGCGCCAAAGCCTGCAGCCGCGAAAGCAAAAGGATACATGTTCAGAACAGCGAAAGCTGCTGCAGCCGTGATAGCAAATGTTGCGATAGCAATACCGATCCAGTCGACCGGCTGCTGAGTCATCCGCTCCCACTCATAAGCCATCAACCCACAGGCGACGGCGACCCATGCCGCGAAGGCCCACCCGCCCAGCCAGACGACCAAGAGCGCAATGCCGAAGAGAACCAGAGCAGATGCCAGACGGATCCCAAAATCACCGCCGAGCGGCCCCCAGATAGAGCGCGGCGCCGGCGCCGGTTGATCCCCGGTAGAGGTCATGCCGCCTCGCCCGCGCCGCCAAAGCGCCGCTGACGGCGTCCGAACTCCTCGATGGCAGCTTCCAAGGCCTTGCGGTCGAAGTCCGGCCACAGCGTGTCGGTAAAAACGAACTCGGCATAGGCCGACTGCCAGATCAGGAAGTTCGAAAGGCGCTGCTCTCCGCTGGTGCGGATGACGAGATCGGGGTCAGGCACGCCCGCCGTATGGAGGTAACCAGAGATGACCGCTCGGTCGATCGCCTCGGGCGTCAACGTACCGGCCTGAGCTTCCCGGGCTATGGCGCGGACAGCGTCGACAATCTCGTCCTGGCCACCATAGTTGAACGCGATGGTCAGGTTGAGGCCGGTGTTTTGTGCCGTCATTTCGCGGCTTTCATCCAGCATCTTGAGGATGTCCGACGACACGCGGTCGCGTCCGCCAATGAAACGCAGGCGGACGTTCTTCGCATGCATTTCGGCGAGGTTGTCGCGGATGAAGCGTCGCAGCAGGCCCATGAGATCCGACACCTCGTGCGCATCGCGCTGCCAGTTCTCGGATGAGAAGCTGTAGAGAGTCAGATAGGCGATGCCGATATCGTTGGATGCAGCCACAACGTTGCGGACGGCGCGCATACCGGCATGGTGCCCAAGTACGCGCGGCAGCAGCCGCGAACGCGCCCAACGGCGATTGCCATCCATGATGATGGCAACGTGACGGGGCAATCGCGGCGTGTCAGCGGCCCCTGAACTCATATGTTTGCAGCTCCTGGACCCATGCAGACCTCAGACCTGCATGATCTCCTGTTCCTTGGCGGCAAGCGTCGAGTCGATCTCTTTGATCTCGGCATCAGTCGCCTTCTGGATGTCTTCGGCCTGCTTCTTGTGCTGGTCCTCCGAGATCACATGCTCCTTCTCGAGCTTCTTCAAGTGATCCATCCCATCGCGGCGAACATTTCGGACAGCTACGCGGGCGATCTCGGCGTACTTGCCGGCGAGCTTCGCCAACTCCTTACGTCGCTCTTCGTTGAGCGGCGGAATTGGGATGCGGATCAGCGTGCCATCGACCTGCGGGTTGAGGCCGATGCCGGCATTCCTGATCGCCTTGTCAACGGCCTGGACGGTGCCCTTGTCCCACACAGTGACCGTGATCATGCGCGGTTCCGGAACGTTGACCGTGCCTACAGCATTGATCGCCATCTTCTGCCCGTAGGCCTCAACCGTGATCGGGTCGAGCAGAGAAGCCGACGCGCGGCCCGTGCGAAGACCCGCAAACTCCGTCTTCAGCGTCGTCAGCGCGCCATGCATACGGCGCTTGATTTCATTCATGTCGAGCGGTTGCGGCTGGGCCATATCAGTTTCCCTCGGGCTGCGCGCAGCTTAGCCAGCGGCGCGGTTATCTTCGATTACAGTGCTGAGCGCCCTGCCTTGCAAGGCCAGCGCAAAATTACCCTTATGGTGAATGTCGAAGACGACGATGGGAATATTGTTCTCGCGGGCCAAGGCTATGGCGGCGGCGTCCATGACCTTCAGGTCCTGCGCCAGCACGTCGTGATGGGTCAGACGATCGTAGCGGACGGCCGCCTTGTCCTTCTTGGGATCGGCTGAATAAACGCCGTCTACCTGCGTGCCTTTGAAAAGCGCGTCGCACTGCATCTCGTTGGCACGGAGGGCCGCAGCCGTGTCGGTCGTAAAGAACGGGTTGCCTGTGCCGGCGGCGAAGATCACGACCCGGCCTTTCTCCATGTGCCGAGCCGCGCGGCGGCGGATATAGGGTTCGCAGATCGCGCTCATCGGAATCGCCGACTGAACGCGCGTAGGAACACCGATCTTCTCGAGCGCGTTCTGCATGGCGAGCGCGTTCATCACGGTCGCGAGCATACCCATGTAGTCTGCGCTTGCCCGGTCCATACCGGATGCTGCGGCGGACAGGCCGCGGAAGATGTTGCCACCTCCGATGACGAGACAGACTTCGGCGCCGGTTTCGACGCCCTGCTTCACGTCACCCGCGATCTGGTCGACCGTTTCCAGGTCGATTCCGTAAGATCGCCCGCCCATCAGGGCCTCGCCCGACACCTTCAGAAGCACTCTTTTGTAGCGCAAGGGGTCGGTCATCTGGTCCTTCCGGGCGGGCGTTTCTTCGAGTTGGCGCGATCCTATCAGCCTTTGGCGGCAGCCATGACTTCGGCTGCGAAATCGCTCTCTTCCTTCTCCACGCCTTCACCGAGCGCGAAGCGATGGAATCCTGTCACCTTCACAGCGCCGCCGATCTTGCCTTCGGCTTCCTTCAGGGCCTGGGCGACGGTCTTGCCGCCATCATGGATGTAGGGCTGATCCAGAAGGCAGACTTCCTTGAAGTAGGTCTTGATGCCGGACTCGACGATTTTCTCGATGATGTTCGCCGGCTTGCCCGAGGCTGCTGCCTTTTCGGTGAGAACGGCCTTCTCGCGCTCCACAACTACCGGATCAACGCCCGACGGATCGACCGCCAGCGGCTGAGACGCGGCGATATGCATCGCGACCTGACGACCGAGCGCCGCGAGTTCATCCGTCTTGCCCGACGATTCCAGACCGACGATCACGCCGATCTTGCCTGCGCCCGGAACGATCTGGGTGTGGATGTACGACCCGACCACACCCTGCTCGACCGCAATAGCGGCCGCACGCCGCAGCGCCATGTGCTCACCGATCTTGGCGACAGTCGCTTGAACTTTCTCGTCAACAGTCCCGCCGCCCGGATAGGCAGCCGACTTGATCGCATCGATGTCCGCACCCGCCTTGAGCGCGACGCTGGCAATGGCAGTGACCATTTCCTGGAATTCGGTATTGCGCGCGACGAAGTCGGTCTCGGAGTTAACCTCGACCACTACGCCCTTGGTGCCCTCAACCGCGATGGCGACGAGGCCTTCGGCGGCTGTACGGCCGGCCTTCTTGGCCGCCTTGGTAATGCCCTTCTTGCGCAGCCAATCGATTGCGGCCTCGATGTCGCCGCCGGTCTCGTTCAACGCATTCTTGCAGTCCATCATGCCCGCGCCGGTCTTATCGCGCAGGTCTTTCACCATCGCTGCGGTGATCGTGGTCATCGCACTATCCTTCATGTGTCTCAAAAGAGCGGGCGGCCGCATCGTCGACGCGGCCGCCCGAACGAAATCGCAGATCGTCAGGCGGCGTCGGTAGCCGGCAGATCTTCCACCGGAGCTTCTTCCGAAGCGCCCAGGTCGACGCCGGAAGCGCCCTGGCTTTCCGAGAGACCTGCGATGATCGCACGCGAAACCAGGTCGCAGTACAGCGAGATGGCGCGCGAGGCGTCGTCGTTGCCCGGGATCGGGAAGTTGATGCCTTCGGGGTCGCAATTCGAGTCGAGGATCGCGACTACGGGGATGTTCAGCTTGCGGGCCTCGGCGATCGCGATCGCTTCCTTGTTCGTGTCGATCACGAACAGAAGGTCCGGCAGACCGCCCATTTCCTTGATGCCGCCGAGCGAGCGCTCAAGCTTCTCACGGTCGCGCTGGCGCTCGAGCGCCTCGCGCTTGGTAAGACCGACAGCACCGCCGTCCAGCGTCTCTTCGAGCTGGCGAAGGCGCTTGATCGAGTTCGAAATCGTCTGCCAGTTGGTCAGCGTGCCGCCAAGCCAACGGTGGTTGACGTAGTACTGGGCCGACTTCTTCGCAGCTTCCGCGATCGGCTCCGATGCCTGACGCTTGGTGCCGACGAAGAGGATGCGGCCACCGGCAGCGGCCGTCTTCTTCACCTGAAGCAGGGCCTGGTGAAGCAGCGGGACCGTCTGGGCGAGGTCGATGATGTGAATATTGTTGCGGGCGCCGAAGATGAACGGAGCCATCTTGGGATTCCAACGGTGGGTCTGGTGACCAAAATGCGCGCCCGCTTCGAGCAGATCACGCATAGAAAAACTCGGCAAAGCCATGTGCCGTAACTCCTTGACCGGTTGTTTCCGCCGCGGCCCTGAATGCCGGTCGAAACCGGACACCGGAAGGTGAACGAGACGACGCCCCAAAGGAGTTCCGCCGCGTCTTGACCGCGTGTGAGATGGCGCGGCTTATAGGGCGCGCGCCATTCTGGCGCAAGCCCGGCCGGGCCATACATTATATTCATATCTTTCAACAGGTTACATCCATGATCGCCCGCGATCCGATCCGTGACACGGTTCTGGCGCTGCGTCCCAACGCCATCGGCGAGGTGTCGCGGACCGGCCTCGGTGACCCGGATATCATCCCGCTGTGGTTCGGCGAGACTGACCTGGTAACGCCCGCCTTCATCCGCGATGCAGCCAAGAAGGCGCTGGACGACGGGCAGACTTTCTACACCTTCTCAGGCGGCACGCCCCGTCTGCGCGAAGCGATCCGGACCTGGACAACCCGCTGGTACGGCGTGACGCCGGACCTGGATCGGGTGTGGGTGCCGGGTGCAGCAATGCTATGCGTGGTCACCGCACTTCAGTGCTGCGTGCAAACCGGTGATGAAGTCATCGTCGTCGGACCGATGTGGCCGAATATCGGACAGGCTTGCCAAGCAGTCGGCGGCACGCCCGTGTATGTAAGGCTGAACGACGACGGCACGCGCTGGCAGCTGGACCTCACCAGACTGGACGCGGCGATCGGCCCGCGCACGAAAGCGATATTCCTGGGATCTCCAGGAAACCCGACCGGGTGGGTTGCTTCCGACGATGATATCAAGGCGGTCCTGGACCTCGCGCGGGCGCGCGGCGTGGCGATCATCGCCGACGAAGTCTATTCGGTGATGTCCTACACGGCGAAACGAGCGCCCTCGTTCCTCACCCACGCGACAGAGGACGACAATGTCTTTGTCGTGAACAGCTTCTCGAAGGCATGGGCAATGACGGGCTGGCGCATCGGCTGGGTCATCACGCCGAAGCGGCTGGCTTATGCAATGGCGCAACTTTCCGTCAGCAACAACACCGGCACCACAGTGTTTGCGCAGGCTGGCGCAGTTGCCGCGCTGGAACATGGTGACGCCTTCATAGGCGAGATGGTCGAACGGTGCCGCGCCGGGCGGGATATCGCCCGCGACTTTGTAGCCTCGACAAACCGTGTACGCTGGGTCGAACCTGAAGGCGCGTTCTACGCTTATCTCCATGTCGATAGACTGGAGGACTTCGCTCGGCTTTGCGAAAAACCTTGTGAAGACAGCCCGGGTTGGCGTTGCGCCGGGCGCGGCGTTCGCATGCGGCGACACACAGGACGAGAGCTATCTCAGAATTTGCTTCGCCCAGGACCAGACGCGGCTGAAGACAGCCCTGGGCCGCATCGCCGATGCCCTGAGCCGCTAGATATCTTCGGCTTCCAGAACGCCGGGCACCATCCGGATCGCCCGGCGCAACTCGGGCGAAACCGCGAAACGTCCGATGTCGAGTTCGGCCGTGCGCGATGCGTCGAGCAGCAGCGAGAGACTGACCCTGCCCTTCCCCTTGCGCGTTTCAAGGATGTTCCGGATCGGCGCCATCGCTGACGGCGTATCGAGCGTAATGCGAAGGCCTGCACTTGCGGACTTCGCCGCCTCTCCCAACGATTTGACGCCGTGCGTACGGACGCGCGCCTGATCTTCTTCCCATTCAACCGAGACCGTAAACACGACGGCGTTTCCGGGCCGGAGAAGCTCGTCGTTCGCGCTGAGAATTTCGCTGAAGACCGTAGTCTCGAATACGGCCGTCTGATCCGATACCCGGATGAACGCATATATGCGGTCGCCCTCGCGCGGACGTTTATCCTTCCGGTCCAGGATGATGCCGGCCACGCTGACCGCCCCGCCCTCGCGCTTGCCCATGGCCGCGACCTCAGCCCAGGTTTTCACACCCAGACGCTTCAGCGCCACCGCATACTCATCCAAAGGATGTCCGGACAGATAGAAGCCGACCGCGTCGAATTCGCGCTGCAGGCGCTCGCTCGAGTCCCACACAGGACGCATAGGCAGCATCGGATCCTTCGCCTCCACGGCACCGCCGAAGAGCGAAGTCTGACCACTTTCCCGCTCGCGATTGGAACTGTCAGAATGCGCCAGCATCACTTCAGCCGCAGCAAAGACCTGAGCGCGGTTGGCATTCAGCGCATCGAATGCGCCTGCTGATGCAAGGTTCTCGATAGCGCGCTTGTTGACCAGCTTCGCATCGACCCGCCGCGCAAAATCAAACAGGGAATTGAACGGACCGCCTTCGCGCGCGTCGACAACGCGCTCCATCGCATAGCGACCGACATTGCGAATAGCAGCCAGCGCGTAGCGAATGGCCTGCTTTCCTTCCGCATCGTGTTCGACCGAGAAGACCGCGCTGGACCTGTTCACGTCAGGCGGCAACACCGCGATGTTCAACCCCTCTGCCTCCTGGCGGAAGATATTGAGCTTGGTCGTATCGGTAAGTTCCAGCGTCATCGACGCGCAGAGGAACTCCGCGGGATAGTTCGCCTTCAGATACGCCGTTTGATAGGCGACCTGTGCATAGGCGGCCGCGTGGCCCTTGTTGAATCCATAGCCGGCGAACTTGTCGGCCTGCTCGAAAATATCTTCCGCAGCCCCTTTCGGAATGCCGCGCTCCGCCGCACCGGCGATAAAGCGGGCACGCTGCCGGGCCATCTCCGCTTTATCCTTCTTGCCCATCGCGCGGCGCAGCAGGTCGGCATCGCCCAGCGAGTATCCAGCCAACTCCCGCGCAATCATCATGACGTCTTCCTGGTACGTCATGACGCCGTACGTGTCGGACAGGATCGGCTCCAGCGACGGGTGAATATAGGTCACCTCCTCGCGGCCGTTCTTGCACGCGATATAGCGCGGAATGGATTCCATGGGGCCGGGACGATAGAGCGCCACAAGCGCGATGATGTCCTCAATGCGGTCCGGCTTCAGCCTCCGGATCAGGTCGCGCATTCCCTGACTTTCAAGCTGAAACACGCCGATGGTGTCGCCACGTGACAACATCTCGTAGGTTCGCTTGTCATCGAACTTGGTTTCCTCGCCCGTGCGGACTCGGATGCCGCGCGCTTCCAGCAGTTTTTCCGTCTCTGCGATGACGGTGAGCGTCTTGAGACCGAGGAAGTCGAACTTCACCAGCCCTACCGTTTCGGCGTCCTTGTAGTCGAATTGCGTAGCGGGAAGATCAGCTTTCTGGTCCCGGTAGAGCGGCGCCAGGTCGGGAAGCGGCCGGTCGCCAATGACTATGCCGGCGGCGTGGGTAGATGCGTTGCGGTAAAGCCCTTCCAGGTTCTCGGCAATCTCAAACAGACGCGCGACCTGCTCGTCCTCAGCGATGAGGCTCTTAAGCTTCGGATCGCCGTCGATCGCCTGGCGCAACGTCACGGGCTTGCCGGGTGTGTTCGGCACCATATTGGAAATGCGCGAGACGAAGTTGAACCCCATCTGCATGACCCGCCCGACGTCGCGAAGGCAGGCACGCGCCGCCAGCGTTCCGAACGTGATGATCTGCGCAACGCGATCTTCGCCGTACTTCTCCTGAACGTAGCGGATCACTTCACCCCGCCGGTCCTGACAGAAGTCGATATCGAAGTCAGGCATCGAGACGCGTTCGGGATTGAGGAAGCGTTCGAACAGAAGGTTGAAGCGGAGCGGGTCCAGCGAGGTGATGTCGAGAGACCAGGCTACGACCGAAGTCGCGCCGGAGCCGCGCACGCCGACGGGAATCCCCTGCGCCCGGGTCCATTTCATGAAGTCGGACACGATCAGGAAGTAGCCTTCGAAACCCATCCGCGTGATGACGCTGAGTTCGAAGTCCAGGCGCTTGAAATACTCTTCACGTGGCTGGAACAACGCAAAAGTCTCAAGCCGGCGGCTGAGACCCTCGTGCGCCAGCTCCCGCAACTGATCCGCGGCGCTATGTCCCTCCGGCACCGGGAAATTCGGCAGGATCGGATTGCGCTTCATGGGCCGGTAAGCGCAGCGGCGCGCAATTTCGACTGTATTCCCGATCGCTTCGGGCAAATCGGCGAACAACGCCACCATCTCTTCTGACGACTTGAAGCGATGTTCGGGCGTCACGCGCGGGCGCTCGTCCTCAGCCAGATAGCGTCCGGCTGCGATGCACATGAGCGCATCATGCGCCTGATACATCGACTCCTGCCCGAAATAGCACTGATTGGTCGCGACCAGCGGCAGCCCCAGCGCGTATGCGATGTCGATGAGCGCACCTTCGGCTACGATCTCGGACTGCGTGTTGTGGCGCTGCAACTCGATGTAGAAGCGGTTGGGGAACAGTTCCGCGAACTGACGGGCAAGCGCCGTCGCCTCGGGAATCTTGCCATCGCAGATAAGGCGATTAAGCGGTCCTTTGGGACCGCCTGAAAGGCAGATAAGCCCTTCCGCATAACGCTGCAGCAGATCGATCGATATATGAGACGTATCGGGCGCCTGGACGTCGAGAAACGCTCTGCTGGAAAGCCAAGAGAGATTCAGCCAACCCTTCTCGTTCTGCGCCAACAGCGCAATCTGTGGGCGAGCCTGCACAAGGCCCGGCCTCTGGCGCTCACGATCACGATCTCGCCCGGCCTCGATGCTGAGCGTCGCCCCCATGATCGGCTGTATGCCGCGGCCCGCGAGGGCGTCCGCGATCTCGATCGCACCGAATAGGTTGTCGGTATCGGTGACGGCGACGGCCGGCTGGCCGTGCCTTGCGCACAGCTCAGCGAGTTCCTTCACCTTGATCGCCCCTTCCAGGAGCGAATAGGCCGAGTGGACGCGCAGATGAACGAACGGTGCCATTTCGGGGACTCAAGTTCGACTAGTCACAGTGTGGCGCGCCGCGCTGGCCAATGAAATGGCCGCCGACGCCGGTCCACAGGAAAGTCCGCTGGATCAAACCGTCAACTTGCCGCCATCGACCAGTTTGCCTTCGTGCATCAGCAATGTCCGGTCGGTGTAGTTGATGAGCTTGTGGTTGTGCGTCGCGATCAGAGCTGCCAAGCCCTCGGCCCGCACGATACCGAGCAGAACTTCAAACACGAGATCGGCGGTTTTGGGATCGAGATTGCCGGTCGGCTCGTCCGCCAGCAGGAGCTGCGGCTTGTTTGCAAGCGCGCGCGCAATCGCAACACGCTGCTGCTCGCCGCCCGAAAGTTGTGCCGGACGGTGATCAAGGCGCGGGGTCAGGCCCACCAGATCGAGCAGCCGGCGCGCTTCCACAGCAGCGTCAGACTTGGTCTGACCGGCAAGACGCATCGGCATCATCACATTTTCCAGCGCCGAAAATTCGGGAAGGAGGTGGTGAAACTGATAGACGAATCCGAGGGCATTCCGCCGCGTCGCGGTGCGTTCCCGCTCAGACAGACTGGAAACCGCCCTGCCCGCGATCACGACCTCGCCGGACGTCGGTCGCTCCAGCAGGCCGGCAATGTGCAGCAGCGAGGACTTGCCTGCGCCGGACGGGCCGACCAACGTGACGATCTCGCCGCGCCGGATCGTGGCGCTGGCATTCTTGAAGACCTCCAGCGTGCCGCTCGCCTGCGAAAAGCTGCGGACGATGTTGCGGAGTTCGAGAACCGCCGGCGCCTCACTCATAGCGAAGCGCCTCCACCGGATCGAGCCGCGCAGCGCGCCAGGCCGGGTAGAGCGTCGCGAGGAACGACAGACCCAGCGCCAGGCCGCCGATCGTCAGCACGTCACTGGTCTGCACCACCGCAGGCAGGCGGCTGAGGAAGTAGATCAGGGGATCAAAAAGCTGCATCCCCAGAAGCCCCGAGAGGAACTGGCGGATATTCTCCACATTCAGCGCGAACAGAAGCCCGAGACCGACGCCGGCCAAAGTCCCGACGACCCCGATGGATGCGCCTGCGATCAGGAAGACGCGCAAAACCGAACCCCGCGTCGCGCCCATGGTGCGAAGGATCGCGATGTCACGGCTCTTGTCCTTCACCAGCATGATCATGCCGGAAATGATGTTCAGTGCGGCGACCAGAATGATCAGGGTCAAAATGAGAAACATGACCGTCCGCTCGACCTGGATGGCATTGAAGAACGACTCGTTGGTCGTCTGCCAGGTGGTGATGCGGGCATCGGGGACGGCCTTGCGGATCGGCCCGACCCATGCCTGTGCGCGCTCGGGCGTCTCGACCATGGTTTCGATGCCAGTCGCATCCCCTTCCTTGCGGAAATAGAGCTGGGCCTGCTCGAACGGCATGAAAATGATGAGCTGGTCGTATTCCGACATACCGATCGTGAAGGTACCGACGACGTTATAGGTCTTGCGCCGCGTCGTCGGACCAACGGCCGTTACCGGCCCCTCGGCGCCGATCAGCGTCAGCTTCGCGCCGGGCCGCAGCATGCCGTTCGGCATCCGGAGGCCCATCTGATCGGCGAGGCGCGATCCGACGACAATCGAACTGCCGCCCTGAAACGCGTCCAGCGCGCCCGGCGACAGCGTATTGGCGACGACGCTGAGCGTCGCGAGATCGGCGCGGCGGATGCCGCGCACCATGGCGCCGGTGGTGACGCTGCCCTCCTCGCCCCGCACCATGACCTGCCCGTCCACTAGCGGCACGGCACGGATAACGCCAGGGACAGCGCGGATGGCAGCCGCGTCTGCGTCATAGTTCGGCATCGTGCCGGTGATCGACTGCACGACGATATGACCGTTGAGGCCGAGAATCTTGGATAACAGCTCGATCCGGAAGCCGTTCATCACAGACATCACGATGATCAGCGTCGCAACGCCCAACATGATGCCGAGAAAAGAGATGATCGAGATGACCGAGACCGTGCGCTCCTTCTTGCGTGCGCGCAGGTAACGCCCCGCGAGCGCCCATTCGATCGCAGCGAACGGCCGGGGCGCCATCAGGCGGCGGTCAGGCGGGCGACTGCCGCGTCGACGGACAGCGTTTCGCGCGCGCCGGTTGCGCGATTTTTCAGTTCGACCTCGCCATTGGCGATACCTTTAGGGCCGACGATGACCTGCCAGGGTAGGCCAATCAGGTCCATCGAGGCGAACTTGGTGCCTGCGCGTTCATCGGTGTCGTCGTAGAGCACGTCGCGGCCAGCCTTGCTGAGGCTTTCATAGATCCGCGCGCAGGCGGCGTCCGTGCTGACGTCGCCCACTTTCAGGTTGATCAGCCCGACATCGAAGGGAGCCACGCTTTCCGGCCATACGATGCCGGCGTCGTCGTGGCTGGCCTCGATGATCGCGCCCATGAGGCGCGAGACGCCGATGCCGTAGGAACCCATTTCCACCAGCACATCCGTGCCGTCAGGCCCCGCGACCTTCGCGCCCATCGCCTTGGAATACTTGGTGCCGAAGAAGAAGATGTGGCCGACCTCGATGCCGCGGGCCGTGACCTGCTTGTCTTCGGGAAGTGCGCCGAAGGCGGCCGCGTCGTGCATCTCCTCGGTCGCGGCGTAGAGCGACGTGCGCTGGTTCACTACGGCTTCCAGATCGCCCGCGTAGTCGAAGTCGGCGCCGGGAACGGGCATTTCGATCAGGTCGCGGTGGCAGAACACCTGGCTCTCGCCGGTGTCTGCCAGCACGATGAATTCATGGCTGAGATCACCGCCGATGGGACCGGTATCCGCACGCATCGGCACGGCCTTCAGCCCCATCCGCGAAAACGTGCGGAGATAGGCGATGAACATCTTGCGGTAGGCGGTGCGTGCCTTGTCGGCATCGAGATCGAAGGAATACGCGTCCTTCATCAGGAACTCGCGGCCGCGCATGACGCCGAAGCGCGGGCGAACCTCGTCCCGGAACTTCCACTGGATATGGTAGAGATTCAAAGGAAGCTGGCGATAGCTCTTCACCGACGAGCGGAAGATATCGGTGATCATCTCCTCGTTGGTGGGGCCGTACAGCATTTCGCGGTCGTGCCGGTCGGTGATGCGGAGCATCTCGGCGCCGTAGGCCTCGTACCGGCCGCTTTCGCGCCAGAGTTCGGCTGACTGGAGCGTCGGCATCAGAACCTCGATAGCCCCGGCCCGGTCCTGTTCCTCGCGGACGATCTTTTCGATTTTCGCCAAGACGCGCTTGCCCAGCGGCAGCCATGAATAGATGCCGGCCGACTGCTGACGGATCATGCCCGCTCGCAGCATCAGACGGTGCGAGACGATCTGGGCCTCGGCGGGCGTCTCTTTCATCAGAGGCATGAAAAAACGCGACACGCGCATCGAGGCTGCTCCGGAAGGAATCATGAGATGCGGCGGGTGGCCGCGGGGCGGGTCTTGTAGGTCAGCCGGGCGCGGCTGACAAATCAGCGTTTCTTCCGTTTATGCGGCTTTTCAGGGGCAGTCCGTATGATCGACTCGATATCCGGCATGACCCAGGCCGGTGCGATGTGCTGCGACAGCTCCTCCAGCGTGGGGTTGGCCGGGGTCAGGCGGAACGGTTCAGGGCGGCGGAGCGGGGCCTCAGCCGCGTACCAGCGCGCCTTCTCGCCATCCTCGTAACAGCGCGCCAGTTCCCTGCCCGAGGCGCCCCAGCGCCGCTCCGGGCAGTGGTACGGATCGAACGACAGCGCCGGCAGGCGGATCAGCAGGCCGCGAAGCGTCAAAATCCTCCGCTGGCCGTCGCTGCCAAGATAGGCGGCGCTGCAGGTTTCGGCGCCCTTGTCGAAAACCGCCTGCAGGTCGCGGCGGGGCGACTTCCCGCGATAGGTGACGAGCGGGTCGGAGGCGGCATACAGGGTCAGCAGCCGCTGCAGGCCGTCGGCTGCGCGCTGCAGGTGGCCGCGCAGGCGGCGGTCGCGGCCGGGGGTCGAGAAGGCGAGCCAGACATAGGCGTCTTCGGCCGTGACGCCCTCCAGCCGGCCGGGGCGCGGCTGGCGCCAGTAGCCCCGGCTGTCGGCCTCCTCGACGGCACGGGCGCGCTCGTTGAAGGCGTCGCACAGCCCGCCGAGACTGATGGCGAACTCGCTGACGAGGTCGTAGCTCAGCCGGCCCTTGGAGAGGCGGCGGCGGGTGAACTCGATGAAATCGATGTTCCTGCCGCCCTCGCGGAAGTCAGCCTCTGCCCAGTCACGGGCGGCATTCGGACCGAAATATTGTTCCAGAGAAAAGGTTTGCAGCTGGGCGTTCTCAGCATGAATCAAGCGGTTGCCCTGCTGCTTGAAGGGCCGCCAGGCGTGGAAGCCGGCGCCGATGGCGGGATCACCGCGTTCGAACTGACCGGCATAGATGCCGCGCGTGACCGACATGTCCGGGTGGGCGTCGAGGAAATGAATGCGGCCGGCGTCGTCGATGCGGCTGAGGATCACGACGTGGCCGTCGCCGTTGTAGATGGCCGAGCCGGGACGCAGCCCCTCGCGGGTGATGGCGGGGCTGTAGAAGTCCTGGGCGACCGGGCGCTCGATACGCGGGTCGACGCGGAAGGTGCCGGTGGAGACCTGGTCGCGAATGGTCTGGAGTACGACACGGATATCGGCGGGCTGGGGCGAAGCGGTGACGTCCCAGCGCCCGGTAGCGTAGTTGCCCTGGATCGTGGCGCGGAGGTCGCCCTCGCCCATCGGCTGGCGCGCCTCGACGACGGTGACGAAGCCGAAGGGCAGACCCTTCTTCCACGCGTAATAGGCGCGCAGCATGTAGACGAGGTCGGCGCAGTCGGCGCTGAAGACGAGGCCGGGGGGATCGCCCGAGGCCAGAGGGTTTGCGGGCACGGTGAGGCAGGAACGGACGGTGGTGCAGTTCGAATCGGCGATCGCCTGGACAAAGGCCTCGTAGCCGCGCTCGTCGGCGGCTGACCATTCGGCCGTGACGGAGGGCCACGCATAGGGTGATTGCGCGGCGGCGGGCGCGCCCAGCGCCAGGACGGCCCAAAACAGGCCCCAGACGAGTTTCGGAACTAAAAAGTCCATGCTGCGGCGCACAAAGAACAATAATTTCGTTTACAGGCTGAGATTCCCCGTATACGCACACTGTGCCGAAAGGGGTCGTCGCGCCAGCGCGGCCGCGTTTAGGGAGGAGGCAGCGATCGACGCTCTAACGATCGATCGCGCAAAAAACCGACGAAACGGAATAGGCGAGGCCCCGGGCCTCGCTTTTCTGCTTTTAGAACCCCGGCAAGTCTTCGAACGTCAGACCTGAATAGCGGACGATCGCGAAAAGCACCGCCCAGATCGCCACGGCGATCACGCCGGCCCACAGCCCTTTGCGAAGCAGGTCGGGCTTAACCGGCGCCCCCGGATCGCCCTTCAGCACCTGCCCGGTTTCGGCTGGCGATTTCACGCCGACGGGCAACAGCGCCTGGAAGGCGATCCACCAGGCAATGACCAGAACCACGATCGATCCACCCACCTGCATGCGTCCCTCCCCTAGAGCCTGACGATTTCGACGCGCACGACGGGGCGCTTGCCCCAGGCCGACTGCGCCTCGCGCCGGACGGCGCGGCGGATGCGTTCGGCGGCCTCTTCATCATCATCGAAGCGGCCGGAATAGGCCGCGTCGGCAGCGGCGCTGCGCATGGACGCGACGACCGTTTCGGGGATGCCGTCCGTGACGACGGCAGGCGATGTCGCCGCCCTGCCCTTTTTGTCGACGATCACCGTGACACCGGCGAAGCCCGCGAAGCCGAGGCTGCGGCGGGCCTTGGCGAGACCTTCGCCTTCCGCGACCGGCACCTTGCCGTCCATATGGACGCGGCCTGACGGCGCTTCATCGATGATGCCGGGCGCGCCCGGCGCGAGCTTGAGCATCGAGCCGTTGGGCGCGACGAAGGCTTCCGGCACCTGGAGGCTGAGCGCGAAGCGTTTGTGCTCCATCATGTGACGCAGCTCGCCATGGACGGGGATGGCGATGCGCGGGCGAACCCAGCGATACATGTCGGCCAGCTCGTCGCGGCAAGGGTGGCCGGAGACGTGAATGAGGTGATCCTGATCGGTGATGATCTCGACGCCGCGCGCAGCAAGCTGGTTCTGCATCGCGCCGACCTTCTTTTCGTTCCCCGGAATGACCCGGCTGGAGAAGATGACGGCATCGCCGGATTCAAGCGGGGCGCTGCGGTGTTCGCCATTGGCGATCCGCGCGAGAGCCGACCCCTGTTCGCCCTGGCTGCCGGTGCAGAGATAGACGGCGTTCTCCGGCGGGATCATCCCCGCCTGTTCCTCGTTCACGAAGGGCGGCAGCCCCTGAAGATAGCCGGTGGCCTGCGCCGCGGCGACCATACGGCGCATCGAGCGGCCGACCAGCGCCACGCTGCGGCCTGCGTCATGGGCGGCGAGCGCCACGGTTTCGAGGCGCGCGACGTTGGAGGCGAAGGCGGTGACGGCGATGCGGCGGCCCGGATGGTCTTTGATGAGCTTGGCGAGGGACTCGCGCACCTCGCCTTCCGAACCGGCGCGGCCCGGCTGGAAGACATTGGTGCTGTCGCAGGTCATCGCCAGCACGCCTTCGTCGCCGAGACGGCGAAGGGCGGCCTCGTCGGTGACCTCGCCCAGCATCGGGGCCGGGTCGATCTTCCAGTCGCCGGTGTTCAGCACCGTGCCGAGCGGCGTGCGGATGGCGACGGCGTTGGGTTCCGGGATCGAGTGGGTGAGCGTGATCAGCTCGATGTTGAACGGGCCGAGGTCGAACGCCCCGTTCAGGGGAACTTCGGTGACCTTCGCGTCGATGTCGTACTCGTCCAGCTTGGCGCGGACGAGATGGGCGGTGAACGGCGTCGCGTAGATCGGACAGCGCAGCAGCGGCCAGAGATGAGGCACCGCGCCGATGTGATCTTCATGCGCGTGCGTCAGCACGATGCCGAGCAGGTCGCGGCGGCGTTCGGCGATATAGCGGATGTCGGGCAGCACGACATCGACGCCGGGGATCGTCTCGTCCCCGAAGGTGATGCCGAGATCGACCATCACCCATTTACGCCGGTCCGGCGGGCCGAAGCCGTAGAGATTGAGGTTCATGCCGATCTCGCCCGACCCGCCCAATGGCAGGAAGACGAGTTCGTCGCGCGGATGTGCGGTCATGGGTGCTCGGAGACGTCCGCGTCGTCCTCGACGGGGACGCAGCCGGCTTCGGCGTTGCGCTCCCAGATATAACGCAGGCCGCGGATCGTGAGGTTGCCGTCGATATCGTCGATGGCCGTGGTGGAATGGCGGAAGAGATTGGCGAGGCCGCCAGTTCCCAGCACCTTCATCGGGCGGCCGATCTCGGCCCTGATGCGGGCGACGAGGCCCTCGATCATCGCGATGTAGCCCCAGAACACGCCGGACTGCATGGCGGGGATGGTGTCGCGGCCGACGACGCTCTGCGGCCGTTCTATGGCGATGCGGGGGAGCTGGGCCGCCGCCTGATGCAGCGCCTCCATCGAGAGGTTCACGCCCGGCGCGATGATGCCGCCGTCATAGGAACCGTCCGGGCCGACGATGTCGAAGGTCGTGGCGGTGCCGAAATCGATGATGATGAGATCGCCGCCGTGATCGGCGTGGGCGGCGACGGCGTTGACCAGACGATCCGCGCCGACGGCGCGTGGGCGGTCGGTATTGATGGCGATGCCGAGATCGACATTCGGGGCGCCGACGACCAGCGGCTCGCGCTTCAGGTATTTCCGGCAGAGACGCTGAAGGTTGAAGAGAGCCTGCGGCACCACGGTCGCGATGATCGCGCCCTCGATCTCCTTGGCGCTGAGGCCCTGGAGATCCATGAGCTGGGCGAGCCAGGCATAGTACTCGTCGGCGGTGCGGCCTTCCTTGGTGGAGGCGCGGAACTGCGCGACGACGCGGTCGCCGTCATAGATGGCGAAGACGATGTTGGTGTTGCCGGCGTCGATCGCGAGGAGCATAGGCGCATACCTAGCCTAAAGCGGCGGCCCTGCGAAACCCGGCACAGGTTTACGCTTACGCAAGGGCAACATTCCTATTCGTTTGTCGCTGAAGCACGCGCCAGGGGAATTGAACGTCGTTTTTTTGATTGGTTGGTATTCGTTTGTCGGCTTTCGCGCGGCCCCCGCCCCATCAGCGGAATTGAACGGCGAAATTTGCATTCGTTTGTCGCTGAAGCCTCCCCCCTCCTTCCGCCCCTGCGAGGCGCCTGCCCCGTGAATGACGGGGTAGGAAGGTGGGGATCGGGTGGCGTAGCGTCAAGGATTATTATCCTGACCTGTTCGCGGGACTCGAGCTGGCGACCGGGAAGACGTCGCCGGCGGCGACCTGGCGGACATAGCCGTCAGGCGTGCGGGCGACGAGGGCGCCGGTGTCGTCGAGGCCTTCGAAGCTGGCGAGGAAGGTTTCGTCCGGGAGCTGCACCTTGATCTGTTGGCCAAGCCCGTGGGCGCGGGCGAGCCAGGCGGTGCGGACCGGGGCGAACCCGCCCATGCGCCATTCGGCGAAGCGGCGTTCCCAGGCATTGGCGAGGATGGTGAGGGCGACGTCCGGGTCCGGCGCCGTGCCGGTGACGCCGGCGACGGAGGCGGTCGGATATGGCGCGTCGCTGGGGCTGGTGGCGAGGTTGACGCCGAAGCCGACGGTCAGCCAGTCGAGCCGGCCATCGGCGCGCCCTGCGCTGTCGGGCAGGATCCCGGCGGCCTTGCGCCCGTCGAGCAGAGGGTCGTTCGGCCATTTGAGGGTGCAGCGGCCGGGAGCGCAGCGGTCGAGGAGATCGGCGACGGCGAGCGCCGCGACGAAGGAGACCTGGGGCGCCCTCGCGATCTCGACATCCGGGCGGATGAGGATGTTCGCCATGAGGTTGCCGGTGGGCGAATCCCACGCCCTGCCCCGGCGGCCATGACCCGCCGTCTGGCGGCGGGCGACGAGCCAGATATTACCGGGATGGCCGGCGGCGGCGCGGCGGCGCGCCTCCTGATGCGTTGAATCGATCTCGTCGAAGGTTTCGAGATCGAGATGGGCGGGCCAGGGATCGGGGGTGAGCGACATATGCGGTGCTGCGCCCCCTCCGTCGGCTTCGCCGCCGCCTCCCCCGTGAATGACGGGGGAGGACAGGCAGGCGCTATCTCAACAAGGCGGAAGCGGCGGTGCCGGCCCAGTCGACGAGGATGCCGGGGACCAGCAGCATCGCGAGGCTGAAGACCATGGTGCCGACGAGGACGATGCGGAGTTCGCCGCCCAGGTTCTTCTCGAACGGTTCGCCCGGCTGGCCGTTGATCATCAGCATGACGAGGCGGACATAGTAGAACGCGCCGACGACGCTGGTGAGGACGCCGATGACCGCGAGCGGCCACAGGCCCTGCTCCACCGCCGCGCCGAAGACATAGAACTTGCCGAAGAAGCCCGGCAGCGGCGGCAGGCCGACATAGGAGAACAGCAGCAGGATGAAGGCGATGGCGAGCAGCGGGCGGGTCGCCATAAGGCCCGACAGGTCTTCGATCTTTTCCGCCTGGCCGCCGGCGCGGCGCATGGCGAGGATGCAGACGAAGACGCCGACCGTCATGACGACATAGATCGCCATGAAGATGAGGACCGAAGCGACGCCCTGTTCGGTGCCAGCAGCGACGCCGACCAGCGCGTAACCGATATTGCCGATGGAGGAATAGGCCATCAGGCGCTTGATGTTGGTCTGGCCGATCGCCGCGAAGGCGCCGAGCGCCATGGAGGCGATGGAGACGAAGGTGACGATCTGGCGCCAGTCAGCCACCGCATTCGGGAAGGCGTCGAAGAGAACGCGCAGCGTGAGCGCCATCGCGGCCATTTTCGGCGCGCCCGCGAAGAAGGCGGTGACGGGCGTGGGGGCGCCTTCATAGACGTCGGGCGTCCACATGTGGAACGGCACCGCCGAAATCTTGAACGACAGGCCCGCCAGAACGAAGACGATGCCGATGAGCGCGCCGAGATTGCGTTCAGCCGTGATCGCAGCCGCGATGCCGTCGAACTGGACCGTGCCGGCGAAGCCGTAAACGAGGCTGGCGCCATAAAGCAGCATGCAGGACGAGAGCGCGCCCAGGACGAAATATTTGAGGCCTGCCTCGGTCGCCTTCACGTTGTCGCGGTGGAAGGCGGCGAGGACGTAGAGCGAGAGCGACTGAAGCTCGAGCCCACATAGAGCGAGATGAGGCCGCCGGAGGAGACCATCATCAGCATGCCGAGGGTCGCCAGCGCCATGAGCGCCGCGAATTCGAACCGCGCGATCTTTTCACGGTCGAAGAAGCGCGAGGCCAGCACCAGCGACAGCGCCGCGCCGAGCAGGATGACGAGCTTTACGAAGCGGGTGAAATCGTTGGCGATATAGGAGCCGCTGAAGGCCGATTGCTGAATGCCCGCAGGCTGACGCCAGACGAGGAAGGCGACGGCGACGAACAGCGCCAGCGTGATGGCGTTGATGACGGCGGGGCGCACGGATTTGAAGAACGCGCCGAGCATCAGCACGAGCATGGCGCCGACAGCCAGAGCCAGCTCCGGCAGGGTCAGCAGCAGGTCTGCGTTGAGGTTATCCATCAGTGGTGCCCTTCCGCGGGCGCATGCGTTTTTTCACCCGCGCCGTGCTCGCCTTCCTGCGGCGCGACCTTTTCAGAGTGCGGCACAGGCGCGACGGTGACGGTGACGTCCATGTTGTCCAGCATGCGCTGAACCGCCGGACCGGTGACGTCGAGGATGGGTTTGGGATAGACGCCGAAGAACACCGTCGCGACGATGAGCGGCGCGATGGTGACGATCTCGCGCAGGTTGAGATCCGCGATGTCCTTCAGTTCCGGCTTCACCAGCGCGCCGAAGACGACGCGGCGATAGAGCCAGAGCGCATAGGCGGCCGAGAGGATGACGCCCGTGGCCGCGCCGATGGCGACCCAGGTGTTCGCCTGGAACGCGCCGGCCAGCGTGAGGAACTCGCCCACGAAGCCGGACGTGCCGGGCAGGCCGACATTCGCCATGGTGAAGACGAGGAAGGCGAAGGCGTAGAGCGGCATGCGGTTCACGAGGCCGCCATAGGCCGCGATTTCGCGCGTGTGCATGCGGTCATAGATGACGCCGACGGCGAGGAAGAGCGCGCCGGAGACGAAACCGTGGCTGACCATCTGGAAGATCGCGCCGTCGACGCCCTGACGGTTGAGCGTGAAGATGCCCATGGTCACGAAGCCCATATGGGCGACGGACGAATAGGCGATGAGCTTCTTGATGTCTTCCTGCGCCAGCGCGACCAGCGAGGTGTAGATGATGGCGACGACCGAGAGCGCGAAGACGAGCCAGGCAAGCTCCGCCGAGGCATCGGGGAACATCGGCAGCGAGAAGCGCAGGAAGCCGTAGCCGCCCATCTTCAGAAGGATGCCCGCCAGGATGACCGAGCCGGCGGTGGGCGCCTCGACATGGGCGTCCGGCAACCAGGTGTGGACCGGCCACATCGGCATCTTCACCGCGAAAGAGGCGAAGAAAGCGAGCCACAGCCATATCTGCGCCTGAGGCGTGAAGTCATACGCCAGCAGCTTCACGATGTCGGTCGTGCCCGCCGTCGCCCACATATAGAGGATGGCGATCAGCATCAGCACCGAGCCGAGCAGCGTGTAGAGGAAGAACTTGTAGGTCGCGTAGACGCGTCGCTTGCCGCCCCAGACGCCGATGATGATGAACATCGGGATCAGGCCGCCTTCGAAGAAGACGTAGAAGACGACGAGATCGAGCGCGCAGAAGACGCCGATCATCAGCGTTTCCAGCACGAGGAACGCGATCATGTAGTGCTTCACGCGCGTCTCGATGGACGTCCATGAGCAGAGGATCGCGGCCGGCATGAGGAAGGCGGTGAGGACGACGAAGAGCACCGAGATGCCGTCGACGCCCATCTTGTAGGAGATGCCGCCGCCGAGCCAGGGAAGCTCCTCCACCATCTGGAAGTCGGCATTGCCCGGATCGAACTGCATCCAGACGATGACGGCGAAGACGAAGGTGACGAGCGTCGTCCAGAGCGCGACCCAGCGCGCATTGCGGTCGCCCGCTTCGCCATCCGCCCGGCCGAGCAGGAAGATGAACAGCGCGCCGACCAGCGGCAGGAAGGTGACGATGGAGAGCAAGGGCCAGCCGCTCATTTGGGCGCACCCCAGAACATCAGCCAGGTAAGCAAGGCGGCGACACCGATGAGCATGGCGAAGGCATAGTGGAAGATGTAGCCGGACTGCAGACGCCCTGCCCGGCCGGCGATGTCCTTGACGCGGGCGGCGACGCCGTCGGGGCCGAAGCCGTCGATCAGCCAGCCGTCACCCAGCTTCCAAAGCTTGCGGCCGATCCAGAGCGCCGGACGCACGAAGAGGAAGTTGTAGATCTCGTCGAAGTACCACTTGTTCTTGAGGAAATTGTAGAGAAGCCCCTCGTGCGAGGCGATCTCCGTCGCGCGTTGCGGCCTCAGGAGGAAGTAGTAGGCGGCGACGAGGAAGCCGATGATCGTGACGGTCAGCGGCGCCCACAGCACCCATTCCGGCACGTCGTGGCGGGCGTGGAGCGCATGGTGGTGCGGCAGGACGACGATCGCCTGACGCCAGAACTCGTGTTCACCGTCGCCGATGAAGTACGGATAGAACAGGAAGCCCGACGCGATGGCGCCGATGGCGAGGATCGCCAGCGGGATGGTCATCACCAGCGGCGATTCATGCGGCGTATGCTCGCCGTGATGGCCGTGGTCGTCATGCGCGGCGTGGGCGTGATCGTCGTGGCCGTGTCCGTGCGCGTGGTCGTCATGCTTCCATTTCGGCGCGCCGTGGAAGGTCATGAAGGCGAGACGCCAGGAATAGAACGAGGTCATCAGCGCCGCCGCGATGCCGGCGACGAAGGCGAAGGAGCCGACGCCCGTGCCGGCGGCGAAGGCCGATTCCAGGATCGCGTCCTTGGAATAGAAACCCGCGAAGCCGCCAATGCCGGGAATGCCGAAGCCGATGAGGGCGATCGTACCGATGGTCATCATCGCGTAGGTGAACGGGATGAGATTGTAGATGCCGCCCATCTTCCGCATGTCCTGCTCGTGGTGCATCGCATGGATGACCGAGCCGGCGCCCAGGAACAGCAGCGCCTTGAAGAAGGCGTGGGTGAAAAGGTGGAACATCGCGGCCTGATAGGCCGAGACGCCCGCCGCGAAGAACATGTAGCCGAGCTGCGAGCAGGTCGAGTACGCGATCACCCGCTTGATGTCGTTCTGGAAGAGACCGACCGAGGCGGCGAAGAAAGCGGTGATCGCGCCGATGACGGTGACGAAGGCCAGCGTATCGGGCGCGTACTCGAACATCGGCGAGCAGCGGCAGACGAGGAACACGCCCGCCGTCACCATGGTGGCGGCGTGGATGAGCGCCGACACAGGGGTCGGGCCTTCCATCGCGTCCGGCAGCCAGGTGTGCAGCATGAACTGCGCCGACTTGCCCATCGCGCCGATGAACAGGAGGAAGGTCAGCGTCGTCATGATGTCGAACTGCGCGCCGGCGAATTCGAAGGTGCGGCCGGCCATATCGGCCGATGCGTTGAAGACGCCTTCGAATTCGATCGTGCCGAACACCGCGAAGATGCCGACGATGCCGAGCGCGAAGCCGAAATCGCCCACGCGGTTGACCACGAACGCCTTGATGGCGGCGGCGTTGGCCGAGGGCTTCTGGTACCAGAAGCCGATCAGCAGATAGGAGGCGAGACCGACGCCTTCCCAGCCGAAGAAGAGCTGGAGGAAGTTGTCCGCCGTCACCAGCATCAGCATCGCGAAGGTGAAGAGCGAGAGATAGGCGAAGAAGCGCGGACGGTGCGGGTCTTCAGCCATGTAGCCGATGGAATAGAGGTGAACGAGCGAGGAGACCGTGTTCACCACCACCAGCATGACGACGGTGAGCGTATCGAAACGCAGGGTCCAGGCGGTGTTGAACGTGCCGGAGACGATCCAGTCGAGCACCTGAACGGTCTGCGGATCGCCGTGATCGAGGCCGATCTGGATGAAGGCGATCCATGAGAGGGCAGCCGCCGTGCCGAGCAGCGCGGTGGTGACGATCTCGGCCATGCGGGCGCCGATGAAGCGGCCGAAGAAGCCGGCGACGAAAGCGCCCAGCAGCGGAAGGAAGACGATGGCGGAAAGCATGGCCGCGTCAGCCCTTCATCACATTGACGTCTTCGACCGCGATGGAGCCGCGGTTACGGAAGAAGACGACGAGAATGGCGAGACCGATGGCGGCCTCTGCCGCCGCCACGGTGAGGATGACCAGCGCGAACACCTGGCCGGCGAGATCGCCCAGCGAGGTGGAGAAGGCCACGAGGTTGATGTTCACCGCGAGCAGCATCAGCTCGATCGACATGAGAATGACGATGATGTTCTTGCGGTTCACGAAGATGCCGAGCACGCCGATCGTGAAGAGGATGGCGGCGACGACGAGATAGTGGGTGACGCCGATGGTCATAGGCCCTGCCCCGGCTTGACGTCTTTCAGCTCGACGCCATCGGCGCGGCGGCGCGCCACCTGCCTGGCGATCGACTGGCGGCGGACGCCGGGACGCTCGCGCAGGGTGAGGACGATGGCCCCGACCATGGCGACGAGCAGCACGAGACCGCAGGCCTGGAAGACGTAGATGTAGTCGGAATAGATGACGCGGCCGAGCGCGACCGTGTTCTGGACGCCGGGCGTCACCGGCGTGGTGATGGCGGTCGCCGCCTCTGGCGCGAAGGCCCAGACACCGAGCACCATGCTGAGCTCGATGAG
The DNA here is from genome assembly GCA_047602465.1 of Micropepsaceae bacterium. GTDB lineage: Bacteria > Pseudomonadota > Alphaproteobacteria > Micropepsales > Micropepsaceae > JADZAI01. Next base: position 524,347 of record JASGHF010000001.1, read on the forward strand.
CATGATGAGGCCGATGAGCGCGCCCAGCGGCACGTAGTCGAGCACGCCCTGGCGCAGTTCGGCGATGTCGATGTCGAGCATCATCACGACGAACAGGAACAGCACCGCGACCGCGCCGACATAGACGATGACCAGGATCATCGCCAGGAACTCCGCCCCCGCCAGCAGGAACAGGCCCGCCGCCGAGAAGAAGGCGAGGATCAGGAACAGGACCGAATGGACGGGGTTGCGCGCAGCCACGACCATGATCGCCGAGGCGATCGTGGTGGCTGCGAACAGATAGAAGGCGATCGCGATCAACATCAGCGGTACGGCGCGTCCATTTCGAGGTTGCGGGCGATTTCGCGCTCCCAGCGGTCGCCATTCGCGAGGAGCTTGTCCTTGTCGTACATCAGCTCTTCGCGCGTTTCGGCGGCGAATTCGAAGTTCGGCCCTTCGACGATGGCATCCACCGGACAGGCCTCTTGGCAGAAGCCGCAATAGATGCATTTCAGCATGTCGATGTCGTAGCGCGTGGTGCGGCGCGAGCCGTCGTCACGCGGTTCGGCCTCGATCGTGATGGCCTGGGCCGGGCAGATCGCCTCGCACAGCTTGCAGGCGATGCAGCGTTCCTCGCCATTGGCATAACGGCGCAGCGCATGTTCGCCGCGGAAGCGGGGCGACAGCGGACCCTTTTCGAACGGGTAGTTGATGGTCGCCTTGGGCTTGAAGAAATACTTCATGCCCACGAAGAACCCGCCGATGAAATCGGTGAGGAAGATCGCGCGGGCGGAACGGTCGAGCCAGGCCATGTTACGATCCCACCACAGGGAAGTTGCCGGTGCCGACGAGATAGCCGGAGACCACGATCACCCAGAGCAGCGACAGCGGCAGGAACACCTTCCAGCCAAGACGCATGAGCTGGTCGTAGCGGTAGCGCGGCACGATCGCCTTCACCATCGCGAACATGAAGAAGACCAGCCAGACCTTCAGGATGAACCAGACGATGCCGGGCACGACATTGAGGAATTCGACGTTCCATGGCGGCAGCCAGCCGCCGAGGAAGAAGATGGTCGTCATCGCGCACATCAGGACGATGTTCACGTATTCGCCCAGCATGAAGAGCAGATAGGGCGTGGACGAATACTCCACCTGGTAGCCGGCGACGAGTTCCGATTCCGCTTCCGGCAGGTCGAAAGGCGGGCGGTTCGTCTCAGCCAGCGCCGAGATGAAGAAGATGATGAACATCGGGAACAGCAGCGAGAAGACGTTCCAGCCATGGATCGCCTGCTGGTTCACGATCTCGGTGAGGTTCAGCGACCCGGCCCACAGAAGGACCGTGATGATGACGAAGCCGATGGAGACTTCGTAACTGACCATCTGGGCCGCCGAACGAAGCGCGCCGAGGAAGGGATATTTCGAGTTGGACGCCCAGCCGCCCATGATGATGCCGTAAACGCCGAGCGACGACACCGCGAAGATGTAGAGGACGCCGACATTGATGTCGGCGATGACCCAGCCCTGATCCATCGGTACCACGGCCCAGGCGCCGAGCGCGAGGATCACGGTGATGAGCGGCGCGAGGAGGAAGACGACCTTGTTCGCGCCGGCCGGGATGACCGACTCCTTCAGCACGAACTTGATGAGATCGGCGAAGGATTGCAGCAGGCCGAAAGCGCCCACGACGTTGGGGCCGCGGCGGAGCTGAACCGCCGCCCAGATCTTGCGGTCGGCCAGCAGAATATAGGCGATCATCACCAGCAGGACGACGATCAGCAGCAGAATGCTGACGGCCTGGCTGATGAGCCACGCCCATTCATTGCCGAGCCAGTCTTTCAGCGTGTCGTAGAGGATCATCGCCCTACTCCGCCGCGTGGACGGCCGGCGCGGCGACGAACTGACGGCTGCATTCAGCCATCGTCCGGCTCGCGCGGGCGATCGGGTTGGTGAGATAGAAATCGGCCACCGGATAGGCGGACGGCGCGGCGGCGATGTCGCCCGCCTTGCCCACGGCCTCCCAAGTCGCCGCATCGCCGCCGGTCGATCCGGCGGGCGTATCGAGCGTGCCGAAGGTCGGCACGTCGGCGGCGAGTTTCGCCCGGAGCGCGTTCAGATCGTCATAGGGCAGCGGCTTGCCGAGCGCACCGGAGAGCGCACGGATGATCTTCCAGTTCTCGCGCGCCTCGCCCGGCGGATAGACCGCACGGTTGGCGGCCTGGACGCGGCCCTCTGTGTTGACGAAGAGGCCGGGTTCTTCGGTGTAGGCCGCCCCGGGCAGGATGACATCGGCGCGGTGCGCGCCGGCATCGCCGTGGCTGCCCTGATAGATGACGAAAGCGCCGCCCAGCTTGGAGGTGTCGATTTCATCCGCGCCGAGCAGGAAGAGGGTTTCGATCTCGCCCTTCTGCGCGCCTTCCAGAATGGCGGCGGCATCCTTGCCGCCTTCACCGGGGAGGAAGCCGATATCGAGCGCGCCGACGCGGGCGGCGGCGGTGTGCAGCACGTTGAAGCCGTTCCAGCCGCCCTCCCCGGCCGGACCGATCATGCCGGTGGCGGCGGCGATTTTCGCGCAGGCGTTGAGGATGGCGGCGCCGTCGGCACGGGCCAGAGCGCCCTGTCCGACGATCAGCATCGGGTGTTTGGCGTCCTTCAGCGCGGCGAAGACATCGCCCTCGCCCGCCGCGATCTTCGTGAGCGCCGAGAAATCCTCGCCGAGTTCGGTGACGTCATAGGTGAGGTCCACCGGGGCGCCGATGCGGGCAACCTTCAGCGGGTGACGCAGCCAGGCCTTGCGGATGCGCGAATTGACCAGCGGCGCTTCCCAGCGCGGGTTGGTGCCGACCAGCAGGATCGCGTCGGCGTCTTCGATGCCGGCGATGGTGGTGTTGAAGAGATACGACGCGCGCGCGCCGCCCAGCTTCGCGCCATCCTGACGGCAATCGATATTGGCGACGCCGAGCGAGGCCATGAGGTCTTTCAGCGCCTTCACCGGCTCCGCACTGACGAGGTCGCCCACGATGGCGGCGATCTTTGCCGGCGCGGTGTTCTTGAGACGCACGGCGATGGCGGCGATGGCGTCTTCCCACGTCGCGGGCTGAAGCTTGCCGTGCTGGCGCACATAAGGACGGTCGAGACGCTGGCGACCGAGGCCATCGACGGCGAAGCGGGTCTTGTCGGAGATCCACTCCTCGTTCACGTCGTCGTTCACGCGCGGCAGGACACGCAGCACTTCAGGGCCGCGCGCATCGATGCGGATGTTCGAGCCGACGGCGTCCATCGCGTCGATGGATTCGGTCTTGCGCAGCTCCCACGGGCGCGCGGTGAAGGCGTAGGGCTTCGACGTCAGCGCACCGACCGGGCAGAGATCGATGATGTTGGCCGAGAGTTCGCTGGTCAGCGACTTCTCCAGATAGGTCGTGATCTCCATGTCCTCGCCACGGCCGATGCCGCCGATCTCGTCCACCCCCGCCACTTCAGCGGCGAAGCGGACGCAGCGCGTACACTGGATGCAGCGGGTCATCACGGTTTTCACCAGCGGACCCATATTCTTGTCGGTCACGGCGCGGCGGAATTCGCGCGTGCGGGCCTCGTCGATGCCGTAGCCCATCGCCTGGTCCTGCAGATCGCACTCGCCGCCCTGATCGCAGATGGGGCAGTCGAGCGGATGGTTGAGGAGCAGGAACTCCATCACGCCTTCGCGCGCCTTCTTGATGACGGCGGAGTTGGTGATCATCACGGCGGGTTCGCCGTTGGGGCCGGGGCGCTGGTCGCGCACCTGCTGGGCGCAACTGGCGACGGGCTTGGGCGCGCCTTTCACTTCCACCAGGCACATGCGGCAATTGCCGGCGATGGAGAGCCGTTCGTGGAAGCAGAAGCGCGGGATCTTCCGCGCCTGCGGCCTCAGCCGCCTGGAGCAGCGAGTAGTCGCCGGGGACGTCGATCTCTTTGCCGTCGACGATGATCTTGGTCATTCTACAATCACCGTTTCGTCGAACGACATGACATCATTATGCGTCCGAGTAATCGTGATTTTCGGACCGTCTACTCGGTAGGTAACCTGCGAGTAGAGAGGCCCCTCACTCCACGGCCCTGGCTTAGAGCCTGGACCGTTGGGCTCGACGTCAGACCAGACAACTCGGTTTCTCGTAGTGCGGCAGCGGGTCTTCTGAAGCCCTCGATCCCGGGGCTGACTGTAAGCGACGTACGCGATGTCGCCTTCAATGCCTTCAAGCCGAATATTGTCAACTTCGAGCTTCGCCAAAACCGCAATGGCAGCGCGGCAAACCCGCCCTATTTCATCTGCCGAGTATGCAACCGGAGCGGCGCTCGTCGCCACCGCTAGCCCGGCATTTAGAGCGAGGCCTGCTGCGAGAAACATGACCCTACTCCGCCGCCTGACGCAGCGAGGCGGCGCGCGCATTGATGCGGCGCTCCATCTCGGGGCGGAAATTCTTGATGAGACCCTGAACCGGCCACGCGGCGGCGTCACCCAGCGCGCAGATGGTGTGGCCTTCGACCTGCTTGGTCACGTCCTGCAGCGTGTCGATCTCGGCGATGGTCGCCTCGCCCGTCTCCATGCGCTGCATCATGCGCCACATCCAGCCGGTGCCTTCGCGGCACGGCGTACACTGGCCGCAGCTTTCGTGCTTGTAGAAATACGAGAGGCGGCGGATCGCGGCGACGACATCGGTGGACTTGTCCATGACGATGACGCCCGCCGTGCCGAGGCCGGAGCCGGCATTCTTGAGGCTGTCGAAGTCCATGAGAACGGTGTCGCAGACGTCCTTGTTCAGCAGCGGCACCGACGAGCCGCCGGGGATGACGGCGAGCAAGTTATCCCAGCCGCCGCGCACGCCGCCGCAATGCTTTTCGATGAGATCCTTGAGCGGGATGCCCATTTCCTCTTCGACGTTGCAGGGCTTGTTCACGTGGCCCGAGATGCAGAAGACCTTGGTGCCGGTGTTGTTGGGGCGTCCGAGGGCAGCGAACCATTCCGCGCCACGGCGCAGGATGGTGGGCGCGACGGCGATGGATTCGACGTTGTTGACGGTGGTGGGGCAGCCATAGAGGCCGACATTCGCGGGGAATGGCGGCTTGAGGCGCGGCATGCCCTTCTTGCCTTCCAGGCTCTCCAGCAGCGCGGTTTCCTCGCCGCATATGTAAGCACCGGCGCCGTGATGCACATAGCAATCAAACGGATAGCCGTGGATGTTGTTCTTGCCGATGAGGTTTGCGTCATACGCCTCGTCGACCGCGCGCTGCAGCGCCTCGCGCTCGCGGATGAACTCGCCGCGCACATAGATATAGGCGGCCTGCGCCCCCATCGCGAAACCGGCGATCAGGCAGCCCTCGATCAGCTTGTGCGGATCGTGGCGGAGAATGTCGCGGTCCTTGCACGTGCCGGGTTCGGACTCGTCTGCGTTGACGACGAGATAGGCCGGGCGGCCATCGGAGGCCTTGGGCATGAACGACCATTTCATGCCGGTCGGGAAGCCGGCGCCGCCGCGGCCGCGCAGGCCCGACGCCTTCATCACGTTGACGATGCCGTCGCGGCCCATCTCGATGATGGCCTTCGTGCCGTCCCAGTCGCCGCGCTTGCGCGCGCCGGCGAGGCCCGGATCGTGCAGGCCGTAGAGATTAGTGAAGATGCGGTCCTTGTCGGCGAGCATCGTTAAAGCCCCAACTCTTCACAGGCATACTTGGCGATTTCGCCCGAACTCTTGCCTTCGACCACCGGCCCGAACACGCCCGCCTTGCTCGTGTCCCGCGCTTCCTCGACCGTACGTCCGGTGCCGAGATAGCGGAACTTCTTGCCTTTGCAGTCGATCTCGCGGAGGTGGAAAAACGTTCCCGTCTTCCCCTCGTCGCGGTTCAGGACGTGGGCGCGGCCCTTTCCGGCGTCCTTCATCTCCATGATGTAGTATTTGGAGCCCTCGGACGGGATGTCGATCATGTGCTCGGCCTTCGGGCCGCAGCCGGCGACGCATCCGGCCAGCACGAGAGCGATCGGCAGGAAGCGCGTCATGTCGCGTCTCCGGTCGCTGCGATGTCGGTGAGGGTCAGCTGGCCGCCTTCGGGGGCGGACATCTGGCGGTCGATCTGCGGACCGGGCTTGGGGCTTTCGCCGCGCGCGAAGGCGTCGAGCAACTTGTTGAAGCTGTCAGCCGTGAGGTCTTCATAGGTGTCGGAGAAAATCTGCACGAGCGGCGCGTTCACGCAGGCGCCGAGGCATTCGACCTCCTCCCACGAGAATTGGCCGTCATCCGTCACCTTCTTCTGCGTCTTCGCGATGCGCGACTTGCAGACATCGATGAGGTCCCCTGCCCCGCGCAGCATGCAGGGCGTGGTGCCGCAGACCTGTACATGGGTGCGGCCGACCGGCGCGAGATGGAACATCGTGTAGAAGGTCACGATCTCGTAGACGCGGACATAGGTGAGGCCGCAGCGATCGGCCGTCCAGCGGATGCAGGCTTCGCTGATCCAGCCTTCCTGCTCCTGCGCGCGCCACAGCATCGGGATGATGGCGGAGGCCGTGCGGTCCGCCGGGTAGCGCGCCATCAGCTTGTCGATCCACGCGAGGTTTTCGTCCGTGAAGGCGAAGCTCGCGGGCTGGATTGAGGAAAGGCGGCGGTTGGCCATGCGTCAGGCTTTCGCGAAGTCGACGCGGGCGATCTTGCCGCCGGCGATGGTGTAGATGGCGATGGCGAAGAAGCGCTCGCCGCCGGGCGAACGGATCACATCCTCATGGTCGATGACGGTGTTGCCGTTGGCGATGCGGTTGACGAGCAGCGCCTTGTTTTCCGGAAACTTCGCGAACATCGCGGCATAACGCTCGCGGAGCGCGGCGATGCCGTTATTGGTGATCGCGCCGTTCAGATCGGCGACGATGATGTCGTCGGCGTAGAACGACAGGAATTTTTCCAGATCCTGCGCGTTGTAGGCGTCGAGCTGGCCTTGCGCGAGCGCGACGGCCGGCGACGTGGAGGCGGCGGCGACGAGGCCGGGACCGCCGGCAGCGGCGAGAATTGTCGCGGTCATCGATCGACCTCGCCGAACACGATGTCGAGCGAGCCGAGGATCGCCGAGAGGTCGGCCAGCATGTGGCCCTTGCACATGTAGTCCATCGCCTGAAGGTGGGCGAAGCCCGGCGCGCGGATCTTGCAGCGATAGGGTTTGTTGGTGCCGTCGGACACCAGATAGACGCCGAACTCGCCCTTGGGCGCCTCGACGGCGGCATACACTTCGCCCGCCGGCACCTTGTAGCCTTCGGTGTAGAGCTTGAAGTGATGGATGAGCGCTTCCATCGTCTGCTTCATCTCGCCGCGCTTGGGCGGCACGACCTTGCCGTCCTCGCTGGAGACCGGACCAGCCTGCATCTTTTCAATGCACTGGCGCATGATCTTCACGCTCTCGCGCATCTCCTCGACGCGGCAGAGATAGCGGTCGTAGCAGTCGCCGTTCTTGCCGACGGGAATCTTGAAGTCGAGTTCGTCGTAGCACTCATAGGGCTGCGACCGGCGCAAATCCCAGGCGAGGCCCGAACCGCGCACCATCACGCCCGAGAAACCCCAGTCGAGCGCCTCCTGCTCGGTCACCACGCCGATATCGACGTTGCGCTGCTTGAAGATGCGGTTCTCGGTGACGAGGCTTTCGATGTCGTCGATCTTCTTCGGGAACGTTTCCGTCCACTTGTAGATGTCGTCGACCAGTTTCTGCGGCAGATCCTGATGGACGCCGCCGGGGCGCACATAGGCGGCGTGCATGCGGCTGCCGGAGGCGCGCTCGTAGAAGATCATCAGATCTTCGCGCGGCTCGAAGCCCCAGAGCGGCGGGGTGAGCGCGCCGACATCCATGGCCTGCGCCGTCACGTTCAGCAAATGCGAGAGCAGACGGCCGATTTCCGAATACAGCACGCGGATGAGCTGACCGCGCCTTGGCACCGTGATGCCGAGCAGACGCTCGACGGCCAGCGCGTAGGCATGTTCCTGATTCATCGGCGCCACGTAGTCGAGGCGGTCGAAGTAAGGCACGGCCTGAAGATAGGTCTTGTACTCGATCAGCTTCTCGGTGCCGCGATGCAGCAGGCCGATATGCGGATCGACACGCTCGACGACTTCGCCGTCGAGTTCGAGGACTAGGCGCAGCACGCCGTGCGCGGCCGGGTGCTGAGGCCCGAAATTGATCGTGAACTTGCGGTCGTCCATTTCAGTCTTCTGGGCGGCGCTCATGGCGTCTTCGCCTTTTCATCGCCGGGCAGCGGGCGGGCGGCGGCGCGCGCGCCTTCCCACGGGCTGAGATAGTCGAACGAGCGGAATTCCTGCTGCAGCTTCACCGGCTCGTACACGACGCGCTTCTGCTCGTCGTCGTAGCGGACTTCGACATAGCCGGTGAGCGGGAAGTCCTTGCGCAGCGGATGGCCGGAGAAGCCGTAATCGGTGAGCATACGGCGCAGGTCCGGGTGATCGGAAAACAGGATGCCGTACATGTCGAAGGCTTCGCGCTCGAAACCAGTTCGAGGCCGGATAGACGCCGATGGTGGTCGGCACGGGCTGCATCTCGCCGGTCTGCAGCTTGATGCGAAGCCTAGCGTTCCGGCGCATCGAGAGCAGGTGATAGACGACGTCGAAGCGCCTGGCGCGTTCGGGATAGTCGGCGCCGCAGATGTCGATCAGCGTGGTGAAGCGCAGCACGGGATGATCGCGCAGCGCGGTGAGCGTCGCGACGATCTCGGCGGGCTGGATGGAGAGCGTGACTTCGCCATAGGCCGTCGTCAGCACAGCGCCCGGAACGGCGGCGGCGATTTCGGCGCTCAGCGTCGCCAGGGCTTCGGGGGCCATCGCGCTCATCGTTCGATCGTCCCGACGCGGCGGATTTTCTTCTGCAGCTGCAGAATGCCGTAGATCAGCGCTTCGGCGGTCGGCGGGCAGCCCGGCACATAGATGTCGACCGGCACGACGCGGTCGCAGCCGCGCACGACGGCATAGGAATAGTGATAGTAGCCGCCGCCATTGGCGCAGCTGCCCATCGAGATGACGTAACGCGGTTCCGGCATCTGGTCGTAGACCTTGCGGAGCGCGGGAGCCATCTTGTTGGTGAGCGTGCCGGCGACGATCATCACGTCGCTCTGGCGCGGTGACGCGCGAGGAGCCGCACCAAATCTTTCCATGTCATAGCGCGGCATCGAGGCCTGCATCATCTCGACGGCGCAGCAGGCGAGGCCGAACGTCATCCACATCAGCGAGCCGGTGCGCGCCCAGGCGACCAGTTCTTCGAGGCTGGCGGTGACGAAGCCCTTGTCCTTCATCTCGCCCTGAAGGGCGTCGAACATCAGGTCATTGGCGTCGGGCACATGCCCGCCCTCGACGCCGGCGCGGCCGCCGGAACCGTAGGGCTGAAGGATCACTCCCATTCGAGCGCTCCCTTCTTCCATTCATAGATGAAGCCGACGGTCAGCACGCCGAGGAACACCATCATCGACAGGAAACCGGCCATGCCGGTGTCGCTGAGCGTGATCGCCCAGGGAAACAGGAACGCGACTTCGAGGTCGAAGATGATGAAGAGGATCGAGACGAGGTAGAACCGCACGTCGAACTTCATGCGGGCGTCGTCGAAAGCGTTGAAACCGCACTCATAGGCGGAAAGCTTCTCGGCATCCGGCTTCACCGGCGCCACCACGAACGGCAGCACGAGCAGCACGATCCCCAGGAACGCCGAGACGCCCAGGAAGATCAGGATCGCCAGATATTCTGTCAAAAAGTCGGCCATTTAGCCCCCGCGCGAACCGCCCGAAGCGCCGCTTCGGTCAGCCCGATTTGTGGCTCGCTATAGCCCAAGACCCTATGCGCGCCTAGCCGCCTTGCAGGTGGTTTTTGCGCCGATGGATGGTCGGATTTCGTTTTTTCGTCCAGTGACTTACCGCAAAGCGGCAAGTCGCTGCGTTAGTTGCGACAGGGTCGCATCTGGAGGCCGATCTACTCGACGCGAATCCGTTCGACGATGACCGGAACGGGCTGCGCGGGAATCGATTCGTCGATGGGCGAATAGGCGAAATAGACGCCGCCATCCTGATCGAGCGTCACGCCGCCGGCGCGGGTTTCGCCCTGGGTCTCGGGCAGGATCTCACCGATCTGCGATCCGCTTTCGTCGAAGGCGCGCAGCCAGGCGCCAGTCGCCAGCGTGTCGGGATCGTCGCTGGTGCCGGCGATGACGACGACGCCGCTGCGCAGGAGCGTCAGGTCGGCGATGGTCGCCTCGCCGTCGATCGCCTTGTCCCACACGATCTTGCCGTTCGCGCCGATGCGCACGATGCGCGCCTGGTTCTTGCCGCCGCTGAGATTGATGCCCAGCACCACGCCGCCGTCCGGCAGCACCGTCATCTGCGCAACGGCGCAGCGGCGGGGGGCCGTGAAGCTGGCGAAGTCCTCGATCGTCTGGCCGGCCTCGTTGACGCGCTTCACATAGACGGTGCGGTTCTCGAAGCTGCCGGCGACATAGACGCCGTCGCGGCTGGACGAGACGACGGGATAGGATTCCTTCGCGGCGTTCTTCAGCTTGTCCGACCACAGCACCGTGCCGTCGGTCGTCACGCGCATGACCTCAAGATCGGCCGTGCCTTCGGGGGTCGCCTTGTTACGGCCCGCAGCGATGAGATCGCCGCCACCGGCGAGGGCGACGCCGGAGAGGAAATCCTCCACCGGCGCGGGATCGCCGAAGACCTGATCGGTGTCGATGTCGCCGCGCGGGCCGATGCCGACCAGCATGGACTGGTAACCCATCGCGGTCAGTTCCGAACCATCGAGGCCGGCGATGTAGAGAATCTCGCCGGGACCATAGGTGATCGCCTTGGCGATCTGCGGACCGACGCGGTCGATCACGCGGCTCCAGCGCTGCTTGCCGTTGTCTTCGTAGCGATAGACATGGATGCGGGGGTCCGTGCCGCCGGCATAGGGAACCAGTTCCTGCGCCACGATCGCGAAACCGCCGCCGGGCGCGCCGGTGATGGCGAGGGTCGAAAGACCGTTCGGCGCTTCCAGGACGATCGGCGCGGCCAGAGCGGCGGGCGCGGCCCCCACGGCGAGGGACAAGGCGAGCGCCTTCAGCGGCACGCGGAAACCAATCATCGGAAACGACTCCATGAATTCGGCGTCACAATAATCACGGCCTTCGCGCCCGCAATATGGCTGCGAAGCCTCACGGCCGTTTCTTTTTTGCTATTTCTAAAGAGTGGCGGGAGCGACGGGGCTCGAACCCGCGACCTCCGGCGTGACAGGCCGGCACTCTAACCAACTGAGCTACGCCCCCGCGGGCAAATCAGGCTGCCGAAGCGGCCTGCTCAAGAGAGGGCGCTTGTTATGCGCCGCCCCTTCCGGTGTCAAGCGAGCGTGGCGGTGCCGCCTTGCTCTTTTTTCACTCGATCGGCGGTGCGGTGGCGACGCAGGCGTCCGCGACGGGCGTTGCAGTGGCGAGGCCATCGGGATCGCTGGCGTAAATCGCCTGTTTCGCCTGGATGTCGCCGATGCGCTGATCCATCGACTTGTCCTTGCCGATATCGCCCAGCTTCATGATCCAGGCGCTGTTCGCCTTGTCGTAAGCGTCGATTTTCGCCGCGTCGGAGCCTGGCGTCGCCCGCAGGGTTCCCACCACGAACGACGTGGCGGCGGCGCATTCGACGGCCCGCTCATAGGTGATGGCCGCTTCGGCGCCGGTGCTGCCGCCATCGGGGGTGGCGTCGGTGGCTTTGATAGGGGTCCAGACCTCGATGCCCATGCCGTTGGAGGTCTTCGAGGCCCAGACGCCTTCGGCCGCGTCGTTGGCCTCCACCATCACCGAAACGCCCGGCTGGCCGTCGAGAATGTAGCCGATCGCCAGAACCTTGCGGTTCGCGCTGGCGACGACAGCGATCCCTTCCAGCTTCGAGCCGCTGAAATCCCAGGTCACCTTGAACTGGTCGCCCTGCCCTACGCCCTGATGCGGCAGTTCCTCCAGCGTGACGGTGGCGGTGTAGGGCTCGCCGGCGGGGCTTCTGCCGGCGACGTCGAATTTCATGGTGTCGTCGGCCATGGCCGGCAGGCTCAGCAGCGCCGCCATCACGGCCGTTATGGGCAGTCTCATAGGTTTCTCTCCTTGTGTCGTCCGGCGCCGGCTGGTCGATCCGCGCGCCATGGGTCAGTGAGGCTGGACCTCGGCGACGCAGGCCTCGGCTATGGGGGCCGCCCTGGTCGCGCCGTCGGGGTCGTCATTGAAGGGGCGCTGCGAGGCGATGACGTCGCCCATCCGGTCGCCCGGCTCGCGGTCGGGCGCGAGTTCGGCGAGCTTGCCTATCCAGGCCGAGTTAGCCTCGTCGTAGAGCTGGATCTTCGCCGCGTCCTGCTCCGGCACGGAGCGCATGGCGGTGAGCATGACGGCCGTGACGGCGGCGCATTCCACGGCATGTTCATAGGTGACGGGCGGCGCCGTTTCAGCCGCGGCGGTTGCGGTCTGAAGCAGCGCGACAAGTGCAGCGGTTGCAAGGCGCATGGCGAATTCCCGAAGGTTGCGCCCCAGCATCTGCCGTAGAACCGCCGCCCGCCACGCGGCGCAATGCCGCTGGCGGTCCTCAAATCCGGAATGCGGGAAGGAATGGTGGGCGATGACGGACTCGAACCGCCGACATCTTCGGTGTAAACGAAGCGCTCTACCAACTGAGCTAATCGCCCGCCCGGGCGTGCCCTAGCAGACGGCGCGCCCGCGCGAAAGCATGCGCCGCGTCAGGGGTTGCGGGCCTTGTTGGCGACGTAGTGCCGGAGCTGCTCGGCGAGGACGCCGTCCACCGCCTTCGACAGATCGCCCCACCCCGCCGGATCGTAGCCGCCGACCGTGAACGTCAGCGTCAAATGGGTGCCCTCGTCCTTGTGTTCGAATTTGACGGTCAGCGCCCCGGTGGCGCCCATGAAGACCAACGGCCCCATGCCGCCTTTCAGCACCAGCATCTTGCCGGGGTCGGCAAAGACGACGCCCATATGCTCGACGAAGCCGCCATTGGGGAGTTTTTCGCACCAGCAGCCGCCCGGCTGGGGCGTGACGGTCATGTTGCGGGCGCTGCCCGAAAAGCTGTGCCCGTCAGACCACCAGCTGCCGATATCCACGAAACGACGCCACGCATAGTCAGGCGTCATGGAGATGTCGCCTTCCAGAACCACGGTAAAGCCGCCCGGCCCCTGATCGGCGACCCTGGCCGCCGCAGGCGCAGCCAAAGCGGCAGCCAGCGCCAGCCCCGCAGAAAACATCTTCATCGCACCCTCCCCGCATGAAAACGCCGCCGGTCCCCAGGGAGCGGCGGCGCGTTCATCAGTCTGTTTCGAGCGGTCTTAGTTGACCGCTTCCTTGAGCTGCTTGCCGGCACGGAACTTCGGCGCCTTGGAGGCCGGAATGTCGATCTCTTCGCCGGTCTGCGGGTTGCGGCCCTTGCCGGCCTTGCGCTGCGTCACGACGAACGTGCCGAAGCCCACGACGCGCACTTCGTCGCCGTCCTTCAGGGCGCCGGTGATCACGTCGAAGACGGCCTCGACCGCCGCCGTCGCATCGCCCTTGGAGATGCTCGTCTTGTCGGCGACGGCGGCGATCAGTTCATTTTTGTTCATGGGATGCGTACCCCTCCTCATTGGAATCCGGGGCGCAGACTAGCCAGTGTGGGGAGTCTGAGCAAAGAAAAAGGGCCGCTTTTCAGCGGCCCTTTTCGGTTGCACTTGCGAGATTTCAGTGAGCGCGAACGGCGCTTTCACCGGTTCCGGACTGAGATTCGGGAAGGCGCGGCGCATCCACCGGCTCCTCCCATGTCACCGCCTCGGGCTGGCGCACCAGGGCCACCTTGATCACCTCGTCCACGCTGGAAACCGGAATGATTTTAAGGCCCTGCTTCACGTTGTCGGGAATCTCGGCGAGATCCTTCTCGTTGTCCTGGGGGATCAGAACCGTCTTGATTCCGGCCCTCAGCGCGGCGAGCAGCTTCTCTTTCAGGCCGCCGATGGGCAGCACCCTGCCCCGCAGCGTGACCTCACCCGTCATCGCGACATCGCGCCGCACCGGGATGCCCGTGAGCACCGAGATGATCGAAGTCGCCATCCCGACGCCGGCCGAAGGACCGTCCTTGGGAGTCGCGCCCTCCGGCACGTGGACGTGGATGTCGCGCTTGTCGAAGAGCGGCGGGATGACGCCGAAGGAGAGCGACTTGGAGCGGACATAGGACCGCGCCGCGTCGATCGATTCCTTCATCACGTCGCCCAGCTTGCCGGTCGTCTGCATGCGGCCCTTCCCGGGCAGCATCACCGACTCGATCTGCAGCGTCTCGCCGCCGACTTCCGTCCAGGCGAGGCCGGTGACGACGCCCACCTGGTCTTCGGCATCCAGCTCGCCATAGCGGAACTTCTTCACGCCCGCATATTTGTCGAGATTGGCCGGCGTGACCTCGACCTTCTTCGCCTTCTTCGACACGATTTCGCGCGTCGCCTTGCGGATCAGGTTCGCGATCTCGCGCTCGAGGTTACGGACGCCCGCTTCCCGCGTGTGATAGCGGATCAGCTCGCGCAGGCCCTCGTCCGTCACCTGCCACTCGCCGTCCTTCAGGCCGTGGGTTTCGACCTGCTTGGGCACCAGGTGGCGCTTGGCGATCTCGACCTTCTCATCCTCGGTGTAGCCGGGGATGCGGATGATCTCCATACGGTCCAGCAGCGGCTGCGGCATGCGCAGGCTGTTGGCGGTCGTAATGAACATCACGTCCGAGAGGTCGAAATCGACTTCGAGGTAGTGGTCGTTGAACGTCGAGTTCTGCTCCGGGTCCAGCACCTCCAGCAGCGCGGAGGACGGGTCGCCGCGCCAGTCCGCGCCGAGCTTGTCGATCTCGTCGAGCAGCATCAGCGGGTTGGACGACTTCACCTTCTTCAGCGACTGGATGATCTTGCCGGGCATCGAGCCGATATAGGTGCGCCGGTGACCGCGGATCTCCGCTTCGTCGCGGACGCCGCCGAGGCTCATGCGCACATATTCGCGCCCCGTCGCCTTGGCGATCGACTTGGCGAGCGAGGTCTTGCCGACGCCGGGCGGACCGACGAGGCAGATGATCGGGCTCTTCAGCTTCTTCGCACGGCTCTGGACGGCCAGATATTCAAGGATGCGCTCTTTCACCTTCTCCAGCGCGAAGTGGTCCTCGTTGAGGACTTCCTCGGCGTGGTCGATGTCCTGACGCACCTTGTTCTTCTTGCCCCAGGGGAGCGAGAGCATCCAGTCGAGATAGTTGCGCACGACGGTGGCTTCCGCCGACATCGGACTCATGTTGCGCAGCTTCTTGAACTCGGCCGTCGCCTTCTCGCGGGCCTCCTTGGAGAACTTGGCCTGCTTGATCTTGTCCTCGAGCTCGGCCAGCTCGTCGCGGCCTTCCTCGTTGTCGCCAAGCTCCTTCTGGATCGCCTTCAGCTGCTCGTTCAGATAGTACTCGCGCTGAGTCTTCTCCATCTGCCGCTTCACGCGGCTGCGGATCTTCTTCTCGACCTGCAGCACGCCGATCTCGGCTTCCATCAGGCCATAGACCTTCTCAAGCCGCGCCGCGACCGAGGGCTGCTCCAGCAGTTCCTGCTTCTCGGGGATCTTCACGTGCAGATGCTGCGCGACCACGTCGCTGAGCTTTGACGGCTCCTCGACCTGGCTCACCGAAGCCAGCACGTCCGGCTGAACCTTCTTGTTCAGCTTCACGTAGTTCTCGAACTGCGTGGAGACGCCGCGCGCGATGGCGGCGAGTTCCTTGTCGGCCTCGATCACGTCGTGGATCGGCTCGATCTCGGCCTGGAAGAAATCCGGGTTCGGGTTGAAGCGCGCGATGCGGGCGCGCGACTTGCCCTCGACCAGCACCTTCACGGTCTGGTCGGGCAGCTTCAGGAGCTGAAGCACGGTCGCGACGGTGCCGACCTGGTAGAGTTCGCCCTCGGCCGGATCGTCGTCCTGCGCGTTCTTCTGGGTGACGAGCAGTATCTGCTTGTCATGGGTCATCACGTCTTCGAGCGCGCGCACGGATTTCTCGCGGCCGACAAACAGCGGCACGATCATGTGCGGGAAGACGACAATGTCGCGGAGCGGGAGGACCGGATAGACGGTCTTCGCCGACTTGGCTTTGGAGGCGTCGCTAGTCATGGCCTCGTCCTTTCTGGTGCTGGCGAAGCTCTGCACGTCCCTCACGAGGCGGCGTGCTTCGGCTCCCCATAGGTTCGCAAGAAAGAAGCCGCCTTCCAAGCGAACGATTCAACGATTGTGTAAAAATGGGCGGGGGGAACACCCGCTTCAAGTCCCTGCCCCTAAAGGAAAAGGCCCGCTTTCGCGGGCCTTACCGACGAATCAGTGACGGATGCTTCAGGACGCGGCGGCGTCCTTTTTGTCGGCATAGATGTAGAGCGGACGCGCCCTGCCCTCGACGACCTCGGCGTTGATGACCACCTGGTCGACGCCCTTCAGGCCCGGCAGGTCGTACATCGTGTCGAGCAGGATGCCTTCCATGATCGAGCGCAGGCCGCGCGCGCCGGTCTTGCGGGCGAGCGCCTTGAGCGCGATCTGGCGGACGGCGTCGTCGGAGAAGGTGAGCTGCACGTCCTCCATCTCGAAGAGACGCTGATACTGCTTCACCAGCGCGTTCTTCGGCTTGGACAGGATGTCCACCATCGCATCGACGGTGAGGTCTTCCAGCGTCGCGATGACGGGCAGACGGCCGACGAATTCCGGGATGAGGCCGAACTTCAGCAGGTCTTCCGGCTCGACATCCCGGAAGATCTCGCCCGTCGAGCGGTCATCCGGTCCGACGACCGAAGCGCCGAAGCCGATGGACGAACCCTGACGGCGGCCGGAGATGATCTTCTCAAGCCCCGAGAAGGCGCCGCCGCAGATGAAGAGGATGTTCGCGGTATCGACCTGCAGGAATTCCTGCTGCGGATGCTTGCGCCCGCCCTGCGGCGGCACGGAGGCGATGGTACCTTCCATGATCTTCAGCAGCGCCTGCTGGACGCCCTCGCCCGACACGTCGCGGGTGATCGAGGGATTGTCCGACTTGCGGCTGATCTTGTCGATTTCGTCGATATAGACGATGCCGCGCTGGCAGCGTTCGACGTTGTAGTCGGACGCCTGCAGCAGCTTGAGGATGATGTTCTCGACGTCCTCGCCGACATAGCCGGCTTCGGTGAGCGTCGTCGCATCCGACATCGTGAAGGGCACGTCGATGATGCGCGCCAGCGTCTGCGCCAGCAGCGTCTTGCCCGAGCCGGTGGGGCCGACGAGCAGGATGTTCGACTTCGCCAGTTCCACGTCCTGGTTCTTGGCGGCGTGGTTCAGGCGCTTGTAGTGGTTGTGGACGGCGACCGAGAGAACCTTCTTCGCCTGGTCCTGGCCGATGACGTAGTCATCCAGAACCTTGCGGATTTCCTGGGGCGTGGGAACCCCGTCGCGCGACTTCACGAGCGAGGATTTGTTCTCCTCGCGAATGATGTCCATGCAGAGTTCGACGCATTCGTCGCAGATAAACACCGTCGGGCCCGCGATAAGCTTGCGGACCTCGTGCTGGCTCTTGCCGCAGAAGGAGCAGTAGAGCGTGTTCTTGGAGTCGCCGCCGGCGGCCTTGCTCATGGGGTCTCCATTGTGGCTGCCGAGTCCGCCAGCCGATCTAGGCATTTTAGGGGCGGGCCTGACGCGCCATCAATGCCGAATTCGTCCGGCTGATGGCCCATCCGTCGCTTCGCCCCGCGATGCAACATTTCCAATGTCGAGGCTAAGCCTTCGAATTTCAACAGAGGCTTAACGCTTCGATGACGCCCCGTCCGCCTCAGGGCGCGGCGAAGACCTTGCCGCCGACCAGAAGGCGGCTGCCCTCACCGGAAGGAAACCTTGCAAAACCAAGGACTTCCGAGGCCCCGCTCGCGTAAACCAGGGTCAGGGAATGGCCGTCGAGCTTGAACCGGCCGGAGGCCGTAACGCGTGCGGCGAAGCGCGGATTGCGGAAGCCGGACAGGCCCTTGATCTGAAACTGGCCGTCTTCGAGGAAGCGAATCGAATAGTCGATCGGCTCGCGCTCGGCGTCCCTGAGCGGCCAGTCGCCGGCATTGAAGGCGTCGGAGAACACGAAGGCGCCGCTGAGGGCGGCGCCGCCGCCGGTCGCCCGACGGAAGGCCCGGTCGTTCAGGCGGATGGTTTCGTCTTCCTGCGACAGCGTCCGGCGCTCCTCGCTGCCGTCCGACCAGCGCAGCACCAGCACCGAACCCTCGATCCGGTAGCGGCCGCAGCGCCAGGCCGTCGCCGCCGCGCAGGAATGGATGACGTCGATATCGAAGCGTGCGGGCGCGCCGCGATAGACGCCGCCCAGCGGATCGAAATAAAGCGCCTCGGGCCGCTCGCCATAGGCCCAGCGCATCGTCCCGACATCGAGGAAACCGCGCGCGCCGCTGGCGATGTAGAAGCCGTCGAGGCCGCCCTCGCCCGGCAGTTCATCCGGTTCGGCCATCTGCGGCGCAGGTTCCGATGCATCCATCAGCGTCAGCGACGAGATGATGCCGCGCGCCTCGCGCTCCACACGTCCGAAATTCGCGTCGTCGCCTTCGATGACGATCAGCGTGGCGCGGTCGTCCTTGTCGGCGGTGAGATAGAGGCGGCGGACAGTGCGGCCGGCCGCATCGCGAACGCGGCGTTCCTGGCGGTAGACGTCGAAATCGTCGTTCGAGATGTCCTCGGCCTTTCCGGCATCGATGACGGTCTCGTCCTTCCCGCTGCGCTCGATGAAGTCTTCCAGCGTGTCTTCGGCGTCTTCCTCGCCGAAGCGCGTGAAGATCGACAGCGTCACGCCGCCGCCGGCCGGCGACCACGAGCCGTAGCGCTGCTCGTCGTTCCGCACCCAGCCTTCAGGCAGCACGAAGCGCGCATAGTCGTAAGCGGTGTCCTTCGCTTGAGCCGCCCCCGCCAGGGCCAGCGCGAACGCCGCGAGCCGAAGCCCGCAGCGCATCAGGCCGCGTCGGCGCCGGGACGCTTTTCGAAGACCTCGTCGATGAGGCCGAACTCCTTGGCCTCAAGCGGGGTGAGGAACTTGTCGCGGTCGAGCATCTTCTCGATCACTTCCACCGGCTGGCCGGTGTGGCGGGCGTAGATCTCGTTCAGGCGGCGTTTGATCTTGACGATCTCCTGCGCGTAGCTGGCCATGTCGGTGGCCTGGCCCTGATAGCCGCCCGACGGCTGGTGCAGCATCACGCGCGAATTCGGCAGGGCGAAACGCTGGCCCTTCTGGCCCGCCGCGAGCAGCCACGAGGCGGCGCTGGCGGCCTGGCCGATGCACACGGTGGTGATGGGCGGGCGGATGTATTGCATCGTGTCGTAGATCGCGAGACCCGAGGTCACCACGCCGCCCGGCGAGTTGATGTACATCGCGATCTCTTTCTTGGGGTTTTCGGCCTCAAGAAACAGGAGCTGGGCGGCGATGAGGGTCGCCATGCCGTCTTCCACGCCGCCGGTCACGAAGATCACGCGCTCCTTCAGGAGGCGTGAGAAGATGTCGTAGGCGCGTTCGCCGCGGGCGGTGCTTTCCACCACCATCGGGACCAGCATGTTGTTGACGACATCTCGGGGGTCGCGGTCGATCAGGGCCATCGGCATCCGTCCTAATTGAGTCGGTGCATCATATAGGAAACCGGCCCCGGTTTTTCACCGGGGCCGGAATTCGTACCTTGACGGGATCAAGCCGCCTCTTCGCCTTCCGGATCGGCGAACAGCTCCTCGCGCGACACGGTCTTGTCTTCCACCTTCGCCATGGCGACGATGAAGTCGACGACCTTGTCCTCGTAGAGCGGGGCGCGGATCTGGGCGAGGGCCTGCGGGTTCTTCTGGTAGAATTCGAACACCTGCTGCTCCTGGCCCGGATAGCGGCGCGCCTCGTTGGCGACGGCGCGGCCCAGTTCTTCCTGGGTCAGGTCGAGGCTGTTCAGGCGGCCGATCTCGGCCAGCACGAGGCCCAGGCGCACGCGGCGCTCGGCGATCTTCCTGTACTCGGCCTTCAGCTCGTCTTCGGTCTTGCCCTCGTCCTCGAAGGTCTTCTTCTCGCGGTCGAGTTCGCCCAGCACGGCCTTCCAGATCGCGTCGAACTCGGCCTCGACCATGCCCTGCGGCAGTTCGAAGTCATGCGCCTTGTCCAGCGCGTCGAGCAGGTTGCGCTTGATGTGGGTGCGGCCGGCGCGGGCGAAATCGGCGCCCATCTGGTCGCGGATCAGCTCCTTCAGCTTGTCGAGGCTCTCGATGCCCAGCTTCGCGGCGAAGGCGTCGTCGATCTCGACCTTGTCGGCGCCCAGCACGTCCTTGACGGTTACGGCGAAGACGGCGGCCTTACCGGCGAGGTCGGGCGAGTTGTAGTTTTCCGGGAAGGTCACGTTGACGTCGCGGGCATCGCCCGCCTTCACGCCGACGAGCTGGTCTTCAAAGCCCGGGATGAACATGCCCGAGCCGAGCACGAGCATGAAGTCGTCGGCCTTGCCGCCGTCGAACGGCACGCCGTCGATCTTGCCTTCGAAGTCGATCTTGAGCTGGTCGCCCGTCTCGGCCGCCGCGCCCTCGCCCTTGGTGGTGAAGCTGCGCTGCTGGTCGGCCATGCGGCCGATCGCCTTTTCGATGTCGTCGGAGGGCACTTCGGCCGTCAGGCGCGTCAGCGACAGGGTCGCCGGATCGACCGGGGTGAACTCAGGCATCACGTCGACCGTGACGTTGAAGGTCAGGTCGGTCTTGCCGGCCAGTAGGTCGTCTTCCTTGGCGGTCAGTTCGACCTTGGGCGGCTGGGCCGGGCGCAGCTTGCGCTCGGCGACGGCGGCCTGCGTGGCGCTGTCGATCGTCTCGTTGACGACTTCGCCCATGACCGACTTGCCGTAGGTCTTCTTCATGTGGGCCATCGGCACCTTGCCAGGACGGAAGCCCTTGAGCTGGACCTTGTCCTTGATCTCCGACAGCTTGCCGTCGACCTTGGCGTCGAGATCGGCGCGCGGCACCAGAATGGCGAACTCGCGCTTCAGACCTTCATTGGTGATCTCGGTGACCTGCATCGAACCTGTTCCTGTCTCGCCGGGGCGCCTTGAGGCCCCTCAAAATATCGTTGTCGCCGGCAGGGGACGTGGTGCGGGCGGAGGGACTTGAACCCCCACGGCTTGCGCCGTCGGTACCTAAAACCGGTGCGTCTACCAATTCCGCCACGCCCGCACGGGCAAGCCCGCCTGCCGACGGAAGCCGGGCGGTATAGCAAGGGGAAATGGCGGGGGAAAGGCGGAGAGCGGGGAAAATTAGCCCCGGCGACCCGCTTCCGCCCTAGCCCTTGCCTGCCGTACCACGGAGCGCGCCCGGGCTTTGCCCGGTCCACCGCTTGAAAGCGCGGGAGAATGCGGCAGGGTCGGAAAAACCCAGCAAATAGGCGGTTTCGTTGACCGAAACCTTCCGGCTGGCGAGATAATCCACGGCGAGGCGGTATCGCAGGTCGTCGAGTATCCCGGCGAAGGTCACATTCTCGGCACGCAGCCGGCGGAACACGGTCTGGCGGCTCGCTCCCAGGTCTTTCGCGACGGTTTCCATGTTTGCCGTGCCGGTATGCAGAATCGGCAACAGCAGACGCTCGATCCGGCCACGCAGGGTTTTCGCCCCATCCAGCACCGCCAGCAGCGCCTCTGCCCGCTCGCTGAAAATGCCGAAGACATAGCGCGGCGTCGTCGCGATAGGCGTGGCCAGCCAGGCCGGATCAATCGACATGGCGTTGCGGCGCGCGCCGAAGGTGACCGGCGCCCGAAAGACCCGCTCATACTCTGCGGCATGCGCAGGCGCGTCGTGCGTCACCTCGATGGCGCGCACCAGCGGCGTTTCGCCGAACTGGCGCGTGCCGGCAACCATGCGCGCGAAGGTTGCCTCCGTCAGTTCGGGGAATACGTTCGGGTTGCGCCGCGCGTCGACCACCCACAGCGCCCCGCTTTCGCGCACCAGACGAAAGCGGTCACCCTCCTCGGCGCCTTCGAACTCGATGACCAGCCGGCCGTAGCGGTTCAATTGCATCAGCGCGTCTTCCATCGTCGCCGCCGCAAAGCCGATGAGGCCAACGACGGAGATTTCGTCGAGACGCATCGTCTCGCCGAAATGCAGGCCGAGCGCCGGATCGCCGCTCAACTGCTTTCCCGCCCGCATCAGCGCGATGTAGCGCGCGAGCGGCACGCGCAAATCCTGCTCTGCGATGTCCGCCTCGCTCACCTCGCTCGCGTTCAGAAGCGCCTGCCGCTCCGCACCGCGGGAAACGGCAAACTGGAGCAGGCCGCGAAACAACCCTGCCGAGACAGTGAGTTCAGCTGTCACAGCCGCCCGCCCTGCAACCTGAAGTCATGCAATTGGTCCCGGCCGCCATGTTCCCCCGCGCGCCGCCAGCTAACGGTGCCGTCAGAACGCAAATTGACAGGCCAGACATGACCGACACCGTCGTCCCTTGCCGCAACCCTAGCCCGGCGGCCGACAAGGCGCTGGCGGCGTCGGCTACACTTTGGTTCGCGGTCGCGCTCGTCGGCCAGTGGCTGTTCCTTGTCTTCATCGCCGGGTTCTACGGCCCCTCCACGTTGACCGGAAACTTCCACGACTGGAACCGCAATCCGATGCTGCCGAACGGCTATATCGAGGGGAACACATTCGGAAATCTCGCCTTCGCCAGCCATGTCATCCTGGCGGCGATCATCGCGTTCGGCGGCGTGCTGCAGCTGATCCCGCAGATCCGCCGACGCGCCCCGGCCTTCCATCGCTGGAACGGCCGCATCTTCATGGTGACGGCGCTGGGCGCCTGCATAAGCGGCGTGATGATCAACATCTCGCACGGCAAGCTCTCGCCGCCGACGACCATCAACGCGGTTCTCGCCTTTGCCTTCCTCGTGCTGGCCTGGCGCGCGATCCGCCGGCGCGACGTCGCTACGCACCGGCGCTGGGCGCTGCGATCGTTTCTCGTCGTCAACGGCGTCTTCTTCATCCGCGTCGGCCTGTTCGGTTCGATCCTGCTGACCGGCGAATTCAACAAGGCGTTTGCCGATGTCTGGGCGTATGGCTCGTATCTGGTGCCGCTCGCTTTGCTGGAGCTCTATTTCCTCGCACAGCGCAAAGGCAGCCCGCGTGTGAAGATGGCGGCCGCCGCCGGCCTCACCGTCATCGCGGGACTCACGGCCGTTGGCGTGCTCGCTGTGCAGATGATCGTCTGGGCGCCGCTGCTCTAGCGCGGCTTTGCGCGTGTCTTTCGCGGCTTGCGGACGGCCTTGGCCTTCAGCGCCGTCCGGAAGGCCCGTTCCGACCAGCGGCGCAGTTCGTCCTCGTCTTCGTAGAGACTGGCCGGCATGGTGAAATAGGCGGAGTTCCAGACCATCTTCGACTTCGGGTTCGTCCAGACGAACTCCTCGCAGCCCTCGGCCTCGAAGGCGGCGCGCGAATCGGCGTCGGCCTTCAGGTAGATCTGGTCGTTGAAGATCGCCGCGAACATCGTATCGCCCAGATAGACCCCGCCCCCGCCGAAGAAGCGCTTCACGCTCACCCGCCCGAACGGCGCGAAGACCTCCTGCACCCAGAGCTTGAAGTCGGGGGACACTACGGCGCTCTCCAATGCCCGTTACTGAAGCCAAACTGTCATGGTCGGCCTTCGCGGACCATGACACTGGAGGACGTGGGAATGGCTATGCGTTCTCCGGCAGAGGCCGCACCCTAACCTGTCATCCCGGCATTGAGCCGGGATGACAAGACGCATTGACTAGACCGCCGCGAGCGCCTGATCGACGTCGGCGATCAGGTCGCGGCTGTCTTCGATGCCGATGGAGATGCGGACCAGATCGCCGGTGATGCCATAGCGCTCCTTGTCGGCCGGCGAGTAGTCGAGATGCGTCGTCGTCGCGGGATGCGAGGCGAGGCTCTCCGTGCCGCCGAGGCTGACCGCCAGCTTGATGACCTTCAGGCTGTCGAGGAACTTGAAGGCCTCCGGCTCGCCGCCCTTCACGCGGATCGAGAAGGTCGATCCGACGCCGGTGCATTGCGAGGCGAAGATGCGCGCCTGATCGGACCCGGCGGGCAGATTGCCGAGCCACAGCACCTTCTGCACCTTGGGGTGGCGTTCCAGAAAGCCGCAGACGATGCGGGCATTCTCGGTCGCGCGGCTGATGCGAAGTTCCAGCGTCTCCAGGCTGCGGCACAGCATCCAGGCGGTGTGCGGATCGAGCGTCGAACCCAGCGACGAGCGCATCGGCGCGATCGGCTTCATCGCATCCATCGAACCCAGCACCGCGCCGCCGACGATGTCGGAATGGCCGCCGACATATTTGGTCAGCGAATACATCGCGTAGTCGGCGCCCAGCGTCAGCGGCTTCTGCCAGATCGGCCCGAGGAACGTGTTGTCGACGCAGACCGCCGGGCGATAGCCGTTGCGCTCCAGCTTCTTCGCGATGGCGACGACGCCGGAAATGTCGGTCAGCTCGTTGGTCGGGTTGGCCGGGGTTTCCAGCATGATGGCCGAAAGCCGCCCACCCTTCTTCGCCGCCTCCTCGTCCGCCGCGCGCATCAGCGCCTCGATCTTGTCCAGCGGCGTGCCGACCGGCAGCGGCGCGTGGCCGATGCCGAATTGCGGGAAGATGTTGAGCAGCAAACCCTCGGTGCCGCCATAGAGCGGCTCGGAGTTCATCACCACGTCGCCGGGGCGCGAAAGCGCCAGCAGCACCGAGGAAATCGCCGCCATGCCCGAAGCGAAGACCAGCGCCTTCTCGGCCTGTTCCCAGATCGCCAGGCGGTCTTCCAGAATTTCGAGGTTGGGATTGTTGAAGCGCGAATAGACGAGGCCGAATTCCTCGCCCGGCGCGCGCTGGGCGAGGCCCTTGCGCAGCGCGAACTGGCGCTTGCCGTCTTCGGCGGATTTGAAGGCGAAGGTGGATGTCTGGAACAGCGGCGGCTTGATCGACCCTTCCGACAAGGCCGGGTCGTAGCCGAAGCTCATCATCTGGGTTTGCGGGCGCAGCGCCTGTCCGGCGACGTCTGTCTTGCGATAGCGGCTCATGAGTCTCCTGAAACCCGCGTCAGGCGCAGGCACGAGACTCATACATGGTTTGCTGACGTTGCGTCAGGGGCTTTCCAGAATTGTCATGGCCCGCGCCGCGGACCATGACAATTTCGGTGGGCCTATTGCGGCTTGTATTCCCGCACAGCCGACTGGGTGCCGTCCTTGTAGGTGACCTGGACCTGCATGGTCTGCAGTCCCGGCGGGGCTTCCATGTAGGGCATGAAGTCCGACGGGATGGCCATCGGGTCTTTCTCGTCGCAGGGTGGGAAGACGAGTTCCTTGTCCAGCCCGGCCCCGTTGAACCCGTACATCGCCTTGCCGATGCCGCAGCGCCAGCTGGTCATGCCGGTGAAGTAGATCAGCTGCTGGCTTTCATTGCCGGGATTGGCCTGGATGAGAATCCACGAGGTCCAGGTCATCTCCAGCATGCGCTTGTGCTCTTCGCCCAGCGCCGAGGTGCCGGCCTCGAAGGCCAGCGCGAACGGACCCATCTCCTGCCCGTTCATGTTGATGTATTTCAGATAGATCGTCGTCGACTGCTGGTCGACGGGCAGCGAGATCCACGAGTTCGGCGCGGGCTTGCCCGTGCGCTGGTCGATCATGCCGCTGGAGCCGGTGTCGACGAACTCACCCGTCTCGCCGAGGCGATAGAAAATCTGCGTCGCCGCCTCCGGGATGATGAAGGTGACGGACCAGCCGGCATTGTTGCGGCTCTGGACCAGGGTGGGCTGCGAGCGCGTGGCCTGAAGCTGCGGCTCCAGCACCTTCACGCGCTGGCGGGCGGTATCGAGCCACTGGCCGAGAACCTGAACGTCGACGAAATGACTGATCAGCGTTCCGGCGGCATCGGCCGCGAGGAACTTGTTCAGATTGTCGAATTCCTTCTGCTTGTCGTTCACCGACTGGCCGCCGGTGCGGGCTTCGGAATATTCCTGCGCCAGCAGATAATAGCCCGGGCCGTAATCCGGGTTCGCGGTCATGAACTCTTCGACGCGCTTGGTGCGCTCGGCGTCGATGAACTGCATGGCGTAGACCAGCTTGATCGCCGGGGCCTTCAGCCGCGAGGCGAAGCCGCCATAGATTTCCCGTGCGCCGGCCGTGCCGTCCTGCGCGCGCAGCAGCTGGGCGAAGCGGTCATGCACGTCGATCGCGTCAACGTCGGCTTCCGCGAAGGCCATGTATTCCTTGCGCGCGTTCGCGGTATCGCCCCGCTCCTGATAGACGAGCGCGTTGTGATAATGCTCGGCGGGCGATGTCGGGTTCTCGATGACGCCGCCATTCTTGTCGATGCGCTTGAAGGCGTCGGCGATCTCGCCGATCGAGCTTTCGATGCGGGCGGTCGAATCCTTGATCTCGGTGGTGTCCGCGCCGATCCGGTCGGTCTTGTCCTCGATCCGGTCGGTGGTTTCGCGGGTGGCGGAGGTGTCGCCCGCGATCTGGTCGGTCTTCTCCGACGTGCCCAGCACGAAATAGAGAATGGCAGCCGCGACCGCTGCGATGCCGACGAGGCTCGCCAGCACGACCCAGAGCTTGCTGTTCGCCGCCCCGGTTCCGCTCTCGATCCGCGTCGTGGTTTCGCGGATGGCGGCGGTGTCCTTCTTCACATCGTCCAGCTTGCCGCCCAGTTCGACGCGCAGATCGGCGATGTCGTCCTTCACGCCCTTCACGTCTTCCGACAGCGTGTTGAAATAGCCGTTCAGCTCTTCCCGGCTGACATCCAGAAACAGCTCGGGGTTCACCTTGGTGCGGCCCTGGTCGTGCGCTTCCTGCAGCGGCTCGACCAGTTCGTCGTAATACATGTTCAGCAGCGACATCTGCGCCGGGCTGACGCGCTTGTTGTGCGCCAGCACGTTGCGGATGCGGCGGATGTCGTCGAGATAGTTGCGGATGGTGACGCGCTTCTCCTTCAGCAGCGTCAGCAGCGGCGTGTCCTTATAGAGCGGGTCGTAGTTCGGATATTCCTGCGTCGAGACGAACAGGCTCGACAGTTCGGAGAATGTCGTGCCCGACAGCACGTCGCCGCGATCGGCGGAGGTCAGCCATTGCTGCACCACCTTCTCGCTGAGCAGATCCTTCAGGCGGGCGATCAGCGCCGGCTGGTCCTCATAACGCTCGGTGATGAGGCTGCGCAGGATCAGTTCCAGCGCCCGCACCTGCTTGCGGCCGACCTCGTCGTCCTGACCGGGCAGCGTGACCGCGAAGGCGAAATCGGATTTCCGGTCGGCGATCGTCTCCAGCCACGACAGCAGGCGCAGCGCGGCGATGGTGGTGTTGCGCGTTTCATAGGCCGGCGCATCCGGCGCCAGACGCCCCACCCGGCGCACGCCTTCGCGCAGCGTCGCGTCGAACATGGTCAGTTCGGCGTCGTTCATGCCGATGCGGCTGGCGACGGCGTCACGTCCCTGCTTGCCCTTGGCGTCGGCATAAGACTTGGCGAGATCGTCCAGGGACGCCGCCGGATCGGCCGGCGCGCCGTTCAGGAACGAAATGAATTTCACCAGCGCCGGCTGAACCAGCGGAAGAACGTCGGACGCGCGCGTCGTCATATGATCGGAATCCCCGTTTGCTCGGGGCACAATAGCGGAAATGGCGGGGCCTGCATCAGCGCGGCGGATCGCCGCGCCCCGTCACCCGGCCTGGGCCGGAACGATGGTGACGCTGTCGCCGCAGCCGCAGGCATCCGTCTGGTTCGGGTTGTTGAACACGAACCGGGCCGACAGCCTGTCGGTGACGTAGTCCATCTCGGTGCCGAGCAGGAAGAGGACCGCCTTCGGCTCCACCAGCAGCGTCACGCCCTTGTCCTCGACCACCTCGTCGATGGGGCCGCGGCTCTCCGCATACTCCATCGTGTATTCCATGCCGGCGCAGCCGCCATTCTTCACGCCGACACGCACGCCGACATAGCGGCCGGGCGCCGCGTCCATGATCGTCTGAATGCGGCCGGCGGCGGCATCCGTCAGGCGCACGACCTTGGGCCGTTCGCGGCGCGGACGGCGGGGGGCTGGCGTTTCGGGGGCGGCGTCGGTCATGGGCTTGATATCGGAATGAGGACGGGGCGATTCAATCAGAACATGTTCAGTTCGAGCTTGGCTTCTTCGCTCATGCGGCCGGGATCCCAGGGCGGGTCGAAGGTCATCGTCACCTTCACGTCCGCGATGCCCGGCACGCGGCGCACCGCCTCCTCCACCCAGCCCGGCATCTGGCCCGCGACGGGGCATCCGGGCGCGGTGAGAGTCATGTCGATGGCGACCTTCATATCGTCGTCGACATCGATCTTGTAGATGAGGCCCAGCTCGAAGATATCGACCGGGATTTCGGGGTCGAACACGGTCTTCAGCTCACGGATGATCTTGTCCGTCAGCTCGTTCAGCTCGGTCTCGTTCAGCGTCGCGTGGGCTTCGGCGCTCATGCCAGCATCTCCCGCGCCGCCTTCACGGCTTCCACCAGCGCATCCACTTCCTCGACCGTGTTGTAGAAGGCGAAGCTCGCCCGCGCCGTGGCGGTGACGCCCAGACGCTGCATCAGCGGATGGGCGCAGTGATGCCCCGCCCGCACCGCGACGCCGCGCCGGTCGATGATCGTCGCCAGGTCATGCGCATGCACGCCCTCGACATCGAACGCCACGATGGCGCCCTTCCCCGGCGCGGTGCCGTAGATCTTCACCCAGTTCAGCGCCGACAGCTTTTGGGTCGCGCGCGCCAGCAGCGCCTGCTCATGCGCGTGCGCGCCTTCACGGTCCAGCGCATTCAGATAGTCGAACGCCGCTTTCCAGCCGACGCCTTCGACGATGGGCGGCGTGCCGGCCTCGAAACGATGCGGCGCGTCGGCATAGGTAATGGCGTCGAAGCCGACTTCGCGGATCATGTCGCCGCCGCCCTGATAGGGACGCATGGCCGCCAGATGCTCCGCCTTCGCATACAGCGCGCCGATGCCGGATGGTCCGTACAGCTTGTGCGCGCAGAAGACATAGAAATCGCAATCCAGCGCCTGCACGTCGACATGCGCGTGAACCGCCGCCTGGCAGCCGTCGAACAGCACCGGCACGCCGCTGGCGTGGGCCAGCCTTACGATCTCGGCAGCCGGCGTCACCGTACCCAGCACGTTCGACATATGCGCGATGGCGACCAGCTTCGTCTTGGGGCCGATCAGGCTCGCCAGGTGATCCATATCCAGCGCGCCATCGTCGCCGACGCGCGCCCATTTGATCACCGCGCCCTGCCGCTCGCGCAGGAAATGCCACGGCACGATATTGGCGTGATGCTCCATCTGCGAAAGCACGATCTCGTCGCCCGGCTGGATGCGCGGGCCAAGCCAGCTTTCGGCGACCAGATTGAACGCCTCGGTGCCGCCATGGGTGAGGATGATCTCCTCGCGCTTGCCCGCATTCACATAAGAGCGCGCCGCATCGCGCGCCGCCTCATAGGCATCTGTCGCCGTGCCTGACAGGTAATGCACGCCGCGATGGACGTTGGCGTAGCCCGTCTCCATGAAGCGCGACATCGCGTCGATCACGCTCTGCGGCTTCTGCGCCGAGGCGGCGTTATCCAGATAGACCAGCGGCCTGCCATAGACATGCTGGCGCAGCACCGGGAAGTCGGCCCGCACCCGGGCGACATCGAACGCCGCCGTCACGGGATGGAGCGCGTTCATGCGGCCTCCAGCTTCTGCAAACGGTTCAGCACGAAGGCGCGCATCGCATCGGCTTCCGGCGTGTGGGCCAAGCGCGCCAGGCCTTCCTGCAGGAACGCCTCGGTCAGCATCGCGCGCGCCTCGCGCTCCGGAATGCCGCGCGCGCGCAGATAGAACAACGCATTGGCGTCGAGATCGCCGATGGCCGCGCCATGGCCGCAGACCACGTCTTCGGCGTGAATTTCCAGTTCGGGCTTAGCGTCGGCCTCCGCGCCCTTGCTCAGCAACAGCGCGCGCGTCGACTGCTTGCTGTCCGTGCCGTCAGCCCCCGGCCGCACGAGGATACGCCCCTGCGCCACGCTGCGGGCCTTGTCCGCCAGTACCGACTTGAAGACGAGGTCGGATCGCCCGTCACGCACGGCGTGTTCGACCACGGCGGTCACGTCGCCATGTTGCGCGCCGTTCAGCAGCGACAGCGCCGTCAGCCGCACCCGCGCCATGCGCTGGGTCAGGTCCGCGTGGATCTCGTGCCGGGCCAGCGCCCCATCGCCCGCCGCGAGCGCCACATCGTAGAGCGCGCCCGCTTCGACATCGGCCATCACGGTGCCGACATGCGTTTCGCCCGAAACGCCGCCCGCGATCTTGTAGTGCGTCAACCGGCTGTTCGCCGCGAGACGGAAATCGAAACCGAGATTGGCGAGGCCCGCCGCGCCTTCGGCCTCATGGCTCTCCAGCAGGGTCAACGCCGCATTCGTGCCCAGCACGACCACCACCCGGCTGTGCCGCGCGGCAGCAGACGGCGACTGGCCGAGGAACACGAGATGGATTGGCCGCTTCCCCTCGAAATTATGTGACACGCGCACGGCGACGCCGCCCATCATCCGCGCCAGCGCCAGATCGGCCATCGCCGAAGCCGCCTTCGCGCCGAACGCCGCACGCGCCCAGTCCGGCGCGGCATCGTCCAGCGCAGCGATCTCGATGGCCGGCTCCGCCGTCACGCGCGACAGGTCGGGCCGGTAATAGCCATTGGCGAATACCAGCGTGTCGGCCTCGATCCCCGCGAACGGGTTGGCCGCGCTGATGCCTGCGCCATCATAGGCGCCGGCCACCGGCAGATCGGCATCCACGCGAGACTTCAGATCGGTGTAGTGCCAGGCCTCGATCCGGCGATGCGGCACGCCGGTGCGCGCGAAGCGGGCATCCGCTTCGGTCCGCCGCACGACGAGGGCCGCGTTCGCGCTCATGCCGCCGCCTTCACCACAGCGTCATAGCCGGACTTCTCAAGCTCCAGCGCCAGCTCGCGCCCGCCGGACTTGATGATGCGGCCGCCGGCCAGCACATGCACCGCATCCGGCACGATGTAATCGAGCAGGCGCTGGTAATGCGTGATGACCAGCATCGCGCGATCGGGGCTGCGCAGCGCGTTGACGCCCTCGCTCACCAGCTTCAGCGCGTCGATGTCGAGGCCGCTGTCGGTCTCGTCCAGCACGGCGAAGCCCGGCTCGAACAGAGACATCTGCAAAATCTCGGCGCGCTTCTTTTCGCCGCCCGAGAACCCGGCGTTCAGCGGCCGCTTCAGCATGTCGTCATTGATGTTCAGCGTCTTGGCCTTGGCGCGCACGAGGCGCAGGAACTGCGCCGCATCCAGCGGCTGCTCGCCGCGCGCCTTCTTCTGGGCGTTCAGCGCCGTGCGCAGGAATGTCATGGTCGTGACGCCGGGAATCTCGATGGGATATTGCAGCGCCAGGAACACGCCTTTCGACGCGCGCTCTTCCGGCGCGAGGCCGACCAGGCTTTCGCCGCGATAGAGAATATCGCCGCCCGTCACCTCGTAGCCGTCACGCCCGGCCAGCGCATAGGACAGCGTCGACTTGCCCGACCCGTTCGGCCCCATGATGGCATGAACCTCGCCCGCCGGGATCGACAGGCTCAGCCCTTTCAAAATCGGCTTGCCGCCGACTTCGACATGCAGGTCACGGATGTCCAGAAGGCCACTCATCCAACACTTCCTTCAAGGCTGATGCCCACCAGCTTCTGCGCCTCGACGGCGAATTCCATCGGCAATTGCTGCAGCACGTCGCGGCAGAAGCCGTTGACGATCAGCGCCACGGCCTCCTCCTCCGGAATGCCGCGCGAGGTCGCGTAGAACAGCTGGTCTTCCGAAATCTTCGAGGTCGTCGCCTCATGCTCCAGCTTGGCGCTGGGATTGCGGCTCTCGATATAGGGCACGGTATGCGCGCCGCACGACTTGCCGATCAGCAGCGAGTCGCACTGCGTGAAATTGCGCGCATTGTCGGCGCGGGGATGAATGCTCACCTGCCCGCGATAGGTGTTCTGCGCGTGACCGGCGCTGATGCCCTTGGAGACGATACGCGAGCGCGTGTTCTTCCCCAGGTGGATCATCTTCGTGCCGGTATCGGCCTGCTGGTAGTTGTTGGCGATGGCGATGGAGTAGAACTCACCCACGCTGTCATCGCCGCGCAGGACGCAGCTTGGATATTTCCAGGTGATCGCCGATCCGGTCTCGACCTGCGTCCACGAAATCTTCGAGGCCCTGCCCCGGCAGTCGCCGCGCTTGGTCACGAAATTGTAGATGCCGCCCTTGCCGTTCTCGTCGCCCGGATACCAGTTCTGGACGGTCGAATACTTGATCTCGGCATTGTCGAGCGCGACCAGCTCAACCACCGCGGCATGCAGCTGATTCTGGTCGCGCTGCGGCGCGGTGCAGCCTTCCAGATACGAGACATAGCTGTCGCGGTCGGCGATGATCAGCGTCCGCTCGAACTGCCCCGTCTCCGCCGCGTTGATGCGGAAATAGGTGGAAAGTTCCATCGGACAGCGCACGCCCGGCGGGATGTACACGAACGACCCGTCGGAGAAGACGGCCGCATTCAATGTCGCGTAGAAATTGTCCGTCGACGGAACGACGCTGCCCAGATATTTGCGCACCAGCTCGCCATGCTCGCGCACGGCTTCGGAGAACGAGCAGAAAATCACGCCGGCCTCGGCCAGCTTCTCCTTGAACGTCGTCACCACCGACACGCTGTCGAACACCGCGTCCACCGCCACATTCGCCAGCATCTTCTGCTCGGCCAGCGGAATGCCCAGCTTGGCATAGGTCTTCAGCAGCTCCGGATCGACCTCGTCCAGGCTCTCAAGCTTCGGCTTCTGGCGCGGCGCGGAATAGTAATAGGCGTCCTGGAAGTCGATCCTGGGATAGTTCAGCATCGCCCAGGTCGGCTCGGCCATTTCCTTCCAGCGGCGGAACGCCTCAAGACGCCAGTCGAGCAGCCATTGCGGCTCGCCCTTGCGCTCGGAAATGAAGCGCACGGTGTCTTCGTTCAGCCCTTTGGGCGCGCGATCGGATTCGATCTCGGTGACGAAGCCGTATTTATACTTCTCGGTCTGCAGACCGCCGACGGTGTCGATGGTTTCCTGAACGGCGGCCATTATGCAGCCTCCGCCGTGCGGCGCTTCAGCGCCTTGTCCGCGAACGCCGTCCATGCCGCGACGAAGCCGTCGATCTCCGCGCCCGTCGTCTCCGGCCCCAGCGAGACGCGGATGGCGTCGGCCGGATGCGCCGCGCCCATCGCGGCCAGCACATGGCTCACCTTCATCTTGCCGCTGGAGCATGCGGCGCCTGAGCTGATGGCGAAGCCGGCGAGGTCCATCGCCATCATCTGGGTCTCGCCCGCAACGCCCGCAAGGCCGAACATCGACGTGTTGGGCAGGCGCGCAACGCCCGCGCCATAAACGACCACCTGCGGAACGGCCTCAGCGATCTTCGCTTCCAGACGATCCCGCAGCATCGCCGTCTTCGACCAGTCGGCAGGCGACGCCGCCGCTGCGCCGAACGCCGCGATGGCCGCCACATTCTCGGTGCCCGAACGGCGGCCAAGCTCCTGCCCGCCACCGGCAATCTGTGCGCTCACGCGGATGCCGTCGCGCACGACCAGCGCGCCCGCACCCTGAATACCGCCCATCTTGTGCGCCGACACCGTCATCAGGTCCGCGCCGAGATCGCGCAGATTGACTTCGACACGCCCCGCCGCCTGCGCCGCATCGACATGGAGCAGGCCGCCCACCGCCTTCACGCGCTGCGCGATCCCGGCCACCGGCGCGATCACGCCCGTCTCGTTATTCGCCAGCATCACCGACACGAAGACCGGCGCCGGCACATTCGCCAGCGCGCGATCCAGCGCATCCAGATCGATCACGCCGTTCGCGTCGACGCCCAGCGTGCGGAACACGCCCGGCGCGGCAACCGCGTTCGCCATCACCGAGTCATGCTCGGTCATGCCGACCAGAATGGATTTCATGCCATTCGCCGCCAGCACGCCGCGCAGGGCCAGCGCGTTCGCCTCGGTTCCGCCGCTGGTGAAGATCACCTCCGCCGGAAACGCGCACACCAGTTCGGCGACGGCGGCGCGCGCGTCTTCAACGATACGGCGCGCGGCGCGTCCGCCCGCATGCACCGACGAGGGATTGCCGCCCGCCTCCAGCGCCGCGTTCATGGCGGCGCGTGCGGCCGGCAGAGCCGGCGTCGTCGCGTTGTGGTCCAGATACACGGCCATGGCGTTCGACTTCAGGCCACCATGCTCTCAGGGCTGATGCCCTTCTCGATCAGCAGATCGACGTCGAAGGCCGGCTCCATGCCCGGCCGCAGCGGCGCCGAACGGC
Organism: Micropepsaceae bacterium; assembly: GCA_047602465.1. Lineage (GTDB taxonomy): Bacteria > Pseudomonadota > Alphaproteobacteria > Micropepsales > Micropepsaceae > JADZAI01. The sequence goes on from JASGHF010000001.1 coordinate 558,707, forward strand.
CCAGCACGCGGTTCTCCAGCACATCCGCCACCGACACCGACGACAGGAAGATGTGGATCTGGCGGCTCAGCTCCTCCCACAGGTCATGGGTGATGCAGCGGGCGTTCTGGGTCAGACAGCCCTTGCGGGTCTCGGCATCGCAGCGGGTCGCCTTGATCGGCTCGTCCACCGCCAGGATGATTTCGGCGATCCGGGTTTCGGCCGTCGGCCGGGCCAGACGGTAACCGCCGCCGGGGCCGCGCACCGACCGGACGATCCCCGCCCGGCGCAGGCGCGCGAAAAGCTGCTCCAGATAGGACAGCGAGATTTCCTGCCGTCCGGCGATATCGGCCAGCGAAACCGGCTTTTCGGCGCTGTGGCGGGCGAGATCCGTCACCGCCATCACCGCGTAGCGCCCTTTGGTATTCAGTTTCATGGTCCGCCTGCCTTCACGCGCCGAAAAACCTTGTTTTTCAGCGCTTCACCCGCGTATAGAGCGCGCTCGCAGGCGCGCCGGTGCGCCCCGGTTATAGGTTCTCCTACTACAGGGGTCAACAATATCCGGGCTTGTTTCGGCGCTTCCGTCTGAATTCCCGATCCTGACGCTAGGTCAAATCCGCCCATGCCTGAAGTCGTCTTCACCGGCCCCGCCGGCCGCCTCGAGGGGCGCTACCAGCATCAGAAAAAGTCCGGTTCGCCGATCGCGATCATCCTGCACCCGCACCCCAATGGCGGCGGCAACATGAACAACCGGATCGTCTACGACCTGTTCAACACCTTTGAACGGCGGGGCTTTTCGGTCCTGCGCTTCAATTTCCGCGGCGTCGGCCGCAGCCAGGGCCAGTATGACGGCGGCATCGGCGAATTGTCGGATGCGGCCTCGGCGCTCGACTGGATGCAGAGCTTCAACCCGAACGCGCAAACCTGCTGGATTGCTGGATATTCCTTCGGCGCCTGGATCGGCATGCAGCTTCTGATGCGCCGCCCGGAGATCGCCGGCTTCATCTCCGTCTCGCCACCGGCGAATATCTATGACTTCACCTTCCTCGCGCCCTGCCCGTCCTCCGGCCTCATCACCACGGGTCTGAAGGACACGGTCTGCCCGACCGCCGATGTCGACAAGCTGGTCGACCGCCTGAAGGCGCAGAAGGGCATCGTGATCGACTACGACAAGATCGAGAACGCCAACCACTTCTATACCGACGCGATGCCGGAACTCTTCGAGTCGATCGAAGGCTATCTCGACAAGCGCATCCCGCGCATGGTCGAGAGCGGCTAGGCCACGCCCGATCGCCATTTCGCCCAGCGGCTGCGCAGCAGTCCGGTGAACAGCAGCGTCAGCGGCACGCCGAAGGCCAGCGCCTGCATGCCGACGGGTTCGCCGCCGACCAGCGCCCAAAGGCCGAACAGGCACAGCGCGGCGAAGAACGCGGTTGCGATCCCCAGCACCACCACGCCCGTCAGGCCGCTCGCCGCCGTTCTCAGCGTCTGCTCGGGCGGCAATGCATGGCCGGCCGCCTCGATCGCATCGCCGATCGCATCGACGAAATCCTCGAACCCGCTGAAATCGAGCCGCACATTGCGGCCCCTGCCCACATGCCGGGGCGCGATGCGGTAGCGCGCACCGCCCTTCGCCTCGATCTCGAAGATCGGCATGCCGTTCAGCGCCTCGCCCATGCGCGCCGCCGCAACCTCGCCCAGCGGCAGAACGGCGTGCCGGCGCGGCCCCATAAGCGGGATCAGGGGACGCTCCGAAATCGCCAGTCCGGCAGACGTCAACGTCCATGACCGGCGTGAGGCGGCCAGCATCGGTACCGCAACCAGCGATCCCATCAGCACAAGGAAGCCCAGCGTCATCGCCCCGGTCGCATAGGGGATGGTCTCCTTGATCGCGCGCTCGTTCAGCGCCATCAGCAGCACCAGAGCGATCATGAACGGCGCCCAGCCGAACAGCAGCAGGACCGCCCATCCCCGGTTCACATAAGGCGTTTCATAGACCACCGCCTTCGCCTCAGGCGGCGCAGCGGGCTGTACGGGCCGTTCCGCCCGCCGCGCGCGCCACTTGGCGAACGGATCGCTCATGGCTTGCGCGCCAGACGGCCGCCGGTCAGCGGCTGCGGCACGCCGGTGGTCGTCGGCACGCTCAGGGGCAGTCCGCGCAGATGCCGCGCGGCGAGGAAGGCGAACGCCTCCGCCTCAAGGAAATCGCCGCGCCAGCCGACGGCTTCCACCGGCTCCACCGGCACGCCCAGCGCGGCGTTCAGCGCCGCCATCATGGTCGGATTGCGCCGTCCGCCGCCGCAGACCAGCCAGCGCGTTGCAGGCGACGGGAAATGCCGCGCCGCCAGCGCCACCGTCTCCGCCGTAAAGCGCGTCAGCGTCGCTGCGCCTGCGGCTGCATCCAGCCCCCGCACCGGCGCGATGGAGAAATCCATCCGGTCCAGCGATTTGGGCGGGGCGGCGTCGAACCAGGGATTGTCCAGCATCGACGCCAGCACGGCCCGGTCCACCTGACCGCTCGCGCCCAGCGCCCCGTCCTCGTCGATGGGTTTGCCCGTATGCTGGAGCGCCCAGTCGTCCAGCGCCGCATTGCCCGGCCCGGTGTCGAAGGCGAGCAGCGCGCCATCCGGCCCCACCCACGTCACGTTCGCCACGCCGCCGATATTCAGCACGGCGACGGGCAGTTCCGTCCTGAGGCCCGCCACCAGCGCCTGATGATAGAGCGGCACCAGCGGCGCCCCCTGCCCCCCGGCCAGCACGTCCGCCGTGCGGAAGTCGAACACCACGTCGATGCCGCTCGCCGCCGCGAGCGCGCTGCCATCGCCGATCTGCCAGGTCAGTTTCTGCGCCGGCCGGTGCAGCACCGTCTGGCCATGGAACCCGGCATAGTGGATATCGCGCGCGTTCAGGCCCGCCGCATCGACCGCCTTCGCCAGGGCCGCGGCATGGGTCTCCGTCAGCAACAGCTCAGCCGCCGCTATCGCCTCATTCGTCGAGCCGGCGCCCTCGCCCATCGCCGCCGCGATGGCCGCACGCAGCACGGCGCGCTCCTGCGGCGCGTAGCGTAGCGTCAACGCCGGGCCGAAGCTCAGCACGCGCTCGCCATCCGTCTCGATCAGCGCCGCGTCCACCCCGTCCATCGAGGTGCCGCTCATCAGGCCGATGATCCGCCAAGGCCCTGCTTCCGCCACGCCGCGTCCCCGTGCTATCGCTCGCGCCCTTTTTCCAGGGCGTACAGTTAAGATGTCGACCTCAACCGATTTCATCCGCCTGCTGCAAGAGCGGCGTCAGCTCCACACCTGTTCCGACGAAGCGGGCCTCAAGGCCCGTTTCGCCGAAGGGATCGTGACGGCCTATATCGGTTATGACTGCACCGCCCCCAGCCTGCATGTCGGCCATCTCGCCAACATGATGATGCTGCGCCGGCTTCAGCAGGTCGGCGGGCGGCCGCTCGTCATCATGGGCGGCGGCACCACCAAGGTCGGCGATCCCTCGTTCCGCAACGAGCAGCGCAAGCTGACCGGCGACGATGTGATTCAGGCCAACATGGCCTCCATCAAGACCGCCTTCGACAAGGTCATGACCTTCGGCAGCGGCCCGACCGACGCCGTCATGATCGACAATGCCGACTGGCTCGACAGGCTGGAATACATCCCGTTCCTGCGCGATGTCGGCCGCCATTTCTCGGTCAACAAGATGCTGTCCTTCGACAGCGTGAAGACGCGCATGGAGAGCGATCTGTCGCTCTCCTTCCTCGAATTCAACTACATGATCCTGCAGGCCTACGACTTCGTCGAGCTCTACAAGCGCTATGGCTGCGTCCTCCAGATGGGCGGCAGCGACCAGTGGGGCAACATGGTCAACGGCATCGACCTCGCCCACAAGATGCTGGGCGTGCAGCTCTACGCGACGACCTGCCCGCTCATCACCACCTCGTCCGGCGCCAAGATGGGCAAGTCGGCGAACGGCGCGGTGTGGCTGAACGAGGATGCGCTCCCGGCCTTCGACTTCTGGCAGTACTGGCGCAACACGGAAGATGCCGATGTCGGCCGCTTCCTGCGCATCTTCACCGAAATGGCGGAGGACGAGATCGTCCGCCTCGAAAGCCTTGGCGGGGCCGAGATCAACGAGGCGAAGAAGATGCTCGCGACCGAAGTGACCGCTCTGGTGCGCGGCCGGGAAGCGGCCGAGCGCGCTGCTGCGGCTGCGGCCGGCCAGTTCGGCGGCGCAGGCTCCAGCGATCTGCCGCGCGCCAGCTTCGCCCGCGACAAGCTGGCCGAAGGCCTGCCCCTCGCGACGCTCATCGCCGCGGTCGGCCTCACGGCTTCGGCGTCGGAAGCGCGGCGTCAGATCGCCGGCGGCGGCGTGAAGCTGAACGATGTCGCGGTGTCGGACGAGAAGGCGCTGGTCAGCCTCGATGCCGCGAACGCGGAAGGCCTCATCAAGCTTTCGCTCGGCAAGAAGCGGCACATCCTGGTCGAGCCGGCCTAACCCTCCGGCTCCGCCACCGGCGAGTCATACTCGAACGGCTTGCGTAGAATGCCCGGCGCGACCGGCGACAGGTAACTGACGCCGATATCCAGCGCGTCCACCGTGCCGTCGATCTTGAAGGCGACGGCCAGAATGCCGTTCTCGCCGCCCAGCAACGGCCCGATCAGCGGCACCCCGGCGAACAGCGTGTTCAGCGAATAGATCGGCGTCAGCACGGCGGAGGCCTCGATCGCCTCCGTCTCGCGGTCGAAATAGCCGTCGGCGGTCATGCCGATGGCCGATCCCTTCATTTCCAGATTGCGCGCGATCAGCCGGTCGCCCTGCATCGCGAGGTCCGCCGTCAGCGTGTCGAAGCTGATGCCGGTGCCGCACAGCAATTCCAGCAGCCCCTGGAACGATCCCGCCGACAGCAGCCGCACGATGAAGGGCTGGTCCACCAGCTTGAAGTCGCGCATCGCGAAATTGCCCAGCGCGTCCGCATTGCTGCCCCGGCGCGGCAGCATCACGTCCATCTTGCCGTAACCGCCCTTCAGGCTGCCGAAGCTGGACAGCCCGTCGATGAAGACGCCCATGTCGGTCAATTCCGCGACGATGCGGCGGCGCCCGTCCTGCTGCGGCCACAGCCGCGCCAGCATTTCGCCGTCACCGAGCTTGCCGTAGAGCAGCAGAGCGACGAGGTCGCCGTGATCGAGGTCGACATCGAACTGCAAATCCCTCGCCTCCACTCCGCCGCGCATCAGCACACGGTCGGCGCGGACCGACATCGAGAGATGCGGCGGCTTCGAGGGCGACTGCCCGACCGTCGCCTGCGCCTGATCGACGACAACCGACTCCGAAGGCTGCAACAGCGCGTCCATCAGCGTGTCGAGATCGATCGAGCGGGCATTGGCCGTCACGTGCGGCTTGCCGCCTTTCAGATCGACCTTGAATTCCACATCGTTGCGCCCGGCGACCAGCCGGTTGGCGTTGAACGACAGGATCGATCCGTCGCGCCCCAGCAGCACGTCCAGCTCGGCATCGATCCCCTCGCCGACCAGCCGCACCGGCGCGGCGCGATAGCCTTCCGGCACGCGCGTCAGCTCCGCCGTCGCTTTGGCCGGCACGCCCGCCGCCTTGGCATAGCCAAGCTCCGGCACCGACAGCGAGGCGTCGTCCAGCGTCACCTCCGCCGAGGCCGTCACCGGATCGAAGCCGATCCCGGTCATCGACACGCGGATCGCCGCCGGCCCGTCCAGATACGGCCCCGGATCGACGCCCAGCCGCACGCGCAGGGCCTCGTCGATCACCGCATCGGCCTGGATGCGGGTCGAGATGCGGTCCGGTCCGGGATTGAAATTCTCCTCCCAGGCGAAGTTCGCCTGCACGCCGGCCACCAGCCCCGAGCCTTCGGCCTTCAGCCCGAACCCCGTCACCGCGAAATGCGCCGTGCCATCGCTGACGCCGATGCCTTCCGCGATATTCATGCTCACATCGGTCAGGTCCGCGCCGATATCGAACACGATCTGCTCGACCTTCAGCGCCTTCCATGTCGGCACGACCAGGCTGAGGGCGATGTCCGCATCGCCGCCGACCGATTTCGGATCGAGACCGAAGCGGCTCGGATAGCCCAGCGGCTCCTTGTCGAGCAGCAGCAGCAATTCGCTCGCCTTGCCGGTGATGCGTCCGTCTATATTCGCCGGCTCGCCGCGCTTGTTCAGATCCTTGATCGTGACCACGCCCTCGCTGAGCTTCAGCGGGCCGACAAATCCTTCCTCGATCCGGCTCTCGAAGTGGTTGCCCAGCACGATCGCCTTTCCCTTCACCCCGGTCAGGTGCGGCATCTCCGAGATATAGGCCATCTCGACGCCGCCATAGTTCAGTTCGATCCGCGCCGCGCTGTCGGGAACGTTGCCGCTCGCCAGCGCGTCGGCGGGAATATCGGCATGGATGGTCCCGTCGGTGATCGTGCCGGCGAAGACATTCTCCTGAATCCAGTCGCGCGCGCCTTCCGCCACGCCTTTCGGCCACAGCGTGCCGATCCTCATGGCGGGCAGGTTCGAGATGGTGCCGTCCATCTTCAGCGACGGTTTCTCCGCCGCCATCCCCTTGATGTCCGCCGTGATGTCGAACACCGAACCCTGGCTCTCCAGCCGCAGCGTCTCGATCTTCAGATGGTCGGTGACGAGATCGTTGTCGGCCTTCATCACCAGAAGATCGACAGGCGTGGCGCCGTCGAACAGCACCGGCGTCTCCAGATAGCCGTTGCGGATCGTCAGTTCGCCGTTCCAGCCATTGGTCAGGCCATCCTCGCCGCGGCGCAGGCGGAACGCGCCCGCGACCTCGCCCTTCAGATGGTCGCTGTCCACATCCAGCCGGGTCAGCTGAAACAGATCCTGCGCGCCGTCATAATGCGCCTGCATGATGCCGTATTTCACCTCGAACGGCACGTTCGACAGCGTCCGCGCCTCGAAATGCCCGGCCTGCGCGGTGATCGCGAGGTCGGCCTGCTTGATGCGGCCTTCGGTATCCATCGTCGCGGTGATCTGACCGCTCAGCGGCAGCGCCACACCGGCAAATGCTTCGAACAGCGGACCGGCTTCCGAGAGCGCATCGAGGTCGGCATCGACCAGCGTGGCGCTCACCGCAATGTCGGGCGCGTTGCGGTCGTAATTCGTGTCGGCGGTGAACCGCCAGTCGCCCCTGGGCAGCGACACGCGCCCGTCCAGCGTCGCCTGCAGGCCGGTCGCGGTGCGGCGGACGATCAGCGTGCCGCGCGGCGCCTTCACCAGCGAGCCGGTCATGTCGTCGATGAAGGTCAGCGTGGCGTTGGAGAGCTTGATCTCCGAGAGATATGTGTCCTCGCCATCGGCGGGCGGCGGCTCCAGCAGCGCGTCGATGAAGACGGCGGCGTCGAAGTCGGCGCTCTCCACGCGCTTGATGTCGCGGCGGCGGCTTTCCGTCCGGATGCCGACATCGAAGGTTCCGTCCTCCAGCCGCGTGAAGGTCGCGGTCGGCCCCAGGATCTCCAGGCTGCGCGGCGCGATATTGCCCGAGACCAGGGCCTCCAGCGAAAAGCTCACCGCGATGTCGTTGGCGGTCGCGATCTCGATGCCGTCATCGTTGACCAGCTTCGGCTCGACGAAGCGGACGACCAGCCGCGTCTCCTCCATCGACCAGACCAGCAGCGCATCCGTCGCCGTCATGCGATAGCCCGCCACGCTGTCCGACACCGCCCGCATCAGCACCGGCGCCAGCGGCCCCAGCGAGACCGGCCCGAAGGCCAGCGCCAGCGCCATCGCGCCGGTCAGGGCGGAAACGACCATGCCCGCCGCCATGACGGCATGGCCGATCCATCGCAGCACCCACCCGCTCCGCCGGGGCGCCGCCCCGGGGGCGTTGGTGACAGTGACGGTCGGGGCGCCGGTCGGGTTCACGCGACTGCAAGGTTGGGGCGGTCCGTCTGGCGGACCGGCACGGGCTGATCTATGTCCCTCCCTTGTTGCGGCAATCCGTAAGGGAAGGGAAGAGAGCGTGGCGAAAATCCCGGGCGAAGGCGACAAGGCGCCGGCATTCACCCTCACGCGCGACGGCGGCGGCCCGGTCAGTCTCAAGGACTTCGCCGGCAAGCCGCTGGTCCTCTATTTCTATCCCAAGGACGACACGTCCGGCTGCACCCGCGAGGCGCAGGACTTCTCTGCCGCCCTGCCGCAGTTCAGGCGGGCCGGCGCGGCGGTGCTGGGACTCTCCAAGGACACGGTGAAGGCGCACGACAAGTTCGTCGCCAAATATGAGCTGAAACTCCCCCTGGCCTCGGACCCCGAAGGAACCGTGGTCGAGGCCTATGGCTCGTGGGTGGAGAAGGTTCTCTACGGCCGCAAATATATGGGCATCGACCGCTCCACCTTCCTGATCGACGCGGGCGGCCGGATCGTCCGCATCTGGCGCAAGGTCCGTGTGCCCGGCCATGTGGACGAGGTTCTGGCGGCGGTGAAGGCGCTCTGATCCGATGCCGGGGCTGCGAGCCGCCTTTCTGGAACGCGACCCGCGCGCCAAGGCGCGGGCGACGCTCGCCCTCACCGGCGGCGCGCCGGAACCCGGCTGGCCCGACCGGCCCGGCCGCCCTGACGCGCCCCGCCTCGTCACCGCCCGCGAGGTCGCCAAAAGATCGCCCGCGACCCCGGAGGGCCGCATCGCCCTCCTCCACGCCCTCGCCCATATCGAGCTGAACGCCATCGACCTGGCGCTCGACATCGTCGGGCGCTTCGATCTCGGGCCGCAGAACGCCGCCTTCGCCGCCGACTGGCTGACCGTCGCGCGCGAGGAGGCCAAGCATTTCCTGATGCTGGCCGACCGGCTGGAGGCGCTGGGCAGCCATTACGGCGCGCTCGATGCCCATGACGGCCTCTGGCAGACCGCGCTCGCCAGCCGCGCCGACCTGGTCGACCGCCTCGCCATCGCGCCCCTCACGCACGAGGCGCGGGGCCTCGACGTGACCCCGGCCATGATCGCCAAGCTGAAATCGGCCGGCGACGGCGCCAGCGCGGCGATCCTTCAGGTCATCTATCGCGACGAGATCGGCCATGTCGCCACCGGCTATCGCTGGTTCGAGGCCGCCTGCCATGTCCGGGGCCTCGACCCGGAGAGCGCGTTTCAGGCCTCCCTGACCCAAATCGGCCTCGCCCGTCCCCACCCCCCGTTCAACGAGGCGGCGCGGCGTCAGGCGGGGCTTACCCCGCCCTTCGACATCACTTTTGCCGCTGCGGCACCCGCGGCTTGACCTTCGGGCGCTAAATCGCGCCGATCGGGTGAGTCAAGTTAATATTTCTATAAGCGAACCCGGTTGCGGGGCGGCACCGTTTGATTTTATCAAGCTGTGACAAAAGCGCCGTGGCAGCGGGAAGTGCCCGCGGCGCATAACGAAAATGCGGTGGGGCAGTAATCCATGACGCCAGGCTTTTGGGCCCGCGCCAGAGAGCGCGTTACGCGCTTGTTCCCCGAACGTCAGATCTACCACCGCAGCGACGGCCGCGTTCAGTTCGTCGTCCTCACGCCACGCTTCCAGATCGCCGGCGTCCTCATCGGCCTCTCCTGCCTCGGCTGGATCGCCTATGCGAGCGTCATGACCGCCTTCAAGGACGAGATCGTCGCCGCGAAGGAGGAAAAGCTCCGCCAGGTCCAGACGCATTACGAGGCCGAACTCGCCCGTATGCGTCTCGACTACGATGATCTCTCGGGCAAGCTCGCGCTCGCCGAAGAACGCTTCGAAACCAGCGTCGCAGCCATCGAGAAGCGCCAGACCGACCTGCAGACCGCGATGGTCGAACAGGAAGGCGCCGGCGAAGCCCTCGACGAAGTCATGCAGCGCGCCGCCACCGTCCGCGCCCTCGGCCTCGGCCCGGACGCCCCGGCGATCTCGTCGGAGGAAGACCCCGAAGCCGCCGGCGGCATCGAGGAACACGATCACGCCGACGAAACCGCAGCCCCCGCCGAAGCCGCGCCCGCGCCGGCCCCCGCCGCGACCAAAACCGAAACCGCTCCCGCCGCCCCGGCCGACAAGCAGGCCCTGCTCGACAATGGCGCGCCGCCGCCGCTGCCCCTCGCCAAGCCCGACGCGGTCCGCGTCGCCGAGGCCCACCCGGTCGAGGAGGCCGCAGAGGACCACGCCGCCCTTCCCGCCGAGGCGTCGGAATTCCTCGCCACCGGCCGCAACCGCGCCGCGGGTGAAAGCTTCGCCGCTCTCGCCACCCGCCTTGAAGACGTGATCGGCGAGCAGCAGACCGCCGCCGCCGCGCTCGCCGCCGCCGCCGCCGAAAAAGAAAACAGCCTCCGCGACGTCCTCACCATCGCCGGCATGAATGCCGACGCGATCGCGCCGCGTCTGCCGGATGCCCAGGGCGGTCCGTATATCCCGATGGGCGTCGACGCCGCCAAGGCCGATCTTTTCGCCCGCGATCCCAATCTCGACGTCGCCGATGCGACGCTGGCGCGCGTCGCCACGCTGCAGACCGCGATGCTGGCGATCCCCCTGGCCAACCCGCTGCCCAGCGTCACCCGCATCTCGTCGGGCTTCGGCGGCCGCAGCGATCCCTTCAATGGCGGCCGCGCCTTCCACAGCGGCCTCGATTTCAAGTCCGGCATGGGCGCGCCGATCATCGCGACCGCGCCGGGCGTCGTCACCATCGCCGAATGGCATGGCGGATATGGCCGCATGGTCGAGATCGACCATGGCTACGGCCTCAAGACCCGCTACGCGCATTTGAGCTCGATCGACGTCGTCGAGGGCCAGAAGGTGGCCTTCGGAGAAAAGGTGGGCGGTCTCGGCAGCACGGGGCGCAGCACTGGACCCCACCTGCATTATGAGGTCTGGTACGACGGACAGGCCCGCAATCCCTGGAATTATTTGAAGGCAGGCGCGAATGTTCTCCAAAGGCAAGGCTCCTGAGACCCCCGCAACCGGCACGGCACCCATGTCAAATCCGATCCCCGCTTCCGCGCCGGCCAAAAAGCCCGGCGGCCGTTCCGCCCCCTCGATCATTTCGGCCGACCTGCTCGTTCAGGGCACGCTGACGAGCCAGGGCGACATGCAGATCGACGGCACGGTCGAGGGCGACATCCGCTCGGTCACGCTGATGATCGGCAACGGCGCCACCGTGAAGGGCGAGATCGTCGCCGAGGAAGTCGTGGTGCGTGGCCGCGTCGAGGGCCGCATCCGCGCCCGCCGCGTGCAGCTCGACGCCACCGCCGTCGTGGTCGGCGACATCCTGCAGGAACAGCTCACCGTCGCCGCCGGCGCGACCTTCGAAGGCTCCTGCCGCCGCTCGAACGACCCGCTGAACCTCGCGGCCCCGACGCCGCAGATCTCGCTGTCGAAGCCCGCCGCTTCGCCCTCGCTGGTTCAGCCCGAAGCCAAGACCGCCTGAGGCCAGCGCCTCCGGCTTTCAAAGGGGACGCTCCGGCGTCCCCTTTTCATTTGCGCTGACGAACGGCGCGGGCTGACATGCCTCCCATGATCACCGCGCTCGACCACATCGTCCTCATCACGCCCGATCTCGAAGCCGGCATCGCGGCCTATCGCACCGTGCTGGCGCGTGAACCCGTATCGCGCAGCAACGCCTCCGCGATCTTCACCACCGGCAACACGGCGCTCGAACTCCTCGGCCCCGAAACCGGCGGCGTCACCGCCGCGCTCGCCACGCAAGGCGAAGGCCTCGCCAGCCTCTGCTTCGCCGTCGACGATCTCGCCAGGGCGCACACCAAGCTGGAACGGCGCGGCCTCAATCCCGGCGAGATCGCCGGCGATCATTTCCGCACCGACAAGACGCTCACCCACGGCATCCGCCATTTCTTCATCCGGCGCGATACGCCCCTGCCCGCCTCCACCGCAGCCGCAGGCGCCGTCGCCGCGCTCGACCATGTCGTCATCGCGACGCCCAACCCGGATCGCGCCGCCGCGCTCTACGGCGCGCGGCTCGGTCTGCACATGGCGCTGGACCGCACCAACCCGGCCTGGGGCATGCGGCTGATGTTCTTCCGCTGCGGCGATCTCATCGTCGAGATCGCCCATCGCCTCGACACCACGGACACAAGCGCACCGGACAGCTTCTACGGCCTCACCTGGCGCACGGATGATCTGGACGCCGCGCACACGCGCCTCGCCGCCGCCGGCCTCGATGTCTCGAACATCTGCACGGGCCGCAAACCCGGCAGCCGGGTTTTCTCCCTGAAGAACGGCACGCTCAACGTGCCGACCCTCTTCATCGGCGCCTAGCGCACCAGCTTAACTGTCAGGCTGCGCGTGGCATTGAAGATGACCGACAATACATCGCCGTCGCGCCGCAGGTCATAGACGCCGATCGGCGTCACCAGCGCGCCGCGCGCGAACCGGCCATCGCTGTCCAGCCCGACGACCGTCACCTGCGCCACCTCGGTATCGCCCGCATCCGACAACCATTCAGCGAGGGCGCCATCCTCGTCCAGCGCGATGCGCCCAACGCACAGCCCGTCCTCCAGGACAAAGCCCAGGCTTCCGCTCATCGCCTCGTCCTTCATCGTCGCCTGATACGAGGCCGCATCCACCGGACACGCCTCCCCCGCCGCAGAGGCAGGTCCGAACCCCGCCGCCAGCATCACCGCCGTGTCGTCGATCGCCGACACCCAGCTCGCATTCGACAGCACGCTCGCGGCCATATCCGCATCCGGCATCAGCACCAGCACGCTTCGCGCGCCCGTCGTGATGCCGGCATGATGCGCCAGCCGCGCGCCATCGCGCGTCCGTTCGGCGCGCCAGCCGAACCCGACCTCGTATCCGTCATCGGCGACGACGCTGGCGTCGTTCAGCCGCGCCGGCGTCAGCATCCAGGCCAGCGTCTCCGGTTTCACCACCTCGCCGCGCAGCACGCGCCCGCCCCATGTCGCCAGCGCCGGCGCGGTGCCGCCCAGCGCGGCGCCGCCGAGGCTGTAGCTGTAGTCATGCGGATCGGCCCTGCGCGCGCCCTTTCTGCCGATCTCATAGGCGAGCGATGCGTCGGGATTGCCGCTGTCCGTCGCATCGAACCCGATTGCGAGGCCAGGCGTCAGATTGGCCGCGAGATAGTCGAGATAAGGCTGTCCCGACACGGCCTCGATCACAGCACCCAGCAGCGTGTAGCCCCAGCTCGAATATTCATAAGCAGCGCCGGGCTTCGACAGCAGCGTCCGCCCTTCGAACAGCGCCACGGCGTCACGCTGCGTCGCGAAGCGCACGCCGCCGCGACCCATATCGCGTGTCTGGTAATGCGGTATGCCGGATGTGTGCGCGGCGAGCTGCTCGCTCGAGATGGCGGGCCATTTGCCCGTCAGCCAGGGCAGATAGGTCGAGACAGGCGCCGACGTATCCAGCCTGCCCTCCTCGCGCAGCCTGGCCGCCGCCGTCGCCGCAAACAGCTTCGAGACGCTGGCGAAGCGGAACACCGTATCCGCCGTCACGGGCTTCCTCGCTTCGATATCGGCCCAGCCCGCGGCGCCGGTCCAGACGACCGCGCCATCGCGCCAGACGGACGCCGCCATGCCCGGCACGCGGTTGACCTTTACCAGCTCGTCCAGAATCCGGTCGGCTACCCTCGCGGCGAAGGCATCATCGGCCGACGCCGCGACGGTCATCCAGCAGGCGGCGGCAGCAGCGGCGACGAGACGGAAACGGCGCATCGGCATCTCCCGGTTTTGGCCGAGAATGCCGATGCGCCGCCGCCACGTCTCAAACGTTTGCGTGAATTACTCCAGGTCCTCGACCGTGATCTGGTCGGTGCCTTTGATCTTGGCGGCCAGCGAGGCCGCCATGAACGGGTCCAGATCGCCGTCCAGAACATCCGACGGCGTGAAGCTCTCCACGCCCGTGCGCAGATCCTTCACCAGCTGATAGGGCTGCAGCACATAGCTGCGGATCTGGTGGCCCCAGCCGATATCGGTCTTGGTCGCGTTCTGCGCGTCGGTGATCGCCTCGCGCTTTTTCAGCTCCGCCTCGTAGAGCCGCGCGCGCAGCATCTTCCAGGCCTGGTCCTTGTTCTTGTGCTGCGAGCGCTCCGACTGGCACGCGACGGTGATGCCGGTCGCCAGATGCACGATACGCACGGCGGACTCGGTCTTGTTGACGTGCTGACCGCCCGCGCCCGACGCACGGTACACGTCGATGCGCACATCCGCTTCGCTCACGTTGATCTCGATCGTGTCGTCGATCACCGGATAGACCCACACCGACGAGAAGCTCGTGTGCCGCCGCGCATTGGAGTCATACGGGCTGATGCGCACCAGCCGATGCACGCCGCTCTCGGTCTTCGCCCAGCCATAGGCGAACTCGCCCTTGACCAGCAGCGTCGCCGATTTGATGCCCGCCGTTTCGCCTTCGCTCTCGGCGATCAGCTCGGTCTTGAAACCCCGCCGCGCCGCCCAGCGCGTGTACATGCGCAGCAGCATCTGCGCCCAGTCCTGGCTCTCGGTGCCGCCCGCGCCGGCGTTGATTTCGATATAGGTGTCGTTGCCGTCGGCCTCGCCAGAGAGGAGCGACTTCAGCTCCTCCTCGCCCGCCTGATCGCGCAGGCTTTTAAGCGAGGCCTCCGCGTCGGCGACCATCGAGGCCTCGTTCTCGGCCTCCGCCATCTCCAGCAGTTCGACGCCGTCGTTGAAGTCGCGCTCCAGCTTCAGATAGCCGCTGACCGCCGCGTCCAGGCGATTGCGCTCGCGCATCGTCTTCTGGGCCGCCATGGGGTCATTCCACAGCGCCGGGTCTTCCGCTTTGGCGTTCAGTTCGTCGAGGCGTCGCTGGGCCGTATCCCAGTCAAAGAGACCTCCTCAGCAGCTCAAGCGACTTCTTGATGTCGCCTGAGACCGCCTGCATTTCGGCACGCATTCTCGTGATTCCGATCAAATCCAGTATGGGCGCGGACATATAGGGAGGGTGCGCGGGGCCGTAAAGCGGTCTAGAACGCGGGCACGCATTGGGGCCGAGAATTGGGGCACGGCACGGTTGAACGATCAGCCCGAGGATTTCTGGACGCAGTTCAAGCGCGGCTGGCGGGTTGCGCGCCGTCAGGCCGCCGCGGCCCTCCATGAAGCCATCAACACCGAAACGGTGCGCCTTGCCGTCACCGGCCTCAGCCGCGCGGGCAAAACGGTGTTCATCACGTCCGCCGTGCAGAACCTCCTCGCGATGGCTGAGGGCAAGGGTTCCCTGCCCAAATTCGACGACCACGGAACCGCCGACCGGCTGAAGAAGCTCAGCCTTCTCGCCTCGACCTCCGGCGCGCCGCGCTTTCCCTTCGAAAGCAATTTCGCCGCGCTCGCCGCCGCCTCGCCGCACTGGCCGCCGCGCACCGCGACGCTCGCCGAGATCGCGATCAACTTCACCGTGCGCCGCCGCCGCACCGCCGGGCTCGACTTCCTGAAGACCCGCGAAGCGACGCTGGAGATCATCGACTATCCCGGCGAGTGGCTGCTCGACCTGCCGATGCTGGCGGAAGAGTTCGCGCCCTGGTCCGCCGAGACCCTGAAGCGCATGGATACCGGCCTCCGCGCCGAACCGGCCAAACCCTTTTTCGACTATCTCCGCGCCATCGACATCGCCGCGCCTTTCGATGCCGACATCGCGCGCCGCCTCTACGATCTCTATCTCGCCTTCCTGTTCGACGCGCGCGACCGCCTCGGGCTGCGCTATCTGCAGCCCGGCGGGTTCCTCTGCGCCCCGCCCTGGCCCAAGACCGAGGCGATGGTCTTCGCCCCGCTCCCCCTCGCGCCCGGCCGCACGCTGAAACCCGGCTCGCTCGCCGAGACCTTCCAGAAGCGCTACGACCTCTACCGTCAGGAAATGAACACCCATTTCTTCGACAGGCATTTCCGCCGCTTCGATCGCCAGATCGTGCTGGTCGACATCCTCGGCGCGCTCCACGGCGGCCCGGACGTGTTCGAGGACACCCGCCTCGCCATCCAGCGCCTCGCCGACAGCTTCAACTATGGCGGCCGGGGCGTGCTGAACCCGTTCGCGCGCGGGATCTCGAAAGTTCTCTTCGCCGCGACCAAGGCCGACCATGTCCCGGAGCGCCAGCGCGACGCGCTGCAGATCCTGCTCGGCCGCATGGCCGGCGCCGATATCGACCAGATGCGCGACAACCGCGCCGTGGTGAAAACCGCCGCCCTCGCCTCTGTCCGCTGCACGCTCGACGACAAGGCGCAGATCGACGGCCGCAATGTCGCCGTGGTGCGCGGCCTTCCCATGGGCCGCGACAAGCTGGTGAAGTTCTATCCCGGCGAAGTCCCCCTGAAGCCGCCCGATGCCGATTTCTGGTCCGGCGCGTTCTTCGAACTCCCCGTCTTCCAGCCGCCCAAGCTTGATCCCAGCGGCACCTCCGGCGTGCCCCATATCGCGCTGGACGACGCCCTCTTCTACCTCATCGGAGATCGCCTATGAGCGAGGCCCCGCGCCGCCCGCAGGTGATGGAGATCGACGCGCCGGCCGAGCGCATCGACCATCATTGGGAAGATTTCGTGCAGCGCCCCGAAGCCAACGAGCCGGTCTTCGGCACCGGCTTCCTCGTCGCCGCCGGCCTCTTCGTTCTCCTCATCGGCTTCTTCGTGGTGGAAAGCGTCGGCTGGATCGCCTCGATGGTCGAAACGCGCCCCTGGCTCGGCTGGGCGGCCGCCGGCGTCCTCGCCGTCGGCCTGCTGCTGCTGCTCTGGGCGATCTGGCGCGAACTCGCCGCGCTCTTCGCCGTCCGCCGCATCGAGGACTGGCAGGATGCGCTCGCCGAAGACGCCGAAGATTTGGAAAAGGCCCGCAGCGCCGCCCAGAACTATATCGCGCTGGTGCGCGGCAATGGCGTCCCCATCGGCGATGCGCGCGAGATGGTGCGCGGCGCCAACTCCATCGAGGGCATCCGCAATGCGCTCGAAAAAACCGTTCTCCCCGTCCTCGACAAGCGCGCGGCGCAGACCGTCCGCGCCGCCGCCGCGCAGAGCTTCGGCATGTCGGCCATGTCGCCCAGCGCCTCCGTCGATGCGCTCCTCTTCTCGCTGCGCGGCGTCCGCCTCGTGCGCCAGATCGCCAGAGCCTATGGCCTGCGCCCGCACGGCCTCGCGACATGGGAGCTTCTGCGCCGCACGATGAGCAGCGCCTCGCTCGTCGCCGCCGCCGACATCGCCGGCGGCATGCTCAGCCACGCCATCCTCACCAACCCCTTCGCCGCCAAGATCGCGGGCGAGGTCGCGGGCGCGGCGGTCGCCTCGCAGCGCATGTATCGCCTCGGCAACATCGCCTCCGCCGCCTGCCGCCTGTTCCCCAAACGCAGCGGCGACGAGGACTGACCGGACCTCACATCCCCGCCTGCCATGATCCGCGAAGGCGGACCCTCCACGCCTTCATCGGCGCAGAAGCCGGGGATGCTCGGGCCGGCCCCGGCGATGACGCGCCGGCATAACGCCGCGTCACGCACGCCCGCCAAAACACCGCCATTGAGCGCCTCAAATCACGCGCTATAACGGCGCGTTCTTGCACTGCACAAATTGAGCTGGTGACGGTATGACGAAGTGGGTCTTGAGCTTCGGTCCTGATGGCGCAGAGGGCAGCGCCGAGATGCGCAACCTGCTCGGCGGCAAGGGCGCGAACCTCGCCGAGATGTGCAATCTCGGCCTGCCGGTTCCGCCGGGCTTCACGATCACCACCGAAGTCTGCACCTGGTACTACGCCAACGGGAACACCTACCCGGCCGAGCTGAAGTCCCAGGTCGAAGCCGCCCTCGCCCAGCTCTCTCAGCGCCTCGGCAAGAAGTTCGGCGACGCCGCCGATCCGCTGCTCGTCTCCGTGCGCTCCGGCGCCCGCGCCTCGATGCCGGGCATGATGGACACCGTCCTCAATCTCGGCCTCAACGACGACACCGTCGCGGGCCTCGCCAAGCTGTCGGGTAACGACCGTTTCGCGTGGGACAGCTATCGCCGTTTCATCACCATGTATTCCGACGTGGTGCTGGAAGTCGGCCACGAGCATTTCGAGGAACTGCTCGATACCGCGAAGGAAGAAAAAGGCGTCGACAGCGATGCCGATCTCGACGCGAGCGACTTCAGGGAACTCGTCACCCGCTACAAGGCGCTGGTCCAGGCGAAGTCCGGCAAGCCCTTCCCGCAGAACCCCGAGGCCCAGCTCTGGGGCGCCATCGGCGCGGTCTTCGCCTCGTGGATGAACCAGCGCGCGATCACCTATCGCCGCCTGAACTCCATCCCCGAAGCCTGGGGCACCGCGGTCAACGTGCAGGCGATGGTGTTCGGCAATATGGGCGACACCTCGGCCACCGGCGTCGCCTTCACGCGCAACCCCTCGACCGGCGAGCACGCCCTCTATGGCGAGTTCCTCATCAACGCGCAGGGCGAGGATGTCGTCGCCGGCATCCGCACGCCCCAGCCGCTCACGGAAGCTGCGCGCAAGGGCGGCAAGCCCTCGATGGAAACCGCGATGCCTGAGGCCTTCGCCGCCTTCGTCGCCGTCACCAAGCGGCTCGAAGCGCATTACCGCGACATGCAGGACATCGAGTTCACGGTCGAACGCGGCAATCTCTTCATGCTGCAGACCCGCTCGGGCAAACGCACCGCCAAGGCGGCGCTGAAGATGGCCGTCGACATGGCCAATGAAGGCCTCATCACGAAGAACGAGGCGATCAGCCGCGTCGACCCCCTGTCGCTCGACCAGCTCCTCCACCCGACCATCGACCCCAGCGCGCCGCGCCGGGCCATCGCCACCGGCCTTCCCGCCTCGCCCGGCGCCGCGACGGGCGAGGCCGTCTTCACCGCCGACGATGCCGAGCGCGTCGCCAATGAAGGCCGCGCCGTCATCCTCATCCGGGTGGAGACCAGCCCGGAAGACATTCACGGCATGCACGCCGCCAAGGGCATCCTCACGGCGCGCGGCGGCATGACCAGCCACGCGGCGGTCGTCGCGCGCGGCATGGGCCGGCCTTGCGTCTCCGGCGCGGGCGGCATCAAGATCGACGGCGCGGCGGAAAAGCTCACCGCCGGCGGCGAGACGATCTCGCGCGGCGACTGGCTCACCATCGACGGCTCCACGGGCCAGGTCTTCAAGGGCCGCGTCCCGATGGTGGAACCGGAACTCTCCGGCGATTTCGCGACCCTCATGGAATGGGCCGACGCCAGCCGGGCGCTCAAGGTCCGCGCCAATGCCGAAACCCCGCTCGACGCCCGCACGGCGCGCGGCTTCGGGGCCGAAGGCATCGGCCTCTGCCGCACCGAGCATATGTTCTTCGACGCCAGCCGCATCCTGGCGGTCCGCCAGATGATCTGCGCCGAGACGCTCGAAGGCCGCAACGCCGCCCTGGCCAAGCTCCTCCCCGTCCAGCGCGCCGACTTCGTGGAACTCTTCACCATCATGAAGGGCCTCCCCGTCACGATCCGCCTGCTCGACCCGCCGCTGCACGAGTTCCTGCCGAAGTCGGACGAGGAGATCGCCGAGGTCGCCGCCGCCGCCGGCGTCACCGTCCAGCGCCTCACCGCCCGCGTGCATGAACTTCACGAGTTCAACCCGATGCTCGGCCATCGCGGCTGCCGCCTCGGCGTCACCTTCCCCGAGATCTACGAGATGCAGGCCCGCGCCATCTTCGAAGCCGCCGCCGAAGTCTTCAAAGCCACGGGCGACACCGTGACGCCCGAGGTGATGATCCCGCTCGTTGCCATGAAGGCTGAACTTGATCTGCTTAAGGGCAAGATCGAAGGCGTTCACAAAGCGGTTGAAGCCGAGACCGGCACGACCATCGCCTACCTGCTCGGCACCATGATCGAGCTGCCCCGCGCCGCGCTCCGGGCCGCCGAAATCGCCGAGGCGGCTGAGTTTTTCTCGTTCGGCACCAATGACTTGACCCAGACAACTTACGGCATCAGTCGAGATGACTCGGCCCGTTTCCTGACCGAATACCAGCGCCTCGGTCTGCTCGACGGCGACCCCTTCGTCAGCCTCGACCAGTCCGGCGTCGGCGAACTGGTCGAGATCGCCGCCACCCGTGGCCGCAAGACCCGCCCGGACATCAAGCTGGGCATCTGCGGCGAGCATGGCGGCGACCCGGCCTCCATCCGCTTCTGCGCCGAGACCGGCCTCGACTACGTGTCCTGCTCGCCCTACCGCGTCCCCATCGCGCGCCTCGCCGCCGCCCAGGCCGCCCTCGCTCCGGGCAAAGACCGCCGCGAAGACCGGTAACGCCGGCCTCTTTCCTCCCCCGTCATTCACGGGGGAGGTGGCGCGCGCGGCGCGACGGAGGGGGCCAAAACCCTGCTGACGCAAATTTAATCCGGAAAATTCGACGCCGGACACGCTGCCCCTAGGTCAGCGTTCCCGCCCACATGCCCCGAATCCCGGCATTATGCTGCACCGCACAAAATGACAGATCGTCATCATTCTCATTTGTCTAGTCTTGTCGGCATCGGACCCCCTCCATAGGTTCCGCCCCGTTCCGGCAGAGGTAGGGCTGGTTGGAACGAAACGGCTTCACCGCCGTTCGCCTGTTCGCCTCACTGCGGACACGAGCGACGCGGATAGAAGCGCCCACCCGCCGTTTCCACCCGGAAGCGGGCGATACTTGAGGAGTTCGGCTTCATGTCCGTCGCCCAGGCAGCCGTCAGGCGCTGTCACCGGGTGGTCTTGTCTTCGGTTTTCGGCCTGGCCGCCTTCACGGCTGCCGCCACCGCCTACGACGCCGCCAACACCCCTGCCGCCCCGCTCAGCGCCCTCTCGCTGGTCATCGTTCCTGTCGCGCCGGCGCTGACCGCGTCCGATGTCGCGGCCTTCGTCCCCGAACCCAAACCCGCCGAAATCCTCACCGCCTCCCTCAAGGCCGATCCCATCCCGCACGACGAAATGACCTGCCTCGCCGAGGCGGTCTATTACGAGGCGCGCGGCGAGAGCATCGAGGGCCAGCGCGCGGTGGCCGAGGTCGTCCTCCGCCGCACCAAGGACCACCGCTTTCCCTCCACGGTCTGCGGCGTCGTCTATCAGGGCGCGCACAAGCGCAATGCCTGCCAGTTCTCCTTCGCCTGCGACGGCATCGGCCATGGCCGCCGCGACCGCCTCGCCTGGAAGCGCGCGGTCGAGGTCGCGCAATACGAGACCACCGGCGATGGCCGCCTGACCGACAGCGTCAGCGGCGCGCAGTATTTCCACACGACGCGCGTGAACCCGCCCTGGGCCAAGCGCTTCATCCGCACCGCGCGGATCGGCACGCACATCTTCTACCGCCAGCCCGGCGGCAGCTATGAAGCGGAAGCCAACAAGGCCAACCCCGCCTCGTAAGCCGCCCCCCTCCCCCAAAAAGCACTGTCATCTTCGGGGCCGCGCAGCCGCGCTTTCCTCCCCTGCGCTTGCGGGGGAGGTGCCCCGAAAGGGCGGAAGGGGCATACCCATGCCTGAGGCCTCACGGGACAAAGCCCCATCCCTCACCGCTTGCGGGGTGAGGGGCGAAAAAAAGTCCAGTGGACGTTTCTTCGCCCGAACGGATCGTGCGCGGCGCGAGAGGGGTGGGGACCAGCCCTCCTCCATCCTCATGGCCGGGCCTGACCCGGCCATCCAGCGCTTAAGCGGCCTTCAGGCGGGTCAATTCACATTCGAAGTCGAACCGCATCTGATTGGCCTCTTCGGGCGGCAGCCACAGTGACATCTGCGGAAATGTCACACGGTACAGTTTCAGTGTCGCGCTGGGCCAAGGCAACGATTTTGCTGCCCGCGCTTCGTTGAGAATCCGCTGCAGGCGCACGCGCACGGCGTCCGGATCGGGACGATAGCTGACAGGCGCAGGCGCCTCCCCGAACAGGTCACCCTGCGGGGCGGGCCGAACAGATCGGGCTCGGTCATCCACGCCTTCAGCCCCTCACCGTGGCAGCGTGAACGTGCGCCCACGATCAGGTGACTTCAGCACCCCAAGCCGGTGCAGCGCGCTCAGTGTCTTGGCGATCTTCGGCGCTGCTTTGCGCGCATCCCTGAATCGCGCCGCCAGCCCGTCGACCGAGACCGCCTCCCCCGCACCGGCCAGTGCGGCGATGACCGCCTGGTTCAGCGCAAGTTCGCTGCTCGGCAGGCTCGGGCGTTTCGTCTTGCTGTCCGTCATCGGCAGATCGGCTTCGATCTGCTCGGCCTTGGCCGTGGCGCTGCCGAAGCGCGGAATCTGATACTCTGGCCGCAGCCAGCGCACCTGCCCGCGCCGCTCCTCGCGCGCCCGCTCGGCGTTCAGCGCCACCAGCCGCGCGATGATCGCTTCATCGGACATATCGGCGGGCCAGCCATAGGCTTCGGCCACCTTGGCGTCGATCTGCTCGTGCAACTCCTTCAGGATCAGCACCAGCCCGTTCTTGCAGATACTCTCATCATCGGAGTTCAGCGTCTGCCCCGTCTTCAGCTTCTCCAGGACATTGTACATCTGCGTCAGCGTCAGCCCTGGATGCGCCGTCTGCTGGCGCTTGCGATGCGCGTCCAGCTCCTCCGCCAGCGCGCCGATCTCGGCGCGCAAGGTGATCGGCGGATCGGGGAACGGGAACGGGTCGAAGCATTCTGACTTTACGTAGACAGCATCCTCCTTGTAGACGCCTAACTTTCCGGCGTTCGCGCGGTACCACCTGTAATGAATGTGAGCGCTCAGGACGCCAAGGTAATACGGATCATCCAACGCTACGACTATCAGCTTGTTGTCAGGTAGAATGCTCGCATCAAGAAACTGGAAGACTCGGTGCTTCGCGGTTTCTACTGTCGCGATGTAGCGGGGCAGATTGGCGAGTGCCGGGCGAAGATCAACGCGCGGTTCCCCAAAAATCCACCAAAAGTCTTTGTAGGTCGCGCGATTGTTCCAGTCGCGTCCTACATACCTGGGCTTGCCGTCCTTATCGTACTCTACCTTCTCTTTCACTTCGCGCACGACGTGTTGGTAGACTTCAGGGAAACGCAGCCGAACCTCGTCCGCCTTTAGCCCCAACAAATCGATCACCATCTTTTTCCGGGACGCGGCCATGAGGTCACGCCCGTTGCGGTATGGGCGGATGTGCTTCTCCAATCCCTCGTGCATACCCAGTCCTAGATGCGCCGCTTCGCTCGGCGATACGATGAAGCCAGCACCGTGTAGTGAGACACCGCGCGAACAAAGTCCGTCGCCGGCTCTCAGCCCGCGCGCGTTCGACAGATTTGCGCCGACTGATAGATCGCCATTGATCCGCCCATACCTCGCCGTGAACTCAAGATGCGGTTGGTCGCTGTCCAGCCCGGCTTCGCGCGCCACGTCCAGAAGGACGCCGTCGCATGATCCCGCCTGCGCCACGCTCATCGCGATGCGAACGGCGGCGGCGTCTCTGGTCGCCTTCGTCCAGGGATGATCGCTGATCGCGTAGACAAGGCTGATCGGCTTCTTCGCGCCGAGATGCCGCTCGATCGTGCGACGCTGGAAGACCTGCGTGATCGAGTTGGTCGTCACCAATCCGAACCGGCGCAGCGCCGTCCCCTTCCGGTTCAGCAACTCCGCCGCGTGGTCCCACCAGTACATGACGAAATCGGCGGAATCGTTCATCTGCGGATGGGCTGTCCACAACGCCTCCGCGTAGTCCTCGCCCAGGCGGCTGCGCACATCCTTGCCGCCGATGAATGGCGGATTGCCGACGATGAACTCCGCCTCCGGCCATTCAGGACGGCGCGGCTTTTCATAGTCGTAGACCGGGTGCGCTTCGCCATCGGCATCGCGCCAG
Organism: Micropepsaceae bacterium; assembly: GCA_047602465.1. GTDB lineage: Bacteria > Pseudomonadota > Alphaproteobacteria > Micropepsales > Micropepsaceae > JADZAI01. The sequence continues at coordinate 582,392 of JASGHF010000001.1, forward strand.
GTCACGGGCTTGCCGTCCTCGCGGCGCTCGGTCCGGTCCGCTTCAAGCACGGCATCGCCCTGTCTGATATTGTCGAACTTCCTGAGGATCGGTTCGCCGGGCATTCCGGTATGGGTGCGGAAGTACCACTGCAAGTAGCCGATCCACAGAACCAGTTCGGCGATGGCCCGCGCCCGGCCATTGATCTCCAGCCCAAGGAACTGGTTCGGCCCGATGGAGTTCTGCTCCTTCGCCAGCGCCTCCTCGCCGCCCAGATCGGCCAACGCCTCCAGCACCTCGCCCTCCAGGCGCTTCATCAGCTCCAGCGTCACATACAGGAAATTGCCCGTGCCGCAGGCTGGGTCCAGCACGCGCGTCCTGCAAAGCTGCTCGTGGAAATCGCGCACCACCTTCGCCGCCTCGGCGCGCTTGCCGTCGGCGCGCAATTGCTCCGCCGCGCCCAGCACCGCTTCCCAGTCCGCACGCAGCGGCTCGATCACCGTCGCCACCACAAGCCGCTCGACATAGGCGCGCGGCGTATAATGCGCGCCCAGCTTCGAGCGCTCCTTCGCGCTCAGCGCCTGCTCCAGCAGCGTCCCGAAAATCGCCGGTTCCACCTCGCGCCAGTCCGCCTTCGCGGCCTGCAGCAATTCGCCGATCTGTTCGGCCTTCAAATCCAGCGCCGCCGTGCTGTCGAAGAAACCGCCGTTGAAACGCTTCACGTCGGCCATGATCGCGATGGCATGGCCGCCTTTGCTCATCGCCTCCCACAACTGCCCAACCTGATGGCGGAAGGACTCGGGCTTGGCGATGCATCGTGCCAGCAGGTCACGGAACGAATTGCGCGGCAACAATTCCACGTCTTCGGCGAACATCGTGAACAGACACCGCATCAGGAACATCGCCGCCATTTCGGGGGCGACGTCCTTCTCCAGATCCTGCGACACCTTGGCCAGGCGCGCCGCGATCTCTCGGGTCGCGCGCGCCGAGATGCGCGCCGGGTCCAGCGTCAGCGGATCGGTCCAGATCGCTTTCAGGCGCTGGCGGATTTTCTCGTCGCGCAGATCGTCCAGATAGATGCGGAAGCCCTTGCGGTCGGGAAACTGCGTGTAGTTCTTTCCCTGCCCGCTGAAATCCGCGAACACCTCGAATGCGTGTCCGACATCGCAGGTAATGATGAAGGGCGGCCAACCCTCTTCCTGCGGCAGCGCCTTGGCATAGTCCTCCGCCTGGCGGCGGGCGTTCAGCATCAGCGTGTCCCAATTGGCGGCGGCGGCGGCGCTGGCGCGGCGGCCGCGTTGCAACACACTCTGGCCGAACAGGTCTTTACCTGCACCGGCCATCTCCACCTCCTTCGATCCGCCTCGTTCGCGCGACTGCTTCGCTTCCAGCACGAAGCACCCCCGCTTGTAGAGGTCGATCCGGCCCCGGTTCTTGTCGGCTGTCTCGCCGAACGTGACAGCACGTTCGAACACATAGGCGTTGTTCTGCGTGCGGTCGGACGCCGGGTCGGGCTGCGGCAGACCCAGCGCCGTACAGAACTCCGTCAGAAACAGCGCATAATTCGCCCGCTCCTGCCCCCCGCTCTGCCCCTGCCAGCGCTCAATGAACGCCTCTAGCTCGTCGCTCGTCGCTCGTCGCTCGTCGCTCGTCGCTCGTCGCTCGTCGCTCGTCGCTCGTCGCTCGTCGCTCGTCGCTCGTCGCTCGTCGCTCGTCGCTCGTCGCTCGTCGCTCGTCGCTCGTCGCTCGTCGCTCGTCGCTCGTCGCTCGTCGCTCGTCGCTCGTCGCTCGTCGCTCGTCGCTCGTCGCTCGTCGCTCGTCGCTCGTCGCCATACCGCCCCTTTTTTCCGCTATTTTGCGGATATAATTCCTATATATATTTCAACCGCGCGCTGGTCAAGTCTTTATTCCTATTCCTCTCACTTTTTTTCCGGCTGGCCGATGGGGACCGCTTTCTGGATGCGCTTGCGCATCAATTCCGGCTCCAGGCCTTGATGCGGTCGATCCACCGCAGCGAGTTCGGCACATACCAGTGCAGCTTGGTGGAGCCATAGGCGACCAGCGCCGTCTCGGCGATGCTGCTCGCGGGCAGCAGGCGGAACATGCCCTTTTTCGGTGCGCGCGCCGCGATGTCGGCGCTGCTGGCCGGCTGGGGCGCATCGCCGGAATGGTTTTTGGTCTCCACCAGGATCGCCGTGTCGATCAGGCCGGGCAGAACGTCGGCCACGCGCACATTGTGCCGCGCCCACTCCACGCTCAACGCCTCGGTCAGGCCCTTCACCGCATGCTTGGTCGCCGCATAGACCGCGATGCGCGGAATGCCATAGGTCGCCGAGGACGACGAGGTCGAGAACATCAGGCTGTCCGGCGCCTTCTTCAGATAGGGCAGCGCCGCATAGGCGCCTGTCAGCACCGCCTTGAAGTTGATGTCCACCACCCGCATCGATTCCTCATACGGCACGTCCTCGAACCAGCCGCTGGCCCCGATGCCGGCATTGTTCCACATCATGTCGAGGCCGCCATTCGGATTGCCGGCGCAGAAATCGGCCAACGCCTTTTCCAGCGACGCCTTGTCCGTCACGTCCACGGTCGCGGTGAACAACCGCTCCTGCCCCAGTTCCTGGGTCAGCGTGGAAAGGCCCGCCGGATTGCGGTCCACCGCGCCCACGCGCCAGCCTTTGGCGTGGAACAGCTTTACGCCCTCGCGGCCCATGCCGCTTCCCGCGCCCGTGATGAAGATCGATTTCGTCGCGCCTGACATGGCGTTCCCCTCTGGTAGAATGGCGTTCATGCGCGCCACCATCTGCAAAGTGCTCCTCGCCGTCCAGATGGCGCTTTGGGCGGTTCCGGCTCCCGCCGGGGCGGCGGAGCGCAAGCGCGACAGCAAGGCCGAGGCGAAGGCCTTCGCCGAGCGCAAATGCCTGACCGAGGGCCTTTATTTCGAGGCCGCCTCCGAGGGCGAGGCGGGCATGAAGGCGGTGGCCGAGGTCATTATCCGCCGCATGATGACGCCCGGCTATCCCAAGACCATCTGCAAGGTCGTCTATAACGGCGCGCCGGCCTATGGCTGCCAGTTCTCGTTCGCCTGCGATGGCGCCCGCGTGCGCCCGCGCAGCAAGGCGATCTGGAAGCAGACCTGGGCGCTGGCGGGCCAGATCCTCGACGATCCCGAAACCCTCATGGCCGCCGACACCACCAAGGGGGCGCTGCGCTTCCACACCGTCGATGTCGATCCGGACTGGGAGGCCGAAGGGTTTGAGGAAACCGTCACCATCGGCCGCCACATCTTCTTCGCCCCGGTCCCATAGGCGATCACGCTTCACGGCCGCGTGACCGCGGTTACAGCCTGCCCGCCGCGCCCGCGCCTAGCGTCGTCGCCATCATCGGAGATCGACCCATGCGCCCCATTCTTCTGTCTGGCCTTCTGGCCGGCACCGCTCTCGCCGCCTTCACCACCGCCTCGGCGGGTCAGCTCAGCCACAACTTCACCGGCTCGAAACTGCTGATCGACAATGTCGTCGGCGATGTCACCGTCAACGTCGTGCCCGGCGCCACCGGCATCACCGTCTCGGCGACGGGCGACGACAAGTTCACCTCGCTCGTCCGCTTCCAGCAGAGCGGCGACCGGGCCGAGATCGTCATGGGCGACCTCTCCTATTCTTCGTCCGAGAATCTCCAGACGCTGAAGGTCACCATCACCCTCGCCCCCGGCACCGACCTCGCGGTCGAGGACCATATCGGCGATATCACCATCGGCGACACCCGCGCCCCGGTCGCGATCGAGGCCGTTGCGGGCACGATTTCGATCGGTTCCGCCACCTCCGTGGCGCTGGAAACCGCCGGTTCTGCGGACATCAGCGTGGCCGAGGCGACCGCCGCCCTCAGCATCGACACCTCCGGTTCCGGCACCGTGAAGGTCGGCCGCGCCGGGCCGACATCCATCAGCATTTCCGGCTCGGGCGACGCGGAAATCGGCCCCGTTTCCGGCAGCCTCGGCATCGATCTCAGCGGCTCGGCGAACGTCACCGTGGCTGAAGTGAACGGCGCCGTCGCCATCAGCACCTCAGGCAGCAGCGACGTCTACATCACCGCCGGCCACGCCTCCCCCTTCGCCGCCGACACCAGCGGAAGCGGCTCGATTTACTTCGCTGGCACGGCCGTCAATCCGCAGATTTCCACCTCCGGATCGGGCGAAATCTGCCTCGGCGCGGCGGAGGGAACGATCGAGAGCGACGGCTCCATCACCATCAGTCCCACCGCCTGCAAGCGAAGCTAACCGCGCTTCATTTCGGTTGCGAGGCTGCCGATCCGGCTCATCACCGCAGCAGCCTCCGCGACCATCCACGTCACGATCTCCCCTGCCGGCGGCGCATCATCAATGCCACCGGCACCCTGCCCCATCGCAAAACACGACCTGTCGCGGTCCAGCCCTTCCAGCTGTCCGCCGATACCGCCCATCACCTTGTTCTGGTGACTGACCATGGCCTGCATCGGGAACGGCTGGATGTCCTGGGGACGCTTCTCCCAATCGTTGACGTAGGCATTGCGGAAGGCGCGCAGCGTCTTGCCGGTGTAGGCGCGGGTGATGATCGTATCCTCGTCCGAGGCTCCGATGATCACGTCCTTGTACATCTGACCGGCATGCGCTTCGGCTGAGGCAATGAAGCGCGTCCCGACCCAGACGCCTTCTGCGCCAAGAGCCAAAGCTGCAGCCAGGCCCCGCCCATCGACGATCGACCCTGCGGCGACAACGGGAATCGAAACCGCGTCGGCGACCTGCGGAATGAGCGCGAGGCCAGCGACGCGGCCTGTGTGACCGCCGGCCTCCGTGCCCTGTGCGATGACGGCGTCGAGGCCGCCATGTTCGGCGTGGCGGGCGTGTTTGACGGTGCCGGCGACGTTCATGACCTTGAGGCCGGCGGTGTGAAACTTTTCGACGAGGTGTGGGGGTGGGACGCCGAGGCCGGAGATGAAGGCGGCAGCGCCTTCCTCGATGATGATGTCGGCGCATTCCTCCAGCGATTGAGGAATGGCGGCCAAGAGGTCAACGCCAAAGGGTTTTTCGGTGAGTTCGCGGACCCGGCGCATCTGCGCGCGGATCTCTTTGGGCTGGACCCCGGCCATGCCGAGCGTGCCGAAACCGCCTGCTTCAGAGACGGCGGCGCAGAGTTCCGCGTACGAAACGCCGCCCATACCGGCGAGCATAATGGGGTGTTCGACCCCCAAAAGGGTCGTCAAACGCGTCGAAATGGACATGTGTAGCCTCCGGGATTCTCGTGAGGTGGACAGTGCCGAAATGCCGCCATCCTCTCAAGCAAGGATGGGTTGCGGGGGGCGTACCCGCGCCTAGAATGACAAAAAATCGGGAGTGACGCCGTGAAGAAGTTGGTTCTGGTTCTGGCTGCGGCTTTCGCCCTTGTCGGTGCCCGGGCGCAGGGGGTCGATATGTCGGACCTCAGCCCCGAGGAGCAGGAAATCGTGGCGTCCCTGCAAACCAGCGCCGCGAACGCACAGAACAAAGAGAATGCCGTCAAATTCTGGCGGAAAGCGCCGGAAAACCTGAAAGCCCGGATCATGGCCGCGCCGAAGGAAAAGCGCTGGCCGATAATCCTTTGTAACTATCTGGGCTTTAACATCGGCACCACCGGGCGGACCGACCCCGAACTCTGTGAGGGCCGGGTCTATGCCGATATCCAGCGGGGGCAGCAGAGCTGGTCCGCCGACGGGCAATGGGTGGGGCCAAGCGAAGAATGTTGGGCGCGCAACAAGCGGAACGAGTACGGCCAGCTGATCTGCAGCTAAAGGCCGCCCGTCCGGCGGCGTCCGCCGATCGCTTCATCGCCCTCGATGCCTGGCGCGGTCTCGCGGCGCTTGCCGTCGCCCTCTACCGGCTGGAAGCGGACGGGACGTTCTACGCGCTCGATTTCGTGCGCAATTCCTGGCTGTTCGTCGATTTCTTCTTCGTCCTCTCCGGCTTCGTGATCGCCTTCGCTTATCTCGACCGGATCGAGGACACGCGTTCGACACTGAAATTCACGCTGCGCCGGTTTGGCCGGTTGTGGCCGCTGCATATCGCGATGCTGCTCGCCTTCGTGGCGCTGGAAGCGAGCCATGCGTTGCGCGGTGAGCCGGCGTTCGAAGGCGCCAAGGCGCCGTGGACGATCATGCCGGAGCTGGCGCTGGCGCATGGCCTGGGCATCACCGGCCTGACGGACTGGAATTCCCCGTCCTGGTCGATCTCCACGGAGTTCTGGACCTACATCGTTTTCGCCGCGCTGGTGCTTGGTTTCCGCCGCCAGATGGCGATCGCCGCCACCGTGGTCGTGGTGCTGAGCCTTGGCGTGCTGGTGAGCGTGTCGCCCACCGGCATGGATGTGACGTTCGACTATGGCTTCCTGCGTTGCCTCGCCGGGTTCTTCACCGGCGTGGTGACGCTGATGGTGTGGCGTGCCGTGAAGGACCGGGTCCTTCTTCCCGTGCCGACACTCCTCGAAGTCGCGATGCTGGTAGTGATGATCGGCTTTGTGACGCTGGCGGGGCGCACCGCCCTCTCCTTCGCCGCGCCGTTCGTGTTTGCGATGGCGGTTCTGGTGTTCTCGTTTCAGCGCGGGGCGCTGAGCCAGGCGCTGCTGACACGGCCGATGCAGGCGATCGGCGAGTGGTCATACGCGATCTACATGACCGCGTATTTCATCGCGCTGATCTTCAACCTGAAGCTGGTGCCGAAGCTGGCCGGCGTGCCGATGGACGCTGTGGCCGCCGCCTATCTTGCCTGTGTGCTGGTGGCGTCGTGGCTGGCCTATCGGTTGATCGAAACGCCGACACGGGCGTGGTTCAACAAGCAGGCGGCAAAGATTTAGGCAGCGCTGGCGCTTGATCCTGCCAGCCCCCCTCCGGGCTGTCGCCACCAGCCCCCGAAGCAGAAGGCCCAAGATGTGACGCACGCCGGGCTGGATGGCCGGGTCAAGCCCGGCCATGAGGAGTGTTGATATAGCGACCAATTCTGCGCCGTCTCAAGGTATGGGGCTCGGGTCTGCTGTGCGGCCCGAGGAGACTTGCTTGGTTAGGCCGTCGCGGCTTTGGGAGCGCGGTAGGCTTTATTAGCGGCCGGCGGCGCGGCGAGGAACGTCCGCATCACCGGCATGATCTCGGCGAGGCGTGAGACGATGAAGAGGTGACCGCCGCCTGCGACGTTGTAGATTTCGGAGTTCGGCAGGAGCTTGTGCATCATGCGGCCGTTGATGGCCGGGACGATGCGGTCCTTGCTGCCCGTCAGGATGAGCGTCGGCGTCGAGAGGAAAGGCAGGAACGGCGCGCTGGTCCAGCCGATCATCGCGAGGAGCTGATACACGTAGCCGCGCACGGTCGGCGGCGTGATGTGGATGCGGTGACGGCCGTGCATGTCGGGATCGTCGCCATACAGCTTCTCGAAGTTTTTCATCATGTATTCGGGGTCGGTGTAACGCTGCGGCGTCGCCATCTTGGACAGCACGTCATAATTGCCCGGCACCATCACCATGCCCATCGAGGTCGCGGCGAGGATCAGCTTTTTGGTGCGGCGGCGGTATTGGAGCGCGAATTGCTGCGCCATCGCCCCGCCCCACGAGACGCCGAGGACATCGACATCGCCGAAGCCGAAGCGGTCGAGGATCGTCGCCGCCGTGTAGCAGGCGCCCCAGGCGCGATACGGGATCAACGGCGCAGGCGAGCCGCCGATGCCGGGCATATCGAAGGTGATGATGTCCCGCTCGGTCATCGCATCGGCGAGCGGCTGGATGAGCTCGAGGTTCGCGCCGATGCCGTTGAAGAAGAGCAGCGGACGTTCGGCGGTGCGCTTTTCCGCGCGCCAGATCGCCGTGCGGTAGGTCTGCCATCCAACCGTCTGCATCGAAATCTCGGGCTTGCGGTGCACCGCCTTGCCAGAACTCATACGCTTACCCCCATTGGCCGCAGAACGGCGGCGCGCCCCCAAGCGCTTATCAACGCTAGCCGATTCGGCTGCGCGTTTAGCCATGAACGTAGTCGCCGGGCGCCTTGGCGCCGGGCTTGTGCTTGGCATCGCCCAGCTTCTTCGGCGCGGGCACGAGATCGCCGCCGCGGGCCGAAAGCCATTCCACCCAGGTATCCCACCAGGACGCGACGGTCTGCGAGGCGCCGTTGGGGAACTGCTCGACATCGTCGGGCAGAGACGGGTTGGTGAAGAAGCGCGACTTCGGATTGCCGGGCGGATTGATGAGCGACTGGATGTGGCCGCTGGAGGAGAGGATGAACGTCTTGTCCTTCGATCCCAGCAGTTTCATCGAGCGATAGACCGCCTTCCACGGCGTGATGTGATCGGTCACGCCGGCCAGGAAGAACACGTCCTGTTCGATTTTCCCCAGATTGATCTTGTGCCCCATGAACGAGACCTTGCCGGGATTCTTCATCGGCTCGCTCTCGTACATGTCGAGATAGTCGTGGTGCAGCTTCATCGACAGGTTGGTCGAGTCGTTGTTCCAGTAAAGAATATCGAAGGGCGGCGGATCGTTGCCGAGCAGGTAGTTGTTGACGACGTAATTCCAGATGAGGTCGTTCGGACGCAGCCAGGCGAACGTGCGGCTGAGATCCTGCCCCGTCAGAATGCCTTTCTGCTTGGAGCGCGCCTTGGCGAGCTTGATCGACCGCGGCGAGATAAACGCGCCGATCTCGCTGTCTTCCGGCCGCGCATCGAGCACGCAGACCATGAAGGTCGCGGCCTTCACGCGCTTGTCATTCTTGGCGGCCATGTAGGACAGCAGCATGGCCTGCGTGATGCCGCCCGAGCAGGCGCCGGAGATGTTCACCTGCCTCTGCCTGGTGATGGCGCAGACCGCGTCGATGGCCTTCATGATCTCGCGGACATAGGCCTCAAGGCCCCAGTCGGCATGCTCCTTGCCCGGGTTGCGCCATGAGATCGCGAAGAGCTGCTGCCCCTTTGTGAGGAGGTAGCGGAACATCGAGCGGTCGGGCGTGAGATCCGACGCGTAGAACTTGTTGATCTGCGGCGGGATGATGAGGAGCGGCGTTTCGTATACTTCGGCCGCGAGCGGCTTGTACTGGATCAGCTCCAGCATGTCGGTCTTCAAGACGACGCTGCCTTCGGTGGTGGCGAGGTTCTCACCCACCTTGAAGGGGCGCTTGTCGACCTGGCTGGGCAGACCGCCATTATTGCGCATATCGTCGAGGAAATTCTTCATCCCCTTGGCGAGGGATTTGCCCTTGGTGTCCCAGGCGGTCTTCAGCGCCAGCGGATTACCGATGAGCGTGTTCGTCGGCGCTACGGCGTCGGCGAAGATGTCGAGGATGAAATTGGCGCGGGTCTTGTCGTTGTCCTCAAGCTCCAAATCGCCCATCCACTCCTTCAGGTTCTTCTTGAAGGCGAGCCAGCCCTGCATACCGCGCTTGAAAACCGGACTTTTCTTCCAGACTTCATGCTGGAAGCGCTTGTCCTTCGGCTCGGCCTCCAGTTTGGAATTGCCGAGCATGACGTCGGCCATGTCCTTCATGAAGGAGCCGCCGTGCTTGGCGAACAGCGTTGGCTGACGGACGATTTCGGTGAGAACCAGGCCGGCGGCCCGCCACAACTCCTCAGGATTGACCCCGACGATCGGGTTCAACGCCATGTTGGAATCGGGGCCTTTCATGCCCAGCTTGTCTTCGTCGATCTTCATCAGTCCTCCCAGGCCCGGCCATTATGCGACCGTGACGAACCACAAGCGTGGCCCAAGGGCGTTGGGTTGTCGAGACTGGCGCTGACGCGGCGTTAAGCCGCCGCGTCAGTACAGGCCTGTGCCGGCATTGACGTCTTCCGGCGGCGGCGGCGGCGCTTCTTCGGCCGGGTAGTCGGCCTCGTCGGCGCCGGCGGTGTTGGCCTCTTTCGAGTCCGGGTCGGTGCCGAGCTTGAATGGCTCCATGATCGCGCCGGGGTCTTCGGCCGAAGTCGGGCGGCCTGACACGGCGTTGACCCGCATCATCACGACGCCGGGCGGCGTACGCAGCGGGAGCGCGCCGGTTTCCGGCAATACCGTTTCGAAGATGTCGGCGACGATCGGCGCGACGACGGTGCCGCCGAAGCTGCCCCGGCGCAGGGGCTTGGGCTGATCGTAGCCGACATAGGCGGCGATGATGAGATCGGCCGTGAAGCCGACGAACCAGACGTCCTTAGCATCGTTGGTGGTGCCCGTCTTGCCGCCGATCGGGTAGTCCTTCAGCTTCTTGAAGGCGTTCCGCGCCGTGCCGCGCTGAACAACGCCCTGAAGAATCGTCGCGATCTGGAAGCCGGTGCGGGGATCGAATTCCTCGCGGCCGATATCGGGCAATAGAGGCTCTTCCTGGCCCGTCCAGCCGGCCGGCGCATAACACCCGTCGCAGGCCCGGTCGTCGTGGCGGAAGATGGTTTTACCGTAGCGGTCCTGGATGCGGTCGATGATGGTCGGGGCAATGACGCGGCCGCCGTTGAGGAAGGTGGCGTAGCCGCCGGCGAGCTTCATCACCGTGGTCTCCGCCGCGCCAAGGGCGTTGGCCAGAACCGGGTCGATCTTGTCGTAGACGCCCGAGCGCTTCACACGGTCGACCACCTGTTTCATGCCGACGTCGTAGGCGAGACGCACGGTCATGAGGTTACGGGACTTTTCGAGGCCCTGGCGCAGGGTCGCCATGCCGAGATAGCGGCCGTCGGAGTTCTGCGGACGCCAGACGCGGCCATTGCCCATGGGCAGCGAGACCGGACCGTCGAGCACGAGGCTGGAGGGCGTGTAGCCGTTGTCGAGCGCGGTCGCATAGACGAACGGCTTGAAGGACGAGCCGGTCTGGCGCATCGCCTGCGTCGCGCGATTGAAAACGCTGTCGTAGTAAGAGAAGCCGCCGACCAGCGCGAGCACGCGGCTGGAGTGCGGATCGAGGATAACGAGGCCGCCATTGACCGTCGGGATCTGGCGGAGGGCGTAGTTGCCGTCGTCACCCGAGGCTTCGACATAAATGACATCGCCGGCCTTGGCCTTGCCGCTGCCCGAGAGCTTGCGGCCCGATTCCGGAACCTTGCCGGTGGTGCCGTCGACGAAGCCGACTTCCCACGTTCCGCTGGCGTCCATGATGACGGCGATGCGCCAGCCGGTGACGTCCTTGGCGGACGGGATGGCGTCGAGGCGCTTCTCCCAGCCGGCGCCGAGTTCGATGGTGGTCACCGGGCCGTGCCAGCCCGACGGGCGGTCATAGCGCTGCAGCCCGACGCGGAAAGCGTTGAGAGCGATCGACTGCATCTTGGAGTCGAGCGTGGTGCGGACCGAAAGGCCGCCCGTCATCAGCTTGTCGACGCCGTATTTGTTGGTGATGACGCGGCGGGCTTCTTCCGCGAAATATTCCGCACCGTCATAGCGTGTGCCGACGGGGCGGAATTTCGCGATGAGGTCTTTCTTCTTGGCGGCCTCGCCGTCGGCCTTCGAGACGTAGCCGACCTCGACCATCTGATCGATGACGTAGTTGCGGCGTCCGACGGCTGCGGCCTTGTCGCGGATGGGGTGATAACGCGAGGGCTGTTTGGGCAGCGCGGCGAGGTAGGCGACCTCTTCGATGGTCAGCTCGTCGAGCGACTTGTCGAAATAGTTCAGCGCGGCTGAGGCGACGCCATAGGAGTTCTGCCCGAGAAAAATCTGGTTGAGGTAGAGTTCGAGGATCTTGTCCTTGGAGAACGTCGCCTCGATGCGCATCGAGAGCAGGATCTCCTTGATCTTGCGGATGGTCGCGACTTCGTTGCTGAGGAAGAAGTTGCGCGCGACCTGCTGCGTGATTGTGGAGGCGCCCTCGGGCCGCTCGTCGTCGCCCTTGCTGAGATTCGCCAGCAGCGCGCGGGCGATGCCGGTGGGGTCGAAGCCGGGGTGCAGGTAGAAGTTCTTGTCTTCGGCGGCGATGAAGGCGTTCTTCACCAGCGGCGGGATGTCGTCGATCGGCACGAAAAGGCGGCGTTCGGTCGCGAACTCGGCGATCAGCGTACCGTCATAGGCGTGAACGCGCGTGGTGACCGGCGGCTCGTATTTAGCGAGCGTTTCGGCGTCCGGGAGGTCGCTCGACAGAAACCACAGCGCCAGGCCAGCGCCAAGGACGCCGACCCCTACGATGGTGAGGAACGACAGAAAGAAGAACTTCAGAAACCGCATAGGCAACCCGCGCGCGCCGCACACTGACTCACGGCGATTCTAGCCTGTCTGATCGGCGATAACTATGGCGGTTTGGAGGCCGCGGGGCCTCAGTGGGCGCTGAGGCTTTCGCCGCCGGACTGAGCCACGGACGACATGCGGGCGTAATAGGTGTCGACCGCGTTGGCGATGGCGCTGGCCATGTCGGCCCGCCACGCGTCGTCGGTGAGGCGGCTTTCGTCGGTGGGATTGGACAGAAAACCGAGTTCGATCAGCACGCTGGGCACGTCCGGCGCCTTCAGGACGCGGAAGCCGGCGGAGCGGAGCGGCTGGGTCAGCAGGCCGGTCTGGGCGTCGAGTTCGGGCAGGAGAAGCTGGGCGAAGATCGTGGAACGGTTCTTGGTTTCGCGCTGGGCGAGGTCGATGAGAATCGAGTTCACGTCGTCACCCTCGCCCGAGAGGTCCACACCGGCGATGATATCGGAGGCGTTCTGGCTTTCCGCCAGTTCGGCTGCTTCGACGTCCGAGGCGCTCTCGGACAGGGTATAGACCGAGGCGCCGTGAATGGCGGCGTTGCTGACCGTGTCGGCGTGGAGCGAGATGAAAAGGTCGGCACGGGCGGCGCGGGCGGCGCGGACGCGGTCTTTCTTGTTCAGGAAGGTGTCGTCCTCGCGGATCAGGACGACCGTGTAGTCGCCCCGGCGCTCCAGCTCGTCGCGGAGGGCCAGGGTGGCTTTCAGGACGACGTCTTTCTCCAGTGTGCCGCCGGTGCCCGTCGCGCCGGGGTCGGGGCCGCCATGACCGGCGTCGAGAGCGATGATGAAGCGACCGTCGCCCTGCCCGACCGGCGCGCTGCCTTCGGGCACTTCTTCGGGCTCGGCTTGGGCCGTGGGCGTGTCGCCATCGTCGGGCCAGCCGGCGGTTTCGAGGAATTCGGCCTTGCTGACCGGGACGAGGTCGAGCACCAGGCGGGCCGGCTTGCCCTCCTCCGGCGGCATGATGAAGTCAGCCTGGACCTTGGCCGGGTCGTTCAACTCAAGGACCACGCGCGAGCGGCTGTGGCCGAAAAGACCGTACCGGTAGGAGCGCACCAGCCCGGCGCCGCTGAGACCCGCCTGGCGCGGCAGGCGCCACGACATGGCGGGCAGTTCGAGAACGATGCGGTAGGGGTCGGCGAGGTTGAAAAGCCGGTATTCGACCGGCTCGGACAGGTCGAGGACGAAGCGGGTGTGTTCAGGATGCTCCCCGAGTCGGGCATCGGTCGCCACCGGCTCGGCCATTGCGGTGCCGGAAATGCCGGACCACACGCAGGCGGCGAGCGCCAACGCAACCAAAAGCTGCATGATCGGGCGACGTTCTGTCGTCACCGACTGCTCCACCATTCCTGAATCGGAACAGAACCTTAGCAGCTTTGTCTTGCATTAGCGTTACCGCGCGCGCCTGGCATTACGTTACGGCAGGCACAAGGAACATGTTGCTTCAGCAACGGTCCTGCCGCTACAAAAGCCCATCGATCCTTCGGGGTCGCCCCCAGGGCGGGAAGCCCGGGCGCAGGCGACTGACCCCCATTCCCCTCTGATGCCGGCGACACGCACCCGGACGACCGTGGCGCGCGTGTCGGTTTCCCGCAAAGGACGTCCGCCCCGCACGTCGCCGCAATCGCCCAGGCGCCGAACCGGCGCGGAGCAAGACTTGAATGCGCCCAGCGCGGATCACAACGGATGACCGGAGCGCCAGCTCCCCGTCCGTGCGCGGCGCAGCCCCCTTTTCCTCTCATATCGAGCCGCCCCGCATGACCGGAGCCGCAGCGCCATTGGCGCGCGGACGGCGGGCGCTCACAGGAGTTTCCCATGTCCAAGCGTATGCTCATCGACGCCTCCCACCCGGAAGAGACGCGCGTCGTCATTCTGTCGGGTAACCGCGTCGAAGAGTTCGACTTCGAATCCGCTTCAAGACGCCCGCTCAAGGGCAACATATTCCTCGCAAAAGTGACGCGCGTGGAGCCTTCGCTCCAGGCCGCTTTCGTGGAGTATGGCGGCAACCGCCACGGCTTCCTCGCCTTCAGCGAAATTCACCCGGACTATTATCAGATCCCGGTCGCCGACCGTCAGGCGCTGCTCGCCGCCCAGCGCGCCGAGGAACGACGCCAGCGTGATCGGGATGATGACGACGCCGCTCCCGCCGCAGCGGCCGAGGTGACGCCGCCGACAGAGGGCGCGGAAGATCCGCTGCCGACCCTGCCGACGGCTTCGGAAGATGACAGCACGCTGGCCGAAGCCTTCGAGGCCGTCCCGGTCGCTGCTGACGAAGCGACCCAGGCGCAGTTCGACGCGCCGACCGCGCCGCAGGCGCTGGCCGATGCCGATACGGCGCCTGCCGAGACCGGCGCCGACGAGAGCGAAGTCTCGGATACCGCCGAAGGAGACAACGAGATCGAGGTCGTCGCCGTTCAGGCCGTCGAACCCGAAATCATCAGCGCCGGCGAAGACGATGTCGCCGAAGACGAAGCCGTCGAGCAGCGCCGCCGCTCGCCGCGCATGCGCCAGTACAAGATCCAGGAAGTCATCAAGAAGCGGCAGATCCTGCTGATCCAGGTGGTCAAGGAAGAGCGCGGCAACAAGGGCGCGGCGCTGACCACCTATCTCTCGCTCGCGGGCCGTTACTGCGTCCTGATGCCGAACTCCGGCCGGGGCGGCGGCATCAGCCGCAAGATCACCAATTCGTCCGACCGCCGCCGCCTGAAAGACGCCGCCGAGAGCCTGGATGTGCCGGAGGGCATGGGCCTGATCGTCCGCACGGCCGGCGCCAGCCGCACCAAGCAGGAAATCCAGCGCGACTACGAATACCTGCTGCGCCTGTGGGATTCGATCCGCGACCTGACGCTGCGCTCCAGCGCCCCTGCCCTCGTCTATGAGGAAGGCAACCTGATCAAGCGCGCGATCCGCGACCAGTTCTCTAAGGATATCGAGGAGATCGTGGTGGAAGGCGACGAGGGCTTCGAGGAAGCCCATGCCTTCACCAAGATGATCATGCCGCAGCAGATCGAGGCGGTGAAGAAATACGAAGGCGGACAGTCGCTGTTCCAGCGTTACAAGGTCGAGAACCAGCTCGAACTCGATGTTCAACCCGCGCGTCCAGCTGAAGTCCGGCGGCTACATCATCATCAACCAGACCGAAGCGCTGGTTGCGATCGACGTGAACTCGGGCCGCTCCACCCGCGAAAGCAATATCGAGGACACAGCGCACAAGACGAACCTGGAAGCGGCCGAAGAAATCGCCCGCCAGCTGCGCCTGCGCGATCTCGCCGGCCTGATCGTCATCGACTTCATCGACATGGAGGAGAACCGCAACGACCGTGCGGTCGAGCGGCGCCTGAAAGACTGCCTGCGTCACGACCGCGCGCGCATCCAGCTGGGGCGTATTTCGCCTTTCGGCCTGCTGGAGATGTCACGCCAGCGTCTGCGCCCCGGCATGGTGGAAGGCTCCACCATCGCCTGCCCGCACTGTAACGGCACGGGCCTGATCCGTTCGGTGGAAAGTCTGGCCCTGCGCGCCCTGCGTCAGGTCGAGGAGGAAGCGCAGTCGAACCGCACGGACGGAATTACTGTGCGCGTGCCGACCGAAGTCGCGGTCTACATCCTGAACCACAAGCGCGCCGACATCGGCGCGATGGAAGAACGCCTGGGCCTTTCGATCTTCGTCGAAGCGAAGCCCGACATGTATGGCGCGGACTGCGAAGTCGAGATCGGCGCGCCGGGCGGCTTCCGCTCGCGCCGCGCCTCCCAGTCGAACGCCGTGTCGGCGGAGACTGCGCTGGCGATGATGCCGGAGGCCTCGTTCGACGCTTCGGACGATGAGGACGAGCCTGTCGAGGGCGAGAGCAATATCGAAGAGGTCGAAACGCGCGAGCCGCGTGAACGTCGCGAGCGCGACGATCGCGGCGGGCGCGGTGGACGCCGCCGTCGTGGCGGACGCGGCCGTGACCGTGATGACCGCGAACGCCGCCCTGCCGCTGCTCCGGCGGACGGCGCGGAAGCCGCAGCCGAAGGCGTGGCGACCGAAGAGGTCGCGACCAGCGAAGGCGAAGGCGAAACCGATGCGACGGCGCGCGAGGGCGCACGTGACGGCGGCGATCGCCGCCGCCGCCGCCGCGGCCGCCGTGGCGGGCGCCGCAATGGCCGTCCTGAGGGCGGCTTTGCCGAAGGCAGCGAAGCGGCATCCGGCGGCGATGGCGAGGACGACGCCGACGCCATTTCGGCTAACGCTGACGGCGCGGCCGAGGCCGGCGCCCAGCCGCGCGAGGAAGCGACGCCTGCTGCGCCGAAGCGTGACAAGTCTTCGGCGACGGCTGCCATCGCGCGCTTCTTCGGTTTTGGCGCGCGGAACGAAACGCCGGCTGCCGAAGAGAAGCCGCAGGCCGCCGTTGCGCCGGCCATCGTCAGCACGCCCGAACCGGTGACGCCGCCTGCCCCCGCGCCCGAGCCTGTTGCGGTGACGCCGGTTGAGGAGAAGCCGGATGAAGCGGCGCCTGTCGAGATGAAACCCGATGCCGTGGCCGCACACGATCCGGTACCGGAAGCGGCGGCGGTCGCGCCAGAGCCGGCGACGCCGGAGCCCGAGCAGGTCGCCGCCGCGATCGAGCCGACGCCGGCAGCCATCGATCCTGTGCCGGCGCCTGTCGAGCCGCCGGCCCGCGTCTTCATCGTGCCCGAGGTCGAGAAGTCCGAGGTGATCGTGGTCGGCGCGACCGAGGCCGGCCCGGCCAAGGCCGGCTGGTGGAAGAAGCGCGACGAATAGAATGACGCCCGCCGCATTCCGAAAGGCAGCCTTGAGCCTTCCGGGTGCGGTGGAAGGCTCGCATATGGGCCATGCCGATTTCCGCGCCAACGGACGCATCTTCGCAACGCTGGGCTACCCCGAGCGTGACCATGCGATGGTGAAGCTGTCGCCCGACGAACAGGATATCCTGGTCGCTGGCGCGCCGGAGACCTTTACGCCGGTGCCGGGCGGTTGGGGCAAAGGCGGAGCGACGCGCGTTCTGCTGAACACCGCCGACCCGGCCGCCGTGAAGAGCGGCCTGAAACGCGCCTTCGATACCGTCATGGCGAAAAAGCCGGCGCGGGCGCGCAAGTCTTCGTGAGCCGCCGCGACTCCGCTGCAATTGACTTGGCGCGGCCTGCCCTACTACCTACCCGAGCGGCGGTGAACGCCGGGCGCGGCAACGGGGGCTGCTGCGCCTGGATCATGCACCGGCCGCCTCGTGTAGCGATTGACGGGAGCAGCCCTTGACCCGACCTGTACTGCGCCGCCTGACCGCGGCCCTGGCGACTGCGGTGACGCTGGCCTGGACTGCGCCCGCCTTCGCCGTTTCGGTGGCGCGCGATACCGAGATCGAAGAATTCCTGTGGGACGAGACGCGGCCCGTGCTGAACGCCGCGGGCATCGACCCGAACGCGGTGCATATCTATCTCGTCAGCGACAATGTCTTTAACGCCTTCGTGTCGGGCGGGCAGAACATCTTCGTCACCACCGGTCTCATCGACCAGATCGAAACGCCCAACCAGCTGCTCGGCGTACTCGCGCACGAGACCGGCCATATTGCGGGCGGCCATCTGGCGCGCTCGAGCGATGACATGATGAACGAGGCGGCGCCCTTCCTCATCACCATGCTGGCAGGTCTTGCCGCGATGCTGGCGGGCGAAGGCCAGGCCGGCATGGGCATCATCATGGGCGCGCAGCAGGCGATGCAGCGCGCGGTGCTGGGCTATAGCCGCGTGCAGGAAAGCTCGGCCGACCAGGCCGCCATCTCGTATCTTGATAAGATCAAGAAGAGCGGGCGCGGCATGATCGAGACATTCGGGATGATGGCGCAGCAGGAGCTGCTGACCGACCGGATGCAGGACCCGTATGCGCGCTCGCACCCGATGTCGCGCGACCGCATGTCGTCGCTGGAAGCGCGGGTGGAGGCGTCTCCCTACAAGGACAATATCGATACGCCCGAGCAGGTCGCCTACTTCAAGCTGATCCAGGCGAAGATCCGCGGCTTCATGAACCAGCCGCAGTCGACGTTGCGTCAGTATCCCGGCAGCGACCAGTCCGACGCGGCGCTCTACGCCCGCGCCGTCGCCTACTACCGCACGCCCGACTTTGCACAAGCCAACCGCGAGATCGACGCGCTGATCGCGCGCTATCCGGACAATCCCTATTTCTGGGAACTGAAGGGACAGATCGTCGCTGAACAGCGCGACTTCGCCGGAGCGGCGAAGGCGTTCGAGAAATCGGTGAAACTGAAGCCCGACGCACCGCTGCTGCAGGTCAATCTCGGCGCCACGCTGGTGGCGCTGGAAGACGCCAAGCACATGGAGCGCGCGCGTGACGTGCTGACTGAATCTCTGCGCCGCGACAACACCAACGCCTTCGCCTGGCTGCAGCTTTCGTTCGCCTACGCGTCGCTGGGCAATGAAGGCATGGCTGCGCTGTCGATGGCCGAGCAGCGCTTCTATATCGGCAACTACCCCGACGCGATCCGCTTCGCCACACGCGCGCGCCAGATGCTGCCCGCCGGCTCCCGCGAGGCGGGGCGCGCGGACGACATCGTCGTCATCGCTGAATCCCAGGCATCCCGCGACGGCCGCCGCAATGGACGCGGCGGGTTCTCGTTCACCGTCAAAACTGACCAGCCCCCCGACATTTTCGGAGATAACTGACAGATGCGTCTCAGCACCTTTTTCCGCACGGGTATCGCGAGCCTCGCCCTCCTTTCCGCAGCGCCTCAGGCGGCCGCCAAAATGGATCGCACGGAGGTCGAGAAGATCGTCCGCGAGTATCTGCTGGCGAACCCCGAGATCCTGAACGAGATGCTGACCGAACTGCGCGCACGCGAGGAAGCCAACGCCGCTGAGACGGCGAAGTCGGCGATCGCCGGCAATCAGGACGCGCTGCTGAAGGACGGGTTCTCCTATGTCGGCGGCAACCCGAACGGCGACGTGACGGTGGTCGAGTTCTTCGACTACCGCTGCGGCTATTGCAAGAAAGTGCGCGACGACATCGTGACCTTTATGGCGGCGGACAGCGGCGTCCGCGTCGTCTTCAAGGAGTTTCCCATTCTCGGCGCGGTTTCGCTGGAGGCCTCCAAGGCCGCCATCGCCTCGCGCAAACAGGGCGACGACAAATACTGGGCGTTCCACCAGGCGATGCTGGGCGCGGACAGCCTGGACAGCGCGGCGATCTACGATATCGCCGCCGGTCAGGGCATCGATGTCGCGAAGCTGAAGGCCGACATGGAAGCGCCGGAAGTGACCGACATCATTACCAGGAACCACGACCTCGCGGAGAAGATCGGCGTGGACGGCACACCGGCCTTCATCATCGGCGACAAGCTGTATCCCGGCGCGTTGGGCGTGGATGATCTGAAGTCTGCCGTGTCGGAGCATCGCGGCGGCTGACCGCTCGCCAGCGGTTCTGCACTTCTCTTGGAAGCTCATCGGATCGCTGATGGCCGGTCGCGCGCCGTCGTTTATCGCGTGACCGGAGAACCGTCCGGATAACTGATGCTGCGCCGTCAGATGAGACCGGCGAGCGGGCTGGAGGGATCGGCGTAGAGCTTCTTCGCCATGCGACCGGCGAGATAGGCCTGACGGCCCGCGACAACGGCATGCTTCATCGCGCTCGCCATGAGGATCGGGTCTTTGGCCTCCGCGATGGCGGTGTTCATCAAGACACCGGCACAGCCGAGTTCCATGGCGACGGCAGCATCGCTGGCCGTCCCGACGCCGGCATCGACGAGGACCGGCACCTGGCTCTGTTCGATGATGAGGCGGATGTTCACCGGGTTCTGGACGCCAAGACCCGAGCCGATAGGCGCCGCAAGCGGCATGATGGCGACCGCCCCGGCGTCCTCGCAGCGCTTCGCCATCAGCGGATCGTCGCTGCAATAGACCATGACCTCGAAGCCGTCCTTCGCGAGGATTTCGGTCGCCCGAAGCGTTTCGATCATGTCCGGGTAGAGCGTCTTGCGGTCACCGAGGACTTCGAGCTTCACCAGGCTCCAGCCGCCCGCCTCTCGCGCCAGGCGCAGCGTGCGCATCGCCTCTTCACCCGTGTAGCAGCCGGCCGTGTTCGGGAGGTAGGTGAACTTCCCGGGGTCGATGAAGTCGACCAGCATCGGCTCGTTCGGATTGGACAGGTTCACGCGGCGCACAGCGACGGTCACGATCTCGGCACCGCTGGCGGCGAGCGCCTGCGCGTTCTGCTCGTATGACTTGTATTTGCCGGTTCCGATGATGAGGCGCGACGTGAAACGACGTCCTGCAACGGTCCAGGTGTCGGCGGCGGGTTCGATGCTCATGCGCGAGACTTAGAGTCTGATGCGGTGCAGCACAACTTTGCCATGCGGTCACCGAGGGAGGGACAGCTAACCGCCGCCGATGAAGCGGACGATTTCGAAGCGGTCGCCATCGGCGACCGCTTCGCTGTTCCAGGCGGAGCGCGGGACGATTTCGAGGTTCTGCTCAACCGCGACCTTGCCCCCCGTGAGGCCCAGGGCCTCGAGCAGCCCTGCCACGGTCAACGGGCCTGGCAACCGCCGAATCTCGCCGTTAATGGTCAGATTGAGGTCCAAGTCCTTGTCCCGCCTGATGCTTTCAAGTCTGCGGTCCTGAGGCTATAAAGCCGCCTCTCTTTCCGGGTGGACGGACCGCGCCGAGCGATGTCGAAGCCGATCTATATTCTGAACGGGCCTAATCTCAACCTGCTGGGAAAGCGGGAACCCGAGATCTACGGCACCACGACACTGGCGGAGCTGGAGGCGATGTCTGCCGCCCGCGCCAAGGCCGCCGGTTTTGCCGTGGTCTTTCGCCAGACCAACCGGGAAGGCGAGATCGTGGAATGGCTGCATGAGGCGCGCGAAAATGGCGCTGCCGTCATCATTAACGCGGCGGGGTATTCCCACACCTCGGTCGCCATTCACGATGCGCTCAAGGCGGTTGACCTTCCCGTGGTGGAAGTTCATCTGTCCAACATCCACAAGCGGGAGCCGTTCCGCCACCACTCGTATGTTTCAGCGGCAGCAGACGGTTTGATCGTCGGGCTGGGCGCTCACGGATACGAACTGGCGGTCGATGCGGCGGCCACGCTTATCGCCAAAGCGTCCAAATCGCGCTGACCCCATAACGGCCCTCAACGCCGATCCTCAATGTCTTCGAGGCCCCATTTGCCCAGCAAGCCGTCCACCCCCGACCAGCCGGAAAACGATATCGCCTTCGTCACGACGCTGGCGCATCTGCTTGAGAAAGCCGGCGTCACCGAGATCGAAGTCGAGCGCGCCGGTCTGAAAGTGCGCGTGTCGCGCGCCGCCAGCGTCGCCGCTCCCGTCGTCTATGCCGCGCCGCCCGTCGCTGCCGCTGCGCCCGCGCCGACCGCTGCCGCCGCGCCTGCCGCCAAGGCCGCGCCAGCTGCCGAGCAGGACTGGTCGAAACATCCGGGCGCCGTCACCTCGCCGATGGTCGGCACGGCCTATCTGTCGCCGCAGCCGGGCGCCGCGCCATTCGTCCAGGTAGGCGACACGGTGAAGGAAGACCAGACGCTGCTGATCGTCGAAGCGATGAAGACGATGAACCCGATCCCCGCGCCGAAAGCCGGCAAGGTCGTTCAGATCATGGTGAGCGATGCGCGGCCGGTGGAATACGGCGAAGTGCTGATGATCATCGAGTAAGCGGCAGGGCCAGACGATGTTCGACAAGGTCCTTATCGCCAATCGCGGCGAAATCGCCATGCGCGTCGTACGCGCCTGCCGCGAAATGGGCATCAAGACCGTTGCGGTGCATTCCACCGCCGACGCCAATGCGATGCATGTCCGCATGGCGGACGAGAGCGTTTGCATCGGTCCGCCGCCGGCGAAGGATTCGTATCTGAATATCCCCGCGCTGATTGCCGCCTGCGAGATCACAAACGCGAACGCGATCCACCCCGGCTATGGCTTCCTGTCCGAGAATGCGCGCTTTGCGGAGATCGTGACGGCGCACAACCTGACCTTTATCGGTCCTACTGCGGAACATATCCGCACGATGGGCGACAAGGTGCAGGCCAAGAAGACGGCGAAGGCGCTGGGCATTCCGGTGGTGCCGGGTTCCGACGGCGCGGTGCTGGACGCCGACGCCCCCGCCATTGCGGCGGAGATCGGCTATCCGGTGCTGATCAAGGCGGCCTCGGGCGGCGGCGGTCGCGGCATGAAGATCGCCGAGAGCGCCGAGGTGCTGATGGAGCAGATTTCGCTCGCGCGGAACGAGGCGAAGTCGGCCTTCGGTGACGACACGGTCTATATCGAAAAGTATCTGTCGAACTCCGCGCCATATCGAAATCCAGGTGCTGTGCGACATGCACGGCAATGCGCTGCATCTGGGCGAGCGTGACTGTTCGCTGCAGCGCCGTCACCAGAAGGTGCTGGAAGAGGCGACCTCCCCTGCCCTCAATTCGAGCCAACGCAGCGAGATCGGCGAGATCGTCGCGAACGCCATGCGGAAACTCGGCTATATCGGCGTCGGCACCGTCGAGTTCCTGTACGAGAACGGGCAGTTCTATTTCATCGAGATGAATACCCGCCTGCAGGTGGAGCATCCGATCACCGAGATGATCACCGGCCTCGATTTGGTGCGCGAGCAGATCCGCGTCGCCAACGGCGCCGAGCTGGGCCTGACGCAGGCCGATATCGAATTCCGCGGGCACGCGATCGAGTGCCGCGTGAATGCGGAAAGCCCGGTGACCTTCCGTCCCTCGCCCGGCACGATCCGCAACTGGCACACGCCGGGCGGACTCGGCGTGCGCGTCGACAGCGCGGCCTATGCCGGGTATGCGATCCCGCCCTATTACGACAGCCTGATCGGCAAGCTGATCGTCCACGGCCGCAACCGGACCGAGTGCCTGATGCGCCTGCGCCGCTCGCTGGACGAGTTCGTGGTCGACGGGATCGAGACGACCATCCCGCTGTTCCAGCGGCTGATGCAGGAGCCGGACTTCCAGAACGGCGAGTATCACATCCACTGGCTGGAAGAGTTCCTGAACAAGCACTGATGCAGGGGGTCGATGCCGATCTGCTGCTGAAGGCCTATGCCATCGGGGTGTTCCCGATGGCGATGAGCCGGGACGATCCGGAGCTTCACTGGTTCGATCCGGAGCGGCGCGGCATCATTCCGCTGGACGCCTTCCACCTGCCTGCCCGGCTGGCGCGCACCATGCGCGGCGACCCGTTCGAGATCACAGTCGATACCGACTTCGAGGCGGTGATGCATGCCTGCGCGGCGCCCCGCCCCGGCGCGGACGAATCCTGGATCAGCGAGCCGATTATCGCTCTGTATACGGACCTATTCGAGCGCGGCAACGCGCACAGCGTCGAGTGCCGGCGCGATGGCGAACTGGTCGGCGGACTTTACGGCGTATCGCTGGGCGCGGCGTTCTTCGGCGAGAGCATGTTCAGCCGGGCGACCGATGCCAGCAAGGTCGCGCTGGTTGCGCTGGTTCACATACTGCGCGAAGGCGGCTTTCACCTGCTCGATACGCAGTACCTGACGGGACATCTGGCGCAGTTCGGCGCAATGGAAATATCACGAGCCGAGTACCGGCGCCGGCTGGCCGAGGCGGTGAGCCTGCCTGCCGCGTTTCACTCGCGGGCGCCGTCGTCCTGTTCGATCGTGTCGTCGATGCTGGGCAGTTCGGTCGGCTGATCGGTCTCGTCGGTCGAGACCATGGACGGCGCGCCGGGATTGTTCGGATCGTCCACGCGGCAGCCAATCACCCAGACGTCATAGACCGGGTGCTCGAGCGCATTGAGACCGGGGCTGGAGGCGAACATCCAGCCCGAGAACAGGCGGTGCAGTTCGTCGCCGCCCTGCGGCGGCGGCTCGTTGATCTCGATGAAGACGGAGGTTTCCGGCGTCTCTTCCGGCGGGCGCACATAGCAGGTGCGCGCCGTGATCAGCAGCTTCTTGAACTTGACGGTGTGCCCGACCGGCGCTTCGAACTTGAAGGTGCGCGCGGTGATCTTGTCGAGGCCGCCCATAAGCACCGAGCGGCGCACGCCTTTTTCATCCGGCACGGCATCGTCGAACTTTGCGTCGCGCGTCAGAACGCTCGGCAGATCGCCCAGCTTCACGATAGCGGGCGCCGGCGCTGCGGCGTCCTGCGCCATGGCAGGAACGGCAGCGGCCAAAATCAGCAGAGCGGCGGCGCGAGTCAGCATGAACGGATCAAAGCCTGAAAATTGCGGCCAAACCTAGTCGGACGGCGACCAGGCCTCGTAGTCGCCGGTGGCTTTGGGTCGCTGGCCGGCAGCGTAGAGGCTGCCCTTGGGGCGGTAGGCGTAGGGCGTGCCGGTCATGTTGGGGACGTGCGGCTTCTCCCAGGGCTGGACCAGCGGCGGGTCTTCCGTGGGCGGTTTTTCGCAGGTGTGGTGGAGCCAGTGATGCCATTCGGGGGGCACGCGCGAGGGTTCGGCGAGGCCCTTGTAGATGACCCAACGGCGGGTTGAGTCCGCATTGCGATAGTAGCGATTCCCCTGGGTATCCTCGCCCACGAAGGTGCCGGAGCGCCAGGTTGTCCAATAGGTTCCGGCGGTTGCGCCGTTCCACCACGTGAAGATGCTGCTGATCAGACCCATGCGCCCTTATATGCGGCCCGAAAAAATTTTCCAGCGGCTAAGTGCCTGAGCCACCGGCCAAACACCCGCAAGATGTTGTGGGTAGCTTCGATCTTAACTCAATATGTGTTGCGCCCGGGGCCTGATGGGTGTTCGATGATCTGCCGGACGGGCGACCGTCGGCAGGGGGACTAACCGACTGATTTTGCTGGGTTTGACGCTGGCGGGCACGCGCCCGGCACTCGCAGACCCAACTCTGAAACCGAGCACGAGTAGCGACATGCGTATTTCCCGCCGTTTCACCAGCGAAATCCGCCGACGCCTATGCCGGAATCGCCTTCCATGCGGTCACCAGCGAGATCCGGAATCCGGACGGTTCCAGCGTCTTCAGGCAGGATGGAATCGAGGTGCCGGCGCATTGGAGCCAGGTCGCGAGCGACGTGCTGGCGCAGAAATATTTCCGCCGGAAAGGCGTGAAGTTGGCGGGGCAAAAGCGCCGTGAAGATGACGTCCCCGAGTGGCTGTGCAGGCGTGAAGTTGATGGCGTTTCGGGGGGCGAGTCCGGTGGTGAGACGAGCGCCAAGCAGGTGTTCGACCGGATGGCCGGGGCGTGGACCTATTGGGGCTGGAAGGGCGGCTATTTCGATGCCGAGGCCGATGCGCGGGCGTTCTTCGACGAGTGCCGTCATATGCTGGCGATGCAGATGGCGGCGCCCAATTCGCCCCAGTGGTTCAACACCGGGCTGAACTGGGCCTATGGCATCGACGGCCCGGCGCAGGGGCATTTCTATGTCGACCACGAGACGGGCGAACTGAACGCCTCGACCAGCTCGTATGAGCGGCCGCAGCCGCATGCCTGCTTCATCCAGGGCATTTCGGACGACCTGGTGAACGAAGGCGGGATCATGGATCTGTGGGTGCGGGAAGCGCGCCTGTTCAAATACGGCAGCGGCACCGGCACCAATTTCAGCGCCCTGCGCGGCGAGAACGAGCCGCTGGCGGGCGGCGGCAAATCATCGGGCCTGATGAGCTGGCTGAAGATCGGCGACCGGGCGGCGGGCGCGATCAAATCCGGCGGCACGACGCGGCGCGCGGCGAAGATGGTAGTGATCGACGCCGATCATCCGGACATCGAGGCCTTCATCGACTGGAAGGTGGTGGAGGAGCAGAAGGTCGCGGCGCTGGTCGCCGGATCGAAGGCGATGGAGAAGCACCTGAACGCGGTGCTGAAAGCGTGCGTGAACTGCGAAGGCACGGGCGACGACTGCTTCGATGCGGCGAAGAACCCGGCGCTGAGGCGCGAGATCCGCGCGGCCAAGAAGGCGATGATCCCGGAGAACGCGATCCAGCGTGTGATCCACTATGCGCGGCAGGGATTCACGTCGATCTCGATCCCGACCTACGACACCGATTGGGACAGCGACGCCTACCTGACGGTCAGCGGCCAGAACTCCAACAACTCGGTCCGCGTGAACGATGCGTTCCTGCGCGCGGTGGAGACGGGCGGCGACTGGCAGCTGACGCGGCGCGTGGGCGGCAAGCCGGCCAAGACGCTGAAAGCGCGCGAGCTGTGGGACAAGATTTCCACTGCCGCGTGGGCCTGCGCCGACCCCGGCATCCAGTTCCACACGACGATCAACGACTGGCACACCTGCCCCGAGAGCGGCGCGATCCGTGCGAGCAATCCGTGCAGCGAATACATGTTTCTGGACGATACCGCGTGTAACCTCGCGTCGATCAACCTCGCCCGGTTCAAGACCGAGGATGGCGGGTTCGACATTCCCGCGTTCGAGCATGCCTGCCGCATCTGGACCGTCGTGCTGGAGATCAGCGTGATGATGGCGCAGTTCCCGAGCCGGGAAATCGCGCAGCGCAGCTATGACTTCCGCACGCTGGGGCTTGGTTTCGCCAATATCGGCGGGCTGCTGATGTCGAGCGGCATTCCCTATGACAGCGATGAGGGCCGCGCGATTGCCGCCGCCCTCTCCGCTCTGATGACCGGCACGGCCTATGCCACCAGCGCCGAGATGGCGGGCGAGATGGGCGCTTTCCCCGGCTATGCCCGCAATGCGCACCATATGCTGCGCGTCATCCGCAACCATCGCCGCGCCGCCTATGGCGAGGCGACCGGATACGAGCAGGTGCAGATCGCGCCCGTGCCGCTGAACGGCGCCGCCTGCCCCATCGACGGGCTGGCCGAGGCCGCCGCATCCGCCTGGGACAAGGCGCTGAGCGCCGGCGAGACGAGCGGCTTCCGCAATGCGCAGGTGAGCGTGATCGCGCCGACCGGGACGATCGGCCTGGTGATGGATTGCGACACGACGGGCATCGAGCCCGACTTCGCGCTCGTGAAGTTCAAGAAGCTGGCCGGCGGCGGCTATTTCAAGATCATCAACACGGGCGTCCCGGCGGCGCTGTCGAGCCTTGGCTACACGGCCGAGCAGCAGGCCGACATCATCAACTATGCGGTGGGCCGCGGGACGCTGGGCGGCAGCAACTCCGTCAGCCACGGCGCGCTGGCCGCCAAAGGCTTTGGCGATGCGCAGATCGACGCGATCGAGGCGGCGCTGGAGTCGGCGTTCGATATCCGCTTCGTCTTCAATCGTTGGACGCTGGGCGAGGATTTCTGCCTGAACGTGTTGAAGCTGGACGAAGACGATGGACGATGCGGGGTTCGACCTGCTGACCGCCATCGGCTTCAGCAAGGCGGAGATCGAGGCGGCGAACCTCTATGTCTGCGGGGCGATGACGCTGGAAGGCGCGCCGCATCTGAAGGCCACTCACCTGCCCGTCTTTGACTGCGCGAACCCTTGCGGGCGGACGGGCAAGCGGTTCCTGAGCGTCGAGAGCCATATCCGCATGATGGCGGCGGCGCAGCCATTCATATCCGGCGCGATCAGCAAGACGATCAACATGCCGAACACGGCCAGCATCCGCGAATGCGGCGAGGCCTATATGCTGTCGTGGAAGCTGGCGCTGAAAGCCAACGCGCTCTATCGCGACGGATCGAAGCTGAGCCAGCCGCTGTCGGCGTCGCTGCTCGCCGATAACGACAACGAAGACGAGGACGCGGACGAGAAGGTCGCGGCGCTGATCGCCGAGCCGGCGCCGCAGCGCGCGGCGGCGGTGGCCGAGAAAATCGTCGAGCGGATCGTGGAGCGCGTGGTGGAGCGCGAGCGCGCCCGGCGCGAGAAGCTGCCCGGCCGCCGCAAGGGCTATACCCAGAAGGCCGAGGTCGGCGGGCACAAGGTTTATCTGCGCACCGGCGAGTATGAAGACGGCACGATCGGCGAGATCTTCATCGACATGCACAAGGAAGGCGCGGCCTTCCGATCCCTCATGAACAATTTCGCCATCGCGATTTCGCTGGGCCTGCAATACGGCGTGCCGCTGGAGGAATATGTGGAGGCGTTCGTCTTCACGAAGTTCGAGCCGGCGGGGCTGGTGCTGGGCAATGACAGCATCAAGAACGCGACGAGCGTGCTGGACTATATCTTCCGCGAACTGGCCGTTTCCTATCTCGGCCGCCATGACCTGGCGCATGTGCAGCCGAAGGACGACGCCGATGACGACCTGGGCGGCGGATCGAGCGACGAACGCCGCCTGAAGCGCCCGGCGGTGGAACGCGCGGTTTCGACCGGGTTCGTCCGTGGACGGAGCTTGAGCCTGGTGGAGCGCAGCGGCGCGGCGCTGGCCTTCGAGCAGGAAATCTCGATGGACCAGCGGCTGGAAACCATCCGCAACCAGATCGAGGGGGCGGTTGACCTCCCTGCCCCATCTCGTGGCGGCTTGGCGATGGGCGCCAGCGCGGCGGCGCCCTCGTTCCTCTCACGCGCCCGCAAAGACGACCTCGGCGCGCGCCGCGCCGAGGCCCGCATCAAGGGTTATGAAGGCGACAGCTGCGGCCAATGCGGAAATTTCACGCTGGTGCGGAATGGCACCTGCATGAAGTGCGACACGTGCGGTGGGACGAGCGGGTGTAGTTGAGGGGCAGGAAAACCTATGAAGATTTTTCTGGCGATCGGCGCGCTGTTGGCGTTTGCGATTGGCGCCCTGGGGCTGTCGTCGCTGCGGTCTGACATCCAAATTATCGTGGCCGCGGTCGGCATATTCAGCGGCTTCATTCTGGCAGGACTTTTCGCGGTGATCGACAAGCTGGATCGTCTATTGGCGCGAGAACCGTAACGCACTGCCTGCACCAGGAGGCCGCGAGCCGATTGGCGAGCGGTGCGGCGTTCAAGGGCGTCCGCGTCACGCGCCGTTTCGATGGGAGCGACTATCAATGACGCCAAAAGCACTGTGCCGGAAGATCAAGACGTTTCCGGCATCCGCGCCGATCACTGAAAGTCTGGAGCGGGCCTTGGCAGGTGGGCCTGCCAACGGCGCATACGACAGTCAGAAGGATCACTTGCTCGGATTCTGGGGTGAGTACGAGACCTTTGGCTATTACGGGCGCGTCCCCAACGCGGGCCGCTCTGCGCAGCTCGCATACAATCACTTTCGCTGTGCGCCGGGACTGCTTTGGCTGGCGGAAGCCGTGGGTGTACCGCGCGCCCAACTGCTGAAGGCCAAAGCCGCCGTGCTGGCCGTCAAAGGTCACGACGCCAGACAAGCGGCTGCGCTGCGAAAGGTCATCCCATGGGCCGAGATTGAAGCACGGCTCTGATCCGGTTTGAGAAGGCGGGCTGCGATGGCCTGCGTCCTTCGAGACGGCAACCCTGTAGAGACGTCTTGACGACGTGAACGGATCGTCTGCAAATAACACAGCACTCCCAAAGAACGGTGCCGGCTTAGGCCGATAAAAGACTGGCGGCGGACGAGAAGTCCAAACGTTGAAGAGAAAGAGAATGGCCCGGCTTAAGCCGCGCTGCGCCGCCACAACACCTTCCCAAGTCAACCGTGGTCTCGCGTCCGTGCGCGGGCAAACCTCATTCGGAGGTCGGCATGCGCTTTGCCAACATCAACAATGTACGTACGTCACCCCCACCAAACGCGCCATGGGATTGCGCATGGCAGAAAGCGTGGGGGCAACCATGGACGGAATGACTGTACATCTGCAGTGCGACATCGAATTGGAACTGACTGGCCCCAATTCCGCCACCATAGACAAGTGGGCGGCTGACGCCCTTCGCCGGATGGCGGACCGTTTGGAAGCTGGGCAATATGAAGATGGTTTTGCCGACGTGAAGGATAACGTCGGGAAATCGATTGGCAGGGTCTACGTCGACTATTCAGCGGTTGACGAAGCTTGGTGATCAAGCACCCCAAGTCCGAGCTCGCGCGCCACGCTGCAGATATCGCACATCGAGATGGCGAAGAGGGGTTGGGTTGCTGGCTTGGATGCCCGCCTGCGCGTGCATGACAGGTGGGTTTGCCTGACGGACCTCTGGCATGGGTACGCCCCCTCCGCCCCCTTGGGGTACCTCCCCCGTGAATGACTGGGGCGCTGCGCGGCCCCGAGGGTGGCGGGCGGGGCTATTTTAGCTTGGTGCTGAGGGGGCCGGCGGCGTTGCGCTCCAGACGCTCGAGGCGGTCGGACATCGTCTCCACCGCCTTTGCGATGGCGATCAGCGAGGTCGCCGTCGACTGGAAGTAATTGTGCAGCGCCATCAAAAGGTTCGCCGAAGCCGGATCGTCCTGGTCGCGCTCGGCGGCGTTGGAATAGCCGATCGCCTTGTCGAACAGGCTCTTGGAGTCGCTGAGATCGATCTTGGCCATAGGGCCTCCGGAAGGTTGCGCCGGGTCAGTGTGGCCCCCTGCCCCTCCCCCGCCAATGTGATGGAACGACGCTGGACGGAACTGCGGTGCAGCATGATATCCTGCATGCAGGGAATCCCATGACCGACACGCCCGACGCACGCCGGCTCGCCACGATCTTGTCTATCGATATCGCCGGATTCAGCCGCGCCAGCGAGCTGGACGAGGTGGCGGCTGCGCGCAATGTGCAGCTGCTGCGGCAGATCGTGGGCGAGCGGGCGGCGCACCATAAGGGGCGCATCTTCAATACCGCCGGCGACGGGGTGATGCTGGAGTTCCCGACCGTCGCGGACGGGGTGGCCGGCGCGCTGGATATCGCGGAAGCGGCCGCAGAGGCGCGGAAAGATGGGTTGCCGCTCATCCGCCTGGGCCTGCATGTCGGCGACGTGACCGTGCTGGGCAATGGCGACCTGATCGGCGCGGGGGTGAATGTCGCGGCGCGGGTGCAGCAGCGGGCCGAGCCGGGCGAGATTCTGACCACCGGCGACGTGCGGAACCTGTTCGCGACCCAGTCGGCGGCGCAGTTCACGCGGCAGGGCGGCGCGCAGCTCGACAAGATGGCGCGGCAGGTGGACCTGTTTGCGCTGGAGCGGCCGGGCTTCAAGGCGCGGCGCACCTGGGCCAAGGCGCTGAAACAGAACCGCTATCGCTGGATGCAGGCAGGGATCGCGGCGGGGCTGGCGATCCTGGTGACGGCGGCGATGATCCTGCTGATGCGGTCGAGCCCGGAAGGCATGCGCGCCGCACGGGGCGAAAGCGGCCGTCAGCCGGTGGTGGCGGTGACGCAGTTCGAGAACATCTCGGGCGATGCGACGCTGGACTATTTCTCGGCCGGCATGACGGAGGAGATCCAGCATGCGCTGTCGCGCATTCCGGGCATCCGCGTGGTGGCGCGGGCGGAGGGCTATACCGGCGACGTGTCGCGCGGGACGACGCATGTGCTGACAGGGTCGGTCCGCAAGAACGGCGACCGGGTGCGCGTTTCGGCGCAGCTGGCGCGGGCCGGCGGCGAGATCCTGTGGAACGACAGCTATGAGCGCCCGATCGCCGAGACGGTGGCGGTGCAGGACGAGATCGCGCGGGAAGTGGCGCGGGCGCTGAGCGTGATCGCGCCGGAGTCCACGAAGTCGGCCAGCATCGATCCAAGGGCGTTCGAGCTGTACCTGCGCGGGCGCGATCTGTGGCGCAAGGGCGGCGAAGGCTCGATCACGCCGAAGGGCGCGATCGCGGATCTGGAAGAGGCCGTGAAGATCGCGCCGGACTTCGCGCGCGCCTGGGTGGCGCTGGCGAGCGCCTATGCCCAGCGGCAGAACTGGTTCACGGGCGATGAGCAGATGGCGCTGATTGAGAAGGCGCGCGCTGCGGCCTCGAAGGCGCTGCAGCTCGATCAGAGGCTGGGCGAGGCCTATGTGGTGCTGGGGCGGTTCGATCCGTCGAATGACTGGGCGGTGCGCGGGGCGTTGTTCGCCAAGGCGGTGGCGGCCGAGCCGAACGACGCCGACGTGCTGACGCTCTATTCCGGGTTCTGGCTGTCGGAGATCGGGCAGTCGCAGGAGACGGTGCGCCAACTCGCCAAGGCCTACGAGATCGATCCCACATCGGGCATCCTGCTGAACCAGTACATGCAGGCGCTGGTGGCGATCGGCGATGTCGCGACGGCCGAGAAGGTGATCGAAGAGCGCGCGGCGGTGTTCCCGGAGGCCGGGACGATGCGGCAGATCATCCTGGTCGACAAATTGCGCAAGGGCGACTTCGCCGGCGCGAAGGCAGAGCGCGACAGGCTGTTCGC
This sequence comes from Micropepsaceae bacterium, assembly GCA_047602465.1. GTDB lineage: Bacteria > Pseudomonadota > Alphaproteobacteria > Micropepsales > Micropepsaceae > JADZAI01. The sequence goes on from JASGHF010000001.1 coordinate 614,694, forward strand.
CGTCTTCGACCAGCTGTCGGCCGCCTACCCCGCCGCCAAGCTGGGCGAGGCCAAGGTGCAGATCAATGCGATCATCGATGCGCTGGAAAGCAAGGACGCGGAGAAGATCGACACGCTGGTCGCGCATATGCGCGAGGACCTGGACAAGGGCCAGTCCGCCGCGGCGCAGACGACGTTCGATCTGATGCTGATGGGCCGCAGCGACCTGGCGCAGGAAGTTCTCGCCAAGCTGTACCTCCAGGACGGCTACAGGATCGAGGCGACGGCGGATCAGCCGCTGAACATGGTGCCGGCGACCTATCCCTATGGACGTGTGCCGACCAACTATCTGATGAACGACTTCTTCAGGCCGCTGCGCCAGTCGAGCCTGTTCTGGAAAATCTTCGCCGCCAAGGGGCTGGCGAAATACTGGCTGGATAGCGGCCAGTGGCCGGATTTCTGCGGCTCGATCGGCGGCGTGGCGGTCTGCAAGGCGGAGGCCGAAAAGGCCATCGCAGCGGAGAAGACGAACTAGGCTTCAGCCACGCCCGCGATAGGTGGGGACGCCCTGGTCGGGAACCCAGAGGCCCTTGGGGACCGTGCCGGTCTGCCAGAAGACGTCGATAGGAATGCCGCCGCGCGGATACCAGTAACCGCCTATGCGGAGCCATTTCGGCTTGATCGCCACGACGATGCGCTTGCCGATCGCCACCGTGCAGTCTTCATGGAAGGCCCCGTGGTTGCGGAACGAGCCGAGGAACAGCTTCAGCGACTTGCTTTCGACGATGGCTTTGGCCGGCGCGTAGTCGATGACGAGATGCGCGAAATCCGGCTGGCCGGTCATCGGGCAGAGCGAGGTGAACTCCGGCGCGGTGAAGCGGACCAGATAGTCCGTGCCGGCCTGCGGGTTAGGCGCGCTTTCCAGCACCGCCTCGTCCGGCGAGGCGGGGAGCTTCGTAGCGCTGCCGAGCTGGGTGAGGCCCTTCACCTTCGCCATCATGTCCTCCGGTAGGTGCAGCTCTGGCCCACGGTCGGGCGGCGGATCGAGACGGCGACGATTTCCGGCAGGTCTGCCTTCAGCCGGTCGTAGATCCACAGGCAGAGCATTTCCATGGTGGGGAATTTGAGGCCCGGCACCTCGTTCAGCAGATGATGATCGAGGTCCGCGCGGACGCCGGCGAGGGCCGCATCGACCTCGTCCAGATTGCGGATCATGCCGTGCGTGTCGTCCGGCGTACCGGCGAGGGTCACGTCAGCGATGAAGCTGTGGCCATGCACGCGCGCGTTCGGGTGGCCCAACGGCGCGTTGGGCTGAAAATGCGCGGCTTCAAACGAGAAGGTCTTGGTGATCTCGAGCATGGGAGGCGGGCGTATACAGGGCCGGTGCGCGGAGAGCAAACCGGCGCAGATAGCCGGGAGATGGGCCGGGCAGATCAGGCCGCTTCGGGAATGTTCCAGTATTTCAGGACGTTCCTGACCGTTTCGCGCGGATAGTGAGGTCCGGCGGTCGCCAGTTCCTGACGGATCGCAGCCAGCCGGTTCAACGCAGCCGAATTGATCGCCTCGCTAAAATTTACCACGCCAAGCGGTCGCTTTCCGTCACTCGCCGTCCGGGGCCAGCTGTCTGGGTAGTCGTCCCAGTCGAACTGAGCCTCCAGGTTGGCATTGGCTGATACTACGTCGGGGTGATCGCATTCCCAGCCGTAGAGGTTCCTTGCCGCGACCCGGAGCATCGCCTTGAGGTCAGGCATGGTATCTGTGAACGCCTTCAGCGGTGTCGGCAGAAAGACCATATTCGCGATGCAGGAATAGAAACGGTGATCCTGCACGACGGAGTTCACAGATTGGTACTTTGGATCATCCACGCCCCATAAGTGGCAGCAGCTCCAGTTCGGGCGCGAATCCTTGCGCCAGCCTAGCGCCAGAGTCAGGGCCTGGTTCGCGTAGATGTTTCCTTCGACTTTATGGGTGCTCGCGCCTGTCCGGCGCTTTGTATTCATCTGCGGCGAGGACCAGTTTTCTTTGTAAAAATGGTGGCCGCGTGCGTATGCGGGATACCAGACCGGCAACGCCCGGAACGTTTCAGGTGCAGCCCAGCGCGCCGTTCTTTCAATCAATGACGCGATCTCGCGAACGCCAATCTCGGCGCGCAAGGTCTCCAAGCCATCCGTAGCCATCGCGCTCTCCTTTGACGTTAATAAGTGTGCGTCCTTCGAGACGGCGGCTATGCCGCCTCCTCAGGATAAGGAATAGCGCAGGGGTTACAGGCATGGATGCCCGCCTGCGCGGGCATGACAGGTAAGGTCAGGGGATGCCCGTGATCTTGTGGGTCTGCAGGCTTAAGCGCCATTGCGGGTGGGCGAGGCAATACGCGATGGCGGCCTCGGTGTTGGCGAGGCGGTCGGGGCCGTCCATCGGCTGAAGAAAGAAGTTCTTGAAGGCGAGGCCGGTGAAGCGGTTCGGCATCGCCTTTTCCTGTGGGAAGACGAGTTTGAGTTCGTCGCCCGTGGTGAGCATGACTTCCGCGTCGGCCTTGGGCGAGACGCAGATCCAGTCGATGCCGGGCGGCGGTTCAAGCGTGCCGTTTGTTTCGACGGCGATCTCGAAGCCCTCCGCATGGAGGGCATCGACCAGCGGCACGTCGAGCTGGAGCATGGGTTCGCCGCCGGTGCAGACGACATAGGGCTGGCCCCCCTGCCCCTTTGGCCACAGCGCGGCGACGGCGCGGGCGAGGTCGGCCGCCGTCCTGAACTTGCCGCCGCCCGTGCCGTTGGTGCCGACGAAGTCGGTATCGCAGAAGGTACAGACGGCAGTGGCGCGGTCGCGTTCCAGGCCGCTCCACAGATTGCAGCCGGCGAAGCGGCAGAAGACGGCCGGACGGCCCGCCTGCGCGCCCTCGCCCTGCAGCGTGTAGAAAATCTCTTTGACCGAGTAGGTCATGGCGTGTCGGCGGTGAATTTCGCCCAGCCGTTGGCGCGCAGGTCACACGCCGGGCATGTGCCGCAGCCATAGCCCCAGGCGTGACGGTGGGTACGGTCGCCCAGATAGCAGGTGTGGGTTTCCTCGATGATGAGATCTTAGGAAGCTCGTGCCGCCGAGATCGTGGGCCATGGCGTAGGTGGCGGCCTTGTCCAGCCACATCAGCGGCGTCTCGACCACGAAGCGGGTTTCCATGCCGAGATTGAGCGCGACCTGAAGGGATTTAAGCGTGTCGTCGCGGCAGTCGGGGTAGCCGGAATAGTCGGTCTCGCACATGCCGCCGACGAGGCGCTTCAGCCCGCGCCGGTAGGCGAGCGCCGCGGCGGCGGTGAAGAAGAGCAGATTGCGGCCGGGGACAAAGCTGGTGGGGAGGCCCGCCTGCCCCATGGTGATCGCCGTTTCTTCAGTAAGCGCCGTGCCGCCGATTTCCCTGAGAAGATCGAGATTTAGGACGCGGTCCTCGCCAAGCTTCGCAGCCCATGCGGGAAACCCGGCGCGGAGCCGTGCGAGAATTTTTCGGGCGGGTTTCCAGTTCGACGGCATGGCGCTGGCCATAGTTGAACCCCACCGTTTCGACGTGGTCGAAGCGGTCGAGCGCCCAGGCGAGGCAGGTTGTGGAGTCCTGCCCGCCCGAGAAGAGGACGAGGGCGGTGCCGGTGGTCATGTCCACCCCTTAAACCATGCCGCAGTGCGGGAAAATGCCCCGCTTCCCGCCTTGTGAGGATTGGCGTAAACCAGCCTCAACACGCGGCCCGGAAAGGGCCGCTTCGGCATTTACGGGTTCAAATCTTGACCGCCAGCGTCGCCATTTCCGGGACCGGGCTCTACACCCCGCCCAACTCCATCTCGAACGAGGAACTGGTCGCCTCGTTCAACAGCTTCGTCAAACTGCACAACGAGCAGCATGCGGCGGCCATCGCGGCCGGCGACATGCCTGCGCTGACCGATTCCAGCGTGGAGTTCATCGTGAAGGCGAGCGGCATCAAGGCCCGCTATGTCATCGACAAGCAGGGGACGCTGGACCCCACCCGGATGACCCCCAACATCCCCGAGCGGCCGAATGACGAGCTGTCGGTGCTGGCGGAGATCGGCGTGGCGGCGGCGAAACAGGCGCTGGAGCGCGCGGGCCGCACGGCGGGGGACGTCGATGGCGTCATCTGCGCGGCGTCGAACATGCAGCGCGGCTATCCCGCGATGGCTGTCGAGATGCAGTTCGCGCTGGGCATTCAGGGCTTCGGCTTCGACATGAACGTGGCGTGTTCGTCGGCCACCTTCGGCATCCAGGCGGCGGCGGACATGATCCGCGCCGGGCATGCGCGCAGCCTGCTGGTGGTGAATCCGGAAATCTGTTCCGGGCACCTCAACTGGCGCGACCGCGACAGCCATTTCATCTTCGGCGATGTGGCGACGGCCGTGCTGCTGGAATTGGCCGATGCGAGCGAGGCGCCCAATAGCTGGGAGATCATCGACACGCGCCTGAAGACGCAGTTCTCGAACAATATCCGCAACAATTTCGGCTTCCTGAACCGCTGCGCCCCGGATGGCGTCGGCAAGGCGGACAAGCTGTTCGTGCAGGAGGGCCGCAAGGTCTTCAAGGAAGTGGTGCCGATGGTGGCGGACATGATCCTCGCCCACACCGCCGACCGCCAGATCGTGCCGGCGCAGCTGAAGCGCATGTGGCTGCATCAGGCCAATATCAACATGAACGATTTCATCGCGCGCAAGGTGCTGGGCCGCGATCCGCTGCCCGGCGAAAGCCCGGTGATCCTGGACGAATACGCCAACACATCGTCGGCCGGCTCGATCATCGCGTTCCACAAATATTCGGACGATCTGAGCGCCGGGGATCTCGGCATCATCTGTTCGTTCGGCGCTGGCTATTCGGCCGGTACGGTGATCGTCAGGAAGATGAACTAGGCCGATGGGCCTCAGCCTCTTCGCCACCGACATCTATCGCGCAAAGCTGGGCGGGCCAGGTGTGCCGCGCCTGCTGGGCGATCTTGGCGGCACGATCCGGCAGCTGGCGGCCGACGACACCGCCGGGCGGCGGTGGAGCGCCGAGAACGGCTATGGCGGCTACACGTCGTATGCGTCGCTGGACGATCTCGCCTGGCGGGACAGCGCGGTGGCCGATCTGCAGGCGCGGCTGGACAAACATGTGGCGGCGTTCGCCAGACAGCTGGGGTTCGACCTGAAGGGGCGGAAGCTCGCCTGCGACAGCCTGTGGGTGAACTTGCTGAAGCCGGGGGCGCATCACACCGCGCATATCCACCCCGGCAGCGCGATTTCAGGCACGTTCTATGTCGAGGTACCGGCGGGGGCGTCCTCGATCCGGTTCGAAGACCCGCGCCTCGGGCTGATGATGGCGGCGCCGCAGGTGAAGCCCAGCGCCCCGCCCGCGCGGCAGCGTTTCGTGTCGGTCGCACCCAAGGCCGGCGAGGTGCTGCTGTGGGAGAGCTGGCTGCGGCACGAAGTTCCGCGCAATGCGGCGAAGGCTCCGCGCCTTTCTGTGAGTTTCAATTATCGCTGAGCCTATCAGGGCCGCATGAAGGTGAAGTCTTCATCCGGGTCGGCGTGATCGGCGGCATCGCGCAGTTCGCGCTGGACCTCGGCGAGCGGCTTCGTTTCGAGGAACGCCTTCACGACTTGCGAAATGATGGCGCGCAGCGTCGCATCGCGATCGATGGGCGCGGCGGCGGCTTCGGCGAGCGCGGCAGAGACGTGTTGGCGGGCGAGCTGGGACGGGGTCATGCCGGGACTCTCTGCATATCGTTCCGGCGAGAATGCGCCTGCGCGCCCGCTGCGGCGTTGATCCAGATCATCCGGCGGCGGGATAGCGGGCGATGCACTCGATCTCCATGCGCGCGCCCAGCGCCAGACCGGACGTGCCGAAAGCGCTGCGGGCCGGCAGCGCGTCCTTGTCGAGAAAGGTCAGATAGACCGCATTGAACGCGCCCCACTCCGCCATGTCGTCCAGCATCACCGTGCATTTCACGATGTCGGACAGCGTGAGGCCGTGGCGGGCCAGCGTGGCGCTGATGTTCCGGAACGCCTGACGCGTCTCCGGCTCGATGCCGCCGGGGGCAAGCTTGCCGGTCTCCGGGTCCAGGCCGATATCGCCGGAGAGGAACAGGATGTCGCCGACGCGGCGGGCATCGGCGAACGGCTTGACGAAGCCCCTGGGTGCGGCCGGCGCGGCGATACCGAAGGCGGCCGTGAAAAAATCCGTCATCAGCCCGGTCGCGCGGCGCGCCGTCGCGGCGTCGTAGGCGAACAGCGTGGGGCCGCCTTTGCCCTTGTGCGAAAACGGATCGTGGACGGTGATGTCCGGCTCGCGCCGGTCCCACGCATGGGTGGCACCGGGATGGACGTGGAGCGTGACGTTCGCGCGGTCGGCGGCGCTGAGCGTGGCGAGGAGCGCATCGCCCGTATCGGGGTCGTCGTAGGTGTCGGCCGCGCCGAGCTGGATGAGGACCGGACCGGTGAGATCGCGGAAATCGAAGCCGGGCACGGCATTGTAGATCCATGCCACCGGATAGAACGGCGCGAAGGCGGCAAAGCGGGCGCCGGCTGCGGCGTATTTGCCCTGAATGGCGCGCGTGGCGGCCAGCATGGTCATCAGCCCGCCCCATGAGAAGCCGCTGAGGCCGATGCGCGCCTCGTCGATCTCGGGCCGCGCGGCGAGTACGGCCAGCGCGGCGAAGACATCGGGCACGGTTTCAAAAGGCGATTTCGGGCGCGTCTCCGGCCCCGCCACGCCATGCGCCGCCCACAAATCGATTTCGAAGGTGGCCACGCCGGCGGCGTTGAGCGCGTCGGTCGCGCCTTCGCCGCGGCTGTCGATGCCGTTGGAGCCATGCACGACGATGACGGCCGGCGCCGGCAGCGGTGCTGCGGCGGGGATGCTGAGGATGCCGGCGCAGGTCCATGTGCGATCACCGTCCGAGACAGGAAAGGACAGGAACGCAATTTTCCTGTCGGCCCGGCGTGACGCCGTGCGTTCGTATGAGACGTCGCCCATAGGGCTCCTCCGGATTTTGTCGTTGCTTCGATCCTGCGAAGCGCGCCGCCGCCTGTAAAGACGCCGAACGAAGAAGGGCGGCCCGTGGGCCGCCCTTTCCAGTCTCAGTTGTCGAGGAAGCTGCGCAGTTTGCGGCTGCGGCTGGGATGTTTGAGTTTCCTCAGCGCCTTGGCTTCGATCTGGCGGATGCGCTCGCGCGTCACCGAGAACTGCTGCCCGACTTCTTCCAGCGTGTGGTCGGTGTTCATGCCGATGCCGAAGCGCATGCGCAGCACGCGCTCCTCGCGCGGGGTGAGCGAGGCGAGCACGCGCGTCGTGGTCTCGCGCAGGTTCGACTGGATCGCCGCATCGATGGGCAGGATCGCGTTCTTGTCCTCGATGAAATCGCCGAGGTGTGAATCTTCCTCGTCGCCGATCGGCGTTTCAAGGGAGATCGGCTCCTTGGCGATCTTCAGAACCTTGCGGACCTTCTCCAGCGGCATCGCCAGCTTCTCGGCCAGCTCTTCCGGGGTCGGCTCGCGGCCGATCTCGTGCAGCATCTGGCGCGAGGTGCGGACCAGCTTGTTGATCGTCTCGATCATATGCACCGGGATGCGGATGGTGCGGGCCTGATCGGCGATGGAGCGCGTGATGGCCTGACGGATCCACCACGTCGCGTAGGTCGAGAACTTATAGCCGCGGCGGTATTCGAACTTATCGACCGCCTTCATCAGGCCGATATTGCCTTCCTGGATGAGATCCAGGAACTGCAGGCCGCGATTGGTGTATTTCTTGGCGATCGAGATCACGAGGCGGAGGTTCGCCTCGACCATTTCCTTCTTCGCCTGACGGGCCTCGCGCTCGCCCTTCTGGACGGTGAGGACCAGCGTGCGGAATTCCGAGACGGGCTGACGCATCTGGACGGCGAGCGCCTGGATCTCGCCGCGCACTTCCTTGATGCGGTCCTTCTCGTCGAGCGCGAAATCCTTCCAGCCGGGACCGGCAAGGCGGCCGACGCGGCGGGCCCATTCCGGGTCCATCTCGTTGCCGTAATATTCCTTCAGGAACGCCGTGCGCGGCACGCCATGGCTTTCGCCGAGGCGCAGCAGCTTGCCTTCAAGGCTCACCAGCGCGCGGTTGATCTCGTACATCTTGCCGACGAGCTGCTCGATGCGGTTGTTGTTGAACCGCACGCCCTTCACGAGGTCGACGACCTCCTGACGGAATTTCTTGAAGCGGCGCTCCTGACCGGATGAGAGGTCGTCCTTGGCGAGCTGGGCTTCCACCTGCGCGTCCTGGAGACGGCCGAGCTTTTTGTAGGTCGTGTAGATCTCGTCGAGCTTCTCGAGGATCTGCGGCTTCAGCGCCGCTTCCATCATCGAGAGCGAGACGTTGTTCTCGTCGTCGTCGAAATCTTCTTCCGGCTGCGCGGGCTGGCCCTCGCCGCCTTCGGCATCGGTGCCGGCGACGACTTTCAGTTCAGGCCGCACCGGCGGCGTGTAGGCCGGGCGCGGCGGACGCGGCGCAGGCGGCGGCAGCGGTGCGCCGCCATTGGCGTTGTTGGCGTTCGCGTTGGCGGGCACGGCCGAACCGTCAGGCCCGGTGCCGCCATAGGTCGCGTCGAGATCGATGATGTCGCGCAGCAGGATGCGGCCCTCGATCAGCTCCTCGCGCCACTGCATGAGCGCTTCGAAGGTGAGCGGGGATTCGCACAAGCTCGCGATCATCGTCTCGCGGCCGGCTTCGATGCGCTTGGCGATGGCGATTTCGCCCTCGCGGCTGAGCAGCTCGACGCTGCCCATCTCGCGCAGATACATGCGGACCGGATCGTCGGTGCGGTCGAGGGCGGTCTTGGTGGTTTCGGTGACGACGAGCGCGCCGCCGCCGGAGGAGGATTCTTCCTTCTCCTCCTTCTCGGCCTCGTCCTTCTCGTTGTCTTCGTCGGCCTCGGTGACGTTGATGCCCATCTCGTTGAGCATCGCCATCGTGTCTTCGATCTGCTCGGACGAGACGCTTTCCGACGGGAGAACCTTGTTCAGCTCTTCATACGTGATGTAGCCGCGCGTCTTGGCCTTCGCGATCATGCGCTTCACGGCGGCGTCGGAGAGATCGAGCAGCGGCGCGTCCTTGTTGTCGGCGTCGCCTTCGCCGGGGGCCGCAGCCTGGCCCTTCACGGGCTTCTTCGCGGCCTTCGGATCGACGGCCTTCGCGGCGGGCTGGGCCGCCGGGGATTTCACATCGGCCTTGGGCTTCGCCTCGACGGTCTTGCCCTTGGCGGGCTTGGCAGCGGCAGGCTTGGCGGGGGTCACGGTCACAGAGGGCTTCTTCTTCACTTCGGGGGCGGGCGCAGTCTTCGCCTTGGCTTTGGCCGATGCGGCGGGTTTGGCCGCAGGCTTTTTCGCCGGCGTCGCCTTCTTGGGCGCAGCCGCTTTAACCGGGGGTTTCTTCGTCTTGGCTTTGTTGGTCGCCATCAGTCTTTGTCGTCCATCCAAAGCCGCATCGGCCGATGCGGCGTATCGTCAGAGATCGGCGTCAGACTCTCCGGACAAAGCCTGGAGGCTGCTCGCGAAAGCCGCCTCCGCCTCATCCAGCGAGCGCCGTGCGCCCTCGCTGTGGTCTCGCGCCCAGTCACCGCGCGCACGCCGGAGGGCCGGCCGCAACGCCATGACGGTCCTGTGCGCCGCAGCAGTTTCCCGCCAGCGCCTCAGAACCTCATCCGGCGAAATTTCCCCCGCCGGGCTTCGGTCTAGCGCAAAAGTCGCCTGTTTTTCCAGTCCGGAGAGGATTTCCGCTAATCCCTGAGCGATCAAATGGTCTTTCAGGACCGATTTATCAAGCAGGTCGTGCTCAACCGCAACGTGAAGCACCTCACGGCGCAGGGTTTCCAGGGGTGCGGTGTCAAAGACGAGAAGTTCCACGGCCTCGTAATCCTGCAGCAAAAGCCCGGGAAACCGGCACAAAAGCCAGGCGAGTTCCGATTCCAGACGCAGCGCGCGGCCACCATTCGCTCCGCCGGCTGCGGCGCTGTTCCGCAGCGAGGCCGGGTTCTGCCCATAGACCGGGGGCGGCGTGGGGCCGAATCGCGAGCGCACCGGCGGCGGACGGCGGAGCGAGGGCTTGGCCTGGCCGCCGAGGGTCCGCAGCGGCACGAACTGGGCGCCGGCCCGGACCGGACGTGCGGGCCTGAGCAGGCCCCAGAGGCGGTCTTTCAGCTCGCGGCGATAGTGCTCGCGGACCAGCGGGTCTTCGATCTGGCCGGACAAGTCCTCGATGCGGCGCTGGAGGGCGGCGCGCCGTTCGGGCGTCGAGAGGTCGGCGGCGTCGCGTTCGCGCTCCCAGAAGACCTCGATCATCGGCCGGGCTTCGGCGATGACCTGCTGCATCGCAGCCGCACCCTGCTTGCGGACGAGATCGTCCGGATCGAGTCCTTCCGGAAGGAAGGCGAAACGGAGCGAGGCGCCGGGCTTCAGCATCGGCATGGCGCGGTCGAGCGCGCGGTAGGCGGCGCGTTTGCCGGCCGTGTCGCCATCGAAGCAGAGGGTGGGTTCGGGCGCGACCTTCCAGAGCAGCGCGATCTGGTCTTCGGTCAGCGCGGTGCCGAGCGGGGCCACGGCATTGGTGATGCCGGCCTTCGCCAGCGCGATGACGTCGAGATAGCCTTCGGCCACGATGATCGACTGGGCGTCGTAGGCCGGCTTTCGCGCACGATCGAGATTGTAGAGCGTGCGGCCCTTGTGAAAGAGCGGGGTCTCGCTGGTGTTGATGTATTTCGGCTTACCGTCGGGCAGCAGCGTGCGTGCGCCGAACGCCACCACCCTGCCCCGGCTGTCGTTGATGGGGATGGTGAGGCGGTTGCGGAAGAAGTCGATCGGCTCGCTCTGCCCTTCCGGCGTGACGGCAAGGCCGGCCTCCACGATCTCGGCGACCGGTATGCCCTTGCCCGTCAGATGCTGGATCAGCGTCGTGCGGCCTTCCGGCGCGAAGCCGAGGCCGAACGCCTCAATGGTGGCAGCGTCGAGTTCGCGCTTGGCGAGATAGGCGCGGGCGGTGGAGCCGCCGGGGCCGGAGAGGCGCTCGCGGTAGAAGGCCTGCGCCGCGGCGACGACATCGTAGAGCGAGCGGCGCAGTTCTTCACGCTCGCGCTGGAACGGGCTTTCGGTGGGAACTTCGAGACCGGCTTCGGAGGCGAGGCGTTCGACCGCCTCGCGGAAGTTCAGTCCTTCGGTCTCGCAGACGAACTTGATGGCGTCGCCATGCGCGCCGCAACCGAAGCAGTGATAGAAGCCCTTCTGGTCATTGACCGTGAACGAGGGCGTCTTTTCCGAATGGAAGGGGCAAAGGCCGGAATACTCACGGCCCTTGCGGACGAGCTTCACGCGGCGGCCGACCACCTCCGCAACGCGGATGCGGGTCTTCAGCTCGTCGATAAAAGCCTCGTTGAACGCCAAGTGGTTTCCGCCGCCGCCTCAGTTTCACCTGTCATGCCCGTGAAGGCGGGCATCCATCCAGCACCCGGTCGGGCATGCCCGCCTTCACGGGCATGACACCGGAATTTCAACCCGCCGTCAGCAGTTCCTTCACGACGCCGTTGGCCTTGGAGAAGTCCATGGTGCCGGCATATTTGCCCTTCAGGACACCCATGACCTTGCCCATGTCCTTCATGCCCGCCGCGCGAGTCTCTGCGATGGCGGCGGCGATGGCGGCATGGGTTTCTTCCGGCCCCATCTGCTGGGGCAGGAAGGTTTCGATGATCGCCTTCTCGGCGGCTTCCTTGTCGACCAGGTCGGTGCGGCCGGCGGCGGTGAAAGCCTCAATAGAGTCAGCGCGTTGCTTCGCCATCTTCTGAAGAAGCTGGAGCAGCTCCTCGTCGGTCGCGGTCTCCTTGCCGTCGCCGCGCGCCTGAATGTCGCGGTCCTTGATAGCGGCTATGATGAGACGGATGGTCGACAGGCGCGCCTTGTCGCCCGACTTCATCGCCTCTTTCATGGCGTCGTTGAATTGCTGACGCATTCCCGTTCCGTATGCCTGTTTGCCGAGTCCGTACCCCTAACAAATCCGGGGACGAGAAGCGACGGCAGGACTGTGGATAACGCTACGGAACCCGTACGGTCGGCGGCTTGACCTGACGTGCCGGGCGGGCATTTTGCCGGGAACATCCCAAAAGGGAGTCCAGGACGCGGCCCGAATGAACATGAAGCTCAGGTCGCCGATGTCCGCCGCCCCCGCCACAAGCCCGACCGAACACACCATCGCCGAAGACGCCCATGCGATCTTCATGGGGTGTCTGTTCATTTTCGTCGGCATCCTGCTGCTGCAGGCGGCAGGGCTGACGACGGGCGGCATCGCAGGACTGGCGCTGCTGGCGCATCACATCACCGACGTGCCGACCCAGCTCGCCTTCTTCCTCATCAACCTGCCTTTCTATGTCTTTTCGTGGATCACGATGGGGCGGGAGTTCACGCTGAAAAGCGTTCTGGTGAACCTGATCCTGCTGGGCGCGGGCTATCTGGGGCCGCTGGTATTCCGCGACCTCGTCATCGATCCGGTCTTCGCGGCCATCGGCGGCGGCACCATGCTGGGCATGGGCGTGCTGGCCCTCGCCCGCCATCAGGCGAGCGTCGGCGGCTTCACCGCCGTCTCGCTGTTCGCGCAGAAGCGCTACGGCATCTCGGCCGGCAAGGTGCAGATCGTGACCGACGTGGCGATCCTGGGCGCAGCGGCGTTCGTGATGCCGCTGCAGAGTTTCCTGCTGTCGGTGGCGAGCGCGGCGGCGATCAGCGCGGTGCTGTATTTCAACCACCGTCCGGGGCGGTACACGGGATACTAGCCGGCTGCCCCCTAATTTCTTGACGCGTGCCACTACGGCGCTTAGACACCCCCAAATTCCACGCGCCCCGACTCCGACAGCGGTTTTCCGCCTCGGAGGCCTGCGGCCCGGAGACCTGACATGAGCGACGCCCCTGCCAAATCGCCCGCATCCGACGCGGGCGAGGGATTCGCGCGGCTGCCCACCGGCGTGCTGGTGCTGGCGTCGGGCGAGGTGTTCTACGCCGAGGGCTTCGGCGCGGTGGGATCGCAGGTGGCCGAAGTCTGCTTCAACACCGCGATGACGGGCTATCAGGAGATCCTGACCGACCCGTCCTATGCCGGGCAGATCGTCTGCTTCACCTTCCCCCATATCGGCAATGTCGGCGCGAACGGCGACGACATGGAAGCGAAGAACACCGCCGTGCGCGGCCTGATCGTGAAGGCGCGGCCGACGGCGCCCTCGAACTATCGCAGCGCCACGCCCCTGCCCGACTGGCTGGCGGCGCGCGGGATCGTCGGCCTCGCCGGGATCGACACCCGCCGGCTGGCGCGGATGATCCGCGAGAACGGGATGCCGAACGGCATCATCGCGCACGCCCCGGATGGCGTGTTCGACATCGATGCGCTGAAGGCTGAGGCCAAGGCGTGGCCGGGGCTTGAGGGCATGGACCTCGCCAAGGACGTGACCACGACCCAGACGCATGACTGGAGCGAGACGCCCTGGCACTGGAACGAGGGCTACGCGGCGCGTGAGGGCGCGGCGAAGTTCAAGGTCGTGGCGATGGATTTCGGCATCAAGTCGAACATCCTGCGCGAGTTGGCCGGGATCGGCGCCGACGTGGTGGTGGTTCCGGCGAATGCCACCGCCGAAGAGGTGCTGCGGCACAATCCGGACGGCGTGTTCCTGTCGAACGGACCGGGCGATCCGGCGGCGACCGGTGAATACGCCGTGCCGGCGATCAAGGCGCTGATCGAGGCGGGCAAGCCGGTGTTCGGGATTTGCCTCGGCCACCAGATGCTGGGCCTTGCAGCGGGCGGTGCGACCAAGAAGATGGCGCAGGGCCATCACGGTGCGAACCATCCGGTGAAGGACACGACCACCGGCAAGGTGGAGATCACCTCGATGAACCATGGCTTCACGGTGGATGCGGCGAGCCTGCCCGCCAATGTCGTGGAGACGCACGTGTCGCTGTTCGACGGATCGAATTGCGGCATCGCGTGGACCGACAAGCCGGTCTTCGGCGTGCAGTATCACCCGGAGGCTTCGCCCGGCCCGCATGACAGCCACTACCTGTTCCAGCGCTTCGCGCGGCTGATGACGAAGGCCGGATGATGAAGGCGCTGATCGACCGGCTTCGTGCGCGGTGGTTCAGCCTGACGAGCTCCTGCCGCGATGACAACGGCAGCGACCGTTGCATCGAAGGGCTGATCGCCAGCTACAGCGAGCCGCATCGCGCGTATCACACGCTGGCCCATCTCGACTTCGTCTTCGCCATGCTGGATGCCCACGCGGCGAAGGCCAGGGAACCGGCGCGTCTCGCCTTCGCGTGCTGGTATCACGACGTGATCTACGATCCGCGCGCGGCCGATAACGAGGCGCGGAGCGCCGAGCGGGCGACGGAAGAGCTGACCGCCATTGGCGTGATGCCGGATGTGGTGAAGCGCATCGACCGGCTGATCCGTGCCACCGCAACGCACCAGACGGCTGATGCCGACAGTGATGATGCGCTGTTCCTGGATGCGGATTTCTCAATTCTGGGCGCCGCACCGGAAATCTACGCCGCCTATGTGAAGGGCGTGCGGTTTGAATACGGCCATGTCGACGATGCTGGCTGGAAGGCCGGGCGTGGTGCATTCCTGAAAAAGGCGCTGGCGGCGGGGCGGCTGTTCCGGACCGATGTGTTCGAGACCGCCTATGGCGCGCAGGCGCGGGCGAACGTGACGGCGGAGTTGAAGGCGCTCGGCTAGCGCCGGGCGGCGAAGGCCTGGCCCATCACAACGCCGTCCTCTGTGCGCTTCCGCACAGACCGCAGATGATGCCCTCCCCGAACCTGCGTTCGTATTGGGGGGGATGATCCATGAACTACAAAGTCGTGTGCGGGGCGCTGGCATTGATGCTCGTTGCCAGCGGGGCGTCTTCGGCGGCGGACGAGAAGCCGGTCGAGGTTATGATCCTCGCCACCACGCATTTCGACAATCCGGGACGCGACGCTTTCAATGTCGCCTTTGATGACGTCCTGTCCGCGAAACGTCAGGGCGAAATCGCCGTCGTCGCCGAAGCGTTGAAGACATTCGCGCCCACCGCCGTCGCGGTGGAGTGGAGCGCCGACGCGGCCGCCAAAGACTACGCGGCCTTCCTCGCCGGCACACTGGAAACGTCGCGCAACGAAGTGGTGCAGATCGGCTTTCGCCTGGCGGCGGCGCAGAAACTGGAGGCGGTCCACGGGATCGACGTCGCCGGCGATCTGCCCTTCGACGCATTGACCGGATTCCTCGAAAAGCGGGGCGAGATGCCACGGCTGGAGGCCGACCTCGCCGCGATCTCAACGCAGGTCACGGACACGCAGGCCGTTATCGATACGCAGAGCATCGCGGCGGTGTTTCGCCGCCTGAACGACCCGGCGCTCAGCGCTCGCGACAACAGCTTCTATCGCGGTCTGGTGCGATACGGCGCCGGCGACGAACAACCGGGCGCGGACATGTTGATCGCATGGCAGACCCGCAACACGAAAATCTGCGCCCGTCTGGTGCAGGTGACGAAGCCGGGCGACCGGATCATCGTCCTGTATGGCAGCGGCCACGCGTTCCTGCTTCGCCAATGCGTCAGCGAGATGCCGGGCTTCCGCCTGATCGAAGCGAACGACTATCTGCCTGACTGACGCCGCTCAACGACGCGAAATCGCCTCGTTCACGCCGGCAAGGAAATCGTCGGCCTGCTGGGATGCCGTCTTTTGCGGCCTGGGCGGTTTGGGCGCGCGGGGAGCGCGCTCCTTCGCGACCTTTTCGGCGCGCGGGCCGTCGGGCCTTTCGGGCTTGTCGACGGTGCGTTTCTTGCCGTCGCGGCGGGCGGCGATTTCGGCTTCCAGCAGCGGCAGCAGTTCAAGCGCCTGATCGCGCTGTTTGCCCGGCGCACCTTCCGCCAGCCGCACGGCGTTGTCGTGCAGGCGCGTCAGTTCGGGCAGCGTCATCGATGGCAGGCGGGCGGCGATGGACATGGCGTCTCCAATGGCGTGCGCCTCGTTAGGAGAGTTGCCGCCGCCATGCCAGCGCCGCGACGGGCCGCCGCATGGAAGCCGGCCAGCGGCGTGAGTATTCCTTGCGCGAGGCGTCCTTCCGGAGTGCAGACATGGGCATGCGCAATTTCCTGATGTGGTTCATGTCGGCCAAGACCAGGGCGGCGGCCGAGGCGGATTCGCGGCGCTGGGGCTTCACCTGCGCGGGATGCGGCGAACGGTTTTCGATCTGGGATATCGGCGGGCTGCGCTACAAGGCGGCGGGCGAGCCGACGAACCTGGTGATGTGCCCCAAATGCGGCCACAAGGGCATGCACAAGATCACCTATCAGGCGGACGGATCGTCTTCCTGAACAGGCCTGGCGGGCGCGGCTTTGAGCCGGCCCGCCTTTCTGAGCGCCTCGCGCAGCACGTATTCGACCTGGCCGTTGACGCTTCTGAGGTCGTCATCGGCCCAGCGCTGGAGCGCCTCCATCACGTCGGCGCCCAGACGGAGGGCGAAGGCTTTCTTCTCGGCCACCTGCCCTATCCGTAGATGCTGCCGGCGTTCACCACCGGCTGCGTGCCACGGTCGCCGCACAACACGACCAGGAGGTTGGAGACCATCGCCGCCTTGCGCTCGTCATCCAGCGTGACGACGTCGCGTTCGGCGAGCTGCTGGAGCGCCATTTCGACCATCGACACCGCGCCTTCAACGATGCGGGTGCGGGCCGAGATGATGGCGCTGGCCTGCTGACGCTGCAGCATGGCCTGGGCCACTTCCGGCGCGAAGGCGAGATGGGTGATGCGGGCCTCGATGACCTTCACGCCGGCGCTGGCGAGGCGTTCCTGCACCTCTTCACGCAGTCGATCGGCGATTTCGGCGTGATGGCTGCGCAACGAGACCGCGCCCGTGTCGTGCGAGTTGTACGGGAACGACTGCGCCATCTGGCGGAGCGCCGATTCCGACTGGATCTTCACGAAGTCGACGTAGTCATCGACCAGAAACAGCGCTTCGGCGGTATCGACAACCTGCCACACGATCACCGCCGCGATCTCGATAGGATTGCCTTCAAGATCGTTCACCTTGAGCTTCGACGACTCGAAATTGCGCACGCGCACCGAGACCGCCTTCTTGGTGTAGAATGGATTGACGTAGCGCGGACCGGCGTCGTGAACCGTACCGACATAGCGCCCGAAAAACTGAAGCACCTTGGCTTCGTTGGGCGCGACCGTGAAGAACCCGATCATAGCGCCCGCCGCCGTGGCGAAGATGAGCGCCGCCGGCACGATCTGCGCCGGTGACTTGAGCTTGATGCCATAAACGAGCCAGCCGACCGCCGCGAGCGCGACGACGGCCAGACCCAGAAGCGCCGGAATGCCGGGCGCTGCGGTGTAGGTGCGTTCTTTCATGATCCCCTCCATCGATTTACAGTGATATTATTATGATATCATTTCAAGGAATCCAAGTGAGGGCGATCACAGAGATGCATTCGGGAGGATTGCGGCAGGCTTTGTGTGCGGTGCGGCAATCACGGCTTGCGCCACCCGCCGCGCCGCCTTAGACGATCCGCTTAACCTACATTCCGGATTCTCTTCGGGCCGCGGCACGCCGCGCGTCCGGACGTGCGCGCGAAGGACTGCCATGCCCAAACGGACCGACCTTGAGGCGATCCTGATTATCGGCGCCGGGCCTATCGTGATCGGACAGGCCTGCGAGTTCGACTATTCCGGCGTGCAGGCGTGCAAGGCGCTGCGGGCCGAGGGCTACCGGATCGTGCTGGTCAATTCGAACCCGGCGACGATCATGACGGACCCGGATGTCGCGGACGCCACCTATATCGAGCCGATCACGCCGGAGTTCGTGGAGAAGATCATCGCCCGCGAGCGTCCGCTGGTGAAAGGCGGTTTCGCCGTGCTGCCGACCATGGGCGGGCAGACGGCGCTCAACTGCGCCCTCGCCCTCGACAAGGCGGGCGTGCTGACGAAATACGATGTCGAACTGATCGGCGCGAAGGCGGAAGCCATCGACAAGGCGGAGGACCGCCTGAAATTCCGCGAGGCGATGGACAAGATCGGGCTGGAAAGCCCGCGGTCGGCCATCGCGACCTCGCGGCAGGAAGCGCTGGATGCGCTGGGCCATGTCGGCCTGCCGGCGATCATCCGGCCCAGCTTCACGCTGGGCGGCATGGGCGGCGGCATCGCCTATAACAAGGAAGAGTTCATCGAGATCATCGAGCGCGGACTGGACGCCTCGCCGGTGGGCGAAGTGCTGGTCGAGGAAAGCGTTCTCGGCTGGAAGGAATATGAGATGGAGGTGGTCCGCGACCGCGCGGACAACTGCATCATCATCTGCTCCATCGAGAACGTCGATCCGATGGGCGTGCATACCGGCGACAGCATCACGGTCGCCCCTGCCCTGACGCTGACCGACAAAGAATACCAGATCATGCGCAACGCCTCGATCGCGGTGCTGCGCGAGATCGGCGTGGAGACCGGCGGGTCGAACGTGCAGTTCGCGGTGAACCCGCGCGACGGGCGGCTTGTGGTCATCGAAATGAACCCGCGCGTGTCGCGGTCTTCGGCGCTGGCGTCGAAGGCGACGGGCTTTCCCATCGCCAAGGTCGCGGCGCGGCTGGCGGTCGGCTACACGCTGGACGAGCTGGAGAACGACATCACCGGCGCGACGCCGGCGGCGTTCGAGCCGACCATCGACTATATCGTCACCAAGATCCCGCGCTTCGCATTCGAGAAATTCCCCGGCTCCGAACCGCTGCTCTCGACCTCGATGAAGAGCGTCGGCGAGGTGATGGCGATCGGCCGCACCTTCCACGAGAGCCTGCAGAAGGCGCTGCGCGGGCTGGAGACAGGCCTATCCGGCCTCGACGAGATCGACATTCCGGGGCTTGGCCGCGGCGACGACAAGAACGCGGTGCGCGCCGAGTTGTCGCGCCCGACGCCCGACCGGCTGCGCGTTGTGGCGCAGGCGATTCGTCTTGGCCTGACGACCGATGAAATCCACGCCGCCTGCCATTTCGATCCCTGGTTTATCGAACGCCTGCGCGAGATCGTGGAAGCCGAGCAACGCATCCGCGCGCACGGCCTGCCCGAAGACGCGGACGATATCCGCGCGCTGAAGGCCATGGGTTTCTCGGACAAACGGCTGTCGCAGCTTGTCGGCGCGACCGAGGACGCGGTGGCGAAGCGCCGCCGCGCGCTGGGCGTCACGCCGGTCTTCAAGCGCATCGACACCTGCGCCGCCGAGTTCCGGGCGAAGACGCCCTATATGTATTCGACCTATGAGACGCCGGCCTTCGGCGCGGCCGAATGCGAAAGCGAGCCGTCGGGGGCGAAGAAAGTCATCATCCTGGGCGGCGGGCCGAACCGCATCGGCCAGGGCATTGAGTTCGACTATTGCTGTGTTCATGCCGCCTTCGCGATGCGCGATGCGGGCCTTGAATCGATCATGGTCAACTGCAACCCCGAGACCGTCTCGACCGACTACGACACGTCCGACCGGCTCTATTTCGAGCCGCTGACCGCCGAGGACGTGATCGAGCTGGTCCGCAAGGAGCAGTCGAACGGCGAAGTTCTGGGCCTCATCGTGCAGTTCGGCGGGCAGACGCCGCTGAAGCTGGCGCGCGCGCTGGAGGCCGCAGGCATTCCCATTCTGGGCACCTCGCCCGACGCTATCGATGCCGCCGAAGACCGCAAGCGCTTCCAGGCGCTGCTGGAAGATCTGAGCCTGAAGCAGCCGCGCAACGGCACCGCGATGACGGATGCCGGCGTCCTGCAGGTCGCGCGCGAGATCGGTTATCCGGTGGTGATCCGTCCGTCCTACGTTCTTGGCGGACGCGGCATGGCGATCGTGCGGGACGAAGAGCACATGCACGAGACGCTGCACGGCAGCGATATCTTCCAGATCGGCGGCGATGCGCCGGTGCTGATCGACGGGTATCTGAGCCGCGCCGTCGAGGTCGATGTCGACTGCATCGCGGACGACAGACAAGTCTTCATCGCCGGCGTCATGGAGCATATCGAGGAAGCCGGCATCCATTCCGGCGACAGCGCCTGCTCGCTGCCGACCAACACGCTGACGCCCGACATGGTGGCCGAACTGGAGCGTCAGACGGCGGCGATGGCGACGGCGCTGAACGTGCGCGGGCTGATGAACGTGCAGTTCGCGATCCAGGACGGCACGGTCTATGTGCTTGAGGTGAACCCGCGCGCCAGCCGCACGGTGCCGTTCGTCGCCAAGACCATCGGCTATCAGATCGCCAAGATTGCGGCGCGGGTGATGGCGGGCGAGACGCTGGCCTCGTTCGATCTTCAGAAGAAGCCGCTGAAGCATATCGCCGTGAAGGAAGCGGTCTTCCCGTTCGCACGCTTCCCGGGCGTCGACACGGTGCTGGGACCGGAGATGCGCTCGACCGGCGAGGTGATGGGTCTCGACACCGCCTTCGACCGCGCTTTCGCCAAATCGCAGATCGCCGGCGGCACCAAAGTGCCGACCGAAGGCACCGCCTTCGTCAGCGTCCGTGAGAGCGACAAGCCGTTCATCGTGGAGCCGGTGCGCCGCCTTCTGGGCATGGGCTTCAAGGTGGTCGCGACCGGCGGCACGCAGGGCTTCCTCGCCGAACAGGGGCTGGCGGTCGAACGGATCAACAAGGTGCTGGAGGGCCGCCCGCATATCGTCGACGCGATGAAGAATGGCGATATCCAGCTGGTCTTCAACACGACCGAAGGGGCGCAAGCGTTGAAGGACAGCTTCACGCTGCGCCGGACCGCCCTGCTGATGAAGATCCCCTACTACACCACGGTTTCCGGGGCCGCCGCGGCGACGCTGGGGATCGCCTCGGTGAAGGCCGGGGCGCTGGATGTGGCCCCGCTGCAGAGTTACGGCTAGGCCGAGCGGCTAATATAATGTCGTGAAATCAGAGATTTAGTTCGCGTTTGCGCAAGACTCTTGCAGTCGCCCGAGGGCGGGACTAGCTTTTTGCGTCTGCGCTGCCCGGTTCCCGGGCGGCCTGAGGGACAAATACCGGCCCGGCCGTTGGCCATTTTCAGGAGCAATGACCCGCCGTCGTGAGGCCTCGCCTCGCGATAGAGCGGTTTTGACGCTCTGGAGGTGAGGCGGCGGGCAGGCTTCGAGGAGTGCTATGGAACGCGTACCGATGACCGCACCCGGGCTGGTGAAGCTGGAAGATGAGGTCAAGAACCTGAAGCATGTCGAGCGGCCCGCCGTCATCCGCGCCATCGCGGAAGCGCGGGCGCATGGCGATCTTTCGGAGAACGCCGAGTATCACGCAGCCAAGGAGCGCCAAGGCTTTATCGAAGGCCGCATCCTTGAGCTGGAAGACGTGATCGGCCGCGCCCAGGTGATCGACCCGGCGAAGCTGTCGGGCAAGACGGTGAAGTTCGGGGCGACCGTGACGGTGGTCGACGAGGACACCGACAAGGAAGCGACCTATCAGATCGTCGGCGACATGGAGGCCGACCTGAAGCTGAAGCGCATCTCGCTGTCTTCGCCCATCGCGCGCGCGCTGATCGGCAAGTCGGTGGGCGACAGCGTGGAAGTCGCGGCCCCCGGCGGCGCCAAGAGCTACGAAATCACCAAGGTGAAGTTCGTCTGACCTCGCCGGATCTGCGCCAGCTCGCGGTCGTCGCCCCCAACCTGCACTACCGCTATTCGGGCGTGACGGCGTCGATCGTCGCCATCGTGCCGGAGCAGGTGAAGACGCTGGCGATCGCGAGCACGGGGCCGCATCTGCCGCCGCACGTGCCGCGCATTCCCTTCCGCCAGATCCTGACGCGGGGCTGGTCACGGCCGCCTGAAGGCAGGAAAAAGCGCATCTGGCACGCGCGCCGGAACGACGAGATGCTGATTGGCGTGATGTTGCGGCATGTGTTGCGGCAGCCCTGGCTGCTGGTGTTTTCCAGCGTGGCGCAGAGGAAGCGCACCGGGCTGACGCGATGGCTGATGCGGCGCATGGACGCCATCGTCAGCCCGTCGGAATATTCGGCGGCTTTCTGCGAAGGCCCGGTCGAGGTGGTGCATCACGGCGTCGATACGGTGAAATTCTCCCCTGCCCCGGACCGGGCCGCCGCCTGGGCGGAAACGGGGCTGCCGGGCAAATACGGCATCGGGGTTTTCGGGCGCGTTCGGCACCAGAAAGGCACCGATCTTTTCATCGAGGCGATGGTGAAGTTGCTGCCGCGCTATCCGGACTGGACGGCGGTGGTGACGGGGCTGATGGCGCCGGAGGAGCGCGGGTTTGTGAGCGAGCTGAAGGTGAAGATCGCCGAGGCAGGGCTGGAAAATCGCATCGCGCTGCTGGGCGAGCGGCCGCAGGACGAGGTGCCGGCATGGTTCCGGCGGGTGACGCTGTATGTGGCGCCGATGCGCAATGAGGGTTTCGGGCTGACGCCGCTGGAGGCGATGGCGTCGGGCGCCGCCGTGGTGGCGACGCGGACGGGCGCTGCGCCCTATCTGGTGAAGGAGGGGGTTACGGGCGAGATCGTGCCGCCGGGGGATCTGGAGGCGCTGGCGGCGGCGATCGAGCCTTTTCTGGTCGATCCGGCGAAGGCGGAGGCGTTCGGGGCGGCGGGGCGTGAGAAGGCGGTGAAGGAGCATTCGATCGAGGCGGAAGCCGCGAAGATGAACGCCTTCTATGCGCGGCTGTGGCGGGAGATGGCGTGACGGACGCACCGATCACGACCGCGCGGCGGCAGGCGGCGGTGATTTTCGTCTTCATCACCATCGTGATCGATGTGCTGGCGATGGGGATCATCATCCCCG
This sequence comes from Micropepsaceae bacterium, assembly GCA_047602465.1. GTDB lineage: Bacteria > Pseudomonadota > Alphaproteobacteria > Micropepsales > Micropepsaceae > JADZAI01. The sequence continues at coordinate 637,471 of JASGHF010000001.1, forward strand.
TTCTGCCGCATCTGGTCCTGGACTTTCAGGGCGGCGACGACGCTTCGGCGGCGGAAATCTACGGCCTGTTCGGGCTGGTGTTCGCGGCGGCGCAGTTCTTTTTCTCGCCCATTCTGGGGGCGCTGTCGGACCGCTTCGGGCGGCGGCCGGTGCTGCTGATTTCGGTCTTCGGACACGGGCTGGATTTCATCCTGATGGCGCTTGCCCCGACGCTGTGGTGGCTGTTTGCGGGGCGTGTCATTTCAGGGGTGACGGCGGCGAGTTTTTCGACGGCCAACGCCTATATCGCCGATGTGACGCCGCCGGAGAAACGCGCCCAGTCGTTCGGCATGATGGGGGCGGCGTTCGGCCTCGGCTTCGTGATCGGACCGGCCATCGGCGGCATTGCGGGCGAGATCGACCCGCGCCTGCCCTTCTGGATCGCGGCGGGTCTGTGCCTGCTGAACGCGGCCTATGGCTATTTCGTGCTGCCGGAGTCGCTGCCGCCCGAACGGCGGACCGCCATCGCGTGGCGAAAGGCCAATCCGGTCGGGTCGCTGGGCTTCCTGCGCCAGCATGGCGAGGTGATCTGGCTGGCGGCGGTTTCGGTGATCTTCAACACCGCGTTCTGGGTGATCCCGTCGACCTCCGTTCTCTATACCGGCCACCGCTTCGGGTGGACCGAGGGGGATGTGGGCGTGATGCTGGCGGTGATCGGCATCTGCAACATCGTGGTGCAGATGCTTCTGATCCGCCCGGCGGTCAGGATTTTCGGCGAGCCGCTGGCGCTGCGGATCGGCCTCGTCTCGTCCATCGCCGGGATGACGATCTACGGGCTGGCGCCGGTCGGCTGGGTGTTCCTGATCGGGATCGTGTTCCAGTCGCTCGCCGGGCTGATGGGGCCGTCGCTGCAGGCGCTGATGACCCGCCGCGTGGGCGTGACCGAGCAGGGCAAGCTGCAGGGAGCGCTGTCCAGCGCCATCGGGATCGCCGGGATGATCGGGCCGATCCTGTTCAGCCAGGTCTATGCCTGGTCGATCACCGGGGGCGCCTGGCTGGGCATTCCGGGCGCGGCCTTCCTGGTGGCGGCGGCGCTGAACGTGCTGGCGCTGGGCGTCGCCTGGACCGCGACGCGGCACGAGGCCCCGATCACCCGCATCGAAAGCTAGGCTTGCGCCGGACGGCGGGCTTCGCCAAGACGGGCGCTCGCAAAGGACACGCTCATGCCTCCAGCCAAATCTGCGGCAGGCGCATGGCAGCGCATGCTGTCGGGACGCCGCCTCAATCTCCTCGATCCCTCGCCCTTCGATGTCGAAATCGACGACATCGCGCACGGCCTTGCCCGTGTCGCCCGCTGGAACGGGCAGACCAAGGGCAGCCACGCCTTCTCCGTCGCGCAGCACTGCATGCTGGTGGAGCGGCTGGCGATCCAGCTGAAGCCCAATCTGACGCGCGAGGGGCGGCTGGCCGCCCTGCTGCACGACGCCCCGGAATATGTGATCGGCGACCTGATCTCGCCGTTCAAGCGCGCCGTCGGCATCAACTACAAGGATCTGGAGAACCGTCTGCAGGCGGCGATCCATATCCGGTTCGGCCTGCCGCCGGTGATGCCCGACACGCTGCACAAGCTGATCAAGAAGGCCGATACGGGCGCGGCCTATTTCGAGGCGACGCAGCTGGCGGGCTTTGATGTCGCAGAGGCAAAACGCTTCTTCGGCGAGCCGAAGGGCATGGCCTATAAAAGGCTGACACCCTGGGAAGTGACCGACGCGCAGACGCGCTTCGTCAAGCGCTTCAACGAATTGAGCGGAACCGCCTGAGAGCCATGAGCCGGATCATCGTCTGCCCCCTGTCGCGGATCGACGACGTCATCAAGACGGAGCGCGCATCGCATCTGCTGACGCTGCTGGGGCCGGACTACATGATCAGCCATCACGGCGCGATGCCGGAGGGCCGCCATCTGCGCGTGAGGGTCCACGACATTCCCGAACCCCTGCCCGGCCAGATCGCGCCGCAGCGCGGCCATGCCGAGCAGGTGCTGGCCTTCGCCGATACGTGGGACCGCGTTTCGCCCATGGTGATCCATTGCTGGGCGGGGATCAGCCGTTCGACCGCCGCGATGTGGATGACGCTGTGCAAGCTGAACCCGCAAGCGGACGAGTTCGCGATCCTGTCCGCGATGCGCGAGCGCGCGCCGCATATCGCGCCGAACCGTCTGCTGGTCGCGCATGCCGACGACCTGCTGGGGCGTGACGGACGGATGGTGGATGCGCTGGACGCCGCAGGCCCCGCCATCGCGGCGAGCGAGGGCTTCCCCTTTTCCTGCCCGTCGATTTCACGCTGCTGACGGCCAGGACGGCGTGAGCTTCGCGGCCGACCAGCAGGCCGTCGTCATCGGCCTCAACGCCGCCATCGTCGCGATGATCGGCGATGCGCCGCATGTGCTGGCGGTCCGCCATGTCGTTCCCGATCCCGCCAAGGGCGTGCGGCCCGAGCGTGACGGCCTGCCCTTCGGCCCGTTCGAGCCGCTGGCGCACCGGACGCTGGAAGCCGGCGTCCGCAGCTGGGTGATGGGGCAGACCGGGCTGGAGATGGGCTATGCCGAGCAGCTGTACACGTTCGGCGACCGTGGCCGTCATGAAGTGAACCCTGGCGAGGGGCCGCGCGTCGTGTCGGTCGGCTATCTGGCGCTGGTGCGGGCGCAAGACCTGCCGCAGACGACGGAGTCGCACTGGCAGGACTGGTACACCTATTTCCCGTGGGAGGACTGGCGTGCGGCGCGGCCCAGACTGATCGACGAGGCGATCCATCCCCGCCTGAAGGCGTGGGCGGCCGGCAACGCCGCCCGCTGGGAGCGGGCGCGGCTGTGCTTCGCGTTCGACGGGCTGCCGTGGGACGAGGAAAAGACGCTGGAGCGGTATGAACTGCTCTACGAAGCCGGGCTGGTCGCCGAGGCGCAGCAGGACGGACGTGCGGGCGCGCAGGGCCAGTCCCGCGACCTGGGCCAGACGATGATCTTCGATCATCGCCGGATTCTGGCGACGGCGATCGGCCGGCTGCGCGGCAAGCTGAAATACCGGCCGGTGGTGTTCGAGCTGATGCCGCCCGAATTCACGCTGCTGGAATTGCAGCGCACTGTGGAAGCGATCACAGGCGGGCTGGTTCACAAGCAGAACTTCCGCCGCCTTGTCGAATCCGGTGGCCTTGTGGAAGGCACCGGCAGAATGTCGGCCCCGGCAAAGGGACGCCCGGCGGAGAAATTCCGCTTCCGCCGTGAAGTCCTGAGGGAAAGACCGGCGCCGGGCGTAAAGCTGACCGCCGCGCGAGGGAGGAAAACATGAAACGGATGATCGCAGCCGCGCTGACGGCATTGTCGCTGGTGGCGGGCGCCCAGGCGAGCGAAGCCAAGTGGACCGAAACCGACGTCACCATCGGCGAAGGCGACGGCGCGCTGCATGGAACATGGCTGGCCCCCGCCGCATCCGAGGGCGGCATGGACGCGGTGCTGTTCATTTCCGGCAGCGGCCCGACCGACCGCGACGGCAACCAGACCAGCATGAAGAACGACAGCCTGAAGATGCTGGCGCATGCGCTGGGCGAAGCGGGCATCGCCTCGCTGCGCGTCGACAAGCGCGGCGTCGCCGCGAGCATGAAGGCCGGCCCCAAGGAAGAAGACCTGCGCTTCGACACCTATATCGACGATGCGCGGAGCTGGATCGACCTCATCAAGACGATGCCGGACGTGAAGCGCCTCTTCATCATCGGCCATTCGGAAGGCGCGCTGATCGGCGCGGTCGTCGCGGGCGATGACGAGATCGCAGGCTATGTCAGCCTGGCGGGCGCGGGCCTTCCGGCGGCAGACGTGCTGCGCCGCCAGATCAAGGCGAGCCCCAGCGGCGAGCAGGTTCTGGCGCTGGCCGAGCCGACGCTGCAGAAGCTGGAGAAAGGCGAACTGGACCCTGCCCCCTCGCCGCTGCTGATGTCGCTGTTCCGGCCGAGCGTGCAGCCCTATCTCATCTCGTGGTTCAAGGTGGACCCGCGCGTGGAGATCGCGAAGGCGAAAGGCCGCGTGCAGATCGTCCAGGGGACGACGGATTTCCAGGTGCTGGTCGAAGACGCGGAAAGCCTGAAAGCCGCGCGCCCCGACGCCGACTATGTGTTGATCGAGGGCATGAACCATGTGCTGAAGGTGGCGCCGGCAGAGCGCGGCCCGAACGCCGCGACCTATACCGATCCCGCCCTGCCGCTCGCTCCCGGCGTGGCCGAAGCGATCATCGGATTTATCCAGCAACCCTGATCCCCTCCCCCCTTGTGGATTTCTCAGGGGGCTATATATACTCCGTCAGAGTATAAATGGCGGAGGATGCCATGGTTGCCGAAGTCCTGCAGTTTACGCCTGCCGTCGAACGGGAAACCGCGGCGCTTTATGAGCGCGTGAAGTCCGTCATTCCTCGCTTCGAGTGGGAGATGCACGCGCCCTATATCGCCGAGATCAACCGGCTGAAGCGCGAGATCGGCGCGGTGGTGCTGGCGCATAACTACCAGACGCCGGAGATCTTCCACTGCGTGTCGGACTTTGCGGGCGACTCGCTGCAGCTCGCGCGCGAGGCGGCGAAGACCGACGCCAAGATCATCGTGCAGGCCGGCGTGCATTTCATGGCCGAGACTTCGAAGATCCTCAGCCCCGAGAAAACGGTGCTGATCCCCGACATGGAAGCAGGCTGCTCGCTGGCCGCCTCGATCACCGGCGCGGATGTGCGGTTGCTGCGCGAGCGGTTTCCGGGCGTGCCGATCGTCACCTATGTGAACACGTCGGCCGAGGTGAAGGCCGAGAGCGATATCTGCTGCACCTCGTCGAACGCGGTGGACGTGGTGGAGTCGCTGGGCGCCAGCCGCGTCTTCATGATCCCCGACCAGTATCTGGCCGCCAACGTGGCGCGGCAGACGGATGTGGAGATTTTGACCTGGGCCGGTTCGTGCGAAGTGCATGAGCGGTTCACGGCGGACGACATCAAGGCTTTCCGCGCCTCGCATCCCGGCGTCGTGGTGCTGGCGCATCCCGAGTGCCCGCCGGACGTGGTGGCGGAGGCCGACTTCGCCGGATCGACCAGCGCGATGATCGGCTATGTCACCGACAAGCGCCCGGCCCGCGTGGTGATGGTGACGGAATGCTCGATGAGCGACAACGTCGCCGCGAGTCTGCCCGATGTCGACTTCGTGCGGCCGTGCAATCTGTGCCCGCACATGAAGCGGATCACGCTGCCGAAAATCCTCCACTCGCTGCAGACGCTGACCACCGAAGTTCTGGTGGACGAGAAGGTCGCGGCGCGGGCGCGGGCCGCGGTTGAGAACATGCTGAAGGTCGGGCCGCCCAAGGCGCGCGTGAAGGCGGCGTAGCCATGCGCGACATCGACGTGATCGATGCGGGGCCGGCGCTGGTTGTCGGCGCGGGGCTGGCGGGCCTGTTCGCGGCGCTGAAGTTTCAGGTGCGCCCGGTGACGATCCTCGCCGGATCGCCGATCGGTTCGGGCGCGTCGTCGTTCTGGGCGCAGGGCGGGATCGCCGCCGCCATGGGCGAGGATGACAGCCCGGCGCTGCATGTGGCCGACACGCTGGTGGCGGGCGCGGGCATCGTGGATGAGGCGATCGCGAAGATCGTGACCGACGAGGCGGGCGCGCGGATCGAAGACCTGGTGAGATTGGGCGCGCCGTTCGACCGCGATTCATCGGACCATCTGGTGTTCGGGCGCGAGGCCGCGCATTCGCGGCGGCGGATCGTGCGCGTGAAGGGCGATCAGGCGGGCGCGGAGATCATGCGGACGCTTTCGGGCGCCGTGCGGGCGCGCGACGATATCCGCGTGATCGAGGGGCTGCGGGCGACGCAGCTGCTGATGGTGGACGGGCGGGTGCGCGGGGTGTGGGCGCGTGACCCCGAGGGCAGATTGTTCGCGGTGAAGGCCGATGCGGTGCTGTTCGCGCTGGGCGGTGCGGGCGGCCTCTATGCCGTGACGACCAATCCGGTGACGGCGCGCGGTCAGGGCATCGCCATGGCGGCGAATGCGGGCGCGGTGATCGCGGACCCGGAATTCGTGCAGTTCCATCCCACCGCGCTGGATGTGGGACGTGACCCTGCCCCGCTGGCGACGGAGGCGCTGCGCGGCGAAGGCGCGGTGCTGGTGAACGATGCCGGCGCGCGGTTCATGACGGCGGTGCATCCCGATGCGGAGCTGGCGCCGCGCGACGTGGTGGCGCGCGGAATCTTCCGCGAGATCAAGGCCGGGCGGCGGGTGTTTCTGGACGCGACGAAGGCGGTGGGGGATGCGTTCCCGGTGCGGTTTCCGACCGTCTATGCCGGATGCGTGGCGGCGGGGATCGATCCGCGCGTGCAGGGCATCCCGGTGGCGCCGGCGGCGCATTATCACATGGGCGGGATCGCATCCGACGCGCAGGGACGCTCGACCCTGCCGGGCCTTTGGGTGGCGGGCGAATGCGCCTCGACCGGGCTGCATGGCGCGAACCGGCTGGCGTCGAATTCGCTGCTGGAGGCCATCGTGTTCGGGGCGCGGACGGCGGCGGATATGGATGCGGCCCCGGTGGGATCGCTGAAATTCGATCTGCCGGAGCCGCCCGTCGTGGTGGTGTCGGACGAGGCCGAGGCGATGCAGCGGCTGCGCCAGACGATGACGGGCAAGGTGGGCGTGGAGCGCGAGGCGGAGAGCCTGGCCGATGCGATCGCCGAGATCGGGGTCATTCGCGGCGAGGCGGAGGGCGAGACGCTGCTGGCGGCGACGGATACGGCGCTGCTGATCGCGGCATCGGCCTGGGCGCGGACGGAAAGCCGCGGCGGGCATTTCCGCAGCGACTATCCCGAGACCGATCCCGCATGGGCGCGGCGCACCTGCACGACGCTGAACGCGGCGGAGGCGGTGGCGGCCGAGGCCCTGGGCGCGAATGTACGGGCGGCCTAGGATTTTCACATGACCGATACGACGAAAGCCGCGCTGGAACCCCTGCCCGATCTGATCGTGGAGCCTGCGGTGCGGGCGGCGCTGATCGAGGATCTGGGGCGGGCCGGCGACATCACCACCAATGCGACCATCGGCGCGGAGGATCGCGCGCGCGTGGTGATCGCGGCGCGGAAGGACGGGCGCGTTTCGGGATTGTCGTTTGCGAAGGCCGCGTTTCTGACGCTGGACCCCGAGGCAAGGTTCGAGACGCGGATTGCGGACGGGCATGACTGCCGGCCCGGCGCGGTGATCGCGGCGATCACGGCGCGGACGCGGGCGCTGCTGTCGGCGGAGCGGGTGGCGCTGAACTTCGCCGGGCGGCTGTCGGGCATCGCGACGCTGACGGCGGCGTTTGCGGCGGAGGTCGCGCATACCGGGGCGAAAATCGTGGATACGCGGAAGACGACGCCGGGATGGCGGGCGTTCGAGAAATACGCCGTGCGCTGCGGCGGCGGGGCGAACCATCGCTTCGGCCTGGATGATGCGATCCTCATCAAGGACAACCATGTCGCGGCGGCGGGCGGGATCGGCGAGGCGATCCGGCGCGCGCGGGCCTATAGCGGGCATATGGTGAAGCTGGAGTGCGAGGTGGACAGCCTGACCCAGCTTGAGGAAGCGCTGGCGGCGAAGGCGGATATCGTGCTGCTGGACAATATGTCGAACGATCAGCTGCGCGAGGCGGTGGGTATCACCGCCGGGCGGGCGGTGCTGGAGGCATCCGGCAATGTGACGCTGAAGACGGTGCGGGGGATCGCGGAGACGGGCGTCGATCTCATCTCGTCGGGGGCGCTGACGCATTCGGCGCCGGTGCTGGATATCGGGCTGGATTTCGAGGCGGCGGTTTAGCCGCGAAGGCTGTCGATGCGCCCGCAGGGGTGCAACCCCTTCACCCGAAACGGCGATCCGCCGTATCCGCCGTAGCGGAATTATTTCCTGATGGGTCTTGCAGCGCGCGGTGGAACGGACTATATTCCTTATGTGCCGGGTGGTGGGTCAGCGCCCCCCGGCGCCGGAAAAGAAAAAGGCGCGGGATGACGATCCCGCGCCTTTTTGCGTCGAGGAGGCGTGATGTCAGTCGAACATATAGATGCCCAGCGAACTCTCGCTCGGCTTGAGCGTGGAGGTGCGATGCTGAGCCGAGAGCGAGCCTTCGGTGCCGAAGTAGAATTTCAGCTCGGCGCCGAGCTTGAAGGTCTTGAAGTCCTCCGTGAAATAGTCGTGCGCGACATAGCTGGCGACGGCGCTGACGGAGAAGTTCTCCGTCACGAGATATTCGACGTCCGCGCCAAGGGTCCAGCGGTCGTAGGACGGCGCCGTGCTGGGGAAATCCGTCGACGAGAAGGAAATCCGGCCGGTCACACCGACCCTGTCGCCCGCGTAGTAGGTGATGAAAACATCGCCGGCATAGGCGTTAAGGTCGTAGTTGTACTCGCTGTACTCGAAGGTGTTGTAGTTGAGGCTGCCGCCGATCGTGTAGGACGGGGCGTAGTATTCCCCACGGATGCCGATGAGATAGCCGTCCCAGCTGGTGTCGGTATAGCTGCCTTGCGTACGCTGATAGGCGACTTCGCCGCCGACCATGCCCTTTGACGGGTCGCGCCAGAAGGCGATGGCGCCCGCGTTCCAGTTGTCGACGCTGTAGCCCTGGGCGAACTGGAAGTCGTTTTCCTGGTTGCTGTAGGCAGCGCCGAGCTGGAGGTTCCAGCTGGGGGTCAGATCAAAGCCGACGGCGCCCTGAAAGCCGTAGGACCAGGCATCTGCATTCTGGTTCAGGAAATCGTCGTCATCGACATAGCTCAGCCCACCCGCGACATGGCCGAATGTCCGCGCTTCAGCCGTGGTGACGCCGAAGGCCAGAAGGGCCGCGCCCATCGTCAGAACTGATTTGATCACTGAACCATCCCCCAAGATCGGCGGCGGCCGCCCGCCCCATCGCTTTTCGCTGCAGCGCAATAAGCGCAAAGCGATGACGGCACAAGGCGGACGCAGACAGCCGGCACCCGGATATAGCGGCTGTCACAGGCGCGGGAACAGGCCCAAACGTCGCGGAACCGGCGGCGTTCCCTGCCCGCGTCCTACCAGGGCGGATCGCTGGACTGGAGGGTCCAGCCGGGTTTGCCGAGAGCCGAGACGTCGCCTTCGGTGACTTCGGCGAGGGCTTTGTAGAGTTTGAATTTGATGGGTTTGCGCGCCTCGGGGAGGAGTGCGATCACCGTTTCGAGGGGTGGGCAGCCGGGTTGGCCGCAGACGATCTCGTTGACCATCACCACGTCGTTGTCGCCGGGGCGGAAGCGCGCCTCGGCCCAGCCCTGCACCCGCATCTGCAATTCGACCGTATCGGCGAGGCCGAAATTGCGGAGGCGCGAAATCATGCGGTGTCGTCGTGGAGGCTGCGTTTGTAGGTTTCGGGCGTGAAGACCGCGCCGATGACGAAACAGATGGCGGCGACGGCGATCGGGTACCAGAGGCCCGCGAAGATATCGCCCGTCGCCGTGATGATCGCGAAGGAGACGAAGGGCTGGAAGCCGCCGATCAGGCCGTTCGAGATGTTGTAGGGCAGCGAAAGCGAGGTGTAGCGGATGCGCGTGGGGAAGAGTTCGACGAGGAAGGCGGCGATCGGGCCGTAGATCATCGCGGCGATGAGGACGAGCCAGGTGAGGACCGCGATGGCGAGCGGCCAGTTCATTTTCGCCGGATCGGCCTTGGCGGGGTAGCCGGCGTCTGTGAGCGCAGCGCGCAGGGCATCGGCCGGGATCTCGCCGCCATTGGCGGCGAAAGTCTGCGGCGTGGGGCCGCCGATGGTGACGGAGAGCGCCGGGCCGTCCTGAGTGGTGACGACGACGCCCGCGCGGGAGAACAGCGCGCGCACCTTCTGGCAGGGCGTCGTGGGGGCGTCGAAGATGACGATGGAGCAATCGGCCGGAACGACGGTGAGCGTGACGGGGCGCGTTTCGTTCGCCTCCATCAGTTGCGGGTTCACGGCGCGGGCGAGGATGTGGAAGGCGGGCTGGATGGTGATGACGCCGAGCAGGCAGGCGCCGAGCATCAGCCATTTGCGGCCCACCCGGTCGGACAGCCAGCCGAAGAAGATGACGAGGCCCATGCCGACGACCAGCGCGAAGGCGAGCAGCATGTAGGTGTCGAGATAGCCGACGCCCAGCACGTTCTGCATGTAGAGCATCGCGTAGAAATTGCCGGTGTACCAAAGGACGCCCTGCCCGATGCAGGCGCCGGCGAAGGCGATGAGGACGAGCTTGAGGTTGGCCCATTTGCCGAAGCTGTCGCGGATGGGGCGTTTCGAGCCGCGCCCCTCTTCCTTCATCGCCTTGAAGACCGGCGATTTATTGAGCTTCATGCGGATGTAGATGGAGATGGCGAGCAGGAGGAGCGAGATGAGGAACGGGATGCGCCAGCCCCATTCGCGGAACGCCTCTTCGCTCATCGAGGTGCGGCAGGTCGCGACGACGGCGAGCGAGAGGAAGAGGCCGATGGTGGCCGTCGCCTGAATATAGGAGGTGAAATAGCCGCGCCGTTTCTGGGGCGCGTGTTCGGCGACGTAGGTGGCGGCGCCGCCATATTCGCCGCCGATGGCGAGACCCTGAAGCAGACGGAGGATGAGGAGGAGCCAGGCGGCGAGGATGCCGATATCGTCGAAGGTCGGCAGGAAGCCGATGCCCGCCGTGGCGATGCCCATCAGCGAGATGGTGACGAGGAAGGTGTATTTGCGGCCGACGATGTCGCCCAGCATGCCGAAGACGAGCGCGCCCAGCGGCCGGACCATGAAGCCGGCCCCGAAGGTGGCGAGGCTGAGGAGGAAACCCGCCGTCTCATTTCCCGACGGGAAGAAGAGCTGGCCCAGCAGCACGGCGAGCGTGCCGTAGACGAAGAAATCGTACCATTCGAACACGGTGCCGAGGGACGCGGCGGTGACCACCAGGCGCAGCTCGCCCGGGGGGACTTCGTGGTCTTTGGCCGCTGCCGCTTCGCTCATCCGTCGCCCCGCCCCGAGGCCCCGCGAGGGCCTTTGATTTCGGACCCGTCCGCATGGTCTAAGCGGGCGGAATCTCGAATTTCGCCGGAGAGTGGCGGCATGAATGCGGCCCTGCAAGAACTGCTTGAACAGCTGGACCTCGAACGGATCGAGGACAACATCTTCCGCGGCTACTCGCCCGTGGAGCGCGAGACGCGGGTGTTCGGCGGGCATGTGATGGCGCAGGCCCTGATGGCCGGGTGCCGGACGGTGGGCGATGACCGGCTGTGCCATTCGTTCCATGCCTATTTCCTGCTGGGCGGCGACCCCAAGGCCCCCATCGTCTATGAGGTGGACCGCACCCGCGACGGCGGCAGCTTCACCACGCGGCGCATCGTGGCGATCCAGCACGGCAAGCCGATCTTCCATATGGAGGCCTCGTTCCATGTGAAGGAGGACGGGTGGGAGCATCAGTTCACGCCGCCGGAGGTGCCGGACCCCGAAACGCTGATGCCGGAAGAGGAGCGCCGGGCCGAGCAGGCGAAGACGCTGCACCCCAAGGTCCAGTCGCACTTCATCCGCCAGCGCCCCATCGAGCAGCGCGAGATCGACGTGTTCGACGAGCTGCATCCGCCCAAGCGCGAGCCGTACAAGAATGTGTGGATCCGATCGAACGGCAAGCTGCCGGACGATCCGAAGCTGCATCAGTGCCTGCTGGCCTATGCGAGCGACCATTCGCTGATGGACACCGCCACCCTGCCCCACGGCATTTCCTGGATGAGCGGCGTGATGATGGGCGCGAGCCTGGATCATGCGATGTGGTTCCACCACGATTTCCGCATGGATGACTGGCTGCTCTACACCCATGACGCGCCGGTTTCGGCCGGGGCGCGCGGGTTCAATCGCGGGCTGATCTATGCCCGCGAGGGCAAGCTGGTGGCGAGCGTGGTGCAGGAAGGCCTGATGCGGCCGGTGAAGAAGAAGCCGAAGCCGGCGGCCTAGTCTTCCGCCTCGTCCGCCCGTCCGGCGTTACGCAGCAGCGCGGCGGCGCGGACGATGTCGCCGCCATACAGCATGTCATGGGCCATGCAGGCCGCCAGCCAGGACGCGCCGATGCCGCGGCTGACGGGCTGCGTCTGGTCGTCGGCGTCGTCGGAAAGATAGCTGTCTGATCTCGTCATGCGTGCCGTCCGGCCTCGGTGGGAGCCAAAGCGAAGCAGAGACGAGATGCTATCGCGACTTATTCTCAAGTCAAGATGGCGGGGACGCGGGTGGCGTGGCGTGGCCTGCGCTGCCCGGCTAAAGCAGGCAGCCGGCATAGGCGCGGACGCGGTACATCAGGCGCCGGCTGGCGCCGTCCATGGCCGTGCGGCCGTGCAGGACGCGGAGATTGTTCATCAGCAGGAATTCGCCGGCCGCGAGACGGAAGCGATGCTGGATCTCCGGCCGGGCCAGCGCGGCGTCGAGGGCATCGAGAGCGGCGATATCTTCCGGGCCGAGCGGGATGCCCGACGCCGCTTCCTCGTCGATCTGGCGGCGGTAATAGCGCAGTTGCGGGTCGGCCTCGGGGCCGGTCAGGACCGGGCGCAGCACGCCGCCGAAGGGGAAGCGGGGGGCGCGGAGATGGGCGATGGTTTCGGCGGTGAGATGCGCGACGGCATCGCGCGCCGGAACCATGAAGCTCTCGCCGCCCTCGCCGTCAGGGACCGCCATCTGGAAGCCGACGAGTTCGTGCGGGTCGGCGAAGAAGGACGAATCGGTATGCGCGGCCAGCGCCTGTTCGGTCTGGCTGTAGCGCGTGCCGTCGCCTTCTTTCGCGAAGGTCTCCGGATCGATGCGGATGCGCGCGGAGCTGAGCTTGGCGAAGGCCTTGCGTGGATGGAGCGGCGCGCTGAACGTGACCATGCGGGCCAGCGTCTTGCCCCGCGTCCGGTCGTCGCCGAAGCCGGGGATGCGGATATAGTGCGGATAGGCCGTCAGCGCGGCGATGACCTCAACCGTCAGGTCATCGAGGCCGGGGTCCGGCCCCATCTCAGCCGTTGGTCCGGAAGGCCACGAGATAGGCGTAGCCGCGGGCGACTTCGCGGTAGGCGAGCGCGCCCTTGCCTGCCGCGGCGAGGCTTTCGAAGTGGGCCTTCACTTCGGGGCGGAAGCGGACGTGGAACTGGTGCAGCCATTTGCCCAGCATCCATTTGAACCAGCGCGGCAGGCCCTTCTGGTCGCCGAAATCGACGACGTGGAGCGTGCCGCCGGGCTTCAACTGCGTCAGCGCGTGGTCGGCGGCGGCCTGCCAGTCGTCCATGATGGAGAGCGCGTAGGAGAAGAAGATGCGGTCGAATTTTTCGCCGAGGCCGAAGAGTTCGGGCGCGAAATCCTGCGCCAGCGCGACCTCCAGCGGGATCTTGCCCTTGAGGCCGGCTTTCTCGACCGAGGCGTTCGCGGTTTTCAGCATCTCCGCCGATGCGTCGAAGCCGACGAATTTCGCCTCAGGGTAGCGTTTCGCCATGAGGATGAGGTTGCGGGCGGTGCCGCAGCCGGCCTCGCAGACCACTTCGCCGGGCTGGGCCTTGATGTCGCCGATCAGCGCGTCGCGGCCGAGCAGGTAGTATTTACGGGACGCGTCATAGACGTGCCGCGTCCAGCGATACATGCGGTCCATCGCGGGACGGGCATCCTGGGCGGTGGTCACGCGGCGATCTTCTCGTAGATGTGGAAGCCGCCATAGATGGACGAGCGGTCCTGGCGGTGGAAATCGGCGCTGTCCTCGGGGAGGTAGCGCCACTGCGCGAGAATATCGGCGGGGAGCTTGCGCTCCAGCGGCGAGATTTCGCCGGCGGTGCGGAAGATGACGCGGCCGTCCGGGCCGGCGACACGGGTGATCTCGCGCCAGAGTTCGGTGATCTGCTGCTCGTTCATCCAGTCCTGCGCGTCGAGGAGGACGAAGCGGTCGAAGCTGTTCTCGGGCTTGGCCGCGAGGAAGTCGGTCATGATGACGTGGTTGACGTCGATCTTGTGGGTGCGGTCGCGCAGCAGGGCGAAGGTGTCGGCCTTGAGGTAGTCAGGCACCGCGTCGCGCTTTTCGGTGTCGTAGTGGCGCGAGAAGGCCTGCCAGGCGAAGTAGTTGTGCGTGATGGGGAAGTCGCACGCCATCTTCTCGATGCGGCCGCGCAGCATGGCGGCGGTCTGGCCGCCTTCGGCGCTGCCGGCGAGTTCGTCGAACTGCTGGGGCGGGATGCCGAGCATGTAATAGACGGTGGGGCGGTTGGCGACCCAGCGGACGAACCACGACTTGAAGACGCGCGCCCAGTCGCGCTCGAAAATCTCGCGCTGCTCGTCCTGGGTCTTCGCCTTGAGGATCCTGGTGGTGTCGAGGCCGTAGAGCCACGACATCCAGCGCATCATGCCGATGAACTTGCCGAGCAGGCTGAAGCGGTAGAACCCGCGCTTGAACATGGAGATGCGCTTGCGGAGGCGCAGCGTGCCCATGCGGCCGTTCCAGTATTTGCGAGTTTCTTCATCGAGATGCGGCTCGATCTTCGCGCGGTACATGTCGATGTTGGCGCTGCTGTCGCCGATGGCGAACATGCGGAAGAAGGACTCGTAGTCCGGCGCGTGCCTGACGGCGGCGATTTTCAGGCGGGTCAGCGCGAGATGGTTGGGGTTCAGGTCAACCGCGGTGATCGACTTTGGATCGACGGCCAGATAGTTGAGGATGTTACAGCCGCCGGACGCGATCGTGATGATCCGCGTTTCGGGGCCGATCCGCATGGCCCGGATGTCGACATCCGGGTCTTCCCAAATCTGATTGTAGACGAACCCCTGGAACATGAACGTGAAAAGCCGTTCGAGCATGCCGCGCTTGGTCGACCTCGGAGAGGTCTCGGCAGCCTTTTTCAGGAGTTCGTTGGCCATCAGCTCGCATTCGGGCGGGATTCGGAACGCGTCTTCTAAGGGTGGGCTTTCGTGAAGGAAAGGCGAAAGACGGGCGGCAAGCGGCCCGCGCATCTGGAGAAGAAGGGCCGCAAGCGGCCGGTGCATGCGGAACTTTCGACCCGCAAGCCGCGCGAGGCCGCGGTGAAGCCGAAGGTCGAGCGCGGGGCGGTGAATGACGAGCTGCTGCGGGCGCTGAAGGCCTGGTTCGCGGGCCGGCATGGCGGCGAGCAGTCGGCGGACGATGCCTTGTCGGCGGCGGCCAAGGCCGGGCGGTGGGAGCTGAAGGGGCAGCTGGACCGGGTGTTCCGGCACTATGCGCGCCTCGCCTGGCTGATCCGGCGGCAGGATGTGGAGCCGAACGGCGAGTGGCTGTGGGCCGCCGCCTCGGTCGTGCTGGACCGGGCGCCGCTGGAAGAGGTGGCGCGGCGGATCGCGGTGACGGCGGCGGATATCTCGAAATTCGCCGGGAAACTGGGGCGGATGGGCAATGAGGGCATCACCCACGAGGCGATGCCGAATCCTGTTCGCGCGGAAGTGCCTGAAAAGATTCATGGAATCTTGTCAGAGGCTTATGGCGCGGAGCTGACGGCAGAACTGAAGGCCTTAAACCATTCTGCCCCGCTGGATATCCGGGTGAACACGCTGAAGGGTGATGTCGCCGGGCTGATGGCGGCGCTGAACACCGGCGACACCGAGGTCGCGCCGACGCCCTATGCGCCGCTGGGCCTGAGGGCCAAGGGGAAGCCCGATCTTGCCGTAACGGAAGTGTTCACGGCCGGACGGTTCGACATGCAGGACGAAGGCAGCCAGCTGGTCGCCGCGCTGGCCGATGCCCGGCCCGGTCAACAGGTGCTGGATTTCTGCGCCGGGGCCGGGGGCAAGTCGCTGGCCCTCGCGGCGGCGATGGGGAACAAGGGGCATCTTGTGGCCGCCGACACCTCGGCCAAGCGGCTGGCGCGGGCCAAGCTGCGGCTGAAGCGGGCGGGCGTGGAGAATGCCGAGCGCATCCTGCTGACCGGGACAGACGACGACCCCTATTTCAGGCGCAAGGCGGCGCAGTTCGACCGGGTGCTGGTGGACGCCCCCTGCTCCGGCACCGGCGCCTGGCGGCGTCACCCGGAGGCCAAATGGGGGACGGAGATCGACCTGGAGCGCCTGACGGCGCTGCAGGACGCGATCCTGACCCGGGCGGCGAAGATGCTGAAGCGCGGGGGTAAGTTGACCTATGCGACCTGCTCGATCCTGCCGCAGGAGAACCAGCAGCGTGTAGCGGCCTTCCTGGCGGCGCATCCGGGGTTCAGGCAGGTGCCGGTGGCCGAAGTTTGGGCGCAGGTTGTGCCCGGCGCACCCTATCCGGGGCGGGAGACGGCGACGCTGCAGCTGACGCCGTTCCGGCACGGGACGGACGGGTTCTTCGCGGCGGTGTTCGAGCGGGTGAGTTAGGCGGGAGCTTGCTGAGGTTCACGCATAGCGCTGCTAGCAGCTTGCGTGAAAGTGCCCTACGCCCAGTTACCGCGAGCCACGCTCGCGCAATAGTCCTCAAATGCTTTCTCGGAGTCTGCACTTCTCATCTCAGTTTCAAACTTCTCGATCCGCGACGGCTGTACTTCCGTTAATCCTTGAGACAGGTCGCAATTAAATATTGCGATCGAGTCAACAGCGTCCGCCTCCTTAGCCTTGCTTGACTTAAATCCCTCTTTTTCCAAAGCAGCCTTGGTCGACGCAAATGCATCGCTCAAGGCTACGGAATTGTTGGACGAGAGAGCGATATCGTCCATGTAGACGCTTACCGATATTGACTTCGGCAACGACTGAAGGTGCTTTCCAAATTCTGAGGTCGCCAGAACTAGCGTTGCCAAGACCGGCGACTGGACGAATCCATACGGAAGACTGTAGGGCGGGTCCCTAAACGGATTTCTGACAGTTGACCACTTCGAATAAAACTCGACCTTGTCACATCCAATCCTGTTCAGCGCACTTCTCACTCTGCGTCTAGACACGCTGTAGAAGAAGTTCTCAATGTCTATTTTTGCGAAAAATGCATTATCTCGATGCGAGTGGATCGCCGCCACATGCCCGCCATCGCGCAGATGAAAAAACATGGGATCAAAACTGTAAAGATCCTCTACTTTATCTTTTACCTCTGCACCAATTCGTCGCCCAACCGAGCTGGGAACAAATACAGGCTTTTTCTTACGTAGGTAGGTGTATCGAAAATTTCGAACCGCTATTACCATAGCTGACAGCCTTGATCACGAGTTCAATCAACGATTTGACGAGACCGATTACGGCCGTCCAAAACGCGATCTTATCGCGACCAAGGCTGATGCGACGACGTTTAGTCATGAGCACCTCCCTCGATACTCACCCGGCAAACCACAAACCCTCTACAGAGGGGTTGTCAGCCAAGGAACCCGAAGGCCCCAAAACGTGAATTCCGCATAGCTGCATTGCGGCTATTCGGCATTCCGACAGGCGGGTATGTGGACCTATCGCCGAGTGAAAATAAATGATATTTATTGAATGACTACTTAGCAAGTAGCTTTGGCAAATGTTGCTCTCATGGCTAGGCAGACGCCTGCCTAGCCATTTTCAGATACTACCTCCACGCCGAGACCCCAAACCTCAGGAGCAGGTTGCCGTTGAGGGGGCCGATGAGGCGGCCACGGCCTTTGAAGGTGAGGGCGGCGGCGAGGATGCGGCCTTCGCGCATGAGGGCCTGGGCGCGGCGGGCGGCGTGGGCGAGGCGGTCCCAGGCGGCGTCGGGGCCGTCGTCCAGCGCGGGAACCGGCAGGCGGGCGAGCGCGGCGGCTTCGGTGACGGCGGGGGCGTTCAGCGGCGCGAGGATTGCGGCGATATCGAGCGCCGGGCCGGTGGCGAGGGCGAGGCTGGCCTGAAGCGGGCCTGAGAGGCTGCTGCCGAGTTCCCACAACGCGGAGGCATCGCCGGTTCCGGGCGGCAAGGTCTGACCGGCGGCGAGGATGAGGTGGAGCGCGCCGTCTTCGGCAATCGCGCACCAGTCCAGCCCTTCGGCGGCGGCGAGGGCCGCGCCAAGGGAATTGTCGGGCGGATCGAGCGGGGCGCTGGCGAAAATGCGCCGGCCCTGCCCCGGCATATGCGTGACGGTCATGGCATGACGTTCGCGACGGCGATTGCGCCGTCAAGGGCGCGCTGACATAAGCCGCCCATGTCCATCGTTACGACCGGCACGGATCGCACGATCGCAGCCGCAGACTGTCCCGATATGCCGACCCTGAGGGGCCAGATCGACCGGGTCGACCGGGCCTTGCTGAAGCTGATCGGCGAACGCACCACCTATATCGCCCGCGCCGCCGTGCTGAAGGGCGACCGGAACACCGTGCATGACCAGGCGCGGATCGAGGACGTGGTGCAGAAGGTGAAATCGCGCGCGGTGGCGGAGGGCGTGCCCCCTGCCCTCGCCGAAGCCGTCTGGCGCGAGCTGATCGCGCGCTCGATCGCGTTCGAGTTCGAGGAATTCGACGCGAAGGGTTAGGCGGCGGAACGACCCCTTAACGGCCCCTCATCCCCTCGCTTCGCGAGGGACTTCTCCCCTTGGAGGGGAGAAGGGTTGGCTGTCGCAGGCACCGAGGTCGCCGCAGCACACGTCCGAAGCGATGCATGCCAAAGGCGTGGATGGCCGGCCTAGGCCGGCCATGACAACCGCGTGGTGTCAGGCGGCGAGTTCGGCTTCGATGTCGAGGCAGACATCGGCGAAGGCGGCCGAGAGCTGAGCCAGCGCGCCCATCCGGCCCGGCTGATCGGTGAAGGCGAAATGCTCCACGAGCGCCGCCGCTTCGGCGGCCTGCCAGGCGCCGATGCCGCGCGCCGCGCCCTTGATGCCGTGGGCGGTGTCGCGCCAGGTCTTGGCGTCGCTCGCTTCGGCGAGAATACCGATGAGCTGCGCCACCTGGGTGCGGAACAGGCGCAGAACCTCGCGGATGAGATCGTGATCGCCGGCCGTATAGGCGTCGAGATGATTGAAATCGATGGCGCGTGCCGGGGCGGCGTGCATGGCGAATGGCTCCTTGCCCGAAAGCCTAGACCAGCAACCGCTTAAAGCCCGTTAACGACGTTGCGACGTGTGTATGACGATCCGTTCAGACCGAAACCACCTGGCGGCCGCCTTCGGTGATCTTGCAGACCAGCCAGTCGGGCTTCAGCGGGTTCTCGAACCAGGGTTTCGCCCAGCCATTGGCGAGGCAGGCGCGGATGATCTTGGGGTCCACCGCCTGGCCTTCGTCGTCGAACAGCGGAAGTTTGCCGCCGGGCTGCGACAGCGCGCGCTTCAGATAGGTTTTCTGAGCGGCCGTCGGCGCCCAGAGCGCCCGGCCATCGTCCATCGCAGACATGTACACACCCCACCAAATCGTAGCGCGAACGGTCTGACGCCGCCGCAATTAACGCCTACGATCCCACAGCCGTGTTAAGATTGACTCAAAGGCCGACACTCGGCAACGCCCGAGTCGTGGAGCGCGAGATGGAATTGAAAGACGTGTCTTCGATGCACATCCCTGCACAGCCGGGGACGGCCCAGAACGCGCAGGGCGCGGCCTTCGGCGACGAATTCCCCGAAACGCAGCGCCGTTACCAGATGCGCGAGCCGGGCAAGAACACCTATGTCGCGGCCGCCGTGGTGAGCGCGTTCTGGGTGGGATCGGCGGCGGCGTTCGCGTTCGGCTGGCTGGGCGTCGATGGCGTGCTGGCGCTGGACTGGCCGTGGCTGGCGGGGCTGATCTTCGTCACGCTGTTCCCGGTCACCTTCGTGTGGTTCGCGGCTTACTTGAGCCGCCGGGCGGAGTCGCTGAAGCTCGCGAGCGAAGACCTGATGCAGATCGCGGCGCGCCTGACCGAGCCGGAGGGCCATGCGGGCCGCGAGATCACGCGGCTGGGGCGCGCGGTGCGGCGCGAGATCGACGCGCTGAATACCGGGCTTGAAGGCGCGCTGCTGCGCGTGCGCTCGCTGGAAGGTTCGATCGCCGAGCGGCTGGGCGCGGTGGAGGAGACGGCGCGCAATCTGGAAGAGCGCGGCGATGCGCTGCGCGCGGCGCTGCGCGAGGAGCGCGAGAACCTGGCGAGCGTCGCCCATACGCTGTCGTCCGACAGCGACCGGATGGGCGAGCATCTGCGCCAGCGCGCCACGGCGCTGCGCGAGAGCGCGCAGATGACGGCGGCCGAAATGGCGGCGGCGCAGGAAGCGGTGGACGGACGCATCAACGCGCTGGGCGAGGCGCTGCGTCAGGCGTCGATGACGGCGCAGACCAACGCGCAGACGGCGGACCGGGGCGCGGCCTCGCTGCTGGCGGCGGCGGAGGCTCTGGACGGGCGGCTCGAGGCCTATCTGCAGCGCGGCGAGCGGCAGCGGAGCGCGCTGCACGAGGCGGTGCAGGCGCTGAAATCGGAGACGCAGGCGCTGGAGAGCGCGCTGGGGCGCAATCTCGATGCGCTGGGCGGGATGGGCGAGAGCCTTTCGGAGCAGGCGCGGCGCGCCGACCAGGTGGCGAGCGATATCGCGCGGCGCGGCGAAGCGGCCTCCGGCTTCCTGGGCGCGCGGGCCGACGCCATCGCCAATGCCTTCGCCTCGCAGGTGGAACGCCTGGAGGGTTCGGCGACGGCGGCGGAGGAGCGGCTGAAGGCGGCCGGGACCGCCGCCGAGCATGCGGCCGAGCGCGTGCGGACGACGTTCGAGCTGGCGACCAAGGGCGCGGCGCTGGCGTCGGAGGCGACCGGCGATGCGGCCGCGTCGGCGATGACGGCGATGAGTTCGGCGCTGGAGACATTGAACCAGCGCACGGAAGCGGCGCGCGAGGCGGCGGCCCGCGCGGTCGCGGAGCTGAAGGCCGAGGCGGAGGCGCTGCCTGCCCTGCTGGCCGAGCGGATCAAGGCGATCCGCGCCGAAGAACTGGCGGCCATCGGCGCGCCGCCGCCTGTCGAGGCGCTGCCGTCCCCCGAGGCGGCGGCGGCGGCGGAAGAGAGCCAGGTGGCCGACGATGGCGGCGCGGCGCAGGATGCCGGCGGCAAGCCGGAATGGTTCGGCTTTGCGCGCAAGCTGGCGGGCAAGATCCGCAAGGAGCCGGAAGCGCCGCAGGGCGCGGACTGGCGTCTGGCGACGGCGCTGGCGAATGTCGACGACCGCGATATCCCCCGCCCCGCCGCGCGCAAGGCGCCGCCGCCCAAGCAGCCCATCGATCTGCACTCCGAGGCGCTGCACGTGGTGGAGAAGCTGCAGGCGCTGGCGATCGATCTGGACCGGGCGCTGGGCGACGATCCGGCGCCGGATATGTGGCGGCGCTATATCAACGGCGAGCGCAGCATCTTTACGCGGCGGCTGGTCGCCTCGATCGGACGCGACGGGGCGGACAAGATCGCGCAGCGTTATGCGGCGGATACCGATTTCCGCCACCACGCCGACCGCTACATGCAGGAATTCGAGGGCCTGCTGGACGACGCCGCCTCACGCGACCGCGACCAGATTCTGGTGGAGACGTTCCTGACCTCGCAGACCGGGCGGCTGTATCTGCTGGTGGCGGCGGCGACGGGGCGGCTTTAGGGCGCGCGTCGTTCGAGACGGGCGCTGTGCGGCCTCCTCAGGATGAGCAACAGGATCAGGCGGTTACGCGGTTCAGCCAGTCGATGAGATTGGCCGTGACCTCGGCGCGGTTCGTTTCGTTGAACATCTCGTGCCGTCCGCCGGGATAGAACTGCGTCTGGACATCGGCGACGCCGGCATCGCGGTAGCGCTGCGCCAGCAGATCGAGCAGCGCCAGCTTGCCGTTCAGCGGATCGTCCTCGCCCGCGAGGAGAAGGATCGGCAGGCCGCTGCGGACGCCTGTGGGCGCGGCGGCGCCCGCGGCGCCGGCGAAGATGGTGGCGAGGCCTTCGGGGCGGACGGTGAAGCCGCAGAGCGGATCGGCGATATAGGCGTCGACCTCCGCATTGTCGCGGCTCAGCCAGTCGAACGGCGTGCGGGACGGTTCAAAGGGCGCATTGAAGGCATTGTCGAGCTTCACGGCCTCAGGATCGGCCAGCGAGGCGGCCAGCATGTCGAGCGCCGAGGAGCCGGAGAGGACGAGGCCCTCGATGTCGTGGCTGCGCTGAAGCACGTAGTACTGCGCCGCGAACGATCCCATCGAATGGCCGAGCAGGATGAGCGGCAGGCCGGGATGTTCCTCGCGCGCGACGGCGGCGAGCATGCCGAGATCGCCCACCACGGCATCAAAGCCGCCGGGGCCGAAATCGCCGAGGCTTTCGGCATCCGGACTGGTGGCGCCGTGGCCGCGATGGTCGTTGGCGAAGACGGCATAGCTGGCGGCGGTGAGCGCGGCGGCGAGGCGCGCATAGCGCAGCGCATGTTCGCCCATGCCGTGCGCGATCTGCACGATGGCGCGCGGGCGCGTGGCGTTCCAGCGCCAGACCGCGAGCGGGACGCCGTCATGCGACCGGATATTGAGCGCGTCCGGCGTCATCTCATTCCTCGATGTAGCGTTTCCGGTCGGCGGCGCCCTGGCGCAGCACCCAGCCGACGGACTGCTTCAGCACCTTGCCGAGCGCCTGGTCGAAGGCGGCCACGACGTCCGGCACGCTGTCGCTGGCCGCCTGGATGGTGGCGCTGGCGGTGGTGGAGGCGATGATGCCGCCGCTGGACTGGCGCACCAGCTTCAGCACCAGGCGGACGACGACATTGGCGCCGCCGCCGGCGCTGGAGACCGCTTCGAACTCGCGCAGTTCGGAGGTGAGGATGTAGTCGCCCGAGAGGCCGATGGAGCGGCGGCCGACGCCGACGATCTTGCCGGAGTTTTCGAAGCTTTCGACCAGCAGGGTCTGGACCAGCGCGGGGGCGCGGTCGGTCCATTTCACGCCCGGAAAATACTGGACCTCAAGCTGGGCCGGGCGGATGGCGATGCGGTCGGTGTTGATCGCGTTCGGCGTGGTCGGCTCTTCCACGACGAGCTGCCAGCCGACGACGGGCGCGCCCTCCTCGAACGTGTTTTTCGGCGAGAGGTCGTAGAGCTGCGGCGGATCGGAGGCGAGAAGGCTGCAGCCTCCAAGGCCAAGTCCGAGAGCCAGCGCGAGGCCGAGGCGGAAGGGGCGTTTCATCATCGTCATTTGCCGCCCTTGTATTCAGGCGCGTCCGTGCCGGTCAGGAAGCCGCCCGGATCGCTTTCGATCTTGGAGAAGGTGCGTTCCAGCGTCGCGGTGAGCTGCCGCGCTTCCTGGATGAAGGCCGTGAAGGCGGTGAGGCCGCCGCGCGCGAAGTCGCGGAAGGCCGGGCGCACGTCGGTGATCATCTTGTCGAGATCCTCGGCGACCTCGGCGATGCCGGCCCCGGCGGATTCGACCGCCTTCAGGGCCGGGCCGATCTGCTGGCTGGTGTCGGCGATCAGCTTGTCGAGATTGATGGTGATGTCGTCGAGGCGGGCTGACGCCGTTTCGATCTTCTCCATCACCGCGTCGAGGCGCGCGGAGAAGGAGCGGACATTCTCAAGCGTTTCGGCGACGGCGGCGCGGTTCTTGTCCGACAGGAGCGCGTTGCCGCGGGCGAGGAAGCTGGCGGCCGAAGCGAGCAGGTTCGGCGCGGTTTCGGTGATCTGCTGAATGCCGGTGAGGCGGGCGGGAATGATGGGATAATCCTGGCCCGGTTCTGCCGTGCGCGGCTTGCTGCCCGGCGAGCCGCCGGTGAGCTGCACGATGCCGACGCCGGTGAGGATGCCGCTGTCGATCGAGGCTTCGGTGTCTTCCTTGACCGGCGTGTCGGCGGCGAGGCGGATCAGCACGCGGACACGGCGCGGGTCGTTCTTGTCGAGATTGACGGCCGTGACCTCGCCGACCTTGATGCCGCTGTAGCGCACCTCGGAGGCGACGCCGAGACCGGAGACGCCGCCGTCGAAGACGACTTCGTATTCGTCGTAGCGCTGGTCGAAGCTGAACTGGCCGAGCCAGACGAGGAAGACGAACGCGGCGAGTACGGTCGCGAGCGTAAAGGCGCCGATCAGGACGTGGTTGGCTTTGATTTCCATATCAGTCCGCCACCTTATTCCGGCCGTGCCCGGTATCCCAAGCCGATGTCGCCGCCCGTGCCCGGGGGCCGTGGAAATACTCGCGAATCCAGGGGTGATCCTGCTTCAGCATGTCGTCCATGGTGCCGGTCACCAGCACCTTCTTCTCGGCCAGCACGGCGATGCGGTCGCAGATCGCGTGCAGGCTGTCGAGATCGTGCGTCACCATGAAGACGGTGAGGCCCATGGTTTCCTTGAGCTGAAGCACGAGCTGGTCGAAGGCCGCCGCACCGATGGGGTCGAGGCCGGCGGTCGGCTCGTCGAGGAAGACGATCTCAGGGTCGAGCGCGAGGGCGCGGGCGAGACCGGCGCGTTTGATCATGCCGCCTGAAAGCTCCGAGGGGAATTTCGGACCGGCTTCCGGCCCGAGGCCCACCAACCCGATCTTTACGGCGGAAATCTGATCCATCAGCGCATCGGGAAGATGCAGATGCTCCCGCATCGGCACCTCGACATTCTGCGAGACGGTGAGGCCGGAGAAGAGCGCGCCCTGCTGGAACAGGACGCCCCAGCGCTGTTCCAGCTTCTGGCGTTCGTCGGCGCTCAGATCCTTGATGCGCTGTCCGAAGACGGTGATGTCGCCCTCGGTCGGGGTGTGCAGGCCGACGATGGAGCGCAGCAGCACGGACTTGCCGGTGCCGGAGCCGCCGACGATGCCGATGACCTCGCCGCGATAGACGTCGAGGTCGAGATTTTCATGCACGACCTGGCTGCCGAACTGGTTCTTCAGCCCGCGCACCTCGATGATCGTTTCGCGTTTCCCCTCGGCCATCGTCACCAGCCCAGATTGACGAAGAGGATGGAGAAGAGCGCGTCGGCGATGATGACGACGAAAATGCCTTCGACGACCGACTGGGTGGTGCGCTGACCGACGGACTCCGCGCTGCCCGTGACACGCAGGCCCTCGAAGCAGCCGATCGCGCCGATGAGGAAGGCGAAGACCGGCGCCTTGATGATGCCGACCCAGAAATGGCGCGGCTCCACCACCTGCTGCAGGCGCTCCACATACATGATGGGCGAAATGTCGAGCGAGGTGACGGCCACGACGCCGCCGCCGACGAGGCCCGCAAGCCCCGAGAGAAAGCCGAGCAGCGGCAGCGTGATCACCAGCGCCAGGATGCGCGGCACGATGAGCATTTCGACCGGGTCGAGGCCGAGCGTGCGCATGGCGTCGAGTTCTTCGCGCATCTTCATCGAGCCGATCTGCGCGGTGAAGGCGCTGCCCGAGCGGCCGGCGACCAGAATGGCGGTAAGCAGGATGCCAATCTCGCGCAGGAACGAGATGCCGATGAGATCGACCGTGAAGATCGCCGCGCCGAAACGCTGAAGCTGTTCAGACCCCTGATAGGCGAGGACGGCGCCGATGAGGAACGACATCAGCATCACGATGGGCACGGCGTTGAGGCCCGTCTCCTCCATATGATGGACGAGCGAGGTGAAGCGCAGGCGCGCCGGTTTCACCAGCGTCCGGAAGAATGTGACGATGACGAGGCCCATGAAGCCGATCGCATCGCGGGCGCCGTCCTTCACGTGAAGGATGGCGCGGCCGGCGCGGTCGAGCATCACGATCAGCGGGCCGGCGCTGGCGGAACGCCGCTTCTCGGGCTTCGGCTCGGCCTTCTGGACCGCCTCGAGCAGCGACATCTGCCCCTCGGACCCGCCCTGCAGCGTGACCTTGGCCCCCGCCTCCTCCGCCGCGATCCGCGTGCGGTCGAGCAGCCAGGCCCCGGTCGTGTCGAACCGCTCGACGCCGGACAGGTCGAACGTCACCGCGCCGCCCGGAAAATCCAGCGCGTTCAATTGCTTGTCGAGCGCGAGGGCGTGCGTGATGTTCCAGTCGCCGCTGAGGTGCAGCGTCGTCCCGTCGAGCCGGGCGGCCCCGGGATCGGCCCGGTCGGTCTCTGAAGGCGCGCGGCGGTTCATCGTAGGGCGAGGTGACAGGGAGTGCGGCACAGCGTCAAGACCGCAGCCGTGCGCTTGACGGGAACGGTTAAGCGGTTGAACTGCAAGGCGTGTTCCGCCGCTTGTCGTTCCCGCTCCGCATCCTGCCCTATGCCGTCGTGCTGGCGGTGGCGGCCCTTGTGGCGTTCGACCCCGCCAAGATCCTGTCGGTGGCGCGGGACCGCATTTTCGACGGCTATCAGCGGCTGTCGCCGCGCATCTATGTCGACCCCGCAACCGCCGGTTTTCCGGGCGTTCTGTATGTCGATATCGACGATTCCAGCCTCGCGAAGCTGGGCCAGTGGCCGTGGCCGCGGACCCAGCTTGCGGTTCTGATCGACAGGCTGAACGCGGCCGGAGCGAAGGTTATCGTTTTCGATATCGTGTTCGCCGAAGCCGACCGGGCTTCGCCCGCCGAGGTGACGCGGACCTGGCCGGAGGGGGAACCCTACGATTCGGCGCGCCTCGCCCTCGCCGCCCTGCCCTCCAACGACCAGACGCTGGCCGATTCCATGCGGGCGGCGACCACGGTGACGGGCTTCGTGCTGGGCGAGGCGAGCGTCGCGCGGCAGCCCGCGCTGAAACAGGGCTTCGCCGTCGCAGGCAATCTGAAGCCCGCCGGATATGTGCCGGGCTATGGCGGCGGCTCGGCCCCCATCGCCGTGCTGGAGGATGCGGCCAAAGGGAACGGATCGCTGAATGTCGTTCCGGACGGCGACGGCATCATCCGGCAGGTGCCGATGCTGGTGTCGCTGGACGGCACGATCTATCCCTCGGCCATGGTGGAGGCGTTGCGCCTTGCGGCGACGCCCACAAATCTTGCCGTGAAAACCAGCGGCGCTTCGGGCGAGGCCTCCTTCGGCGCCGCAACCGGCATCGTCGCGGTGAAGGCCGGCAAGTTCGTCGTCGAATCCACGGCGAACGGATCGCAGTATCTCCATTTCACGCGCCATGAGCCGCGCCGGAAACTGAGCGCCGCCGAGGTGATCGACGGCACAGCCGATCTGTCGCGCGTCAATGGCGCGATCGTGTGGATCGGGACCAGCGCTGCGGGTCTGAAAGACCTGCGAACGACGCCATTGGAGCCGGCGGCGGTGGGCGTCGAGATCCAGGTGCAGGCGACCGAAACCGCGCTGCTGGGCGCGGCGCTGAAGCGGCCCGACTTTGCGCGCGGCGCAGAGTTCATGTTCGTGCTGGTGCTGGGGATGATCATCGCCTTCCTGGCGCTGAGGGCCAGCGCCTATTGGATCGGCGTGCTGGCGGCGGTGGCGGCCGTCGGCGCGGTGGGCGTTTCATGGTGGGCGTTCGCCTATCAGAACTGGCTGCTCGATCCGGTGGGGCCGTCGCTGGCCGGGTTCGCGGCGTTCGTGGTGGGCGCGCTGGTGCGCTTCAGCGAGACGGAAGGCGAGCGCAGCCATATCCGCCGCGCGTTCTCACAGTACATCTCGGAAGACGTGGTCGACGAGATCGCGGAGCGGCCGGGGCAACTGAAACTCGGCGGCGAGGCGCGGACCATGACGATCATGTTCTGCGACCTGCGCGGGTTCACCGCGATCTCCGAGCGCTACAAGAGCGATCCGGAAGGGCTGACGCAGCTCATCAACCGGGTGCTGACGCCGCTGAGCCGGGCGGTGATCGCGCACAAGGGCACGATCGACAAATATATCGGCGACTGCGTGATGGCGTTCTGGAACGCGCCGCTGGACGATGCCGCCCATGCCGCCAACGCCGCCGCCTGCGCGCTGGACATGGTGCGGGATATGGATGCGCTGAACGCCGAATTGCAGGCGGAGCGAAGCGATGCGCCGCGCATCCGTGTCGGCATCGGGATCAATACCGGGCAGGTCGTGGTCGGCAATATGGGATCGGACCTGCGCTTCGATTACTCGGTGCTGGGCGATGCGGTGAACCTGTCCGCGCGGGTGCAATCCTATTCCGGCAATTACGGCGTCGACACCGTCGTCGCAGAGGACACAGCCGCAGCGGCGCCGGACTATGCCTGGCTGCAGGTCGACCGCATCACCGTGAAAGGCAAGGCGCATCCGGCGGACCTGTTCGTGCTGGCGGGCGACGCTTCGCTGAGCGAGACCGCGCTGTTCCGCCGCGCCAAGCAGGCGCATGCGCGCCTGTTCGCCGCGATGCTGTGGCGCGACTGGGACGGGGCCGAGGCGGAAGCGCGCGACCTGATGACCTGGAGTCCGCTGGGCGTGGAGTTGTACGCGCTGCACCTGAAGCGCATCGCATACTGGCGCGCGAACGCCCCCGCCGAGGGGTGGGAAGGCGAATGGGTGGCCGACGCGAAGTGATCGACACGAATCGGCCGCATCTCTACGATTTCGATCAGCCATGAAACTGCTTCGCACCATCGCCCTGGCGCTGACGCTCGCCGCGCCCGCAGCCGCGCAGGATGCCGACGACACGCCCGACGATCCGGCTGTCGAGGAAGCCGGCACGTCGGGCAAGGCGTATGAGGCCTTCCTCAACGGGCGGTATGAGGAAGCGATCGCCATCTGGCTGCCGCTCGCCAATGCCGGCGATGCGGCGGCGCAGTTCAATATGGGCGTCATGTACGCCAACGGGCTGGGCGTCGATCGCGACATGGGCGTCGCGATGGACTGGTGGGAGGCTGCGGCGCGCCAGCTTCATGTCCGCGCGGCGCATAATCTGGCGCTCGCGATGCTGGCGGGGGAGCCGCATGACGGCGACCGCGACGGCGAACCGCCGGATACGACGGCGATCCTGCGCTATCTGAAGATCGGCGCGGATGCGGGGTATCCCAATTCCGAATACACGCTGGGCAAACTGTATGCGGAGGGCGTGGGCGTCGAGAAAGACCCGCGCCGGGCGGCGGAGCTGTTCCTGAGCGCGAGCATCAAGGGCTTCGCCAAGGCGCAGTACAATCTGGGCAAGATCTATCGCGACGGGACCGGCATGAAGGCCGATACGGGGCTGTCGCTGTTCTGGTTCGCGGAAGCGGCCGAACGCGGACATCCGCGCGCGCAGGATCGCATGGCGCATCGGCGTCTGTCGGGCGAAGGCGTGCCGCAGGACGATGTCGAGGCCCTGAAATGGGCGATCCTGGCGGCGGCGCAGGGCGTGGAGAGTTCCCAGAAGCTGCGCTTCAAGCTGACGACGTCGATGACGGCCAGCGAAATCGCCGAGGCCGAGAAGCGCGCCGCCGCCTTTGCGCCGCGCAAAGGGCCGGTGCTGAACCTGCCCCGCGCGCCGGACAATTGATGTCGCCCGGCCTGACGATCCGGCGCGAGAGCTGGCCGCTGGAAAAGCCGTTCGCGATCTCGCGCGGCGTGAAGACTGCTGCCGACGTGATCGTCGTCGAAGCGTCGGAGGGCGGCTTCACCGGGCGCGGCGAGTGCGTGCCCTATGCGCGTTATGGCGAAACCGTCGACAGCGTCGAGGCGGAGCTGCGCGCGGCGTCATCGCCGGGCGATCTGCCGCGCGGCGCGGCGCGCAATGCGCTGGACTGCGCGCTGTGGGATCTGCGGGCCAAGCGCGATGGCGTCGCTGCCTGGCGATTGGCCGGGCTGCCTGCGCCGCGCGCTGCGATTACGGCCTACACGATAAGCCTGGGCGCGCCCGAGGCGATGCGCGCCGCAGCGGCCGAGGCGGCGGCGCGGCCTTTGCTGAAGGTGAAACTGGGCACCGGCGATCCGGTCGGCTGTATCGCCGCGGTTCGTGCGGGTGCGCCTGCCTCGCGTCTGATCGCGGACGCCAATGAGGGCTGGAGCGTCGCGCAGTTCAAGGCGATCGCGAGCGATCTGGCCGCGCTGGGCGTCGAACTGGTCGAGCAGCCGGTTCCGGCGGCGCAGGACGCAGAGCTGGAGGGATGGCTCTCTCCCCTGCTCGTCTGCGCCGATGAGAGCTTCCACGTGGCGGCCGATATCGCGGGGCTGAAGGGCCGCTATGGCGCGGTGAACATCAAGCTCGACAAGGCAGGCGGATTTACCGAGGCGCTGGCCTGCCTGCGCGCGGCGGAAGATGCGGGGCTGAAGATCATGGTCGGGTGCATGGTGGCGACGTCGCTGGCCATGGCGCCTGCGGCGCTGCTGGCGGCGAAGGCCGACTATGTCGATCTCGACGGGCCGCTGCTGCTGAAGGCGGATCGCGATGGCGGTATCCGGTTCGACGGCAGCCTGATGTATCCGCCCTCGCCTGATCTGTGGGGCTGAGCGCTCAGTTCGCGCAGGTAACTGCAGGCCGGACCAGACAGCGGCGTCGGCCTGTTTTCCCTTTTGCACGGGAACAGTCTTGCCGGAACTCGCCGCCAATAAGGCCTTGCCAAGCGGCAGATCGGGCGTAAGCTTTCACGCGCAGATATTCAGAGGAGAGGACTCCCATGCAGCAGAAGAAATCCTGGGCGAAGCCCAAAGCGGTCGAAACTCATGCCGCCATGGAGATCAACTGCTACGTCTCCTGCACGCTGAAAAAGTAGGACAGCGGAGACAGTCAGGCATCCTTCATGCGGCTTCTGGTTCTGGGTTCCGGGGCCGGCGGAGGACTCCCGCAGTGGAATGCGCTCAATGAGAACGGGCGGGCCGCCTTCGGGCGCGACCCGCTCGTTCCGTTTCGGAGCCAGTGTTCGCTGGCCGTCAGTATAGACGGCGAGAGCTGGGCGATCCTCAACGCCGCGCCGGACCTTCGGCAACAGATCATCGACAATCCGGCGCTGCATCCCAAAACGGGGCCGCGCTCGTCGCCTATTCGCGCCGTGCTTCTGACCGGGGCGGAGATCGACCAGGTGACGGGGCTGCTCACCTTGCGCGAGCGGCAGGCGTTCGATGTGTGGGCGAGCGCGCCCACATTGGCGGCGCTGGCGATGAACCCGATCTTCGAGGCGCTGTCGGCGGCGTATGTGACCCGGCGCGCGGTGACGCCGGGAGCGGCGTTCGCGCCCCTGCCCGGCCTCAAGGTTACGCCGCTGGATGTGCCGGGGAAGGCGCCGCTCTATCTGGAGCGGACGCGCGCGACTCCGACTGATGCCGCGCCGGGGGACAGCCTGGCGTTCGTGCTGGAGAGCGCTGGCCGCCGGGTAGTGTTCGCGCCGGGCGTCAAAGAGGTGACGGACGACATCGCCAGGGCCGCCGATGGCGCGGATGTGGTGCTGATCGACGGGACGCTGTTCACGGACGATGAGATGATCCGGGCCGGCGAAGGGGCGAAAGCCGGGCGGCGGATGGGGCATCTGCCGATGACCGGCGACGGGAGCATCGTCGAGGCCTTTCGCGGCATCGCCGCAAAGCGCAAGCTGTTCATCCATATCAACAACACGAATCCTGCCGCGCGGCGGGACAGTCCGGCGCGCGCGGCACTGGCCGAGGCCGGGTGGGACATCGCCGAGGACGGGATGGAGATCGAGCTGTGAGCGCGCTGATGTCGCCCGCCGAACTGGAAGCCGCGCTGCGGGCCGTCGGCGCAGCGCGCTATCACGACAAACATGCGTTTCACCATCGCCTGCATGCGGGCAAGCTGAACCGTGGGCAGGTGCAGGCGTGGGCGCTGAACCGCTACGTCTATCAGGCGCATATTCCGATCAAGGATGCGGCGCTGATCGCGCGCTGCCCGGATCGCGATCTGCGCCGGGCGTGGCGGTCGCGATTGGCCGACCATGACGGCGATGAAAAGCGCGAAGGCGGGATCGCGCGCTGGCTGCGCATGACGGCGGCGCTGGGGCTGGATGAGGCGGAGGTGACCTCGATGCGCGCCGCCCTGCCCGGCACGCTGTTCGCGGTGGAAGCCTATGTGCGCTTCGTCAGCGAGCGGACGCTGCTGGAGGCGGTGGCCTCGTCGCTGACCGAATTGTTCGCGCCGAAGATCATCGCCGAGCGCGTGGAGGGCATGCTCGCGAACTACGATTTCGTGGACAAGGAAGCCCTCGCCTATTTCACGCCGCGCCTGACCGAGGCGCCTCAGGATTCGGCGTTCGCGCTGGACTACTGCCAGCGGCATGCCGACACGCCCGGGAAGCAGGCGCTGGTGATCGGCGCGCTGGAGTTCAAATGCGGCGTGCTGTGGTCGATGCTGGACGCGCTGCAGGCGGCGTATGTGGAGCCGGGCGTCATTCCGCCGGGCGCCTTCGTGCCCAAGCCATGAGCGCGCCGCGCCTGAAGCCCGGCGTGCGGCTGCATTTCGACCGGGTGCGCGGCAGACAGGTGCTGCTCGCGCCGGAGCGTGTCGTGGCGCTGGATGAAACGGCGCATGCCATTCTGGCGCGCGTCGATGGCGTGACGCCGCTGGCGGCGATCGCGGCGGCGCTGGCGGCGGAGTATGATGCGGATGCGGCCGAGATCGCCGTGGATGCCGAGGCGCTGATCGGCGACCTCGCGCTCAAGGGCTATGTGAGCGCATGAGCGCGCCGGCGCCAGTGGGACTGCTGGCGGAACTGACGCATCGCTGTCCGCTTGCCTGCCCCTATTGCTCCAATCCGCTTGAACTGACGCGCGCATCGGACGAGCTGAGCGCCGCCGACTGGGCGCGCGTGTTCGGCGAGGCGGCGGATCTGGGCGTGCTGCAGCTTCACCTGTCGGGCGGGGAGCCGGCCTCGCGGCGCGATCTGGAGGAGATCGTCGCGGCGGCGCGGGCGGCGGACCTTTATGTCAACCTCATCACCTCAGGGATCGGGCTGACGGAAGCCCGGCTGGGCGCGCTGGCAGAGGCCGGACTCGATCATGTGCAGCTGTCGGTGCAGGACACCGATGCTGAAGGGTCGGACCGGATCGGCGGGTATCGCGGGTTCGGGCGCAAGATGGAGGTGGCGCGCTGGACGCGGGCGCTGGGCCTGCCGCTGACGCTGAACGCGCCGGTGCATCGCGCCAATGTGCAGCACGTACAGGCCTTCATCGACATGGCGCTGGCGATGGACGCCGGGCGCATCGAGATCGCGTATGTGCAGTACTATGGCTGGGCGCTGGCCAACCGGGCCGCGCTGCTGCCGACGCGCGCGCAGCTGGATGAAACGATTGCCGTGGTCGATGCGGCGCGCGCGGCGCTTCAGGGCCGGCTGGTGATCGATTTCGTTCTGCCGGACTATTACGCCGATGCGCCCAAACCCTGCATGGGCGGATGGGGCCGCGAGGTGATCGTGGTGACGCCGGAAGGCGCGGCGATGCCGTGCCATGCCGCGCGCTCCATTCCGGGCATGGCGTTCGAGAACGTGCGCGAGCGCGCGCTAGGCGATATCTGGGCCGACAGTGCGGCGTTCAACGCCTATCGCGGGACGGCGTGGATGAAAGAGCCGTGCCGGGGCTGCGCCAATGCCGAGATCGACTGGGGCGGGTGCCGCTGCCAGGCGCTGGCGCTGGCGGGCGATGCGGCGGCGGCCGATCCGATCTGCGCGCTGTCGCCCCGCCATGAATACGTCGTCGCGCTGACGGCGGAGGCGGATGCTCCGCCCCCGCCCTATCGCTATCGGCGCATGGGCTAGAACGTCAGGACGATCTTGCCGAAGTGGGCCTGTGACTTCATCAGCTCCAGCGCCGCGCGCGCCTCGGTGAAGGGCATGACCTTGTCGACCACCGGCTTGATGCCGTTGGCCTCGATGGCGCGGCACATGGCTTCTGTCATCTCACGGCTGCCCACGGAAATACCGCCGACGCGGGCGTTTTTGGAGAAGATGAGCGGCACCGGCACGTCCTGCGATACGCCGGCGAGAATGCCGATCACCGCGACATGG
This sequence comes from Micropepsaceae bacterium, assembly GCA_047602465.1. GTDB lineage: Bacteria > Pseudomonadota > Alphaproteobacteria > Micropepsales > Micropepsaceae > JADZAI01. The sequence goes on from JASGHF010000001.1 coordinate 671,062, forward strand.
CCGCCGACACGGATGGCGTTCAGCGACTGCACGAATGTGCCGGCGCCGCCGACTTCGATGACGTTGTCGGCGCCCTTGCCGTCCGTCATCTTGCGGACAGCCTTCGCCCAGTCGGGCGTCGTCTTGTAATTGATGAGATGATCGGCGCCGAGCGCCTTCGCCCGCTGCAGTTTTTCATCGGACGAGGAGGTCGCGATCACGGTCGCCCCGGCCGCCTTGGCGAACTGCAAGGCGAAGATCGAGACGCCGCCCGTCCCCTGCACCACCACCGTGTCGCCAGCCTTGAGGCCGCCATCCTGAAGGCCGCGCCAGGCCGTAAGGCCGGCACAGGGGAGACATGCGGCTTCATTGTCGCTGAGGCCGGCGGGCGCGAGCGTCACGCCTTCCTGGCTGAGCACCATCTTTTCGGTGAGACAGCCGTCGAGCGATCCGCCGAGCGCCGTGGCCAGACCTTCGGCAGTCGGCTCGCCGGCCGGCCAGCCCTGGAAGAACTGCGTGATGACGCGGTCGCCGGCCTTCACGCGGGTGACGCCGGGGCCGGTGGCCTCGATCACGCCGCAGCCATCCGACAACGGCACCAGCGGCAGGCGGTGGCCGCCATACTGGATGGTCGCGAGGTCACGATAGTTGAGCGAGGCGGCGGTCATCCTGATCCGGACCTCGCCATGGCCCGGTTCGGGATCGGGCATCTCGACGAGTTTCAGATGGTCGAGGCCGAAACCTCCTTCGACTTGCAGACGTTTCACGACACGGCTCCCTGGCGATTGCGAAAGGCGAAAAGACTGCGGCCGGACCAGTTGCGGCCGAGAAAGAGCGTGAGGACCAGCGACACGAGCGACAAGGCGGCCATCAGCAGATAGGCGCGCGGCCCGACGCTCTCATAAAGCTGGCCCGAGACAAAGGTGACGAGGCCCATACCGAAACCATAGGCGGTGACGGCGAAGAGGGATTGCCCTGTCGCGGCGAGGCGCACCGGCACGGCGACATTCAGGAAGCGCATCGTGCCGAGATGGACGAGCGCGAACGAACCGGCGTGGAGCATCTGAAGCGCCAGCAACGCGACAGGTCCGACATCGAACGACATGAAGGTCCAGCGGATCGCGCCGAGGCTGACGCCGAGCGCGATGAGCAGCGGCGCATCGACCTGGCGCACGAGGCGCGTCGCCATGGCGAAGAGGATGACCTCCGCCACCACGCCGCTGCCCCAGAGGATGCCGATGAAGGGATCGGAATAGCCGAACGAGCGGAAGATAAGCGTGCCGAACGCATACATGACCGCGTGCGCGGTCTGCGCCGCCGTGACGGTCGCGAGGAAGATGATGAAGACCGGCTGGCGCAACAGAACGCGGGCTTCCGAGGCGGTCCGGGCCAAGGCGCGGCGCCAGGTGCGCTTCACGTCGCGGTGGTCCGACAACAGGCGCGGCATCGGAAGATAGGCGACCGCGCAGGCGACGAGCAGGCCCGCGACGAACCAGGCTATCGATTCCGGCCCCACGATCCCGGCCACCCATCCTGCGGCTGCGTTGGCGGCGATGAAGGAGATCGAGCCCCACATCCGCACGCGCGCATAGTCGAAGCGGTAGTCGAGCGCGCCGCGCGCCGTCACCGCCTCGACGATGGGGCCGGTGGCGCTGTTCAGCGGGACGGCGAACAGCATCAGCGGCAGGATGGCGTTGAGGCCGAAATGCGGACCGAGCAGAGCCATCAGCCCGAAGCCCAGGGCCGCCATCATCGCGCAGAAGACGGCGACGGCGCGGCGGTCGCCCATCGCATCGGCGACGATGCCGGCGGCCGGGCCGACGACGACGCGCATCAGCATGGCCGATGCCATCGCGGCGCTGATCTCGCTGGCGCTGAGGCCCTGGGCCGCCAGCCAAACGGGGAAGAACGGCAGATAGAAACCGCCGACCGCGCTGGGCGCAGCCTGCGCGATCGCGAAGCGCAGCCGGGCAGCCTTGGCCATCTGCCCCTTAAAGCGCCGGAAGATAGAGACGGCGGCGTTCGCTCGAGTCCTTCAGAAAGGCGAGAATGGCACGCTCGGCCTCACGCGCCTTCGATCCGGTTTCGCCTTCGACCTTCCCGTGGAGCGCGATGAGCCGCTTCTTGAGTTCGTTGTTGGCGGCGTTGAGATCGGGGATCGTGTTGGACGCCGCGGTGACGCCGGCCGGTTCGCCATAAGCGGCGAGGAGTCCGGCCATGCGGGCGTTCTCCCAGATGCGGGTGTCGGCGCCTTTCGCATATTCCTGCGCGGCGAGCGCCAGCACCATTGCGACGGTGGAAGTGCTGCCCTGGCCATAGCCGGGGGGCATGGCGGGCGCGATCTCCATGAGAAGCTTGCCCGCGCTGATATTCAGCAGCGTGTCGGTTTCCGGGATCATGCCGCGTATTCCTGAAGGCGGGTCGCGATGACCTGATTGTGGTATGCGTGGCAGTACCAGCCGGAGAAGGCGTTCACCGGATCGGTATTGGCGCCGTCCTGCACCTCCGCCGCCGCGCTGATCCAGATGGCGAGACCCTTGAGGCTCGCGAACATGTCCCACCAGCGCATGGCTTCGGGGTCTGCTTTCAGGCCGCTCGTTTCTTCCCAGCGCGCGATGGCCTCGGCGCGCGACCACATGCCGCCGGGACGATCGGGGTTGTGGTGCGCCCAGAGCGGATCGAGCGCCCAGCCGAGATCTTCGAGCGGGTCGCCCAGATGGGCCATTTCCCAATCGAGGACGGCCGCGATCTCGCCTTCGCGGAAGAGGAAATTGCCGGTGCGATAGTCGCCGTGGACGACGGAAATCTTCTGGGCCGGCGGGGGCGGATTGCGGCGGAGCCAGCGGATCGCGGCGCGGGCGATGGGCTGCGGCTCGCGCTCGTCCTCGTCGATCACCTTCTCCCATTTGGCGAGTTCGGTGGACCAGCAGGCGTCCGGCGCGGGCGCGTCCCACTCAAGGCCGAGCGCGGCGGGATCGGCGCCTGCGATACTGCCCAGCGCGCCGAAGAACTGCGCGCCGATAGCGGCCGCATGAACGCCGTAGGGTTCGCCCTGAAGAACCGAAGCGGCGGCGGCGTTCTCGATTTCCTGCATGAGGAAGAAGGGACGGTCGAGCCAGGACTCATCCTGTTCGAGCGCCAGCGCTTCGGGCACCGGAACGGACGAGCCGTAGAAGGCGCGGTAGGCGTTGAATTCCACCGTGCGCTCGGTGTCGATCAGCGATGACGGGGGATCGCGGCGCAGGATGAAGCCCCTGGATGCCCCACCCTCCTCCAGCCGCACGCGCCAAGTTTCGCGCGAGGCGCCGCCATGGATGCGTTCAAGTCCGGTGACACGGACATCGCGATTCTGTCGGGCCTTGAGATAGGCGGCGATGCGTTCCGCCAGCGCGGGATCGGCGATGCTCATGGCGATTATATCCGGCGCGGCGCGCGCAGGGTTTCAGTCCCAGTCTTCACGGCGTTTCCAGGTCGTCTGAGTTTCTTGTAGCTGCAGTCTGAACCGCCCCGCGCGCAGAGGCAATCAGGCGGCGGCGGATGGCCGGGCGGAAACGCGTTCGTGCCAGGCCTTGAGGTTCCCTGCCGCTTCCGGGATGGGGACGCCGATGAAGATCGCGAAATCGATGATGCTGAGGGCCGTGATGTCGGCCATCGAATAGGCATCGCCCGCGATGTAGTCGCGCCCGGCGATCTCGTCATCCAGCCAGCCCAGCCGGTCGACCAGACGGCGGCGGCTTTCCTCGCCGAAATCGGGGTATCTGGTGATCCCCATCCTGGCGGCGTAGGCCTCGGTATAGGGATGCGCGTTGATCCAGACCTGGCTGAGATGAGCCGAAATCTGGAGTTCGATCCGGCGAATCCACATGTCGATCACGCCGATTTCCCTGGGCGTCGTGCCGAAGAGCGGCGGCTCGGGCTGGAGCGCCTCGAAATAGCGGCAAATGGAGACCGTCTCGCTGATGGTGGCGCCGTCATCCAGTTCCAGAACCGGGATCTGGCCGAGCGAGTTCTTCTGCTTGAACTCCGGCGTTTTGTGCGCGCCTGACGCGAGGGCAACACGTTCCAGCGGCACGGCGATGCCCTTCTCGGCGAGGAAAATCCGAACCCGGCGCGGATTGGGCGCGGGCATCTTCTCGTCATAGAGCTTCATCGCGTAGGCTCTCCCCGTTCCGGTATTTCGAGACACCGTCATGTTGTTAAGCCGACCGCTAGGCGCAGTGCGCGCCGCCGTCAACAAGCCCGAAGGCGCGCCGTCATGCTGCTGATCCTGGCAGGCATTGCGGGCTTCACCGGCGTCGCGATGGGCGCGTTCGGCGCCCATGCGCTGCGCGATCACCTGACGCCGGAGGCCGCGGCCATCTACCAGACCGGGACGCTGTATCACCTGATCCATGCCGTGGCGCTGCTCGGCGCGGCCCTGCTGGCGCGCGAAGAGGCGTCGGCCCGGCTGGCGTTGTGGGCGGGCTACGCTTTCGCCATCGGCATCGTGATCTTTTCCGGCTCGCTGTATGTGCTGGCGATCTCCGGCATCAAGTGGCTGGGAGCGATCACGCCGATCGGCGGCGTCGCGTTCCTCGCGGGGTGGATTTTGATTGTTGCTACCGGATGGAGGCCTGCGGCGTGACCGAGCACATCATTATCTGCGGAGCCGGCATCGCCGGACTCAGCGCCGCGATGGCCCTGTCGCACGCCGATCGGACGATCACGGTGATCGACCGCGATCCGCCGCCGCCCGATCTCGGTCCCGATGAGGCTTTCGAGAGCTGGGAGCGCAAGGGCGTCACGCAACTGCGCCACAGCCATGTCTTTCTGGGCCGCCTGATCAAGCTGATCCGCGAGCGCCATCCCGGCCTGTGGACGGCGCTGCTGGCGGCGGGCGCGCGCGAATTCACGTTCGCCGACGGACTCTCGCCGCTGCTGCGCGGGCGTTATCGCTATGTCGCGGGCGATGAGGATCTGTCGTTCCTGTTCAGCCGCAGGACGACGCTGGAACTGGCGATGCGGCGCTATGCGGCCACGCTGCCGGGCGTCACCTTCCTGACCAATGCCGGCCTGCATGGCGCGATCGTCGAGAACGGCACGATCCTGGGCGTGGTGGCCGAGATCGACGGTGTGCGGCAGGAGATCCGCGCCGACAGCATCGTCGATGCGACAGGACGCAATACGAGCTTTCCGGAATGGATGGGCCTTGAGGGCACCATCGCCGATACGATCCCTGCCGGAATCCTCTATTTCACGCGGCACTACCGGTTGCTGGATGGCGCCGAGGAGCCGGCGCGCGACGGGCCATCCGGCGCGGGCGACCTCGGCTATATCAAGTTCGGCGTCTTCCCGGCCGACAACAGGCATTTCTCGATCACGCTGGCGGTGCCGGAAATCGAAACGGGCCTGCGCGCAGCCATGCTGGGGCCGGAGATTTTCGACGCGACCTGCCGGGCCATTCCCGGAACGGCGCGCTGGATCGACCCGGCCCGCGCCGAACCGGCCAGCAAGGTATTCGGCATGGGCAATTTGCACAGCGTCTGGCGGCGCTACGCGCCCGAGGGCACGCCGCGCGTCCGGCGATACTATCCTATCGGGGACGCGGCGTTGCGGACCAATCCGCTATATGGCCGGGGTTGCTCGACCGGCGCGATCCAAGCGCATCTGCTGGCCGATATCTTCGCCGAAACGGACGATGCGACGGCGCGGCTGGTGGCGCTGGAGCAGCGCACGCTGAGCGAACTGCGCCCCTTTTACGACGTCATGGTGCAGCAGGATAAGCAGGCCATTCGCCGGGCCGCGCAGGAACTGACGCCCGGTTACAAGCCGCGCCTGAAAGCGCGGATGACGAAGAGCTTCCTGGAGGATGCCGTCGGCCCGGCCTCGCGCAGCGATATCGAAGTGCTGCGCGCCGTCATGCGGCCCTTCCACATGCTGGAAAACCCGACCGCATGGACGAAGCGCGCGCCGATCATGGCGCGGGTTCTGAAGATGTGGGCGACCCCGAAGGCGCTCAAGAAGCGCCACTATCTGCCGAAGCCGGGACCGGAGCGCGCCGAGATGCTGGCGACGCTGGGCCTTGCGGCCTGACAAGAACAAACGAACCTTAGGAGATGCCCATGACCGCCCAGTTTCCTGCGCCCCATTTCATCGAGACGAACGGCATTCGCATGGCGGTGCACGAGGCGGGGCCGAAAGACGGGTTTCCGATCGTCTTCTGCCACGGCTTTCCCGAGCTGGCCTATTCGTGGCGGCACCAGTTGCCGGCGCTGGGCAATGCCGGCTTCCGCGCCATCGCGCCGGACCAGCGCGGCTATGGCGCGACCGACGCGCCTGAGGGCGCGGAAAACTATTCGATGAAGCATCTCTGCGGCGACCTTGCGGGGATGCTGGACAAGCTCGGGATCGAGAAGGCCGTGTTCTGCGGTCATGACTGGGGCGGCTTCGTCGTGTGGCAGATGGCGGTGCTGCACCCTGACCGGGTGGCCGGCGTCATCGGCGTCAACACGCCCCATCTGCCCCGCGCGCCGATGGACCCCATCGCGCTGATGCGGATGGCCTATGGCGAGGACATGTATATCGTGTTCTTCCAGCAGCCGGGCGTTGCGGACGCAGCGCTAGCCGCCGACACCGCCAAGTCGTTCCGCTTCTTCATGCGCAAGAGCGGGATGACGCTGGAGGAATTCGACAAGCGTCCGGCGGAGGAAAAGAACTTCGCGCTGGTGAACGCGATCCAGAGCGACGAAGAGCTGTGGCCGGGCGAAGTCCTGATGCCGCAGGCCGAGCTGGACGTGTTCATCGACACCTTCAAGCGCACCGGCTTTACCGGCGGCATCAACTGGTACCGCAACTTCACGCGGAACTGGCAGGAGAGCGAGGGCACCGACCAGGTCATCAAGGCGCCGAGCCTGATGATCATGGCCGAGAACGACGTCGTCCTGCGCCCCGCCATGGCCGACGGCATGGAGGCGCTGGTGCCCAACCTGGAGCGCCATACGGTCAAGGATTGCGGCCACTGGACCCAGCAGGAGAAGCCGGAAGAGACCAACCGCGTCATCATTGACTGGATGAAACGGCATTTCGGCTGAGACAGGCTGACAGAGGCGGCCAAACGCCGTAGGGATTCGGGCAACAAGAAAATACGCCAGCCCGGGAGCCGCCATGACCCTGACCCGCCGCACGCTGATGCTGAGCGCCGCCGCACTCGCGCTGGTTTCCGCACGCGCGCAGGACAGGCGGCGGCTGGTGGTGGTGACCGGCGGAACCGGCGGCGTCTTCTATCCCTATGGCGGCGGCCTGGCGAAAGTCCTCTCCGAGAAGATGCCGAACACGCAGGCGACCGCACAGGTCACCGGCGGCTCGGTGGACAATGTAAAGCTGCTGTCCGAAGGCGAAGCCGATATCGGCTTCTCGACGCTGGATTCCGCCTATGACGGCTACACCGGCGGCGGCGCCTATGCCGCAGACGGACCGCAGAACATCCGGCTGATCGCAAGGCTCTACGACAGCTTCCTGCACGTGGTGACGACCGAAGGATCGGGGATCACGTCGATCGCGGGGCTGAAGGGCAAGCGGGTTTCGGTGGGATCGGCAGGATCGTCGACCGAGTCGATCGCCGATCGCGTCATCGCGGCGGCCGGGCTGAACCATATGACCGACATCACGCGCGACAATCTCAGCGTGTCGGAATCCGCCGGCGCGCTGGCCGATGGCAAGATCGATGCGTTCTTCTGGATTGGCGGCCTGCCGACGACGGCCGTCAAAGACCTTGCGGCGGCGGGCCAGCTGAAGCTGCGCTTCATCGACACGGCCATCGAGGTCGCCGTGCTGAAGACGCGCTTCCCCGAAGTCTATGCCGACATGACCATGCCCGCCGGCGTCTATGCCGGGCAGGATGCGGACGTGCGCGGACTTGGGGTCGCCAACGTGCTGATCGTGGCAGGCGATGCGGCGGATGCGCTGGTGACCGATATCCTCACCGCGATCTTCGACAATCTTGAGGCCGTGCACGCCATTCACCCGGAGGCGGCGAATTTGGCGATAGCCGGCGCGTATGTGCGGACCAACACGCCGTGGCATCCGGCGGCCGAAGCGTTCTACGCCGCGCGGGGCGTCACGCTGCCGTGACGGCGCCCGTCGTCGAGGATACGCGCGATTCAGAAGGCGGCCCGACGCGTTTCCCCGCGGGGCTTCCGGGCAAGGTCGCCTTCGCCGCCTGCATCGCGCTCGCGGCCTATGCGCTTTACTGGACGCAGTTCTCGGTCAATACGGCGATCTATCGCGCGAGCTTTCTGGGCGCCGTACTCACGCTGCTGTTCGTGCTGGCCCCTGCCCGGGCGCCGGCGCGCGGGGCGCTGATCGAGCATGGGCTGGCTGCGGTCGTGGCGCTGGGCCTGCTCGCCTTCGTCGCCATCCAGGGCGAATTCGCGAACAGGAGCGCCGTCGCATTGGGCATCGTCGGCGTCGCCGCATCCGGTTTCGTCCTGACGCCGCTGGCTGCGGCGTGGCGGCCGCTGGGACGTTGGCGGCCAGAGGCCTGGATCTTCGCCGCGCTGGCGATCGCGGCGACGGTCTATCTGTCGACCGAGATCGAGCACTACAAGACGCGCCCCACCCGCCCGACGCCGGATGAGGTGGCGCTGGGCGCGGTGCTGATGCTGCTTGTGCTGGAGGCGACGCGCCGTGCGGTCGGATGGATCCTGCCCTTCATCGCGATCCTCTTTCTGCTCTACGCCTGGTTCGGGGCCGCGATGCCGGAGCCGTTCGATCATCGCGGGTTCTCGCTGAACCGCATCGTCGGACAGAACTTCCTGACTCTGGAAGGCATCTTCTCGACGCCGCTGGATGTGGCGGCGACGTTCATCGTGCTGTTCACGATCTATGGCGCCGTGCTGGAGCGCGGGGGCGCGGGCCGGTTCTTCATCGATTGGGCGTTCGCGCTGTTCGGGCGAAAGGCCTCACCCGCCGCGCCGGGGCGCGCCGTCGTCGCGTCGGGTTTCCTGCTGGGGACGGTTTCGGGATCGGGCGTTGCGACGACCGTGACGGTCGGCTCCATCGCCTGGCCGATGTTGCGCCGGGCCGGATACCCGCCGGCGGTCGCGGGCGGATTGTTCTCGGCCGCCGGGATCGGCGCGACGCTGTCGCCGCCGACGCTGGGCGCGGCGGCGTTCATCATCGCCGAGTATCTGAAGATCGATTACCTGGAAGTGCTGATCTACGCGGCGATCCCGACGCTGCTCTACTATTTCAGCTGCTGGCTGATGACGGAGGCCGACGCGCGGCGGCTCGGCATCACAGCCGTCGCGGCGAGCGGCCAGTCCGCGTGGTCGCTGGCGCGCTCGCAGGGCTATCATTTCCTCTCGCTGGCGGCGATCGCGGTGGCGCTGATCGCCGGGCTGACCTCGTTCATGGCGGTGTTCTGGTCGATCGCCGTCGCGTTCGCGCTGTCGATGCTGCGCGCCGACAGCCGGCTGGTGACGCGCCCCGCCTTCCTTGCAGGCCTTGGCGTTGCCGGACTCGCCCTCGCTCTGGGACAGAGCGGACTGGCCGCGGATTGGGGGCTTGGCGGCTATCTGGATGCCCGTGTCTCGGTCGCCGTGTTCTGGGGCCTCGCCGCCGCTACGCTGGTCAGCGCCCTGTCACGGCCCGCACCAGATGACGAGCCGCGCGCGCATCTTCGTATGGTCGATGCGCTTGGGCATGGCGCGCGGTCGGTGCTTGGCATCGCGGCGACATGCGCGACGGCGGGCATCATCGTATCCGTCGTCAACCTGACGGGGCTGGGGCTGACCCTGTCCGGGGTCATCGTCGCGCTCGGCGGCGGCGAACGGCTGGCCGTCGTGCTGCTGGCCGCCGTGGCGATGTGGGTTCTTGGCGCGGCCGTGCCGGTGACGGCGAGCTATATCATCGCGGCGGTGATGCTGGCCCCCGCGCTGACCTCTGTCGGCGTGCCGGAGGCGGCGGCGCACATGTTCCTGTTCTACTATGCCGTTCTGGCGGACGTTTCGCCGCCGACTGCGCTGGCGCCGTTCTCTGCATCCGCCATCACCGGCGGGCCGCCTTTCCGCACGATGATGCAGGCGTGGAAATACACCCTGCCCGCCTTCCTGGTGCCGGTGATGTTCTGCCTGACGCCGCTCGGGTTCGGCCTGCTCGGCCTCAATGGCGACGGAGCGCTTGCGGGCGACTGGAGCGATGCACCGCTGATCCTGCTGGGTGCGCTGCTCGCCGGATTGTCGCTGGCGGGGCTGACATTTGCGCTAACAGGCCAAGGCTGGAGCGCCGCCGGTCCGCTTCCCCGCCTGGCGGCGCTGGCCGGCGGGCTGGCGCTGGTCTGGATGGGGCAGCCGATCGTCGCGGCGGCGGGCGGCGTGACCATTGTCGCCGTCCTCGGCCTCAACCTTGCGGCGGCACGCCGCGCTGACAGGGCCTCCGCCACGGCCTAGCCTTTCCCGACAGACGGGGGATGACATGGCGAAGCTCGGGGTTTCTGGTGCGCTGCTGGCGCTCGGATTGACAGGCTGCATGACGGGCGCCGACTTCGCCGGGCGCGCCGTGGAGCATAACCGGGCTATCGCGATGGCGTCGGACCAGATCGCGCTGCTCAATATCGTTCGGGCCGCGCTGGATCGTCCGGTCGTCTACAGTCAGTTCCAGGGCGTGTCGGAGGATTTTTCGAACGAGGCCGGACTGTCGCTCAACGTGCCGTTCGGGGCGGATGCGTCGAACTACTATTCCAGCAATCTCGGCATCGGGCCGAACCAGTATGTCTCGCTGACGACTGCGCCGCTGGACGATGTCGACTTCTATCAGGGCGTCATGCGCCCCATTCAGATCGGTCTGTTACGCTATTATCTCGACAATGGATGGCCGCGTGACCTGTTGCTGTCGCTGGCGGTGGAAAAGCTGGACATCAGCGACGCCTTCTACGCCCGCGTCGTGCGCGAAAGCGATGCGGCCTGCGCCGCCGGGCATGGCGGGCTGGCCTGCCAGCGCATCGCCGATCCGGGGCGTCAGGGAACGCTTCCGGCCGTCTACAAGGGCCGCCGCGTCTTCGTGAACGATCCGCGCAGCGGCGAGCTGTTCGACGCATTTCACAATCTGACGCTTCGCCTGATCGTGCTGGATCTGACGATTGACGGCAGCTACGCGCCCAAGACGCTGCGCGTGCCGACAGTCGAGACGCTGAAGCTGGACGCCGACACCATCACCAAACTCCAGGAAAAATCCACGAAGATCGAGCGCGACGGCAATGGCTATCTCATCACGACCTATTCGTGGGTGCCGGGGTTGAAGCTCGCCGGACTCAGCGACAGCACAGTGCGCGTCGAAGGGGATTCCAGCACCACCGCCGCCGTCGATATGACGGCGAGCCTCAGGTCGCCCGACTCCATCCTGTTCTATCTGGGCGCCTATATCCGGGACGACGGCGTCGACGCGACGGTGCTGATCGGCGGCGCGGGGCGTGAGCGCTTCGTGCCGGTGATCGTCGTGGAAGGCTGCAACGATACCGCGATCGCGGTCGATCTGGACGGGAGCTGCTATGGCATTCCCGCCAATGGCGACCACGTGTCGATGAAAGTGGTCGCGTTCATCCACCAGGTGTTCGGGCTGAACAAGCGGGCGGTCGAGCCGCCCGCCCCTGCCGTGGTGAGGACGGTGAACTAGAAGCGCAGCGAGAGGCTGCCTTTCACCGGATAGACGATGCGGCTTTCGCCTTCGGTGATCGCGCCGATGCCGTAGCTGTCGAGATCGGTCGCATCGCCGTCCAGCGCCGAGAGATATCTGGCGCCGATGGAGAGCGAGCCGGAGACGTTCACGCCGTCGCCGAAGGCGACGCCGGCTTCGACGCCGGCCGAGAAAATCGTGGACGACTGGATGAAGCGCAGCTCCTCGATGAGGATGCCGGCATCCGGCGCCGACAGCGCCACGTTGACCTGGTCGACGAAGTCTGCGCCGACGCTGGCGCCGACGAACGGGCGGATGAAATCCTGCCAGATATAGTAGCGCGCGCCGGCTTCGAGGCTGATCGTGTTGAGGTCGCCGAACGTGGCGGTGAGCGGCAGGCGCTCCAGCGTCGAGGACGGGATCACGTCGCCGATGACGACGGCGCGGCCGCTGGCCTGGGACCAGCCGACCGAGCCGAAGACTTCGATATCGTTGGTGAGGCCGTAGCTGAGTTCGGCCTTCACGCCATAGCCGGGCTGCTCAAAGGCGTCTTCGAAGGAGGCGCCGCGAATGTCGAGCTGGCCGGGTTCGCCCGCATAGTCGGGACCGAGCAGGTTGAGATCGGCGATGTCGGAGATGGCTGCGCCGGCGAGATCGCCCGACTGCCAGGCGGCCTCGACGGCGAGGGAGCCGCGGAGTTCGCCGATCCGGGGACCGACGGCGGCGATCGACGCGGGGACCGCGCAGGCGCACAACAGAAGCGTGGATTTACGCATAGCGGGCCTCTCCCCGAATCTTTCGGGGAGTTTCGGCCCGGCATGGTTGATGAAGCCTTTACGGCCTCTACGACTTCTGCGGCTCGACGATGCGGATATTGAGCTCGCGGAGCTGCTTGAGCGTCACCGTCGAGGGGGCGCCCATCATCACGTCTTCGGCCTTCTGGTTCATCGGGAAGAGGGTCACCTCGCGGAGGTTCTCCTCGTCCGCCAGCAGCATGACGATGCGGTCGACGCCCGGGGCCGAACCGCCATGCGGCGGCGCGCCATAGCGGAAGGCGTTGAGCATGCCGCCGAAGCGGGCCTCGACGACCTCGGCGCCGTCGCCCTTCAGCGCGAAGGCCTTGAGCATGATCTCGGGCTTGTGGTTCCGGATCGCGCCGGACGACAGCTCCACGCCGTTGCAGACGATGTCGTACTGGAAGGCGGTGATGCCGAGAATGGTGTCGCGGTCGCGCTCGACATCCAGCTTCAGGAACGCCTCGTGGTCGAAGTTCGGCATCGAGAAAGGGTTGTGGGAGAAGTCGATCTTCCCCTCATCGTCCAGCTCGTACATCGGGAAATCGATGACCCAGCAGAACTTGAAGGCGCCTTCCTCGATGAGGCCCAGCTCCTTGCCGATGCGGGTGCGCGCCGCGCCCGCGAGCTTGGCGGCTTCCAGCGGCTTGTTGGCCGAGAAGAAGATGGCGTCGCCCGGCTTCGCGCCGGTTTTCGCCACGATGCGCTGAAGCACGGGGGCGGGAATGAATTTCGCGATCGGACCTTTGCCCGTCAGCGCCCCGCCCTCTTCTTCAAGGATGACATAGCCAAGGCCCGCCGCCTTGAATTCGGCGCGCGCCCAGTCGTTCAGGTCGTCGAAGAACTTGCGGGGCTTCGCGCCCGCGCCCGGCGCAGGGATGGCGCGCACGACGCCGCCATTGGCGATGACGCCCTTGAACGCCTTGAACTCGACGGTCTCATCGGCGAACTCGGCGCTGACATCGGCGATGATGATCGGGTTGCGGAGGTCCGGCTTGTCGGAGCCGTATTTCAGCATCGAGTCCGCATAGGTGAAGCGCGGAAACGGCGCGGGCGTCACCGCCTTGCCGTTCGAGAATTCCTCGAACGTGCCGGCGAGCACCGGCTCGATGGCGGCGAAGACGTCTTCCTGCGTGACGAAGCTCATCTCGAAATCGAGCTGGTAGAACTCGCCCGGCGAGCGGTCGGCGCGGGCATCCTCGTCACGGAAGCAGGGCGCGATCTGGAAGTAGCGGTCGAAGCCAGCGACCATCAGCAGCTGCTTGAACTGCTGCGGGGCCTGCGGGAGCGCGTAGAACTTGCCGGGATGGTTGCGCGCGGGGACGAGGAAGTCGCGCGCGCCTTCCGGGCTGGAGGCCGTCAGGATCGGCGTCTGGAATTCGGTGAAGCCCTGGTCGATCATCCGCCGGCGCAGGCTGGCGATCACCTGGCTGCGGAGCATGATGTTCCGGTGCAGCTTGTCGCGGCGCAGGTCGATGAAGCGGTATTTGAGGCGCGTCTCTTCCGGGTACTGGATGTCGCCGAACACCTGGACGGGCAGTTCCTCGGCCTTCGACTGGACCTCGACCTTCTCGATCCGGACCTCGATGTCGCCGGTCGGCAGGTTGGGGTTGACCGTCTCGGCCGGGCGCATGACCACAGGGCCGGTGAGGGTCAGAACCCACTCGGAACGGGCCGAATCGACCACCGCGAAGGCGGCGCTGTCCGGCTCGATGACGCACTGGGTCATGCCGTAATGGTCGCGTACGTCCAGGAACACGAGGCCGCCATGGTCGCGGCGGCGATGCACCCAGCCGGAAATCCGCACGGTTTCACCGGCATTCGCCGCCCGGAGCTGGCCGCAGGTGTGGGTTCGGTAGGCGTGCATGAGGGGCAAATCCGTCTAATCGCTTGAAATCGCTTGCCGGGGGCGCGGGTTTGTGGCCCTTCGCCTCCGGAGCGTCAAGCGCGCTCTGTTCACACCCACGAGCGCCCCTTGGCCGCCCCGGCCGCAGCGGCGCTGAACCCGGAGCGCCCGATGCAGCTGATCTCGACCACCGATGAGCTGAAGGCCGCGGTCGACCGGGTTTCCCAAGGGGAATTCGTCACCGTCGATACCGAATTCATGCGGGAATCGACCTATTGGCCGAAGCTGTGCCTGCTGCAGTTCGCCGGCTCCGACGAGGAAAGCGGCCATCTGGTCGATCCGCTGGCGCCGGGCCTCGACCTTGCGCCCTTCATCGCCCTGCTCGACCGGCCGGATACGCGCAAGGTGTTCCATGCGGCGCGGCAGGACATCGAGATCTTCTTCAATCTCTCCGGCCGGACGCCCAAAAACCTGTTCGATACCCAGATCGCCGGGATGGTGTGCGGCCTGGGCGAGTTCGATTTCCTATGAGAATCTGGTGCGCGAGACGACCGGACATGCGGTCGACAAGTCGTCGCGCTTCACCGACTGGAGCCGCCGGCCGCTGAGCGAGAAGCAGCTGGTCTATGCGCTGGGCGACGTGACTCATCTGCGCGATGCCTATCGCTGGCTGTCGGAAAAGATCACGGCGCGCGGCCGCGCCGACTGGATCGGCGAGGAAATGGCCATCCTGACCGACCCGGCGACCTATGGCACCGACCCGGACGAGGCCTGGCGCCGGCTGAAGGTGCGCTCCGGCTCGCGCAAATTCCTGGCCGTTCTGAAGACGCTGGCCGCCTGGCGCGAACGTGAGGCGCAGACCCGCGACCTGCCCCGCCAGCGTGTGCTGAAGGACGACGCGCTGCTGGACGTCGCCAGCCATGCGCCGAAGACCGTCGCCGAACTGGACGGCCTGCGCTCGATCCCGCGCGGCTTCGCCCAGTCGCGCAGCGGCGCGGCGATCCTGGAGGCGATCGCCGCCGGGCTGGCCCTGCCGCAGGACCAGGTGCCGCAACTGGAACGTCACGAGCGCCTGCCGGAAACCGACAGCGGCCTGGTGGATGCGCTGAAACTGCTGCTGAAGCTGAAGGCCGACGAGGCCGAGGTCGCCCCGCGCCTCATCGCCAATGCCGCCGACATGGAGCGCATCGCCGCCTATGGCACGCCGGAGGTTCCCGCCATGCAGGGATGGCGGCGCGAGGTGTTCGGGGCCGCGGCGCTGGACATGAAGGCCGGCAAGCTGGCGCTGAAGATCAAAGACGGCAAGCTGACCGCCGATCCGTCGCCGAAATAGCGCCGCCCCGCGCATTCGTTTGTCGCTGAAGCGATTTGAACGTCGATTTTCGCGTCAGGCCCATTCGTTTGCCGGCGAGACGATTTGAACGTCGATTTCGGCATACCTCCCAATCCCCTACCCCGCGCCGTCCAGACACGACACGGCGCTCCTCGCGCCGGATGGCGCGGACGAGATCAGACTATATTCCTTTCACGGGGAGGGCAAGCGATCTAGGTCCATAGTCCTGACAGAGTGTCAGCGCGCGACGACGATCCGCGCTTCGCGGGCGAAGGAGGTGGCGAGTTCCTCAAGCCGCTTCTCGACCGTCTCGCCGCGGATGTCGGCCCGGCGCCGGGCGATGCGCAGAACGAGTTCGTGCGGCTCCAGCTTGAGCGTGAAGTCGCTGCCGAGACCTTTGGCCGACCCGGCCAGTACATAGGCCAGCCTGAGGGCGCGGCCCATCCGCTCGGACCTGAGGGCGATCTCAAGCCCGGCCAGCCGTTCGATGGGGGCGATGACATGGCTTTGCGCGTCGCCGCCATAGCGATGCCAGAGGGTCAGCGCGAGATAGGAACGCGCGCGGTGGCGGACGCCCGCCATCTGGGCCTGGAGGATATAGTTGAAGGAGAGTTCGGCGCGGTAGTCGGGATGCTGACGCCAGGCGCTGTCGGACAGCATGCAGGCGGCGACCCGCTGGCGCTTCAGCTCGGCGGATTCATCGGCGAAGAGCGGCGCGGTGAAGCGTTCGATCTCGGTCACCTGGGCGCTGCGGCGGCCGAAACGGTCGGCGGTTTCGCCGGCGGCGGCGAGCAGCGGATCGAGGTTGCGGATCTTGCTGTCGAGCGCCCTGAAGAGGACGCCCTCGCGCACGCCATAGCCCGAGACGATGACGCGGTCGAGCTGACCGATACGCATCACGCGGTCGAGCACGAGCGCGCCGAAAGGCAGCGACTCGGCGCGGCGCTTGGGCACGCCCGCCATGCGTTCCAGCGTCCGCTGGCTCTGGCTCATGACGAACTCGGCGATGCGCAGCACCTCGCCGCGTGTCATCTCATAGCCGTGCAGGACGTTCAGCGGATAGCCGGTGCGGGCCATGTGAAGGCGCGCAATATTCCGCCAGACGCCGCCGACCGCATAAAGATCGCGGCCCTTGAATTTCTCGATGCCGGGCATCGCCATCAGCGCCTCGTCCACCATGCGTCCGGCGCGGTCGAGCCGGCCGCGCGAGGCGTCGATGAGGCGGAGCGGACCGAAGGGAAGCGTGACGCCCTTGCCGAGCCTTGCGTCCTTGACGGCGGTGAGTTCAAGGCTGCCGCCACCAAGATCGCCGACGAGGCCGTCGGCATCCGGCAGGCCGCACACGACGCCGAGCGCCGCCAGTTCGGCCTCTTCGGGGCCGGTCAGCACGCGCACCTTGCGGCCGCACGCCGCCTGCGCCTTGCGGACGAATTCAGGCCCGTTCCGGGCATCGCGTGCGGCGGCGGTCGCGACCACCTGCACGTCCTTCACGCCCATGCCGGAAATCACCGCGCGGAAGCGGCGCAGCGTCGCCAGCGCCATCTTCATCCCGGCGGCGTCGAGCTTGCCGGTGGAGACCATGTTGCGGCCGATGGCGCAGATGGCCTTTTCGTTGAACAGGGTCACGGGGTTCCGCGTCGCGTGCTCGAAGACGACGAGGCGGACGGAATTCGACCCGATATCGATGACGGCCAACATGCCCTAGCCCCTACCCGATTCAGGCGGGGGTCGATAGGCGTTTCAGTCGCGCAGCGCCGCCCGCTTCTTCCCGATGGGCACGCTGGGCGGCGTCGAGATTTTCAGCGACTTGCCCCGGCCCGAGAGGCTGGGATTGGTCATGAAGTACTGGTGCGCGCTGAAAGCCTCCGGCGCATCGGCGTTCGGCGCGCGGGCATAGGAGCCGTCGGCCTTCAGGAACCAGCTCTGCGCTTCGTCCTTCAGGTTGGCGACCATGATCTGATCGAGAATCTGCTGATGAACGGTGGCGTTTTCGACCGGCGCGAGGATTTCGACGCGGCGGTCGAGATTGCGCGGCATCCAGTCGGCGGACGAGATGTAAACGAGCGCCTTGGCGCTGGGCAGGCCGTAGCCGGCGCCGAAGCAGATGACGCGGCCATGCTCCAGGAAACGGCCGACGATGGACTTGACCGTGATGTTCTCCGACAGGCCGGGGACGCCCGGGCGGAGGCAGCAGATGCCGCGCACGACGAGGACGATCTTCACGCCTTCCTGGCTGGCGCGATAGAGCGCGTCGATGATGGTGGGCTCGACCAGCGAATTCATCTTGGCCCAGATCGCGGCGGGCTTTCCGGCGCGGGCGTGCGCGATCTCCTCGTCGATATGCTGCAGCAGGCGCTTCTTCAGCGTCAGCGGCGCGACGGCGATCTTCTCAAGGCTCTTGGGCTCGGCATAGCCGGTGATGAAGTTGAAGATCTGCCCCGCGTCGCGGCCCAGCGCCGGATCGCACGAGAAGAGCGAGAGGTCGGTGTAAACGCGCGCGGTCTGCGGGTGATAATTGCCCGTGCCGATATGGATATAGGTGCGGAGCGAGCCGCCCTCGCGCCGCGCGACGAGCGAGAGCTTGGCGTGGGTCTTCAGCTCGATGAAGCCATAGACGACCTGCACGCCCGCGCGTTCCAGATCGCGCGCCCATTTGATGTTCGCGGCCTCGTCGAAGCGGGCCTTGAGTTCGACGACCGCTGTGACGGACTTGCCCTGCTCCGCCGCCTCGATCAGCGCCTTGACGATGGGGCTGTCATGGCTGGTGCGGTAGAGCGTCTGCTTGATCGCCACGACGTCGGGATCGCCTGCGGCCTGGCGCAGGAACTGAACCACCACGTCGAAGCTTTCGAACGGGTGATGGACGACGATGTCCTTGGAGCGGATGGCCGCGAAACAATCGCCGCCGAAATCGCGGATGCGTTCGGGGAAACGCGCGTTGTAGGGCGTGAATTTCAGGTCGGGGCGCTCGTCCACGATGAGCTGGCGCGTGTCGACCACGCCGACAAGCCCGTCGATGACCATCGCGGCGCGGCCATCCATGCCGATCTCGGCGGCGATGAAGTCGCGCAGATCCTGCGGCATGGTGCTGGAGCATTTGAGGCGGATGACGCTGCCGCGGCGGCGGCGCTTCAGCGCGCTCTCGAACTGGCGGACGAGGTCTTCGGCCTCTTCCTCGATTTCCATGTCGCTGTCGCGGATGATGCGGAAGGTGCCGCTGGCGACGACGTCGAAGCCCGGGAAGAGCTTGTCGCTGAAGAGCAGCGCCGCGTCCTCCATCATCACGAAGCGGATGCGCGGACGGGCGCCGCGCTTCGTCTTCACGTCGGGCAGGCGGATGAAGCGTTCGGCCATCGCCGGGATGGGCAGCAGCGCCTTGCGCAGCAGGCCGTCCTTGCGGCGGCGGAGCTGAAGCGCCAGCGCGATGCCGAAATTGGGAATGAAGGGAAACGGGTGCGCCGGGTCGATGGCGAGCGGCGTGAGGATCGGGAAGGTGGATTCCAGGAATTTCCATTCCAGCCACATCCGGTCTTCACCGGCGAGCGTCGCGGCCTCGCAGACCTCGATGTCGTTCTCGGCCAGCTCGGCGCGCAGATCCAGCCACACGCGCTGCTGCAGCGCCATCAGCTCGGTCGCGTCCTCGTTGACCTCGGCGAGCTGCTGGGCCGGGGTGAGGCCATCATCGCTGATCTCGGTGACGCCCTGGGTCACCATGGCGTGCAGGCCCGCGACGCGGACCATGTAGAACTCGTCGAGATTGCCGGCGGAGATCGACAGGAAGCGCAGGCGCTCCAGCAGCGGATGGCGGCGGTTCTGCGCCTCCTCCAGCACGCGGGTGTTGAACTGCAGCCAGGACAGCTCGCGATTGATGAAGCGGCCGGGCGTGGTCGCATCGATGGGGGCCGGCGCGGGCATGACGGGCCGGGCCGCCTTGCCTTTGGCCGTCTTCTTGTCCTCGATCACGTGGTCAGTCACGCAGAGCCTCAAAAGCCTTGGACGCCCAGAATGCCGCGTCCGGACACGCCATTCCACCCGTCAGGCATGACGGTTCAATGAACAAATCTAGAGATCGAGCGGCGGATTGAGGATTTCGGCCGCCAGCCGGGCGTCGATCCGGCGCTTTTCGCTGAGCGAGCGGGCGTCGAGCAGTTCGACCAGCCGCCGGGCCTCGGCCAGCGAGCGGTCCATGCGCGGCAGCAGCCAGGCCGTGACATCGCCGGCGCGGCCGAGATCGATCTGGCGGTCGGCGAATTGTTTCATCAGCACGGCGCGGAGGAGATCGTCATCGGGCGCCGTGAGATCCACCGCGACGACGGTGTTGAGCCGCGTGCGGAGATCGGGCAGCGCGACGGGCCACCCGGCCATCGGCGTGCGGGCGGTGAAGAGGATGGTGCCGCCTTCGCCGGCCGCGCGGTTGAAGGCGTGGAACAGCGCCTCTTCCGCGTCCGCCTGGCCGGTGAGGCGGTCGGCGTCCTCGATGACGAGATGCGGGGCGGCGGCGGGCCAGACGCCCGCGCCGGCGCGCGCGGCGTGAAGATGGGCGAGATGGGTCTTGCCGGCGCCTTCCGGGCCGACGATGGCGAGCATGCCGCCCGGCCAGTCCGGCCAGCGGTCGATCGCCTCCAGCGCCGCGCGGTTGCTGTCGGCGATGAAGAAATCCTCGCGCCCGCGCAGCTCGCGCGCGGGCAGAGGCAGGTTCAGTTGACGAGGGCGCGTCATGTCGCGCTCCGGCTTACTGCGGGCGGATGACCTGCGGCTCTTCGATCGGATCTTCCGGCTCCTCGACGGGGGCCGGGGCCGGCGAGGCTTCCGGGTCGTCGCGGGTCGCGCCGCCCAGCGCCATCGCCTTGCCGGACTGGTAGTCGGTCAGGACGCGGCCGGACGAGGACTCGCTGCTGGTGTAGATGCCGAAATTCGCCTGCTTCAGCGCCTGCTCGAACTGGTCGTTGCGGCCGCGATAGCGCAGGCCGATCGCCATGCCCGTCACCGTCACGCGGGTGACGCTGACCTCCAGGATGTTCTGGATCTTGCGCAGGCGCTCCTCGATGGAGCGGCGCTGCGCCAGCGACGAATACGGCGCCCAGACGGAGATATAGGCCGAGATCGAATTATCGATCGCCGCGCCTTCCTTCCACGCCTCGTTCATCACCATGCCGAGCCTGGCGACGGCGCTGGCGAGCGCGCCGCGCTCGTCGTCGCCGCTGCCGGTGGCGGTGAAATCCTGCGAACCGCTTTCGCTGACGAGCTGCGCGGTCACGGTGGCCTGGCCGTTGGCATAGGACGCGCGGGCGACGAGCACGGCCTTCATGCCGTATTTGTCGGCGATGGTCTTGTAGGTGACCCAGTCGGTGCCGAGCGAGGCGCCGGGCGGAATGGCCGCCTTGTCGCCATCGTCGCCATAGGGCGCTTCGACGGGAATCAGCTCGTTCTCGAGCTTCACCGCGCGGAAGGCGCCGAGCCAGAGATTGTCGTCGCCCCACAGGCGGGTGCCTTCGGAGGTTTCATAGAGCGGGATCGCCAGCGTCGAGGGGCCGCGGCGGTCGGCATAGGCGACGCCATTCTCGCGAAGGAACTTCTTCACGAGGTCGGCCTTGAAGAGATACGTCATGCTGGCGATGCATTTGGACGTCGAGCGCTTTTCGCCCGAGACCTCGTAGCCCGAGACGAAGGCATTGAGGTCTTCGCCCGAAGGCTCCGGCACCTTGCCCCAATCGGGTTCCGGGACGATGCGCTGGATCAGCTTCATCCAGGCGCCGCTATGGCCCTGGGTGTAGGCCGCCTCGCAGGCCTTGGGGCCGCTCTCGCCGGCCGCCTCGACCTGTACGCCCCGGACGACGAAAAGGCTGCCGACCGCATAGGCGGGCGCAGCCCAGAAGAGCGGCGCGGCCAGAGCCGCGGCGAACGCGAAAACCCGAAAACGCATGGAAACCGACGGTCCCTCCCGATGGTCTTCGCTTATATCGGCGCGGTCTGCGGCAAGAAAGGGGCGGTTTCCTGTAAGATGGATCACAGAGCGCGGAACCCACGGCGGCCGCCAAGCGCCCTTGATCCGCCGCCTGCGTTGGGTCAAACGCTTGGGAACCGCCCTTCCCGCCCGGAACGCCCATGACAGACCGCCGCAATGGCCTCACCTATGCCGATTCAGGCGTCGATATCGATGCCGGCGAGGCGCTGGTGGAGCGCATCAAGCCGCTGGCGAAATCGACCCGCCGCCCCGGCGCCGACGCGGCGCTGGGCGGGTTCGGCGGGTTGTTCGACCTGAAGGCCTGCGGCTTCACAGACCCCGTTCTGGTGGCCGCCAATGACGGCGTCGGCACCAAGCTGAAACTGGCGATCGACACGGGCCTGCATAGCGGCGTCGGCGTCGATCTGGTGGCGATGTGCGTCAACGACCTCGTCGTGCAGGGCGCGCAGCCGCTGTTCTTCCTCGACTATTTCGCGACCGGCAAACTGAATGTCGACGAGGCGGAGATCGTGATCGCCGGGATCGCCGATGGCTGCCGTCAGGCGGGCTGCGCCCTGATCGGCGGCGAGACGGCCGAGATGCCCGGCATGTACGCGAAGGGCGACTACGATCTCGCGGGTTTCGCGGTCGGCGCGGTGGAGCGCGATGCGATCCTGCCCAAGACCGCCGCGATGACCGAAGGCGACGTGGTGATCGCCCTGCCGTCCAGCGGCGTCCATTCCAACGGCTTCTCGCTGGTGCGCCGCCTGCTGGAGCTGAACGGCATCGCCTATGATGCGCCCCTGCCCTATGACACGTCGAAAACGGTGGCGCAGGCGCTGATCGCGCCGACGAAAATCTATGTCCGCGCCGTGCTGGCGCTGCTGGCGAAGGTGAAGGCCAAGGGCTTTGCCCACATCACCGGCGGCGGCATCACCGAGAACGCGCCCCGCGCGCTGACCGAGGGCCTCGACCTCGAAATCAATCTCTCGTCGTGGAAGCTGCCCAGGCTGTTCGGCTGGCTGCAGGCGCTGGGCGGGATCGATCCGGCGGAGATGCTGCGGACCTTCAATTGCGGCGTCGGCATGATCGCCATCGTCGCGGCGGAAGACGCCGATGCGGCCCTCGCCGCGCTGACCGACGCGGGCGAAGCGCCGTTCGTCGCCGGACGTCTCGGCATCGGGCATGGCGAGCCGAAGGTCATCTATCGCGGCGCGCTGGAGGGCGCGTGAGCGCGCGGCTGAAGGCCGCCGTCATCATCTCGGGCGGCGGATCGAACCTGAAGGCGCTGATCGCGGCGGCGGAGAAGCCGGACTGCGCCTTCGCCGTGACGCATGTGATCTGCAACCGCCCGGATGCCGGCGGCCTCGCGCATGCGGCGGCGGGCGGGATTCCGGCGACGGTCATCGATCACAAGGCGTTTGCATCACGCGAGGCGTTCGACGCGGCGCTGGATGCCGAACTCAAGCGCATCGCGCCGGACATCGTGGCGCTGGCCGGGTTCATGCGCATCCTCACCGCGCCTTTCATCGAAAGCTGGAGGGGCAAGATGACCAACATCCACCCCTCGCTGCTGCCGCTCTACAAGGGCCTGCATCCGCACGCCCAGGCGCTGGCCGCAGGCGCGAGCGTGCATGGATGCACCGTGCATTGGGTGACGCCGGGCGTCGATGAAGGACCGATCATCGCGCAGGCCGAAGTGCCGATCCTGACCGGAGACACGGAAGAAGTGCTGCAGGCGCGCACGCTGATCGAAGAACACAAGCTCTATGCCCGCGCGCTGACGATGATCGCCAAAGGCGAGGCGGTCTATCCGGCCTGAGCGCGCCAGGCGTCGCGCGTGATCGCGTAGATCACGGCCGCGAATTTTTCGCCGTCGTCATCCAGTTCCGCCGCGTGATCGAAGGTGAAGCCGAGACGCTTCATCACCGCGGTGCTGTTATCGTTCGGCGCGTCGGCGATGGAGATGAGGCGCTTCTCGCCATAGACCTCGAAGGCGATGCGAGCCCATGCGCGGCCTGCCTCGGTCGCATAGCCCTGCCCCCAGAACGGCCGCGCCAGACGCCAGCCAAGCTCCAGCACGTCCGGGTACCAGACCTCGTAAGACATGCCGCACATGCCGAGCAGTTGCCCATCGGCGCGGCGTTCAACAGCCG
The DNA here is from genome assembly GCA_047602465.1 of Micropepsaceae bacterium. GTDB lineage: Bacteria > Pseudomonadota > Alphaproteobacteria > Micropepsales > Micropepsaceae > JADZAI01. The sequence goes on from JASGHF010000001.1 coordinate 694,763, forward strand.
CCATGCCGTGCCCGTGCGAGGCGAGCTTCGCATTGATGCGGGCGGCCATCGCGTTCGATTCCGCCGCCGTCATCGTGCCGCCGAGATATCGCATGACCTCGTCATCGCCGTTCATCGCGGCGAGAAACGGCAGATCGTCATCGCGATAGGGGCGAAGGATCAGCCGCTCGGTGAGGATCGGCTTGCCAGCACGGATGTCGTCGCGGGTCATCGCGTCAGTATGGCGCAAACGAAAAGGGGTGGCACCAGGCCACCCCTTCTAAAGCCGCAAGATGCGGAACGGTGTCAGCCGACGATTTCGGCGTCGGTGAAGAAATAGGCGATCTCGCGCGCGGCGCTGGCCGGCGAATCCGAACCATGGACCGAGTTGGCTTCGATCAATTCGGCGAACTCCTTGCGGATCGTGCCGGCGTCGGCATTCGCGGGGTTGGTCGCGCCCATCACGGTGCGGTAGGCGGCGATGGCGTTCTCGCCTTCCAGAACCTGCACGACCACCGGGCCGGAGGTCATGAAAGCGACGAGGTCACCGAAGAAGCCGCGCTCCTTGTGCTCGGCGTAGAAGCCCTCGGCCTTCTCCTTGGAGAGGCGGATGCGCTTCTGGGCGACGATCTTCAGGCCCGAGCCTTCGATCACGGCGTTGATCTTGCCGGTTAGATTGCGGCGGGTGGCGTCGGGCTTGATGATCGAAAAGGTACGTTCGAGGGCCAATTCGGCCTCCTTTATTGCAATGCAACCGGTGAAACTGGCGCGGCTTATAGGGGGCGGCCCGACGCCGGGCAAGCGGGCCCGCTCGCCTGGGTGAGGGTCTCGTGATATCAGGCACTTAAGGCAGCTTTGGGGAGCGCTTTGCGCGGACTGCGGACCATCCATCCATTGAAGGGCGAAGCGGAGTTCCGCTGGCGGGGTGATGAAGGTTCTCGCGTCGAGGCCCTGTCGGACATGGTTTTCGCCTTCGCGCTGACCTTGCTGGTGGTCTCCAGCGCGCCGCCCGCGACCTTCGGCGAACTGACGATGCAGGTATGGGGTTTCCCCGGCTTCGCGATGGCCTTCGCCATCCTGCTGCTCATCTGGCACTCGCACTACATCTTCTTCCGCCGCTTCGGCCTCGATGGCGGCTGGGTGATGACGGCGAATGCCGGGCTGCTGTTCCTGATCCTCTTCCTCGTCTATCCGCTGAAATATCTGGCGACGATGCTGTCGAGCTTCCTGCAATCGCTGGCGGCGGGGGCGCCCGCCGCGCCGCTGACGCTGGAGGAGGCGCAGGGCGCGCTGGCGCTCTATTCCGTCGGGTATGCGGCGGTGTTCCTGATGTTCGCGGCGCTCTATGGCCTCGCGCTGGGCGCGGCCGACCGGCTGGAGCTGACCCCCAGGGAACTGGCCGCCACGCGCTATTCCTTCTGGCAGCAGATCATCCATGTCGCGACCGGCACGGTGGCGGCGCTGCTCGCCCTGCTGCTGCCGACGAAGTTCGCGCCGTTCGCCGGCTTCACCTACTTCTTCATCGGCCCGGCCATCGCCTTCGCCGGCCGCGCCTTCCGCACGCCCAAGCCCGAGGCTGTGACCGGGTGAGATTTGCGCGGCCTTCGCAGTTGCGATAAGCCCCGCCCGTTATGCTCACCATCGACGATTTTTCCTGCCGGATCGCCGGACGCCTGATTATTGACCATGCCTCGGCCTTCATCCCGGCCGGGCACAAGGTGGGGCTTGTCGGGCGCAACGGCTCGGGCAAGACGACGCTGTTCAAGGCGATCCAGGGCCGCATCGAGAGCGAGAGCGGCCGCATCACCCTGCCCAAGGGCCTGCGCATGGGCGGCGTGGCGCAGGAAGCGCCCGCCAGCCAGACCTCGCTGCTGGACGTGGTGCTGGCCGCCAATACCGAGCGCGCGGCGCTGATGGCGGAGGCCGAGACGTCGAAAGACCCGATGCGGGTCGCCGAGATCGAGATGCGGCTGGCCGATATCGGCGCGCATGCAGCCCCCGCCCGCGCGGCTGCGATCCTGGCCGGGCTCGGCTTCGGCGCCGACGACATTCATCGTCCGTGTGCGGACTTCTCCGGCGGCTGGCGCATGCGCGTGGCGCTGGCGGCGGTGCTGTTCTCCGAACCCGATTTGCTGCTGCTGGACGAGCCGACCAACTATCTCGACCTTGAAGGCGCGCTGTGGCTTGAGGACTATCTTGAGCACTATCCGCACACGGTCCTGCTGATCAGCCACGATCGCGACCTTCTCAACCGCGCGGTCGACGCGATCCTGCATCTCGAGAACGGCAAGCTGAAGCTTTACACGGGCGGCTTCGACCGCTTCCAGCAGCAGCGCGCGATGCAGCTGGACCTGCTGCGCGCCGCCAAGACCAAACAGGACGCGCAGGCGAAGCACCTGCAGGCCTTCGTCGACCGCTTCAGGGCCAAGGCCTCCAAAGCCAAGCAGGCGCAGAGCCGCGTGAAGGCGCTGGAGAAGATGCAGGCGATCCAGATTCCGCCGGAGGAGCGTGTCGCGCCCATCGTCTTCCCCGAAACGGAACAGATGTCGCCGCCGGTGCTGGTGTTCGACGACGTGGCGACCGGCTATGGCGACCATGTCGTGCTGTCGCGCCTGAACCTCAGGATCGATCCGGACGACCGTATCGCCCTGCTGGGCAAGAACGGCAACGGCAAGTCGACCTTCGCCAAGCTGATCTCGCAGCGTCTGAAGGCGATGAGCGGCAGCGTGGTTCGCTCGCCCAAGCTGCGCATCGGCTATTTCGCGCAGCACCAGGTCGATGAGCTCGACATGGACGGCACGCCCTTCAGCCACATGGCCAAGAAGATGCCGGACGCCATCGAGAGCAAGGTGCGGGCGCGCTGCGGCTATTTCGGCTTCAGCGTCGACAAGGTGTTCACCAAGATCTCGGCGCTGTCCGGCGGTGAGAAGGCGCGGCTGCTGCTGGCGCTCGCGGCGTTCGATGCGCCGCACATCATGGTGCTGGACGAACCGACCAACCATCTCGACATCGAGGCGCGCGCCGCGCTGATCGAGGCCATCGCCGGCTATGACGGCGCGGTGATCCTGGTCAGCCACGACCGCCATCTGATCGAAACCAGCGCCGACCAGCTGTGGCTTGTCGCCGATGGCCGCGTCGCGCCGTTCGAGGGCGATCTCGACGAGTACGAGGACTATGTGCTGGGCCGCAAAGGCAAGCCCGGCACGCAGCAGGCCGGAGCCAACGCCGCCGCCGAGAAGGTCAACAAGGCCGACCAGCGCAAGGCCGCCGCCGGCAAGCGCAGCGAACTCGCGCCGCTGAAGAAGAAGTCGGACGCGGCGGAGAAGGAGGTCACGCGCCTCACCGCCGAGATCGCCAAGCTGGATGTGCAGATGGCGGACCCGAAGCTCTACAAGGCCGATCCGTTCAAGCTGCTCGACATCACCAAGGCGCGCGGCGAGCTGAAGAAGAAGCTGAGCGAGGCGGAGAGCGTGTGGGTGGAAGCGCTGGAAGCCTACGAAGAGGCCGGGCGCGAGGTCGCCTAGCGCCCGGCGAGCCGCGCCTTCGCGGTCTGGTACCAGCGCTTGTTGATCTTGCGGACATGCGGCTCAGCCGAGCATGGACGCCAGTGCGGGGCTGAGACGTTCTGCCGCTTGCCGGGGGTCGCGGGTCACGACGCGGGCGGCGATGCCGTGGGTCGCTGCGAAAGAGACGCCGCGGGCCGCGCCCATGACCATCAGCGCCGTGGCGAGCGCGTCGGCTGTCATGCAGGAGGCATGGACCACTGACGCGGCGGCGGGCGCTTCGTCGAGCGGGAGGCCGCTGCGGGGATCGAGCGTGTGCGAGACGCGGCGGCCGCCAAGGAAGCGGGCGCGGCGGTAGTCGCCTGATGTCGCGATGGCCGCTTGATGCAGGGCGATGGTCAACGGCTCGGCCGCCATGTCGGGCGACGATTCGAGTTCCACCCACCAGGGCGCGCCGTCTTCCTTGACGCCCCACCCTTTCAGTTCGCCGCCGATTTCGACAAGCGCGGACGGAACGCCGTGGGCCTGCAAGGCCGCGGCGACCAGATCGGCGGCATAGCCCTTGGCGATGCCGGAGAAATCGAGCGTGAGGCCGGGCTGATAGACGCGGGCGCCTTCGATGGCGATCTCGCGCCAGGTCGCGCTGCCGCGCGCACCCGCCAGCGCCAGCGCTGACGGCGCATCCGGCGATGGCTGCGACGCGCCAAAACCCCAGAGTTCGGTGAAGCCGCCAAGCGCGGGATCGAAGGCGCCGCCGCTGAGATCGGCGATGCGAAGCGCCTCCAACAGCACGCGCCGGAAATGCTGCGGCGCCTCAAGCCATGCGCCTGCGCGCGCCGCATTGAAGCGCGAGAGAAACGAGTCAGGCTCCCACTGGCTCATCTCGCCGATGACGGCCGCGAGCGCGCCGTCGATGATCGTGTCCGCCGCATCGAACGACAGCGCGGCGGGCAGGAAGGCCTGCACCGACCATGTCGTTCCCATCGTCCTGCCGGCCAGCGTGGTGCGCCCGCCGTAGGGCAGGACCGGCGGCGTTTCGACCGCCGGGATGAGGATGCGGTTCACTGCCCCCCCTCTTACGGGTTCAGCACCTCGAACACCGCGACATACATTGCGCGGCGCTGGGCGTTCTCGATGGCGGTGGACGGCAGGCCTTCAACCGCAGCCTCGACCCAGAAGAGACCGGCCGACGGCCAGGTGATCGAGAAGCTGCCGTCATCGCCGGTCGTCACCTTCTGCTCGCCGGACTCGTTGCGGTAGCGGGCGGCGCCCGGAACCCAGGTGACTTCGACGCCCCTGGCGGGCTGGCCGTCGAGCAGCAGCCTGAAGGTCGCCGCTTCACCCGCGAACAGGTCGTTGGGGTGCGTGACCGGCACCAGCTCAAGCCCCTTGCCCGTCGCGGTCAGCGCGCCTTCGCTGGGCGCGCCGCGCGTCACGAAGACTTCGACGCGGCCCTGCGCTTCGGTCAGCTTCACGTCGGTCGCGTCGGCGGGAATGGCGGCGCCGATCTCGTCCTTCTTGCCGCGCCAGCGCTTGTCTTCGCCGTTCAGCTTGTAGCTCGCGAAGGCGCCGTCGTTCACATTGGCGATGCGATAGGTGCCGGGCTGGGTGAGATGCAGGTCGAAGACGCTGCGATACTTGCCCGTCGCGCCGTTCTCGATCGCGCCCGCGGAGCCGTCCGGCTGCACGACGACGAGGTTGTCGAGGCGCATCGGCACGTGATCGGCATAGAAGAGATCGTTCGATACGGCGGCGTCGAACGTGACCCACGGGTCTTCGCCCGAAAGGACGGTGGCCGACGGGATGATCCACTGGCGATGCGCCTCGGCCGTGAACGACACGGCGGCGAGGATGGCGGCGGCGAGCGCAATACGGGCGCTGGTCATGTCGTGCTTCCTTATCTGATTTCGAGGGTGACGGCGCCGAGTTCGGCGGAGCCTTTGGCTTCGGCTTTGGCAGCGGCGGGCCAGGTGAACGGCACCTTGACCAGCTCGCGGCCGCCAACTTCACGCGCCGCCTCGACGACGAGCGTGTAGTCGCCGGGCTGGAGTTCGGCGATCGGCGCAGCGCCCCCGGCCATTTCGACGGTCTGGACGCCCGGCGCGCGGGTGGGACCGCTGACGCCATCGACGGGAAGGGTCAGCTCACGGCCGACACGCCGCCACCATTGGCGAATGTCCTTCAGCCATTTCTCGCCTTCCTTCTCCTTCAGCCTGGTGTCGTACCAGACGGCCAGATTGGCGGCGACGGCGCCATCCGGCTTCTCCACCCAGATCGCGACATAGGGCTTGTGATACTCGGCGACCTCCAGCTTCGGGATGTCGACGGTGACGGTCAGCGATGCGGCGGTGGCGGCCGGAGCCGCAGCGATCAGACCAAGAGCGGGCAAGCCGAGAGCGGGAATGACGACACGCATGGGCGGGCGCTGTCCTTTCAGTGGATGAAGACGATGGCGAGAAGCATGGGGATGACGAGGCCCGCACCGACCAGCGGCCAGGTCGATCTGCGCCCGCGCGCGTAGAGGTAGAGCAACGCCAGGCCCGTCATCGAAAAGACGATGCAGGCGAGCGCGAAGATATCGAGGAACCAGCTCCACGCCGCGCCGGTATTGCGGCCTTTGTGGAGGTCGTTGAGATACGAGACCCAGCCGCGATCCGTGCGTTCGTAGAACACCGCACCGTCGCTGCGGCCGACGGTGAGGAAGGCATCGCCGCCCGGGCGCGGCAGGCCGACATAGATTTCCTCGTCCGACCATTCCCCCGGCCTTCCGGCGACGGAGATGCCGATCTGATCGTCGATGAACCGTGCGACCGCATCGGGCAGCGGCGCGGCGCGGTCTTCATTCTTTGCGAGGGCGGCGATCAGCGCGTCCGGCAGGGTCGCCTCGCGCGTCGTCACCACCGGCTTCGATTCGATATCGGCGGCATGGTTCAGCGTGATGCCGGTGAGCGAGAACAGCAGGATGCCGACAAGGCAGATCGCGCCGCTGATCCAGTGCCACTGGCGGAACTGGGTCAGCCAGAACAGCTTGCGGTTGCCCTTGGGCCTGGGCTGGGGCCTCGCGACGGGCGCGGAGGTCGGGGCGACGGACAAGGGCGGCTCGGGCTGGACGTATCGAACGCTTCGCTCATATTGAAATCGCCCACCCATGACAATGCAATTCAGTCTCATCTGGGTGCGGAATTTTCCTGAATTCCCTAATCTCCAAAGGGATTTGGCTGGAATCCTTCGCAGGATGAGTCATGAGATTGATAGCCAATCGCGAGGGGTTCGGGCGCCGATGCGGAACGTCATCTTCCAGCTTCACTGGTTCTTCGGCATCACCGCCGGGTTGGTTCTCGCCATCGTGGGCGCGACGGGCGCGATCCTGAGTTTCGAGGACGAGATCCTGGAATGGATGAACCCCGGCATCCTGACGGTCGATATCCGCAGCGACGTCCCTGCCCTGTCGCCCCAGCAGCTGATCGATGCGGTGAAGGCGTCCGACCCGGCCGCGGTGGTCAATTCCGCGACGGTCGCCGAGCCGGGCCATCCGGCGAGCGTCGGCCTCGCGCCGGCCGGCGGCCAGGGCCGCGGCCGCCAGATTCTGCTCGATCCCTATACCGGCGCCCCGCTGGGCGAGCCGGCGGGCCGTGGCTTCTTCCAGTTCAACGAACAGCTTCACCGCAATCTGGTGATCCCCGGCGCGGGCAAGATCATCGTCGGCATCTCCACCATCATCCTGATCGGGCTGGCGCTGTCCGGCCTCTATCTGCGCTGGCCGATCCTGTGGACGCGGCTGCGCGTGTGGTTCATGCCGCATTTCGGCGGGCGCGGCCGGGCGCTGTGGTGGTCGATCCATGCCGTGTTCGGCACCTGGGTGCTGCTGCTCTATCTGGTGATGTCGCTGACCGGCCTGTGGTGGTCGTTCGAGTGGTACCGCAACGGGTCGTCGCTGCTGCTGACCGGCAAGCCCGCCGTGATCCAGCAGGGCGGTGGTGGCGGCGGCGCGCGCGGCGAGACGCCTCCGCCTCCGCTGGCCGTGTCGCTCAATCCGGCATGGACGGTGTTCCTGCAGACCAGCGGCGGCGCCTATCAGAGCGCCAGCTTCACGCTGCCGCGCAAGGAAGGCGATCCGGTGCAGGTGCGCTATCTGCCGGCCGGCGCCGCACATAACCGCGCCAACGACCAGCTGAAGCTTGACCCCGCCACCGGCGCGGTGCTGAGCCATGAACGCTTCACCGACAAGACGACCGGCGAGCATATCTATGGCAGCGTCTTCCCGCTGCATTCGGGTTCGTATTTCGGGTTTGTCGGCCTCGCGCTGTGGGGCCTCGCGAGCCTCATCATGCCGGTGTTCTTCGTGACCGGGTGGCTGCTCTATCTCGGGCGGCGCAAGGCGAAGGCGAAGCGTCTGGCGCGGCTGAAGGCGCAGCCGGCGAAATAGCGTTCCTGCGCATCGTCTTTTCGCAGAACCGGCGTCCGCTTCTGCGGACGATGCGTCAGGTCTCGGCCCACAGCCTCAGCAGGTTGTGGTAGGCGCCGGTCAGCGAAACGATCGCCGGATCGTCCTGCGCCGTCCTGGCGGCGAGCGTCTGGATCGCGACGTCCATGTCGAACAGCAGCGCGCGCTGCGTGTCGGAGCGGATGAGGCTCTGTATCCAGAAGAACGACGCCGTGCGCGTGCCGCGCGTAACCGGCGTGACGTTGTGCAGGCTGGTCGCCGGATAGAGGATCAGGTCGCCGGCTTCCAGCTTCACGACGTGGTCGCCATAGGTGTCCTCGATCGTCAGCTCGCCGCCGTCATACTCGTCAGGCTCGCTGAGGAAGAGCGTGGCGGACAGATCGGTGCGGATGCGCCGGCCCGTCGCGGGGTTCATGCGGATTGCGTTATCGACATGATTGTCGAAGCCGTGCCCTGCCCCATAGCGGTTGAACAGCGGCGCGAGGATCGTCTGCGGCAGCGCGGCCGAGACGAAAAGCGGGTTCTTCTCCAGCGCCACGACGATGCGCGCGCCCTGCTCGCGCGAGACCTCGCCGGCATGGGGCAGCTGCTCGTTGCGCTTGGCGAGCGCGGCCTGATGGCCGGACGTCATGTTGCCGTCGATCCATTCGGCGGCATCCAGCGCCCGGCGGCACGCGGCGACTTCATCCTTGGTCAGCACACCGGGAATTTGCAGCAGCATCGTCAACCCTCGTCGTCAAAGACAACGGCCCCGCCCATGACAGGCGGGGCCGCGTCAGGCAAGTGCGTTCCCTGTCAGAACGTGTAGCTGGCGCTCAGCGTGGCCTGCAGGCCGTCGCCCGGCGTCGCCCAGCCATTGTTGCGGATGCGGATGAAATAGTCCTCGTCCGTCAGGTTCTTGACGTTGAGCTGGATCAGCGCCTGCTCCGTCGCCTGGTACGAGACCATGGCGCTATGCACCCAGTAATCGTCCGACTTGTAGAGCGTCCCGATGCCGTTGTTCAGATAGAACGAGCCCTGATAGCTGACGCCGTAGCCCACAGTGAAACCCGCAGGCAGAGCATAGGTCAGCCAGAAGCTGCCCGAGTGCTCCGGCGTATTGAGGAGCGGATTGCCGGCCACGCCGTTGTTGGCGGCGAGCGCCGTGGCGCAGGCCGGCACAAGGGGGTTGGCGACGCAGTATTCCGACACACCTTGAATGACCTCGGTGTCGAGATAGGTGTAGTTCGCGAAGACCGTCAGCTCTTTGGTCATGTTGCCGGTAGCGCTCAGCGTTAGACCACGCACCCGCGCCGAACCGTCAAGCTGCTGATCGGGGACGCCGGTTTCGTTCGAGGCGACCCTGTAGTTCGTCCGGTCGTTCTGGAAAATCGACGCCGACAGCAACAGGCGGTTTTCGAACACGCTCCACTTCGCGCCGATCTCGAAGATCTCGCCCCTCTCTGGATCGACATCGCAGGTCGCCAGCGAGCAGCCGCCGTTCACCGTGGCCTGCGACGGCGTTTCCGTGTTGCCGTAAGCGATATAGATGCTGGCGTTGGCGACCGGCTTGTAAACTGCGCCGAAGCGATACGAGAGAATGCTTTCCTCATTGTAGAAGATTTGGCCCTGCGCAAGGGTCGGTCGCAGGCTGGTGTACGGCGGAATGTTCACGCCGGGCGTATTAGCCGGCGTCGTCGGCAGGGCCGCGGCCGTAAACTCGCCTTCGATCGTTTCATAACGCAGGCCGAAATTCAGCTCGAACTGCGGCGAGATGGTCATCGTGTCGAACGCATAAAATGCGCGGCTGCCCAACGTACCGTCGCTCGCTCCGGTCCGGAGGAAATTCACCGGGCCGGTCCAGACATGGTCCGGGTCGGAGATGCCCATGGTCGGGAAGACATAGCCGGCCGGCAGCGCAGCGCCGTTGGGATACGTGCCATTCGCGTTGCGCAGGCTCGATCCGGTGTCGAGATGGTAGTCTTCGCTGGAGAATGAGAAGCCAACGACCGCATTGTGCTGGATGCCGCCCGTCATGAACTCCATGGCGAAGTCGGTCTGATTGTAGAACAGCGTATTTTTGGTATCGCGCGTGTTACCGCGCGGGCCGCTGGGGATGTAGGTGTTCGGCGACGCGCAAGCCGCCCCGGTCGCAGGATTGATGCCGCTGGCGAGACAGAACGTGCCCTGCGGCGGATCGACGATGGAGAGCTGCGTCACCTCCTGATAGCGGGTGAGATTGCGCACGCTCAGCCAGTCGTTGAACTCGTGGTTGATCGTGGCCGTGAACTGGTCGACCTGGATCTCCTGCCTGTCGACGTTCGAATAGCCATAGTAGTTGCTGCTCGACGCGCCCGGCAGGGCGCCGTCGTTGAAGGCGTTCCTGAAATACGGCACGCCGTATTGCGGGATGTTGTCGTCTTCCTGATGAACGTAGCTGAGCGTCAGCTGCGTATCCGAGTTCAGGCCGAACACGACCGACGGCGCAATGCCGAAACGGCTGTATTTTTCCACGTCGCGGCCGGGAACATCGTTCTCGTGCGCCATCAGGTTCAGGCGGAAGGCGATGCCGTCCGCGATCACATAGTCGGCGTCGACCGTGCCGCGATAGTAGTTGTCCGTGCCGATCGCGCCGGTGACGGTGGTTTCATTGCGGCCATGTGGCGTCTTGGTGACGATGTTGATCGAGCCGCCCAGCGAGCCGGAACCGCCATAGACCGAGTTCGCGCCGTTCACGAGTTCAAGCTGCTCGAGATTGAACGGATCGGTGCGGGTGTATTGCGCGCTGTCGCGCACGCCGTCGACGGTGATGTCGGAGTTGGCGGCATAGCCGCGCAGGTTGATCGAGTCGCCGTAGCCGCCGCCGCCTTCACCGGCGCCGAAGGTGATGCCGGGCGCGGTGGAGAGGATTTCGCGCAGCGTCAGCAGGTTCTGGCCGCGGATCGTGCCGCTGTCGATGACGGTGATGGTCTGCGGCGTGTCGAGGATCGGCGCCGTGTATTTCGGCGACTCAAGCTCCTTGCGCTTGCCCTTCACGTCGATGGTTTCGCTGCCCGAAGTCTCCGCCGCCGCAACGATCTCGTCCTTGTCGGCGGGTTCTTCGGCAGGCTTGACCTGCGACAGCGCCGTCGAACCCATCGCGAGGCCGGCGATGCCGGCAACAGCCAGCCGCGCCATGCGGTTACGCGCCACGGCGCGCACCCCGGAAACCTTAGCCATCAAAGTGCCCCCTGCTGAATCCCTGGCCGTCACGGCCATGTTGCGAATGCGAATGCGGCGCACTTCTAGCGAGGGGATTCTCGAATGACAATGCGAATGATTATCAACACGCAAAAATGCGACGGAACCGCAGAACTGCCACGTTGAAGCCGCCGGGCGGGATATCAGGCCGGACTCAGGCCTGTTTTTCCCAGCGGCCGGAGGCGGATTGCTTCCAGTAGGTCGCCGGATGACCGGCGGCCTTGGCGGCCGTCCACTGCCGCCGCGCCTCGGCGAGGGCCGACTCGTCCCGGCCGTCGAAGATGAGGACGATACGCTCCAGCAGCGTCAGGTCGGGCAGCGCCCAGTTCGACGGCGCCGCGCCATCGACCAGAAACAGCGCGTGCGGCCCGTTGGGCAAATCGTCATTCGCGGTGAGATAGATCGGCTGGCGATCGGTGAAGCCGTCCGCCGCGCGGCCATGCGGCAGAACCGCGTCGTCGCGATAGGTCCACAGATGGGCATCCAGCGCGTCCACCCGCTCCTGCCCCCCTGCCCTGACGACGGCGCGCCAGCCGCGCTCGAGCGTCTTCTGCAGCAGCGGCGGCAGGGCGTTCTCCAGCGTCTCGCGCTGGAGGTGGTAGAACCACACCTCCGTCACTTGAAGCCCTTGGGCAGCGCCGGATCGTCGGGGTCTTCATCGGCCATCATGTTGAACGGACGGCCGCGCGAGTTCGGGTCCCAGCCCAGCTCGATCGCCTGACGGATCGCGCCTTCCAGCAGGATGCGGAACTCGCGCGGGCGGTGCGGCCAGCTTTTGGGCCGGCCGTTCTGGGTGTGGGTATAGGGAAACTCGATGATGAGCTCGCGCCGGGCGAGGCCATCATCGAAGACCTGCACCGAGATGCGCAGGCCCACATAGCCGTCCGTCGTCCAGCGCGGTTCGCTGAGCGGCTTCCAGACCATCTCGTCACCGTCGATGGTGACGGTTTCCGGAACGGCGTTGCCGCGTCCCTTCTTGGCGTAGACCATCGTTCAGCTTTCGGCGACGTCCCGCACGAAGCTGTCGAGCAGACGCACGCCGAAGCCGCTGGCGCCTTCGGGGTGGACCGCACGCGCCTTGGCGCTCCACGCCACGCCGGCGATGTCGAGATGCGCCCATTTGGTGCCGTTGACGAAGCGCTGCAGGAACATCGCGCCGACGATCGAGCCGCCGTAGCGGCTGCCGGTGATGTTCTTCATGTCGGCGCAGGTCGAATCGATGGCGCGGTCCAGCGATTCCACCAGCGGCATGCGCCACAGCGGCTCGCCGACACCCTTGCCGGCCTTGTCGAGCGCGGCGGCGAGGTCGTCGTCGTTCGAGAAGAGGCCGGCATGGTCGAGGCCGAGGGCGATCATGATCGCGCCGGTCAGCGTGGCCAGATTGACCATGTAGCGCGGCTTGAAGCGGTCCTGCGTGTACCAGAGCGCATCGGCCAGAACGAGGCGGCCTTCGGCGTCGGTGTTCCACACCTCGATCGTCTGGCCCGACATCGAGGTCACGATGTCGCCCGGGCGCTGGGCGTCGGCGTCGGGCATGTTTTCAACCAGACCCAGAACGCCGACCACGTTGGCCTTCGCCTTGCGCAGGGCCAGCGCCTTCATCGCACCGGCCACGGCGCCCGCGCCGCCCATGTCCCACTTCATGTCCCACATGCCGTCGCCGGGCTTCAGCGAGATGCCGCCGGTGTCGAAGGTCACGCCCTTGCCGACCAGCGCGATCGGCGCCTCGCCTTCCGCGCCGCCGTTCCAGCGCATGACGACCAGCTTGGATTCCTTGGCGCTGCCCTGCCCGACGCCCAGAAGCGAGCCCATGCCCAGCTTCTTCATTTCGGGCTCGCCCAGGACTTCCACCTCGACGCCATGCTCGCTCAGCTCGGCGCAGCGGTCGGCGAAGGTCTGCGGATAGAGGATATTCGCCGGCTCGGTGACGAGGTCGCGGGTGAAGAACACCCCCTCGATCAGGGCGCTGGCGTCCTTCCACAGCTTCTTGGCGGCAGCGGGATCGGCGACCTGCACGTCCAGCGTCTTCAGCGACGGCTTCTGGTTGGTCTTCAGCCTGGTGCGGTATTTGTCGAAGCGATAGGCGCGCAGCGCCGCGGCCAGCGCCACGTGGACGGCATGCTCGACCGACAGGTCCAACGCCACGGTCAGGCGGGTTTCGCCCGTCGTGAGGTATCGGGCGACGATCGCGCCGCCGACGGCTTCAGCCGCCTGCGCGTCGAAGGCGTCGGTCTTGCCGAGGCCGACCACGGCATAGGGTCCGCCCTTGGCGCCGGCGATTTCGATGATCTGGCCCTTGGCGCCGGTGAAGCGGCCGCGCTTGGCGGCCTCGGCGATGGCGCCCTTGGCGGTCTTGTCGGCGTTCCTGGCCTGGGCGGTCAGTTTGCCGCCATCCGTCGCGCCGACGACCAGAATTCCGGATTTGGCGGGGCCGAAGGCCGAAAAACGAACATCCATTCTACGATCCAATCCTCGTCAGTGCTTTCGGCCGGGCCGGTCGCCCAAGGCGATTGCGGGACGCCGCGCGCATGGTTAGACCGGGGCATGAAATCCCGGCCTGCTGGCCGTGAGAGCTAAAGCAAACCGCGCCCGCGCGGAAGCGGCATAGCGCCGCTCTCCAAAGCGTGAGGTCCAAGGACGCCTTTGAATGCGGCTGGCCCGCTACATCTTCGATGAGGCGTTCCGGCCCTTCGTGTTCTTCACGGCGGCGCTGACGGCCATCGTCTGGCTGTCGCAGTCGCTGCGCTATGTGAACGTGATCGTCGATCAGGGGCAGTCGGCGGGCATTTTCCTCTATCTGATCGTGCTGATGCTCCCCAGCCTCATGATCTTCGTGCTGCCGGCGGCGCTGCTGTTCGCGACATTTTATGCGCTTTTCCGGCTTCAGACGGACAGCGAGCTTGTGGTCGTGGCGGCGGCGGGCCGCTCGCGCTTCACGGTGGCCCTGCCCCTGATGGCGCTGGCGCTGGTGGTCGCCCTCCTCCACCTCGCGGTGAACCTCTATCTGATGCCGCTGGGCCAGCGGACGCTGAAGGACCGGATGTACGAGATCCGGGGCGATCTCATCACCAACATCCTGCGCGAGGGCCAGTTCACGACGCCGTCGGACGGCCTGACCGTCTATGTCCGGGAGCGGACCGGATCGGCCAGCGCGCGCGGCATTCTTGTCCACGACAACCGCGATCCGGCCGCCGCCACCACCTACATGGCGGAAGCCGGCGAAATCACCGACAGCGATGCCGGGCCGCGCTTTCTGCTGCTCAACGGCAATGTCCAGCGGATCGAGGGCGCGGGCCGCATCGCGACGCTGCAGTTCGACCGCTATGTCATCGACCTGGCGCCATTTCAGAAGGGCGAGCGCGCCGACCAGCGCGGCACGCAGGAACGCTATCTGCCCGAGCTGCTGAACCCGCCCGATGCGGCGAACCTGTCGGAGCAGAAGCTGAAATCCTATGTCGCCGACGCCCATGAGCGGCTGTCCTCGCCGCTCTACAGCTTCATCTTCGTGCTGATCCCTGCCGCCGCCATCCTCGCCGCAGGCTCGGCGCGGCGCTCCATCGCCTGGCGCATCGGGCTTGCGGCGCTGATCGCGCTGACCATCCGCATGGCGGGCCTCGGCGTCCGGGGCGTGGTCGGCTCCAACAACGATCTCTGGCCGCTGCTCTATGTCGTGCCGCTGGTCGGCATCGCCGGGGCGGCCGTCTGGCTCTCGGGGTGGACCTGGCGCAAGCCGTTGCGCGAACCGCCGGCGGAGGCTGCAGCATGACGCCCTTCGTTCTCACACGCTATCTGACCTGGCGCTTCCTCGCCTCCTGCGGGACGGTGATGGGCGCGCTGGCGGCCTTCGTCTTCATCATCAATCTGGCCGAATTGCTAAACCGCTCCACCGGCAAGGAGGAGATGACGTTCGGCATCGCGCTGCTGATGGCGGTCTTCAAGCTGCCGCTGACGATGAACAAGCTGCTGCCGTTCATCGCCCTGTTCGGCGCGATCTGGATGTTCGCACGCCTGTCGCGCTTCCACGAGCTTGAGGCGATCCGCGCCTCCGGCGTTTCGGCCTGGCAGTTCATCCTGCCGCCCATCGTGGTCGCGATCCTGGCCGGCATCATCTCCACGACGATCGTGAACCCCGTCTCCGCCAACGCCGCCAGCCAGTTCGAGCAGCTGGAGGCGCGTTATCTGCGGGGCCGCGCCTCGATCCTCGCCGTGTTTCCAACCGGGGTCTGGCTGCGACAGGCCGACGGCAGCGAGCAGGCGGTGATCCATGCCCTCAGGGCCTCCAGCGCCGACATGCAGCTGGAGGACGTCATCGTCTTTATCTATGGCGAGAAGGACAAATACACCCGCCGCCTCGATGCCCGTTCGGCCGCGCTCGATGCCGGCTTCTGGCGGATGAGCGACGTGTACGAAAGCCGTCCGGGCGAGCCGGCGGTCTTTCACGCCACCTATGACCTTCCCACCACGCTGACGGCCGACGAGGTGAAGGACAGCTTCACCTCGCCCGATACGATCGATTTCTGGGATCTGCCCCGCTTCATCCAGACGGCCGAGGACGCAGGGTTCACCGCCGTCCGGCACAAGATGCATTTCTATTCGCTGATCGCCCTGCCCCTGGCGCTGGGCGCCATGGTGGTGATCGCCGCCGCTTTCGCGCTGCGTCCCATGCGTTTCGGCGGCACGGGGCGGCTGCTCGCGACGGCGGCGGGGGTCGGGTTCATCTTCTTTTTCCTCAGCGATTTCACCGAGGCGCTGGGACTTTCCGGCCTTGTCCCGCCGCTGATTGCCGCAGCCGCGCCGACACTCGCTTGCATCCTGACCGGAGTCACCGCTCTCCTGTACCTGGAGGACGGTTAGAGTGACGCGCGTGAAGTCCTGGTTCCTGGCGGCGGCTTCGGCGGCGGCGCTTCTCGCCGCTGCGCCGGCGGCCGACCGCACGATGGCGTTCGACGAGAACGCGCCGGTCCTCTTCCAGGCCGACCGGCTGGTCTATGACACCGACGGCAAGACCGTCCGCCTGGAAGGCAATGTCGAGATTTCGTCCGACGGCCGCGTCCTCACCGCCGCAGCCGTCGCCTACGACCAGACGACGGGCGTCGTCACCGCTTCGGGCGGCGTGCTGGTGCGCGAGGCCGACGGCTCCACCCTGTCGGCGGACAGCGTCGAACTGACGGGCGACTTGCGCGACGGCGTCATCGAAAATATCGGCATCCTGCTCGACGAGCACACTCGCCTCGCCGCGGCGCGCGGCACGCGCGAGAACGGCAACCGCACGGTGCTGGAACGCGCGGTCTTTTCACCGTGCGAAATCTGCGTCGACAAGGGCCAGAACGAACCGCTGTGGCAGATCAAGGCCGTGCGGGTGATCTGGGACCAGGAACAGAAGCGCATCTCCTACGAGGATGCCTCGTTCGAATTCTTCGGCGTGCCGATCGCCGCTGTGCCGGCCTTCGCGCATGCCGATTTCACGGTGAAGAACCAGTCCGGCTTCCTCGCGCCGACCGCCGGGCAGTCGAGCGATCTGGGCTATTTCGTCGAGGTTCCCTATCACTTCGCGCTGGACCCGACCTACGACCTCACGGTGTCGGCGATGGTCGCGACCGAGGTCTATCCGGTCATCAAGCTGGACTGGCGGCAGAAATTCGACAGCGGCGAATACTGGCTGTCGGGCAGCTTCACCTATGACGACGCCTTCGACTCGATGGGCGTGCGCACCGGCGACCAGACCGCCTACAGCCATATTTTCGGGCGCGGCCGGTTCAAGCTGAACGAGACGATGGGCTGGGGCTTCGACGTGGAGCGGGTGTCGAACGACACCTATCTGGAGCGCTACGAAATCTCCAACGCCGACCGCCTGACGAGCCGCGCCTATGTCGACTGGCGCGAGGGCCGCTCGCACGGCGCCGTCTCGGCCTATGCCTTTCAGGGCCTGCGTGCGACCGACGATCCCGGCCTGACGCCGCTGGTGCTGCCGGAAGCCGAGGTCCACTACGTTCTCGATGACAGCTTCTGGGGCGGCGAAGTCGCGTTCGACGGCAGCATCGTCGCGCTCCATCGCTCGCGCGGCCTCGACATGCAGCGCCTGTCGGTCGGCACGACATGGACGCGCCCCGAAATCCTCGAAAACGGCATGGCGCTGACCTTCTTCGCGGCGCTGCGGGGCGATGCCTACCGCGTCGCCGATGTCGATCCGCTGCTGCATCCGGGCATCGCCGACGGCGGCGTGCTGACGCGCGCCAGCGGCTATGCCGGCGCCGAACTGCGCTGGCCGTTCGTGAAACAGACGGAGAGCGGCTACACCCAGATCGTCGAGCCGATCGTGCAGATCATCGGCGCGCCCTACGGCAACGGCCCCGACGGCATCCCGAACGAGGACAGCCTCAGCCTCGAATTCGACGACACCAATCTCTTCAACGCCGTCAAATTCACCGGCCTCGACCTCATCGAAAGCGGCCCGCGCGCCAATATCGGCCTGCGCTATGCCGAGTTCTTCCCGAGCGGGGGTTCGTTCGAGGTGCTGGCCGGGTTCCAGGTCCGCGCCGACGACGACCCCGCCTTCCAGAATTCCACCGGCCTCGGCGAGACGCAGTCCGACTATGTCGGCCGCATCTCGTTCACGCCGTGGCAGGGCCTGACCATCGTCAACCGCCTGCGCCTCGACAAGGACGACTTCTCGGTCCGCCGGAACGAGGTCTACGTCCAGGGCACCGGGTCGTGGTACGAGGTCGACGCCTCCTATCTGAAGCTGGAAAGCGACCCCTCTCTACCGGCCTCGGCCCGCGCGAGGAGGTCAACATTCTGGGCCGCGTCTATGTCAATGCGTATTGGAGCGCCATCGGCGGCGTCCGGCGCGACCTGGAAGGCTCGCAGATGATCGAGAGCCGCTTCGGCGTCGCCTATGAGGACGAATGCTCGTTCTTCGAATTCGGGTTCCGCCGCCGCTTCACCCGCGACCGAGATGCGGAACCTTCGACCACCTTCATCCTGTCGGTCCGGCTGAAGGCGCTGGGCGACGACACCGGCACGGCGGTGCCGCTCTACCGCCGCGACCCGTATCTGGGCAACGAGAACCGCGAGGCGTCGGGCTTCGGAAGCTTCTGAGCCACGGGAATCGCCGCCTCCAACGCCCGGAATGGGGCGTCTTTATGGTGAAAACCGCCGTTGATCGGCGGGGGGAAGCCTGTATTCTCCGGCCCGCTGAGGGGCTAGAGCAGCAACTGGAAGTCGACGGGCGCAAGACCTGCGACCGCCGAACGGGACGGAATAGCGTAGCGCCATGAAATCGTTGCTCAAGTTCGCCGCGGCAGCCCTCGTGCTGTCGCTCGCCCCTGCTCCCGTATCCGCCGCCGACAGCGTGCAGCGCGCCGCCGCCATCGTGAACGGCGTCGTGATCTCCACCTACGATCTCGACCAGCGCGTCCGCATGGTCCTCGCCACCAGCGGCGGCGGGCAGAACGCGGCCGCCCAGCAGCGCATTCGGGAAAGCGTGCTGCGCACGCTCATCGACGAAATCCTGCAGCTGAAGGAAGCCGAGCGCGTCAAGCTGAAGATTTCCGAAAAGGATATCGACGAGGCGATCGACCGCATCGGCGAGCAGAACAACACCAGCCGCGACGCGATCATGAAGTCGCTCGCCGCCAACAACGTCGATCCCCAGACGTTTCGCACCCAGATCATGGCCGAACTCGCCTGGACGCAGATTCTGGAAGGCGCCCTCGCCCCCCGCGTCCGCATCACCGACGAGGATGTCGATGCGGAGATGAAGCGGATCGAAGAGGGCGCGAGCAAGCCGCAATATCTGGCTTCCGAGATCTTCATCTCGATCGATTCCGATCAGGACGAGCCGCGCGCCCGCCGGATGATCCAGCAGATCTATCAGCAGCTTCAGACCGGCACGTCCTTCCCGCAGCTGGCGCAGCAATTCTCGGAGTCCTCCTCCGGCGCGCGCGGCGGCGATCTCGGCTGGGTCCAGGATGCCGACGTGGCGCCTGAGGTCTGGGCCACGGTCCAGAAGATGCGCCTGCAGACCGTCTCTCCGCCGATCCGCACGAACGCCGGCTATTACCTGATCGCGTTGCGCGACAAGATGCGGCCCGCCGGCTCGGCGAATGAGGCCCCGCCCGTTCCGCCCGGCCGTCCGGCCGGCGTGCCTGCCGGGTCCGTCAAACTGAAGCGCATCGTGCTTGGCGTGCCGCCGCAGATGTCGAAAGCCGACGAGCAGAATTATGTCGGGTCAGCGATGCAGCTTCGCGAGTTGATCCGCGGCTGTCAGGGCCTGGAAGAATTCTTGAAGCCCATCCGCGGCGTGGCGCTGGTCGATCTGCCCGTGCTTCCGGTGAAGGATCCGGCCCCCGAAATCCAGCAGATCGTTCGCGGCCTGAACCCGAGCGACGTCTCGCATCCCTATTTCAGCGTCGAGGGCGAACAGCGGCTGATGAACATGCTGGTCGTCTGCGGCGACCGCATCCGCGAGGACTTCATCCCGAGCCGCGTATTCGAAATGCCGAGCCGCGAACAGGTCGAGACGCGCATGTTCAACGCCGAGCTTTCGGTACTCGCCCGCCGCTATATGCGCGATCTGCGCCGTGACGCGGCGATCGAGATCCGCGACCTCAGCGTGCTCAACACCGCGTCCAACTGACCATGTCCGCCCCGCGCCCGATCGCTCTCACGATGGGCGATCCGGCCGGGATCGGGCCTGAGATCGCAGCGGCCGCCATGGCGGCGCTGGAAGGGCGCATTCCCATCCGCTTCATCGCCGACCGGGCGGCGCTGGCCGCGACCATTCCCGGCCATCCGTCCGGCGACAACGCCCCCGCCGTCATCCGCGCCATCGAGCGCGGCGTCGAACTGGTGCAGTCCGGCGAATGCAGCGCGCTGGTCACCAACCCGATCGCCAAGAAGGTGCTGATCGACGCCGGCTTCGGTTTTCCCGGCCATACCGAGTTCCTGGGCCACCTGACCGGCGCGCCGCGCGCCGTGATGATGCTGGCCGTCGAGGGGCTTCGCGTCGTGCCCGTCACGGTCCACGAGCCGCTGGCGAAAGTGCCATCGCTTCTCACCCGGGATCTGATCGTGGAGACGGCGCGCATCGCCGCCGCCGCCCTCACCCGCGATTTCGGCATCGCCGCGCCGCGTCTCGCGCTGGCGGGATTGAACCCCCATGCCGGCGAAGGCGGCGCGATGGGGCGCGAGGAAGAAACGGTCATCCGACCGGCCATCGCACGCCTGCAGGCCGAAGGTCTGTCCGTCACCGGTCCCCACCCTGCCGACACGCTGTTCCATCCCGCAGCGCGCGCCCGCTATGACGCCGCGCTCTGCATGTATCACGACCAGGCGCTGATCCCGCTGAAGACGATCGACTTCGAGCGCGGCGTGAACGTGACGCTCGGCCTGCCGATCATCCGCACCTCGCCCGATCACGGCACGGCGTTCGACATCGCGGGGAAAGGCATCGCCAGCCCGGCGAGCCTCATCGCCGCCATCGAACTCGCCGCCGATCTCGCCGCCCGACGCGCCGCATGAGCATCGACAACCTGCCGCCGCTGCGCGCGGTGATCGAGAGCATGGATCTCTGGGCGAAGAAATCGCTCGGCCAGAATTTCCTGCTCGACCTCAACCTCACCCGCCGCATCGCCCGGGAGGCCGGGCCGCTGGAGGGCCGTGACGTTCTGGAGATCGGCCCCGGCCCCGGCGGCCTGACGCGCGGGCTTCTCAGCGAGGGGGCGCGCCGCGTCCTTGCCATCGAGCGCGACGAACGCTTCCTCCCGGCCCTCGCCAGCGTGAACGCGGCCAGCGGCGGCCGTCTCGTTGTCGAACCGGCCGATGCGCTGGCGGCCGACGAACCGGCCCTCTTCGCCCGGCACGGCCTCACCGCGCCGGTCAGCGTCGCCGCCAACCTGCCCTACAATGTCGGCACGGCGATCCTCATCAAATGGCTGACCGCGCCCCAATGGCCGTCCTGGTTCGACAGCCTGACGCTGATGTTCCAGCGCGAGGTGGCCGAGCGCATCGTCGCCCCCGTCGGCGGCAAGGCCTATGGCCGCCTGTCGGTGCTGGCGCAGTGGCGCACCCGCCCGCGCATCCTGTTCGACGTCCACCCCAGCGCCTTCGTGCCGCCGCCCAGCATCGTCTCGGCGGTCGTGCGGCTGGATGTCATCCCCGATCCCGAACCCGCGCCCCTGGCCGCGCTGGAAGCCGTCACCCAAGCCGCCTTCGGTAAGCGGCGCAAGATGCTGCGCGCCGCGCTGAAGACGCTGGGGGTCGATCCGCTGCCGCTGCTGGACGCCGCCGGAATCGCGCCGACGGAGCGCGCCGAGCAGGTGCCGGTCTCACAATTTCTGGCGCTCGCACGGGCCTTTGCCGCGCGTCCTTGACGCCGCGCCTGACCTCGCGCATCAACGGCTGACAAAATATCACGACCTGGAGAGACGCCCATGATCTGCGAAGCGATCACCACCTATGGCGAGCCGCTGACCCGCCTCGATGTCGCGACGCCCGTGCCGCAGGGCACCGAGGTTCTGCTCGAGGTCACCGAATGCGGCGTCTGCCATTCCGACGTCCATCTGCATGACGGCTATTTCGGCATGGGCGGCGACAACAAGCTCGATGTCCGCGCCGGCCGCCAACTCCCCTTCACGCTCGGTCACGAGATCGGCGGACGTGTCGTCGCCGTCGGCCCCGATGTGAAGGATGTGAAGGTCGGCGACCGCCGCGTCGCCTATCCCTGGATCGGCTGCGGCGCCTGCGCGGCCTGCGCGCGCGAGGAAGAGCATCTCTGCAACAAGCCCGCCAATCTCGGCATCCAGAAGAATGGCGGCTATGCCAGCCACGTCATCGTGCCGCATTCCAGGTATCTGCTCGATTTCGGCAAGGCCGATCCGGCCCTCGCCGCCGCCTATATGTGCTCGGGCCTCACCGCCTACAGCGTCATGAAGAAGCTGGGCAAGGTGACCAAGAGCGATCCCATCGTGATCGTCGGCCTCGGCGGCGTCGGCATGATGGGCCTTCAGTTCGCCCGCGCCATGTTCGACACCACGATCATCGGCGTCGATGTCGACCCGTCGAAGCTGGAAGCCGCCACCAAAGCCGGCGCAACCACGGTCGTGAACTCGCGCGAGGACGGTGCGCTGAAGAAGCTGCTGGCCGAGACCGGCGGCGCCTATGCCGCCATCGATTTCGTCGGCTCCGAGCCGAGCTTCGCCTTCGCGCAGGGTTCCGTCCGCAAGGGCGGCAAGGTTCTGGTCGTCGGCCTCTTCGGCGGCGCGTTCGGCATGCCGATCCCGATGCTGCCGATGCGCGCCATCTCGATCGGCGGCTCCTATGTCGGCTCGCTGCCCGAGACCGTCGAGATGATGGAGCTGGTGCGCGCCGGCAAGATCGACCCGATCCCGGTCACCCGCCGCCGCCTGAGCGAAGCCACGGCAACGCTCGACGACCTGCGCAAGGGCACGATCGTCGGCCGCGTCGTCCTCGATCCGGCGCTCTAGCTCAGCACCCTTCGGGGTCGAGCCACCAGCCGACCACCTTGCCGTCGGCGTCCTTCACCTCGGGGGCCTCGTAGCACTCGCCCCCGGGGTTCTCGCCCGGACCGCGGACGAAGATTTCAGCGTTGGTGCCGGCGGGCAGGGCGGCATCGTCGGCCTGCGGCGCTTTGGCCGCCTTGCCGGCCGCTACGGTGCAGGTCTGCGTCGGGGATGCCTCGCCGCCCGGCATGATGACATAGCCCGCATCCGCAGCGGTGGCGCGCGCATAGACAATGGCGGGGAAATCCTTTTCGCCCTTCAGGCAGGCGTCGATCACCGGCAACGCCGCGACCACATCCTGCCCCCAGGGCCGGTAGGCGCAGCCTTTCAGGGTCACCGCATCCTTGCCCGTCAGAACGGCCTCGACGGTGTAGGGATAGACGAAATCGCTCATCCCGTCGGAACACACGGCGGGCGACAGCGTGACGGTCAGCGGGCCTGAGGTGATGACGCGGTTCTCGCCGAGGCCGGTGGAATATTCCACCAGGTACTCGGTGACGACGTCGCCCTCCTCGCCCGGCACGCTCAATTTCAGCGTCTTGGGATCGATATCGAGGCCCCAGAAAGGCTCCGTCCCGGCGGCCCGCAACGCGCCTTTCACAGCCTCCTCCAGAACCATCGCTGGTCCATCGGGCAAGGCGGGCAGCGCAGGCGCTTCGGGCGTCACAGGCGTGAGAGCGATGAGAACTGTCAGAAACATGGGGGCCTCCTGGTCGCCTCCAGACTAGGCCGATGCGCCCCGTGCCGCCCTGCAACTCGTTGGCCGTTATTCGGCCATCAGCCCCGCGACGAAGCCTTCCAGCGCCGGCTGGCGGTCGCGCTTCAGCCGCTCGGCGATGATGATCGCATGCACGTCCTGCAGCGAGCGCTCCAGGAAGTCGTTGACGATCACATACTCGAACTCGTTCCAGTGGCTCATCTCGCCATTCGCCTGCGCCATGCGCTTGGCGACGGTCTGCGCGTCGTCCTGCCCGCGCCGGGTCAGCCGCTCGGCCAGCTGCGCCTTGGTCGGCGGCAGGATGAAGACCGTCACCGCATCGGGATAGGCGGCCCTGAGCTGCCGCACGCCCTGCCAGTCGATGTCGAACATCACGTCATGGCCTTCGGCCATCGCCTCGTCGACATAGTCGCGGGGCGAGCCATAGGACTTCTCGAAGACGCCCGCATATTCGATGAACCCGCCCGCCTTCGCCTTGGCGTCGAAGGCCTCCTGCGTGACGAAGACATAATCCTGTCCGTCGATCTCGCCGGGCCGCATCCTGCGGGTCGTCCACGACACCGACAGACGCAGCGCCGGGTCCATCGTCATGAGGCGGCGGGTGATCGAGGTCTTGCCCGCGCCGCTCGGCGCGGCGAAGGCGATCATCATCGGCTTGCGCTGGATGGTCAGCATCTCACGCGCCCCCCGGCGCTACTCAACATTCTGGACCTGTTCGCGGAACTGCTCGATCACGGCTTTGAGGTCTAGCCCCAGTCGCGTCAACTGGATATCGAACGACTTGGAGCAGAGCGTATTCGCCTCGCGCGTGAACTCCTGACACAGGAAATCCAGCCGCCGCCCGGCAGGCTCGGTGTCGGCCAGCAGATCGCGCGCCTGCGCGACATGGGCGTCCAGCCGGTCCAGCTCCTCCGTCACGTCGGCCTTGGCGGCTAGCAGCGCCGCTTCCTGATGCAGCCGCTCCGGGTTCAGCGCGCTCGACGCCTCGACCAGCTTCGCAACCTGGTCGGCGAGGCGCTGCTTCACCGCCTCCGGCGCAAGGCTTGCGAGACTGCGCGCTTCGGCCGCCAGCGCGGCGATGCGCCCAAGCTGGGCGTCCAGCAGCGCACCGATCCGCGCGCCCTCTTCCGCCCGCGCTTTGGCGAGCGCCTTCAGCGCCTCGTCCAGAGACGCCAGCAACGCGGCGTCCCGCGCCTCGATATCGGCCTCGCCGCCCTGCGTTTCCTCGACGACGCCCTTCATGCGGAAGATGCCGTCGGCGCTGGGCGGGCTGACGGGAAGCACGCTCTCCATCGCCTTCATGGCTTCGGAGATCGCCTGCAACGCCTCGCGGTTGATCTTGAGGTTCGGGGCCTGCGCCTGTTCGGTCAGCACCAGCGAGACCTGCACCGAGCCGCGCTTCAGCCGTCTGGTCAGCGCCTGCCGCGCCGCGACCTCCAGCCCGTCATATCCCGGCGGCAGGCGGAAGCGCGGCTCCAGCCCCTTGCCGTTGACGCTTTTCAACTCCCACGCCCAGTCCAGCAGGCCGAAACTGCCACGCGCCCGGGCGAAGCCGGTCATCGAGACGACGGTCATGGCGTCCCTCCGGCGGCTTCCGCGTCCCGCGCCCGCTGCGCCTCGATCTCGCGCCATTTGCGGACGTTTTCGTTGTGCTCTTCCAGAGTCGCGGCGAAGGCGTGACCGCCCGTGCCGTCGGCGACGAAGAAGAGATAATCCGTATCCGGAGGATTGATCACGGCCTCCAGCGAGGCGCGGCCGGGATTGCAGATGGGCGTCGGCGGCAGGCCGTCGATGACATAGGTGTTGTAGGGCGTCGCCTTCTCAAGCTCGCTCTTGCGGATGCCGCGGCCCAGCGGCTCGCCGCCGGTCAGGCCATAGATGATGGTCGGGTCCGACTGCAGCTTCATGCCCTTGCGCAACCGGTTCACGAAGACGGACGCGACCTGCGGCCGTTCGCTGGCGACGCCCGTTTCCTTCTCCACGATGGACGCCAGGATGATCGCCTCTTCCAGCGTGTCGTAAGGCAGATCCGCCTTCCGGTTCGCCCACAGCTTCTCGGCCAGCGCCGTGTGGTCGCGCTCCATCCGGCGCAATATGTCGGCCCGCGTCGTGCCGCGCGTGAACAGGTACGTCTCCGGGAGCAGCGCGCCCTCGGCAGGCGCGGCGCGCAGCTCGCCGGTCAGCGTGGTGTCGGCATTCAGAATGCGCAGAACCATCTGGCTGGTGCGCCCCTCGGGGATCGTCACCGAATACTGGATGACCTTGCCCGAGACGAGCAGCTCCATCACCTGCTTCATGCTCGATCCGGCCGGCACCTTGTATTCGCCGTGCTTCAGCTTGCCCTGCTGTTCCAGATAGCGCGTGCCCAGCTTGAAGATCGTCGCGTCGTCGAGAACGCCCAGATTGAACGGATCGTCCTTCGAGATGACGCCCGCATCGCGCAGCTTCACGGCGATGGCGTTCAGCCCGTCGCCCGGCTCGAGGGTCGCGAAGGTGTCGGCGGCCAGCGGCCCCGGCGCGTTGAAGCGCTCCCACGCCCAATAGGCCGCGCCGCCGGCGGCGAGGCCGCCGAGGATGAGGAGAACCAGCAGAAACGCAAAAAATCTTGCGAGGAAGGACCGCCGCCTTCTGGGAGGTTTTGGGTCTTTGGCCTCGCCCATCGGCGTCAGGCCGGCGGCTTCGTCATGATGAGGGCGGCGTTGGTGCCGCCGAAGCCGAACGAGTTGGACAGCACCGCGCGCACTTCGCGCTTGCGGGCCTTCAGCGGCACGAGGTCGATGGCCGTCGTGACGTCGGGGTTTTCAAGATTGATGGTCGGCGGCACGACCTGATCGCGCATCGCGAGGATGCAGAAGATCGCCTCCACCGCGCCGGCAGCGCCCAGCAGATGCCCGATCGACGACTTGGTCGACGACATCGACAGCTTCGAGGCATGTTCGCCGAAGAACCGTTCCACCGCGCCCAGCTCGATGCCGTCCGCCATGGTCGAGGTGCCGTGCGCGTTGACATAGTCGATGTCGGCGACCGTCAGGCCCGAGCGCTTCAGCGCCATCTGCATGGCGCGGAAACCGCCATCGCCGTCCTCGGTCGGGGCGGTGATGTGGTAGGCGTCGCCGGAGAGGCCATAGCCGGTCACTTCGGCATAGATCTTCGCGCCGCGCGCCTTGGCGTGTTCGTATTCTTCCAGGATCACGACGCCTGCGCCCTCGCCCATCACGAAGCCGTCGCGGTCCTTGTCGTAAGGACGCGACCCCTTCTCGGGCGTGTCGTTATAGGCGGTCGAGAGCGCACGGCAGGCGTTGAAGCCCGCAATGCCGATGCGGCAGATCGAGGCTTCCGCCCCGCCCGCGATCATCACGTCGGCGTCGTCGAAGGCGATCAGCCGCGCGGCATCGCCGATGGCGTGCGCGCCGGTCGCGCAGGCCGTCACCACGGCATGGTTCGGACCCTTCGCGCCGAGGCGGATCGAGACCTGCCCCGAGACCAGATTGATCAGGCGGCCGGGAATGAAGAACGGGCTGATCCGGCGGGGGCCTTTTTCGTGCAGGGTGATCGAGGCTTCCTCGATGCCCACCAGGCCGCCAATGCCGGAGCCGATCAGCACGCCGGTGCGGCAGCGCTGTTCCTCTGTCTCCAGCTTCAGCCCGCTGTCGTCCCAGGCCTGCTGGGCGGCAGCGATGCCGAAGATGATGAAGTCATCCAGCTTCCGCTGCTCTTTGACTTCCAGATAGTCGTCGGGATTGAACAGCCCGTCGGTCGTCGCGCCGCGCGGAACGCCGCAGGCGATCCGGGTGGCGAGGTCGTCCACCTTGAACGCGGTGATCGGGCGCGCCCCGGACTGCCCGTCCAGGATGCGCGACCATGTGGCTTCGACGCCGCTCCCCAGCGGGGTGACGGCGCCCAGACCTGTTACGACGACGCGACGCATACCGGTCAAACGCGAATTACTTCGCGGCCTTTTCCGAGATGAACTTCACGGCGTCGCCGACCGTCTGGATGGTCTCGGCGGCGTCGTCCGGGATCTCGATGCCGAACTCTTCCTCGAACGCCATGACCAGCTCGACCGTGTCGAGGCTGTCCGCGCCGAGATCATCGATGAAGCTCGCCTTCTCGCTGACTTTGTCGGCATCGACGCCCAGGTGGTCGATGACGATCTTCTTCACGCGTTCTGCGACGTCGCTCATGTATCCGTTCCTATCGTGTTGCCCCGGCCAGGCGTTGCGCGGACCGGGAAAGGCGCGCTTCGTATCACGTTGCCAGACTTGATGTCACCCCTGCAAACGGCCCGGATTTCCGCGCCTTTTTTGCCGGAGTTCCCGCTTTAGACCATCGCCATGCCGCCATTGACGTGAATCGTCGCGCCGGTGACGTAGGCGGCTTCCTCGCTGGCGAGATAGACGACGGCGGCGGCGATCTCGTCCGGCGTGCCCATCCGGCCGGCCGGAATCTTGTCCGAGACGGCCTTTTTCTGGTCGTCGGTCAGCGCATCGGTCATGGGCGTGGCAATGAAGCCCGGCGCGACGCAGTTGACCGTGATGTTGCGGCTGGCGACTTCCTGCGCCAGCGACTTGGACATGCCGATAATGCCTGCCTTGGCGGCGGCATAGTTCGCCTGCCCCGGATTGCCGGTCACGCCGACGACAGAAGTGATGGAGACGATCCGGCCCCAGCGCTTCTTCATCATGCCGCGCATGCAGGCCCGGGCGAGGCGGAACGCGCCGGTCAGGTTGACCCGCAGAATGTCATCCCACTCCGCGTCCTTCATGCGCATGAAGAGATTGTCGCGGGTGATGCCGGCATTGTTCACCAGGATATCGACGCCGCCGAGGGCCTTCTCCACCGCCGGCACGAGGCCGTCGACCGAGGCGGTGTCGGTCAGATCGGCCGGGAAAATTTCCGCGCGCTCGCCAAGTTCCGCCTTCAGCGCCTCAAGCTGCTCCACGCGGCGGCCCGAAAGCGCCACGGTGGCTCCTTGAGCATGCAGTGCCTTGGCGACCTGCAGGCCGATCCCGCCCGTCGCACCCGTCACGAGGGCGACCTTGCCCGTCAGATTGAACATGGCTTTCTCCCTCAGACGCTTTTCAGAAATGCTTCGATATCCGCCGGGGTTTCCAGCGATACCGGCTCGACCTCGGTGGTGATGCGCTTGGCCATGCCGGTCAGCACCTTGCCCGCACCGGCCTCCACCACCTTCGTCACGCCGAGACCCGGCAGCGATGCGATGGTTTCGCGCCAGCGCACGCGGCCCGTCACCTGCTCCACCAGAAGCGCGCGGATCTCGGCCGGATCGATCACCGGCTTCACGGTGACGTTGGCGATCACGGGCAGCGACGGCGTGTTGATCGTCGCCTCTTCCAGCTTGCGGGCCATCTCCTCGGCCGCCGGCTTCATCAGAGGCGAATGGAAGGGTGCGCTCACCGGCAGCGGCATGGCGCGCTTGATGCCAAGCGCCTTCACATGCTCGGCGGCGCGGTCAATCGCCGCCTTGTGGCCGGAGATCACCACCTGCCCCGGCGCGTTGTCGTTGGCGATGGCGGCGATCTCACCCGGCGCCGAAATCAGTTTGCACAGTTCCTCGGCCTGCGCGATTTCGGCGCCCAGCAGGGCCGCCATCGCGCCGACGCCCACCGGCACCGCGCGCTGCATCGCCTGTCCGCGCGCTTTCAGCAGCTTCGCGCCATCGCTGAGGCTGAACGCCCCCGCCGCCACCAGCGCCGAATATTCGCCCAGCGAGTGCCCTGCGACGTGGCTGCACCGTTCGGCCAGCCTGAAGCCGCCCTCACGCTCCAGCACGCGGACGATCGCCATGGAGACGGCCATCAACGCCGGCTGGGCGTTCTCGGTGAGGGTCAGCTCGCCTTCCGGCCCCTCGAACATCAGCTTCGACAGGTTCTGCGACAGCGCCTCGTCGACCTCGCCGAAGACATCGCGCGCCGCGCCGAAGGCCTCGGCCAGCGCCTTGCCCATGCCCGGCGCCTGACTGCCCTGTCCGGGGAACGTGAATGCGGTGGTCATAAGCCCATCCTTGTTGCTGGCCCGCGTGAGACACCGAAGGCGGCGGACCTGTCAAGGAACGAGCCGGACCTGCCCGGCCCTGCTTCATGCGCCGTTCAGCCGTCCGGGCGGCTGATGCGGCGCATTGGCGCGTGGCCGGGGCCGCCACGCACGCCTAGGGTTGCGATCAAACGAGGGAGATTGTCATGTTGAAACAAGCACTCACGGGCATCGCCGCCGCGCTGGGGATCGCGCTCGCGACGAGCGCCAGCGCCGATATCTTCGAATCGGCGCATGCGCCCGGCATGTGCCTCAACGTCACGACGGGCGGCGTCTCGATCCAGCCCTGCGACGGCAGCGGCAACCAGGATCTCGCCATCGCCTCGGTCAGCGGCGGCCGGGTGATCGTGGCGGGCGTGCGCTGTCTCCAGATGTCGGGCCAGAACAACATGCCGACGCTCGTGCAATGCGCCTCGCCTTTCAACGGCGTCACCCGTTTCAACATGGTCAATAACGGACCGATCCGCGGCGATGGCCTCTGCCTCGATGTGAAGGGCGGCAAGAAGAACGCCGGCACGCGGGTCATCGGCTTTGAATGCAACAACCAGAACAACCAGCGCTGGCTTCGCACCGCGACCGGCAAGGTTCCAGCCGACAATATCGGCGAACTCGCCGGCAGCGCGCAGGAAGGCGTGCTTTCGGCCAACCACGCCCCCTATCTCTGCCTCAATCTCAGCGGCAATCGCCTCAATCTGATGCCCTGCAACAGCGCGACCCGTTTCAAGGTCGGCGTCGGCGTTCCCACCACGCCGGTCATGGCCCAGATCTCTGGACCCAATAAATGCCTCGCCGGCGACGGCTCGCAGGGCCAGCAGATCCGCGCCGGGGCGTGCAATATCGGCGCGGTGGAATGGACCTTCACCACCAACGGCCTGCTGCGCGCCGCCAACGGCCTCTGCGCCGATGTCGAGGGCGCCTCGCAAAACCCCGGCGCGCGGGTGATTTTCTTCAAATGTTCGGGCAATTCGAACCAGCGCTTCACGCTGGTCCCGTAACCCCGCTTCATCCACGGTTCAGGCGGTGCGCGCGACATGGATAACGCGCGCGCCGCGTCCGTTCGCCGCTTGAGCGGAACTCGGCGGATGTGCCAGCGTTCGGCCAAGAGATCTGGGAGATGACCGCCATGACGCCAATCCGATCCTTCCTCGCCGGCCTTGCCGCCGCCACCGCCTTCCTCGCCTTCGCCCCCGCCGCCTCGGCCGAGGCGCTGCAGTCCGACAAGGCGCGCGGCATGTGCATGGATTTCCAGTCCGGCCGCGGCGTCATCGCGCGCTGCTCCGGGCAGGCGCCGCAGGACATCGACGTGCCGCCGCGCGGCGCCGATTTCATGCGCGTCGGGCGTTACTGCATCGCCGCCGGTCGCAATGGCGACCAGCTTTATGCGACGAACTGCAAGAACCGCGCGGACCAGTACTGGACCTACAGCCAGAACGGCACGCTGGTGAACGGCACGGGCCTCTGCGCCGATGTCGAGGGCGGCTCGCGCAGCGAGGGCGCCCGCATCATCGGCTATAACTGCTCGGGCAAGTCGAACCAGCGCTGGCTGCTCTGGGAAGGCGGCTATGACGACGGTCCTTCGGGCGGCGGCTACACCAGCCAGGTTCTCCTGTCGCCGCAGCATGCGCCCGGCATGTGCCTCGACCGCGACAAGAGCACCAACCAGCTGATCCTCTGGGGCTGCCACGGCAAGTCGAACCAGGTCTTCACCCTGTCGACCAACGGCCGCACCGAGATGCGCGTGAACAACGGGTGCGTGGCGGCGGCGGCCAGCAGCCGCAGCCCGGTCTATGTGGCGACCTGCAACGGCTCGCGCAGCCAGACCTGGGTGGTGATGAGCAACGGCACGATCCGCAACGACTCTTCGGGGCTTTGCCTGGATGTCGACAGCGGCGGCACCTATGAACGCACGCCCATCATCACCTTCAAATGCTCGGGCAAATCGAACCAGCGTTTCAACCTCTACTCGCGCTGACCCGTGCGGCAAATCGCGATCCTGGGGGCGGCTTCGGCCGCCCTTCTCGTCTCGGCCATGGCCGACGAACCCGCCTGGACGGCGCTGCCCGAGATCACGCTCCAACCCGACCGCCTGCCCGGCATGTGCGCGACGGTCAACGCCGACGGCGTCGCTGAGAGCCGCGCCTGCACCGGCGCGGCAGACCAGCGCTTCCGCGCCCCCGGCCCGGACGGCGGCGTCCTGCGCTATGGCGATCTGTGCATGTCGGCGCCTGATGAGGGCAATTACCCCGAACTGCGCGCCGTCCCGTGCGGCAGCGGCGGCGACCACTACTGGATCGTCGACCACAAAGGCCGCCTCGCCAACAATGCCGGGCGCTGCCTTCAGGTTCTCGGCGGCTCGTCGCGCGAGGGCGCAACGGTCTTCGGCGCGCGCTGCCTTCAGGACGATCCCTCGCCCTACACCTTCCGCTTCGCGCCTGCGGACGAAGCCTGGGACCAGCGCACAGACGCAGCCATCCTGATGGGCGATGCCTGTCTCGCCTGGCAGGAGGCGGGCAATTTCTTCAAGGCCGATGACTGCGCGGCCGCGCCCTATGCCGCGTTTTCCTACGCGGTGAACCGGCCGGGGCAGATCCGCGCCCGATCGTCATGCCTGCGCGCCTATATCGACGGCGCGCCGCTCAACCTCGGCGACTGCCACGATACGCCGGACACGATGTGGGTCATCGACGGCGGTCACCTGATGAACGGGAGCGGGCGCTGCGCGCTCCCCGACGACAAGGGCGTCCTGCGCTCCGGCCCCTGCCCGGCAACCGCCGGCGATTTCCGTTTCCCCTGAACTGGCGCGGTCGCTAGGGTCTCGCCGTCAGCGATAACCAGAACAGGGAAACGCCTCATGTCCGCTCCTCAGGTCCATGGCTTCTGCGAGCCGCGCTTCGCCGGCGCACGCGCCGCCTTCGCCGCAAACTTCACCTCCGGCGCCGATATGGGCGCCAGCTTCGCCGCCACCATCGACGGCGAATTCGTGGCCGATCTCTGGGGCGGTTTCGCCGATGCAGAAGGCAAGCGCCCCTGGGCGGAAGACACCATCATCAACGTCTATTCCACGACCAAGACGATGTGCGCCCTCACCGCCCTCCTCTGCGCCGATCGCGGCCTCATCGACTTCGCCGCGCCGGTGGCGAAGTACTGGCCCGAATTCGCCGCCGCCGGGAAAGACCGCATCACCGTCGCGCATCTGATGAGCCACAGCGCCGGCCTCTCCGGCTTCGATCAGAAGGTCGCCACCGAAGACCTCTACGACTGGGAGAAGATCACCACCCTCCTCGCCCGTCAGGCGCCGTGGTGGGAGCCGGGCACGCGCTCCGGCTATCACGCGATCACCCAGGGCTATCTGGTGGGCGAGGTCGTCCGCCGCGTCTCCGGCAAGACGCTCGGCACGCTTTTCCGCGAGGAGATCGCCGGCCCGCTCGGCGCCGATTTCCATATCGGCCTGCCGGCGCAGCACGACGCCCGCGTCGCCGATCTCATCCCCCCGGCCCAGAGCCTCGGCGCCGTCTCCTCGCAGAGCGAGATCGCCCGGCGCACCTTCGCCAGCACGAACCTCACCGCCGAGGAACCCAAAACCACCGCCTGGCGCCGCGCCGAAATCCCCGCAGCCGGCGGCATCGGCAATGCCCGCTCCGTCGCGCTCATCCAGTCGTTGCTGGTCAATGGCGGCGCCGTCAGGGGCAAGCGCATCCTCTCGGAGGCCGGCGTGCGCCGCGCCCTCGAACTGCAGATCGAAAGCGACGACATGGTGCTGGGCGTCCCGGTCCGCTTCGGTCTCGGCTATGGCCTGCCCAGCGCGGTCGCGCCGTTCCCCAATCCCAACACCGCCTTCTGGGGCGGCTGGGGCGGCTCGCTCGTGGTCTGCGACTACGACGCCCGCATGACCTTCTCCTACGTGATGAACCGCATGAACTCGACCACCACGGGCGATGCCCGCGTCTCGGGCCTGTTCGGCGGCCTCTATGCGGGGCTGATGGCGGCGGCCTAGCGCATCATCCGAAGACGTGGACGCCGGCTCTTCGACAAGATGATGCGCGCGTAGAAAGACCGATGGCCAGAAAACTGCTCCGCGTCACCATCCTTGAAAAGGTGGAGACCGATTTCGGCGAGATCACCGTCGCCCGCGTCACCAAGACCGGCGCGGTGATCTACCGCCAGGGCGACTGCCACCAGAGCGAAAGCGACGGCAAGGGCGTCAGCCTCTCCAGTTACATCCATGCGCTCTACGGCTTCCTCGCGCAGGCCGGGGCGCGCAACGTGCTGCTGATCGGCGTCGGCGGCGGCACGCTCGCCAACATGCTCTCCGGCGAGGGCGCGCGCGTCACGCTGGTCGACATCAACCCGGTGTCGTTCGAGGTCGCCCGCTTCTATTTCGGCCTGCCCGACAGCCTGCCCCGCCATGTGGAAGACGGCCTCGCCTTCCTGAAGCGGGGCGCGGCGAAATTCGACGCCATCGTGCTCGACGCCTACCACGCCAGCGAAATCCCCGAACACCTCACCACGCCCGGCTTCTTCGCCGAGGTGAAGCGCCGCCTGACGAAGAAGGGCCTGCTCCTCGCCAACGTCTTCATCCGCAACGACGAGGACGCCGCCGCGCGCAAACTCGCGGCCACGATGGCCGGTATCTTCCCGACCGTCCGCGCCCTCGACACGCCCGGCGAGGCCGACCGCAACACCATCCTCGCGGCCGGGGACGCCAGCATCACCGCCCCGCTTCAACCACCCTGGCTGATGCTCAAGCCCCGCACCGGCGCGGAAGACGTCCGCGCCGAACTCAAGCGCATGCGCTTTGTCGCCTAGCCACAGCTTGCGGCATCCCGACCCGCAGGGCATCGTCCGGTGATGCGCCCGCGCCTTCAGATTCTTGCTCTAGCTGTCGCCACCATCGCCCTAGGCGGATGCACGACAACGATCCTTTCGACCTGCCGCCCGCCCATCAACGCAGAACTGCGCGATGACGGCGTCATCGCCTATGACGGCCTGCTCTATACGATCGAGGCCTTCGGTCCGAACCTGGCTAAGAGCTACAAGGGCAACAAGGATTGTTATGTCGGCGTCAAGGCGACGCCGGCGGCCCGCGATGCCTGGGGCATCATATTGGCGCAGGCGCTGGCCAGCTCAGGCTTCAAGAAGACCAAGGTCGCCGACAAAGAATTTTACGAAGACCTCTACTAGGCGTAGTGCGGGGCAACAGCGCGCCGCCTCACGCCTCGCGATCCATTCGGGCAAATAGAGTTAGTATTCCATAACTCCGGTGATCAGACGCGCATCTGGATCAACCGTGAAGATGAAGGTGAACTTTTGCAAAGGCACCTGCCCAGGACTGGCCTCACTCCCGCCGGTCCAGCCAGTCACGCCAAACCAGACGGGCTTTCCGTCTTTGCAGACGACCCCTTTGCTTTCCAGAGAAGTAAGCCGGCCAATAACCGCTTTGACATCCACGTCCGGCACGTTTGAGACAGCGCCACCGTCAATCGAGAGTTCGACCAGATCCACTGGCGACCCGTCTTTCCAAGCCAGTTCGACCCGAACCAGCGGCCCGTCCGCAGCACACTGATACTCGCCGACTTCGCGCGCAATCGGAGCGCCGCTTTTGTCGTAAAGACTCGAGTCGTCGATACCCCCGTCGACGAGAGTTGGCTCGGCAGCCATCGCCGGAAGCATCACCAAGCTCGCAATCATTGC
The DNA here is from genome assembly GCA_047602465.1 of Micropepsaceae bacterium. Lineage (GTDB taxonomy): Bacteria > Pseudomonadota > Alphaproteobacteria > Micropepsales > Micropepsaceae > JADZAI01. The sequence continues at coordinate 729,893 of JASGHF010000001.1, forward strand.
CAGTCGCATCATGTGCCTCACCCCTCATGCCAGGTCGCGAAGCTCGCCACCAGCTCGCGTTCGCTGACCAGCGCGTTCACCGGGGCCGAGACATCCTCGTAGCCCAGCGACACGCCGCAGACGATGTACTCGTCCTCCGGCACGCCCAGCACGCGCCTGGTCGGCGTCCAGAACTGGTTCCAGGCCCCTTGCGCGCAGGAGGAAATCCCCCGCGTCGTCGCGCTCAGCATCAGCGACTGGATGAAGATGCCGAGGTCGAGATAGCTCATCGGCCCCAGTTCCTTGTCGATGGTGAAGATGATGCCGACCGGCGCATCGAAGAATTTGTAGTTGCGGCCCCACTGCTCCCACCCCGCGCGCTGGTCGCCCTTGGGAATGCCGATCAGGCCGTACATCGCCTTGCCCAGCGTCCGCATGCGCGTGATGTACGGCTCCTTGCGCTTGCCGCGATGGGGAAACTCGGCCTTGTCGTCCGCCGGGTTCGCCTCGCGATAGGCCAGCACCTCGGCCTCCAGCCGGGCGCGCGCCGCGCCCATCACCACATGCACCTTCCAGGGCTGGATATTGGTCCCCGAAGGCGAACGGGCCGCGTCCTCAAGGATCGCCTCCACCACCGCGCGCGGCACGGGATCGGGCTTGAAGGCGCGCACGGATTTGCGCGCGCGCAGCGCTTCGGCGAATTGCATGACGGCTCCGGCATTCAGGCGATGGCGTTGTGAACCAGACTACCGTCCGCGCGCCGCTGCGTCACCCGCGGCCGATGCCGGCTTCGGCCAGGCGCTGGTGCAGCACATGGCGCGCCGCGATCACCTCGATATTGGCCTTGATGATGCCGTCGATCTCGCCGCCCTCGGTGTAGTCGGCGGGCGCGATGCAGTGGACGCGGCTATCGGTGAGATATTTGCTCGCGGCCTTGCGCGCGCCTTTCTGGTGCGGCGCGAACACCGCCACCGACAATCCGCCCTGCTCCTTCACAAGGCGGAAGGCGGGAATGTCGGTCGCGCCGTCGCCCACGAACACGATGTTGTGGAACGGCACAGGGCGGTCTTCCTGATCGACCACCTCGTTCACCGCCGCGTTGTCGGTGATGTCGCGCACGCCCTTGTTGATGCGGAACAGATACTGCGTCTTGGTCGTGTAGTTGATCGCCAGCGCCGGCCACTTGGCGAGGCCGCGCTCGAACAGGAATTTCGAGGCGAAGATCTGCGTGAAGCGGTCGGCGATCGCCGTGCCGGCGATGATCTCCTCGTTGCCGCTGGAGATGATGTAATGCTCGATCTTCACGCCGCGCTCGGCGCCATAGGCGTTGATCCGGCCGAACCAGTCCTCCACGCCGTCGAACAGCTTCAGCCCGTGCCCCAGCGCCTGGAAGTCGGTGCGCTTGACCGGCACCATATTCTCGGCCGCCTTCAGCAGCATCATGTTCATATAGGCCAGCACCGGATCGGCCTGGTGAACCTTGGCGAACTCGCGCACCTCTTCCCAGAACGCCTTGGGCTTCATCCCGATCTTGGGGATGAACTGGTGTTCCTGCATGTTTCCGGGGCACAGCGTGCCGTCGAAATCATAGGCGATGGCCATGGGGGCCAGCTTCTTAGCCAAGGCGTCCGTCTCCCCGGCGGCGGGCCGGCGGGGTTCCTTATCCCGCCAATAGGTTAAGGGCCAGCTTCGGTCCCCGTCACAGCCTTGCGTAAGCCCCGAAAAGGTCTATATTCCTACCTTGAGGACGGACCGGACGCGCAGGGAGGCGTGAGAAGCGACAAACGAATACGCGGCGCGACGAACGAAACGGACGTTCAATTCAAAAAATGCGAAAACGAGTCGTTGTATGGTGCACCATTCAGGCCACCATATCTTGAGGCATCCGGGGGTCCGGGGCGGCTGCCGCAACTTTATGCCGGGTTCAGCTCATAATATTACACAGCTCGCGGATGCGCCCTTGCCCTCCCGGCACCCCTCCTGTAAGAGCCGCCCCCTCAATTGCCTGCGGTCTTCCGGGGGAGGGGTTCGGCGTTACGCCGGTCCCCAAGGGCTGTGCCCGGTCCGGAAGAGCCATCATGGAGACGGCGCCCGCCCGATCCTTGCCGCAAGCACAATGAAAGTGACGGGCAACTCCATGCCTTTCTACGAACACGTCTATGTGGCGCGCCAGGACGCGACGCCGCAGGCCGTGGAAGCGCTGACCGAGGAAATCAAGGCGACCCTTGAAGCCAATGGCGGCACTCTCACGAGCCAGGAATCCTGGGGTCTGCGCACGCTGACCTACCGGATCAAGAAGAACCGCAAGGGCCACTACGTCCTCCTGAACATCGACGCGCCCGCCAAGGCCGTCCAGGAAGTCGAACGCCTCCAGAAGATCAACGAAGAACGTCCTGCGCTTCATGACCGTCAAGGTCGAGGCCTTCGAAGAAGGTCCGTCGGCCATGATGAAGTCGCGCGACCGCGACGATCGCCGCCGTGAATTCGGCGACCGTGACGGCGGCGGCTTCGGTGGCGGTTTCGGCGGCGGCGATCGCCCGCGCCGTGAAGACCGTCCCCGCCGTGATGACCGTGCTGAAGGAGGTGCGGCATGAGCGGCGCCACGACCAATCCCGCGCGCCGGCCGTTCTTCCGCCGCCGCAAGTCCGATCCGTTCCAGGGCCCGCAGGCCCCGAAGATCGACTACAAGGACGTTCGTCTGCTTCAGCGTTTCATCTCGGAACGCGGCAAGATCGTCCCCTCGCGCATCACTGCAGTGTCGGTGAAGAACCAGCGCGCGCTCGCCAAGGCGATCAAGCGCGCCCGGTTCCTCGCTCTGCTGCCCTACGTGATCAGCTAAGGGAGGAACGCACATGCAGATCGTTCTTCTCGAGCGCGTCGAAAAGCTCGGCCAGATCGGCGATGTGGTGAATGTGAAGCCGGGTTTCGCCCGTAACTTCCTCCTCCCCCGTGGCAAGGCGCTCCGCGCCACCAAGGAAAACATCGCCCAGTTCGAGACCCAGCGCGCCCAGCTCGAAGCCCGCAACCTCGAGCGCCGCAAGGAAGGCGAAGCCGTCGCCAAGAAGCTCGACGGCCAGGTCTTCACCGTGCTGCGCCAGGCCGGCGAAACGGGCCTGCTCTACGGTTCGGTCAACACGCGTGACATCGCGGCGGCCATCACCGAGGGCGGCTTCTCGGTTCTCCGCAACCAGGTGGTCCTCGACAACCCGATCAAGTCGGTCGGTATGCACGAAGTGAAGATCCAGCTTCACCCGGAAGTCCGCTCCAAGGTCACGCTCAACGTCGCCCGCAATGCGGACGAGGCCGAGCGTCAGGCCCGCGGTGAGGACGTCTCGGTCGCCCAGGACGAGGACGAGGCGCCCGACGCCGCCGATCTCCTGGAAGCCCCGGTGGCTGAAGACGACGAAGCCTGAAAACTTCGCCTCACGCAGATGCGAAAGGGCGGATGCGGCAAGCATCCGCCCTTTTTCTTTCACCTAATCCACAGCACCCTCGATAGCTGTGAGTTGTCTTCGGCGCGCTGATCGTCAGCGTTGCGCCATATCGCTCCCAAGCGCTTAGTGACCTCCATGAGCTATGCCTACGACACCAGCCGCGCTACGCCCCAGCAGGACGAAGAGAGCGCGCTCTATCGCCAGCCGCCGCACAACACGGAACTGGAACAGGCGCTGATCGGCTGCCTGCTGCTCAACAACGAGTTGGCGGGCCGCCTGCCCGACTATCTCAAGCCCGACCATTTCTACGCGCCGCTGCACCGCCGGCTGCTGGAAGCGATCCTGTCGGCGCGCGCGCGCGATCAGCTCGCCACGCCGCTGACGCTCAAGACCCAGTTCGAGAACGATCCCGACTTCCGTGAAGTCGGCGGCTTCGCCTATCTCGTGCGCCTCGTCGAGGACGTGCCGAACGCCCGCAGCATCGAGCATTTCTCCAAGGCGATCTTCGATCTCGCGACACGCCGCGAACTCATCAATGTCGGTGAGGGCCTGCTCAATGACGCCTATGAGGCGGCGCTCGATTTCACGCCGCAGGATCTGATCGAGGCGGCGGAAAAGGAACTCTACCGTCTCGCCGAACCCTCCAAGCGCGGCGGCGGCTTCAAGTCGTTCAAGACCGCCGCCTTCAAGGCGCTGGAGCAGGCCGAGGTCGCGCAGCGCATGCGCGGCAAGATCCCCGGCGTGCCGACCGGCCTCTTCAAGCTCGACGACATGCTGGGCGGTTTCCAGCGTTCCGATCTCCTGATCCTCGCCGGACGCCCCGGTATGGGCAAAACCGCGCTCGCCACGAACATCGCCGTAAACGCGGCGCGGGCGAAGCTCAACGACAGCACCGAAGGCGGCACCGTCGCGTTCTTCTCGCTGGAAATGTCGGCCGAGCAGCTCGCCACGCGTATCATTTCCGAGGTTGCGGAAATCCCGCTCTGGCAGATCCGCCGCGGCAAGGTCGAACCACGCGATTTCCCCAGTCTCATCGACGCGGTGTCGCTGCTGGAGAACCTGCCGCTCTATATCGACGACTCGCCGGGTCTCTCGATCTCGCAGGTCGCCGCCCGCGCCCGCCGCATGAAGCGTGACAAGACGGGCCTCGATCTCATCGTCATCGACTATCTGCAGCTGCTGGAAGGCTCCGGCGCCAAGCGCAACGAGAACCGCGTGCAGGAGGTGACCGAGATCACCAAGGGCCTGAAGAACCTCGCCAAGGAACTCGACATCCCGGTGCTGGCGCTGGCGCAGCTCTCGCGCGGCGTCGATGCCCGCGACGACAAGCGCCCGGTGCTTTCGGACCTGCGCGAATCCGGCTCTATCGAACAGGACGCCGATGCCGTGATGTTCGTGTTCCGCGAGGAATACTACCACAAGAGCCGCGAGCCGGATCAGAACGATCCCGACTACGCCAAGTGGCTGGAGAAGATGAACCGCATCGGCGGCAAGGCCGAGGTTCTGGTCGAAAAGCACCGTAACGGTCCGACCGGCTCTGTCCGGCTCGCCTTCGACGGTTCCTTCACCCGCTTCGACAATCTTGCGGACGATGACGAGTTGCCCGAAAGACACTGAGTGACCGTTCCGGCAGAAGACCTGATTCCCGCGCCCGAAGGCGGCCGCCCCGTGCTGACGGTGGCGCTGCCCGCCATCGCGCGGAACTGGCGCACGCTGCGCGATGCCGCCCCCCATGCCGAAGTCGCCGCCGTGGTGAAGGCCGATGGTTATGGCCTTGGCGCGGCGCCGGTCGCCGCCAAGCTGCGGCACATCGGCTGCGAGACCTTCTTCGTGGCCACGCTGGATGAAGGCCGGGCGCTGCGTCCCGTGGTCGGGGCGGCGCCGCGTATTTTCGTCCTGAACGGCCTGCCGCCGGGGGCCACCGGCGCATTGGGCGCCCACGCCCTGACACCTGTCCTCAACAGCCTGGACGAAATCCGCGAATGGGCGGATGCGGGGCGCCGCCCGGCCGCCATCCAGCTCGACACGGGCATGAGCCGCGCCGGCCTCAGCCCCGCCGAACTCGAAGCGCTCGCCGCCGACACGGCCCTCCTCGCCCGTCTCGACCTCGCGCTGGTGATGAGCCACCTCGCCTGCGGCGACGAGGCCGATCATCCGTCGAACCGCACGCAGCTCTCACGTTTCAAGGCCGCGCTGGCGCGCCTCCCGGCGGCGCCGGCCAGCCTTGCGGCGTCGGGCGGCGTTTTCCTGGGGCCGGACTATCATTTCGACCTCGTCCGCCCCGGTATCGCGCTCTATGGCGGCAATCCGCTCGCCGGGACACCCAACCCGATGCAACCGGCCGCGATGCTCACCGCCGATGTCATCGGCGTCCGCACCATCGGGCGCGGCGAGACCGCCGGCTATTCCGGCACCTACGCCGCCACGCGCGAAACCCGGCTTGCCGTCTGCAATATCGGCTATGCCGATGGCATCCTGCGCTCGCTCTCCAATCGCGGCGCCGCCTATATCGGCGACACGCCCTGCCCCTATGCCGGCCGCGTCTCGATGGATCTCCTGACCATCGATGTGACGGCTGTCCCGCCCCACGAAGTGGTCCGTGGTACGCAGGTCGAAATCATCGGCCCGCATATGAGCGTTGAAGACATGGCGGCGCGCGCAGGCACGGCGAATTACGAAGTGCTGACCGGACTCGGCAACCGCTTCACCCGTGTGACGCTCGACAGCCACTGGACGCGGATCGTCTGAAGCGGATGGCGCGCTCCTCCTCAACCTTCGTCTGCCAGAGCTGCGGCGCGGTCACGTCCAAATGGGCGGGACGCTGCGAATCCTGCGGCGGCTGGAACACCATCGTCGAGGAGACCGCACAGGCCGCCGCCGGGCCGCCGTCGCGCTCGGCCGGCAAGGGCCGCAAGTTCGATCTCGTCTCCTTGCAGACCGACGAACCGGAGCCGCCGCGCGTCCTCACCGGCGTCACCGAGTTCGACCGCGTGCTGGGCGGTGGTCTGGTGCCCGGATCGGCCATCCTGGTCGGCGGCGATCCCGGCATCGGCAAGTCCACCATCCTGCTGCAGGCTCTCGCCGCCCTCGCCCGGCACGGCAAGAAGGTCGTCTATGTCTCCGGCGAAGAGGCGGCGGCTCAGGTGCGCCTGCGCGCCCGACGGCTTGGCCTCGCCGACGCCAGCGTCGATCTGGCGATGGAGACGAGCCTCAAGGACATTCTGGCGACGCTCGACGCCGCCCGGCCCGAAGCCTGCGTCATCGACTCGATCCAGACGCTGTGGTCCGACGCCGTCGACAGCGCGCCCGGCACGGTCAGCCAGGTCCGCGCCGTGGCGCAGGAACTCGTCCGTTTCGCCAAGCGCCGCGACTGCGCGATCATCCTCGTCGGCCATGTCACCAAGGACGGCCAGATCGCCGGCCCCCGCGTCGTCGAGCATCTGGTCGACACCGTCCTCTATTTCGAGGGCGAGCGCGGGCACCAGTTCCGCATCCTCCGCGCCGTGAAGAACCGCTTCGGTCCGACCGACGAAATCGGCGTTTTCGAGATGACAGACAAAGGTCTGGCCGAAGTCCTGAATCCGTCGACCCTTTTCCTCACCGATCGCGAGCAATGGTCCAGCGGAGCGGCCGTGTTCGCCGGCGTCGAGGGCACACGCCCTCTGCTGGTGGAACTCCAGGCGCTCGCCTCGCCCACCTCCTATGGCACGCCTCGCCGCGCCGTGATCGGCTGGGATACGGCGCGGCTTTCGATGGTTCTGGCTGTTCTGGAAACCCGCTGCGGTCTCGGCATCGGCGGTCACGACATCTACCTGAACGTCGCCGGCGGCCTGAAAATCACCGAGCCGGCAGCCGACCTCGCGGCCGCAGGGGCGCTGATTTCCTCGGTTCTGGGCCGCCCTCTGGCGCCGGACTGCGTGCTTTTTGGGGAGGTCGCCCTGTCAGGCGCCATCCGGCCCGTCGGCCAGGCGGATTCCCGCCTCAAGGAAGCCGCAAAACTGGGGTTCAAACGAGCGATCTGCCCGCCCGGTGCCAAAGCCGACGGCATCGCGGTCACCGCAGTCAGCACCCTCGGCGAACTGGTCGAGCGTATACGAAATAGCGACGTTTAGGGGTGTTAAGCTCCACTTCACCATGTTCACGATTTTCGACCTCGTCATCATCGCCGTTCTGATCCTGTCGGCACTGCTCGCCGCCTGGCGAGGCTTTACCCGCGAGGTCCTGTCGATCGGGGCCTGGATCGGGGCCGCTGTCGTGATGTTCCTGGCGGGGCCGACCGCCGTTCCCTTCGCCAAGGCCTATATCGACCACGAGATGGTGGCGATGATCGCAGCTTACGCCGCCATCTTCGTTCTCGCGCTTATCCCCTTGAGCTACATAAGTTTTCGTATTGCCGAGGGCGTCCAGGGTTCGGCTATCGGGCCGGTCGACCGGCTGCTGGGTCTCGTCTTCGGAGCCGGGCGCGGCCTTGTCGTGCTGGGGATCGGCTATCTCGTTTTCGTGAGCCTCGTCAGCGAGGCGCGCATGCCGGACTGGTTCAAGGAAGCGCGCCTCCGGCCGCTGGTTGAGAGTTCCGGCAAAGTCATCGCCTCGCTGCTGCCCTCGCGCGACAAGGCGCCGAAACCCGAGGACAAGGACACGATCATTGGCGGCAAGCCCAAGCCCGCCGCCGCGCCTGAAACCGCGCCTGCGGAACCTGAAGACACGGCAGAGCCAGCCCCCGAACCGACGCCCGCACCGGCCAAGCCCAAGCCCCCCAAGCCGGCGCCGCCCGCCGCGCCGACAGAAGCCGAAGCCGACGCAACGGAAGGCGCGCAAGGCTATGGCGAACGTGAGCGTGACGCATTAGATCAACTCATCGGAACGGCCACGGCGAGTCCCTCCGACGAGGGCGACACCGGCAACGGGGATAGCGGCGGCCGCTAGTCCCCTTCGAGGCGACAGGGCGGCTCATGGACTCCACGTTCATTCACCCCTTCGACGGCGACAAGCTGAAGGAGGAGTGCGGTGTTTTCGGCGTTTTTTCGCACGATGAAGCCGCCAGGTTCGCTGTCTACGGGCTGCATGCCCTCCAGCATCGCGGGCAGGAAGGCGTCGGCATCGCCTCCTATGACGCCCAGGACAACAAGTTCAATCTCGAGCGCCATCTCGGCCATGTCGGGGATGTGTTCGGCGAGAACGGCCCGACCGCCAATCTGAAGGGCCGCGCGGCCATCGGTCATGTCCGCTACTCCACGACCGGCGGCTCGCTGAAGCGCAACGTCCAGCCCTTCTTCGCCGATGTGGCGGGCGGCGGCATCGCGCTCGCGCATAACGGCAATCTCACCAATGCCCGCCAGCTTCGCGAAGACCTTCAGTCGCGCGGCGCCATTTTCTACGCGACCTCCGACACCGAGGTGATCGTCCACCTCGTCGCGACCAGCCGCCAGCGCGGCATGGTCGCGCGCCTCATCGACGCGCTGCATCAGGTCGAGGGCGCCTACTCGCTGGTCGCCTTGACCCGCAAGCGGCTGATCGGCGTGCGCGATCCGCTCGGCGTGCGCCCGCTTTCTCTCGGCCGCCTCGGCGACAGCTGGATTCTCGCCTCGGAGACCTGCGCTTTCGATATCATCGGCGCGACCTTCGAACGCGATGTCGAGCCGGGCGAACTTGTGGAGATCACCGAGCACGGCGTCATCTCGCACTTTCCCTTCGCCCAGCGCCGCAAGCGGTTCTGCGTGTTCGAGTACGTCTATTTCGCGCGCCCCGACAGCCATGTCGAAGGCAAGAACGTCTATGCCGCGCGCAAGCAGATCGGCGTTGAACTGGCGCGTGAGGCGCCTGTGCCGGCCGACATCGTCGTCGCCGTGCCAGACAGCGGCAACCCGGCCGCCATCGGATTTGCCGAGGCCAGCGGCCTGCCCTTTGAAATGGGCATCATCCGCAATCACTATGTCGGCCGCACCTTCATCGAACCGACAGACCGTATCCGCAATCTCGGCGTCCTCATGAAGCACAACGCCAATCGCGGCGTCCTTGAGGGCAAACGCGTCATCCTGGTGGACGACTCCATCGTCCGCGGCACGACCTCGCTGAAGATCGTGCAGATGGTTCGCGAGGGCGGCGCGAAAGAAGTCCATATGCGGATCGCCAGCCCACCGACGACCAATCCCTGCTTCTATGGCGTCGACACGCCGGACAAGGACAAGCTTCTCGCGGCGAAGCTCAACCTCGACATCGAAGCCATGCGGCAGTTCATCAAGGCGGACAGCCTCGCGTTCATTTCTCTTGATGGACTCTATCGCGCTGTCGGCGAACCCGGCCGTGACGCCCGCAATCCGCAATACTGCGACGCCTGCTTCAGCGGCGAATATCCCACCACGCTGACCGACAACGCCCAGGGCCGGCAGCAGGCGCAGTTGTCGCTGCTGATGGAAAAAGTCTAAGCCCCATACATGACAGACAAGCCGCTTTCAGGGCGCGTCGCGCTCGTCACCGGCGCGTCGCGCGGCATCGGCCTCGCGACCGCGCTGCAACTTGGGCGCATGGGCGCTCACATCATCGCCACCGGCCGCTCCACAAGGCTGCTGGAGGCGCTCGATGACGCGTTGAAGGCCGAAGGTCTCGAAGGCGCCACGCTGACGCCATTCAATTTGCGCGACTTCGCGGCGATCGATCGGCTTGGACAGGCGATCTTCGATCGATGGGGACGGCTCGACATCCTGGTCGGCAATGCGGGCCAGCTCGGCCAGCTGGGTCCGCTCGGCCATGTGAAGCCCGATGCGTGGACTGAATTGCTTGAGGTCAATCTGACCGCCAACTGGCGGCTTATCCGCTCGCTGGACCCGCTCCTCCGCATCGCCGATGCCGGTCGCGCCGTCTTCCTGACATCCGGCGCCGCACGGGCCGAGCGCGCCTATTGGGGACCGTATTCAGTAACCAAGGCTGCGCTGGATGCGCTCGTGAAGTCGTATGCGGCCGAGCTGGTCGAGACGAATGTGAAGGCCAACCTGTTCAGCCCGGGCGCTGTGCGGACCGCGATGCGCGCCAAGGCGATGCCGGGCGAAGATCCCGAGACCCTGCCCCATCCCGATCTGGTCGCGCAGCAGCTGGTCGAGCTTTGCCTCCCCTCGTGCGAGGCGCAGGGGCAGATCGTTTCCTACCGTCCGCCGTCGTCGTAGGGATTCTTGCTCGACCGCTTGATGAAGCGGATCGGCGTACCCGGCAGGTCGAAATTCTCGCGCAGGCCGTTGGCGAGATAGCGCAGATAGTCTTCCGGCAGTTCGTTCAGCTGGTTGCCGAACAGCGCGAATGTGGGCGGCCGCGTCTTGGCCTGCGTCATGTAGCGCAGCTTGATGCGCCGGCCGGAAATCGCCGGCGGCGCATGACGTTCCATCGCCGCGCCGAGCCAGCGATTCAGCGCGGCCGTCGGGATGTGCTTGTTCCAGACCGCATCGGCGCCGAGCACGGCCGGCATCAGGCGCTCCACACCCTTGCCGGTCATCGCCGACAGCATGACGATCGGCGCGCCCTTCACCTGCGGCAGCAATTCACCGGCCCGGCGCGTCAGTTCCGCGAGCTGCTTCTGCTTGTCGGGGATGAGATCCCATTTGTTGACCGCCAGAACGATGGCGCGGCCCTCGCGCTCGACGAGGTCGGCGATCGCGAGATCCTGCTTCTCCAGCGGCGTCTCCGCGTCCGTCATCAGGATCACGCAGTCCGCAAAGCGGATGGCGCGCAGCGCATCGCTGACTGACAGCTTCTCCAGCTTTTCGACCACGCGCGAGCGCTTCCGCATGCCGGCCGTGTCGAACAGCTTAATGGGCCGGCCGTCCCACATCCAGTCGACCGAGATGGAATCGCGCGTGGTGCCGGCTTCCGGGCTGGTCAGCAGACGCTCTTCATCGATCAGGCGATTGATCAGCGTCGACTTGCCGGCGTTCGGGCGCCCGACGACTGCGATGCGAAGCGTCCGGATCGCATCTTCGGCCGGCGCTTCACCGTCTTCTGCAGACGGCTCGTCGCCGAACGTTTCGTCGTCTTCATCTTCCAGCTCCGGGCCGAAAGGCGCCAGCGCGTCGTAGAGTTCGGACATGCCCTCGCCGTGCTCGGCCGACAAAGCGATCGGTTCGCCGAGGCCGAGGGCGTGCGCCTCGCCGACGCCGCTCAGCGATGCCTGGCTCTCCGCCTTGTTGGCCGCGACGATCACAGGCTTGCCCGAACGGCGCAGCAGATGAGCGATATCGCGATCATGTGGCGTCACGCCTGCACGCGCATCGACCATGAAAAGGATCACATCCGCGAGTTCGATCGCGCGCTGCGTCTGTTTCTGGATGCGTTTGTCCAGCGCCGCATCGCCGCCATCGTCCATGCCCGCCGTATCGACGACCGTGAATTCCAGCGGGCCGATCCGGCCCTCGCCTTCACGGCGGTCGCGGGTCACACCCGGCTGGTCATCGACCAGCGCCACGCGCTTGCCCACGAGACGATTGAAGAGCGTGGACTTGCCGACGTTCGGACGACCGACAATGGCGAGCGCAAAGGTCATGGCCGTACGCTCACCCGTCCGCCTTAACGGTACGCGGTGAGATCACCGTCGTCGTTCAGAAGGAACAATGCGCCTGCGGCGGCGATCGGCGCGATGATCGAGCCGACGCCGGTCTCGAAGGACTGCTCGACAGCGCCGCTCGAGGCGGCGAGAACGGCGATCCGGCCATCCGTGGAGGTCAGGACCAAATGTCCATTGGCCATGAGCGGTCCACTCCACTCGACCGTGTCCTCACGCGCCTCTTCGTCCTGCCAGCGGCCGAGATAGGTCGACCAGGCGACGCGGCCTGTCAGCTTCTCGAAGCAGTAGACGACGCCGTCCATGCCGGTCACGTAGACATAGTCGCCGGCGACCCAAGGGGTCTGCACGCCGGCCAGGTCGCGCGTCCAGAGGCGTTCGCCCGACCTGGCGTCGATGGCGACGAAACGGCCTGCATGGCTGATCGCGAACACGATGTTGCCGTCGATGACGGGACGGCCGGCGATGTCGTTGATCGACGACAGAGAGTCGGCAACGCCGGTACGCGTCAGCGAGTTGCTCCACACGGCACGGCCGTTGTTCGCGCGAAGCGCGTAGATGTCGCCGTTCGTGTAGGGGACGACGATGAGGTCGCCGCCCGCCGCCGGGCTGGTGCTCGCAAGCACGCCCGCGCCTTCCGCGAACACTTCGTGGTTCCAGATCTCGCCGCCGGTCGCGCCATCCAGCGCCCACATGCGGTTCTCACGATTGACGACATAGACCCGGCCATCGCGCGCGGTCGGCGCAGTGTGGAACGGGCTGCCCGTCTTCTTGGTCCAGAGGCGGCTGCCGTCATTCGGATTGAGCGCGACAACTTCGCCGAAACCTGTCGTCACATAAAGCCGGCCATCGGAATAGGCGAGACCGCCGCCATAACCTTCTTCAGGCGTGTCGCCGCCGGAGGAGAAGAAATACCAATCCGATGACGTGTCTTCGACCGCGAGCGAGACGCCCCAGATTTCGCCGCCGCTCGACACGTCGAAGGCCCGCACGCCGACTGCCGCGTCGAGCGTGAAGATCATGCCCTGCGCGATGATCGGAGACGCCGTGATGGCCGAGTCGGACGAGGTGGAGACGCCGATGGACGTCGACCAGGCCTGGCCGAAATTCACCGATGCATCGATGTTGCCCACGGCGTTTTCCGGCGTGCCACCGGGATTGGGCCATGAGCCGACCTGCACCGGCGCCGGCAGCGGGACAGCCTTCCCGGCGAACACCGGATCCTGCACCAGAGCATCCTGGCCGCGCGGCATCAGCGAGATGCGCTCGCCGGGAACACGCGCCTCCGTCTTGGCTCCGAAAATCGATTCCGTGACCGAGTTGATCGTGCTGCAACCGCCGAGCGCCAACGCGGCTGCCAGCGCGGCCGTGCGAATCAGGTTCAGGCGGAGGGATCGGTTGGCCGAATTCATGTCTGGAACCTGAGGATTAATCACTGCGGAGTGGGCGCAGGCGTTGCAGCCGCGGGATCCGGGACTTCTGCAGGAACCGGCGTCCCTATGGCCGGCGCCGGCGCGGCGGCGTCTGCTGGCATCACGGCGCCGCCACGAAGGAACGCGGCCATCCTGCCGGCACGGTCGCGCAGCGTGGCCGGCGCGGCCTCATCGGCGGCGATGGCCGCATAGGCGTCGGCCGCGGCGGCCTCGTTCCGGGCACGGAATTCGGCGAACGCCGTCAGTTCGCGCGCCTCAAAGCGCCACGGGCTATCGTCGCCCATGAACGGAGCAACACGATTTTTGAGGATGGCGGGGTCTTCGGTATCGGCGACCGTCATGGCGGCGCGAATCTGCGCCAGCGCCTTGAGGTTCGCGTCCGCCGAACCGTTGGCGATCCGGTCATAAATGGCGAGTGCGCCCTGAACGTCATTGCGGGCTGTCAGAAGCGATGCCTCGCGGAACAAGGCGAGCGTCGGATAGCCCTCGCCACCGGGCGCAGAAATCTCGCCATAGGCCTTGAGCGCACCGTCGAGATCGCCGGAGGACGCCAGACCGTCAGCCGCAGCGAACGATTCCGCCGCAGCCTCACGGCTGGCCTGCTGCTGGCCGCGCCACCACACGAAGCCGCCAGTGGCGGCGACGGCAAGAACGGCGATGGTCAGGAAGATGGAACCGTAACGGGCCCAGACCTTGTTGAGACGATCGCGCCTCAGGTCTTCTTCGACCTCGTGAAAAATGTCTGTCAAAGCAACCGGTCCCGGACTGTCCCGCGCGTCAAGCGGCCGGGAAGCTATAAATTGCCGCACGGCGGCAGGCAAACGCCAAAAAAAGGGGCTGACAGCCCTTTCAGGCGGCCGTGACCGGCCTCACGGCATAGAGGTGCTCGGAAGCCGGAAAGCGGCGGGCGCGGACATCCGCCGCATAGGCTGAAATCGCCGTTTCGGCGTTGCCGCCCAGATCGGCATAGCGCTTCACGAAGCTGGGCGGGTTGGGGATGAGACCCAGCATGTCGTCCACGACCAGAATTTGTCCATCGCAGGCTGCGGACGCCCCGATCCCGATCGTGGGGATCGCGAGCTTCGCCGTGATCTGCTCGGCCAGCCCGGGCACCATGCCCTCAAGCACCACCGCAAAGGCCCCTGCCGCCTCCACCGCCAGCGCGTCGACCATCGCGGACGGCCACTCATCAGGCGCGCGACCGGCGATCTTGTATCCCTTGAGATTCTGCTGCTGCGGCATCAGCCCGATATGCGCCATGACCGGAATGCCGCGTTCAGCAAGAAAGCGGATCGTCGGCGCCATGGCCGCGCCGCCTTCCAGCTTCACGGCCGTGACACCAGCCTCCTTGAGCACGCGCACTGCGGCTCGGAACGCCTGTTCCGGGCTTTCTTCGTAACTGCCGAAAGGCAGGTCAACGACCACCAGAGCCTGCGCGCTGGCCCGCATCACGGCCTGCCCGTGATAGATCATCAGATCGAGCGGGACCGGCACCGTACTATCCATGCCATGGACGACCTGCCCCAGACTGTCGCCCACCAGGATCAGATCCACATGCGGATCGACCAGGCGCGCCACCGGCGCCGTGTAGGCGGTCAGGCAAACGATCGGCTCGCGACCCTTGCGGGCGCGCAGACGCGGAACGGACAGGCGCTTGGACTTGGTGGTGACGACCGACATGGCAGGTCCCCTAGGACTAAGGAGGATCAGATTTCGCCGGAGCGGTCTCGCGGCGCGTTGCGCAGCCCATGCCGCGCGTCCTGTCTGTCTTGCGGCACGGGATATAGAACGCCGCAGCTTCCGGTTCAATTTGACGCGAACGTAATGAAAGGCGCCGAGCGCAGCGGGAGATGCCCATCCCCTGCGCTGTATTCCCGCAACATCGCAGGAATATATCGTGTTAACCGAGCCACTTATCTTGCGGGTCGCGCGGAGCAGGCTCTAAATCGCCGCAGATGAACAAGCTTCTCGCCAGCGCAGTCCTGCTGTCAGCGGCGGTCCTTACCAGACCGGCGGTGGCGGATGACGTGTTCGCAGGTGACGGGCGGGTGTTTTCAGGCGTCGCCTCGGACTCCGGTGAAGGCCTTATTCTGCCGCAGACCCTGGTGTCGGGCGGCATCACGGGCTTCAGTTCGACCTTCGAGACCGGATTTGGCGCGCCAGTGGCAATGGTTGCGGTCGTCGGCGGGGGACTTCAGGGCGAAGGCCTTGCTGCCTTCCCGGCCGTCGAAGCCTCGGAATTCAACATGCAGGCGCGCCTGACGATGGGCGACGTGGGCTGGGGCCTCACGCCCTATTTCGGGGTGGGCGTCACCCAGGCGAGCTCTGACAATCGCATCTTCCAGGGCATTCCCACGCTTCTGCCGTTCGAGGCCGAAGTGATGGGCATGCAGGGCGTCGCCGGCATCGCCTATCAACTGATGCCGGGTGTCGGGGCGGGACTTGAGTACCGCTATCAGGGCTTCTCGGCAGCGACGCCTGTCGCGCGCGATGCAAGCGACAACCAGACCATCATGATGAGGCTAGACCTGGGCCTCAACTGATCGCCCGATCCGTGCGCCTTGAGGGGGCGTACGCACTGACTCATAGAAACGGGATTGTTCCTGAGAGCGGGGGGCTTGCTCTTCAGGAGCCGCGCGGCCGCTGGACCACTGAGGGGTGACGTCCGGCGGCCGTCGCTTTTTTTGGAGTGCGACTGATCAGCGGAGCGAGCGGACGAAGCCATCCCGCGCGATGATGCAGTTCCGCGCCACGCCGCCGACATCCAGCGTGACGAGATAGCCCGCATCGACCGGTTTGGCGGATTTGACGACGGCATTCTTCAGCGGCACGCCGAATTTGTGCGATGCCTGAACGAGACAGGTCGCCTCCGCGTCCGCCTGAGACAGCTCGGCCGGAACGATCGGGCCGGGTTTCGGCTGCGGTACGGGCGTAGGGCCTGGCGCAGGCCGGCTCGGCTCCATGACCGAACCGCACCCGGCGAGGCCGAGCATCAAAGCGAGGGGCAGCGCCTTGAGGCGGATCTGGCTCATCATGCAGCTAGAACGCAAAGTTCCCACGTGGGTTCCGTCAACGGCGCGGAGACACGGGCGCGTCGAAGATCGCCCCTTCATGGGGTTGGTCGATCAGACGGAAATGCCACCACTCCGCCTGGTAAGGCGCAAATCCGTGACGTTCCATGACGCCGCGCAACAAGGCCCTGTTGGCGCTGGCATCCAGACTGACCTCAGCCGTGAGAGCCGATTGCGGGTCGAAGCAATCATAGGCCGTGCCCATATCGGGCAAGCCGTCGTCCTGAGGGCCTGTACACGCGATGAGGCTTTCCCGCAGCCTTGGGACATAGCCACGCGGCGCCAGACCAAGGTCGACCACGCTTCCCCCCGAATGACCTGATTTCTCCGCGATGTAGTCCCGGGCCACGAGGTTCGAGCGGTTTTCGTTCGGATAGAAGACCGGCTTCATCGTATCCGGTCCGGAACGCGTCCACGCCATGAACGCGGCGACAGCCCGTGCAGGGCGGTAGCAGTCCCACACGACAAGGCCGAGACCCTGCGTCGCCAGCTCTGCGTCGATCGCCTTCAGGGCCTCGGCCGCCTTGGAGGTCAGCACGCACTCGGCCGCATCGTAGCCGGGCACCGGAGAGCCGGTGAAGTTGTAGACGCCAGCGTAGCGAATGTCCTGAACGACCGCCGGCGCGACATCACGCAGATAGACGAAATCGTCCGGCAGCCCGCCGGCCGCTGCAGCGGCGATCAGCAGCACGCCGATCATGACGCAATCACGCGCAACACCTTGTCGGCATAGCGGTCGAGCTTCGCCTGTCCGATGCCGGAGATCGAGGCGAGGTCCGACCGGCTGGAGGGCGCAAACAGCGCGATCTCGGCCAACGTCCGGTCATGGAAGATCACATAGGGCGGCACGCCCTGCTCCGCGGCCATCTCTCGCCTCCAGACCCGTAAGGCCTCGAAACGCTGACGCGCCGCGCCTTCAAGCTGGTCACCGATGGCGCCGCGTCTGCGCGCCTCGGCTTTCGTTCTGGACGCCGCCGCAGTGGCGCGCCGGATCAGGATGCGCGTCTCGCCCCGATAGACCTGCCTGACCAGATCGCGGTCGCCGAGCATCATCAACGGTTTGCCGTCATTCGGATCCTCGATCAGAAGACCCTCGAAAAGCAGGTGGTCGATCACGTCCCGCCAGGTGTCCGGCGACTGGTCGCGTCCGATCCCCCAGGTGCTGAGCGACGTCTCATCGGCGCGCGGGTCTTTGGTCCGCCCGGTCAGGTGATCGACCACCCTGCCCCGCCCAAGCCGCTCGCCGAGCCGTTGAACGGCGGCGAGCGCTTTCTGCGCCGCCTCGGTCACGTCGGCCATCTGGGGCGGCTGGAGACAGTTGTCGCACACGCCGCACGGGGCTGCGCCGGTTTCGCCGAAATAGCGGCGCACGGCCTCTGCGCGGCAGGCGCCGCCATCGAGCATCGTGAAGAGGCGGCGCACCTTGGAGACATGCGCGGCTTTCACCACGTCCTGCATCGGCTTGCCGTCGAGACGGCGCAGCGCCCATGACATGTCGGACGGACCGTATAGCGTGATGCCTTCGGCTGGATCGCCGTCGCGCCCCGCGCGGCCGATCTCCTGCCAGTACGCTTCAAGCGAGCCGGGCGGATCGGCGTGGATGACGAAGCGGACATCCGGCTTGTCGACGCCCATGCCGAAGGCGATGGTCGCCACCATCACCATGCCGTCGGCGGCCAGAAACTTCTGGAGACGGCGGTCGCGGTCGGCCGGCTCGAACCCCGCGTGATAGGCGAGCGCGTCGATGCCGTTGGCGTTGAGCTGATCCGCCAGTCGCTCGCAGCCTTCGCGCGACCCGCAATAGACGATACCCGACTGGCCGCGCCGGGCGGAAACCAGTTCAGCCACGCGCGCATCCGTGCGGGCGCGCGAGGCGTTTTCCTTGCGCTGCGCCGAGAGACGGAGATTGGGGCGCGCGAAGCTGTCGACGAAGACGCGGGCGTCATCAAGGTGAAGACTGCTGAGAATGTCGTCGCGGGTCCGGGCGTCGGCCGTAGCGGTGACCGCAATGCGCGGGACGCCGGGAAACGCAGCCCCCAGCCGGCCGAGATCGCGATAGTCGGGGCGGAAGTCGTGACCCCACTGGCTGACGCAATGCGCTTCGTCGATCGCGATCAGAGAGAGGGACAGCTTCTGAAGCCGCTCGATCATGCCGGGAACGGCAAGGCCTTCCGGCGACAGATAGAGGAGATCGAGTTCGCCGGCCTCCGCCGCGCGCCATATGTCTGCGCGGGCCGCGCCCGTCAGGCCGGAATCGAGACGGGCCGCCGCAACGCCCTGCTGGCGCATGGTTTCAACCTGATCGGCCATCAGGGCAATCAGCGGCGAGACGACAAGGCCGAGGCCCGGACGCAGGATCGCCGGTATCTGGTAACAGACGCTTTTGCCGCCACCGGTCGGCAGGATCGCAAGAACGTCCCGGCCAGCGAGGACGGTTGCGACGATATCCGCCTGAAGACCGCGAAAGTCGGCGTGGCCCCACAGGCGTTGCAGCAGGTCGCGCGCAGGCTCCAACGGGATGGGCGGGCGCGTGTGATGATTCATGTGCGTGGTTGTGCGGGATCGCGCCGGAATGCGCTAGGGTCGCGCAAAGGGAGGCATGCGATGGCTGGTGATATTCGGGTCGGGATCGGTGGATGGACGTTCGAGCCGTGGCGCGGCGCGTTCTATCCGGAGGGCCTGAGCCAGAAAAAGGAGCTGGAATTCGCGTCGCGCGCGGTGACGTCGATCGAGATCAACGGCACCTATTACTCCACGTTCAAGCCGGAAAGCTGGCGGAACTGGCGCGATACGACGCCGGAGGGTTTCGTGTTCTCGGTGAAGGCATCGCGGTTCTGCACCAACCGGCGCGTGCTGACGGACGCCAGGGATTCCATCGCCAAGTTCCTGAACCAGGGTTTGAGCGAGCTGGGGCCGAAGCTGGGGCCGATCAACTGGCAGTTCATGGCGACCAAGAAGTTCGAGGCGGCGGACTTTGCGGGCTTCCTGAAGCTGCTGCCGGCGAAGCAGGACGGGGTGAAGTTGCGTCATGCCGTGGAGGTGCGAAGCCCGACTTTCGTGAACCCCGAATTCGTGAAGATGGCGAAGGATCACAACGTCGCCATCGTGACGGCGATGGATGAGGACTTCCCCGAGATCGACGAGCGGACGGCGGATTTCACCTATGCCCGCTTCATGGCGACGACGGCGGACGCGAAGGACGGCGTGACGCCGAAGGAACTGAAGGCCTTTGCGGCGAAGGCGGCGGGATGGGCCAAAGGCGGCGATGTGTTCGCCTATTTCATCGCCGGGGAGAAGGTGAAGAACCCGGCGGCGGCGCAGGCGCTGATCAAGGCTCTCGCGAAGGGGTAGTCCCGCCATAGCCAAGGCGCATCAGCGTCACCATCAGGCAGAAGGCGGCGGTCGACAGGAAGACGTGCCAGAGGAAGTGTGAACCCTGGGCGATGTGTTCGCAGGCCTGCGGATCGAGCGTGCGGGCGGTGAGCGCGACGAGGGCGAAGACGAGCGCCAGGCCGCCGGTGAGAGCGGCGGGGCGGTTCACCGGCATGGTGCGGGCGACGAGCCAGATGCCGGCGATGACGATGACGCCGCCGCGCATGATCGCCCAGCCGCCGGGGATCGGCAGGTCGATATAGCGGCCGAGGAAGGGCGTGGCGATGAGCAGCGCCAGCATCACCAGCACCTGCCAGAGCGGGGCGACCTTGCGCGCCCAGAGGAAAGCGGCGAGCGCGACGAGGATGAGGGCGGGCAGGACATCGAGCCGAAGCGCCCAGCCTGTGCGCAGGCCATGCCACAGGACGCTGCCGGCGCCGTTCAGGACCAGCAGCGCGCCCAGCAACAGCAGCAGCCAGGGCGGCGGGCGCATGCGGATGGCGAGGCCGAGAGTGAGGAGGCCGTAGAAGACGATGACGAACGAGGAGATGGCGTTCCAGGGTTCGACCGGGAAAACGCCATCGATGAGCGACGGCGTTTCACAATATTGGGGACCGGATGGCTGCATGCCCCCGACTATAGGAGCGGCCAGGCCTTCAGGTCGATATGGCGGCCCTGCCCCACCAGACTTTGCACGAGGACGAGTTCGCGCACCGTCCAGGTGATGGGATCGACTGGCGTTTCGGGGACGACGGCGCGATCGTACAGCAGGGTGATGTGCGGCTCGAACCCCGCCTTCGCGGCCGAGGGAATGCCGACGCGCTTGATCTCAAGCGCCAGCTGGCGCTGGAGGAAGCGGAGGCCGTTGAGCGCCGGGCCGCCCTGGAGGACCAATGGGTGATTGCCGGGCTTGCCCTTGAAGCTGACCATGCGGTCGAAGGTGACGTCGATGGGTTTGGCCGCGAGGCCGGCGGCGGCCCGTTCCGCCACCGCCACCAGATCGGCCGCGTGGAGGCCGATATAGGCCATGGTGACGTGGAGCCGTTCGGCCGGGATGGGGGCGCCCTTGAGGTTGAAAAGCCCCTTGGAGCGTTCGGCCAGGCGGGCGATCTCACTCGCCAGGGAGGCCGGCGGGCGGATGGCGAAGAAGAGCGTGTCCATCGAGGATTGCGGGCCGGGATCGAGGGCGAAAAGGCTCATCAATGGAACATAATGGGAACATTTGAGCCTGTCCAGTGGTTGCCGTAAGCCCGTGCCCATGAAGCCGCCGCGCAAACCGACGCTGGACCGCCTGAAGGCGTCGGCGCTCGCCTATCTCACGCGCTATGCGGCGAGCCGGGCGATGCTGCGGGCCGTGCTGGTGCGGCGGGTGACGCGGTGGGCGCGGGCGACCGGGGCGGAGGCGGAGGCCATCGCCGAAGCGATGCGGGCGGTGGACGAGGCCGTGGCGACCTCAGTGCGGGCGGGGCTTGTGGACGATGCGCGGTTCGCGGGCGCGCGCACGGCGACGCTGGTGCGCAAGGGCTGGCCGGCGCGGCGGATCAAAGCAGCGCTTTCGCAGAAGGGCATCGACGGCGTGACGGCGGCCGCGGCGGTTGAGGCAGCGGCGACGGACGACGCGGCGGCGGCGCGGCGGTTCGCGGAGCGGCGGCGGCTCGGCCCCTGGCGCGCGGCGGAGCGGCGGGCCGAACGGCGCGAGAAGGACATCGCTGCGCTGATGCGGGCGGGGTTCTCGCTGAGCCATGCGCGGGCGGCGGTGGATGGCGCGGCGGACGCGCCCTGAGCGCCCCGGCCGGGGTGGGGTTGTTTTGAAGTTTTTCCCCTCCCCCCTCCTCCTCCTCCCCCAGCGCCATTCGTTGGTATTCGTTTGTCAGTTTCCGCGTGGGGCGACGGGGCGCGACATGATGTTTCAAGGTCGCGACACAAAGCATCTTTAATTTTGCGGACGCGGCCGCAGACGATCGCGTGCGGTGGCCGGCGGTATTCGTTTGTCGCTGAAGCATGCCGTCCTCCCCCTCGTTTGGCTCGCCCGGATGGCGGGCCACCACCCTATATAGGGTGGCGGAGCATATAGGACAATATACTTACAGGAATTTCATCCTTTTCAGACGGCAGGGACTTAGCCCTGTGAGCCGGCCTTCAGGAGGGCGAGTTCGGCGCGCATTGTGTCGCGTTCGGTCTCGGCCGCATGGAGGCGCTGCCAGAGGGGCGCGGCGGCCTGGGCGATCTCGCCTTGCGTGAAGCGCGGGGTGATGTGCTGGGGGCAGTTCCAGTCAAACGCCCAAGTCTTTAAGGGCGCATCGCCTTATCGAAAAACCGGCGTCCACTTTTTCGGGCGATGCGCGGCGCGATGACGATGCCGCGCTCAACGCGGGCGGCGTAGGCGGGATCTTCGAGGCGCCCCTCTTGAAGCATGGCCAGGGTTTCGGGGTCGCCCGCCTGGCGGGCGTGGCCGATGAGCTTGAGCCGGCGCTGATGGGGGTAATCCACCAGGATGAGGGAGACGCGGTCGTTCCCCTTCAGGTTGCCGACGCTGACATATTGGCGGTTGCCGCGGAAATCGGCGAAGCCGAGTGCGCGGTCGTCCAGACATTTGAGGAAGCCCGGCGGGCCGCCGCGATGCTGAACATAGGGCCAGCCGGTTTCAGAGACGCTGGCCATATAGAAACTGTCGCGCGCGGCGATGAAGGCGCGCTCGGCCTCACCCAGCGTATCGCGCGGATCAGCCTGAGGCGCATCGAGCCGCTCATAGGCCCGGCGCGACCCTTGAGCCTCCTGCTCCGCCCGCACGGAAGGGGTGAACATGAGCTGGGAGAAGCTGTGGGTCATGGGGGTATTCAGATCAGCCCCGGAGGATTTTCTCCATAGGACGGCCCTTGGCGAGTTCGTCGACGAGTTTATCGAGGATGCGGATTTCGCGCATGGTCGGCTCTTCGATCTCCTCCACGCGGACGCCGCAGACGACGCCTGTGACCAGCTCACGCGCCGGATTTAGTTTCGGCGCGTTGTCGAAGAAGGCCTCGAAGGTGGTTTTCGCGGCGATCTCTTTTTCCAGAGATTTCTGGGTGTGGCCGGTGTGCCAGCGGATGATCTGGTCCAGTTCGGCCTTGGTGCGGCCCTTCTTCGTCGCCTTGGCGATATAGGCGGGATAGACGCTCGCGAAGAGCATGAAGCAGGCGCGGTGCTTGGTGGGGGTGCCGTCGGCATTTTTGGTCTGTTTCATGGCGCTGTCTCCGGGCGATGACCGGGCGCCATTCTGGCCGCAAGCGGGGGCGGCGTCACGCCCCGCAATACAGGCCCACCAATAAGGCCGGACAGACGCCTAAAGCAGCATTGGCATTTCGTCTTTGCCTGCGCCTTTCGAGCGCCAAGCCAGCCGCTGCATTGACCGACCCGAACGAAATGCACTCCAGGCCTTCTGCGTGAGCGCAACCCGCTCTGCCTCAGCCATGCGAATACGATGCGACGTCCTGTCCTTCCCTAAGCGTTCTCTGAGAAGGAGTACGGGGTTGTCAGAGCCAAGTTGAACACCGTCGATTAGACGGCCAAAAAATTCCTGAGCCTTATCTTTGTCTTGCTTGGAAAATATGTAGTAGAGCGCGGATGCAATTCCGCTTCCCATGTACGGACGGAGCGCAGATATGATCCCCTGCTCCATGCGTATCTCGGGGCATTTTTCCAGCAGCTCGAGCATCTCGCCGTTGGTTGGAGACACTCTTGCCGCAAGTACAACTTCATGCTGAATCATCCATAGCCAGCGAAGGGCGGACGCCAATACAGCCGTATTGACCTCCGAGCGATCGCGCAAAATCTCGGCCATGCTGCGCTTGTGCCCGAAATCCAGAGAACTCAGCGTCTCCTCTGGCACACCCTCCACGATAATCGCCGGGAATGGACGACCTGCCTTCTTTACGGCTGCGAGACGATGCTGTCCGTCAACCAGCGCGCCTTTGTCCGTGATTTTGATGGTTTGCCCGTTCAGCTTCCACCGGCCTTCACGCATATCCCTAGCGTACTTATCGACGACCGATCCGGAGATCCCACGATTAAGCGTGTTGTTTTTCAGAATCCGTTCCGCTTGCTTCGGGGAAACTTCCTGAACCTTGACGCGAAGATTTGTTTCATACGGTTTCGACTTCGAGACTTCAGCAACACGACGTGACGCTGACAGCTTCTCGCGCGTGTTGCGTTCTATGCCCGCGATTTCCGGGAATGCCTCGCCCTTAGGCGCGAAGCGAAGTTGACGCGGCGTTTTCCCGCTCAAGAATGCGTTCCATGCTTTAATCGAGATCGCCAACACATAGGCTTGGCGGCGATAGCCACGATTTTTGTCGAGTACCTCCAACGCCTTCCGAAGCTGGGCTGGCGCGGCCTCCGATTGCTTGTGCTGCGCGACGGCAATCTCGACAAAGAATTCATCCGCCTTTTTGGGATCGGACAAGCCAAACAAATAGTGAAGCGCGATCCCTACGCCGTGCGGAAGCAACGGCGCAGCGCGTTTGCTCGGAGAGATGCTGTCCTGAATCTCAGGGTAACTCTGCAGCAACTCGATCAGAGCGACGGGCGAAGCGCTGGGCGGCTTTGAGAGAGAGCCTGCCTGAAAAGCCAAAATAATCCGCAGAGCCGACGCAACCGCTCGGCTGTGCTGAATCTGCCGTATGGCCAAAACATCTGCGGTTTGCCGTTTGCGCACTGCATCGATCGTCTCGAAGGCTGAAGGGTCAATTCCCTCAACGATCAGTGTACGGAATGGTTTTTCAGCCTGTATGCAAGCCAAGAGGCGGGCACGCCCGTCCAAAAGCTGGCCGTCCGAGCCAATGACAAGTGGCGCACCATTTAAAAACCACCGGCCAGCCTGAATACTTTGCGCGTACTCGCGCACGAGCTTGTTGCTCACTACATGGACCGACCGCGCAGAGGCCAGAAGCGTATGCGCCATTTGGGGCGTAACATCGCTTACATGAGAAGTCGTTTTTGCGTTCGCCATTAGGCCATCCCCAGGTTCCTGAGACGTCAGTCGATCTGATCCAAAATATCGGTGCCGTGCCGCCGTATAATTCCAAGCAAAACCAATAAGGGGCCGCGTGCTTGCTTGGCGCCTCGCTCAAGCTGAGAAAGGAACCCCGTTGAGACACCTAGGTGACGCGCGAAAACGCCCTGACTCCACCCAGCCTGATCTCTAATCCGTCGCACATCCTCGCCAGGCATATCTGGCGGATCGCGAAAACCTGATGTCATTCGAAGCGTTACCTTTCGCCGCTGTGCCAATTCGACTCTCCTTTGAGCCATCTCAAGATATACAAAGAAAACTCAAAATCTCTACGAAGCAATGGCAATCGCAGCATCATAGTGTAGCGATTTAACTAAATATATGATCTATAGTTCAAGATATTAGTTAGGCGGCTTGATGTCGTCGATCTAAGCCGGAGTTCCTGCCTAAATTGGCTGGCGAAGCCCGAAAACAGGCGTCTGCCTGCTGTCGTCTATCAGCGATCAAGATAAAGCGATCGACGGCAAGAAGCATGGCATATGTGCCGCAAGAAGATAGCCCATCGAAGGCATTTGTCGCGCCGTCGCGCTTGTGCTGGTGGCGCAAAAAAAACAGCGCTTTCGTGCCGATACAACGAGCGGAGAGGCTACTTTCCGGGAATTTTGATCGTAGTCAGCTATTAAAGAGTACTCGCCGGGCACCGCGGCAAAATGCCGAAAGCGGCGAAGTAGCTAGGCTGACCTAGGCGCAAAGGCGACAACCGTGAGGCGCTCGAAAGATCGCTACTCCCACTCAATCGTGCCCGGTGGCTTGCTCGTCACGTCGTAGACGACGCGGTTGATGCCTCGGACTTCGTTGACGATGCGCGTCGCGGCGCGGCCGAGGAAGTTCATGTCGAAGGGGAAGAAGTCGGCGGTCATGCCATCCGTCGAGGTGACGGCGCGGAGCGCGCAGACCTGATCGTAGGTGCGGCCGTCGCCCATCACGCCCACGGTGCGGACGGGGAGCAGCACGGCGAAGGCCTGCCAGATGGTGTCATACAGGCCGGCCTTGCGGATTTCTTCCAGATAAATCGCGTCGGCCTGGCGGAGGATGTCGAGCTTTTCGCGCGTCACGCCGCCGGGGAGGCGGATGGCGAGGCCCGGCCCCGGGAAGGGGTGGCGGCCGACAAAGGCGTCAGGCAGGCCCAGCTCGCGCCCCAGCGCGCGGACTTCGTCTTTGAACAGCTCGCGCAAGGGCTCGACGAGCTTCATGTTCATGCGTTCGGGCAGGCCGCCGACATTGTGGTGGCTCTTGATCGTGACGGAGGGGCCGCCGGAGAAGGAGACGCTTTCGATCACGTCGGGATAGAGCGTGCCCTGCGCCAGGAAGCCGGGAGCGCCTTTGCCGTCCTGGCCGATCTTCTTGGCTTCTTCCTCGAAGATCTCGATGAAGAGGCGGCCGATGGTTTTGCGCTTTTTCTCCGGGTCGGCCTCGCCCTCCAGCGCGGAGATGAAGGTGTCGGCCGCGTCTACATGCACCAGCGGGATGTTGTAGTGGTGGCGGAAGAGGTTCACGACCTCGGCGCTCTCATTCAGGCGCATGAGGCCGTGATCGACATAGACGCAGGTGAGCTGGTCGCCGATCGCCTCGTGGATCAGCACCGCCGTCACCGCGCTGTCGACGCCGCCGGAGAGGCCGCAGATGACGCGGCCCTGCCCCACTTGGGCGCGAATTTTCGCGATCATCTCGGCCTTGTAGGCGGACATGGTCCAGTCGGGCTTCAGGCCGGCGATGTTCAGCACGAAATTGGCGAGGAGCTTGCCGCCGTCGGGCGTGTGGACGACCTCGGGGTGGAACATGGTGGTGTAGATGCGGCGGGCCTCGTTCACCGCGATGGCGAAGGGGGCGTTCTCCGACGCGCCGACGATCTCGAATCCTTCGGGGAGGCTGGTGACGCGGTCGCCGTGGGACATCCAGACGGGGTAGCGGGAGCCGACCTGCCAGACGCCTTCGAAGAGAGGGCTGGGTTTGAGGATCTCCACATCGGCGCGGCCGAATTCCGCCGCGTGGCCGCCCTCGACCGTGCCGCCGAGCTGAAGCGCCGTGGTCTGCTGGCCATAGCAGATGGCGAGGACAGGGATGCCGGCCTCGTACACCGCCTGGGGCGCGCGGGGGGAGTTCCCGGTCAGCACGCTGGCGGGGCCGCCGGAGAGGATGACCGCCCTGGGCTGGAGTTTCCGGAACGCTTCCGTCGCGCTCTGGAAGGGGTGGATCTCGCAATAGACGCCGATCTCGCGGATGCGGCGGGCTATGAGCTGCGTGACCTGGCTGCCGAAATCGATGATGAGAACGGCGGGATGGGCGGCGGATTGGGGCATGGCGGGGGTTACCAAAATCCCCCCGCCCGAGTCGAGGGCGGGGTTAGCGCGTCCGCCGGAAGCTGGCGATGAAGAAGCCGTCGGTGCCGGTGCTGTGCGGGCTGAGGCGGCGCATGGGGCCGGCGGGCGCGAAATCCGGGTGGGCGGAGAGGAAGGTCTCGGCGATGTCCTCGTCCTCGTCGGGGAGGATCGAGCAGGTGACATAGGTGATCCGGCCGCCCGGCCTCACCAGCGGGGCGGCGGCGGCGAGGAGATAGACCTGAAGCGCGGTGAGGCCAGCCATGCGGATGGGGGTGAGGCGGGCGCGGGTTTCGGGGTTGCGCCGCCAGGTGCCGGAGCCGCTGCACGGGGCGTCGATGAGGATGCGGTCGAAGGGTCCGGTGAAGGGTGAGGGCTGATCCAGCCAGTCTTCGGCGAGGAGTTTGGTTTCGATGATGGAGACGCCTGCGCGCTGCGCCCGTCCGGGCAGGTGCTTCAGGCGGACGGCGCCGGTGTCGCAGGCGAGGATGCGGCCGGTGTTGTGCATTGCGGCAGCGAGCGCGAGGGTCTTGCCCCCTGCCCCGGCGCAGAGATCGAGGACCGTCTCTCCCGGCTGCGCCTCCAGCGCCGCCGCAGCCACCTGCGAGCCGGCGTCCTGGATTTCGACGAGGCCGAGCCTGTGGGCCTCGCTGCCTTCGACATCGACGCCACCCGCCAGAACGCGGAGCGCCGTGTCGATGAACGGCACGGGTTCGGCGATGATGCCGTCCTCGGAGAGCTTTTCGAGCGCCTGATCGCGGGTGGCCTTCAGCGTGTTGACGCGGAGGTCGAGCGGGGCGCGGCCCTGAAGCGCGGCGATCTCGGCGGACGCTGCGCCGCCGAAGGCGCGCTCCAGAGAGGCGGCGAGAAAGGCGGGGAGCGTGTCGGCGGGGAGATCGAGCGCCGCGCGTTCCGTTTGCGTCAACGGCGGCGGGGCGTGACGGCCGCCCGAGAAGAGCGACTCAAGCCCGGCCGAATCGTGCGTCTTGCTCAGGCCCGCGATGACCATCGCGCGCGGATCGCGCGACGTGTCGCCGCTTCGCAGCGCGGCAAAGACGATGTCGCCGATCGCACGGCGATCGCCCGAGCCGGCGAAGCGATTGGCCTTGCCCCACGTGACGAGCGCGCGATCGGCCGCAGAGCCAGCAAGAACAAGGCGAACGACCTCGATCGCCGCAGAGACGCGCGCGTCGGGCCTCATGAACTAGACAGCGTCCAGATCAAAAAGCGACGTGTGACGAATTGAACCATTGGCAGATTGAGGTCGAGGTCTAGCGTTGCGTCAATCGTCACTGCTGCATCCGGAGTACAAAAGCACCAACGGGACAGCCGACCGGGAAAACCCGGCGGCAATGAAAAAAGCGACCACAATCATGTGGCGCAAGCTAGGGGAGTGAGACGATGAGAGAAGTGCATACGGCGCGCAAGCGCCGTCGGGGAGCCGTATTCGGCGTATTGCTGGCATCCTCTGTACTAACGCCGCTGGCCTTCGGCCAGGACCCCGCACCGGCCGAGCCGGCGCCCACACCGGAAGCGTCGACCGCAGGCAGCGAAGAAGTCGTCGTCACCGCGCAACGCAAATCCGAGCGTCTCCAGAAAGTGCCGATCGCGGTTTCGGCCTTCACCCAGGACCAGCTTGCCAAGCAGAAAATCGACGGCGGCCCGAACCTGGTTCTCGCCATTCCCAACGTGAACTTCTCGAAGGGCAATTTCACCGGATCGAACTTCTCGATCCGCGGTATCGGCTCGAAGCTGGTCGCCGCGTCCGGCGACAGCGCGACCGGCATCCACATCAACGGTTCGCCGCTGACGGCGAACAATCTGTTCGAGGCCGACTTCTTCGACATGGAGCGCGTCGAGGTGCTGCGCGGCCCGCAAGGCACGCTGTACGGACGCAACGCGACGGGCGGCGTCGTCAACCTGATCACCGCCAAGCCGGTGTTCGGCGAGACGATGGGTAACTTCCGCGCCGAGTACGGCAACTACAACTCCACCAAGCTGCGCGGCATGGCGAATATTCCGCTCGGCGACATGTTCGCCGTCCGCGTGGCCGGCACATATCTGAAGCGCGACGGCTTCGGTACGAACCTGACCACCGGCAACGATGCCGACGATCGCGACCTGTGGGGCAGCCGCATCACGCTGGGTTTCCAGCCTGACGACACGTTCACCGCCTATCTGGTGTGGGACCATTTCGACGAGGACGACAGCCGTTCCCGCATCGGCAAACAGCTCTGCTCGAAAGACTCCGGCCCGGCCAATATCGGCGGCGTAGCGTTCTCCGCCGTAGCGCCGATCGCGAACATCCAGCAGGGCCTGTTCAGCCAGGGCTGCCGGGCGACGCCGACGAATGCGCCCGACATCTTCGGGACCGTCGACAGCCGCGCGACGCTTGGCGGCCTGTTCGGCGCGCTTGGCGGCTTCCAGACCGGCGATGCCTATGTCGGGAAGATGCAGACGAGCAACGTTCGCGACATCGAGTTGGCGTTCGACCCCATCTACAGGTCGAAGACCGATATCTATCAGCTCGTCATGGACTGGGACATCACGCCCCATGTGCGGTTGTCGTCGCTGACATCGTACACCGAGTTCAATCTGTTCACGCGGCAGGACTATAACCGCTACTCGCCGAGCACGCTGTTCAACACCTCGCCGAATCCGGTCAACGCGTTCGCCGCCGTTCCGGGATACGGTGCGGTGATCTACCCGCTGCTGTTCCCCGGCGGCGTGGTGAACGATCCGCAGAACGGCCCGCAGAACCGCTTCACCACCAGCGACATCTCGTCTGCGTTCACCGAGCAGTTCACGCAGGAATTCCGCGTTTCGACCAATTTCGACGGGCCGGTGAATTTCAGCCTTGGCGCGAACTACCTGAACCTCGACGCCATCGGCGATTACTACGTGATGTTCAATACGGGCACCGCGTACTACATGGTGAACAACTACCTGAAGACCGGAAACGCCAATTGCGGTCCGACGACAGCGAACTGCGTCTATATCGACCCGAACGAGACGCCGGATCGCAGCGGGCGCAACTACTACGATGCGTTCTCGCCCTATAACCTGACCTCGACGGCGGTTTTCGGCGAGATCTACTGGAAGGCCACGGACAACTTCAAACTGACCGCCGGCATCCGCTACACCGACGACGACAAGACGCTGGAAAATCACGCCGTCAATCTGGGGACTGTGGGTTCCGGCCCCTCGCCGGCTGTCTATCAGAATGTCAGGTTCAAGGAGCTGACGGGCCGCATAGGCTTCGACTGGCAGCCTGACCTGTCGTTCACCGACTCGTCGCTGATCTATGGCTTCTACTCACGCGGCTACAAGGCGGGCGGTCTCAACTCGCCCTGTTCGGATGCCCCTGGCGTGGTCTGCGGCCCGGCGGCGTTCAATCCCGAGTTCATCAACGCCTACGAACTGGGCTTCAAGAACACGCTGAACGGCGGCACGGCGCAGCTGAACCTGTCGCTGTTCCACTATGACTATAACGGCTACCAGGTCTCCAAGATCGTCAACCGCGCCTCGACCAACGAGAACATCGACGCCTCGATTTCGGGCGCGGAGTTCGAGTCGGTGTGGAATCCGGTTCCCGGTCTGAGGCTGAACGCCAATATCGGCTATCTCGCGACCGAGATCGATTCCGGCTCCTCGATCGACACCTTCAACCGGACGCAGAACGATCCCAATCTCGTTCTGGTCAAGTCGAGCTCGGCGTCGAACTGCGTCGTGACGCTGGCTTCGGCGCAGGCCGCGCTGGCGTTCTCGAACGGGACCAACAACCCGTTCGCGCTGCTGGGTGTCTGCAGTTCGGCGACGGAAGCAGACGGCGTCACGCCGACGGCGGCGAGCATCGCCGCGCGCGGCACGCCGCTATATGCCGGCGGACCGCCGGCCGCAGGCATGAACGCCTTCGGTCAGCTCTACAGCGACGGCGTTGCGGTCGACATCTCGGGCAACGAGCTGCCGAATGCGCCGAAATGGACGGTCTCGCTGGGCGCCCAGTACTCGTTCGCGATTGCGGACGGCTGGGATTTCACGGCGCGGCTCGACTACTACAGGCAGACATCGACCTTCTCGCGCATCTACAACGCGCCTTCCGATGCGATCGATGGCTGGCAGAACCTGAACATCACGCTGACGCTGGCCAACCCCGACAACGGGCTGACCATCGACGCCTATGTGAAGAACGCGACGGATGAAACCGCGCTGACCGACGCCTATCTGACGGACGACTCGTCGGGCCTGTTCCGCAACGGCTTCTATACCGATCCGCGGACCTACGGCATCGCGATCTCGTACCAGTTCTGAGTCCTTGCAGCCGGGCGCGTCAGCACGCGCCCGGCCGCTCACCGCCTAACATATCGAGACCGGTGGCGAACGCCGGCATAAAGAAGAAGCCTGAAGCCGGGGCGGCGACGCCCCGGTTTTCTATTTCGCCTCAGCCGTTGCCGGCCGCGTTGTAGTTGGGCGCCTCGCGCGTGATCATCACGCCGTGCGGATGGCTCTCGCGCATGCCGGCATTGGTGATGCGGACGAACTCGGCGCGCTCGTGCAGATCGGCGATGGTGGCGCAGCCGGTGTAGCCCATGGCGGCGCGAAGGCCGCCGACGAGCTGATGCACCACCGCATCGACCGGGCCTTTGTAAGGCACCTGGCCTTCGATGCCTTCCGGCACCAGCTTCAGCGTGTCGCGCACTTCGGCCTGGAAGTAGCGGTCGGCGCTGCCGCGCGCCATGGCGCCGAGCGAGCCCATGCCGCGATACGATTTATACGAGCGGCCCTGATAGAGGATGACCTCGCCGGGGCTTTCATCGGTGCCGGCGAGCAGCGAGCCGATCATCGCGACGTCGGCGCCGGCGGCGATGGCCTTGGCGAGATCGCCGGAATAGCGGATGCCGCCATCGGCGATGACGGGGACGCCCGCCTTCTTGGCCGCCTCGACGCAGTCCATGACGGCGGTCAGCTGCGGCACGCCGACGCCCGCGACGACGCGGGTGGTGCAGATGGAGCCGGGGCCGATGCCAACCTTGACCGCGTCGGCGCCGGCGTCGATGAGCGCCCTGGCGGCGGAAGCGGTCGCGACATTGCCGGCGATGATCTGCGTGCCGTTGGAGGCGCGCTTGATGCGGCTGACGGCCTCAAGCACGCGGGCGGAGTGGCCATGCGCGGTATCGACCACCACCACGTCGACGCCGGCATCGATAAGCATTTCGGAGCGGGCATAGCCATCATCGCCGACGCTGGAGGCGGCGGCGACGAGGAGACGGCCATGCGTATCCTTGGCGGCCTTGGGATGGGTCTGCGCGCCTTCGATATCCTTCACGGTGATGAGGCCGATGAGGCGATCGGCGTCATCCACGACCAGCAGCTTCTCGATACGGCGGGAGTGGAGGAGCTTCTTGGCGTCGTCGCGCGAGATGGTCTCGCGGGCGGTGACGAGGTTTTCCCTGGTCATCAGCGCGCCGACGAGCTGGTTCGGATCGCTCGCGAAGCGCATGTCGCGGTTGGTGAGGATGCCGACCAGCTTGCCCGGAGCGCCGTTGCCGCCGCCGGTGACGACGGGGAAGCCGGTGACGCGGTGGCGCTCGCGCATCTCCATCGCCTCGCCGAGCGTCGCGTCGGGCGAGATGGTGACGGGGTTCACGACGAGCCAGCTCTCATACCGCTTCACGTTGCGGACCTGGCGGGCCTGCTCTTCAGGGCTGAGGTTGCGGTGGAGGACGCCGATGCCGCCGGCCTGGGCCATCGCGATGGCGAGACGGCTCTCCGTCACCGTGTCCATGGCGGACGAGGCGAGCGGGATGTTGAGGCGAATCGTTTTCGTCAGCTTCGTGCGCGTATCCGCCTCACCCGGCAGGACATCGGACGCCCCCGGAACCAGAAGGACGTCGTCAAAGGTGAGAGCTTCGCGGATCGGCAAGGGCGCACTCCGAATTTGGTTGAAAACGTCCCCGGCGCCGAAATCCCGCGCGAGTCGTCTTCAGGTGTCGAAAGTGCGCGCCCGTGTAACCGCACACGGGCGGAGAGTCAAAGGGGGCGCTATTCGTCCAGGAATGTCCACGTGTCGGCCCCGTCGAAATTGCGGACGCGGGCGGCGCGGACGATCTCAGGCGGCATCAGGCGGGCGTTGACGGCCATGCGCTCATAGGCCGGGTCGACCGCCGTCCAGTGGGTGATGCAGCCGCAGGTCCGGCAGCGCCACGTGGTGAGGGAGCGGTCGCCCTGGATATAGCCGTCGAGGCCGTCATGGGGGTGCGCCACGCGGACGGCGGATGGCGGGTAGTAAGCCCAGAGCGCCCCGGTGCGGCGGCACAGAGAGCAATTGCAGTTCGTGAGGGTTTCGGGCGCCGACGCCGTTTCGATGCTGACGGCGCCGCAATGGCAGGTGGCGGTGACGGTCATGGAAGGTCCGGCGTGAGAGACGACGTTAGCCGATCTTAACGCTCCGATCAGTCAATGCGCCATTGTTCCGACGCAATAGGGTGCGCATCTCAGGCATCGGAGCCGCCACCATGAAGTATCTCAAACTCGTTCTGCCCCTTGGTTCGCTCGCCGGCACGCTGGCGATGGCGGGGCACATTATCGGCCTCAGCTAACGCTTGCCGTCGCGGCCGCGGAAGCCGGTCGCCACCACGTACATTTCAGCGCTGTCGGCCCGGCTGGCGGGTGGCTTGACGTGTTTCACGTCGCGGAAGCTGGTCTTCATCATCTTCAGAAGCTCGCCTTCCGTGCCGCCGCGCTGAACCTTGCAGACGAAGGCGCCGCCGGGCCGCAGCACGTCCTGCGCGAAGTCGAGCGCGAGTTCGCACAAGGCCATGATCTTCATGTGATCGGTGTCGCGGTGGCCGGTGGCCGGCGCGGCCATGTCGGAGATCACCGCGTCGGCCTCGCCGCCCAGCACGGCTTTCAGACGGTCGGGCGCGTCTTCGCTGAGGAAGTCCAGCTCCATGGTGACGGCGCCGGGGATCGGCTCCATCGGGGTGATGTCGATGCCGACGACCTGCGCCCCTGCCCCGGCGCGTTCGACGGCGACCTGCGTCCAGCCGCCGGGCGCGGCGCCGAGATCGACGATGCGGCCGCCGCGGCGGATGAGGCGGTGCTTGTCGTCGAGTTCGATGAGCTTGAAGGCGGCGCGGCTGCGGTAGCCGCGGGCCTTCGCCCCTTTCACATACGGGTCGTTGAGCTGGCGTTCGAGCCAGGCGACCTGGCCCGTGGTGCGGCCGCGCGCCGTCTTCACGCGGACGTGCAGCTTGCGGCCCGAGGTCTTTGGGAGGCCGGGCGTGCCCGGGCCTTTTTTCCTGCCCGTCATGGCGAGGCTCCGTTGCGGCGGTTGCGGCGATTGCGGCGGTGACGTTCCTTCTCGGCCCGCGCCATCAGCGTGAGGAGGATGCCCTCGCGCAGGCCCCGGTCGGCGATGCGGATGCGTTCCGACGGGAAACGATCGACGATGGCGTCGAGAATGGCGCAGCCCGGGAGGACGAGATCCGCCCGGTCGGCGCCGACGCAGCCATGGGCGGCGCGCGCCTTGAAGTCCAGCGCGACGAGGCCGTCCGCCACGGCGGCGATGTCGGCGGTCTGCATCCAGAGGCCATCGACGCGGTTGCGGTCGTAGCGCGGCAGCCCGAGATGGATGCCGGCGAGCGTGGTGACGGTGCCCGACGTGCCGAGGAGATGCCGCGCGGCATAATCCGGCGGGCCGGCGAAGTTCGCGGCGGCGAAGGCGGCGTCGAAGGCGCTGGAGGCGGCCGCGCGCATGGGGGGGTAGTCTTCCGCCTTCAGCGGCGCGCCGCCGAAGCGTTCCGCGAGGCTGACGACGCCGAGCGGCACCGAGATCCATGCCGCCATGCGCGGGCGCGTTTCGGCGCGCGGCGGGGTGCGGCGGAGCCAGATGAGTTCGGTGGAGCCGCCGCCGATATCGAAGACGAGCGCATCTTCCAGATGCGGATCGGTGAGCGGGGCGCAGCCCTGGGCGCAAAGGCGGGCTTCCTCGCCGGGCGCGATGATTTCCAGCCTTATGCCGGTCTCCATCTCGATGCGGCGGACGAAGGCGGCGCTGTTTCCGGCGCTGCGGCAGGCCTCGGTCGCGATGGCGCGGGCGTGGGTGACGCCGGCGCGGCGCATCTTGGCGGCGCAGACCTTCAGCGCCTGGACGGTGCGCTCGATCGCGGGTTCGGAGAGACGGCCAGAGGCGCTGAGGCCCTCGCCCAGCCGGACCGAGCGCGAGAAAGCGTCGATGACGCGGAAGGCCCCACCCCGCCCTTCGGCGCGGGCGATGAGGAGACGGCAGTTATTGGTGCCGAGATCGACCGCCGCGTAGATGTCACGCGGCGGGCGGGCCTGTAGCGGCCCCCTGTTTTCAGCCGGATTCCCGGCGATATGCGACGCGAAGCGGTCCGACACGACGGCTTCCTCAGCTCCTTCCGCGCCGGTCCCGATGAGCGGGCCGGTCACGCTTGGGGCCAAGCTAGTCACCTCGCGGGAACTCGGCAAGGCGGGGTTGCGCGCGGCGCGCGGTTTCTGTAGGTAGCGCGTCCGTTCGCAGCGCCCCGCGCGCCGCCGGATGGGGAATCGTCTAACGGTAGGACCCAGGATTCTGATTCCTGTTGTCTAGGTTCGAATCCTAGTTCCCCAACCACTCCCTCAGATTTTTGCCGTGATCTGCAGACTTTCGCGCCCGCCGTCAGCCGGCGTTGGCGGGTTCGTGCGCCGCGATTATGGTCCGCGCCCCGATTCCTTGCCGGATGAGTCATGAGCGCCGAAATTCGACGTATCGCTGCCGTTATCGCCGCCGAGATCAACGCGCGGCCCGAACAGGTTCTGGCGGCTGTGGAGCTTCTGGATGGCGGCGCGACGGTGCCGTTCGTGGCGCGCTATCGCAAGGAAGCGACCGGGGGCCTCGATGACGTGCAGCTGCGCGATCTCGCCGAGCGGCTGGTCTATCTGCGCGAGATGGAGGCGCGGCGGAAGGCGATCGTCGAGTCGATCACCGCGCAGGGCAAGCTGACGGACGAGCTGACGGCCAAGCTGGCTGCCGCCGCGACGAAGGCGGAGCTTGAAGACATCTACCTGCCCTTCAAGCCCAAGCGCCGCACCCGCGCGGAGATCGCCCGCGAGAAGGGCCTGGGGCCGCTGGCGGACGCCATTCTGGCCGACCGCAGTCTGAAACCTGCGGAGATCGCCGCCGGTTTCATCACCGAGGAGGTGGCTGACGCGAAGGCGGCGCTGGACGGGGCGCGGGACATTCTGGCGGAGGCGTTTTCGGAGAATGCCGAGCTGGTGGGGCGTCTGCGGTCCTACATGCACGCCAAGGCGACGCTGCGCGTGCGGGTGGTCGAGGGGAAGGAAGAGGAAGGCGCGAAGTTCTCCGACTATTTCGACCATACCGAGACATGGGCGAATGCGCCGAGCCATCGCGCGCTCGCCATGATGCGCGGGCGGGACGCGGAGATCCTGTCGCTCGCCGTCGAGATCGACGCCGACGACGCCGCGCCGGTGAAGCCGGTGGAACGCACGATCGCGGCGGCCTATCAGATCGATCCCGCGACGCCGGCGGGGCCGTGGCTGATGGATGTGGTCAAATGGTCGTGGCGGGTGAAGTTCTCGCTGTCGCTTTCGGTCGACCTGATGCGGGACTTGCGCGAGCGCGCGCAGGAAGAGGCGATCCGCGTGTTCGCGCGCAATCTGAAAGACCTTCTGCTGGCGGCGCCTGCCGGCGCGAAAACGACGCTGGGACTCGATCCCGGTATCCGCACCGGGGTGAAGGTCGCGGTCATCGACCGGACGGGGAAACTGGTCGATACGGCGACGGTCTATCCCTTCCAGCCCCGCAACGACGTGCGCGGCGCGAAGCTGGAGCTGGCGCGGCTGTGCGCGAAGCATGGCGTCGAACTGATCGCCATCGGCAATGGCACGGGCAGCCGCGAAACCGAGCGCCTGACCGCCGAGCTGATCGCCGATCTGCCGGGGCAGAAGCCGGTGAAGGTGGTGGTCAGCGAGGCCGGCGCGTCCGTCTATTCCGCCTCGCCGCTCGCCTCGGCCGAATTCCCCGATCTCGACGTGTCGCTGCGCGGCGCGGTTTCCATCGCGCGGCGTCTGCAAGACCCGCTGGCCGAGCTGGTGAAGATCGAGCCGAAATCGATCGGCGTCGGCCAGTACCAGCACGATGTCGATCAGTACCGCCTGGGACGCGCGCTGGAAGCCGTGGTGGAAGACGCGGTGAACGCGGTGGGCGTCGATCTGAACACGGCGTCGGCGCCGCTGCTGGCGCGCGTGTCGGGCCTCAGCGCCTCGCTGGCGGAGACCGTTGTGGCGCACCGTGACGCCCATGGCGCCTTCACCAGCCGGAAAGAGCTGATGAAGGTCTCGCGCCTGGGGCCGCGCGCCTATGAGCAATGCGCCGGGTTCCTGCGCATCACGGGCGGCGAGGAGCCGCTCGACGCCTCGTCCGTGCATCCGGAAGCCTATGGCCTGGCGCGGCGGATCGTCGCCGCCTGCGGACGCGACGTGCGCACGCTGATGGGCGATGGCGCGACGCTGAAGAAGCTGCAGCCGGAAGATTTCGTCGATGACCGCTTCGGTCTGCCCACGGTGAAGGACATTCTGGCCGAGCTGGAAAAGCCCGGCCGCGATCCGCGCCCGGAATTCAGGACCGCGACTTTCGCCGACGGCGTGGAAGAAATCGGCGATCTGAAACCGGGGATGATGCTGGAAGGGACGGTGACGAATGTCGCCGCCTTCGGCGCGTTCGTGGATATCGGCGTTCATCAGGATGGGCTGGTCCACGTCTCCCAGCTGGCCGACCGCTTCGTGAAGGATGCGCATGAGGTGGTGAAGGCCGGCGACGTGGTGCGCGTGCGCGTCGTCGAGGTGGATGTGAAGCGCAAGCGCATCTCCCTCACCATGCGCAAGGACGGCGGGGAGGCCGCATCGCGCGGCGCGCCGCCGCCGAAAGATGCGCCCCTGACCCGTCACCAGAAGCCCTTCCTGGCGGGCGGGCGCAAGGCGGATCAGCCGGCTGCGCAGAGCGCGCTGGGCGCGGCGCTGGCCGAGGCGCTGAAACGCGGGCGTTAACGGCATTCGATCAAATACGAGGGAAATCAGAGCGGTTTCTCAACCGGCGGCACCCTAGTCTCGCCTTTCTGGGGGAGTGCGGGCATGGCCGGATCGACGATGGCGGACAGGCTGAAGAGCTGGTTTGAGCCGGCGGATGCCGAGACGCTGGCGTTGCGTCACGGCCAGCTGATGCATGTGATGACGACCGGGCGCAGCGCGCTGGTCTCGTCCATAGCGACGACCGCCGCCATCGCCGCCATCGCCGTCGTCTGGCACGACCTCGCCATGGTTGCGGCGTTCGCGGCGGCGAGCATCGCCTGCGCCGTGATCGCGCAGGCGCTGTATGCGCGCGCGGTGAAGCATGCGGCGGATGCGGCCGACTATCCGCGCGCCAATGCCTATTACATCGCGCACTCGTTCTTCATCGTGGTGGCGATGGCGTCGGTGGGGCTGATCTGGATTCCGGGCGGGTTCGGGACGAACGTGTTCGTCATGCTGGTGCTGGTGGTGTGCGCGACCGTGCGCGCCTCGCACCAGGCGGCGCATGCGCCCTCCGCCGCGCTGAGCCTGATCTATATCATCGTGGGGGTCGGGCTGCTGCTGAGCGAGCCGACCATGCTGAATATCGGCCTGGCGGTGCTGGCTGTCTGCGTGACGGCGATGCTGGTGGACGTGACCCTGCGGATGTCGCGGACCGTCGAGCAGATGCTGACGCTGAGCCGTTCGGAGCGGGCGCTGCTGGATGAGCAGAAGCGGCTGGTGAGGGAGCTGCGCGAGGCGAACGACGCCAAGTCGCAGTTCATGGCCCGGATGAGCCATGAACTGCGCACGCCGCTGAACGCGGTGATCGGGTTCTCCGACGTGATGCTGCAGCAGACGATGGGGCCGGTGGGGACGCCGGTTTATCTGGACTATCTGAAGGACATCAATTCCAGCGGCGCGCATCTGCTGCGGCTCATCAACGATATTCTGGACCTGTCGAAGATCGAGGCGGGGCGGTTCGAGCTGCGCGAGGGCGAGGTCGATCCGCAGGATGCGGTGGACGATGCCTTCTCGATGGTGCGGCTGCGTGCGGCGGATGGCGGCGTGACGCTGGCGAACGAGATGCCGCGCGGGGTGATGCTGGAGGCGGACGAACTGGCCTTCCGGCAGGTGATCATCAACCTGGCGTCGAACGCCGTGAAGTTCACGCCGGCGGGCGGCACGGTGACGTGCCGGGGCGGGCTGCGCGCCGACGGGGCGCTGGAGATCACGGTGAGCGATACCGGCAGCGGCATTCCCGCCGAAGACCTGGAATGGGTGTTCGCGCCGTTCGGGCAGAGCGCCAGCGGCTATCACGCACGCGAACGCGGCACGGGGCTGGGCCTGCCGATCGTCAGGAGCCTGATGGAGCTGCATGGCGGGACGGCCGAGATCGCGAGCGAGGTCGGCAAGGGCACGCGCGTGACCATCGCCTTCCCCGCCCGCCGCGTACACGCCGCAACGTCGCGCGCCGCGGCGTGACAGCCGCCGTTATCTGATCTCGAGCGGGATGCGGCGCTTGACCGGGCGGTACTGGTCCATGAAACGGACGCGGATTTCATAGCTGCCCGCAGGCTGGCCCGGCAGGGTGAAGGCGGACTCCGTCGCGCCCTTTTCCGCATAGACCCAGACGCCTGTCGTGCCGTCTTCCGCGCCGGCCGGCACGACCGCGATCCAGTCGCGGTCGCCGGAAAGGCCCGTGACGCGGCCGGTGATCGGCTCG
The DNA here is from genome assembly GCA_047602465.1 of Micropepsaceae bacterium. Lineage (GTDB taxonomy): Bacteria > Pseudomonadota > Alphaproteobacteria > Micropepsales > Micropepsaceae > JADZAI01. The sequence goes on from JASGHF010000001.1 coordinate 769,894, forward strand.
TTCGCCGCGAAGGACGGCTTGTCGAGCGTGATGACGACGTTCATGTCCTCAGGCACCGGCGTCGGCGCAGGCGTCGGTTCGGGCGTCGGCGTCGGGATGGGCGTGGTGGCGCGGGCGGGATCGACGGTGAATTCCTGAACGCCGCGCACGATCGCGTCTTCCTGGAAAAGCGCGCGCACTTCGTAATCGCCGGACGTCGAGGGCGCTTCGAGGATGACGGTGCCTTCGAGCTGATCCTTTGTGTAGATATAGCGGCCCCATTCCTTGTCCGCCGCGCCCTTGGGCACGATGGTGAAGAAGGGCGAACCGGCATTGTCGGTGTAGGGTTTGGGCATGCCCTTGTAGGTGATGCGTACGGCTTCGGCGAAACCGTAGACCGGCTTGTCGAGCGTGAAGTCGATCATGCGCGGGGCGACGCGGAAGGACGAGAACGCCTGTACGTCTTCCCCCGGCAGCATCCGCGCCAGCGCCTGCCCGTCGAAGTTCATCCTGTCCTCGCCGTAGAAGACGCGGACGAAATAAACGCCGGGCTTGAGCATGCGTTCGGATTTCCAGACGACCTCGCCCGTGCCCTGCCCTGCCGGCGCTGCGACGGGCCTGTCGGGCTGCGGCGCGCTGGCGACGCTCTGGTTCTGCCAGCTGATCATCGTCTCCTCGCTCATCACGTCGAAGCGGATCGGCTGATCGGCGGGGAGATTGGCGAAGGCGATCGTGACCTCCACCGGTTCGACCGGGTCTTCCACCGTCACACGCATCCACGGACGCGATTTCAGCGCCTCGGCCTCGGCGCGATAGGCGCCTTCCGGGAAGAGTTCGAGATAGATCTCTGCAGCGCGGATATCGCCGCTGCGGGCGGCAGCGAAGGCTTCGGTGTCGAAGTCTTTGGCGTCGGGCTTGATCCAGCTCGTATCAAGCTGCGCCTCGTCGCCCTCGCCTTCCTTGTCGAGGGTTTTCACCATCTCGACATTGCCGCTCCAGGGATCTCTGCCGTAGCGCGGCATGCGGGAGGCCGGCACCCATTGCAGGGCGAACCCGGTTTTCGCGAAAAGCGGATCGTACCAGACGACCGCAAGGCGGCGCGGCTTATCGTCGTCGCCGGCGACGCCCTCGTCGAGGACGATGACATAAGGCGACTGGTACCATTCGGCCGTCTGGTAGCGGGCGAGCTGCGCCATCGCGGACCTGTCGCCTTCAAAGAGCGCAGCCGCCTCGGCGAGCGGCACGGAGCCGCGGCCCGCGATGCCGGAGAAATACGTGATGATGTCGCCGGGCGCGGCATCGGCGGTGAAGATCTGCGCGCCGTTGCGCCAGGCGGGGACTTCCAGCCAGACAGGCACACTGCCCGGCGGCAGCGCGACGCCGAGGGTTTCGGCATCGGTGGGGCGGACATCGTCGACGAAGCGTTCGCCGACAAGCTGGCCTTTGGCGCGGGCGGTCCACAGCGCGACATCCGGATCGGTGCTGGCGTTGAGCGCGCCCCATGCCGCGCGGCGCAAAGTCGGGACAGGATCGTTGACGAGCGCGACGAGCGTGGCGCTGTCCTCGGGCTGCGGGCCGAGACGGGCGAGCGCATAGGCGGCCGCCGTCTGGATGCCCGGGACATTCACGGTGAGGAATTTCCGGACAGCGGCGCGCGCTGCATCGCGGTCACCCATATGGGAGATCGTGGTCAGCGCCTCGGCGATATCGGCCTGCACGCTGACGATGGCGCCCGCGCAATCGGCGCTGTCGCGGTTTGCTTCGCAGATGCGCGCCATCTCGTTGTAGCGCGCCGTCCAGACCTGCGGCGTGGAGGGCGCGGCATCGTCGGCGCGCGCCATGCCGAGCGTTGCGAGAAGCGCGGCGATGAGGAGAGGATTGCGGTTCATTTGCCGGCGCCTCCCGGCACGCCGCTCCAGAACACGGGGTCGCCAGAGGCCGTGTTCACATAGACGAGCGCTTCCTGATCGCCCGCCTGCGGGATCTGGTCCTTGGGTTTGTATGTCTTCGAACAGGGCGGCAGATAGATCTTGAGAAGCGACCTATTCGCGGTGAGATCGCGGATGTAGTACTCCAGCGCGTAGAGGATCTGCGCGTATTCGGCCTGCTGCTTGTTGTTGGGATTGAAGCACTTGCCGAGCTTGTCGCGGCAGGCCTGTGCGGCGGGCAGAAGCCCCTCGATGGCCGCCACCAGATCGCGGTGCGTGAGCAGGGATTTCTGACGCAGATATCTGCCGTCCTCGTCGATCGTCTTCATCTGGTTTTTCAGAGAGATGCAGCTCGCCAGGGCGAACCGGGCTCCGCGCCTGGCGTTCATGTCGAACCTGCAGCGGTTGAGCGCGAGGAGTTCGCCGGCGAGGCGCGTGAGCTGCTCGCTCATCGAGCCTGTCGTGCCTTCCAGCACGCCGCCGCTCATGGTGATGAGGCCCTGCTCGCGCATCGCGTTCATGATGTACCAGGTGTACTGGTAGTCAGTGAACTGCTCGGGATCCTTGGTGCAGACCGCTGCGCCGTGGGTGACGGCGTCGATATTGCGGCGGCGCGTATCCCACGGACTGAGGTTATCGTTCTGGTCGGCGAAGGACGGGGTGACCATCGTGGCGGCGACAAGCGCGGCGAGAGATGCGCGCATGGCCCGGGACATGACTCTTTTCATGAGCGCGAATTTAGGGGGCGCCGCCGCGCCGCTCTACGCTGCGAATTGTCGCAAGAAGCTGAAGAAGGTTCATCGCACGTTCATCCTGCGGCGCGAGGTCGAGCGCGCGATCCAGCGTCGCTTCGGCTTCGTCGTAGCGCTGCGCAGCCACGAGCGCGCCGCCATAGGCGATGAGCGCATCGGGATTGTCCGGGGTTTTTTCCGCGGCGTCGGCGAAGAGCGCGAGATCCGACCGGAACAGCGTGTTGCGCAGATGGGTCTGCATGCCGAGCGCGAGAGCGAGCGCTGCGGCGATAGCGAGGACCGCGCGCGGACGCGCGAAGCGGCGCAGGACATCGATGGCGATCAGGGAGAGGCCGAGGCCGGCGAGATAAAGCGGCTTCAGCGCGACGGGATCGGTGCGCCAGATGATTGTATTCGACGGCGCAAGCGCGAGGAGCGCGAGGCCGATGCCGAACGCGGCGACAGGCGCCCTGTGTCGAAGCACGATGGCGACGACGGCTGCGGCGAGAAAGCCAAGGAGGCGGATCAGCGTTGCGGGATCGATCCAGGCATGGGGCGGCGGCGGCTCGGGGAAGATCGTCACGCGCCAGGGCGTGAACCAGAAGCCGAGAATTTCGGTCGCGGCATGGAGATTGTCGCGGAGTGCGAGTAACGGCGTGCGCATGTCGAGACTGAAGGCGACGAGATCGCGGTGATGCGGCATCAGCGCGACGACGGCGGCGGCGAGAAGCACGCCGAGCCAGACGGGCCATTGAAGCGCAGGGCGGCCGATGGTGAAGCGCCACCACAGCAGCATGAGCGGAAGCACGAGGGCCGTCTCGCGGGCGAGCGGCGCGAGGATGGCGCAGAGGAAGGCGATGGCCGGGCGCGGACGATCAGCCGTTGCGGCGAGAAGCGCGCCCAGCATCAGCACGGCGCTGAAAACCATCGAGCGGCCGGAGATATAGGTGACGCTTTCGGTGAGCGCGGGGTGGACAGCCCAGATCGCGCAGACGGCGAGCGCCAGCGGCGCGGCAGAGGATGAGGCGGCGCGCGCAAAGGCGCGGCGGACGAGGAGAAAGGCGAGCGCGGCGGCGGCGAGATGCAGGCCGAGATTGACGGCGGCGTAGCCCATGGCGTGCGCGCCGTGCGCGAGATCGTTGAACGCGTAGCTTGCCTTGGTGAGCGGGCGATTGGTGATCGGCAGGCGGTCAAAAAAGGTCGCAGCGGCAGCGGACGGGTTGCCGGTTACATCACCGATATCATCCAGCAGAAAGGTGACGCCGAGCGCGTTCGCGAACGCGGCGGCGACCAGCGCCAGCAATAGGACGAGTGAGAGCCGGTGGACGGACATAGGTCGCATGGCTTGCGTTACGGAACCTTCAGCGCGGAGATGCGCACAACGCCGGCGCGCTGTCGTATCCGGCGGTCCATAAGGTTCCGCCTTACACGAATGTGATCGGTCAAGCCGCAACTTGAAACCCAAAGTTGTGGCGCAGGGCTTGCCGCTCGCGTGATCTGAAGGGCAAAGAGAAAAAAAATTTACTCTGGAGTTTCGCCATGTCGTTCAAGCGCGCGGCTGCCGTTGCGGCAGCGCTGGCCATTCTGGCGCCCGCGATCACGCCTGCCTTCGCGACCGGAACCCGGCTTGATCGTGACGATCGCGAGCAGCGCCGCAAGGCGAAACAGGCCGCGGCTGCGGAAGCCGAGGCGCGGGTGTGGCACTACGCCAGCGGCGCGCAGAAGGTCGGTCCGCTGACGCAGTCGGAGATGATCGACGCCGCCAAGGCCGGCACGATCACCGCAGCGACGCAGGTCTATCATCCAGACGCCGGTTGGCGCGCCGCCGGCGAGGTGCCGGAACTGATGTACGTCACCAGATAACCGGCGCTTCGCGCCGTCAGAGCCAGCCGTTGGAGCGGGCGATGCGGGCCGCTTCGACGCGGTTCTGGGCTTCGAGCTTCTGCGCCGCCTCGTAGAGATAGTTGCGGACCGTGCCGAGGCTGAGGCCGAGCGCGTCGGCGATCTCCTTGTTGGAACGGCCCTGCTCGGCGAGGCGCAGCACCTCGCGTTCGCGCTCGCTCAAGGGATCGGCGACGCCCCAGGCAGCTTCCGCGAGTTCCGGCGCGACGGCCTTCCCCCCGGCGGCGATCTTGCGGACGGCATCGGCGAGCTGATCGGACGGGGTGTCCTTCAGGAGATAGCCGCGCACGCCGGCATCGAGCGCGCGGCGCAGATAGCCCGGGCGGCCAAAGGTCGTGACGATGAGGACGCGCGCCGGATTCTTTTCCGCCGTCAGCATAGCGGCGAGTTCGATGCCGGTGAGGCCGGGCATTTCGATATCCGAGACGATGACGTCCGGCTTCTCGCGCCGGACCATGTCGAGCGCGGCGGCGCCGTCCGGCGCGCGGCCGATGACCTGGATATCGCCGGCCAGTTCCAGCAGCGCGGAGAGCGCGCCCAGCACCATGGCCTGATCTTCTGCGACGATGACGCGGATCATGCGGCGGACCTTATCGGCAGGACGGCCTCGATGCGGGTGCCAGAGCTACCTTTCTGGCCGCCTTCGACATGCAGCGTGCCGCCCACCGCCGCAACACGGGCGCGCATGCCGGCGAGGCCGTTGCCTTCGCGGATGGCGCCGCCGACGCCATCGTCGCTGAGCGTGAAGCGGACTTCGTGCGGTTCCACATCGATGACGACTTCGCAGCGGCTCGCCCTGGCATGGCGGACGACATTGGTGGCGCCTTCACGCAGCAGCATGGCGAGAGTTTCCTCCACCAGCGCGGGGAGCGTCGCGTCCGGCCCGGTGATGGCGAGCGTGGTGTCGACCGCCGCCAGAGCGTTGCGGGCCTGCGCCAGCTCGGCGCCGAGAGCCACCCGGCGCATGCCGGTGACGGCGCTGCGGATGTCGGCGAGCGCCGTGCGGGCGGTGGATTGAAGATCCTGCATTTCGACCTTTGCGCGCACCGGATCGACATCGACGAGGCGCGCGGCGAGATCGGCCTTCACCGCGACGACGGTGAGGGTGTGGCCGAGGAGATCGTGCAGGTCGCGGGCGATGCGCTCGCGCTCCGCAGCGGCGGCCATGATGCGGACCTCGCTCTGGCTGGCGATGAGGGCGGCGTTCTTGGCGGCGAGTTCGGACGAGAACAGATTTGCGACGGCGACGATGAAGCCGAAAAAGAGCGCCGTCAGCCACAGCGAATAGTGGAAATGCGCCAGCAGGCTGAACGCGACGATGGCGAGCGCGATGCCGGCTATCGTGTAGATCGCCAGGCTGCGCGGCCTTTGCGCGCCGGCCAGCGCGAAGGCATAGACGGCGATGACGCTCCAGTTGCCGGTCGTGGAGGTGCCGAGCGTGAAGGCGAGAACGAGAATTCCGCCGATCCAGCCAAGACCCTCAGGCCCGGCTTTGACCGTTGCATGGCCCTTCACATAGAGGATGAGAAAGATCGGCAGCGCGCACAGCGAGATGATGAGATCCTCGCTGGACGGCTTCACCCAGAACCAGGTGATGCCGTAGATCGGCAGATAGATCAGCCAGAGCCAGGGGCCGTCCGGGTCGAGCCAGACGCGGAAGCGTTCGTAGAGGCCGGGGCGCGGCGGGCCGGGTTCGTTGAACGGGACGAGCGACATCGGCGCAGCCTAGCTCAGTCGGTCTCGCGGCGCACGGCCCAGGCGACGAGGCCGGCGAGGACGACCGTCCAGGCGGCGGTGACGGCGACATGGACCCAGAAACCGTCAGCCGGGATGATGCCGCCGGCCATCAGCGCGAGCTGGGCGAGGTGGAACGAAGGCAGCGCCTGCGCGATCACCTGCATGAAGGACGGGAAGAGGAAGATCGGCATCCAGAGGCCGCCGAGCACGGCGAGCGGAAAGAACAGGACATTGGCGAAGGCGATCGCGCCCTGCGCCTTCACGGTGTAGCCGAGGAAGAGGCCCATCAGCGAAAACGGCACGACCGAGACCAGATGGACGGCGAGGAGTCCGGCCCACTGCGCGGGCGTGAAGGTGACGCCGCCGGCGAAGACGCCGAGCGCGTAGATCATCGCCAGCACGATGGCGACGAAGAGAACCGTCATCGCCAGCTTGGCGAGCGGGTAGACGAGAACCGGCATCGGCGAGACGGATTTGAGGGCGAGCGTGCCCTCCTCCCGCTCGGTCGCGATGCCGATGCCGAAGCCGAACAGCGAAGGCCCCAGCGCCGCGAAGACGCCGAAGGTCGCGAGCAGATAGGGCGCGGCGGTGGCGTCCTTCGCGAGGAGGATGCCGAAGAGGCCATAGAAGACGACCGGCAGAACCAGCGTCGGAATGGCGAATTCCGGCATGCGGCGCGATTTCCTGACCTCCGCCCCGAACTCGCGGCCGAAAATGGAGAGCGTCGAAACGGACATGGCCCGGGTTCCTTTCAGCCGGCGACCAGCGCGTCGAAGGCTTCTTCAAGCCCGGCGCTGGTGATTTCGAGATCGGCGACGGTGGCGTCGGCCATGAGCAAGGCGCGCATCGTCACGTCGGCATTGCCGGTGACGAGAATGACGTGGCGGCCCGAATGGGCGACCGAGCCGACATGGGGCAGCGCCTTCAGAGCCTGATCGTCGAGCGCGGTGACGCAGCGGATGGTGCGGCCGGAGACGATGGACTTCATCTCCGCCACCGTTCCGCCGGCGCGGACACGGCCCTTGTCGATGACGACGACACGGTCGGCGAGCGCTTCGGCCTCTTCCAGGTGGTGGGTGGTGAGGAGGATGGTCGCGCCGCGCTCGCGCAGCAGGCGGACGGTCGACCACATGGCGCGGCGGGCTTCGAGGTCGAGGCCGACGCTCGGCTCGTCCAGCAGCAGCACGTCGGGGCGGCCGACGGCGGCGATGGCGAACTGCAAGCGGCGCTGCTGGCCGCCGGAGAGCGCCGAGGCGCGGCGGCGCTCCAGCCCCTCCAGGCCGGCGAGCTGGATGGCTTCGGCCAGCGGCATCGGGTTCGGGTAGTAGCCGGCGAAAAGCCGGATGTGTTCGGCGACCGTGAGCTGGCGCGGCAGCTTGGCGGTCTGCAGCATCACGCCGATACGGCGGCGGGCGGCGAGATCGCGCGGGTCGAGGCCGAAGAGCTTGGCCGTGCCGGTATCAGGCCGCAGGCGGCCCAGCATGACGCCGATGGCGGTCGACTTGCCGGCTCCGTTGGGGCCGAGCAGCGCGGTGACGCCGCCGTCCTGAATGTCGAGGTCGAGACCGTCCAGGGCGCGGACGGCGCCGTAGGACTTGGCGACGCCTTTCAGGCTGACGGGAAGATCGGTTGGCATCGGGCCGTTCCTTTGCGGGTACGGCGCGACCATGCCGCGCGCAGGGCGCTGGCAGCAGAGGCGGGTGTCATGAGATCGGGGTGACGAATGTCACCCCGCCCTTCACGGCATGACCGGCGCGGTGGGCGGGTTGGTGTCGGGACCGCATTTCTGCCAATCCATCTCAAAACCCGCCTGGTTCGGCTTGCCGTAGCACCAGCCGCGCGTGCCCAGCACCGCGTCGAGCGCCTCGCGGACATTGCACCAGGCCCAGGTTTCGTTCTCGTCGCCGCTGCCTCCCCGACAGAACCCGTTGGCCTCGCGCCAGCGTGCGATGACGTCTTCATCGGTCGGGCGCGTGCTGTCCTGCGCCGCCGCCGAAGCGAATGACAGCAGCGCCGCCGCGACGAGCATAAATCCGGCTCTTTGAACGGACATGACGGGGTCTCTCCTCATGTATTCACCTTGGCGGGGTCGATGCCCTTGCCGGCGGCGCGGTCTGCGGCGAGGCGGGCGCCTTCTGCGCTGGTGAAGGCGAAGAGGGTCGCCGGATCGGTGCGGCGGAGTTCCAGCGCGCCGGCCTCCATGCCTTCGGCCACGATGATTTCGCGGTCGCCGGCGTTGAGGCCGTTGAGGATGGTCCGCGCGGCGACATCAGCGGGGATGCCGGTGTCGATGTTCACGTCCGACACGCCGCGCACCGATCCGTCGGCGTTGAGCGCGTTGGCGGCGACGGCGGTTTTCACCGAGCCGGGGAAAATGGTCGAGACCTTGATGTTATAGGCGGCCTCGACCTCGGCGCGGAGGGCGTCGAAATAGCCGGTGACGCCGTGCTTGGCGGCACAATAGGCGGTGCGGAGCGGCGCGCCGACCTTGCCCGCCACGGAAGAAACGACGGCGATGTGGCCGGACCCCTGATCTACCATCGAGGGCAGCACGGCCTGGGTGAGCGCGATGGGCGCGAGAAGGTCGACATCGATGATCCTGCGATAGACCTCGAACGAGGTGTCGACGGCGAGGCTGCGCTGGGAGATGCCGGCATTGTTGACCAGAAGGTCGATGCCGCCGCGCCAGTCGAGCGCCTTCTTCGCCATGTCGCCGATGACGGCGAAATCCGCCGCCTCGAACGGGTGGACCAGCGTGGCGTTGCCGCTATTGCCTGTGACGCGCTTCAGTTCATCGACCCGGCGGCCGGAGAGGATGACGAAGGCCCCCTCCTCCAGCAGCGCGGCGGTCAGCGCCTCGCCGATGCCGGAGGACGCGCCGGTGATCCAGGCGGTCTTGCCCTTGAAGCTCATGTCTCTCCCGGGTTCATGTGGTGGCGAAGAGTTTGGCGGGGTCGCGGAAGGATTTGAACTCCAGCGCGTTGCCCGACGGATCGAGGAAGAACATCGTCGCCTGCTCGCCGGGCTGACCCTCGAAGCGGATACAGGGTTCGATCAGGAAGGCGATGCCCGCGTTGCGGAGCTTGCCGGCGAAGGCGTGGAAGGCGGTCCATTCCAGCACGACGCCGAAATGCGGGACCGGCACGTCATGGCCGTCGACCGGGTTGACGTGATTGGCCGCCGCCGTGCCCGGCTTCAGATGCGCGACGATCTGGTGGCCGAAGAGATCGTAGTCGATCCAGCTGTCCGACGAGCGGCCCTGCGGCAGGCCGAGGGTTTCGCCATAGAAAGCGCGCGCGGCGGCGAGATCGTGGACCGGAAAGGCGATGTGAAACGGCGTCAGCGATGCGGTCATGCGCGTCATGTAGCAGCCGCCAGCCTCACGGTGAATGCGCCATGAACGCGAGCCGCGACCAAGCGTCCTATTCCTTGGCCCGCGCATATGGCGCATTCGGAACCTGGGCTTGGAGAGGATCGGCATGTTCAAGCGATTGCTGGCTGGCGTTGCATTCGCGGGCGTGATGGCGGCGAGCGGCCTTGCGGCCGATTTCCGCGTGCCCGCACCGGACGCCGCCGCGCCCTCGATCCCGGCGCCGCCGCCCGCGCCGGATCTCGAAACGCTGAACCTTGTCGATACGGTGATGCGGGACGCCGATGCAGCCGCCTCGCTGCCGGAGGCGGACTGGGACCTCGACGCGCTGACCGCGACGTTCAACGGCGATCCGGCGGCGGCCTATGCCTGGGTGAAGAGCAACACGCGCTTTGAACCGTATGCCGGCGTGCTGCGCGGCGCGCTCGGCACGCTGTCGGCGCGCGCAGGCAATGCGGCGGACCGGGCGCGGCTGCTCGCCGGATTGCTGACGCGGATGGATGTGAAGGTGCGCTATGCGCGCGGCGTTCTGGACGACGCGCAGGCGGCGGCCCTGGTGGACAGCGCGTTCGTGGCGACGTCGATCCCGGCGACGGCGCCGCGTTCGGAATTGCTGGATGCCGCGGCGCTGCGTGCGGCGCGCGACTATGCCGTGCTGAGGCCGCTGCTGAACGCCGAAGCGGCCGCCGCGCAGGATGCGGGTCTCGACGCCGCGCAGAAAGCGGCGGCGGATCACGTCTGGGTCGAGGCGGAGATCGGCGGCGTGTGGACGGCGCTGGATGTCGCCGCCACGCAGGCGGGCGAAACACTGACCGCCGCGGCCGAAACGACGGACGATCTTCCCGAGACGGCGTTCCAGACCGTGACGTTCCGCGTCACGGCGACGGCGATCGCCGATGGCGCGGTTTCGAATACGGTCCCGCTGGAAGCCAGGCTGCCCGCCGCAAAGCTGTCGGGGTCTTCGATCTTTCTCGCCTTCGTGGAGAACCCGAAGGAAGGCGGTCTGGGCGGGGCGATCAGCAAGACGCTGAGCGGCGGGGGCACCTTCGTGCCGGTGCTGTATGTCGACGGGGAGCCATTCGTCGGTGAAGTTGTGCCGGGCCTCGGCAAGAGCGGCGGCGGCGCGCTGGACCTGCTGGGCGAGCCGGAGGCCGGGGCGAGCGTTGAGCTGGCGCGGCTGGAACTGGTCATCGAGACCGGCGGTCCCGGCGGGGTAACGGCCATGGCGGTGCGAACGCTTCTGGACCGGGCGCCGGCTGCGGCGGCCATCGAGGCCTCGACGGCGCTGGCCCCCATGCCGCTGACACGCGAGCAGCCGGCGGCGGTGGCCGCCATGCACAATATCCAGGTCACGACCGGGCCGGTGAACCTGCGCAATGCCTATGCCCTGCGCGCGCTGGCGGTGACCGAAACGGTGCTGACGCTTTCCGATCCGGAGAAGGTGAAGGATCTCAGCCCCGCCGATCTGATCTGGCCGCTGGCGGCGGTGAACCTGACGCTGCCGACGGCGATCGAGAACGCGATCATGCCCGCGCTGAACGACAAATCCGGCGTGAAGCTGTTCACCGGCTCGCCGCGGGTGTCGATCCTGTCGACCGGCGCCGTGGATGGGCCGGACGGATCGCTCTACCGGGTGAGCGAGATCGATCTGAAGCTGAGCGGCCTGACGGTTCTGGCGCGGGCGGGCGAAGCGGCGGCGGCGTTCGACCGGCGTCTGTGGGCCGGCATCCTGGACGCTGCGGCGGAAACCGAATTCGGCCTGAGGTCCGGCGCGCAGATGTTCGTGCCCGAGACGACGACGCGCGTGTCGGCGTCGATGGCGTCGGATGCGGCGCTGGTGCGTCACGACGGATCGACCGGCGCGCTGGCCGCCGATGCGCCGCGAACGGCGCTGGCGGCGGTCGCAGGCGGCGCATTGGTGTTCGCGCCGGAGGGCGATCTCGCCGCGTGGTGGGAGATCGATCCGGCGAGCGGGGCGGCGCGCGCCGTCCTGGCCCCCGATCTGGGCGGGCAACGGTCCTATGGCGGCTACCGGCCCGAACCGAGCCGCAGCCTCGATTCCAGCTGGGGCCGGCAGCGGACTGGCCTCAATTCCGGGCGCGGCGGCGTCGTCAGCATGTCGTCCGACGGCAGCCGCAGCATCGTACACGGCCAGCGCGGCCTCGGCCGTCCGCCGTCCGGCGGGCCGCCGCCCAACCGCTGCAGCGGCGGCACGGAATACATGATCATCCTCGGCTGCGTCTCGATCCCGGCCAGCTGGTCGGTGGGCTTCGCCTATGGAGCGGTGGTGACGGAGCTGATCGGCGTGGCGACGGGCATCATCATGGCCCTGCCCTAACCGTCACCAGCTCGTGCCGACATCGATGAGGTCGAACTGGTAGTCGGCCAGCAGCTTTTCGCGCTTGCTCTGGAAGTCGCTGCCGCGGATCTGCCAGACGCAGCGCTCGGAGCCGACATACTCCTTGTTCCAGGCGTGCCAATAGACGCCATAGGGCGTGTCATAGCCCTTGGGATCGAACCCGGATGTCGCGCCCGTGTCGAGATTGGCCGAAGCCCGCTGGCTGCACACATTGGAGCCGCTGTACTGCTCGAACCACTCGTCGGCTTCGGCGCGCAGCGAGTCCAGGACCGTCTGAGCGTTGACGCGCCCGTTCAGCGTCTGCGCGATGACGGGACGGTTCTTGTTCTGGTCGTTGTTGATGTAGGTCGAGAAGTTCTGGACCAGCCAGCCATTCGCCGAAAACATGCGCTCGAAACTGTAGACCGTGTTGTCGACCCACAGCGCCGTGTGCCCCGGCCCGACACCGCCCGCATTGGTGACGCAGGTGAGAATCCGCAAAAGAGGCATGACGACTCCGGCAGCCGAAACGGCGCCGTGTTGTCTCTTGCGGTGTGGCGCCGAGCAACGTGGCATTTCGCCCGGACGGGCCGCACGGCGCCGGTACAGAAGGCCGGTGAGGGTGGCGGCGTGACGACGAGGCCCGCAGCGCGCCGGATCGAAGCCTATGCCTTGCCCTTGTTGCGGAGATGCTTGGGCGGGCGGCTGGACTTCTTCTTGAAGCCGTCCTTGGCGAAGGGCGGTTTGCCGGCTTCCGGTTTGCCCTTGTAGGGCGGCTTGCCCTTGGCCTTGAAGTCGCCCTTCGGCGCGAAGGGCTTGCCGGGGCGATCGGCCTGCGGCGGGCGATCCGGGCGGGCGGGACGGTCTTCGTGACGCGGGCGCTCGTCGCGCGGCGGCGCGGCGGGGGCGTCGATCAGTTCGCGGAAGGCGGCCGGGTTGTAGCTGGAACGCGGCTTGTGCGGGCGCTCGTCGCGGCTGCGTCCCTCGCCGTGATCGGGGCGGGGCGCTCGCGGCGGACGCGGGCCGTCGCTGCGGGGACCATCGCCACGCGGCGCGCGGGCGCCGTGGCCTTCGCGGGCGCGGTCGGCGCCGGTGGGACCGGCGGTCGGGGTGATGCGGACTTCCGGGTCATTCGCGTCGTTGACGGCGCGCATGAAGGAGGACGCGGCGGCGGTGAGAATCTCGAACTTGGTGTCCTTGTCGAACACCTTGATCGAGCCGATCTCGCGCTTGGTGATGTGGCCGAGACGGCAGATCAGCGGAATGAGCCAGCGCGGGTCGGCGTTGAGATTGCGGCCGGCATTGATGCGGAACCAGTCCATCGGTTCGCGCGGGCCACGATCGCGCGGCGGGCCGCGTTCATCGTTTCTGGCATCAAAGCGGGATTCGCGCGCATCGCGGGGACCGCGCGTGTCGCGCTGCTGCGGCGCGTCGAGCAGGTCTTCGGGCGCGGGGAGCTGATCGCGGAAGAAGCGCGCGAGAGCGGTGGCGATCTCCTGCGGCGTGCGGCGTTCGATGAGCGCGGCGGCGAGCGCGGTATCGTCGTCGGTCGGCGTTTCGGCGAAGGAGGGGTGCTCGAGCAGGCGGGCGCGATCCTGCGCGCGGATGGCCTCAGGCGTCGGCGGGTCGATCCATTCCGGATTGACGCGCGCCGCGTGGAAGAGGCGTTCCGCCAGGCGGCGCTTGGTATAGGGCACGATGACGGCGCAGAGGCCCTTCTTGCCGGCGCGGCCCGTGCGGCCCGAGCGGTGCAGAAGCGTATCGCGGTTGCGCGGCAGATCGACATGCACGACGAGGCCGAGATCCGGCAGGTCGAGGCCGCGCGCCGCGACATCGGTGGCGACGCAGACGCGGGCGCGGCCGTCGCGCAGGGCCTGAAGCGCGTGGTTGCGCTCGTTCTGGGTGAACTCACCCGACAGCGCCACGGCCGCGAAGCCGCGTTCGGCGAGGCTGGCGTGGAGGCGGTTCACGGCCTCGCGGGTCGCGCAGAAGACGATGGCGGCGGTCTGATCGTGGAAGCGCAGAAGGTTGACGACGGCGTGCTCGACATCGCTGGGGGCGACGCGGACCGCGAGATAGGAGATGTCGGCATGGGCGCGGGTTTCGCCGATCGTGTCGATGCGGAAGGCGTCACGCTGGAAGCGTTTCGCCATCGCCGCGATCTCGCGCGGGATGGTGGCGGAGAAGAGCAGCGTGCGGCGCTCGGCCGGCATCGCGTCGAGCAGGAATTCCAGATCCTCGCGGAAGCCGAGATCGAGCATCTCGTCGGCCTCGTCCAGCACGGCGACCCGGAGCGAGGCGACATCGAGGGCGCCGCGTTCGAGGTGATCGCGCAGGCGCCCCGGCGTGCCGACGACGATGTGGCAGCCATTGTTCAGGGCGCGGCGTTCGGCGCGCGGGTCCATGCCGCCGACGCAGGAGACGACGCGGGCGCGGGCGGAATTGTAGAGCCAGTCGAGTTCGCGCTGGACCTGGAGGGCCAGTTCGCGCGTCGGGGCGATGATGATGGCGAGCGGGGCGCCGGGATCGCCGAAGAATTCCGAATCGCCCAGCAGCGTCGAGGCGATGGCCAGACCGAAGGCGACGGTCTTGCCCGAGCCGGTCTGGGCCGAGACGAGGAGGTCGGCCTCTGCCCCGCCCTGCTCCAGCACGGCGGCCTGAACCGCGGTCGGTTCGGCGTAACCCTGCGCTTCGAGGGCGCGGGCGATGGAGGAGCTGGAGACGACGAAGGGCATTTTTACGCTTTTTTCCGGGGGTTGGGGCGGGTAGCTATCACGCGCAAAGAGGCATTTCGCCCCAAAAACACGTTTCACGCCGGTAATCCCATGTCCGCTCCCCTGCCCGACCGTCTGTCCGCCGACCCCAAAAGCCCGTTCCACAACGCCGAATTGATGGAAAACGGCGTCGGCATCCGCTTCAACGGGCAGGAAAAGACCAATGTTCACGAGTATTGCGTGAGCGAGGGCTGGATCCGCGTGACGGTCGGCAACACGGTCGACCGCAAGGGCAACCCCATGACCATGAAGTTCAAGGGGACGGTCGAGCCGTATATCCGGACCGCAGACGGCGCGCCGGAGACCCCTTCGGCCTAGTGCCGTTTTGTCACATCCCCTCGTTTAGCTGCGGTTCAGACGCCGCCGGTTAACGCTGCGCCCGTGACTGCCTTGAAAACGTCTTCGGAACCGGATCACGTCGATCCCTGCTCCGGCGCGTTGCACGGGGCGGCGCCGTCCGGCGTCGAGCGACGCGCCTTTCTGACTGACCTGAGGGGTCTTGATCCTATGAATCCTAAATCTGGCTTGATCCGGCAGTGGTTGCTGTCGGCGTCGGTCGTCGCGTTGACGATCGGCATTCCGGCTGCGGCCGTGTCGGCTTCCGCCGCACCGGCGCAAAGCGTCCTGTTCGATTCGGCGGCGCTTTCGGCCATGGCCCGCGCGCCGATGAGCGGCAACGACCTGTTGCGCCAGTCGCAGCGTTCGCTGTCGCTGGTGTCGGTGTCGATGAAGCGCATGACCCGCGCCGACCGCGCCAAGGCCGCGCCGATGCTGAAGGCCGTGAAGGAAGCCGATCGCGCGCTGAAGGCGTTGAAGAACGCCGTCGCCAACCGCGACAATCGCGGCCTCGCCCGCGCGTTGTCGGCCGCCTCGCGCGCCGTCGGCAAGCTGAACTCGACCTACAAGCGGGCGCGCCTGAAGGACCGCAACGTCAAGGAAGGCATGCGCTCCTTCAACGCCTCGTGGAAAGAGACGCAGAAGCGCCTGCAGGGCGCGAAGGGCCGCGGCAACAAAGATCTCGCCCGGAACAACGCCCGCCGCATCAACGCGGTGAAGAACCGTCTGGTCGCGCAGCGTGACCGCCGCCGCGACTATTCCGACGAGTATGACGAGCTGGTCTATCTGATCGCGATGCTGGACCGCGCGCTGTACCTGAACCGGTACGACGACTATCAGTGGATGGCGCTGTCGACGCTGGACGACTGCTACGGCTATTACGACGGCTACTACGACTACATCGTCGTCTATCAGCCGGACTACGTGTCGTATTACCGCGACGACTACTACTACTGGAACGGCGTCAACGACCAGGTCGTCAATTCGTACGACTATTACTACTCGGACTACTCGTACAATAACTACGAGCAGAACGTGGTCGTCGATAACTCGGTGAACGTCGAGATCAACGTCACCAACATCACCAACACCACGATCATCAACGAGGCCGACAGCCAGGTCGATCAGGTCGAGCAGGTCGCGCAGGAGACCGAGGCCGAGACCGACGGCTCGCAGCAGCTGGCCGAAGCGGACGCCGCCCAGGCCGCCGCGCTGGAAGCCGAGCCGCCGCCGCCGGTGGAAGACCCGGCCGTGGTGGAAGACCCGGTCGCCGACGCGATCGTCGACGAGCCGCCGCCGCCGGTGGAAGAGTTCGAGAAGGTGGCCAGCGAAGATTTGCCGAGCGCCGAAGCGACGGATATCGACGAACCGGTGACGGACGCTCCGGCGGAGGAGACAACCGAAGAACCGGCAGCCGAACCGACTGAAGACCCGGCGGGTGAACCTACGGGCGAGCCTACTGCGGAGCCGACGGACGAACCGGCGGCCGAACCAGCGGAAGAACCTGCAGCCGACCCCACCGCAGAGCCGACGGACGAACCGGCGGAAGAACCTGCGGCAGAGCCTGAACCGGAGCCGACGGCTGAACCCGAGCCGGAACCGACGGAAGAACCCGTCGAGGAGCCGGCCGAGCAGCCCGCGGAAGAGCCGATCGAAGAACCCGCCGAACAGCCCGTCGAAGAGCCGGCTGACGAACCTGTCGAAGAACCGGTCGCAGAACCCGAGCCGGAGCCGGCCTATGAAGAACCGCAGGCGGAGCCGGAGCCGGAACCGGCCTATGAAGAGCCTGCGCCTGAGCCGGAACCGGAGCCGGCCTATGAAGAGCCGGCGCCCGAGCCTGAACCGGAGCCGGTCTATGAAGAGCCGACGCCAGAGGAAGCCCCCGCTGAAGAAGCGCCGGCTGAAGAAGCACCGGCTGAAGATTTGGACGGCGACGGCAATCCGGGCTGAGACCAGCCCAACGCAACGCGATCAGGGGCGCCTTCGGGCGCCCCTTTTCTTTGGCGTCACGCGAGTTCGGTCTTGCCCAGATCGGGGAAAACCCTGGCGACCTTGGCGGTCAGGTAGTCGCCATACGTGCCGTGGAAGTCGTGGACGCTGGCGCGGTCCCAGCGGGTGGCGGCGTCGTCGTGTGTGACGGCGTGGTCAGGCAACGGGCGGATCTCGGCGTCGAAGCCGGGATCATAGAAAAGCGGAAAGGAGAGACGATCCCGGCCGCTGACATTGCGGACGCGATGAGGGGTTGAGCGATAGACGCCCCCTGTGAGCCGATCCAGCATATCGCCGATATTGCAGACCAGCGTGCCGGGAATCGGCGGAGCGTCGATCCAGCCGCCCCGCGACTTCACCTGAAGCCCGCCATGCTCGTCCTGCGCCAGAAGCGTAAGGAGGCCATAGTCCGTGTGCTCGCCGACGCCCCAGCCGGTGTCGCCCGCGCGGGACGGCGGATAGTGGAAGATGCGGAACAGCACAGTCGGATCGCGCGTGAGATCGCGGGCGAAATAGTCCGAAGCGAGGCCGAGGCTTTCGGCGATGGCCGCCATGAGGTCGGCGGCGGCGCGGGCGGCGGCGTCGATGAAGGCGAGGACGGCCGTTTTCAGTTCAGGGATTTCGGCAGGAAAGAGATTGGCCCCGTGGAGCGCACGGCCGGCGAGGACGCGCGGGTCGTCGGGCGGAAGCTCGGTGCCGAAATAGATGCCCTCTTTCAGGTCCGGTTCGCCGGAGGTCAGTTCGCCGCCGACAGGGAAGAAACCCCGCCAGGCGCGTCCGCCTTTGGCCATGGCGATGCCCGCCTTGGTTTCTTCGGGAAGGGCGAAGAAGCGGCGGGCGGCGGCGTCCATCGCGGCGATGGTGGCCTCGAGGCCGTGGCCGCTGGCGTAGAAGAAGCCGGTGTCACGGCAGGCGGCGGCGAGCGCGGCGATCCCGGCGGCGCGGGTGTCGCGGGCGCGGAGGCGCGCGAGGTCGATGATGGGGAGGTCGGACATGGGTGAGAGGCTAGGACGCACCTGCTCTCAGCGCCAGTGAAGCGAGGGTTCAGGGGCCTGCCTGATGCCCCCTCCGTCACGCTGCGCGTGCCACCTCCCCCCATGAAGGACGGGGGAGGACAATCTTTAGCTAAGGCCCTGGATGAGGCCGTTTTCGTCTAGGCGCATGGCGTCGGCGGCGGGGGCGCGCGGCAGGCCCGGCATGGTCATCACGTCGCCGCAGATGGCGACGACGAAACCGGCGCCGGCGGAGAGACGCACCTCGCGGATGGGAAGCGCGAAGCCCTTGGGGGCGCCGAGAAGGGTTTCATCGGCGGAAAAGGAATACGGCGTCTTGGCCATGCAGACGGGCAGATGCGCGAAGCCCGCCTCCTCGAAGCGCTTGAGATCGCGGGCCGCGCGGGTGGAGAACGAGACGCTGCCGGCGCGATAGATGGTCAACGCGACGGTTTCGATCTTCTGCCTGAGCGGCATGTCGTCGCCGTAGATCGGGCGGAAGGCGCTGGCGGGATCGGCGTTGGCTTCGGCCAGCGCGACGACGGCGCGGGCGAGATCTTCCGCCCCTGCCCCGCCCTTCGCCCAGTGGCGGCAGAGATAGGCCTCGACACCGAGATGCGCGGCGCAGTGTTCGGTGAGGAGTTTGTGTTCGGCGGCGGTGTCGCCGTCGAAGGCGTTGATCGCGACGACGACGGGAAGGCCATAGCCTTTCAGGTTCTCGACATGGCGGCCGAGATTTTCGAGGCCCCGGCCGAGCGCATCGAGGTTTTCGGCCGCGAGATTCGACTTCGCCTGACCGCCCTGCATCTTGAGGGCGCGGATGGTCGCGACGAGAACGGCGGCGCTGGGCGCGAGGCCGGCCTGACGGCATTTGATGTCGAGGAATTTCTCCGCGCCGAGATCGGCGCCGAAGCCGGCTTCGGTTACGACATAGTCGCCGAGCGCGAGCGCCGCATTGGTCGCGATGACCGAATTGCAGCCATGCGCGATATTGGCGAAGGGGCCGCCATGGATGAGGGCCGGGCTGCCGTCGATGGTCTGGACGAGATTGGGCTGGGCCGCGTCTTTCAGCAGCACGGCCATCGCGCCGGCGGCCTTGAGGTCGCCTGCTGTGATGAGTTGACCCGCGCGGTTGCGGGCGACGGCGATGCGCGCGAGCCGCGCTTCGAGGTCTTCCAGATCGCGCGCGAGGCAAAGCACCGCCATGACTTCGGAGGCGACGGTGATGTCGAAGCCGCTTTCGCGGGGCAGACCGTTGAAGCCGTCACCCAGACCGATGGCGATCTGGCGCAGGGCGCGGTCGTTCATGTCGAGCACGCGCCGCCAGGTGACGGACCTGAGATCGATGTCGAGCGCGTTGCCCCAGTAGATGTGGTTGTCGATCATCGCGGCGAGGAGGTTGTGCGCCGAGGTGATGGCGTGGAAATCGCCGGTGAAATGGAGATTGATCTGCTCCATCGGCAGCACCTGCGAACGGCCGCCGCCGGTCGCGCCGCCCTTGCGCCCGAAGACAGGGCCGAGAGAGGGTTCGCGCAGAGCGATCATGGTGCGCTTGCCGATGCGGTTCAGCGCATCGCCAAGGCCGATGGTGGTGGTGGTTTTGCCCTCGCCCGCCGGCGTGGGATTGATCGCCGTGACGAGGATGAGGCGGCCTTTGGGGCGCTGCGCCAGCTCGTGCAGGAAGGGCTGCTCCAGCTTGGCGATGTGCTTGCCGTGAGGGGCGAGCGCAGCGTCGGGGATGCCGGCCCTGGCGGCGATGGCCTGGATCGGCTGGAGCGTCGCGGCGCGGGCGATTTCGAGGTCGATGGACAAGCAGGGTTCCCCGCGCGATTCTTGATCCTGGGTTTTGGGTAGAGGCGCGGCGGCGCGATGGCAACCGAGGGGGCCGCCTGAAGCCCCCTCCGGGCTATCGCCCGCCTTTCCAGATGGGGGAACGGCCGGCGCGGTGTTCGGCGCCAGCGCCTTGCCCGCCAGGGAGGGGCCGAAAGCTGCAAGGAAGTTGGCAGGGAAAGGCGCAAAGCAAAAGGGCCTGCGCGGTGGCGCAGGCCCTTCTGGATGGCCGGGTCGAACCCGGCCATCAGAACTGAACGTGTCAGGCGAAGCCGCGTGCCCGCATGAGGGCGTCCGTGTCGACGTCGCGGCCACGGAAATTGCGGAAGGCGACATCGGCCGGAACCGAGCCGCCCACCGACATGATCGTGTCGTGGAACGACTTGGCGGTCGCCGGATCGTAAGCGCCCTTTTCGGCGAACACATCCCAGGCGTCTGCGCTGAGCGCGTCGGCCCAGAGATAGACATAGTAGCCGGCCGAATAGCCATCGCCCGAGAAGATGTGACCGAACTGGGTGGGACGGTGGCGCATGACGATTTCCCTGGGCATGCCAAGTTCTTCCATGCAGCTCTTTTCAAAGGCGGCAGGATCGATGTCGCCCTGCGCGGCGGCGAGGTGGATCTTCATGTCGTAGAGGGCCGAAGACAGATATTCGACCGTGCTGAAGCCCTGGTTGAAGTTCTCGGCCGCCTTGATCTTGTCGAAGAGAGCGGACGGGATCGGCTCGCCGGTTTCGACATGGACGGCGAAGGTGTTCATCACTTCCGGCGTCGCCAGCCAGCGTTCGTGGATTTGGCTGGGGAATTCGACGAAGTCGCGCTTGACCGAGGTGCCGCTGACGCCGGGATAGGTGACGTTCGAGAGCAGGCCGTGCATGCCATGGCCGAACTCATGGAACATGGTGGAGGCGTCGTCCCACGACATCAGCACCGGCTGGCCGGCGGCGGCAGGAATGGCGTTCTGGTTGTTGGAGACGATGGGCGTGATCTCGCCATCCACGCGGGCCTGGTCGCGATAGGCGTTCATCCAGGCGCCCGAGCGCTTACCCTTGCGGGCATAGGGATCGAAATACCAGAGGCCGACGCGCTGGCCGTCACGGGTCACTTCCCAGACCGTCACGTCGGGGTGATAGACCGAGGGGCCTTGGATTTCCTTGAACTCGGTGCCGTAGAGCGTCTTCACCGCCCAGAACATGCCTTCGCGGATTTTGGCGAGCTGGAGATACGGCTTCACCTCGTTTTCATCGACGTCATACTTCGCCTTGCGGACCTTCTCGGCGTAGTAGCGGTAGTCCCACGGCTCGATGGTGATGCCGGCGTTCTCCGCGTCTGCGGCGGCCTGCATGTCCCGGACCTCTTCCTCGGCGCGGGCGCGCGCGGCGGGCCAGACTTTCTCCATCAGCGCCATGGCGGCCTCGGGCGTTTTCGCCATGTTGTTGTCGACCGCCCAGTGCGCATGGCTGGCGAAGCCGAGCAGGCTGGCGCGTTCCTGGCGCAGTTTGAGGATCTCGACGATGACGGGCTTGTTGTCATGCTCGCCGGGGTTGTCGCCGCGCATCACGAAGAGACGCCATGCCTTTTCCCTGAGGTCGCGGCGGGTCGAATAGGTCATCACCGCTTCCATCGCCGAGCGCGTGTTGGCGAAGATGTACTGACCCTTCTGGCCCTTGGCTTCGCCTGCCGCGCCGGCGGCCTGCTTCACGTTATCCGGCAGGCCATCGAGATCGGCTTCGGTCAGCACCAGCTCCAGATTGTCTTCGTCGGCGAGCGTGTTCTGGCCGAATTTGGTGTAGAGCGCGGCGAGCTGCTGGTTCAGGTCTTTCAGGCGGGCCTTTTCGGTCGCGCCCAGAGCCGCGCCGCGCCGTGTGAAGCGCTTGTAGTAGCCTTCGACGAGCTGCGTCTGTTCGGTGCTGAGGCCGGCGGCGGCCATGCCGTCATAGACCGCCTTCACACGGGCGAAGAGCGCCTCGTTCTGCACCACCTCGTCCTGGAAGGCGGAATAGAGCGGCGCCATCTCGGTTTCGAGCGCCTTGATGGCGTCGTCGCTCATCGTCGAGGCGTACACATTGAACAGCGCGCTGACACGGTCGAACGCGCCGCCCGATTTCTCCATCGCGACGATCGTGTTCTCGAAGGTCGCCGGCTCGGTTACCGCGGCGATGGCCGCGAGTTCGGCGCGGTTGAGGTCCATGCCCTTCAGCAGCGCCGGCTTCAGCAGCTCGATCTTCACCTTGTCGAAGGGCGGCGTACCGCCGAAATCACCGGTCCAGGGCGCCAGAAGCACGTCGTCCCCGCCCTCGGCCGCGGCAAAAGCGAAGCCCGGGAGATTGAGGCCGCCGATCAGGCCGGCGGCGGCGGCAGACTGGAGAAAAGTACGTCTCAGCATCGGATAGCCCCCATTGGAATTTGCGGCACCTTAGGCACAGAAACAGGGCCGCGCCACGTCACGGACGTGTGAGATGCGCGGCGGGCCTCACGGGCTGGCGCGCCGCCCGGGACGGGAACCGGTCCAGCGCTTGAAGGCGCGGGAGAAAGCGCCGGCGTCGGAAAAGCCGGTGAGATAGGCGGCTTCGGCGATGGAGACCTTCTTGCCTTCGAGATAATGCAGCGCCATGCGGTGACGAAGCTCGTCCAGCAGGGTTTCAAAGCTGAAGCCTTCGCCCTTGAGCTGGCGGTAGAGCGTCGGCCGGCTGACCCCGAGACGGCGCGCGATGCGCTGCATGCCGAGATCGCCCGTGTGCAGGATGGGGATCAGCAAGGCCTCCACCCTGCCCCGCACCGTCGTCAGCGTTTCGAGTTTTTCGAGCAACGCTTCGGCGCGATCGCTGAAGACGCCGAACACGTAGCGATTGGCGGGAGCGAGGCGGATATCGAGCCAGGCGGGATCGATGCGCAGCGCGTTCCAGTCGCTGCCGAAGGTGACCGGCGCTTTCAGAATGTCGCGGTAAGCGGCGGCATAGGCCGGCATCGGGTGCGTGACATGGACGGCCTGGACGTAAGGGCGGTCGTTGAAGTTACGGGCGACCTCGCTGACGAAGCGCGCCCAGGTGGACTCCGTGAGTTCCGGAAACGCATCGGGATTGCGGCGGCGGTCTTCGATCCATACGCCGTCGGCGCGGCGCACGATGGCGAAGCGCGGGCCTGACTGGTGGCCATCGACCTCGACCACGAGGCGGGCGAAGCGGTTCGTCTGCTCGAACGCCTCGCCCATGGTCGCGCTGGCATGGGCGATGAGGCCGACGATCGACATATCGACGAGCGGGGTCGCCGCGCCGAAATGAAGGGCGAGAGCGTCGTCGCCGCTGAGATCCTTTGCGGCGCGCATCAGGGCCTTGAACAGGGCGAACGGCAGCCGCGCGTCAGGATCGTTCAATCCTCCTGCGGGGATGCCGGCGCGGGCGAACAGCGCGTCCGCATCCGCCCCGCGCGACACGGCGAATTCCGCCAGCGCCCTGACATAACCGGCGGAGACGGTCGGTTCAGCCATCACACCTGTCTTCGCTGATCTCGAAAGCCATCTTGTTGATCGCTGCGGTCCTGTGAGCGGGCGAGGCCGCCACCCTAGCTTCCGGCCCACACATTTGGGGACGAGTCATGCCGGAGACTATCGCAAACGCCGCGCGACCGCGCGTGGGGATCGCAGCAGCGGCGCTGAAAGTGAGCGCGCAATTCTGGTACGCGGTCGCCGCCATCGGACAGCTCGCCTTCGTCTATTTCATCGCGGTTTTCTATATCCCGCCGACGCTGCAGGGGCAGCTGGAGGCCTGGAACCGCAAGCCGCTGATTACCGGCTATGTCGCGGGGGACGATGCCGGCAATCTGAACTTTGCTGTGCATGTGGTGCTGGCGGCGCTGATCACGGCCAGCGGGTTGCTGCAGCTCTTGCCGGTCATCCGCCGGCGCGCGCCGGGCTTTCACCGCTGGAACGGGCGGCTGTTCCTGGCGCTCGCCGTGGTCATGAGCCTCGGCGGGCTGTGGCTGGTGTGGGTGCGCGGCACCTATCTGACAATGGCCGGGGCCGTGAGCATCTCGCTGCTGGGCGTGCTGATCCTGCTGTCGGCCTTCATGACCGTGCGCCATGCGATGGCGCGGCGGATTGCATTGCACGAACGCTGGGCGTTGCGGCTGTTCCTGCTGTCGAGCGGGGTGTGGTTCCAGCGGGTCGGCTATATGGCCTGGATCATCCTGAATGACGGGCCGGCGGGAATCGGTCCGCAAATGGACGGGCCGTTCGACATCGTCTGGGGATTTGGACAGTTCATGCTGCCGTTGGCGGTGCTGGAGCTGTATTTTCTGGCGCGCCGGAGCCGCAGCACGCCCGTCAAGCTGGCGGTCGCCGGACTGTTGACCGCGCTGACGCTGGTGATGGCGGTCGGGATTTTCGGGACGGTCGCCATCATGTGGTGGCGGTTTCTTTGAAGCTGCGCCGTTGAGCGATATTGCATCGCCAGGCAAAGCGGCGACATCATGCGCCCCTGACGGGGGCACTAGATGGATATCGGCGTTTTCATTCCGATTGCGAATAACGGCTGGATCATGTCGGCGACCTCGCCGCAATACATGCCGACCTTCGATCTCAACAAGGAGATCACGCTGAAGGCCGAGAAATACGGCCTCGATTTCGCGCTCTCGATGATCAAGCTGCACGGCTTTGGCGGGAAGACCGAGTTCTGGGACTACGCCATGGAGAGCTTCACGCTGATGGCGGGGCTGGCGGCGGTGACGGAGCGGATCAAGCTGTACGCCTCCGTGCCGGTGCTGGCGATCCCGGCGCCGATCGCCGCGCGCATGGCCGTCACCATCGATTCCATCAGCCATGGGCGGTTCGGCATCAATATCGTCAGCGGCTGGCAGAAGGCGGAATACGACCAGATGAATATCTGGCCGGGTCAGGAGCATTTCCTGAACCGGTACGAGTTCTGCGCCGAGTACGTGACGGTGATGAAGGAGCTGTGGGAGACCGGGCAGTCGGACTTCAAGGGCCGGTTCCTGACGATGAACGACTGCCGGTTGCTGCCCAAGCCACAGGCGAAGATCGACATCGTGTGCGCCGGACAGAGCCAGACCGGCGTCGATTTCGCGGCGGCGCATGCCGATTACAATTTCTGTTTCGGCATGGGCCTGAACGAGCCGAAGAAATGCGCCGAGGCGGTACAGCGCAATGTCGACGCCGCAAAGAAGTCTGGCCGCAAATGCGGCGCGCTGCTGCTGTTCATGATTATCGCGGCGGAAAGCGATGAGGCCGCCTGGGCGAAGTGGGAGCGCTACAAGGAAGGCGCCGATATCGACGCGATTGCCTGGATGAACAGCCAGGGCGAGGCGGATACGCGCAAGAGCATCGACGTGTCGGCGATCTATATGTCGCGGCCGCCTTCCGCGATGAACCTGAACATCGGCACGCTGGTGGGCAGCTATGCAACGGTCGCGAAGCTGATGGACGAGATTGCGGAGATCGACGGGGCGGCGGGTGTGTTGCTGACGTTCGATGATTTCCTGGAGGGCATGGATGCGTTCGGCCAGCACATCCAGCCGCTGATGAAGAGCCGCAATGTCTGAGATTGAGCGTCCCGGATCGACCGTCACCCTGCCCGCGCGGCCGGAGGCGTTGCCGCTGAACCCCAAGACCTCGGCGCTGATCGTGGTGGATATGCAGAACGCCTATGCTTCGCCGGGCGGATATCTGGATCTCGCGGGGTTCGACATTTCGGGTGCGGCGGCGGCGGCGGACAAGATCAGGCTGGCGGTCGATGCGGCGCGGGCGGCGGGCGTGACGGTCGTGTTCTTCAAGAATGGCTGGGACAAGGACTATGTCGAGGCCGGTGGGCCGGGTTCGCCCAACTGGTGGAAATCGAACGCGCTGAAGGCGATGCGCGCGAAGCCGGAGCTGGAAGGCACGCTGCTCGCCAAGGGCGGGTGGGACCATGCGCTGATCGATGCGCTGCAGCCGCAGAAGGGCGACATCGTGATCGAGAAGCCGCGCTACAGCGCGTTCTTCAATACGCCGCTGGATTCCATGCTGCGGGCGCGGGGGATCACCACCCTCGCCTTTTGCGGCATCGCGACGAATGTGTGCGTGGAATCCACGCTGCGCGACGGGTTTCACCTGGAATATTTCGGCGTGCTGCTGGAGGACGCGACGCATCAGGCGGGTCCGCCGGAAATGCAGGCGGGAGCGGTCTATAACATCGAGAAGTTCTTCGGCTGGGTGACGAGCACAGTCGATTATTGCGGCACCATTTCACAAACAGAATAGCGAGGAGCGCCATGCCCAAGACCGTCATTACGCCGCCGGGGACGCAGACACCGATTGCGCCGTTTTCGCCGGGGACGCTGGCTGACGGCGTCGTCTATGTGTCGGGGACGCTGGCGTTCACGAAGGACAATCAGGTCGCGCATGTCGGCGACGCCGAGGGGCAGACGCGTGCGGTGCTGACCACCATCAAGTCGGTGATCGAGACGGCCGGCGGGACGATGGACGACGTGACGTTCAACCAGATCTTCCTGAAGAGCTGGGATGACTACGCAGCCATGAACAAGGTCTATGCCGAGTTCTTTCCGGGCGAGAAGCCGGCGCGGTATTGCATCCAATGCGGACTGGTGCGGCCGGACTTTCTGGTGGAGATCGCCAGCATCGCGCATATCGGGAAGAAGTAATTCAGCTCCCTCATGGCCGGGCCTGACCCGGCCATCCATGTCGGCAACTGCGCGGTTGTCTGGATGGCCGCCTCAAGGGCGGCCATGAGGGTTTATCTGTCGCCCGCCAGCCAGGCGCCTTCGGCGCGGTAGAGCATTTCGCAGAGATCGGGGCGGTCGAGGCCCGGCAGGTCTGCCCTCGCCTGCTTGCCGCTTTCGGCGAGCAGGTAGCTGAGGTGACGGTAGGGCGCGCGGTAGGCGGCGAGGCGCGCGTGATCGATCTGCGGGCGCGCGCCCGTTTCGAATTGCCAGTTATCGGTGAGGTACAGTCCGGCAAGGCGCGTGAGGCGCCAGACGCCGCGTTTTTCAGCGCGGGCGAAGAGGCGTGCGTCGGCGCTGACGGTGACGGTGACGCCGTCGATTTTGCCGGGAAGGAGGATGACGCAGCCGGTTTCCGCGAGCGCGCGGGTGCCGTTCAGCGTCACCAGCGTGGGCGACATGCGGTGGAGATGGCAGATGCCGTTCGCGAAGGCGGTTTTCGATGCGGCGACGAAATCAGGGCCGGTGGTTTCGATCCATGAGATCGAGACAGCGCTGTCGGCGTGATAGCAGGCAGCCATGCGATCCCACTGGCCCTGATCGCGCGCGGCGCGCTCGGTCTGGACGAGGTCGATGACCGCAGCGCGGTCTTCGAGATCGCTCATTTCTTCAGGCCGATTTCACGGAGGCGTTCGGCGAGAAACGCGCCGGCCGTGATGGGCGGGAATTTCGCGCCGTCGCCCAGGCATTGCGGCAAAACGTCGAGCGGTGTTGCGGATGTCGGGTGCATGAAGAACGGCATCGAGTAGCGCGAGACGTTGGGGCCTTCCGGGTTGACGACGCGGTGCGTGGTGGCCGGGATGACGCCGTTGGTGAGGCGGGCGAGCATGTCGCCGCTGTCGACGATGAGGTTGCGCGGCTCGGTGACGACGGGAAGCCAGGTGCCATCACGGTCGAGCAGCTCCAGCCCCGCGCCCTTGGCGGCGACGAGGATGGTGATGAAATTGATGTCCTCATGCGCGGCAGAACGCACCGCGCCGGCAGGGGCGTCGTCCGGTACCGGCGGGTAGTGCAGGACGCGGAGGATCGAGGTGCCGCCTTTCACCAGCGGATCGAAATAATCGCTGGCGAGGCCGAGCTGAGGCGCGAGCGCTTCGAGGATGAGGCGGCCGGTTTCATCGAGATCGGTGAAGAGGCGTTTGAAGACGGGTTCGAACTGCGCCGGCTTCAGCGGCCAGACATTCGGGGCGAAGTCGCCGTCGGGGGCGTCCGGGTCGTAGGTTTCGCGGCCGAGCTGCCAGAACTCCTTCAGGTCGGCGATGGAGCGGCCCTTGGCGTGTTCGACGCCGAAGGGCGTGTAACCGCGCAGGCCGTTGGCATAGGTGCGCTTTTCGGCATCGGGCAGCGCGAAGAAATCGGCGGCGAGGCCATAGGCCTTGTCGAGCAGGTCCAGATCGACGTTGTGGTCGGTGAGAATGAAGAAGCCGTAGCGCTGAAGCGCGGCCATGATGGCGCGTGAGAAGCCGGCGCGGGCGGCTTCGTCGCCATGGGTGAAGTCGGTGAGGCTGAGTGTGGGGACGCCGGTCATGGGGTGAGTATAGCCTCGACTTCCTCGCGGGACGGAAGGGAGGTTTGGGCCCCTGCCCGCGTGGCGGTGACGGCGCCGGCGGCGCAGGCGAAGCGGAGCGCGGCCTCATGTGATTGGCCTTCCAGCAAGGCCAGCGTCAGCGCCGCGACGAAGGTGTCCCCGGCTCCGGTGGTGTCGACGGGGGTGATGGGCGGCGGGGCCGCTTCAGCGATCTTTTTGCCCTGTTTGAAGAGGGCTGCGCCCTTCGCGCCATAGGTGATGGCGACGTGGCCGCGCGCGGCGTGGATGGCCTCGCCATAAAAGGCGGCCTCGCCTTCATTGGCGACGATGAGGTCGGCGCGGGCGAGGGTGGCGGCAGGCAGCGGCGCGGCTGGAGCGAGGTTGAGGGCGAGGAAGCCGTGAAAGTCGCGCGCCGCGGCGCTGACCGTTTCCAGCGGGATTTCGAGCTGGAGAATGAGCGCGTCGGCCGGCGGCAGGCGCATGTGGTCAGGCGTGAGCGTCGCGTTGGCGCCGGGAGCGACGACGATCTGGTTTTCGCCGGATGCCGATACGGCGATGAGGGCGACGCCCGTGGCGGCGGTGTCATCCGCGCGGATGTGGGAGAGATCGACTTCAGCTTCGCGGAGAAGACGGAGGGCGGCGTCGGCGTTGGCGTCGTTGCCGACACGGGCGCTGAGCCAGACATCGGCGCCGAGGCGGGCGGCGGCGAGCGCCTGGTTGGCGCCCTTGCCGCCGGGGTGCTGGGCGAGGACCGCGTTGGTGACCGTCTCGCCCGGCGCGGGCAGCGTTGCACCGGTCGCGACGATGTCGAGATTGACCGAACCGAGGACGGCGATGCGTGCGGTCATAAAGCGAGCTTCTGGTTGAGGAGCGCGAAGACCCCTGCCCCGTCGGCGGTGACGGCCCATTGCGCGTTGGCATCGGGCGCGTCGAAGGTGACGCGGGTCTGGCCGAAATTCGGGCCTTCGTCGGTTTCGACGCTGACGCGCGCGGGGCGCAGGTGGAAGAGATCGGGCCTTAGCAGCCAGGCGATGGTGCAGGGATCGTGCAGCGGCGCACCGTCGCGGCGGCGGATATCGGCCTCGACGGCGTTGGAGAAGCGCATGATCTGAGCCGAGGCCTCAGCGCCCGGCGTGTCGATGGCTTCCAGCGCGGCGATGCGTTCGGGCAGCGTGAGAACCTGATAGGTCACGTCGAGGCTGAAAATCGCGATGGGGCAGCCCGCACCGAGCATCACGTGGAAAGCGTGCGGGTCGGCGAAGACATTGTATTCGGCGGTGGGCGTGATGTTGCCGCCTTTTTCGTCCGCGCCGCCCATGACGACGATCTGCTTCAGGCGCTCGCCAAGATCCGGCGCGAGCAGCATGGCCTGCGCGACATTGGTGGCGGGGCCGGTGACGGCGAGCGTGATGGTGCCGGGCGGTGCGGCCATCACCGTTTCGGCGATGAAGCGGGCGGCGTGGCGCTGTTCCAGCGGCGCTTCGGGTTCGAAGATGGCAAGCGGGCCGAGGCCGCTTTCCCCATGGAAGTCGCCCGCCTCGACAGGCTGGCGGACCATCGGGCGGTCAGCGCCCGCGAAGACGGGCACGTCCGGGCGTCTGGCGATCTGGCGGATGAGGCGGGCGTTGCGGGCGGTACGTTCCAGCCCCGCGTTCCCGGCGACCGTGGTGATGCCGAGAATGTCGAGCGCCTCGTGAGAGGCGAAGGCGAGGAGCAGCGCCACGGCGTCGTCGACGCCGGGGTCGCAATCGATGATGAGTTTGAGAGGCGTCATGCGGTGGGGCTGGATGGCCGGGTCAAGCCCGGCCATGAGGATTCAAATCAGAACTTCACCAGCATCTTGCCGAAATTGTCGCCCGTGAAGAGTTTGAGGAAGGCGCTCGTGGCGTTCTCGACGCCCTGCTCCACCGTCTCTTTCGTCTTCACCTTGCCGCTGGCGATCCAGCCGCCGACTTCCTTCGCGAAGGCGGGGGCCATGTCCCAATAGGTCGAGACGATGAAGCCTTCCCATTTCAGCTGTTTGCCGACGATCTGGACGAGGTTCTTCGGGGCGGTGTTCGCCTCGATCGAGTTGTAGCCGGCGATCATGCCGCAGAAGGCGAAGCGGGCATGGGTTTTCGCGGCGGTGATGGCGGCTTCGAGATGCTCGCCGCCGACATTCTCGAAATAGGCGTCGATGCCTTGGGGAACGGCGGCGAGAACCGCCTTGGTGAGATCGGGCACGGATTTGTAGTCGATGGCGTGATCGACGCCGATCTCCTTGAGGAAGGCGGCCTTCTCGGCTCCGCCGGCCGAGCCGACCACGGTGGCGCCGATCTGCTTGGCGATCTGGCAGACCATCTGGCCGACCGCGCCGGAGGCGGCGGAGACGAAAATGGTCTCGCCGGCCTTGAGGTCGATGATCTTCTTCACGCCGACATAGGCGGTGAGGCCAGGCATGCCAAGCGCGCCGAGAAAAAGCTGTTCGGGCAGGCCGTGGGTATCGAGCTTCTGGATCTCGCTGTCCCTGGCGTTGAAGACCTCGCGCCAGGCGAGCATCGACTGGACCTTGTCGCCCACCTTGAATTTGTCGGAGCCGGAGGCGACGACCTCGCCCACCGCGCCGCCGGTCATGGCCTCGCCGACCTGGAAAGGGGCGGCGTAGCTGGGGCCGTCATACATGCGGCCGCGCATATAGGGGTCGACCGACATCCAGGTGTTGCGGACCTGAACCTCGCCGGGGCCGGGGGCGCCGACATCGACGGTCGCGAGTTCGAAATTGGCCGGGGTCGGCATGCCGACGGGGCGGCTTTTCAGGCGCCATTCGCGCGATTGTACCATGGAATGTCTCCTCACCTGTTGTCTTGTGTCGTAGCGCCGGGGAGCCTAGCACGGTGACAGGGGCGATGCGCCAGAGACGCCGCCCAAAAGGGCCAGAGGGAGTACTATGCCGGGTCTCTATTTCGACGAACTGACGGTCGGTCAGGTTTTCCAGCACCCGATCCGCCGGACCATCACCGAGGCGGACAATGTGTGGTTCAGCGCGCTGACCCATAACCCCGCGCAGCTGCATCTGGATGAAGAGTATTGCCGGACCGAGACGCAATACGGCCAGCGGCTGGTGAACTCGTGCTTCACGCTGGGGCTGATGACGGGCATCTCGGTGGGCGACACGACGCTGGGGACGGCGATCGCCAATCTGGGGTGGGACGAGGTGCGGTTTCCCAAACCCCTGTTCCACGGCGACACGGTGCGGATCGAGACCGAGGTGATCGAACTGCGCGAGAGCAAGTCGCGCCCCGATGCCGGGATCGTCGTCTTCATGCATCGGTGCTTCAACCAGAAGAACGAGCTGGTGGCGCACTGCAAGCGCAGCGGCCTGCAGAAGAAGAAGCCCGTATGAGCCGGTTGCGCTCGTTCCTGTTCGTGCCGGGCGACAGCGAGAAGAAGCTGGCGAAGGGTCTAGGCACCGGCGCGGATGCGCTGATCCTGGACCTTGAAGACGCGGTGGCGGAGAGCGCCAAGCCGGCGGCGCGCGGTCTGGTGGCCGAGGCGCTGAAAGGCGCGCGGACCTCGCAGCTCTGGGTGCGGATCAATCCGCTCAGCACGCCGCATGCGCTGGCCGATCTGGATGCCGTCGTGGCGGGCGCGCCGGACGGGATCGTCATTCCGAAGCCCGACAGCGCGGCGGACCTTGCGGCGCTGGATGGTCTGCTGACGCTGCGCGAGACGGCGGCGGGGCTGGAGCCGGGGCGCATCCGCGTGATGCCGGTTGCGACGGAGACGCCGGCCTCGGTGTTCGGGCTGGGCAGCTATACCGCCGCGACGCCGCGGCTCGCCGCGCTGACCTGGGGAGCAGAAGACCTGCCGGCCGCCGTAGGGGCTTCGGTCAACCGGATGGCGGATGGGCAATACACCGATCTCTGCCGGATCGTGCGGAGCCTCGCCATCGCGGCGGCGGCGAATGCCGGGGTGCCCGCGATCGAGACGGTCTATCCGGCGTTCAGGGATCTGGACGGCCTCAAGGCCTATGCGGCGCAGGGCCGGGCCGAGGGGTTTACCGGCATGATGGCGATCCACCCCGACCAGGTGGCGGTGATTGCGGAGGTCTTTACGCCCAGCGCCGCCGAGATCGCCCATGCCCGGGCGGTGGTCGATCTGTTTGCGGCCAATCCGGGGGCCGGGACGCTCTCGATGGACGGGAAAATGCTGGATTTTCCGCATCTGAAACAGGCGCGGCGGGTGCTGCAGACAGCCGGCCTGAATTGACGGGAACCAAACCGGCGATCAGCCGTTCACGAGAATTGGCGCTTGGGGGCTGCCAGCGCTTCGTGAGACCATGACAGGTATCGATTTCGGCCTTTTGTTCGACCGGCTTCCCAGCCCCTACATGGTGCTGGACAGGGAGCTGCGTTTTGTCGCCGCCAATGCCTCCTACCTGGCCGTGACCATGCGCAAATGGGAGGATCTGGCCGGGCGGTATGTTTTCGACATGTTTCCAGACCCCGGCGAGAACGGACGGCGGCTGAAAGCCTCGTTCGATCGGGTGCTGGAGACCGGGCAGCGAGACACGCTGGCCTATCTGCCCTACGCCATCTCGGTGCCGGACGATGCCGGCGGCGGCCTGTCCTACCGTTACTGGACCTGCGCCCATACGCCGATGCCGGGACCGGACGGCAAGACCGCCTTCATCGTGCAGAACACGGTGGATGTGACCGATATCGTGCGGGCCGAAGAGAGCGCCGCACTACCCTTCGGGGAGATTCCGGAAGCGACGACGCTGATCCAGCGCGTGCAGGAAACCGCCGCGCTGAAAGAAGAAGCGGCGCGCGAGGCGGAGGAATTCCGCCGCCTTTTCCTTCACGCGCCCAGCATGATCGCGGTGCTGACCGGCCCCGATCACAGCTTTACTTTCGCCAACGACGCGCTGACCAGCTTCCTGGGCGGACGCGACCTCGTGGGCACGCGCGTTCGCGACAGTCTGCCCGACATCGCCGCGCAGAGCTTCATGGACTGGCTGAACCAGGTCTATCGCACCGGAACGCCCGTGAGCGGCAATGGCGTGCCGGTTCGCATCGAACGGCCCGGCCACGCAGCGGCCGATCACTTCGTCGACTTCGCGTTCCACCCGATCTTCGAGCGCGAGGGGCTGGTGAAAGGCATTTTCGTGCAGGGCATGGACCGCACCAAGGACGTCGAGGCGGAACAGCGCCAGCGCATCCTGCTGGATGAACTGAATCACCGGGTCAAGAACACGCTGGCGACGGTGCAGTCGATCGCCAAGCAGACGCTGAAAGATACAGAAAGCCCTGCGGCGGCGCGCGGCGCCTTCGAAGCGCGCATCCTGGCGCTGAGCCATGCGCACGATCTTCTGAGCCGGTCGAGCTGGGCCGGAGCGGATCTGCGGACGATTCTGACCCGCGAGCTGCGCCCCTATGGTTCGGAGCGCGCCGATCTGGACGGCGAGCCCGTGCGTCTGACCCCGCGCGCCGCCGTGGCGCTGGGTATGGTGGCGCATGAGCTGGCGACCAATGCCGCCAAATACGGCGCATTGTCGAATGGCGAAGGGCGCGTCATGGCGGCCTGGCGGCTGGAAGCCGGAAAGACGGGCAAGACGCTGAATCTCGACTGGCGTGAACTGGGCGGGCCTAAGGTTTCGCCGCCGAGCAAGCGGGGCTTCGGCTCCCGCCTGATCCGTATGAGCCTGGAGGGCGAACTCGGCGGCAGCACCGATTTGCGCTTCGATCCCGACGGGCTGACATGCAACATCTCCATACCGATCG
Source organism: Micropepsaceae bacterium (assembly GCA_047602465.1). GTDB lineage: Bacteria > Pseudomonadota > Alphaproteobacteria > Micropepsales > Micropepsaceae > JADZAI01. The sequence goes on from JASGHF010000001.1 coordinate 803,822, forward strand.
AAGAAAGCCCGAGCCATGGCAATGCCTGAGACCAACCTCAACGGCCTGAAGGTGTTCGTCGTGGAGGACGAGGCGATCATCGCGATGATGCTGGAAGACATGCTGACCGATCTGGGATGCAGCGTGATCGGCCCCTGCACCGGCCTGAAGCAGGCGCATGAAATGCTGGCGGGATCGGATACGCCAAGCGCCGCGATCCTTGACGTCAATGTGGGCGGCGAGCAGGTCTATCCCGTCGCGACGACGCTGGCCGAACGCGGCGTGCCGCTGGTCTTCGCGACGGGGTACGGGTCGGTTGGCCTCGCCGAAAGCTGGCGCGGCCGCGTGACGGTGCAGAAGCCGTATACCCAGGAAGACATCGTCCGCGCGCTGAGCGCGGCGATCGCAGCCTAGGCGCCGGCCTCTTCCACGATGTGGCCCATGCGGCCGGCGTTGAAATCGACGATCGCCTGCTGGATCTCGGCGCGCGTGTTCATCACGAACGGGCCATAGGCGGCGATCGGTTCGTCGATCGGTTCGCCGGTGAGGACGAGCAGACGCGCATCCTCCGTGGCGGCGAGTTCAAGGCCTGCGCCCTGGCGTTCGAAGATGACGAAGTCGCCGGTATTCGCGCGCTCGCGTCCCAGATCGAGCGCGCCGCGCAAGACGAGAATGGCGGCGGTCCAGCCGCCCGGCGCATCGACCACGGTGGTATGGCCGGCCTGCAGGCTGACATCGAGCATGGTCATGGGGCTGAAGGTGAGGGCCGGACCCTTCGCCCCGCCCTGCTCGCCCGCAATGACGCGGATCGAACCGCCGGGAATGTCGAGGCGGGGGATCGCGGCGTCGGTGATGGTCTGATAGCGCGGCGGGGCCATCTTGTGCTTCGCGGCGAGATTGACCCAGAGCTGGACCATCTCGAAATCGCCGCCGGACCTCGCGAAATCGGCGCCGTGATATTCCTGGTGGACGACGCCGGAGGCGGCCGTCATCCATTGCACGTCGCCGGGACCGATGCGGCCGCCGCCGCCTGCGCTGTCCTTATGTTCGACCTCGCCGTCATAGACGATGGTGACGGTCTCGAAGCCGCGATGGGGATGCGCGCCGACGCCGCGCCGCTCGTTGGTCGGCGCGAACTTGTGCGGACCGCCATAGTCCATCAGCAGAAACGGCGAGAGATGCGAGGCGAGATCGTTGTAGGAAAAGATCGAGCGCACGGGAAAGCCGTCGCCCACCCAGTGACTGCCATGCTCGCGTTTGATGTAAGCGGGCGTCTTCATTCGGGCGGCAATCCCAGCGCCTTGCGGAACGACGGCGCGAGAAGATCCTGAACTTCGGCGTGCTTCTTCATATAGGCGGCGAAGAACGGACAGATGGGCGTGACCTTCAGGCCGTTCTCGCGCGCATGGGCGAGGCCTGCGCGGATGAGCGCGCTGCCGATGCCGCGGCCTTCCAGCTCCTTGGGCACCTCGGTATGGGTGAAGACGATGCCGCCCTTGATGAGGTTGTATTCGGCGATCGCGAGGTGACCCTCGACGATCGCCTCGAAGCGGTGCTTTTCGGGATTATTGGTGACGGCGACATCGGTCATGGCGGCATCCTCGCATGGGGTTGCCACCAAGATGGGACGCCGGGGCCGGTTCGTAAAGGCGGGCACAGCTTTGTGCCCGCCTTGTCGTGGATAACTTACGAGATCATCTCTTCCCGGATCGTGCGGCGCGCCATCCAGAAGCAGATGAAGGCGATGACGCCGGCGCAGGCCGAGATGATGAGCGCCCAGCGGAGGCCCTCGGCCTTGCCGTAGCCCATGCCCTCGTTGAGGAAGTCGCTGAGCGCGCCGACCGCCAGCGGGCCGAGACCCAGGCCGATGAGGTTGATGACGAAAAGCAGGATCGCCGCCGTCACCGCGCGCATATGGGCCGGGGCGATGCTCTGCGCCGTCGCATAGACCGGCCCGTACCAGAGCGTGCCGAGGATCGCGGTAATCGCGAAGATCGGAATGGCGATGGCGGCGGACGGGGCGAGCATCGCCAGGATGAAGATCGGGATGACCAGCAGCGAGGCCCAGCCGGGGATGCCCATCCAGTGGCGATAGTCGATGCGGCCGTATTTGTCGGCGATGCGGCCGCCCAGCAGCGTGCCGAGAATGCCGCCGAGGCCGGCGATGACCCCAAGGAAGATCGAGAGGAAGCCGAGCGAACCCATGCCGACGGCGTCGGCCATCGACTTGATCTCCTCGCCATGGGTGCGGAGGAAGAACGAGGCCGTGAACGGCGCGTGGCCATAGCCGATGAACGCCTTGATGGAGGCGGCGAAGGCGACATACCAGAAGGTCTTCTTCGACCAGAGGAAACGCAGCACCTCGCCCACCGTCGCGGTGCCGGCGGCGGCGGCGGCCTTGATCTGGTCGGCGGTCTGCCTGGTGCGCGGCTCAACCAGCGTGAAGAAGGCGAGCGCGGCGAGGATGAGACCCGGCGCGCCGCAGACGACGAACGCCCAGCGCCAGCCGAACGCATCCGCCAGCGTGCCGCCCGCGATGGTGCCGAGAACCGCGCCGATGGGTACGCCCAGCGAGTAGAACGCCAGAGCCGAGGCGCGCTTTTCCTTCGGGTACATATCCGAGATGAGCGAGTGGGCGGGCGGCGTGCAGCCGGCTTCGCCGACGCCCACGCCGATGCGGGCGAGGACGAGCTGGGTGTAGTTCTGGGCGATGCCGGAGAGCGCGGTGAAGCCGCTCCACACGGCCAGCGCCGCCGCGATGATGCGCGGCCGGTGCGAACGGTCGGCATAGCGGGCGATGGGAATGCCCAGCACCGTGTAGAAGATCGCGAAGGCGAGGCCTGTCATCAGGCCCAGCTGCTTGTCGCTGAGATGCAGCTCGAGCTTGATCGGCTCGGCCAGAATGTTGATGACCTGACGGTCGATGAAATTCAGGATGTAGATGAGGAGCAGCATCCACATCGCATAGCGGCGCTGGGTATCGGAGACTGGCATCGGCCCACCGGCGGCGGCGGCGGGCCGCGCGATCGCGCTGTCCGTCATCAAAATCCTCCCGTCGGCGTCTGACGCGCCTGATGACGGGAGTGTCAGGGCGCGGCGCAGGACGCGCAAGTCTGAATCGACATGCGGCCACTTCACGCGGGGTTTTGCGTGCTATCTCTTCGCGCATGCGAGGGGGACTCGATATCGCGATCGCAGGTGCGGGCGTGGCCGGATTGGCGGCGGCGATCATGCTGACCCGCGCCGGGCATCGTGTGACCGTCTATGAGCGGTTCGCGCAGTCGCGGCCTATCGGATCAGGGCTGATGATCCAGCCGGTGGGGCTGGCGGCGCTGGAGCGGCTGGGTCTGAGAGGCGAGATCGAGGCGCGCGGCGCACGCATAGCCGGGATCGAGGGTTATACCGCGCGCGGCACGACGGTGTTCGATATCGGCTACGGCGAACTTGACGCCGGCCTCTACGCCGTCGCGGTGCATCGTGCAGCGCTGCAGGGCGTGCTGTGGCGCGCGTTCGAGGCGAGCGGCGCTGCGTTCGTGGCGGCACGGCCTGCAGTGACGATCGGGACGATGCCGGACGGGCGGGCGCAGTTCGCGTTCGAGGACGGCGAACGGTCGCCGCCGGCCGATCTGGTGATCGACGCCTCGGGGGCGCGGTCGGCATTGCGTGGCGCAGTGACGGAACGCGCGCCGCGTGCGTTCACCTATGGCGCGGTGTGGGCGACGGTGCCGGACCCGGGCGTTGCGCCGGAGAAGCTGGCGCAGCGCTATATCGGTGCGCATGTGATGCTGGGCGTTCTGCCCCTCGGCGCCATCGATCCAGGCGGCCCTGCCGTCGCGGCGCTGTTCTGGAGCCTCAAGACGGCGGCGCATGAGGCATGGCGCGGACGGTTCGAAGGCTGGCGCGGCGAGGCCGCAGCGCTCTGGCCCGCGTTGCGGCCATGTCTTGAAAGCCTGAACGGACCGGACGATTTTGCGCTGGCGCATTATCACCACATCACCATACCGACGCCGTGGCGCGGGCCGGTGGTGCTGATCGGTGACAGCGCGCATTGCACCTCTCCGCAGCTTGGTCAGGGCGCCAATCACGGATTGCTGGATGCGGTCGTCTTGGCGGACGCCATCGCTGCCGCCGGGAATGTGCCGGGGGCGCTGGCGCTCTATGCCAACGCGCGGCGGCGGCAGGTCTGGTTCTATCAGCGGGCGAGCGCGGTGATGACGCCGCTGTTCCAGTCGGACAGCCGCGTCTTTCCGGCGCTGCGCGATCTCACCTTCCACCGCATGAAGATCGTGCCGTATCTGAAACGCGAGATGGTGCGGACGCTGGCCGGTCTGAAAACCGGCCTCTTCACGTCCGCATCACCGGAACGGATCGCCCGGCTTTAGCGCCAGCTGCCGTTCAGCAGCTTGATGATGGCGGAGAAATCCTTTCCCGCGCCGCCAAGGCCGTTGAAGAGCTGATAGAGCGCCTCTGCCTGCGCGCCCATCGGCACGCTGGCTTCCACGCCCTGCGCCGCTTCCAGCGCCAGCTTCAGGTCTTTCAGCATCAGCGCCGCCGCGAAGCCGCCTTCATAGTCGCGGTTCGAGGGCGCGGCCGGCACCGGGCCGGGCACCGGGCAGTAGCTGGTCATCGACCAGGACTGGCCGGACGCCTTGGACGAGATGTCGAAGAAGGTCTGGGCGTCGAGGCCCAGCTTTTCGGCCAGCACGAAGGCCTCGCAGGTGCCGATCATGCCGACGGCGAGGAGCATGTTGTTGCAGATCTTGGCCGCCTGCCCCGCGCCGCTTTCGCCGGCGCGGATGACCGCCTTGCCCATCTGCTTGAGATAGCCCTCGGCGCGGGTGAACGCGTCCTGCGTACCGCCGACCATGAAGGTGAGCGTGCCGCCCGCCGCCGCCGCGATGCCGCCGCTGACCGGGGCATCGACCATGGCGAGACCCTGCCCCGCCGCCGCCGCGCCGACGGCCTTGGCCGTCGCGACGTCAATGGTGGAGCAGTCCATCAGGATCGCGCTCTTCGGGGCGTTGGCGAAAATCTCGCCTTCATAGACGGCGCGCACATGCTTGCCCGCGGGCAGCATAGTGACGATGGCTTCCGCGCCCTTCACCGCCTCGGCGGCGGAGGTGACGGCTTTGGCGCCGTCGGTCACGGATTTGGCGAGCGCGGTCTGCGACAGGTCGAAGGCATGGACGGTGCGCCCCGCCTTCACCAGGTTCGCGGCCATGCCGGAGCCCATATTGCCGAGGCCGATGAAAGCGACGTGGGACATGGCGCTAACTCACTTCATCGTCGGGATGATGAAGCTGGAATCGACGGCGACGCCGCCTGAGGGCCAGCGCTGCGTGATGGTTTTGACCTTGGTGTAGAAGCGCACGCCTTCAGGCCCGTGCTGGTTGGTGTCGCCGAAGGCTGAGCGCTTCCAGCCGCCGAAGGTGTGATAGGCGACCGGCACCGGGATCGGCACGTTGATGCCGACCATGCCGACCTCGACACGCGATGCGAACTCGCGCGCCGCCTCGCCGTTGCGGGTGAAGATGGCGACGCCGTTGCCGTATTGGTGGTTCGTGGGGAGCGCCAGCGCTTCCTCGAAGCTCTGCGCGCGGGCGATCTGCAGCACGGGGCCGAAGATTTCTTCCTGATAGGTCTTCATGCCCGGCTTCACATGGTCGAACAGCGTGGGGCCGACGAAGAAGCCGTCTTCATGGCCCTGCAGCTTGAAGCCGCGGCCATCGACGATCAGCTCCGCGCCTTCCTTCACGCCGAGATCGATATAGCTCTCGATCTTGGCCTTGTGGGCGGCGGTGACGACCGGGCCGTAATGAGCGTCGGTATCGGTGGAGACGCCGACGCGCAGGCCGGCGATGGCAGGCAGCAGCTTTTCCTTGAGCGCCTCGGCGGTCTTGTCGCCGACCGGCACGACGACCGGCAGCGCCATGCAGCGCTCGCCCGCCGAGCCATAGGCCGCGCCGACGAGATCGGCGACGGTCTGGTCGAGATCGGCGTCCGGCAGCACGATGCCGTGGTTCTTGGCCCCGCCCATCGCCTGGACGCGTTTCCCCGCCGCGACGCCGCGCTGATAGACATAGTGCGCGATATCGGACGAGCCAACGAAGCTGACGGCCTTGATCTCCGGATGGTCGAGAATGGCGTCGACCGCTTCCTTGTCGCCATGGACGACGTTCAGGATGCCATCGGGCAGGCCCGCTTCCTTCATCAGCTCGGCCAGGCGCACCGGCACCGACGGGTCGCGTTCCGAAGGCTTCAGGATGAAGGCGTTGCCGCAGGCGATGGCGACGCCGAACATCCACATCGGGATCATCGCGGGAAAGTTGAACGGCGTGATGCCGGCGACGACGCCCAGCGGCGAGCGCATCGAATAGACATCGATGCCGGGGCCTGCGCCGGTGGTGTATTCGCCCTTGAGCAGATGCGGGATGCCGCAGGCGAACTCGATGACTTCCAGACCGCGCTGGATGTCGCCCTTCGAGTCGGCGATGACCTTGCCGTGCTCGGCGGAGAGCATGCGGGCCAGCTCGTCCATATTGGCTTCGAGCAGGCGCTTGAACTCGAACATCACGCGGGCACGGCGCTGCGGGTTGGTGGCGGCCCAGCCGGGCTGTGCGGCCTTGGCTGATTCGACGGCCGTCGCCAGATCGGCGGCGGTCGCCAGCTGCACGCGGGCCTGCACCTTGCCGGTGTTGGGATCGAACACGTCGGCATAGCGCGTGCCCTGGCCCTTGGCCGATTTGCCGGAAATGAAGTGGGCGATGTCGCGCATGGATCTTCCTGGATTGTGCCTTGGGGCGTTTGACAGGGTTCTAGCGCCGCGCCCTTGAGGCGCAAAGCGAATTACCGGGCGCGACGGGTCTTATCTGGCGCCTGCCAACCGGCCGCCGCCAGACGCTGCAACGCAGCAGGAACGCCTGAGGGCTGCACGCCCTTTTCGCCCTTCAAAGCCGCCAGAAAGCCGTTTGCAAAGGCCGACGCGGTGGTGGTGAAGACCCTGGCACGGAGGGCGGCATGGCGGCTGCGTCTTTCGGCCGCCGGCATGGTCAGCGCCAGATGCAGTGCATCTGCAATTTCGTCGGGGTCATAGGGGTTCACCAGCACCGCCTCGGTCAGTTCGTCAGCGGCCCCGGCGAAGCGGGAGAGGATGAGAACGCCGGGGTCTTTCGTGTCCTGCGCCGCCACATACTCCTTGGCGACGAGATTCATGCCATCATGCAGCGGCGTCACCACCGCGATGCGGGCATGACGGTAGAAGCCGGCAAGGGTGCGGCGCGGGACGGCGCGGGTGATGTAGCGGAGCGGCGTCCAGTCGAACTCGGCGAAACGGCCATTGATGTCGCCCGCCTGCCGGTCGAGTTCGCGCGCCAGCTCGCGATAGGCCACGACATCCTCGCGCGAGCGTGCGGCGATCTGAAGGAAGCTGACCTTCTGGAGATGTTCTGGGTGGCGCGTGAGCAGCCGCGCATAGCCCTCGAAGCGGTTCGGAAGGCCCTTGGAATAGTCGAGCCGGTCGACGCCGATGGCGAGCGGGCGTCCGCGCAGGCTGGTGACCAGGCGTTCGGCCTCGTCGGAGCGCGCAGCGCGTATGGCGTCGCGCTCGAACGGCGCGGCGTCGATGCCGATGGGCGTGGCGATGGCGGCGGTGGAATGGCCATCGAGCGTGACCGTTTCGCCCTCGACCGCCGCACCCAGCCAGCGCGCCGCGCCGGCGCGAAAGTCGGCCGCATAGGCCTCGGTCTGGAAGGCGGCGACATCGTAGCGGCAGAGATCGGCGAGCAACTCATTGGCGACGGGCAGTGTCATGACGAAGCTGGGCGGCGCAAACGGAATGTGCAGGAAGAAGCCGATACGGTTGGTCACGCCCGCCTCGCGCAGAAAGCGGGCGAGCGGGATGAGGTGATAGTCGTGTACCCAGACGAGGTCGCCCGGCTGCAGCAGCTTCGCCAGCGCGGCGGCCAGTTTGCGGTTCACGTCGAGATAGCCGGCATAGTCCTCGCGGCGGAATTTCATGAGCGCCGGGCGGAAGTGGAAGAGCGGCCATAGCGCGCTGTTCGCGAAACCGACATAGAACTGGTCGTATTCGCGGCGGCTGAGATCGAGCGTCGCATAGGTCACGCCGCGCGAGCCGACGAGAGAAGGCGTTGGCGAAGCGTCCTCCGAGATGCGGCCGGACCAGCCGAACCACATCGCGCCGCCGGTCAGCACGTCTTTCAGCGCGACGGCCAGACCGCCAGCCTGCGCCCCGCGCGTCTTGGGCACCGGGACGCGGTTGGAGACGATTACGACGCGCGCCACAGGCCCTCCTCCCAGCTTCGCGAGAGGCGCATGGCGCAGAGGATGAGGCCGACCTGCGAATAGGTCTGGGGGAAGTTGCCCCAGAGTTCGCCAGTGCGCGGATCGACATCCTCGCTGAGCAGGCCGACATGATTGCGGCGGGCCAGGATGTTCTCGAAGAGGTCGCGCGCTTCCGCCTGGCGGCCGACGGCGGCGAGCGCGTCGATATACCAGAATGTGCAGAGCAGGAACGCGTTGTCCGGCGCGCCGAAATCGTCGGCCTCGTCATAGCGCAGCAGGAAGCCGTTGCGCATGAGGCGGCGCTTGATGACCTCGATGGTCTTCAGGAACGCCTCGTGGCTGGCCGGCAGCAGGCCGATCTCGGGCAGGACGAGGCTGGAGGCATCGGCGACGGGGATATCCAGCGCGCCGGAAATCCAGCCTTCGCTGGGCACGATGGCGCGGCGGATCACCTCGCGCCGCAACACCTCGGCGCGGGCCATCCAATCGTCGCTGGCGGCGGCCTTGCCGAGATGACGCGCCACCAGTCCGATGCGGTGCATGGCGGCCCAGCTCATGCCCGCTGTGTAGGTGTGAGCGCGGGCGCGGCCGCGATATTCCCAAAGGCCTGCGTCGGGCGTGAAGGCATCGCGTTCGGCGCGGCGGGCGACAGTGGCGAGCAGATCGTAAAGACCCTCGCCGCCGCCGGGCGCGAGGCGGCGATCGACGAAGAGCTGGGTCGCCGACATGACGATGGAGCCATAGCCGTCATTCTGAAGCTGGGTCGCCGCCTCGTTGCCGACGCGCACCGGCCCCATGCCGCGATAGCCGGCGAGGCTTTCGGCGTGCCGTTCGGCGAGGTCGGCGCCGGGCGCGATGGCGAAGAGCGGCGCGACGGGGCCTTCGATGTCGCGTTCGACCGCATCGACCACGAAGCGGACGAAGCCTTCCATGGTGCGCGTCGCGTTCAGGCGGTTCAGCCCGTTCACGGTGAAGAAGGCGTCGCGCAGCCAGCAGAAGCGGTAGTCCCAATTGCGCTGCGTGCCCGCCGCCTCCGGCACGGAGGTGGTGAGCGCCGCGACGATGGCGCCGGTATCTTCGTAAGAGCAGAGCTTCAGCGTGATGGCGGCGCGGATGACGGCATCCTGCCAGTCGAACGGGACATTCAGACTGCGGACCCAGTCGTGCCAGTAGCTGCGCGTCTGGTCGAGGAAACTGGCGGAGAGCGTTTCGGGATTGTCGCTGAGTGGTTCGTCGGTGCCGAAGAAAAGGCTGACCGGGCGATCAAGCGCGAATTCGGTCTCGCCGGCGATATAGGCGATGGGCGCATCGGTGGTGAGGCGCAGCGCCTCTTCATCGTCGGTCCAGCGCAGGTGGTTGGAGCCGGGCCTCGGCTTTGGATGCCGCGCGCCATATCCGAAGGCCGGCCGCACGCGGATCGCGATGCGCGGGCGGCCCGATACGGGCTCGATCCGGCGCACCAGCGTGCGGGGACGGAAATTGCGTCCGTACATGCGGAAGCGCGGCGCGAAGTCGAGAATGCGGACCGCGCCGCCATGACTGTCGGTCAGCACCGTTTCGACGATGGCGGTGTTGAGCAGGTAGGACTGGCTGGCCGACACCTGGTCGCGCAGGACGACGTCCATGAACCCATGCTCCGGCGCATCGCCGTCCAGCAGCGCCGAGAATGCAGGATCGCCGTCGAGGCGCGGAAAACACGACCAGACATGGCGGCCATTGCGGTCGATGAGCGAGGCGATGGCGCAGTTGCCCGTAACGGCGAGGTCCAGCGTGCTCATGTCCCGGCACCCCGCCGCAACCAGGCGCGCACATTGGCGGGCGAGCCGCCGAAGTCGTCGGCGACACGCAGGCCGAAGCCGCCAAGGGCGCATGCCATGGCGATGCCGTCCTCGTCCGTCACATCGTCTCCAACGAAGACCGGGCGCCGGCCCGCGAAGGGCGGTGTTTCCATCAACACGGCGACGGCACGCCGCTTGGACACGCTGCGCGGCTTCACCTCGAATGCCATATGCCCCGCCAGAACGGCGAAGCCGTACTCATCGAGACCGGGCAACGCATCGGCAAGGGCGCGCGCCTCAGCTCGTTTTTCGGGGGCGAGGCGATAGTGAAGCACCACGGAGCGCGGTTTCCTTTCGATCACGAGGCCGGCATTCGCAGCGACGGCCGCCTCCAGAATCGTCAGCCACCCGGCCGGCACGGCCGGCGTTGCTGTCTCATCGAGACTGCCATCCGGTTTGCGGACGACCGCCCCATGTTCCGCCCCGGCCGCATCGGCATAGGGCACAAGGAACGAATCGATCACCGGCAGAGCGCGGCCGCTGACGACGGCGAGCGCGCCATCCAGGCGGCCTGCCGCCACGCGAAGCAATTCAGGCAGGCCATCGGGAATCGTGACCCGTTCCGGCCGGGCCGCGATGTCGACCAGCGTGCCGTCGAAATCGAGGAACAAAGCCCAGTCCGGCTGAATTTCCGGCGGAGCCGCCATTCTTGCCCCTCGCAACATACTGCAACGCCGCAAAAACGGCTGGGAACCCCGAAAAGTTCCAATGATTTGGCGATTGTGCAGCGCAATGACGGGGGCGTCACCCTGGACGCTGTCACATAAGTGTCATGCAGACGACATAGACCCTTGATGCCGACCACCTAGAGGCAGGGCCGCCGGGGTTTAACGGGCCGTTAATGCGACGGACCGCCCCGCACGATCCAAGGGGAATTGCCTTATGAAAACTCTCAGCGCCGTTGCTGCCGCGCTGCTCGCCTCGGTCGCTGCGGCGTCCGTCGCCAGCGCCAACGAAATCGACACCCGCTTCCAGCCCTACGCGCCGGTCGCCGGCGTTTCGGGCTCGCTGAAGTCGATCGGCTCGGACTCGCTCAACAACCTCATGACGCTGTGGGCCGAGGATTTCCGCAAGGTCTATCCGAGCGTCACCATCGAAATCGAAGGCAAGGGTTCCTCGACCGCCCCGCCGGCGCTGATCGCCGGCACCGCGCAGCTCGGCCCCATGTCGCGCCCGATGCGCGCCGCCGAGAGCGACCAGTTCGAAGCGAAGTACGGCTACAAGCCGACCGCCATCCGCGTCGCGGTCGATACGCTGGCGGTGTTCGTGAACAAGGACAATCCCGTCGCGTGCCTGTCTCTGGCGCAGCTCGACTCGATCTTCTCGGTCAGCCGCAATCTGGGCGGCCCGGCGATCGACACGTGGGACGGCGCCGGCGGCACCGGCGACTTCACCGGCAAGCCGATCTCGCTGTTCGGCCGCAATGCGGCGTCCGGCACCTACGGCTACTTCAAGGAAGTGGCGCTGGGGAACGGTGACTATCGCGCGACGGTGAAGGAACAGCCGGGTTCGTCGGCGGTTATCCAGGGCATCGCCGCCGACAAGTTCGCGATCGGCTATTCGGGCATCGGCTACAAGACCGCCGATGTCCGCGCGATCTCGGTCTCGGGCCGCGACGGCCAGTGCTACGAGCCGACGCAGGACAACGCCTACAAGGGCAGCTATCCGATCACCCGCTTCCTCTACATCTACGTGAACAAGAACCCGTCGGCGCCGCTCGACCCCGTGCTGCGCGAGTTCTTCAGGTTCGCGCTGTCGGCCGACGGCCAGGACGACACCAACAAGGACGGCTACTACCCGATGCCGTTCGTCTTCGCGCAGGAAGACGTCGCGAAGGTCAGCCAGTAAGCCGACTTGACTGACGGACGGCGGGCCACGGGGGCGGCCCGCCGGACCGGCGCACCGGCCCCTTTCGTTTTGCGCCGCAGGACATCCGATGACCGACGCGAATGAGCCGAGCCCGGAAACCACGCGGCGGTCCGTCGTCTACAAGCGGCCGAAATCCACCTCCAGGCGCGTCCTGTTCATGGACAGGCTCGCCGACCGCATGATCACGGTGGGCGGGCTTTTCGTCATCGTCGCGGTGTTTGCGATCATGGCGTTCCTGGTGTGGGTCTGCCTTCCGCTCATGACCTCCGGCGATCTTGAAGGCCGCAGCTCGTTCACCCTGCCCGGCCATGGCGGCAAGACCTACGTCGCCGCACAGGTCGACGAACAGCTGACCATCGCGCTGGATCTCGCACCCAACGGCGCGGTGGAAGCCTTCCACGCGCCGACCGGCCGGCCGGTGCCTGCGCCCTCGTTCGATCTCGGCGGCAAGACGGCGACCGCCGTCGGCAAGACGCTGCAGGGCGGCGATATCATTCTCGGCTTCGACGACGGCACGGTCCGCGTCGGCACGCTGACCATCAAGCAGCTGATCGTCACCGAAGACCTGCTGCCTGCGGGCGGCGAGAAGCTGGACGAGCGCGACATGCTGGCGAACGGGGCGGTCTTCTCGCGCGTGCCGGGACAGTATCGCCGCACGACCATCGAGACCGCGCTGGAAGAACCGGCGCAGGTTGCGCCGGCCGGCACCGCGATCCTGCGCGTCGATTACCGCGTGTCGGGCACGGCGGAGCGCCCGTTGAAAACATTCGTGTCGCTGGATGCGGCCGGCACGATCCGCCTCAGCCAGGCGGCCTCCATCGTCAACATGATGACGGGTGAGACCACCTCCGAAGTCACATCGTCAGAGATCCCGACCGATGTCGCCGCCGCCGATGTGACGGCGCTGCTGCTCAACGCCGACGGCACGCGCGTGATCGTCGGCCTGAAGGACGGCACGCTGCTGCGCTTCAACACGCGCGACTTCCGGAATCCGCTGCTGGTCGAGCGTGCCGGTACGCTGCCTTCCGGCGTGACGATGACCTCTCTCGCCTATCTCAACGGCGACAATTCGCTGATCGTCGGCGGTTCGGACGGCTCGACCTCGGTGTGGTTCGGCGTCGATCGCAAAAGCCCCGACACGACCGACGGCATCGTCCTGACGAAGGTGCATGGTGATTTCGAGGCGATGCCGTCTGCCGTGACCGACATCCGCGTCAGCCAGCGCACGCGCATGTTCCTGACCGCCGATGCGGCGGGCGATGTGTGGGTGCGTCACGCGACGACCGAGCGCACGCTTCTGAAATTGCCCGAAGCTCCCGACAGCACCGGCCTCGCCGCCGTGATCTTCGCACCGCGCGACGACGCCGTCATCGGCATCGGAAAGAACGGCAATGTCGCGCTGTGGCGGCTCGACATTCCGCACCCGGAAACGACGCTGCAGTCGCTGTTCGGCAAGGTCTGGTATGAAGGCTATTCCGAGCCGGACTATGTGTGGCAGTCGACCGCCAGCCAGGACAGTTTCGAGCCGAAACTGTCGCTGATTCCGCTTATCTTCGGCACGTTCAAGGCGGCGATCTATGCGATGCTGCTGGCCGTGCCGATCGCGCTGTTCGCGGCGATCTACACCTCCGAATTCCTGCACTGGAAGGTGCGGGCGGTGGTGAAGCCGGTGATGGAACTGATGGCGACCCTGCCGTCGGTGGTGATCGGTTTCATCGCGGCGCTGGTGCTTTCGCCCATCGTGGAGAACTGGATTGCGGCGATTGTGATCGCGTTTGCGGTGGTGCCGCTGACGCTGATCGCCGCGGCTTTCGCCTGGCAAATCCTGCCGGCGCGGATCGCTTTGCTGCTGGATGGCGTGCCCAAGCTGATCTTCTTCTTTGTCGCCGTGCTGCTCGGCGTCTGGGGCGCCGTGGCGGCCGGGCCGGCCTTCGAAGCGGCGTTTTTCGGCGGCGATTTCCGCCAGTGGACATCGGGTGAAGGCTCCGGCCAGCCCTTCCTGTTCCTCGTGTTAATCCCGATTTCGGCCCTCGCGGTGTTCCTCGGCTGGCGTGTGATCGACAGCGCCATCGGCTACCGGATGTGGATGCGCCAGCAGGGTGATGTCGGCGCCGGCGCCGTCGAGTTCGTGCGGTGGGCGGTGCTGATCGGCGTGACGCTGGTCGTGGCGTGGGTTTTCGCCGGGCTTCTGACCGGCGCCGGTCTCGATGCCCGCGGCGGCATCATCGGACCCTACGTCCAGCGCAACACGCTGATCGCCGCCTTCGCGATTTCGTTCGCGCTGATCCCCATCATCTACACGATCGCCGAAGACGCGATGAACACCGTGCCGGAGCATCTGCGGGCCGGCAGCCTCGCCTGCGGTGCGTCGAAATGGCAGACCGCGCGCTGGATCATCGTCCCGACGGCGGGTTCCGGCATCTTTTCGGCGATCATGATCGGCCTTGGCCGTGCGGTCGGCGAGACGATGATCGTGGTGATGGCCACCGGCAATACGCCGGTGACGGACTTCAATCTCTTCAACGGGCTGCGCGCCCTGTCGGCCAACATCAATGTGGAACTGCCGGAGGCCGTGAAGGACTCGACGCTGTACCGCACGCTGTTCCTCTGCGGCCTGGTGCTGTTCGCGCTGACCTTCATCATCAACACCATCGCCGAAATGGTGCGCCAGCGCTTCCGCAAGCGCGCGGCGCAGCTTTGATCCCCGTGAGAGACGAGAACATGACCGATCTCACCGCACCCAAATCCCCCAGCGTCGCGCGCGCGGGCGCCGGCCGCGCCCGCAACTACAACACCGATCTCGCCGCCCGCGGCGAGCCGATGGTCTGGGCCATGGGCGGCTCGCTCGCCATCGGCCTTTTGATGATCGTCGGCATTCTGGGCCTCATCGCCTGGATGGGCTTCACCACCTTCTGGCCGCAGCCAGTGTCGGTGGTGACGACCAAGGACGGCAAAGTGATCGCCGGCGAGGTGTTCCGGTCGGAGACCTACAAGCCGTCGGAAGACCAGTTCAAGGCGATGTCGCCGGAGGAGCAGGCGGCGGTGACGGCCGAGGACGGCTATGCCCATCGCACGCTCTATCGTGTGGGCAATTACGACCTTTACGGCGAAGACTTCCAGTGGCGGAACGACTTCGAGGTTACGTCCACCGAATATCCGGCCGACTTCACCTATATCGAGCGCCAGGAATGGGGCGTCTTCATCGGCCGGGTCTCGTCGATGTCGCTGAACGGCGTCGTCACGGATGCGCCGGGCATCGATGCGCTGAACGACGCGGTGAACGCCGGTCAGGATCGCCGCGCCGAAATCATCGCCCTGAAGACGGATGAGATCGGCGAAAACAGCCACGAGATCGAGGCGTTGCGCCTTGAGGTGAAGGCGGCGGCGCTGGACTATGGCGCGAACGATCAGCGCACGAAGGATATCGCGGCCGATGTCGCTGAGCGAACCCGCGCGCTGGAGGCCGAGTTCAGCCGAGCTGAATACGCAGCTTGCCGCCCTGCAGGCGGAGGACGCGAAATACGTCCTGACGCTGACCGACATTACCGGCCAGACCAAACAGCAGCCTTTGTCGTCCATCGTCCGCCTCTACAAGCCGAACGATCTCAGCTTCCTGCAGAAACTGGGCGTTTATTTCGGCCGCTGGGGCGAGTTCATCTTCTCGCAGCCGCGTGAGGCGAACACCGAAGGCGGCGTGTGGCCGGCCATCGTCGGCACGCTGGCGATGACGGTGCTGCTGTCGCTGCTGGTCGCGCCGTTCGGCGTGATGACGGCGCTTTACCTGCGCGAATACGCCAGGCAGGGGCGGCTCGTTTCGTTCGTGCGCATCTGCGTGAACAATCTCGCGGGCGTGCCCTCCATCGTCTATGGCGTCTTCGGCCTGGGCTTCTTCTGCTATGTGCTGGGCGGCTCGATCGACCAGCTCTTTTTCCCTGAAAAGCTCCCTGCCCCGACTTTCGGCACGGGCGGCGTTCTGTGGGCCGCGCTGACCCTCGCCCTCCTCACGGTGCCGGTGGTGATCGTCGCGACCGAAGAAGCGCTCGCCGCCGTGCCGCGCTCGATGCGTGAAGGCAGCCTCGCCTGCGGCGCCTCGAAATGGCAGACGATCCGCTGGATCGTTCTGCCGCGCGCCATGCCCGGCATCATGACCGGCCTGATCCTCGCCATGGCGCGCGGCGCCGGTGAAGTCGCGCCGCTGATGCTGGTGGGCGTGGTGAAACTGGCGCCGGAACTGCCGCTCGACCTTAGCTTCCCCTTCGTCCATCTCGACCGCAGCTTCATGCATCTGGGGTTCCACATCTATGACGTGGGCTTCCAGTCGCGGAACGCCGAAGCGGGCCGCCCGATGGTCTATGTCACCACGCTGCTGCTGATCGCGATCATCCTCCTGATGAACGCCGCCGCGATCAGCATCCGCAGCCGCCTGAAACGCCGCTTCGCCGGCAGCCAGTTCTGAAAACGACAGGTCACGCATATGAGCGCCGCCGCCGATATCGCCCCGCAAGCCGCCCCGCAGGTGGACGCGTATGGCTATGAGCCGACCAATTATCACGTGAAGGAAGGCGACAAGGGCGCCAACCTGACGATCGAGAATTTCAGCCTCTGGTACGGGCAGTCGCGCGCCCTCTGGAACGTGAACCTCGCCTGCCAGAAGGGCATGGTGACGGCGCTGATCGGTCCTTCGGGCTGCGGGAAGTCAACGCTGCTGCGTTCGCTGAACCGGATGAACGATCTGGTCGACGGCGTCCGCACCGAGGGCCAGGTGGCGCTGGACGGGATGCCGATCTTCGGCCCCAGCGTCGACGTGATCGCGCTGAGGAAGCGCATGGGCATGGTGTTCCAGAAACCGAACCCCTTCCCCATGTCGATCGCCGAGAACGTGACCTATGCGCTGAAAGTCGATGGCGTCACCGACAAGCACGTGCTGGCCGAATCCGTGGAAGCGGGCCTCAAGGGCGCGGCGCTGTGGGACGAGGTGAAGGACCGCCTGAACGAGAGCGCGCTCGGCCTCTCCGGCGGTCAGCAGCAGCGCCTGTGCATCGCGCGCGCGATCGCGGGCAATCCGGAAGTCCTGCTGATGGACGAGCCGTGTTCGGCCCTCGACCCCATCGCGACGATGAAGATCGAGGATCTCATCGACGAGCTGAAGGGCACCTACACGATCCTGATCGTGACCCACAACATGCAGCAGGCGGCGCGCTGCTCCGACAACACCGCCTTCATGTATCTCGGCCGCCTGATCGAATACGGCGAGACCGACACGATCTTCACCAACCCCAAGCTGAAGCGCACGGAAGACTACGTCACCGGCCGCTTCGGCTGACGCTTTCGAACAGGTTTGCGATTTCGGCCGTCGTCTCCGCGATGGCCGTGTCGTTCTGGGCGGTCCGCGCGAGGATCAGCGCGCCCTGGAAAGCCGCGATGGCGGTGCGGGCGAGCGCGGCGGCGCGGGCGTCCGCTACCCCATCGCGGACGAGCGCCGCGGCGAAGATCGCCACCCAGTCTTCATAGACCTGACGCCCGGCGGCGGTGACGGCGGCGGTCGCGGGGGCCAGCTCGAGAATCGTGGTCGCGATGGGACAGCCTTCGCGATAGCCCGACCTGGCGAACCATCCGGCCAGAAGGACGCCATAGGCGCGGATCGCGGCGGCTGCGGCCGGGTGTTCGGCGGTCAGGGCTTTCAGGGTCGCGGTGACCACGCCGCCGGCATAGGTGACGGCTTCGGCCGCGATCTCGGCCTTGCCGCCCGGAAAGTAGTGATAGAGCGAGCCTTTGGGGGCGCCGCTGACCGCGACGATCTCGTTCGTCCCGGTCGCCGCATAGCCGTTGCGCCGGAACAGCATGGCCGCCGTCCGCACGATCCTGCCGCGATGTTTTGGAAGCGCCGCCATTATCGATATCCCGAATTTATATAGACTGGTCTAATAATATGCAAACAACAGATGGTGGGACGATGACCGATCACGAGGATGACGCCCCGGAGGGGTTTGCCCGGCACACACGGCAAAGCCCCCTGACCGATCCCTGGGAGCCGCTTTTCGCGAAACAGACCGGGAGCGCGGTGGTGCTGGGCCTGCGTGTCCGGCCCGCCCACACCAATTCGCGGGGGCTGGTGCATGGCGGCCTGATCTCGGCGCTGGCCGACAACGCCATGGGCCTTTCCTGCGGAAAACATCAGCCGGACGGCACGCGGCTGCTGACCGCCAGCCTGTCGGTCGATTTCCTGGGCCTCGCCGCAATCGGTCAGTGGCTGAGCGTCGAGACCGAGTTCGTGAAGCCGGGGCGGACGTTGAGCTTCGCCCAGTGCTTCGTGAAGGCGGACGGCAAGCCGGTCGCCCGCGCGAATGCGAGTTTCGCCGTGTCGCGCCCGCCGGAGTGACGAAGGCCCCGGCGTCGCCGCCGGGGCCTTCGCTGCCCTGAAGGGCGGTGGAAACCTAGAACGCGAATTGCGTGCGGATCGCGAAGGTGTCGATCTCCTGCCCGATATTCGGATAGGCGGATGACGGGATGGTGGGGTTCGTCGCGCCGGAGAGGGCGACCGACGAGATGCGGTCCACGTCGATGTGCTGGTACTGGAGCATCACGCGCATGTTGCGGTTGAGGTACCAGTTGAGGGCGACGGAGGTGATCGCCTGCCTGCCGCCGCGGATTTCGCCGTTATTGGCGATCGGCGCAACGCCCTCCGGGCCGGCATTGAAGTCGAGGTCGATGACCGAGTAGCGGGCCGCGATCTCGAAGGCGCCCCAGGTGCCGCCCGACGAATAGGGCGAATTGGGACGCGGCGCGCCGAACTGCATGCGCGAGTTCGAACGGTTCTGCGTCTCGTAGCGCTTGGTTTCGCCGGTGAGGATGTAGGAGGCCATCACGTAGTAACCCGAGAAATCCGGGTCCGGCGCGACGGTGTTGCAGCCGGCGCACAGGCGGTCGCGCTCGACGCCCCACTGGAAGTACTCGCCCGAGGTGTAGAAGTTCTTGTAGCGGAGGCCCGCTTCAAGGCCCCACATCCAGGCGCTTTCGGCCGGGATGTTGCCCGTGGCGACCAGACGGTCGGCGTTGATGCGGAGTTCCGGGCGATCGCGGAAGTTGAGGTTCCGGGCGGCCCAGGCGGCCGTCGGCGAGGTCACATCCACACCGCCCATCGACAGGACAGTCGCGGCGTTGGCGCCGAGGTGAACGTCCCAGTCCGAAGTCCTTGTAGACGCGGGCGGCGATGCGGCCGAGCAGGTGGTCGCGGTCGTCGGCGTTGGCGTTGCGGGCGCCGATGGTCGATGTCGTGTAGGCGACGTTGATCATCCAGTCGGACGTCTCGCCCTGCTTGAGGTAGGTCGCCTCGATGCCCTTGCGGCTGTCCGAACCGCCGAATTCGCCGATCAGGGCGTTCACGACAGCGGCGCGTTCAAGGAAGGTGATGTCGTTGGATGACGTCGAGTCATCCAGGGTGAAGGTCGGCTGGATGGCGCCGATATTGATGCGGATCTCCGGCGTCGGGTTGTAGGCGACGCGCATGATGTTGATCGAGCCGGCGTCCTCGATCTCCGAGCCGCCGAAGTTGAAGCGCATCTCGTAGTCGAAATCGCGGAAGAACTTGCCTTCCACGCCGAACTGGGCGCGGCGGAAATACGACCCCGAGTTGAGGTCGCGGACGTTCTGGCCGTCGACGGCGTAGGGAACGTCGTTGCCGGGCGACTGCGAATAGGTGCCGGCGTCAAAATGGAAGCGGCCGCGGAAGGCCATCTCGAAGCGGCCATCGCCGGTGGTGATGACCGGACGGGCGTTGTCGAAGCTCAGCTGCACCGCGTCAGCGCGCTGCTGCAGGGCGTTGATCCTGGCGCCCTGGCTGATCTCGAGATCCTGCACGCGCTGTTCCAGCGTCGCGTCGCCGCCGGGCGTGGCTGCGCCTTTTTCGAGACGGTCGAGACGGTTCATGATCGCCTCGTACTGCTCGCGCGTCATGGTGACCGTGTCGCCTTTGGCGAGCGCCGGCGTTACCAGCGCGGCGGCGGTGAGCGCCGTACACGCCAGCATGGATAGCTTCAGTCTCATACAAACCCCCATTGGTCCGCAGGCGCGGACTCGTTCCTGCGAGGGGGCTTGTGCGGTGCGGCGATAACGCCCGGATGACGGCGGCGTGACGTTCACATGACAGCGCACGCGGCGCCCCGGCCGGTGGCAAACGGGCCACGGTCTTCAGAAAGAGATTCAGGAGCGAATCCTGTTTACCCGCCGAAAGCCGGGCCGTTCCGGCGAAGACGGAAGTCGATTCAACGGCTTGGGCCGGTGCGTTGAGAGATCGAGTCAGACCTCCTGACAAGTCCTTGGGGTGACACCCCTGAGTCCTGCCGGTGTCACGAAAACCGCCCGGTTGCGTCAATCAGCACGCGGCCGGAAAGGCGGCCTTCACCATCCAGAGCGGATTCGACGCCCCGTGTTCGATCGTCACTTGCCATTGTGCAGCGCAAAGAATATCGCAGCCCGCTATATCGGCCTGCAATATCGGACGCGTCAGATGCTGGACGTCAGAATGCTCTGCCTCGCTGCCCTGATGGGCCGCCCGGCGAGCGGCTATGACATCAAGAAGGAGCTGGAACGGGGGTCCGCGACCGGCCTGATCGACGCCTCGTTCGGCTCGATCTACCCCGCCCTCGCCCGTCTTGCCGACGAAGGCCATGTCGCCGTGTCGTCCGAGGGAGCCGGTGCGCGGGACCGCAAGGTCTATGAAATGACCCCGGACGGCCGGGCCTATTTCCTGAAGACCCTTGCCAGCCCCCTGCCCGACGAGAAATACCGCTCGCCCTTCCTGTTCGCGATGCTGTTCGCCGACGAGTTACCCCGGTCGCGGGTGACGATGATGATCGACCAGCAGATCACCCTCTGGGAGCAGAAGATCGCCGCCATCGACGCGTTGACCCTCGGACGCAGCACCTGCGCCGGGCAGGCCTTCGCCAACGGGATCGGCGTCGCCACCTTGAGGGCCGGCCTCGACTATCTGCGCCGCCACCGGGCGAGCGTGGAAAAGGCAGCCCAACCCGACCCGCGCCCTGTCGGCGCGCATATGTCTCAAACGTCTTCCCCGGAGGCCGCCGCACCGGCGGCGGAGTAGAGGATATCATGTCTATCGCAGATCGCCTGCGGGCCACCCGAGACCGGCTGAACAAGCCAGCCTATATCGCGCTGATCATTCTGGCCGTCGTGTCGCTATGGGTGCTGAGCGGGGTGCTGGGCGGCACGCATGTCGAAGAGAAGGCGCCGGCCATCGCGGCCGCCAACGCGGCCGCCCAGAAGGGGCCGGTCAGCGTCCGCGTGCGCGCGATGCGCAATGAAGACCACGTCGCCGACCTGGTCCTGCGCGGCCGGACCGAGGCGGAGCGCAAGGTTCAGCTGAAGGCCGAAATGTCGGCCCGCGTGACCGGCCTGCCCGCCCAGAAGGGTCAGCTGGTGAAGGCCGGCGATCCGGTGTGCGAGCTGGATGTCGGCGCGCGTCAGGCCCAGCTCGACCAGGCCAATGCCCAGCTGAAGCAGGCCGAACTGGAATATGCCGCCGCCGTCGAACTCGCCTCGCGCGGCAACAAGGCCAAGACGCAGGTGGCGGCGGCGCGGGCCGCGCTCGAGCAGGCCCAGGCGAATGTCCGTCTGTCGCAGACCAATCTCGGCTACGCGACGATCCGCGCGCCGTTCGACGGGGTCGTCGGGCAGCGCTATGTGTCGATCGGGGACTACGTGACGCCGGGGACGCCGTGCGCGTTCATCGTCGGCGCGGAGCCGTTCCTGGTGGTCGGCGCGGTGTCTGAGGGTCAGATCGCCGCCGTGGCGACCGGCGCCGACGGCTCGGCGACGCTGGTGACGGGCGAGACGGTCACCGGAAAGATCACCTTCCTGGCGAATGCAGCGGACGAGAAGACCCGCACCTTCCGGATCGAAATGACGGTTCCGAACGCGGATTTCCGCCTGCATGACGGCGTGACGGCCGACCTGCGCGTCAAGTCGCAGACCGTCCAGGCGATGCGCGTGTCGCCCGCGATCCTGTCGCTGAACGACGAGGGCAAGATCGGCGTGAAGATCGTGGACAACAATGTCGCCCGGTTCGTGCCGGTGACGCTGATCGACGACAGCCCGGAGGGCGTGTGGATCGCCGGACTGCCGAACGAGGCGACGGTCATCACCGTCGGGCACGACTATGTGAAGGACGGCGATCTGGTGGCCCCGGTGGCCGAAGGATCGGTGACGGCGTCGGGCGACGACGCGGCGCCGGCGCAGGCGAACTGAGGACCACGGACCATGACCGGTGTCGTCGCCTGGGCCGTCACGAACGCCCGCCTTGTCTTCGCAGCGATCTTCGCGGCGCTTCTGATCGGCTGGACCGCCTACACCTCGATCTCGCGCGAGGCGCAGCCGGCGATCGACTTTCCGTTCGTCAACATCACGCTGATCCATCCGGGCATCAGCCCGGAGGACGGCGAGCGGTTGCTGGTGCGGCCGATGGAGACACAGCTTCGCACCATCGAAGGGCTGAAGAAGATCACCTCCACGACCGTGCTGGGCGTCGCCAATATCGGTCTTGAGTTCGACGCCGATTTCGACAGCGAGAAGGCCATCCGCCAGGTCAACGAGAAGGTCGATCTGGCGAAGGCCGACCTGCCTTCGGACACCGAGGAGCCGATCGTCCAGGAAGCGTCGACGTCGCTCAACCCCTCGATCACGGTCGTGCTTTCGGGCGACGTGCCGGACCGGGTGCTTTTCAAGATCGCCGATCAGCTGAAAGAGCGGCTGGAGTCGATCCCCACCGTCCTGTCCTCCGATATTTCGGGCACGCGCGACGATCAGCTCGACATCATCATCGATCCGGCCAAGCTGCAGAGCTATGGCATCTCGCTGACCGAGTTCTTCCAGGCCGTCACCCGCAACAACACGCTGATCCCGGCCGGCTCGCTCGACACCGGCAAGGGCCGCTTTGCGGTGAAGATCCCCGGCCTCATCGAAACGCGCGACGACGTGCTGAACCTGCCGATCCGGCAGGACGCGGGCACGGTCGTGACGCTGGGCGATGTCGCCGAAATCCGCCGCGCCTTCGTCGATCCGTCGGTCTATTCCCGCTTCAACGGGGCGCCGGCGGTGTCGCTGGACGTCGTCAAGCGGACCGGCACCAACATCATGGAGACCATCACCGCCACGAAAGCGGTCGTGGAGGAGATGAAGAAGGACTGGCCGCCCGGTCTTGAAGTGTCATTTACGCAGGATCAGTCGAACCTGATCGAGCGCACGCTGCACAGCCTGACGCAGATGGTGCTGCTGGCGGTCGTGCTGGTGATGATCGTGGTCGTCGCGGCGCTGGGCCTGAGGTCAGGCCTTCTGGTCGGGTTCGCCATCCCGACTTCGTTCATCCTGGGCATCGCGTTCCTGTGGTTCGCCGGATACACGCTGAACACCATGGTGATGTTCGCGCTGATCGTTTCGGTCGGCATGCTGGTGGACGGCGCGATCATCGTGGTGGAGTTCGCGGACCGGAAGATGGCCGAGGGCCTGACGCCCAGGGACGCCTATCGCATGGCCGGAACGCGCATGTTCTGGCCGGTCGTCTCGTCGGCCGCCGCGACCATCGCGGCCTTCATGCCGATGCTGTTCTGGCCCGGCATTCCGGGCAAGTTCATGCAGTACTTCCCGATCACGCTGATCGCCGTGCTGACCGCCTCGACGGTGGTGGCGATGATCTTCCTGCCGGTGATCGGCGGGGTGTTCGGCAAGCACCCGCCCGGCGGCGAAGAGGCGCTGAAGGCGGTCGCGGCCTCGGAGACCGGCAATCTCAACTCCATTCCCGGGATCACCGGCGCCTATGCGCGGTTCACCTCGCGGCGCGTCCACAAGCCGCGGCGCATCATTCTTGGCGCGTTCGCCGTTCTGGTCGCGGTCTATATGGTGTTCTCGAACAGCGGGACGCAGGTGGAGTTCTTCGTCTCCACCGACCCCGAGTTCGCGCGGGTCGTGGTTTCGGCGCGCGGCAATCTTTCCGCCGACGAAAAGCGCGACCTGACCGTCGAGGTTGAAAACCGCGTCCTGCAGGTTCCCGGCATCAAGGGGCTGAACACCGTCACCGGCGTCAATGGCGGCGGGCAGCGCCAGCTGCCGGAAGACACGGTCGGCGTCATGTTCCTTGAGTTCGTGCCGTTCGCGCAGCGCATTCCGGGCCGCGAGATCATCAGCCAGATCCGCGAGAAGACCGCGGACATGCCCGGCGTTCGCGTCGAGATCGAGGAACTGGGCGGCGGTCCGCAGCAGGGCAAGGATATCGATATCGAGGTCCGGTCGGACGAGCCCGAAGCGCTGGCGGCAGTGACCGACAAGCTGAAAGACTTCATGGCGGCGCAGCCTGGGCTGGTCGACGTTTCCGACTCGCGCCCGCTGCCGGGCATCGAATGGGCGCTGAAGGTCGACCGCGCGAAGGCCGGCACCTATGGCGTGTCGGTCAGCGATGTCGGCGCCGTGGTGCAGCTGGTCACGTCCGGCGTGAAGGTCGGCGAATACCGGCCCAATGACGTGGCGGACGAGGTGGATATCCGCGTGCGGTTCCCGCTGGAGGCGCGCTCCATCGGCGCGCTCAGCGAACTCCGCATACCGACCGCCAACGGCATGGTGCCGGTCACCAACTTCATGACCGTGGTGCCCCAGCCGCAGGTGAACAAGGTGGTGCGCGTCGACGGCAAGCGCGTGCTGCACGTCTATGCCAACGCCCAGCAGGGATCGTACCCGACGGCGGAAGTGGCGAAGATCCGCAAATGGGCGGAGACGGCCGATCTGGACCCCCGCGCCGAGCTGAAATTCCGCGGGTCCGACGAGCAGCAGAACGAGAGCCAGAACTTCCTGCAGCTCGCGGCCCTCGCCACCATGGCGCTGATCGGCGGCATCATGCTGCTGCAGTTCAACTCGTACTGGCATGTGATGATCGTGCTGTCGGCGGTGGTGTTCTCGACCGCCGGCGTGTTCATCGGCATCATGGTGATGGGGCAGACGTTCTCGCTGATCATGACCGGCACCGGCATCGTCGCGCTGGCCGGCATCATCGTGAACAACAACATCGTGTTCGTGGACACGTTCCAGCACCTGCGCCGGCAGGGCATGGACCCTTATGAAGCGGCGGTCCGCACGGCGGCGCAGCGCTTCCGTCCGGTGCTGCTGACCAAGGCGACCGCCATCGCCGGCATGTTGCCGCTGATGCTGGCCTTCGAGGTGGATTTCGCCAATCGCGAGATCATCATCGGCGGGCCTGACGCGGGGCAATGGGTGCAGATGGCGACGGCGATCGTGTGGGGCCTGCTGTTCGCCAGCCTTCTGACGCTGATGGTGACGCCCTGCATGCTCGCCCTGCCCCAGGCCATGAAGGACCATGGCGCGACATACAAGTTCGCGCGCTGGTTGAAGCGGCGGTTCGGCGGGGATGGCGGCGGCGGCCACGCCCCGCATACGCCGGCACCGGCGGAATGACAAAAAGGGGAGCCGGCGGCTCCCCTTTTTTCCTGCAACGGGGCTTGACCGCGCGCTCGAACAGGCCTATATTCCTATTGTCGGGGTAATCCCGCAAAGGCGGCGAAACCGGCCAGGTATTTCGCCAGCTGGTCGCGGGTCGCCTGATCCGTGAGGTTTCCGTCCGCGTCAAAGGCCTGCCCGGCGCGGGACACCATCAGCCGTCCGCCGAACCATGTGTGCGTGCCCAGCGTGCGGAGGACGGGGAGCCAGGCGTTCTGCGACAGGATGGTGCCGAAGCCGCCCGGTGACGCGCCGATGACGCCGAAGGGACGGTTGCCGAAGATTTTGGGAATGTCGCCCGAGGGACGGGAGAGCCAGTCGATGGCGTTCTTGAAGACGCCGGGAATGCCGTTGTTGTACTCGGGCGTGACGAGGAGGACGGCATCCGAGGCGAGGATAGCGTCCTTGAGTTTGACGACCGCCTCGGGGAGGCCGGACGCGGCCTCTGCATCGCCATCGTAAAGGGGAATGCCGTGGAGTGTGTGGACCGTGACGGTGACGCCGTCCGGCGCGACGTCGCGCGCGGCGTTGGCGAGACCGAGATTGAAGGAGGCTTTGCGCAGGCTGCCAGCGATGGCGGTGATGTGGGTCATGAGGGGATGGTGGCGTGAATTTCGGGTGGAAGGGAAGATCGAGCGATCTGTGGGAGTGCCTTCTGAAAGCCGCTTCAGGGCTTTGCCCACCTTCCCCGCCGGGGGAAGGCCCATGATCGGAAAGAGCGGTGAGGTGTCTGGATGGCCGCCTCAAGGGCGGCCATGAGGAGTGGAGTGGAGTGGAGTGGAGTGGATGGTGTGGTTGCCCGAGAGATCCACCCGTCATCGCTGTGCGATGCCCTCCCCTGAAGGGGAGGGATAAATGGGCGCCCTACTCCGCGGCTTCGGTGCCGAGGTCGGTGAGGGGGTCGGCTTCGCCGAAGGCGTCCACCAGCTTGTCGCGCGCTTCGGCGGCTTCGCGTTGGCGGTTCCACATGCCGGCATAGACGCCATTGCTGGCCAGCAGGTCCGGGTGTTTGCCGCGTTCGACGATCTGGCCGTCAACGAGGACGAGGATCTCGTCGGCATCGACCACGGTGGAGAGGCGGTGGGCGATGACGAGGGAGGTGCGGTTGCGCGAGATGTCTTCCAGCGCCTGCTGGATTTCCCGTTCGGTGTGGGTATCGAGGGCGGAGGTCGCCTCGTCCAGCAGGAGGATGGGCGGGTTTTTCAGGATCGTGCGGGCGATGGCGACGCGCTGTTTCTCGCCGCCCGACAATTTGAGGCCGCGTTCGCCGACGGTCGCCTGATAGCCGTTGGGGAGTTTCGCGATGAAAGGCGCGATCTGGGCGTGGCGGGCGGCCTGTTCCACCTCGGCATCGGTCGCGTCGGTGCGGCCGTAGCGGATATTGTAGGCGACGGTGTCGTTGAAGAGGACGGTGTCCTGGGGGACGATGCCGATCTGGGCGCGGACGCTTTCCTGGGTGACGTCGCGGATGTCCTGGCCGTCGATGGTCACGCGGCCCGACTGGATGTCGTAGAAGCGGTAGAGGATGCGGGAGAGCGTGGATTTGCCCGCACCGGAGGGGCCGACGACGGCGACGGTATGGCCGGCCGGCACCTTGAAGCTGATGCCCTTGAGGATGGTGCGTTCGGGTTCGTAGGCGAAGACGACATTGTCGAAGACCACCTCGCCGCCGGTGACGGCGAGCGCCGGGGCGCCGGGCTTGTCTTTCACCTCGGCGGGAACGTCGAGGACGTCGAACATCTTCTCCATGTCGATGACGGCCTGGTTGATCTCGCGATAGACCGTGCCGAGCAGGTTCAGCGGCATGTAGAGCTGAACCAGGAAGCCGTTCACGAGAACGAGGTCGCCGAGCGACATGCGGCCGGCATCGATGCCGACAGCGGCCATCGCCATGATGATGGTGAGGCCGACCGCCATGATCGCGGCCTGCCCGGTGTTGAGGAAGGAGAGCGAGGTCTGGGACTTCTCTGAAGCGCGGGCGTAGATGTCCATCGCGGCGCCGAAGCGGCGGGCCTCGTGTTCTTCGGCGTTGAAGTATTTGACCGTCTCGTAGTTGAGGAGGCTGTCGACCGCCTTGGTGTTCGCGTCGGTGTCGCTCTCGTTCATCGTGCGGCGGATGGCGATGCGCCGTTCCGTGACCACGATGGTGAACCAGCCATAGAGGAAGATGGTGGCGAGGGTTACGAGCGCGAACCAGATGTCGAAGGTGATGACGAGGATGATGCTGACGAGGGTGAGTTCGAGCAGCGTCGGGAAGATCGAGAAGAGCGAGAACGAGAGCAGCGTGTCGATGCCCTTGGTGCCGCGTTCGATGATGCGGTTGAGGCCGCCGGTGCGTTTTTCCAGATGGAAGCGGAGCGAAAGCGCGTGGATATGCCGGAAGGTCTTGATCGCGACCTCGCGCACCGCGCGGTAGGCGACCTTGGCGAAGACGGCGTCACGGAGCTGGGCGAAGGCCTGCATCAGGATGCGGGCGACGCCGTAGGCGAGGATGAGGCCGATGGCGACGGTGAGGCCCTGATAGGCGGGGCCGGGCTGAAGCGCATCGACCGTGCCGGCATAGAGGAAGGGGACCGCGAGGGTGACCACCTTCGCCAGAATCAGCAGGCCGACCGAGATGAGGACACGGCGCTTCAGGCCCGGATGGCCGGCGGGCCAGATATAGGGGCCGAGCGCCCGGACGGCGCGGAAACGGTTCTTGGGCGGCGGCGGGGCCGCAATGTCAGGCGAAGGACTCATGCCCGAAACAGATAGGGGCTGCGCACGGAAAGCGCAGCCCCTGGCCGTTCCTAAATGGGGAGAAAATCAGTTCTCGGGGCCGCGATAATCCTGGTGGCAGGCCTTGCAGGCGGCGCCGACCTGCCTGGCGGCCTCGCCGAGGGCGCCGAGATCGTTGGCGGCGGCAGCGGCCGTGAGGAGCGTCGCGGCGTCGTCGAGCGCCTTGGCCCTGGCTTCGAAGCCCGCCCAGTCGGACCAGATTTCCGGCTTCGCGCGGGTTTCCTCGATGCCTGCCCCGCCGGGGCCGGAGCCTTCGGGAAAGAAGGAGAGAAGTTCGCCGGCGACATCGTCCACGGTCTTGGCGGCGGCCTGTGCGGCGGCGGCGTCGGAGCCGTCATACTGCGAGAGGGCCTGCATGGCGCCGCCCGCAGCCTTCAGCCGCTTCTCGCGATAATCGACGAGATCCTGGCCGGAGGTGGGCTTCTCGTTGCTCATCGAGGTGTTGATGCCCAGCACGGCAAAGGCGATGCCGATGATGATGCCGGCCAGAATCCATTGGAAGCGTTCGCGCGTCATACTCGTCATGTGTCCTCGGGGCGAAAGGGTCCGCAACGCGCTCGACGCTAGCCGAGGCGGATGGCGGCGTATAGTGAGGCCGCGACGAGGGGAATCATGACGGACAAGTTGCGAAGCATTTGCATCTTCTGCGCGGCGTCGCCGGGAAGCGACCCGGCCTACGCCGAAGCGGCCGCGACGATGGGGCGTCTGATCGCCGAAGCCGGACTGACGCTGGTTTATGGCGGCGGATCGGTGGGGCTGATGGGGATCGTGGCGCGCGCGGCCCGGGCGGCGGGCGGCGAGGTGATCGGCGTGATCCCCGGCTTCCTGCGCTATGCCGAAATTCCCGAGGACGAGGTGACGAAGATGCACTTCGTGAACTCGATGCATGAGCGCAAGCAGCTGATGTTCGATTTGTCGGATGCCTTCGTGGCGCTGCCGGGGGGCATCGGCACGCTGGACGAGACGATCGAGATCATGACCTGGGCGCAGCTGGGGCAGCATGCCAAGCCCATCCTGCTGGTGGATACCAAGGGTTACTGGTCGGCGCTGCTGGAGCTGCTGAACAAGGTGGTGACGGAAGGCTTCGCCAAGCCGAGCCTTGCCGATTTGTATGCGGTGGTCGCAACGCCGCAGGCGGCTATCGACACTCTTCAGGCGGGACCGGCACCGGCCGCCTGAACATCTCCAGCGAGACGAGCGCCAGCGCCGCCCAGATGAGGCCGAAGCTGACGAGCCGCACCGTGCCGAACGGCTCGTCATAGACCGTGACCGCGATGATGAGCGAGATGGTCGGCGCGATGTATTGCAGGAAACCCATGGTGGAGAGGCGCACGCGGCGCGCGCCATAGGCGAAGAGCCAGAGCGGCAGCGCCGTCACCGCCCCTGCCCCGATGAGCAGCGCGTCGGTGAGGGTGGAGCCGTGGGCGAAGGCGAGATCGCCCTGTTGCATCATCAGCCAGAACCCGAGCAGCGCGACCGGGGCGACGATGAGCGTTTCGATGAAGAGGCCGTCGAGGGCTTCGACCTGAACCACCTTGCGGACATAGCCGTAGATGGCGAAGGAGCTGGCCAGCACCAGCGAAATCCACGGCAGGCCGCCAAGGGCGACGGCCTGCACCGCAACGCCGATGCCGGCGAGGACGAAGGCGTATATGCGGAACGGGCTGAGCTTTTCGCCCAGCATGACGACGCCCAGCGCGATCGCGAGCAGCGGGTTGATGTAGTAGCCGAGGCTGGTTTCGATGATGCGGCCTTCGGCGACGGCCCAGATGAAGATGCCCCAATTGCCCGCGATGAGGAACGCGGAGAAGAAAAGCGCGGCGGCGCGTTTCGGGGTGCGGAAGATCGCGAGGATCGGTCCGGTGCGGCGGAAGAGCAGAACGACGGGCAGCAGCACGACGACCGACCAGACAACTCGGTGGCCGAGGATCTCCCATGGCGAGACGCCGGGGAGCAGCTTCCAGTAGATCACCACCACGCCCCAGATCGTGTAGGAGAGCGCGGCGGCGAGAATTCCCTGCGGCAGATCGCGGGGGGTGGTCATGGGTGAACCTGACTGGTGGCTCCGTCAGGCCGGCTTCTGGCCGTCGCGGAGGAGTTTCCATGTGATGGAGTCGGAGAGCGCCTCGAAGGAGGCGTCGACGATGTTGGGCGAGACGCCGACGGTGGACCATCGGTTGCCGTGCGCGTCGGCGCTCTCGATGAGAACGCGGGTGACGGCCTCTGTACCGCTGGTGAGGATACGGACCTTGTAGTCCACCAGACGGAGGTCTTCGAGGGCGGCGGAGTATTCGCCGAGATCCTTGCGGAGCGCGTCGTCCAGCGCGTCGACCGGGCCGTTGCCTTCGCCGACCGAGTGGATGGCGCGGCCGTGGACTTCGGTTTTCACCGTGGCTTCGGAGACGGTGACCTGTTCGCCGCGGGCGTTGAAGCGGCGCTCGACGAGGACGCGGTAGCCTTCGACGGTGAAGTAGTCCGGCACCTGGCCGAGGGCGCGGCGGGCGAGGAGTTCGAAGGAGGCATCGGCCGCCTCATAGGCATAGCCGAGGAATTCGCGTTCCTTCACCGCTTCGAGCAGGCGTTTGATGCGGGCATCGGACGGATCGTAGGCGATGCCCAGCTGATCGAGGCGGGTGAGGACGTTCGAGCGGCCGGCCTGATCGGAGACGAGGATCACGCGGGCGTTGCCGACGCTTTCCGGTTCGACGTGTTCGTAGGTTTTGGGATCTTCAGCACGGCCGAGGCGTGGAGGCCGCCTTTGTGCGCGAAGGCCGAGGCGCCGACATAAGGTTGATGCCGGTTGGGCGCGCGGTTGAGGATTTCATCGAGCAGGCGCGAGACCTCGACGAGGCGCTTCAGCCCTGCCCCGTCGACGCCGATTTCGAGCGAGGAGCGGTAAGGCTCCTTCAGCGCGAAGGTGGCGATGAGGGAGAGGATGTTGGCGTTGCCGGTGCGCTCGCCCAATCCGTTGAGCGTGCCCTGGACCTGGCAGACGCCGGCCTCGACCGCCGCGAGCGTGTTGGCGACGGCGTTTTCGGTGTCGTTGTGGGTGTGGATGCCGAGCTGCGTGCCGGGGAAGCGGCGCGTGACCTCACGCACGATGCGATAGACCTCGGACGGGAGCGTGCCACCGTTCGTATCGCAGAGGACGGCCCAGCGGGCGCCGTTGTCGAGCGCGGCCTTGAGGGCGGCGAGCGCGTAGTCGGAATTGGCCTTGTAGCCGTCGAAGAAATGTTCGGCGTCGAACATGGCTTCCTTGCCCGCAGCGGCGAGCGCCTGCATCAACTCGCCGATACAGACGAGGTTTTCCGCGCGCGGGATGCCGAGCGCGACATCGACCTGGAAGTCCCATGACTTGCCGACGAGACAGCCGGCGGCGGCTTTCGCGTTGAGGATCGGCGCGAGGACGGGATCGTTGGAGGCGCTGACCCCTGCCCGCTTGGTCATGCCGAACGCGGTGAACTTCGCGCGCTTCAGCGGCGGGGGGGCGTCGAAGAAGGAGGTATCGGTAGGGTTGGCGCCGGGCCAGCCGCCTTCGACGTAATCCAGCCCAAGCTCATCCAGCGCGAGGGCGATCTGGCGCTTGTCCTCGACGGAGAAGTCGACGCCGCTGGTCTGCGCGCCGTCGCGCAGCGTGGTGTCGAAGAGATGGAGGCGGGTTCTGGTCATGACACGGAGACCCTGACATCCATGACGAAGGCATCGCCGTCCTTGCGGTCGGAGAGCTTGATGGCGAGACGCGGCGACTGCGCGGCGAGGATGGCGTCGCGCAGCGCATCGGAGGTGGCGAAGTCTTTCGCATTACGCGCGGCGATGCGGGCGAGCAGCGTTTCCGCCAGCGCCGGATCGCCGATGGCGGCGGCCGCCTGTGCGGCGGCCTCGCCATTGCCGGGCGCGACGGTGAAGGTGCTGTCGGCGCGGGTGTAGATGCCGAGGCTCAGGAAATCCCATGCGGCGCGGAGGCCGGCATAGTCTTTCTTCTTCGCCAGATCATGCATCGCGGCGATGGCGCCCGGGGTGTTGAGATCGTCGGCGATGGCGTCCAGCACGGATGCCGGCGGCGCGGCGGCGGGCGTGACGCTGGCGACGAGATCGTACCAGCCGTCGAGCGTCGCCTTGGTTTCGGTGAGCGCGCTGACCGTCCAGTCGATGGGCTGGCGATAATGCGTGCGGAGCATGTTGAGGCGCAGCACGGCGCCCGGCCACACATCCAAGAGGTCGCGGATGGTGAAGAAGTTGCCGAGGGATTTCGACATCTTCTCGCCTTCCACCTGCAGGAAGCCGTTATGCATCCAGGTATTCGCCATCGCGGGCGTGCCATGCGCGCAGCGTGACTGGGCGAGTTCGTTTTCGTGATGCGGGAAGACGAGATCGATGCCGCCGCCGTGAATGTCGAAGACTTCGCCCAGATGCTTCCACGACATGGCGGAGCATTCGATGTGCCAGCCGGGACGGCCGACGCCCCAGGGCGAAGGCCA
The DNA here is from genome assembly GCA_047602465.1 of Micropepsaceae bacterium. Lineage (GTDB taxonomy): Bacteria > Pseudomonadota > Alphaproteobacteria > Micropepsales > Micropepsaceae > JADZAI01. Next base: position 836,580 of record JASGHF010000001.1, read on the forward strand.
GCCGGGCTGGCCGGCATCGGACGGCTTCCAGAGGACGAAATCCATCGGGTCGCGCTTGAACGGCGCGACGTCGACGCGGGCGCCGGCGATCATGTCATCCACCGAGCGGCCCGAGAGCTTGCCGTAATCGGGCATTGAGGGAACGTGGAAGAGGACGTGGCCCTCCGCCTCGTAGGCATGGTTCGAGGCGATGAGGCGTTCGATGAGAACGATCATCTCCGGCAGATGTTCGGTCGCGCGGGGCTGGACGTCAGGGGACAGATTGCCCAGTTCGGTGACGTCGGCCTGATATTGCGCGGCGGTGCCTTCGGTGACGCGGCGGATCGCCTCGTTCAGGTCGATATCGGGGAAGTCGCGGACGGCGCGTGCGTTGATCTTGTCATCCACGTCCGTGATGTTGCGGACATAGGTGACATGATCCGCGCCATAGACATGGCGCAGCAGGCGGTAGAGCACGTCGAAGACGATGACGGGCCGCGCGTTGCCGATATGGGCGAAGTCGTAGACCGTGGGGCCGCAGACATACAGGCGCACATTCGACGGATCGATGGGCACGAGCGGCTGCTTGGCGCGGCTGGCGGTGTTGTAGAGCTGGACGGTCATCTGAAAAGCCAAACGGATACGGGAGAGGCGCGATTGCGGCCTCGCAATTCCGTCCGAACGTCAGATGTGTTCAGGCAAAGAGATCGCGCGGCCGCTGTGGATCAGCAGCAAATTCGCCAAATGAGACACTGGGCGGACGCGATGAACATGCCGTTACTATGCCCTTTGCCCCCGGAGGCGCGCAAGTACCCGTTCGCGGCCCATGAACGGGAGCAGCTTCTTCATTTCCGGGCCGTGATCGCGGCCGGTGAGCGCGAGACGCAGGGGAAGGAAGAGGTCGCGGCCCTTCCTGCCGGTTTCGGCGCCGATCTGCTTGGTCCAGGGCGCCCAGGTCGCCTCGGTGAGGTCGCCTTCCGGGAGGCGTTCTGCGGCGGCGGCGAGAATTGCGGGGTCGGTGGGCGCCGGGTCCAGCGGTTCGGCGACGATGCGCCACCAATCGGCGGCCTGATCGAGGCTTTCGAGATTGTCGCGGATGGCGAGCCAGAAAGCCTCGCCGCCGGGGACGGTGGCGGCGACCTCGGCATAGGGCTTGAGGTGGAGCAGCTTCACCGTGAGGCGCTTGAGGTCTTCAGGATCGAGGCGCGCGGGGGCGTGGCTGATCTTGGCGAAGGCGAACTCGGCGGCGAGTTCGGCGAGGGTGCGGCGCGGCTCGATGGGATCGGAGGTGCCGATCTTGGCCATGAGCGAGTTGAGGGCCATCGGGTCGATGCCCTGCGCGGCGAGGTCCGCGAGGCCGAGGGAGCCGAGGCGTTTCGACAGCGGGCCACCATCGGCGTCGAGGATCATCGGGTAGTGGGCGAAGGCCGGGACGGTCGCGCCGAGCGCCTCGAATATCTCGATCTGGGCGGCGGTGTTGACGACATGGTCTTCGCCGCGAATGACGTGGGTGATGGCGAGATCCGCGTCGTCCACCACGCTGGGCAGCGTGTAGAGGAACGCGCCATCCTCGCGGATGAGGACGGGATCGGAGAGCGTAGCGGTGTCGATCTCGACGGGACCGCGGATGAGATCGGTCCAGCGGACGGGAGCGGCGTTGAGTTTGAAGCGCCAGTGGGGCTTGCGGCCTTCGGCTTCGAGTTTGGCGCGATCTTCGGCGGAGAGCTTCAGCGCGGCGCGATCGTAGATGGGCGGGAGGCCGCGCGTGCGCTGGAGGGCGCGGCGGCGGTCGAGTTCGTCCGGCGTTTCGTAGGCGGGATAGAGGCGGCCGGTGCTTTTGAGCTTTTCGGCAGCGTCTTCGTAGATGGCGAAGCGGTCGGACTGCCGGGCGAAGGCATCGTGCGTGAGGCCGAGCCAGGCGAGATCGGTTTCGATGCCGCGCGCGAACGCCTCGGTCGAGCGCGCACGGTCGGTGTCATCGAGGCGCAGCAGGAAGCTGCCGCCGGTCTGGTGCGCGAACAGGAAGTTCAGGACCGCCGCGCGGGCATTGCCGACATGGAGACGCCCTGTCGGCGACGGCGCGAAGCGGACGCGGGTCATACGGCGGCGAGCAGCGCCGACGATACGCGGTCGATCTGTTCGTCCGTCAGGTAGGGATGGAACGGCAGGCTGAGCGCGTGGGCGGCCAGCCATTCGCAGTTCACCAGCGGCTCTGCCGGCGCGTGCGCGGCGAAGGCCTTATGCTTGTGCAAGGGCAGCGAATAATAGACGGCGCTGGGGATGCCCTGATCTTTCAGCTTCGCCATTACGGCGTCGCGGTTTTCGACCATGACGGTGAAGAGGCCCCAGGCGTGGCGGTCGTCGGGGCCGCCGGTCTGGACGGCGACTTTGCCGTTGAGGTTCTTGAGGTAGCGCGCGGCGTGGGCGGCGCGGAGCCCAAGTTCTTCCTCGAAGATCGTGAGCTTGGCCTGAATGACGGCGCACTGCATGGAATCGAGGCGTCCGTTGAGGCCGACGCGGATGGATTCCTTTTTCGCGGCATCGGTGCCGTGCCAGCGGATCGAGGACCAGCGTTCGAAGCGCGCGTCATCGTCGGTGAACATCGCGCCGCCGTCGCCATAGGCGCCGAGAGTTTTCGACGGGTAGAAGCTGGTCGCGGTCATCTCGCAGAGCGCGCCGATGCGCTTGTTGCCCTGCCCGCCGCCAAGCGCCTGGGCGGCGTCGGAGAGGACGGTCATGCCGTGCGCTTTCGCGATGGGGATGATGGCCGGGTAATCGGCCGGCAGGCCGTAGAGATCGACGGCGATGACCATCCTGGGCTTGAGCCTGCCCTCGGCGACGACGCGCTCGATGGCGAGTTCGAGCTGGGCGGGATCGATATTGCAGGTGGCGCGGTCGACATCGACGAAAATGGGCGTCGCGCCGGTCATCAGGATGGCGTTGGCGGTGGCGTTGTAGGTGAAAGCCGGCAGGAAGACGGCATCGCCGGGGCCGACATCTTCGCCCATCAGCGCGATGACGAGCGCGTCGGTGCCGCTGGCGACGGCGAGCGCGTGCTTCGCGCCGGTGAAGGCGGCGAGTTCGGCCTCCATGCCGGTGACTTCGGGGCCGCCGATATACTGGCCGTGATCGAGGATCGCCATGAGGCGCTTTTCGATATCGGCGCGGAGACGCCTGGCCGGGGATTTCAGGTCGAAGAAGAGAGTGGGGTCGCTCATGCGGCGAGGGCCTCGTCGCGGGTGGCGGGGCTGCCGGCCGCGTCCAGGATGTTCAGCGTGGTGGCGAGGGCGCGGCGGCCGTCTTCGCCGGTGATGAGGGGCGTGGCGCGCTCCCGCACGCAACGCACGAAATCGCCGACCGCATAGCCGAGCGGGTCGGCGGCGACACCGCCATTGGCGGCGTCGAAGATGGAGTTGAGCTGATCGGGCGTCGTGTTCTCGATGGTGCGCGCGATGAAATCGATGAAGATCTCGCCGTCGGGATAGACGATGCGCATGAAGCGCTTGCGCGCCTCGGCGATGCGGCTGGCGAAGAGCGAGACCTTGCAGCCTTCCATGGCGAGTTCGCAGGCGACTTCATCGCCGTAGCTGTCCGGCCGGGCGCGGGTGGTGGCGGAGATGACGACGCCCTCGCCTTTCGCGATCTGATGCACAAGGTCGATGTCATGGACCATGAGGTCGAGCGCGACATTCACATCGGTGCCGCGGCCGCTCCACGGACCGGCACGGTGACATTCGATGGCCAGCGGCGCGACCGTGCGGCCGAGAATGCCCATATGGGCGAAGACGAAGCGTTCCTGGTGGCCGACCTGAAGGACGCTGGCGCTGCCCCTGGCGGCGGCGATGATGCGGTCGGCATCCGGCAAAGTCGCGGCGAGCGGCTTTTCGACATAGGCGTCGGCGCCGTCTTCCAGCAGCTTCACGACTGCGGCGGCGTGGCCGATGGCGGGGGTGGCGACGGTGACCATATCGACCTGACCGAGCAGGCCGTAGGTATCGACGAAAGGCTCGCAGCCGAGATCGTTAGCGGCGGCGCGTGCGGCATCCGACGAGCGGTCGACGATGCCGACGAGTTCGACGCCTTCGAGGGCCTTGTATTTGGCGGCATGGAAGCGGCCGAAAACGCCCGCTCCGATGACGGCGGCGCGCAGGGGCGCCGTGGAATTTGCGGCACGAGTCATCGTGCGCGGAACATAGCCGGTTTTCATGGCGCGCAAATCGCCGATGCGGCCTTGGACGGGCAATCCACGATTTATTTCACCCCCGTCACCCGCCCGGATTCATTGGGGTTTTCGTATTTTCGTGGCTAGGCTTCGGCAAAAGGTGAGGAGGGACCATGAGCGCGCAACGATGGGTGCTGGCGGCACGTCCGGACGGGATGCCGAAGGTTTCGGACTTCCGTGCGGAGCCGCTGGACATACCCGCGCTGAAGGACGGTGAGGCGCTGATCCGCATCACGCACGCTTCGGTCGATCCGGGGATGCGGGGACGGCTCACCGGCGACAGTTACGCGCCGGCCTTGGAGCTGGGCGCCACCATCGAGAGCGCAGGCATCGGCGAGGTGGTGACGAGCCGGTCAGCCAGGCTGCCCGAAGGGGCGCTGGTGATGGGCGGGTTCGGGTGGACGAGCCATGTCGTCAGCGACGGGCGGGGGGTGCAGGTGCTGGACCCTGCCCTGTTTAAGGGGCGCGTGCGGCCGACGGCGGCGATCGGCGTGCTGGGCGTGCCGGGGCTGACCGCCTATTTCGGCCTCAGCGATCTGGGCAAGCCCGTGGGCGGGCAGACGCTGCTGGTTTCGTCCGCCGCCGGGCCGGTGGGGGCGACGGCGCTGCAGATCGGGCGCGAACTGGGCCTCAGGACCATCGGCATCGCCGGCGGCGGGGTGAAGCGCAACTATGTGCTGGACGAGGTGCGTGCCGATGCGTGCATCGACTACAAGGCGCAGAGCGACCTGACCGAGGCGATCAAGCGCGAGGCGCCGGAGGGGATCGACATCTATTTCGACAATGTCGGCGGCGAGCAGCTGGACGCCGCGATCCTGAACATGAAGCCGGGCGGGCGGATCGTCGTTTCGGGGCAGGTGTCGGAATACAACGCCGCGGAGCCGCGCGGCATTCGCTGGGTGACGCCGTTCATCACCAAGCGCCTGCGCATGGAAGGCCTCGTCGTCTATGACTATCGCAAGCGTTTCCCCGAGGCGCAGGCGCGGCTGGCGGCGTGGATCGAGGACGGGACGATCAGCTATCGCGAAGAGATCATCGACGGGTTCGACAAGCTGCCGGCGGCGTTCATCGGGCTTTTCAATCACGAGAATTTCGGACGCCGTCTGGTGAAGATGTGAGGGGACGATGGGCAAGACGCATCTGAGCGATGAGGAACGCGCAAGGCTGATCGAACTGCGCCGCACGCGGCGCACGGCGCGATCGACGAAATCGCATGCCTTCGGACAGAAGGTGGCGGATGCGGTGGCGGCGGGGATGGGCTCGTGGCGGTTCATCATCATCCAGTCGACGATCCTTCTCATCTGGATCGTGCTGAACATCACGGCCTGGGTGCAGGCGTGGGACCCCTACCCCTTCATCCTGCTGAATCTGGCGCTGTCGTTCCAGGCGGCCTATGCGGCGCCTTTCATCATGATGAGCCAGAACCGGCAGAGCGAGATCGATCGCAAGCGCGCGGTGGACGACTACGACGTGAACGTGAAGGCGGAACTGGAGATCGAACTGCTGCACGAAAAGATGGATCTGCTGCGCGACCAGGAGATCGCGCGGCTGTCGCGGATCATCGAAGACCTGTGCGCGCGGCTGGATGCGAAGCCGGCCTGATCGCGAGACGCTTGACAGCATGTAACCTATAGGTATCATGTCACCTATGGGTTACTTCAAAGCTGTGAGGAAGACATGAGCGACCAGATCGATCGACTGAGCCGTCGCAGGCGCATTCTGCTGGCCACCTATGGCGTGGCGTTCATCGCATTTCAGGCCTCCCTCTTCGCCGGGCTGGATGCGCCGTTTTCGACATGGCGACCGGTGACCTATGCGCTCGCCGCAGCCTGGGTCGGCTGGTCGGGGACGCTGATCTACGTGCTGGCGACGGGAGGCCTGCTTTTTCGGGGCCGTGACGAAAAGACCCGGGCCGCCCTGAACGACGAGTTGACCTCCGCCAACAGGGTCGTCGCCTATCGGTGCGGCTACTGGATGTTGATGGGCTCGATTGTCGTGTTCTACGCGCTCAGCCTCGTGGTGGACGTCAGCCTGAACGAGGCGCTGCGGCTGTTGTTTGCGTTCGGCGTCGCCACGCCGGCCATGATCTTCGCCGGCCGGGAGCGTCGGCAGGGTGTCTGACCTCGGCACGCGGCTGCGTGAGGCGCGGACCGAGGCGGGGCTGACGCAGGCCCAGCTCGCCGAACTGATCGGCGTGTCGCGCAAGACGATCAATACGGTGGAGAACGGGGTGTTCGTGCCATCGACAACGCTCGCGCTGAAACTGGCGCGGGCGTTGAAGACGAATGTGGAGAGCCTGTTCTTCCTGCCGTGAGGGGCGCGAGGCCTGCCCCCTGCGTCGCTGCGCGACACCTCCCCCGTGAATGACGGGGGAGGAAAGGTATTTTACTCAGCCGCCTCGAAGCGTTTGGCGCCGCCGAGGGCCTTGAGGTTGTCGGCGATGAGGAAGGCGAGTTCGAGCACCTGGCTGGCGTTGAGGCGCGGATCGCAGGCCGTGTCGTAGCGGCTGGCGAGATCGGCATCGGTGATCGCCACGGCGCCGCCGGTGCATTCGGTCACGTCGCGGCCGGTCATTTCGAAATGCACGGAGCCGGGATGCGTGCCTTCCGCCTGGTGGGCGGCGAAGAAGGTCTGCACCTCTTTCAGGATGCGCTCGACGGGACGGGTCTTGAAGCCGCTGGACGACTTGATCGTGTTGCCGTGCATGGGATCGCACGACCACACCACCTTGCGGCCTTCGCGGGCGACGGAGCGGATGAGCTTGGGCCAGTGTTCGGCGGCGGTTTCCGAGCCGAAGCGGCCGATCAGCGTGAGGCGGCCGGGGATGTTCTGCGGGTTCAGGATGTCGATGAGGCGCAGAAGATCGTCGGCTTTCAGCGACGGGCCGCATTTCAGGCCGATCGGATTCTTGATGCCGCGCATGAATTCGACATGCGCGCCGTCGATCTGGCGCGTGCGGTCGCCGATCCAGAGCATGTGGGCCGAAGTGTCGTACCAGTCGCCGCTGGTTGAATCGACGCGGGTCATCGCCTGCTCGTAGCCGAGCAGCAGCGCCTCGTGGCTGGTGTAGAATTCGGTGGTGCGGAGCTGAGGCGTCGTATCGGGCGTGATGCCGCAGGCTTCCATGAAGGACAGCGTGTCGGAGATGCGGTCGGCCAGCGCGCGGTATTTCTCGCCCGCTGGCGAGCCGGCGATGAAGCCGAGATTCCAGCGGTGGACGTTGTGCAGATCGGCGTAGCCGCCCTGCGCGAAGGCGCGGAGCAGGTTCAGCGTCGATGCGGACTGGAGATAGCCCTGCACCAGACGCTCGGGGTCCGGGATGCGGGCCTCGGCCGTGAAGTCAGGCCCGTTGATGATGTCGCCGCGATAGGAGGGCAGCTCGACGCCGTCGACGGTTTCGGTCGGGGCGGAACGGGGCTTCGCGAACTGGCCGGCGATGCGGCCGACCTTCACCACCGGCATCGAGCCGGCGAAGGTGAGGACGACGGCCATCTGCAGCAGCACGCGGAACGTGTCGCGGATGTTGTCGGGGTGAAATTCGGCGAAGCTTTCGGCGCAGTCGCCGCCCTGGAGCAGGAAAGCCTTGCCCTCGGCGACCTGGCCGAGCGCGGCGGTGAGATTGCGGGCTTCACCGGCAAAGACCAGCGGCGGATAGGATTTGAGGCGCGTTTCGACGTCCGACAGCCTGGCGGCGTCAGGGTATTCGGGCACCTGAACGATCGGCTTCGATCTCCAGGTGGTGGGGGTCCAGCTCGCGCTCATGTCACTCAAGTCCGTATTCCGGGCCGGGTCTCATACAGGAGCCGGCCGGGCTTTGCCAGTTTTTCACACGATCTATTACGCGGGCGTGAACCGCGGCGACATTTTGTTTCGCGCGGCACGGCCGAGTGTCGGACCGCGATGTGGCCTATGTGGGGCGGCGGAGGAGCTTTTGCGCCCCCAGCGCGAGGAATCCGGCGACGAGACCCCAGAAAGCGGAGCCGATACCGAACAGGGCGAAGCCGGAGGCGGTGGCGGCGAAGGTGATGATGGCGGGTTCGCGGGGGCCGGGATCGGCGAAGATCCCGCCCATGGCGTTGGCGAGGGGCAGCAGCAAGGCGACGCCGGCGATGGCGGCGACGGTGTCCGGCGGCAGGGTGGCGAAAAGATTGACGATGGGCGCCGTGAAGAGCGCCAGGATCGCGTAGCCGCCGGCATAGACGAGCGCTGCGCCATAGCGGCGCGAGGCGTCCGGATTGGCGTCCGGGCCGGTGCAGATCGCGGCGGTGATGGCGGCGAGGTTGATGGTGAAGGCGCCGAACGGGGCGAAAGCGAGCCAGGAGACGGCCGTGCCGGTGAGGATCGGCTGGGGCGGCGGCTGGTAGCCTGCGGCGCGCAGGATGGTGAAGCCGGGGAGGTTCTGGGAGACGAGGGTCACCAGAAAGAGCGGCAGGCCGAGGCCGATGATCGCCTGAATGTCGAATACGGGCGGCGTGAAGTGGAGGGTTCCGAAGAGCGGACCTTCGACCAGCCCCCCGCCCTGCCCGCGCGCCGCGACGATGGTGAAGGCGGCGGCGAGAACGATGAGCAGGGCGAACGACGCAAAGCGCAGCCGGGCGATGACGAAGACGGCGAGCAGGATGCCGCCGAGCGTGAGATCGCGCTGCATCACCTGGAAGAGCGCGAGGCAGAACGGCAGGAGGACGCCCGCGAGCATGGCCGACGCGATGGCGGACGGGATGCGGGCGGCGAGGCGTCCGAAGAGCGGGACGAGGCCGACGAGGAGCATCAGCGCCGCAGCGACGATGAAGGCGCCGATGGCCGCCGGGTAGCCGGGGTGAATGTCGGACGAGGCGAGCAGAGCCGCTCCGGCGCTGGACCAGGCGAGCACGATGGGCATCCGCAACGCGAAGCTGAGGATCGCGCCGCCGATCGCCATGCCGAGGCAGAGCGCGGTGGCGCCCGAGGCGATCTGGACCGAACTGGCGCCCATGGCCTGATGCGCCTGGACGACCAGCACGATGGTGCTGCCGAAACCGACCAGAATGGCGACGATCCCCGCCGAGACGGCGGAAAGCGGAAAGAGCGGCGATGCGGCAGGCGATGGCATGGTGATGGCGTCTATAGGCGCGCATGGCGGCAGCGTGAAGGTCCGGCCGTTAACAGCACGGCAAGCGGACCCCAGCTAGTGTCCTTGCGTTCCCGGAGATATCCGTGCCGTCCGCCCCTGCTCTTGCCCCTCTACGCCCTGACAGTCTGGCAGTGCCGGTCGCGCTGGGAGCGATGATCGTGCTGGCCGTCGCGGCGCCGCTGCTGGCGATGGATATCCGGACGCTGATGTCGACGGACGATTCCATGCGGCTGGTCGCGGTGCGCGACCTGCTCGCCGGACAGGGCTGGTTCGACCAGACGCAGTATCGCCTGAATCCGCCGGACGGCCTGACCATGCATTGGTCGCGGCTGATCGATGCGCCGCTGGCTTTTCAGATAGCGGCCCTGACGCCTCTGGCCGGCGCACCGGCTGCCGAAGCCATCACCCTGACGCTGTGGCCGATGGCGATGCTCGCAGCCGTCGCGGCGCTGGTCTTCAGGATGGCGCGGGAGCTGGGCGGGCGGGATGCTGGCGTCCCGGCCCTGCTGTTGATGGCGTTGAGCGCCGGAGCGCTGGTGCATTTCAGGCCGGGCGCGATCGATCACCACAACGTGCAGATCGCGCTCGTATTGTCGATGACGCTGGGCGCCATGCGTATCGAAAGCCGGGGGAGCAGAGCCGGCGCTGCAGCGGGCGTGAGCGCCGCCTTGTCGCTTGCGATCGGGCTGGAGATGCTGCCCGCGCTGGCCGCTTGTATCGCCGTGCTGTCGCTGATCTGGGTGGTCAGGGGCGAAGCGCTCGCTTCAGGCCTCATGACGTTCGGCATTGCGCTGGCGGCAGGCGCGGCCGTTCTGTTCGTGGCGCTGGAAGGGCTGGCCGGGTCCGCACCGGCGACATGCGATGCCTTCGGAACGCCGGTGCTGATGCTGGCTGTCGCGGGCGGTTTGAGCCTGGCGCTGGTGACCCGCGCCGCCCGCATCTTCGGGCGCACATGGCAGGCGCGGCTTGCGATGATCGCCGGCGCAGGCGGGTGCGTCGTTGCGGGGTTTGCGGCGACGTTTCCGGAGTGCCTGCAGGCGCCGTATGCCGATCTCGATCCGCGGCTGACAGCGCTGTGGCTGTCCAACGTGTCGGAGACTTTGTCTCTGGGGGGCGTTCTGGCGCTGCGGCCGCAGGATGCGCCGGCGCTGTACGGCCCGCCGCTGATGGCGATGGCTGTCGCACTGTTCGCGATGCGGCGGACAAAGGGCGGCGTGGCATGGATCGTCGCGCTCGCCATGCTGGCAGCCCATCTGGCGGTGACGCTGTGGCAGATGCGGGGCGGCGCGGGAGCCGCGATGACGGCAGCTCCTGTTCTGGCGGCGGGCCTGGCCGTGCTGTGCGCCGGAAACGGGCGCAGGCTCGTGGCATCGACCCTGGCGCTCTCGCCGGTCGTGATGCTGATGCTGGGGCAAGGCGGTGAATGGGTCGCCGCGCGGCTAGGCTCCGCAGCGCCGGAAGTCGCGCGAAGCGTGAGCGCGAACTGCCGCGACCTTTCTGCGCTTGCCGCCTTGCCCGAAGGACGCGTGATGGCGCAGATCGATCTGGGGCCGGATATTCTGGTGCAGACAGGCCATTCCGTGTTCGCCGCGCCCTATCACCGCAACGGCGCGGGCAATGCGGCGATGTACGATGTGTTTCTTGCCGGCCCGGCGGCGGCGCAGGCCGCGCTGGCGCGGACGGGAGCCCACTATGTGGTGCTTTGCGACGGGGCGCCCGAGCAGAGCCGATATACCCACGCCGCACCCGATGGGCTGTCGGCCCGGCTTCTGCGCGGGGAAAGCTTTCCCTTCCTGCAGAAGTTACCGGGCGGGGCTGGCGGAACCGTGATATGGCGCGTGGTCGCCGCCCATTGACGGCCTTTTTTAGCGCACCGGGCTGTGGTGAATTGGCGTGCGGGCTTATTCCAGCGAGGTTCCCTTGAAGCGTCTTGTCACACGATCTCTTTCGGCCGCTGCGTTCGCGCTGGCGATGAGCGCCGCCGCTTTTGCGAATGCGCCGCCGCCACCCGAAGCGCCGGCTGCAACGGCCGAACCGGCCCCTGCCCCGACTGCGGAGGCAGTCGATCCGGCTGCGGCCAAGGCGGCGGCGCTGGCGTTGAAGGAGAGGGATATCGGGATCGGCGATCCGAATGCGCCGGTGAAGTGGATCGAGTATGCGTCGGCCGGGTGTCCGCACTGCGCGGACCTGTCGCTGAACATCCTGCCGAAGCTGAAGGCGGAATATATCGACAGCGGCAAGGTCTATTACGTTCTGCGCGATTTCCCGCTGGACAATGTGGCCGCCTCCGTAACGGTGATCGCCCGTTGCCTGCCGCGCGAGAAGTTCTATCCGTTCATGGAGAAGCTGTATGCGAGCCAGCCGCAATGGCACAGCCCGGATGCGGCCGATCCGAAAAGCGTGCTGCTGGGCTTCGCCGCCGAGCAAGGCCTGGATGAGGCGGGCGTGGATGCCTGTTTCAAGCGCCAGGAACTGCTGGACGAGATGATCGCCGGAATGGAGGAGGCCGAGAAAGCGCTGAGCGTGAACTCGACGCCGACCAGCTTCATCGGCGATGAAACGGTTGTCGGCGTTCTGCCGCCGGAGAAATTCAAGGAAGTGCTGGACAAGGCGCTCGCCGCGCAGGCGGGCGGCGCGACGCCCGCGCCAACGCCGTAGGCCGCATTCCAAAAAGCAAAAAAGGGCGGCGTCGGGGACGCCGCCCTTTTTCATGTCTGATCGCCGTTACGACGGATCGGGCGCCGGGACGACCGCTTTCAGACGGATTTCGGCGACGCCGACCGCGAGGTTCAGACCTTCGCTGGCTTCGGTGCTGACCGGCTGGAGGGCGATCGATTCATCGAGGCCGCCGATCAGCACGTTGGCGCCGAGGCCGACCGCAATGGCGGCGCCGGCGGTCGCGCCGGCATAATTGCCCTCAAGCGCGCCCTGCTGGACATCGGACGCCGGAGCGAACACGGCCCAGACCAGCTTGCTCTTTTCGGTATAGCCGATGTCGACGCCGTATTTGTTGATCTCGCCGACATAGGTGTCGGCGGGGCCTTTGTTCGGCGTGTAGATGCAGGCCATGTCCTTGGACGAGCCGAAGATGAAGCCCGCGCCGCCGGCGACGTTGCATTCCAGAACGCCGACCTTGACGCCGGCTTCTTCCGCCGAGGCGGCAGGCGCCACGGCAAACGCCGCAGCGATCACGGCGCCGAGCGCCGTCATGGATTTCAGCATGGTGATCTCCTGTTCCGGGGTCGGTTCCCCGTCGGGGGAGTAAACGTGCCGGGCCACGAGCGGTTCCACCACCCACCCGTCCCGACGCTGCGCGCCGGTCCACCCTCCCCTGAAGGGGAGGGATGTTCAGGTCAGGCGCTGCGCGTGCGCATCAGCACGAATTCTTCCGCAGCGCTGGGATGCAGCGCGATGGCGGCGTCGAAATCGGCCTTGGTCGCCTTCATCTTCACGGCGATGGCGGCCATCTGGATGATCTCGCCTGCATCCGCGCCGACCATGTGGACACCGAGGACGCGGTTCGACGCGCCATCGACGATGAGTTTCATGAAGGTCTGCTCGTCGCGGTGCGAGATGGTCGCCTTCATCGGGCGATACTTCGCCTTGTAGTTATGGACCTCGCCATGATCGCGGCGCGCCGCTTCTTCGGTGAGGCCGACCGAGGCGTATTCGGGCGTCGTGAAGATCGCGGTCGGGATGTCGGCGTGATCGACGGCGATGGGGTTGTTGTTGAACACCGTCTCGGCGAAGGCGTGACCTTCGCGGATGGCGACGGGCGTGAGGTTGTGACGGTCGGTGACGTCACCGACGGCGTAGATATGCGGCACGTTGGTCTGGCCGTAGGGATCGACCGGGATTGCGCCCTTGGCGTTGACGGCGACGCCGGCCGCCTCGAGGCCGAGACCGCGCGTGTTGGGCCAGCGGCCGGTCGCGAACATGATCTGGTCAGCCTCCAGAATCTCGCCGGTGGAGAGGCCGACATGGCGCTTGCCGTCTTTGAGCTGCACGTCGGCGACGCTGGCGTCCATGCGGAAGGCGATGCCGCGCTTCATCAGTTCGCCATGCAGATGCGTGGCGCATTCCCGATCAAAGCCGCGCAGGATTTCAGGCCCGTAGTGGACGACCGTCACCTGCGAGCCGTAGCCGCGGAAGATGCAGGCGAATTCCAGCGCGATATAGCCCGCGCCGACGATGACGATGTGCCGCGGGCGGTCCTTGAGGTGAAAGGCCTCGTTGGAAGTGATGGCGAGTTCGGCGCCGGGGCAGTTCGAGGGATAATGCGGGGCGCCGCCGGTGGCGATGAGGATGGTCTTCGCGGTGACGGTGCGGCCGGATTTGACGAGGCGCAGTTCGTGCGGGCCGGTGAATTCGGCGCGGTCGTCGATGATCGTGCCTCCCGCCCCTTCGACGCCTTTGCGGTAGAGACCTTCGAGGCGAGCGATCTCGTCGTCCTTGGCGCGGATGAGGGCGGGCCAGTCGTGGCTGCTCTCAGCGTGGCTCCAGCCGAAGCCGCGCGCGTCTTCCATGTCAAAGCCGATGCGGCTGCCGTAGACGAGCAGCTTTTTCGGGACGCAGCCACGGATCACGCAGGTGCCGCCCGCGCGGTATTCCTCGGCCACCGCAACCCTGGCGCCGAAGCCGGCAGCGATGCGGGACGCCCGGACGCCGCCCGAACCGGCGCCGATGGTGAAGAGGTCGAAATCGAATGTGGTCATGCCCCTATGAGAAGGGGCGGCGGGACGGCCGGGTCAAGCCCGGCGACGAGGATTATTCGGCCGGATGCGGGGGCGGCTCGATGACTTCCGCACCCTCCGGCCGGCCAATGACCAGCGTGTGGCAGAGGCCGATGAAGAGGCCATGTTCGACGAGGCCGGGGATCGCGGCCAGACGGGCGGCGAGATCTTCCGGATCGGGAATGGCGCCGCAGTCGAGATCGGCGATGAGGTTGCCGTTGTCGGAGATGACAGGATGCGCGTCACCACCCCGCAGGCGCACGAAATTGCTGGAGCATCCGGAAGCGGCGGCCGCATCGGCGGCATGGCGCAAGGTGGTGCGGGCGGCGAAGGGCACGATCTCCAGCGGCAGCGGGAAGCGGCCGAGGCTGTCGACCAGCTTGGTGTCGTCCATGATCGCGACCATGCGGCGCGAGGCGTTGGCGACGATCTTCTCGCGCAGATGCGCCGCGCCGCCGCCCTTGATGAGGCGGAAGAAGCGGTCGGCCTCGTCCGCGCCATCGACGGTGATGTCGACATGCGGGACGGCGTCGAGTTCGGCCAGGGCGATGCCGGCCTCTATCGCCAGCGTTTCGGCAGCGGCGGAGGTGGCGACGCCGGTGATCTTCAGCCCCGCCTTCACCTTCCCGCCCAGCGCCTTCACGAAATGCGCGGCGGTGGAACCAGTGCCTAGTCCGACGATCATGCCGTCGGTGATGAAATCGAGCGCCTTCAGGGCGGCGGCGCGTTTGCGGTCATCGGCGGTGTTGTTGGTCATGCCGTGACCCTAGCCGCGATTCCGGGTGGCGGGGAAGCGGTGACATGTGCTGCGATGCAGCGCGGTTACTCACCGCAGGCGAAGGGGACGCCGCTGGTCATCGTGGACGCGCCGATGCTCGCCTTGATGGTGAGCGCGTTGCAACTGGCGTCCTCGACATAGATGCCGGTCGCGGCCGTACCGTCTGCGCCGATCAACAGGCCCTGAACCTTGCGGCTGGCGACGGGCTTGCCGTCATGGCCGGTGATCTCGACGTTCAGGACGGCGTCCTGAAAGGAGCCTGCCTCGGCCCTCACCGTGACGATGATGAGCGCGTCGCTGGCAGGGCCGGCCCCGCCTTCGCCGATGATGGTGTTCCAGAGCGTGACGCCGGAGCCTTCCGCGACGTTGTCGGACAGGGCGGCGGTGTCGGAGAGGAAGAGCTTCGCCTCGATCTTTTCGATGACCGGCTCGGCGGCCAGAGCGGGCGTGGCGGCGAGCGCGGCGAAGGCGGCAGCGGCGAAGAGGCGCATGGGGATCCCCGAAAGTTCGGGGACGAGGCTATTCCACCGTCACCGACTTGGCGAGGTTGCGGGGCTGGTCGACATCGGTGCCTTTGGCGAGGGCCGTGTAGTAGGCGAGGAGCTGGATCGGGACGGCGGTGAGCATCGGCTGGAAGGCGGGTTCGCATTCCGGGATCTCGATGCGCATCCAGACGCCGTCGCCCGAGGCCTCGTGGCCCTTCCTGTCGGAGATGAGCACCACCTTGCCGCCGCGCGCCATGACCTCCTGCATGTTCGAGATGGTCTTCTCGAAGAGGTGGTCGTGCGGGGCGATGACGATGACGGGGACGTTCTCGTCGATGAGGGCGATGGGGCCGTGCTTCAGCTCGCCGGCTGCGTAGCCTTCGGCGTGGATATAGCTGATCTCTTTCAGCTTGAGCGCGCCTTCCATGGCGATGGGATAGGCGAGGCCCCGGCCGATGAAGAGAACGTCGCGGGCCTTGGCGAGTTCCTGCGAGATCGCGGCGATGATCTCTTCCTGTTTCAGCGCCTCGCCGATGTGGCGGGGCATTTCGAGGAGGCGGCGGACGAGTTCGATCTCGCGCTCGCGGCTGATCGCTCCGCGCGCGACGCCGGCCGAGATGGCGAGGCTGGCGAGGACGCCGAGCTGGCACATGAAGGCCTTGGTCGAGGCGACGCCGATCTCCGGCCCGGCGTGCGTCGGGAAGACGCTGTCGCTTTCGCGGGCGATGGAGCTTTCCGCGACATTGACGACCGAGGCGATGGCCTGACCGCTGGCGCGGGCATGGCGCAGCGCGGCGAGCGTGTCGGCGGTTTCGCCCGACTGCGAGACGAAGAGCGAGAGGCCGCCCGGCATCAGCACGGCATCGCGGTAGCGGAATTCCGACGCGATGTCGGTGGACGCGGGGATCTTGGCGAGCTGTTCGAACCAGTATTGCGCGACATGGGTGGCGAGCGAGGCGGTGCCGCAGGCGACCATGGTGAGGCGCGAGACGCCGTTCCAATCAAACTTCACCGGCGGCAAAGCGACGGTTTCGGTGATCGCGTTCACGTAAGCGTGGACGGTGTGGCCGAGGACTTCGGGCTGCTCGTAGATTTCCTTCGCCATGAAGTGGCGATGATTACCCTTGTCGACCAGCGCGGCGCCGGCCTGGGTGATGACGACGGGGCGTGTGACCTGCTTGTCATTCACGTCGAAGACGGTCGCGCCGGAGCGTCGGAGGACGGCGAGATCGCCCTCCTCCATATAGGTCACGCGGTTGGTGAAAGGCGCGAGCGCGAAGGCGTCGGAGCCGAAGAACATCTCGCCGTCGCCATGGCCGATGGCGAGCGGCGAGCCCTTGCGGGCGCCGATGAGGAGGTCTTCATCGCCGCGGAACATGAGGACGAGCGCGAAGGCGCCCTCGAAGCGCTTCACCGCCTTCTGCGCCGCGGCGACGGGATCGAGGCCCTGACGGAGATATTCGGTGACGAGGTGGACGGTGACTTCGGTGTCCGTCTCGGTGACGAAAGCGTGGCCCTTGGCGGTGAGTTCGTCGCGCAGTTCGCGGAAGTTTTCGATGATGCCGTTATGGACGACGGCGACGCGGTCGGATGCGTGCGGGTGAGCGTTGGTCTCGGTCGGCGCGCCGTGGGTCGCCCAGCGCGTGTGGCCGATGCCGATGACGCCGGGGAGCGGCTCTGACGTGAGGATGGTGCCGAGATTGCGCAGCTTGCCCGGCGCGCGGCGGCGGTCGATGAGGCCGTCATGCAGGGTGGCGACACCGGCGCTGTCATAGCCGCGATATTCGAGACGGCGGAGCGCCTCGACGATCAGGGGGGCCGCCTCTTCCTTGCCGATGATGCCGACGATGCCGCACATGTGCGTTAGTCCTTCTTGTCCTTGCGCGCCTTCATCATGGCGCGGAAGCGCGCGGCCCAGCCGGCCTTCTCGACCTGGGGCGGACGCGTGATGGCGAGGGCGTCAGGCGCGACGTCTTTGGTGATGACCGAGCCTGCGGCGGTGTTGGCGTTGCGGCCGACGGTGACCGGCGCGACCAGCGAGGCATTGGAGCCGATGAAGACGCCGTCCTCGATGGTGGTGCGGTATTTGAAGAAGCCGTCATAGTTGCAGGTGATGGTGCCCGCGCCGATGTTCACGCCCGCGCCGAGCGAGGCGTCACCGATATAGGAGAGGTGGTTGACCTTGGTGCCTTTGCCCAAGGTCGCTTCCTTGATCTCGCAGAAATTGCCGACATGCGTGTCTTCGCCCAGCACAGCGCCGGGACGGAGGCGCGCGAAGGGGCCGACCACGGCGCCGCGCGCAATGGTCACGCCTTCCAGATGGCTGAACGGTTTGATGGTGACGCCTTCGGCGATCTTCACGCCGGGGCCGAAAACGACATTCTGGCCGACGGAGGTGCCGGGCCCGATTTCCGTATCGGCGGCAAAATAGATGGTCGAGGGATCGGACAGCGTGACGCCGGCGGCCATGTGCGCGAGGCGGGCGCGGGCCTGGAACGCGGCCTCGGCCTCGGCGAGTTCGGCCTGGCTGTTAACGCCGAGGACTTCGCTGGCGTCGCCGGCGACGGCAGCGGCCTTCAATCCCTCGCCCACCGCGAGCGCGATGACATCTGTGAGATAGATCTCGTTCTTCGCGTTGTTGGAGCCGACCTTCGGGAGAAGACGGAACAGCGTTTCGGCATCGGCAGCCATGACGCCGGAATTGCAGAAGCCGATGGCGGCCTCGTCCGGTGTCGCGTCTTTCGCCTCGACGATGCCGGTGAGCGAGCCGTCATCAGCGGTGACGAGGCGGCCATAGGGGCCGGGATAGGCCGGGTGGAAGCCGAGGACAGCGACGGAGGCGCCGGTGTCGCGCGCGGCGAGGACACGGCGCAGCGTTCCGACCGTGAGGAGCGGCGTGTCGGCATAAAGGATGAGGACATCGCCGGAGAAGCCCTTGAGGGCGTCGGCGGCGGCGAGGACGGCATGGCCGGTGCCGCGCTGTTCATGCTGGACCGCCGTGTCGGCAGGCGCTGCGGCCTTGGCGATGGCTTCGGCATCCGGGCGGGTCACGACGACGAGGCGCGCGGGTTCCAGCGCGCGGGCGGCGGTGAGGACGTGACCCAGCATGGTGCGGCCCGCGACAGGGTGCAGCACCTTCGGCAGAGGCGATTTCATGCGCGTGCCCTGTCCTGCGGCGAGGACAATCACGGCGAGCGGACGCGGAGCGGTCAAAGCGGGGCCTTCGTTCGTCAGATCGCCGGATAGCGTAGGGGCCGCGCGTTAAGAAACTGACGATTTATTACGCCGGGTAATCCGCTGAAATTCCGGGAGAATTGTGAGATGAAAGGGGCATGAAACCTCTCTCGCTCGTTTTCGATCTCGACGGCACGCTGGTGGATACGGCGCCCGACCTGGCTGGCGCCATGAATGCGGTGCTGATCGCCAATGGCCGCCCGCCGGTGCCGCCGGCGGAAGTGCGGCATATGGTTGGGCGCGGGGCGCGGGCGCTGATCGAGCGCGGTTTCGAGGTGACCGGCGGGGCAGTGGACCCGGCCGATATCGACCGGCATTTCGGCCATTTCATCGACTATTACGGCGCGCATGTCGCAGATGCCTCCGTGGCCTTTCCGGAGGTGCGGGAGGTGCTGACACGGCTGAAAGCGGCGGGTCACAGGCTGGGCGTCTGCACCAACAAGCCGGAGGCGCTGGCGGTTTCGCTGCTGGAGGCGCTGGACCTGAAAGGGTTTTTCGGCGCGGTGCTGGGAGCCGATACGCTGGACGTGAAGAAACCTCATCCCCGGCATCTGAGCGAGACCGTGAGCCGGATCGGCGGGGACATGGCGCGGGCGGTGATGATCGGCGACAGCGAGGTCGACGCCGAAACCGCCCGGAATGCCGACGTTCCCTCAGTGATCTTCACCTTCGGCTATACCCAGTTCGACCCCAGAACGTTCGGGGCGGCGGCGCTGCTGGACGGGTATGACGCGCTGGAGGCGGCGCTGGCCGGGATCGCCGCCAAACTTGACACTGCGGCCTAAGGCCGACTATTCCCCCGCCCTCCGCAATGGTTGGGGCGATTAGCTCAGCGGGAGAGCACTCCCTTCACACGGGAGGGGTCGCTGGTTCAATCCCAGCATCGCCCACCATTTCCAATCCATTGAAACGCTAGCGGCCGCCTTCGGCGATGCCGCGGTCGCGCATGAGATCGCCAAGGCGCTGGCCGTTCAGGCGGCAGGTCGCGATGATGCGATCATAGCTGGTGCAGCGGTTCGCATTGCGCGCGCCCTCGCAGGGCGTGCATTGGAGCGACTGCCCGTAGGCGATGTCGTGCAGGGCCTGTTTCGCCTCGCGGCCGCCGGGCTGGTTCAGTTCAGGCGCGTTGAAGTCGCCAAGGCGGATTTCGTGCCCGGTTTCCAGGACAAGGCCATCGCCATCGACGATGCCGACGGCTCGGGCGGCGATGAGCGCCGGGGTGGCGGGCGCGGATTGCGTTGCGGGAACTGACGCGGGCGGCGCGGACCGGAAGACGGCGTCAAAGGCGCCGCGCTGCCAGGCGAAGGCCGCCAGCAAAACGAGAATCGCAAAGGGAAGCGCGAAGTTACTGCGCGACCGGCGGCGGGGCCGGAGGAAGCTCGCAGCGGGGGCGCGGCGGAGATAACGGGCCATTCCCTAAAGGTGGGCGGCAGTCGTTAAAGAGCGCTCAATTACGAAACGGAAAGGCTAACGGCTCCGGAACCGTGACGGGGCCGCGACGTTTTTACCCTGTTCCCTTTCTTGTGCAGTGCATCATCATGTCGTCCGCGCTCAGTCTCGTCCGGAGCCAACCCGCCATGCGTATCAAGATCGGGTGTGAACTCGGCCTCTACGTGCCGGTCGCTACGCCTATGATCTCAATGCTGAGCGTGCATCCTTCGCGGGTGGCCGATCTTGAGCGCGCGGACGAGTTGTTCGTGAAGCCGGACATTCCGGTCACTCGATATCGCGACGGGTTCGGGAACTGGTGCAGCCGGATGATCCTGCCCGCGGGCGAGACCCGGCTGGGCATGTCGAACGTCATCGCCAATTCAGGCCTGCCGGATGCCTGGGACAGAACGGCTGTGCAGGACCGGGTGGAAGCCCTGCCCGACCAGGTGATCGAGTATCTGCTGCCCAGCCGGTTCTGCGAGTCCGACCTGTTGATGCAGGAAGCCTGGAGCCTGTTCGGCGGCATCACCGGCGGCTGGGAGCGCGTGCAGGCGATCTGCGACCATGCCAATGGGCGGCTGACCTTCGACTATCCGACGGCGCGGCCGACCCGCACGGCGGCGGAGGCCAATAACGAGCGGATCGGCGTCTGCCGCGACTTCACCCATCTCGCCATTGCGCTGTGCCGCGCGATGAACCTGCCCGCGCAGTATTGCACCGGCCTCATCAGCGATATCGGGCAAAAGCCGCCTTATGCCTCGATGGATTTCGCGGCGTGGATGCGCGTGTTCATCGGCGGGCGCTGGTGGGATTTCGACCCGCGCAACAACCGGCCGATGACCGGGCGCGTCCTCTTCGCGCTTGGGCGCGATGCGGCGGACGTGCCGCTGACGCACACCTTCGGGTGGCACAACCTCACGCATTTCAAGACCTGGTGCGAGGAGGCCGGCGGCGATCCGGCGATGGCGCAGGCGCCGGAGACGAGTTTCGGGCGACCTACGGATTAGGCCAGGCGCGCGTCGAGGCCGGACTTCACCCTCGGCCAGTCGTCCGGCGTGATGCTGAACCAGACGCTGTGACGGATATGACCATCGGGGAGGATCATGTGGTTGCGATGGATGCCCTCCTCCACCGCGCCGAGCTTTTTCATGGCGGCCCAGGAGCGGGCATTGCGGCTGTCGAGTTTGAACTCGACCCGGTTCCAGCCCAGCGTATCGAGGGCATGACCGACCAGCAGGCGCTTGGCGGCGGGATTGGTGCGTCCGCCCTGAAACGGCTTGGCGTACCAGGTGGAGCCGATCTCCAGACGCTTGTGCGCCGGAACGATGGCGAGATAGGCGGACGAGCCGGCGATCTGGCCGCTCGCCTTGTCGATGATGACGAAGGCGCAGTCGCGGCCCGCCGCCGTTTCGGCCAGGTAGTGGTCGAAATAGCGGTCGAAGGTCGCCGCGTGCTGGTTCAGGACATGGAAGCGCCAGACGTCCGGATCGGCGCCCGCAGCGCGGAGCGGCTCACGGTGACGTTCCGTAAAGGGCTCGAGGCGCAGGATTTCGTCCTGCAGAACGGGGGCGAAAACGGTCATGCGCGCCTCATATGACAAAAGCTTCAGAGGCGCAGCCCCGCCGGGGCCTTGCCGGGCGCGTCCAAGCAGCGCATGTCTAACCCCATGAGCGCACGGGCCATTTCCCGCAACGAGTATGTGGCCGACATGGCCGTGCATGCCGCAGGCATCGCGTTCGCGATTTCGGCGGGCGCGGTGCTGGTCGTGATGGCTGGTGTCCTGGGCCGCGCGACGCCGATCGTCACCGCCTCGATCTATACGTTCGGGCTGCTGCTGACCTGGACGGCCTCGCTGCTCTACAATGCGATCCGGCCGGTGAAGCCGACATCCTGGCTGCGCCGGTTCGACCATGCGTCGATCTTCATCATGATCGCGGGGTCATGCACGCCATTCGCCCTGATGGGCGCGCCGGGCTGGCGGATCGTGGCGGTGAGCGTGTTGTGGACGTTCGCGCTGGTGGCAGCGGGCATCAAGCTGTTCCAGCCCGGCCGGTACGAGAAGCTGATGATCTGGATGTACCTGGCGCTTGGCTGGGGCGGCGCAGCGATTCTCGCCGGCGTGATCGCCGATCTGCCCACGGCGTCGGCGATCCTGCTGGGCATGGGCGGCGTACTCTACAGCGTGGGCGTGATCTTCCACGTGTGGGACAGCCTGCGCTACCAGAACGCGGTGTGGCACGCCTTCGTGCTGGCGGCGGCGGTGTGCCACTACGTCTCGATCATGAGCGGTGTGGTGCTGAACGGGGCCTAGTTCGTCGCCTCGGCGGTCGTCGCCGCCGGCTTGCCCCACACTTTTCCTTCGATGAAGGCCTGTCGCGGGAATTCAAAGCCCGAAGGCAACGGCCCGTTGGTGCGGTCGATGAAGGCAAGCACATCCGTCCAGACGACCTGGCGCTGCTTGTCGCGCATGAGCAGGTGGTAGCCATTGGGATAGAGCGCGATGCGCGGGGCGGGATCGAGCTTCTCCACCAGTTTCTGGATCGGCCAGCGCGGGACGATCTCGTCCTTCTCGCCGTAGAGCAGCAGAATCGGCGCCTTCACCTTGGGCGCGTTCTTGATCGCCTGATCCATGAGGCCGACGAGGCCGTACACGGCGTCGGTACGGGTCGGCTTGATGACCAGAGGGTCGGCGCCGAGATCGCGCAGCGCGTCGATATTGTCGGACGGATGGATGGTGAGGCCGCTGCCCGTCACGCGCTTTGCGGGAAGCGTGTGCGAGACGATCCAGAGCGCGGAGCGGTACCAGAAATTCATCGTCGACCAGCCCCAGACGGCGGGCGCGACGAGGATGATGCCGTCGGCCTGAGGCGCGTCCGGCTGCGACATGCCGGCGAGGACGACCGCGCCGCCCATGCTCTCGCCGAGAATATAGAGCGGGACGCCCGGATGACGGGCGCGCACGGCGGCGGTGAAATCGCGGAAGTCGCCGGTCATCGAAGTCGGCGCCCGACCAGAGGCCGGTATTGGGCGAGCGGCCGAAGCCGCGCTGATCGACCGCATAAGTGGCGATGCCCTGCTCCGTCCACCAGGCCGCTGGGCCACGGATGAAGCGGGCGTAGTCGTTCATGCCGTGAAAGGCGACGATGACCGCGCGGGGTTTCTCCACCGGCCAGGACGAGACGCCGAGCGTGAGGCCGTCGGCGGTGGTGAAGGTTTCCTTTTCCGGATTCGTGACATCCAGGCGCGGCGCGGTGATGTCAGGCCCGCGCTGTACGACGAAAGGCGTGCAGCCGGACGCCGCGAGCGCGACAGCCAGCATGGCGGGGAGAAGCAGGATGCGAAAACGCAGAATTCAATTCGTGGTCACCTCACCGGCCGCGATTCTGTTCGCGGCGCGGCGTCTTAAACGCGGAAATTGCGACGTGAATTTGTCGCCCCGTCACGCGGCCTTTGCCGCGATGTCGGACGGAACCGGGATGGGAAACTCCAGCAGCATCTGCGCGTAGGCCTTGCCCTGCGGATCGTTGGCGAGGCTGGCGATGCCGCCACCGCCCAGCGCCTCGTGCAGCAGGAAGTTGAGGCCGGCGATGCCCGGAAGATCAAAGCGCTCGACCTTCCCTGCCCCGCCCTTGAACTTGTGGCGCATCCAGTGGCCGACAGCCTCCGGCGTCAGCGCGGCGCGGATATAGGGCAGCCAGGCCGGATCGCGGGCCATGACGCCGATATTGGAATTGTCGCCTTTGTCGCCCGAGCGCGCCCAGGCTAGGCGGATAAGCGGCACGGTTTCCGGGAAGGACGGCGTGGCCGTGAGCGCAGTGCGCGGACGCACGATGGCGGCGGGATCAAAGCCACCATGGGTTTCGACGAAGACCGGAATCAACTCGCCGTTCACATGGACGTGGACCGGGACTTCGGATTTCGGCACCAGCGTGGAGAAGTGGCGGACGACGGGCGAGGGTTTCGCGCGCGCGCCGCCATAGCCGGTGATGCCGGGCGCGAAGGAGGTGCCGGACGAGGTGAGTTCGCGGATCATCACCTCAAGCGGAGCGCGGCTGGGATGTTTGGCGGCGAGCTTGAGGCTGGCCTCGCGCGAGCCGACATCGCGCTTGTGAGGGCCGTAGCTGTCTTCATCGCCCAGCACCTCGATGCTGGTTTCCGTGAACGGCCCCCAGTTGCGCTGGCGCATGATGGTGTCCATGCGAGCGAGGACGCTTTCGCCGATGCGGCGCACTTTCTTCGCCGCATCGATGCCGGCAAGCGCCAGCATGGAGGTGACGCGCCAGCCATCCTCCCACGTCACTGAGACCTTGTAGGTGGGCGTCGGGGCGTAGCCCTTGATGTTGGCGACGGCGACGCGGTCTTTCCCCTGCTGGGTCAGGGTGACTTCAGAGAAGTCGCAGACCACGTCGGGGAGCATGTAGGCCTGTGGATCGCCGATTTCGTAGAGCATCTGCTCGCCAACCGTGCCGGGCGTGACGAGGCCGCCCGTGCCTTCGGGTTTGGTCGCGACGAAGGAGCCATCGGGCGATATCTCGGCGATGGCGTAGCCGATATTTTCCCAGCCGGGGACTTTCTCCCAATCCGTGAAAATACCGCCGCAGGCCTGCGCGCCGCATTCGACGATGTGACCGGCGAGCGAGCCGCCGGCGAGCTTGTCGTAGTCGTGCGGCGTCCAGCCGAATTCGTGGATGCAGGCGCCGAGCGTCACCGCGCTGTCGACGCAGCGGCCGGTGACGACGATGTCCGCGCCCGCCGCCAGCGCCGCTGCGACGGGGAAGCCGCCGAGATAGGCATTCATGGTGAGCGGATTTTCCGGGAGCGGCGCGCCCGTGAACATCTCGGTAAGGCCAAGGGCCTTCCATTTATCGAGCTGCGGGCGGATGTCGTCGCCTTCCACCCAGGCGACCTTCAGATCGACGCCCTGCTTCGCCAGCAGAGCTTCCAGCGCTGCGGCGCAGCTGCGCGGATTGAGGCCGCCGGCATTGGCGATGACCTTGATCTTCTTCGCCGCCACGTCGCGCGCGATGCCGGCCATCGTAACGGTGACGAAGTCGATCGCGTAGCCCGCGTTCGCGTCCTTCATCATGGCGCGGGCCATGATCGACATTGTGATTTCCGACAGATAGTCGAAGACCAGATAGTCGATGTCGCCCTTTTCGATCAGCTGGGGCGCGGCGATGTAGCTGTCGCCCCAGAAGCCGGAGGCGCAGCCGATGCGGATGGTCTTGCCCATGGCGATCAGCCTGCGTTGCGCAGGAGCGACTTGGCGATGACCATTTGCTGGATCTGGCTGGTGCCTTCGTAGAGACGGAAGATGCGGACGTCGCGGTAGAAGCGCTCGGCGGCGTAATCCGCCACGTAGCCGGCGCCGCCGTGGATCTGGACGTTGCGGTCAGCGATGCGGCCGACGGCCTCTGACGCGAAGAGTTTGCAGCAGCTTGCCTCCATCGCGATGTTGGCGCCCTGGTCACGCTTGCGGGCGGTTTCCAGCACCATGCAGCGGGCGGCGTAGGATTCCATCTTGCTGTCGGCCAGCATGCCCTGGATCAGCTGGAAGTCGGCGATGCGCTGGCCGAACTGCTGGCGCTCCATCGCGTAATTGGTGCTGTCGCGCACGAGGCGTTCCGACACGCCGACGCAGACGGCGGCGATGTGCAGGCGGCCGCGATCGAGAACCTGCATGGCGAGCTTGAAGCCCTCGCCTTCCTTGTCGCCGATGAGACATTCGGCGGGGACTTCGCAGTTCTCGAAAATGACGTCGTGAATGTGGGCGCCCTGCTGGCCCATTTTCTTTTCCGGTTTGCCGACCGTAATGCCCTTGAGGTTGGAAGGCAGGAAGAAGGCCGAGATGCCGCCGGCGCCCTTGTTGTCGGGATTGGTGCGGGCCATCAGCGTGAAGGCGCCGGCCTTGGCGGCGTTGGTGATGAAGCGCTTTGTCCCGTTGACGACATAGACGTCGCCTTTGCGGATCGCCGTGGTGCGGACGGAGGCGGCGTCGGAACCCGCGCCCGGTTCGGTGAGGCAGAAGCTGGCGATCACTTCGCCGCTGGCGATTTTCGGGAGCCAGTGGTCCTTCTGCTCCTGACGGCCGAACATGACGAGGCCCTGGCTGCCGATGCCGACATTCGTGCCGATGACCGAGCGGAAGGCGGGCGAGGTCTGCCCCAGTTCGAAGAGGACGAGCGCCTCTTCCTCCATGGTAAGACCAAGACCGCCATACTCCGCGGGGATCGAAAGGCCGAAGAGGCCAAGCTCGCTCATGCCCTGAATGACGTCATCCGGCACGCGGTCTTCGGCGGAGACCTTGTCCTCGATGGGGACGAGCTTCTCGCGCACGAAACGGGCGACAGAATCGATGAGTTGCGCACGGGTTTCCGGATCGAGCGACATGACTTTCCTCAGGTATTTTTTGGTCGCAGACCCTAGTCCGGACGCAATGGGTCCGTCAAAACGGCACGGGTTCAACGCCGGCCAAACACCGTGACGAGTTCGTCGACGACCTTGGCCCGCTCGGCATTGTCGCCAGACTTCATGGCCTTGTGGACGCAGTGGCCGATATGGCCGCGCAGGAGGTCCGCCTCGACGCGGGTGAGCGCGGCCCGGGCCGCAGCGATCTGCGTGACGATATCGATGCAATAGCGATCCTCTTCGACCATCTTCCCGATGCCGCGGACCTGTCCTTCGATGCGCTTGAGCGCGCTGATGCTCTTCAAAGAGTCGCTGTGCGCCATATACCCTCCCCGGGTATATTGACCTATACCCGTATGGGGTATATCAAACAGGCTGTATCACACGCAAGGCCGGCGATGTCAGACCCTCACTCCAACCACCATCATCACGGAAAATCCTGCTGCGGCGGCGCTGACGCCGGCGCGGCCATGACCGTGAAAGATCCGGTCTGCGGCATGGACGTGAAGCTGAACGCGGGCAAGCCGTCGGCGGAGCATGACGGCGCGACCTATCATTTCTGCTCGGCGGGATGCCGGACGAAATTCGTGGCCGACCCCGCGAAGTACTTGAGTGGAATGCCTGCGCCCGTCGCGGCCCCGCCCGGCGCGACATGGACCTGCCCGATGCATCCCGAGATCGTGCGCGACGGACCCGGGGCTTGCCCGATCTGCGGGATGGCGTTGGAGCCGATGGTGCCGACGGCGGATCTGGAGAACCCCGAACTCAAGGACATGACACGGCGCTTCTGGGTGGCCGCAGCGCTTTCGCTGCCGCTGCTGGTGCTGGAGATGGGCGGCCATCTTTTCGGCTGGAGCTTCGGTATGACGCACGAGGTTTCGGCCTGGGTGCAGGCGGCGCTGGCCGCGCCGGTGGTGTTGTGGGCCGGGTGGCCGTTCTTCGAGCGCGGCGCCGCTTCGGTGAAAACCGGACATCTGAACATGTTTACGCTGATCGCGATGGGGGTCGGCGTGGCCTTCGCCTACAGCCTGACCGCGCTGGTCGCACCGTCGCTGTTTGTGGAAGGACGCCATGGCGTGCCGCCCGTTTATTTTGAGGCGGCGGGGGTTATTGTGATGTTGACCCTGCTGGGGCAGGTGATGGAGCTGAGGGCGCGGGCGGCGACGGGGGGCGCCATCCGGGCGCTGATGGACCTCGCGCCGAAGACGGCCTGGCGTGATGGCGCGGAAATTCCGCTGAGTTCTGTTGAGGTTGGCGACATTCTGCGCGTGCGGCCCGGCGAGGCCGTGCCGGTGGACGGCGTGGTGATGGAGGGCCGGTCGAGCGTCGATGAGGCGCTGGTTTCGGGCGAATCCCTGCCCCTGGAAAAGGTCGCCGGCTCGCGCGTGACGGGCGGTTCTGTGAACGGAACGGGCAGTTTTCTGATGCGTGCCGAGCGTGTTGGCGCCGAGACCATGCTGGCGCGGATCGTGGCGCTGGTGGCGGCGGCGCAGCGCAGCCGCGCCCCGGTGCAGGGCCTCGCGGACCGTGTCGCCGGGTGGTTCGTGCCGGTGGTGATCTTGCTGGCGCTGGCGGCGTTTGCGGGCTGGATGGCGGTGGGGACGACCGGCGAGGCCGTGATGGCGGCGGTGTCGGTGCTGATCATCGCCTGCCCTTGCGCGCTGGGTCTGGCGACGCCGATGGCGGTGATGGCGGGGGTCGGCCGGGGCGCGAAAGCCGGGGTTCTGGTGCGTGACGCCGCGGCGCTGGAGGCGCTGTCGCGGGCCGATACGATCATTCTGGACAAGACCGGCACGGTGACCGAGGGGCGGCCGGGCCTGACGGCGGTGAAGGCGCTGGCGGGCTTTGGTGAGGACGAGGTTCTGCGGCTGGCGGCGAGTGTCGAGGCGGCGTCGGAGCATCCGCTGGCGGGCGCCATCGTGCGGGGCGCGAAGGATCGTGGCCTGACTCTTTCGCCCGTGACGGGGTTCGATGCGCCGCCCGGCGGCGGCGCCGGTGGGCAGGTGGACGGGCGGACGGTGAAGGTCGGCAATGCCGGATGGCTGCAATCCGGCGACGTGCCGGAGGTGACGGCCAGGTTCCGTGAAGATGGCGCGACGGCGGTGCTGGTGGCGATCGATGGCGTTACGGCGGGGGTGATCGCGGTCGCCGACGCCGTGAAGGCCGGCGCCCGTGAGGCGGTGACGGCGCTGGCGGCGGACGGTGTCAAACCGGTGATGGTGACGGGCGATCATGCCGTGACGGCTGAGGCCGTGGCGGCGGCGCTGGGGATCGGTGAAGTCCGGGCCGGGGTGTCGCCGGAGGGCAAGGCGGCGGTGGTGGCGGAACTGAAAGCCGCCGGGCGGAAGGTGGCGATGGCCGGGGACGGGGTGAACGACGCCCCTGCCCTCGCGGCGGCCGATTGCGGGATCGCGATGGGAACCGGCAGCGACGCGGCGCTGGAGAGCGCCGGCATGACGCTGCTGAAAGGTGACATTTCGGGACTGGTGCGTGCGCGGCGGCTGGCGGGCGCGACGATGCGGACGATCCGCCAGAACCTGGTGTTCGCGTTCGGCTACAACGCGGCCGGCATTCCGCTGGCGGCGCTGGGGCTGGCGGGGCCGGAGATCGCGTCAGGCGCGATGGCGCTGTCGTCGGTGTGCGTGATCTCGAATGCGCTGCGGCTGGGGCGCGTATCGCTCCAGGGCGCGCAGCGATACCAGTAGCGGCCTGCGGTTTCGTAGCCGAGGCCGTCATAGAGACGGCGGGCGGGGGCGTTGGCTTCCAGCACCTGCAGCCAGATCGTCGTGGCGCCCTGCTCTGCCGCCCAGGATTCCAGATCGTGCATCACCGCGCGGGCGCCGCCCTGCCCGCGCGCGGCTGTGAGGGTCGCCATGCATTCGACGCCGCAATAAGGCGGCTCGGCGACGGCGAGGCCGCAGGCGGCGGGAGCGCCGTTCAGGCTTGCGACGAAGAAAGTCCTGGGTTCGGGCAGCGCGGCGATGATGCCGGGCGCGGTGGCGCGGCGGTCGGGCGTGACGACGGACAGATAGATGGCGAGCCAGTCCGGCGTGGCGGCGGGGTGGCGGGTGACCTGAGGCGGAGCCGCGCCCCCTCCGCCGCCTTCGGCGGCACCTCCCCCGTCAATGACGGGGGCGGAAAGGTTTTTGATCATCAGCAGCGTGGTGTCGCGTCTGGCATAACCGCGCCGTTCGAGACGGGCATCGAGATCGGCGGGTTGGGAGATGTCGACGATCTGGAAGATCGGGGTCTGGCCGCGCGCGCGGTAATCGGCCTCGGCGGCGGCGATGGCGGCTTCGGTGTCGGCGCCGGTCCAGCAGAGGCTCTGCACCGAGTTCGCGCGCTGGCTGCCGCCGCCGGAGAAGCGCAGCGTCCAGCCGTCGCGATCCAGCGTCTCGCGCGGCGGCCAGGCGCGGGCGGCGGCTTCTTCGAGAGCGCGGCGGTCGGCAGGAGACAATGTGGGCACGGTTTCGGCTTGAGAGGCAGGTGAAGGCTTGCGAGGCTGAACGCCGGTGAGATGAGCATGACGGGGAATGCGGCGGGATGAAATCGTTTCGCGCGGCGGATGGCGTGGAGATCGCGACCTATGAATGGGGCAAGCCGGGGGCGTTGCCGCCGGTGGTGCTGCATCATGGCTTCGCGGCGAGCGCGCAGGCGAACTGGGAGGCGCCCGGCGTGGTGGACGCGCTGGTGAGCGCCGGGCGGCATGTCTATGCGCTGGACGCGCGCGGGCATGGCGCGAGCGGCAAGCCGCACGACCCGGCGCTGTATGGCGAGACGATCATGGCCCGCGACCTGATGCAGTTCTTCGACGAGATCGGGGCGCGGGACTTTCACCTGGCCGGTTATTCGATGGGCGGGATCGTGGCGCTGGTGGCCGCGACGAAGGACAGGCGCATCAGCCGGCTGATCGCGGGCGGGATCGGCGGCGGGGTGGTCAATCTCGGCAAAGACCCGCGCGTGCAGAGCATGGGGGCGATCGCCGACGGATTGATGGCCGCGACGAGCGCGGCGGCGGAGAAGCTGGGGCCGATGGCCTCGATGTTCCGCAAGTTCGCGGAAGGCACGGGGTCGGATCTGATGGCGCTGGGGGCGCAGGCGCGCGCAGGCCTCAGGACGCCGATTGCGCTGGAGACGATCACGGCGAAGACGCTGGTGCTGGCGGGCGATACCGACATGCTGGCGACGCAGCCGGAAAAGCTGGCGGCGGCCATTCCGGGCGCGGAGGTGAAGGTGATCGCGGGCGATCACATGCGGGTGGTGGGGACGGCGGCGTTCCGGAGCGCGATTGTTGGGTGGTTTGCCTGAGGTGACCCGCACCGCTCGATCTGACAAAGGTGATCAATGTTGCTCCGCAGTCTCTGCCTATCCGCAATGCTTTGCGTTTCCATCGTCGCCAATGCGCTTGGAGCAGATGAGAGCGCGACCCGCTTACCCGTCGAGGGGCGATCACATGACGAGACGCGCTACCCTGCCTCTGGGAGCTTCCGCACCCAACTGGATTGCCATGGCATAACGCTTTCGACGCAATTTCAATCAGTGGCTGATCAACCGCTAAAGCTTTTGGTCGCCGCCATCGGCGGGGAGCCCGTCGAGGCGATCGAGGTCGAGAGGATCAATGGGTGGCTGTCTACGTACGACGAAGTCGCACTCATCCACGTGGGATGCTCTGCGGAGGCTTACTGGGAGTTCGGGTTCGTCGGATTCAAGTATCGAGTGCGCCAAGCCGGCATCGATACTGAACTGATCAATATCGGATTTGGCTTAAACCAGAGGGCGAATATAACATTCTTGGCTAAAGGCACGCTTGAGTAGCGAATGCGTTGAAAGGCGACTTCCGGCATTCGCTGCTGCCGAGGAAAGCAGCTGATGGTCCGCCTTCGCTGAGCATGACAGGTTGGGGTTTCTTCCTTCCTCATGGCCGGGCCTGACCCGGCCATCCATGTTGGCGGCGGCGCGGTGGTCTGGATGGCCGCCTCAAGGGCGGCCATGAGGGTTGGGGGCGGGGTGTCGTGGTTTTTCCGTCCTCGTGGCCGGGCCTGACCCGGCCATCCATGTTGGCAGCGGCGTGGTGGTCTGGATGGCCGCCTCAAGGGCGGCCATGAGGATTGGGGTTAGGGTGATTGGAGGGGCCGGTGCCCCGGCACCTCTCCTGACTTGCTTCGCAGGTCTGTCCTCTCCCCGCTCACGCGCGGAGAGGATTGGGTTGGGGTTGCTGGGGCTGGCTGGGGGCGTTGTCGGATTTTGGCGGCGCGAGGGTCATGACCGCCAGAGCGGCGATGAGGCAGAGGATGCCGGCCATGATGAGGGCGGGCATGTAGGTTTCGAGGCCGGTGCGGAGCGCGCCCGCCGTGTAGGTGGCGCTGGCGGCGCCGATCTGGTGGCCGGTGAAGACCCAGGCGAAAATGAGCGGCGCGCGGTCAGCCCCGAAGCGTTCGGCGGTGAGGCGGACGGTGGGCGGGACGGTCGCCACCCAGTCGAGGCCGTAGAAGACGGCGAAGACCGAAAGCTCGACGATCGAGAAGCTGCTGAACGGCAGGTAGATGAGCGAGAGGCCCCTGAGGCCATAGAACCAGAAGAGCAGCTTGCGGTTGTCGTAGCGGTCGGAGAGCCAGCCCGAGGCGACGGTGCCGACGAGATCGAAGACGCCGATGACGGCCAGCATGCCCGCCGCGCCGACGGCGAGGATGCCGTAATCGCCGCAGATCGAGATCCAGTGCATCTGGATGAGGCCGTTGGTGGAGAAGCCGCAGATGAAGAAGGTGCCGAACAGCACCCAGAACGTCGCGCTGCCCGAAACCTGAGCCAGCGTCCGGATGGGCTGCACCAGCAGCGCCGCAAGGCTGGCGGCGCGCGGCGGCGGCGGCTCGATGGCGGTTTCGCCGTAGCGCGCGAGCCCGAGATCGGCGGGGCGGTCGCGCATGAAGAGGAAAATGAGCGTGGCGACGGCGCCGAGAACCGCGACGACGATGGCGAGCGCCGTGCGCCAGCCGAGCGCATCGGTGACGCCGGCGAGCATGGGCAGGAAGACGAGCTGGCCGGTGGCGTTGGCGGCGGTCATGAGGCCGACGACGAGGCCGCGCCTTGCGCCGAACCAGCGCGTTGCGACGGTGGCGCCGAGGACAAGCGCCGTCATGCCCGTGCCGATGCCGATGACGACGCCCCAAAGCGCCACGAGCTGCCACAGATCCGTCATCGCGAAGGAGAGGAGGATGCCGCCGGAGATCATCACCATCGCCGTGAGCGCGACGGTGCGGATGCCCCACTGGTTCATGAAGGCGGCGGCGAAGGGGCCGAACAGGCCGAAAAGGACGAGGCGGAGCGCCATCGCGGCGGAGATGTTCTTCGGTGGTCCAGCCGAATTCGGTCTCCAGCGGCTTCATCAGCACGCCGGCCGACCCCATCGCGCCCGCCGTGGCGAGCATGGTGAGGAAAGTGATGCCGGCGACGACCCATCCGTAGTGGATGTTGCGGGCGGCGAGCTTGGCGGAGAGGCGGGTGGACAGCATGTGGATCGCCGGCGGGCGGAAGGCCCGGGCGACTCATATAGAGCAATAAACGTGTATTTACACTATACCGTCACGTAAGCCTCAGCGCGTGTAGGTGGTCTCCATGCCTTTGGTGACGGAGGCGCCGCTGATCAGCTCAAAATTGTGGCTGTAGGCGTTGGGGCCGGTGAAAACGATGGTCTCGTTTTCCTTCTGATCGCGGCCCTTGTAGTCGAGCGTGGCGGTGTAGCCGTTTTCGGTGAGCTTGATGTCGCCGATGGCGGGACTGCGCGAACCGTAGGCCTCTATGATCCAGAGGGCGTGGTCCTCGGTTTCGCCGATGACGACCATCGAGCGTTCATCGAGACCGGCGACGCCGCCGCTGACATGGCGGACGCCGCGAATGGCGTGAAGCTCCTCATCCCACGTATAGGTGTAGCTGAGCGACATGGCGTCGGATGAATTTTCCGCCGGATCGCCGGACTGCACCCAGACGCCGCCGCAGAGGCGATCGCAGAGCGTTTTCAGATCGCCTTCCGGATCGGCGTGGGCGAGCGGCGCGGCGGCGAGGAGGAGCGCGGCGGCGAGAAGCGCTTTCATTTTTTCACCAGAGTGTAGGTCTGCTCGAAGCCCATGGAGTTGTATTGCTCGGCGCTTTCGGGCTGGACCTCGTAGAGCGTGTCGGGCGCGCGGCGGATGAACTGGGTGACGGCCGTGAGATCGGGTTTGCCGGGAACCACGCCGGTAAAGACGATGAGATCGGGATCGATATAGGCGGTCGATATGTCGGCGCCGACGCGAATGTCGCCCACCACCATGCGAACCGAGCCGGTTTCCGGCATGTAGGCGATGACGATGTCGACGCTGGCGGGCGCGCGGTCAGGCAGGGCGATCGACCTGCTGCCGCGGATTTCGCCGCTGGCGGGATCGAAGTGCAACTCGAGGCTGGCGCCCGGACCTGACTGGTCCGAGGGGACCGGATCCCACGTGCCGCAGATGCGCTCGCAGATCGTCCGGATTTCCAGATCGCCATCGGCGGCAGCGGCGGCGGCAGGCATCGCAGCGAGCAGAGCAAGCAGGGCAGCACGCATGGTCATTCGGCCTTTCGCTGGTAGCGGACTTCCGCGCCCAGCACGGACTGGCCGTTGCCGGTGATCTCGCTCCGTTCGACCCAGAGATCGGGCGTCTCGAAGCGGACCGCGGTGATCATCATTTCGCCCGGCGTCCGGTCGGAGTCGATGCGGGTCTGGAAGCCATCGCCGGACACCGTGACCACGCCGCGGACGAGGGCGCGGATTTCACCCTCGATCTTCGTTCGAGCTGGCCTCGTCCGGGATGCGCTCGGTGGTGATGGCGCCGGTGGCGGGATCGTAGGCGAAATTCACATGGGTGACCTGGCGGATGCCGGCGATGCCGCCCATGCGGATGGAGGCGCCCTTGATGGAGCCGCTTTCGGCGTCCCAGGCGAAGGTCATGCTGGTGCGGATTTCTTCCGGGTAGGCGGGGTGGTCAGGCTCCCATGTGCCGCCGCAGATGAGATCGCAGAGGGGCGAGAGCGGGTGGCCGACGGAGGGGCCGGCGGCGTCTTCGGCCAAGGCCGGCGCGGCGAAGGCGAGGGCCGCCGCAACAAAGAGCGGCTTGAGCATCGTCATGGCTTTGCTCCCTACCCTCCCCTTGCTAAGCACGCGCGCAGGGAGAGACTCCATGTTGAACGTCACCACAGCCGGCGCACTGACCGGCATCAAGGTCGTGGACCTCAGCCGCGTGCTGGGCGGACCTTACTGCACACAGATCCTGGGGGATCATGGCGCGGATGTGGTGAAAGTCGAGCCGCCGGGGGGCGACGAGACGCGCGAATGGGGGCCGCCGTTCCGGGAGGACGAGGGAGCGCGAGGCCCAAGCGGCTATTATCTCAACGTGAACCGGAACAAGCGCGGGATCGCGCTGGACCTGCGCAAGGCGGACGGGCGGCTGGCGCTGCTGCGGCTGCTGGAAGACGCCGACGTGCTGGTGGAGAACTTCAAGGCGGGGACGCTGGAGAAGTGGGATCTGGGCTTCGAGGCGGTGCTGCAGCCGATGTTCCCCAAGCTGATCCATGCGCGGGTGTCGGGCTTCGGCAGCGAGGGGCCGTATGGCGGCTTCCCCGGCTATGACGCCGTGGTGCAGACGATGACCGGCATGTCGAGCGTGACCGGGTCTCAGGCCAGCGGCCCGGTGAAGATGGGGTCGCCGGTGGTGGATTTGGCGAGCGGCCTGAACGCCGTGATCGGCATACTGCTGGCGCTGCGCGAGCGCGACCGCACCGGCAAGGGGCAGTTCGTGGAGGTGGCGCTGTACGATGTGGGGCTGAGCCTCACGCATCCGCATTCGGCCAACTGGCTGTGGGGCAGGAAGCTGCCGGTGCTGACGGGGAACGCGCATCCCAATGTCGCGCCGTACGATCTGTTCCAGACGGCGACGCGGCCGATCTTCCTGGGCGTCGGGAATGACGGGCAGTTCGTGAAGGCGATGGCGGTGCTGGGGCGGCCGGAGCTGGCGAGCGATGCGCGGTTCGCGAACATGGCGGGGCGCAACACGAACCGGGCCGAGCTGACGGCGATCCTGTCGCCGCTGTTCGCGGTGGAGGACGGGGTGAGGCTGGCGCAGCGTCTGCTGGAGGCGGGTGTGCCGGCGGGGCCGCTGAACACGGTCGCGGAGGCGTTCGACGAGCCGCAGACCATGGTGCGCGGGATGCGGGTGGAGACCGAGGGCTATAAGGGCGTCGGCAGTCCGATCAAATTGTCACAGACGCCGCCGTCGTTGCGCCGCCTGCCGCCGGATTTCGGGGCGGATACGGACGCGGTTCTGGGTGAGGCGGGGTTCTCGGCCGACGAGATCGCGGCGTTCCGCAAGAGCGGCGGCGTGCCGGCGAAATAGTCAGAGCGGCTTTTTCAGTTCGATGAGGTCGAAGTCGCGGCGGAGCGCGCCGGGGGCTGCGTCGAACGGGAAGGGTTCGCGGTTGCCGGTGCGGGAATAGCCGCGGCGCTCGTACCAGGCGATCAGGTCTTCACGCAGGTTGATGACGACCATTTCCAGCGCGCGGGATTTCCATTCGGCGCGGGCGGCCTTTTCACACGCGGCGAGCAGGCGTTTGCCCATGCCCTGCGCCTGCGCGCCGGGATCGACCGAGAACATGCCGAAATAGGCGTTCTCGCCGTCTTTCTGGACGAGCGCGCAGCAGCGCAGGATGTCGTCGATCTCGCCCAGCACGAAGCGGCTGTCGGGATCGGCGATGAGGCCGGCGATCTCGCTTTCATCGGTGCGGGGGCCGGTGAGGAGGTTGGCCTCGTTGGTCCAGCCCGTGGCGGCTTCAGGTCCGCGATAGGCGCGTTCGATGAGGGCGGCGACGGCCGCCGTGTCATCCTTGTCGGCATAGCGGAAATGCAGTTCGGCCGGGCGCGCGCTCATGCCCCGGAGCGTGGCGGCTTCCGGGGCGGGCGGTCAAGCGCCGCCCCGGACAGGCCGCTCACGACTTGTTGCCGAGCAGGATTTTCATCGCCTTTGAAGCGAAGGCCCATACTTCCGGCGAACCGGGCATCTGCGGCGCGGTTTGCGGATTGGTGCGGGCCTCGGCGTTGAACTTCGCCGCCGAGTCCCAGAGATCCTGGCGACCTTGCGTGAACTTGTCGGTCGCCGCCTTCCAGCGGGCGGCCCAGACCTGGGCTTCCGGCGCTGCCGGATCGCCGAGGCGGAGGCGTTCGCCGTCGGCGAAGATCTGCGCCCATTCGGCGGCGATCGCCTGCTGGTCGTTCATGTCGAACTTGCGGGCGCGCAGATCGTCCAGTTGCGCCTGCGTGTAGTGCTTCTCGGCCAGAGACTGCATCTCGGGCGTCCATGTGGTTTCAGTCATCGCGGTTGTCCTTACGAGTTGGGTCAGGTCATCCGCAGTGAGGGCCTGACCGGCCTCCAGACGCGCACGGGCGGCCTGGACGATGGCGAGGGCGGTGCCCAGCTCCGCCTGGCGGCGGGAGAGCGACTGCTCCTGAAGCGCCAGAACGGCGTTCAGGTCGCCTTTGAAGCCGGAGAGCAGCTCGCGCACCCGGGCGAGCGGAAGGCCGAGCCGCTTGAGCGCCAGAATGGCGGTCAGGCGTTCTTCCTCCGCGCGGCCATAGGCGCGCCAGTTCGCCCCCGAGCGGGCGGGCTTGAGCAACCCTTCCCGCTCGTAGACGCGCAGGGCCTTCACCGTGACCCCGAAACGGGCGGCGAAGGCGGCGGCGTTGTCTCCGGCTTTGGTCATCGTGTCCTCAGGGCATCCTCACAACGGATGCCCTGACTCATGAAGCCGGACCCAGGGTCCGGCGCAAGCGGCCTTTTCAGGCCGCCTGACGGGCGGCGCGGCGTTCGATCATCCGGCGGATGCGGGCCTGACGGTCTGCCCCGATGGGGAAGCGCCAGAGCAGCAGCACCGAGACGAGGAAGAACGGCCAGGGCATCCAGATATAGGTGAAGACGAGCGCGTCGATGGCCTCGGGCGAATTGGCGAAGGACATCGCGTTGAAGCCGGCGCCGGCGAGGATGGTGAGCGCGATGAAGCCGCCGATGGCGTCGGCGAGCTTGCCGCCCATGTTCCAGAACGCGAACAGCAGGCCGGCCCGCGAGCGGCGGGCGCGCAGTTCGTCGAGGTCGATCACGTCGGCCGAGATCGAAAGGCCGAGCGTCGCCGCCGCGCCGCCGCCGAGGCCCGCCAGCGCCATGATGAGCATGGCGAGATTGGCGTCGCCCTTTGGCACCAGCAGGAGGCAGGCGAAGGCGATGAGCGAGGAGACGACGGCGAAGATGAGGGCGTTGTGCTTGGAGAAGCGCGAGCCGGCCCAGACCCAGATCGGCACGCCAAGCACGGCCGCCAGCAGATAGACGATGACAGGCAGACCGGAATCGAAGCCGAGGCCGAGCGCGTGAATGAAGAACCACAGAACGACGGTGGTGTTCACCGCCGAGCCGATGCGGCCGATGGTGGTGGCGGCGAGAATGCGCATGAAGGGGCCGTTCCGCATGGCGATCTTCATGCCCTCCAGCCAGCCGGTCGTGTGGTGACGACCGACGGGCTGCCGGTCCGGGACGAAGCGCCAGAGCAGGAGGCCGCTGAGCGGAAACAGCATCAGCGCCCACAGGCCGAGACCCTGCATGACGGGGGTGAGGCCTTCGGGTTTGCCCGCGCCGCCGCCGGTGATGACCGGGGCGAGCGTCGCGATCATGATGCCGACAAAAGCGAACATGGTTCGCCAGCCGGTGATGCGGGTGCGTTCGACATAGTCGCCCGACAATTCCGCGCCCCACGCGCCATAGGGGATCTGGATCATCGTCCAGCCGAGATAGAGGACCATCAGCCAGGCGAGGAGATAGAGCGGGCCGACGCCGGGGGCGGCGAAGAAGATCATGTAGATGCCCGCCATCTTGAGCGGGATGCCGGCAAGCACCCAGGCCTTGCGCCGCCCGAGCGAAAGGCCGGTCGAGCGGTCGGAAGCGATGCCGATGAGCGGGTCGATGACGACATCCGAGAGGCGCGCGACCAGCAGAACCCAGGCAAGATCCTGAAGCGGGACGCCGAGATCGGTTCCGTAGAAGGTCGTGAGATAGATCACCAGCGGCAGGTCGGCGATCGACAACGGCAGAGCAATCTGGCCGTAGGCGGCCAGCGAGCGGCGGGTCAGGCGCATGTTACTCCCTCAGGTGGGCCGTTCTATGCGGCCTCTTCGCCACAGTCGGGGGTGAATCACGGCGGCGCAAGGGGTCAGACACACCCGGACGGGTATCTTGAGCGTTAGGGTTCAACGCGATACCGCTACGCCTGACCTCCCGGGAGATTTCATGAAAACCGCCCTCGCTTGCCTGGCCGCCGCCTGCGCTCTCGCCCTGACGACGGCCGACGCCGCGCCGAAGCCCAAATGGGAAATCGGCGTCGGCGCCGTCGGCACTTATGGTCCCGCCTTCTGGGGCGCCAGCCGCGAGGCCGATTCCTTCAGCGGCTTCCCGGTCGCGTATGTCGTCTATCGCGGCAAGAATTTCTCGATCCTGCCGGACGGCGTTTTCGGGATCGACGCCGGGAACACCGAACGCTTCAGCTTCTCGCTGTCAATCGACGGCAGCGGCGGCGTGGACAGCGAGGACCGATATGGCCTTGGCGATATCGACCCGGTTCTGGAGGCAGGGCCAGAGATCAAGTTTGCGCTGCTCGCCAATGGATCGTCGCGGCTGGAAGTCGGGCTTGCCGCCCGCGCCGCCTATCAGCTCGGCGAGGGTTTCGAGGGCTGGGTGATCGAGCCGTCAGTCTCGTATCTCTTCACGCTGACCGACACCACGCGCATGCGCCTGACGGCCGCGGCGAAGTGGGGCAGCAGGGACTACAACGACCTGTGGTATTCGGACGGCTTCTACATCGCCGACAGCGGCTATATCGGGGCGTCGTTCGCGATCGCCTATGTCAACGACCTGACTGACCGCCTGCGCCTGAGCGCACAGGCCAAGGTGATGACGGTGGACGGGTCCGAGATGGACGACTTCGCCTCGCTGGTTCAGGACGACACGAACTACTCATTCCGGATCGGCTTCACCTATGCGATCTGGCAGTCGAGCGCGATGACGGACGACTAGCCGCCGACCCTTCTCAAGAACGCAAGGCCGGGCTTACGCCCGGCCTTTTTGTTTCGAGCGGTGCGCGCCCGACTCCTGCCCCTTCCCTGCAATGGAAGAGGGGGGCAGGTCAGTAGGGCATCAGACCGATGGTCGCGCCGACGAGCAGGCTGGAGAGCGTGCCTGAAATCAGCGAGCGCTGGGCGAGCTGGACGATCTCCTTGCGGCGGCCGGGGGCGAGGACCGTGACGCCGGCGATGGTGATGCCGACGGACGAGAAATTCGCGAAGCCGCAGAGCGCATAGAGCATGATGAGGTCGGTGCGGTCCGACAGGACGTCAGCGCCGAGCGAGGCCTGCTGAAGATAGGCGACGACCTCGTTCACGATGAACTTGATGCCGAGCAATTGTCCGGCGTCGATCGCCTCGCTCCAGGGTATGCCGAGGCACCATGCGATGGGCGCGAAGAGCCAGCCGGCCATGCGCTCGAATGTCAGCGGCGCGCCCCAGACATCGCCGAAGCCGCCGAGCATGTAGTTGGCGAGCGCCACCAGCGCGATGACGACGACCAGCATGGCGATGATCTGAAGGAACATCGAGAGGCCGTCGGACGTGCCGCGCGCCACGGCGTCCATGGTGCCGTGATATTCGACGCCGAGGCCCGCATCGGCGGGCGTCGTCTCCTTGCCCGGAATCATCACCATCGCGATGACGATGGAGGCCGGGAGCGAGATGAGCGAGGCGATGATGATGTGGCCGAGCGCGCCCTCGCCCACCACAGGCGTCAGGATGATGGAGTAGAAGACGAGAATGGTGCCTGCCGCATTCGCCATGCCGCAGGTGAAGACGATGAAAAGCTCTGACCGCGTCAGGCGCTCGAGATACGGCTTGATGAGCAGCGGGCTTTCGATGGTGCCGAGGAAGACATTGGCGCCGCAGGAGACGCCGACCGCACCGCCGATGCCGAGCGTGCGCCGGAGCGCCCAGGACATGCCCGCGACGATCAAAGGCAGGATGCGCCAGTGCCAGGCGAGCGCCGAAAGCGCGCCGATCACCATGAGGCTGGGCAGGATCTGGAACGCGAAATTGCCCATCGCGTTCGGGTTGGTGATCTGGAAAGGAACATCCGGCGAGCCGCCGATATAGCCGAAGACGAAGCCGGTACCGGCCTTGGTGGCGAACTGGATCGCCTCGACCACGGCGTTGAGGCTGAGCAGGCCGTCGCGCATGAAGGGGATCTGGAGAAAGATCGTCGCCAGGACGATCTGAAGCGCCAGACCGGCGAAGACGACACGCCAGGGGAACTGGTTCCGGCGCTCGCTGAGCAGCCAGGCCAGCGCGACGATGACGCAGATGCCGAGCGCACTTTGCAGGTTGAGAAGTGTCATGCTCGCAGCCGCCCCCGGAATCGCCGCCACACTTGCACAGCGACGTGGCTAATCAAGCGGGCCATGACGTTTCCGTAAAGGCATCTTGCAATAGCCCCACCCCAGAGTCAGAAGGCTTGCCTTCATATATTCGGACGGCAGAGCGTCCGCGAGGAGAACACCCATGACCATTCGTTTCGACGGCAAGGTTGTCATCGTCACCGGCGCTGGCGGCGGTCTTGGCCGTCAGCATGCGCTGGAGTTCGCCCGCCGCGGCGCGAAGGTCGTGGTCAACGACCTGGGCGGTTCGGTGGACGGCACGGGCGGCAACTCGGCCGCCGCCGAAGCCGTGGTCGCCGAGATCAAGGCGGCCGGCGGTGAAGCCATCGCCAACGGCGCGTCGGTGACCGACGACGCCGGCGTCGCCCATCTCGTCAAGCAGACGATGGATAGCTGGGGCCGCATCGACATCCTGATCGCGAATGCGGGCATCCTGCGCGACAAATCGTTCTCCAAGATGGAGCTGAAGGATTTCGACGCCGTGATGGCCGTGCATGTGATGGGCACGGTGAAGCCGGTGAAGGCGATCTGGGAGATCATGAAGACCCAGAAATACGGCCGCATCGTCGTGACGACCTCGTCGACCGGCCTCTATGGCAATTTCGGCCAGACCAATTACGGCGCGGCGAAGCTGGGCCTTGTCGGCTTCATGAACACGCTGAAGCTGGAAGGCCAGAAGGACAACATCAAGGTCAACGCGATCTCGCCGGTGGCGGCGACGCGCATGACCGAGAGCCTGTTCCCGCCCGAGGCGCTGAAAGTGTTCGCGCCCGAATATGTGACCCCCGCGGTCGTGTTCCTGGCCAGCGAAGACGCCCCGACCGGCGCGATCGTGACGGCGGGCGCCGGCACGTTCTCCAAGGCCGAGATCATCGAGAGCCAGGGCGTGTATCTGGGCAAGGACGGCGTCGACGCGGATGAAGTGGCCGCCAACTGGGGCAAGATCTCAGACATGACCGGCGCGAAAGCCTATTTCCAGGGCGGCGAGCAGACCGGGAAATTCCTGGAGCGGCTTGCCGGCAAGTAAGCCGGTGCCGCGTTTCGCCAGCTTCGATGGGGCGCAGATCGCCTTCACCGTGATGGGTGAAGGCCGCCCGACGCTGGTGCTGCACGGGTTTCTCGCCAACGCCGATCTCAATTTCGTGCAGCCCGGCATCGCCGGGCGCATCGAAGCGCTGCGCCGGCAGGTGATCCTGCCGGACCTGCGCGGCCATGGCGCGAGCGATGCGCCGGAGGACGAAGCCGCCTACCCGCCCGACGCGCTGGCGATGGACCAGGAGGCGCTGCTGAAACATCTGGGCATCGCCGAGTATGACCTTGTCGGCTATTCGCTGGGCGCGCGGACGGCGATGCGGATGCTGGTGCGCGGGGCGCGGCCGAAGCGCGTCGTGCTTGGCGGGATGGGCG
The DNA here is from genome assembly GCA_047602465.1 of Micropepsaceae bacterium. Lineage (GTDB taxonomy): Bacteria > Pseudomonadota > Alphaproteobacteria > Micropepsales > Micropepsaceae > JADZAI01. The sequence continues at coordinate 878,890 of JASGHF010000001.1, forward strand.
ACAGCGGGATCATGAATGTCGGCGTGCGGCGGGCGTTCTTCGCCGACGGCATCCTGAACGGCGCGAACGCCAGGCACCCGCAGGCGGGGGCCTATATCCAGGCCTCGATCGCGGAGCGCGGGCTCAAGGCCAAGGCGATGCTGAACGTCCTGAACCAGCAGGTGGATACGACGGCGGACGCGCTGGCGAAGATCGACATGCCGATGCTGATCGTCAGCGGCGAAGACGATGCCGATAACGGCTCGGCGGAGAAGCTGGCGGCGTTCCTGCCCAACGCCACGGCCAGGCGCGTGCCGGGCAATCACCTGACCGCCGTGATGGCGCCCGAACTGGGGCGCGCCATCGCCGCGTTTCTGGGCTAGGCTTTCCGCACCTGACGGGCGGAGGCTGAGATGGGCGTGACGGGGATCGGCGGGTTCTTCTTTCGGTCGAAAGATGCCGATGCATTGAAGGCCTGGTATGCCGAGCATCTGGAGATCAGCACCGGCCCCTATGGCCAGTGGGACACGGCGGCGGGGCCGTGCGTGTTCTCACCCTTCAAGGCCGATACCGACTACTTCGCCGCCGACAAGAGCTGGATGCTGAACCTGCGCGTCCGGGGGCTGGACGATCTCTGCGCGAAGCTGAGCGCGGCGGGGATCGAGGTCATCCGCAAGGCGGAGTGGGACATGCCGGGCGTGGGGCGCTTTGCGCGCATCCACGACCCGGAAGGCAACGCCATCGAGCTGTGGGAGGCTGAGGCTACTTCAGCGACCTGAGGCCGGCGAAGTCGATGTTTTCCGCATAGGATTTGCGGACATCGGCAGCGGCGGAGCCATCGACGCTGACCATGGTGCGGTTGTCGATGAAGAAGAGATATTTGCCGCCGCCGGGTTCGACGATCGCGGTGGCGCCGCCGATGGTCTCGGTCGTCATGCCGGTGGCCGCGACGGTCTGCGGATCGCCATACATCTGGGTCAGCTGCTCGACGAGATCGCTGTCGGCGAGGATTTCGATGCGGACATCGGCGGTGTCGTTCGAATAGGTGCGGTCGAGCGTGATGCCGCCGCCGAGGACGAGCATGGAGGCTTCCGCCGCCTCGCTGTCGTTCACGGTCCAGCCGTCAAAGGGCGCCGGAAGAAAGGCGCGCAGCGCCGCGACATGCTTGGCGGCGACGGAGCGGGTCGCCTGCTCCAGCGCGCGGCGGGCATGGGCGATCTCGCCGGCCTGCCAGGCGGCTTCGGCCTCCTGGATCAGCGGCAGCGGGTCTTCCGCCGGCGGCGGGCGATCCTGCGCGAAGGCGGAGGTCGTGAGGAGAACGGCGGCGAGGAGAAGGCGTTTCATGTCGGTTCCCATTGCGTCAGGGGCGCGGGAAGGCATCATGCCTGCGCGGAGATTTCAAGCGAGGGCGCGATGCGGTTCGGGGTGTTGGGCGTGGCCGTGCTGGCCGTCACCGCGGCGAGCGCCGAGCCGTTCCGCCGCGCCAATGGCAACGAGCCGGACACGCTGGACCCGCAGAAATACGAGCTGGTCTCGGAGAACAACATCCTGCGCGATCTGTTCGAGGGGCTGGCCAGCACCGATGCCGACATGCGGATCGTGCCGGGACAGGCCGAAAGCTGGGAGGTCTCGGATGACGGGCTGGTGTGGACGTTCCATCTGCGCGAGGGGCTGAAATGGTCGGACGGCGTGCCCATCACGGCGGCGGATTTCGTCGCCGGGATGCAGCGGGCGGTCGATCCGGCGACGGCGGCGAAGATGCCGGACCTCACCTACAAGATCGAGAATGCGCGGCGCATCCTGGATGGCGAGATGACGCCGGACACGCTGGGCGTCAGCGCGCCGGATGAGCGGACGGTCGTCATCAGGCTGATCTCGCCCTCGCCGCTGATCCCGCAGATCGTCGCCGCGTCGCTGCTGGTGCCGGTGCCGCGGCATGTGCTGGAAAAGTTCGGCGATGACTGGGTGAAGCCCGGCAACATGGTGACGAACGGGCCATATGTGCTGACGAAGTGGGAGCCTTCGAGCGAGGTGCGCATCACGCGCAATCCGAACTATCGCGAGGCCGACAGGGTCGCCATCGCGGAGGTCAGCTTCTTTCCGTCCGACGATCTGGAGATGGCGCTGAAACGGTTTCGCGCGCGGGAGATCGACTTCGTGGGGATCATCCCGGCCCTGAAGATTCCATGGGCGAAGGAAGAACTGCCCGATGCGCTGACGCTGACGCTGGTGAACCAGGTCCGCTATATCGAGATCAACCACACGCTGGACAAGCTGAAAGATCCGCGCGTGCGGCGGGCGCTGGCGCTGACCATCGACCGTGAGGTCATCACCGACAGGCTGATGCCCGGCGCGGGGATTGCGGCCTATGGCTTCGTGCCGCGCGCCATCGAAGGTTATACCGGCGCGACGTTCGATTTCGCCGGCAAGCGGCAGGCCGAAAGGGTGGCCGAAGCGAAGGCGCTGCTGGCCGAGGCGGGATATGGGCCATCCAATCCGCTGACCATCGATCTGCGCATCACCAGCGAGAGCTGGGTGAAGCCGGTGGCGGCGGCGATCACCTCGATGTGGCAGGCGGCCGGCATCAAGGCGACGGTCAACATGGCGGAGGCCAAGGTCCACTATGCCGCCATCGACCAGGGCGACTATGAGCTGGCGATTTCAGGGTGGTTCGGGGCGGACGATCCGGAGACGTTCATGTGGCTGTACCTCACCGGCGGCGGCCTGAACGAGAGCAAGTATGCGAGCGCGGCGTTCGATGCGGCGGACGCGGCGGCGGAGACGACGATGGACCTGGCCGTCCGCTATGAGGCCTTCGCCAAGGCGGAGAAGATTCTGCTGGATGACGTCGCGATGATCCCGCTGTTCTGGACCGTGCAGGCGGGGCTGGTGGCGCCGAAGATCGACGACTACCGCCCTACCCCGCGCGGATTTCCGCGCAGCCGCTGGGCGGCGTTCGGGCGCTGAACGAAAAAGGGGACCAGACGGCCCCCTTCTCTTTGCGATTTGCCGCCGTCAGAGCCCAAGAACCGCCTTGGCCATGATGTTGCGCTGGATCTCGTTGGAGCCGGCGTAGATCGAGGCCTTGCGGAGGCTGAAGTAATAAGGCGCGGCGGGGCCGGCATAATCCGGACCCGGGCGGCCCTCATTGGTCTTTTCCCAGGTGTTGCGGATGAGCGGCTGGGCGTAGTTGCCGACCGCTTCCAGCGTCAGCTCGCTGATCGCCTGCTGCAGTTCGGTGCCGCGGCATTTCAGCATCGACGATGCCGGGCCGGGGGCCTGGCCGTTCGACAGCTCGGAGAAGATCCGCAACTCCACGAACTCCATCGCGCTGATCTGCACGTCGATCTCGTCCACCTTGCGGCGGAAATCGGGATCGTCGATGAGGCGTTCACCCGTGCCCGAGAGCTGGTCGGCGGCGATCTTCTTCGTCTTGGCGAGCGAACGGCGCAGGCCCGGGGCGTAAGCGTTGCCGCGTTCGAACTGGAGCAGGTATTTGGCGTAGGTCCAGCCCTCGCCTTCCTTGCCGATCAGGTTTTCCTTCGGAACCTTCACGTCTTCGTAGAAGACCTGGTTCACTTCCTGCTGGCCCTCGACCGGATCGTCCAGCGTCGGCAGCGGGCGCACGGAGATACCGGGCGTCTTCATGTCGACCAGGATGAAGCTGATGCCTTCCTGCAGCTTGCCGGTGTTTTCCGTGCGGACGAGGTTGAACATCCAGTCGGCCCACTGCGCATGGGTCGTCCAGATCTTCGAGCCGTTGATGAGGTAGTGATCGCCCTTGTCCTCGGCCTTCATCATCAGCGAGGCGAGGTCGGAGCCGGAGCTGGGTTCCGAATAGCCCTGGCACCACCAGATGGTGGAGGCGAGAATCGGGGGCAGATGCTGTTTCTTCTGCGCCTCGTTGCCGAATTTCATGATGACGGGCGCGACCATCTTCAGACCCATCGGCGAGGAGATGGGCGTGCCGGCCGCCGACATCTCCAGATCGAAGATGTATTTCTGCCCCGCGGTCCAGCCGGTGCCGCCATGTTCCTTGGGCCAGTTCGGCGCGGCCCAGCCCTTCGCGGCGAGCGCGCGCTGCCACTTCAGCTGACCTTCCTTGTCGAGATAGCCGTTCTTCGACTGGGACATCTTGAAGCGCAGGTCTTCATCGAACGCTTCGGCGATAAAGGCGCGCACTTCGTCACGGAAGGCGGCGTCTTCCTTGGTGAAGTTCAGGTCCATGGCGGGTCCCTTCAGACCTTGTCGAGGAACTGCAGCACGGGGCGGCCGGCGAGGAAGCCGCCCATCTTCGCCATGCCGGCCTTGCCGGCATCGGACTTGCCGTGGACTTCGAGCGCGGCCTGATCGGCATACTGCTCGTAGACGACATAGGTGTCGGCTTCCTTGGCGCGGAAGAGATCGTATTGAAGGTTGCCGGGTTCTTCCGCCTTCACGACCTTGGCGAGGTCGGCGAAGGCGGCTTCGAACTCTGCGCCCTTGCCGGGCTGGATTTTGAGCGTGGCGAGCAGGCCGATGGTCATGGGTGTCTCCTCAGGATTCTTGTGGCGGCGGAGCCTAGACCCGCAGCTTTGACCCCTGCAAGACGCAGTGCTTGACGATAGGTCAAGCGCTGGATGGCCGGCAGTCTGGCGACGGCGAACAACCGCCATGCGCCAGACAGGGGACCGGACCGGCCTGCCGATCATACGCAACCCGATGCGCGCGCATGGCGGCGAGGCCGACGCGCCGCCGAAGCGGACCAGCGCCGCCTAGCGGCCCTTGTAGACGGGCGTGCGTTTTTCCAGGAACGCGCCGACCGCTTCGGCATGATCTTCGGTGTGGTGCGCGAGCGCCTGCATCGAGGCCGACAACTCCATGATCGTATCGAAGCTGACGCCCATGCCTTCGCGCAGGAGCTTCTTCGTCATCCGCAGCACATCGGGCGGCTGACGCGCGATGCGGCCGGCGATGGCCCGGGCCTCGTCCATCAGGGTCGCGGCGGGGACGATGCGGCTGACGAGGCCCCAGGAGAGCGCCGTGGCCGCGTCGATCGTGTCGCCGGTGAAGAGCAGCTCGGAGGCGCGCGCCATGCCGATGACGCGCGGCAGCAACCACGCGCCGCCATCACCGGGGATGAGGCCGATTTTCAGGAAGGTCGCACCGAAGATCGCGGTGTCGGCGGCGATGCGGGTGTCGGCGAGGCAGGCGACGTCGTTGCCGAGGCCGATGGCCGGGCCGTTCACGGCGGCGACGACCGGCACCTCGATGCCCCAGAGGCTTTTGACGATGCGGTGGATGCCCGTGCGGTAGCGCTCGCGGATGGCGACGCCGGGACCGGCGAAGGCCCCGCCCTTCTCGCGCATCGCCTTGACGTTACCGCCGGCCGAAAAAGCCGGCCCGGCGCCCGTGAGAATGACGGCGCGGACTTCGCGGTCGTCATTGATGCGGGCCGCGGCCTCGGCGAACAGGGCGCCATCGCCCTCCTCGCCCAGCGGATTACGGCTTTCGGGGCGGTTGATCGTCAGCGTGACGATGGGGCCGTCTTTTTCAAACAGGAGCGCGGACATCTGGTTTCCTTCCCGGATTTCGATGGGGCAAGTGTGACCAGAACCCTAACGGAGACGCTAGACCCCTCTTGATCGGCCTAACCGCGTTTTCAGGTGCGGCCTGTAGACATATCGGCATGAGCGGGAGTTCCCAAAAATCCTCAAGTCCGGTGGGGCCGATCCTCGCCCTGCCCGCGCTCGCCTCTATCTGGACGACGCTGCGCTCGGAGGTGAATCCGAGCGACGAGCAGGCGCCGCTGGCGCTCGCCAAGATGCGGCACGGCATGGCCTCGATGCAGGGCGCAATGCGGACCATGCCGATCCTCGCGTTGCTGTGCGGCGCCATTCACCTGCAATGGGCGCCTTGGCAGTCCGTCGCCGTATGGCTGGCGGTCTTCTTCGTCGCGCTCGGCTTCCGCCGCGCCGGCGAGCGGCGGATGCCGGCGGACGGCGCGACGCCGGACGAAGTGCGTCGCGGCGCGTGGCTGTTCGTGACGATGTCGGGCATGTTCATCGCGGCCTGGGCCGCGCAGGGCTTCATGTTCTGGGTGCCGGGCGACCCGAACAACCATCTGGTCATCGCCATCCTGATGCTGACATCGGCGATGACATCGACGCTGACCGCCGCCTGGCTGATCAACCCGATGATCCAGGTGGCCGTCTATATCGGCGGGGTCAGCGTTCTGATGGCGACCGAAGGCACGACGCAGGGCTTTATCCTGGCGGGGCTGGCGGCGATCTACGGCAATCTGGTCGTCGGCGCGACGGTCCACATCAACCGCAATACCTCGCGGATGCTGACGCTGGAGACAGAGAAAGACGCGCTGATCTCCAACCTGCGTTCGGCGGACAAGGCGAAAAGCGAATTCCTGGCGAATATGAGCCATGAGCTTCGCACCCCGCTGAACGCCATTCTCGGCTTCTCCGAGGTGATGAAGGACGAGGTGATGGGGCCGATGCAGAACGCGGCCTACAAATCCTATGCCGGCGATATCCATACCAGCGGCACGCATCTGCTTGGCCTCGTCAACGACATTCTGGATCTCGCCAAGATCGAGGCCGGCAAGCTGGATCTGAGGGATGATTCCTTCACGATGGAAGCGATCGTGGATGAAGGCTTCCGCCTGTTCGAACTGCCGGCGGGCAAGAAGAATGTCCGCCTGATCAAGAATGTCGATCCGGCGATCCTGCTGCGCTGGGATCTGCGCGCAGCCAAGCAGATCGCCATCAACCTGTTGTCAAATGCGCTGAAATACGCGCCCGAGGGCGGCGCCATCACGGTATCGTCCGGCCCGCGCGCGCATGGCGGCTGCTATGTGACCGTCGCCGACAATGGCTGCGGCATCGCGGAGAAAGACCGCAAGCTGGTGTTCGAAAGCTTCGGCCAGGGCCGCCACGACGTCGCGACCGACGTGAAGAGCACCGGGCTTGGTCTCGCCATCGTCAAGGCGCTGGTCGAGCTGCATGGCGGCGAGGTGTGGCTGGCATCCAAGACGGGCGAAGGCGCGGCCTTCACGATCGAAGTGCCGCCCGACCGCGTGACGTGGGTTACCGGAGCCAGCGCCGCCGCATGACCGCCCCTTTCCGGCCCAGTGACGACCGGCTGATCTGGGATCAGACCGAAGAAGTCGCCCGCGGCGTCATCCGCGAACAGCACATGATGCCCCTGTCGGCGCTGGGGCTGACGGCTGTCGGCTGGCTCTATACGGGGCCTGGGCTGGCGCTCGCCTGGGCAGCGTCCATGGTTCTTTCGACCATCGCGCTGCTCGGCGCCTGCTACTGGTTCAAGCGGCAGATCTACGGCGTGACGCCGACCGCAAAGGCGAAGCGCGTCGTGTTCTTCGGGTCTCTGGCGCAGACCGTCGTGACCGGCGGCCATATGCCGCTGTTCTGGGTGAGCGGGAACACCGAGGCCAATCTCGTCCTGTTGCTGATCTTCATGGCGAGCGCCATGCTCGCCGTCGCGCTGACGGCGGCGGCACGGCCGATCCTGATCGCCAACGTCGTCTTTCACGCGCTGGTCTGCGAGGCCGTGCTGCTGACCGAGGGCGGGGATACGGCCAACCTGCTCGCCATGCTGGCGCCGCTGTATTTCGGGGCGCTCGCAAGCTCGGGCGCGCGGACCTACCAGCGCCATCGGGAAGTTCTGACCCTCGCGCAGGAGCGCGAGGCGATGATCGACGACCTGACGCAGGCGAACCACGCCAAGACGCGCTTCCTGGCCAATATGAGCCACGAACTGCGCACGCCGCTGAACGCCATTCTGGGCTTTTCGGAGATGATGAAGGCGCAGTCCTTCGGACCGCACGGGTCGCCGAAATATCTGGAGTATGCCAGCGACATTCATTCCAGCGGCGCGCATCTGCTGGACCTCATCAACGACCTGCTGGACGGCGCCCGCGTCGATGCAGGCAGCTATGTGCCGAGCGAGGAGACCTTCGCCCTGCCCTGTCTGTTCGACGAATGCATCCGCCTGCTTCAGGGGCGCGCCGTGGAGAAGGACATGTCGCTGCGCTGTTTGCGCGGCTTCTCGGGGCAGCTGAAGGCCGACCGGCGCGGGATCAAGCAGGTCGTCATCAACCTGTTGGCCAATGCCGTGAAATTCGCGCCGGCCGGCGGCAATGTGGCGCTGAGCGCATCGGTCGAGCCAGGCGGCGACTTGCAGATTTTCGTCCGCGACGACGGGCCGGGCATCGAGGCGGCCGATCTGCCGCGCATCTTCCAGAGCTTCGGTCAGGGCCGGCACGACGTCGCGGAGCGCGACCGGGGCGTCGGCCTCGGCCTCGCCATCGTGAAGGGCATCGTGACAGCGCATGGCGGCACGATCGAGGCCCGGAGCAAACCGGGAGCGGGCACCACGATGGTGGTGCGCCTGCCGGCCATGCGCGTCATGAGGCCTGCCGCGGACGTTCTCGTCGCCTGATCCAAACGAAAACGGCGGCCCGTTGGGCCGCCGCTTCGTATGCGATATGCGGGCCGATCAGCCCAGCGAAGCGTAGCGCTTGAGGTGATGATCGACATTGCCGAACAGCGTGTCGATCATGGTCAGGCGCTTGAAGTAATGGCCGACATTCAGCTCGTCGGTCATGCCCATGCCGCCATGGATCTGCACCGCCGACTGGCCGATGAAGCGGCCGGCCTTGCCGATCTGCACCTTGGCGGCCGAGGCGGCCTTCTTGCGCTCGATCTCTTCCTCTTCGAGCTTCAGCGTCACCATATAGGCGATCGAGACCGACTGTTCGTAGTTCATGAACATGTCGACCATGCGGTGCTGAAGCACCTGGAACTTGCCGATGGGCGTGCCGAACTGCTTGCGCGTCTTGGCATATTCGATGGTGGTGTCGTTCAGCACCTTCATGGCGCCGGTCGATTCCGCCGCAAGCGCCGCGATGGCCTGGTCGGCCGCCAGTTCGACGGTCGGGAGGCCCTTGCCGACTTCACCGATCACGGCGTCGGCGCCGACGCTGACATTCTCCAGCGTGACTTCCGAAGCGCGGCTGCCGTCGACGGCGGGATAGTCGCGGGTCGAGACGCCCTTGGCGCCCTTGTCGACGACGAAGATGGTGACGCCGTCGGCGTCGCGCTGACCGCCCGAGGTGCGCGCGGTGACGATGAGCTTGTCGGCGAACGGCGCGCCGAGAACGACGGCCTTGTGACCGTTGAGGACATAACCATCACCCGACTTCTTCGCCGTCGTGGTGAGGTCGGCCAGATTGTAGCGGCCCTGCGGTTCGGCATAGGCGAAGGCGAAAATGCTCTCGCCCGCTGCGATGGAGGCGAGGAGTTCTTCCTTCTGCGCCGTGCTGCCTGCAGCCTTGAGGATGCCGGTGGCGATGATGGCGTTCTGCAGCCAGGGCTCGATCACGAGGCCACGGCCGAATTCCTCGGCGATGATCATCGTATCGACGGCGCTGCCGCCGAGGCCGCCGAAATCTTCAGGGATGGCGACGCCAAGCAGGCCCATTTCGGCGAACTGGCCATAGACCTCCTTGCGCCAACCGGCGTCCGACTTCGACACCTTGCGGCGCGTTTCAAAGTCGTAGGATCCCTGAATGAACTTCTGCACGGAATTGCGCAGGAGGGTTTGTTCTTCGCTGAAGGAGAAATCCATGACGTTCCCTGAGAGCTGTATTCTTGTTGCCGGTCGGTGTGGGCCTTAGAGGCCCAGCACCATCTTCGCAATGATGTTGCGCTGGATTTCGTTCGATCCGCCATAGATCGAGGTCTTGCGCATATTGGCGTAGTGCTGGATCGCGCCTTCGGCGTAGTCCGGCCCCGGCGCGAACTCGTTGTGCGCCAGCGGGTCCGAATAGGGCAGCGCGTAGTAACCGACGCCTTCCATGACCAGCTCGGTGATGCGCTGTTGAATCTCGGTGCCCTTCACCTTGAGAATCGAGGATTCGAGGCCCGGACCCTTGCCGGCCTGTTCGGAGGCCAGCGTCCGCAGCTCGGTATATTCAAGCGCGGTGAGGTCGATCTCAAGCTCGGCGATCTTCTTTTCGAAGTCCGGATCGTCGATCAGCTTCGCGCCGTCGATGATCTCCATCGCCAGCATGTCCTTGAGGCGCGAGATCGCCTTCTTGGAGCGGGCGACGCCGGCGATGCCGGCGCGCTCGTGGCTGAGCAGGAACTTGGCGCAGGTCCAGCCCTTGTTCTCCTCGTGGATGCGGTTTTCGACCGGCACCTTCACGTTGTCGAACCAGACCTCGTTCACTTCATGGCCGCCATCCATCGTGATGATCGGCTTCACGGTGATGCCGGGCGTCTTCATGTCGATGAGGAGGAAGGAGATGCCTTCCTGGGCCTTGGCGTTCTTGTCGGTGCGGACGAGGCAGAAGATCCAGTCGGCGAACTGGGCGAGCGTCGTCCAGGTCTTCTGGCCATTCACGATGTAGTAGTCGCCTTCACGGACCGCAGTGGTCTTCAGGCTCGCGAGATCGGAGCCGGCGCCCGGCTCGGAATAGCCCTGGCACCACCACACGTCGCCCGAGAGAATGCCGGGGATGTACTTCTTCTTCTGCTCTTCGGTGCCGAAGGTGTAGATCACAGGACCGACCATCGAGACGCCGAACGGCAGGACCATCGGCGTTTCGGCGCGGGCGCATTCCTCGCCCCAGATGAATTTCTGGGTGGGCGTCCAGTTCGTGCCGTAGGGCGCGGGCCACGAGGGCGCGACCCAGCCCTTCTTGTAGAGCACCCGCTGCCAGGCGAGGAAATCTTCCTTGTTGCGGTATTCGCCGCGGCGCACGCCCTTGAGATGCTTGGGCATGCCCTCTTCGATGAAAGCACGCACTTCGGCGCGGAACGCCTCATCGGCTGGTGAGTAATTGATGTCCATGGTCTCTCCCCGCGCGCCGGGTTCTGCTGTCCCGTCCGCACCGACAATTTGTCAAAAGGCGCGCGATGATAGCCAGCCGAAGCGCGGGCGCAAGCCGACGTTGCGTCAAGTGGACGCAGTAAATCCGGCACTGTTGAGCCGGATTTCCGGGCGAGCGCCCTGCCCGGCGCTTGATGGCGCCGCGTCCGCCTGCCTAGCCTCCGGCGAATCCATGCAGGCGGGGCGCGCGATGGCTGTTCGATGACTGACGCGACAGAGGCATTGCGCCGGTTCCGCGCCAGCATGGTGCTGGACTTCGACGCCTGGAAGGACGGCACGCCCTACGATCTGGCGGCGCTGGATGCGATGGCGGCCACAGACAGGCAGCAGATCGCCGGCGAGATCATCGCCAAAGGACAACTCGACTGGCGCGATGTCGATGCGCTGCGCCGCATCGGCACGCCGGAAGCGCTGGCGCGGATTGGCGCCGCGGCGCAGGCGCAGTCGGATCACGGCGGCGCGGCGGCGTTGAGGGCGGTCGCGGACGCCGGATGGAGCGCGGCGCTTGAAACCCGTTTTCTGGAGACGCTGGATGCGGCGCGGCTGATGGAAACGTCGATGGATCGTCTGTTCGCCGTGGCGCAGGCGCATCCAACGCCGCGGGTGAGAGAGAAGCTGCTGCAGCTGGCGACCGAAGGCGCAAGCGGCGTGCGCTACGCGTTCGGCGCGTTCCTGCTTTATCTGCATGGCCATGCCGACGAGTGGTACGGTCTGAGCGGCGACGTCAGACCGCATCTGCTGGCGCTGTCGTCCAGTGGCGATGAGCGCGCGGCGGCGCAGGCCTGGCTGCGGACGAAGATCGCGGCGCCGGTACGTGGCGGTGCGCCGTGATCATCACGCTCGCCGCGATTGCCGTCTTTCTGACGCTGGTGATCGTGCTGTCGCTGCCGTTTTTCGGATGGGGACCGGGGATCGACGCCGCCGGACGCGGGATGGCGATGTTCTTTCCGGTCATCGCCATGACGCTTCGCATCGCCTGCCTTGCAGGTGCGGCGATTGCGCTCGCGACGGAAGGCGGCCTGACATGGACCGGCCTGTCCGGCGGTTGGGCCGCTGCGTTGATCGTGCTGATGCTGGCCGCGCTGGGCGTCGCTTCCTTCATCACCGTATCGCTGCTGGTCGAGCATGCGCCGCCTGAAGGTCCGGCGGGTCCGGCGTGGATCGCTGCGGTCTTCACGCCGTTGCTGATCGCAGGAACGCTGGCTGCCGAGGCGTATGTCACGGGCGCGCAGATATGGGCGTTGCGTGGTCTCACTGCGGCCTTCGCAGCCGCCTCTTTCGCGGGACTTGCGGTCGCAATGCACCACCAGAGCCGCTTCGCGGCGGCGCTTGCGCAGGCGCGTGCCGAAGCCGAGCGGATCGTGGCCGAGCGGGCCGCCCGCCTGCCCGCCGACGCCGATCTTCGCGCGACCTTGTCGTTTCTGGAGGCGCTGCCGGAGGACGACTGGCAGACGCGCGACATCATCCGGTCGCGCGCGACGTCGATGCCGGACCGGGTGGAGCAGACGATGGCGATGCTGGCCGATGACGACCGCGCGGTGCGGCTCAGCGCAGGGCGCTTCGCAACCCACATCACCATGCCCGATGAGGATGCCTATTATGCGATCGCCGCGCGGGAAATCGGCGAGATCATCGCCCGTCTCGAACAGAAGGCGGCCGGCGATGCGGAGCTTTATCTTGAGGCGCGGGCGGCCATCGGCCTCGCCTGGCCCGCCATGCACACGACCCGCCTGAAGCAGGCGCAGATGGCGGCGCTTCATGCCGCGCTTGTCGCCCAGGGGGACAGCTCGGCTTGCCGGGCGTTGACCCATGATGTCTCCCTGCTGAGGGACTATGTGACGGGATGACGCTTGCGGCATTCATGGCCGCCGCTTAGGTCTCTGGGTCATGTCCGCCGCGTGGCAGCCCATCCAGACGCCTTGCATCAAGGTCTGCGTGCTCGATCCCGTCAGCGGGTGGTGCACCGGATGCAAACGAAGCCTGCGCGAAATCGCGTCATGGGGATCGATGCCGCCGGAGATGCGCGCGAAGATCATGGCCGAGCTGCCCTCGCGCAGCATTCCGGAGAAAACCTGAACATGCGATCTGCCGTTGCGCAGCCGGCCAGGGCGCTGTCCGTGACATGAAGGCGTTCGGTTATGTCATCCTGGCGCTGCTGATCCTGTTGGCGATCGCCGCCCTCGCGTCGTGGTGCTTCGGCTGGAGCATGGGCGAGGATGGCGATATGCGGGGCGCACGGTTCGCCTGGGCCGGCTCTATCGCCGCGCTGATGTCGGTGGGCATTCTCGCCTCTTCGCGGCAGAAGGCCTCGACCACGATCTTCAGCCTGCTCGCCTGGGCGGGCGCGTTTCTGATCCTGATCCTCGCCTATTCCTATCGCGACGACGCCAAGGCGCTGTGGGGGCGCATTCGCGGCGAGTTCTTCGGCAGCGAGCCTGTGGTGACGGCGGCCGGGAATGTCGAGCTGCGGCGGGCGCAGGACTCGCATTTCTACGCCGACGCCCAGGTGAACGGCGGCACCGTCAATTTCATGGTCGACACCGGCGCGAGCACCGTCGCGCTGTCGTGGACCGATGCCCGCGCGGCAGGGATCGAGCCGGAAACGCTGGACTTTTCGCAGACCGTCATGACGGCGGGCGGGCCGGTGAAGGCGGCCCGCGTCCGCATCGGCCGGCTCGCGATCGGGCCGATCGAGCGCCGCGATGTGGAAGCAGGCGTGATGCCCAAAGGAATCGAGGGTTCGCTGCTGGGGCTGAGCTTCCTCGACACGCTCTCGTCCTATGAGATTTCGGGCGACCGGCTGACGCTCCGGGATTGATCAGCCCGCGCGGCCAAGCCTATCTAGCCGCCTCATACCGCCAGGAACCGAACATGCTCGCCACGCCGCGCGATGATCTGAAGCCGAATACCGCCGAATGGGAGCAGATCCCGCATATCGCGGCGACGGGGTTCCGCGAGTACGACGCACGCTGGAAATACGGCGTGGACATCAACCTGATGGGCTTCCAGGCCCTTGGCCTGGCGCTGGGCACGATGGTGGTCGATATGTGCGCGGCGCGCGGCGATAAGCCGCGCATCGTGGTCGGTCACGACTATCGCGACTATTCGCTGATGCTGAAGCATTCGCTGACCGTCGGCCTGATGGCGGCGGGATGCGAGGTGAACGATATCGGCCTCGCCCTGTCGCCCGTCGCTTATTTCTCGCAGTTCGCATACGACTGCCCCGCCGTCGCGATGGTGACCGCCAGCCACAACGAGAAGCCGTGGACGGGCGTGAAGATGGGGGTCGAGAAGCCGCTGACTTTCGGCCCGGTGGAGATGACGGCGCTGAAGGAGATGACGCTGGGCGCCAAGTGGAAGCTGCGGCCCGGCGGCGCGTATGTTTTCCATTCCGATGCGCGCGAGCGGTATATCGCGGACCTGCTGAAAGACGGACCGCTGAAGCGGAAAATCCGCGCGGTCGTCGCGTGCGGCAACGGCACGGCGGCGCATTATGCGCCGGAAGTGCTGGAGAAGCTGGGCGTTGAAGTCGTGCCGCTGGATGCGGAGCTGGACTACACCTTCCCGCGCTACAACCCGAACCCCGAAGACCACGAGATGCTGCACGCGATGAGCGTGGCGGTGAAGGAGACGGGCGCTGAGCTGGCGCTGGGCTTCGACGGCGACGGCGACCGCTGCGGCGTGGTGGACGACAAGGGCGAGGAGATTTTCGCCGACAAGATCGGCGTGATGCTGGCGCGCGATCTGTCGGCGCTCTACCCCAACCGGGTGTTCGTGGCGGATGTGAAATCGACCGGGCTTTTCGCCGTCGATCCGGTTCTGAAGGCGAACGGCGCGAGCGCCGATTACTGGATGACCGGACACAGCCACATCAAGCGGCGCAATCACCAGATCAATGCGCTGGCGGCGTTCGAGAAATCCGGCCACTTCTTCTTCAATGCGCCGGTCGGCCGCGGCTATGACGACGGGCTGGTTTCGGCGATCGCCGTGCTGCGGATGATGGAGCGCAATCCGGACAAGTCGCTGTCGCAGCTTTACGCCGAATTGCCCGTCACGCATGCGACGCTGACGATGGGCCCTTACTGCGGAGACACCGTGAAGTACGGCGTCGTCGATGAGCTGGTCGCGAAATTCCAGAAGATGAAAGCAGACGGTGAATTGGTCACCGGCCAGAAAATCATCGACGTGCTGACCGTGAACGGCGTGCGTTTTACAACCGAAGATGGAACCTGGGGCCTCATTCGCGCGTCGTCGAACAAGCCGCAGCTTGTCGTCGTGGCGGAGTCGCCGGTTTCAAAAGCGCGGATGTGCGCGATGTATCGCTATTTGAAACAAATTCTGGATGCGGATGACCGCATGGGCGCGTGGGACCAAAACATGGACGCAACCTGTCAGGATTGTCATTGAGCGATGATTGCGAGGGGACTCACGCACTGCTACTGAATCTTACAAGGCCGGGGCGACTGTCAGCTATCGCAGACATTTAATCGGACCTACCGCAGGGCACGCACCCCCGCGTGCTGATCTTTGACGCTACAGACTGGAGTTTGGCTAAATGGCGACTGGCACCGTAAAATTCTTCAACACGCAGAAGGGCTTTGGGTTCATCAAGCCCGACGATGGCGGCAAGGACGTTTTCGTCCACATCACCGCTGTCCAGGCCGCCGGCCTGCGTGGCCTCGATGAAGGCCAGGCCGTCGGCTATGAGGTTGTCATGGAGCGCGGCAAGCCCGCCGCCGGCAATCTGAAGGCGATCTGATCCTCTCAAGGATCGCCGGATATCGAAGGGCAGTGCAGCGATGCACTGCCCTTTCTCTTTCAGGTCAGCCGAGAAGCATTCTGAGGCCCGACGCGGCGAGGAAGATGCCGAAGACGATGCGCAGGCCGCGCGCGGGGAGCGCGTGGGCGATGCGTGCGCCCCAGGGGGCCGCGAGGATCGATGCCGGGGCGAGGATCAGCAACGCGCCCCATGACACATAGCCGATCGACATGGGCGGCAGATCGGGGCGGGACAGGCCGAGCAGAACGAAGCCGAGCGCCGCCGGCGCGCCGATGAGAACGCCAAGCCCCGCCCCGGTCGCCACCGCGCGGTGGATGGCGACGCCGCAGAGCGTCATGGCGGTGACGCCGAACGTGCCGCCGCCGATTCCCATGAGTGCCGAAACGACGCCGAGCATCGCCGCCATGAGATAGCTGGCGGGATGGTTCGGGATTTGCGGCGCCAGCACCCAGTGCAGCGGCGCGGCGGCGATGTAGATCGCGAAGAGCGTCGCGACGAGGCCGAAAAAGGCTTTCAGTCCCTCGCCGCCGATGAAGGCGGCCAGGATCGCGCCGAGGATCGCGCCGCCAAAGACGGCGGGGCCATAACGTTTGAGAATGTCCCAATCGAGCGCGCCGCGTCTGGCGTGAGCGGAGGCGGAGCGCAGCGAATTGAAGACGATCGCGGCGAGCGAGGTGCCGACCGCCACATGCATGGCGACATCGCTGGAAACATCCGCAGCGCGCAGGATTTCATAGAAGACCGGCACCATGACGATGCCGCCGCCGATGCCGAGCATGCCGCCGGTGAGGCCCGCGAGAAGACCGGCGGCGGCGAGGATCGCGACCAGAAGCGCGAGGTCGCCGGGCGGAAGGCCTTGCAGAAAGGCCACTAGGCGGCGTCTTCCAGCGCCGGCGTGACGCGGGCCACGGCATCGCGCAGAACCTGGACGCCGACGCCCTTCACATGCGCGTTTTCGGCGAGATGACGGCGATAGAGCCGCCCGCCCGGCCGCCCCGCGAAGAGGCCGAGCATGTGCCGCGTGATGGCGGCGAGCGGCGTGCCGAGGGCAAGCTCGCGCTCCACATAGGGCAGATAGGCTTCGATGGCCTCGTGCCGGGTCGTGACCGGGTCGGGCGCGCCGAAGACGGCGCTGTCGACGGTGGCGAGGCGCCAGGGCTGTTCATAGGCGGCGCGGCCCAGCATGACGCCATCGGCCCAGGAGAGGTGTCCGGCGGCGGCTTCGAGCGATGGCAGGCCGCCATTGAGGACGATCTTGAGGTGCGGGCGTTCGGCCTTCACGCGGGCGACGAGATCGTAGTCGAGCGGCGGAACGTCGCGGTTCTCTTTCGGGCTGAGGCCCTTCAGCCAGGCCTTGCGGGCGTGGACGATGAAGAGGTCAGGCCCTGCCTTCGCCACCGTGTCGATGAAAATACGCAGGGCTTCTTCGGGGTTCTGATCGTCGATGCCGATGCGGCATTTGACGGTGACCGGAATTTTCACGGCGGCGCGCATGGCGGCGATGCAATCGGCCACCAGCTGCGGTTCCGCCATGAGGCAGGCGCCGAACCGGCCGTTCTGCACCCGGTCGGACGGGCATCCGCAATTGAGGTTCACCTCGTCATAGCCGCGATCTTCGGCCATGCGGCTGCACTCTGCGAGGGCTGCGGCGTCGGAGCCGCCGAGTTGAAGGGCGACGGGGTGTTCTTCCGGCGAATAGGCGAGCAGGCGGTCACGGGGGCCGTGGATCAACGCGCCGGTGGTGACCATCTCGGTATAGAGCAGCGCCCGGCGCGTGAGGACGCGGTGGAACGCCCGGCAGTGCCGGTCGGTCCAGTCCATCATGGGCGCGACGGAGAAGGCGTGGCTCGGGCGGGTCAATGGCCTGTGATCCGGAGGCGGTTGGTGGCGGCCGCCTGGAGGGATATAGCGAGCGACTGAGGATTTGTCAGGACGGACATCATGAGCACGCTGCGCGGCCTTTACCCCGAGATCGAGCCTTATCAGACCGGACGGCTGGATGTGGGCGGCGGGCACAGCGTCTATTGGGAGCTGTGCGGGAACCCGAACGGCAAGCCGGTGGTGTTCCTGCATGGCGGGCCGGGCGGCGGGTGCAATGCCGGCCACCGGCGGCAGTTCAACCCGGAGAAGTACAGGATCCTGCTGTTCGACCAGCGCGGCTGCGGGCGCTCGACGCCCCATGCGGGACTGGAGAACAACACGACGTGGGATCTCGTTTCCGACATCGAGAAACTGCGCGTGCTGACCGGGGCCGACACATGGCAGGTCTATGGCGGGTCGTGGGGATCGACGCTGGCGCTCGCCTATGCCCAGAAACACCCCGACCGGGTGAGCGAGCTGGTGCTGCGCGGCATCTTCATGCTGCGGCCGCAGGAGCTGACCTGGTATTATCAGGAAGGCGCGAGCCGCATCTTCCCGGACAAGTGGGAGCGGGTTCTGTCGATCCTCGATGCCGAGGAGCGCAAGGACGTGATGGCGGCGTATCGCAAGCGCCTGACCTCGCCCGACAAGGCGACGCAGCTGGAGGCCGCGCAGCTGTGGAGCCTGTGGGAAGGCGAGACGGTGCATCTGCTGCCCCACCCCGACAGCGCCGGGTTCGGCGAGCCGGAGTTCGCGCTCGCCTTCGCGCGGATCGAGAACCACTATTTCGTCAATGGCGGGTGGTTCGAGGCGCCGGACCAGTTGCTGCGCGATGTCCACAAGATCCGGCACATTCCGGCGACGATCGTGCATGGGCGCTATGACGCGTGCTGTCCGTGCGAGAATGCGTGGGATCTGCACAAGGCCTGGCCGGAAGCGACGCTGCACATCATCGAGGATGCGGGGCATGCCTATAACGAGCCGGGCATTCTGGATGCGCTGATCCGGGCGACGGACGGGTATGCGGCGTGAGGTAATGACGGGGACGTATTTGAATTGCGATTTTCGCGATTTCGCCCTGCACGATTCCATATCTTGTGGGTGGGTGACGGGCGGAACCACAACGACTCGTTTTCGCGTTTTTCGATGTTTGCGATTGAAGGCCTTTGTTGAGCGTGACTGTTGAATAGGGTTATCGACCTAGGATAATAGTCACTTCATTGAGCGTGGTCAAGCCGTGGATGGTCCGCCTTCGCGGACCATGACAGGTTGGGGGTGACTGGATCGGCCGGTGCCCCGGCACCTCTCCTGACCGCTACGCGGTCTGTCCTCTCCCCGCTCACGCGCGGAGAGGATTTCCGATCAGATATGCAGCGCGTGGCCGAGGGCCTTGAGGCAGGCTTCGTGGAAGCCTTCGCCTTGCGTCGGGTGGGCGTGGATGGTGCCGGTGATGTCTTCCAGGCGCGCACCCATCTCGATCGCCAGCGCGAAGGCGGCGGCGAGTTCGGAGATGCCCTGCCCCACGGCCTGGATGCCGAGGACGAGGTGATTGTCGGCGCGGGCGACGACGCGGACGAAACCGTCTTCTGCCAGCATGGTCATGGCGCGGCCATTGGCGGTGAAGGGGAAGATGCCGATCTTCACTTCCGGCGAGACCTTGCGCGCCTCATCGGGCGACAGGCCGACCGTAACGAGTTCGGGATCGGTGAAGCAGACGGCGGGGATGCAGCGCTTGTCCCAGACACGTTTATGGCCGGCGACGATTTCGGCGACCATTTCGCCCTGCGCCATGGCGCGGTGGGCGAGCATGGGCTCGCCCGTGACGTCGCCGATGGCATAGACGCCGCGCATTGAGGTGCGGCAGGTCTCGTCGATCTTGATGAACTTGCCGACGCGGTCGAGATCGAGCTCCTCAAGGCCCCAGCCCTCGACCAGCGGCTTGCGGCCGACGGTGACGAGGATTTTCTCGGCTTCGATCTTCTGCTCGTCGCCCGTGGCGGTTTCGACGCGGAGGGCATCGCCCTTGGACGTGACGCCCTTGGCCTTCACGCCGGTCATCACGGTGATGCCGAGATCGGCGAGGCGCTTGGCGACCGGGCGCGTCAGTTCGGCGTCGTATTGCGGCAGGATGCGGCTTTCGGCCTCCACCACTGTCACCCTGGTGCCGAGCTTGGCGAAGGCAATGCCGAGTTCGAGGCCGATATAGCCGCCGCCGACGACCGCCATGGTGGCGGGGAGCGATTTCAGCGCCAGCGCCTCGGTGGAGGAGATGACATTGCCGCCGAAGGGCATGAAGGGCAGCTCGACCGGGGCGGAGCCGGTGGCGATGATGATGGTTTCGGCGCGGATGACCTGCGGCCCGGTTTCGGTCTCGACCTCGACGGTCTTGCCGTCCTTGAAGCGCGCCCAGCCGTGGACGACGGGCACCTTGGCCTTTTTCAGCAGCGCGGCAACGCCATTGTTCAGACGGCGGACGATATCGTCCTTCCAGGCGATGGTTTTGGCGAGGTCGAGTTTGGGCGCGGTCAGCGAGATGCCGAGCGGGGTTTTGCCTTCGGCGTAGTGGACGACCTTCTCGTATTCCTCGGCGGCGTGGATGAGCGCCTTGGAGGGGATGCAGCCGACATTGAGGCAGGTGCCGCCGGCCTTTTTTGCCTCGACGATCACGGTGTCGATGCCGAGCTGGCCTGCGCGGATGGCGGCGACATAGCCGCCCGGCCCGGCGCCGATCACCAGCAGCTTGCAGGTCATGTCTTTTTTCATGGGGCGTATCCTGCAAAAACGAGCGCGGCGTTCGCCCCCCTCCCCCGCTTCGCGGGTCCTCCCCCCGAGCAGATAGTGCGAACGCCTAACGGCGCTTCGCTGCAGGGGAAGACAAAGGCGGCGGCGTTTCTCATCCGACGAAGATCATGGCTGGAGTTTCGAGGAGCGTTTTCAGGCGCTGGACGAAGACCGCTGCGTCCCAGCCGTCGATGACGCGGTGATCGAAGCCGCAGGAGAGGTTCATCATCTTGCGCGGCTGGAAGGCGCTGCCGTCCCACATCGGGCGGATGGCGATCTTGTTGACGCCGACAATGGCGACTTCCGGGTAGTTGATGACCGGCGTGGTGACGATGCCGCCGATGGCGCCCAATGAGGTGATGGTGATGGTGGAGCCGGACAGCTCCTCGCGCGTCGCGGAGCCGGCCTTGGCGGCGTCGGCGAGGCGGTTCACCTCGGCGCCGCACTCCCAGAGGTCGCGGGCTTCGGCGTGCTTGACCGTCGCGACGACGAGGCCGTTCCGGGTCTGCGCCGCCATGCCGATATGGACGCCGCCGGACTGGTGGATGACGCCGTTGTCGTCGTCGAACGTGGCGTTGAGGTTCGGCTGTTCCTTCACGGCCTTCACCAGCGCGCGCATGAGGAACGGCAGGATGGTGAGCTTGGGCTGATCGGCGCGTTTCGCCTTGTTGAGCGAGGCGCGGAGATCTTCGAGCGCCGTGACGTCCACCTCCTCCACATAGGTGATGTGGGGGATGCGCTGTTTCGCCTTCGCCATCTTCTCCGCGATCTTGCGGCGGAGGCCGACGACCTTGATCTCGGTGATCGAGGTGTCGGGCGCGAGGCCGGTGGCGGCGGCGCGTGAGGCCGCCTGAGGTCCGCGCGCGATGAAGGCGTCGAGGTCTTCATGGGTGATGCGGCCGGCCGGACCGGTGCCGGTGACCTGGCGGAGATCGACGCCGGCCTCTTTCGCGGCGAGGCGGACGGCGGGGGATGCGAGGGCTTTCTCGCCGGCGGTGCGGGGCGCGCCGGTGAAGGCGGGTGCGGATTTGGGGGCGGACTTCGGAGCGGCGGTTGCCCCCTCCGTCGGCTGCGCCGATACCTCCCCCGCAAGCGCAGGGGAGGACAGTTCTGGCTTCGCTTTTGGGGCGGGTGCCTCGGCTTTCGGTGGCGGCGCGGCGGCTTCTTTCGCGTTGCCCTCGCCTTCCACCTTCAGGCGGATGATGGGGGAGCCGACGGCGACGGTGTCGCCGATCTCGGCGCCAAGCCAGAGGACTTCGCCTTCCACCGGCGAGGGAATTTCGACGGTGGCCTTGTCGGTCATCACCGCGCCGAGGACGCTGTCCTCGCGCACGATGTCGCCGACCTTCACATGCCATTCGACGAGTTCGGCCTCGGCGACGCCTTCGCCGACATCCGGCAGCTTGATGGTGTGTTCACCCATGGCTCAGGCTCCCATGGCTTCGAGAAGCGCGCGGCCGAGGCGCGCAGGGCCGGGGAAGTAGTCCCATTCCTGCGCGTGCGGATAGGGCGTGTCCCAGCCGGCGACGCGCGCGACGGGCGCTTCGAGGTGGAAGAAGCAATGCTCCTGCACCAGCGCGGCGAGTTCGGCGCCGAAGCCGGAGGTGAGGGTCGCTTCGTGGACGATGACGCAGCGGCCGGTCTTTTTCACCGAGGCGAGGATGGTGTCGAGATCGAGCGGCACGAGGCTTCTGAGATCGATGATCTCGGCATCGATCCCGGTTTCTTCCGCCGCAGCCTGCGCGACATAGACCATGGTGCCGTAGGCGAGGATGGTGACGGCGGCGCCGGGGCGGCGGATGACCGCCTTGCCGAGCGGCACGGTGAAGTGGCCTTCCGGCACCTCGCCCAGTTCGTGTTTCGACCAGGGCTGGATGGGGCGGTCGTGGTGGCCGTCGAAGGGGCCGTTGTAGAGGCGCTTGGGTTCGAGGAAGATCACCGGATCGGGATCTTCAATGGCGGCGGTGAGGAGGCCCTTGGCGTCATAAGGGTTGGACGGCACGACGACCTTCAGACCCGAGACGTGGGTGAAGAGGGCTTCGGGGCTTTGGCTGTGCGTCTGGCCGCCGAAGATGCCGCCGCCGGTCGGCATGCGCACCGTGATGGGACAGGTGAACTCGCCCGCCGAGCGGTAGCGGATGCGCGCGGCTTCGGACACGAGCTGGTCGTAGGCGGGATAGACGTAGTCGGCGAACTGGATTTCGATGCAGGGCTTCAGGCCATAGGCGGCCATGCCGATGGCGGCGCCGACGATGCCGCTCTCCGAAATCGGCGCGTCGAAGCAGCGGGTCTTGCCGTATTTCTGCTGAAGCCCCTGGGTGCAGCGGAAGACGCCGCCGAAATAGCCGACATCCTCGCCGAAGACGACGACATCGCCGTCGCGCTCCATGGAGACGTCCATGGCGCTGCGGATGGCCTCGATCATGGTCATGCGTGCCATGGCTCAGATCCCCGCCTGCTGGCGTTGACGGCGGAGATGCGCGGGCATCTCGGCATAGACGCCTTCGAACATGTCGCGCGCGCTGGGCTTACCGCCCTGGTGCAGCGTGCCGTGGGCCTCGGCCTCCTTCTGGGCGGCGATGACCTGGCTGAGGATTTCGGCCTCGGCCTGTTTGTGGCGGTCTTCCGACCAGAGGCCCCGGGCGATGAGGTGGTTCTTCAGGCGCAGCAGCGGATCGCCCAGCGGCCAGGCGACGCTGTCGGTCTTGGGGCGGTAGGCGCTGGGGTCATCCGACGTCGAGTGCGCGCCGGCGCGGTAGGTGACGTATTCGATGAGCGTCGGGCCGAGATTGAGACGGGCGCGTTCGACGGCCCATTTCGCGACCGCGTGGACGGCGAGATAGTCGTTGCCGTCGACCCTGAGCGCCGGGATGCCGAAGCCGTGGCCGCGCGCCGCGAAGGTGGCGGCGCCGCCGCGGGCGATGCCCTGGAAGGTCGAGATCGCCCACTGATTGTTGACGACGTTGAGGACGACGGGCGCGCGATAGGTGGAGGCGAAGACCATCGCGGCGTGGAAATCGGATTCCGCCGTGGAGCCGTCGCCGATCCAGCCGGCGGCGATGCGGGTGTCGTTCTTGATGGCCGATGCCATCGCCCAGCCGACGGCCTGGATATACTGCGTGCCGAGATTGCCGGAGATCGAGAAGAAGCCGTACTCCCTGGAGGCGTACATGATCGGGAGCTGGCGGCCTTTCAGCGGATCCTGATCGTTGGAGTAGATCTGGTTCATCATCTGAACCATCGGATAGCCTCCGGCGATGAGCAGGCCCGCCTGGCGATAGGTCGGGAAGTTCATGTCGCCGGCCTGAAGCGCCTTGCGGAAGGCGCAGGAGACGGCCTCCTCGCCCAGATGCTGAATGTAGAACGAGGTCTTGCCCTGACGCTGGGCGAGCTGCATGCGCGCGTCGAAGGCGCGGAGCGTCATCATGTGGCGGAGGCCCTCGGCCAGCTCCTCGTCGGTGAGGCTGCCCGCCCAGGGGCCGACCGCCTGCCCTTCATCGTCGAGGACACGGATGATGGTGTAGGCGAGATCGCGGATGTCTTCCGGTTTCGCATCGACCGGCGGGCGCGGCTGCTCGCCGGCCGGGGGCACGACAACCTTGGAGAAGTCCGGCGTGTCGCCGGGGCGCACTTCAGGTTCAGGAACGTGGAACTGGAGCGGGCCTTTATCCGGCATCGTGCCTCTCCCAAGGGGCGTATTTCCCTTAGGTCATATACCGGGATCGCGCGCGCGCAATCATGTTTCGTGCGGCTGGAACGATCGGAACGACTGGGCTGCCTGCCGGCAAACAAAATGCGCCGGACGGTGAGGTCCGGCGCAATTTTGGGAGCGCTCTCATTTCCGCATGACCGCCCCTGAGGCGGTGATCCAGAATCTCGCGTAGCCAGCGGGCTGGATGGCCGGGTCAAGCCCGGCCATGAGGCATGGGGATTACCAGAGCTTCACGCGGCTGGCGTCGGGGAGCGACAGTTTGGCGTCGGCGGGAATGCCGAAGGCGTCGTACCAGGGACCGAAATTCCGGACGATGCCGTTGACGCGGTAATAGGCCGGCGAGTGCGGGTCGGCGGCGAGACGGGCGCGCAGACGCGCTTCGCGGACCTTGGTGCGCCAGCTCATCGCGTAGCCGAGGAAGAAGCGCTGGTCGCCGGTCATGCCGTCGATCACCGGGGCCTCCTTGCCGCCGAGCGCGATGTGATAGGCGCGATAAGCGATGGCGAGGCCGGCGAGATCGGCGATGTTTTCACCGAGCGTCAGCTCGCCGTTGATCTTCACGCCGGGCAGCGGCTCGTACTGGTTGAACTGTTCGGTCAGCATCTTCGCCTGCGCCTCGTAGGCGGCGGCGTCCTTTTCCGTCCACCAGTCGCGCAGCGCGCCGGTCTCGTCATATTTGCGGCCCTGATCGTCGAAGCCGTGGCTGATCTCGTGGCCGATGGTGGCGCCGGTCGCGCCGTAGTTCACGGCCATGTCGGCGGTCGGATCGAAATAAGGCGGCTGAAGGATGCCCGCCGGGAAGACGATCTCGTTGTTCACCGGGTTGAAATAGGCGTTCACCGTCGGCGGGGTCATGCCCCAGTCGGTCTTGTCGACCGGGCCGGCGATGCGCGCGGTGTTGCGGGTCCACTCGAAGATGCGGGAGCGCTCGACATTGCCGACCGGATCGTCGGCCTTGATTTCGAGCGCCGTGTAGTCGCGCCACTTGTCGGGATAGCCGATCTTCACGGCCATCGCATCGAGCTTCTTGTGCGCCTCGGTCTTGGTCGAGGGGTCGAGCCACTGGGCTTCATCGACCATCTGGCCGAGCGCGGTTTTCAGATTGGCGACCATGCCGGTCATCATCGCCTTGGATTCAGGCGGGAAGCGTTTGGCGACATAGGCCTCGCCCATCGCCTCGCCCATGTTTTCATCGATGAGGTTGAGGGCGCGCTTCCAGCGGTCGCGCTGCTTCTGCTGGCCCATCATGGTCTTGCCGTTGAAATCGAACTGGGCCTCGTCGAAGGCTTTCGACAGATAGGGCGCGGCGGCGTCGAGCGTGTGGAAGGTGAGATAAGCCTTCCAGGTGTCGAGCGGTTCGCTGGCGGTGAGCCTGGCCATGTCGAGGATCGACGATTTCTCGCCGACGATGATGTTGGGGACCGCCGTGAGATCGGATTCGGCGATATAGGCGGCCCAGTCGAAATCCGGCGTCTCGGCGGCGAGCGCGTCGAGCTTGTAGGGGTTGTAGGTTTTCAGGGCGTCGCGGGTTTCTTCCGCAGGCCAGTGGATTTTCGCGATCCTGAGTTCAAGGCCATACACCGCCTCGGCCTTGGCCTTCGCGTCGGCGATGCCGGCGAGGGTGAACATCTTCTCGATATAGGCCTTGTAGGCCTCGCGGTATTTGAGGTTCTCCTCGGTGTCTTCGAGGTAGTAGTCGCGATCCGGCAGGCCCAGTCCCGACTGGTAGATATAGACGGCGTAGGCGGTGGGGTTCTTGGCGTCGGCCTCGACATACATGCCGAAGGGCGAGATGCCGAAGCCGATGACGGAGCGTGCGAAAGCGCGGGCGAGATCGGCCGGCGCGGCGATGGCGTTGATCCGGTCGAGCGCCGGCTGGAGCGGCGCGAGGCCGGCCTTTTCGATCGCGGCTTCGTCCATGAAGCTGGCGTAGAGATCGCCGACCTTGCGCAGCAGCGTGCCTGGCTCGGCCGACCGCGCGCCTTCCGCGATCTCGTGCAGGTCAGCCTCGGCGCGCTCCTGGATGTCGGTGCCGTCGCTGAAGCCGGACCGATCGGCGGGAATCTCGATGCGTTTGTCCCAGCCGCCATTGACGTACATGTAGAAGTCGTCGCCGGGCTTCACGGCGGTGTCCATGTCCTGGAGCGGGACGCCCCAGTCGCCATAGACGGCGGCGAAGACGGGGGCCGCGAGGGCGGTGGTGACCGCCAGGGCGGCGGCGAACGAGCGGAGGCGTTTCAGCAGCATGGGAGTCCTTGGGAAGGCCGGGTTGCGGCGCGGACCCTAGACCCGCCGCCGGGCGGGCGGAAAGCGGCGCTCCGTCACATCCTCGGCATTTGACGCCACATTTGATGCGCGCCGGTTCCCCGCTAGTCTTCCGCCCACAAGGACAGACCGGAGGAAGCCATGGCTGGCGGCGAGTACACGCGCGTTCCCTATCTCATCGTCTTCGAGGAACAGGCGGGCTTCAAGGACACCTATGCCGGGATGATGGGCCGGGTGGTGCTGGAAGCGCAGCTTCTGAAACCCGAAACGCCGAGCGACACGGTGGTGATCTTCAGCCACCCGATCGGCGGCGGCGCCTATCTGCCGATGCCGAACGCGATGGCGCGGCTGGGCATCCACGTCATCTATGTGAACACGCGCTATCGAGGGAACGACAGCGCGCTGATCATGGAGAAGACCATTCTGGATTTCGGCGCGGCGGTGCGGCACGCGAAGGAGAAGCTGGGCTATACGCGCGTCTTCCTGGGCGGGTGGAGCGGCGGCGGCGCGATGTCGCTGTTCTATCAATCGCAAGCTGTCGGCCCCGCCGTGACCTCGACGCCAGCGGGCGATGCGCCGGATCTGTCGAAGGCGGGCCTCATCCCCGCCGATGGCGTGATGCTGCTGGCGGCGCATCTGTCGCGGAACCTCACGCTGACAGAATGGCTGGACCCGTCGATCACCGACGAGAGCCGTCCGTTCGAGCGCGATCCGAAATGGAACCTCTATGGGCCGGATGCGCCCAAGCCCCCCTACTCCGCCGACTTCGTGGCCGAGTATCGCGCGGCGCAGATCGCGCGGAACCGGCGGATCACGGCGTGGGTGAAGGAACAGCTCGCCGAGCTGAAGGCGGCGGGGCGCGAGAACGACGAACGCTGCTTCACCGTGCAGGGCACGATGGCCGATCCGCGCTGGCTGGACCCGGCGGTCGATCCCAATGGCCGCAAGCCCAACTGGTGCTTCCTAGGCGATCCGCGCGTGGTGAATGACGGCGTCGTCGGCCTGGCGCGGTTCACGTCGCTGAGGAGCTGGCTGTCGCAGTGGAGTTATGACGATTCCAATGCCGATGGCCTGAAATGCGCCGCCAAGCTGACCGCGCCGCTGCTGGTCATCGAGAATTCCGATGACGATGGCGTGACGCCCAGTCATGCCGCGCGGCTCATGGCGGCGGCCAAGGGCGCGAAACAGACCCACCACGTCATTCAGGGCGCGAACCACTATTATTTCGGCCAGCCAAGGCTTTCCGCCGAGGCGGCCGAGAAGGCGAAGGCCTGGATCGACGCGCTGTAAAGCGCCCCCTCCGTCGCTTCGCGACACCTCCCCCGTGAATGACGGGGGAGGAAAGGCATTCTTTGGGGTGGACAAATGGCCGCTGGTCGGGTTCAAACCCGCCCGGCGCATGGGCTGATGCCGTTCGCGCCGCCATTCCCCGCTGACAAGGATTAGAGACACTCGCGATGCAGGTTAAAGGTACGAGCTTCAACGACCGCCAGGAAAACTCCGCCAAGGCGAAGCTGGAGCTGCTGAAGCGCGCGCGCGAGAAGTCTCCGATGAACGATCCGAACTTCGCGCAGCGCATGGCCGAGAAGGCCGCCGCCGCCGCGGTTCGTGAAAAGGAACGCGCCGAGCGCAAGACCGCGAAGGAAGCCGAGAAGGCCCGCCTGGAAGCCGAGCGCATCGAGAACGAGCGCATCGCCGCCGAGGAAGCGGCCATCGCCGCCGCCGCCGCGCAGGCGGAAGCCGAGCGCCTCGCCGCCCGTCAGGCGATCGAGGAAGCCAAGGCGAAGCTGGCGCAGTTCAAGAAGCGCTGACGCGTTTCGCGAGATGCCGATGGAAAGGCCGTCCGGTTGGGCGGCCTTTTTGTTGCGGATGGCGCGCTCTGCCCCACCCGTCTCGCGCTTTGCGCGAGCCACCCTCCCCGCAAGCGGTGAGGGACGAGAGGTTCATGCCTTGCGATAGGGCAGATAGCGCGGGGTCCAGATGCGGGCGGCGATGGCGAGGTCGATGTCGGCGTCGCTGAGCTCGGCGCAGAGGCCTTCGCGGCGGGCTTCGCGGGCCACGGCCTTTGCGACGACGAGAGAAATCTCGCGCATCGCGGTAACGGGCGGCAGGAGGTTGGCGTTCGGATCGGTGCGCGCGGGGCTGGCCGCGGCGAGCGCCTTGGCGGCGGCCATGAACATGCCGTCGGTGATGCGCCGCGCCTGAACCGCGATGGAGCCGAGCGCGACGCCGGGGAAGATGTAGGAGTTGTTGGTCTGGTCGACGGCGAAATCCGTGCCGTGACGCTTCAGCGGCGGGAACGGACTGCCCGTGCCGATGACGGCGCGGCCATTCGTCCAGGCGTCGACATCGTGCGGCGTCGCCTCGGCGCGCGAGGTGGGATTGGAAAGCGGGAAGATGACCGGGCGCGCGGTGCGCGCGGCCATCGCCTTGATCACCTTCTCCGAGAAGGCGCCCGGCTGTCCGGTGACGCCGATGAGCGCGGTGATGCCGGCATTGGCGGCGACGTCGGCGAGGGAGATGGTGCCGGGATCTTCGAGCTGCCAGCCGTCGGCGACGTCGCGCGGCTGGAGGAAGGGACGCTGGAAGTCCTCGATGCCGTTCATGCCTTCCAGCAAGAGACCGGGGCGATCCACCAGATAGAAGTGCCGGGCCGCCTGTTTTGCCGGGATGCCGGCCTCGATCATGGTGCGCATCAAGAGGCTGGCGATGCCGATGCCGGCGGACCCGGCACCGAAGACAGCGATCTTCTGCTGGTTCAGCGGGATGCCGGTGACGTTGATGGCGGCGAGGAGCGCGCCGGTCGCGACGGCGGCCGTGCCCTGGATGTCGTCGTTGAAGGTGCAAAGCCGGTCGCGATAGCGATCGAGCAGACGTGTCGCGTTGGCCTTGGCGAAGTCTTCCCATTGCAGGAGGACGTGCGGCCAGCGTTCGTCGACGGCGGAAACGAAGGCCTCGATGAAATCGTCATAGGCCTGACCGCGCATCCGCTCGGTGCGCCAGCCGACATAGAGCGGATCGGCGAGACGATCCGGGTTGTCGGTGCCGACATCCAAGATGACGGGCAGCGTGGTGCGGGGGTGGATGCCGCCGCAGGCCGTGTAGAGCGCGAGCTTGCCGATGGGGATGCCCATGCCGCCCGCGCCCTGATCGCCGAGGCCGAGGATGCGTTCGCCATCGGTGACGCAGATCGCCTCGACATCGTCGAAGCGCGGATTGGCGAGGATTTGTTTCAGGCGCGACTGATAAGGCGGCGAGAGGAACAGGCCGCGCGGCTTGCGGAAGACGCGGCTGAAATGTTCGCACCCGAGGCCCACGGTCGGCGTATAGACCAGCGGCATCATGCCCTTCAGGTCGCTTTCCAGCAGCGCGTAGAAGAGCGTCTCGTTGGTGTCCTGAAGCTCGCGCAGGAAGGCGTAGCGTTCGAGGTCGGTGCCGAACTCCTGGAGCGCGCGCATCCGACGGCGCACCTGGCCGTTCAGCGTGCCGATGCTTGGCGGCAGCAGGCCGTTGAGGCCGAACGCATCGCGCTCGTCCTCGGTGAAGGCCGTGCCCTTGTTGAGGAAGGGATCGGTCAGCAGCTCGTAGCCGCTGCGATCGGTGACGATTTCGGTCTGGGACGTCTCGGCACTCATGGGACGGGGTTAGCGCATCGGGGTGTCGGTGGGAACAGTGCGCATCCTTCGAGACGGCGGCTTCGCCGCCTCCTGAGGATGAGGACGAAGGGAACTAGTACCCCGTCGTCAGGCCGAGCATGAAGACATTTCGTTCGGTCTCGCCGGCGACCTCGGAGGTCGTCTGGTCGTAGCGGTAGTCCATCTTCACCTGGAAGGCCGGTGAAATGGTGTAGTCGATGCCGAGACCCGCGAAGACGCCCTGGTCCGTGCGGTTCTGGCCGTCATAATCGACCTGACGCCAGCCGCCTTCGGCCCGCACCAGAACCTGCCGGAGCGGTTCGTATTCGACGCCGAGGCGGACATTGTCGCGCGTGACGGCGGAGGTGACGGGCAGGCCGAGCAGGATCTCGGTCTGTTCGGCGCCGAATTCGCGTTTCGCGTCGAGGCTGAACGACATGAGTTCCGTGGCGAACCAGTCGACCGAGGCGCCATAGGTGAGGCCGGTGACTTCGGTGCCGAGATCGTAGCTCTGCGATGCGTAGCCGCCGAAGATCTCGCCGGTGATGAGCCTTGAGGCTTCGAACTCGATGCCCGCGACGGCGCGCCAGCCGGTCGAGTTGGCGGCTTCGTCGTCGTAGGACTGAATGTTGTAGCCGCCTTCCGCGAAGATTCCGGTGCCGGGGGTGAAGCGGTAGCCGGCGCGGGCCTTCAGGTCGATATTCGTGCCGTTCCGGAAGGCCTGATCGACGGTGACGCCGCCGGCGGTCACGCGCGGATCGTAGTCGGTATAGACGAGGTCGGCGGACGCGCCGAAGACGTAGCGGCCGCCGTCGAAATTGACGCCGAACGATCCCGGCACCTGGAGATATTTCGCAAGATCGACATACGGGTCGAAACTGCCGGCGACGATGATGCCTTCATCGGCGCTGTCGGCGGATTCTTCCGATCCGACGCCGAGACTGCCGCGCAGCGAGACGGTGTCGCTGACCGCCATCTGGAAGGCGGCCGCGCCGCGGGCGTTCAGGTGATCGAGATCGTCGGCGTCGGTGTACCAGGTCTGTTCGACCTCGGCGTTGACGGTGATGTAGTCGGCGCCCTCGCCGTTCGAGACCTCGATGCGGCCGCGCAGCTGAACCAGCGGGCTGGCGGTTTGATTGTCGGGGACGGTGGTGACGTTGTCGTCGTAGCCGCCGCGCAGCGTGGCGGTGGGCGTGACCTTCCACGGCCCCATCTGGACGCCCTTCGGCGCGTTGTTGCGGTTGTAACGCTCGCCCACGCTCTCCGGCTCGGCGGCCGATTGCGCGGAGGCCGCGCCCATCAGGGCGGCGGCAGTCAGGAGCAGGGAAAGGCGGCGCATCTTCACGGCCGCCAGATGTGCATTCAGATTCGTTAACGGCGGTTTACCAAGGTTAGCGCCGTATCGGGACAGATCAGCGTTAACGGCGGTGAAACGGGCGGGGCCTAGTGTCGCCGCATGTCGATCCGGCGCTTTCTTGCCCTCGCCTTCTGCGCCGTGCTGGTTTCCGGCTGCGCCATGGACCCCATTACGGCCGTTGAGCCTGGCAGCACGTCCGCGCGTCCTGTCGGGCCGGGCCAGGCGCAGGTCAGCGCCGCCATCGCGCCGGGTGACCAGGTGCGGATCAACCTCGCCAACGACAAGGATCTGACCGGCACCTACACGGTCAGCGATACCGGGGCGGTGACGCTGCCGCTGCTGGGGGCGATCCAGATCGCCGGGTATGACGCGGTTCAGGCGGGCCAGGCGATCGGCGCGGCGCTGCTGGAGGCGGGTCTTTTCCGCAATCCGGTGGTGACGGTCGAAGTGCTGACGCTGAGGCCGATCTATGTGCTGGGCGAGGTGAACAAGCCCGGGCAATACGCCTATACGCCGGGCATGAGCCTGTTCGGGGCCGTGGCGACGGCGGGCGGCTATACCTATCGCGCCAATACGGGGCGGGTGTTCATCCGCAAATCGAGCGCCACCTATGAGCAGGAATTCGATCTGAACGCCGATATCGCGGTGATGCCGGGCGACGTGATCCGGGTGCCGGAGCGGTATTTCTAGGACCAGCCCGGATGGCCGCCCAAAAGGCGGCCATGAGGGTCGGGATCGCGCCTAGAACGCGGCCTTGCCGGTGATGACGGCGGGGATGGTCGCCAGCATGATGCGGATGTCGCGCCACACCGAAAAGGTGCGGATATATTCAAGGTCGGAGTCGACGCGGGCCTGGGCGTGGTTGGCATCGGCCACTTCGCCGCGCAGGCCGCGGACCTGGGCGAGGCCCGTGATGCCGGGGCGCACGGCGTGGCGGGCGAAATATTCCGGAACCAGATCCTCGTAGCGGACGCCGGCGGCGTGCATGCCGAGAACATGGGCGCGCGGGCCGACCAGCGACATGTCACCGCGCAGCACGTTGAAAAGCTGCGGCAGCTCGTCGATCGAGGTGCGACGGATGAAGCGGCCGACGGCGGTGACGCGCGGGTCGTTCTTCACGGTGTGGGCGATGCCGCTGCGGTCTTCCAGCGCGACATGCATCGAGCGGAACTTGTAGAGACGGAAGGGCACGTTGCCCTTGCCCCAGCGGCGCTGGGCGAAGAAGACCGGGCCTTTGCTGGTCAGCTTGACCGCCAGGGCGGTCCCGATCAGCAGCGGCGAGAGAAGGACGATCAGCAGGCTGGCGACGACGATGTCGAAGCCGCGCTTGACCGCGAAAGCGCCCGGCTTGCCCAGTCCAGGGGTCTGGACGCGGCGCAGCGTGCGGGCCTGCGACGGAACCGTCGCGGCCGGATTGAGTAGAGTTGAAATCCCCAAGTCACTCATCTGAAAGGGCGCCTTCGCCTGAGCCTGTGTTCCAAGTCGTTGGCCAAATCGTTCGTCGTGGTCAGCACGCGTTCTCTGAACATTCATGGCGGCACGACTTCCCCGATCCGGTGTCCGGTTTTGAGACGCGGACGAGGACCAGGCTTCAAAGGCCGTGCCACACAGTTCTTGACTAATTTCTATTAACCTCAACGACTTAGATGCTGCGATTAACCTTACCCTTCGCACCCGCAGCAGGCGCTTTCTGGCGCTATTTCGCACGCGCGTAAACGTAAATCTTAACAGATCGTTAACGGGCCGCCGCTAGGGTTCCATTCCATGGGTGCGACCGTCTCATGACGATCCAGGGGTGTGACTTCGCTGCCTTGCAGCGGGGCGCGGATGTCGTGGTGGCCGGCGCGGGGCCTGTGGGCCTGAAATGCGCGCTGGACCTCGCCGATGCGGGGCTGGAGGTGCTGCTGATCGAATCCGGGACGGCCGGACGCGACGATGGCGCGCAGGCGCTGAGCGCCGCCGAGATCAGGAATGCGGGATCGCATGCGCCGATGGATTTGGCCGTCCAGCGGGGCTTTGGCGGGACGTCTGCGCTGTGGGGCGGACGGGCGGTGCCGTTCGACGCCGTGGATTTCGAGGCGCGGGCGGTGGCGCCGGGGGCGGACTGGCCGATCGGGCCTGAGGATGTCGCGCCCTGGTACGCGGAGGCGTGCCGGTTTCTGGATTGCGGGCCGGCGGACTTCTCGCTGCCCCTGCCCGGCCTGCCCGCGATGAACGGGCTGACGGCGACGCATCTGGAGCGGTGGTGCGCGCGGAACGATATGGGCGCGGTGCATGGCGCGCGTGTCGCGGCGCATCCGAAGATCCGCGTGGCGCTGGGCGCGACGGTGACGCGGATCGAGGCGGAGGCGGCCTCGGGCGCAGTGTCAGGGCTGACGGTCGCAATGGGCGGCCAGACGGCGCGGGTGACGGGACATGCCTATGTCATCGCGGCGGGGGGCGTGGAGACGGCGCGGCTGATGCTGGCGAGCCGTAGCGAGGCGGCGCCGGAGCTGGGCGGACCGGCGCTGGGGCGGTTCTATATGGGACATGCCTTCGGCTCGATCGCGGATATCCAGTTCCTGCGGCCCGGCGACGACAAGGCGTTCACGTTCTTCAAGGATGCGAGCGGGCGCTATGTGCGGCGGCGCTTCACTCTGGAGCCGCACGTGCAGCGGGAGCTGGGCCTCACCAATATGGCGGCCTGGCCCGATCTGCCCGAGCTGTACGATCCGGCGCACAGAAGCGCGATCCTGTCGCTGGCCTATCTGGCGCTGAAGACGCCGGTGATCGGGCCCCGGCTGATGAGCGAGGCGATCCGCCTAAGGAAAATCGGGCCGAGCGGGCGAACGGGCGCGCATCTGTGGAACGTCATCAAGGGCGCGCCGGGCGCGACGTGGTTCGCGGCGCGGTTCCTGGCCGCACGCTATAGCAAGGTGCGGCTGCCGGGGTTCTTCGTGCTGAACGGGGCGCATCGCTATGCCCTGCACTTCCATGCCGAGCATGTGCCGGACGCCGACAGCCGTGTGACGTTGAGCGACAGCCGCGATGCGCTGGGGATGCGGCGCGCCGTCATCGACCTGCGGTTCGGGGCGGCGGATGCGGCAGGCGTCGTCCGCACGCATGATGCAATGGATGAACGGATGCAGGCGGCCGGCTATGCGAAGCTGATCCATGCGCATGCGCCGGACGCGCGCGCGGCGGCCGTGCTGGCGCAGGCGTCGGACGGGTTCCACCAGATCGGGACGGCGCGGATGGGTGCAGACCCGGCGACCAGCGTGGTGGACGCGGATGCGCGGGTGCATGGGATGCGGAACCTGTTTGTCGCCGGATCGGCGGTGCTGCCGCGTTCCGGCCAGGCGAACCCGACTTTGCTGGCCGTGGCGCTGGCCGGGCGGCTGGCGAAACACCTTGGGGAACATCTTGCGGAATTTATTCCGCAGGGGGCTTGAAGCGCGCGCTCGAATAGACTATATTCCTATCTCTGCCGGATTGGGTGAGGCGGGGTGCGTCCTTCGAGACGGGCGCGTTGCGCCCTCCTCAGGATGAGGAAAAGGGTGTGGAGTCTCGGGCATGGGCCGGGGGTGACTGGAGGGGCCGGCGCCCCTGGCACCTCTCCTGATCGCTGCGCGATCTGTCCTCTCCCCGAAACATTTCCGCGAACACGCTCTCGCGTGCTTCGCCGCGCGGAGCGGATTTTAGAGCAGGGCTTCGAGGCGGGAGATCGCCGTGGGATCGGGCGCGGTAGAAGCGGCCTCAGTGTTCGCGGCGAGGTGCGCGGGCGCGTAGGCGGAGGTGAGGACGACGCCATCGGGATTGGCGGCGAAGGCGTAGGTGAGAAGCGCGTCGGCGGCGGTGGGAAAACCGGCGGCGCGGAGGGTGGATTCGGGGAGGCGTTTGAGTTTGTCGAGGGCGCCGGCCACGCCGAAGACGGAATGGGTGATGGTGAAAGTATCGGCCGGGGCGGCGGCGAGGCCTTTCACGAAGGGGGAGTTGGCGGTTTGCAGCGTGTCGGCGGGAAGGCCCGCCTCGCGTGCGGCGGCGAAGATTTCGGGTGCGCCTGCGATGGCGATGCGGGCGGCGAGGCCTTCGGATTTGATGTCGTCGAGAGCGCGGATGACGGCTTCGTTGCGGACGTCATCGAGTGTGGGTTCATGAAGCGCGAAGACGGCGAGATCTGTGCGGCCGAGGCGTTCGAGGCTTTGCAGGAGCGAGACGCGCAGCGTTTCGGCGTCGAGGGGGAGACGCCGGGCATTATCGGGCCGGAGCTTCTTCACCAGCGGACGCAGGGCGGGAATGGCGGCGACGATGGGACGCGCCGCAGCGCCGATGACGGCCTTCACCGGATTGCGGCGTCCGGCGATGAGGCCGGCCTTGGTGACGATGTGGGCGTTGGTGCCTTTCAGCGCCGCCCCGAGAATCTGTTCGGCCTTGCCGTCGCCATAGGAGGGGGCGACGTCGAACCAGGTGATGCCGGATTGAAGGGCGGCGTCGATGGCGGCGCGTCCGGCTTTTTCCGAGATGCGGGAACCGAGCGAGGCGCAGCCGAAGCCGAGCGCGGAGACCGCGCCGACGCCGGGGCAATCGACGGTGCGCATCACTCCGCAGCGAGCGGCAGCGCGGGGGCCGGCGGCGGCTTGCCGGGGCGCGCGATCTCGCGGATCGCGGTGAAGAGGCGCGTCAACTGGTTGTCGATGGACCAGGGGACGATCTTTTCGTGGACCTTGTTCGGATCGGTGAGGCCGGAGCGGATTTCGTCCCACTGCTGAAGGATCGCGCCGGTGACGAGGGCTTCGGAGTCCTCGACCGATGCGCCGCGTTCGACCATGCGGCCGTTCACGCCCTGCTCGATCACCTGATCGAACTGGGGAAGACGCAAGCCGCCGAAGGGACGGCCCGAGGCGAGGAGTTCAAGCAGGAAGCAGGGCATGCCTTCCCAGTGGGAGACGAGGATGCCCATGTGGACCTTCTGCATCGCGGCGGCGACGCCATCCGGCAGCAATGCGCCGTGGCGGACGGTGAAGGATTCGATCGCCGCGAATTCGGGGAAGCGGTGCGGATCGGCCGAGCCGCAGAAGTGGAATTCAAACGCCCCGTTCAGCGCCTCGTGCAGGCGCTTGCAGACGCGGAACATGAGGGCGGGGTCTTTGAACTCGTCCAGGCGGCCGGCATAGACGAGCTTCAGCTTGCCGTCGGTGAGATCGAAGGGCGTGGCGTGGAAGAGCTGGGTATCCACCGAGACGGTCAGCACCTCGGCCTTGCGGGCCTGGCTGGGGTGACGCTGGGCGAGGCGTTCCTTCAGCTTGGGCGTGACGCAGAAGATGCGGCTGGCGAGGCGGAAGGCCATCCATTCGGCGGTGGCGTTGATGCGCCAGTGCCGCGAGAGGACGCTGTCCATCTTGTCGGTCCTGGGGTCGCCTTCGTTATGGACCATGACGATGAGCGGGCAGCCGAGCATACGGGCGAGCGGCGCGAACTCGAAACGCTCGACCTCAACCGTCGCGGCCTCGCCCTTGATGGCGCGGCGGATGGCGGGGAGATGGCGGAAGAGCGCCTTGGCGAAACGGAAAGTGACCGAGTTGGAGACGGTCTTCGCCGCCGTGGTCTGATCGCCATAGGGAATATGCATGACGGGCAGGAAGTCGATCTCGCGGCCCGCGACGGTGATGGTGTGGACCTTGCCGATTTCCAGATCGCCGAAATCATCGAGGCCGACCATGAGAATGCGCATATCGGCCGGGTGACGGCGCAGCAGCTGTCGCACATGGGTTTCCATGCCGCCGACCTTGGGGCCGCGCGGATCGAAGCCGTGGATGGAGACGAGACGAAGGGACATGGATGTTGGCTCTGCAGGCATCAGCGGACGGCGATGAGGGATTTGGTGAAGCCGAAGGCGCGCTCGCGTTCAAGCTTCGCATCCGGGAAGAGGTGCATGAAGCGGCGGGCGTCGAGGAGGTTCGAGTCCTCGATGAAGCGCTGGGCGTCGTCGATGCTGGGCGCCGTTGGGAAGGCGCCGAGCGGACGGCGCATCGCCTTCGCCACGCGCATCGGTTCAGGCAGCCAGTGGAAGAAGAGCGAGCGGAAATGCGGCTCCATCGGGAACCAGTAATTCGGGGTCTGCACGAAATAGCGGGGCGCGAGGCGGCGGATCTCGCTCGCGAAGGCGCGCATGTCGGCCCATTTGCCGACATGTTCCAGCACCGAATTGGAATGGACGATATCGAAGGCGTTGTCGGCGTAGTGCGGCATGGCGCGGCAATCGCCCTGATGCGCCTCGAAGCGGGCGTCATCGAGGCGTTCGGCCTGGAGGTTGATGAGCGTGAATTTGAAGTTGCGGCCCTTCCACACCGGCTCAAGATCGAGCCAGTAGTCGCGGTTGCCGCCCATATCGAGGATACGGACTTCGCTTCTGGTCTTCAGGATTTCATCCGCGAGGGCGACGAAACGCGCCAGACGCTTGGCCCGATAGCCCGTCTGCGCACCCCAATGCTCCTCGCCAACCTTACCAGCCACGGCCCAAATCCTTAACGATACCGGCCTACTCCTACACGAGGGCGGTTAAGGGAGCGTCAGTTTGACCTTCGACAGACGGCGATTTCTGCAAGGCGCATCAGCAGTTGCAGCGGGGTTCGCCCTGCCCGGCCGCGTATTCTCCGCAGAATGGCCGCGGCTGGCGGCCATAGCCGCCGCGCGGGGCCTGGGGTTCGGCAGCGCGTTCGACCGCGAGATCTTCGACGATCCGGCTTGGGCCGAACTGCTGGCGGCGCAGTGCAGGATCGGGGCGATCGAGAACAGCCTGAAATTCGACTGGCTGCGACCGAACGGGCCGGAGGCGGATTTCGCCGTGGCGGACCGGTTGATCGATTTCGGGTTGAAAGCCGGGCTTGCCTTACGCGGCACCGCGCTGATCTGGAACGACTGGCTGCCGGACTGGCTGAAATGGTCGAGCGTGAAAGACCGGCGGGGCATTTTCGAGCGGCATATCGACGAGGTGGTTTTCCGCTATGCCGGGCGGGTGACGAGCTGGGATGTCGTCAACGAACCGTTCTTTCCCATGCACGGGCGCGAGGGCGGATATCGCGGCGGCTATTGGTTCGATGCGCTGGGGCCGGACTATATCGCGCAGGCCTTCCGGCGCGTCGCAGCGGCGGACCCGCAGGCCGAACTGGTGCTGAACGAAGCCTTTTGCGAACATGACGACCCGTTTGGCGTCAGCATCCGGCCATTGCTGTATGACTGCGTGAAGCGCCTGAAGGATGACGGCGTGCCGCTGCATGCCGTTGGCCTGCAGGGGCATCTGAAGCCGCATCTGCCGCACGACTATGCGCGCTTCGCCGATTGGGTGGCGGCGCTCGCGGCGCTTGGCGTTTCGGTGAAGATCACCGAGCTGGATGTCGACGACAGCGCGTTGCCGGGCGAGCTGCCCGAGCGCGATGCGGCGGTGGCGGAGACGCTGAGGCAGTTTCTCAGCGCCGTGTTGCCGGTGCTGCCGCTGGAGGAGGTGATCTGCTGGCAGCTGAGCGACAAGTATTCCTGGTACGGGAACGCGGACTGGTATCCGAAGGAGCGGCAGGCGCGATCGCATCTGTTCGATGTGGAGATGCGGCCGAAGCGCGCGGCGGACGCGGTGGCGGCGGCGCTGGCGGCGTCACCGGCGCGATAGGCGCGCGGTCAGCTTGCCGCCGAAGGTCTTGACCTCGGCCGGGAACATGAGGGCGAGCGCGGCACCGTAGGTGAGCGCGCCGACGCCGACTTCGGTGAGCAGTCCGGCGAGGCTGTGCGGGAGGGGCAGAAGCTCCAGCACGACGATCATGGCGAGGGTGGCGGCGGCGATCTTCGCGAGATCGGCGATGCGCAGATAGTAGCCGAAGAGACGGTTGGCGACGATGAAGGAGAAAATCTCCGCCAGCACCGCCGCGACGAGGCAGCCCGCCGCCGCGCCCGGCATGCCGCCCAGATGCAGGCCGACGATGCAGCAGATGACGGTGGCGGAGGCCTCGATCACCGTGGACCAGATGTTGAGCGTGGTGCGCTCGAACAGCAGGAAGCACTGGTCGGAGCCGTGGTTCTTGAAGGCGCGGATGGCGCCGGCGGCGACGGCGAGCGGGAGAATCTGCGTCGTCATCGGCGCGTATTGCGCGGCGACGAGAACCTCGACCAGCGAGGCGTTGAGAACGATGACGCCCGCGAGGCTGGGCGCGAGGATGGCGAGGAGCAGCGCGGAATTGGTGGCGAACTGGGGCAGCGCGGCTTTCGGGCCGACCTCGCGGATGCGTTCCACCGCGATGGTGAAGGAGGCGCCGGTCACCAGCATCGAGGCGAACGATGTGAGGCGCAGGCCGAGCCACCAGCCGACGGTGACGAAGCCGACGGCCTCGACGCCCATATCGGCCTGGACGATGAAGCGGATCGAATGGCTGCCGACCCAGACGAGGACGCTGGCGATGAAGAGCGGCGCGCCGTAGCGCCAGGCGGCGGCGAGGATGGCGCGGTCGAAGCGCGGGATGCGGAGGTCGAGCCGCATCAGGGGAAGCGCGAGGACGATGCCGGCGGCCTGCGCCGCCGCATAGCTCCAGAGCAGGATGTCGGGCGTCGGGGCGATATAGGCGACGGCGGCGAGACCGATGAGGAAGCCGAAGAGCGAGCCGGTGATCTGGATGATCGAATAGGCGGTGATTTCGAAATGCGCGCGGGCGCGGTCGGCCAGATGGCTGGCGAGATTGCGCGTGAGGGTGAAGGCGACGGCGGCGGCGGCGAACTCGACGGTCGGGTCGATGTCGAGGACGGTCCAGACGGCGGCGACGGCGAAGGCGGTCTGCGCGAGGGCGGCGATGATCTGCACCGCCCATTCCATGCCGTCGAGGCGGGCGCGGTCGCCCTCTGCCCCGTGGCCGCTGGCGTAGCGGAGCATATAGGCCGACCACCAGGCGAGAATGGCGAGGCCGGCCAGTTCCTGAATCGCCCAGACGAGCGCGTAGGCGCCGAGCGCATCGGGCTGGAGCCAGTAGGTCCACACGATGGTGGCGACCATCTGGGCCAGCGGGCCGATGAGCTGGGCCGGGAGGTAGAGGATGGTCTGGCGCAGGAGCATGGCGTTACGCCCTGCCCTGTCTGGGCATCTGCGGCAGCGGCCGCATCAGCAGCATCAGCATCGCGACGAACTGGCCGAACGACATCGTCTTGCCGGAGAGCGAGGCGGAGGTGGAGCAGATGAGGATGAAGAGGAGGATGGCCCAGCCGGATTTAGGCGCGCATTGCCGCGCCATGGAGACGAGGAAACAGATGAGGCCGACGAAGAACGGCACGGAGATGAGGATGCCGTAATAGGCGATGAAGCCGACCCAGAAGCTTTCGATGCCGAAACCGATGCCCTCGGTGCGCTGAAGCGTGGCGACGACATCCGGGTTCGCGCCGACGAGGAGATCGGTGAAGGGGATCTTGCCGACGAGTTCGAACATGATGAGGCGGCTGGCGGCGGAGCCGTCGTCCTCGACGAAACGCATCAGGAATTTGTCGAGAAAGCCGCCGGTGACGAGGAGGATGGTTCCGACGACCATGACCGGCACGATGACGAGCATGGCGGCGGCGGCGTTCGCGTTGAAGCGGCGGCCGGCGAAGATGTCGAGCGCGCGCTTGCCGACGATGACCGCAGCGAAGCCCAGGAAGGCGACGGTCGCGAACCGGCCGCCGAAGACGGCGAGCGCGGGGAGCTGAAGCAGCAATGCGGCGGTGCGCCAGCCGGGCGACAGATCCCTGCCGCCGCCGAGCATGATGATGAGGCCGTAACAGGCGGCCATGGCGGCGTTGTTGAGCGGATGGCCGAGCAGCGCGGAGGAGCGGTAGTCCGACGTGATTTCGAGGCCCTGGGCGACGATGGGCGTGAGGCGGAAGCCGATGGCGAATTCGGCGAGGCCGATGAGCGCGTTGAGCGCCATGAAGGCGTGCAGGAAAAGCGCCATGCGATGCTGCGCCCGTGACGGCGTGCGCGGCAGGATGAGGAACAGCGCCATCGGCATGAGGAAGGTGTCGAAGGTCGCAGTGAGCGGCGAGCCGTGAAACTTCACGATATAGGCGAAGAGCGCCGCCCAGCAGAGGAAGAAGACGATGAGGCCCTTGTGCCGGCGCACGATCTCATCTGCGAAGGCGGCGAGGTTCGGGCGGGTGGCGAGAAGCGCGAAGAGGCCAGCGAAGGCGAAATAGGTGGCGGGGGCGATCTTTTCCCACTGCGCGCCGCCCGCCGTCTCATAGGCGAGGCCGAGCGAGGCCATCATCAGGTTGGAGATGAAGAAGAGCGCGGCGACCGACGCGTAGGCGCAGAGCGTGACGGGCCAGTCGATGGGACGGCGCAGGCGCGTGGGCCGCGCGGCATGGAACGGCGCGCCGGTCGCCCGGGCGGAGGTCATGAGGCCGCGTCGGGTTCGGCCATCGTCAGCACGATGCCGCAGGTCTTTTCGCCGCGCACGCGCAAGGCGCGGAGCGCGGTGGAGAGATCGGCGCGGGTGGCGCGCTGGGCGCGCAGGACGAGCGCGACCTGATCGGCGGCCTCTGCGATGGCGCGGCTGTCAGGTTCGTCGGCGAGCGGCGCGCCGACGAGGATCACATAGTCGAAGCGGGCGCGGGCCTGGGCGATGAGGCGTTCATAGGCGCCGCGCGCGGGGCGGGCCTGGGTCGGCGATTTGCGCGCCGCCAGAGGAAGGGCGCGCAGGCCGCTGCGTTTGTCGCCGACCAGCGCCTCCATCAGCGGCACGCGGCCGGCGAGAACGTCGTAGAGGCCGATCGCGGCGCTGGGCGCGACGAGTTCGGTGAGGGCGCGGGTCGCCGGATCGGCGTCGATGATGAGGACGCGCTCGCCCGAAGCGACGGCGGCGAGCGCGAGATTGAGCGCCACGGAGGCGGCGCCGTCGCCGCTGCGCGTGCCGACGACGAGGGCCGAGCGTTCGCGCTGGCGCTCGATGGGATCGCGCAGTTCGGCGCGCATCAGGCGGATGGCGTAGTCGAAGGCGTTGGTGCGGCCGCGGCGTCTGGCGTCGTAGGGCGGCAGCACGGCGAGGACTTCCAGGCCGTCGCGGCGGAGCTGGGCGGCGCTGCGGATGCGGTCATCGAAGCGTTCGCGCATCAGGGCGAGCGCCGCGCCGAGACCCAGACCGAAGGCGAGCGCCACGCCGACGATGAAGGCGCGCGGCGGGAAGGATGCGGCGGACGGTGTCGCAGCGGGCGCGAGGACGCGGGCGGGCGAGACTTCGAGCTGTTCCTGCTCCGCCGTTTCGCGGACGCGGGCGAGGATCGATTCGTAGACCTCGCGCACCGCGTCGGCCTCGCGCTGAAGCTCGCGGAGCTGGATGAGGGCGGAGGCGTCTTCCACGTCGCGGCCGGTGAGGCGGTCGAGTTCGGCTTCGAGCGCTGCGACCTCGCGCTCGGCGACGGCGAGATCGTTGCGGGCGCTTTCGGCGATGCGGCCGACCTCGCCCGCGATCTGGCGTTCGATGGAGGCGATCTCCTCGCGGATCTGGATGACCTGCGGGTGCTTGTCGCCATAGGTGGCGGTGAGTTCGGCCTCCTTCTGGCGCGCGGTCGCGAGCTGGGCGCGGAGCGTGGCGATGAGCTGGGACGATGTCGCCTGCGCGGTGCCATCGGCCCCGGCGCGGCGGATTTCCTCGTAGCGCGCGCGGGCCGTCGCCATCACCGCGCGGGCGGCGATGAGGCGCTGGTTCAGTTCGGCGATCTGCTGTTCGGTGACGGCGCTGCCGTCCTTGCCGACGAGCCCGTGTTCGGCGCGCCAGGCCTGGACGGCGTCCTCGGCGACGCGCAGCTGGCGGCGGAGATCTTCCAGACGCGCCGTCAGCGCTTCGTTCGCGGCGCGGGTGGCGGCGCGGGCGCTGTCGATCTGGTCTTCGCGATAGGCCTCGGTGATGGCGTTGGCGATGTCGCGGGCGAGCGCCGGATCGCGCGAGGTGGCGCGAATGTCGAGAATATAGGTGCGGTCGGCGCGGCTGA
Organism: Micropepsaceae bacterium; assembly: GCA_047602465.1. Taxonomy (GTDB): domain Bacteria; phylum Pseudomonadota; class Alphaproteobacteria; order Micropepsales; family Micropepsaceae; genus JADZAI01. Next base: position 922,140 of record JASGHF010000001.1, read on the forward strand.
CGGCGACACGCTTGGACAGCGTGTCGAGCGCGGAGGCGGCGCGGTCGATGGGGTTGCTGCCGGCGCCGCCGAATTCAGGCTTGTTGGCGAGCGCGAGTTTTTCCACCACGCGGCCGAGGACGGCGTTGGAGGTGACGACGCGGAGCTGGCTTTCCACCAGCGAAGCGTCGGAGCCGGCGCCGGTGGGCAGCACTTCGGTCTGCAGCAGTTTCTGGTCGCGCGGATCGAGCAGGACGAGCGTGGAGGCCGTGTAGAGCTTGGGCGTCATCATCGTATAGACGACGGCCAATCCGGTGAGCAGCAGTGCAGGCAGCAGCACGGCGCGCCAGCGGCGGCGGAGAATGTCGATCAGGCCCTTGAGGTCGATGCCGTCATCGCCCGGACGCTGCGGCTCGAGCAGCACAGGGGGCAGCGGCGCCCGCATCGCAGCGCGCCTGAGCGGCTGAGCGCCGCTGTAAGGTGTCATCGCTGCGGACATGGACGGGCGCACAACCTCAATCGCGGCGAGGATCGCCGCGTTAACCTTTCCGGATTACACGCCAAAGAAATTGAGAATTTCCCAAGAGATAGCGCCGCCAGAGCCGTCCCGGCTCGCGCATGAGACGCCAGACCCACTCCATGCGGGCGGCGCGGAAAAAGCCCGGCGCACGGACGACGCGGCCGGAGAGGAAATCGAGCAAGGCCCCTACCCCCACCGCCATGCGGCAGCCCAGCGCGTCGAAATGGCGGGCGATGAAGAGTTCCTGGGCCGGATTGCCGAAGGCGACGAGCAGGATATCGGGGCGGGTTCCGGCGATGGCGGCGACGACGCCGGGGGTCGTTTCCGGCGGGAAATAGCCATCGCGCGTGCCGACAATGGCGTGCTGCGGCGCGAGGGATTCGAGCTTCGCGGCGGCTTCTTCGGCGATGCCCGGCTTGCCGCCGAGCAGATAGATGCGGAGCGGCGTTTGCGTCCGCTGCAGATAGGCCGGGACGAAATCGGTGCCGTTGAGGTTTTCCGGGAAGCGATGCCCATGCAGACGGCGGGCGGCGATATCGACGCCGACGCCGTCGTTAAGTATCAGGAAACCATCGAGCGCCGCCTTGAAGGCCGCATCCTTCGCCGCGACGTTCGAGGTGTGGGCGTTGAGGAAAGCGAGCCTGAGGCGGTCGCCGGATGCGAGGCGCGTGTTGAGATGGGCGATCATCTCGTCCATCGGCGCGGAGGTGACGGCGATGCCCAGTATGTCGCGCGTGACGAGGCTCATGGGCGCGCGACCTCGGCGATGAGGGCTTCGAATTTGTCGAGGGCGCGGTCGATGGAGAAATCCTCGGCGCGGGCGCGGCGGGGCGCGGGATCGCCTGTGTTCGACAGGGTTTCATCGATGGCGGCGGCGAGCGCGGCGGGATCGCGCGGGGGCACGAGCGTCCCGTCCCGGCCGTCGCGGAGAACTTCCTCAGGGCCGCCGCAGCGTGTGGCGACGACAGGAAGGCCGTGGCCGAGCGCCTCGACGAGGACGTTGCCGAAGGCTTCCGTCCATGAGGGGAGCGCGAGCATTTTGGCCTCGCGATAGGCGGGCCATGGCTCCGGCTGGTAGCCGCGGAAGTCGATGCGGTCCCGAATGCCGAGTTCAGTGGCGCGGGCCTCCAGCGCCGGGCGGTCGGGGCCGTCGCCGAGAAGGACGAGGCGCGTGGTGGGCCTTGTCAGGGCCATCGCCTCGATGAGGGTGGAGAAGCCCTTTTCCGGGACCATGCGGCCGACGGCGAGGACGATATCGGGGCGCGCGGCGAGGTCTGCGGCGCCGGGTACATGGCCGGCCGGCGGCAGATGGATGGCGTTGTGGATGGTGGTGACGCGGTCGGGCCGGGCGCGGAAGGTCTTGATGAGATAGCCGCGCAGGTCGTCCGAGACGGTGAGCGTGCGGGCGGCCCAGCGGCTGGTCAGCGGGGTCGCACGATAGGTGAGACGGCCGAGAAAGCGCGGCTCCGCATCGAAGCGGCCATGGGCGGAGAGGATCGCCGCGCCGCGCCAGCCCGAGCGCAGGCGCGCCAGCATGAGCTTGAGATTGGACGCGCCGACGGCGGCGAAGGCGGCCACGGGGTCGGTGGCTTTCAGGTGTCTGGCGAGCGCGGAGACCGCCTTGCCATGGCCTTTGCCAAGGACGACGCGCTTCATGTCCGGCGGGAGAAAGCCCTCGTTTGCGCCGTCTTCGAAATCGACGGCGAAGGTCACGTCCCAGCCGCGCCGGTAGAGGCCCGAGGCGACCAGCGCCCAGACCCGTTCCGCGCCGCCGCCGACGAGGCCATGCGTGTAAAAAAGGAGGCGTCTGTTAGGCATTTCTCAAAATGAGATCGGATAGGGTTTTCAGCAGATTAGGGGAAACATCTAAACCGAGCGTTCGCGCGGCAGCCGCGCACGCCTGAAAGTTGGGGCTTTTGGCGTCTCCGGGACTGAAAATACGGCTCGCCATCGATCCGGCGCGGGCGCGCGGCTGGCATCGCACGCTGGCCGACGAACTGCGCCGCCGGGGGCATCAGGTTTTTGTCGCGGTGCGGCCGGGCGGGCCGAAGCCGCCGGCCTCGCTGGGCCTCGTGCTGATGCTGGAGCGGATGACCGGCCGGAACCGCCGGCGCGCAGCGGAATGGAGCGGCGACGATCTGCGCCAATCCGACGGCGCGACGAAAGACGCCGAACTTGAGATCGATCTGACAGGCCTGACCGGCGGCGATGCCAACTCACGCACGCTGCGGCCCGTCTATGGCGATGCGCTGATCGAGGAAGCGGCGGCTGCGGCCTTGCTGGACGGGCGCATTCCGCCCATCGGGGTGAGCGACAGCGCGGCCCCCGGCTATCCCATGATGACGCGCCCGGCGGTGGAGCATGTCCATGATCTGGGGCGTTCGCTGGACAATCTGAATGCGCGGCTGGTTTCCATCCTGGCGCGGGCGGCGGACATGGCGGCGCGCGGGCGCAAGATCGCCGGCGACGAGGCGCTGGCGCTGCGCGATGCGCGGACATGGAGCGCGAGCAGTGCGTTCGGCACGCTGACCCATGCGGCGCGGCATATGCTGGCCAAGATCCTGCGCCGCGCGCCGCACTGGTATGTCGGCTGGCGCAGGACGGACGAGGCGCGCCTGACCGAGACGATGGCGATACCGGGCGGCGGCTGGCAGGTGCTGCCCGATGACGGACAGCGCTTCTATGCCGACCCGATGGTCGCGACCTGGCAGGGCCGCAGCTTCATGTTCGTGGAGGAATATCCCTACGCGACGGCGAAGGGCGTGATCTCGGCGGTCGAGATGGGGCCGGACGGGCCGATGGGAACGCCGGACATGGTGTTCGAAGCGGCTGCGCACCTGTCATACCCCTTCGTGTTCGAGCGCGACGGGGCGATGTGGATGATCCCCGAAAGCTCCAGCCTCAACGGCGTCGATCTTTATCGCGCGACGGATTTTCCGCGCGGCTGGGTGCATGTGGCGCGTCTGGTGGACGGGGCGCAGGTGAGCGACGCCACCATCGTCGATCATGGCGGGAAATTGTGGATGACGGGCACGGTCGGCGGCGGCGACGCCTCGACATGGGATGCGCTGCATCTGTGGTCGGCCGAGACGCTGACCGGGCCGTGGCGGGCGCATAGCGAGAACCCGGTTCTGCTGGATGCGCTGAGCGCGCGGCCGGCGGGGGCGTTCTACAAACGCGGCGGCGAATTGTGGCGGCCGGCCCAGGATTGCACCACCGGCTATGGCGCGGGGCTTGCACTTTGCCGCGTCACGAAAATGGACGATGAAGGCTTCGCGCAGGAAATCGGCGCGGTCCTGAGGGCGGGCGGCAGCGACTGGCCCGGTTCGGGACTGCATACGGTTAACTGGGCGGACGGACTGGAGGTCGTCGACGGATGCCGGGACCGCAAGCGATGAACGCCCATTCGATGTCTCCCCTGACGGCCTTCGAGCCGTGGCCCGCCCATCTGAAAGAGGTGTGGGGCCGCGAGGCCGTGGTGACGCGCCACACGCTGCACCGTTCGCCGCTGATGCAGATGAACGCGCTGGCCGATCTGATCGACGCCTATCCGCGCTCGCACTACAGCCTCATCAGCATGGGCGCGCAGGGCGAGAAGGAGCGCCGGTTCTGGCGCGAGGGCGACATCGCCGGCATGAAAGGCGCGGACGTGATCGAATGGATCGCGGCGGGGCGCATGTGGCTGAACCTGCGGCGCGTCGACGAGGTCGATGGCCGCTATGGCGCGTTGCTGGCGGCGGCCTATGACGAGATCGCGGCGAATGCGCCGGGCGAAGCGATGACGAATGTCTCGATGGGCATCCTGATCTCGTCGCCGGGGGCGCAGGTCTATTATCACTGCGACCTGCCGGGTCAGGCGCTGTGGCAGGTGCATGGCCGCAAGAAGATCCTGATCTATCCGAACACCGAGCCGTTTCTGAAAGCTGAGGCGCTGGAGGATATCGCGGTGCTGGGCGTGGAAGTGGACCTGCCCTATGAGCCGTGGTTCGACAGCTTCGCCAAAAGCTTCGATCTGGAAGCCGGCGACATGGCGCACTGGCCGCTGAACGCGCCGCACCGGGTGGAGAATTACGACATGCTGAACGTGTCGATCACCTCCGAACACTGGAGCCGGTCGATCGCGCGCAAGCATCACATCAATATGGGCAACGGGTTGCTGCGCCACCGCTATGGCTGGGCGGCGAAGAGCCGGAAGATCACCGGCCCCGGCTATGTCGCCAAGGCGGCGCTGCAGAAGCTGAGCCATAAATCGAAATGGCTGGCGAAGCAGCGCGCGGGCAAGCGGCCCATCGAGTTCGCGCTGGACCCGGCCGTGCGCGGCGGCGTGACGCTGGTCGAGTTGGCCGTTTCGTGAGCGCCGCTTCGCCCTTTCAGATCCGCGTCCAATCAAGCTGGAGCGCGGTGGACCCGGTTTGGCGCGAGCTGGCGCGCAGCGGCGGCGCGACGCCGTTCCAGACGCCGGGATTCCTGGATGCCTGGTATGCGAGCTATGGCGCCGACGCGACGCCGGTGATCGTGGAAGTCTGGCGCGGCGATCAGCCGGCCATGATGCTGCCGCTGGCGCTGAAGGACGGCGTGATCGGCTTTGCCGATGCCGGGATCAGCGACAACAACGCGCCGGTGGCCGGCCCCGCCCTGCCCGCGCGCGCCGGGATGAAAGCGCTGTGGCCGGCGATCCGCCGCGCGCTGCCCGGCGCGAGCCTGCTGCGGCTGGAGAAGCAGCCCGAGACGGTGGACGGCAAGGAAAACCCGATGCTGGGTGTCGGTACGCCGCGGCCGTCGCCTTTGAGCGCCCATCCGCTGAGCATGGGCGACAGCTTCGAGGATTATTCGCGCAGCCGCACGACCAAGTTCCGCAAGGAGCAGGAGCGCGTGTGGCGCGTCTTCACGCGGAACGAGGGGGCGCGGTTCGACCTGATCGCCGATCCGGCGCAGGCCGTCGCCATCCTGACCGATATGGACCGGCTGCAGGCCGCGCGGATGAGCGAACTGGGCATCGACGCGCAGGTCGGCGGCGCGGCCTATACGGCGCACTACCGCCACCTCGTTCAGCACGCGATCGGCGGCGATGCGGTGCTGGGCGCGCTCATCTGCAATGGCGAAACCGTCGGGGCGCTGCTGGGCGTCAGCGGCGGCGGGACGGTGACGTTCGTGCGCCTCGCCCATGCGGGCGGCGACTGGGCGACGACCTCGCCAGGGCGGCTGGTGATCGAGCAGACGCTGATGGCGCTGCATGCGGGCGGCGTGAGGCGGTTCGATTTCTCGGTCGGCGACTATGCCTACAAGGAGAATTTCCGCATCGGTCACGCGCCGCTGTTCGACGCCGCCATGCCGCTGTCGCTGGCGGGCAAAATAAAAGCGGCGCGGATCAATCTCCGCGCCGCCCTGAGGCAGTCGCCGCTGGCGCGGCGTCTGCTTGGCAAGACGAAGGACGTCTGATCTCCACGTCGTATGGTTAGCGCGCGTTAACGGATCGGTCCTATCGTGCGCGCATGACAGTTTCCGCCGCCACCTCATCGCTCGCACCGGACTATGGACGCGCCTGCTGCGGCGTCTGCGGCGGAGAGCGCTTCGATATCGTTCAGCGCCAGTCACTGGAACTTGCCGGTCTTGGACGCCACGATCTGGCGTTCGGCATCTGCGAGGGATGCGGCCATCTCCAGCAGGCGCCGCCTGTACCTGAGGCGGTGATGCTGCGGCACTACGAAACGATGTCGAACTACACCGCGTTCAGTGACCCTGCCGCCCTGCGCGCGGCGGCGCCGATCGCATTGACCCGCCGTCTTCTGTCGCTGGTCCGCGATACGGGACGTGCAGCGGGGCGGCTGTACGAAATCGGATGCGCCACGGGACTGCATCTGCATCAGTTCCGGAAAGAGGGCTGGAGCGTGTCGGGCTGCGATCCCTCGTCGCTCGCAGCGCAGCAGGCATGCGATATATACGAAATCGACGTCGATGCCGGAGACGAGGCCAGTTGCCTTCCCCGTCAGTCAGACTTGGACATCGTCATGATATCGCATGTTCTGGAGCATCTGTTCGATCCGCTTGCGGCGGTGAAGCGCGCCCATGCCGCACTCGCGGACGATGGCCTGATCGTTCTGGAAGTGCCGTGCGCCATCGCGCCCGAACTTCTGCCGCCGGGTTGGTTCTCGTTCGAGCATCTGCACTATTTCTCGCCGGAGACGCTGATGGCGCTGCTGGGCGCAGCCGGCTTCGAGGTGATCGAGATGCGGATCGCCCCGCACGCATTCATCTACCCCGTCATCGCAGTCGCAGCGCGCAAAACGCGACAGGTCGTCAATATGGCCCGTCGTAACGCGGCCAATGGCGCGGCGGCAGTCGCCCGGAACTACGCAGCGCGCGAAGAGGCCATGTGGATGCGGGCGAAGGCGAAGCTGGCCGGGATTACGGACGAGGCGTTCATCTGGGGCGCGGGCGTCCACACCGCGCAGCTCCTGCACTGGACCGGCATCGGTGACAGGCTGACCGTGCGCGGCATCATTGATCGCGACGCGCAGAAATGGGGACTGATGCAGGGCGACAGTCCCGTGATCAGTCCGGACGCGTTCCTTCGCGATTCATCCAGCGCGCCGGTGATCGTCTCGTCGTTCTTTGCGGAACGCGAGATCGCGGCAACGCTGCGCGAGGCGGGCGTCCATCCCGACAGGATCGTGACGCTTTATCATTGAGCAGGAGGCGGCGCCGTACCCCCTCCGTCCCTTCGGGACACCTCCCCCGTGAATGACGGGGAGGAAAGGCTTTTTGCGCTAGTCCTTCGCGCGTTCGACGTAGGAGCCGTCGGCGGTGTTGACGACGATGCGGGTGCCGGCCGAGACGTGCGGCGGCACAGCGCTCTTCACGCCGTTCGAGAGGATCGCGGGCTTGTAGGAGCTGGTGGCGGTCTGGCCCTTGGTCACCGGCTCGGTCTCGACGATTTCGAGGACCACGCGCTGGGGAATTTCCACGGTGATCGCGGCGCCGTTGAAGAGCGCGATCTCGCACTTCATGTTTTCCTGGAGATACGCGACCTGGTCGCCGACGAGATCGTGCGGGACGGAGAGCTGCTCGTAGTTCTCCTGGTTCATGAACACCAGATTGTCGCCGTCGTCGTAGAGATAGGTGTAGTCCTGATGGTCGATCTGGGCCTTCTCGATGCCGTCGGTCGTCTTGTAGCGCTGGGTGGTCTTCACGCCGTCCGAGATGCGGCGCATGTCGATCTGCGTCGTGGGCGTGCCCTTGCCGGGGAAGAAGCTTTCCGCCGTGAGCACGACGTAGAGCTTGCCGTCTTCCAGCTCCAGCACATTGCCTTTGCGGACGTTGCTTGCGATGACCTTGACCACTTCAATTCTCCTGGCGCGCGAAGGCCCTGCCCTCGCGCCTCTCAAAATCCGGATGTCCGGTGAAAAACTCGGCGGGTGATACAGGGTCAGCGGCCCCGCGCCAAGCGCGTTGGTGGGCGAAGGACCGGCATGCCGACCGGCGGCCTTTCCTGACCGCAAGGGCGGAAATCCGCCGTTTTGTGCGGAATTACTTCGCGCGCGAGGGGTTTACGGAGGTGGAATGCGGTCTGCTGCAGGCCGCGCCCTGCGCCGAAACGCACCTGCATGGATTCGCGACGGAACGGGTGAAAGCCGACGGGACGCGCGAGACGCTGTGGCTGCCGACATCGCCGGAACTGCAGGCCAAGCGCCTGCTGGCGGCAGGGGAGACGAAAATCTACGACCTGGCGCGGGCGTTCCGGAATCGCGAGGAAAGCGCGATCCATGCGAGCGAGTTCACCATGCTGGAATGGTACCGGGCCGGGGACACGTATGAGGTGACGATCGCCGATACGCTGGCGCTGGTGCGCGGCGCGGCGGCCGCTGTGGGCGCGAGGGCGCTGTCGCACCGGGGGCGCGAGGCCGATCCGGCGGCGGCCGAGACGCGGCTGACCCTGGCGGAGGCGTTCCGGCTTCATGCCGGGATCGACCTGCTGGCGTTTGTCGATGCGGAGGGCGCGACCGACCGGGACGGATTTGCGCGGTCCGCGGCGGCGGCAGGGGTCGTCGTGGCGGAGGACGATACCTGGTCGGACGTCTTCACGCGGGTGATGGCGGAGAAAATAGAGCCGGCGCTGGACCCTTCGCGGCTGACGGTTCTTTACGAATATCCAGCCCCAGAGGCGGCGCTGGCGCGGCGGGCGGCGCATGACCGCCGCGTGGCCGAGCGGTTCGAGGTCTATGCCTGCGGCGTGGAACTCGCCAACGGGTTCGGCGAACTGACGGACGCCGCCGAGCAGCGGGCGCGCTGGATCGCCGCGATGGCCGAGAAGGAGCGGCTGTATGGCGAGCATTATCCGGTGGACGAGGACTTTCTAAATGCCGTCGCCGCGATGCCGCCGGCGAGCGGCGTGGCTCTCGGATTCGACCGTCTCGTCATGCTATGCACCGGCGCTTCGCGCATCGGTCAGGTGATATGGACGCCGCTGGAGTGAGATTAAAATGCTTCTCTCTCTCCTACGACGGCCGCAATTTCATCTTGATCGATAGTTCGTTATCGACATCATTATAAAACAGTAAAGCAATTTTCCTTGGGGGAGGAAAGAATGCTGAAGCACTCGTTCTGCGCAGCGGTTGTAATTTCGTTTGCCGGCGCAGCATTTGCCAAACCGCCATTACTTGACCCGACTCTTCATTGGGCAACAAAAGCTGAAGAAGCTGCGATTACGGCCGAAGTGGCGGACATGCTTAAAGACCCAGACTCTGCCAAATTCAGGAAAATCACGGTCAAGTCTGTATCGTTCTGCGGACAAGTAAATGGTAAAAATTCCTACGGCGCGTACTCGGGGTACACACACTTCATAGGCGTCATAGGGCCATCGAAGGCGGACGCGTCGAAGCTCAAAGCCGTTGTGATTCAGCTAGACAGCTCCGACGAAACCATCGCCTACCGAATGTGCCTCAAGGAAGGCTTGATACCGGCGGAGTAAGAAAGCTGCTGCCGGTTAATATCTGCCTTGTCCTTGTGCTATGCACCGGCGCTTCGCGCATCGGTCAGGTGATATGGACGCCGCTGGAGTGACATTGCGGGACGTGCCCGCGCTGAAAACGCGCGGGCTGGTGAACGACGCGGCGGCCCTTGCCGCCGTGGCGTCGCGCTATGCCATCGCGGTGACGCCGGAGATGGCGGCGCTGATCGACCCGAACGATCCGGCCGATCCGATTGCGCGGCAGTTCATTCCGTCCGCCGAAGAGCTGACGGTTCTGCCGGAAGAAAGCGGCGACCCGATCGGCGATGCGCGCCATACGCCGGTGCCGGGCGTGGTGCATCGCTATAAGGGGCGGGCGCTGCTGAAGGTCATCAGCGCCTGTCCGGTCTATTGCCGGTTCTGTTTCCGCCGCGAGATGGTGGGGCCGGGACAGGCGCCGCCGCTGACGGGCGATGAGCTGGATGCCGCCCTCGCCTATCTCGCCGCGCATGAGGAGATTTCGGAAGTCATCCTGACCGGGGGCGATCCGTTCATGCTGTCGCCGCGCCGGGCGGCGGAGATCATCGCCCGGCTGGATGCGATGCCGCATGTGAAGGTGATCCGCTGGCATACGCGCGTGCCTGTGGTGGACCCCGGGCGCGTGACGGCGGATTTCGTCGAGGCGATTTCGCACACGGACAAGGCCGTGTGGGTGGCGATCCACGCCAATCATCCGCGCGAGTTGTCCGAGGGTGCGCGCGCCGCCATCGCGCGGCTGCGGAAGGCAGGCGTCAGCCTTGTGAGCCAGAGCGTGCTGCTGAAAGGCGTCAACGACGATATCGATACGATGGCGGCGCTGATGGAGGGGCTGATCGGCGTGGGGGTGAAGCCCTATTACCTGCACCATGCCGACCTTGCGCCGGGGACGTCGCATTTCCGCACGAGCATCGCCGAGGGTCAGGCGCTGATGAAGGCGTTGCAGGCGCGTGTGTCGGGACTCGCCATGCCGACCTATGTGCTGGATATTCCGGGCGGCGTTTCAAAAGCGCCGCTGACGCCCACCTATCTGCGCGACGCCGATGGGCGTACGCAGGTGCAGAGCGCGGGCGGCGCGTGGATCGACTATCGCGGCTGAGGCGAGGAGGCCTGGTGCGGGGGATCGGCTGGATTGCGGGGCTGGCGCTGCTGCTGGGGCTGGCCGCGTGCGGGCCGGATGCCGGGGAGCCGCAATGGGCCGTCGTGCAGGCCGAGCGGCCGCTGATCGACGGCGCGACCGTCAACGAGACGATCTACAGGACGCCGCGCCTGCCCGGCGGGCGGTTCGATACGATCCGGGTGCATCGCTATCGCGCGGCGGGAAAGCCGGTCGCGTCGCTGCTGTTCCTGCCCGGAACGAACATGAACGGCGCGTCGGCGCTGACCGACGAGCGGCATAATCTGTGGCTGTGGCTGGCGGCGCGCGGGATCGACGTGTTCGCGCTGGACTACCGCACCAACGCGGTGCCGCCCGCTTCGGATATCGCAACGCTGGGCGAGATGAAGGGCTGGACCAGCGAGGTCTTCATGAGCGACGTGCGGGCGGCGCGCGACCTGATGCTGCGCGAGACGCGGGACGTGCCGGTATTCGTCGCGGGGTTCAGCCGGGGGGGCGTGCTGGCCTTTGCGCTGGCGGCCGAGGACCGGAGCCTTGCGGGGCTGATCGTGCTGGATGCCTCGTTCAAGAACGCCGGGCCGGAGGCCTATGACGCGGCGGCGGCGATGGCGGCGATGGAGGCCAAGGGCATCTGGGCGAGCGATGTCGGCGGGCGGCGCGGATGGGACTCGCGCCAGGCGCTGATGGATGCGGCGGCGGAGAACCCGGAAAGCCCGGCGCTCGATTCCGCCTATCCCACTATCGGCGCGCAGCTGACCCATGTGCTGCAGACGGCGTGGGGCCCGGGCGCGCTGGCCAATCCCGAAGGCGGCATCTCCAAGCCGCAGGTTCTGGCGCGGCTGATGCGCGCCTATGACCGCTTCTATCCGGCGATCCAGGACATCGAGATGAAGCGCGCCGCGCAGCTGGCCGACGATCCGGCGACGGCACTGGACGACGGATGGGGCGAGATGGCGATGCCGGTGCTGGCTTTCGCCTCGACCGGCATGGGCGCGGACTGGCAGGCGAATATCCGCCATTCGGTCGAGGCGAGCGGATCGCGGGACGTGACGATGACGGTGCTGGACGGCTATGGCCATCTCGACGTGCTGGTCGCGGAGAGCGCGCCGGAACTGGTGTTCCAGCCTTTGCGCGACTGGATCGCGGCGCGCGCCGCGCGGTGAGCGATTGGGTAAATCGTTACATTAGCCGGAGCGAATTGGATTAGCCTTCATCCCGTCGAAGCTGGCGGCCGCAAGAGCCTGCATGCTTGCGGCAGGACCACGCCGGGAGAATGCCCATGAACATCGCGCTGAAAGTCGATGCTGGTCGTCATTTCGATCTGAAGCCGCTGTCGCCCGTGATCGGCGCCGAGCTGCACGGGATCGACCTGCGCGAGGATTTGTCCGATGCGGCCATCGCGGCGGTGCGGCAGGCGCTGCTGGACTGGAAGGTGATCTTCTTCCGCGACCAGAACATCACGCGGGCGCAGCACATCGCCTTCGCGCGGCGGTTCGGCGATCTGGAAATCCATCCCGCGACGCCGAAGGACCAGCCCGATCCGGAAGTTCTGCGCATCGAGCATGGCGAGAATTCCAAGGGGCAGGAGAATGCCTGGCATTCCGACGTGACCTGGCGCGCGACGCCGTCGCTGGGGTCGATCCTGCGGTCGATCGAAATACCGCCGGTGGGCGGCGATACGCTGTTCGCCAATATGGAGGCGGCCTTTGAAGGCCTGTCGCCGGAAATGAAGCGCATCACGGCGGGCATGACGGCGAAGCACGATATCGCGCGCGTCTTCGCCCGGCGTCTGGGCAAGGAAGCCGACGAGCTGCGCGCCAAATATCCGGTGCAGGATCATCCCGTGATCCGGACGCATCCCGAGACGGGACGGCGCAGCATCTATGTCAACACGGGCTTCACCGAGAGCATCAACGGGCTGACGCGCAAGGAGAGCGACTGGCTGCTGGAGCATCTCTATGCGCAGGCCGCCAATCCCGAGATCCAGTGCCGTTTCCGCTGGACACCGAACGCCCTCGCCTTCTGGGACAACCGGGCGAGCCAGCATTTCGCGGCGTCGGACTATTTCCCCCAGCGCCGCGCGATGGAGCGCGTGACGATCAAGGGCGACCGCCCGTTCTTCACCGCCTGAACGCAAGAAGCCCCGCGCCGAAACGCGGGGCTTCTCGTGTATCCGGGCCGGGGGGCTTGGGGGTTGGGGGTTGGGGGGCTGGCCCGGACGCAAACGGCGATCAGAAGTTGAAGCGCAGGCCCGCCGACAGGACGTGGGCGCGATATTCCCACTCGGTGAAGCTGGTGTCGGCGTTGGCGCTTCCGACATAGCGGTATTCAGCGACGAGTTCGGTATTGGAGGCGACGGCAACCCGCGCGCCCGCCATCACCTGATAGGTGAACACCCAGTCGTCGATCTGGCCGCCGCTCTCATAGGCGAGTTCGCCATAGCCGATGCCGGCGCCAACATACGGCTTGAACTGTCCTTCGGGGTTGAAGGTGTAGTAGCCGTTGACCGACAGGTTCAGGAGCGAGGCGTTGCTGGTGCAGCAGGCATAGTCCGCTTCGTGATAGGCGATCTCGCCTTCGACGGACCAGTTCGGCGTCAGGTTCCAGCCGAGCGCAGCGCCATAGCTGTAGCCCGTGTCCATCTCGTAGTCCGAGTTGTTCCATTCCAGGTCCGGCGCGAAATCCGCACCGCCGAACACTTCGACATACATGCCCTCGGCGGACGCAGCGCCGGTCAGCGCAGCCGACAACGCCAGAGCCGAAACAAACGTTTTCACTTGGATATTCCCCTTGATGGTTGAGCCTCGTTCTCGAGGACTGCGAGGGGTATAGCACTGTGATCTGGCCCACACTGTGCGCCATATCACATTTTATGGGAAGATCGGCCTTCAGGCCAGTTTGCGCTCGAAACAGCGCTGATCGTCGCGCTTTGCGCCTTCGGTGAAGCCGAGGCGGGTCCAGAAGCGGGCGGCACCTTCATTGTCGTCGTCGACTTCCAGCGCGATGCGGCGGGCGCCGGCGGCCTTCATTTCGGCGGCCAGCGCATTGAAGAGATGCGTGCCGAGACCGGCGCGGCGATAGCGCGGATCGACCACCATCAGTTCGACGAAACAGGAATCTGCGGTCGGCGCCCCGGCGCGCAGATCGACGAAGGCGCGCAGGACGCGCATGTCGTCGAAGACGCCGATGCGGGCCGTGGTCGCCGCCGGCGATTCCGCAGGCGGGCGGTGGCGATGGACGCCGGGCGCGTGACGCATGAGTTCGTCGGCCGCGCCCGCGTCATTGCCGGTCAACGGCCGCGCCTTGTAACGGCGCGGCTCGTGCGGGTTGGGCAGGTCTATCGTGAAGCGAAGACCGCCTGTCGCCTGTGCGATCATCGCCGGCCTATCGGCCTTTCGGGGCGTCCTTGAAGGCGAGATCCTTGTCGACGCGGATGTCGCCGGGGAGGCCCAGCACGCGTTCCGCGATGATGTTCTTGAGGATCTCGTCCGTGCCGCCCGCGATGCGCAGGCCCGGCGCCCACATATAGGACTGCTGGAAGTCGGCATCGGCGTTCATCACGACGCCCGCCTCGCCCTGCAGGTCCATGCCGAAACCGGCGACGTCCTGAAGCTTGGGCGCGGAGACGATCTTGCCGATCGAGGCTTCCGGCCCCGGCTGCTGCCCGCGCGAGAGCGCGGTCATGGTGCGGTAGGTCGTGTATTTGAGGCCCTGGGTGCGGACATAGACGTCGGCGATCTTCTCGCGCACCGCCGCGTTACGGATGGCGGGACCGTCTTCCAGCTCGGTCGTGCGGGCAAGTTCGAGAATTTCGCGGGCATCGGGGCCGCGCGCGCCGGCGCCGCCACCGACCGCGAGGCGTTCATGCATGAGCGTGGTGAGCGCGACCTTCCAGCCGTCGCCGACCTCGCCGAGACGCTGGCTGTCCTTCACGCGCAAATCGTTGAAGAAAACCTCGTTGAAGTTCGCGCCGCCATTGATCTGCTTGATCGGCTTCACCGTGACGCCCGGCGCCTTCATGTCGATGTAGAACATCGTCAGGCCCTTGTGCTTGGGCACGTCGGGGTTGGTGCGGGTGAGGAGAATGCCGAAGTCGGAATAGTGAGCGCCCGACGTCCAGACCTTCTGGCCGTTGATGACCCATTCATCGCCGTCCTTTTCCGCCTTGGTGCGGAGACCGGCGACGTCGGAGCCTGCCGACGGTTCGGAGAAGAGCTGGCACCAGATCTCCTCGCCCTTCAGCGCGGGGCCGACATAGCGCTGCAGCGCCTCGGGCTTGCCGTAGGTCATCAGCGTCGGGATGCACATGCCCAGGCCAATATCGAAGAAGCCGCCGGGCACGTTAAACTTGCCCTCTTCCTGATTGTAGATGACCTGCTGAATCGGCGTGCCGGCGCGGCCGCCGAATTCCTTGGGCCAGGTGATCTTGGCGTAGTTCGCGGCGGCGCGCGTCGCCTGCCAGGCCTTGGCGCGCTTCAGCGCCTCGGCCTCGCTGGCCGGGGGCGCCATATCTTTCGGCGCGTTGGCTTCGAGCCATTTGCGGGCTTCGGCGCGGAAGGCCGCTTCTTCGGGGGTGTCGTTGAAGTCCATGACGTCTCTCCGATGTCTTTGTTCTTAGGCGGCGTTCTTGCGTTCGAGCTGGGTGACCAGCTTTTCCTTCCACACACGCGCCGGACCGATGCTGAGGGCATCGTTCTTGGCGCGGCGGAAGAAGAGCTGGCAGTCCAGCTCCCACGTGAAGCCCATGCCGCCATGGGTCTGGATGTTTTCCTTGGACGCATAGTCATAGGCCTGGATGGCCGAGATGCGCGCGCCGGCCGCCGCTTCCGCAAGCTCAGGCGCATTGGTCGAGAGCGCCCAGGCGCCGTAATAGGCGTTGGAGCGGGCGATCTCGGTGTTCACGTACATATCGGCGAGCTTGTGCTTGATCGCCTGATACGAAGCGATCTGGCGGCCGAAGGCGTAACGGCCGAGCGCGTAGTCCTTCGCCATGGCGAGGCACGAATCCGAACCGCCGACCTGTTCGAAGGCGAGCATGATGGCGGCGCGGTCGAAGACCTGTCCGGTGATCGACCAGCCTTCGCCCTGGGCGCCGAGCAGTTCGGCCGGCGCGCCGGCGAATTTGATTTCGGCCTGGCCGCGCGTCGGATCGACCGACTTCAGCGCGGTGCGCGTGACGCCCGCGCCCGCGAGGTCAACGATGGCGAGCGAGAGGGCGCGGTCGCCGCTGTCGCCGGTGCGGACCAGCACGATGGCGAAGTCTGCGGCGAGGCCGTCGGCGACGGGCATCTTCACGCCGTCGATCTTGCCGCCCTTGAAGGTCGTCTTGATGGTGCGCGGCGACGGCGCGCTGGCGCCTTCGGCATTGGCGAAGGTACCGATGATTTCACCGGCGGCGAGTTTGGGCAGGTATTTCTGCTTCTGCTCTTCGCTGCTCGCGATCAGGAGCGCTTCGGTCGCCAGATACACCGACGAGGCGAAGGGAATGGGCGCGACGACGCGGCCAAGCTCTTCCGCGATCACGCAGAGTTCGAGATAGCCAAGGCCGAGACCGCCGTATTCCTCGGGGATCGCGGTGGCGGTCCAGCCCATTTCGGCGACGCCCTTCCAGAGATCGCGGTCGTACACGTCGCCGCCTTCCAGAATGCGGCGCACGGCCTTGGGCGGGCAGCGGTCTTTCAGGAAGCGGCTGGCCTGGTCGCGCAGCGCCTTCTGGTCGTCGGAAAAGTCGAAATTCACGTGCGGTCTCCCCAGCAGCTTTGTTGCTTGTTGCCGGGGAGGCTAGCGCAGGCCGAAATCCCGCGCAAAACGAAACGGCCGCCCGGAAGCCGGGCGGCCGTAGCGTCAGGCCAAGATTTTTACGGATCAGCGGCGGAAATAGGTCATCCCGCGGCCCGGTTCGCCGACGAAGCACTGGGCGGCGACGCGGTTGTCGATGAGGGTCTTGGCGACCGTGTCGGCGACGAAGCGGTCGGCGACCGTGTAGAGTACGGCGTTACCGTTGCGGACGGCCCAGTTGCGGCCCGACTTGCTGACCGTGATCTGGCGGTAGCCGACGGTCTGGCAGTACTCGCCCGCCTGCGACCCCTGCGGGAACGCGCCGTTGCTCAGCGTCCAGTACTCGAACCCCGCGTCGGCGATCTCGCATTTCTGCTTCAGGCCCTGGATCGCGATGAGGAAGCGCGCATAGCCCGCCTCTTCCGGCGTGTCGAAACGCGCGATGTCCTGATTGCCCTGCGAGACGGCCCACTCACCGCCGGCGAAGCGGATGCGGAGATTGTTCTGGATGGTGGTGCATTCGGCCAGCACTTCCGGCTGGCGGCTGGCGCGGCGGAAGGTTTCGGTCGTCACCGTCGCGGCGCGGCCGTCGCGATAGATCTGGACCGTGGTGACCGTCAGACGATTGCCGCCCGCAACGGTCGCGGTGATCTGACGGCTGGCGTCGGACCCGTTGAAGCTGGCGGTGATGCCGGACATGTCGCGGCCGACATTGTTGCGGCCGGGCGGCAGAAGCGGCGTGCCGGTCGCATTGCCGAACTCGCACGGGCGCGGCGAACACACCGCTGACGCGCGAACCTGGAAGTTGCGGCCGTCATAGGTGATGTCGAGCTGGGCGAGGCCGCCGGCAGATGCGTTCTGGGCGTCCCAGTTGCCTTCCAGATCGGCCGAGGCCGCATAGGCGGGGGATGCGAGCGCAACCCCGGCGACGAATGCAGCGGCGAAAAGTTTCTTGGTCATGGCGCGCTCCTTGAGGCGGCGGTTTATGCAACGAGACTAGGCCGGGCGGAGATAAAAGCGCAGCGACAGTTGCGCGAGGTTTTTCTGTCCATCCGTTCAGGATAACGGGCCTGAAAGGCGCGACATCCGCCGGTCCGGTTCCCTAACGCACTGTTAATGGCCGGGTTCCGAAAAGGCCCGTCTTTAACCTCGCTTTAGGGCGGGGACGGCACTCTGAAGCCTGCGGCGGGAGAGCCGCCGGAGCGGATTCATGGCAAAGGCGCAATATCACAAGAACCAGCGGGTCTATGTGAAGACCGTAGGCACCTGGGCCTTGGTCGAGCGCGTCATTCCGCAATGGGCGAAGGGCCTCGATGAGCCCATCCGCATCTACTACGACGTGGGCCTCGGCCGCGAATTCGGCGCCGACGAGCTGCAGGGCGAACAGAACGCGACGACGCAGTTCGATCTGGGCGCAACGCCCTGGCGCATCATCCGCGCGCGCAACAAGTGGCAGGCCGCCGAAGACGCCTCGCATCACCCCTTCCCCGGCACCTTCCCGGTGGTCGTGACCGGCGAGACCGACTGGGGCGGTTGGCGCGTGCCGGGCGCGGAATACGATCTCGCGCCGCAGAAGATGGAAGCGCAGGCGCGCCTCATCGCCAATTCGAGCAAGCTCTATGCCTTCGCGGTCGCGATGCTGGATGCCGCGAAAAACGAGGCCGAACACCTGCCCGATTCGATGCTGGAACTGGCCCGCGATGTCGCCAAGATCGTGAAAGCGATCGACAGCGACCCGGAAATGGCGGCCTGACGGCCTCACGGGAAGTTTGAGTACCGGGGACGCCGCCGCGCCGCTATAAGGCGCGGATGAAAACCGACATTCCCCAGACCGTGCGGCTCGCGGATTATCGCGCGCCGGATTACCGCATTCTCTCGACCGATTTGACCTTCCGGCTCGACCCGCAGGCGACGCGCGTGATCGCGGCGCTGCAGGTCGAGGCGACCGGCAGCGCGACGCCGCCGCTGCAGCTCGACGGCGAGGAGCTGACGCTGAAATCGGTGGCGATCGATGGCGTGGCGCTGGACGCGGGCGCGTATGAGACGAACGCCAAGGGGCTGTTGCTGAAGACCCCGCCTGCCCGCTTCACGCTGACGACCGAGGTGGAGATTTCGCCGGCCGGGAACAGCGCATTGTCGGGCCTCTATGTCTCCGACGGGATGCTTTGCACGCAGTGCGAGGCGGAAGGCTTCCGCCGCATCACCTATTATCTCGACCGGCCCGATACGATGGCCTCGTTCAGGACGCGCATCGAGGCGGACAAGGCCGCCTATCCGGTGCTGCTGTCGAACGGCAATCTGCTGGAGTCGGGCGAACTGGACGGCGGCCGCCACTTCGCGGTCTGGGAAGACCCGTTCAAGAAGCCGGCTTATCTCTTCGCACTGGTCGCGGCGAAACTCGGGTCCATCGAGGACAAGTTCGTCACGCGCTCGGGCCGCACCGTGACGCTGCGCGTCTATGTCGATCCGGGCAACGAGGCGCGTGCGCATTACGCGATGGATTCGCTGAAGCGCTCGATGAAGTGGGACGAAGAGGCCTATGGCCGCGAATACGACCTCGACATCTTCATGATCGTCGCCGTCGCCGCCTTCAATTTCGGCGCGATGGAGAACAAGGGCCTCAACATCTTCAACGACAAGTACGTTCTGGCCGATGCGGAGACGGCGACCGACCTCGACTTCGAGCTGATCGAAGGGATCGTCGGGCATGAATACTTCCACAACTGGTCGGGCAACCGCGTCACCTGCCGCGACTGGTTCCAGCTTTGCCTCAAAGAAGGCTTCACGGTTCTGCGCGACCAGCAGTTCTCGGAGACGCAGCGCTCGGAAGCGGTGCAGCGCATCGACGGCGTGAAGACGCTGCGGGCGCGGCAGTTCCCGGAAGATGCCGGGCCGCTGGCCCATCCGGTGCGGCCCGAGAGCTATATCGAGATCGACAATTTCTACACCGCGACCGTCTATGAGAAGGGCGCGGAGGTCGTGCGGATGCTGCGGACGCTCACCGGGCCGGAAGACTTCCGCAAGGCGACCGATCTCTATTTCGACCGCCATGACGGCGAGGCCGCGACGGTGGAGCAGTTCGCGGTCGCGTTCGAAGACGCAGCGAAGATCGATCTGAAGCAGTTCCGCCGCTGGTGGTCGCAGGCCGGGACGCCCGAGGTGAGGGCGGAAACGTCATATGATGCGGCGGCGCAGGTCTTCACGCTGACGCTGTCGCAGACGACGGCGGCAACGCCGGGCCAGCCCACGAAGCAGCCGCTGGTCATTCCGGTCCGGCTGGGCCTTGTCGGCGCCGATGGCGGCGACCTGCCCTTGCAGCTGGAAGGCGAGAATGCGCCGGCCGGGACCGAGCGCGTGATCTCGCTGACGCAGGCCTCGCAGACCTTCCGGTTCGTGAATGTGGCCGAGAAGCCGGTGCCGTCGATCGGGCGCGGGTTCTCCGCCCCTGTGAAGTGGACGCTGGACATCACCGATGCCGACCGCGCCTTCCTGATGGGCCGCGATGGCGATCTCTTCAACCGCTGGGAAGCGGGCCAGCAATATGCCGAGCGGCATCTGCTGGCGCTGGCCGCCGACGCGGCGGCGGGGCGTGCGCTGAAGGCCGACCCGGCGCTGATCGAGGCCTATCGCCTGATCCTCGCGGATGCCGCGCGCGATCCGGCCTTCGCCGCGCTGGCGCTGACGCCGCCGTCGGTGGCCGACCTGATCCAGGCGATGCCGGCCGGAACGGCGGATGCGGCCGCCGCCCACGCGGCGCGCAGCTTCCTGATGGCGGAAACGGGCAAGGCGCTGAACGCAGAGGCGCGCGCCGCCTATGCGGCGACGGAAGCGACCGGCCCGTTCGCACCCGATGCGGCGCAGGCCGGCCAGCGCGCGCTGCGCGGGGCGCTGCTGCGCCTGCTCACCGCCGGCGGCGGCGCGGAGGCGGCGGCGCTCGCCTACGCGCAGTTCACCTCCGCGACCAACATGACCGACACGATGGCGGCGCTCTCGGTGTTGACGCATCTCGACGCGCCGGAGCGCCAGGCTGCGCTCGACGCGTTCGAAGCGCGCTGGGCCGGCAATGCGCTGGTGATGGACAAGTGGATGAGCGTGCAGGCGGTCTCCTCGCTGCCCGGCACGCTGGAGGCGGTCACGCGCCTCACGGGGCATCCGCATTTCTCGATGGAGAATCCCAACCGCTTCCGCGCGCTCGTTTCCGCCTTCGCCATGAGCAACCCGCTGCGCTTCACCGAAGCCGGCGGCGCGGGGTTCCGCTTCATCGCGGATCAGGCGCTGGCGATGGACAAGGTGAACCCGCAGGTCGCGGCGCGCACCTTCGGCGCTTTCGAAAGCTGGCGTCGTTTCGCGCCCGCGATTGCGGAGTCCATGCGTATGGAGATCGAGCGCGTGGCGAAGACCGGCGGGCTGTCGAAGAACCTCTTCGAGATCGCGACCCGGGCGCTGGGCTGAGTCGCGGGAGGTCAAAGTGAGTCTTTTGAGTCACGCTGGCCGAAAGTAACCACTCGTTAAGGACCCGGTAGCGATTCGGACGTGACATGAGTCCGCGCGGCCCTAATTGTTGCTTAACGATTCGAGAGCGCCGGATCGTTCGGGGCGGGACCGGCGCAGATTACGGGCGGTTATGGCGGCGGGGACCAAGGCCAGCGAGATGGAGCGCGGAGCCATTGCGGCTGCCGACGCCGCCGCCGCGCCGCGCGCACGCCTTCCCGCCTGGCTGAGGGCCGATCCCAAAAGCGCGATCATCCTCGCCGGCCTCATCATCATCGCCATCGCCGCCGCCGTGCTGCTGCAGGTGCGGCGCGATCATCAGGTGCAGCTGCGCGCGGCCGAGCTTCGCATCACCGATGTCGCATGGAGCGCCTCGATGGCGGTGCGCGATGTGATGGAAGGAACCGAGCGCATCCTGTCGCTCGCCGTCAGCGCCGCGCGCTCGGGCCAGCCGGGATCGGAAGCGGCGCTCGCAACGCTGACGCGGCTGGAGCCGCTGATCGTCAATATCGTGCTGCTGGGGCCGGACGGGATGCTGCGCGCCAGCAAGACCGGCAAGGCGGACTATCCGCAGTTCTTCACCAACCAGTCTTTCTATGAAGCCTTCATCCGTGACGGCGGCAAGCTGGTGCGGATGGTCGGGCCGTTCGCCGATCCGAAACTGGGCGCCAGCCCGATCGCGCTGTTCGTGCGCGTCACGAATGCCGACGGCGCCTTCGACGGCATCGCCATCGCGCTGATCGATTCCGAGAAGCTGGCCCAGCGGATCGGTTCGTACACGCCCGATATGACGGTGGTGGTGACCGACGGCGAGAACCGCATCGTCTCCGGCATCCGGGCGGGCAAGGCGATGGCGCCTGCCGAGCTGGGCGTCGCCCTGCCCTTCTCGCCCGCCGCCAGTTCCGACGGCCGGCCCGGCATCAAATACGTGCCCGCCGGCGACAGCGGCCAGGCGCTCGTCTCGACCGCCTATGTGCCGGGTTATGGCGCGACCGTCGCCGCCTCGCAGACCACCGACGCGCCGCTGCAGCCGTGGTTCGGATCGATCTGGCTGTTCGCGATGCTGATCGCCGGGCCGATCGCCGTCGGGTCGATCCTGGCGGCGGCGCTGACCGGCCAGTCGCGGCAGGTCGCGTTCACGCGCCATGCGCTGAAGGAAAGCGAGAACCGCTACGTCGCCGCGATCACCGGCGCGCGCGCAGGCGTTGCGGAGTTCAACCCCGCCGCCGAGACCGTCACCGTCCTTCCCTCTCTCGTCGAACTGATGGGCAGCGCGACGCAGGCGGGGACGATGGCCTCGTCCGACTTCATGCGTCTCGTCCATCCCGAAGACGGGCCGCCGCTGCGTCATGCGCTGGATCAGGCCCGCCGCTCGCGCCGGCCGTCCAGCGTCGCCGTAAGGCTGGCGCATGGCGAGGGGCGGTGGACCTGGGTGCGCTTCGTGCTGCAGCCGGGCGATGGTGCGGCCATTTCGGGCGTCGCGGCCGATATCAATGACGAGCGGGAGGCGGAGGCGAAACGCTCGGCCGCCGAAGTGCGCCTGCGCGAAACCATCGAGAATGCGCCGCAGGGCATCGTGTTGTGGGACCGCAACCAGCGCCTCGCGATCTGCAACCGGCGCTTCCGTGAATTCACCGGCCTCGCCGAGATCGACGCCGAACCCGGCGCGGCGCGCGGGACGGTGATGGGCTCGCTGCTGGAGCCGGGCGAAAGCGCGGAGGCCAATGGCAACCCGCGGCGCTGGCAGGTCCGCAGGCTGGAAGGGCTGCCCGATGGCAGCGACGAATTGCTGCTGATCGACGGGCGCTGGCTGCATGCCTCGCACCGCACGACATCGGATGGCGGCGAGCTGTCGGTCTTCACCGACGTCACCGCCATGAAGAACCAGGAAGCCGAACTCATCCGCCGCGAGCTTGAGCTGCGCGAGGCGGTGACGGGGCTGGAAAAGTCGCAGGGCCTGCTGGAACGGCAGGCGATCGAGCTGACCAAGCTGACCGGCCGCCTGGAGACCGAGAAGCAGCGCGCGGAAGAAGCAAACCGCGCGAAGACCGAGTTCCTGGCCAATATGAGCCACGAGCTGCGGACGCCGCTGAACGCGATCATCGGTTTCTCCGAGATCATGGGCGCGGAGCTGTTCGGGCCGCTGGGCCATCCCAAATATGTCGAGTATGCGCGCGACGTGGTGACGAGCGGCCAGGGCCTGCTCGATCTCATCAGCGACATTCTCGACATGTCGAAGATCGAGTCCGGCGAAGTCCGGCTGGCGCCCGAACGGCTGGAGGTCGCGCCGGCTGCGGCCGAGGCGGTGCGGATGGTCAGCCAGCGCGCCAATGAGAAGGGCGTGAAGCTGCTGATCGACGTGCCGGACGATCTCGTCGCCGGGGCCGATCCGCGCGCCGTGAAGCGCGTGCTGCTGAACCTGCTGTCGAATGCGGTGAAGTTCACCGATCGCGGCGGCGCCGCCCGCGTGCGGGCGCGCGCGCATGGCGGCTTCGCGGTGGTGGCGGTCGAGGATACCGGCTGCGGCATCGACCCCGCCGATATTCCGAAGCTGGGCAAGCCGTTCGTTCAGCTTGAACGCCATGGCGGCGAAGCCTCACGCGGCACGGGCCTCGGCCTCGCTGTCGCCAAGGCGCTGGTGGAACTGGGTGGCGGCGGACTGGCCATCGAGAGCGCGCCGGGCCGCGGAACCATCGTGCGGTTTACCATACCCGTCCATACGGACACCGCCTGACGGGCGGCGGGTTAACCCTCTCCTTAACCTTTCGATGATTTGGACCCCTCGCCGGGCCAGTGTGCGGCTGCCCCGTGCCGCGCTGAGTCCATGGTCCGCATTTTCGTTTTCATTGCGCTCGCACTCGCGAGCCTTGGCATCGCCGCCGGCGCGCGCGGCGAGGTTTTGCCGCGCACGGTCATCGTCGTCACGGACGGATTGCCGGGCGGACTGGCGGCGCGGCTGGGCGTGCCGGCGCTCAACGCCATCGGGCTGAACGCCGAGATCCACCGCGCCGATACCGGCCTGCCCGACCTTGGCGAACGGCGCGACGTCGCGGGCATTCTGATCTGGCTGGACGAGGGCCGCATCGCCGACGGCGCGGCCTTCCTCGCCTGGGTGCGGCGCGCCACGACACAGAACATTCCCATAGCGATGATGGGCGCGACCCCGGCGGTCGAAGACCGGTTCGGCTTCTTCATCGCGCTCGGCATCCTCTATTCGGTCGAAGACCGGGCTTACACCTACGACCTCAAACCCGTGGAGAAGATCCACGGCCTCGTGGAGCCGGGGCGGAGTTTCGGCGGCGTGTGGCCGATCGCCGATCAGATCCGCCCGCTGGAGCCACCCGTCAGCGAGGCGGCATTGATGCTCCAACGCGGCGCGGATTCGTTCGACCGTACCGCGCCGCTGCTCTTCACGCCGCGCGCCGCCTATGCCGCGCCGGGCTATGCGACCTGGCGCAGCGCCGATACGCGGGACGCGGCCTGGATGATCGATCCGGGCCTGTGGTTCGCGCGCGCCTTCCGCCTTGGCGTCAGGCCTGTGCCTGACGCAGGCCACATCAATGCGCGGCGCATCTTCGCGCCGTCGCTCGCACCGGCCGATGCCGCGGCCGCGAACGGCGTGATGCGCGCCGCGTCGGGGCTGGGCGGCGCGCAGCCGCTGGACGTGCTGCTCGACCCGCCGGAGAGCGGCCAGCCTGTCGAGACCTGTCATACAGAGACGCGCACGCGCTTCTTCGGCAGTGCGGCGCTGCTGGATGCCTCGGGGCGCGGCGCCTATGCGCCCGTCGTGACCCTTTGTGCGGACGATCCGGAAGCTGCACGCGCCGCCGTGCGCGCCGCCTATGCCTACGCCGCCGCGAACCCCTTGCTGACGGCCGATGTGCGGCTGGAGGACGTGACGGCGGGCTTCGCCGCAGCCGAGATCGAGCCGGATGGCGAGCATGCCTGGCGCATCAGAAACCGCGGCGCGCTGCAGAGCGTCCGTTTCGACCAGCCCGGCGCGCTGAGGGTCGACTGGACGCACAGCGAGGGCGTTCTGGGCGCGGCGCGGATGCACGATGCGCTGATCGCGTCGCTCGATCCTGAAGTCGATGAACCGCTGTTGGCGCTGACGCAGGCGGCGTTCGAGCCGCCGCCTTTTGCGGTGCTGGTGGAATCGCGCTGGACCGTCGCGGGCCTGACGCGCGATGCGGACAATGTCGCGGCGCGCGTACAGGGCTACGGCCCCGGCGACATGGTGTGGCAGGTGGAGCCGCGCTCCGAATGGGAAATCCGCCTTCAGCCGGAGGGCGCCCCGCAGATGCGCTGGCGCGCCGTGGTCGGCGAAGACGGGCTGATCTCGATCTCGCTGCCCGCCGATGCGGCCAAGGGCGCGGCCTTTTCGATGGAGCGGCAGGACTACGCAGGGGCCGGACCATGAGCGGTTCGACGCTGCGCTTCCTGTCGGGCGTGCCGCTGGTGGTGATGGCCGCAGCGCTGCTGGTGCTGGGCGTGCAGCGCGTGGCGCCGCCGCCGGCCGCTGCTGCGCCGCGCTTCGACTTCGGCGCGGCGCTGATGGATGAGGGACGAGGCGAGGATGCCCTGGCCTGGTATCGCGGCGTTGCGCGTACCGGCGCGCCGCGCGATCTGCGCGCGCTGGCGATGGCTGCGGATCGTATCGGCGACACACGCACGCGCGCCGACGCGCTGGGCCAGCTCGTCCGCAACGGCGCTGCGACGCTGGACGAACACATCGAGGCGGCGCAACTCCTCGCATCCGCAGGCGCGCTGCAGGGCGCGCTGACCATGCTCTACAACGCGGAACGCCGTTTCGCCGGAGCGCTGGACGAGCGCTTCCTCGGCTTCTACGCGGCGCTTGCCCGCGACGCGGCGCGCAAGGATATCGCCCTGCCCCTCGCGCGGCGGATGTGGACGCGGACGAGTTCAGACCGCGTGCTGGAAATCCTCGTCAGTCTGTCGGGGCCGTGAAGCGATAGCTGCCCGGCGCGTTGCGCTTGATCGCGCCGCCCGGCTGCCGCACAAACGGCCTATGGAACCTTCCCCCGACATCAGGTCCGCCTCGGTGCTTCGCCGCTTTCTCGAAAGCGAATCCGCCGGCGGCCTGATCCTCATGGCGAGCGCGGCGGCTGCGCTCATCATCGCCAATTCGGGCGCGGCGGAGGCCTATTTCGGTGCGCTTCACGCCTATGTCGGACCTTTGAGCGTCTCGCACTGGATCAACGACGCGCTGATGGCCGTCTTCTTCCTGCTGGTCGGGCTGGAGATCAAACGCGAGATGCTGGACGGCCAGCTCGCGACCTGGTCGCGGCGCGCTTTGCCGGGCATTGCGGCGCTGGGCGGCATGGCGATGCCGGCCATCATCTACGCCGCCTTGAACTGGAACGATCCGGCGACGATCGACGGATGGGCCGTCCCCACCGCCACCGATATCGCTTTCGCGCTCGGCATCCTGTCGCTTCTGGGCAGCCGCGTGCCGGTGTCGCTGAAGGTCTTTCTCACGGCCCTCGCGATCATCGACGATCTCGGCGCGGTCGTCATCATCGCGGCGTTCTACACGAGCGGCCTGTCCCTGCCCTATCTGGCGGGCGCGGCCTGCGTGCTCGGCGTGCTGATCGCGCTCAACCGGCTCGGCGTGCTGAGGCTCTGGATCTATCTGCTGCTGGGCGTGGCGCTGTGGGTTCTGGTGCTGAAGTCAGGCGTTCACGCGACCATTGCGGGCGTCGCGCTCGCGCTGACCATCCCGCTGCGCGCGCGGCCCGGCGCGACCGACGATCCCGGCGCATCGCCGCTGCATCGGCTGGAGCATGCGCTGCACAAGCCCGTCGCCTTCTTCGTCATTCCCGTCTTCGGCTTCGCCAATGCCGGCGTCTCGCTGTCGGGTGTCAGCGCTTCGGTGCTGACCGAGCCGTTGACGCTCGGCATCGCGCTGGGACTTCTCATCGGCAAACTCGTGGGCGTATTCGGCTTCGCCAGCCTGGCGATCAGGCTCCGGCTCGCCGATGCGCCCGCCAACGCGACGTCCACGCAGATGCTGGGCGTCGCCCTGCTCTGCGGCGTCGGCTTCACGATGAGCCTTTTCATCGGCCTGCTGGCATTTGCGAGTTCGCCCCTGCTTCAGGACGAGGCGAAACTCGGCATTCTGTGCGGCTCCATCCTTTCCGGTGCCGCCGGATATCTGGTCCTCAGGCTTCAGCCCGGACGGGCCGGCGCCTAGAGGTACCAGTCGTATTCGTGCGCCGGGATCGTGGCGATGAAGCGCTTGTATTCGGTGCGCTTCGCCTCGGCATAGACATCGACATAACCGCCCAGCGCCGCGCGCAGGATGCGTCCGTTCTGGAGTTCGTCCAGCGCGTGCAGCATCTCGAACGGCACCGTCGGATCGGCGAAGTCCGACGCATTGCCCTCATGCGGCGGGCCGGGATCGATCTGGTTGTCGATGCCGTGCTTCATGCCGGTGAGAATCGCCGCCAGCACCAGATAGGGATTGGCGTCGGCGCCCGAGACGCGATGCTCGATGCGTGTGGCGTTGTCGCTGCCGGCCGGAACGCGCAGTCCCGTCGAGCGGTTGTTGATGCCCCAGCGGCGGTTCACCGGCACGAACAGGTTGGGCGTGAAGCGGCGATAGGCGTTCGCGTTCGGCGCGAAGAAGGCCATTGCCTCGTGCATCGACGCGGCCAGGCCGCCGATCGTGTGGCGCATCAACGGCGTGATGCCGGGACGCCCTGCGAACGCATTGTCGCCGTCGCGCAGCAGGCTCACATGCACATGCATGCCACTGCCCGCCATGCCGGCATAGGGCTTCGCCATGAAGCTCGCTTCCATGCCCTGCGCGCGCGCCACCTGCTTGATGAGCGGGCGCAGCAACGCGGCGTAGTCGGCCGCGAGGATGGGATCGTCGATGTGGTTGAGATTGATCTCGAACTGGCCCGGCGCATATTCCGCAACGGCGGTCGTGGCGGGCAGTTTCTGGCGGACGCATTCTTCCGCAACGGCGTTCAGGAACGCCTCGTAGCGGTCGAGATCGTAGATGCCATAGACGGAGATCGCCTTTTCGCGGACACCCGTGGTCGGGCAGATCGGCGGCTGCGGCGGGCCGGCGGGCGTGCGCTGCGGATCGATGAGGAAGAATTCCAGTTCGAACGCGACCACGGGCTTGAGGCCCGTCTCGGCGAACTGCTCCGCCGCCAGCATCAGCACATTGCGCGGCTCGACATCGCTCGGCTCGCCCTCGGGGCCGTTCAGGGTCATCAGCACCTGCGCGCGCTTGTGCGGCGGAGCGCCGACGGTCACCAGCGTGCCGGGGATCGGATAGGCGGTGCCATCCGGGTCGCCATCGCCGAAGCCACGGCCAAGCGGGTCGGTCATCTCGCCGCGGGCGTCGAGCATGAAGATGTCTTCCGGCATCTGAAGGCCGGAGGTGTAGAGGCTGCGGGCCTCTTTCACCGGCACGCGCTTGCCGCGGAAGGTGCCGGAGAGATCGACAAAAACAGCGTCGATGATCGAAATATCGGGATTCTGGCCAAGAAAGTCGTCGAATTCGGCGACGGCGGTGATCGGTTCGGTGATTTTGTCCGGCATGATGCCCTTCTGATTGGGAACCGCACCTTAAGCTGCCGCCATCGGGGCGGGCAACTCACCGGCGCGATTGACGCACCGGCCCATTCCGGCCACTTTTTCACTGTTTGTTGGCCATGCGTGCGGCCCCACCCCCTCATCTGGAGGCATCATGTCATCCCTGAAGTCCGTTCTTCTTGCCGGCTCGATCAGTCTTGCGGCGATTTTCGCCCCTGCTGCGGCGCAGGAAGGCGAAGTTACGCTCTTCACCTTCGAGACGCTGGCGAACGATCCGCTGCTGACCGAATACGTCGCCAAATACGGCGCGAAGCCGAACACCGCCGTCTTCGCCGATGAAGACGAAGCCTTCGCCAAGATGCGCGCCGGCTATGTGCCGGACGTGATGGGGCCATGCTCTTATGAGTTCGGCCGCTGGCAGGAAGCCGGCCTGCTTCAGCCCATCGACGTGACCAAGCTGAAATACTGGCCGGTCATCGCGCCGACGCTCAAGAAAATCCCCGGCGCCATGGTCGATGACACGCACGCCTGGTTCGTGCCGCAATATTTCGCCCAGACCTCGGTCACCTACCGCAAGGATCTCGCGCCGGAATATGCGGCCAACGAAAGCTGGAAGATCCTGTTCGACACGAAATACCAGGGCAAGATCGCCGCGCTGGAAGGCGTGGATGACACCGTCACGCTGGTCGCCAAGTCCATGGGCATCGACCCCTATGCGATGAGCGAAGAGCAGTGGACCGAAGTGCAGGCCAAGCTGCGCGAGCTGGTCGCCAATGCCGGCATCATCACCACGGATCAGTCCACCATCGCACAAGGGTTGACCTCCGGCGATCTCGTCGCGGCGATCACCTGGTCGGACAGCTGGGCGACGCTGAAGAATGAAGGCGTCGACGTCGGCTTCATGGACCCTGCCGACACCGGGCGCTTCACCTATGTCTGCGGCTTCACGCTGCACAAGGACGCCAAGAACGTCGAGAAGGCCTACACGCTGATGGATAGCGGCCTGACAGAGGAAGCGGCGCGGTATCTCGTGACCGAGTATTCCAACGGCTCGGCCAACGCCGAGGCGATGGGCAAGCTGACCGATGACGAACTGAACAATGCAGGCCTGACCCGCGACGTCGAAGCCTTCCTGAGCCACGGCACCTTCCAGGTCCGCCTGCCGAACAAGGACGCGATCATCAAGGCCTGGGCGGATATCCGCGCCGGCCTGTAACAGCGCCCTGACCACCCAAAGTCGAAGGCCCCGGAGCGCTCCGGGGCCTTCTTCATGTCAGGGCGTCGGCGCCGGAGTTTCCGCCGGCGGCGGTGGCGGCGGCTCGTCCAGGCCTTCCCCCGGCGGCGGGGCGTCAGGCGGCGGCATCAGGCCGTCCTCGGGCGGCCCGGGCGGCGGACCGTCCCGGCGCTCGCCGCGCGGGCCGGGACCGTCATCGCGGCCGTCCTTGCCGGCCTTGCCACGGCGCGGCTGCTTACGGAGGTCTTTCACCTTCTCGCGCACCAGCATCCGCTCGGCAGCCGTCAGATTCTCGGCCATCTCCACGATGATAGCCCCGGTCTCGGTCGCCAGCGCCGCATCCGCGTCGCGCGTCGCCGTCACCGCCGCCTTGAGCGCCGCGACATCCAGCGGGTCTGCATCGAGCGCCTGACGCATCGCGCCGCGCGCCTCGCGGGCCGCTTTCCAAAGCGCCTTCACCTTGTCGGCGTGGGCCTCGCGGATCTTCTTCACCTTCGCGGCCGTCTCGCCCGGCAGGACGCGCTCGATCTGGGCCGGGAGCCAGCCGCCCATCGGCCCGCCTTCGAAGTCGCGGCGGAACTGATGGATGCGCCACATGCCCAGAACGAGCACGGTGATCAGCACGACGTTCAGGAACAGCGACACATAAAACGGCCAGCGGCGCGGCTTCTGGGCCGGTACAGTCGTTACATCACTCACAGCACGTCCTCCTCGGACCATCCTTCACCGCCGCTGAGCGGCGTGAGGGTCGTATCGTCGCCGCCCGTCTCGTCGGAGATAACGACCTCATCATTCACGTTCAGACCCAGCTGGTCAGCCGCGGCGCTCTGCACGCCGACGCCGACAGCCAGCGCCATGGCGAAACCGGCAGCCGGCTTCCACACTCCGGCATTGGGAAACAGCTCGCGCCACAGCGACGGGCGCGGGCGGCGGGCCAGCACACGCGCCGTCAGCGCGGCGCCCGGCGCATCCGCCGGAGCGGCGCCCAACAGGGCGTCCAGCGCCTCGGCCTCGGCCACCATCGCGGCGGCGCGGGGATCGCGTGCGGCGAGGCCCTGCGCGGCGAGGCGTTCGGCCTCGGGCCAGCGCAGCGGATCGCCGCCATAGGCGTCCAGAATTTCGGCAAGACGTTCTGTCTTCATCTCCATCTCCCTCATGCCTGCGCCGCCCGCGATCCGGATGCCCCCGCACCCGACAGATGACGCAGCTTCTCCTTCAAGGCGCGGCGGCCGCGCGAGAGCAGCGATTCGAGCGCCTCGACGCTGATCTCCAGCGCGGCGGCCGCCTCGATATTTCCCAGCCCCTGATAGTGGCAGAGCGTGATCGCGGCGCGCTGGCGTCCGGGCAGCGTCTGCAGCGCGGCATCGACCGCCTGCGAAACCTGCGCGTTGCCCAGCGCCTGTTCCGGGTCCGGTCCCGGATCGGCGCGCTCGTCGGTATCGTCGAGCGGCACGCCTTTTTTCTTCCGCAGGCGGTCATAGCAGGCGTTGATCGCGACCCGGTGCAGCCAGGTCTCGAACTTCGCCGCGCCGGGTTTCCAGCGCTTCGCCTGCGTCCAGACTTTCAGGAATACGTCCTGGGCCACGTCCTCCGCCTCGGCGGAGTCCCCCAGCATACGGCGGGCAAGCGCCGTCATCCGCGGCAGATGCCGCGCGACGAGCCTTGAGGCCGCTTCTGCGTCGCCTTGACCCGTCAGAGCGACGAGACCGGCGTCGGGATCCTCCACCATGTGTCCTGCTACTCGCGCCTGGCCGCAGTTGCCCTTGGCCGTCACTGCTCCCTTCAACGGAAAGCCGATGTCAATCCGTCGCGGAAGACGGGACGGTCGGGCCGCAGAGAGCACGAATAGTGGCTGTGAGGACACAGGAAGGTGAACGGCAACAGGCACAGCCGCCCGCAGCCGCCAGGAAGAACCCCGACGCCGGAACTCGTGGCGCACGTCGCCGAACGGAACTTTCGCTCCGTCCGGCGGTCGCAATTCAGTGGAAGTGACGAGACTTACGCCTCGGTTTTCCGGGTATCGACGAGGCTTACGCCTCGTGGATCACGCCGCGCTTGATCTCTTCGACGACGACACGCTTGGGCTTGAACGCGGCCTTGAGAACCGGGATCGCCAGTTCGGGCTGCGCGTCGCCGCACATGAAGACGTCAAAGGCCGCGAAGCCCTTTTCCGGCCAGGTGTGGCAGGAAATGTGGCTCTCGCTCAGCACCGCAACACCCGAGATGCCGCCGTTCGGTTCGAACACGTGCGTGTGGATGTGCAGCAGCGTCGCGCCGGCCGCCTTGATGGCGTCCAGGAAGGCCTGACGGATCCGCGCCTCATCATCGAGACCGGTGGCTTCCCACAGGTCGATCGTGATGTGCTGACCGGCGTATTTCACGCCGTTCTTCGTGATCCAGTAGTCCTTGGGCTGATCTCCCTGTTCGGCATCATTAGCCGAAACAAGAACCGGGACGGTCCTCGCCGGGGTCTGTACGGAAACCGCCAGTGCCTCGTTGATCGCCGCCACCTTTTTCGCAAGTCGGGCCATCGGACCCTCCCTAAAAAAGCAGCGTTATCGACAAGTGGAGTGATACGCACTCCGGTGATTCCTCGTGGGCGAACCCCGTTTGGAGAGGCGCGGATATATGGACAGGGGTCCGCCTACGCAAGCGTTTTCTGACCCCCAAATGAAAAAACTGCGCGACTGCGGCGTGACAGACTCATCAAGGCTGTTTCACGACTGAAATATGACGGTCGTCCGCGTGCGGAGCGACAGTTCGCAGGCGGACTTCAAGAAGCGCTCGCCATCGGGGCGCGATGCTCTATAAGCCGCTCCAGAGCTAGACTTCAGGAGCATCGCGATGTCCGAGACCTTCACCGAAACGCTGCATGCCGGCTACGCCCAGACGATGACGCTGAAGGGCAAGATGCTCGTCGACGAGCAGTCGCCCTTCCAGAACGTGAAGTTCTTCGACAGCGAGCGGAACGGCCGCGTGCTCGTTCTCGACGGCAACGTCCAGACGACGACTCGCGACCACGCCGCCTATAGCGAAATGCTCACCCACCTGCCGATCTTCGAGCACGGCAAGGTCAGGACGGTGCTGATCGTCGGCGGCGGCGACCTCGCCATCGCGGCAGAGGCGCTGAAGCACAAGGGTGTCACCAAGGTGGTGCTGGCCGAGATCGACCCGGTGGTGATCGAGCGCTCGCGCGAACTCTTCGCCGACATCAACAAGGCCGCCTTCAAGGACAAGCGGATGGACATCCAGGTGGTTGACGCCTTCGACTATCTCGCGCGTCCGGAATCGAAGGCCGCCTTCGATCTCATCATCGCCGACCGCCCCGATCCGATCGGCCCCGGCGCGATCCTCTTCGCCGACGATTTCTACAAGCGCATCCGCGCCGCGCTGCGCCCCGGCGGCTTCGCGGCCTTCCAGACCGGCGTGCCGTTCTTCCAGCCGGAAGAGCTGACCGACACGCTGAAGCAGCTCGGCCGCCTGTTCAAAGCCTGCGGCGCCTACCTCACCGTCGTCCCCACCTATATCGGCGGCTTCATGGCCCTCACCTGGGTTTCGGCCGACGGCGCGGTGCTGGGCGACCCGAAAAAGGCCAGGAAGATCGAGAAGGCCGTCGCCGCCTCGGGCGTGAAGACGGCCTATTATACGGCCGCCATCCACCAGGCCGCCTTCGCCCTCCCCGCCTGGATCGCCAAGCTGGTGCCGAAGAAGCGGAAATAGATACTACCTACCACACAAACTGTTTGTATTGACAGGTTGTTGGTTCTTTCTATGGTAGTCTCCAAGATGGAGGCTGCCATGAACGTCGCCGCTTGGACCAAAGCAACACGCGACCTACCCACGAAATCGGCCAAGATTCGTGCGTTGGACGCGCTCGGAGTCGCGCGCGCCGATATCGCGCGTTTTCTGGACATCCGTTATCAACATGTCCGCAACGTCCTGACCGCCGAACGGCCGGCGGAGCCAAGCCCGAAAAGCTTCGCTGAAACCGCGCCAGCGTATGATGCGCATCCCGAATCCGTTCGCCTCCATCCCGATGGAAGCGTGACGATCCCCCCGGCGATCGCTGCCACCCTGCTTGCCCATCCAGGCGATGCGCTTGTGGCGATTCCGACGGATGGCGGTCTGTGGATCGCCACGCGTAAAGCATCCCGCGAAAGCGCGCGCCGGATGGTTCAGGCCATCATTCCCGGCGATGCAGACGTTATGGGTATCCTTCGGCAAGAACGGCAAAATCAGAACGACAGATTGGACAGTCTCTCCAAGCCCTACGCCGGCTGAAGAATGAGCGTCGTTCTCGATACATCGGCGGCAATCGCCTTTCTGCGCGGCGAGCCAGGCGCCGAGAATGTCGCTGCGGCTCTCGACGATGCGACCATCGTCGCACCGATCGCAGCGGAAATCGTCGCAATCCTGATGCGCTACGGATCGGACGCCTCGTCGGCGATGTCTGTTCTTCACCGTCTCGGCGTTCCGATTGTGCCGATGACTGCCGATCTTGCCCTGGCGACGGGCCGGTTGATTGCGGCGACACGGCCTCTGGGCCTCTCCCTTGCCGATTGCAGCTGCCTGGCGCTCGCCATCGAGCAGGGCGCGGAGGTTTTGAGTGCCGATCGCCAATGGGCGAAGGCGAATCTTCCCGTCCGCATAACGCTGATCAGATAGCCGATCGAACGCACTGGCCTGCGCGTATCAGAGATGGGGACAGAAACGATGTCGTTAAGTGGCAGTCGGACGTCAAAAGTCACAATGGACGACGTCCGCGACGAACTGCGTTCGATGCTGGCACGTGCCGAAGCGCGTGGCGTGCCGTGGGTGGAGATCACAGCAGGCGAGTCTCCATCACGCGGTCTACCGTGATCCCGCTGCGGCCCGACTGCCAATGTGCTGCGAGGCGATGTATCAGCTTCAGCGGGTCGGCGACGAACTCGTCTACGCGCCGCCGAAGGGCCGCGGATCGCGCGTCAAGATCCGCTATCGCCTGCCCCGCCGTACCGTTTAGGCGGATCGTCCGACGATCCGTCCGACTTCGGCGATCACGGCCGCGTCCTTGGCCATCGTGCTGCCCTTGCGCTCGTAATAGACCGAAACGATCAGCGGCGCCCGGCCCGGCGGCCAGGTGATGGCGACATCGTTGGTCGGGCCATCCTTGCCCGTTCCCGTCTTGTCGCCGGTGATCCAGTCCTTCGGAAAGCCGGCCTTGAGGCGCGTCTTGCCGGTGACGGCCGCCTTCAGCCAGCCGGTGATGATCTCGCGCGAGGCCGGGGTCAGCACATCGCCCAGAACGATCGCCTTCATCGTCGCGGCCATCGCGGCGGGCGAGGTGGTGTCGCGCGTGTCGCCGGCGGCGACATCGGCGTTGTTCATATGCGGCTCGGCGCGGTCGAGGCGCGTGACGGTGTCGCCGATGCCGCGCAGAAACGCAGTGATCGGCTCTGGCCCGCCCAGTTCGCGCAGCAGGATATTCGCCGCCGCGTTGTCGCTGGTCGTCATCGTTGCATGGCAAAGCTCGCCCACAGTCATCGTCTTGCCGGCCATCTTCTCGGTGACCGGCGAATTCGGGATGATGTCGGCCTTCGTCACGTCGAGCACGCGGTCGAGACTGACACTGCCGGCGTCGTGACGCTGCAGGATCGCCGCCGCCAGCACCAGCTTGAAGGTCGAGCAAAGCGCGAACAGCTCGTTCGAGCGGTTGCCGCGTTCCGATCCGTTGCCCGTGTCGAGTACGTGGACGCCCAGGCGCCCGCCTTCTTGCTTTTCAAGCGCCTCCAGCGCCGCCGTCAGGTCGTCCTGTTGCCCGGCACGCACGCGACCGATCATCGCGATGGCGGCCGCAGCCGGCAGAATTCCGAGCAAAGACTGGCGACGGGTCAGGCCGCGGCGGAGAATGGAGGTATTAGTTTCGCTCATGGGGTTCGCCAGATTTCCTCGGGTCAAATCAGCCTGCCGCCACTGTGATTCACGACGAACTGACGCGCAAACGATGATAGCTAGGGCAACGCAATAGATATTCTAGGCCATGACGCGCCCCAACCTGCCCCTCAATGCCCTGCGCGCCTTCGAGGCCTCGGCCCGGCACCGCTCGTTCACGAAGGCCGCTCAGGAGCTTTTCGTCACCCAGGCGGCGATCAGCCACCAGGTGAAGGGGCTGGAAGAACGCCTCGGCGTGAAGCTGTTTCACCGGGGGCCGCGCGGGCTGATGTTGAGCGACGAGGGTGTCGCCCTGCTCCCGGCGCTGTCGGAGTCGTTCGACCGGATCGGCCGCCTGCTCGACCGCTTCCAGGACGGGCGGCTGCGCGAGGTGCTGACGCTCAGCGCGGTCGGCACATTCGCGGTCGGCTGGCTGCTGCCGCGCCTGAAGACCTTTCGCGAGGCGCATCCCTATGTCGACCTCCGGCTGCTGACGAACAACAACCGCGCCGATCTCGCGGCGGAAGGCCTCGATGCGGCGATCCTCTACGGCGAGGGCGGATGGGCGGGTGCGGAGGCGGAGCGCATTCTCGACGCGCCGCTGGCCCCGCTCTGCACGCCTGCAATCGCCGCCACCCTGCGCCAGCCGGCGGACCTCGCACGGCATACGCTGCTGAGATCGTATCGCGTGCAGGACTGGCCCGCCTGGTTCGCCGCCGCCGGGATCAGCGAAACCGCCGCCGCCAATGGTCCGGTCTTCGACGCCTCGCTGACCATGGTCCAGGCCGCGCTGGCAGGCGAAGGCGTGGCGCTGGCGCCGCCCGCCATGTTCGCCCGCGACCTCGACGAGGGACGGCTGGTGCAGCCCTTCGCCATCGAGGTTGGCTCTGGCGCCTACTGGCTGACCGTGCCGCGCGGCAAATTGCCTACCCCCGCGCTGACAGCCTTCAGATCCTGGCTGCGGCCTTAAGCCCATATTGCTGCATTGCGGTTGCAGCGCGGCGAATTCTGCGAAAGACTTTGTTCGGGATCACCGCGCGGGGGTGCGCTTGGCGGCCGACACGGCAGGACAGAAAATCAAGGCGCAGCAGCCCTCCTGGGGCGCAGCCTTCACGCGCTCGGAAGCCCTGCGCGGCTGGACGCTTCTCAGCCCCACGACGATCCTGATGATCGTCGGCCTGGCGGCGCCGCTGGGCATCATGCTGGTCTACAGCTTCTGGAAGCAGGAAGGCCTCAACCTCAATACCGACCTCACGTTCGCGAACTACGCTGAGGTGTCGACCAAGTATTATCCGGTCCTTCTGCGCTCGCTCTGGATCGCGGCGCTGGCTGCGTTCTGTACGGTGCTGCTGGGCTATCCGGTCGCCTATTACGTCGCCTTTCACGCCAAGAACTCCAAGTTCATCTGGCTGATCCTGCTGACCATCCCCTTCTGGACGAGCTATCTGCTGCGCGTGTTCGCGCTGCGCGTCATCATGCCCGACGAGCTGCGGGCGACGCCGGGCGCGGTGGTGATCGCGCTCACCCATGCCTGGGCCGCCTTCGCGATCCTCCCGATCTATGTGAGCCTTGAAAAAATAGACCGCACGCTTCTGGAGGCCGCCGCCGATCTGGGAGACGGCGCGGTGCGGCGCTTCTGGCGCATCACCTTCCCGCTCTCGCTGCCGGGGGTCATCTCGGCCATGACGCTGATCTTCGTGCCGACCATCGGCGACTATGTCACGCCGTCCCTGATCGGCGGCGGCAAGCCTTCGACCTTCATGATCGCCAACATCATCCAGGGTCAGATCAAGTCGAACGACTGGCCGCTGGCCGCGACCACCGCCATCGTCTCGATGGTCATGGTCGCGATCGCCGTCTATTTCTTCGTCTCAGCGCTACGGCTCGCGTCGAGGTCACTGCGATGAGCGCGGCCAAACCCCTGAAGAAGGTCGGCGAGCGGAGCTGGGGCATCACCATCTTCGCCTTCCTCTATCTCGCCTTCCTCTATGCGCCGATGCTGGTGCTTCCGGTCTTCTCGTTCGCCGACCAGAAAGTCATCGATTTCCCGATCAAGGGGTTCACCACCCACTGGTACGAGGAGATGTTCGCCAAGCCGGAAATGCACAAGGCGCTGTGGAATTCGATCCAGGTGGGCCTGATCGCCTCGATCACCGCCACGCTGTTCGGCCTGCTCGCCGCCAAGGCGATCACCCGCTACGCGATTCCGGGCAAGGGCTTCGCGATGGGCCTCATTTCGCTCCCCCTCTTTATCCCCGAGATCCTGCTCGGTCTTGCGCTGCTCATCATCCTCAACGTGGTAGGCGTCACGCTGTCGCTGCTGACCATCGCGGCGGGACATGTGCTGCTCTGCACGCCCTTCGCGATGGCGGTTCTGGTCGCGCGGCTCGACGGCTTCGACAAGAGCCTTGAGGAAGCCTCGCTCGATCTCGGCGAAACCGGGTGGATGACCTTCTGGCGCGTCACCTTCCCGCTCATCATGCCGGCGGTGGTCTCCAGCCTCCTTCTCACCTTCATCGTCTCGTTCGACGAATTCCTGCTCGCCTTCTTCCTGCAGGGCACCGAACAGACGCTGCCGCTCTATATCTGGAGCGGCCTGCGCTTCCCCTCGAACTTCCCGCCGACGCTGGCGCTCGGCTCCATCATTCTCGTCGTGTCGATCGTGCTCGTCGTCTTCGCCGAATGGCTGAGGCAGGCGGGCACCGGCGGCGGCAAGGTCAAAGTGGGCGTGTGAGCGACATGAGCAGCGGCGACTACATCCGTATCGACCACATCACCAAGCGCTTCGGCAGCTTCCACGCCGTCGATGACGCCCATTTCTCCATCAAGCCGGGCGAGTTCTTCTCGCTTCTCGGCCCGTCAGGCTGCGGCAAGACGACCCTGCTGCGCATGATTGCGGGCTTCGAGTTTCCGACCGAGGGCGAGATCTATATCGACAACCAGCCTGTCACCGGCGTTCCGGCCAACAAGCGGCCGACCAACATGGTGTTCCAGAGCTACGCGATCTTTCCGCATCTCGATGTGTACGACAACGTCGCCTATGGGCTGCGCAAGCTGCGGCTGCCCAAGGCCGAGCTGGATCGCCGCGTGAAGGAAGCGCTCGGCATGATTCGCATGGACGGGTTCGAGAACCGCCGCGCCGAACAGATGTCGGGCGGCCAGCGTCAGCGCGTCGCCCTCGCGCGCGCCCTCGTCAACCGGCCCAAGGTGCTGCTGCTGGACGAGCCGCTGGGCGCGCTCGACAAGAAGCTGCGCGAGCAGATGCAGTTCGAGCTGCGCCAGCTGCAGCAGCAGGTGGGCATCACCTTCATCTTCGTCACGCACGATCAGGAAGAGGCGCTGTCGCTTTCCGACCGCATCGCGGTGATGCAGAAGGGCAAGGTGCTGCAGATCGCCTCGCCGCGCGAACTGTATGAGTCGCCGAACTGCCGCGAGGTCGCGGACTTCATCGGCACGATGAACTTCATGCCGGGCATCGTGAAATCCATCGAACCGACGGTCGCGGTGGTCGAGGTGGAGGGCCTTGGCCTCATCAACTCACCGCTGCCGGAGCATTACAGCTTCGCGGCGCCGGGCGCCGAGGTGCTGATCGGCGCCCGCCCGGAAAAGCTGGACGTGGTGCGCGGCGCGCCTCACCCCGGCGAGAAGGGCGTAAAAGGCACGATCGGCGCCTGCGCCTATCTCGGCGACCGCAACCACTATCAGGTGACCATCGAGGGCCGCGCCATGCCGCTCCAGGTCGCGACCGAACAGGGCGACCGCTCCACGCTCGCGAGCTTCAGCCCTGGCGAGCACGTCACCGTCTCGTGGGGCGATAACTCGATGGTCCTGCTGCCGAAAACCTAGACGGGCGCGCCGACCAGCCGCTCGAAACGGCCGGCGATATCGGCTTCCGTGGCGGCGAGGCTCGCCGTCAGCGCCGCGAAATCCGCAGCGCCCGCCGCGCGGACGAGAAGCCGCTGAAGCCCCTCCTCCTCCAGCGCCGCCGCATCGTCGTCCGATGTCAGGCGCAGCATGTGGTTCACCCGCGAATACAGCAGATAGGCCTCCGCCAGCGCATGGTAGTCGTCCGCCGACAGCGCGCCCACATCGCTGAGATTGGCGAGGGCGATCTGCGTCGCGCCGGTGAAGATGTCCGGATGCGCCGCACCGGCGACCAGCAGCCCGGCCTGCGCGATGAATTCCACGTCGATCATGCCGCCGCGCACCGTCTTGAGGTCGAACGGTCCCTTGCCCGGCTTGTCGCGCAGAAGCCGGCCGCGCATCGCGGCGGCATCGGCGTTGATATCGCCGCGCGCGCCGGCGCTCGTCAGCACGCCAAGGATCGTCGCCGACACGCGCGCCCCGAAGGCCTCGTCCGCCGCCAGCACGCGCGCGCGGGTCAGCGCCATGCGCTCCCAGGTCCAGGCCTCGTCGGTCTGATAGGCGCGGAAGGTCTCCAGCCGCACCGCCACCGGCCCCTTGCTGCCCGAAGGCCGCAGCCGCATGTCGACCTCGTACAGCTTGCCCTCCGCCGTCGGGGCGGTGATCGCGGCGATCAGGCGCTGCGACAGACGGCCGAAATAGACGCTGGGCGACAGCGGCGACGTTCCGTCCGACATGCCCGCCTCGTCCTCATGGTCGTAGAGGAACACCAGATCGAGGTCGGAGGCGGCCGTCATCTTCGCCGCGCCGAGCCGGCCGAGCGCGACGATCGCGAACGCGCCGCCCGGCACGCGGCCATGCTGGGCTTCGAACGTCGCCCGAACGCGGGCCGTCACCGCCAGCAGTGCGCTTTCGGCGACCATAGCATAGGCGGACCCGACCTCCTCCGGCCCCATCACGCCGCGCAGGAACTGAAAGCCGACCCGGAACTGCAGTTCGCGCGCCGTCCGGCGGGCGGCATCCAGCATCGGCTCATAGTCCGGCGTTTCGTCCAGCGCGCGCGCGAAGGCGGCATCTGCGTCCGCGCGCAGCGGCGCTTCGCTGAGATAGGCAGGGTCGAGCAGCGCATCCAGCACGGCGGGCGTCCGCGCCAGGTGGCGGGCGAGGCGCGGCGCGCCGCCGCAGACTTCGGCCAGAACGTCGAGCAGCCAGGGATTGGCTTTCAGCAGCGAGAAGAGCTGCACGCCCGCCGGCAGCCCGCGCAGCAACGTATCGAAACGCGCAAAGGCGGTGTCGGGATCGGCAGTCTTCGCCAGCGCCGCCAGAAGCGCAGGCTTCAGCGCCGTCAGCAGCTCGCGCGCCCGGGCGCTGCGCGTCGCCGCCATGCGGCCGTGATGCCAGCCACGCACCGCCGCCGACACGCTGTCCGGCCGCTTGAAGCCGAGCCGCGCCAGCGTCTTCAGCGTTTCCGGGTCGTCGTCGACGCCAGTGAAGACCAGCGAGCCATCGGCAGACCCCAGCGGCGCTGAGCTTTCGAACAGCGCCGCATAGTGGCGCTCGACCGCGCGGAAGACACCCAGCGCTTCTGCATCAAAGGCGGCGAGATCGGCGAAACCCATGAAGCGGGCGACATTTGCGCGCTCCGCCTCGCGCTCCGGAATGCGATGGGTCTGCTCGTCAGCGACCATCTGGATGCGGTGTTCCAGCGTCCGCAGCCAGCGATAGGCGGCGCTGAGATCGGCCTCCGCCTCCAGGCTCACCACGTTTTCGGCGGTCAGCGCGCGGATGGCGTCCAGCGTCCTGCGCTGGCGCAGCACGGCGTAGCGCCCGCCGAGGATCAGCTGCTGCGTCTGCGCGAAGAATTCGATCTCGCGAATGCCGCCCCGGCCGAGCTTCACGTCGTGGCCGGCGACCTCCATGTCCGATCCGCCCTTGTGGGCGTTGATCTGGCGCTTGATCGACTGGATGTCCTCGACCGCCGCGTAGTCGAGATATTTGCGCCAGACGAACGGACGCAGCTCCGCGATGAACGCCTCGCCCACCGGGATGTCGCCGGCGGCGGCGCGCGCCTTGATCATGGCGGCGCGTTCCCAGTTCTGGCCCATGCCTTCGTAGTAGAGCGTGGCGGCGGCGGTCGAGATCGCCACCTGCGTCGCTCCGGCGTCGGGCCTCAGCCGCAGATCGGTGCGGAAGACATAGCCGTCGGCCGTGCGCTCCTGCAGCGTCTTCACGACCTGCTTCACCACGCGCACCAGAAACGGCACCGGCTCGATGCCCGGCGCGACGGGCAGAAGATCGCCCTCGAAAAACACCGTGAAGTCGATATCGCTGGAATAGTTCAGCTCGAACGCGCCGTACTTTCCCATCGCAATGACGATGAGTCCGCTGTCCTTGGCCGGGTCGGCCGGATCGGCCGGCCTGAACCGCCCGGCGACAGTCTCCGCCTTCAGGGCCGCATGGACCGCCGACTGCAGCGCCGCGTCAGCCAGCCGCGTCAGCAGCGCCGTCACCGTATCGAGGTCCAGCGCGCCCGCGACATCGCCCAGCGCGATGGCGAGCGCCGCCCGCCGCTTGGCGATACGCAACGCGCTCGAGATCTCCGCCGCCGGCAGGTCGCGCGCGGCATGAGCAGCCGCGATTTCGGCCTCGGCGCTGGCCAGCGCGCCGTCCCGCTCCAGGACCGGCAATATCGCGGTCTCCCGCGTCATCGACTGCGCGAGATACGGGCTGCAGCCTGCGACGAAGACGGCGAGACGCGCAAAGCGCGCACCGAGGCCAAGGCCGGACAGCTTGTCGCTCAGCCGCCCGGCGCGCTCGGCGTCGAACGGCGGCGGCAAGGCATCGATTGCGTCAGGCCATATATGCATGGGCGAGATATGCGGTTTCGCGCGGACAAACGAAAGGGCCTGCCGCTTGCGCGACAGGCCCCTCGATAACCTCAGAACGCCGTGTGGCTTAGACGCCAGCGGCCTTCTTCAGCGACGCGGCCGGCTTGAAGCGCAGGGCCTTCGAGGCCTTGATCT
This sequence comes from Micropepsaceae bacterium, assembly GCA_047602465.1. Classification (GTDB taxonomy): domain Bacteria; phylum Pseudomonadota; class Alphaproteobacteria; order Micropepsales; family Micropepsaceae; genus JADZAI01. The sequence goes on from JASGHF010000001.1 coordinate 964,611, forward strand.
TGATCGCTTCGCCGGTGCGCGGATTGCGGCCCTTGCGGGCGCCGCGCTTGGTGATCTTGAACGTGCCGAAGCCGCCGATCGTGTAGCCCTTGTCCTTGCCGGCCTTCAGGCCCGCTTCGATCGCGCCGAACACGCGGTCGATCTGACGCTTCGCGTCGGCCTTGCTGAGGACGTCCTTCTTGTCCAGGCCGGCGACGAGTTCGATGAATGCTGCTTTGCTCATGTTGAGGCTATCCCCCTGCTTGATTCGTGACTTGAAACTATCGGTTTTCAAAACCCGATACACGCCATTCCTAGCGCCAGAGAGGGTTTGAGCGCGGGTGTCGCGCTGATTCCCTGTCCGAATCGGGCTTTCACGACTGCTACATGATCCACATGGGCGCGCAAGCAGTCGCCATGGACGTTTCAGGCGCGGCGACTTGCCTCTTGCCTATGGCCGCGCGCTCGGCACCATGCGCCCCGTGACGCACGCCCCCGCCGCCCCTTCCACCACCGCGCCGGACTTGACGCTGTCGGGGGGAAAGCCAGCCTCCTTGGCCGGACGCCTCGCGTGGACCTTCTTCGAATTCGGCGGCGGCCCCTATTTCGTCTGCGTCCAGATCTTCGTCTTCGCGCCCTATTTCGCGAACCACGTGATGATCGGCGATCCGATCACCGGCCAGGCCTATTGGGGCTATGCCGGCGGCGTGGCCGGGCTTCTCATCGCGCTGATGAGCCCGCTGGTCGGGGCCATCGCCGACCAGTACGGGCCGCGCAAGCCGGGCGTCGTCGTCTTCACGATGGCCGCCCTGCCCTTCATGGGCCTTTTGTGGTTCGCGGAACCGGGTGAGGTGTGGCTGGCCGCGCTCTGCATCGTCTTCGCCAGCTTCTTCTTCGAACTCGCCTATATCTTCCACAACGCCATGCTGCCGGCGATCGCGCCGGCGGGCCGCATCGGCATTCTCAGCGCCGGCGGCTACGCCATGTCGTATGCCGGCGCCATCGTCGCCTTCGCGATCTGGCTGGCGCTCCCGGCTTTCGGCTTCGGCGGCGACGAGGCGTCGAACTTCGCCCAGCCGCGCGCCTCCGGCCCGCTCGCCATGGCGTTCGCCATCCTCTTCGTCATTCCGCTGCTGCTGCTGACGCCCGATACGCCCCGCAGCGGCCAGACGCTCGCGGGCTGCGCCGGCGCAGGCGCACGCTCTCTCTTCAGCACGCTTCGCAAGATCGGCGCCTACCGCAATGTCGGCGTCTTCCTGGTCGCGCGCATGATCTATTACGACGGCCTCGTCGCCGTCTTCGCCTTTGTCGGCATTTTCGCGGCGACCACCTTCTCGTGGAGCAGCGAAACCTCGGGCATCTATGGCCTGCTCATCATCATCACGGCGGCGTTCAGCGCGCTGCTTGGCGGCCTCGTCGACGACCGGATCGGCTCACGGCTCACCATCCTCATCTCGCTGGTGATCTTCTCCACCGCCCTCGCCTCCAATATCGGCACCGATCCCACCCGCATCTGTTTCTTCTTCCCGCTGACGGCGGCCGAAGCGGCGCAGCAGCTTCCGCTCATCGGACCGCTTCTGGCCGGCATCGGCTTCGACACGCTGCCGCAACAGGTCTTCGTTCTGGTCGGCCTCACCGGTGGCGTCTTCATCGGACCGGCGCTGTCGTCCAGCCGCACGCTGATGGCCCGCCTCGCCCCGCCCGGACAGGTCGCGGAATTCTTCGGTCTCTACAATCTGACCGGCCGCGCCACGGCGTTCCTCGCGCCCACGACGATCGGCCTGATGACGCAGATCAGCGGCGACCAGCGCTCGGGCCTCGGCGTCATCTTCATCTTCATCGGCATCGGCTTCACGCTGCTGCTGTTCGTGAAAGAGCCGCGCCGCGAACCTTAAGCCGGTTCCGACCCCGGCGCGCCGGAGCGCCAGATCGCGCCGATGAAGAAGCATTTGGCGAGCGGCAGGAAGGCCAGCGTCGCCGCCACCGCAACGGTCAGCCACACCGTCGTCGACAACCATTGCGGCCAGTCGACATTCGGTTCGATCGCCAGAATGAAGGACACGACGATATGGCCGACGATCAGGATCGTCAGCCAGGCCGGCCCGTCATCGGCGCGGATATGGCCGAAGCGCGTGCCGCAGGCAGCGCAGCTTTCCACCTGCCGCATATAGCTCGCCAGCAGCGGCGCCTCGCCGCAGGCCGGGCAGCGGCAGCGCAGCGCGCGCCAGGTGATCTGGCCGAGGGTCGGTTTCGCGCTCATCTCAGTCTTTCAGGTTGAATTTCAGCGTGGCGATCAGGCCGGGGCCGGCGTCACCCAGCGCGATCTCGCCGTCATGCAGCCGCGTCACGGCCGCCACCAGGCTGAGGCCGAGGCCGCTGCCCGGCTCGTTGCGGCTGGCCTCCAGGCGCACGAAGCGGCGCAGCACATGGTCGCGCTCGGCCTGCGGGATGCCCGGCCCGGTATCGCGCACCTCGATCACCGCCTGATCGCCGGCGAGCTTCAGCGACACGCTGACCGCGCCGTCCTCCGGCGTGTACTTGATCGCGTTGTCGATCAGGTTTGCGATCACCTGGGAAATGAGGCCCCGGTCGCCATTGATGATCGCCTGCTTCGCGCTCTGCGATTTCAGCGCGATGCGCTTCGCCTCGGCCAGCGGCTCGTACAGTTCCACGACGTCCGCGAGCACGGATTTGAGGTCGATCGCCTCGAAGCCTTCGCGCGCTTCGCCGGTTTCGGCGCGGGCGATCAGCAGCAGCGAATTGAACGTCGAAATCAGCCCGTCCGATTCCATGATCGCGGCTTCCAGCGCCTCGCGATATTCCTGCTCGGTCGCCGGACGCATCAGCGTCACTTCCAGCCGCGAGCGCAGTCGGTTCAGCGGCGTGCGGAGGTCATGCGCGATATTGTCGGCCACTTCGCTCATGCCGCTCATCAGCCGCTCGATCTGGTCGAGCATGTCGTTGAGGTTGGTCGCCAGTTCGTCGAACTCATCGTCGGCGCCGGACATCGGAACCCGGCGCGAAAGATCGCCTTCCATGATCTCGCGGCTGGTGCGGTTGATGACATCGAGACGCCGCATCTGGCTGCGGCTCATCACCAGTCCGCCGATCAGGCCGAGACCCAGCGTAATGACGGCGGACCAGAACAGCGCGCTTTCGATGCGCGATTCGATCTCGCGCCGCTCATGCACGTCGCGCCCGACCAGAAGCTGGAAGCCGCCCAGCAATTCGATATGCCGCGCCCGCGCCGTGCGCTGCTCGGTCACGCCCTGCAGCACGCGGTCATAGGTGAAATCGACCCAGCGCTGCCGCCCCGTCGGCGCATCGGGCCAGGCGGTCAGATTGCCGGCGATGCGCGAATAGTCGGAATTGGCGAGCAGATAGAGGCCGCTGCCCAGGCCGGCGCTGCGCTCCAGCACCACCTGGCGCAGGCCCGGCAGGCCGGACGAGGAATATTGTTCGCGCAGGCCCAGGATCTCGGCCTCGATCGTCTGGTCCGTCTGCTGGGCCATGAACCCGGCCGTGTTCCAGTAGATGAAGGCGATCAGCGCGAAGGCCGACGCCGCGAACAGCAGCAGGTAAACGAGCGCGAGGCGAAACGCCGTCGTGCGAAAGAGATTAAGGAACCGCACGGAGGCAATATCCGGCGCCACGCACCGTATGCAGCAACTGGTCGGTGAAGCCCTTGTCGATCTTCGCGCGCAGGCGCGAGATGTGGACGTCGATCACGTTGGTCTGCGGGTCGAAGTGATAGTCCCACACATTCTCCAGCAGCATGGTGCGCGTCACCACCTGCCCCGCATGGCGCATCAGATATTCCAACAGCAGGAATTCGCGCGGCTGGAGATCGATCGACTGCCCGGCGCGGAAGGCCGAACGCGACAGGAGATCGAGTTCGAGGTCGCCGACGGCCAGCCTGGTCTGCACCTGCTCCGGCTGGCGGCGGCGGACCAGCGCGTCGAGCCGGGCCAGCAATTCGACGATGGCATAAGGCTTGGGCAGATAGTCGTCGCCGCCGGCTTTCAGGCCTTTCACACGGTCGTCGATATCGCCGAGCGCGGAGAGGAAAAGCACGGGCACCAGATTGCCCTCCTCGCGCATCTTCTGGACGAGCTGCAGCCCGTCGAGACGCGGCAGCATGCGATCGACGATGGCGACGTCGTAGCCTTGAGCCCGCGCAAGCGCGAGGCCTTCCACGCCATCCTTGGCGTGGTCCACGACATGTCCGCTCTCTTTCAAGCCTTTGACAAGATAGGCGGCCGCGTCGCGGTCATCCTCGACGATCAGTAGGCGCATGGAATCCGTTGCATACGAGTCTGTGAACACGAAGGTTCCCCTCGTCTTCTAAAGACAAGAGGCGCGGCGCTCCAGACCCTGATTGGCAGAGTCCGGAGGCCGCGCCTCCATGATTACGGCGATTTAACCGACGCTGAGCGCGAGATAACGGCGGACGCCATCCTCTTCCACCAGCACCAGCACCGATTTCCGGCCCGCATCCTTGGCCGCTTTCACGGCCGCGGCGACGTCATCCAGCGTCTTCACGTCGGCATTGCCGACCGCGACGATGATGTCGCCCTTGTTCAGGCCCTTCTGCTCGGCATCGCTGCCGGAGGTCACGTCGGTGACGACGACGCCTTCCGCATTGTCGGCGAAATCCATCGTCCGGCGAATTTCGTCGGTGATGGCCGACATCTTCACGCCGGGCAACGCTTCGGTCGAGGCCGGCGCCGACGGGTCGGGCGCGGCGCCGGCGGCGCGGATCTTGTCCTCGTCGCGGGCGGCGATGGTCGCGGTCAGCGTGAGATTGGCGTTGTCGCGCCACACGTCGAACGTCGCGGTCTGGCCGACCGTCAGTTCGGCGACGAAGCGGGCGAGCGCGCGGTTGTCCTTCAGGTCGGTGCCGTTGGCCTTCAGCACGACGTCGCCCGATTTGAAGCCGGCGGCGGCGGCGGGGCTGCCTTCGGTCACCATCGAGACGAGCGCGCCCTTGGCTTCGGGCAGGCCGACCGCCTGGGCGGTTTCGGCGTCCACCGGCTGGATCTGCACGCCCAGCCAGCCGCGCGTCACCGAACCGTGGTCGCGCAGCTGCGCCACCACCTTGGTCACGGTCGCGGCCGGCACGGCGAAGCCGATGCCGACGCTGCCGCCCGAGGGCGTGTAGATGGCCGAGTTCACGCCCACCACTTCGCCGGCCGTGTTGAAGGCCGGGCCGCCCGAGTTGCCCCGGTTGATGGGCGCGTCGATCTGCAGATAGTCGGTATAGGGACCGGCGCCGATATTGCGGCCGCGGGCCGATACGATACCGGCGGTCACCGTGCCGCCGAGGCCGAACGGATTGCCGACCGCCACCACCCAGTCGCCGGGGCGCAGCTTGCCGTCATCGCCGAACGGCACGAACGGCAGCGGGGAGGAGCTTTCCACCTTCAGCAGCGCGATGTCGGTGCCGGGATCGGTGCCGATCAGCTTGGCGTCGAGTTCGCGGCCATCGTTCAGCGTGATGGAAATCTTGTCCGCGCCGTCGATGACGTGGTTGTTCGTCACGATGTAGCCCGAGCCGTCGATGATGAAGCCCGACCCCATCGCCTCGCTCTTGCGCTCTTCGCCTTCGCGCGGGGCGCCTTCCGGCACCGGCACGCCGAACTGCTCGAAGAAGCGGCGCATCTGCTCGCTGTCGGCGGCGGTCATCTCGATCTTGCCTTCGACCTTCACGCTCACCACCGCCGGCGCGACGCGCTCGACGAGGTCGGCGAAGCTCGCCGGCTGGTTCAGCGGCGTCAGCGGCGCGATGGCCTGACCGGCGGCGGTCGGCGCGGTGGCGGCGATGGCGGGCGAGGAGTCGATCAGCTTGGCGCCGAGCGCACCGGCGAGCACGAGGGCCAACGCCGTGGCGGTCCCGAAAAAGGCGCGGCCGCGGTCGCGGCGGGGACGGTCCCAGGGGGTACGCGGGGAGTCGTAGGACATGTGGGCAGCATCCTGGAGAAGAAGCCGGGATATCCGGCCGATTACAGATGAGGCGGCGGGGTTAAATTCGCCATGACCCGATCATGACATTTGATTTAGTTCAGCCTGTCTGTGACAGGAAAACGCGGCGTAAATGCGTCAGCCATTCACGATGTCGCGAAGTCGCCGTTCCTCATCGTCCGACAGCTCAGGGTTAACGGCGGCCGCGACCGCCTGCGGCCTGCGCCGCACCCGCCAGGCGATGATCGCGCCGCCCAGCACCACGGCCGCGAACGGCCCGAACCACAGCAGCCAGGTTCCCGGCCGCACCGGCGGACGCAGCAGCACGAACTCGCCGTAGCGCGCGACGATGTGATCCAGAACCTGCTGGTCGCTATCGCCGGCCAGCAGCCTTTCGCGCACCAGCATCCTGAGGTCTCGCGCCAGCGGCGCCGCCGAATCGTCGATCGACTCGTTCTGACAGACGAGGCAGCGCAGCTCCTTGCTCAACGCCCGGGCGCGGGCCTCCAGCGCCGGGTCGTCCAGCGCCTCGCCCGGCTCATAGGCGGCGGCCCATCCCATCATGGCGACGGCGGCGAGGAGAAGGATCAGACGCCGCATCGCCCTACTCCGCCGGCAAAGCGGCAGCCGGCGCCGCGCGCCGCCGCGAGGGCGCGCCCACCCGCAGGCGGCGATCCAGCAGCGACAGCAACCCGCCCAGCGCCATGATCAACGCGCCGAGCCAGATGAAAGGCGCGAGCGGCTTGTAGTGCATCCGCACCGTCCAGGCGTCCGACCCCTCCGGCCGCTCGCCCAGCGCGGTGTAGAAATCCGCGTAGCCGGTCGTGTGGATCGAGGTCTCCGTCGTCGTCATCCGCCCCGCCGGGAAGAAGCGCCGCTCGGGATGCATGACGCGCACGAGGTCGCCGCCGCGCTCGACCTTCAGCACCGCCTGATCGGCGGAATAGTTCGGCCCGGCCACCGCGCCGACGCCTTCCAGCGTCACGACATACGGCCCGACCGCCACGCTCTCGCCCGGTCTCATCGCCTTGATCTGCTCATCCGCCCAGGCCGTCGCGCCGACGATGCCCAGCAGCGTCACGCCGACGCCCGCATGGGCCAGCGCCGAACCCCACACCGCTCCCGGCAATCCGGCGAGCCGCGCGAAGGCCACGCCTGCGCCGCCCTTCCAGCGGATGCGACCGGCGATGTCGCTGATCGCGCCGCAGATCAGCCAGGCCGACAGCGCGACGCCCAGCGCCGCCAGCCACGGCCCTTTGGTCTGCACGGCCAGCGTCACGATACCGAGGGCCAGCGCGATGCCGCCCGCGACCCACAGGCGCATCGCCGCCACCGCCACGTCGCCACGCTTCCACGCCATTTGCGGGCCGAACGGCACCAGCAGCAGCAGCGGCAGGAACAGCGCCCCGACCACGAGATTGAAGTAAGGCGGCCCTACCGAGATCGCCTCGCCCGACATCGCGTCGATGACCAGCGGGTAGAGCGTCCCCACCAGCACGGCGAGCGCCGCAGCGGTGAGCAGCAGATTGTTGATCGCCAGCGCCGTCTCGCGGCTGACCGGCGCGAAGATCGCATTGGCCTTCAGCATCGGCCCGCGCCAGGCGAACAGCGTGAACGAGCCGCCCACCGCCGCCAGCATGATGCCGAGAATGAAGACGCCGCGCTCGGGATCGTTGGCGAAGGCATGGACCGAGGTGATGACGCCGGAGCGTACCAGGAAGGTGCCGAGCAGGCTCAGCGAGAACGCGAGCAGCGCCAGGAACACCGTCCACGCCTTCATCGCCTCGCGCCGCTCGCACACGATGGCGCTGTGCAGCAGCGCCGCGCCGGCGAGCCAGGGCAGCAGCGAGGCGTTCTCCACCGGATCCCAGAACCAGAACCCGCCCCAGCCAAGCTCGTAATAGGCCCACCAGCTTCCCAGCGCGATGCCGAGCGTCAGCAGCAGCCAGGCGGTCAGCGCCCAGGGCCGCACCCAGCGCGCCCAGGCGGCGTCGATCCTGCCTTCCAGCATGCCCGCGACGGCGAAGGCGAAGGTGATCGAGAAGCCGACATAGCCCGCGTAGAGCAGCGGCGGATGGAAGGCCAGACCTGGATCCTGCAGCAACGGGTTCAGGCCGCGCCCATCCAGCGGGGCGGGATCGATGCGGTCGAACGGGTTGGAGGTGAAGGCGATGAAGAGAAGGAAGGCGAGACCGATCGTGCCCTGCACGGCGATCACGCGGGCCTTCAGCGTAGCCGGCACCTGGTTGCCGAACAGCGCGACCAGCGCGCCGAACGCCGCCAGCATCAGCGACCACAGCAGCATCGAGCCTTCGTGGTTCCCCCAGGCTCCGGAGATCTTGTAGATCAGCGGTTTCAGCGAATGCGAATTCGCGGCGACGGCGATCACCGAGAAATCCGACGTCACGTAGAGCGCGATCAGCGCGCCGAACGAAATCGTCAGCGCCAGCCCCTGCGCGATCGCCGCATTGCGCGCGCCGTTCATCAGCGCCGGGGCGCGCCGCGCCGCGCCGAGATAACCCGCGATCGTCTGATACAAAGCGAGGCCGGCGGCGAGCAGCAGCGCGAAGTGACCGAGTTCGGCGATCACGGCGTCGTCGTCTCCGGCGGCACGTAGCCTTCGCCCTCGCGCCAGCGGCCCGATTTCTTCAACTCGTTCACGATCTCGGGCGGCATGTATTTCTCGTCGTGCTTGGCCAGCACCAGATCGGCGGTGAAGGCCTTCCCTTCGCCGAACGCGCCCTGCGCCACCACGCCCTGCCCCTCGCGCATCAGGTCGGGCAGGATGTCGCCATAGGTGACGGTGATGGTCGTCGTGTGGTCGCCCGCATCCAGAATCGCGAAGCGCACATGCTTCTCGGCGTCGTATTGGAGGCTGTCCTTGGCGACGAAGCCGCCGAGCCTAATGCGCTGCCCCGGTTTCAGCTCACCGGATTCCAGCCGGGAAATGGCGTCTTTCGGCCCGTAAAAGACCACAATCGTATCGCGCAGTGCCCCCAGAACGAGGCCGGTGGCCAGGGCGAGGATCGTCAACCCTAACGCCAGGAAAGCGAGTCGGCGCTGCTTGCGGGTCACTCCGGTCCTCTCGAAACTCAAATGCCGTACACCCTTGCGGGGACACGGCGCGAACCTACAGAAAGGCGCTGCGCGGCGCCAGCGAAGGAGACGGCGATGACACGATTGTTCAGATGGGCGCTGGCCGGGGCGTTCGGCCTCGCGGTCGCGGCCTGCGTGCCGGAATTCGAGACGCCGCTGAGCGAAGGGCCGGCCGCCGATCCGGCGGTCCTTGGCACCTGGAACGCCGCCAGCGAAGGCGACGATCAAACCATGATCATCGAGGTCGCGGCCGAGGGCGAAGGCATCTCCGTCATCCTGCGCGATCCCAAGGGCAGCGAGGAACATCTCGCGTTCAAGGGGCGGACCGCCGAAGCGAACGGCGTCCACTACGCCAGCCTCACGCCCGCCGACCCGGAGAAAATGGGCGCGGGCGATACGAAGGTCGGTTACCTCCTGTTCCGCTACGAAGCGGCGGGCGACACGATCAAGGTGTGGTCCCTGGATACCGAAGCCGTCGGCAAGGCGGTCGAGAGCGGCAAGCTGAAAGGCACCGTCACCGGCTCGGGCAGCGACACCCAGCCCAAGATCACCGCCAGTTCGGCCGAGGTCGCGGCGTTCCTTTCCACCGACGAAGGTCAGGCCGCGTTCAAGAACGCCGCGCCCGACGACGTCCTCATCATGAAGCGTGCAGCGCCCTGACGGGCGATCAAGGGGAGACTTTGAAATGTTGAAACTGTTGGGCGCCCGCCTCACGGCCGGCGCAGGCTTCGCCGCGCTTCTGGTGTTTTCGGCCGAGGCGGCCGAGCTGCAGCTGAAGCGCGTAATGCTGTCTTCGGGCGGCGTGGGCTATTTCGAATACCAGGCCGAGGTCGAAGGCTGGGAGACGATCGAAGTCCCCGTCCGGCTCGACCAGGTCGACGACGTGCTGAAAAGCGCCGTCATCTTCGACGATCAGGGCGGCAGCGGCGTCGTCGAGCTTCAGGGCCGCGACAGCCTTGCGGAAATCTTCCGCACCATGCCGGTCGGCCCGGAGGCCTTCGAATCCCCCGCCGCGCTCTATGGCGCGCTGAAGGGCGAGGAGATCTCCGTCACCGAGCCGGTCGAGGCGACGGGCCGCATCGTCTCGGTCGTCCCGGAAGAGGCGACCAACAAGGACGGCAACACGATCACCCGTCACCGCATGTCGATCCTCACCAATGACGGCCTGGTGCAGTTCGTCCTTGAGGAAGCGCGCGGCATCAAGTTCACCAACCAGGCGCTCGGCGAGAAGGTGACGGGCGCGCTCGCCGCCCTCGCCTCCAACCGCCAGCGCGAATTGCGGACGCTGAAGATCACCGCGCGCGGCGAAGGCACGCGCACCCTGACCGTCGGCTTCGTGATCGAGGCGCCGCTGTGGAAGACGAGCTACCGTCTCGTCAACGGGCCGGACAACACCACCCGCATGCAGGGCTGGGCGATCATCGAGAACGCCAGCGGCGCCGACTGGAAGGATGTCGAGCTGACCCTCGTTTCCGGCAATCCGGTGACGTTCCGCCAGGCGCTCTATGACAAATACTATGTCAGCCGTCAGAGCGTGCCGGTCGAAGTTCTGGGCCGCGTCATGCCGCGCGCCGACAAGGGCGGCATCGAAGGCGGCATCGCCGATGACGAAGCCGGCAGCGGCGCCGCCGAACGCGCCCGGTCATATGCGCCGCCGCCGCCTCCCCCGCCGTCGCCCGCGCCTGCCGTCGCCTATTACGAGACCGCCGACGCGATGCCGAGCCAGCCGGCCAATATCGCCGCCAACAGCCAGGAAACGGCGACGCAGGTCGCCTTCACCCTGCCCAACGCGGTCAGCGCCGGCTCCGGCCAGTCGCTGGCGGTGCCGATCGTCGACCGCGTCGTCCCGGCCGATCGCGTCTCGCTGTATCAGCCGACGGTGCATAATCTGCACCCGCTCGCCTCGATCCGCCTGTCGAACGACACCGAATCCGGCCTGCCGCCGGGCATCGTGACGCTGTTCGATACGACCAGCGGCACCACCGTCTATGTCGGCGACGCCGTGATGGGCACGCTGCCCCAGGGCGAGAAGCGCATGCTCTCCTTCGCGCTCGACCAGAAGACCAAGGTCGACCAGACCTCGAACAGCGAAAGCAATCTCATCAGCGCCAAGATCGTCAAGGGCGTCGTCGAGCTGCAATCGCTGACCCGTCAGACCTATTCCTACACGGTGAAGGCTCCGGCGAACGAGGACCGCGCGATGGTCATCGAAACGCCGCGTCACTACGACATGGACCTGAAATCGCCCGAGGGCGCGACGGTCGAGCTGACGCAGGATGCGGTCCGCGTGCCGCTCGCCGTGAAGGCGGGCGAGACCGGCAAGCTTGACGTGGTGTGGGAGCGCATCGACCAGCAGTCGCTGACGCTTTCGACGCTGGATATCGACTCGGTGCTCTACTACGCCGCCGACACGCGGCTCAGCGAGCAGCAGCGCGCCGCCTTCCAGAAGGTCGCCGAGCTGAAGCAGAACATCTCCCGCATCGACAACGAGATCGCCACCGCCAATGCCGAGCGCGGCCGTCTCTTCGAAGAGCAGAAGCGCATCCGCGAAAACCTCGCGGCGGTGCCGGAAGGCAGCGATCTCCAGCGCCGCTATCTCGCGACGCTGGCGACCCAGGAAGACCGCCTGATCGCGCTCGAACAGCAGATCTCGGCGCTCCAGGCCGAACGCCTGACGGCGGACAAGGCGCTGGGCGACTATGTGAACTCGGTCACGCTGTAACGCTACGACGCAAAGGAACGGCGCCGCCTCCGACGGAGGCGGCGCCGTTCTGCGTTGGAAGGACAGATCCAGGGGGATGTCCATGCGCCTGCTCTTCGCCTTCCTCACCGTCTTCCTGTTCGCGTTTCCCGCCGCCGCCGCGCCGCGCAAGGACCGGCCCGGCCCGGAAAAGGTCGGGATCCTGACCGGCGAATGGATCGACCCGGCGCGCGACGGCCGCGCCGTTCCCTACAAGATCTACTATCCCGTCACGGCGTCCGGCCCCCGCCCCGTCGTCGTCTTCAGCCATGGCCTCGGCGGCTCGCGCGAAGGCGGCGCGTATCTGGGCGAGCATCTCGCCTCCTGGGGCTATGTCGCCGTTCACATCCAGCACCCCGGTTCGGACGAAAGCGTCTGGCGCGACCTGACCGGTCGCGACGAGATCGTGAAGAAGCTCGCCGCCGCCGCCCGCGATATCGACGTCATACGCGGCCGCTTCGAGGACGTGCCCTTCGCGCTCGACCGGCTTCAGCAGATGAACGCCTCCGGCCCGCTCGCCGGCCGCATCGACATGACGCGGCTCGGCATGTCGGGCCATTCCTTCGGCGCAGTCTCCACCCTCACCGCCGCCGGACAGGCGCTGCGGCTGGCGGGTCTGCGCTTCAAGGAACCGCGCTTCAAGGCGGCCATCGCCTATTCGCCGAACAAGCCGCAGGGCCGCGCCGACCTGAACGAGGTCTATGACAGCATCACCATCCCGATCCTGCACTTCACCGGCACCAACGACATGAACCCGCTGAACCCGGATCAGCCCGCCTCCGACCGCACCATCCCCTTCCGGCACATTCCCGCGCCCGGCCAGTATCTCGTCGTGCTGGACGGCGGCGACCACATGGTCTTCGGCGGCGAGGGGGCGAAGCGCCGCGGACGCGACGACAGCAACGACGCCGCCTTCCACCGCCTCATCGCCGAGATGTCGGTCAATTTCTGGGACGCCTATCTGATGGGCGACGCCGAAGCCCTCGCCTGGCTCCGCAATGGCGCAGCGGCGGAAGAACTCGGCGCGGCCGCCAGCTACGACACGCGGAACTAGATCTCCAGACCCAGTTCCTTCGCCTTGGCGTCGATCTGCGCCAGGGCGTCCGCGTCGTCCTTGAAGATCCCGCGCGCCTTCGCCAGGGCCGCACGCGCATCGTCCACGCGCTCCAGCCGCACATACGAGGTCAGCAGCAGCAGCCAGCCGTCGAGATTGTCCGGCTCGGCCTCCAGCTTCGCCTCGAGGTTCGCGACCATCGCCTGGACCTGCGGGTTCTCGCGGACATCGGCGCCGCCTTCCATCTCGGCGATCCTCGCCGCGATGATCGGCCGCTGCGGCGCGTCGTCCGGCGTGTCGGCCAGCAGCGCCCTCAGATCCTCCAGCGCGCCCGGCACATCGCCGCGCTGCGACTTCCTCAGCGCCAGATAGAACCGCGCCGGCGGGTCTTTGGCATCCAGCCGCAGCGCCGCCTCGAACGCCTGCCCCGCCGCCTCGGTGACGCGGCCGCCGGCGGCCAGCGTCAGCGCCTCGCCATAGGCGCTGAACAATGCGGCATCCGCCGATGCGCCCATCAGGTCGATAGCCCGGCCATAGGCCGAGGCCGCCTCGTCATAGCGTTCCAGCCGCATATAGGTGCGCGCCAGCAGCAGCCAGCCTTCGGCATGGCCGGGGTCCATGGCAAGGCGCTGGAACAGGCTCTCCGCCACCTCGTCCAGCGGCGCGGCGCGCATCGCCGCCTCCATGTCGCGTCCGGCCAGCGGCTGCCCGGGCAGATCGGGGCGTCCAAGGCCGACATACAGGGCCAGCGCCGCCACCGGCACGATCAGCGTGAGACCGAGGCCGACTGCAACCTCGCTCTTCATGCCCTTGGGGGTTTGCGCCTTCTCGGCCGCGTCGGCGGCCAGCAGGCGGCGGGCGATCTCACGCCGCGCTTCTTCGGCATCGGCGGCGGTGATCTCGCCGGCTTCGGTTTCCTGCCGCAATTCGGCCAATTGCGCCCGATAGATCGCAGAGGCCATGCCGCCCGCCGACCGAGAACGCCCCGTCAGGAACGGCCGCGCTACCGCCAGCGCCGAGGCAGCGGCCAGCGCCGCGAACAGAACCCAAAGCAACATTCCTGCAACAAGCTCCGCAAATCACGGGATGGTCAAGCGCCCGGCACGTGCAAGCCGTCCGCCGAGAGGCTATCCCCTCGACATGATTTGCACGCCCCGCCGTCTCGCCGCCGCCGCCTTCGCCGCCGCGCTGACCGGCCCGGCTTTCGCCGTTCTGGCGCCCGAATACTACGAAGAGGCGCGCCGGTCCGCCCCAAATCACGTCCAGATCGAAATCGAGAATGTCAGCGGCCCGTCCGGCGGCATGGGCGCGTGCGACGTCAAGGGCAAGATCGTCAACGTCTTCAAGGGCGACCTCGCCCCCGGCGCCAGGCTGCGCTTCGACGTCTCCTGCTACGATTACGGCACCATCCCGTCCGGCCCGACGCTCTGGACCGACTACGACGCGCTCGACGACGCGAAATATCTGGAAGCCTTCATGTCGGGCGATGCGAAACCGAAGATCGCGCTCGACCAGGTCGAGATCATCCTCGAACCGCGCGACACGCCCTATTGCGACGCCAATTCGCTCTACTGCGAATCGACCGTCGATGCGGCCGCGCGCGAAGAATCCTGCGGCGCCGCCGGGCGCATCTGGAACTGGCTCGGCATCGGCGGCGAGGAGTGCCAGTAGCGCTGACAGGAAAAAAGGGCGGCGGCGCCGGGGGTACGGGCCACCGCCCCAAAACGCGGGCGGAAGATTGGGGGGGCTGGTTCCGCTCGCGGTCTCTCCGGCGGGGTTTTCGCCGTCAGTCACACTGTCGAACGCCGCCGCACGGCCATTCCGTCGCCCGCCATGGACGAAATCCGGATCGCTGTTTATTGCAGGCCGGCAACGGAAAGCGGCGTGACGGGCGGGGAAAATGGCGAAGGTTCTTGAAGGCATCCGCGTACTGGATTTCGGCCGCTACATCGCCGGACCCTATTGCGGCGCGCTGCTCGCCGATTTCGGCGCCGACGTCATCCGCATCGAACGGCGCGAGGGCAGCGAGGATCGCTGGATGATCCCCATCATGCCCGGCGAGAAGACGACCGAGCGCGAAGGCGCGATGTTCTTCCAGATGAACCGCAACAAGCGCGGCATGACGCTCGACCCGATGAAGCCCGAAGGCCGCGCCATCGCCCGCCGCCTCATCGAGCAGGCCGATGTCGTCATCGCCAATCTGCCGCCCGAAACGCTCAGGAGCATGGGCCTCGACTACGAGACGCTCTCGGCGATCAACCCGCGCATCGTCCTCACCACCGCCTCCGCCTTCGGCCATGGCGGGCCTTACTCCAACCGCGTCGGCTTCGATGGCGTGGCGCAGGCGATGTCCGGCGCGGTCTTCATGTCGGGCGAACCCGGCCATCCCACCCGCGCCGCCGTGCCGTGGGTCGATTTCTCGACCGCCATGCTCGCCGCCTATGGCACCCTCGCCGCGCTGATGGCCCGCGCGCAGACCGGACGCGGCCAGCAGGTCGAAGGCGCCCTCCTCGCCACCGCCCTCACCGTCGGCCTCACCACGCTCGCCGAACAGGACGCCCTTGGCCTGGACCGCGAGCCGACCGGCAATCGCGGCCAGACCGCCGCGCCGTCCGATCTTTTTCAGTGTACGGACGGCTGGATCATCGTCCTCGTCAACGGCAACCCGCTCTTCAAGCGCTGGGCGAAGCTGATGGGCGAGGATCACTGGCTCGCCGACGCGCGTTTCGCCACGGACGAACTGCGCGGCGATAACGGCCGGGCGATCTCGGATCGCACGCAGGCCTGGTGCGACGGCAAGACGGTGGCCGAGGCGCTGGACGCCCTCGCCGCCGCCCGCGTTCCGGCCAGCCCGGTCTACAAGCCGCAGCAGACGCTGGACGACCCGCATGTGAAGGCGATGGGCTTCCTGAAACAGGTCGATTATCCGGGCCTGCCCAGGCCCGCCATCATCGCGGCGACGCCGGTGAAGCTCAGCGACACGCCCGGCGCCATCGAACACCGCGCTCCGCTGCTCGGCGAACACACCGGCCAGATCCTCGCGGATCTTGGCTATTCAGCCGCCGAGATCGCCGCCTTCCGCGCCTCCGGCGCCGTGTAGCGCAGCGCCAGGCTGGCGGCGAGGATCGCCAGCACCGCCGGTACGATGCGGAAGGTGAAGCCGAGGTGATTGATGGTGTGCGCCGCCATCACCTCGATCACCAGCAGCGCCGGCAGAACCGGCACGAGCAGCAGCAGAACGCGCGGCCACCCCGCCCCGCCCCGCATCCGCCGCAGCACCAGCGCAGCGGCGATCAGCACCAGCGCGGTCGCGCCCTTCCACCACATGTCGAACGTCGCCGCGACCGCCAGGCCGCTCGCCTTCAGCGGCCAGGTCGCGCCCGTCGCCGGACCCCAGCGCGTGAACTCGTTCGCGCCGAAGATGAAGATCTGCTGCCCTGAGGGATCGAAGCCGAAGGCGATCGCCCATTTCAGCGCCCAGAACGCGGCATAGCCGCCAAGGCTCGCACCGAAGATCAGGGCTGCGTCGAACCAGCTTCGCGGCTTGCCGTCCGTCCGCACCGCCGCCAGCCATACCCAGGCGTTGAGCATCGCGAAGGCGGCGGGCGTATAGAGAAAGTCGAAGAAGTTCAGCGCCGCGCCCGACAGCGCCGCCGCGACCAGCGCCCAAATCCCCGTCCGCCCCGCCCCGAACGCCGCGAAGCCCGCCACCGCCATCAGCATCGCGGCGAACCCCACCGCCTGCACCGGCAGATCGATCACCGTCCGCGCATCGGTCAGCAGCGCGAGGCTCAGCACCAGCAGCAGCCCCGGCGCCGCCCCGACGCGCCAGGCGGCGCCCGCCAGCAGCACGACAAGCGCAAGACCCACCACCGCCGCCGCCGCCCGTTGCAGGTCGGCATAGCTCCCGCCGCTCAGCACCGCGCGGTGCAGCAGCAGCGCGCCGTGCCAGTAGCGGGCATAGGTGAACCATTTTCCGTCATCGCCGCCGGTCAGCTCCACCTGCAGACGGCGGCACATCTCCTCGATCCCGTCCGGCAGAATCGTGTCGGCCCTGACCGCCGCGATGGCCGGGTCCGGCCAGCGATCCTCGCGCGTCAGGATGGCGAGCCCCGCGCAATCGGGGAAATACCCGGCCTCGAATCCGCGCACCGGGCGCTTCAGCAGCGGCACGCCCAGCTCCTGCGGTTCCGCCGCCGCCAGCGCCCTGCGGATCGCGTCGTGGTCGGCGTGGCCGACCGACCAGGTCAGCGCGCCCAGCGCCAGCGCCGCCAGCGCGCCGAGCAGCAAGGCCCCGATCAGGGCGGCACGCCAGATATCGCGGAATGTCATGGGGCGAGGCTAACCGAGCGCCGCGCCGGGGTTAAGCGCCGCGTCAGGCGACCTTGTCGATGGGCGGCGAGATCACCAGCGCGGCGTTCGCCCGCCGATGCACCTGCTCGCCGGCCTCCGGCCCGTCCAGCGCGGCGATCAGCAGGGCGGCATGATCGACGAATTTGACGCTCATCGCAGACCCCGCCTGCCCCAGCGCATGCACCTCGCCGGGCAGATCGTCGACATACTGGCGCACCGTCGCCGTCACCTGCTCGTCGATCTGGTTCAGCATGCCGGCGAAAGCGCCCGCCGTCGCATGCTGGCGCGACCCGGCGATCAGCCGGGCCAGCTGTACGGCCTTGGCGGCCTTTTGCGGGTCCAGCATACGGGTCAGGTCGGGCGCCCGCCGCACGGCGCGGATGCCGAAGCCGCCGCGCCTGACGGTCGGCAGGGTTGCGGCGATCTCCTTGTGCGCGCGCGCCAGCAGCCGCTCCATCTGCGCCGACATGTCGCCGCGCGCATGCATCATGCGGCGGCCCCAGATGCCGTCGCGCTTGATCCCCAGTTCGCGCACGATGCCGGTCGAGACATTGCTGAACGTCACGACATTCGCCAGCGCCGAAGCGGCGTTCAGCTCGGCCGGGCGGATCAGCGACAGCCGCTCGATGCAATCGTCCAGATCGCTCAGCAGCGTTTCGCCGATCGCGCCGAAATCGGTCCGGCTGATCAGCGTATCGTTCACCTTGCGCGACAATGCGCCGGTCAGGCGGATCGCTTCCCACGGCCTGTCCAGCCGCCCCATCACCAGGAAGGGAATATAGCTGGCGCAATCGGGATGGCTCGCCACCACGCGGTCGAACACGCTGCGGATGCGGAAAATGTCTTCTTCGTGCAGCGTGTGCATGGGCTTCGGCAGCATGCGCTGCATCTGGCGCACCTCGCCCGCCATCTCCATCATGCGCGCCATGTCATAGGCGTCGGCGGCGGTCTCCGCGCCCAGCGCGCGCACGGCCTCGCCGCATCGCGCGTCGTTGATCTCGGCGGTCGGAACGGCCCTCAGGATCGCCTCGGCCGCCACGCGCTGGAACATGTCGACTTCGGCGCCGGCGAAGTCCGGCCCGCCGTTCAGCAGCTTCTCGCGGATGGCGTCCAGCGCCTGTTCGCAGGCGACCGGCGCCAGCGTCCGGGTCAGCCACTGCCACACCGCGTCGATCGAACTGCGCAGCACCCGGCCGCGCTGCTTGCGCAGCCGCGCATCGACCAGCAGATCCTCAAAGGCCGAACAGACCAGACGGCGCGGCGTGAGCGTGCGGTCCAGCCGCCGCGCCGCTTCGCGCAGACGCGGCCGCAGCGCCGTCAGGATCTGGTCATGCGGCAGGGCGCCGCCGCGCAGACGGTCGATCTCCACCGCCCGGGCAAGCTGCAGCGCCAGGGTCGGCGAGACGCCTCCCAGAAACCCGTCCAGGCGCTGCAATCGAGCCGGGTCGAGCGGCACGTCGGCCTCCATCGCGCGCGCGGCGATACGCGCGGCCAAACTAAACTCCAGATTGCAATTTTGACGGTTAACGGCTCGTCAAGCAGCCGGCAGGTCCAGTTCGGCCTTCAGCCCGCCCAGTTCCGCCCGGCGAAGCGCCAGCCGCCCGCCGTACAGATCGGCGATATCCCGCACGATCCCGAGGCCGAGGCCGCTTCCCGGCACCTTCTCGTCCAGCCT
Organism: Micropepsaceae bacterium; assembly: GCA_047602465.1. GTDB lineage: Bacteria > Pseudomonadota > Alphaproteobacteria > Micropepsales > Micropepsaceae > JADZAI01. The sequence goes on from JASGHF010000001.1 coordinate 983,469, forward strand.
CTCGCGCTTCTCCAGCACCCGGACCAGCTCGTCCTCATTGAGGCCCGGCCCGTCATCCTCGACCGTCACGATCAGCCGCCCGGCGGCCTCCGCCACGCTCACTTTCACCAGCGTCGCCGCCCACTTCCCGGCATTGTCCATCAGATTGCCGGCCAGCTCCTCGAAATCCTGGCGCTCGCCCCGGAAGGCGAAGCCCGGCGCGATGTCGGCCTCATACTCGACGCCCTTGTTGCCGTAGATCTTCTCCAGCGTGCGGGCGAGTTCGGCGATCACCGGCGCCGCCTCGGTCCTCACCCCGATCACCTCGGCCGAGGCCGCAGCGCGGGCGCGGGCGAGATAGTGATCGATCTGGCGGCGCATCACCGCCGTCTGCTTCATCACCGTGTCCGACAGCGCGCCCTTCACCAGCGCCGCCTCGTTGGTGAGGACGCTCAGCGGCGTCTTCAACCCATGCGCCAGATTGCCGACATGGGTGCGGGCGCGCTGCACCACTTCGGCATTGTGCTGGAGCAACTGGTTCACCTCATCGGCCAGCGGCGCGATCTCGCGCGGATAGCTTCCCTCCAGACGCTGCGCCTTGCCGGTGCGGATCGCCTGCAGCCGCTCCTGCACCTTCGCGAGCGGCCTCAACCCCACGCGCACCTGCAGAAGCGTCGCGATGGTCAGGAACAGGCCCAGCGCACCCAGCGACCACAGCAGCGTCGTGTCGAAATTCTGCGCCTCCGCCTCGCCCTTGGCGCGGTCGGCCGCGACGGCGAACAGATAGGTCTTGGGCCGGGCATTCTCCTGCCCGCTCGCCAGCGCCGCCATGTCGGGGAACGAGATGCGGCGCACGACATAGCGCAGCTCCTGGCTCTGCGGTCCGGACGTGTATCCCCGCGCCAGCGCCCCGCCGGTCGCGGTCACCGATGTCTCCAGCCGCTTGTCCCACAGCGAGCGCGAGGTCAGCGGATCGCCGCCGGCGTCATCGGGCGTCACCTGCCAGTACCAGCCCGAAAACGCCGTGTCGTAGCGCTGGTCGGCGATGGCGTTCATCATCATCAGCGCGCCGTTGGGCGCCGGCTCCGCCGCCGCGATCAGGTTCTCCATGTCGGCGATCAGGCGGTCGTCGAGCTGCCGCTCGACGGATTCGCGAAAGACGTTCGAGAGCAGCAGACCGCCCGCCACCAGACCGGCGAGGCTGACCAGCGCCGCAGCGAGGATCAGCCGAAAGGCGAGAGATCTAGGCTTCCGCATCGCCCGCGGTTTCGCCCGGCGGATTGAGGCGATAGCCAAGCCCGCGCATCGTCTCGATCACGTTGACGCCCAGCTTCTTGCGGATGCGCCCGACGAAGACCTCGATGGTGTTGCTGTCGCGGTCGAAATCCTGGTCGTACAGATGCTCGACCAGCTCGGTGCGCGACACCACCTTGCCCTGATGGTGCATGAGGTAGGCGAGCAGGCGGTATTCCAGCGAGGTCAGCTTCACCACCGCGCCGTTCACCGTCACCTTCGCGGCGCGCGTATCGATGCGGACGGGGCCGCATTCCAGCTCGCTCGAAGCATGGCCCGCGGCGCGGCGCAGCAGCGCGCGGATACGGGCCAGCACCTCTTCGGTATAGAAGGGCTTGGTGACGTAATCGTCGGCGCCGGCATCGAAGCCCGCCACCTTGTCCGACCAGCGGTCGCGCGCGGTCAGGATCAGCACCGGCATGGTCTTGCCGGCCTTGCGCCATTTCTGCAGCACGGTGACGCCGTCCATCTCGGGCAGGCCGAGATCCAGGATCACCGCGTCATACGGCTCCGTCTCGCCGAGGAAGTGTCCTTCCTCGCCGTCCTTCGCCGAATCGACCACATAGCCGCCCTCTTTCAGGGCGTTGGTCAGCAGACGGTTCAGATCGGGATCGTCCTCGACGACCAGAAGACGCATCCTATTCTCCTTCCACCGACAGGATCTGCCCTGTCTCGGCGTCGGCGACCACATACAGCACCGCGCCGTCCTCGGTCAGCCACTTGATGCGATAGACGAAGCCATCGCCGCTGCGGCTCGGCCCGCTCACCGAAAGCTGGTGACCGGAATACTGGCTCGCGAGATCGGCGAGAATCGATTCCAGCGGGACGAAATCCTGCGCCAGCCGGATATGGGCCGGCTCCTGGCCGATATCGCCCGGAACCGGCGCGGCCTCGAAGCGCGCAAAAGCCTCGCTTTCGGGAATGGCCGCAAGCGCGCCCGCGGTAAGGCCCGCGGCGGCGACAAGACTGAGAAAGCTGAAGAAACGCCGTTTCATGGCCTCACGAATAGGTCACCGGGCGTGAACCGGCAATGAATGCGCCGTTCCGCCGCCGTTCAGGGGAACGCCCCCATAGTCGCACACGTTGGATAGCCAGACGGCGTCCACGCCGAGAGTAAAGGAGAACTTCACATGCGTATCTTCACGAAATTTGCAACGGCTCTGGCTGTGGCGGTTCCCCTCATGGCCGCCACCGGCACGGCCCAGGCTCGCGACACCACGTCGTGGAGCGTGACCATCGGCTCGGGCCACCGCGACAACGGCTACCATTACGGTCACCGTCAGCGCGTCCTCCCGCCGCATGTGGTCCGCAGCTGGCTGCAGCGCAGCTATTACGAGGTCTCGCGCCTCGACCGTCGCGGCGATGTCTATGTCGCCCGCGCCGAGGACCGCCGCGGCCGCGACATCCGCATCACGGCCGACGCCTATACGGGCCGCGTGATCGATGTCGACTACATCCGCCGCGACCGCGACCGCGATCGCTGGGATGACCGCCGCGATCGCCGCTGGCGCTAACACCAGCCGCCTCGAATAGAGGCGCCTGACAGGACGGGCGGAACGTGCGCGACACACGTTCCGCCCGCTCCTTTTGTCTATCCCGCCGCCGTCACCATCGGCCAGAATGCGTCGTTCCCCGCCGCCGAGACCTGACGGCCCAGCCGCTCCGACCACCAGCCGCTTGAGCCGAACTCGCTCCGCCAGCTCCACAGACGCCGCGTGAAATAGTGCAGTCTGTGTTCGTCGGTGAACCCGATCGCGCCATGCGTCTGATGCGCGATGCTCGCCGCAGCCGTCGCCGCCTCGCCGCAGCGGATTTTCGCGATCGCCGCCTCGAACAGGATCACGTCTTTATCCGCGCCGCTTTCCGCGATGCGCTCAAAGCCCTGATCGACGGCGCGCATCGCCGCCGCCGAATGCCCCGCCAGAATAGCAAGCTGATGCTGGATCGCCTGGAACGAGCCGATGGGCTTGCCGAACTGCTGCCGTTCGCGCGCGTATTGAACGGTCATCTCCAGCACTGCCTCGATGGCCCCCGCCATCTGCGCGGCGCGCATCAACGCGCCCGCCGCCGTGAAGAGGCCGCTGTCCAGCGTCCCATTCGCCACCGGCGTCACCGAAACGAAGACATGCGTATCGCGCGGCTCGCGGCCGATGGAGCGGTCGTCCTGCGTCCGCTCGTCCATCGGCACGATCAGCAGCTGGCTCAGCATCGGCAGCACCGCATGACGGCACGCCCGGCCCCATGGCAGATGCGAGGCGCGTCCCGTCACATCGCCGCCATCGGCGAGCGCCAGCTCGGCGTTCTGCGGCGCGCCCAGCGTCACCGCGCCCTCCACCGGCGTCACGCCGGCCATCTGCATCAGCGCCCCGGCCATCAGCGTCTCGGGCAAGGGCGCCGGCAGCACATGCCGCCCGCAGGCTTTCAGCACCACGCAGGCATCGCGCCAGGGGTCATCCGATGCGCCTGCGAAAATCTGGTCGAAGCCCATTTCCGAAATGGACGTCCACACCTCATGCACGTCCTCGCCCGCCTCCACCCGGCGCAACAGCGCAGGCTCGGCGAACCCGGCGAACAATTTGTTCGCGCTCTCCTCAAGAATCTTGCGGCTCTCGTCCATGGCGCTCACCTCAGGCCCAGACCGCGCGCGATGATCCCGCGCAGCACTTCGCGCGTACCGCCGCGCAACGAGAAGGACGGCGTGATCATCGTCAGCTCGGCCAGCACCCGCGCGAAATCGTCCGCCCGGTCCCGCGTCGGCTCCACGTCGATCAACTCCTGGACGATCCCCGGCAGCTCCTGCTCGAACACCGCGCCGACATCCTTCACCAGGCTCGCCTCCAGCGCCGGGTCTTCACCCCGCGCCAGCATCCCCGCCACCGACAGCGACATGCGCCGCAGCGTCACCAGATGCGCCGTCAGCCGCCCGATGGCCGCCGCCTGACGCGCATCCGGGTTCGCGCCCACGCGCCCGATCAGCTCATAGGCAAGGCGCAGCGACGACAGAAACCGCTCCGGCCCGCTGCGCTCATAGGCCAGCTCCGCCGTCACCTGGCCCCACCCCATGCCCTCGCCGCCGATCACCGCATCCAGCGGCAGTTCGACATCGACGAAGCTGACCTCGTTGAAATGCTTGTGGCCGGTCAGGTCCGCGATCGGCCGCACCGTGATCCCCGGCGTCTTCATGTCGATCAGGAACTGGGTCAGCCCGCCATGCTTGGACTCCGCCGAGGTGCGGAACAGGCCGATCATGTAGTGCGCCCGGTGCGCGCCGGAGGTCCACAGCTTGGTCCCGTTCAGCCGCCATGTGTCGCCCACGCGCTCGGCCTTGGCCCGCGTGGCGGCGAGATCGCTGCCCGAATCCGGTTCGCTCATGCCGATGCAGAAGAACAATTCGCCCCTGGCGATCTTCGGCACGATGGCCTGCTTCTGCGCTTCGGTGCCGAACTTCAGGATCAGCGGCGCGCTCTGCCGGTCGGCGATCCAGTGCGCCCCCACGGGCGCACCGGCCGCCAGCAATTCCTCCAGCACGACATAGCGCTCCAGGAAGCTGCGCTCATGCCCGCCATAGGCCTTCGACCAGGCCATGCCGACCCAGCCCTTCGCAGCGAGCTTGCGCGAGAAGTCCTCATCGCTCCGGCTCCAGGTTCCGGCGCGCACATGCGCCGGAATGCCTGGCATCGTCTCCGCCAGAAACGCCCTCACCTCACCGCGCAGTGTCTCCGCCTCGGGCGGCAACTCAGCCGGCTCAAACCGGAACGCACTCATGCCTCCTCCAATATCTGTCGGCCGGGAGACTAGGCATTCAGCCCGCAGGCGCAACCACCCCATCCGTCACCGCCGCGCATGCCACCTCCCCTTCAGGAAAAAGTGGACCGGCGCAGAGCGGCGGGACGGATGGGGCCTGCCGCTCGCTACTTCTTCACCGGCGCCTCCGGCACGCGCTTCGCATGGCCGACATTCAGCGCGATCCAGTCCAGCACGCGCTTCAGCCTGCCCACCACCTTGTCGTCGCCGGATGCCGGCGTCAGCGCGGTGATCGCCGATGCGCCCGCGACGAACGCCGTGATGGCGTTCAGCCATTCGGGAAGCTCGTTGAAAAAGCGGGTCACCCCGCCGAACAAATTGTCGAACATCTCTCCACTCCTCACAAAAAAGGCGCCCCTCAGGACGCCGGATACGCTGCCCGCGGCAGCTCGAAATGCGGACCGTCTTTCAGCGTCCGCCAGTCACCGCCCCAGACGAGCGCAATGCCCAGCTCCTTCGCGGCGCGCTTCATCGCCTCAGCGATTTTCGCGTAGAGCGGCCAGTCCCAGGCGATGCGTCCGCCCACCAGCGCGCCCAGATCCACGGCGTGGCCGGTCAGATGGCGCGAGTTCATCGTGCGGCTCGCCCCCGCCGCCACCAGCGCGCGCTGCCGCGCCTTCGTCCGCACGCCTTCCAGCACGCGGAAGTCCACATCGCTCAGCGCGATCGCCCGCTCCACCACACGCCGCAGATCGGCATGCACATGGACCAGCCGCCCGCGCGAGGCGGGCCCCAGTTCAAATCCCATCGATGTCTCCTGAAAATGCGCCGCGCTCAGTAGGTCGCGGCCGTCTCCCATACGGCGGCGAGCGCCGGCATCAGCCCGTTCGGCACGGCGTTCGGTGCATGGCTCAGCGGCGACCCGGCCATGATCGCGTCGAACACCAGGCTCGCGCGCGGCACGACGCCCGTGCGCGCCATGTCGGCGATCGCCTCGCCTGACAGCGGCGCCGACCACAGCTGGCAGTCGGCGAAGCGATAGCCGATGGCCGCCGTCGGCGTCGTCGCGTCCGCCCGGCTGCCGAAGCACAATTTGCTCGCGGCCGACGCCCCGCTCACCACGCCCGAACCCATCAGCACGCCGTCGATATACAGCGACGCGACGCCCGTCGTGTGGCGGAACACCATGACGCAGTCATGCACGTCGGCGCTGGCCGACGGATTGACGCCCGATGTCGCGACGACGCTCGTGTCCACCGCCAGGTCGTAAGGCCCCGAAGGATTGCGCAGCCGCAGCGGCGCCGCGCTGCCCTTGATATAGGCCGACAGGAACGCCCGCCCCGTCATGCCGCCCGACGCCACGCCGCCGATCCGCGCCCGCATGGTGAAGCTCTCCAGCGGCTGGCTCAGCCCCGCTGCGGCGTCGATCACCATGGCGTTCTCCGCCGTCGCGCCCGGCATCACGCGCCATGCGCCCGCCCGCTTCGCCTCGGGGCGTGCGCGCGCGCCGGTCGCGAAGATGCGCGTATCGACCGCGCTGAACAGCGCCGCATAGCCCGCATCGTTCGGATGCACGCCGTCGCCGCTGTGATAGGCCGCGCCGCCGGCATAATGGCCGGTCCCGTCATCCAGCGTCGACAGCGCGTCGATCACCGGCCGGCCCATCTGCTCGATCTGCTGGTTGGCGAAGCGGATCGCGGCATAGTTCGCCGCGTTCGTCACATTGCTGACCGACGCGTTGCGGATCACCGGGATCGCGCCGATCAGGTCGCACAGGCGGCACAGTTCGGCCATGCCGCGCACGAAGGCGCGCCCGTCATAGCCTTCATTGTGGATGCCCGTCGCCAGGATCACATGGCTCGGCCTGTGCGGCGCCACATCGGTCCAGAACCGCGCGATGCTCATCGCCGTATTGGTGCCGGTGATCGAGCGATTGATGATCGTCCAGCCCGGCATCGCCGCGATCAGCCGTCCGATCCACGAGGTCGCGGGCGAGGCCCATCCGCCGCCCGCCGACGGGTCGCCCGCATAGGTCGATGCGCCGACCCCCGCCGCGTTCGACGATCCGAAAACCACGATGGTGCGGGGCAGAGGCTGCGCGGCGGCATGCGGCGCGATCCCGTCCAGCTTCGCCTCGGCGTCTTCCGACATCAACCCCGCCCCGGCGCTCCAGATCGCGCCGGACCAATAGAGAAATCTCTGTTCCGCGCGGTCGAACGCCAGCCAGCCGCTTCCGGGCGTCACGAACGCCCAGCCGCCGCCCCGTCTGATCGCGATGTCGCCGGCGTGTCCTGCCCACAGGCCCGACGGCGCAGCGCCGACGATATACTTCGCCCCTTCGACCGCGCCAGATGGCGGCGCGCTCAATGACGCGTTTGTAACGCTCAACTGAGTCGCGGCGTCGATCTGCCGCAACGCCGCGTTCACGGTCACGTGCTTCTGCGCCTGCCCGCCCTCCAGGAGCGGCAGGTTCAAATTCTCCGTCGTCATCTTGTCCTTTCAGAAATGCATCTCACGCCCCCCTTCACGAGAGAGCGTTCAACTTTCCTCCCCGTCCTTCACGGGCGAGGCGCCCCGAAGGGGCGGCGGGGCATGGCTCACATGCCCAGCATCGCTTGCCGCCACGGCCTCACGCCGAAGCGCGGGCTGACCTGCGCCACCCGCACGGCCAGCGGCGGCGGCGCGGCCCCGCCCCAATCCGCCGCCTGCATCGCGGCGTCATAGACGAAGGCAGCCTCATCCACGTCCGCACGCCGCTTCACGACATCGCCGTCCAGAATCTCCAGCACATAACGCTCCGCCTCCTCGCCGAGCGTCACCTCCAGCTCGCTCCACGCACCCGCATCGTCGCGCGCCCGCCGCACCCAGCTCAGCCTCACATCGCCGCCGTCCCGCACCGCGCTCACATGCGCCGGCGCGAAGGGCAGACGCCCCGCCGCCGCATACCCGGCCTCAAGTCCCGCAAACGCGACATCGTCCGGAGATGCCCCCGCCGGGCCGACGCGCAGCACCCAATGCGCGCCCTGCATCTCCGCCCCGCCCGGCATCCGCGCCACCGCCTCGTCCAGCAGAACGAAGCGCGCCCCGGCCGCCAGCACATCGGCCATCGCGCCCTCCGTCCCCGCCTGCCCGCGCAACAGCCCGGACAGACGCCAGCGCGACGGCCCCACCAGTTCGGCTTCCGCGAACTGCATCACCTCCCACACGCCGTCGCCGGTCTCCACCGCCGCCCGGTTCGCCCCGTCCAGCACATCGCGCTCCGACGCCGCCGCCAGCGTCCCGCCATACAGCGTCACCTCGACGCTCCCCGTCCGGTCCCACTCATGCGGCGCAGCCCGCGGCAGCGCCGTCGCCGTCTCTCCCGTCACCGCCCGCCGCGTCAGCCGCACGACCTCCGTGTACGGACCATCAGCCGTGGCCGCGCGCAGCACGCTCACCCGCCCCGGCCAGGGTTCGGCGAACGCCGCAACGCACAGCCCTTCTTCCGTCCCGGCTGTCGCCAAAGCAGGCAGATCCATCAGCGCCACGACAGGCGGCCCGAACGCCGCCGCCGCCGCGCCCGCGCCGCCCTCCAGAATGGCCGCCCCGCCCGCATACAGCGTCCGGTCCAGACGCCCGGCCTCCGCCAGCATCCGTCCCGCCTCGGCGATCTGAGTCAGGCGGAAACTGCGCGCCTGCCCGTCAATGGTCAGCGTCACCGCATCGCCCGGCTCCAGCCGCATCAGGCTCGGCGGCAGGGCGAAGCGCGCCTGCTCCCGCGCGCCCCAGGCCTCGTGCAGCACGCGCTTCGCGACGGCCTCCGCCTCGCCGCGCGTCAGCGACAGCGGCAGCGCCACCATGGCGATGCCCGCCGGCGCGCCGCCATTCAGCCGCGCCTCCACCGCCGCCTGCCTGTAATCCGCCACGGCATCGACATAGACAGCCTTCGCCGCCCCCGGCAGGCCCGTCGCCTCGCGCCGGGTCAGCCGCACCTCCGCGCTCGCCCCGTCCTCCGGCTCGGCCAGATCCTCTGCGTCCAGCGCCGTTTCCCCGCCGCTCCCCGAATGGAAAAACCGCACGCGCCCGCCGCTCTCCGCCGCCTCGAACGCGAACGCCGTCATCAGCGGCGACAGCGCCTCGCGCGCGCTCATCACCCGGTCCAGCGCATAGCCCGCGCACGCCCCGCGCAACCCCGTCACGTCGATGTCGCCGACGCCCGCCCGCGCGCAGATCTCCCGCACCATCTCACCCAGCGGCGCCGCGCCCGCGCGCCCGTTCAGCCAATGCCCCGTCCGCCACAGCGGCCCGTCCGACCACACCTCCTCACGCAGCGGCCAATCGGGAAACGGCCGCGCGTCCCAGGCCCATACATGCGCCCGGCCCATATCGATCATCGGCCCGCCATAAACGCCCGACACCGGATTGCGCCCCGCCTCGCGCCAATAGCTGTGAAACGCCTCCAGCATCCGCCGCTGGATCTGATCGTCCCGCACCCCGCTGGAAAAGCGCGGCAGCGCACTCTCGCTCGACCGCGGATCGTAAAAGACGTTCGGCTGGTTCGACCCCTTGTCCACCGCCGGACACCCGATTTCCGTGAACCGCACCGGCTTCATCCCCGGCGCCCATGCCGTCGGCGTCGTCTCCACGCCGCCCGCCCGGTTCACATGCGCGTGGCTCCACCATCCACGCACATCCTTCGCCCGCCAGGTCCACGGTTTGCCGTAAGCCCCATCGGAAATCGCCGAGCGCACCTGCGCCGCGCGATCCTCCTCGCTCGCATAGTACCAGTCGTAATCCTCGCCGCCCTCGATCCCCGCCTGCAGCACCGCCGCGTCGGTGATCGCATCGCCCAGCGCCGCATCCGCATGCAGCGCCCCGTCGCGCCAGTCGGTCAGCGGCGCGTACCAGTCGATCCCGATAAAATCGACATTTTCATCCGTCCACAGAGGATCGAGATGGAAGTGGAAATCCCCGCTCCCGTCCGCCGCGTCATGGCCGCGCCACTCCGTCCAGTCGGCGGCATAGGAGATCGCCGTCCCCGGCCCCAAAATCGCCCGCACCTCGCCGGCAAGCGCCTTCAGCTTCGCCACCGCCGGATAGGAACCCGCCCCGTCCCGCACCGTCGTCACCCCGCGCAGCTCGCTCCCGATGAGGAACGCATCCACCCCGCCCGCCTCTGCCGCCAGCGCCGCGTAATGCGTCACCATCCGCCGCAGCCCCCACGCGCCATCGAAGAACGCGGCGACATCGCTCGCCGCCGCCGCCGATTTATCGGGCGAGCCAAGGCGGCCCGGCGCCGGGGCGACACTGATCCGCCCGCGCCAGGGAAACGCGCCCTGCTCGCCCGCGCCATACGGGTCGGGCAAACCGTTCCCCGCCGGCAAATCCATCATGATGAAGGGATAGAGCGTCACCTCCATGCCCCGGCTCTTCAGCGCCGCAATCGCCTGCCGAACGCTGGCATCGCTCGGCGTCCCCCCGAAATTCGGCCGCCCCTCATCGTCGCTCACGACATAGGCGTCCTCGCGCGCGATCCCCGCCACGCTCCACGCCCCGCCTACCGTCCGCTTCAGATGCTGCTCCACGCCCGGCCGTATCCGGCACAGGCCGCAGCGCAGATCGTCGCCGAACCACGTCACCACCAGCGCGACCCGTTTCACGTTCGGCAGCGCCGCCTGCAGCTGATCCAGCGACAGCTCGATATTCGTCCTGCCGCTCGTATTGTTGACGTTCTCCGCCGCCCACGCGCCGCGCCCCAGATCGCGCAGCACCTTCCCCGTCGCCAGCACGAACTCCCCCGCGCCGGGGATCAGGCACACCGCTTCCACCGCCTGCTCCAGCGTGTCGGCTGCCCCCTCCACCGGCCGCATCACCTCGAACGAGAGCTGCGGCACCCGGTTGCCGAACGGCTCCAGGGCCAAATCCTCGAACACGACATAGGCGAGGCCGCGATAGGCCGGCGCGCGCGCCGCGCCCTCGACGCCCACGATCGACGGATCGGGCATCTGGTCCTCGGTCCCGCGATAGACGCGCATCGTCACGCCCTCCAGGGCCAGCGGCTTTCCGTCCGCCCAGATGCGCCCCACCCCGCCGATCACGCCCTCGCACAACCCCACCGCGAAGCTCGCCGTATAGCGATACTGCGTCACGCGCGGTCCGCTCTTGCCGCCGCCATGCCGCTCCTGCGTCTCGCGAAACCGCGCCGCCCAGATCACCTGCCCCGCCAGCCGCGCCGCGCCCCACACGCGCGGCACGAAGGCGCCCGGCGAGGAGGCCTGCACATGCAGCTCCTTCAGCCGCGGCCCCTCCATCCGCGCGCTCCCGCGCAGCATCGCGTCCACCTGCATGCCGGCATACGCGCCCACCGCCCCGCCGATCGCCGCCCCGGTGATCGTCTGCCCCAGCACGTTGATGCCCGCAGGCAGCAGCGCGTTGCCGACGGCCTGCCCCGCCAGCCCCAAAACCAAAGTCGCCATCTTGTTTCCCTAGAACCGGAACGCCGCCGCCAGCCTGCGCCGCCACCATTCGCTGAATGGCGTCTCCACCACGCCCAGCCGCTCATGCGCGTGGACGAAGCCGTCCGCGCCCGTCATCACGCCTGCATGTTTCACCGCGCCATTCGTCCGCACACGGAAGGCCAGCACATCGCCCGGCAGCGCCTCATCCACCCGGCGCAGATGCCGCCCCAGCGCCTCCAGCAACAGCTCCGCCCCGCTTTCCTCCGCCCATAACGGCGCATAGACCGGCGCCCTCTCCGGCTCCGCCCCCCGCACCGCCCGCCAGACGCCGCGCACCAGCCCCAGGCAGTCCGCGCCCGCGCCCTTCACGCTCGCCCGATGCACGAACGGCGTCCCGATCCAGCCCCGCGCCTCGGCTATGCATCCCTCCCCTTCAGGGGAGGGTGGACCTGAGCGTAGCGAAGGGCCGGGTGGGGTTCCGCCGCTCACAGAACAAGGCTCCCGCCATCGTTCCTCTCACCTTCCACCGGATAGGCGGCGATCCAGTCATTGCCCGGCATATGCGGACACCCGCGGAAGTTCACGACATTGCCGAACTTCGCCGCGCACGTGCCGATCCGCTTGTCGCATCCCGCCGTCACGACGAACGCATCGCCCGCCTCGACCGCCCGCGCCGCCGCCCGCCACAGCACGATCCCGGCAGGCTCTGACCCACGCAGCTCCGCCTTCAGCCCTTCATTCGCGCCGCTCGTCCACGCCAGCGCGCCATGCTCGAACCATCCGGCCGCGAACCCCTCCAGCCCGCTCACCGCCAGAACCCGTCCGTCCACGGACGACACCACCACGCCCTCGCCCCGCAAGGCCGGCGCGTTCACATCCACCCCGCACCGCGCATCGCCCAGCACCGCATCGCAGACCGGCTGATAGGTCCGCCCCAGCGGCACATTCAGCCGCGCCGACACGCTGCGGATCTCCGCCTCGAAGCCATGCGCGCCGCGACGCACCTCGCCGATCTCGCCCGCGCCCAGCATCACGCGCTGGCTCACCGCGGCCCAGTTGACCATCCAGATCTCCACCCGCGCGCCGTCATAGAGACCGGCCTCCAGCTCCCCCGCCTCGATCCCCTCATCGCTCAGAACGCCTGCCACGCTCTGGTCCCCGACGCTCAGGCCCATCCGGCTCTCCGCCGCGCTCGCCGCGAATCCCGAACCCGCGCGATAGGTCACGCCGCCGAACGCCAGATCGCGGTCATGCTCCGTGAACCCGCGCACCCGTCCATCGTTCAGCGCCAGCCTCCAGCACCGCGCCAGCGTCGTGACGCCGCCATCCAGATGCGCCTGCAGCGCCCCGCCCACATCCCTCATGGCGCAATCTCCGCGACCGGCCAGATTTCTATGACAGGAATGTCCGGCGCCTCGCCCGCCCGGAACGCCGCCAGGCTGATGCTCAGGCGGTCGGTGTCGAACCGCACCGGCACGTCGAACTGGAACCCGGCGGTCACGCTCGCGCCCACGCCCGGCGCGACGGCGAACGTCACCACCCCCGTCGCGACATCGACGCTCCACCCCGCCATCAGCTCCGCGCCATCCACCGCGACACGCACCGTCCCCGCCACGGGCTTGACGATCGGCCGCACATAGCTCCCGCCCGCATCGCCATAGGTCTTCACCAGTTGAAACGCCGTCCGCACGCCATCGCCCAGGCCCAGCGCCTGATCGCCTGCGTCCACCACGCCCAGCGGCGTACAGGATTGCGCGTCCAGATGATCGCGCCAGCGAAAGCCATGCAGCCGCCCGCGCCGCGCCTCGAAGAACGCGATCACGTCGTGCAGCTCATCCAGCGTGGTGAGGCCCAGCCCCGCGTCGTAACGCCTGCGCCCATGCGCCCACGGCGTGTTGCGCTCCTCGCGCCCCGATCCCAGCGTCACGATCTCCGTGCGCCGCTCCGGCCCGCCCATCGACCCGAACGAAACGGATGCCGGAAACCGCACCTCGTGAAATGTCATGTTGAGTCCTCCTCTTCATCCCTCCCCTTCAGGGGAGGGTGGCATCGCGAAGCGATGACGGGTGGGGTTCGCCGCGCGATTGCCCAAGCACCTGTCCCCACCCGCGCCGCTTCGCGGCTTGCCCTCCCCTGAAGGGGAGGGACGAAGCCATCACATCCCCCTCTGCCCGCGCATCACCGCGCGGCTCAGCATCGCGGCGATCTGCCCCTCGCTCCTCAGGAAGCTCGCCGCATCGCGCGCGGTCACGTTCACCGTCACGCCGCCGCGCCCGCCGAAACTCCCGGCCGGCGCGATCGCGCCATGCCCGGCCGGCGTGAACAGCTCCGGCCCGCGCTCGCCCACCAGATAGCTCCGCCCCGCCGCCACAGGGCCGCCGCCCGCGCGCGCCCCGCCGAACTCGAACAGGCCCGACAGGAACCCCTCGATCGGCGCGGTGATGAACTGCTGCACCGCCAGCCGCCCGAGATCGGCGATGATCGCATCCACCATCGCGCGGAAACTCAACTCGCCCGTCCGCGCCGCCCGTCCCATCTGCCGCTCCACGCTGTCGAACGCGCGCGCGAACGCCTGCTCCACCAGCGCCGCGCTGTCGCTCACGCCCGAAACATCGGCCTCCACCCGCCAGGGTGCGCCGCTCTCCTCCATCCCTCACCTCCAAAAGAAAACGGCGCCCGCGAGGGGGCGCCGTCCGTGTCTTGATCGTTTGCGTCCGCCTTCAGCTTCCCGGCGCCGGCGCCAGCGTACAGGCGTTCAGCACATGCCCCTTCACCGCCGGCGGACAATTCGAAAAGCGGTCGATCCGCGGCCAGAACAGAGGGCTGTCGGGCAGCATGTCGAACATGTTGTTGTTCAGGATCAGGATCATCGACGCGCGGGATGCGCCCGTCGCGTCGGTATATCCGCCCGCTTCCTTCATGGTGCTGACGACGCCGTCCTGGGTGCCGCCGCGCGATTTCTGGAAGGCGCGGATGGCGACGACGATCGGGTCGTTCGCGGTCCCGGTGCATTTCGGTCCCACCGGCACGGCGGCATAGATCGCCCGGTTCTCGGGATCGCGGATCTTCGCTTCCGGCCGCCCCATGCAATAGAAGCCCAGCGCCACCAGCTGGCTGTCGTCCTCGTAATTCGTTCCGTTGAAGCCGACATGCGCCGACACATTCCACACCGGCCGCATATATCCGGTGGTCGATTTCAGCAGCGACAGGAACATGGGTGACCTCCCGTTTCTTGCGCGCCAGCATGAGATCGCCCGCCCCCCCGCACAAGCGCGCCGCCCGCGACATTCGGTCCGGGCCGGGAACCGAGCGGCCCCTCATCGGGAAACCGCGCCATCAGCGTCCCCATCTCGTCCCGTTTCAGCGGCGCGTCCCCGCCGGTCAGCATCCGCCACTCCCGCACCGACAGCCGCCAGAACGCCTCAGGCGACAGGCCCAGCCCCCGCACCGCAAAGCGGAACGCCGCGTCCCACCCGCTCACGCCCCGCTCGCCAGCAACAGCGCCGCCGCCACCGCCCGCATCGCGACGCGCGGCTCCAAATCCAGCTTCTCCACATTGTTCGCCGCCTCGATCTCCCCGCCCCCTTTCAGCAGCGCCCTCAGGATCGCCAGCATCTGATCGGCGGTCAGCGTCTCCATCGTCCGTCCACGGACGACATGTTCGATCTCCGCCAGCGCCGCCATGGTCAGGCACAGCGTCAGCCTGCGGCCGCCGCGCACCAGCGCGACCTCGCCCCGCGCCGCGTTCGCCATCACGACGCCCCCGTAAAGGTCAGCGCGCCTGCCGAATTCAGCGTCATCGAGAATGTCGCCGCGCCGTCATGCGTCCCGGCATATTCCAGCGCCGCGATATGGAACGGTCCTTCCACGGTGCCGAAATCCGGCACCACGATCTGCCAGCGCGGGATCGCGCCATCGAAGAAGGCCTGCCGCACCACGGCGTCGGATGCCGCATCCTTGAAGACGCCCGCCCCCGTCACCGACGCGCTCTTCACGCCCGCCCCGGCCAGGATCTCCCGCCACGCCCCGGCGCTGTCGGCATTGGTCGCATCCCCGCCCTGCGCCTGGAACTGCAGGCTCCGCGCCCTCAGGCCCGCAACGCTCGCAAACACCCCCGGCGCCGTCTCCACCTTCACAAGCAAAGCCCTGCCCTGCTGAGCCGCCATCAAACTCTCCTTTCATTTGAAACCGTCATCCCGGCCAGCGTCAGCGCGAGCCAGAACTTTCCTCCCCCGTCATTCACGGGCGAGGCGCTCCGAAGGGGCGAAGGGGGCATCGCCGCGATCCCAGCCAACGAGCCGGCCACCTCATCCAGCGCGACAGCCAACCCTTCTCCCCTTCCTTCAAGGGGAGAAGTCCCTCGCCAACGGCGAGGGGATGAGGGGTCGGTGGCGACGCTACCCCTCCACCAGCGCCCTGACCCTCACCCGCGCCCGCCAGGTCACGCGGTCCTTCTCCAGCGCCACGTCCGCCGCTTCCGCGAACAGCCCCACCACGCGCCCGCCTTCGACATCGAAGCTCTGCCCGTCCAGCACGCCGCCGCACGCCTCCGCCAGCACCAGCGCCGCGTCCCGCCCGTCGCGCGAGAACGCTTCCAGCGTCACCACCGCCTCGCGCCCCGGCTCGCCGCCGGCATTCCACGCGCGCGCCGCAACGCCCGCGACCGCGACAAACGGAAACGCCGCACTCTGCCGCACCGCCGCCATCACCCCGCCCCCGGCCAGCGCGCTCACGCCGCTATCGGCCTGCAACCGCTCAACGAGCGCCGCCGCCAATCCCGCCACGCCGCTCACAGCTTCAGCACCCGGAACGGCGCGATCAGCGCCGCCACCTCGTCCGGCAACGCCGCGACCGGCGCGCCCATCGCGTCGCGGCGCTCATACATCGCGGCGGTCAGCAGCATCACCGCCGTCCGCAGCGCCTCCGGCACCCCGGCGGGATCTTCAACGCCCGCGCGCCATACCACTTCCACCGGACGCCACGCCCGCGCATCGGCCATGAAGCCTTCCAGCTTCAGCCACACCGCATTGCCGTCGGCATCCACGCGCACATGGCTCAAAGGCAGCGCCACGCTGGTGCCGTCATCCTTCGCCACCCGCGCCTCGATGAAGCTGAGGTAAGGCGGCCGCCTCAGCGCAAAGATGCGGAACGCACCTTTGATCCGCCCCTCGCCCGCATCCGCCGCCATGCGCCAGGTCTCAGCCGTCAGCGCACGCCCCGTCTCCTCGCTCACACGGCTACCCGCCGCGCGGCCGAGGCGGGCGATCAGC
This sequence comes from Micropepsaceae bacterium, assembly GCA_047602465.1. Taxonomy (GTDB): domain Bacteria; phylum Pseudomonadota; class Alphaproteobacteria; order Micropepsales; family Micropepsaceae; genus JADZAI01. Next base: position 1,000,192 of record JASGHF010000001.1, read on the forward strand.
CCGTCCTCGGCCTCATGGCTCACGCGCAGGAATGGGCGCAGCTCCGCCACCGCCACCGGCCCTTCGGCCGGTGGCGTCACCATCATGAAACTCGCCATGGTTCAGCTCGCGGCGAACTTCAGCAGCTTGATCGCCTCGAAATTGGCGACGCCGCCGCCCACGCGCTTGGTCGTGTAGAACAGCACATAGGGTTTCGCGCTGTACGGATCGCGCAGGATGCGCACGCCCGCACGGTCGGCAATCAGGTACCCGCGCCTGAAATCGCCGAACGCGATCGCATAGGCGTTCGCGCCGATCCCCGGCATGTCCTCCGCCTCCGAAACGGGATAGCCCAGCAGCGTCGCCGGCGCCCCCGCGCTCGCCGCCGGCTGCCACAGATAATTGCCGTCGCCGTCCTTCAGCTTCCTCACCGCCGCCTCCGTCGCGCGGCTCATCACGAACCGCCCGTTCTGGCGATAGGTCTGCTTGGGACAGTAAGCGAGGTCGATCAGCGCATCGGCCGGATTGCTCGCGGCGAACGCGCCCGCCGCACCCGTCGCGACATAGCCGATATTCCCCCAGCTCCAGCTCGCCTCGGCGACCTTGGTGTAGTTCAGGAAGCCGCGCGGCTTGTTGGCGCCGTCGCCGTTCACGAAGGCCGCGCCCTCCTGGGCCGCGAAGGCGTGCTGCACCTCCTCCGCCACCCAGCTCTCGACATCGACCAGCGCGTCGTCCAGCAGGCTCTGGGTCGCCGCCGGCATGGCGTACAGCTCCATCGCCGGAAACTCGACGAGGCTGAGGTCCGCCGTATCGGTCTGCGCCCGCGCGCCCGTCTCCGCCGCCCAGCCGCTCGCAAAGCCGTTGCGGCTCACCGGCAGACGGAAGCTCTGCCCGGCGATCTGCCGCACCGTAGCGATCGCGCGGATGGGCGACACCTCAGCCAGCAGGCTGTCGATGCGCCGCTCGGTCTCCTCCGGCACCAGATACCCGCCCTCGCTGTCCGTCCCGCGCGACAGCTTGTCCTCCTTCAGCTCCAGCCGCGAGATCGCCGCCGCATCGCCCTTGCGCACATAGCTGGCAAGCGCCTCGCGCCGCTCATCCTCGCCGCGCGCACGTGACCCGCCGCCCCCATGCGGACGCCGCATCTCCACCGCCAGCCGGTCCAGCGCCGCCTTCTGCTCGGTCAGCGCCGCATTGATGCGATCGACCTTCTCCTCGCTCACCACATCGGCGCTCAGCTTCGCCTCGATCTCATCCAGCCTTGCGTCGTTGGCCTCCTTGAACGCCTCGAACGCCACCATCATCGCATCGGCCTCACGGCCATACGCCTTCACCTCCGGAGCCGAAGGCCCCGAACCAAACTCACTCATTCGCTTCTCCTCGTTAAAACTGTCATCCCGGCCAGCGTCAGCGCGAGCCGGGAACCAGGGCGCAGCCATCGCCACGCCCCTCGTCTAAAAACCCTCTCCATCGCCCTTCGGGATGGGGAGGGCAGGTTTGCGGCACGCAAACCGGGAGGGGCAAAGGCGCGCGCCCATGCCCCCTCCGCCCCTTCGGGGCACCTCCCCCGCAAGTGCAGGGGAGGACAGTCACTCATCGTCATGGGCGCAATTGTCTTCCCCCGTTCTTACGGGGGAAGTACCCGGCGCAGCCGGGGGATGGGGGCTAAATGACCCGCCGCACCCTCGCCCCGTTCAGCATCGGGAATGTCACCACCGACACCTCCCACAGATCCGCCTCCAGGATCTCGCGCCGCCCCCGCGCGCCCCGCGCCCGCATCGTCTTGAACCCGATGGAAAGCCCGTCCAGCGCGCCCTCGCGCATCAGCGCCAGCACCTCGCGCCCGCGGCTCACTTCGGTGATGATCCGCCCACGGACGAACAGCCCCGCCCCGTCCTCATAGATCTCGCTCCACACGCCCAGCGGTTCCCCGGCGGCGTGCTGGTAGAGCATCTTCACCCCCGCCGCCCCGCGCCGTTTCAGCGACCTTGCGAACGCCCCGCGCGCCACCGTGTCGCCGCCCGCATCGCTCACGCCGAAAAGGCTCGCATAGCCCTCGAACCGCCCGTCCGCGCGCGCCTCCATCAAGGTCGCGCCGCCGCCCCGCTCGCTCCCGCGCCGGGTGAAGCGGATGACCTCCGCACTAACCGCCTTTGAGCGCATCCAGCTTCACCTCCATCCGTTTCAGTTGATCGCGCACCGCGCCGATCTGCTCCTCCACCCGCGCCAGCCGCTCCGGCGCTCCGGCCGAAGCCTCGACGCGCTTCTCCACCTGCGCCAGCCGCTCCTCGGCGGCGCCGGCCCACATCAGCCCCGCGCCCGTCTGCGCCACCAAGGTCGCCACCAGCGCGAGCGGCACCCGCCGCTCCAGTTTCAGTGTTTCCATGTCTCGTTCCTTTCATCCCTCCCCTTCAGGGGAGGGTGGCATCGCGAAGCGATGACGGGTGGGGCCTTCCGGCGCGCACCGCCCGCTCGCTTTCCCCACCCGCGCCGCTGCGCGGCTTGCCCTCCCCTGAAGGGGAGGGATGGGCGTCACCCCGCCCCATATCCCGCCGCGATCCGCTTCTCGTCCGTCGTCAGGAACCCCGCCGCATCCAGACGCGCCCACAGCGCCGCGCGCTCCGGCGCCAGCGCGGGGATCGCATCCGCATCGCCCTCCAGCCTCAGCCCCTCGCCGAACTCATCCGCGATGAACGCGGTCAGCGCCGCCGCCATGCGCCGCACCAGCGGCAGCACCGTCCCGCGCCAGAAGGCCAGCGTCGCCGCCTCGTAGTTGGCGTAGGTCGCATCGCCCGGAATCCCCAGCAGCATCGGCGGCACGCCGAACGCCATCGCGATGTCGCGCGCCGCCGCGTTGCGACCCGCATCGAAATCCATCTCGTGCGGGGTCAGGCTCATCGGCGTCCACTCAAGGCCGCCCTCCAGCACCAGCGGACGCCCCGCCCCGCGCGGCCCGCTGCGCTGATGGTCCAGCTCGTCCTTCAGCCGCTGGAACTGATCGTCGCTCAGCACGCCATCGTGCCCACGATACACCAGCGCCCCGCTCGGCCGCGCGGCGTTATCCAGCAGCGCCTTGTTCCAGGCGGCCATCTGGTTGTGCAGGTCCACCGCCTCCGCCGCCGCCTCCAGCGGCGACAGGCCATAGTGATCGTCGGCGGGATGAAACAGTTTCAGATGCATCACATCGGCGCGCGCCAGCCGCACCTCGCGCCCGCCCGCCGCATAGAGATAGGCCTCCGGCCATCCATCCGCTCCGGGAAGCACCTTCACCCGGTCGGCGCGCAGCACATACAGCTCGCGCACTGCGCCGTCCGCATCGCGCACGGCTTCCACATAGGCGTTGCCGGCGATCATCAGGCTCGCATAGGCCGCCTCCATCAGATCCGCGCCCGTCTGCATCGCATTGGGACGCTGCAGCAACCGCGTCAGCTTATGCCCCTCGGCCTCCGCATCGCCGTCGAACGCCAGGAACGGCACGCTCGCCGCGCCTTCCGCGATCATCCGCACCGCGCGATGCACCACCGGGTTCTTCTGGAACCCCTCGCGCGCGAACGCGCCATAATCGCGCGGCGTCCAGCGCGGCCGCCCCGCCATGTGCAGCGCGATCACCGGCCCCGCCGCACTGGCTTTCACCTCAGGCACACGCAACTGCGCCCGCCTCCCAAAGAAGCGCTCGAACATCTCTTCAATTCTCCCAGAAATAATTTTCCTCCCCCGTCATCCACGGGGGAGGCGCCCCGAAGGGGCGGAGGGGGCACCGCCACCCGCCTCACCTGATACCGGACATAATTCCTATGTACTGTTCGACCGCGCGCTGGTCAAGAGGGTCTAGGAATTATTTTCTAACTTTCTCATCCCGCCGCCATTGGTCCTGCGAACGCCTCACGGCGCCTCGCCCCGCTCCGGGGATCGGCCACCTCGTCCATCACGACAGCCAACCCTTCTCCCCTTCAGGGGAGAAGTCCCCGGCGCAGCCGGGGGATGAGGGGACAGAGTCTCAGGTTCCCCGCACCCGCGGCTCGCCGGTCCTGTCCAGCGCGCCCACCGCCCAGACCAGCGCGTCGACGCGGTCGGGGCTTGGCCCGCCGCCCTCCGCGCCGCCGAACAGGCACATCTCGTCCTCCAGCTCGGGAAAGCTCCCGACATGGCGCACCCGCCCCGTCTCATAGAGCAGCGCCACCGGCTCGGCCCGCATCCGCTTGCCCTCGCGGGCATGCACCGGCGTCACGCGGGCTTCGCCCTCAGTCGTTTTCTTCAGAAGATCGCTCACCAGTTCGCCGCCCTGGTTGGTCTCCACCACCACCGCGTCGGCCTCGTGCAGGGTCAGCGCGCGCTTCACCCGCTTCGCCCATCCGGCGGGGGTCAGGCCCTGCACCGTCGCGTCGGCCAGCACATAGATCGCGCCATCCGCCGCCCGTCCCGCCACCACGATGCCGCACGCATCCGCCCTGCCGCCCGACGACACCGGCGGATCGACGCCCACCACCACGCGCTCCATCTTCGGCGCCTCGCGCACGCGGGCGGCGTCGATCCAGGCGCGACGGAACAGCGCCGTCTCGTCATCGGCCAGCATCTCGCCGCCGATCTCCTGCCGGCCCAGCGCGCTGCCGCCATAGCGGCTGTGCAGCCCGTCCACGAAGCCGGGGGCCAGCCGCCACCCGTTCGCGTCGGTCGGCGCGTGCGATTTGACCACCGCCGCCTCGTCCACCAGACGCCGCATATGGCCCACGCGCGCCGGCGTCGTCGTCACCAGCATGCGCGGGGCCTCGCCAAGGCGCAGGCCCATCTGCGCCATGTCATAGGCGGCCTGCGCCTCGCGCCATTTGGCGAACTCGTCGGCCCAGATCAGGTCGAATTGCGGCCCGCGCAGCGTGCTTGCCCGCGCGGCGGAATAGATCCCGCCCACCGCGCCGCCCGGCCATTTCAACCGCCCGGCCGTCCGCTCGAATACCGGGCGCTCGGCCGCGAACGACGTATTCAGCAGCCCTGAATCGCCCTCCACCATCACGCCGCGCACCTCGCGCAGCGTCGCGCCGATCAGGCCGATCCGCATCGCCGCGCCCGATGACGCCAGGCGGTTCACCCATTCGGCGCCCGTGCGCGTCTTGCCCGCGCCGCGTCCGCCCAGGAACAGCCATACGCGCCAGTCGCCTTCAGGCGGCGTCTGCGCCTCCGTCCTCAGCCCCTCCCAATACGCCGCGATCTGCCGCTTCTCCCACGCCGTCAGCATCTCCCAGATCGATCTCAAGACCCGCGGCGGCAAGGCGAGCAAGAACGGCACGTTCAAACGCAACGAAGTCAGGTCGGTCATGTTTGGCCTCCAGCGCGGCGTGCGCGGCGCGCAGATCGGCGCTCGCGCGGGCCTTGCGCTCCATCAGTCGGGTCAGATCGGCGGTCATGCGCAGCACCGGCTGCATGTCGTTCAGCGACCGCGCCAGCGTCTCCAGCCGGTCCAGCGTCTCCCTGTCGCCGCATCGCGCATGCACCAGCGCCTCGGCTCGCGCGTTCAGCGCATCGGCATGGCGCGCGCTTTTCTTCAGCCGCCGCATCATCTGCGCGGCCAGCGCGTCGATGCCGGCCTCCACCTTCATCAGCTTCTCGACATCCTTCGGGCTCATCCACCCGCCGCGGAATTTCCGCATCGCCAGCGCCGACAGGCCGACGCCAAAGCGCGCCGCAATCTCCCCTTGCGACCCTTCGCCCGCCTCGACGGCGGCGCGTATCGCCGCCCAGTCGGGATCGCTCCCCTGGTCCATCATCCCTCCGATATGAAAAAGCCCGGCCGGCCAAGGCGCCTCTCGCCTCGCCTGATACCGGACATAATTCCTATATACGGTTCGACCGCGCGCTGGTCAAGAGGGTGTGCGGATTATTTTCTTAGTTCCCGGCGCCGCCGCTGTCCTCGATCGCCCAGATCGCGGTCAGCACTTCCAGCATCTGCGCCGCCGTCACGTCTTCGCCGCGTTCCAGAAAGGCGTTCTGGCAGCGCAGGGCCACGTTCACCGCCTCGCCGCCATAGCCGGCCATCAACTGCCGCGCGACCTCGCGCGCCGCGTCGCGCCTCAGATTGTCGGGCAGGCTGGCCAGCCCCTCCAGGGCGGCGATCAGCGCGGGGCCCGAAAGGGCGCCAGGACCGGCTTGCCTCTTCGCTGCGTCCATCGGCGACGGTCCTCCCCATAGAGACCGGATCTGCGCGCATATGCAGCGCTTCGCGATAGCCTAAAGCAATAGAATGGCATAATCTAATAACTCGAAGTTATAGAACTTTGCGCCGCAGGTAATCATGCATTCCATCCGCCAGCTCCGCCTCGTCGCCGCCCTCGCGGCGCACGGGCATTTCGGCCGTGCGGCGGCGGCGCTCGGCCTGTCGCAGCCGGCGCTGACCAAGGCGCTGAAGGCGCTTGAGGACTATCTCGGCGCCCCGCTCTTCGATCGCGGCCCCCCGGTCACGCCCACCGCGATGGGGGCGCTCGTCATCGCGCGGGCGCAGGCGCTGACCTCCGGCTTCGACGAGATGATGCGCGAGCTGGCGCTGGCGCGCGGTCTCGATACCGGCGCGCTCGTCATCTCGGCCGGCGGCCAGGTGGCGGAGTTCGCGGCCATCGACGCCGTCGCGGCGCTCAGCCGGGCGCATCCCTTCATCGCCTGCGAGCTCAATCTGGGCGATCATGTCTCGGTCACGCGCGACGTGCTTGAAGACCGCGCCGATCTCGGCATCGCCTCGCTCGCCGCCACGGCGGGGCACGAGACGCTCACGGTCGAGCCGCTGCGCCGCGCGCCCTATGTCCTTTTCTGCCGCAGCGGCCATCCGCTTGCCGGACATCCCGGCGACGACACGCTGACCGCCGCCCTGCTCGGCTTTCCCTGGATCGGCGCCGGCGCGCGGGTGCCGCCGCTGGCCGATCCGGCGAAAGGCCGTCTCGCCTTCGGCGATGCCGACCCCGTCACCGGCATGGTGACGCTGCGGCTGCGCGTGAACAGCTTCAGCGCGCTCCTGCGCATCGTGATGGACTGCGACGCCATCTCGGCCGCCCCGGCCGCGCTCATCCGGCCGCATATCGAGGCGGGCCGCCTCATCGCGCTGCGTGCGCCCTATGGCTGGCCCGAACTCGATTACGGCATCATCCGCAAGCGCGGCCGCACGCCCTCGCCGGCGGCAGAGGCCTATATGGCCGAGCTGCGGCGGCTGGAGGCCGCGTTCGGCGCCTGACCGGCGCCCCGCGTCAATTCGCCCGGAACCGGGCGTGCAATTCGCCCGTGTCTGCGCCTATGGTTCCGCCGAACAGGGAATTCGGGGTTTCTCATGCTGTCCACTCTTGCGGCGCGCCTGCGCGGTTTCGTGCGTGCGGGCCTCGCTCTGTTCGCCATGGGCGCCCTGGCGGCCCCCGCCCTCGCCTGGGACACCAACATCGCAGGCCCCTCGTCCCAGAACGTCGTGGTGGGCACCGTCGGCGCGACGGTCGGCGTCACCTGGTCCACCAGCACCGGCGAGGTCTGGCCGCCCGGAACCCAGGTCGTCTGGTCGATGATCAACGCGTCCGGCGCGGCCGTCGATACATCCTACGGCGCCCCCTGCGGCAACGGGACCGGCGACACGGAAATCGAGTTCGAACTACGCCTCCACCGTCTGCGGCTTCCGGGTCACCTACGCGACCGGCAGCTTCCAGCTTCGCGCCACGCCCAACGTGCCGGGCGCGACGCCCGTGACCTTCACCGTCATCGTCGTTCCGCCGTCGATCTCGATCAACGACGTCGTCCTCGCCGAGGGCAATAGCGGCACCTCGGTCCAGACCTTCACCGTCTCGCTGGACGGCCCCGCCCCGCCGGGCGGCGTCACCTTCGACATCGCGACCGCCGACGGCTCGGCCGTGACCACCGGCGCGGCGACGGCGGGCGGCTCGGACTATGTCGCCAAGTCGCTGACCGGCCAGACCATTCCGGCCGGCAACAGCAGCTACACCTTCACCGTCACCCAGAACGGCGACACCACGACCGAGGGGAACGACACGTTCCTCGTCAATATCTCCAACGTCACCAACGCGACGATCGCCGACGGCCAGGGCGTCGGCACCATCAGCAATGACGACGCGGCGCCGTCCCTGACGATCAACGACGTCAGCCTCCTCGAAGGCAATAGCGGCACCACCAACGCGGTGTTCACGGTGACCGCCAGCAACACCACCATCCTGAATATGGGGGTGACCGTCAGCGCGGCCAGCGGCACCGCAACCGCCGGCACCGACTTTACCGCCCTGTTCGGCGTCGTCACCATTCCGCCCGGCCAAACCACGACGACCGCCTATTTCGTCCCCGTCAACGGCGACATCGACGTGGAGGACGACGAGACGTTCTTCGTCAACCTGACCAACCCGATCAACGCCACCATCGCCGACAACCAGGGCGTCGGGACGATCCTGAACGACGATTCCGTTCCCAACATCTCGATCAGCAACGCCACCGTCAACGAAGGCAATTCGGGCACGACGAGCGCCAATTTCACCGTCTCGCTGAACGCCGCCTCCTCGCAGCCCGTCAGCGTCTATTACGCCACCGCCTCGGGCACCGCGTCCGACACGTCCGATTTCGGGCCGCTCGCCGACACGCTCACCTTCACGCCCGGCCAGACCACCAAGACCATCACCGTCTTCGTCAACGGCGACACGACCTACGAGAACAACGAGACCTATACCGTCAACCTCTCCTCGCCGTCGGGCGGCGTGATCGCCGACAATCAGGGCCTCGGCACGATCTCCAACGACGACGCGGCTCCCTCGCTCGCCATCAACGACGTCTCGGTCAGCGAAGCGGCCGGCACCGCCACGTTCACCGTCACCCGCACGGGCCCGACCGAAGTGGCGGCCACCGTCAACTACGCCACGGCCAACAACACGGCCACCGCGCCGTCCGACTATATCGCGACGTCCGGCACGCTCACCTTCGCGCCCAGCCTCGCGGCCAGCGCGACGCAGACCTTCTCCGTCGCGATCGTCAACGACACCGCGTTCGAGGGGAATGAGAGCTTCTACGTCAATCTGTCCGCGCCCACCGCCGCGACCATCGCCGATGGCCAGGGCGTCGGGACGATCACCAATGACGACGTGGCGGTGTCGATCGCGCCCACCACGCTGCCCGGCGCAACGGCGGCCGTCGCCTACAGCCAGCAATTGACCGCCAGCGGCGGCGACAACGGGCCATATACCTATACGATCACCGCCGGCGCGCTGCCGGGCGGCATCGCCCTCTCGACCTCCGGCCTCATCTCCGGAACGCCCACCGCCGTCGGCGCCTTCAATTTCACCGTCACCGCGACGGACGGCGACGGCAATTCCGGCCTGCAGGCCTATTCGCTCGCCATCTCGCCGCCGGTCATCACGGTGAACCCGGGATCGATCCCCGGCGGCCAGTCCGGCGTCGCCTACAACCAGGCGTTCACCGCCACCGGCGGCAACACGCCCTACAGCTTCGCCGTCACCGCCGGCGCGCTGCCCGCCGGCCTCTCGCTGTCGTCCGGCGGCGTCCTCTCGGGCACGCCCACCGTCGACGGCACCTTCAATTTCACCGTCACCGCCTCCGACACGACCACCGGCGCCGCCGCGCCCTATGGCGGCAGCCGCGTCTATTCGCTGACCGTCATCCAGGCCGCGCCGACCTTCGCCGGCATCGCGCCGGCCAGCGGCCCGACCGCAGGCGGACAGAGCGTGACGATCACCGGCACGAACTTCCAGAACGCCAGCGCCGTCACTTTCGGCGGCACGACGGCGGCGTTCACCGTCACCTCGCCGACCTCGATCACCGCGACGACGCCCGCCCACGCGCAAGGCCCCGTCAATGTGGTGGTGACGACGCCGGGCGGCGCCGCCACCGGCACGAACGCCTACACCTATATCGCGCCGGGCTTCGTGCGTTTCGCCATCAATGGCGGCGATGACGGCAGCTTCGTCTTCTCCTCCGCCACGCCGGGCCTCAACTTCACGGTCACCACCTCAGGCGGCTCAGGCTCCAGCGCCAATATCTCGCTGCCGCCCGGCAACTACAGCGTCAGTTTCACGACGCCTGACGGAACGGGCCTCGCCTCCGCTTCGTGTTCGCCCGCCACCAGCTCGGTCAATGCCGATGCGAAGACCGCAGCGCTCGTCATCGCCTCGAACGTGACGACGGTCTGCACGCTCGAAGCGGTCGCCTCGCGCCGTCTCACCGTCGAAGCCCTCGGCGTGGCGCTCGACGCCTCCTCGCGGCTCATCATCGCCAATGCGCCCTCGCTCTCGCGCCGTATCGACCGCCTGAACGGCGGCGGGGCGAGCGACGGCTCGGCTTCGGCCTTCGGCAAGACCTTCGCCTCGGGCCTGCCCTTCTCGGCCGATATCGGCGCGGACCAGGTCCGCTTCGCGATGAGCCTGTCGGGCCTGCGCAAGCAGGGCGACGCCGATCACCGCTTCAACGCCGTGAACGACAATGGCGTCCCGGCCTCGCTCGCCGCCTCGGCTGCGCCCGCCTCCGGCCTCGCCGCGACGGCCGCCGGCGATGCCGCCGCCGCCATGACCGCACGCTCCGGCCCGCGCTTCGATGTCTGGGTCGAGGGACTGCTCGCCACCTTCGACGCGGCCGCCAATTCCGAAGGCTCCTTCGCCATCGTCCATGCCGGGGCCGATTATCTCGTCTCCGACAATGTCCTCGTCGGCATCGGCCTCCAGGGCGACTGGCTCGACATGGACACCGCCACCGGCAATCTCGACAGTTCCGGCTGGCTCGCCGGCCCCTACTTCACCGCGCGTCTCGCCGACGGCCTCTATCTCGATGCCCGCGCGGCATGGGGCGGGGCCAATTTCGACGTCTCGCCCTTCGGCACCTATACCGACAAGGTCAGCTCCGACCGCGCGCTCTACTCCGCCGCGCTGATCGGCTCGTTCGAGATGGGCAATCTCACCATCCGTCCGGAAGGCCGCGTCACCTGGTACAAGGAAACCACCGAGGCCTATATCGACAGCCTCTCGGTCGCCATTCCCGAAGTGGAGATCAAGACCGGCGAGGTCAGCCTCGGCCCCGACTTCGAATGGACGCTGAAGCAGCAGAACGGCGGCGTCTTCATGCCGAAGATCGGCTTCGACCTCGTCTGGACCTTCCAGCAGGACAACACCGCCACCCAGTTCACCGGCGCGCCGGGCCTCGACGAGACCGGCATGCGCGGCCGGGTGGAAGGCGGCCTCGCCTATATCGACCCGCGCGGCGTCGAGTTCGGCGGCTCGCTCTTCTATGACGGCATCGGCGGCGGCGACTATTCCGCCTGGGGCGGCTCCCTCAAACTCCGCTTCGGGTTCTAGGCCTCCGTCCGACACACACCCACACCAGCACAAAGGGGCGCGGCTCACGCCGCGCCCCTTTCACATCCAGCCCCCACACCCGTCCCCAAAAACACCTGTCATCCGCGGGCGCGAAGCGACCCCGGGGATCCATGCCAGAGTCCCCTCAGAACAACACACCCCACCCCACCTCGCCTCCCCCGAACCCCGCAGGGAACTTTGTGACTGGACGCACCCGCCGTCTTTGTGAAATTCAGAGGCGCACATTCCGGGGGAATCATGTTCGTCGCGTTTCTGGGCCGCCTGCGGCTCTGGCTGGCTATCGTCGCGTTCGCCGCCGTCACCGCGCCGCAGACCGCAGCTGCGGCCGATTTCGACTTCAACGTCGCCGCGGGAAATTTCATCCAGCACAGTTTCGGGTGCGGAAACTGCAACGGTGAAACGATCACCTGGACGACCAGCGTGCCGCTGCCCCCCGGCGTCTCGCTTCAACCCAACCCCACCAACGGACCAGCCTTCGTCTACGTCCAGGGCGTGCCGACTGCGGTCGGGAGCACGAGTCTCTCCCTCATCGGCACCCGTCCCAACAGCAACACGGTCACGCTGACGATCGACTTCAACATCTCCGCGCCGAACGTCGCCCTCGCGCCGGCCAGCGGGTCACAGCTGCCCACCGGCCGCAAGAACGTCCCCGGCTACGGCCTGGAATTCACCGCCTCGGGCGGCAACGGCCCTTACACCTATTCGGTTTTCTCCGGCGCGCTGCCGCCCGGCCTGCTTCTGAACCAGGTGACCGGCGAGGTCACCGGCATCCCCACTCTCGCAGGCACCCACAATTTCACGATCCGCGCCACCGACACGACCACCGGCCCCGGCGCGCCCTATGGCGTGACGCAGGCCTACCAGATCACCATCTTCGACACCGTCGCCATCACCACGACCTCGCCCCTGCCCAACGCGGAGATCGGCGCCCCCTACAGCCAGCAGCTCACCGCATCCGGCGGCGATGGCGGGCCGTACACCTTCACGGGCACCAACGTGCCCGCCGGCCTCAGCCTCTCCAGCACCGGCCTGCTCTCCGGCACGCCCACCGAAGCCGGTCCGTTCGTCTTCTCCGCCCAGGCCGTGGACCAGGGCGGCTATAACGGCGCCAAGGTCTTCCAGCTTGGCGTCGCGCCGCCTACCATCGACATCCAGCCTGCCACGCTGAACAACGCCACGGTCGGCGTCGCCTACAACCAGACGCTCGCGGCGGCGGGCGGCACCGCCCCCTATCAGTACGGCGTCACCGCCGGCGCGCTGCCGGCCGGCGTCACGCTGAACCCGACCACCGGCGCGCTCTCCGGCACCCCGACGGCAGGCGGCACCTTCAACTTCACCGTCGCAGCGGTCGATTCCTCCACCGGCGTCAACGCGCCGTTCTCGGCCTTCCGCAGCTACACCTGGACCGTCCAGGGTCCGGCGATGACGATTTCCCCGGCGGCGGGCGCGCTGCCCGCCGGCCAGCAGGCCGTCGCCTACAGCCAGACCTTCACAGCCTCGGGCGGCATCACGCCTCACACCTACACGGTGTTCTCCGGCTCGCTCCCTCCCGGCGTGACCCTCAACCCCTCCACCGGCGTGCTTTCCGGCACCCCCACCGGCTTCGGCGCCTTCTCCTTCACCATCCGCGCCACTGACAGCGCCACCGGCACCGGCCCCTTCTCGGTGGATCAGGCCTACACGCTGAATATCCAGCAGGCCGTCCCCACGATCTCCAGCGTCGCGCCCACCAGCGGCACGACGGCGGGCGGGCAGACCGTGACGATCTTTGGCACGAACTTCCAGAACGTCACCGGCGTCACCTTCGGCGGCGCGGCGGCGAGCTTCTCGCCGGTCAATGCCACCACCGTCACCGTGACGACCCCGGCCCATGCGGCGGGGCCGGTCGATGTGGTCGTCACCACCCCTGGCGGCGCCGCCACGCTGACGAACGCCTACACCTATATCGCCCCCGGCGCGGTCCGGTTCGTCATCAACTCCGGCGACGATAACGGCAGCTTCGCCTTCACCTCCGCCACGCCGGGCCTCAACTTCACCGTCACCACCTCCGGCGGCACAGGCACCAGCCCGACCGTCACGCTCCAGCCGGGCAATTACGCTGCCGCCTTCACCGTGCCTGACGGTTTCGGTCTCAACGCCGCCTCCTGTTCGCCGTCCACCAGCACGGTGAACACCTCGGCCCACACAGCCGCGCTCGTCGTCGCCTCCAACGTCACCACCGTCTGCACCATCGAGGCCCTGGGCAGCCGCCGCGCGGCGGTCGAGATGCTGGGGACCGCGCTCGACGCCTCCTCGCGGCTCATCATCGCCAATGCGCCCTCGCTCTCGCGCCGCATCGACCGCCTGAACGGCGGCGGGGCGAGCGACGGCGCGGCCTCGGCCTTCGGCAAGACCTTCGCCTCGGGCCTGCCCTTCTCGGCCGATATCGGCGCGGATCAGGTCCGCTTCGCGATGAGCCTGTCGGGCCTGCGCAAGCAGGGCGACGCCGATCACCGCTTCAACGCCGTGAACGACAATGGCGTCCCGGCCTCGCTCGCCGCCTCGGCTGCGCCCGCCTCCGGCCTCGCCGCCACGGCCGCCGGCGATGCCGCCGCCGCCATGACCGCACGCTCCGGCCCGCGCTTCGATGTCTGGGTCGAGGGACTGCTCGCCACCTTCGACGCGGCCGCCAATTCCGAAGGCTCCTTCGCCATCGTCCATGCCGGGGCCGATTATCTCGTCTCCGACAATGTCCTCGTCGGCATCGGCCTCCAGGGCGACTGGCTCGACATGGACACCGCCACCGGCAATCTCGACAGTTCCGGCTGGCTCGTCGGTCCCTACTTCACCGCGCGTCTCGCCGACGGCCTCTATCTCGATGCCCGCGCGGCATGGGGCGGAGCCAATTTCGACGTCTCGCCCTTCGGCACCTATACCGACAAGGTCAGCTCCGACCGCGCGCTCTACTCGGCCGCGCTGATCGGTTCGTTCGAGATGGGCAATCTCACCATCCGTCCGGAAGGCCGCGTCACCTGGTACAAGGAGACGACCGAGGCCTATATCGACAGCCTCTCGGTCGCCATTCCCGAAGTCGAGATCAAGACCGGCGAGGTCAGCCTCGGCCCCGACTTCGAATGGACGCTGAAGCAGCAGAACGGCGGCGTCTTCATGCCGAAGATCGGCTTCGACCTCGTCTGGACCTTCCAGCAGGACAACACCGCCACCCAGTTCACCGGCGCGCCGGGCCTCGACGAGACCGGCATGCGCGGCCGGGTGGAAGGCGGCCTCGCCTATATCGACCCACGCGGCGTCGAGTTCGGCGGCTCGCTCTTCTATGACGGCATCGGCGGCGGCGACTATTCCGCCTGGGGCGGCTCCCTCAAACTCCGCTTCGGGTTCTAGGCACGCCAGACCTTCCGACGGCAAAGGGCGCGGATAACTCCGCGCCCTTTTGCGTGTCTGCCTTGAGATCGATGGTTCGCCTCGCCCGGCGACGAGACCAACCACCGCATCCGGTCAACGCTCCGGCAGGCCGCCCTCTATGGTCCAGATCGCATCCAGAACGCGCAGGACAATCAGCGTCTTGTCGCCTGAGGCCGTATCCCGCTGTAGAGAAAGCGCCTCGTCCGCCGCTGCCGCGCCATACGCTGTCACAAACGCGCTTGCGCACGCCATCAGCGCCGTCTCGTCTGAATCGGGCCTCAGCGCCGCGAATAAAGCCTGAGCAGAATCCCGCTCCCCCCTGTCTGCCATGCAGGGTCTTAAGCCAATGCCGGTCGATCGGAGCGCTCCAGCGTCCAGCCGCCGCTACCCCATCGTATCGGCGCGGCCCAACGTGCAGTGACCCGGAAACCATCCGCCATTGCGTTTCACTCCTCCAGCCAATCCGCTAGAACGTTCCCAGGCCACCGGAGTTCCGTCTTGAAGATATTGCTGAAATGGCTGAGCGCATTGGTCGTCGGCATCGCCATCGGCCTCGGCTCGCTCTGGTACATGGTCTTCAAGGCCAAGCCGCCTTCGTTCGCGGTCAACGGCATCTGGCGCACCAATCTCGACGCCGGCTCGGCGGCGAACGACGCCTATTCGCGGCTGCAGATCGCGGTCACCTCGATCCTTGCCCTCAACCGCACCGAGACGATCTATTTCGAGGCGAACGCCGATGCCGAGGGCCAGCCCCTCACCGCCGCCTGCGACTACACGCTTCACGGCCCCGCGCCCGATGCGCGGTGGTGGTCCGTCACCGCCTACGGCCCCGACGACATGCTCATCCACTCGGCCAGCGACCGCTATTCCGCCAGCGCCGCCTCAGTCGAAACCGCCGCCGACGGCGCCATCTCCATCGCGCTGACGCCCGACGGCTCCGGCCCGAACGGCATCGCGACCGGCAATGACGGCTTCGTCCTGCTGCTCCGCCTCTACAACCCGTCCGACGCCGTCGCCGCCGCCCCCGATGCGGCGAAGCTTTTCGCCATCACCAAGGGGAACTGCCGCGCATGAGCTTCATTCGCTGGCTGATCGCCGTCGTCGTCATCGCCGCCCTCACGCATGGCGCGGCGCTCTATTTCGGACCCTCGCTCATCATGTCGCGGGTCACGGGCCGCATCGCCGAAACGGCGGGCATGAACGCCATGCTCTACCCGCCGCGCCCCAATGCGGCGAACGACATCATCGTCCGCTCTTCGCCGGACCTGCTCTACAATATCTGCGCCTATGACGTCAGCGAGAAGCCGCTGCTGCTCACCGCCGAAGTGCCGCCCGGCACCTACTGGTCGGCGGCGTTCTACGATCTCAACACCAACAACTACCGCGTCATCAACGACGGACAGGCGACGACCGGCGGCATCCGCGTTCTGGTCGTGAAGTCCGGCACGCCGTCGGCCTCAACGCCTGCCGGGGCCGAGACCATCGCCTCGCCCACCGAGCGCGGCCTTGTCCTCATTCGCACGCTCATCAACGACGAAGCGAACTTCGCCGCCATCGACGAAGCCCGCAAAAAAGCCACCTGCCGCTCGCTCTGAAAGAGACCGCCATGCGCCTCATCCTCACCAAAGTTCTCGCTTTTGGCCTCGCTCTCGGTCTCGCCGCGCCCGCCATGGCGCTCGACAAGGTCCGCTTCGTCACCGACTGGAAAGCGCAGGCCGAACATGGCGGCTTCTATCAGGCGAAGGCCAAGGGCTATTACGAGGAAGAGGGCCTCGACGTCGAAATCATCCAGGGCGGCGCGTCGGTGAACGTGCCGCTGCTGCTCGGCTCCGAACAGGCCGAATTCGGCATCGGCTCCAACAGCTTCATCCCGCTCAACATGGTGGCCGAAGATGTGCCCGTGGTCGCCGTCGCCGCGATCTTCCAGAAAGACCCCCAGGTTCTCATCACCCACCCGCGCGACGACGTGAAGTCCATCGCCGACATGAAGGGCAAGCCCATCATGATCTCCGATGCTGCGGCGGGCGCGTACTGGATCTGGCTGAAGGCGACCTTCGGCTTCGACGACAGCCAGATCCGCAAATACACCTACAATCTCGCGCCCTTCCTCACCGACGAAACCGCCATCCAGCAGGGCTACATCACGTCGGAGCCGTTCCAGATCGAAAAGGAAGGCGGCTTCAAGCCGCAGCTCTTCCTGCTCGCGGACGAGGCCTATCCCTCCTACGCCAACCTCATCCTCGCGACCGACAAGATCGCGATGGAGCGCCCGCTTCTCGTCGCCAAATTCGTGCGCGCCTCGATCCGCGGCTGGGTCGACTATCTCTCCGGCGACGCCGCGCCCGGCAACGCCCTCATCAAGGCCGACAACCCTGAGATGACCGACGAAATCCTCGCCAACGCCATCGCCAAAATGAACGAGTACAAGCTGGTGGGCGACAAGCCCGGCGAGATGACCGACGCGCGCTGGCAGGACTTCTTCGACGTCATGTCGAAGAACGGCGTCTACAAGGCCGATCTCGACTGGAAGCGCGCTTTCACGACGGTCTTCCTGCAATAGCTTGCCCCGCCTCGTCCTCTCCCATCTCTCGCGCAGTTTCGCCAACGGCACGCACGCCCTCGGCGATCTCGACGCGACGATCGAGAGCGGCGCCTTCGTCTCGCTGCTCGGGCCTTCGGGTTGCGGCAAGTCGACCGCGCTCCGCCTGATCGCCGGCCTCGATACGCCCAGCTCCGGCGCGGTGCATTGGGAGGGCGGACGCCCCGAACTCGGTTTCGTCTTCCAGGAACCCACGCTGATGGCCTGGGCCAGCGCGCAGAAGAACGTCGCTCTGCCGCTGGAGCTGGAACGCAAGCCCCGCGCCTTCGCCGCCTCGCGCGCCGCCGATGCGCTCGCCGCCGTCGGCCTCAAGGGGTTTGAAAAATCCCTGCCGCGCGAACTCTCCGGCGGCATGCGGATGCGCGTTTCCATCGCCCGCGCCCTGGTGGCCCAGCCCGAAGCGCTGCTGATGGACGAACCCTTCGCGGCGCTCGATGAATTCACCCGCGCCAAGATCAACGACGATCTCCTCGCCCTCTGGCGCGACCAGGGCTTCACCGCCCTTTTCGTCACCCACTCGGTGTTCGAGAGCGTCTATCTCTCGCAGCGCATCCTCGTCCTCTCCGGACGCCCGGGCCGCCTCGTCGCCGACATCCCCAACCCTGCGCCCTACCCGCGCGGCGAGGCCTACCGCACCAGCCCGGAATTCAACGCGGTCGCCCGCGAGGTTCTGGCGGCCCTGAAGGAGGCGCACGGATGATCGACCGCGCGCTCCGCATCATCTTGCCCGTGCTGCTCTTCGCGGGACTCATCTGGTTCTGGGAATGGGCCGTCGGCTACTGGCAGATCAAGAAATTCGTCCTGCCCGCCCCCTCCGCCATCTGGACCGCTCTCGCGGAAGACGACGGCTCCCTCTACACCGCCGCCCTCTCGACGCTCCGCACCACCGCCATCGCCTTCGCGCTCGCCGTCATCAGCGGCCTGTCGCTCGCCGCGCTTTTCGCCTCGTCGAAACTCGCCGAGGCGATGCTCGCGCCCTACACGATCATCCTTCAGGTGACGCCTGTGGTCGCCATCGCCCCGCTGGTGCTGGTGTGGGTGAAGCTCGACAATGCCTGGCTGGCGGTCCTCATCCTCGCCTGGATCGTCGCCTTCTTTCCGGTGCTTGCGAACGCCACCGCCGGCCTCAAGGCGACCGACGCGAATCTCCGCGACCTCTTCCGCCTCTACAATGCCTCCCGATGGCAGACTTTCCGCCGTCTGCTCCTGCCCTCGGCCCTTCCCTACATCCTCGCCGGCCTCAAAACCGCCGGCGGCCTCGCCCTGATCGGCGCGGTGGTGGCGGAGTTCGCCGCCGCCTCCGGCGCATCCGGCGGCCTCGCCTGGCGTATCCTGGAATCCGGCAACCGGCTTCAGGTCGCCAAGATGTTCGCCGCGCTCATCCTGCTCGCCCTCATGGGCATCGCGATCTACCTGATCCTCTCAGCTCTGGAATGGCTGCTCCTCCGCCGCTGGCACGGCGAGCGCGCAAATTGACCGAACCCCGCGTCAAATCCGGCCTCTGGGTCGCGGCCTATGTCCGCCGTTGCCACGCCGCGAACTGCCCCGCCTTCGTCACCCGCAAGGGCGACCCCGACGCCGGGGCGATCCTCGTCGTCATCGACCGCCTCGACCGCACCAGCCGCCTCTACGGCCGCGCCCGCGACGGCCAGGGCGCCCTCGTCTTCGCCCCGCTGACAGACTGGACCGACGCCCTCACCGTCCAGGCCGCCGTCGACAAACAGGTCAAATTCGACGCCGACCTCTGGCTCATCGCCGTGGAAAGCCGCACAGGCGAGGCCTTTCTGGACGAATACTGACCATCCCTCCCCTTCAGGGGAGGGTGGCGCGCCGCGAAGCGGCGTGACGGGTGGGGCCGGTCCGCGCTTGACCTGCGCCTCCCCCGCCCCCATACCCCGCCCGATGAAAGCCTATGCAGCCATCCCCCTGTAGCTGGGCCAGACCCTCCGTCTGATCCCGCCCGCACGCCTGCCGCTTTCCGAAAGATCTTTGAAAATGTCCGAGACCACCGCGCGCGAAGCCGCCAAGCGCCGCACCTTCGCGATCATCTCCCACCCCGACGCCGGCAAGACGACGCTCACCGAGCATCTGCTGCTGAAAGGCGGCGCCATCCATCTCGCCGGCGAAGTGAAAGCCAAGGGCGAGCGCCGCCGCGCGCGCTCCGACTGGATGAAGATCGAGCAGGAACGCGGCATCTCCGTCACCACGGCGGTCATGACGTTCCAGTATGAAGGCAACACCTTCAACCTGCTCGACACGCCCGGCCACGAGGACTTCTCCGAAGACACCTATCGCACCCTCACCGCAGCGGATTCGGCCGTCATGGTCATCGACGCCGCCAAGGGCATCGAGGCGCAGACGCTGAAGCTGTTCGAGGTCTGCCGCCTGCGCGACATTCCCATCGTCACCTTCGTCAACAAGATGGACCGCGAAGCGCGCGATCCGATGGAGACGCTCGACGAGATCGCCGACAAGCTGCAGCTGGAGACGACGCCGCTGATGTGGCCGGTCGGCATGGGCCAGAATTTCCGCGGCGTCGCGCATCTGGAAACCGACAGCTTCCTCCCCTTCGCCAAGCAGGGCGAACATGGCGCGCCCGTGCCGCTCTCGGGCAATTCGCTCAGCGCTCTCCTTTCGGAAGAAGAACTGGCCAAGATGAACGAGGATCTCGATTTCGTTCGCGGCGTCTGCACGCCGTTCAATCTGGAAAGCTATCGCGAAGGCCACCAGACGCCGGTTTTCTTCGGCTCGGCGCTGAAGGATTTCTCGGTCGAGCAGGTGCTGCGCGCCATCGGCGCCTATGCCCCGCCGCCTAAGGCGCTGAAGGCCGACAAGCGCATGGTCGAGCCGGAAGAAGACAAGGTCTCGGGCTTCGTCTTCAAGGTCCAGGCCAATATGGACCCCAACCATCGCGACCGCGTCGCCTTCATGCGCATGGTCTCGGGCCATTTCAAACGCGGCATGAAGCTGAAACCCTCAGGCTCCGGCAAGGTCATGTCGATCCACAACCCGGTGCTGTTCTTCGCCTCTGATCGCGAGATCGTCGACGAGGCCTGGCCCGGCGACGTGATGGGCATTCCCAATCACGGCACGCTGCGCGTCGGCGACACGCTGACCGAGGGCGAGGACATCGTCTTCACGGGCATCCCGAACTTCGCGCCGGAAATCATCCGCCGCGTGCGCCTCGCCGATCCGCTGAAAGCGAAACACCTCCAGCGCGCGCTGGAAAGCCTCGCCGAAGAAGGCGTCACCCAGGTCTTCAAGCCGCAGCTCGGTTCGCAGTGGTTCGTCGGCGTCGTCGGCCAGCTCCAGCTCGACGTGCTGGCCCAGCGCATCAAGCAGGAATACGGCCTCGATGTCGCGTTCGAGTCCGGCCTCTTCGAAACCGCCCGCTGGGTGAAGGCCGACGACGAAGCCGACCTGCAGAAATTCATGGACGCTCACAAGGGCAACATGGCCGAAGACCGCGACGGCGCGCCGGTCTTCCTTGCCAAATCCGTCTGGGAACTGAACTACTCGGCGGGCAAATATCCGGCGGTCAAATTCACCGCCACCAAAGAGCGGGGCTGAACATGAACGCGACGGCCGCCCGGATCCTTCTTCTCGGTGCGGCCCTCGCCTTCGCCGCGCCCGCCTGTGCCGCCGGCCTCTCGCTGGAAGACGCCGAAGCGGCCGCGCAGAAAGCCTGGAACGACTACGCCGACG
The DNA here is from genome assembly GCA_047602465.1 of Micropepsaceae bacterium. Taxonomy (GTDB): domain Bacteria; phylum Pseudomonadota; class Alphaproteobacteria; order Micropepsales; family Micropepsaceae; genus JADZAI01. Next base: position 1,021,216 of record JASGHF010000001.1, read on the forward strand.
CCTTCGTCGAAGAGACCGCCGACGAGCTGGAGGGCGAAGCGATCCAGGCCGCCGGCCAGACCCTCCGCTTCAAGACCATCCGGTTCACGAACCATGTCGGCGCGCCCTGCGAAACGCCCTGCGCGGCTGAGGACGGTCACGCCCAGCCGCTCTTCATTTCGCTGCATGGCGGCGGCGGCGGCCCGGCCGAGATCAACGACGAGCAGTGGCAGAACCAGATCGGCCTCGCCAACACCTACAAGCCGGCCGACGGCATCTATCTCGCGCCCCGCGCGCCGACCAATGAATGGGATTGCTGGCACGGCGCGGGCGTCGATCCGCTGCTCGAACGCCTCATCCGGGCTTTCGTCGCCTCGGGCACGGTCGATCCCGACCGCGTCTACCTGATGGGCTATTCCGCCGGCGGCGACGGCGTCTACGCGCTCAGCCCGCGCATGGCTGATCGCTTCGCCGCCGCCTCGATGATGGCCGGCCACCCGAACGGCGTTTCGATGCGCCCGCTGCGCAACCTGCCCTTCTCCATCCAGGTCGGCGCTGACGATAACGAATACGACCGCGCCAATGTCGCCGCCGAATACGGCGCCAGGCTCGACGCTCTGCAGGCAGACGATCCGGAAGGCTATGCGCACTTCACCGAAATTCACGCCGGCAAGGGCCACTGGATGGACGGCGACGACGCCAAGGCGGTGCCGTGGATGGAAGGCTTCACCCGCAATGCCGAGCCGGATCGCATCGTCTGGGAACCGACCGGCCTCGTTCATCGCCATTTCTACTGGCTGGCCGTTCCCGAGGGCCAGGGCGGCTCCGACAACGAGATCATCGCCAGCCGCGACGGCCAGACCGTCACGCTGTCCGGCACCTCCGGCATCACCGTTCTGGTGCGGCTCAACGACAATCTGGTCGATCTCGACCAGCCCGTGCGCGTCGTCACGGAAGACGGCGCGGTCCTCTTTGAAGGCATCGCGCCGCGCACGACTGAGACCATCGAGGCCTCCATCGCCGCGTTCGGCGATTACGCGATGATCTACAGCGCCGAAGTCGCGGTGACTCTGCCTTAGGCGCTTTTCCCGCATCTCTCATCCGGCGCATGCTCTCCTCATGACCGTCACGCTCCGCCGCGCCACGCCAGACGACATCGCCTTTATGATGCAGGCCGAACGCGGCCCCGGCTACGACCGGCTCGTCGGCCAGTCCAGCGCCGAAACCCACGCCGCCTTCATCGCCGATCCCGCCAATGCCGTGCTGGTCGCCGCACGCGACGACAAGGATGGCGGCTTCGTCATCCTCTCCGGATTGCAGGATCGGCATAACGGCATCTGCCTGAAGCGCGTGGTGTCGGCCACGCTGGATGGCGGCTTCGGCACCGCCATGGTGCAGGCCGCGCTCGACTGGATCTTTTCGGAAACCGGCGCGCCGCGCGCCTGGCTCGATACGCTCCGCCACAACACGCGCGCCGCGCATGTCTATCGCAAGATCGGATTTGTCGAGGAAGGCGTCTTCCGCGAGGCCTACGAAATGCCCGACGGCGCGCGTGCCGACCGTATCGTCTTCTCGATCCTCCGGCGCGAATGGCTCAGCGCGTAACGGGCGGCAGATAGTCCTGCAACAGCACGAAGCGATATCCCTTCGCCTTCAGTCCCTCGACGATCGCCGGCAACGCCTCCGCGGTATGCACGCCATTGCCGTTGATGTGGAAGATCAGCACATCCCCCTGCTTCGTCGCGCTCAGCGAATAGCTCTCCAGCTTCTTCGCCGGAATGCCCTTGTCCGGATCGCCCGACGGCCAGCGCCAGTGAACGATCTGATAGCCCATCGCCTCCACCGCCGCGATCGTGCGCGCGTCGGCATTGCCGCCCGGAAAGCGGAAGAACCGCGTCGCGCGGCCGCTCTTCAGTCCGACCTCCAGCCCGGCGAAGAAGACCTGGCGCATGACCTCAGCCGTCGACAGCTTCCGCATGTCGGCGGGATGGCTCCAGGAATGGTTCTCGATCTCGACGAAGGGCAGCGCGCCCAGCTTCGCCACGTCCTCGGCGTTGTCGCGCGCGAAGCGCCCGCCCATGAAAATCGTGAACGGCACCTCATTGGCGATCAGCCAGTCGGCGACGCCATGGTCGAGGTGCGTCACCTTTCCCGCCTCGCAGGCATCCAGCGTCAACGCGACGACCTTCTCGTCCGTCGGCAGGCGGGTGATGATCTCGGCCCGCGCTTCCCAAAGCGCGGCGAACGCGATCGCCGCGAGAACAACGCGCAGAAATGAATACATGGGTGAGCGGCGGCGATCTGTCCCGGACGCGGCAGTCTACTCCCCCGCCGCCCGCGCCAACAGGGCCTCCGCGAATTCCGGCTCGGCGGCGAAAGCATGCGCCTGCCAGTCCGGAACGAGCCGGTCGATCACCAGAAACAGCGCCAGCCCTTCGTCCTGCGACCAGTGCCGCCCGCCCCGCCGCACGGCCGCCAGCAGCGCATCGCCGTTCAGATCGCTTCGTTCGCGCGCGAACCAGGCATAGGCGACCCACTGCCCCAGGCCTTCCATTGTCAGGAAGATGTCGTCGTAAACGGCCCACACGGCATCGGGCCCGGCGAAGAAATTCGCCCGCCGCGCGCGCATCGACGCCAGCGCTTCGGCCGCTTTGGTCCGCGCCTCGGCGTCACCCGTCGCCGCTGCCGCGGCGAACAGCGCATCGCGCTCGGCCTCATACGCGGCGACATAGGCGGCATCGTCTTTCCAGCGCGCCTGCAGGCTGTCGTCATCCAGATCGTCCGGCGCGTCCAGCGTGGCGAACTTCGGCGCCATCAGATCGAACTGCCGCGTATGCATGATCTCGTGCAGCATCACGCCGTCCATCAGCGCCGTCAGGCCCAGCTCGCTCGTCCCCCCCGCCGCCGCCCAGACCGAGGGCAGCGTCATCACGAAGAAGGCGGGCGCGCCGTCCGCCGCCGGGGACGCGAACGACACAGGGCCGGGCGGAACGCGCGCGCCGCCCGGCAAGACGATCTCGCCTTCATGCGGCTCCGCGCGCCAGGTGATCGCCGCACCGGCGTCCATCGTGCCCTGATACGTGCAGGCCCCGTCCGCCACGACGATCAGCGGCAGGGGCGCCGGTGCAAGATGCAGCAATTCGCGCTCGGCGATGCGCCAATTGGCCAGCGCCGTCTCGGCCCAGGCTCTGTCGTCCGGCGCCATGACGCATTCGGCGCGGGCCTGCGCGGCGAGAAAGGAGAGCGAGGCGACAAGAACGAGGAGCGGCTTCATGACCGCTCTCTAGAGCGGCTCACCCCGGCTGCGCTGTGAACGCCGTCACGAAGCGTCGACTACGCCGCCTGCGACTCGCCGGTCGACGAGCGCACGCGCCAGAAGCGCATCACGCGCTGGGCCGCTTCCACCGGCACCTTGTCGTAAAGCTCCAGCAATTCGTAGGCGGCCGACAGCGAGCGCGTCTCTTCCGCACGGCTCAGCGCGAGCGTCGAGAAAGTCTGGCGGTCGAACCGGCAAGCGCGCGCCGCGATGGCGAGCGCTTCCGGGTTCGGATCGTTCAGCACGCGCTTGGACGTCATCAGGTCCAGACCGGCGAGCTTGGCGAACACGATGGCGACTTCGGTGGCGCGCTTCTGCTTGGCGAGGTTCACCAGCATGCCTTCGGTGACGGGGCCGGATTTCGACAGCTGCGCCATGAAGGCGTCGGCCTTGGCCTGTTCGGGGTCCGGCGTATTGGCGCGCATCTTCATGCGCCGCTCGGTCTGGCGGATCGCGCCGTCGATGATCGACGGGTCGATGTCGGCCATACGGTTCATGATCACGCGCTTCAGCTCGGCCGAAACGGCGAAGAACATCTCGTTCAGCAGATGGGGCGGCAGGTCGGCGCGCGTCACCATCGGGCGGCGCAGCGCCTCGACGGTCTGCGCCTTCTCCGTCAGCGCCTCCATCGCGTTTTCCGACAGCGCCGCGCCGGCGTTCGACGCGAGGCGCACCAGCACCTTTTCGTCGCCGCGCGCCACCAGCTCGTCCGACACGGCCGGCGATACCTGCGCGCGGCCCGCGATGGCGTGCAGATGCTCCTGGCTCTTCAGCTTGGCGACGGCGATCAGGTCGTGGTCCTGCAGCACGATGGACCGCGTCAGCACGGGGCTGGCGACCGATATCTCGTCGCTGGCCAGCTGCACGATCAGGCTGCGGGGCGCATTCGCGACATTGGCGAGGCGCGTTGCCAGGTTCTGGCGCACCTCCATCTCCATCTCGCGCGCCACCATGCCCAGGATCTGCCCGAACTGGCCGTTCTCGGCCTCCGAATAGGTGTCCGGGCCGGCCATGAAGAGTTCCGTCATCTCGCGCAGCAGCTCCCGGCGCTTCTCGCTGGAAGGCTCACGCGCCAGATCGATCAAACGCGTCAGGTTGCCATGGCTTGCGGACATGAAGGTGCGGCTCGGGGAAAAATCTCGACCCTTCGCAAACTAGGCAGGCTTTCTAAAGAAACCCTTGGAGCGATCGTGAAAACTTGGGACCGGACAGGCTTTTTTGGGCCGTTCAGGTCTCCAGAACCTCCACCCACTGGTCGGGATAGAAGCCGTTGAAGGCCGTCCGCAAGGCGCAGGAATAGGCGCCCACCATGCCGAACTCGATATAGTCGTCGTCGGTCAGGGTGTGGGGCAGAAGGATCGGCCTCGGCATCTTGTCCAGCGTGTCGCAGGTCGGCCCGTAGATCCGGTAGGGCCGGCGCGGCCCGCCGACCTCGACCACCTTGTTGGTCGCGGTCCGCATGAAGACCCGGCGGGGATAGTCGATATTCCAGTCCGGCAGCGTCATCTCGTCGAACGAGCCATAGACGCCGTCATTGATATAGAGGCGGTCGTCACGGCGGCGGATCACCTGGGTGATCACCGAAATGCCTTCCGCGCACAGCGCCCGCCCCGGCTCGCAGAAGAACTGCGCGTTCTTCGCCAGCTTCAGCACCTTGCGCGCCTCGCGGATCGCATAGAAATACGTGTCCATCGGGGGGGCCGGCACGCCGGGATAGGGCGCGGGGAAACCGCCGCCGACATCGAAGCCATGCAGCTCCACGCCCGCCGCGTTCACCGCATCGCGGCAGATTTCCAGCGCCTGGCGATAGGCCATCGGGCGGATGCACAGCGAGCCGACATGGAAGGTCAGCGCGGGGGTGAAGCCCGCCGCCGCCACCTTCTTCAGCAGCTCCGCGCCCTGCGCGTAGTCGACGCCGAACTTGGACGACAGCTCCAGGAAGGCGCCGTCCACCGGGGTCGCGAGCCGCACGAAGATCTTCAGCTGCTTGCGCTCGGCCGGCAGGGTGATGCCGGTCTCCTCGTCGATGCGCTTCAGCTCGCGCTCGTCGTCGATCACGAACGAGCGCACGCCGTATTTGCGATAGGCCTCGCCCGCCGTACCGCGGATGCGGATGGGGGCCATGAAATGGCAGGTCGCGTCCTTGAAGCGGTCGGCGATCAGCTTCACCTCGGGCAGCGACGCGGTGTCGAAATGGCGCAGGCCCGCCTTGTAGATGAGGTCCAGCAGCGGCGGCGCCGGGTTCGCCTTCACGGCGTACAGCGTCTGGCCGGGAAAGCCGTTCAGGAAGGTCTTCACCGCCCGGTTGATGCGCTTGGGGAACAGGGCATAGACCGGCAGTTCCGGCTTCAGCGCCTCGATCGCGCGGGCGACGGAGGGAAACCGCTTCGGACCGCTGGGGCCGACCTTGTCGAGCCGGGCCAGCGCCGGGGCCGCCGCAACCTTTTTCGCCATGCCACAGCCTTTCCCGTGCCGCCGATAGGGCGACTTAGGGCCGTGCGCCCAGGAAAGCAATCGGCCTGCGCGCCATCGTCCGCGCCACTTGGCGCATTGACGCATCCCCCTCGCCTTGTAGCTTCGCCTCGATTCCATCGGGGGATGCAAAGAATCATGACTGCTACGCAACGCGAACTGCCGCTCCGTCCGGGGCCGCTCGCGCCGGCCCGCGCCTTTGTGGAAAGCGCGCGCTTTCAGAACTTCATCATTCTGGTGATCCTGGTGAACGCGGTGACGCTGGCGCTGGAGACTGCGCCCGCCACGGTCGGCCCCTTCCTTGAGGTGCTGAGCATCGTCGACCAGGTCTGCCTCGGCATCTTCGTCGCCGAACTGCTCACCAAGCTCGCCGTCTATCGCCTCGATTTCTTCAAGAGCGGGTGGAACTGGTTCGACTTCATCATCGTGGGCATCTCGCTCGTCCCGGCGGCGGAATCGCTGTCGGCCCTGCGCGCGCTCCGCATCCTGCGCGTTCTGCGCATCGTCTCGATCATCCCCAGCCTCCGCCGCGTGGTGGAAGCCGGCATCCGCGCTTTGCCCGGCATGGGATCGGTGCTGCTGGTGATGGCGATGCTTTTCGTCATCGGCGCGGTCGTCGCGACCAAGCTCTACGGCCCGACCTTCCCGCAATATTTCGGCACGATGGGCGAGTCGCTGTTCAGCCTCTTCACCGTCATGACGCTGGAGGGCTGGCCCGATCTCGCCCGCGAGGTGATGGAAGTGCATCCCAATGCCTGGGCCTTCTTCATCCCCTTCCTGGTCATCACGGCGCTGATGGTGCTCAACCTGCTCCTCGGCGTCATCGTGAACGCGATGGAAGAAACGGCGCAGGAAGAAGAGGCGAAGCTGGAAGAGGTGGAGCGCGAGCTGAACGCGGCGCTCCTCGCCGAAATCCGCCAGCTCCGCGCCGACCTCGCCGTCACACGGGACGGCAAGCCGGTCTAGGCGGCGTCTCCTCCCCTGTCATTCATGGGAGGAGTTCCGACGGCGCGGGCGGCTAGGCCGCGGCCACCGCGCGGTGCGTCCGCGCATGGACCGGCAGGGCATGCTTCAGCGCCCCCACCAGCATCGGGATCGCCCGCGCGTCGAACATGCGCTCCGGCGCCGTCAGGCGCGCGATATCCAGTTCGGCCAGCGCCAGGTTCATGCCGGCGAAGTCGCGGCCGTTCACCTCGTCGTCCTGCAGCAGGCGGATATCGCGGTGGCGGCGGTCGCGGCAGATGCGCCCGAAGGCGGCGCAGACATTGTCGCGCGGCCCTTCCAGCACCTGAAAGAAATACCCGCCGCCCTCGGCCAGCAGGCCGGTCAGCTGCATTGCGGCGTTATAGCGCCGCGCGGTCTCGGCCAGATGCGCGAGGCTCAGCGCGTCCAGCGGTTCGGCGGCGGTCGAGAGATAACAAAGCTGGCGGATCATGCGCTTCGTCCCCTTGAAGCAGGGACAAAGCGTAAGGCCGTCAAAGTTTACGAAGGATAAACCTTACGCGGCTTTCAGCACCTGCGCGCCGAACGCGGCTTCGCGCGCATCGCCCAGCACGGCGGCGATGGTGCAGGCGGGCATCGCGCCGTTGCGGGCGCGGGCGGCGATCAGATGCGCGGCGTCGGGGTCCAGCGTGCGGAACGCCATCGTGGTGCCGCAGAAGCTGCGCTCGTCCACCATGATGTCCTGCAGCACGCGGACCGAACGGTGACGGTCGTCGGCGGCGATCTTCGCCATCAGCGCTTCGATCGCTGCGGGCGCGCCTTCCAGGATCTGCAGGAACAGCGTGCCGCCATGCGCCAGAAGTCCGGTAATGCCCTTGTCGCCATTCTTCGCCCGGGCGGTGTCGAGGATCGCCGTCAGATCGGCGTCGGAGCCAGGATTGCGGGCGGTGCTCAGGTAAACAACTTGGCGAATCATAGCGGGCCTTCTGCTCAGCGGAGCCTCCTGATCTAGAGGCCTCAACATTTATGGCTTATGAACGAAATGGGGCGGCGATGCGGCTGTATCCGTCACACCGGGCCGTCCGGCCGATCACTGAATCTTTCAACCGGTAACAGCTACTCCGCCGCTTCCGCGAACCGGCTCTGCGGCGTCATCGGCAGGAAGGCGCGCACCGTGGTGCCTTCGCCCAGCGCGCTCTCGATCTCCAGCCGCCCGCCATGCATCTCGACGAACGAGCGCACGAGGCTGAGGCCAAGCCCCGTGCCTTCATGCTCGCGGGTATAGGCGCCCGCCGCCTGCTCGAACGGCTTGCCCAGCCGCTTCAGGTCTTCCTCGCCGATCCCGACGCCGTCGTCGGCGACGCCCAGCCAGAACCAGCCCGCCTTGGTCGCGGTCGCGATCTCCACCGTCCCGCCCGCCGGTGTGAACTTGATGGCGTTGGAGAGAAGGTTCAGCAGGATCTGCTTCAGCGCCCGCCGGTCGGCGACAAGACCCGGCGCGGCGGCCAGGTTCGCGGTCAGCGTCACCTTCTTCTTCTCGGCCGTCACCTTCACCGTCTCCAGGCACTTGGCGATCAGCTCGCCTGCATCCACCGGCTCCGGCGTCAGCTCGAACTTGCCCGCCTCGATCTTCGACATGTCCAGCACGTCGCCGATCAGGTCCAGCAGATGCCGCCCGCTGTCATGGATAAGGCCGGCATATTCCTTGTACTTGGGCACCGTCACGGCGCCGAACATCTCCTGACGCATCACGTCGGAGAAGCCGATGATCGCGTTCAGCGGCGTCCGCAGCTCGTGGCTCATATTCGCGAGGAAAGACGACTTCGACGAATTCGCCCGTTCGGCGAGATCGCGCGACCGCGCCAGCTGATCCTCGAAGGCGCGCCGCACCGAGGTGTCGCGGCCCACCGCGACGATATCCACCTCGCGCCCCCACGCGCCGTCATTCACCGGGTCGCAGCGGAACTCCATCCAGGCCAGGCCCCCGCCGCCGCGCATCATCCGCACCTCGGCCGAGGTCGGCCGCTTCAGATGCGCCGCATCCAGCAGCGTCTCCGACAGAACCGCACGGTCGCCCGGCGCGACGAAATCAAACACGCTGCGCCCCACCAGCGCCGCCGGATCGAAACCGAGCAGCCCGGCGCCCGCCGCCGAGACGAAGCGCAATTCGCCCGCCGGCGTCATCCGCAGGATCAGATCGCCCGCCCCTTCCGTCACCGCCTGAAACACCAGCGCCCCGCGCCGCGCCGCCGCCTGCGCGTTCCGCTCGGCCCGCGTCACCGACCAGATCGCCGCGCCCGCATAGGCCCCCGCCGCCAGCGCCACCAGCGTGCGCACCAGCGCCGTATCCGCCGCCGGCAACAGCGGCGCTGCGGTCAGCCCCGTGGGCGCGATCAGCGCCAGGGTCATGATGCCGAAGGCCGTCGCCCCGGCGCTCCACAGGATCATGCGCGGCTGGCGCGTCAGCGCGCCATCGGCCGGCAGGACCAGCAGCCAGGGCAGGAAGGGCGAGGTCAGCCCGCCCGTCAGGCTGCAGAGATAGGCGATCAATAAAGTAAGGCTCGCCGTCGCCCCGGCCTTGGCCGCCGCATCGCGTTCGGGGTCGGCCGCGAGGAAGGCGAAGCCGGCATGGGCGGTCAGCCACAGGAAGGCGATGGTCTCGGCCCAGCCCGGCATCGTCACGAACAGGGCATAGGCCAGAAGCGCCGCGAACCCGGCCGCCCCGCCCAGAAGCTGCCCCGTCATGAAGCCGCGATCCGGCGCGCGGCGCGGCGCCGCGCCGAGCATCGCTGAGATTTGCCGGAAAACCGCCATTTCTGGCTTCACCCACCTTCTTGGGAGGTAAGGAATGCCTCACCGCCGTTAAGGATGGCTGAATCGAACGCAAGTTCATTTCCGATTTACTAAGGTAAATAGATCGTATTTGAACGAAATTTAATCCGAATTTACCGACAATTCGCCGACAATAAGCGAAAAATTACAACATAGATCGCGATAATTCCCTATCTATACTGTTTCAACAGCGGACTTTCAGCAAACTACTTGCAAATTTAGCGGTCCAGTTCACCGCAATTCAGTGCCCTCGCGGCAATATCCCGCCATCGAATTGGCAGGGTGCTTGTTCCCATGGTTTTCCTTCTTCGCGCCGGCTTCTGGATTGCGGTGGTCGCCTTCTTCATGCCGGGCGACAAAGCCGCCGACAGCCTGACCGGCGGTGCGCGCCAGGCGGCGGTGCAGGCTGTCAGCCTCGCCCAGGGCGATGTCTACGCCGAAGTCGCCGATGTCTGCGCCTCCGACCCCGCGCTCTGCAGGGCCGGCATGGATGCCGTCGATGCGGCCCAGGATCTCGCCGTTCAGGGCCTCGACGCCCTCGCCGCCGCACTCGATGCCGAAAGCGCAATCTCATCTAACTGATCGGGCAATCAAGCGGGCCATCCCCCTTTTCCGGTCCGCTCCACTGGCGAAGGCCCGTTCGTTGAACCTCAACGGACGGGCCTTTGTCGTTCACGCCCTTCTTACCTCCCGCCCAACCATGGCGGCTGCTAGGGTCACGCCATGCTGAAACAGATCGCCTTCGCCGTCTTTCTCGCCGCCGCGTCCCTGGGCGCCGCCGACGCGCGCAGCTTCACCGAGGATCTCGCCGCCTGCAAAGACGGGCCGGACCCCAAGGCCCGCGCCGAGGCCTGCGCCGCCGCCATAGAGGCGGGCGAGCTTCAGGGCGACGCCCTCGCCGCCGCCTTCGCGCAATACGGCATGGCGCTGTTCGATTCCGGCGAGCATCAGCGCGGCCTCGCCGCCGCGACCGAAGCCATGCGCCTCAACCCCGACGCCGGACGCTACGCCTTTCTGCGCGGCGTCATGCACCACCAGCTCGCCGACTGCCCCAACGCGCAGGCCGATTTCGACCGCGCCCTCTCGCTCGGCGAAGCCCGGCCCGAGGCCTTCATCTATCGCGCCGAATGCTACCGCAAAGAGGATGCGCTGAGGGCGCTCGGCGATTTCGACATGGCGATCAGGCTGGCGCCCGAATCCGCCGACGCACATTTCGGCCGCGCCGCCGCGCTCGCCGAACTCGGCCGCAAGAACGATGCGCGCGCCAGCGCCGAGACCGGCCTCTCGCTCGCGCCTGAAAAGCCGGAATCCTATGTGCGCCGCGCCTTCGTCCACGCCAGCTTCAAGGACACCACGCTCGCCAAGGCCGATCTCGCCCAGGCGCTCACCCTCGACGCCGACTTCATCCCCGCCCTCGCCGCCCTCGCCGAGCTGACCTACACAGACGGCCAGCTCGACGCCGCGCTCGGCTATTACGACCGCATCCTCAGGATATCGCCGGACAATCCCGGCATCCTCAACAATCGCTGCTATCTCGCCGCCGAGATGAACCGTCTCGACGAGGCGCTGCAGAACTGCGACGCCTCGATCGCCAGTGAAGCGACCGAGATCAATCTCGACTCGCGCGGCTTCGTTTACCTCAAGCGCGGCGATGCGGAGAAAGCGCTCACCGATTTCGACGCGGCGCTGAAGCTCGATCCCAAAGCGCCGGCTTCGCTCTATGGCCGCGGCGTGGCCCTCGCCCGTCTCGGCCGCCTCGACGAAGGCAAGGCCAACACCGGCGCCGCCGCCATCCTCGATCCCGAAATCGCCGCCTTCTACGACAAGAACGGGCTGAAGCCGTAAGCGCGTCCCACGCGGCGGCCGGCCCTTCTCCCGCTCGCGGGAGACGCCGTGGCGCGCGAAGCGCCCAAAGGCGTTCGTCTTCAACGAGCGCGTGACAGACGAGGGTGTCTGCCGCACCCTCCGCAAATGCCCGACACGCACGATCCGACATTCGACCCCGAAGCGCACCGCCTCGCCCCGCCCCGCTGGTTCGACGATCTCACCATCGGCGAGGCATTTCCCCTGCCGTCCCGCACGCTCGGCGACGGCAATTTCGCGGCGTTCCAGACCGTCAGCCTCGACAATCACCCGATCCACTACGACGTCGAATATTGCCGCAAGCGCGGGCTGAAGGCCCCGCTCGCCCACGGGCTTCAGGTGCTCAGCTTCACCGCTGCCGGGGCCGGCCTCTTCCCGCACCAGATCGGCGATGCGTTGCTCGGCTTCGTCGAGGTCAATGCGAAATTCCTGAAAGGCGTGTTCCCGGGCGACACGCTCTATCCGAAACTCGTCATCACCGGACTGACGCCGCAACGCACCACCGGCCTCTGCGTCATGCGCGCCACCGTCCACAACCAGCATGGCGAGATCGTGCTTGAGGGCCAGCACACCTACCTCATCAAGCGCCGGGCGGGCTGACGGCCTCCGCCGCCGCCATCCATGCCTCGATGCGGCCCGGCCGGCGCGCGCCGCTGGTCAGGCCGTAATGCTCCGCCAGACGCTGCAGCCCCATCCGCAGCAGCGCCTTGCCCGCACGCCGCGGCCAGCCGAGCCTCTGCTCGGTCACGGTCAGGCCGTGCGACAGACAGACCGTCTCGAACAGCATGTCCTTTATGCCCGGCCCCGCCGCATCCAGCGCCGCCATCACGCGCCGCCGCGCGTCCAGCGCCGCGCCGCTCAGGCGTTCGGGGGCATCGCCATCGACCGGCGTGCCGCGCACCGGCACGCTCACATCCAGCGTCAGGCGCGGGCGGAAATGCGCGGCCTCGAAATCGGCTTCCAGCCGCGCCGCCGCCTCACGCTCCTGCGGGCCGAGATAAGGCCGCCCGCGCGCATCGCTCACACGGCCCAGCCAGTCCAGCACGCTCGCCGCGCCGTCGCGCACCGGCTCGCCCTTCAGCGCGATGATGTCGCCATGCTGGGCGCGGAACGGGTCCGCCGCCGCGCCGTCGCGCGCGACGAACGCCCGGCCCTGCGCCGTCAGGGCGAAGCATCCCTCCGGCGTGCGCGCGATCCATCCCTCCGCCGCCATCGCCGTCACGCCTTCGGCGCTCACCGTCAGCCGCGCCTTGCCGCCCCGGCGCTGCGCCAGGACGAAGCGTCCCGCCCGCGGCTCCAGCACCGACGCCCCCAGATGGCGCAGCACGCGCCGCGCTTCACGTCCGGTCTCATTGCTGGTCATGGCCATCTTCGCGCTCCCGTTCCAATTCACCGGGATATAAGATAGTTATCCTATCCAGCGCGCGCAAGAGGAAAATGGACTATTTTCCTAGTCACGAAACATGACGGGGCATTACATCGCCGTCGCGTATATCCGGGCCGGCTCCGCCGCGCGCGGGCGGGCCGTCATGCGCTCCATCGGCAGGAAGCGGTCATAGCCCAGGATCGTCGTCACCCGGCCGTCCGGTCCGGCCAGCGGCAGGCGCAGCCAGGCCTGCAGCACCGCCGGCTTCTCGCGCCAGGCCAGCTTGGTATAGCCCTGCGCCGGGGCCGCATCGTCGGCGATGCCGTCATAGATCTCGCGCCAGAACGCGGCCTGCTCGCCGAAGGCGATGTCGTTCAGATAGCGGCCGGTCAGTTCCTCGCCGAAGACCTGGCGCAATCCGGTTCCCGCCAGACGGAAACGGAAACGGCGGGCGCAGAGGCCGACATCGATCAGGCTCACCATCGGCAGACGGCGCACGATGGCGGCGGGGCTGAAATCGCATCTGGCGGGAATCTCCTCGCCGCGCTTCAGCCGCAACCAGTACTCATAGACTTCGCGCTGGTCGCCCAGCATCGCGTCGGTCTCGAGCAGTCCCTGAAATGAACCCATGCCGTGCGGTGCCCCCACCCGCTAGTCCCGATGCAACGGCGCTCCCCAGCGCTCTTCACATGCTGTTAACCATGGGGTGATTTGCGCGAGGCCACAAGCGCGAATTGCCTCTAACGCATTGATTTAACGCACTTTTTCATTTCGCATCCGATTTCGATCCGCACCCGGAGACTCCTCCGGGCGCGAATTGATCCGTAGGCGGACGAAATGACGCAGGCCTATTCGGCGGCGCAGGCGCAGTCGCCGAACACGTTCGGGTCCAGCGTGCGGAAATAGGCGGTCAGCGCCTCGCCGATAATGTCCTGGCTCGGCTTCCTCAGCTGCGCCGAGGCGATCTTCAGACGCACGAAATGGCTCTGCTTCAACCGCACCGACACATGGAAGCGGCGCGCCGGATCGCCATTGGCGGCGTTCGCCACCGAGCATGCCGCCGCGGGTTGTCCGCAACCGCCGCCCTGTTCCGTCCCGCGAGGGGGAAGTGGGGACGTGAACGCCTCGGGCCGGGGGGTGGCCGAAGGGGGCGGCGGCGCGGATTCGAATGAGAAGCCGGCACGCGCGAGTTTCGCGGCGGGCGGGAACAGCGGCGCGTTGGCCTCGGGCTTCTGCGCCAGGATACCCGCATGGCGATCCGGCGCGGCGGGCGGCGGAGACGGCGGCAGGATATCCACGGCCCTGGGCGCCGCCGCTTCAACCGGTGCGGGCGGTTCTACCGGCTCGTCGTTGAAGAAACGCGGATTGCCGCCGGCATGGCTCGCCATGGCGGGCTGGGCCGCGCCCTTGCGCGCCAGCAGTCCCGACGAGAGAGACGCGAAACGATAAGACATTCTTCCCCCTCAACGCTTCAAGCGAAAGCCCGCCGCCCGAAGGCGGACCCCGCACGGCCGAACGTCGTCACAGGCCGCACGCCGAAGCGCGGCTGTTCCACGCCGTTGACGCCCTGCGACGGCTCCAGCCGCGCCAGACGCTCGGCGAGGTAGCGCCACAGATCGCCGATCTCGACCGATGACTTCGCCACCGGATCGATCTCCATCACGGTGCGGCCGTCGATCATCGAGGCCGCGAAATCCAGGCGGTTATGCACCGTCACCGGCGCCACCGTGCCGTGCTGCGACAGCGCGATCGCCGCTTCCATGGTGATCTTGGCGCGCGCCGTCGCGGCGTTCAGCGCAAAGACCATCTGCTTCTTGCGGCCCTCGATGATGTCGACCGTCGGCCCGACGGCGCGCAGATCGTGCGGCGAGGGGCGCGTCGGCACGACCACCAGATCGGCATGCGCCACCACTTCGCTGATCGCGCGGGTCACCGCCGGCGGGGTGTCGATCACCACCAGCTTGAAACCCTGCTCGCGGGCGCTCTCGATATCCTGGTAGAGCGAGGAAAACTGCGACTGGATGAAGGCCGGCGTGCGCGCCTGACGGGCGTTCCACCATTTGGCGAGCGAGCCTTGCGGGTCGGCGTCGATCAGCGCGACGGGGCCAGCGCCCTGCCGTTCCGCCTCGACGGCCACGTGTCCGGCCAAGGTCGTCTTGCCCGAGCCGCCCTTCTGCGACGCGAAAACCAGCACGCGCAATTGCGGTGTAGGCTGAAACGGGTTCATCTGGCCTCCGGTAACGCTGACCGCGCCCCAAAATGCGGTCCTTCGCCAGTGAACATGGCGCGCCCGGCTTAAACCGTAGCCAACGCAGGCGATTGCTTTTCGCTCAAATCAGAGATGAATCCGCCCCATGAAATTCGCCCTGATCGCCGCCGCCCTCATTCTGCCGCTGGCCGCCTGCGCCTCCGGCGGCTCCATGGACGATCCCGTCTTCAAGGCGGGTTATGAGGCCGGGTGCGGCATGGCGCATGCCAGCCGCGAGGCGCGCGCCGCGATGACCGAGGGCCAGCCCGATCTCTACAAGCGCGGCTTTTCCGCCGGCTTCACCGCCTGCGGCGGCGGCCGCGAGCCGGGACAATGAGCCGCCGCAAGGGCGCAGCGCCCAAGGATGACGAGATCGCCACGCTCTGGCCCGGCTCGTCGCTGGAACTGCTGAAGGCGCTTCACATCCTCACGCCCGACGGACGCCTCAACCAGGATTCGCGCCGCAAGCTGAAACAGGTTCTTCACCTCGTTCAGCTTCTCAAACCCACGCTCGACCGTCTCCTCACCGAAGAAGACGACCCGTTTGTCGCCGATCTGGGGGCCGGAAAATCCTATCTCGGCCTCATTCTCTACGATCTCATTCTCAACCCCGCCGGGCGAGGCCGCCTCGCCGCCATCGAAATCCGGCCCGATCTCGCCGCCACCGCGCAGAAAATCGCGACCGGCGCCGGCTTCACCCGCGCCGTCTTCACCGCCGCCCCGATCAACGATCCCGCCGCCGGCGCCGCGCTCCACGGCGCGCGCCCTGCCCTCGTCACGGCCCTTCACGCCTGCGACACCGCCACCGACGACGCGATCCGCTTCGCGCTCAGGCACGATGCGAAAGCCGTCGCCCTCATCCCCTGCTGCCAGGCCGAGGCGGCGCAGTCGCTCGACGGCCTCAAGGGGCCGCTCGACGCCCTCTGGCGCCACCCGATCCAGCGCCGCGCCTTCGGAGCGCACATCACCAACACGGTCCGCGCCCTGCTTCTGGAAAGCCACGGCTACAAGGTGCGCGTCACCGAGTTCACGGGCTTCGAACATACCCAGAAGAACGAGCTGATCCTCGCCGAGCGCGTCCAGAAATCGAACGCCCAGGCCAGGACGCAACTCGCGCGCCTGCTCGAACAGGTGCCGGTGAAGCTCGGCGTCCTCGATCTCGCCTAACGCGCTGCGGGCTGCAGGCCGCGCGCTTCCGCGCGCGCCTTGATCTCCGCCTTCAGCGCCGGCTGGCCCGACATCAGCGCGTCGAGATCGCGCTTGCGCAGCAACAGCAGCTCGCAGAACGACACGGCGGTCACATCGGCATTGCGCCGCGCATTGTTCAGCAGCGCGACCTCGCCGAAGAACGCGCCCGGCGTCAGACGCACCGCACCCTGCGGCGTCGTCACGTCCACTTCGCCCGATACGAGGAAATACATCTCGCGGCCCATCGTGCCGTTGCGGATGACGCGCTCGCCGTTCACCGCGAGCGCGGGACGCAGCAGCTTGGCGACGGCGGCAAGCTCGCCCTCGGGAAGACCCGCGAACAGCGGCACGCGCGCCAGCATCCCGCTCAGCTCCAGCCCCAGCTCCAGCACGGGCCGCGCCCGCACCGCCTTCACCCGCCGCAGCCGGTCGGATTCCAGATCCTCGTAGATCTCTTCCGAGATCATCGCCTGTTCGCGCTGCACGGCGTATTCCGCCTCTTCCAGCGACAGCGCGATGCGCTCCACCAGAAGACCGCGCACGCTCTTCGCATAGGCCGGATAGCGCGTCTCGATCGCCGACACCGTGGCCGCCATCGCCTTGGCGCGCGTGTCCAGCTGCACCACCGCCGCCGCCGCCGCGTCATGCCCCACCACCTGCGGCAATTCCGTCGCCGCAAAGGTCTTCAGCTGCGTCATCAGCCGCCCCTTGGACAGCATCAGCTCGTAGCGCTCGGCGATCTCCTGCGCCAGCCAGCCATGATAGCCGAGCTGCCGCTGCACCCAGGCCGCGAACTTGAAGCCGCGCGTCGGCAGGTGGATCGTCGCCGCCATCGCCGCATAGCCCTCCACGCCGCGCTCCCGCGTCTTGTCGGCGAGGCTGCTGGTATGGGCCAGCATGATCTCGGCGATCCCGCGCTCGACCAGGCCATGCTCCAGCGCCTGCATCGCCAGCTCCGCCTCGCGATTGGCGAGGCCGATCAGCGCCACCTGCTCGCGCTCCTCGAACGATAGTTGCTCGGCGGGCGGCTCCGCTTCGACCGTCCGCGCCGGGCGCTCCAGCCCCAGTTCCTGCGCCGCGGCGGTCACCGCCTCCTCCACCCGCGCCCGCGACAGCGCCATGACGCGGTCGCGCACCATGCGCTCGCGCGGGTCCAGCTTGTCGAGCCTCAGCGCCCGCATCATCAGCCGCAGCGTCGTCGCGTTGACGAACAGCGTCAGAAGCACATAGCCGAACGACAGAACCAGGATCAGCCGCGCGTTCTCCGCGCCCGTCAGCAGAACCGCGCCGCTTTCGGTCACGAACAGCGCCAGCACGACGGTCAGCGCCCCGCGTACGCCGCCCCAGGCCAGCACGGCGCGATAGGCGGGCGTCACCGGATCGGTCAGCTTCAATCGCACCAGCAGCGGGAAGACGACGAACACGATCACCACCCGCGCGCCCAGCGAGGCGGCATAGACCGCCCCCAGCGCCGCGAGGTCGCTCCAGCGCAGCGTGCCCAGCACCGCCGGAACGGTCATGGCGGCGAAGACGAAGATCAGGGTCGTCGCCCAGAAGTCGAGCTGGCCCCACATGGCTTTCAGCGCGTCCCAGCTTCCGGGCGTCAACCGCGTCCGCGCCCGGGCGCCGAAGGTCACCGCCGCCGCGACGACCGCCACGATGCCCGACACGCCGAAGATCAGCTGCGCGATGCCGAAGGCGAGATAGGCCAGCATCACGGTCAGCGTCGTCTCCGCGACGACGAAGCCGCGCGCCGCCTGCGCGATGAAGGCCGTGACGCGCCCGATCACGAAGCCGAACAGCAACCCGCCGCCCAGCTGCTTCACCAGCTCCAGCCCCGCACCGCCGACCCCGCCCGAGGTATCGCCGCCCAGCGCCGCGATCAGCACCACCACCAGCGCGATGGCGGCGGCGTCGTTGAACAGGCTCTCGCCCTCGACGATGGTCGAAAGCCGCCGCGGCGCGCCGATGTCGCGGAAGATCGACAGGATCGCCGCCGTATCGGTCGGCGCCACCACCGCGCCCAGCAACAGCGCCAGCAGCAGCAATTCCTCGCTCTCCAGCCCGCCGATGATCGACAGGCCGTCCGCCGACATGAACGGCGCCAGCGCGAACCCGACCGCCAGGCAGCAGGCGATGACCGCGACGATCGCCAGCACCAGCACCGGCCAGATATCGTCCAGCAGGCGGCGCATCTCGATATGCAGACCCGCCGTGAACAGCAGCGGCGGCAGGAAGAGATAGAGCAGCGCCTCGCTCGGCATCTCCGTCTCGTTCAGCAGCGCCGCCATCCGCGCCGCGCCGCCTCCCAGTTCCGGCAGGATCGCCAGCAATGCGCCCACCGCCGCGCCGAACACCGCGACCAGCACCGTATAGGGCAGCGCCAGCCGGCGGGCGGCGGGCATCAGCAGGCTGGCGGTGCCCAGCAACGCCGCCACGCCGCCGGCGGCATAGGCGATCACTTCAACGGCGGCATGACTGTCGGACATGGCGGGATGTGGCCGAACTCGGCGGGAAAACTCAAGCGGCGCTATCGCCGCGCGAAACGTGCGTCTACACTTTCGCCGAACGATATTGCCCGGGAACGCCCATGACCACGCCTTCGCCCGACCCGGATGACCGGGCGCGGTCCTTCCGCTTCTTCCTCGGCGGCGGCGCGCTGTGGTTCGGCGGCATGGGGCTGCAGCAGGTGCTGATCCCCTATCTCGTCACGGTCGAGCTGCACGAACCCGCCGCCCGGGTCGGCCTCGCCATGATGATGATGCAGCTTCCCTCGCTCATCCTCGCCTTCCCGGCGGGCGCGCTCGCCGACCGGAACGATCCCCGGCTTCAGCTCATCGTCGCCACCGCCCTCGCCGTTCTCGCGCCGCTCGGCTTCGCGGCCGTGCTGT
Organism: Micropepsaceae bacterium; assembly: GCA_047602465.1. Lineage (GTDB taxonomy): Bacteria > Pseudomonadota > Alphaproteobacteria > Micropepsales > Micropepsaceae > JADZAI01. Next base: position 1,040,313 of record JASGHF010000001.1, read on the forward strand.
GGTCGGGCGGGCTGTCCTATCCGGCGCTCCTCATCTTCGGCATCGTCATAGGCGTGGCTTCGGCCTTCACGATGACGGCGCGCGACACCACGCTCGCCCTCATCGCCGATCCCTCCGCCATGCAGCGCGCCGTCGGGGCCTTCACCATCGCGACCTTCGGGGCGCAGCTCACCGGCATGGCCCTCGCCGGCACGGCGCAGTTCACCGGCGCAGAGCCGCTCTTCGTCGCCCAGGCTGCGCTCATCGCGCTCAGCGCCGTCGCGATCGCCCGCACCCGGCCTCTGCCGCCGCGCCCGCCCGTCACCACGCGCGGCCGCGCCGACATGGCCGACGGCCTCCGCTTCGCGCGCGATCACGCCACCATCCGCGCCGTGCTTCTCGCCATGCTCGCGGTCGGCGTCTTCTATGTCGGCAGCTATGTCGTGCTGGTGCCGCTGCTGGTGCGCGACGTCCATAATGGCGACGCCGTCGCCTTCGCCCTCGTCAATGTCTGCTTCTGGGGCGGCAGCGTCATCTCCAACCTCATCCTCATGCGCCGCCCGATCGAACGGCGCGGCCGCGCGATGCTGATCGCCCTCACCTCGGGCGCCATCGTGCTGTCACTGATGTCGCTCGATGCGCCCTTCGCCGTCTTCTGCCTGCTGCTCACCATCTGGGGCATGGGCGCGGGCGTCTCGCTCAATATGGGCCGCACCATGGTTCAGGAAGGCACGCCGCCCGCCTTGCGCGGACGCATGCTGGCGCTCTTCCAGCTCGGCTTCATCGGCGGCGCGCCCATCGGGGCCGGCGCGCTCGGCCTCGTCGCGGGCGCGGCGGGGCCGCAGAACGCGATGCTCGTCGCCTCGGGCTGCGCCCTCACGATCATCGCGCTGCTTGCCAGCCTCTCCCATCTGCCGCAGGTGACGCGCGCCCATCCGGCGTCCGGCTAGACCGGATCATACGCATAGACCCAGTCGAACATCTTTCCGGGCTGGCCGGGGGCGATGCGGCTGGCGATCCCCAGCGCGCCATAGACGACCGTGCGCAGCCATCCGCTCTCCAGATGAAAGCGCCAGGCGTTCGCCCACGAGGCCGCCTGCATCTTCGCGGTGCGCTCCTGCCGCGCGGCGCCGTAGTCACGCAAGGCATGGCTCACATCGTCGCCCCGCATTTTCAGGCACCGGGCCAGCACCACCGCGTCCTCCAGCGCCATCGCCGCGCCCTGTGCCAGGAATGGCGGCATCGCGTGACAGGCATCGCCCAGCAGGGCCACCCGCCCGGCGCTCCACACGCTCAGCGGATGGCGCTCGAACAACGCCCAGCGCCACGGCGTCTCCAGCCGCGCCAGCATGTCGTCGACGCTTCGGTGCCAGCCCCCGAAATCGGCGCGCATGCCCTCCGCCGTGCCTTCCGAGGTCCAGGATTCCTCCGTCCAGTCCTTGCGCTCCACCACGCCGACCAGATTCATCACGCCCCGCTGGCGCAGCGGATAGGTCACCAGATGACGCCCGCGCCCCATCCACACGCTCGCCACCGGCGCGACCTCCTCGCCGTCGCGCAAGGGCACGCAGGCGCGCCAGGCCATCATGCCGGTAAAGACCGGCTCGTCCTTGCCCGCGACGCCTTCGCGCACGACGGAATGAATGCCGTCCGCGCCGATCAGGACATCGCCGCTGGTTTCCGCCCCGCCGTCCAGTTCCACGCCCACCTGGCTCTTGCCATGCGTGACGCGCGCCACCCGCGCGCCGGTCATCACCTGGATCGCGGGATGCGCCTCCGCCGCCTCGGCCAGAACCGCGTGCAGATCGGCGCGATGGATATGGAAATACGGCGCGCCGAACCGGGCCTCATGCCGTGCGCCCAGCGCGACGCGGCTCACCAGCCGCCCCGAACCCGGCAGTCTCAGCTCCACCGCTTCAGGCCGGCTCGCCCTGGCGGCGACCGCCTGCTCCAGCCCGAGCGCCCGCAGCGCCTTCACGGCATTGGCCGAGAGCTGCAGTCCTGCGCCGCTCTCGCCCGGTCCGTCATGCGCTTCGAATACGGTGACGTGGCCTCCGCCATCGGCGAGAGCCAACGCCGCCGCAAGGCCGCCAATGCCTGCGCCCGCGATCAGGATCCGGTCAGGCATCGGCGCCAAGCATCAGGAAACCGCCATCAGGAATAGGTCCGCTCCGTCCACCAGGGGAAGTATTCGGGCATATCTGTCGAAACTTTGTTCGGATAGACGGGCTGGCGCTTCTCCAGGAACGACATCACGCCTTCTTTGGCGTCTTCCTGACGGCCGCGCGCGAACACGCCTTTCGAATCGATCTTGTGCCCTTCCATCGGATGGTCGGCGCCCAGCATCCGCCACAGCATCTGTCGCGTCAGGGCGATCGACACCGGCGCGGTGTTGTCGGCGATTTCCTTCGCCAGCGCGCGCGCGGTGGAGATCGAGATCCTCCGGCTTCACCAGATGCGTCACCAGCCCGCGATCCTTCGCCTCCTGCGCGCCGAACACGCGGCCCGTGAAGCACCACTCGGTCGCCGTCGAAATACCGACGATGCGCGGCAGGAAATAGCTCGAACACGCCTCCGGCACGATGCCGCGGCGGGCGAACACGAACCCGAACCGCGCATTCTCCGAGGCGATGCGGATATCCATCGGCAGTTGCATCGTCACCCCGATGCCCACCGCCGCGCCGTTGATCGCGCCGATCACCGGCTTCAGGCTCTCGAAGATCTTCAGCGTCACCATGCCGCCGCCGTCGCGGATCGCCGGGTTCGACCAGTCGATCCTGCCGTCGGCGCCGGCCGCGCCCTGCTTCTCGGGACGGTCGGTGCGGTTGTCGTAGTCGAAGGTCTTGGCGCCCTGGCTGAGGTCGGCGCCCGCGCAGAACGCCTTGCCCGCGCCGGTGACGATGATGACCCGCACCTCGTCGTCCTTGTTCGCCCTGTCGAACGCGTCGATCAGCTCCGACATCATCGTGCCGGTGAAGGCGTTCATCTTTTCCGGGCGGTTCAGCGTGATCGTCGCGATCTTCTCGCTGACCTCATAGGCGATCTGTTCGTAGGCCATCTCGTTCCTCCTGATTACCGATGGCCGCACCTTAGCCGTGCCGCGCCGGCTGAGGAAAGCCGCGCCTTTTGACCGCGCCGCCCGCCTCGTCTATCGAAACGGGACACAGAAAACGCCTGAGGAAACGGCCCATGTCCCACCCTTCCGTTCACGGAAAGTCGAACCCCGGTAAAACCGCCTTCGTGATGGCGGCGACCGGCGAAAGCGTCACTTACGGCCAGCTCGAGGCCCGCTCCAACCAGGGCGCGCACCTCTTCCGCTCGCTGGGCCTGAAGACCGGCGACTGCGTCGCCATCTTCATGGAGAACAATGTCCACTATCTCCAGATCTGCTGGGCGGCGCAGCGGGCGGGTCTCTATTTCACCTGCATTTCCTCGCGCCTCACGGCGGGCGAGATCGAATATATCGTCAAGGACAGCGGCGCGAAGGCGCTCATCACCTCGTCGGCCCTCGCCAAAACCGCGCTGGACATCGCGCCCCTCATCCCCGGCGTGAAGCTCTATATGCTGAACGGCGCCACCGCTCCGTTCGAGGCGCTGGAACCGGCGCTCGACGCCCAGCCCGTCACGCCCATCGCCGACGAGGCCGCCGGCTCCGACCTGCTCTATTCCTCCGGCACCACCGGACGGCCGAAGGGCGTGAAGGTCGCCCTCACCGGCCTGCCACTGACGGAACCCAACTCGCTGCAGAACCTCACGCAGTTCCTCTTCGGCTTCAATCCGGAGATGATCTATCTCTCGCCGGCGCCGCTCTATCACGCCGCCCCGCTCCGCTACTGCATGTCCGTCGGCCGCTTCGGCGGCACGGTCATCGTGATGGAGCATTTCGATCCGGAACAGGCGCTCGCCCTTATCGAAAAGCACAAAGCCACCCACGCCCAATGGGTGCCGACCATGTTCGTGCGTATGCTGAAGATGGATCAGGCGATCCGCGACAAATACGACGTGTCCTCGCTCAAGGCCGCCATCCACGCCGCCGCGCCCTGCCCGGTCGATGTGAAACGCCGCATGATCGAATGGTGGGGTCCGGTCATCCACGAGTACTATGCCGGCACCGAGGGCAACGGCTTCGTCTACACGAACTCCGAAGACTGGCTGAAGCATCCCGGCACGGTCGGCCGCGCCATGCTCGGCGAACTTCACATCGTCGGCGAAGACGGCGAGGACGTGCCCACGGGCGAAGAAGGCGTCGTCTATTTCGCCAACGGCCCGGCTTTCGAATATCACAACGCGCCCGAAAAGACCGCCGAGAGCAAGAACGCCAAAGGCTGGTCGACGCTCGGCGACGTGGGCAAGGTCGATGAAGAGGGCTTCCTCTACCTCACCGACCGCAAGGCCTTCATGATCATTTCCGGCGGCGTGAACATCTACCCGCAGGAAGCCGAGAACATTCTCATCGGCCATCCCAAGGTCGCGGATGTCGCGGTCGTCGGCGTCCCGAACGAGGATTTCGGCGAAGAGGTGAAGGCCGTCGTGCAGCCCGCCGACTGGGCCGACGCGAACGAGGAAACCGCCGCCGAACTGCTCGCCTTCGCCAGGCAGCATCTCTCGGCCATCAAGTGCCCGCGCTCGGTCGATTTCATGAAGGAACTGCCGCGTCACCCGACGGGCAAGCTCTACAAGCGCCTCATCCGCGATGCCTATTGGGGCAAGCGCGACAGCAAGATCGTCTGACGCCTATTCCTCATCCCGGCGGTAGGTGATGGTGAACATCATCACCACCGGGTCCGAGGCCCGCAGCGCCGGATCGTCGGACGAGACGGTCGTGTCGCCGGTCACGCTTTCGGCGAAGTCGGCGCGCGGGTTGAAGAAGACCTCAAGATCACAGCGCGGCTGCGCGGTCGCCAGCGCGCCGTCCTCCCAGCTCTGCACCATGCCGCCATAGTCCCAGCCGAAGCCCGACAACCTGAACGGCTTGCCGTTCAGCGCCTCGACCTCCGCCACCGTCTGCCCCGCCTTCAACCCGCCGGGCGCGATCCAGACCGGGATCACCTCCCGGCCCGTCGCCTCGTCCCAGCCCGAAAAGACCCGGATGAAGGACGGCCTCGCGCGCGCCGCCTCGTCTTCCCACACGATCTCCAGCCGCCGCGCCGTGTCGCCGCCATTGACGCGGGTGCCGGGCATCTCCTCGCCCTCCGGCCCGCCGAGATCACCGAACACGACATTCTCCTTGCCGAATTTGGCGACGAGATCGGCCTCCGTGGCGTCCCATCCGACGGGATCGCCGCAGGTCAACGGCAACCCCGCATCACTGGCCCTTCTGGGCGGTTCGGCGGCGCCTGCGGCCACCGCCAGCGCCGTTGCATATGCCGCTCCGATCATCACCCGCATGGGCCGCCTCCATTGTCCTGCCGGAAGCCTTGGGCCGCCGGGACGCCGTCGTCAAAGCGGCGAAACGGCACAAGCCGTATGGCTTGCACCCGGCCATACCCTTGCTTATATTCCTATTCCGGAGAACCGCCGGAAACCGGGCCGGCAGGGGTGGCGTTCAGTTTTCGACGTTCAAATCGACAAACGAATACTTATCCACAGGCCAGGCGAAAAATGGAAAAACGAGTCGTTGTATCTGCATCTCTCCAACCCACCAGACCTTGAGGGTCGCTTGCATACGGCGCGTTACTCGCCCCACAGTGCCGCCGCATGACCGAGCGGCCCGTCACACCTGCCCTGCCCGAGGGCTTCGATCCCACCCGTTCCGCCTTCCAGCGCGATGCGAACGGGCTGCTGCGCCGTGAGGACTTCACGCCGGAACGCATCGCCTATCTCACCGAGCAGGTCACCAGATCGGGCCTGTGGACCTTCATCAGCGCCGAAGATCGCGAGGCGTCACGCCAGGCGATTCTGGCCGCGCACCCGCCGGGCGAGGATCTCTGGATCTTCGGTTACGGCTCGCTGATGTGGAATCCGGCCCTCAATATCACCGAAAGCCGCGCCGCCACCGTCAGGGGCTGGACCCGCTCCTTCTGCCTTCAGCTCATCATCGGCCGCGCCATGCCCGACAAACCGGGCCTCATGCTGGCGATCGAACCCGGCGAGGGCATGACCGGCGTCGTCCACCGCATCGACCGCGAGGCGGTGGAGAGCGAAACCTCGATCCTCTGGATGCGCGAAATGCTCTCCGGCGCCTACACGCCCGAATGGCTCGACTGCGAAACGGCGGATGGTCCTGTGCGCGCCGTCACCTTCGTCATCAACAAGGCGCACGACCGCTATGCCGGCGCCCTGCCCCTCGATGAGCAGGCCCGGCGCATCGCAATGGCCGAGGGTCAGGCGGGCAACAACCGCGACTATCTCTATCGCTGCCACGCCGAGCTGAAGCGCATGGGCGTGGCGGACCCCTATGTCGAGGCGCTATTCTCGGCCGTCACCGAAATCACCGGCGAAACCGGCGAACCCCACCTAGGAGGACCAGCACCATGAAAAAAGTTCACTACAACGACGTCCAGAGCCTGGTCGGTCAGGAAATCGGCGCCAGCGACTGGGTCGAGATCACGCAGGAGCGCGTCAACACCTTCGCCGACGCCACCGGCGACCATCAGTGGATTCACGTCGATGTCGAGAAGGCCAAGCAGTTCATGGGCGGCACCATCGCCCACGGCTATCTCACGCTGTCGCTGATCCCCTGGCTCGGCTCGCAGATCATGTCGATCGAAGGCGTCAGCCGCGGCATCAATTACGGCTCGAACAAGGTGCGCTTCACCAACATGGTGCCGGTCGGCTCCAGGGTCCGCGCCAGACAGAAGCTTCTCGGCGCCGAGCCCAAGGGCGGCGGGCTTCAGCTGACCAACGAGATCACCATCGAGATCGAAGGCAAGGACCGCCCGGCCTGCATCGCCGAGACGATCAGCCTGATTTATCCGTAGACGGATCATCTGTCGTTGCGAAGGGCGCGGCCATGGCTGCGCCCTTCGTCTTTCTAGAAGCGGGTCTTCAGCGTCACGCCCATGGTGCGCGGCTCGTTCGGGAACGCGCCGATCTGGCTGAACGATGACGGGTTGGGATTGGCGGCATTCGGCGCCGATCCCTGATACGGCCCGTCGAAAGCGATCTGGAACGTGTGGACGTCCAGCACGTTGCGCGCCCACAGCTCGATACCGATGCCGCCGCGCTCCAGCCCCAGCTTCAGATTGACGAGGCCGTAATCGCCCTGCGTCTTCGCCGGGTCGAGGTTCGATCCGGCGATCTGATCCGAGACATAGCGTCCGTCCACATGGGCAAGGCCGGTCCAGTCGCCGAACGCCGCGAACTCGTAGGTCAGCGCGCCGGTCACAGTCCACCGGGGCGCATTGGAAAGCTGCGCGCCGGGCAGCAGGAACAGAGAGGGATTGAGGGCGACGAACGCCGCCATGTCGTCGCCATAGCGGGCCTCGACATAGGCGATGCCGAGATCGGCTGTCAGCCCCTCGATAGGCGTGCGCCAGGCGAGGTCCAGCTCCGCACCCTCAGAGACGACCTCAGGCACCGAGGTCACGAGGAACGACGTGCCGGTATAGGTATTGAGCTGGAAGTTCTCGAAGCGCTCGTGGAAGAGCGCGACATTGGCCGTCAGATCGCCGTCCAGCAGCCGCAGCTTGGCGCCAAGCTCTATCGCATCCACCGTCTCGGGCAGGAAGCCGGTGTCCGGTTGCGCGACCGTCTGGCTTCCCGGCGCGCCGCTGACGATCGATCCCGGATTGAAGGCGCCGAGCGCAAAGGCCCGATCCAGATTGAAGCCGCCCGCCTTGTAGCCCCGCGCATAGGTCGCATAGAGATTGATCTCCGGCGCGGCCTGCCAGGCGAGAGTGCCGACGCCGGAAAACTCGTTCTCCTCGCGCGACTGGACGTGATCCAGCCCGTCGAGCGCGCTCCGCAGCTGCGGCAGACAGATGAAGCCTGTCAGGGCACGCAGCGTCGCATTGGTGAAGGCGGGATTCGCCAACGGATTGATGCCGTAATCGCGCTCGATCGCGGCGCAGCCCGCGCTCGCCAGCGTCGTGTAGTCCGCGCGATAGTCCTTCGTCTCATGCGTCCAGCGCAGGCCCGCCGTCAGCTTCAACGTGTCGGACAGGCTGACGATGTTGTGGGTGAAGAGCGCGATGCTCTCTGAAGTCTGGCGGTAGCGGTCGTGATTGCCGCTTCCGGAGAGCCAGACGGGATCGGCGGCGTCGTAGCCGCCCGGCAGCGCCGAAGCGAGCAGATCGCGGATGCCGGTATCGCTGTCGTTGTAGCGATAGCGGGTCAGGAACGTCTCGAAATCCGCGCCAAATGTGGTGTTGGCGCGGCGGTCCAGCGTCTCGTTGAGGTAGTAGGCGCCGACCAGCCAGTCGACCGGTCCCGCCTCGCCCGCCAGCCGCAATTCCTCGGTGAAGGTGCGGAAGCGATAGCCGTTGGTGCCGTCATTCTCGGTGTGAATGATGTCGATATCGGTCCAGTCGCCGTCCTGCCCGCTGGTGAAATCCCAGTCGCGCCAGGCGGTGATGCTGGTGAGCTTCGCCCCGCCAATCGCGGCGTTGAACTCGGCCGAGACGCCCCAGTCGTCCAGCGTCTGTCCGAAGTCCTGCTCGGCATAACCGATCCGCTCCTTCAGCGTGCTGCGATCGCCCGCGCCCGGATGGCCGAGCATCGCCGCGATCGTGTCCGGCACATCGAGACCGCCGGCCCGCGCCGCCGCGCCGGCCCGCAGCGTCACGGCATAGCAGCACTCCTCGTCCCGATGCGCGCCGTCGGCGATGATGCGGAGGCTGGCGCTCTCGCCCATCTCCCACATCATCTGCCCGCGCAGCGTCCACGAGTTCCGATCGTTGCCATCCCGCTCGCCGGCGATACCGGGATTGATCCGCAGATAACCCTCGCGCTGGCGCAGCGAGGCGAAGAGGCTCACCGCCGCCACGTCAGTCTGCAGAGGCGCCGACACGCCGCCCGTCAGCCCGATACCATCGAAGCTCTCATAGCTGGCCGAGGCCCACGCGGATGCCTCGCCCAGAGACGGCGCCCTGGTGACGACCGAGATGAGACCTGCGGATGTATTGCGGCCGAACAGCGTGCCCTGCGGGCCACGCAACACTTCGATCCGCTCCAACTCGCCCAGATCGCCGAAACCGACGGCGTTGCGGCTTCGATAGACGCCATCGACGAAGATGCCGACAGCGGACTCAAGACCCGGATTTGATCCTTGCGTGCCGACACCACGAATGCGCGCCGTCACCGATCCCGACGATTCCGACTGCGGAAACTGCAGCGCCGGCACGAGCTGCGTGATCGACTGCGTATCGCGGATACCGGCATCTGCAATGGCGCGCCTGCCCAGCGCCGTAATCGCGATGGGCGTTTCCTGCAGCGCGGTCGAGCGGCGCGTGGCGGTGACGGTGACTTCCTCACCGGCCGCGTCTGCCCCGGTGGCGCCCGCCGCCAGCGCAATTGCGGCCAGCCCGATCCGGATTGACGTCAACATAGCTGCATGCTCCCCAACGCTGTGCAGGGGCGCTGATGCCTTCGCTTCGTCGATGGGTCAACGATGCCGCCACGGAAATGCAAACGGCCCGGGTTTCCCCGGGCCGTTGCAACTTGTGATGTTGAAACGCCTAGAACTTGGCCTTCAGCGTGATGCCCATCGTGCGCGGCTCACCCAGGAACGCGCCGATCTGGCTGAAGTTGGTCGGATTCGGCACCGTCGCGGTAGGGGCGGACCCCTGCGTCGGGGCGTCGAACGTGATCTGCGCGTAGCGCTCGTCCAGGGCGTTCTTCACCCACAGCTCGAGCGCAAAGCGTTCGTCGGCGGTCTCAAGACCGAAGCGGAAGTTGATAAGATAATAGCTCTGCTGCGTCTTGGCCGGGTCGAGATTCGAACCGGTGCGCTGCTCCGACTGATAACGCAGATCGAAATGCGCCAGACCCGTCCAGGCGCCGCCAAACACCGGCGCTTCGTAGGTGCCGCCGGCCGTGACGGTCCACACAGGCGCGCTGGTGAGGTTTTGGCCTGGCAGGAATTGCAGGTTCGGGTTCTCGTAGATGAACGAGCCCGGCGTGCTGAGATCGCCGAGATTCGAGCCGTATCGCGTGTCGGACCACGCCAGACCGCCCGTGAAACTGAGGCCCTCGACCGGCGTGAACCAGGTCATGTCGATTTCGACGCCGTCAGCGATCACCTTTGGCACCGACGTCACGACGAACGAGATGCCGGTGAAGGTGTTGAGCTGATAGTTCTCGAACGTCTGATGGTAGAGAGCGAGGTTCAGCAGAACGTCGCCTCCCGCCAGGGTCGTCTTCGCGCCGATTTCGTAGGCATCCACGAATTCCGGCGCAAACGAGATATCCGGCGCGATGACGTTGGTGGGGCGGGCGCAGGTATACGGGTTCGCCACGGTGCCGTCCGACCCATCCGGACAACGCACGATGGACGAGCCGGTCGCGGTGTCGTTGTCGACCGAGAAGTAACGATCGAGGTTGAAACCACCAGCCTTATAGCCGCGCGAGTAAGTGCCGTAGACGTTCAGGTTGTCGCTGAACTCGTAGGCAAGCGTGACGATGCCCGAGAACTCGTTTTCATCCTTGGTCTGGGTCAACGGCGCGGAGGCGGTCAGCACATCGAGCGCCGAGCGGCCCCAAGGCACGCAGTAGAGCGGAGCGCCAGGCGCGCCGCCCGCGTCACCGACTCCGACGCCGGCCGCGACGGTGTTCCACCGGCCGCCAGGATTGTAGCCGTAGATGCTTTCCAGGTAGCCGCAACCGGCCGGGGAGACCGTACGGTAGGTCGCCTCGACGTCCTTCGTCTCCGACGTATAGCGCAGGCCCAGCGTGAGCTTGAGCTGTTCGGTCAGCGTGAAGGTATTGTGGGTGAAGATCGCGATGCTCTCCGACGTCTGGTTGTAATAGTCGTGGAGACCGGTGCCGAGGGCGTGCGTGTTGCCGCCGGCGTAGGCCGGCGCTGCAGGACGCCGCGTCGGGCCGAGAACCGCGCCGAGCGTGGTGCGGGTCGCTGTGTTGTTGACGGGTGACAGGTTGAAGCGGGAGAGCCAGGCTTCGGTGTCGGCGCCGTTGAGCGTGCTGGTTTCGCGGTCCAGCGTTTCGTTGGCGTAGAAGACGCCGACCAGCCAGTCGACCCAGTCGGTTGAGCCGGTGAGGCGGAATTCCTGGGTGAAGGTCTTGAAGTTCTGGAACCCGACATTGGGGTCGGTCCAGAGGATGTCTGCGGCCGTGTAGTCGGCGTCGGAGCCGCCGGCCAGCTTCCAGTTGCGGTAGGCGGTGATGGAGGTGAAGTTGCCCCAGCCGAAATCGGCGTTCACCTCGCCCGAGAAGCCATATTCATCGACGATCTGCGGGTGTTCGCGATTGGCCCAGCCGACCTGATCGTGGACCGTGTTGGTGTTGGCGGTCACGGGGTAGCCCATGACTGCGAGGAGCGTGTTGTACTCGGTGCCGCTTACGCCCACGCCGCCGGGACGCCAGACGGCGGCATAGCAGCACTCGTCGTCCTTGTGTCCGGCGTCGGCGATGAAGCGGACGGAGACGTTCTCGGACGGCTTCCACTGGAACTGGCCGCGCAGGTTCCAGCCTTCCTTGGCGTTGCCGTCGCGCTCGGTCTGCGCCGGACCGGACTTGATGGCCATGAAGCCGTCGCGCTTGCGGTAGGAGGCGAACAGGCGGAACGCCGCCGTGTCGGAGACCGGCCCCGTCATGTTGGCGTTGAAATAATAGCCGTCGAACGATTCGTAGGTGGCGCTCGCGTTGGCCGAGAACTTCTCGAAATCCGGCTCGCGGGTGATGACGCTGATGAGGCCGGCCGAGGTGTTACGGCCGAACAGCGTGCCCTGCGGGCCACGCAGGACTTCCACGCGCTGGATATCGCCCAGATCGCCGAAGGCGACCGAGTTACGGCTGCGATAGACGCCGTCGATGAAGATGCCGACCGCGGATTCAAGACCCGGGTTCGAGCCCCTGCGTGCCGACGCCGCGGATACGGGCCGTCACGGAGCCGGACGATTCGGATTGGGGGAAGGACAGCGCCGGAACGACCTGCGTCAGGCTCTGTGTTTCGCGAACGCCCGCGTTTTCGATGGCTTTCTGGCCGACGGCGGTGATGGCGATCGGCGTCGACTGGATCTTGGTGGCGCGGCGGGTCGCGGTGACGGTGATTTCTTCCGCGTCGTCGGCCGTCTGGGTGGAGGTGGTGGTGACGGTGGTCTCGACATCGCCGCCTTCAGGCGCGGGTGTCGGTTCCTGGGCGTAGGCTGTCCCCAGCAAGGACACGCAAGCTCCAGCAAGCAGGAGTTGCGTCAGGCGTGCGCATGACGTCATGGAACTTTTCCCCTTTTTTGGTTCCAGGCTTATGAGTTGCCGCAGATACCGTAGGGGCAGTGGTAGGCAGATTTCACGTCACGTCAACTTCAAATGTCTGTTTTGGACCGTACAGTCGAAACAATGTTTCGCAATGCAACAGGATCGTCACAGCAGATCGCGTGACAGCCCAGATTCGCCAGATTTTCTGCCTCTATGACAGGCGCTGTCCACGCCGCCAGTTTGAGGCCCGCGTCTCGCGCGGCGGTTGCGGTGAGGGGGGTGATGTCGCGCCAGAAGGGGAACCAGCCGGTCGCCCCGAGAGCCGCAATCGCAGCCTGAAGCGAGCCGTGATCGCGGGTGTGAAAGCCGGCCTCCCAGGGCGCCCCGGCCTCGTTGGCGGCGCGCCAGATGGCGAGTTCGGGCGGCAGCGGGGGGCCGTGTTCGGGGGGTGGATAGGCCGTGCCGAACCAGCTTTGGGGAAGCGTCGTGGCGTAGAAGGGAATGTGAGGATTGAGGGCGCGGACACGCGCCAGAGCGCGCCAGTCGAACGAGACGAAGACGGTGCGGGAGGTGAAGTCCAGCTGCTCGACAAGGGCGGTGGCGGCCTCGGCGAGCGTGACGGGATCGGCCCCGTTTTCGAGGTGAAGGAGGTCGGTTTTCAGTTCGATCCAGAGCTGGAAGGTGTCGCTGCGGGCTTTGGCGAGGGTGATGACATCGGTGAGGCGCGGGATCGGGACGCCGTCGAGGCGCGCCTGTCCGGGGTGACGGCGGGCGTAACTCGTGCCGGGTTGGAGCGTGCCGGCGTCGTATCCGGCCAGCTCGGCGGCGGTGAGATTCTTGAGCGGGGTGCGCCCGGTGATCCATGCGCCGTCCTTGCGGACGATCTCAGGTTTGAGCGTTTCGTCATGGAAAACGATGAGTTCGCCGTCCGACGAGAGGTGAACGTCGAGTTCCGCCCCGTCGGCGCCGCACGCGATGGCGCCTTCAAAGGCGGGCAGCGTGTTTTCCGGCCAGAGATCGGCGCCGCCGCGATGGGCGATGTTGAGGACCATCAGATATCACGCTCCATGATGAGGAGATCGTAGCCGTCGCTGGTGTCGGCTTTGGTGATGCGCCAGCCGAGCGCTGCGTAGAAGGCGCGCGCCTTGTCGTTCTGGCGGATGACGTCGAGCCAGGCGTTGGCGGCGCCGCGGGATGCGATTTCGGCCAGCGCCGCATCGTGCAAAGCGCGGCCGATGCCCCGGCGCTGGAAGCGCGGGTCGACATAGAGGTGCCAGAGATAGTTGGCCTCGCCGGGCCTGGCCGCATCGCCGAGGGAATAGAACCCGGCGACTTCACCGTGAAGGATCGCAACCCGCAATTCGCCGCTGCGCTTGTTCCAGGCGGCGTCCAGCATGGCGGGCGCGTTTGCGACCTCCTCTGCCGGGAGGACCAGCTGGTAGGCGTCGAGCCAGGCGGCGAGCGCGGCGTCCAGCCAGCCGTCATGGTCGTGGGGCAGCGCCGGCCGGATGACGAGGCCGGTCATGCCCTGCCCTATTTCAGCGCAGCGAGCAGGGCGCGGATATGGGCGGCGTTGACGCCGCTGTCATTGGCGCCTTCGCGCGAGGCGGAGCGGACGTCGACGACCGCGCCGCCGGCATCTGAAGCGGCGATGCGGATGACGATGTCTTCCTTCAGCCCGAACCATTCGGTGATGGCGGTCGCCTCGATGCGGCCTTCATCGGGCAGGTTGACGGCGATGCGCCAGCCGAGCGTTTCGACGGCCCTCGCCGCCTTGCCGTGAAGCGCGGCGGCGCTTTGCGTGCTGCGATAGGTTGCGATGTCGGGATACGATTTTTTCTGCAGATCGGCGGATTTCGGATCGTAATCGACGCCGTTGCCCTTGCCGCCCCGCTCGCCCGCCAGCGCCACGAAAGCCGGCGGGTTTTCGGTGTCCGTCGAGATGTCGTAGAGCGCGGGCGAGATTTTTTCCTGCTCGCGCATCTGGTACGGCACCCAGGCGACGCCGCCGCAGACGGCGAGCGCGATGAGCGCGGTGAAGGCCCCGCCCAGTTTGCCGCGCAGCCCGCCGAGCAGCAGCGCGAGGATGGCCCCGCCGCCCGCGACCACGGCGACCCAGAAGCCCCAGAAAAGCAGCTTGTCCTTCGCGAAGGCCAGATCCCACGCGCCGTATTTGTGCCCGATGCCGGCGACGCCGATGACCCCGCCGGCGATGAGGCCGGCGAGAAGCGCGAGGGCTGCGAGCGCCTTCTGAAGTCCCGTCATGCCGCCTTGCCCGCCGTCGGAAGCTTGTGGTCCTTGAAGGTTTCGCGCAGCGAGAGCTTCTGGATCTTGCCCGTCGGGCCGACCGGGATGGCGTCCACGAAGGCGACATCGTCGGGCGTCCACCATTTGGCGATCTTGCCGTCGAGGAAGGCGAGAATGTCGTCCTTTGTCGCTTCAGCGCCGGGCTTCAGCTGGATGATGAGCAGCGGGCGCTCGTCCCATTTGGGATGCGCGACGCCGATGACCGCCGCGATGGCGACGGACGGGTGGCCGACCGCGATGTTTTCGATGTCGATGGAGGAGATCCATTCGCCGCCGGACTTGATGACGTCCTTTGCGCGGTCGGTGATCTGCATGTAGCCGTCGGCGTCGAGCGTCGCGACGTCGCCGGTGTCGAAGAAGCCGTCGGCGTCGAGAATCTCGCCGCCCTCGTTCTTGAAATAGGCCTTGGCGACGGCGGGACCGCGCACGACGAGATGGCCGAACGCCTTGCCGTCGCGCGGCAGTTCGACGCCGTTGTCGTCGAGGATTTTCATATCGACCGAGAAGAGCGGGCGGCCCTGCTTGGACTTGATCCTGAGCTGCTCGTCGAAGGGGCGCTTGCGGTCTTCCGAGAGGAGCGAGCCGATGGTGCCGACCGGAGACATTTCGGTCATGCCCCAGGCGTGCATGACCTCGACGCCATAGTTCTGTTCGAATTTCTGGATCATCACCGGCGGGCAGGCCGAACCGCCGATGGCGACCTTCTTCAGCGTGGAAAGCTTCAGATTATTGGCCTCCATGTGCTGGAGCAGCATGAGCCATACGGTCGGCACGGCGGCCGACATGGTGACCTTCTCGTCCTCGATGAGGTTGTAGACGCTCTCGCCGTCGAGCTTCGGCCCCGGCATCACCATTTTCGCGCCGGTCATCGGCACCGAGAAAGCGAGCGTCCAGGCATTGGCGTGGAACATCGGCACGATGGGCAGCACGCTGTCGGCATTGCCGATGCCGAAATTGTCCTGCGCGAGGATCGCCATGGCGTGCAGCGTGTTGGAACGGTGCGAGTAAAGCACGCCCTTGGGGTTGCCCGTGGTGCCGGAGGTGTAGCAAAGGCCGCAGGCGGCGTTTTCATCCAGCGCCATCCATGTGTAGTCAGCGTCCGCTTCCTTCAGCAGCTCCTCGTAAGCGATCGCATTCCTGAGGCTGGTCGCCGGCATGTTGGCGGCGTCGGTGAGGATGACGAAAGTCTCGACGATCTTCAGATGCTCCTGAAGCTTTTCCAGGATCGGCACGAAGCTGAGATCGACGAAGATCATGCGGTCTTCAGCATGATTGACGATGTAGATGACCTGTTCGGGGAACAGACGCGGGTTCAGCGTGTGATAGACGCCGCCGCAGCCGGTGATCCCGTACCAGGCCTCAAGATGGCGTTCGGTGTTCCAGGCGAGGGTCGCGAGGCGGTCGCCCGCCTTGATGCCGCGACGTTCAAGCGCCTTGGCGAGCTGGAGCGCGCGGGTGTGGATGTTCTTCCAGGTGGTGCGCCGGATGGGGCCTTCGACGGCCCGCGAGACGATCTCGCGATTCGCGGCATAGGTGGCGGCGTGGTCCAGCACGCGATGAACCAGAAGCGGCCAGTCCTGCATCAACCCAAGCATCGTATCCGTCCCCACTCGTTCTGAATTGAACGCCGAGTTTTAGGGGCGGCAGGGGCGGTCGTCCACAATCAAGGCGGTTTCACGCCTGTCTGCGGCGGGTCGCCGGTGATGAAGGAGCTGCGCGGGTCTTTCCGCCAGACATCGCGGTGGCGGCGCAATTTCACCACATCGATGGCTTTGCCGGTGACCGCCGCCGTGGTGATGCCCTTGCCCCAGATGACCCAGCCGGTCTCATCCAGATGCCGGAGCATCTTGCGGTTGGAGGCGAGAACCGACGCCTCGCACCAGATGAGATCGCGGGTTTCGAAGGCCCAGTTGATGAGCGCGATGGAGGTCTGCTCCTTCGCGCCCTGCCCCCAGATGGATTTTTCGCCGACCAGCACATGCACGTTGAAGGCGCGGCGGGCCGGATCGATCTCGATCGTGCGGATGCCGACCATCTCGCCATCCTCCCTGGCGAAGATGCCGAGGGCGTGGCGGTCGATGCGGTTGAACTTCGCGATATACGCGCGGAGCTGATCCATCGTGCCGGCGCGGGGCGCGGCGTTGAGATTGGCGGCGAGCGTCGGGTCAGCCAGCCAGTTGGCCCAGCTGTCGTTCTCGTCGCCCGGAACGAGCGAGCGCAGGATGAAATCGGGCGTGTCGAACCAGAGTTCAGGACCAAGGGTTTGCGGCATGACCGAATTGTTCAGCCGCCGGCGGACGATTCAAGCCCCGTCAGCGCCGGGACGCCGCGCAGGACGCTGCTGCGCGGGTCTTTGCGCCAGACATCGCGGTGGCGTTTCAGCAGGACCATGTCGATGAGCCTGCCGTCAAAGGCGGCGGACGGGGTTTTGCCGTCGCCGGTGATCGACCAGCCGCTGTCGACGAGATAGCGGATCATCTTTCTGTTCTGGGCAAGCACGGTGCCTTCGATCCAGAGCAGATCGCGGACCTCATAGGCCCAGTCGACAAGGACGCCGGTGCTCTGGTCGGCCGCGCCCCTGCCCCAGTCGGCGCTGTCGCCGACGAGCATGTGGACGGTATAGGCGCGGCGGGCGCGGTCGATCTCCACGGTGCGGATACCGATGATGCGGCCAGTGTCTTTCAGGAACAGGCCAAAGAGATGGCGGTCGATGCGGTCGAAGCCGGAGATGTATGTGCGCAGTTCTTCCAGCGTGCGGCGGCGCGGGACCGCGTTGAGCATGGCGGCGCGTCTGGGATCTTCCAGCCAACCACCCCACGCCTCGGTCTCGTCGCCGAGGACGGCGGAGCGGACGATGAAATCCGGCGTTTCGAAGCGAAGGGTCGGGCCGTAGGTCTGGGGCACGGTGGGTCTGTGGCTGGAGACGTCTCCACGCCATGAAGCACGCTCCGCGCTTCGGCAATGCGACGGGAGGGCGCGGGTCAGCCCGGGGCGACCGGCTCCAGCCCGGTCAGGACCGGGTCTCCCGTCACGAAGCTGCTGCGCGGGTCTTTGCGCCAGACATCGCGGTGGCGGCGCACACGGACGATATCGACCATCGGACCGCCCGCAGCAGAGGGCGCGAGGCCGGTGCCGACGACCGTCCATCCGGTCTCGCGCACATGGCGCAGCATCTTGCGGTTGGTCGCGACGATGGAGGATTCGCACCACAGGAGGTCGCACACCTCGAAGGCCCAGTTCATCAGCGCGATGGAGGATTGTTCCTTGGCGCCCTGGCTGCGTTCCGCCTTGTCGCCCACCAGCATATGCGCCGTGAAGGCGCGCCGGGGGCGATCGATCTCGATCGTCCAGAGGCCGATAAGCGTTTCGGGCGAGGGGCGGAATATGCCGAAGAGATGCCGGTCGATACGATCGAAGCCGGCGATGTAACGGCGGATTTCGGCGAGCGGACGCCGGCCCGGCCGCGCGTTCAACTGTCTGGCGAGACCTGGATCTTCGAGCCAGCCGGCCCAGGCTTCGGTTTCATCGCCCTCGACGAGCGAGCGCGACATGAAATCCGGCATCTCGAAGCGTCGTGCTGGACCCGGGACGCTCGGCATGGCGGACGATACCCTTCACGCCGCCGTGGGCGGCTCAAGCCCCGTCGGCGCGGGAATGCCGGTGACGAAGCAGCTGCGTGGATCCTTGCGCCAGATGTCGCGGTGGCGGCGAAGCTGTACCGCCTCGACCAGTTTGCCGTCGTCGGCGGCGGAGGGAATCATGCCGCCGCCGATGACGCTCCAGCCGAGGCCTATGAGATAGCGCACCATCTTCCTGTTGCGCGCCAGGACGGACGCCTCGGACCACAGGAGGTCGCAGGTCTCGTAGGTCCAGTTGTTCAGAAGCTCGGTCGTCTGCACCATCGAGCCGGCGCCCCAGTCGGTGTCGGAGCCGACCACCATGTGGACGCTGAAGGCGCGGCGGCGGCGGTCGATGTCGGCGGTGCGGATGCCGATGAGGCGGTTGTCGTCCTTCGTGAAGACGCCGAAGAGGTGGCGGTCCCTGCGGTCGTGCAGATTGATGTAGTCGCGCAGCTGCGCCGGCGTGCGGGCGCGCGCCGGCGCGTTCAGCATGGCGGCGATGCGCGGTTCGGCGAACCAGGCGCCCCATGTCTCGGACTCATCGCCCAGAACCAGCGAGCGCATGATGAAATCCGCCGTCTCGAAGCGGAGCGTGGGACCGAGGGCCTGAGACATGATCGAGCGATACCTGATCCAAGTTCCAAACAGCGCGCAGTACGGGATGCGCGATCAACCTGCCGTCGCCGGCTCCAGCCCCGTGGGCGCGGGGATGCCGGCGAAGAAGCTGCTTTCCTGATCCTTGCGCCATGTGTCGCGATGGAGGTGGAAGCTTGTCGCCTCGATCAGCGATCCATCGGCGGCCGAGCGCAACATGCCGCCGCCATCGGCTTTCCAGCCATGATTCAGCAGATAGCGCGCCATCTTCCTGTTGCGCGCGAGAACCGAGACCTCGCAGCGGAGAAGGTCGTGAGTTTCGAAGGCCCAGTTGTAGAAGGGAACGACGGTCTGCTCCATCGCGCCCCTGCCCCAGTCTCCGTCGGAGCCGACCACGATATGCATGCCGCAGGCGCGGCGGCGGCGGTCGATGTCGGCGGTGCGGATGCCGATGAGGCGGTCGTCGCTTTTCGTGAAGATGCCGAAGAGATGGCGGTCCCTGCGGTCGTGCAGCTTGATGTAGTCGCGAAGCTCGGCGAGCGTCCGGGCGCGCATCTCGCCGTTCAGCATCTGGGCGATGCGCGGTTCGGCGAACCAGGCGCCCCAGGCGTCGGACTCATCGCCCAGCGCCAGCGAGCGCATGGTGAAATCCGGCGTGTCGAAACGGAGCGTGGGGCCGAGGGTCTGCGACATGCTCTAAATCCGATCGGATGCCGTCAGCCGGCGACGAAGGCCAGCGGGCGGCGGCTTTCCAGGACATTGCTGGGATCGGAATGAACCAGGACCTCGGCGTTTGGCAAGACGGCCAGGACCGCCGCCTCGACCCGGTCGGACAAGGCGTGGGCCTCTTCCAGCGTCAGGGCGCCGTCGAAAACCGCGTGGAGCTGGACGAAAGCGTGGGTGCCTGACTGGCGGGTGCGCAGGTCGTGGACGTCGAGCACGCCAGGGACGGCGGCGGCGGCGGCCTTGATGCGGTCGCGGTCGGCATCGGGCAGCTCGTGGTCGAGAAGCTGGTCGAAAGACTGGCGGAAGATGGCGAAGGCGCTCCAGCCGATGAGCGCGGCGATGAGGAGGCCGAACGCGCCGTCGGCCCAGGCGATGCCGAGCCAGACCGCGAGAACCAGCGCGACGACCACCGCGAGGTTGGAGACGAGATCGGTGACGTAGTGGAGATGATCGGCCGAGATGGCGAGCGATCCGGTCGCGCGGATGACCCGGCGCTGGTAGAGCGTCAGCGCCAGCGTCGCGGCGATGGAGAAGAGCGCGATGCCGAGGCCGAGCATGCCGTTGTCGATCGGCTGCGGCACGAGAAGGCGGTTGATCGATTCCCAGATGAGGAAGCCCGACGAGGCGAGCATGAGGGCGCCCTGGGCGAGGCCCGCGACGGCTTCGGTCTTGCCGTGGCCGAAGCGGTGTTCGCGGTCGGCCGGGGACAGGGCGAAGCGGATGGCGAGCGCGTTGAGGGCCGAGGCCGCAAGATCGAGCGCGCTGTCGGCGAAGGAGGCGAGCATCGCGACCGAGCCGGTCCAGCCCCAGGCGGCGAGCTTGACGCAAGCCAGCGTCGCCGCCGTGGCGATGGCGGCGAGCGCGGCGCGTTTCATGAGCGTGGCGCGGTCAGTCATGGCGCCGTTCTAGCGCAGCGGGCCGGAGCGGGCCGCTGCTATCTCTGCGAGCGCATCGCGTGTGCGAAAAAAGTTCAGGGATAGAGCTTGGCCGTCGCCCAGGGCGCAGCGGCGTCCGGGCGGCGATAGACGAGGCGGTCGTGAACGCGGAAGGCGCCGTCCTGCCAGAACTCGATCTCCAGAGGGGTCACACGGAAGCCGGCCCAGCGGTCCGGGCGCGGGATGGTGTCCTGCCCTGCCAGATCGGCGGTGAGGCGGTCGATCTCGGCGCGGAGCTGGGCGCGGTTCGCAAGCGGGCGGGACTGGGCCGAGGCGATGGAGGCGATGCGGCTGTCGCGCGGGCGGGAGGCGAAATAGGCGTCGGATTCCGCCCCGGTCACCACCGAGACGGAGCCGCGGATGCGGATCTGGCGGCGGAGGGATTTCCAGTGGAAGAGCAGCGCGGTTTTCGGGTGGGCGAGAAGCTCGGTTCCCTTGGCGCTTTCGAAGTTCGTGTAGAAAACGAAGCCGCGCGCATCGTGGCCCTTGAGCAGGACCATGCGGAGATTCGGGAGGCCAGCGGCGTCAACCGTCGCGACGGCCATGGCGTTGGCGTCGTTCGGCTCGTTCGCGGCGGCTTCGGCCAACCAGGCGTCGAAACGGACCATCGGGTCGGCTTCGGCCTGCATTTCGGGGATTTCGGGGCGCATGGCGTTCCTTTAACAGAGAGGCGGACCGTCTTACATAGGTCGGCAGAAGGGCCAGGCGCCCGCAACCGGAAAAGACATGGCTGATCCCTATAGCGTGCTGGGCGTGAAGAAGACCGCCAGCGAGGCCGACATCAAGAAGGCCTTCCGCACGCTTGCGAAAAAATACCACCCCGACACCAACAAGAACGACCCGTCGGCCGAGAAGAAGTTCAAGGAGGCGTCGGGCGCCTATGAATTGCTGTCGGACAAGGCGAAGCGGGCGGCGTTCGACCGGGGCGAGATCGACGCGAACGGCCAGCCGCGCGGGTTTCACCCCGGCGCCGGCGGGGCCAGCCCGTTCGGCGATGGCGGGTTCGAGTATGGCTTTGGCGGCGGGCCGCAGCAGGGCGGCTTCCGGCAGGGCCAGGGCGGCGGCGGGTTCGACGATATCTTCTCGGAACTCTTCGGCGGGTTCGGGCGCGGCAAGGGCGGCGGCAAGCAGAAGCCGCAGCAGCCGCAGGGCATGGACGTCAAATACAACCTTGCCGTCAGCCTGGAGGACGCGCTGACCGGCGCGACGCAGCGCGTGACGCTGCAGACCGGCAAGACGCTGGATGTGAAGATCCCCGCCGGCTTCGAGGACGGGCAGCAGGTGCGCCTGCGCGGTCAGGGCCAGAACGGCGGGGACGCCATTGTCGTGCTGGCCATCGCCCCGCACAAAATCTTCCAGCGCGACGGACGGAATATCCGCGTGGAGCTGCCCGTGTCGCTGAAAGAGGCGATCGAAGGGGCGAAGATCAACGTGCCCACCCCCACCGGAGCGATCGCGCTGACGATTCCGGCCGGGTCGAACGGGGGCAAGACGCTGCGCCTGAAAGGCCGGGGCTGGCCGGCGGGCGGCGGACAGGCAGCGGGCGATCTGCTGGTCAGCGTGAAGCTGATGCTGCCCGACCCGGTTCCCGAGGCGCTGAAATCCGCGGCTGAAGGCCTGAGTTACGATCCGCGCAAGGGTTGGGGCTAGGAGCGGTTTGACCCCCTTCGGAGGGGCGTGATAGCAGCCTCGTAACACTTCCGACGAGGATTCATGACCAGCCAGCTCATGGCGGGAAAACGCGGCCTTATCATGGGCGTCGCGAATGACCGCTCCATCGCCTGGGGCATCGCCAAGGCGCTGCACACTGCCGGGGCGGAGGTCGCCTTCACCTATCAGGGCGACGCCCTGAAAAAGCGCGTCGATCCGCTGGCCGCCAGCGTGAACTCGCCGGCGGTTCTCGCCTGCGACGTGACCGACCCGGCGAGCATCGACGCCTGTTTCGACCACCTCGAGAAACTCTGGGGCGGGATCGACTTCGTCGTCCATGCCATCGCGTTCTCGGACAAGAACCAGCTGCAGGGCCGCTACGTCGATTCGACGTATGAGAATTTCCAGCTGTCGATGAACGTGTCGTGCTGGTCGTTCACGGCGGTCGCCCAGCGCGCCGAGAAGATGATGAACAATGGCGGCGCGCTGATCACGCTGACCTATTACGGCGCCGAGCGCGTGATGCCGCACTACAACATCATGGGCGTCGCGAAGGCCGCGCTGGAAGCGAGCGTGCGCTATCTCGCCGAAGACTTGGGCAAGAAGGCGATCCGCGTGAACGCG
This sequence comes from Micropepsaceae bacterium, assembly GCA_047602465.1. Lineage (GTDB taxonomy): Bacteria > Pseudomonadota > Alphaproteobacteria > Micropepsales > Micropepsaceae > JADZAI01. The sequence goes on from JASGHF010000001.1 coordinate 1,063,060, forward strand.
ATCTCCGCCGGGCCGATCAAGACGCTGGCCGCCGCCGGCATCGGCGATTTCCGCTTCATCCTGAAGTGGAACGAGCTGAACGCCCCGCTGCGCCGGAACGTGACGATCGACGAGGTGGGCAATGCCGGCCTCTATCTCATTTCCGACATGGGCGCGGCGGTGACGGGCCAGGTGCATTACGTCGACGCAGGCTACAGCGCGATCGGCATGCTGGCGGTCGACAGCGCCGCCGAGAGCGCCGCGTTGCTGGCGACGATGGACAAGGAGGGGTAGCCCCCTCCGCCCCTTCGGGGCACCTCCCCCCGTGAATGACGGGGGAGGACAAGGAATTCGGAGCCTATGTCGCACAACACATTCGGCCATCTGTTCAGGATGACGACCTGGGGCGAGAGCCACGGGCCGGCGCTGGGCTGTGTGGTGGACGGGTGCCCGCCGGGGATCGCGCTGACCGAGGCCGACATCCAGCCCTGGATGGACAAGCGCAAGCCCGGCACTTCGAAATTCGTGACGCAGCGGCGCGAGAGCGACACGGTGAAAATCCTGTCGGGCACATTCGCGGATGAGCGGATGGCGGGGCCGGTGACCACCGGTACGCCGATCAGCCTGTTGATCGAGAACGAGGACCAACGGTCGAAAGACTATAACGAGATCCGCGATCTCTATCGGCCCGGCCACGCGGACTTTTCCTATCAGGCGAAATACGGCGTGCGCGACTATCGCGGCGGCGGGCGGCAGAGCGCGCGCGAGACGGCGGCGCGGGTGGCGGCCGGCGCGGTGGCGCGCAAGGTGATCGCCCATGTTCTGGGGCCGCAGGTGACGATCCGCGCGGCGCTGGTGCAGATCGGCGCGGACAGGATCGACCGCGCGACGTGGAACTGGGGCGAGACGGAGAAGAACCCGTTCTGGTCGCCCGATGCGGCCGCGGCGCGGCGCTGGGAAAGCTATCTGGACGATGTGCGCAAGGCCGGATCGAGCGTCGGCGCGGTGATCGAGGTGGTCGCCGAGGGCGTGCCGGCGGGCCTGGGCGCCCCGATCTACGGCAAGCTGGACCAGGATATCGCCAGCGCCTTCATGAGCATCAACGCGGTGAAGGCCGTGGAGATCGGCGACGGGTTCGCGACCGCCGCGCTGACCGGCGCGGCGAATGCCGACGAGATGCGTATGGGGAATGACGGCAAGCCGATATTCCTTTCCAACCATGCCGGCGGCATCCAGGGCGGCATTTCGACCGGACAGCCCATCGTCGCGCGCTTCGCCTGCAAGCCGACCTCGTCGATCCTGACCGCGCGCGACACGGTGACGACGGACGGCCACGAGGCGAGCATCGTGACCAAGGGCCGGCACGACCCCTGCGTCGGCATTCGCGCCGCCCCGGTGGGCGAGGCGATGATGGCGCTGGTGCTGGCCGATCATGCGCTGAGGCACCGGGCGCAATGCGGCGCGACGGCCTAGTCTCGGTCGTCCGGCCGGGCGACACGCCGATCTTTCCCAGACTGACCGGAGCGGCGCGGCGGCGCGCGATGCTGCATATGCTGTTCGCGGACCATGGCGTCTTCCGCACGTTCTTCAACACGCGCTCGAAGATCAGCGACGAGATGTGGCGCTCGTCGCAGCCGCTGCCCTATCAGATCAACGGGGCGGCGAAGCTGGGCATCAAGACCATCGTCAATCTGCGCGGCGACGGGGATAACTCCTTCTACCGCTTCGAGGAGGAGTTCTGTCAGCGCGCCGGCATCACGCTGGTGAACTTCATCATCAATTCGCGCGAGGCGCCGATCCGCGAGACGGTGCTGGCGGCGAAGGAATTGTTCGCGGGGATCGAATATCCGGCGCTGATGCACTGCAAATCGGGCGCGGACCGGGCGGGGCTGATGTCGGCGCTGTATCTGCACTTCCGCAAAGGGCTGCCTGTCGCGGAGGCCAAGCGGCAGCTCTCGCTGCGCTATGGCCATGTCCGCCAAGCCAAGACCGGCATTCTGGATTTCTTCCTGCAGTCCTATCTCGACTTCAACGCCAGGACGCCGATGGCGTTCGAGGACTGGGTGCGCGATGTCTATGACCGCGAGGCGGTGACCAAGGCGTTCCGTGAAAGCTGGTGGGCCGGGATCATCACCGACAAGATCCTGCGGCGGGAGTAGCCGCGCGCGCGTCCGACTTCAGCGGACGAATTCGGCGGCCAGTTCGACGTGGGGCGAATAGAGGAACTGGTCGACGGGGGTGACCCTGGCCAGCTTGTAGCCGCCGTCGATGAGCGTGCGGGCGTCACGCGCAAAGGTGGCCGGGTTGCAGGAGACGGCGACGATTCGCGGCACTGATGAGCGCGCGAGTTCGGCGCTCTGCGCCGCTGCGCCGTCGAACGCGGGGTCGAAGACGACGGCGTCGAAGGGTTCGAGTTCGATGGCGGCGAGCGGGCGGCGGAAGAGATCGCGGCGTTCGGCGGTGACGGGCTTGAGGCCCGGAATGGCGGCGGTCTTGCGAAGCGAGGCGACGGCGTCGGCATCGCTGTCGGCGGCATAGACCTGCGCCCGGGCGGCGAGGCGCACGGCGAAGGGGCCGATGCCGCAGAAGAGATCGGCGACTTTCCGCGCGCGTTTGACGCCATCGAGCACGAGATTGGCGAGCACTTCCTCACCTCTCGCCGTCGCTTGCAGGAACGCGCCGGGGGGCAGAACCGCCGATGCGACCGCGCCCATGCCGATGCGCGGCGCGCGGTAGAGGGCGATGGGTTCGCGTTCGGCGGTGAGGCGCGCAAGGCCATGCTCGCGCGCAATGGCGGCGAGGCGGGCGTTGAGACGCGCGTTGCCGTGGAGCGGACCTTTGATGTCGGCGTCCATGCCGGACTCAGTCGCCGTGACGAGCAGGCTGAGCCACTTGTCCGGCATCTCGGCGGCGAGGGCGCGGGCGAAGGCGAGCGCCCCGGCGAGGCCCGGGCTGAGGATGGGGCACATCTCCGCCGCCATCACCTCGTGCGAGCCGCGACGGTGATAGCCGGCGACGCCGTGCTTCAATGCGAGCGTGACGCGGCGGCGGCCCTCGCCATGGGCGTCGATGAGCGGTGCGACCTCGTGGTCGATGCCGGCGGTTTGGAGCGCGCGGACGACGTTGCCGTGCTTCCAGGTGCGATAGGCATCGTGCGCGATATGCTGGGTCGCGCAGGCGCCGCAGACGCCGAAATGGATGCAGGACGGAGCCGCGCGTTCGGGCGAGGGTTCGACGACCTTGACGAGCGTGGCGCGTTTGCCCTCGCCTTCGATCTCAACGCGGTCGCCGGGGGCGGCATAGGGCACGAAGATGCCGTCTTCCGTCACGCCGTCGCCGCCGGGGGCGAGCGCGACGATCCGCGCCGTGGCGGTCAGCGGTTCTTCTCCGCCGCGAGCAGGAATTCGACATTGCCGTCGCCGCCGGTGACGGGGCTGGTGGTGGTGCCCTTCACGGTCCAGCCGGCGGCGCCGAGCCAGATGCCGATGCGGGCGACGACCTCGCGCTGGGTGAGCGTATCGCGCACCACGCCCTTGCCGACATTGCCCCGCCCGGCCTCGAATTGCGGTTTCACCAGCGCGACGAGCTTCGCGCCCGGCGCCGCGAGGCTGAGCGCACGCGGCAGCGCGAGCTGGAGCGAGATGAAGCTGACATCGGCGACGATGAGGTCAGGCTGCTCGACGATTTCGGTGCGCGTGAGGTTGCGGGCGTCGGTCTTCTCGAAGGAGACGACGCGCGGGTCTTTCTTCACCTCGGCGTGGAGCTGGTCTTTCCCCACATCGACGGCGAAGACCTTTTTCGCGCCGCGCTGGAGCAGCACCTGGGTGAAGCCGCCGGTGGAGGCGCCGATGTCGAGGCAGACGAGGCCGGCAGGGTCGATGGCGAAGTGGTCGAGCGCGTGGACGAGTTTCAGCGCGCCGCGCGAGACGTAAGGATTGGCGCGGGCCTTGAGCGTGAGCTTGACGGTCGCGTCCAGCATGTCGCTGGCGCTTTCGACCTTGCGGTCGCCGGAGAAGAGATTGCCGGCGCGGATTTCCGACTGGGCGCGGTTGCGGCTGCGGAAGAGGCCCTGCTCCACCGCCAGCAGATCGGCGCGCATCTTCGAGCCGGCAGGCGGACCCGACGGCGCGGCAGGTTTGGCGGTGAGTGTGAGTTTCGGCCTTACGCCCGGTTGCTCGCCCATTGGGCCTCGCGTCCCAACGCCTGCATGACGGCGGCGACGACGTGCGGCGCGTTCAGCCCCGCTTCCTCATACTGCCGCTGCGGCGTGTCGTGATCGATATAGATGTCAGGCAAAGCCAGCGTCCGCAGCTTCACGCCGCGGTCGAGAAGGCCGGCATTCGCGGCGAACTGAAGCACATGCGCGCCGAAGCCGCCCATGGCGCCCTCCTCCACCGTCACGACGACTTCGTGCGTGGTGAGGAGGCGGCGGATGAGATCCTCATCCAGCGGCTTGGCGAAGCGGGCATCGGCGACGGTGGCGTTCAATCCCATGGCGGCAAGCTGATCCCCTGCACGCAGCGCCTCGGCGAGGCGCGTACCGTAGGAGAGGATTGCGACGGTTTCGCCTTCGCGGACGATCCGGCCCTTGCCGATCTCCAGCGGCGCGCCATGCTCGGGCATATCGACGCCGACGCCTTCGCCGCGCGGATAGCGGAGCGCAATCGGGCCGTCGTTATAGGCGGCCTGGGTGGCGACCATATGCTTCAACTCCGCCTCGTCGGCGGCGGCCATCACGACGAAGCCGGGCAGCGTCGCGAGATAGGCGACGTCATAGGCGCCGGCATGGGTGGCGCCGTCGGCGCCGACGAGGCCGGCGCGATCGAGCGCGAAGCGCACAGGCAGGCCCTGAATGGCGACGTCGTGCACGACCTGGTCGTAGGCGCGCTGCAGGAAGGTGGAATAGATCGCGACGAACGGCTTGTAGCCTTCGGTCGCCATGCCTGCGGCGAAGGTGACGGCGTGCTGCTCGGCGATGCCGACATCGAAACAGCGGTCGGGATAGGCCTTCTGGAAATGATCGAGGCCGGTGCCGGAGGGCATGGCGGCGGTGATCGCGACGATTTTCGGATCGCGCGACGCTTCATCCATCAGCGCGTCGGCGAAGACACGGGTGTATTGCGGCGCGTTGCTGGCGGCCTTGGCCTGGACGCCGGTGATGACGTCGAACTTGGAGACGCCGTGATATTTGTCTGCGCTGTTCTCGGCCGGCGCGTAGCCCTTGCCCTTTTTGGTGACGACGTGAACCAGCACCGGACCGTCGAGATAGGAATCGCGGACATTGGTGAGGACCGGGATCAGGTGATCGAGGTTGTGACCGTCGATCGGGCCGACATAGTAGAAGCCCAGTTCCTCGAACAGCGTGCCGCCCGTCCACAGGCCGCGCGTGTATTCCTCGGCGCGCTTGGCCTTGTCGAAGAAGAAGCGCGGCAAAGCGCGGGCGAGCTGTTTGCCGAATTCGCGGAAGCCCAGATAGGTGCCCGACGAGATGAGGCGCGCGAGATAGGCGCTCATCGCCCCGACCGGCGGGGCGATCGACATGTCGTTGTCGTTGAGGATGACGATCATGCGCGAATGCATGGCGCCGGCATTGTTCATCGCCTCGTAGGCCATGCCGGCCGACATCGCGCCGTCGCCGATGACGGCGATGACGTCGCGCTTCACTTTCGCGAGGTCGCTCGCCACCGCCATGCCGAGACCGGCCGAGATGGAGGTGGAGGAATGCGCGGCGCCGAAGGGGTCGTATTCGCTCTCGCTGCGCTTGGTGAAGCCTGAGAGGCCGCCGCCCTGGCGGAGCGTGCGGATACGGTCGCGACGGCCGGTGAGGATCTTGTGCGGGTAGGCCTGGTGGCCGACATCCCAGATCAGGCGGTCGTGCGGCGTGTTGAAGAGGTGGTGGATCGCGACGGTGAGCTCCACCACGCCAAGGCCGGCGCCGAGATGGCCGCCGGTGACGGAGACCGCGTCGATGGTTTCCTGACGTAGTTCGTCCGCCAGCTGTTTCAGCTGGCCGCGCGTCAGCTCCTTCATGTCGGCCGGGCTGTGGACGCGGTCGAGCAGCGGGGTCTTGAAGGGCGTGGCGGATGGGTCGGCGGGCACGGTCATGATTGGTCTTGGGCGCGCCGGGTCTGGACCGGCGCACGATGCGTATTATCGCACCTGCGAAGGGGGCGCGTCGAGGCTTGTCACAGCCCTGTCAAAGATCGTCCGGCCACCGATTCGGGCGGAAAACGGCGCAATTCAGGTGATGCCGAAGCGCGCGAGACCGAGCCGGGCGATATCGTGGCGCGTCGAACCTGCGGTTGCGAGGTCGGCGAGGATTTCGCCGATGACGCTGGCGAACTTGAAGCCGTGGCCGGAACAGGGCGAGGCGACGACGATCCGGGGGTCGCGCGGATGGGTATCGAGGATGAAATCCTCGTCCGGCGTGCGGGTGTAGATGCAGGTTTTCATCGCGTTCAGCGAGCCAGGCGCATCCGGCATGAAGCGTTCGAGAAAGCGATGCGTCGGCGCTTCGTCGTTGGACGTGGGGGCGTGGCGGGGGTCGCTGGCGTGGGCGATGTCAGGGCCGACGCGGTGCGAGGCGCATTTGAAGCCGGAGCCGGCGAAGTCCGGAAAGCCGTAAACGGCGTCGTCCTCGCTTTCGACGATGAAGACAGGAAGCCTGCCCGGCGCGAAGGGCGTGGGATCGCGGGGGCGATACCAGCAGAGCGTCTGCTGAGTGAGGCGGAGATGGGGCCTCAGTTCCGGCACGAGATCGGCGATCCAGGGACCGGCGGCGACGATCACCCTGCCCGCCTCGATTACGCGGTCGCCGAGATCGACGGCGATGTGTCCGGCGCGGGGCGTGATGGCGCGGACGGCGGTGGTGAGCGTTTCTGCGCCCGCAGCTTCAGCCAGGCGGAGATGCGCCGCGATGGCGCGTTCCGGTTTCAGATAGCCGCCGTTCTTCTGGAAGACACCGCGATAGTCGCGCGGGAGATCGAAGGCAGGAAAGCGCGCGGAGATTTCGGCGCCGTCCATTTCGGTGTGGTCGATGCCGTGAAGACGGCAGGCCTCAAGCGAACCGGCGACGAGCGCGCTGCCGGGCGGACCCGCCTCGACGATGCCGGTGATGGTGAGAAGGTCTTCACCGCTGAGGCATTCCAGCGCGCGCCAGTTTTCATAGGCGCGACGCAGAAGCGGGACGTAGGACGGATGCTCGAAATAGGCGAGACGGATGATGCGGGATTCGCCGTGCGAAGATCCGTGATCGTGCGGCGGCGCATATCGGTCGATGCCGATGACGGCCGCACCGCGCCTTGCGAGGTGATAGAGCGCCGCAGATCCCATCGCGCCGAGGCCGATGACGGCGACGTCGATGCTCATGCCCTGCGCTGGACGATGAGGCTGGTGAGGGCGCGGAGATGGTCGGCGCGCGCATCGAACGATTCCAGATGCGCGACGGCCTGTCCGGCGAGGATATTCGCCTGGGCGCGGGCGCGATCGATGCCAAGCACGCCGACGAAATTGGCTTTCCCGAGCGCCGCGTCCTTGCCCGACGCCTTGCCCATGGCGGCGGCGTCGCCTTCGGCATCGAGAACATCGTCGGCGATCTGGAAGGCAAGGCCGATATCCTGGCCGTAGCCGATGAGCGCCTGGCGCTGGGGCGGCGTGGCGCGGCCGAGGATCGCGCCGGCCTCGCACGCGAAAACGATGAGCGCGCCGGTCTTCAGGCGCTGAAGCCGCGTGATGGTGTCGAGGCTGACTTCGCGGTTCTCGCTTTCGATATCGATCATCTGGCCGCCGACCATGCCGGCGTGACCGGCCGAAACGGCGAGGCGGTGAACGAGATCGGCGCGGACGAACGGATCGGCATGGATTTCCACGGCCGACAGAAGCTGGAAGGCGAGGGCCTGAAGCGCATCGCCCGCCAGGACCGCAGCGGCTTCATCGTATTCGCGGTGCAGGGTCGGCTTGCCGCGGCGCAGATCGTCGTCGTCCATGCAGGGCAGATCGTCATGCACGAGCGAATAGGCGTGCAGGCATTCGATCGCCGATGCGGCGCGCAGCAGCGCGGTGCGGTCGACGCCAAACAGGGCGCCGGTCTGGAGCGTCATGAAGGCGCGGATACGTTTGCCGCCGCCGAGCGTCGCGTAGCGCATCGCGTCGATAAGGCGGGATTCGGGGCCGCTGACCTGAGGCAGATAGGTGTCGAGCGCTTCTTCCATGAGCGCCTGGGTCTCGGCGAGCGCAGCGTCGATGGCGCTCATGGACTAACCCGCGTCGAGCTTTTCGACGCCCGTGGGCGCCCCGCCCGCCCCCAGCACGATCTTTTCGATGCGCGTCTCGGCGTCCTTCAGCTTGGATTCGCAATGCGCCTTGAGCGCCGCGCCGCGTTCGTAGATGGCGATGGATTCCTCCAGCTCCACACGGCCGCTTTCGAGACGGCCGACGATGTCTTCAAGCTGCTTGAGCGCTTCCTCAAAGGAGAGCTTTTCGAGTTCAGACTTCGCCATAGGTCACGCCGCCATCAGGGACTTCACATGCGCCGCCGACGAAGCGGCCAGCGCTTCGAGGTCATAGCCGCCCTCGAGCGTGGAAACCACCCGCCCCTGACAGTGTTCCGCCGCGACGTCGCAGAGCCGCGTCGTGGCCCAGGCGAAGTCAGCCTCGGTCAGGCGGAGATCGGCCAGCGGATCGGCGGCGTGGGCGTCGAAACCCGCCGAGATGAGGATGAGTTCCGGGCCGAAGCTGTCGAGCATGGGGAGGATGCCGATCTCGAAGGCGTCGCGGAAACCGTCGGAGCCGGTACGCGGCGGCAGGGGCACGTTGATGATATTGCCGGCGACGCCCCGTTCCTGCGGCAGGCCGGTGCCGGGATAAAGCGGCCATTGATGCGTGGAGCCGAAAAAGAGATCGGCATCGCGTTCGAAGGCGGCCTGCGTGCCGTTGCCGTGATGAACGTCGAAATCGACGACGGCGATGCGGCGAAGGCCGTGCGCGGCGCGGGCGTGATGGGCGGCGACGGCGACATTGTTGAAGACGCAGAAGCCCATGGCGGTCGACGGTTCGGCGTGATGGCCGGGCGGGCGAACGGCGGCGAAGGCGGTTTTCGCCTCGCCCGTCATGACGGCATCGACAGCAGCGATGGCGCCGCCGGCTGCGCGCAGCGCGGCCTCGCCCGACCCGGGCGACAATGTCGTGTCGCCATCGATGGATTTGAGGCCGCGCGCCGGCACGTTGTCGAGGACGTGCTTAACGAAATGGCGAGGATGAACGAGAGCCAGGGTTTCCGCCGCCGCACGCGGGCATTCGCCGCGTGCGAGCGCGTCGAATGCGGGGTTTTTCAGCGCCTCAAGCACCGCGCGCAGACGTTCCGGCGATTCCGGATGGCCTTCCGGCGTCACATGGTCGAGGCACGCGAAATGCGTGAAAAGCGCCGTCGTCATGACAAAAGTCTATCGCGTGATGCCTTCAGGCCAAAGATTCATTGCGCCGCAGGCGGAATCATTGCCCCATAGGCAATAGTCTTCGCCTTGTGTAACTGACGAGGAGTTTTACGTGACGGCCGCCCGGACGCCGCCCGACATTTTCTGGTTGATTCCCTCTTCGGGCGATACGCGCCAATTCGGCCGCCCCGAAACCGACCGCGCCCCGACTCCGGCCTATCTCGCCAGCGTCGCCATGGCCGTGGACCGGATGGGTTATACCGGCGCCCTGTTGCCGACCGGCCCGCATTGCGCCGATCCCTGGATTACGGCCGCCGCCCTGGCGCTGCACACCGAACGCATGAAGCTGCTGGTCGCGACGCGGCCGGGCCTTGTCGCGCCGGCCGAGTCGGTGCGGCAGGCAGCCGCGCTGGACCGGCTGAGCCGGGGGCGTGCGCTGCTGAACGTCGTGACCGGCGGCAGCACCAAGGCGCTTTCGGCCGACGGCCTCTTCCTCGATCACGACCAGCGCTACGTCCAGACGGCCGAGTTCATGGAAATCTGGCGGCGTCTGTCCGATGGCGAGACGGTGTCGTTCGAAGGCCAGTATCTGAAGATCGAGAAGGGACGGCTTCTTTTTCCCTTCGTCCAGCGCCCGCCGATCTATTTCGGCGGATCGTCGGAGATCGCGCGCGATATCGCGGCCCGTCATGCCGATGTCTATCTGTCGTGGGGCGAGCCCGCTGCACAGCTTGCAGACGTGTTCAGCGATGTCCGCACGCGCGCCGCGGCGCTGGGGCGCACGGTGCGGTTCGGCGTGCGGCTGCATATCGTCGTGCGGGAGCGCGAAGAGGACGCCTGGAAGGCGGCGGAAGACCTGATCCGGCACGTGCCGGATGCAGAAATCGCCGCTTTCCAGGAAAGGCTGGCACGGTCTGAGGCCGTCGGGCAGGCGCGGCTCAATGCCCTGCATGGCGGACGGCGCGACAGTCTGGTGGTCGGGCCGAACCTGTGGGCCGGGATCGGGCTGGTCCGCACGGGCGCAGGGACAGCGCTGGTCGGCACTCCGGACCAAGTCGCCGCGCGCCTGCAGGAATACGCCGATATCGGCGTCGATACGCTGATCGCCTCCGGCTATCCGCATCTGGAAGAGGCCTACCGTGTCGCGGAGCTGCTGTTCCCGAAACTCGGTATCGACAACGCGGCGGATGACGGACTGCCGCGCTCGAACGTGACGGCCTCTTTCATCATGCCGCAATCGGCAGGCAAGACCGCTAGAGCGAGCTGACGAGCCTGATCGCCGGCTGGCGAAGAATTGCCCTGGCGAGTTCCGCCGCCTGGACGCGGATGTCGGGCACCGCCGTGCATTCCCAGAAGACGCCGCGCACGATGGGGCCGAGCGCCCAGAGGCCGCCTTCGCGACGGCCAGCGGCGTTGCGGACGCCGAGGCTGCGGTCGGCATCCAGTCCGAGGCCGAGGGGATCGAGCCGGGCAAGACCTGAGGCGATGAGCGATTTCACGAGCGCGTCGCGCGAGCGGCTGAGTTCGGGCACGCCGGTGGCGATGATGAGGCGCTGGGCGCTGATGGCCAGCTGCGTGCCGCCGCCGCGCGGACGGTAGGCGACCGTGACGCCGCCGCCTGCGATTTCGTTCTGAACCGCCTGAACACGGCCCGGCGCCAGCCTGATGCCGCCGCCCTTCAGCTCATCGGCGATGACGCCGGCGACCGGCGGGGCGATGCGGTGACGGTGGGTGTCCCAGAACGTACGGGCATGGCGGAGGAAGCGGGCCTGCGCGTCTGGCCCCAGACCCTGCCAGAGCGATTGGGTGACAGGGCGCAGCGCATCAACGACGGCGCGCCAGTCGGCTCCGGCCGCCTTCGCCTCGCGGCGCAGGCGGCGCAGCAGATGGGAGAGATGTGTCGTTTCACGCCCCTGGAGCGCCGGCAGCGCGACGGCGGACGCGACGGCATGGGGATGCGGCAGCAGGCCGCGCCGCGACATGACGATGATCTGGCCCGCATAGCCCCGGCGGCGGAGCGCGATGACGGTGTCGATCATGGTGAGGCCGGAGCCGAGGATGACGACCGGGCGATCGGGATCGAGGTCGCGGACAGCTTGCGGCGTCCACGGGTTGCGGAAAACGGGTCCGGATTCTTCGGCCGCGTCCGACACATTGCCCATCGCCAGGACGACATCGTCATAGCGGTCGCGGCGGCCTTCACCGTCGGTAAGGGCGAAACCTTCGCCGTCGCGCTCGATGCTGCGGACATCGGCCTGGCGCAGACCGATACAGGCGCCGCGCTCATCGAGGCACGCATTGCGGAGGATGTCTTCCAGATAGCGGCCATAGATTTCGCGGGAGACGAAATCGCCCGACGCGGTGCGCTGGATCTCGCCGTAGAGGCGCGGATGCTCGTCGATCCACGCCTCGAAATGATGCGGCGCGTCGGAGAAGGCGCTCATATTCGCGGCGCGGACGTTCAGGAGATGGCCGGGTTCGCGGGTTTCGTAAGCGACGCCGCGCGCCTGACGGTCGGCGCGCTCGAACAGCGTGACGCGGACACCGGCAGGATCGAGGCGGGTCAGATGCACGGCGGTGAGCGCGCCGCTGACGCCCGCGCCGATGACGGCGATGCGGCGCGGCGATGCGGTCATCGCATCCGCCCGCATCGACAGTGCATGAGGCTCGTCTGCCGTTCCATCGTCGCCGTTCCAGCCCAGCGTGGATTGCGGGATATGAAAGCGCCGGAGGTCGGTCTTGTCCACCGGCGCCTGAACGCCACTGAAGCGGGAAAATGCGCTGCGGGACCTCCGCCTTCACGCGGCCACCTTTGGCGGGCTAGAAGGCGGCCATGAAAAAAGGCCGTGGGCGTTTCGTCATCTATCTGCTGGCTCTGGTCGCGGTGATCGCTGCGGCGTCGGCCTATTGGGTACCGCGCTATTTCGAGGCGGCGTGGTTCCTTGAGGATATCGCGGCAGGCCCCGCCCCTTCGACGTGGAAACAGCTTCATCCTGCGCCGACGCCATCGGGCGCGCGCTGGGCGGTGGAGGGACGCACGGGTGAAGGCGATCTCTACACGCCGACCGAGGCGATCAAGGGGCGGATGATTTTCGTGCCGGGCCTCGTCGCCGATGCGCGGCGCGACCCGCGTGTCATCGCCTTCGCCGAGTCTCTGGCGCGGGCCGGGTTCCTGACGCTGGTGCCGCAGACGACGGCGTTCGACGGCCTGAAGGCCAATCCCGGCGATATCCAGACGCTGAGCGATGCAGCGAGCTGGCTGGCCGATACGGATTTTCCGGGCGCGCCGAAGACGAAGATCGGGATTGCGGCGCTGTCCTACATGGCCGGGCCGTCGCTGCTGGCGGCGAGCCAGGCGCCGTTGAACGACAAGGTCGGCTTCGTCTTTTTCATCGGCGGCTATTATTCGATGAGCGACGTGATCCGCTTCGTCACCACACGGAAATTCCGTTTGAACGATGGCGAACAATGGCGCGAAGAGGCCGCCGCCGACTATGCGCTTTGGGCGTTCCTGGCGGCGCAGGCGCAAGGCATCGACGGGCCGGACGGGCCGCGCCTGATGGCGATCGCGTCAGCCAAGCTGAAGGACGGCGCGGCGGATGTGTCGGCCGATGCCGCGGCGCTGGGGCCGGACGGTCAGGCGATCTACGCGCTGATCTCGAACCGCGATCCCGACAGGGTGGATGCCTTGATCGCCGCCCTGCCCGCCGGATTGAGGGCGCAGCTGGATGTGCTGGACGTGTCGAAGCAGGACATCTCGGGCTTCAAGGGCGAGGCGCTGCTGGTGCATGGCAAGGACGATCCGCTGATCCCTTCGACGGAGTCGGAGAAACTGGCGGTGGCGCTGGATGGAAAGGCGCATCTCTACCTGCTGGAGCAGGTCACGCATGTGGAGGTGAACCGGGCCGGGTCGATCTGGGATCAGCTCGATATGCTGTTCGCAGGGCGGCGGCTGCTCAGCTATCGCGAGTAGTCACGGCCGCCATTCGAGGCGGACATCGGGCGTCTTCTCCTCGTTGCCCTGGCCGTCGGTCAGCTCGACTTCCTTGAATCCGTGGCGGGCGTAGAAGCGGCGGGCGCCGGTATTGGCCTGGAACGTCCAGAGCTGGAGGCCGGCCGCCGCATGCGGGCTGTGCCGCGCGGTTTGAACGAGCGCCGTGCCGAGGCCGCGATTGTGGAAATCGGGGTGGACGTAGAGGTGGTCGATCCAGCCGGGGCTCGTCGCCATCATGGCGGCGAGGCGGCCGTCCATGAGGGCGATGGTGACGGTGTCTTCGCGGAAGACGATGTCGCGCATCCACGCACGCGTTTCGTCATCGCCATGGACCATGGGGACGATGTCCTCCATGGCGTGGCGCGCGGCGAGGAAGACTTCTGCGGCGGCCAGCGCCTCGTCGGTCGTCGCCTCGCGGATGACAGCGGCGATCATCTGATGGCTTTGAGGCTGACCGGGGCGATGCTGTCGGCGGGGACGAAGAAGTCGGGCGCGAGATCCTGGCTTGGATCGACGCGGTACTGGTCGAACTCGCGCTGGCCTTCACTCCAGAGGAAGCTGTCGTCGATGAGGAAGTTGCCGGTGAAATCGGCAGCCTTCTTGTTGAAGACGGCATAGGCAGCGTCGGCCATGATCTCCGGCCCCCGGCACATTCCCATGCCCTCCTCGCCCAGCAGCGCGAACTTGATGGCGGCGGTGGCGATGGCGGTGCGCGGCCAGAGCGCGTTGACGGCGATGCCTTCTGATTTGAACTCCTCCGCCATACCCAGAACGCACATGCTCATGCCGTATTTCGCCATGGTGTAGGCGGTGGACGGCGCGAACCAGTGCGGCTTCATGTCGAGCGGCGGCGACAGGTTGAGAATGTGCGGGTTGGCCGCCTTCTTCAGATGCGGGAGGCAGGCCTTGGAGGTGAGGAACGTGCCGCGCGCGTTGACCTGGTGCATCAGGTCATAACGCTTCATCTCTGTCTGCAGCGTGCCTGTCATCGAGATGGCGCTGGCGTTGTTGACGCAGATGTCGATGCCGCCGAATTCGCCGAGCGTGCGCTCGACCGCCTCGTAGACCTGATCCTCGTGCCGGACATCGCAGATGAGAGGGAGCGCCTTGCCGCCGGCCGCCTCGATGTCTTTTGCCGCCGTGTAGATGGTGCCGGGGAGCTTGGGGTGCGGATCGGCGGTTTTGGCGGCGATGGCGATGTTGGCGCCGTCCTCAGCCGCGCGCATCGCGATGGCGAGGCCGATGCCGCGGCTGGCTCCTGTGATGAAAAGCGTCTTGCCCTTGAGGCTCATGGCGTTTCTCCCGTTTCAAGGAGCTTAGCGTGGCGAGGCCGCGTTTACAGCAAGGCCCGGCGCTTCTAACGTCGGCGCGCATTCCGGGGCACACCGGAGGCTTGAGGGCGAGGCGATGACAGGAACCGAAGCCGGACCGCCGGCGGCGATGACCGTGCGGCGCATGCGCTTCGGCTATCCCGAGAGCCTGAAGGCATGGTGGAATCCCAAGCGGCGCGAGTTCAGCCAGATCGTCAACGCCGCCTCGCTGGCGATGCCCTATCTGGAGCCGTACCTGATCGAAACCATGCGGCAGGCCAAAGCGAAAATCACGGACCCGGCGCTGGCGGCCGAGATCGATCTCTATATCGGTCAGGAGTCGACCCATTTCCGTCAGCATCAGATCTTCAACCGCAGGCTTGCGGAGCTCGGCTATGCCGCCGTTCCGCAGATGGAAGCCTTGTTGAAGGCCGACTATGCGGGCTTCGCCGCCGGCAAGTCGCTCGCCTTCAACCTCGCCTATGCCGAAGGTTTTGAATCGATGGCGCTGGCGATCGGCCACTATCTCGTCTCCGACCGCGTTGCGCTTTTCGGCGGCGGCGATGATGCGGTCGGCTCGCTGATCCTGTGGCACTTCGTGGAAGAGATCGAGCACAAGCGCGTCACCTATGACGCGTTCGACGCCCTCGACGGCCGCTACTGGATGCGCATCTGGGGCTATATGCGGGCGGCTGCGCACATCATGGCGCGCACCCGCAAGGGCTATCGCGCCTTGCTGATCGAAGACGGCCTTTGGCGGTCATGGCGCTCACGCCTGGCGCTGGCGGCGATCCTCGGCCGGATTTTCCTGCGCCTGACGCCCCGCATGCTGCGGGTGCTGCGCCCCGGATACGACCCGCGCGAGGTCAACGATCCTGCCTGGGCGCTGGCCTGGCAACGGCTTCACATGGCGCATCCCGACATGACCGGCATCCTCGATATGCGCCGGATCGCGGAGGCGACTCCCCAACTCCAGGCCACACCATGACACCCATGCCTGAGCGCACACGCGCCCTGCTCGCGCTCAACGGACTGGGGCTGCTGGTCTTCGCCGTCTTTGTCGGCTGGCAGTGGATGTTCGCACTGCTCGGGCACATCGTGCTCTGGCCGATCATTCCGCCGATCGACGTCCAGCTGCCCACAGATCACCGGGCATGGCGCATGGCGCATATGGAGGGGATCACGCAGGGCCTGATGCTCATCGCGTTCGGCGGTGTCGGTCAGTTCTTCCTGCTGACCCGGCGCTGGCACAACGTCTTCTTCTGGTCGGCGATCATCACGGCCTGGGTTTTTTCCGTTCCGACCTATTTTCATGCGCTGCTCGGAACGCGCGGCCTCGCCTTCGGCGGCGGACCTTTCAAGGGCGGTATCGGCAACGATATTCTCTATCTCGTCGGCTGGCCGCCGGTGATCGCGGTGCACTTGATGCTGGCGGTGGCGATCGTCGGCATCTGGCGTTATCTGAAGTCGATTCCCCGTCAGGACTGACGCTCATGGAAGACGATCCCGTACATCCCCCCGCCATACTGGCCGCGATCTGGGCCGATACCGAAGAGGCGGGGTTCCGCTTCTTCTCCGACTACAAGCTGGGTGGGCTGCTGAGGGCGCTGGCGGCGTCGAAGCCGGGCGGGCGGTTGCTGGAGATCGGCACGGGGACGGGCCTCGCGACGGCCTGGTTGCTGGACGGGATGGACAAGGCGGCGCGGTTGACCTCGATCGAGGCGAACGGACGCTGGTCGGCCATCGCGGCGCGGCATCTGCGCGGGGACACGCGCCTCACGCTGCTTGAGGCGGATGCGTTCTCATGGTTCGGCGGGCAGCCGGATGCGAGCTATGACCTCGTCTTCGCCGATGCGATGCCGGGCAAATTCGACGGGTTCGAAGCGTTGTGGCGGCTGGTGAAGCCGGGCGGCATCTATGTGATCGACGATCTGATGCCGCAGCCGGGCTGGCCTGAGGGCCAGGCCGCGCGCGTCGAGGCCGTGCTCGCCAATCTCGACAAGCGGGACGACGCCCATGTCGCGCGCCTGCACTGGGCGAGCGACATCGCGATCGCAGTGAAGGCGGCCTAGCCCGGCGGTTCAGCCCTGGGGTTACCCGTCTCCCAGAAGGCGTTGTAGGCCTCTGCCCAGTAATTGAAGTTGCGGAAGCGCTTGATCACCCAGTTGCCGGTGACGCCGCCATTGACGCCGACATTCATGATGACGGCGGACTGGCCGTCGCTGAAGAGGACGGCGCGCATGGCCCAGGTGTTCTGGTTCCAGTCGTTGAGCGCCTTGAGTGTCACCTTCGGGGATTCACGGAAGTAGAAGGTCTGCGCGGTCAGGCCGATGCAGCGCCTGGTCGCCTGGTCGCATTCGCTGAGCCAGACCTCGTATGAGACGCCATTGGCGGTGGCGGTCTGCAGATAGGGGCCGTTGGTGCCTTCAAAGCGCTCCACGCCGTAATTGTCGGCCTTCAGCATCGCTTCCAGTTCGTCGATCGTCAGCCCTTCGTAGGACGAAGCCAACATCTGCTGCACGGCAGGATCGACCGGCGGCGGCTCGACAGGCTCGGTGCCGATGGTCGAGGGCGGCTCGGTGCGCGGGGCGGCTTCGGGCGTCGGCGCAGGCTCCTGCGCGGCCGCAGGAAGCGCGAAAGCCAGAGCCAGCATGGCGGTTGTCAAAAAACGCATGACTTATCCCCGTTCTGTCATGTCCGTTGATAGAGATCGCGCCCGCCGTCGTCGCGGGTGCGGACCACATCGCCCCGGGCGATGAGGCAGTTGAGGTGGGCGAGGCTTTCGCCCGTCGCCATCAGATAGTTGCCGCTGGTGATGCGGGCGCGGAAGAGCGCGGGAAAGACATCCACCGCGCGGCGCGGTTCATCGAGCATGGCGAGAAGTTTCGCGAGGCCGGATTCATGATCGTCGATGAGATCCTGCAACCGCTTTTTCGCGTTGCGGAACGGTTCGTTGTGCGCGGGCAGGACGAGCACGTCGGCATCGACGAGATCGCGGAAGCGGGCGCAGCTGTCGAGCCAGTCCTGCAACGGGTTGCTGTCCGGCTCGGTCGGGAACACGGAGACATTGGAGGAGATGCGCGGAAGAATCTGATCGCCCGAAATGATGAGATTGTCGTCCGGGCACCACAGACACGCATGTTCCGGCGCGTGGCCGCGGCCGACGGCCACCTGCCAGACGCGGCCGCCGATGGTGAGGCGGTCGCCTTCCTGAAGCCGGGTATAGGCCTGCGGCAGACGGTGGACGCCCATGCCGAAACCGCCGAAGCGCTTTTTATAGACCTCCAGCGCCTCGTCCGGGAAACCGGCGGCGCGATAGAACGAGATGCCCTCCCACGGCGCGTCCTTGCCGGTGTCCATCACCAGCATGCGGCACATGAGATAGTCGGTGCGGCTCATCAATAGCGGCGCGTCGAAACGCTCGGCGATCCAGCCCGCGAGGCCGACATGGTCCGGATGCAGATGGGTGACGATCACGCGGGTGACGGGCTTGCCCTTCAGCGTGCTGGCGAAGACCTGTTCCCAGAGTTCCTTGCAGGTATCGGTATTGACGCCCGTGTCGACGACGGCCCAGCCGTCGCCATCCTCCAGCAGCCACAGATTGATGTGGTTGAGCTGAAACGGCAGCGGCATGCGGAGCCACAGAATGCCGGGCGCGACCTCGATGGTCTGGCCCGGCTCGGGCTTCGCGGCGAAGGGATAGATGAGGCCGCGATCGTCGCGCACGCGCGGCGCAGCCTCCTGCGGCAGTTCGACGGCGTCAGACATGGAAAGGCACCAATGACATGGCTGAGAGGCTAGGCCTCAAGTCCGCGACGGTCAAAGCGGTTCGAACTCCGTAGCGTAAAGCGCCTCGGCTCCCGCGGTGACGGAACCGAGCCGGCCGGCCGCGTGCGTGACGATATTCGCCATGAAGAAGCGCGCATTGGCGATGCGGCCTGCGAGGAAGGCGGCATCGCCCTCGCTCGCCGTGAGCCGCCGCGCCGCCTCGATGGCGCCGCGTCCGAGGAAATGTCCGCCGACCACCGCGCCCATGAGATCGAGGAAGGGCGTGGCGCCGGCCAGCGCATCATAGGGCTTGCCGCCCGCAAGGCGTTCGGAGAGCCAGGCGGCGGCGGTGCGCGCGGCTTCAAGGCCCGAAGCGAGCTGGCGTCCGGCATTGGCGTGGATGTCTTCCGGCGAGCTTTGCAGCGCCGCAGCTGTCTCGGCGATTTCGGCGAAGAGCGCTTCGAGCGCCGCGCCCTTGTCGAGGCCGATCTTGCGGGTGACGAGGTCGATAGCCTGGATGCCGTTGGTGCCTTCGTAGATCGGCAGGATGCGGGCGTCGCGGTAATGCTGCGCCGCGCCGGTTTCTTCCACGAAGCCCATGCCGCCGTGAATCTGCACGCCGAGGCTTGCGGCCTGCACGCCCATATCGGTGCACCATGCCTTGGCGATGGGGGTGAGCAGTTCCTCGCGCAGCTTGGCGCGGGCGCGGGCCGCCGGATCGGGGTGATGACGCGCGAGATCGATGGCGAGCGCGGTGGAGAGGCAGATGGCGCGGCCCGCCTCGATGCCGGAGCGCATCGTCATCAGCATACGGCGGACATCGGGATGGCGCTGAATCTGCACCATCGTCGCGCCTTCATGCTGCAGGCCGAACGGTTTGCCCTGCAGACGGTCATAGGCGTAGCGCACGGCCTGTTGCAGCGCACGCTCAGCGATGGCGACGCCCTGGACGCCGACATTGAGGCGCGCCGAGTTCATCATCGTGAACATCGCCGCCAGCCCACGATTTTCCTGGCCGATCAGGTATCCGATCGCGCCGCCATCATCGCCGAACGACATGGTGCAGGTGGGGCTGGCGTGGATGCCGAGCTTGTGTTCGAGGCCCACCGGCTTGAGATCGTTGCGCTGGCCCGGATCGCCGTTCTCGTCGGGCAGGAATTTCGGGACGAGGAAGAGCGAGATGCCGCGCGTGCCGGGCGGAGCGTCGGGCAGGCGGGCGAGGACGAGATGGACGATGTTCTCGGCCGCGTCGTGATCGCCCCAGGTGATGAAGATCTTCTGACCCGTAATGCGATACGTGCCGTCGCCGTGGCGGACGGCGCGGGCCTTGAGCGCGCCGACGTCGCTGCCCGCGCCCGGCTCTGTCAGATTCATGGTGCCGGTCCAGGCGCCGGCGACGAGCCTGGGCAGATAGATGCGCTTCTGGTCGTCGGTGCCGTGGGCGCTGATCGCCTCGATAGCGCCGTGGGTGAGCAGAGGGCAGAGGCCGAAGGCCATGTTCGCGGCCTGCCAGAATTCCTCCACCGCGACGCCGAGCGTCATGGGAAGGCCCTGACCGCCGTGATCGGGTTCGGCCGTGATGCCGGCCCAGCCGCCCTCGCCGAAGGCGCGCAGGGCCTCGGCGAAACCGGGCGCGGCACGCACCACGCCGTTTTCGAGCCGCGCGCCGGTCCTGTCGCCCGGACGGTTCAGCGGCGCGATGATGCCGCCCGCGAACTTCGCAGCCTCGCCCAGCACGGCATCGCGCAGGTCGTCGTCATAGTCGGGGAAGGCCCCTGTCTCTTTCAGCGCACCGGCCCCGACAATCGCATCGAGGGTGAAGGCGAGATCGGCCAGCGGGGGGTGGTATTGGGACATGGGAAGCACAACCTGAGAAACCTGCCGTTTCGAATACGTCGCCGAAGCGGACTGGACAAATGCCTATCAGCACCCCTTATCTGCAACCTATTCAGTTACAAAACGGACAGAGCCATGAAACTCGCGACCGCCGCCGCCCTCGCCGCCATGCTGACCGCCGTGCCGGCCATGGCGCAGGGCCTTTCGGCCGACCCGAGCCTCGCCCCGGCCGGCAGCTATGAAGTCGACAAGGCCCATGCCCGCGTGACGTGGGAAATCAGCCATTTCGGCGTTTCAACCTATATCGGCTGGTTCACCAAGTTCGACGTGGCGTTGAATTTCGACCCGAACGCCCCGGAGAAATCGACGCTGAAAGCCTCGATCGACCCCAGCAGCGTCCACACGCTGGACCCGAAATTCGACGAGGAGATCGCTTCGGAGAAGTTCCTGGATGCCGGCAAGTTCCCTGAGATCACCTTCGTCTCCACGGCGATCGAAAAGACGGGCGACACGACGGGCAAGATCACCGGCGATCTGACCTTCCACGGCGTCACAAAGCCGGTGACCATGGACGTGACGTTCCATGGCGGCGTGCAGAGCCCGCTGAAAAACACCTATGTGCTGGGCTTCCGCGGCACGGCGACCATCAAGCGGTCGGAATTCGGCGTGACCGAATATATCGACTTCGGCCTGGGCGACGACGTGACCGTGACGATCGAAGGTGAGTTCGACCACAAGGGCGGCTAAGCTTCGCCCTGTGCCGGATTGATCTCAAGGGAATGTCGATGGCGGTGAAAACCGAGTTCAGCCGTTACAGCTGGGTGGCTGTGACGCTCCATTGGGTCATCGCCATCGCGATCCTCTATATGGTGTATCTGGGCAAGACCATGGATGACGACTATGTCGCCATCCAGCTCCACAAGAGCCTAGGCATCACTATCCTGGCGCTGAGCCTGCTGCGGCTGATCTGGCGTTTCGTCGATCCACCGCCGCCGCTGCCCTCAGGCATGAACATGCTGGAGCGGATCGGCGCGAAGGTTTCGCACTGGGGCTTCTACTTCCTGATGATCTTCATCCCGCTGTCGGGATGGGCGCTGGCCTCGACCTCACCGTTCAAGACGAAGGTGTGGGGCGTGATCGACTTGCCGAAGCTGCCAGGCTTTGCGGGGCTGGACCCCGACGCGCTGGAGCAGGCGGCGGACCGGATCGAGAGCATCCACGAGACGCTGGCTTTCTGGCCGCTGCTGTTGCTTGTCGGGCTGCATGTCGGTGCGGCGCTGAAGCATCATTTCCGGGACCGCGACAATGTGCTGACGCGGATGATCCCTTTCATTCCCGCACCCCGGAGGCCGTCATGACACGCCTTGCCGCCCTCGCCTTCGCCGCCGCGCTGATCGCGCCCGCCGCAGCCGCCGACTGGACGGTCGATGCGGCGCGCTCGACGCTGTCGTTCGAGGTGTCGGCGCAGGGCGAGCCGTTCACGACGGTCTTCAAGGAATGGTCGGCGCAGATCAGCTTCGACCCCGCCGATCTTTCGACCGCCAATGCGACGGTGACGATCAACCTGATGTCTGCCGACAGCGGCAGCCGCGAGCGTGACGGGATGATGTCGTCGAAATCCTGGTTCGACGCGGCGGGGGCGAGCTTCAGCGCGCCGGTGGGGGTGCCCGCAGGTCAGGCGGTCTTCCAGACGACCACGTTCCGCCAGACCGGCGAGACCACCTATGAGGCCGACGGGATGCTGTCGATGCGGGATGCGTCGAAGCCCGTCACCCTGCCCTTCACGCTGGTCATAACCGGGGGTGAGGCGCACATGACCGGCTCTGTCGCCATCGACCGGACCCAGTGGGGCGTCGGACAGGGCCAGTATGCCGGCAGCGACCCGGTCGCGACCGAAGTGAAGATCAACGTCGATCTCATCGCGACGGCGAACTAGGCGGGCGCTATAAGCGCGCCGTCATGGCGATCATTCCTGTCGATCCTGCTCATCCGAGCGCCTTCCGTGTCGCCATCGCGGCGGCGGCGCGGGAGATTGCGCTGGGCCAGCTGGTCGCGTTTCCGACAGAGACGGTCTATGGCCTCGGCGCCGATGCGACCAACGGCGCGGCGCTGGCGCGGCTGTTCGAGGCCAAGGGCCGGCCGCGCATCAATCCGCTGATCGTCCATGTGGAAAGCGCCAAGGCGGCGCGGAAGCTGGTGACGTTCAACCCCGTCGCGCTGAAGCTCGCCGAGGCGTTCTGGCCGGGGCCGCTGACGCTGGTGTTGCCCAAGAGCGCCAAGTGCCCGGTGCATGATCTGGCGAGCGCGGGCCTGACGACGCTGGGCGTGCGCGTGCCGGCGCATCCGGTCGCGCAGGCGCTGATCCTGAGCGCTGGAACGCCCATCGCCGCGCCGAGCGCCAATGCCTCGGGCGAGCCATCGCCCACCCGCGCGGCGCATGTGGCGGAGAGCCTGGGGGATGGCGTGACGGTGCTGGACGCCGGGCCTTGCCATGCGGGCCTTGAATCGACGGTGATCGGGTTCGATGGCCACAGGCCCGTGCTGCTGCGCCCCGGGGCGACGCCGCGCGACGAGATCGAGGCGGTGGTGGGGCCGCTGGCCGAAGCCGTGGACGATGCGGCGCATCCGTCATCGCCCG
Organism: Micropepsaceae bacterium; assembly: GCA_047602465.1. GTDB lineage: Bacteria > Pseudomonadota > Alphaproteobacteria > Micropepsales > Micropepsaceae > JADZAI01. The sequence goes on from JASGHF010000001.1 coordinate 1,086,016, forward strand.
GGCGGCTGCTGCGCCACTATGCGCCGCAGGCGCGGCTGCGGATCAATGCCGAGGCGCCGCGCGAGGGCGAGCTGTTCATCGCGTTCGGACCGACCGGGGTGGAGGACGCGCTGCAGCTGAGCGAGGCCGGAAGCACGCGCGAGGCGGCGATGAACCTGTTCGCCCTGCTGCGCGAGGCCGACAAACGTGGCGCGACGGCGGTCGCTGTGGCGCCGGTGCCGGAAGACGGGATCGGCGAGGCGATCAACGATCGCCTGCGCCGCGCGGCGGCGGCGCAGGGCTGAAGCCTATTCCGCCGGAGCGGGATTGCCCGAGGGCACGCGCTGCTTCTTCTCGCCGATCTTCGACGCGCTGATGAACGCCATGATGAGCGTCGCGACGAAGGGGATGGCCTGGACGCAGAGCGTCAGCATCCAGACGATGGCGGCCGGATCGCCGAAACCGCGCGTATAGGCGGTGGCGAAGACCGCGATGCCGATGAGGACGAGCAGCAGCAGCTCTTCCGAAGCGAGCATCAGCACTTGACGGATGGGCGCGGCGTCCTCGCATTTGGGCGTGCGCAGGAACGGCATGGATGACGTGAAGAGGCCCGCCCATACCGCCTTGCCGACGGTGTGCGACAGGGCGAGACCGGCGATGGACGCCTGGAACGCGCCGACAAAGCCGGTTCCGACGCGGAAGGGATAGAGCAACAGCGTCTTGCCGGTCTTCACCGCGAAGAGGCCGAGCGCGATGGCGGCGAGCGACATCATCGGCAGATCGAAGGTCCATGAATCGTAGACCATGAGCGCCGACCAGACGAGCGCGGCGGCCGTGAAGGCGAGCGAGAGCGCGTCGGCGATCCACGGCAGCCAGCCGGCGATGAAGTGATAGCGCTGCGACGTGGTGAGTTCGGTCGTGTCGCTGAACAGCGCCCTGGCGTGGCGCTTCATGATCTGCATCGCGCCATAGGCCCAGCGATAGCGCTGATCCTTGTAGGCGGCGAGCGTGTCGGGGATCAGGCCCTTGCCGAAGCTGCGGTCGATATAGACGCTTTCATGGCCGTCTTCGAAGATGCGCAGGCCCAGCTCGGCATCTTCGGTGATGCACCATGTCGCCCATTGCTTCGCATCCAGCACCGGGCGGCGCATGATCGTCATCGTGCCGTGCTGGATGATGGCGTTGTCTTCGTTGCGCTCCACCATGCCGATGCGGAAGAAGCCCGCATATTCCTGGTAGGCCATCGTCTTGAAGAGATTGTCGCCGCCGTCGCGATAGTCCTGCGGCCCCTGCACCAGAGCCACTTTGGGGTTCTGGAAATGCGGGATGCAGATTTTCAGCCAGTCCGGCGTCACCTGATAGTCGCTGTCGATGACGGCGATGTATTCGGCCGCCGGATCGGTCACTTCCAGCGCCTTGTTGAGCGCGCCGGCCTTGAAGCCCTTCACGCCGTCGAAATGCATGAAGCGGAAGCGCGGGCCGAGGGTCGCGGCGTGGGCTTCGACCGGCTTCCAGACCGCAGGGTCTTTGGTGTTGTTGTCGAGGATGATGACTTCGTAATTCGCGTAGTCGAGCTTCGCGAGCGCATCCAGCGTCTCGATCATCATGTCGGGCGGCTCGTTATAGGCCGGGACATGGATGGAGACGCGCGGTTCGCCGGTCATCGCGGGCGGCACGGCGATGCGGCGCTGAACGCGCCAGAGCGACTGCGCCATCTCCACGCATTCCGCCAGGATGACGGCGATGGCGAGCGAGGCGACGGGTATGACGAAGACGAAGACGAGATAGGTGTCCCACCCCGCATACTGGAGCGCCGCGCTGTCGAAGACGACGATCATCGCGGTCACGATGAGGCCCGCGAGCGCGGCGAGGAAAAGCTGGCCGAAGAAGGAGAGATGCGGGGTCGTGCGCAGCAGCAACGCGGCGCAGAGCATGGTGATGATGACCGCCGCGCCCGCGAACCACGGCCAGTCGGGCAGCGAGCTGATTTCACCGACCAGTTCGAATTTCGGCGTGCCGTCTGCCTGATAGACGCCCCAGAAGGCGCCGACCGCGCCTTCGTCCGCGACCTTCCACGGCTGGTCATAGGCTTCGAGCAGGTAATAGTCCCAGCCAAGCTCTTTCGCGCGGGTCAGGAATTCGCGGACGAAGGCGGCCTGGTTGGCGACGCTGGGCGAAGCGCCCTGACGCTGGCGGCCTTCCGACGGCCAGCCGGCCTCGCCGATGACGATCGGCAGATGGAACTTGTCTTCCAGCAGCTTCAGGCGGTTCTGGATGTGGCCGACGGCGCTCTCCAGGCTGACGCCTTCCCAGTAGGGCAGCATGTGGACGCAGAGGAAGTCGACTTCCTTGGCGAGATCGGGGTGTGCGTCCCAGTGGTTCCAGGTCTCGCAGGTCGAGACCTTCACGCGGCGCGGCGCCTCGCGGCGGACACGGCGGATATATTCGTTGAGCTGTTCGACCGAAACGTCGCCGCGCAGGATCGCCTCGTTGCCGACGAAGATGCGGTCGATCGAGGTGCGGTTGGTGCGGAGCAGCTTCAGCGCGTTCTCGATCTCCTGCTCGTTATAGGCGAGGTCGGACGAGATCCAGATACCGAGCGCCACCTTCATGCCCAGCTCGCCGGCGATTTCGGGCAGCTTGTCGAGGCCGCGCGAGACCGAATAGGTGCGGACGCGGTTGGTCGATTTCTTCAGCTGCGTCAGGTCTTCGCGCAGGCGTTCTTCGGAGAACTGCCTGGAGTCGTCCACCGTGTAGAGGTGGCTGGGATTATAGGCAAAGCCGCGAATGGGGGCGTTCCAGTCGGGCGCATCGACCTCGCTGTCGAGGGCGCGCCAGGTGACGATGGTGACGGCGCAGGCGATGAAGATGGCGGCGAGCGCGCGGCGCTGCGGCGTGCCGAACAGCAGCCGGCGGATGGCGCCGAAAAAGCCCGTTTTCTCCTCGGGCGTCTCACTGCTCATCGAAACAACTCTCCCGCGTGGCCGACTCTACCGGCGGCCCGTGCTTGGCCTAACAGTTTTGTTGCAGTGCAGCAAATCCTGCGCGCGCGTGGGGATATTATGCGCCCGATGAACGGCGGATGAAAGCCGGAGGCGTTCCGGCTTTCAGGGATTGGCGGGGGCGTCGGCGACCGAAATCAGCTCCACCTGGAAAACCAGGGTCTGGCGGGGCGGGATAGAGGAGCGGCCGGCGATGCCATAGGCGAGATCGTAAGGCAGGACGAATTCGTAGGTCTCGCCCACCTTCATCAGCGGGATGCCCTCGACCCAGCCCTGGATGAGATTGCCCAGCGGGAAGGTGGCGGGTTCGCCCCGCTTGTAGGAACTGTCGAACTCCGTGCCTTCGATGAAGGTGCCCTTGTAGTGGACGGTCACCTCGTTCACCGGGGTCGGCTGGCGGCCTTCGGCGACGGTCTTGATCGGCTTGTAGCGAAGACCGCTGGCGGTCTTCGTGTAGGACGGGTCGGCGTCGATCCTGGCGAGGAAAGCGGCGTTCGCCTCGTCAGAGATTTTGGCCGGGTCGAGCGTGTATTCGGGCGGCTCCAGCTCCAGCAGCCGGGCGCGCACCGTCGCCGCCATCGGTTCAAGATCCGTCTTCAGCCTGGCGAGGCGGGCCTCGATGGCGGCGCGGAGTTCAGCCTGCTCCGGCGCCGTCGTCAGCTTCGCGAAATCGCGGGTGAGCTGATCCTGCGCGTTGAGGGCGCGGGCGAAGGCGCGGTCGAGGCCATTGGCCTCGCCCTCGAACGCCTTCGCCTTTTCAAGCGACGTGTTGGCCGTGGTCAGATCGCCCGTGAGGCCTTCGAGCCGCGCGCGGTAGTCCTCCGCCTGACGCCAGAAGAAGACGCCTGCACCGATGCCGGCCAGGGCGACGAGGAGGAGGAGTGCGCGCATCAGCCGACCTTGAAGAGCTCGACCTTGAAGACGAGCGTCTGGCGGCCGGGAATGCCGCCGGTGCCGCGCTCGCCATAGGCGAGGTTGTAGGGGATGGCGAATTCGAACGTGTCGCCTTCCTTCATGAGCTGGACGCCTTCGGTCCAGCCGGGGATGACCTGGTGGAGACCGAACGAGATGGTCTGGCCGCGCTTGTAGGAGCTGTCGAACTCCTTCCCGTTGATGAGCGTGCCGGCATAATGGACCTCGACCATCGAGCGGGGCCCGGGCTGCTTGCCGCCTTCGGGGCCTTCATTCAGCACGCGGTAGCGCAGGCCCGAGGCGGTCTGCTTCACGCCGTCCTTGGCGTCGTAGTCGGCGAGGAACTGGGCGTTGTCGGCATCGGAGAGAGACATCGTTGTCCTTAGGGTTTGGCCGCCGAGGCGGTCTTGATTTCTTCGTGGTGGCGGATGACCTCGCGGACGATGAAGTTCAGGAACTTCTCCGCGAAATCGGGGTCGAGATTGGATTCGGTGGCGAGCGCCCGGAGGCGCGCGATCTGGCGCTGTTCGCGCGCCGGGTCGGCGGCCGGCAGCCCCCTGGCCGCCTTCAGCTCGCCCACGCGCTTGGTGCATTTGAAGCGTTCGGCCAGCAGATGGATCAGCGCCGCATCGAAATTGTCGATGCTTTCGCGCAGCTCCAGCAGTTGCGGGTCAGGCGCGCCGGTCACGGATCGACCTTGATCAGCTCGATCTTGAAGACGAGCGTCTGGCGCGGCGGGATGTTGCCGCGGCCGGCCTCGCCATAGCCGAGCGTATAGGGCAGCGCGACCTGCCAGGTGTCGCCTTCCTTCATCATCGGCAGAATCTCCAGCCAGCCGGGGATGAGGCCCTGGAGCGGGAAGGTCGCCGGTTCGCCGCGTTCATAGGACGAGTCGAAGATCGTGCCGTCGATGAAGGCGCCCGAGTAATGCACCGTGACGGTCGAGGTCGGCGTCGCCTGCTTGGCGTCGGCGGGGGCTTCCTTCTCGACCCTGTACATGGCGCCCGAGGGCAGCTTCACGACGCGGTCCTGCCTGGCGAAGTCGGCCAGGAACTCGGCGTTCTTCTCGTCGGTGAGCTTGTCCATATCGAGCTGGACCGTCGGCTCGTGCTGTTCGCCAGTGAGCATGGCGACGAGCTGCTGGAACTGCTGACCCTGGGTCGCGACATCCTTCTTGACCTCGCCGATGACGCGGGTCGTGTCGGTCTGCTGCTTCTTGAGCGTTTCGACCTGGCCCTTGAGCGAGGCCACCTCGCCGTTCACGCGCTCGGTCGTCATGTAGGTGTAGGCGCCGGCGCCGATGGCGGCGACCAGCGCGAGGATCGAGAAGATGCGGTCCATCAGGTCCAAAAAGCCCGGTTGGTTCAGAGGAAGGCCGCCATAAAGCATGGGGCGGCGGGTTTTGCACCCCTTGGCGGCGGCCGAATCCGGGGGCATCACGCATCCATGACCGATCCTGCCCGCCGCCCCGTCGCGTGCGTCGGCGCCCTTGTGTGGCGCGGCGACGAAATCCTGCTGATCCGGCGGGGCAAGCCCCCCCGGCAGGGACACTGGTCGATCCCCGGCGGGCGGATCGAGTTCGGGGAGATGATGCGCTACGCCGCCGGACGCGAGGTGATGGAGGAGACGGGGTGCGAGGTGGAGATCGCCGAATTGTGCGACGTGGTCGATTCGGTGGAGGAAGGCATCCACGCGGTGCTGATCGATTTCAACGCGCGCTGGCTGTCGGGCGAGCCGGTGGCCGGGGACGACGCGACCGAGGCGCGGTTCGTGAAGTTCGAGGACATCCGCGACTACGTCACCTGGGCCGAGACGCTGCGCGTCATTCGCCTGAGCGCGAAGCAGATGGGGATATCGCCGGCCTGAGATCGATCCGTGTAAAGAGAAATGGCCGGACGTCACCGTCCGGCCATCCTTATGACGCGCCAGTTGTAGCACGCAAAAAACAGTCTGGCGAGGGGGCGAAATTCGCCATAGCTGGGCGGTCTTCTTGAACGGGGACATGAGATGACCACCGCATGCGGACTTGATTTCGGCACCTCCAATTCGGCCATCGGGCTGATGCAGGACGGGCGCCCCACCCTCGCGACGCTGGAAGGCGGCGCGGCGCTGATGCCGAGCGCCATCTTCTTCGACTTCGAGCAGAACAGGCCGCTGTTCGGGGCGGAGGCCATCGACACCTATATGTGCCAAGTGGAAGGCCGGCTGATGCGGGCGCTGAAATCCATCCTGGCGACGCCGCTGGTGAAGGAGGCGACGCTGCTGAAGACGCAGCGCATCACCTTTGAAGCCGTGATCGGGCTGTTCGTCGCGGAGATGAAGGCGCGGGCCGAGGCGGCGGCGGGGAAGCCCATCGACGCGGTGGTGCATGGCCGGCCGGTGCATTTCGTCGACGGAGACGCGGCGGCGGACAGGTTCGCGGAGGATACGCTGCGCGTCATCGCCGAGAGCAAGGGGTTCAAGCATGTCAGCTTCCAGTACGAACCGCTGGCGGCGGCGCGCGACTATGAACGGCGGATCGAGGCGGAGACGCTGGCGCTGATCTGCGATATCGGCGGCGGCACGTCGGACTTTTCGGTCATTCGCCTCAGCCCCGAACGCCGGGCGAAGGCGGAGCGGAAGGATGACATTCTGGCGAATTTCGGCATCCGCCTGGGCGGTACGGATCTGGACCGGCATCTTTCCATGGAGGCGGCGATGCCGATGCTGGGCCTGGGGAGCAGCCTGCACACCAAGAATTTGCCGATGCCGCGGCAGCTCTATGCGGACCTGGCGCACTGGCCGAGCATCAACCAGCTCTACACGCCCGCGACGGCGCGCATGGTGCGCGAGCTGGAGGCGGATGCGGTGGAGCCGGCGAAGGCGAAGCGGTTGCGGACGGTGATCGACAGGCGGCTGGGGCACCGGCTGGCGTTCAGCGTGGAGGCGGCGAAGATCGCCCTGTCGGGGGCGGACGAGGCGCCGATCGGGATGGGGTTCATCGAGGAGGGCCTTAGCGCGCCTGCATCTCGCGACGGGTTCGAGGATGCGGTGCAGACCGAGCGGGCGCGCATGGCGGCGGCGGTGGCCGAGACGCTGAAACGCGCAGGCACGGGCGCGGAGGAGATCGGCACGGTGTTCCTGACGGGCGGGTCGAGCCGGGTGCCGGTGCTGCGGAAGGCCATCGCCAGCGTCGTCAGCCCCAACAAGTTCCGGGCCGGCGACGACATGCTGTCGGTGGCGATGGGCCTGACCGAAGAGGCGCGGCTGCGGTACGGGTGACAAGCCCGGCCGGGGCTGGCAGGTTCCCCCCGCACAAAAATTGGGAGGATGAATCCATGGCTTTCAAACCTTTCGACCTGACCGGCAAGGTGGCGCTGATCACCGGCGGCAATGGCGGGATCGGGCTTGGCTTCGCGGAAGGGCTGGCGGCGTCGGGCGCGGATATCGCGATCTGGGGCACCAATGAGGCGAAGAACCAGGCGGCGGTGGAGAAGATCGCGGCGCTGGGCGTGAAGGCCAAAAGCTGGAAGGTCGACGTTTCGAAAGAAGAAGAAGTCGTCGCGGCGATGGCCGGGACGATCGCCGAGATGGGCCGGGTGGACAGCGTGTTCGCCAATGCGGGCATCGGCGTGCGCGAGAAATCGATGCTGACCATCACCACGGAGAATTTCCGCAAGGTGATGGGCGTGAATGTCGAGGGCGTGTTCTGGACGATGCGCGAAGCGGCCAAGCACATGGTCGCGCGCTGGGAAGCGGGCGACCGTTCGGGCGGGTCGATCGTCGGGGTCGCCTCGCTGGCGGCAGTGCATGGGCCGGCGCGCAACCAGCATTACGCGGCGTCGAAAAGCGCGGTGATCGGGCTGATCAAATCGACGGCGACGGAGCTGGCGCGGTATGGCGTGCGCGCCAACGCCATTCTGCCGGGGTGGATCGCGACCGACATGACGGCGGGCGGACAGGCCGACGACAAGTTCAACAAGCAGGTGATCGGCCGCGTGCCGATGCGCCGCTGGGGCCAGCCGGAAGATTTCAGCGGCATCGCGATCTATCTCGCGAGCGACGCCTCCAGCTTCCACAGCGGCGACAGCTTCCTGATCGACGGCGCCTACGCGCTCTACTAAGGCAGGCGCGGGCCTCTGCTGCGCCCGGTGGAGGCGGCAGAGGCTGTTTGCCAGCGCGCAGAGGGCGCGGATCTCCGCCAGTTCGATGCGCCAGGCGGCTCGGATGGCCCGCGCCTCTGCCGAGCGGCGGCCATGGGTGCGGGCATTCGTGTTGCCGGGCTGGCCGCCGCGTTTGCGGCACGGGGCGCATTCGTTGGTGCGCGCGGCGTATTCGTTCGCCGGTTTTTTGCGATTTCCGGCCGGGCGGCGGATGCGGCGGCCGTGTTTCAGCGCATTGCGGTTGCCCGGCTGACCGCCACGGCGGCGGGGCGTATATTCGTTGGCGCGCGCGGCGCATTCGTCTGCCGGAATTTTCATCGCGCCCCCTCTCCTCCTCACTACAAGCGCGCGTGTGCGGCGCCGGGAATGAGGAATATATGCCTTTCCGGGCCGGCGCAAGGGTTTGTGGGTTTATTTTCCTTGTGTGATCTCCAGCCCCGGAAGGCGTGGATGGCCGGTCTTCGCCGGCCATGACAGTTGGCGGGGGGCGGAGATCGCGGCGGCGCGAGGAGCCGGCGCCGTTTCGCGCTGCGCCCAGGTGAACCAATCGCCGCGCCGGGCGTTGCAGAACAGGAGGGTTTTGCGATGCGGGCGTTGGGTCTGGCCATCTTCAGCTTGCTGAGCGCGGGCGGCGCGGCAGCCGCCGAGCCGCCGGTGGTGGGCGAGGTGTCGCTGCGCGAATTGCAGGCGGTGGTTGCGCCGGAAGCCTCGTATGCGCTGGATGAGCGCTGGTCGGTGGACGTGGCGCGCGATGCGGGCGCGCCGGCGGAGGCCTATGTGCCCGGCACGGCGATCGACGCGGCGCGGCCGCGTTCGCGGCTGGTGCTGTCGCTGTCGCTGGCTCACCCGGAAGCGCGGCTGCGGCCTTATCTCGGCGCGGGCGTGGAGGAGGCCGAGTTCGAGCGGTTCGGCCCGGCGCGTCCCTACCAGACCGGCGGCAACGACCTGGCGAATTTCGCGGCGACCGTGGTGGGCGGGTTCGACATGGACGCGGGCGAAGGCTGGAGCCTGAAATTCAAGGCCGACACGAAGAAGGTCGGACTGGGGATGAAGCTGGAGCTGAATTGAGGGCGGGGCTTGCCGGCGATGCGCGCCCGTTGGCCGTCGACGGTCGGCGAAGGCCGACCGTCGACGGCTTCGCCACTCGCCAAGGCGTGGATGGTCCGCCTTCGCGGACCATGACAAGTGGATGCAGCCGGCTGGTCCTGCCCTCTAGCCTTCGATTTTGGAGAAGTCGGCGACGAGGCCTGCCGCCTGCTTGATGCGGGCGAGGAGGTTGAGGCGGTTGGCGCGGACGGATCTGTCGTCGTCGTTGACCTTCACCTTGTCGAAGAAGGCATCGACCGGGGCGCGCAGGGCCGCGAGGGCGGTCATGGCGCTGGCGAAGTCTTCCTTGCCGATGGCCGCTTCGATGCGCGGTAGGACGGCGTCGATGGCGGTGGCGAGGGCCTTCTCTTCCGGTGCGGTGAGGAGGCTGGCGTTGACGTCGGCGGCGTAGGTGGCGCCGTCTTTCTTTTCCTCGATGCGGAGGATGTTGGCGGCGCGCTTGGTGCCGGCGAGGAGGTTCTTGCCGTCTTCGGTCGCGAGGAAGGCCTGGAGGGCTTCGACGCGGCGGACGAGGCGAACCAAATCATCTTCGCCATGCTGCGACGTCGCAATGGCATCGATCAGATCGTGGCGCGATCCCTTCTCACGGAGAGCGACCTTGAGCCGATCCGCAAGAAAATCGCCAACTTCCTGTGCGGTTCGCCAGCTCCGAGCCCAGCCGGGCGACGGCTTGCTTGGAGGCTTCAGCGTTGCGCGTCCTGCCAAGTGGATTTCTTCGGCGAGAGCGGCAATATCGGAGGCAGCAGAAGCCTTGGAGCCGCCATTCGTCAGCGCATCGCGCGCCGATACTAGTTCCGGGTCGCTACCTGCATAGTCCGCTACAATGCTGTGCCAGTGTGGCCAAAGAATCTTTTCGCCAAATGTTTCATCGAAAAGGTCGCGCCTTCCCAGCCGCAGTTCGTTTTCGAGAATGATCCTGACCACGCCGAGCGCCGCGCGGCGCAGCGCGAAGGGGTCTTTTGAGCCCGTCGGTTTCTCGTCGATGGCGAAGAAGCCGACGAGGGTGTCGAGTTTGTCGGCCAGCGCCACGGCGATGGCGACCTTGTTGGTGGGGACGGAGTCCGTCGGCCCTTGCGGGCGGTAGTGGTTGGCGATGGCGTCGGCGACGTCATCGGGGAGGCCTTCGTGGCGGGCGAGGTAGCCGCCGATAGTGCCCTGCACTTCCGGGAATTCGCCGACCGTGCCGGAGACGAGATCGGCTTTCGCGAGGCGCGCGGCCAGCTTCGCGTGTTCGGCATTCGCGCCGATCTTTTCGGCGATTTCGCCGGCGAGGCGCTCGATGCGCTTCACGCGGTCGGACTGGGTGCCGAGCTTGGCGTGGAAGACGATGTGGTCGAGCTTGGGCAGGCGGTCGGCGAGCGTGACAGCCTTGTCGTTGTCCCAGAAGAATTTGGCGTCCGACAGGCGGGCGCGCAGGACGCGCTCGTTGCCGGCGATGATGGCCTTGCCGCCGTCGCGGGCTTCGAGGTTGGAGACGATGAGGAATTTGGCGGCGAGTTTTCCGGCCTGCGCTGCCCCACCCGTCTCGCTGCGCGAGCCACCCTCCCCTGAAGGGGAGGGATGGGATTCGGTGAGCGCGAAGTATTTCTGGTTCTTGCGCATCGTGCCGATGAGGACTTCCTGCGGCACTTCAAGGAACGCGGGATCGAAGGCGCCGGTGAGGACGACCGGGTATTCGACGAGGCCTGCGACCTCTTCCAGCAATTCGTCGTCGTCGAGGAAAGCGAGGCCGGCATCGGCGGCGGCGCGTTCGGCCTGTTCGTCGATGATCTGCATGCGCTCGGCGCGATCCAGAATGACGCGGCGTTCGCGCAGCTTCATTTCGTAGTCGGCGAAATCGGAAACCTGGAACGGCTCGTTCGCCATCTGGCGGTGGCCGCGCGTAACGTTGGACGCCGTGAGGCCGGCGATTTCGACCGGCACGATGGCCCCGTCGAAGAGGCAGAGGATGGAGCGCAGCGGGCGCACCCACTGAAGGCCGGAAGCCTCCCACTTCATGGATTTCGGCCAGGGGAAGGCGCGGATGGTTTCAACGACCGCCTCGGCGATGAGAGCGGGCGCGGGGCGGCCGTCCTTCTCGATCTTCGCGATGTAGAAATCGCCCTTGGGGTCGGCCTGGACTGCAAGCTGGTCTTTGGTGAGGCCGGTTTTTTTCAGGAAGCCGTCGAGCGCGGCGGGCGGCGCTGAGGTGCGCGGGCCTTTGAGTTCTTCAGCCACCGCAGCGGAAGCGGCGGGGAGGTCTTCGATCAGCAGCGCTAGGCGGCGCGGCGTGACGTGGACGGTGGCGTCAGCGACGGTGAGGCCGCGCTCGGCGAGGCCCTTGAGCATCAGGCGCTTCGAGATCCTCCGCCGCCTGCTTCTGCATGCGGGCGGGGATTTCTTCCTGGAAGAGTTCGAGGAGGAGCTGGGGCATTACACGAGCCTCGCATCGGTGCGGCCCTGCGGGCTTTTCACCCAGGCATCGGCGCAGGCCTTTGCGAGCGTGCGGACGCGGCCGATATAGGCCTGGCGTTCGGCGACCGAGATGACGCCGCGCGCATCGAGCAGGTTGAAGAGGTGGCTGGCCTTGATGGTCTGCTCATAGGCCGGGAGGACGTGTTTCCATTCGGGGTATTCGTTGCCCGCGCGGCCGACCGGGGCGTTCAGAAGGGCCTGCGCCTGTTCCTCGGCCTCCTTGAACTGGCGGAACAGCACATCGGTGTTCGCGTGCTGGAAGTTGAAGCCGGACTGTTCGACCTCGTTCTGGTGATAGACATCGCCCCAGGTCATGTAGTCGGGCGAGGATTTGTCCATCGTGTTGTAGGCGAGGTCGAAGCCGTATTCGGCGCCCTGCACATACATGGCGAGGCGTTCGAGGCCATAGGTGATTTCGCCGGAGACGGGATTGCAGTCGATGCCGCCGACCTGCTGGAAGTAGGTGAACTGCGTCACCTCCATGCCGTCGCACCACACCTCCCAGCCAAGGCCCCAGGCGCCGAGCGTGGGGCTTTCCCAATCGTCCTCGACGAAGCGGATGTCGTGGACGTCGCGGTTGAGGCCGATGGCGTCGAGACTGCCCAGATAGAGATCGAGAATGTCGGCGGGCGCGGGCTTCAGGATGACCTGAAACTGGTAGTAGCGCTGGAAGCGGTTGGGGTTCTCGCCATAGCGGCCATCGCCGGGGCGGCGGCAGGGCTGAACATAGGCGGCCTTCCAGGGTTTCGGCCCCAGCGAGCGCAGCGTGGTGGCCGGGTGGAACGTGCCGGCGCCCATTTCCATGTCGTAGGGCTGGAGGATCACGCAGCCCTTGGAGGCCCAGTAGGCCTGAAGGGTGAGGATCAGCCCCTGATAGGAGCGGTCGGGCGCGGTCGGTTCGGTCATGGGGAGGCTCTAAAGGGCGGCCCTCAGGGGGTCAACCACGGGTCAGCCGCGCGGATACCCGCGGGAATCGTGGCAGCGGACGCCCTCGACCCGCCAGGCGCCGCAGCGGCGGCAATGCGTGAGGCGCATGGTGCGCGGGGATGGCGGAGGGCGGTCGTCCTCAGGCGGGGCGGTGCGGGCATGGGTGCGTAGCGGACGGCCCGCAGGCGCAGGCTGAAGACGGCCGCCAGCGATCCACATGAGGATCGAGAGCGCGCCGAGACCGGCGAGGATGAGCCATTTCTCCATGCCCGCCGGTTATAGCGGGTTTCAGGAGGCGCGGGCGATATCGAGATCGCCGGTGGCGGTCCACACGGCGCGCAGATCGTCCGGCCCGGCGATGACCAGCGTGTTCGCAGCCGTCGCGCCGAGCGCATAGATCTCGATCATCCAGCGTTCGGCGGCGCGGATGGCGATATCGAATTTGGAGAGCGGCTGGATGCCCTGAAGCTCGCCCATGCGGAGGGCGGCGAGGCGGGCGGCGGCATCGGCATCGCCCTGCCCGGCCATCTGCGCCGCCTCGTCGAGAATGCGCCAGCCGCCGGTGATGGTGAACATCCACGGGCCGAAAATGAGGGCCAGCACGCCATCGGGCGCGAGGGCGGCGGCGGTGAAGGGCGCGCCCTGCATCGCCTCGGTCAGCTCGCGCGGGGTCATGAGGCGAGCGGGCCGGCGTGGCGGAGGATCGCCTCGGCGGCGGCGGCGTTGCGGCCATTTTCGTGGAGGACGAGGCCGGGGCGGAGCTGCAGCGGCGCGCGGCTGCCGAGTTTCGCGGTGACGACAATGCGTTTCGCCGGTGTGACGGCATCCGGCCACAGGGGGATGATCGTCGTGCCGCCGAAGCCCCTGGCGAGCGCGCCCAGCAGCGCGGACAGGCGTTCGGTCGGGATGATGGCGGTGAAGTGGCCCTGCGGTTTCAGGTAGCGCCGGGCGGCGGCGACCCAGCGGGGGACGAGATCGGGGTCGGCGCTCATCGCCGTGCGGCGGGTGGGATCGGGCGAAACGTCGGCGGGGCCTTCCACGAAGAAAGGCGGGTTCATCATCACCTGGTCGAAGCTTTGCGGTTCCAGCGCGCCGGGCGGGCGTTCGACATCGGCGGTGAGGAAGCGGGCGGCGGATTTGTTCCGTTCGGCATTGGCGCGCGCGAGGGCGGCGTAATCGTCCTGGATTTCGAGGCCGATGAGGGTGAGGCGTTCGACGCGCGCCATGAGGCAGAGCGCCGCCGCGCCGGCGCCGGAGCCGAGTTCCAGCACGGTGTCGCCGGGGCGCGCGGGAACGGCGGCGGCGAGCATCACGCTGTCGAGACCGGCGCGGAACCCGGAGGCCGGTTGTTCCAGCGTCACCCGGCCGCCGAGAAAGGCATCGACGGTTGTCGTCACGTCACGCCGCCATCCGGCGCGGGCAGCGGGTTGGCGAGCGCATCGTCCACCAGCGCCCGGGCGCGCTCGCCGTCTTCGGCCGCCACCATCAGGCGGCGCGGAATGGCGATGAGCGAGCCGTCGAGGATCGACATGGCGTCATCGGCGCTGAAGCACATGATGCCGGCGTCGTTGAGGACGGACATCGCATAGGAAAGCAGAACGGGATCGTTGGTCCGCAAGACCTCGAACATGGTAACCCTCTCAAGACGCGCTCGCTTGACCGGCGCGTCAACCGTGACCATGTTCCGCGCGAGATGAGACGGATGCAAGCTTGACCCTCGCTGCACGAACCCAAAACGAAGAGACGGGCGACGCGCTGGACGCCCTGAGCGAACTCGTCGCCGCCGACATGGAGCGTGTGAACGCGACCATCGTGGAACGCATGGCGAGCGATGTGCCGATGATTCCCGTGCTGGCGGGGCATCTGATCCAGTCGGGCGGGAAACGCCTCAGGCCCATCCTGACTTTGGCGGCGGCGGGCCTGAACGGCTACAACGGGCCGAACCATGTGAAGCTGGCGACGGCGGTGGAGTTCATCCACACCGCGACGCTGCTGCATGACGACGTGGTCGATAATTCCGACCTGCGTCGCGGCAAAAAAGCCGCGCACATGATCTGGGGCAACCCGGCGAGCGTGCTGGTCGGCGATTTCCTGTATTCGCGGTCGTTCCAGCTGATGGTGGAAACCGGATCGGTCGAGATCCTGGGCGTGCTGGCGAATGCTTCGGCGGTGATCGCAGAGGGCGAGGTGCTGCAGCTTTCGGCGGCGAAGAATCTGGAGACCAGCGAAGAGACCTATCTGAAGGTCATCTCGGCCAAGACGGCGGCGCTGTTCGCGGCGGCGGCGGAGGTGGGCGCGCTGGCGGCCAATGCGTCGGCGGAAAAGGTGAAGGCGCTGTCGGACTATGGCCGCGCGATCGGCGTGGCGTTCCAGCTTGTCGACGATGCGCTGGACTATGACAGCTCGGCCTCGACGCTGGGCAAGAATGCGGGCGACGATTTCCGCGAGGGGAAGATCACCCTGCCCGTGATCCTGGCCTATGAGCGCGGCGCGCCGGACGAGCTGTTGTTCTGGCAGCGCGTGATGGCCGAGGGCCGCCAGCGCGACGAGGATTTCCCGGCGGCGGTGGACCTGATCCGCCTGCGCGATGCGATCGAGGATACGCTGGTCCGGGCGAGCGGCTATGTGAACGAGGCGAAGAATGCGCTGAGCGTCTTCGCCGACGGGCCGTACAAGCGCGCGCTGCTGGCGCTGGCCGATTTCTGCGTGAGCCGGGCTTACTGAAGCCGCCATGACGTTTCTGCGCGTCATCGCCATCATCCACGGATTGTCGCTGATCATCGGCGAGACGTTCAGGAGCTGGGGCGCCGGGCGTCACTGGCTGTTCGTCGTGGACGATTACTGGATGGCGGGACTGCTGATCCTCGGCGCGCTGCTGGTCCGCGTGGATGACGTGCGGCCGCGCGCTCTGTTCGCCGCCGGATGGGGCGTGAATGCCGGAATGTTATACGGGAGTTTCTTCGGCAAGCTGATCGAGCCGGAAACGACCAATGCCGGAAATTTCGGCGTCAGCACGCTGACCATCCTGATCGGGCTCGCCTTCGTGACGGCGGTGCTGGGCATGATCGCCAGCATTGCGTTGCCCGCGTCGACGAGGCGAGCCTAGCGGCCTTTACCCCCTCTCCGGCTTCGCCGGGGGCGATCATCCGTCAGCAATCCAGCCTCGTCGCGGCCACCCACCAGTCGGGGCGGGCGCGTTTGAGGGTGAGGGCGGCGGCGGAGGCCGCCGCGTCATCGGCGGCGAGGGCGAAGCAGGTGGCGCCGCTGCCCGACATGCGGGCCATCAGGATGCCGGGCTGATCGCGCAGCGCGGTGAGCGCGATACCGATTTCGGGCGCGAGGCCGATGGCGGGGGCTTCGAGATCGTTCCTGGTCGGCTTCAGGATCGCGGCGAGATGGTCGGGGCCGGTGACGGCTTCGGGAATGCGCGCGTGGACGGCGCCGCTGCGGGTGCTGAGGCCGGCGAAGACGGACGCGGTGGAGACCGGGACGCCGGGATTGAGCAGGACGACCGGGAGCGGCGGCAGATCGGGGCCGGGGCTGAGCTGTTCGCCGCGCCCGCTCATCAGGGCGCTGCGGTTATAGACGCAGACCGGCACGTCGGAGCCGAGGGTCGCGGCGATGTGGAAGAGATCGGCGGGCGGGGTGTTCAGCCGCCAGAGCGCATCGAGGAGATGCAGCGCGGCGGCGGCGTCGGCCGAGCCGCCGCCGATGCCGGAGGCGACGGGGAGATGCTTGGCGAGATGGAGGGCGGCGGTCCTGCCCTGCCCCAGCGCCTGGGCGGCGCGGAGGACGAGATTATCCGTGGACGGAGGAAGCCCGGCGGCGAAAGGGCCGGTGGCGGTGAGAGACAGCGTGTCCGCGCTTTCAGCGGAGAGGTCGTCGCCCATGGCGGTGAAGGCCGCCCAGCTGGCGAGACTGTGGAAGCCGTCCGGGCGGCGCGTGCCGACATGCAGGAAGAGATTGATCTTGGCGCGGGCGCGGGCGGTGAGCATACGACTCAAAATCTACTGTCATTCGCGTGAAAGCGGGACTCCACGGGCATGACAGGTTTGGGTGGTGGCGGGCGACGGTGCGACCCCCACCCCTGCCCCCTCCCCACAAGGGGGCGGGGAGTTGAGGTTGCTGGATGGGCCGGTGCGAGACGCCCCTCATCCCCCTGCTTCGCAGGGGACTTCTCCCCAAAGGGGAGAAGGGTCGGCTGTTGCAGGCGTTGAGGTCGCCGATTCTTCGAGCGCGGTGGCGGCGGCAGCCGGCCCTTCTCCCGCTTGCGGGAGAAGTCCCGCGCAGCGGGGATGAGGGTGTTACGGCGCGGTGGAGGCGCTGCGGCGTTCGAGGGCTTCGCCGGCTTCCAGGCCGCTTTTCAGTTTCGCCTGAAGGATGGGGATGCGCTCGTCCTCGGGCTTCAGTTTCAGCGCGTGGGTCCACAGGAACTGGGCCTCGCGCTTGCGCCCGACCTTCCAGTAGGCGTCGCCCAGATGCTCGTTCAGCGTCGATTCGTAGGGCGAGAACTGGATCGCGGTCTCCAGCACCTCGACCGCCTTTTCGTACTGGCCGAGGCGGTAATAGGCCCAGCCGAGACTGTCGATGACGAAGCCGTCGTCGGGGCGCTGATCGACCGCGCGCTGGAGCATCTTCAGCGCCTCGTCGACGCGCTCGCCGCGTTCGACCCAGCTATAGGCGAGGTAGTTCATCACCAGCGCCTGTTCGGGTTTCAGCTCCAGCGCCTTGAAGAAATCGGCTTCCGCCTCGGCCCAGCGGCGGGCGCGCTCATACGCGATGCCGCGCGCATAGAAGAGCGGCCAGTCGTCTTCGTTGAAGTCCGGGCCGGTGCGGTCGATGGCGCGGGAATAGGCGTCGATGGCCTCGGGCCAGTCCTTCTTGGTGCGATAGACATCGCCAAGCGCGCTGGCGGCGAGCGCGCTGGTCGCCTCGTTGCGCTCAAGCCGGCGGAGAATCCGGATCGCCTCGTCGGTCTTGCCTTCGTCGTCGAGGAGATCGGCCGCGGAGACCTGGGCCGTCACGTAGAAGGGCGAGTGTTCAGGCACTTCGAGATAGAGTTCGACCGCCTCGCCGGTGCGTTTGGCGCGCTCCATCGCGCCGCCCAGAAAGGCGAGCGCGCCGTCATGTTCGCCATCGAGGAACTGCGCGAGGCGGAGATAGACGATGGCGGCGTCCTGCACGTCGCCGTCGCCGACCGCGCTGGCGATGCCGTAGAAGCCTTCGGCCGCGCCCTGCTGCGGCGTCGAGATGCGGCGGGCGATGGCCTGTCCGTTACGCAGGCGCGTGATGGCCGAGACGCCGACCGGGTTGCCCGGCGCGGTTTCGAGGAAAGCCGCGAGGACGCGCCCGGCATCCTTCGCGCGGCCCGTCGCCTGGAGCCAGGTGGAATAGGCGAGCGCGACGGTGAGGCTCTTGCCGCCGGTCGCCTTGTCGGCGGCGGCATAGGCGGCATCGGCGGCCGCAGTGTCGCCCAGCATCTCTTCCAGGCGCGCGCGGTGATAGGCGAGGAAGACGGCGGCGCCGGCATCGCCTTTGGGGTCGAGCAGCGCGCGGGCCGTGGCGGCATCGCCCGCGCCGACCGCCGTCCAGGCGAGGGTGAGGCGGGCCATGAGGTCCGGGTCGCCGTTCGGGTGGGCGGCCATGAAAGCGGTTTTCGCGGCGGCGTAGTTTTTGGCGCGGAGCGCGGCGACGCCCTGGATCAGAGGCGCGAGGTCGCTGTCGGGATTGGCGGCGATGACGCGGGGGCTGAGCTTCACCGCCTGGTCGATGTCGCCGGCGGCGATGGAGAAGATGAAAGCGCGTTCCAGCAGCGTGGGATTGGCCGGATCGGCCTCAAGCGCCGCGAGATAGCGGCCGGCGGCGACACGGCTGTCGCGGGTGTTGCCGGCATAGGTGGCGACCAGGAAGTCGCCATAGAGGCTGCCGTTCGAGCGCGTCGGATCGGAGACGCGCGGCTGGAACACGGTCTGCGTCGCGCCGCACCCGCCAAGCCCCGCCGCCAGAATGAGCGCTGCAACGAGGCCTGATCTCTGGGCGATGCGGGGCAAGCTGGAACCTTACATGTTGGGATAGTTCGGGCCGCCGCCGCCTTCGGGCACGGTCCAGACGATGTTCTGCGCCGGGTCCTTAATATCGCATGTCTTACAGTGGACGCAGTTCTGGGCGTTGATCACGAAACGGGGATTGGAACCGTCGTTCTCACGCAGGACTTCGTAGACGCCCGCCGGGCAGTAACGCTGGGCCGGCTCGTCATAGAGCGGCAAGTTCTGGCCGATGGGGATCGAGGGGTCTTTCAGTTTGAGATGCGCGGGCTGGTTCTCCTCGTGGTTGGTGTTCGAGAGGAACACCGAGGAGAGCTTGTCGAACGAGATGACGCCGTCCGGTTTCGGATAGACGATCTTCTTCGATTTCGCGGCGGGCTTCAGCGTCGCGTAGTCGCCCTTCTTGTGCTTCAGCGTGCCGAACAGCGAGAAGCCGAAAAGCGTCTGCGTCCACATATCGACCGCGCCCAGCGGCACGCCGATATAGGTGCCGAAGCGCGACCAGAGCGGCTTCACGTTCTTGACGCGCTTGAGATCCTTGTAGACCCAGGAGTCCTTCCAGCTCGCCTCATAGGCGCTGAGTTCGTCGTGGCTGCGGCCCGCCGTGATGGCGTCGAACGCGGCCTCGGCGGCGAGCATGCCGGTCTTCATCGCGTTATGGCTGCCCTTGATGCGGGGCACGTTCACGAAGCCGGCCGAGCAGCCGATCAGCGCGCCGCCGGGGAAGGTGAGTTTCGGCACCGACTGGAGGCCGCCTTCGGTGATGGCCCGCGCGCCGTAGGACAGGCGCTTGCCGCCTTCCAGATAGGGTTTGATCATCGGATGCGTCTTCATCCGCTGGAACTCGTCGAACGGCGAGAGATACGGGTTCTTGTAATTGAGGTGGATGACGAACCCGACCGAAATGAGGCCGCCCTTCATATGGTACATGAAGGTGCCGCCGCCGGTGTCGGAGGTGAGCGGCCAGCCGAAGGAGTGAACGACGAGGCCTTCCTTGTGCCTGGCCGGATCGGCCTGCCACAGCTCCTTGATGCCGATGCCGAACTTCTGCGGCTCGACGCCCTTGCAGAGGTCGTATTTCGCCTGGATCATTTTCGCGAGGCTGCCGCGCACGCCTTCGGCGATGAGCGTGTATTTGGCGTGCAGCTCCATGCCCGGCGTGTAGTTGGCGGTATGCTCGCCATCCTTGCCGATGCCCATGTCGCCGGTGGCGACGCCGTAAACGGCGCCCTGCTCGTTATAGAGCACCTCGGCGGCGGCGAAGCCGGGATAGATCTCGACGCCCAGCGCTTCGGCCTGCTGTCCCAGCCAGCGGCAGACATTGCCCAGGCTGACGATGTAGTTGCCGTGATTGTTCATCAGCGGCGGCATCAGGAAGTTCGGCAGGCGGAGACCGCCGGCAGGCCCCAGCAGATAGAAGCGGTCGTCGGTGACCGGCGTGTCGAGCGGGGCGCCCTGCTCTTTCCAGTCCGGGATCAGCTCGTTGAGGGCGATGGGGTCGACGACCGCGCCGGAAAGGATGTGGGCGCCGACTTCGGAGCCTTTCTCCACCACGCAGACGGAGATTTCGGTGCCGGTCTCGGCAGCCTTCTGTTTCAGGCGGATCGCCGCGCTGAGGCCGGCCGGCCCCGCACCCACGATCACGACATCGTATTCCATCGACTCGCGCGACATGTCCTGCCCCTTGGACTCTCAAGCATTTGCGCCTTTGGCGGCGCTTGGGCACGGTTTTGAAGGGGTGCGGCGCACGGGTCAATGGCGGGATCGGGGTTCCGTTTCGGCAGCGCTAAAGCCGGCGCACCTTGACTCCGAAGCGCTCAGCCGCGTCGGCCTGGGCATTGTCGGCCGTTATCAGGGGCGCGTTCAGGTTCAGAGCCGTCGCTATATAAAGCGAGTCGTAAATGCTGAACGCATGCCAGTCGGCGGGCGGAAGCGATGCGCCTGGCGCGGCGCGGCCCAGAATGGAAATCTGCCACGCGGCAAAAACGGCTTGTTCGTCGAGCGGATGCAGCGCAACGACAGTGCGCAGGAAATGCGCCGCATTCGCGAACTGATTGAAATGGATTTCGCGCCGGTTGAACCGCTTCGCGAGCGTATAGTGCACCTCGATCAACAGCAGGAGCGGCGCGCGAAGGTCTTCGTCGCCCGACAGCAAGACGCGTGCTTTGTCGCTTCCGCTCTCAGCGACAATCCATTTCGTCGCTACGGAGGCGTCAACGACCAGCATCGTCCCCATCGCGGAACGAACGCAGGATCGGGACGGACGAGTCGAGGGGCTGCGGCGTCAACGCGCGCAGCTCGTCAATACGCCGCACAGCCTCGTCAAAAGATATTTTTGCTGGCTGCTGAGCCTCTTGCACGATCAGGCGGCGCGCCATCGCCTCGGCGCTCAAGCCTTCCTGCTTCGCACGATCCTTGAATTTGGCGAGCGCCTCGTCGGGTATGGAGCGGACGATCATCTGTGCCATTCATAGCCTCCTGTGATAGCAGATTGATATCATTTTCGGCCCTCGCCGTCAAAGATGCATGCCCGCCGGTGACTGGCTAAACTTGGCAGATGGTCGCCGACTCCGCCCTTCACCCCTTCGACGCGCTGCGCTGGCTGAACGATGTCGGCGCGGACGATGCGGTGCTGGAAGCCCCGGTGAACCGCTATCAGGCGGCGGCGGCTGCGCCGGTGCGCGAGCCGGTGCGCGAGGCGCCGCGCCCTGCGGAGGCGCGGCCGCGGCGCGAGATGACGCCGCTGGATTCAGCGCCGCGACGGGAGATCGACGCGGCGCTCAGGCCCGCCGCCGATCTCGACCGCTCGGCGGATGTGGCGTCGGCGCGGGCGCTGGCGGCGGGGGCGACGACGCTGGCCGAACTGCGCGCGGCGCTGGAGGCGTTCGAGGGATGCCCGCTGAAGAAGACGGCGAAGAATTTGGTCTTCGCCGATGGCAACCCGGCGGCCGACCTGATGTTCGTCGGCGAGGCGCCGGGGCGCGAGGAGGACGAACAGGGTTTGCCCTTCGTCGGGCGCTCGGGGCAGTTGCTGGACCAGTTCCTGAAAGCCCTGGGGCGCGACCGCACCAGCGTCTATATCGTCAACACCCTGCCCTGGCGGCCGCCTGACAATCGCGAACCAGCGCTGGCGGAGGCGAGCGTCTGCCTGCCGTTCCTCAAACGCCATATCGCGCTGGTGAAGCCGAAGCTGGTGGTGGCGCTGGGCGCGACGGCGGCGAAAAACCTGTTCGACACGACCGAGGGCATCACGCGGCTGCGCGGCAAATGGCTGGAGCTTGAGGTGGACGGGCATCGCTGCCCCGCCATGGCGACGTTCCATCCCGCCGCCCTGCTGCGCGTGCCGCTGAACAAACGCTATGTCTGGCGCGATCTGCTGAGCGTGGCGGAGAAGCTGGAGACGTTATGACGCTGGCGCTCTACGGACATCACTTCTCGTCCTACACGCAGAAGGCGCTGATTGCGCTGTATGAGAACGCGACGCCGTTCGAGTTCCGCGGGCTGGGGCCGGATCAGCCGGAGAACAGCACCGAATGGGTGAAGCTGTGGCCGCTGAAGAAGATGCCGGTGCTGGTGGACGGCGAGCGCGTGATCACCGAAACCAGCATCATCGTCGAATATCTGCAGATCCGATCATGCCGGGCCGGTGAAGCTGATCCCCGATGATGCGGCGGCGGCGCTGGACGTGCGGTTCATGGACCGCTTCTTCGACCTGCATGTGATGGAGGCGCAGCAGATCGCGGTGGCGAGCAAGCTGGGTCATATTCCGATGACGCCGGAAGACGGGATGCAGGTGACGCGGTCGCGTCTGGATGTGTCGTATGCGTGGCTCGACACCTATCTCAAAGGGCGCGAATGGGCGGTGGGCGATGCCTATTCGCTGGCCGACGTGGCGGCCTCGCCGTCGCTGTTCTATGCCGACTGGACCTATCCGATACCCGACAGCTTCCAGAACCTGAAAGCCTATCGCGCGCGGCTGCTGAAGCGGCCCTCGTTCGCGCGGGCCGTGGATGAGGCGCGGTATTTCCGCCAGTACTTCCCGCTCGGCGCGCCGGACCGGGACTAGGCCGGACGCAGCGCCGCGGTGCTGACGCCCATGCGCTTGCAGGCCTGCTGCTGCGGGCCGTTGGCGAAGCGCAAAGCGAAGCCGGCGAGGCGCGCGAGGGTGCGGAGCAGCGGGCGCACTTTCTTCGCGGGCTTCGCATCGAGCTTGAGGATGCGGCGGATGTCGTCCGGCACCAGTTCGATGGCGGCATCGACGACGCGGCGCTGGACGCCCTGCGCCAGCCGGCCATAGACGGGCGTTTCGGCGGTGAGTTTCAGGAAGGCGTCGATGGTGTCGTTGGCGTAGAGCTTCAGCACCATGGCCGCCATATAGGCGTTCACTTCATCGACGCTGGTGGGCACCCATTTCGCGCCGAAGCCTTTGGCGATGATCTCGCCCTCCTTGTAGTAGCGGTCCTGATCGGCGCGGGTCATGCGCGGTTCGACATAGCGGATATAGGCGTTGAGAAAACCCCAGGCGGCGGTGACGTGGACCCAGGTGAGGAGGTCGTCGTCCATCGCCTGATACGGCGCGCCCTCATGCGTGAGGCCGCCGACGCGCTCGTGCATGCGGGTGACGCGGGCGAACATCATCTCGGCCGCCCTGGTGGGGCCGTAGGTGACGGTCATGGCGGCGAGGCCGGTATTCTTCATGCGGTTGATGGGATCGACCTTGAAGGTCGAATGATCCCAGACGCCGGCGCGGACGCGCGGTTCGGCGAGTTCAAGAATCACCGCCGCGATGCCGCCCACCGCCAGCGCGATGGGGTTGGCGCTGACCCGCCAGGAGACGGAGCCGGGGCCGATGAGGCCGGGATCGCCCTTGGGCGCGGTGAAGTCGATGCGGAGGGCGCGGCCGGTCTTTTTCGGCGGCCGGGCGCTGGAGTCGTTGGCGAGGGTCATGCCTTCAACATATATCCTAGCTTTTACTCGGGAAACTCGGATAGTGGCGGCCCATGACCCTGTCCGCCCCCCTGCCGCAAACGCCCAGCTTTACGCCGAAGAAGTGGCCCAAGCAGACCCGCTCGAAGATGAGCTTCGATGCGATGGTGGATGCCTGCGCTCGGATTCTGCGAAAGGACGGCTATGAGGGCCTGACCACCAACCACATCGCCAAGGTGGCGGGCGTGGGGATCGGCACGCTCTACGATTTCTTTCCCGACAAGGAGACCATCGTCGCGGTTCTGGCCGAGCAGGCGATGGCGCAATCGCTGCGCCGGATGCAGAAGGCGTTCGCCGACGCGATGGGGCTGGGGCCATGGCCGGGCGTGGTGCGGCTGACCGAACAGGCGGTCGCCAATATCGTGGAGGAGCGCAAGCTGACCTTCGTGCTGGTGCGGCAGATCCCGTTCGTGATGACGCTGCCGACGGTGGAGAAATGGCGCAACGCCATGGTCGATCTGGCGCAGGATATCCGCATCGCATCGGGCGACGCGATCAACCTGCCGATGCCGAAGGAAGACACCTGGCTGATCGCGCAGATGCTGTTCAACGCGACGCTGGAGATCGGCTTTCTGGAGGTGAGCGAGGAAGAGCGGCACAGGCTGACGCTGAGCCTCGCGCGATTGACCTATCGCATGGCGGTGGGGCGCGATCCGGAAGAAGATGGCGGTTCAGCATGAGGATGACGCCGTGACCCCTTCGCTCGCCCCTGCCCCGCGCATCGATGAAAGCCTGCCCTTCGTGCCGGTGAGGATCGCCGTGCTGACGGTGAGCGATACGCGCACGCAAGCCGACGACCGTTCGGGCGATACGCTGGTGGCGCGTCTCACCGAGGCGGGGCATACGCTCGCCGACCGCGCGATCCTGAAGGACGATGCGGAGCTGATCGCGTCGAAGTTCCGGAACTGGATTTCCGATCCGCTGATCGACGTGATCATCACCACCGGCGGCACCGGCCTGACCGGACGCGACGTGACGGTGGAAGCGGCGCGGGCGGTGTTCGAAAAGGAGATCGACGGGTTCTCGGTCGTCTTCCATCTCATCAGCTATATGACGATCGGCACCTCGACGGTGCAGTCGCGGGCCTGTGCGGGCCTGGCGAACGGCACCTATATCTTCTGCCTGCCGGGTTCGACCGGGGCGGTGAAGGATGGGTGGGACCATATCCTGCGCTATCAACTCGACAGCCGGCACAAGCCCTGCAATTTCGTCGACATCATGCCGCGGCTGATGGAGCGCTGATCAGCGCTGGAGCTTTTCCGGGCTGACGCCGAGCGTGTAGAGCGTCAGCAGCGCGATGTTGCGGACCGAACGGCGCGGCGCGCCGCTGGCGATCGCCCTGGAGGCGAGGCGCGTGAGGCCCGCGCGGCCGAACCGGCGTTTCAGGCGGGTGACGAGATCGACGTCTTCCAGCACGTCCAGCGGCTTGTAGCCGCCGAGACGTTCGTACTGCGCCTTCGAGATGATGAGGCCCTGGTCGCCATAGGGCAGCGCCAGCACGCGGTTGCGGAGGCGATAGACGAATTCCGCGCGGCGCGCCGACCAGCGCTTGTCGTCGAGCGCGAAGCGGAAGGTGGCGGCGCGTTGCTCGCCGCCCTGACGGATGAACTGATAGGCCTCGGCGTCCCAGCCCGGCTCCAGCGCCGTTTCGGCGCGGAGGAAGAGAAGCCATGGCCCCTTCGCCACGCGGGCGCCGGCATCGAGCAGGCCGCCCCGCGTCGCATGGGTGCGGACGATCTCGCAGCCCGCGTCCTCGGCGATGTCGAGCGTCAGATCGGTCGAGCCGCCATCGGCGATGACCACGTCGCGCACCAGCCCGCGCATGGCCGGCTCGACAAGGCTGGTGAGCGCGCGCACCAGACTGTGTTCGGCGTTGAGCGTGGGGATGACGACAGACAGCATCGCCGCATTAGCGCCGGAGCGGAGGCGCCGATCAACCGAGCCGTTGCGGCAGGGCGGGCCTAGCGGCGGCGGGCATAGACGATGAGGGCGAGGCCGGCGATGGCCGTGGCGCCGCCGATATAGGCCCATTTGGTCTGCACGAGCATGAAGCTCGACTCCGGCCACATGATCCAGCCGAGGCCCTGCCCGGCCCAGAGAAGACCGGCGAGCGTGGCGACGATGCCGATGAGGGTGAGGACGGTCTTCATGGAACACTCCCGTTAGGCATGGAACCCGGCGCGTAAGCTTACGTTTTCCTGTGGACAAAGGATCGCACGATCTAATGAGTTCTTGTTTTGTTCCTATGATTGTGTAGGATGAAGCCATGAACGCTCGTAGCGCCCTCCGCCGGGATGCGAACCCCCGCCAATCTGCGGCCCCTCTCCAACCGGCGGCCCCCGCCCCGCCGGTGCAAAAGGGCCGTGGCGCGCTGACCAATGCGGACGGGCGCTACGAGCGGTTCAGCCATGTGCGCGAGGACGACAGCTGGGGCACGCTGGACGCGGAGGATATGCCCGCGCCGAAGACGACCGTTCTGTATGACGCGACCCGCAGCGTCATCGCGCGCAACACCTCGCCGGATCTGTCGTTCGACCGTTCGATCAACCCCTATCGGGGGTGCGAGCATGGCTGCGTCTACTGCTTCGCGCGGCCGACCCATGCGTGGCTGGGCATGTCGCCGGGACTCGATTTCGAGACGCGCATCCTTCTGAAGCCGCGCGCCGCCGAGCTGCTGGAAGCCGAGCTGGCCGATCCGAAATATACGCCCCGGGTGATCGCGCTCGGCACCAATACCGATCCCTATCAGCCGCTGGAGCGCGAGCATCAGATCACGCGCCGGGTTCTGGAGGTGCTGGCCGCCCATAACCATCCCGTAGCGATCGTGACCAAGAACCATCTGGTGACGCGGGACATCGATATCCTGGCGCCCATGGCCGAGAAGGGTCTGGCGAAGGTGGCGGTCTCGATCACCACGCTGGACGGTAAGCTGGCCCGCACCATGGAGCCGCGCGCCTCGTCGCCGGCAAAACGTCTGGATGCGATCCGGGCGCTTGCCCGCGCCGGCATTCCGGCGGCGGTGATGACGGCGCCGCTGATCCCGGCGCTGAACGACATGGAGATGGAGACGATCCTGGAGCGCTCGGCCGAGGCCGGGGCGACCTCCGCCGGCTATGTGATGCTGCGCCTGCCGCTGGAGATCAAAGACCTCTTCCGCGAATGGCTGGAAGCCCATGTGCCGGATAAGGCCGCCCATGTGATGGCGCTGGTCCGGGGCATGCGCGGCGGCAAGGACTATGACGCCAATTGGGGGACGCGGATGACCGGCGGCGGCCCCTATGCCGAGATGATCGGCCAGCGCTTCCGGGTGGCGGCGCGGCGGCTGGGCCTCAACAGCCAGCGCTTCCCGCTGGACGCGACGCAGTTCTTCCGGCCCAGGCGCGCGGGCGAACCCCGGCAGTTGGCGCTGCTGTGACGGCTCTTGCCCTTACGTCACGCGCAGGAATTGCATCTCCGGGGGCGAATCGCGTATCTCAGTTCCCCATGGCGCGCGCGCTCTCCCGCTCACGTATCCAGGCCGTCCCCGCAGCGGTGCGGCCGGCGCCGGACTTTTCCGCCGAGCGGGCGATGGCGGCCCTCTATGGCCTGCCCATCGCCGGGATCGACGAAGCCGGACGCGGCCCCTGGGCCGGGCCGGTGGTGGCGGCGGCGGTGATCCTGGATATGGCCTGCCCCCTGCCGGAGGGCATCAACGATTCCAAGAAGCTGACCGAGAGCGCCCGCGAGCGGCTGTTCGATGCAATCACAGGTTGCGCCGTCAGCTATGGCGTGGGCATCGCCAGCGCCGATGAGATCGACCGGATCAACATCCGTCAGGCGACCCATCTGGCGATGAGCCGGGCGGTCGAGGCGCTGGTCCTGTCCGGGCCGCCGCCGGTGGCGGCGCTGGTGGACGGCAACGATCCGCCGGCCTTCGCCGTGCCGACCCGGGCGCTGGTGAATGGTGACGCGCTGTCACTTTCGATCGCCGCCGCCTCGATCCTCGCCAAGGTGACGCGCGACCGGATGATGGCGGCGCTGGACGCCGAACACCCCGGTTACGGGTTCGGCCGGCACAAGGGTTATGGCACCGTCCAGCATGCCGAGGCGCTGCTGCGGCTGGGGCCGTGTGCGATCCACCGGATGACGTTTGCGCCGGTCGCGTCCGTCAAGCGCGGGTTCTGAGCGTTAGCGGTTGGACGATGGCGCCCCCTGGCGTGAGGGGCCTCAGGCACGGATATGCCTCCCCCTCCGCCCCTTCGGGGCGTCTCCCCATGAATGCCGGAGAAAAAAGGGTTCGGCTGCGCCGCCCCGGGGATGACAGATGCCGGGCAAGGGAGCGCGAACCGCGCCAAACCCGAAAGCTTGAATCTTTTGAATCCCTTGGGGGAATCCGCTCATCGCCTTCGCCAATCCGGGCGCGTGTTCACTTCTGAGGTGAATCCTGTTCGCGTATTTGATGCGAAGCCAGGGCCGCATACGGGCGCGTTTGTGCCAAAGCGGGATTCGTTGAGTTTTTTGAATCCCTTGGGCCGGCTTTCTGCCCTTATGGTTAATTTCGACCCCCCATATCTAGGGGGTCGGGAATTTGGGGACTCCACAGGAAGATGTGTTAACGCTTTGATTCCATTGAGACTCTTGACCGCGAGTCCGCCTCGACTCAGCTTCGCGGGCACAAAGTGGCGGGGTGTCAGGTGTCTCAGGCGGTCAAGGTGGCTCAAGCCACACAGGCGCAGCGTTTGCCGATCGATTCCATTCTTTCGGGCGATTGCGTCGCCGCACTGAGAACCCTTCCCGACAAGTCCGTGGACCTGATCTTCGCGGACCCGCCTTATAACCTGCAGCTCCAGGGCGAGTTGACCCGCCCCGACCAGAGCCGGGTGGCGGGCGTCGATGACGACTGGGACAAGTTCTCCAGCTTCGCCGCCTACGACAAATTCTGCCATGAGTGGCTGGCCGAGTGCCGCCGTATCCTGAAGCCCACGGGAACTTTGTGGGTCATCGGGTCGTACCACAACATCTTCCGGGTGGGCGCCAAGATGCAGGATCTGGGGTTCTGGATCCTGAACGACATCGTCTGGCGCAAGGCCAACCCGATGCCGAACTTCCGCGGCCGGCGGTTCACCAACGCCCACGAGACGCTGATCTGGGCGTCGCCCGAGGCGAACGCCACCGGCTATACGTTCAATTATGAAGCCCTCAAGATGCTCAACGAGGGGTTGCAGATGCGGTCGGACTGGCTGATCCCGCTCTGCACCGGAGGCGAGCGGCTGAAGGGGGATGACGGGGCCAAGGCGCACCCGACCCAGAAGCCCGAGGCCCTGCTCCACCGGGTGATCCTGGCGGCGTCGAAGCCGGGCGACGTGGTGCTGGACCCGTTCTTCGGGACGGGCACGACGGGCGCGGTCGCCAAGCGCCTGGGGCGTCATTACATCGGCATCGAGCGCGATGCCGGGTACATCAAGGCGGCCCGCGAGCGGCTGCGCCAGGTGGTGCCGGCGGCGGCCGAGGATGTCGAGATCAAGAAGATGAAGCGCGAGGAGGTCC
The DNA here is from genome assembly GCA_047602465.1 of Micropepsaceae bacterium. Taxonomy (GTDB): domain Bacteria; phylum Pseudomonadota; class Alphaproteobacteria; order Micropepsales; family Micropepsaceae; genus JADZAI01. Next base: position 1,115,095 of record JASGHF010000001.1, read on the forward strand.
GCGTGCCGTTCGGCCAGGTGGTCGAGCGCGGCCTGCTGGACCCCGGCGCGAAGCTGTACGACCCCGCCAAGCGCCATGCGGCGCGGGTGAAGGCCGACGGGTCGATCAGCGTCGATGGCGCGACCGGCTCGATCCACCAGATCGGGGCGCATGTGCAGAACCTGCCGGCCTGCAATGGCTGGACCTATTGGCACTTCCTGGTCGACGGGAAGCTGAAGCCCATCGACCTGCTGCGCCAGCAGATCCGGGCGGAGATGGATTCACCCGCCCCGCAGGCCGTCCATACCAAGGGCGGCAAGGCCCGCCGCGGCGACCTTACGCATCACCGAGGGTAGGCCCGCCGTTTCCAGCTCGCCGAGCGGCAGCCAGATGCCCTCGGCCTGCTCGGACGGAACGCGGGCGGCGTAGACGTCGAGCGTCAGGCGGAAATGGGTGAAGACATGCTCGACGGGCTGAGCCGCCCGTTTCCAGGCCGCCTTTTGCGGGGCGTAGCTAAGCGGTTCTGCCGGCGCCGGTCCCCAGGGGCTTGAGGGCAGTTCCAGCATGCCGCCGAGCAGGCCTTTGGGCGGGCGGCGGCGGACGAGGACGTTTCCCTTTGCGCTGATAAGGACGAAGGCGGCCCCTGCCCTGTCAGGCCGCGCCGCCCTGGGGGCGCGGCGGGGGAGCGTGGCGGCGATGCCGGCCTTGCAGGCCTTGCAGCCGGCCTTCAGCGGACAGAGCGCGCAGGCCGGATTGCGCGGGGTGCAGATCGTGGCGCCCAGAATCCATCATCGCCTGGGCGAAATCGCCGGCGCGTTCGCCGGGCGTCAGCGAGGCGGCCAGCGCCTTCAGTTCCGGCTTGGCGGCGGGGAGCGGGGTTTCGACGGCGAAGAGGCGGGCGACCACGCGCTCGATATTGCCATCGACGGGCGAGGCCTTGCGATCGAAGGCGATGGCCGCGATGGCCGACGCCGTGTAGGGGCCGATGCCGGGGAGCGTGCGGAGGGTTTCTTCCGTGTCGGGGAAGGCGCCCAGCGCCGCGACCGCCCTGGCGGCGGCATGCAGGTTCCGCGCGCGGGAGTAATAGCCGAGGCCCGCCCATTCGCGCATGACATCGTCGACCGGCGCGGCGGCGAGATCGAAGACCGTCGGCCAGAGCGCCGTGAAGCGTTCGAAGTAGGCCTTCACCGCCGCCACCGTCGTCTGCTGGAGCATGACTTCGCTGAGCCAGACGCGGTAAGGGTCCGCCCGCTCGCCGGGGCGGTAGCGCCAGGGCAGCGTCCGCGCATGGACATCGTACCAGGCGAGGAGTTTGCTGGAGACGGGTTTGCTGAAGACCGGGGAAGCCATCGGCCAAGACATGAGCGAGCGCGAGGACAAGGACAAGAGCGAGGCGCCGCGCATCGCGACACGCGGACCGCGCAAGCTCGCCGGTCTCGCCGGACCGACGGCGCGCGGCCTCGCGGCGGCCAAAGGCTTCGCCATCATGTCGATCGCGACGCGGTGGGCCGACATCGCAGGGCCGCAGCTCGCCCCCCATGCCCGGCCCCAGGCGATTTCGCCCGCCGGCATCCTGACCGTGAAGGTGGAGGGCGCGGCGGCGCTGCTGATCCAGCATCAGCAGCGCGAACTCATCCAGCGCATCGCGGCGCTGGCCGGCGAGGGCGTCGTCAAATCGCTGAAGATCGTGCAGGGGCCGATTGCGCGGGCGCGCGAGCTGAGGCCCAAACCTTTGCCGCCGCGCCTGTCGGCCGCGGAGGAAGCGGCGGTGTCGCATTCGGTCGCGAAGGTCGAAGACCCGGGCCTGCGCGACAGTCTCGCCAAGTTGATGCGGCGGGCTGTGGATAGTTCCCGGCGGCGTTGAGGTAGCGCCCAAGCCTCCCTATAAGCGGCGCTTCAAACGGGGCCGCCGGCCCCGCAGCACGGGAGTTTGGCGCGTGGACAATCGTTATCTCGTCGCGGGCGGCGTCGGCGCGGCGGTGGTTGCCGTCGTGGCTGCAGCCTTCTTTTTCCTGATGCCCAAGGAAGCGACCATCGCCTCGGGCGGCGATGCCGCGGCGGAGCAGGCGCTGGCGATCAAGCCGAGCGATATCGGCCTTGGCGACCCCAACGCGCCGATCAAGATGATCGAATACGCCTCGGCCGGGTGCGGCCATTGCGCGGCCTTCGCCATCGAAACCCTGCCCAAGATCAAGGCGGACTGGATCGACAAGGGGCAGGTTTACTACGTGCTGCGCGACTATCCGCTCGACACCGTCGCCTATGGCGCGTCGGCGATCGCGCGCTGCCTGCCGCGCGAAGGCTTCTATCCGTTCATGGACGTTCTGTTCCATTCGCAGGCCGATTGGCACAAGGAACAGGGCGCCATCGACGCCCTCGCCACCCTCGCCCGCCGCGCCGGTCTCTCGCGTGCGCAGGTCGAATCATGTTTGAAGGACGAGAAGATCGTCGCTCAGATCCGGGAATCGCGCGAAGAAGCTGTGAATGTTCTGGCCGTCAATTCGACGCCGACCATGTTCGTCAATGGCGAAAAGGTGACGGGCGCGGCGGCTTATGCGGACTTCGAAGCCAAGTTCAAAGCGGCCCTGGAAAAGAAGCCCAACTGATCCGCCTTCAGGCGGACAGCGATCTTCGCGTAGCGGGGTGTAGGTTCAAGCAGTGAAGATTTCTCGTATCCGCCTGTCGGGCTTCAAGTCGTTCGTCGAGCCGACGGAGTTGCATGTCGAACCCGGTCTCACCGGCATCGTGGGGCCGAACGGCTGCGGCAAGTCGAACCTGCTTGAGGCCCTGCGCTGGGCGATGGGCGAGAACAGCGCCAAGTCCATGCGCGGTTCGGGCATGGATGACGTGATCTTCGCAGGCTCGGGCAACCGCCCTGCCCGCTCGATGGCCGAAGTCGTCATCGCCATCGACAATCGCGAGCGCACCGCGCCGTCGGCCTATAACGACAGCGACCTGATCGAGATTTCGCGCCGCATCGAGCGCGAGGCGGGCAGCGTCTATCGCATCAACGGGCGCGAAGTGCGCCAGCGCGACGTGCAGCTGTTCTTCGCGGACGCCTCGACCGGCGCGCATTCGCCGGCGCTGGTGCGCCAGGGGCAGATCGGCCAGATCATCGCCGCCAAGCCGCTGCAGCGCCGCGCCATTCTGGAAGAAGCGGCAGGCATTTCCGGCCTGCATACGCGCCGCCATGAGGCCGAGCTGCGGCTGAAGGCGGCCGAGACCAATCTTGGCCGTCTGAACGACGTGATCGGTGAGCTGGAATCGCAGCTGCAGGCGCTGAAGCGCCAGGCGCGGCAGGCGACGCGCTATCGCAATCTGTCGGGCCTCATCCGGCAGGCGGAGGCGATGGCCTATCACCTGCGCTGGCAGGGTGCGGCGGCCGGCGTCGGCGAGGCCGAGGGTCTTTCGGCGGATGCCGAGCGCGTGACGGGCGAGGCGACCGAACGGGCCGCCGCCGCCGCCACCGCGCAGACCGAGGCGCATCAGGCGCTGCCGCCGCTGCGTGAGACGGAAGCCGAACGCGCCGCCGCGTTCCAGCGCCTGCGGATCGAGCGCGACCAGCTCGACGCCGAAGAGCGCCGCGCGCGCGAACAGGCCGCGCGCCTGCAGCGTCAGCTCGCCGATATCGTGGCGGATGTCGCGCGCGAAACCGATCGCGGCGCCGACGCGCACCGGATGATCGAACAGCTGAGCGCCGAGATCGAAGCGCTCGCAGCCGGCGGGGAAGCGCGCGAGACCGCGCAGACCGACGCACAGGGCGAAGCCGCGGCCGCGCAGGAGATGCTGAGCGGGCTTGAGAGCGAGCTGGATCAGGCCCGCGCCGAACTGGCCCGCCTGCAGGCGCGCCGTCAGAGCCTTGAGCGGGCGCGCGACGAAGCGGCGCGGCGCACATCGCGCCTCGTCGACCTGCTGAACGCCAATGCGGGCGAGCAGTCGCGCGCCGAAGCCGATGCGGCGCAGGCGCCGGACGTGACGGCGGCGGCGGCAGCGCTGAGCGCCGCGCGTGACGCCGCTGAAGCTGCGCGGGCCGATGTCGCCGCCGCCGAGGCGGCGCGGATCGACGCGCAGGCCGAGATCGAACACTCGCGCGAGCCGCTGGCGGCCGCCGACCGCGAGGTCGCGCGCCTGAAGGCGGAAGAGCGCGCGATCACCACGCTGCTCGGCACGGGCGGCGGACTGTGGCCCAAGCTGATCGACGCGCTGAGCGTGACGCCCGGCTATGAAGCGGCGCTGGCCGCGGCGCTGGGCGATGATCTGGACGTGCCGCTGGATGAAGCGGCCCCCGCGCATTGGCGTGCCCTGCCGCCGGTCGAGGCGCACGCGGCGCTGCCGGACGGCGCGACGCCCTTGTCGCAGTTCGTCGTGGCGCCGGACGCGCTGGCGCGGCGTCTGGAGCAGATCGGCGTGATCGATGCGGCGGCGGGCGATGCGATGCAGGCGGGCCTCGCGCCCGGTCAGCGTCTCGTCAGCCAGACCGGCGCGCTGTGGCGCTGGGACGGTCTGCGCAGCGCCGCCGATGCCGAGACGCCGGCGGCGATCCGTCTGGCGCAGCGCAATCGCCTCGATGTCGTGAAGGATGAACTGGCGTCGGCCGACGAAGCCGCAGCGGCGGCGCGCGCGGCGTTCCATGCGGCGCGGGAAGCGGGCGAAGCGGCGGTGACGGCCGAGCGCATGGCGCAGCAGACCGTGCGCCAGAACGATCAGGCCCTATCGGCGGCGGAGCGTGCGGCGGGTGAAGCCGAGCGTGAGGCGATCCGTCATTCGGCGCGCGCGGCGGCGCTGCGCGAGACGGCCGAGCGTCTGACCGCCGACCATGCCGAAGCGGAGAAATCGTCGGACGAGGCCGTTGCGGCCCTGGCCGAAGTGACCGGCGAGAGCGATCTCGGCGCGCGCATCCAGTCGCTGCAGGGCGATGTGAGCGCGGCGCGCGGCGCGGCGAGCGATGCGCGCGGCGCGGTGGAAACCGCCAAGCGGGATATCGCCGTGGCGCTGGCGCGCAGCAGCGCGGCCAGCCGCGAACTGGAAGACTGGACGCGGCGCGGCGATGCGGCGCGGGCCCAGATCGCCGCGCTGGAAGAGCGTCAGGCCGCAGGCCAGGACGAACTGACGGAAGTGGAGCAGATCCCCGGCGAGATCGAGGGCAAGCGCACCGCGCTGCTGGACGCCATCGCCACCGCCGAGGAAGCGCGCCGCGTGGCGGCCGAGGCGCTGGCCGCGGCCGAAGCCGAAGCGCAGCGCGCCGACCGCGAGGCGAAGGCCGCCGATGCGGCGCTGTCGGATGCGCGTGAAGCGCGCGCGCACCGCGTCGCGGGCCTTGAGAACGCGCGCAACCGCCTCGCCGAGACGGCGGCGCGCATTCGCGAAGCGCTGGAATGCGAGCCGGATGCGCTGCTGGAGAAGGCGGGCCACGAAGAGGGCGATGCCGTCCCTGCGCTCGACCAGATCGACGCCAAGGTCGACCGGCTGAAGCGCGAGCGCGAGAGCCTGGGCGGCGTGAATTTGCGCGCCGACGAGGAAGCGCAGGAATACGAGACGCGGCTTGAATCCATGACGGCGGAAAAGGCTGATCTGGAATCGGCCATCGCCAAGCTGCGCGGCGCGATCGGCAGCCTGAACCGCGAAGGCCGCGAGCGCCTGCTGGCCGCGTTCGACACGGTGAACAACCACTTCAAGCGGCTGTTCACGACGCTGTTCGGCGGCGGCGAGGCGGAGCTGACGCTGACCGAGAGCGAAGATCCGCTGGAAGCGGGCCTGGAAATCCTCGCCAAGCCGCCGGGCAAGAAGCTGTCGACGCTGTCGCTGCTGTCGGGCGGCGAGCAGACGCTGACGGCGCTGTCGCTGATCTTCGCGATCTTCCTGTCGAACCCCTCGCCGATCTGCGTGCTGGACGAAGTCGACGCGCCGCTGGACGACGCCAATATCGAGCGCTTCTGCAATCTCATGGACGAGATGACGAAGCTGACCGAGACGCGCTTCCTGATGATCACCCATCACGCCTTCACCATGGCGCGCATGGACCGGCTGATGGGCGTGACCATGCAGGAGCGCGGCGTCAGCCAGCTCGTGTCGGTGGATCTCACGAGCGCCGAGCGGCTTGCGGCGGAATGACGCCGGCCTGACAAGCGTCACTTGCGCCGGCCCCGGCGTTCGCCCATCTCTGCGGCGAACGAATTGGGGTTCGTGAGACATGGCCAAAGCCGCGAAGAAACCTGTCCGCGCCGCGAAGCCGGCGCCGAAAATGACGCCGAAGCCGCCTCAGCGCAGGAAACTGCTGACCGTGAAGCAGCGCGACCGCCTGCTGGGCGCGGCGATGAAGACGCTGGCCGAGCAGGGCTATGACGCCTTCACGGTGGCGCGCGTGGCGAGCCGCGCGAAGCTGGACCTGGCGACGGTGCGGTCGTCCTTCCCCAGCAAGCTGCATCTGCTGGCGGCGGCGCTGGAGACCAATGTCGAGAAGGATTCCGACGATACCGAGGCGTTGATCCTGCGCGAGATCGACTTCAAGGGAGATCTCGATGCGGCGATGGTGCGGATGATGTCGGGCCAGCTGCATCGCCATATCAATGGCGGCTGGCTGACCCTCTTCACCAATCTCGACCTCAGCATGGAAGAGCCGGACCACGCCGATATGTGGCGCATGATGGAGCATCGGATCGGCGAACGCGGCATCCGCATCGTCGGCGAGATGCAGCGGCGCGGCTATATCGACGATGGCCTGGAGCCGATGTGGGTGCAGTTCTTCTGGAATGCGCTGATGGACGGGATCGGCGTGCGCCTGCGCGCCCTGCCCGAGGGGACCGGCGTTGCGGAGATTTCCAAAGCCCTGGCGCCCATCCTGCTGAGAGGCTTCGCGCCCAAGCGCCCTTGAGGGCGATTCCGCACGCGGTTGTTCGCAATCGCAGCGAAAACCCCGCCGGAGAACGGGCGCCTTCCGGAAAAGCAATTACTTTTCAGATAGTTAGGCCGGAGAGAGCGCGCTTGACTTCATAGGTGCCCGCCCATAGTTTCCGCGCGAATTTAACCGGGGGCACCCCGCGACACGGCGTCACAGCCGATGTGGCGGGCCTAACGTAAACGGCATGTCGTCGACTTCGAACGGTCCGGACGACAAACGCAGACTCGACGAGCTTGGCCGCCGGCTGAGCGACCTCGAAAAGCGTGCCGAAGCGACAGGAACGATCCCGCGAAAATCGACTGCCGAGCCCAATACCGCGCTCGGATCGGCCTTCAAGCTGTCGACGGAATTCGTCGCGGCGCTGGTGGTCGGCGGCGGGATCGGGTGGCTGCTGGACAACGCCTTCGGCACGCGCCCTGCGCTGCTGCTGACGTTGCTGGCGCTCGGGGTCGCGGCCGGATTCTACGGCGTGTTCCGCACCGCGCGGCGCATGCAGGCGGAAGACGCCGAAAAGGCGAAAGCGGCGCCCAGCGTGGCGACGCAGGACGAAGACGAGGACTGAAGGCGTATGCTGAACATGGTCGCCGGCCCGATGGAGCAGTTCACGGTGAAACCCGTGAGCTGGCTGCCGCACATCAATGTCGGCGGTCTGGATCTGTCGTTCACCAACGCGGCGCTGTGGATGACCATCGCCGCGGTCGGCGTCAGCGCCTTCCTGCTGATCGGCATGGCCCGCGCCGCGCTGGTGCCCGGCCGCATGCAGTCGATGGCCGAACTTTCGTATGAGTTCATCGCCAACACCGTGCGCAACAACGCCGGCGAAGAGGGGATGAAGTATTTCCCCCTCATCTTCACGCTCTTCATGTTCGTGCTGTTCTGCAACCTGTTCGGCCTGCTGCCCTACTCGTTCACGCCGACCAGCCACATCATCGTCACCTTCGCGCTGGCCGCGCTGGTGTTCCTGACCGTGATCATCGTGGGCCTGCTGCGCCACGGCCTGCACTTCTTCTCGCTGTTCGTGCCGTCGGGCGTTCCGGGCTGGCTGCTGCCGCTGATCGTCGTCATCGAGGTGATCTCGTTCCTGTCGCGTCCGATCAGCCTTTCGGTGCGTCTGTTCGCCAACATGCTGGCCGGCCACACCATGCTGAAAGTGTTCGCCGGCTTCGTGGTGAGCCTGGGCGCCGCCGGCGGCATCATGTCGGCCGGCGCGATCCTGCCGCTGCTCGGCATCGTCGCGGTCACCGCGCTGGAATTCCTGGTCGCCTTCCTGCAGGCCTATGTCTTCGCGGTGCTGACCAGCATCTACCTGAACGACGCCATCCACCTGCACGAACACTAGATTTCATCCGAATGCGGCCTGCCCACATGGTCGACACACCAACCAACCTGTTCCTCGAGGAGTGACTACAATGGAAGCTGAAGCAGCGAAGTTCATCGGCGCCGGCCTTGCCTCTCTCGCCCTGCTGGGCGCCGGCATCGGCATCGGCAACATCTTCGGCAACTTCCTGTCGGGCGCCCTGCGCAATCCGGGTGCGGCCGCCAGCCAGAACGGCAACCTGCTGCTCGGCTTCGCGCTGTGCGAAGCGACCGGCCTGTTCGGCCTGGTGCTGGCGTTCGTCATTCTGTTCGGTTGATCTCTGACGGGAGGGCGGCCTCATGGCCATCCTGACCGCGCTCGCATCGGCCGCCTTCTGGGCGGCCGCGACGAGCGCTCCTCACGCCGCAGACGCTGCGCACGGCGCCGAGCACAAGGGCGGCATGCCCCAGCTCGCGACCGAGACATTCGCCGGCCAGCTCTTCTGGCTCGCGATCAGCTTCGTGCTGCTCTACGTGCTGCTCGCCTTCGTGGTGATCCCGCGCATCCGCAAGGTTCTGGAGACGCGCCAGGCGCGCATCGCCGGAGATTCGGCGTCCGCGGCGTCGGCGAAGGAAGCGGCCGACGCAGCCCTGAAGGCGTATGAGACGGCGCTGGCGGACGCACGCAATCGCGGCCGCACGCTGGGCGACGAAACCCGCGCCCGCGTCAAAGGCGAAACCGAAGCTGCGCGTCACGCGGCCGAGGAAAAGCTGAACGCCGACCTCGCCGCCGCCGATGCCCGCATCGGCGCCAGCAAATCGGCCGCGCTTTCCCACGTGCGTTCCGTCGCGGCCGATACGGCGGCCGCGATCGTCACGCGCCTGACCGGCGAAAGCGTGAGCGCCGCGGATGCAGGCGCGGCGGTCGACGCCGCCCTCGCCCGCTAAGGAGAACGCGATGCACGACGGTCCCATCTATCTCGATCCGACCTTCTGGGTCGGCGTCGGCCTCGTCATCTTCCTGCTGGTCGTGATCTGGAAGAAGGTGCCGGGCGTGCTGGCCAAGCAGCTCGACGCCCGCGCGGCGGCCATCTCGTCCGAACTGGACGAGGCCAAGCGCCTGCGTGCGGAGGCGGCTGCGCTGCTCGCCTCGTACCAGGCCAAGGCCAAGGAAGCCGAAGGCGAAGCGGCGAGCATCCTGAAAGCCGCCGAAGCGGAAGCCGCGCGCATGCAGGCCGACGGCAAGGCGGCGCTGGAGGCGCTGATCGCCCGCCGCACCAAGATGGCCGAGGACAAGATCGCCCAGGCCGAAGCCTCGGCGCTGGCCGATGTGAAGTCGGCCGCCGCCGATGCCGCCATCGCCGCCGCCGGCGCGCTGATCGGCGCCCGCGTCGATGCGGCCAAGGCATCGGCTCTGGCCGATGGCGCGATCCGCGACCTCCGCGCGAAGCTGAACTAGACCAGCCCCGACGCGACCATCGCCGCGAAACCTGCGGCGATGGTGACGGCGGCGACCAGCCCCGTCCTGACGCCGATCGCCGCGCCGCCAAGGCTCCAGGCGATGGCCGCCTTCCCCGCCGTATTCACGCTGACGCTGAGCAGGATCGCCAGGGCTGCAGGGCCTGGCGCGATGCTCTGCCCCGCCCCGCGCGCGGTGGAGAGCGTGAAGGCATCGACGTCGAACGGACCGGAGATCGCCGCGACCGCGTAGAGCCCGACATCGCCGAACCATTGTTCGCCGTAGAACACGGCGAGGCCGATGCCGGCCATGACGACGCCGAAAATGACCGCGAACCAGAAATCCTTCGGCGGCTCCAGCCTGAAGTCGACAGGCGCTTCGCCGCGCCCCGAACGCAGGCCAATGGCGAGGCCCGTCACCGCCGAACCGAGCGCCCCGGCGGCCAGCACGGGCCAGATCGCGACAAGCAGCGCAGGCGCGATGAGCGCGAGAAAGACGCCGACGCGGGTGATCATCACCGCGTTGGCGAGCGCGATGGCGCCCGCGAAGGGCGCGGCGCCGGCTTCCTTGTCGCTGGCGAGGCGTGCAGAAGTGACGGTGACGGCGGTGGATGAAGCGAGGCCGCCGACAAGACCGAAGAGCAGCGGCCCATGCGTCACGCCGAAGACGCGGATGGCGATGTAGCCGGCGAAACTGAGCGCCGCGACCAGCACGACCGCCCACCAGATCGCATAAGGGTTGAGGACGCCGCCGGGGCCGTAATCCTCGTTCGGGAGAAGCGGCAGGATGAGCGCCGACAGCGCCAGCAGCTTCAGCGCCGCGGCGACCTCGTCATGCCGGACGAGGCCGAGGAAACGATGGAGCGGCTGTTTCGCGCCGAGCAGCAACACGACCAGAACCGCGCCGATCGCGGCGACGAGCAGTTCGCCGCGACCGGCAAGACCGCCGAGCGCGACGGTGGCGAGGGCGGCGACTTCGGACGTCATGCCGAGATCGGCGTCCTCCTGTCTGGCGGAGGCGGCGTAGCCGGCAGCGATGAGCAGGCCTGCAGCGACGAGCGCAGCCGGCAGCGCCCAGTCGCCTGGCATCACGCCGGCGAAGCCGCCGAACAGGGCGTAGAGCGTGTAGGTGCGGATGCCGGCGAGGCGATCGCCCGACGGCGCGTCGCGGCCGCGAAAGCCGCGCTCCAGCCCGATGAGCAGGCCGAGCGCCAGCGCCACGAGAATGCGCAGGATCAGCTCGCCCGACTGGCCGGGCGCAAGCATATCGGGCATGTCAGTCGCCGGCGACGAAAGCCGTGAGCTTCCAGACACCGTCGCGCTTTTCGAACACGGCGCGGTAGTCGAGGGCGGAGCGGACCTCGCCGATCCTGACATAGCCCGCGCCGGCGTCGGCCTTGACGTGGACGAAGTCCGGGCCGGTCTTTTCAAGATCGGCCGGCTCGATGTCGATCTGTTCCAGAACCTGATGCGTCACATCGGCGATGGCCGCCGCGCCCTCTTTCGGTTCGGCGTACAGCATCGTCTTTTCGCCGATCGCGATGACGCTGAGATAAGGGTCGGCCTCTTCGGGCATATTGGCCGCGATATAGGGCACGACGAAGAGATCGTCCTGCAGGAAGGCGCCGCCCAGCTTCGCCGCCTTGATGAATTCGGGCCAGAAGGGCGAGTCCGGCTGGTCGATGCCGTAGGCGCGCCGGAAGCCCTCAGGCCCTTCATCACCACCGAAACTGGCCGTAGCGGTCGGGGTGAGCGCCGCTTCGAAGGGCGCGAAGTCCCTGGCTTCGGCCGCCTTGATGAGCGTCTCCAGCAGGGCGTTCAGCGGCGCGTCGGCCACGGCCGCCTCGGGCGGCGCCACGATCATCGGCGCGGCCGCAGCCGGTGCGGCGAGACCGAAAACCAGCGCGGCGGCGGCGATTGCGGTGCGGATCATGGCGGGCTTCCTCAACGTGGCGGCGCACCAGTATAGCGCATGTGCGCTCAAACCCATGGCAGGACGCGTATCTCGGGCCATTTGGATTTCCAGCGCGCGGCCTTGGATTCGTATTGATCCTGCGGGCCGGTGGTCAGTTCGTTCGGACGGATCACCATGGCGAAAACATCGGCGAGGCCGAAGGGCGCGGCGATCTCGACGCGCCCGCCTTTGCGCCGGATGCCGACGGCGCAGCACGGCGCGAGAAAGCGCTCCAGCCCCTCGGTCGCGTTGGCGACGGGCGCATAGGGCCGGCCGAATTTCTGCGGATACCAGAGCGGCACGCGCGCCTGATTGCGGACCTGAACCTCCGCCGTCAGATCGCCGAGCGCGGCGGCGCAGCGCTTGATGACGGCGTCTTCCGCCTCGTAGCTGTCGTCCGGATCGAAATAGAAGACGTCATAGTCGTTGATGCCATAGCCCGGCGCGCGCCCGGTGAGGCCGTTCCAGACGGCCTGAAAGACGCAGCCCGAGACCAGCCAGGCATCGGGAATGGCGAGCCGGTCGAGAACGTCGAGGACACGGCCGTTCACGGGATCGGCAAGGGCGTGGGCGATCAGCGAGTCGGACAGGGACATGCGCCATGCTTGCCGAACGGCCGGGCCTGCGCCAGACTGACAAAAAATCATACCTGGGGAGAGAACGATGTCCGGCGAAGCGCCTGTGAAATCGATTCTGGAATTGAGCGCCTTCGACCCCGTGGCGAAGGCCGATCCGCATGCGCGGCTGACGCCGCTGCGCGAGCAGTGCCCGGTATGGCGCGACGAGACCACGAAATCATGGTTCGTCTCGCGCTATGCCGATGTGCGCGGCGTCGTGAACGACCGCACGATGTGGCGCAGCGGCGAGCGGGCCGAGGCCGGATCGTTCTCGCGCTTCCTGCTGGACGAGAGCCGCCTGCACGAGCCGCCGGGCGAGCGGCAGTCGATCCTGACCATGGACGACCCGGACCATGCCCGCATCCGCAATCCGCTGGCCAAGGCGTTCTATGCGCGGGTGGCCAAATCGCGGCCCAAGATCGACAGGATCGTCAGCGACGTGCTGGACAGCGTGGCCGACAAACCCGCGTTCGACCTGATCGGCGATGTCGCGATCCCGATTCCGATCATCACCATCGCGCGCATTCTGGGCGTGGACGACCAGCGCCTGAGCGAATTCCGCGACTGGTCCGAAGGGGTGATCCTGGGCCTCAACCCCGTGCGCACGCCGGACGAGACGGCGCATATGGAGCGCAGCCAGATCGCGATGACCGACTATTTCACCGTGCTGATGGCGGCGCGGCGCATCAAGGCGGAGGATGACCTCGTCAGCGACATGGTGCAGCTGCAGGCCGAAGGCGCGCCGCTGAACGATGTCGAGATCCGCACCAACCTGCTGGCGCTGCTGGTGGGCGGGAACCTGACCACCACCGATCTCATCGGCAATGGCGTGCGGCTGTTCCTGCTCAACCCCGACCAGAAAGCCAAGCTGGTGGCGGAACCGTCGCTGGTTCCGCAGGCGGTGGAAGAGATCCTGCGCTACGAAGGGCCGGTCGACATCACCGCGCGCGTGATGCCGGAGGATCGCGAGATCGGCGGATGCCCCATGAAGCAGACCGAGAGCCTGGTGATGTCGCTGCGCGGGGGCAATCGTGACCCGGACGTCTTCGCCGATCCCGACAGGTTCGACATCACCCGCAAGGGCACGCCGCATCTCTCGTTCGGCGGCGGGGCGCATATCTGCATCGGCGCGCCGCTGGCGCGGATGGAGGCGGCGAGTTTTTTCTCGACGTTCTTCCAGCGCTTCCCGACGCTCAGGATCGCCGAAGACGGCGAGCCGCAATGGCGGGCGCTGCCCTTCTTCCGTGGCCTGGAACGGTTCAACGTCGCCGTGTGAGACATTACGGCGCATCGGAGCGGCGCTTCCTGCCGCTAGACTGCGCCGATGCCGCATAATTTCGGAACGCTGCTGGCGCTGATCCTGCTGGTCGGCGGCGCTGTCTGGTTCTTCAACCGCCCGCCGCCGCCCGCCCTGCCGCCCTGCGATGCGCCGCAGCAGGTCAACGCCATGCTCGACCAGCTGGCCGATGCCGGAACGACGAAGATCGACGAGACGCGGGAGCGCGCGATCCGCAGCCATATGTCGTTGACCGCCATCGCCGAAGACGCCGATGCCGGCGACAAGAACAGCCGCGTCTGCGACGCCACGCTGGCCATCGCAGCGCGGCGCGCCGGACCCGCCAACGCCTATCGCGTGCGCTATGCCATCGAGCGGCCCCGCAGCGGCGGCGACACCGCGCCGCGCCTCACCGATCTCAGGCGCACGCAACTGCCGCGCTGCGATACGCCGGATCTTTTCGCGGACGCGATCATGCTGACCGGGCTGTGGCCGGAGCGATCGGTCGGCGCGAGCGTCGCCTTTTCCGACATGCAGGAAGTCTCGTTCGACGACGCGGCCCAGAAACGCCGCTGCGCCGGCCGCGTGCGCGGCGCGCTGGACCCGCCGACCGGGGGACGCGACTTCACCGGGCTGATCTCGTGGCTCGACCGCGAGACGGGGGAATTGATGATCGAGGCGCGCCTGGAGTGAGGCAGCCGCGATAGAGTGTTCGCCGCGCCCTGTCGGCAACGCGGCAGCCCGGACGTCTTCAAACGGACGAGGGAGGCAAACCCGCCATGACCATCACGATCACCGCCTTTGAAGCCTCGCCGGATCAGGGCCAGGGCCTCGCGCGCGACATGCGGGTGCGCTGGGCGCTGGAGGAAGTGGGCCAGCCATACGAGGTGCGGCTCGTCTCGTTCGCGGCGATGAAGCAGCCGGCGCATCTGGCGATCCATCCGTTCGGGCAAATCCCGACCTATGAGGAGAGCGATCTCGCGATCTTCGAGAGCGGGGCGATCGTGCTGCATATCGCGCAGACCCATGCGGGACTGTTGCCCATGGAGGCCGACGCGCGGGCGCGGGCGATCAACTGGCTGATCGCGGCGCTGAATACGGTGGAGCCGCCCATCGTCGAGCTAGAGCAGACGGCATTCACCGATGGCGACAAGCCCTGGCATGCGGAGCGCGTGCCGATGATGCAGGAGCGCATCCGCACGCGGTTGAAATCGCTGTCAGGCCGGCTGGGCGATGCCGACTGGCTGGACGGCGATTTCAGCGCGGGCGATCTGATGATGGTGATGGTGCTGCGCCGGCTGGAGGGCGACGGGCTGGTGGAGGAACTCCCGAACCTTCTCGCCTATGTGGAACGCGGCAAGGCGCGGCCGGCATACATGCGGGCCTACGCTGCCCAATTCGATGTGTTTGTCGCCGGGTCGAGGAGCTAACGGCCTCCTCCTTTGCCGCTATTTCAGCTCTCGCGCACTTACCCATGAGGGCGCCCGCTCTACACAGTAGTTGTCACGAGCCTTCAACTGGGAACGCAAAGAGGTACTCAGCGAGGCTAGGGAAATTGCCCAGAAACTTTCTGGCCTCATCTTCGGCCATTTCCCGCGTGGGATAAGCGCCATAGCCCCAATAGATTTGGCCTTTCAGGTACCGCGAGCCATCACCAGCAACCCAGTCCACCCTGGATCGCCATTTATTGCGCCAACGTTTCGGTGGCGTCTTTAAGCGATGTTTCTCCCGCGCCCGTTCAATTGTGTCGCTCACTGCACGCGTGCTCCGATGCAGCAGCTAGTTCGTGAATCGCGCCCGAGTAAAGGTATCTGCGCCTTGTCCAGCATTGGTAAATGCGATCAGAAAGACATGTTCACTCCGCCGCCTGAGCCGGTGCGGGCGGGGTCCATTTGAGGATCGGCTTGCGGGCGGCGGCGGTTTCATCGAGGCGTGAGCGCGGGGAGAGGTAAGGCGCGCCGCTGAAGCGGTCGGTCTTTCCGTCTTTGTTGCCGGCCTTGGCTTCGAGCGCCAGCGAGCGCATCGACATGATGAAGCGGTCGAGCGTTTCCTTGCTCTCCGTCTCGGTCGGCTCCACCAGCATCGCGCCGTGAACGACGAGCGGGAAATAGACCGTCATCGGGTGATAGCCCTCGTCGATCAGCGCCTTGGCGAAATCGAGCGTCGTGACGCCGGTGCCTTTCAGGAACTCGTCGTCGAACAGCGCCTCGTGCATGCAGGGGCCGGTTTCGCCATAGGGCGCGGACATGACGTCCTTGAGCTGACCCAGCACATAGTTGGCGTTCAGCACGGCGTCCTCGGCGACCTGGCGGAGGCCATCAGAGCCGTGGCTTATCATGTAGGACATGGCGCGGGTGAACATGCCCATCTGGCCGTGGAAGGCGGTGAGGCGTCCGAACGGCGTTTCGCCTGGCCCCGTTTCTCCCGAATGTTCGACATTGCGGAAGCCGCCTTTCTCCGCGACCACATATGGCAGCGGCACGAAGGGCGCGAGGGCTTCGGAGAAGACCACCGGGCCTGCGCCGGGGCCGCCGCCGCCATGGGGCGTCGAGAAGGTCTTGTGCAGATTGATGTGCATGGCGTCGACGCCGAGATCGCCGGGGCGCACGCGGCCGACAATGGCATTGTAGTTGGCGCCGTCGCAGTAGAAGAAGCCGCCCGCGCCGTGGATAGCATCGGCGATTTCGCGCACTTCGTCTTCGAAGAGGCCGCAGGTGTTGGGATTGGTGACCATCACCGCCGCGACATCGGGGCCGAGCTTGGCCTTCAGCGCCGCGAGATCGACGCGGCCGCGATCGGTCGCTGGGACGGTGTCGACGGTGTAGCCGATGAGCGCGGCGGTCGCCGGATTGGTGCCGTGGGCGGATTCAGGCACGAGGATGCGCGTGCGATGCTTCTCGCCGCGCGCCTGCAATGCCGCCTTGATCGCCATGAGGCCGCAGAGTTCGCCATGCGCGCCGGCCTTGGGCGACATTGCGACGGCGGGCATGCCGGTGAGCGTCTTCAGCCAGTGCGCGAGGCGGTCGATGAGCGCCCAGGCGCCCTGCACCGTTTCCTGCGGCTGCAGCGGGTGGATGTCGCCGAAGCCGGGGAAGCGCGCGATCTTCTCGTTGAGGCGCGGGTTGTGCTTCATCGTGCACGAGCCGAGCGGGAAGAGGCCGGTGTCGATGGAGTAGTTCTTCTGGCTGAGGCGGACGAAGTGGCGGACGGTTTCCGGCTCCGACAGATCCGGCAGGCCGATCTCGCCCTTGCGCGCGGTGCCGCCGAGACGGTCGGCGCGGCGTTTCGGTTCGGGCAGATCGACGCCCCATTTGCCTGAACGGCCACGATCGAAGATGAGGCCTTCTTCCTGCACCAGCGCACGGTGGCCGGTATAGGTGACGATCTGCTCAGCCCCGGCGGCGACGGTGTGCGTCGGGCGGCCCTGATTGTTCATGCTCATGCCAGCACCTCCTTCAGCGCGGCGGCGAAGGCGGCGCGGCAGTCATCGGTGTTCACTTCGGTGGCGGCGACGATGAGGAGGTTCTCCACGTCCTTGTCACCCGGATAGAGGCGGCTGGCCGGCACGCCCGCCAGCACGCCCTTCTTCGCCAATACCGAGACGATTCCCGCGGCGGGCTTCGGCAGCCTGATCGTGAATTCGTTGAAGTAGCTTTTGGTCAGCACCTCGACGCCCGGCACGGCGGCCAGCGCGTCCGCCAGATCGCAGGCGGCTTCGTGGTTCAACTGTGCGAGGCGCTGGAAGCCGTGTTCGCCCAGCAGCGTCATGTGGATGGTGAAGGCGAGGCACATCAGCCCCGAATTCGTGCAGATGTTCGAGGTCGCCTTCTCGCGGCGGATATGCTGTTCGCGCGTCGAAAGCGTCAGCACATAGCCGCGCCGGCCCTGACCATCGACCGTCTGGCCGCAGAGGCGGCCCGGCATCTGGCGCATATACTTCTCGCGCGTCGCGAAGAGGCCGACATAGGGGCCGCCGAATTGCAGGCCGACGCCGATGGACTGGCCTTCCGCCACCACGATGTCGGCGCCCATCTCGCCGGGCGAGGCGACGAGACCGAGCGAGACGGCCTCCGTCACCACCGCAATCAGCAGCGCACCTTTGGCGTGGGCCGCTTCGGCGATGGGTTTGAGATCGATGAGATTGCCGAAGACATCGGGGTTCTGCACGACGACGCAGGCCGTGTCGGCATCGATGCGGGCAGCGAGGTCTTCCGGCGCGGTGGGATGGACGCCGCCGAGTTCGACCGTGAGGTTCGCGCCGGCATGGCCGCAGACGGTGCGCACCACATCGGCGTAGTGCGGATGCAGGCGGCCCGACAGCACGGCCTTGTGACGTTTGGTGATGCGCGCGGCCATCAGCACGGCCTCGGCGGTGCCGGTGGAGCCGTCATACATGGAGGCGTTGGCGACATCCATGCCGGTGATCGCCGCCACCTGGGTCTGGAATTCAAAGAGATATTGCAGCGTGCCCTGCGCGATTTCCGGCTGGTAGGGCGTGTAGGAGGTGAGGAATTCCGAGCGCTGGATGATGTGATCGACGCTGGCCGGAACGTGATGCTTGTAGGCCCCCGCGCCGACGAAGAACGGCACCGACGAGGCGGTGATGTTCTGGCTCGCGAGTTTCCCCAAATCGCGCTCCACCTGCATCTCGCCCATCAGGCGCGGCAGATCGACGGGGTCTTTCAGGCGGGCGGCTTCCGGCACGTCGATGAACAGATCGTCGATGGAGCGCGCGCCGATGGCGGCCAGCATCTGCTGGCGCTCGTTCGGGGTGAGGGGGAGATAGCGCATGGGTATCCGGCTGGTGGATGCGTGACGACAAAGGCGTGGATGGTCCGCTTTCGCGGACCATGACAGCCGGGGCGATTATCCGTTGGCCGCGACGAAGGCGTCGTAGGCGGCCTTGTCCATGAGGTTGGAGAGGTCGCCGTGATTGGAGAGCTTCACCTTGAAGAACCAGCCCGCGCCTTCGGGGTCTTCGTTGACCTTGGCGGGTTCGCCGGAGATCGCCTCGTTCGCTTCGGTGACCTCGCCTGAAACCGGCGTGTAGACGTCGCTGGCGGCCTTCACGCTTTCGACGACGGCGGCTTCCTTGCGCGCGGTCAGCACTTTGCCGACGGCGGGAAGCTCGACGAACACCACGTCGCCCAGCTGCTCGGCGGCGTGGGCGGTAATGCCGACGGTCGCGATCTCGCCATCGACGCTGACCCATTCATGCTGATCGGTGAAATAGACGGTCATGGATTTAACCCCTGTAATAACGGTGTGAGGCGAACGGCATGGGCGCGACCCTGGCGGGACGCGCCTGACCGCGCACGACGAGCTGGAGCGGCGTGCCGTCTTCGGCGAAGGCCGGCGGCACATAGCCCATGGCGATGGGCGCATTTACGGTGGGGCCGAAGCCGCCGGAGGTGATGATGCCGATGGTCTCGCCGGCTTCGGAACGGATCTCGGTGCCTTCACGGGCCGGGGCCTTTTCCAACGGCAGGATGCCGACGCGCTTGCGCGTGGCGCCGTCGAACAGCTGGTTCATGATGATTTCGGCGCCGGGGAAATTCTTTTCCATCTTGCGGCGCTTTCCCAAAGCCCAGGTCAGGGCTGCCTCGACAGGCGTCGTCGTCTCGTCGAGATCGTGGCCGTAGAGGCAAAGCCCGGCTTCGAGGCGCAGGCTGTCGCGTGCGCCAAGGCCGATGGGCAGGACTTCCGGTTCGGCGAGGAGCTTGCGGGCGAAGTCTTCCGCCGCATGGCCGGGCACGGAAATCTCGTAGCCGTCCTCGCCGGTATAGCCCGAACGCCAGACATAGCAATCGAGGCCCATCACCTTCAGCTTTGCGGCGGTCATGAACTTCATCGTCGCGGCTTCGGGGCAGTGGCGCGCGAAGACGGCGCTGGCCTGCGGACCCTGCAGCGCGAGCAGCGCGCGGTCTTCGAAGCGGTTGATGTCGAAGCGGGTGCCCAGATGCTTCTCGATATGCGCGAAGTCGGCGTCTTTCGTGCCGGCGTTCACGACGAGATAGAGCGTGCGGAAATCATCGTCGCCGAGCGGGCGGGTGGCCATCAGGTCGTCGCGGATGCCGCCCTTGTCGTTGAGCAGAAGCGTGTAGCGCGTCTGGCCGGGCTTCAGCTCCCGGATCGCGCCGGGCACCAGTTCCTCGAACGCCGCGGCGACGCCGTCGCCCATCAGGGCGCCCTGCCCCATATGGCTGACATCGAAGAGGCCGCAGGCGGCGCGCGTGTGCAGATGCTCCTTCAGCACGCCGGTGGGGAACTGCACCGGCATGTCATAGCCGCCGAATTCCACCATCTTGCCGCCGAGTTCACGGTGCAGGGCGTTCAGCTGGGTCTTTTTCGGTTCGGCCACTCAGCATCCTCAATATGACAGTCGGTGACGCGGCCGCAGGTTTCCCTGCGTTGCGACCCCGTCTGTCATGGGACCTGAGAGATTTCGCGCGTTTTCACGCGCTTACCCCGTCGGTGGGCGGGCCAGAACCGGCCGCCGCTTTCCAGACGCTCATCCCCCCTGCGGTCCTTGGTGCCTGAGAGTTTACCGGGGCGGTTGCTCCTTCGGCGTTGGGGGTTTCACCCAATCTCTCCCGCTGGGGATCATTTGCTTGGCCGCCACCGCGCGACTCTCGTCGGGCCGGGGCGATGGCTGAGCGGTAGTGTGCGGCGCGGTATGAGTCAATCGGCGGCGCGCCCGTGAATCGCGGGTAACATGGGGCCAGATCAGAGGATTCATGCCGCCGGACCCGCCACCCCGCTATCGCGCCTTCATCAGCTACAGCCACGCCGATACGGCGGCGGCGAACTGGCTGCATCGCGCGCTGGAGCGGTATCGCGTGCCACGGAGCCTTGTGGGGCGCGAGACGGCGCGGGGGAAGGTGCCGGCGCGGCTGATCCCGATCTTCCGCGACCGGGAGGAGTTGTCGGCCTCGACCGATCTCACCGCTGAAATCCGGGCGGCGCTGGAGGCCTCGGAGGCGCTGATCGTCCTCTGCTCGCCCCGGGCGGCGCGCTCGCGCTGGGTGAATGAGGAGATTCTCAGCTTCAAGCGGCTGGGCCGTGCGGACCGCATCTTCGCCATCGTCATGGGCGGCGAGCCGGGCAGCGGCGATGCGGCGACGGAGTGCTTTCCGCCGGCGCTGAAATTCCATCTCGGGCCGGATGGCGAACCGGGCGATCAGCCTGCCGAGCCGATCGCAGCCGACGCGCGCGAGACCGCGGACGGGCGCGACAACGCCCTGCTGAAGCTGATCGCCGGACTGTTGGGCGTGGGGCTGGACACGCTGAAGCAACGCGAAGCGCGGGCGCGGCGGCGACGCCTGATGGCCGCCTATGGTCTCGCCGCAGTGTTCGGGGTGCTGGCGATCGCATCGGCATGGCTGGCCGTCGTGGCGGAGCGGCAGCGCGCGCGGGCGGCAGGCAGCCTTGAAGCCGGCATCACCGCCGCCAACACCGTGATCTTCGATATTGTCCAGGTGTCGCGCAATCTGGAGGGCGTGCAGCAGCAGCGCCTCGCCGGCATCCTGAAGCAGACCACCACGCTTCTGGAGGTGCTGGCGGACGGCCAGACGCTGACGCCGGAGGGCAAGCGCACCATGGCGGCGGCGCTGATCTCCTTGAGCACGACCTTGCTGGCGGTCGGCGACAGCACAGGCGCGCTGGAGGCGGCCGAGAAATCCCTTGTGACGGCGCGAGAGCTTTACGCGCTCGATCCCGATGACCCGGACTACGGCGAGGACGTCATCGTCGCTCTCAGCCGCGTCGCGGCGGCGCTGCATATGCGCGGCGACTTCCCCAGGGCGCTCGCCAGCATGGAGGATGCGCTGACGATCGCCGAGGCGCGTGCGGCGGCGCAGCCGGACGATCTCCGCCGCCGCCGCGCGCTGGCGGGCGTGCTTGAAAATCTCGGCGATCTGCATGAGAGCAACAGCGACGACGCCTCGGCCCTGCCCGTTCAGCAGCGCGCGCTGGATCTGAGGCGCAGCCTGCTCGCCGCCGAGCCGGACAATGCCGACTATCAGCAGGATGTCTCGGTCAGTCTCGACCGCGTGGGCGATATCCTGATGCGCCAGGGCGAGCGGGCCGGGGCGCTGGCGCTCTATGAGGAAGCGATGGCGATCTCGCGGGCGCTGGCCGACGCCGCGCCGGCGGACGGCAATCGCCAGCACAATCTGGCGGCCGCGTTCAGCAAGATCGGCGACGTGAAAATCGCGGCGGGCGACGCGGCGGCGGCGCTGGAGGCCTATCGCAAGGCTCTGGCGATCCTTGAACGGATCGCGGCAGCGGACCCCAGCAGCCTCATCTACCTGCGCACCCTGGCCGCCACGCATGGCCGCATCGGGGATGCGCTGGCGGCCAGCGGCGATGCGGCGGCGGCGCGGGCGGCCTATGAGAAGAGCCTGGCGCTGCAGCAGCAGGCGGCGGCGGGCGATGCGTCGAACGCGCAGGCGCAGCGCGACATCGCCTTCGTCCACGACAAGCTGGGGGACGGCGCGCTCAGCGGCGGCGACATGGCGCGGGCGGCAGAGCAATACGAGGCGGCGCGCGTCATTCGCGAAAAGCTGCGGAACGAAGCGCCGGGCCGCACGGCCGACCGCGATCTGATGGTCAGCCTCAACAAGCTGGGCGGCATCAAGCTGGCGGCGCGCGACGCCAGGGCCGCCGTGGCGTTGTTCACCGAGGCGGTGGCGCTGGCGCGATCGCTGCGATCCAGCGCGCCTGACGATGTGCAGGCCGAGCGCGACCTGATCGTCGCGCTGGCAGGTCTGGGCGAGGCCCAGAACGCGGCGGGCGATCTTCCGGCGGCGGGCGCGGCGATCGGCGAGGCGCGCGATCTGGCGCTCGCACGCTATACGGCGACGCCGGACGATCCGGATACGGCGCGCAATCTGGCGGGGCTTCTGGTGCGGCTGGGCGATGTGCGCGCCGCGGAAGACAAGGGGCTGGAGGCCTACCAGCTCTACGGCCAGGCGTTGCCGATCCTCAACGGTCTCGCGCTGCGCTACCCCGCCAACCTCATCTACGCCAACGACCTGGCGGCCTGTCACGGCCGCATCGGGCTGCTGTGGGTGTCGCGCGGATCGTATGACAACGCGCTGGAGCATTTTTCGGTGGCGCTGGGCATCCAGCTTCAGCGCGCGGCGAAGGCGCCGGCCGATCCGGCGATCCAGCTCGATCTGATGATCGCCTATGTGCGCGTCGGCGAGGTGCAGGAGCGGTTGAACAATCCGCCCGCCGCGCTCGACGCCTATCGCAAGGCGCTGGCGATCATCGAAGCGGTGCTGGCCGTTCAACCGGACAATGCAGGACTTGCAACCGACGCCGAAACCATCCGCACCGCGATAAAGCGAACCGGCGGATAGCTACATTCTTTCCGGCACTTCGATGCCGAGCAGGCCGAGGCTGGTTTCCAGCGCCCGGAGCGTCAGCGCGCTCAGGGCCAGCCGCGAGGCGCGCAGGCCCGCCTCCGTCTCGCTGAGGATGTGGTGCGCGGCATAGAAGCTGGAGAACGCCTGCGCCAGCCGGAAGGCATAGTCGCACATGACGTTCGGGGCGCGGGTGCGGAGCGTTTCTTCCAGCGCATCGGGGAAACGCAGCAGCGCCAGCGCGAGGTCGCGCTCCTCGGCCGCCTGGATGGCGATGGCGCCGGGCGCCTCGCCCGCCTCCGCCGCACGGCGCAGCAGGGATTTCACGCGGACGGCGGCGTATTGCAGATACGGCCCGGTCTTGCCTTCGAACTTCGTGAAGCGTTCGAGGTCGAAAATATAGTTGGTGAGGCGGTAGTTCGAGAGATCCGCAGAACTTGATCGCCGCGAGGCCGACCTGCCGGGCGATTTCGTCGCGTTCCGCTTCCGGATAGTCGGCGCCGATGCCCTGTTCGGTCAGGCGCTTGGCGGCTTCCGCCTTGCCCATCTCGATGAGGTCATAGAGCTTCAGCACGCCGCCGGCGCGCGTCTTGAACGGCTTGCCGTCGGCGCCGTTGATGGTGCCGAAGCCGACATGCTCCAGCTCGGCCGCGCCCGCATAGCCGGCCTTGCGGCTGGCGCGGAACACCTTCTCGAAATGCTCGTGCTGGCGCTGGTCGACCACATAGAGGATGAGGCCTGGCGCGAAATTGCGGACGCGGTCGATGATGGTCGCCACGTCCGTCGTCTCGTAGAGGACGCCGCCGTCGCGCTTCACGAGAATGAGCGGCGGGGTTTCCTTCTTGTCGGCCGGTTCGGCCACGCGGACGATCAGCGCGCCGTCATCCATCTCTGCGATGTTGCGGCTCTTGAGGTCGTCCAGCATCGGGGCGATCAGCGGGTCGACATCCGCCTCGCCCTTCCAGATATCGAACACGACGCCCAATGAGGCGAATTCGCGCTTGATGCCGGCGATGGAGACATCGACGAAGTGCTTCCACAGCGCGCGATAGCCGGCGCGGCCCTGCTGCAGCTCGGCGGTGGCGATACGGGCGGCCTCGTCGCGGGCCGGGTCGGCCTTGGCTGCGGCGGCGGCAGCCGGATAGAGGACTTCAAGTTCGTCCATCGAGACGGGCGATTCCGCCGGATAGGGTCCGGTGAACGCAGCGTCGAAATAGGGCAGGTCCGGCTGGCGCGCGGCGATCTCGGTGATGAGCAGGCCCATGGGCTTGCCCCAGTCGCCCAGATGCACGTCGCTGGTCACGTCGAAGCCGGCGAAACGGAAATGCCGCTGCAGCGCATCGCCTAGAATGGACGAGCGCAGATGGCCGACATGCATGGCCTTGGCGACATTCGGGCCGCCGAAATCGATCAGCACCTTGCCGCGCGATCCGCTGGCGTCGGGCGCGAGCAGCGCGTCCGGGGTTGCGAGGGATGCCGCCAGCGCCGCATCGGTCAGGTCGATATTCAGGAAGCCCGGCCCGGCGATCTCGACCTTGGCGAAGCGGGGATCGGATTTCAGATGTGCGGCGAGTTTTTCGGCCAGCGCGCGCGGGTTCGCCTTCGCCGCCTTGGCGGCGGCGAGCGCGCCGTTCGACTGGAACTGCGCGAGGTCCGGACGGTCGGAGACGGTGACGCGGCCAAGCGCCGGGTCGAGACCTTCGGCGGCGAAGGCCCGGCCCATGGCGGCGGTGAGGTCGGCGATCAGAGACGGGCGCATGACAGCGAATACCGGCAGGCCGTGAACGCAGCCTGCAAAAGAGAGTTACGGGACGAGGCCGACCGTCAGCGTGAAGCCGCCGTCTTCGACCGCGTCATCTTCACCCACCAGAATGCCGGCGATGGTGTTGGTGACGGTGGCGGGCGTGCCGGGGGTGAGTACGGTCTCCTTGGCGTTTTCCGCTTCCAGAACGGGCGCGCCGTTATTGGTGAGCGCCGCCTTGATCTTCACATTGGCGCCGCCGCGATAGAGCGTGCCGGCCTCGACGGCGTAGGTGACCGACACCGTGGCGACGATCTGGTCGTCGTCGTTTTCCACGCACGAGGCCGTGGCCGACAGGATCACAGCGATATGGCTGAAATCGCGGCGGTTGCGCGACTGGGCGGGCGGATAATAGGCGGCGTTGCGGGTGGCATTATCGACCACGATGGCGGGGCAGATATCGGTCGGGTCGTCGCCGGCGCGCGCAGGGGTTGCGACGCCCAGCATCAGAACCGGGGCCACGAGCGTGGCGCGAACGGCGAAGTCCTTGATCATGCAGTCAATTCCCCGTGTGCGGCACGCGCTTGACGCCGCCGCCGCCCGGCCCCTATCTGAATTCATCTGAGCGTTCGTCCGTGTTTAGCGGGCGGGCGCGTTCCGCTCAAGCCGCCGAGGCCCATGCCCGCCGCCGTGATCCTGCCCGAAATGACGCTGCGTCTGGCGGCGCCGCGCGGCTTTTGCGCGGGCGTCGACCGGGCCATCCAGATCGTCGAGAAGGCGATCGAGAAGCATGGGCGCCCGGTCTATGTGCGGCACGAGATCGTCCATAACCGCACCGTGGTGGAGCGCCTGGAGGCGCTGGGGGCGGTGTTCGTGGAGGAACTGCACGAGTGTCCGGTCGACCGGCCGGTGGTGTTCTCGGCCCATGGCGTGCCGAAATCGGTGCCGGCGGAGGCCCGCCAGCGTGAGATGATCTATCTCGATGCGACGTGTCCGTTGGTGTCGAAGGTGCATGTGGAGGCAGAGCGGCATCACCGTGAGGGGCGGCATATCCTGCTGATCGGGCATGAGGGGCATCCGGAGGTGATCGGCACGATGGGACAGCTTCCCGAGGGCGCCATCACGCTGATCGAGACGAATGAGGACGCCGAGGCGTTCCAGGCGCCGGAGGGCGTGACGTTGTCGTTCGCGACGCAGACGACGCTGTCGGTCGATGACACGGCGGAGATCGTCGCCATCCTGCAGCGGCGTTTTCCGGCTATCTCCCCGCCGCACAAGGAAGATATCTGCTACGCCACCACCAACCGGCAGGACGCGGTGAAGGCGATCGCGCCGGGCTGCGACCTGCTGCTGGTGATCGGCGCGCCGAATTCGTCGAATTCCAAGCGGTTGGCGGAGGTCGGCCTGAAGGCCGGGGCGAAGGCGAGCTATCTCATCCAGACGGCGGACGAGATCGACTGGGCGTGGTTCGAGGGCGTGTCGGTGCTGGGCCTGACGGCCGGCGCATCGGCCCCGGAAGACCTCGTTTCGGGCGTCATCGAGGCCGTGAAATCGCGTTATGCGGTGACCCGGCAGGATGTGACGGTGACGCGTGAGGATGTCGTCTTCAAGCTGCCGCGCGCGTTGGCGGGCTGATGGCCGTCTATACCGAGATCAGTGACGAGGCGCTGGCGGCCTTTCTGGCCGAGTATGACATCGGCGCCGTGCTGGCCCTGAAAGGCATCGCCGAGGGGGTCGAAAACTCGAACTATTTCCTGCTGACCGAGGGCGGCCGGTTCATCCTGACGCTGTACGAGAAGCGGGTCGCGGAGGGTGATCTGCCCTTCTTTCTGGGCCTGCTGGACCATCTGGCGGCGCGCGGGGTGACGTGCCCGCAGCCGGTGAAGGGGCGTGACGGGGCGATCGTGCGGCGGCTGGCGGAGCGTCCGGCGGCGATCCAGACCTTTCTGGACGGCGTGTCGCCCAAGCGGCCGGGAACCGCCCATTGCGGCGAGGCCGGTGAAGCGTCGGCGCGGCTGCATGAGGCGTGCCGGGGGTTCCCCCTTCGCCGTGCCAATGCGTTGTCGCTGGGCGGATGGCCGGCGCTGGTGGCGTCGACCGCCGAGGGTGCGGACGGGGTGCAGGCGGGTCTGAAACAGGTGATCGCCGATGAAATGGCGTTCCTGGACCAGGCCTGGCCGCGTGATCTTCCGGCGGGCGTCATTCACGCCGACATGTTTCCCGACAACACGCTGTTCGTCGGCGAAAAGCTGACCGGCGTCATCGACTTCTATTTCGCCTGCAACGACCAGCTCGCCTATGACGTGGCGGTGAACCTGAACTGCTGGTGTTTCGAGGCCGACGGCAGTTTCAACATCACCAAGGGGCGGGCCTTCCTGTCGCGCTATCAGGCGGTGCGGGTGCTGTCGCCGGCCGAGCGCGCGGCGCTGCCGGTGCTGGCGCGGGGCGCAGCGCTGCGTTTCCTGCTGACGCGGCTGCATGACTGGATCAACCGCGATCCGACCGCGCTGGTCAGGCCGAAAGATCCGCTGCAATGCCTCGCCTGGCTGCGTTTCCACCAGCATGTGAAGGACGCCGCCGATTATGGCCTCTGAGGCGGCGACGCGGGTGCAGATCTGGACCGATGGCGCGTGTTCGGGAAATCCCGGACCCGGCGGCTGGGGCGCGATCCTGATCCATGGCGCGACGGAAAAAGAGCTGTCGGGCGGCGAGCGGGCGACCACCAACAACCGCATGGAGCTGATGGCGGCCATTGCGGCGCTGGAGGCGCTGAAGCGCCCCTGCGCCGTCACGCTGCACACCGACAGCCGTTATGTGATGGACGGCATCACGAAATGGATTTCGGGCTGGAAGGCCAAGGGCTGGAAAACCGCATCCAAAGACCCGGTGAAGAACGAGGATCTGTGGCGGCGGCTGGACGCGGCGCGCCTGCCGCACAAGGTCGAATGGCGCTGGGTCAAAGGCCATGACGGCGACACGATGAACGAGCGGGCCGACGGGCTGGCGCGGGGCGCTATTCCCAGAAGTTAGCCTTCAACCCGATAAAGTCAGGAATTAAAGCCTGGGAATCCCGCCCTCTATAACCGGCTGGAAGGCGAGCTGATGAAAAAGCGCAAAAAGTGATATCAAGATATCATTTCTGTTGACATGCCCCAGAAAACTGATATGTTCATATCACTCTTGGAGGGGTTTTTCGTGCTTAGCTGGCCCAATATCGAAAATGATCTAAGGACTGCCCTCATTCAGAAGGCGACCGATATCCAAATTGTAGTCGGAGGGGACCGCGCCAATGTCGCCGCCTCTGAATTCCTGGGCGTTAAGATGCCAGCGGGGTTTGCTGCGGAACATATTGGCGACAACGTTTTTGAATCCTTGGTGGATGTTTCCAGCTTCGCGATCACCGATGCATGTCTGAAACTCTACGAATTGGCGTCAAATCCTGCGGTAGTCCCCATTGAACGCTCCGTGGACTGGCAAGATGATCTCAATACACTCGATCACTTTCTAAGCCTCTGTTCGCGCTCTTCGCTCGTGGGCGACGACTATGATCTTGCAAGCTTGCGCGGGCTTAGCAGGCACTGCCAATCCTATATCGACTTCATGGACGCCGCCGTGCGCGCCATGACAACAACCACACCTTCCGATGATCTTTACGACCTCACGATCGGTGATCTCGCCCACGTCGGAAACGTTCAGCAGTCCTATGTACGCAACAACACGAGTCCTGACCCTTTGAAGGGACGCATCCGTAGCGAACCTCGTTGCAAGGCCACATACCGCAAGCCCACAGCAAGGCTTGGCAACGAGGATCGTAGCTTCGTTAAGCTGAATACCCTGGATTCCATCGAATGGCTGGTAACCCTACGCCGTTTCCGACATGGCCGGTTGAGTACGCAATTTATCAACGAGTGCATCCACCATGCTGAATCCGCCGAATTGCTCGGGCGTATCGTGGCGATTGGTGGGTGGCTGAATGTCGGTGATACCGCGACGTTGCTGAACGAGCTTCGTTGGCCCCACAACAAATTCCAGAAATGGGTTGGCGGCTCGCTGACTACCGATAGCGCGGACGCCAAGGCTTGGGCTTCGGTTCTTGGAATTGACGCAGAGACCTACTCCCTGCGCGTAAATGCGCTCGCCTGATTTCCTCGATCACGAAGAGGCTGACAATGCTCAACCTGTTTCCAAACTACGCTGAGACGATCCTCGCACTCAACGACAACGAATTCACGTTCCGCCACTCGCTCAGCCCATGTCTGATGATGGCGCGCGAGACTCGTGCATCAGGCGACATTGTCGTCAGCTATGCGCCCTTCGACTACTGCAATTCAGATGCGAAGATCGTCATCGTCGGGATTACGCCGGGTCATCAACAGATGGTCAACGCGTTATCAGAGGCCCGGCGACTTTTGAAGTCGGGCGCTAACAACGAAAAAAGTGCTGAGACGGCCAAGTCGTTCGCCAGCTTTTCCGGAACGATGCGTACAAACTTGATCGCGATGCTCGATCATATCGGTGTCAATCGGAAGCTCGGTATCACAAGCACCGCCTCGCTTTGGACGACCGATACGCGACTGGTGCATTTTACGTCCGCACTTCGATATCCGGTGTTCGTCAATGGCGAAGACTACCGCGGCACACCTGATATTCTGAAGTCGCCCATGCTGCGGCAGTTCCTTGAAAACTACACCGGTCAAGAGCTGCGGCGGCTCAGCGACGCGATACTTGTTCCCCTCTGGCCGGTCGCAACGAATGCGCTTACACATTTGGCGCGGATCAGCATGATTGACTCGACAAAGCTGCTGGATGGCCTGCCGCATCCAAGCGGCGCGAATGCCGAACGCATCGCCTACTTTCTTGGTCGAAAGGCCAAGGAGGACCTTTCATTGAAGACCAATGCAGATTCGTTGGATGTCGCTCTATCCTCACTCCGATCGCGCGTTGCAGAGTTTTGCTGCTGACAAAGTTGCCTATATACATCTTCCGGGTGGAGTTCAGCGGCCGCCTGGAAATGAGCGCGGCAGATAGAATTTCTGCCGCGCGACTCGGACCGCCTCGGTGAATTTTCTCTCTTGGGTCCACCGAGGCGGGCCTTGTTCAGAAAGCGGGCGCAGCTTCATGGGGGTCACCTGCGACCCTTACTTGAAACTGCGTAGTTTAGGACCGCCTCTGATAACCGCTCTAACGACAAGATGTCAGCGGCAAGGGCGGCCATGAGGATTGAGTGTCAGATCTGGCCCAGCAGGGTTTCGGCGCTGGAGGCTGAAAAAGCGCCGGGTTCTTCGACGTTCAGCTTTTCCACGACGCCGTCCTTCACCAGCATGGAATAACGCTGGCTGCGCGTGCCCATGCCGAATTTCGAGGCGTCCATTTCCAGGCCCAGCTTTTTGGTGAAGTCGGCGCTGCCGTCCGCCGCCATCACGATGCGGCCGCCGACATTCTGGTCCTTGCCCCAGGCGTTCATCACGAAGGCGTCGTTGACCGAGAGGCAGACGATCTGGTCCACGCCCTTGGCCTTGAAGTCTTCGGCATGGTCGAGGAAGCCCGGCAGGTGCTTGGCCGAGCAGGTGGGCGTGAAGGCGCCGGGCACCGCGAACACGGCGACCGTTTTGCCGTTGAAGAGTTCCGCCGTGGTGGTGGCCTGAGGGCCTTTGTCGCCCATGACGGTGAGCGTCGCCTCGGGCAGCTTGTCGCCGGTCTTGATGGTCATGTGCGCGTTCCCCGCTGAAATGGTTCGCAGAGGCAGATGGGGGACGGCGCGCCATAAGTCCAGCGGTCTATTCGCCGCTGTGCCTGCCCTTTTCGGCGCGGCTCTCTTCGGCAAGGGCCAGAGCGGCTGCGATGCGGGCGGCCTGTTCCGCCGCCGCCGCCGTGACCGGCGCAGGCGCGGCGCTGAGCGAGATGGTGTGGACGGCATAGCCGGGGCGGCAGACCTCGCCGCAGACGGCATAGGAAAGGCGCAGGCCGATGCGGATGTCGCCTTCGGGCTGAAGCGGCGACACGGCGACCGGCAGCACGGCATGGCCGCGATAGACCGCGACCTCTTTCCCGTCGAGCGTGATCCATTCCGGCGGCGGCCAGCGCAGCACGGGCGCTGCGAGATTGGAGGAGCCTGACCATTCGAGCTGCGGCCCGGCCTGTTCGCGCCGCGTATCGGCATAGACGAACCAGCCGTCGGCGATCTGCATTTCGACGGCGATCCAGACCGGCCCGCCATGGCCGTGGCTGGATGAGGAGAGGATCAGCCGGGTCGGCGCTTTCGCATCGCCGCTCCACTGCGTCGCGACGGCGGCGCTGTCCTTGCGCGCGCATTCACCGTGGCAGCCGGCATGGGCGGCCGGGGCGAGCGCGACGAGCGCGAGGGAGAGGACAGGCCATTTCATGACGGCGAGACTATCCCGCACATGGCCGCCGCGCCGCCAGTAAATGTCGCGTGACGGCCGTTCAGGCCCACCGCCGGTTCATGCAGGTTGCGGCGGGGCGCTTGAGCCGCTTAGCTGCGACTCATGGCCCGGAAATCGAAACGGCGGGGCGAGGACGGCTTCCTGAACGGGCGCCTGCTCATCGCCATGCCGGCGATGACCGATCCGCGTTTCGAGAAAAGCGTGATCCTGATCTGTCACCACACGCCGGAAACGGCGATGGGGCTGGTCATCAACCGCGCCATCGGCGGGATGCGGTTCGAGAAGCTGCTGAAGCAGCTGCATATCGACGCGCCGGCCGGACAGGCGCGCGATCTGACCGTGCATGCGGGCGGGCCGGTGGAGACATCGCGCGGCTTCGTGCTGCATTCGGCCGACTACAATCTCAACGAAGCGACGCTGCCGGTGACATCGACCATCGCGCTGACCGCGACGATGGATGTGCTGAAGGCGCTGGGATCGGGCGGCGGGCCTGAACGCGCCTTCTTCGCGCTCGGCTATGCCGGATGGGGCGCAGGGCAGCTGGAGAGCGAATTGCTGGACAATGCCTGGCTGATCGGCGAGGCGGACGAGGAGATCGTGTTCGGCGGCGCGCTGGAGCGCAAATGGTCGGTCGCGCTGGCGCGGATGGGGATCGACCCCGGCATGATGTCGGACGAGAGCGGGCACGCATAAACGGCGAACCCCACCCGTCGCTGCTTCGCAGCGCCACCCTCCCCTGAAGGGGAGGGATGAGACAGCATCCCCTACTCCACCCGGTCGGCGGTTTCGGTGAATTCCAGGAGATAGGCCTGCGCCGCGGCGGCGTCGCGCGGCTTGCCGCAGAAATAGCCCTGCGCGTAGAGGCAATCATTCGCGCGCAGGAAGGCGAGATCGTCCTCTGTCTCGACGCCTTCGGCGGTGGCTTCCAGATCGAGATCGCGCGCCAGACGCACGAGGCCGGCGAGGACGCTGCGCCCCTGTTCGCCGCCGAGCATGAAGGAGCGGTCGATCTTCACCGCATCGAAGGGCAGATGCGCGAGGCGCGAGGGCGTGGAATGGCCGGTGCCGAAATCGTCCATCACCAGGCCGTAGCCCGCGCGGCGCAGACGCTGAAGCCCCGCCGCCGCCGCGCCCGCATCGTCGATGGCGAGGGTTTCGGTGATTTCGAGCCGCACCTCGCGCGGGGCGATGAGACCATCGGCGGCGAGGCGTTCGCACATATCCAGGAACGCCGGACTGATGAGCTGGCGCGCCGAGACATTGACGTTGACGAAGAGCGGCGGGGTCTGCGGCGCGATGCGGCGCCAGCGCGCGCTGTCTTTCGCGGCGGTTTCAAGGATGAACTTGCCGAGCGGTTCGATGAGGCCGGTTTCTTCCGCGAGCGCGGCGAAGGTTTCGGCCGTCAGCAGGCCCTTGCGCGGATGGAGCCAGCGCAGCAGCGCCTCGAAGCCGGCGGGGCGGCCATCGGCCACGCGCACGATGGGCTGGTAATAGACGGTGATCTCGCCGCGTTCGAGCGCGCCGCCGAGATCGCGTTCGATCTCGGCGCGTTCGGTGAGCGCATCGCGCATCGCGGGCGCGAAGATGGCGAGCGTGCCGCCGCTGGTGCGGCGCGCGGCGGCGAGCGCCGCCTCGACATCGGCGAGCACGGCGGCGGCATCGCGCCCCGCTTCGTCCAGCCAAGCGAAGCCGCCGCGCGCGATGGGCGTCATCTTGCGCTCGCCCAGTTCCAGCGGGACGCCGAGCGTATCGAGCACAAGCTTGGCCTGTTCCGCCGCAGCGTCGGCGTTCTCGCCCGCCCAGAGCAGGCCGAAGACATCGCCGCCGAGACGCGCGGCGAGCGCGCCGTCCGGCTCCGCCGCGCGGATGCGGCCGGCGAGCGCGGCGAGCAGGCTGTCGCCGAAAGCGTGGCCGAGGCTTTCGTTCACGATGCGGAAGCGGGCGATATCCACCGCCAGCAGCGCATAGGGCCGGCCGGCGCCGGCGAAAGCGAGGCGGTGGCTGAGCGCCTCGAGGAAGAAGGCGCGGTTGGCGAGGCCGGTGACGCCGTCCTGCCGCGCGGTGGCGAGGAGCGAGGCCTCGGTTTCCTTCTGCGCGCTGACATCGGAGACGAGGCCGATGCAGCGCGCCGCCTTGTCGCCATCGGACATGAAGCTGGCGCGGAGCTGGACCCAGCGATGGAGGCCGTCGAGGCCGACGCCGCGGAAATCGAGGACGAAGGAGACGTCGCCCATGCGGCGATAATCTTCCAGAGCGCCGAGGAAAGTGGCGAGGTCTTCGCGGTGGACATGGCCCGACCAGTCGCGGTCGGCGGCCTGGAGCTGTCCCGGGCGGGCGCCGAGCAGGACTTCGACGGAGGGCGAAAGGAAGAGACGGTCGCGCTTCAGATCCCAGTCCCAGATGCCCTGATGGGCGGCGGCGAGGGCGAGGCCGAAACGGCCGTCGTCGCCCTGCTGGGCCTGCGCCGCGAAAGGCGGCGGCGGGGGCGGCGCGGCGGCGACGAGGCGGTCGACGCGCGAGCGCAGCGCCACCGGCTGACCGGAGGAGATCGCGAAGGCGGCGAGCAGCAGCGAGGCGGAGAGCAGCGCGCCGGCGGCGAGCATGGTGGTGCGGCCGCTGGCGTCCACCAGCTCCAGCATGGCGAGCGGGGCGAGCGCGACGAAAGCGAAGATCGCCGCCAGGGTGAGGCGGCGGGCGGCGCCGTCGCCCTCCCATGCGCGGGCAAAGACGACGGCGATGGCGGTGACCAGCGCCGCCGCCGCGCCGGCCTTGGCGAAGATCGCAGCATAAGGCGCATTGAAGACGGCCATGA
The DNA here is from genome assembly GCA_047602465.1 of Micropepsaceae bacterium. Taxonomy (GTDB): domain Bacteria; phylum Pseudomonadota; class Alphaproteobacteria; order Micropepsales; family Micropepsaceae; genus JADZAI01. Next base: position 1,148,898 of record JASGHF010000001.1, read on the forward strand.
GCCCGGCCGCCGTCACCAGCCATGGCGCGTAGTCGGCGAACCAGCCGAAGCTGCGCCAGCGCCCCTCCGGCGCGATCGCGTGAACCACGAAGGCGAGCGCCGCCGCCGACGCCCCCGCGAAAAGGCCGAGCGCGAGGCCGGCATTGGTGAGGATGCCGGCGATCTGGAACGGGCCGGGATAGCTGAAGCCGATGAGCAGCGCGAGGAACGTGGCGGCGAAGAGCGCGGCGAGACGCGCGGCCATGCGGTCGCGCCGCAGCACGGCGAGGCCGGCGAGCCAGGCGCCGAGCGCCGTGAGAAGGCCAAGCAGCGCCCCCTGCAGCACCAGCGAGGCGGTATTGAAGCGGGCGAGCGATTTTTCGTCCCACATCTCGACGGTGAGGGCGTTCAGCGGCGCGGCATAGCGGAAGGCGGCGGTGACGGCGCCGTCGGCGGGGATCTGGATGCGGATCTTGGTGCGCGCGCCCTCTTCGATGATCTGGATATTGGCGGCGGCCTCTGACGCATCGACGCTGACGAGCGGCGGGGTGGAGAGATGCGCCGGGGCGCCGCGCCCGCCATAGAGGCCGGGCGCGAGAATGAGGATGCGGACCTGCGCGGTCGGCATGCGGTTCACGAAATCGACCAGATAAGTCGCCGCGCCATGCTCGCCGTCCACCAGAACGCGGGTGACGGCGGAGGTGATGTCGGCGGCGGCGACGCCCTCCTCCACCACCACGCCGCCGATGCCGGAGCGCGGGACGCCGGGCGTGGCGGGCGGTTCGGGCGCCGCGGCTTCGGGCGCAGCGGCTTCCGGCGACGGCGCCGGTTCGGCGGCGGGCGGCTCGGGCGCCGCGGCTTCGGGCGACGGCGCCGGTTCGGCGGCGGGCTCGGTGGCCGCTTCGGGCTTGGGCTGCGGCGCGGGCGGGTTTTGCGCGCCTGCCGCGACGGCCAGCATGGCGGCGAGCCATGCGGCGGTCAGCGCTCGGGCAATGAGGGCGCGCGGGTTAACCATGACGGATTCGCGTATCGCAGATGCGGCGCGCGGCGTCGAGTGTAGGCAGGCTTCAGCGCGAGTCGTTGTCGAGGATGGCGAAGAGGAGGTGGTCCTGCCATTTGCCGTCGATGCGCAGATAGGCGCGGGCGACGCCTTCCTGTTGGAAGCCGGCGGCGGCGAGGACGTGGCGCGAGGGCGCGTTGGATTCAAGGCACGCCGCCTCGACGCGGTGGAGGCCGAGCGCGCCGAAACAGAACGGCAGAACGGCGCGGACGGCATCGGACATATAGCCCTTGCCCGCAAAACGCTCGCCCGCCCAGTAGCCGAGCGAGCAGGTCTGCGCGACGCCGCGGCGGACATTGGAGACGGTGAGGCCGCCGACGAGATCGCCGGTCGATTTATCGAAGATGAAGAAGGGATAGGCGCGGTCGTCGCGGATGTCGCGCTGATAGCGGCGGAGACGGCGGCGGAAGGCGGGCCGCGTGAGATCGTCATAGGGCCAGGTCGGCTCCCATGGCGTCAGGAAGGCGCGGCTCTCGGCGCGCAGCTCCGCCCAGGCGTCGAAATCGGCCGTGACGGGGACGCGGAGGCGCGTGCGGCGGCCGACCGCTTCGGGCGGCGTGTCGAAACGCGCGAGGCCGCCAAGCAAGGCCATGGGGTCAGCCGAAGCGCGCGGCGAAGCGCGCGTAAGGCTCCAGCGCCTTCACCGGGCCGAGCGCGGCGAGCGAGGGGCGTTTGGTTTTCAGCAGCCGGGCAGCGAATTTCTTGAGCGCTTCGGCGTCGACCGCGTCGATCCTGGCGGCGATCTCGTCCGTCGGCATCACGCGGCCATAGGCGGAAAGCTGGTTCGCGATGTGCTCGGCGCGGTTCGAGGGTCCTTCGAGGCCCATGAAGAGCGCAGCCTTGGCCTGTGCGCGGGCGCGGGCGGCCTCTTCCTCGGTGGCGCTGACGGCCATGTCTTCCAGTTCGCCGACGACGACGGGGGCGAGCTCCGCGCATTCCTTGGCGCCCGTGCCGGCATAGACGCCGAAGAATCCGGTTTCGGCGAAGGAGTGGCAGAAGGCGGAGACGGAATAGGCGAGGCCGCGCTTTTCGCGCACCTCCTGAAACAGGCGCGAGGACATGCCGCCGCCGAAGGCGGTCGCGAAAATCTGCGCGGTGAAGGCGTCTTCGTCTTTCACGGAGGGGCCTTCGACGCCGAAGGTGACGTGGGCCTGTTCCAGCTTCTGCGTCTTGCGATGCTCGCCGCCCTTGTAGCGGGCGCGCGGCGGGTTCTTAGCCGGTGCGTTCTCGATGGACGCGAACTGTCTGGCTGCGAGGGCGACGATCTGGTCGTGGTTCACATTGCCGGAGGCGATGAGCGTCATCGCCGGGCCGACATAGTGGTTCTTGAGATGACGGCGGAGATGCGCGCGGCCGAAGCTGTTGACCGTCGCCTCGGTGCCGAGGATCGGGCGGCCGAGCGCCTGGTCCGGGAAGGCGCAGTCCTGGAGGTAGTCGTAGATGATATCGTCGGGCGTATCGGCGCTCTGGCCGATTTCCTGAAGCACCACTTTCTTCTCGCGCGCCAGCTCCTCGCCGTCGAAGGCGGGGTTGATGAGAATGTCCGAGAGAATGTCGACGCCGAGCGCCACGTCGTTCTTGAGCACGCGGGCGTAGAAGCAGGTCTGTTCGCGCGAGGTGTAGGCGTTGAGATAGCCGCCCGCCGCCTCGATCTCCTCGACGATCTGACGAGCCGAGCGTGTCGCCGTGCCCTTGAACGCCATATGTTCGAGCAGATGCGAGATTCCGTTGGTGCCGGCGGTTTCGTGGCGCGCGCCTGCCTCGACCCACACGCCGACCGTCGCCGTCTCGATATGCGGCATCGGATCGGTGACGACGGTGAGGCCGTTGGGCAGGGTCTCGAACTTCAGGTCCATTTAGCTCAACTGTCCATTAATTTGCGCTTTTCGAGCTGGAACTCATCCTCGGTCAATATCCCTTGTTCTCGCAGTCGGCCAAGACGCTCAAGTTCCTGCAACCGGCTTGGACTTGCCGCGATGAGAGCCGTCGGCGCTTGAGATGCCAATTGCTGTTGATCTTCATCATCAGCAGCCTTTATCAAAACCTTGAGCCGGCCAGCCCATTCCTGAGCCACCTTTGAAAAGGTGGAGTGAGTAAATCCTCCGGCTGCGGCCTCTGCGCTCAGAAAGTTTAGCAAAAAAACTGGCGCCGCCGGATCGTTGATAACGATTTTGAGATCGAGCCTTCTCACCTTTCCATAGCTTCGTGATGCGCTCGTTAGAGCACCTACGACTGCACCAACACCCCCAAATACCAATCCCCCCAAGATGGCATTGCCAGCTTGGCTGGTGCGAGACGTCTTTGAAATTGTGACGCCGTCCTCAACAATCTCAACTTCAAGAATATCTCGATGGTCGTAGACGCGAACAGAGCCTGTCAGTCCAATTACCAGGCAGAGCTTTTTCCTCTGCATGTCAATCGCCAGTCCTGTTGACCCATCCTCGCCGAGGTATTTGTAGTCAGGCGTAAAATCGCTAACCCCCGAAAATTTTTGATCGACTGCGTTCTTGGCTGCACTGGTAATGGCCAATTGAGCCACGCCACCTACAATTCCAAGAACGACGGCGATTCCAATTATTGCCCCAATATCCATCGCTACTTCCCCACTCGAGCCAGCACGCGTGCGATTATTTGCTTGCGCATAGGCAATGGCAATCAGCGGGTCCGGGCGGCGAAGGCCTCAATATAGGCCCGGACGGCCTCTGTTTCAGCAGGAACCGTGTCGTAGCGTTCCGGCAGGCTGGCCAGCTTGGCCAGAGAATCCGGCATTTCCGGGGGTTTTCCGGTGGCGGCGTTCACCGCGCTTGCGAATTTCGCGGCATGGGCGGTGGCGAGCGCGATCATGGGAACCCCCGGCCGCTGGCGGCGGCGGGCGGCGACGAGGCCGATGGCGGAGTGGGGATCGAACACCGGCCCCCCTGCCCCGGCGACGGCGGCGATCTCGGCAGCGGCCTCGGCCGATGTCACGCGCTCGGCGTCGAAACGCTCGGCCATGGCGGCGCGGATATTGCCGCCGAGGGTGAAACTGCCCTTCGTTTTCAGATCGTCCATCAACGCCGCGACCGCCGCGCCGTCGCGGTCGGCGGCTTCGAACAGCAGGCGCTCGAAATTGGACGAGACCTGGATGTCCATCGACGGCGAGGTGGTCTCCACCACGCCGCGCGGTTCGTAGATGCCGGTGTCGAGGCAGCGTTTGAGAATGTCGTTCTCGTTCGTCGCGACGATGAGTCGGCCCTTGAAGGCGCCCATGCGCTGCGCCGTATAGCCTGCGAAGATGTCGCCGAAATTTCCCGTGGGCACGGCGAAGTCGATCTCGCGCCCCGGCGCGCCGAGCGCGGCGGCGGCGGTGACGTAATAGACGATCTGCGCCGCGATGCGCGCCCAGTTGATCGAGTTCACCGCCGCGAGGTTAAGGCGCGCAGACAATTCGTGGTCGCTGAAGAGCGCCTTCACGATGGCCTGGCAGTCGTCGAAATTCCCTTCGACCGCGAGGTTGCGGACGTTTTCGTCCAGCACCGTCGTCATCTGGCGGCGCTGGATGTCCGAGGTTTTCCCCCTGGGGTGCAGGATCACGACATCGACGGCGGAAAGGCCGCGCAGGCCCGCAATGGCGGCCGAGCCGGTGTCGCCGGAGGTCGCGCCGACGATGAGCGCCCGCCTGCCCGAACGTTTCAGGCCCCAGTCCATCAGGCGGCCGAGCAACTGAAGCGCCACGTCCTTGAAAGCGAAGGTGGGGCCGTGGAACAGCTCCAGCACGTGCAGGCCGTCGCCCATGTCGCTGAGCGGCGCGACGCGGCCGCCGGGGAAGCTGGCATAGGCGTGCTGGATGGCGGTGTAGAGATCGGGCAGCGGGACGCCCGGTTCGGCGAAGCGCTTCAGCACCTGGAGCGCGGCTTCCGGATAGGTGCGGGTGGCGAGCGCCGCCATCTCGTCCGCGCCGATCTGAGGCCAGCTTTCGGGCATATAGAGGCCGCCATCGGGGGCCAGCCCCGAAAGCATCACGTCTTCGAAGGGGAGCGCGGGCGCGGCGCCGCGCGTGGAGATGTAGCGCATGTCAGACGCCGGTACGGGGTTCTTCGCGTTTCAGGTGCAGCAGCACATAGATGACCAGAAGGATCAGCGCGAGCGAGAACCACGTGACCGCATAGGCGAGATGATTATCCGGCAGGTCGGGCTGGAACGCGACCGGGCGCGGCAGGCCGCCGGCATTGGGCGTTTCGGATTGCAGCACGAAGGGCGGCACGTCCTTGAGGCCGAGCGCGGCGGCGATGGCCGGGACATCGCGGACATACCAGCGATTGGCCGCAAGATCCGGCGCGGCGTCGGTCCAGCCCGCAGCCTCTGACGGGCGGAGAATGCCGGCGACATGGACGAGGCCGCCGGCCGCCGCCGGCACCGGGCCTTGCAGCGCCTTCTTTTCCGCTTCGGTGATGGTGCCGAGATCGACCAGCACGATGCGGCCCTCGCCGTAATCCAGCGGCGCGATGACGCGGTAATCCGCCCCGCCCTGCCCCTGCGGCGCGAAGATGTGGACGGCGCGTGTGGCGTCCAGCGTGCCGTCGGCCTCGACATGGGCGTAGGCGCGATCAGCCTCGGGACCGCTCAGCACCTCGACCAGATCGCGCGGCGGCGCGGCGCGCTCTGCCGCGATGCGGGCGAGAAGATCGTGCTTCCACTCGCGGCGCTGCACCTGCCACGTGCCGAGCGCGAGGAGCGTGGCGAGCGCGGGGACGGCCAGCGCCGTCGCCCAGAAGGTGGGCCGGAAACGCATCAGCCCTGGTCCAGTCGGCCTTCTTCGGCGCGCATGCGGAATTGCTGCCAGACCATCAGGCTTTTGAGCGGACGCAGCAGGCCGAGCGTGAGCGCGAGGATGAGCGGCGTCCACAGGACCACATGCACCCAATAGGGCGGCTCGTAGGTGACCTCGACCCACAGCGCGAGGCCGCAGACGATGAAGCCGGCGATGAGGATGATGAAGACCGCCGGGCCGTCGCCCTGATCGAGCTTGTCGTAAGGCAGGCCGCAGCTATCGCAGGCCGGCGCGAGGTTCAGGAACCCCGCGAAGAGGTTTCCCTCGCCGCAACGCGGGCAGCGTCCGGCGAGGGAAAATTTCACCTCAGTGGCCGCCCGCGTGCGGACCGGCGCCCCAGACATAGATGGCGGCGAAGAGGAACAGCCACACCACGTCGACGAAGTGCCAGTACCAGGCGGTCGCTTCGAAGCCGAAATGCGACTGCGCGGTGAAGTGGTTCTTCATCAGGCGGAAATAGGCGACGATCAGCATGATCGTGCCGACGATCACGTGGAAGCCGTGGAAGCCGGTCGCCATGTAGAAGGTCGAGCCATAGACGATCGGGTCCGCGACGCTGTCGACGCCGGCGGTGAAGAACTGGCCCTGGATCGGTTCGAGCACATCGGCGCTGGCGCCGAAGAAGAACGCGGCGTGCGAGTATTCATAGGCCTGCAGCGCCGTGAACAGCATGCCGAGCAGGATGGTGATGCCGAGACCCCAGAGGGCGTCCTTCTTCTCGCCGGTCTGAATGGCGTGGTGCGCCCAGGTGATGGTGGTGCCCGAGGTCAGCAGCACCAGCGTGCCGACCAGCGGCAGGTGCCAGGGATCGAAGGTCTGGATGCCGGCCGGCGGCCACGAAGCGAGGCCGTGATCGGTGGGGAAGAAGGCGACCGCGAAATAGGCCCAGAACCACGCGACGAAGAACATGATCTCCGAGGCGATGAAGAGGATCATGCCGTAGCGCAGGCCCAGCTTGATGACCGGGGTATGCTCTTTCGTCACGACGCTTTCGCGCACCACGTCGCGCCACCAGCCGATCATCGTGTAGGCGACCAGAAGGAAGCCGGCGATCATCACCCAGGGCGTGCCGGCGAGGCCGAAGAAGCCGGTGCCGTCGCTGGAGGCGAAATTGGTGGAGTTGATGTTCGACCAGATGACGAAGCCGATCGCCAGCACGAAGGCGGCGAACGAGCCGATCAGCGGCCAGGGGCTGGGATTGACGAGATGATAGTCGTGCTTGACGTCGCTGCTCGACATGGCGTGGCCCCTCTTAACTCAATTCGGTGCTGTGGACGCTTCCGCGTCCGCCGCCGCCTGCGCCTCATCCTGGGGGAAGAAGGTGTAGGACAGCGTGATTTCGGTGATGTCCGACGCGAAGCTGTCGGACAGGATCGCGGGATCGATGAAGAAGTTCACCGGCATCTCGCGCGTTTCGCCCGCGGCGAGCGGCTGGTCGGCGAAGCAGAAGCAGGCGACCTTCGCGAAATACTTGCCCGCCTTTTCCGGCGTGACGTTGAAGGTGGAATGCCCGCGCGAATTGTACTTCGCCAGGTTGGTGGCCGTGTAGGCGGTGAGGCCGACATCGCCGACGCGGATGTCGACATAGCGTTCGGTCGGCTTGAAATCCCACGGCAGGCCCGGCGCGACATTGGCGTCGAAGCGCACGCGGATGACGCGGTCGGAAATCTGCGCCGCATCCGGCGTCGCGTCGGCGACGCGGGGCGTGCCGTCGAAGCCGGTGACCTGACAGAACCAGCGATAGAACGGCACCGAGGCATAGGCGAGGCCCGTCATGCCCACGACGACCGACAGGCAGATCGCGACGGTGCGCGTATTCTTGTCCATCGCCATCGCCCTGAATCCTGTCCATGGCGTGACCGCCGAGGCGGACGATGGTCATCGCGAAGAACAGCGCGACCATGGCGAAGAGGATGACCGCCAGCGCGATGTTGCGCGAGCGGCGGGCGCGGACCTGTTCCGGCGTCAGCTGGACGGGGACGATCTCCGGTTCGGTCATGCGGCCACCAGCGGGGCGACGCCGAACGCCGTCTCGGCGATGAAGGCCGCGAAAACGAGGAAGAGATAGAGGATCGAGAAGGCGAAGAGCTTCATCGCGACCTTGTGGTCGCCCGGCGCGCGATAGACCGCGAACGCATAATGGATGAAGCCGGCCCCGGTGAGCGCGGCGACCGCAAGATAGGGAATGCCGGCGAAGCCGAGCGCGACGGGCGCGAACGAGCAGGCGACGGTCAGCAGCGTGTAGATGACGATCTGGCGGCGGGTTTCCGCTTCGCCCGCGACGACCGGCATCATCGGCACGCCGGCGCGGGCATAGTCGGCGTTGCGATAGAGCGCGAGCGCCCAGAAATGGGCGGGCGTCCACAGGAAGATGAGCGCGACCATCACCAGCGGCGCGATGTCGAGCGAGCCGGTGGCGGCGGCCCAGCCGACGGCCGGCGGCATGGCGCCCGCGAGGCCGCCGATGACGATGTTCTGCGGCGTCGAGCGCTTCAGCCACATCGTGTAGATCGCGACATAGAAGACGATGGTGAAGGCGAGAAGGCCTGCCGACAGCCAGTTCACCAGAATGCCGAGGCTGAAGACCGAGAAGCCCGAAAGGACGAGGCCGAAGGTCAGCGCCTCCTGCGGCGTCACGCGGCCCGACGGGATGGGCCGCCTGGCGGTGCGGGCCATCACGGCGTCGATGTCGGCGTCGTACCACATGTTCAGCGCGCCCGAGGCGCCCGCCCCGACCGCGATGCAGAGCAGCGCGACGAAGGCGGCGATGGGGTTCATCACGCCCGGCGCGGCGACGAGGCCGGCGAGACCCGTGAACACCACCAGCGACATCACGCGGGGCTTGAGCAGCTCGAAGAAGTCGCCCGCCGTGGCGACGGACACGGCGGGGCCAAGGCGCACGGATGCGCCCTGTCCTTCCATGTCGATCGCCGCGTCACTCATGGGCGGTGCCGTTCCTTTAGTGATGCTCGGCCGGCTTGATGCGCGGCAGCTCGTTGAACTGGTGGAACGGCGGCGGCGAGGGCAGCGTCCATTCCAGCGTCGTCGCGCCTTCGCCCCAGGGATTGGCGGCGGCCTTGCGCTTGCGCAGGAAGGCCTCGGCCAGCATCACCAGGAAGATCAGCACGCCGACGGCCGAGATGTAGGAGCCGATCGACGAGATGTAGTTCCAGCCCGCGAACGCGTCCGGGTAGTCGACATAGCGGCGCGGCATGCCCTGGAGGCCCAGGAAGTGCTGCGGGAAGAAGATCAGGTTCACGCCGATGAACGTGACCCAGAAATGCACATGGCCCAGGAACTCGTTGTACATGTAGCCGCTCATCTTCGGGAACCAGTAGTAGAAGCCCGCGAAGATGGCGAAGACGGCGCCGAGCGACAGCACGTAGTGGAAGTGCGCGACGACGTAGTAGGTGTCGTGCAGCGAGGTATCGATGCCGGCGTTCGAGAGGACGACGCCGGTGACGCCGCCGACCGTGAAGAGGAAGATGAAGCCGATCGCCCAGACCATCGGGGTCTTGAAGGTGATCGAGCCGCCCCACATCGTGGCGATCCACGAGAAGATCTTCACGCCCGTCGGCACCGCGATGACCATGGTGGCGAACACGAAATAGGCGCGCGTATCGACGTCCATGCCGACCGTGTACATGTGGTGCGCCCACACGATGAAGCCGATGAAACCGATCGCGACCATGGCGTAGGCCATGCCGAGATAGCCGAACACCGGCTTCTTGGAGAAGGTCGAGATGATGTGGCTGATGATGCCGAAGCCCGGCAGGATCAGGATGTACACCTCGGGGTGGCCGAAGAACCAGAAGAGGTGCTGGTAGAGGATCGGGTCGCCGCCGCCGCCGGGTTCGAAGAAGGCGGTGCCGAAGCGGCGGTCGGTCAACAGCATGGTGATCGCGCCGGCGAGAACCGGCAGCGAGAGCAGCAGCAGGAACACCGTCACCAGCACCGACCAGACGAACAGCGGCATGCGGTGCAGCGTCATGCCGGGCGCGCGCATGTTGAAGATGGTGGTGATGAAGTTGATCGCGCCGAGGATCGAGGAGGCGCCGGCGATGTGCAGCGAGAGGATCGCCAGATCCATCGCGGGGCCGGGCGAGCCGGAGGTGGAGAGCGGCGGATAGATGGTCCAGCCGCCGCCGACGCCGTGGCCGCCGCTATCGCCGTCGACGAACATCGACAGGCAGAGCAGCGTGAAGGCGAAGGGCAGCAGCCAGAACGAAATGTTGTTCATGCGCGGGAAGGCCATGTCCGGCGCGCCGATCTGCAGCGGCACGAACCAGTTGCCGAAGCCGCCGATCATCGCGGGCATCACCATGAAGAAGATCATGATGAGGGCGTGCGCGGTGACGAACACGTTGAACATGTGGATGTCGCCGAACCACTGGAGACCCGGCTCCTGCAGCTCCATGCGCATGGCGACCGAAAGGCCGCCGCCGATGATCCCCGCGATGACCGCGAAGATCAGGTACATCGTGCCGATGTCCTTGTGGTTCGTCGAATAGAGGAACCGCCCGAGGCCCCGGGGCGTGTGCCCGTGATCGTCGTGGTGGTCGGCGTGGAGATCGACGGCTTTTGCGGCGGCCATGGCGGAAAACCTGTCAGAAACTGTTCAGTACGGGTGCGGGTTCGGTCAGCGCAGAGCGGCGGTCTGTTCGGCCGGCGCGATGCCGGCCGCAGCCTGCTGCGAAGCGACCCATGCGGCGTATTCGTCCTTGGTCACGACCTTCACCCCGATGGGCATGAAGGCATGCTTGGCGCCGCACAGTTCCGAGCACTGGCCGTAATAGATGCCGGGCTCCGGCACTTCGAACCACAGCTCGTTCAGGCGGCCCGGCACGGCGTCGATCTTCACGCCGAAGGCCGGAACGGTCCAGGCGTGGATCACGGCGTCGGCGGTGACGATGAGGCGGACCTTGGTGTCTTCCGGCACGACGACGAAATTGTCGACCGCCAGCAGGCGCGGCTGGCCGGCGGCGGCGGCGGCCGCATCGTCGAGCATGTTGGCGTCGAAGGTGAAGTTGCCGTTATCGGGGTACTCGTAGGTCCAGTACCACTGCTTGCCGATCGCCTTGATCGTCAGCTCGATGTCGGCCGGGATGCGCTCGTTCGCGTAGAGCAGCTTGAACGAGGGGATCGCGATCACGACGAGGATGGCGACCGGAACGACGGTCCAGACCACCTCGATCAGCGTGTTGTGCGTGGTCTTCGAGGGCACCGGGTTGGCGCGGCGGTTGTAGCGCACCATCACCCAGATCAGCAGGATCAGCACGAACACCGACACCGCCACGATGATGTAGAGCAGCATCACGTGGAACGATTCGATATCGGCCATCTTGTTCGTGGCCGGGGCCTGGAAATCGATGCCCCAGGCGTGCGGCTGGCCAGTCTGCGAGGTCTGGGCGACAGCCGCCCCGCTCATCAGCGATGCAGCCAGAATGGCGAGTTTCGCGAACCGATTGACCATGTAACGACCCTGCTGCCCTAGTCTCATATGCCCGAGATGCGCCGGAAAGCGCAGGCAACGCCCCCCGGCGCGCCCCAACGGGCAGGGTCTAACAAGGTGCGTCGGCAATTTCCAGACGCGTTTCATGGACTTTCGCAGCGTCACCTCTGGGCGCTTGCGAGCGTGTCGCGGGAGGCCCACATTGTCCGTTCACAGCCGCTTTTCCGCAGGTTCGCCATGAGCGCCGTCGCCGACCGCCTGTTCTTCACCCAGTCCGAAATGGACCCGGAGCGCGTGCAGCGCCTGGTCGGGGACACGCTGGAGGGCGCCGATGACGGGGAACTTTTCCTCGAATACCGGGAATCGGAGGGATTTTCCTACGATGACGGCCGCCTGAAGGCCGCGACCTTCGATTCGGCGCAGGGCTTCGGCCTGCGCTGCGTGGCGGGCGAATCCACCGGCTATGCCCATGCGACCGAGCTGAGCGAGGCCGCCATCGCCCGTGCCGCCGATGCGGCGGGCAGCGTCCGCTCCGGCCGTTCAGGCACGGCGGCGGAAGGTCCGGCCCGGACCAATCGGCGTCTTTATGACGACACCAACCCGCTGACCGCCGTGCCGTTCGACGTGAAGACGAAGCTGCTGGCCGAGATCGACGCCTATGCCCGCTCGCGCGATCCCCGCGTGAAGCAGGTCTCCTGCTCGCTGTATGGCGAGTGGCAGGTCGTCCACATCATGCGCGCCGACGGCCAGACGGTGAGCGACGTGCGCCCGCTGGTGCGCCTTAATGTCGGCGTGGTGGTGGAACATGCCGGCCGGCAGGAAAGCGGCAGCTATGGCGCGGGCGGGCGCGAGGGCTATGCCGCCTTCATCGACCCGTCGGCCTGGCGGCACCACGTGGATGAGGCGCTGCGTCAGGCGCTGGTGAATCTCGACGCCAAGCCCGCCCCGGCCGGCGAGATGCAGGTGGTGCTGGGACCGGGCTGGCCGGGCATCCTGCTGCACGAGGCCATCGGCCACGGGCTTGAGGGCGATTTCAACCGCAAGAAAACCAGCGCCTTCGCCGGCCTGCTGGGCAAGCGTGTCGCCGCGCCGGGCGTGACGGTGATCGACGACGGCACGATCGACCAGCGCCGCGGCTCGCTGAGCGTCGACGATGAAGGCACGCCGACCAACCGCACGACGCTGATCGAGGACGGCATCCTGGTCGGCTATCTCCAGGACCGGCAGAACGCCCGCCTGATGGGCGTTGCCCCCACGGGCAACGGCCGCCGCCAGTCCTTCGCGCATCCCATCCTGCCGCGCATGACCAACACGCTGATGCTGGGCGGCGACAAAAGCCCCGATGAAGTCATCAAGGCGGCGAAGAACGGCATCTATGCCGTGAATTTCGGCGGCGGGCAGGTGGATATCACGAACGGCAAGTTCGTGTTCTCTTGCACCGAGGCCTACCGGATCGAGGACGGCAGGATCGGCGCGCCGATCAAGGGCGCAACCCTGATCGGCAACGGCGCGGATGCCCTGACCAAGGTGCGCATGGTCGCCAACGATTTCGCGATGGACCCCGGCATCGGCACCTGCGGCAAAGGCGGCCAGGGCGTGCCGGTGGGCGTCGGCCAGCCCACGATGCTGATCGAGGGCCTGACCGTCGGCGGCACGGCGGCGGCATAGGGCTTGCTGCGACCCTCTCCACGCGCCCGGAAGCGCGACGGAGAGGGCCAATATGGCACAGGGGCAACAGCGGTTCGCCGTTCTGGACGGCTGGCGCGGGCTGTGTGCGCTGCTGGTTGCGCTTTACCATCTGAATGTCGTCAGCCCGTTTCTGGACAACGGCCTGATCCGGCACGCCTGGCTGTTCGTCGATTTCTTCTTCGTCCTCAGCGGCTTCGTCATCACCCACAGCTATTGGGGCAAGCTGAACGACGTGAAAGCGCTGGGCGATTTCACCGTTCGCCGGTTCGCTCGCATCTGGCCGCTCCACGCCGCCCTGCTCGCCGCCTTCGTGGCCGTGGAGGGCCTGAAGGCCGTGGCTGCAGCGAAAGGCATCCTGAGCTTTCCGACTGCGTCGTTCACCGCTCCGAACGCCATCGGAACGATTTTGCCCAATCTGGCGCTGGCGCAGGCGTTCGGTCTGACCGACGGCACCAGCTGGAATTTCCCGAGCTGGAGCATCGCTGCAGAGTTCTGGACCTATCTCGTTTTCGCACTGTTGGCCTAGACTGCATTTGGCGGAGCGAACAAACGGACAGCAACGCTCCTCGGCATTCTGGTCGCCGTGGCGGGGCTGCTCGTCCTGGTGTTGCATTCGCCCCACGGCATGGACGCCACATACGACTATGGACTGGCGCGTTGCCTCTATGGATTTTTCATCGGCCATTTCACCTATCGGCTTTGGCGGCGGACGCGCGGCGGCTATGCGCCTGCCCCAGCCCTTGAGCTGATCGCACCGGCTTGCATCGTCGCCTTCGTGGCGATCGCGGGCGGAACGCCAGCCGCGTTCCTCGCGCCCATTCCATTCGCCCTCGTCGTCTTCATCTTCGCGTTCGAGGCTGGCGCCCTATCGCGGGCCATGCGCGCGCCCGCCATTCAATGGCTCGGCGCACGGTCCTATTCGATCTACATCGTCCATGCCTTTGTCGTGGTGAATTTGATCGGAAGGCCGATCCAGATTCTGGAGAAGCTGACCGGCGCATCATGGACGACCGCGCTCTCCGCCCCCGACGCGCCGCGCGTGATCGATTTCGGAAATGAATGGGCCGCCGCCGGCCTGATCGCCGCTTACGTCGCCCTCGTGCTCGCCACAGCCGCCCTCACCTATCGCTTCATCGAAATGCCGGCGCAGCGCGCTTTGCTCAAGCGGCGTCTCCGCAAGGACGCGCGCGCCCGGCCGGATACGCGATACCGGCCAACATGAAATGACGGGTTCCACCTTGCAGCGACAGGTGACAGCAGCTTGATGCGCATGGGTCATGCGTATAAACTATGCGCATGAACAAGCGAATTTCGCCCCTTCAGCGATCGGGGTTTGCGGAGCACGCCGCGCCAGGAATTGCGCACGAGCGGCGCAAATCGACAGCGCAGCAAATTTATGAGCGAGACAACCCGGCAAAGCGGGCCGTGAACCTGACCGCGTCTTCCTATTACCTGCACGAAGCCAAGCAGCTGAAGCTTAATCTTTCCGAGATTTTCGCACGCGCGCTGGAGGCCGCAGTGACCGACGCGATCCGCGAAGAGATCAGGCGCGACATCGCCGCGTTTGCGCAATGGCAACAAAAGGATCTCGAACAGAACGGCCTTTGGAGCGACGGCCTGCGAACATTCTGATGCGCCAGTTCGATGTCCTGACGCCGGTCGCACGAACATCGCGCCATCCGTTCGTTGTGGTTTTACAGCATGACCAAAGCGCGGGCGGAGCGACGATCATCGTTGCGCCTTGCATCGCTGCAGATGACGGGCCGCGCACACAGCGGCTTACGCCGCTCGTGGAAATCAAAGGGAAGCCCTATCGGGTCATCGTTCCCGAACTGGCGGCGATAGCGACGAAGACCGTCTCCTCGTCGCCTGTCGCCAATCTTGCGCTGCATCGCGATGCGTTTACCGCCGCGATCGACCTGCTCTTTACCGGGATCTAGTCTTAAGGGATCAGCCCCAGACGCTTGCCGATGATCCTGTCGAGGCGGCGCTTGGGCAGGATCTTCGTCATCAGATGCTCGAACTTCGAGGGCACGATGGCGTAGCGGACCTTGCGGTTCGGCAGGGTCAGCGAATCCGCGATCAGCGCGCCCACTTTTTCCGGCTTCAGCCCCTTGTGCCCGAGACCGAGCATATAGGCCTTCAGCTTGGCCAGCGGCGCGGCGTAGTCGGTGTTGTCGAAGGGCGCGGTGTCGACCTCGTTCGCCTTGTCCCAGATGGGCGTCGCGATGGCGCCGGGGCCGATGATGATGACGTCGATGCCGTAGAGCAGCAGCTCGCGCCGCAGCGCCTCCGACATACCCTCCAGCGCGAATTTCGACGCGTTATAGGGGCCAACAAAGGGCGAGGCGTTCTGGCCGCCGACCGACGAGATCATCACGATGCGCCCCGGTTCGCCCTTCAGCTCGCGGTCCTGGCCGAGCAGCGGCGCGAAGGCCTGCGTCACCAGCAACTGGCCGGTGACGTTCACGTCCAGCTGTTTGCGGAATTCCTCGACCGGCATGTGGAGCAGCGGGCCGGCCACGGCGATGCCCGCATTGTTCACGAGGCCCGAGAGCTTCTGCCCGTTCAGGGCGGCGCGCACTTCCGCCGCCGCGCGGGCGATGGCGGCCTCGTCCGTCACGTCGAAGAGCAGCGGCGTGTAGTTCGCGCCAAGCTCGCCCTTCACGCGCTCGCCATCGGCAGCCTTGCGGACCGAGCCGAAGACTTTGTGCCCGCGCTCGACCAGCGCCCTGGCGGTGGCATGGCCGATGCCCGTGCTGGAGCCGGTAACGACGAAAATGCCCATGTGTTTTCCCCTTGCGCGGCCCCGTTCTACGCTTGGCCCCGGCGGCGAGCCAGCACGCCGCACTTGAGCCTCAATTCAGCGGCGTTGATGCGACATGGGAATGATGCGCCCGTTTGTCATGGTGAGCGCGGCCGTGATCGCGGCGGCGTTGGCGTTCTGGTGGCACGACCGCCGTGAGGCCGCCGCGCCCCAGGCCCCGCCGCCGCCCGCCCTGTCGGAGCGTGCCGACGCCATGCCGCCGCCCTTCGCGCCGCGGCGGCCGCTGAATATCCGCCTTTCCGCGGCGGGACAGCGCATGGGCGATCAGGTTCATCTGAGGCTCTACAAGGAAGAAGGCGTGCTGGAGGTCTGGCTGAAGCAGGGCCGGCGCTTCGTGCTGTTCGACAGCTACGACATCTGCCGCTTCTCCGGCGCGCTGGGGCCGAAGCTGAAGGAGGGCGACGGGCAGTCGCCGGAAGGCTTCTATGAAGTCGGGCGGGCGCAGCTGAACCCGAACAGCGCCTATCACCTCGCCTTCAATCTGGGCTACCCGAACGCCTATGACCGGTCGCTGGGGCGGACGGGGTCGCATCTGATGGTGCATGGCAATTGCGTCTCCATCGGCTGCTACGCCATGACCGATGCGGGCATCGAGGACATATACGGCCTGGTCGCGGCGGCATTGGCGCGCGGCCAGCGCAGCGTCGCGGTTCATATCTTCCCGTTCCGGATGAGCGCGGCGGCGCTCGCCGCCCATGCGGGGAGCGAATGGGATGGCTTCTGGGCGAATTTGAAGGAAGGCGACGATGCCTTCGCCACGACGCATGCGCCGCCGGCCGTGTTCGTCTGCGGCGGGCGCTACGCCTTCACCACCGGCGCGGCGCCGCCTTCCTGCGCGCGCATCGCGTCATGGTGAAAGGCTGACATTCGTCACTGCCGCGCCGCAGCGCGATCGCGGCATGGTCGCCTTCATGTTCAGGGAGGACACCATGCTGAAACAGACACTCGCCGCCGCCGCACTGCTCGCCTTCACAGGACTGGCGCAGGCGGAGAACGCCACCGTCGAGGTCGCGGTCGATGGACTGAAGGCCGGGATCGGCACGCTCTATGCCGGCCTCTGCACGCAAGCCGAGTTCATGCAGGGGCCTTGCGCGCTGAAAGCCAAGGCGAAGGTCGAGGCCGATACCGCGACGCTGACCTTCGAGAACGTGACGCCCGGCCGCTACGCCGTCGCCGCCTGGTGGGACGTCAACGACAATGCCGAGATGGAGCGCGGCGGCTATGGCGAACCGCTGGAGCCGACCGGCGCATCGAACGGCGCGGTCGGCATGATGGGACCGCCGGTGTTTTCCGATGCGGCGTTCGACGTGCCGGCGTCCGGCCCCGTCGCGGTGACGGTGAAATAAGCGGCTAGTAGGCGTAGTCGGCGAACACGCGCGATACGTCGCCGTCCCACTCGGTGCGGAATTTCCGCAGGAGTTCGTCGGCGCGCGTCTCGTTGCGGTCGAGGATGATGCGGAGCGTCTGGAGGAAACCGTCCTCCGACGCGCCGCCGCCATCCAGCGCGGCGCGAGATTTCAGGCCCGCCGAGGCGATCTCGACCATGTGCGCGGCATAGTGCTTGAGCGTGCGGTTGCGGAACGGCGTCTTCAGGCCCAGCACGGGCGCGGCGTGGCGAAGCGCCACGCGCTCTTCCTGCGTCCAGTCCTTGACCAGATCCCAGGCCGCATCGAGGCCGGTGGAATTGTAGAGAATGCCGACCCACAGCGCCGGCAGGGCACAGAGCGATTTCCACGGGCCGCCATCGGCGCCGCGCATCTCGATATATTTCTTGAGGCGGACTTCCGGGAAGATCGTGGTGAGGTGATCGGCCCAGTCGGAAAGCGTCGGCTTCTCGCCGGGCAGCGCCGGCAGCTTGCCATCGAGGAAGTCGCGGAAGGACTGGCCGCTGGCGTCGATATATTTGCCGTCGCGATAGACGAAATACATCGGCACATCGAGCGCGTAGTCGACATAGCGCTCGAAGCCGAAGCCGTCCTCGAAGACGAAAGGCAGCATGCCGGAGCGGGCATTGTCGGTGTCGGTCCACACCTGGCTGCGATAGCTGAGGAAGCCGTTGGGGCGGCCCTCGCGGAAGGGCGAATTGGCGAAGAGCGCCGTCGCGACCGGCTGCAGCGCGAAGGCGACGCGCAGCTTCTTCGCCATGTCGGCTTCGTTCGCGAAATCGAGATTCACCTGCACCGTGCAGGTCCGCAGCATCATGTCGAGGCCATAGCCGCCGACCTTGGGCATATACGACCGCATGATGTTGTAGCGGCCCTTGGGCATCACCGGCGTCTGCTCGCGCGTCGCGGTCGGGTGGAAGCCGAGGCCGAGAAAGCCGAGATTCAGCTCCGTCGCCACTTCGCGCACCTGCTCCAGATGCGTGTTCACCTCGGCGCAGGTCTCGTGGATGGTCTTCAGTGGCGCGCCGGACAATTCGAACTGGCCGCCCGGCTCCAGGCTGATCGCGCCCATGCCATGCTTCAGGCCGATGATCGTCTCGCCTTCATAGACGCCTTCCCAGCCGAAGCGCTTCATGCCTTCCAGCAAGGCGCGGATGCCGGTTTCGCCGGCATATTCGGGCGAGGCATGGGTATCGAGGCGGAAGCCGAACTTCTCGTGCTCGGTGCCGATGCGCCAGTCAGCCTTGGGCTTGGAGCCGGATTCGAGGAAGCCGGCGAGCTGGTCGCGGCTTTCGATCAGGCCCCCGCCCTGTTGCGGTACCGACATATATCCCCCTCAAGGCAGCGGCCGTTCGGGCCTGTCTGCGGCATGTGCGGTGAACATATCGTTTGTCATTCACTCCGGTTCAAGCACCAAAGCCCGAATTGTCGCGGGCGGCCTGGAAGACCGCCATGGCCGCCAGCGCCGCCGTATCGGCGCGGAGGATGCGGGGACCGAGCGAGACGGGGATGCAGTTCGGAAGCGCGCGGATCGCGGCGCGTTCTTCGGGGTCGAAGCCGCCCTCCGGCCCCGCGAGGATCGCGGCGGAGGTGAGGTCTTTCCCTTTCAGCGCCTCCAGCATCGGCGGGGCGCCGGCTTCATCGCAGTAGATGAGCGTCCGCGGGGACGGCCAGGTGGAGAGCAAAGCGCCGAGCGCGGAAGGCGCGCGGCATTCGGGCACGTCGAGCCGGTCAGACTGCTCCGCCGCCTCGATCGCATTGGCGAGCATCCGCCCGACATTGACGCGCGACACGATGGTGCGCCGCGTGATGACGGGCTGGAGGACGCTCGCTCCCAGTTCGGTCGCCTTCTGGCTGAGAAATTCGGCCGCCGTCTTCTTGATCGGCGCGAAGCAGAACCAGAGATCGCCGGCCCTGCCTTGCGCCCGCGTGGCGCGGCCGGGCGTGACCCTCACGTCGCGCTTGTGGGTGAGATCGAGCGACGCCCGCCATTCGCCGTCGCGGCCGTTGAAGAGAAGCACCGCATCGCCCGTCTTCGCACGCATGACGTGGCGGAGATAATGCGCCTGCCCCTCATCGAGGCTCAGCGTTTCGCCCGCTTCGAGCGGATGCTCGACGAACAGCCGCACCTTGCCGCCGGGTTCTGTGAGGTCGTTCTGGTCCGCAGCCACGCGTCTCACGCCTTTCGTTCAGCCGTTCTCCGGCTATACAGGCGCATGGCCGCGCCAGCAAAACCCGCCGACTCCAAGAAACGCAGCTTCGTCGACCGCATGCCGGCGGGCATCCAGCCCTGGCTGCGGCTGGCGCGGTTCGACCGGCCCATCGGGTTCTGGCTGCTGTTCTGGCCCTGCGCCTTCGGCCTGACGCTGGGGACGGAAGGACTGCATATCCCGCTCTCGCGCCTTGCCCTCTACGCGGCGCTGTTCGCCGCCGGGGCCATCGCCATGCGCGCGGCCGGATGCGTGTGGAACGACATCGCCGACCGCGACATCGACGCCAAAGTCGCCCGCACCCGCGCCCGGCCCATCGCCTCGGGCGCGATCAGCGTGCGGGCGGCGCTGGTGTTCCTCATCGTGCTGGCGCTGATCGGCCTTGCCGTGCTGCTGCAGTTCAACCGCTTCACCGTGCTGCTCGGCCTCGCCTCGCTGATTCCGGTCGCCATCTATCCCTTCATGAAGCGCATCACGCACTGGCCGCAGGCGGTGCTGGGCATCGCCTTCAACTGGGGCGCGCTGATGGGATGGGCCGCGATCCACGGCTCGCTCAGCCTGCCGCCCTATCTGCTCTTCGTCGGCTGCGTGCTGTGGACCATCGGC
The DNA here is from genome assembly GCA_047602465.1 of Micropepsaceae bacterium. GTDB lineage: Bacteria > Pseudomonadota > Alphaproteobacteria > Micropepsales > Micropepsaceae > JADZAI01. The sequence continues at coordinate 1,168,916 of JASGHF010000001.1, forward strand.
TACGACACGATCTACGCGCATCAGGACAAGGAGGACGACGCCATCGTCGGCGTGAAGTCGACGGCGCTGATGTTCGGGGCGGCGACCAAGCCGCTGCTGTGGCTCTTCTATGGCGGGGCGATCGCCTGCTGGGTGATCGCGGGCCTGCAGGTGCGCGTGCATCAGGCCTATTATCTCGGCCTCGCCATCCTCGCCTTCCAGTTCGCGACCCAGATCACAAGGGTGAAGCTCGACGATCCCGCCTCGTGCCTGAAGGCGTTCCGGATGAACCGCGACGCCGGGGCGATCCTGTTTCTCAGCCTGCTGGCCGGTGTCGCGCTGGACCGTTCCGTGATGGACCAGTTCACGTTCTGATGCCCGAAACCGATCACGACGCCATCCGCGCCTTCATCACGGCGAACACCGCCTGGACCGCGCCGCCGCATACGCCGGAAATCCGTCTGCGCCTCGCCGCCGAGATCTATCCGATCTGGCGGATGAGCGAGGAGGCCCTCGCCGAGAAGGGCGTGCCGCCGCCCTACTGGGCCTTCGCCTGGGCAGGCGGACAGGCGGTCGCGCGGCATCTGCTCGATCACGCCGGTCTGGTGCGCGGCAAGCGGGTGCTCGACTGCGGCAGCGGCTCGGGTCTTTGCGCCATCGCGGCGATGATGAGCGGCGCGGCGGCCGTGACGGCGAGCGACATCGACCCCTATGCGGTGGAGGCGATCCGCCTCAACGCGGCCGAGGCCGGTATCGCCATAGATGCGACGACGGCGGATGTGATCGGCACGGATGACGGCTGGGACGTCGTGCTGATCGGCGACCTTTTCTATGAACGGCCGCTGGCCGAACGGGTGGAGGCCTGGGGCCGCGCCCTCGCCCGGCGCGGCGCGCTGGTGCTGGCCGGCGATCCGGGGCGATCCTATCTGCCGAAGTCCGGCCTCACCCGCCTCGCGTCCTATGAGGTCGCGACCACGACCGAACTGGAGGATCGCGAGGTGCGGCGCACGGCGGTCTATCGCCTGGAGCCGTAAGCGGGGCTAGAACGGCGATCAGCCTCCGGTCGAGAGATTCGCCATGCTCATCACCCACATGCAGGTCTTCGCGCTGTACGCGGCGCTCAACGGCCTGATCGTGCTGCTGCTCGCTCTCAACGTCACCCGCGTCCGCATGAGCACCAAGGTGATGATCGGCGACGGCGGCGACCAGCGCCTGCTGCGCGCCTTCCGCGCCCACGCCAATGCGGTCGAATACGTGCCGCTGATCCTGGTTCTGCTGGGCGCGCTGGCGGGCATGAAGGCGTCGATGCTGATGATCCACATCGTCGGCGGGCTGCTGACCTTCGGGCGTATTCTCCATGCCATCGGCCTCACCCGCTCGTCCGGCGTCTCGATCGGGCGCGGCGCGGGCACGCTGCTCACCTGGATCGCCTTCATCGTCGCGATCGCCGGGTGCTTCCTCTACGCGTTGAAGGCCTGACGGTGGAGTTCCTGCTGGGCGCCAACGCACCCGCCTTCGCCCTGACGGCCGCCTTTGCCGGCGCTTTCGCGGCGGTGGGCCTCGCGCGTGACGCCCAGCGGCGGATCAGCGCGGGCAGCGGCCGCGAGGCGTTCATCGCGCCGCTCGGCCTTCTGGCGCTGGGCGCGGCCTTCGCGGCCGGGGCGGGAACCGCGCTGCGCCTGATGGCGGGCGCTCTGCTGCTGACCGGTCTGGCGCTGATGGCGCTGGCCTCGCGCCGCGAACGGGCGGGACCGGCGCGGCAGATCGGGCTGGTCCTCGCCTGGACTTCCATCGCCGTCGCGCTCGCCGGGGCTTTCCTTCCGGCCGCTTCCGCCCCAGATAGTCCGGTATGACGGACATCGCACCCCTCGACCGGCTCAACGATCTCATCAGACAGGCCAAGGCGCTCGGCGCGGACGCCGCAGACGCCATCTATGTGGAGAGCGCCTCTCTGGGCGTCTCGTTCCGCATGGGCAAACTGGAGGACGTGGAGCGTTCGGAGTCGCTCGATCTCGGCCTTCGCGTCTTTGTCGGCAAACGGCAGGCCGTGTCGTCCAGCACCGATCTGCGCCCCGACAAGCTGCGCGCCCTCGCCGAGCGGGTCGTCGGCATGGCGAAGACCGCGCCGGAAGACCCGTATTGCGGCCTCGCCGACCCGGCCCTGATGGCGCGCGATCTGCCCGCCCTCGATCTTGAAGATCTGGATGCGCCCGGCGCGGCGGTGCTGCGCGCCCGCGCCGAAGCCTGCGAGGGCGCCGCGCTGGCGGTTGCCGGCGTCACCAATTCGGAAGGCGCAGGCGCAAGCTGGGGCCGCACCCGCGTGGCGCTGGCGACGAGCCTTGGCTTCGCAGGCGAATATGCCGGCACCAGCCAGTCGGTCTCGGTCAGCGTGCTGGCCGGTGAAGGCACCGGCATGGAGCGCGACGACGATTTCCTGTCGGCCCGTCACGGCGCGGATCTGGGCGACCCGGAAGCCGCAGGCCGCAACGCCGCGATGAAGGCGCTGAAGCGCCTCAACCCGCGCAAGGCGGAAACGGCGGCGGTGCCGATCGTCTATGACCCGCAGGTCGCCTCCTCGCTGGTCGGACACTTCGCCGGCGCGATCAACGGCAGCTCCATTTCGCGCGGCGTGTCGTTCCTGAAGGACCGCATGGGCGAGCGCGTTTTCGCCCAGGGCATCCACATCGTCGACGATCCGCATATCGTGCGCGGCCTCCGCTCCAAGCCGTTCGACGGCGAAGGCGGACGCAACGCCAAACGCACTTTTGCGGAAGACGGCGTGCTGACGAGCTGGGTTCTGGATTCGACCAGCGGACGGCAGTTGAAGCTCGCCTCGACCGGCCACGCGGCACGCGGCACGGGCGGCCCGCCCTCGCCCTCCACGACCAATCTCTACATGGCGGCGGGCAGCCTGAGCGTGAAAGAGCTGATCGCCGACATCAAACAGGGCTTCTACGTCACCGAGCTGATCGGCATGGGCGTCAATGGCGTCACCGGCGATTACAGCCGCGGCGCGTCGGGCTTCTGGATCGAGAACGGCGAGATCGTCTATCCGGTGAACGAGATCACCATCGCGGGCAACCTCAAGGACATGTTCCTGAACCTCACGCCCGCCAACGACCTCGTCTTCAAATACGGCACCAACGCGCCGACCGTGCGCGTCGAGGGCATGACGATTGCCGGCGCGTGACGATCACCTCGCCGATCTGGCGCTGCTGACCGGGGCGGCGCGTGCGGCGGGGGCCGTTCTGCTCGACTGGAAAGCGCGCGGCGCGAAAACCTGGAACAAGGGCGGCACGCCGGTGACGGAGGCCGACCATGCCTCCAACGATCTCCTCGCCGAGACCTTGCGCGGCGCACGCCCCGGTTATGGCTGGCTGTCGGAGGAAACCGCCGACGATCCGGCGCGCCTTTCGACGACGCGCCAGTTCGTCGTCGATCCGCTGGACGGCACGGTCTCGTTCATCAAGGGCAAGGACGATTTCACCGTCTCGCTCGCCGTCATCGAGAACGGGGTCGCGGTGGCGGGCGCGGTCTATAATCCCTCGCGCGACGAGATGTTCGCCGCCGCGCAGGATGGCGGCGCAACGCTGAACGGCGCGCCCATCCGGGCGAGCGACACGTCGGGAATCGAGAACTGCCGCATGGTCGCGGCCAGCGACATGCTGAAGCATCCCGCCTGGCGCGAACCCTGGCCGCCGATGGAGATCATCAAGATCGGCTCCATCGCCTATCGCCTCGCCATGGTGGCGGCCGGCCGGGCCGACGCGACGCTGGCGCTCAGCACCAAGTCCGACTGGGACATCGCCGCCGGCGACATCATCGCGCGCGAGGCCGGGGCGTTCGTGGGACGCCACGACGGCGCGCCGTTCCGCTATAACCAGCCGGGCACCGACCAGATCAGCCTGCTCGGCTGCACGCTGCCGCTATATGCCGCCTTGGCGGCGCGCGTCGGGTGGATCACTCTGCCCCGACGCGCCGAATCCTGAAGGACCACCATGCCTGCCGCCAAAACCGCCAAGAAGCCCCAGCTCCTCCATCTCGTGTTCGGCGGCGAGCTGACCGGGGTGGAGACGATCGAGTTCAAGGATCTCAAGAAACTCGACATTATCGGCATGTATGGCGACTACGCCGCCGCCCATAAGGCCTGGCAGGCGGCGGCGCGGCAGACCATCGACAACGCCCATATGCGTTATTTCATCGTCCATCTGCACAAGCTGCTCGACCCCAAGGCTGATAAAAAAGCCAAGAAAACCAAAGGGTGATGGGCGGCCAGCCCCGGCCTTGCCTGACGCTTATCTTGCCCTTTCAGGGCCTTGCGGCTAGCAACCGCGCGTGACGACCCCGCCCGACAGCAGCGGCGCGGCTGAGCCTGGCGGCTCCGCCGTGCGCAGGCTCGCCGCCGAATATCTGCGACCCCATGCGCGGCCGCTGATGCTGGCGGCCATCTGCATGATCGTGGCTGCGGCAGGGACAGCGGCCCTCGCCTGGCTGCTCGACCCGGCGATCCGCCTCATCTTCCTGGAAAAACGCGCCGACATGGTGAGGGTGCTGCCGCTCGTCGTCGCGGGCGTCGCGCTGCTCGCGGCCGGGGCGGCCTATCTCGCCGCCATCACGCTCGCCGCCACGGGCCAGCGCGTCGTCGCGGCGCTGCAGACCCGCATGATGCGGGCGCTGGTGCGCGCCGATCTCGCCGTTCTGGAGGCCGACCATTCGGCGGCGCAGGCGGCGCGCTTCACCTATGACGCGACCCTGGTGCGCGACATGGTCACGCGCGGCCTTGCGGGCGTGGCGCGCGATATCCCGACCGTCATCCTGCTGATCGGCGTGATGTTCTGGCAGGACTGGACGCTGGCCCTCTTCGTCGTGCTGGTGCTGCCCGTCGGCGGGATCGCGATGCGGCTGATCGCGCGCAAGTCGCACGACGCAGCGACGACGGGCATGAAGGAAACCGGCGCGCTGTCCGCCGCCATCGGCGAGGCCGTCACCGGCCGCCGCGTCATCCGCGCCTATGGCCTTGAAACCGACGCGGCGACCCGCGCGGAACAGAGCGTCGCGCGCCGGCTCGCCTCGCTGATCGCGGGCGAACGCGCCAGCGCCGCCACCGTGCCGGTCTCCGATGCGCTGGGCGGCGTCGGCATCGCGCTCGTCATCGCCTATGCCGGCTGGCGCGGGCTGTCGGGCGATCTGCCGCTCAACGCGTTCATGTCGTTCGTTGCGGCGGCGCTGATGGCGTTCCAGCCGATCCGCGCGCTGTCATCGCTCACCACCGTGTTCGCGCAAGGCAATGCGGCGCTCGCCCGCATCTATGCCGCGATCGACGCGAGGCCGACCATCGCCGATGCGCCGGGCGCGCCCGCCCTCGACCTTGCGGCGGCGGCGGACGCAATGGTGCAGTTCGACGATGTCGGTTTCGCCTATGGCGATGCGCCCGCCATTTCCGGCGTGACGTTCAGGGCGCGGCGCGGCGAGACGGTGGCGCTGGTCGGCCCCAGCGGCGCGGGCAAGTCGACGGCGATCAATCTGCTGCTGCGCTTCTACGAGCCGCAGACGGGCGCCATCCGCGTCAACGGACAGGATATCCGCAGCATCACGCTCGGCTCGCTCCGCAGCGCCATGGCGCTGGTGACGCAGGAGCCGTTCCTGTTCGACGACACCATCGCCGCCAATATCGGCTGCGGCCGCCCCGGCGCATCCGCCGCCGAGATCGAGGCGGCGGCCAGGGCGGCGGCGGCGCATGAGTTCATCGCCTCCCTGCCCGATGCCTACGCCACGCGCGCGGGCGAGGCGGGCACGCGCCTGTCGGGCGGACAGCGTCAGCGCATCGCCATCGCGCGCGCGATCCTGCGCGATGCGCCGATCCTGCTGCTGGACGAGGCGACCAGCGCGCTGGATGCCGAGAACGAGGCCCGCGTGCAGACGGCGCTGGAGACGCTGATGGCCGGGCGCACCACGCTGGTCGTCGCGCATCGTCTGGCGACGATCCTGAAGGCCGACCGCATTCTCGTGTTCGATCAGGGCAGGCTGGTCGAGGAAGGCCCGCACGCCGCCCTGCTGGCGGCGAACGGTCTCTATGCCCGGCTTTACCGCACCCAGTTCGCGCTGGCGGAGGCCTGAACCATGGGCCTTCTCAAATCCATCGGCCGTTCGCGTCCCGTTCGCTGGCTCGCCACATTCCTCGCGGCGGGCTATATCCGGACCGTTCGCGCAACCTCGCGGTGGGAGGTCGTGAACGCAAAAGGTCCGCAAGCCTATTGGGACGAGGGCAAACCCTTCATCCTGGCGTTCTGGCACGGCCGTATCCTGATGATGCCGTATTGCTGGCCGAAAGACAGGCGCATGAACATGCTGATCTCGCGCCACCGCGACGGCGGCCTGATCGCCGATACGATCGGCTGGTTCGGGCTGGATACCGTGCGCGGCTCCACCGCCAAGCCGGGCCGCGAGCGCGACAAGGGCGCGACCGCCGCGCTGATGGAGATGCTGCGCAAACTGAAGAGCGGCGAATATGTCGGCATCACGCCGGACGGGCCGCGCGGCCCCCGCATGCGCGCGACCGACGGCGTCGCCGCCGTGGCGCGGCTGGCGGGCGTTCCGGTCTTCGCCTGCGCCTGGTCGACGCGCCGCCGCCGTTTGCTTTCCAGCTGGGACCGTTTCGTCGTTGCGCTCCCGTTCACCAAAGGCGTGTTCGTATGGGGCGAGCCGATCACCGTTCCGGCCGGCGCCAAAGGCGAGGCGCTGGAGGCGGCGCGGCTCGCGATCGAAACGGAGCTGACCCGCGTGACGCGCGAAGCCGACCGCCTGATCGGGCATGACCCCGACGCCATCCTGCCGGCCGATCCCGCGCCTGCGGAAGCCGAGGCCGCGGCATGACGGGCGGGACGCTCTATTCGATCTACCGCGTGGCGTCCTCGGCGCTGTCGCCGCTGCTGCGTCCCTATCTCAGGCGCCGCGCGGTGAAGGGCAAGGAAGACCCTGCCCGTCTCGACGAGCGTTTCGGCCACACCGATCTGCCGCGTCCCGACGGACAGCTCATCTGGCTGCACGGGGCGAGCGTCGGCGAGACGCTGTCGGCGCTGCCGCTGCTGCGCGCGCTGCTGGATGCGAACCCCAACGCGCATGCCCTGTTCACATCGGGCACCGTCACCTCGGCGGGGCTGCTGGCCGAGCGCCTGCCCAAGCGCGCCTTCCACCAGTTCATGCCGCTGGATCAGCCGGCGGCGATCAAGCGCTTCCTCGATCACTGGAAGCCGAACCTCGCGCTGTGGATCGAAAGCGAGCTGTGGCCGAACACGCTCGAGGCGATCCGCGCGGCGAATATTCCGGCGGCCCTCGTCAACGCACGTCTCAGCGAAAAGAGCTTCGCGCAGTGGAAGCGGGCGCGCGGCCTCTCCGAACGCATGCTTTCGGCCTTCAGCCTCGCGCTGGCGCAGACCGAAGAGACGGGCCAGCGGCTTGAGGCCCTGGGCGCGCGCGGCGTCGCCGTCACCGGCAATCTGAAGGCCGCCGCCGGCCCCCTGCCCGCCGCGCCCGATGCGCTGGCGCAGCTGAAGGAGATGATCGGCGCGCGCCCGGTCTTCGCCGCCGCCAGCACGCACCCCCAGGAAGAAGAGATTCTGGGCCGCGCCTATTTGAAGCTGAAGGAGACCTGGCCCGATCTGCTGATGGTTCTCGCGCCGCGCCATCCGGAACGCGGGTCGGAGATCGCCGAGACGCTGCGCGGCCAGGGTTTGGCCGTCTCGCGGCGCGCCGCTAGAGTGCGGGTGATGGCGGAGACGAATGTCTATCTGATGGACACGATCGGCGAGCTTGGCCTGCTCTACCGCACCGCGCCGTTCGCCTATGTCGGCGGCAGTCTGGTGGCGCATGGCGGACAGAACCCGCTCGAGGCGGCGCGTCTCGGCCTGCCCGTTCTGCACGGCCCGCATGTCTTCAACTTCCGGGGCGAGTATGACGAACTCGGCGCCGCCGGCGTCGCGCGCGAGGTCGCGGACGAGGCGGCGCTCGCCGCCGCCGCCGCCGCGTGGCTCAGCGCGCCCGAAGCCGCCACCGAACTCGGCGCGCAGGCGCAGCGCATCGCCGAACTGGGCGCAGGCGCATTCGATGCGGCGAAGGCGCAGCTTGCGCCGCTTCTGACAAAGGCAGGCTTCCATGCGCCCGCCTGAATTCTGGTCGCGCCCGCCGGGCATCGTCGCGCGGCTGCTCTCGCCGATCGGCTATATCTATGGCCGCGTGGTCAGCGCCAAGCTGAGGCGCAAGCCCGCCTATCGCCCCGGCGCGCCGGTCATCTGCATCGGCAACCTCACCCTCGGCGGCGCGGGCAAGACACCCATCGCCATCGCCATCCTGCAGCGCCTCACCGCGATGCGCGCCTCGCCGGTCGCGCTCAGCCGCGGCTATGGCGGCGCGGCGGCGGGACCGCTCAAGGTCGAACCGGATCACCGCGCCTCCGAAGTCGGCGACGAGCCGCTGCTGCTCGCCCGTCACGCACCCACCATCATCGCCAAGGACCGCGCCGCCGGGGCGCGCGCCGCGATGGAGGCCGGGGCCGGCGTCATCGTCATGGATGACGGCTTCCAGAACCCCAGCGTGCCGAAAGACCTTTCCATCGCCGTCGTCGACAGCGAGACGGGTTTCGGCAACGGACAGATCTTCCCCGCCGGCCCCTTGCGTGAAAGCGCCAAGGAAGGCCTCGCGCGCGCCGATGCGGTGATCCTGATGGGCCGCGGCCCGTTCGACCCCGGCCATCCGGTGACGCTGCGCGCCCAGTTGCGCGCCCCGCTCGCCGCCGCATTCGACGACCGCCGCGTCGTCGCCTTCGCCGGCATCGGGCGGCCGGAGAAATTCTACCAGTCGATGCAGCGCGCCGGCGCCGACATCATCGCGGTCTTCTCCTATCCCGATCATCACGCCTATTCCGAAGACGACATCCAGCGCATGAAGGCGCTGGCGAGGGCGCGCGGCGCGGCGCTGGCGACGACCGAGAAGGACTATGTCCGCTTGCCGCCTGCGCTGCGCAAAGGCGTGCTGACCCTGCCCGTCGAGGCGCAGTTCGAGGACGACCGCGCGCTGGACGCCCTGCTCGCCAGGGCGCTGGCCCGCGCGGAGCATCCTCTCTGACATGAAGCTGTTCCGCTGGCCGCTCTGGTGTCTGGAGGCCCTGCCGGTCTTCGGCCTTCTCGGCATCTTCAAGGTGCTGGGCCTCGATGCCGGTTCGGCGTTCGGCGGCTGGCTGGCGCGGATGCTCGCGCCCATCGCACCGGCGCACGGCACGGCGCGCAATAATCTGAAGGCCGCGTTTCCTCAGAAATCCGATGCCGAGATCGGCGCGATCCTCAACGGCATGTGGGACAATCTCGGCCGCACCTTCGCCGAGTATGTGCATTTCGGGAAATTCGCCGGGTTCCCCAACCCGCGCATCGCGATGGAGAATATCGGGATCGCGCGCGATGTGGCCGCCGCGGGCAAAGGCGGCATCGCGCTGTCGGGCCATTGCGCGAACTGGGAGCTGATGGCGCTCGCCGCCTGGCAGGCGGGGATCGACGGGGCGGAGGTCTATCGCCCGGTGAACAACCCCATCGTCAACCGGTGGATCATGCGCCAGCGCAGGCGCTTCGCGTATCCGGTGCAGATCTCCAAGAATGGCGACAACACGCGCGAGCTTCTGCGGACGCTGAAGGACGGCAAGGTGCTGGCCATGCTGACCGACCAGAAGCATTCCGAGGGCATGCCGGTGCCGTTCTTCGGACGCGATGCCTGGACGGCGGCGGGGCCGGCCGTGCTGGGGCTTCGCACCGGCGCGGCGCTGGTGCCGATCCGCATGGTGCGGACAGGCGGCGCGCATTTCCGGATGACATTCTACCCGCCGCTTCAGATCGCGCGCAGCGGCGACAAGGATGCCGACATCCGCGCCGCCATGTTCGCGATCAACAAAGCGCTGGAAGACGCGGTGCGCGAGCACCCGGAACAATGGCTATGGGCGCATAACCGCTGGCGGATTCCGCATCACGCTCAGCCCGGCATCTCGCCCGCGGCGAGCTGAGGGTCCAGGCGCTCCTGGAACCAGTTCATCCGCCAGCACAGATGCGGCCCCGTCGCGCGGCCGGTCTTGCCGATCAGGCCGATCACCTGACCCGCCTCCACCGTGTCGCCCACCGCGACGTCCAGCCGGCTCTGATGCAGGTAGGAGGTCGTGATGCCGTGGCCGTGATCCAGCACCGTGGTGCCGCCGGTGAAATACATGTCGCGCTCGACGAGGCGCACGATACCCTTCTGCGGCGCATGGATCGGCTCGCCTTCGCCGCGCGCGATGTCGACGCCGAAATGCGGCTGGCGCGGTTCGCCGTTGAGGATGCGCTGGCTGCCATAGACGCCGCTGATGCGGCCCGTCACCGGCCAGGCGAAACCGCCGAGGAACCAGGTCTCGGGCGTATCGAAACTGCGCGCGGCCTTGATGAGTTCGATGTCTTTGACGATGCGCTCGCCCGCCTCGTCCGGCGGCGACACCTTGTCGCCCGGCAATCCGTTGATCTTCTGGATCTTGTAGGTGCGCTGGGCGACGGTGAGCGTCTCGGTGATTTCCTCGCCGCCATAGGAAATGGTCAGCGTCGATGTCGGCCCCTGATCGCGCCCGAAGCCGAAGACGAAATAGCCATCGGGGCTGACGCCGACCGCCTTGCCGTCGAGGCCGGCATCCGCGCCCTGAAATGTGCGGCCGATCACCATGCCGCCCTGCTCGAAATCGCCGGTCATCGCGGTCTTCGCCAGGGCCGGGCGCAGCGGCAACGTCACCGCCGTCCCGACACCGGCCAGCAGCGTCAGGAAGCGGCGGCGATCCATCAGAGGCGCCCTTCCGCCTTCAGCTGCTCATAGCGCGCGAAGGCGATGTCGGCGCTGGCATAGGCTTCCTGCACCTCGTGGCTCCAATAGCGCAGATCGTCCAGCGCGACGGGACGCCCCGTCACGGCGCAGCGCACGAAATTGCCGGGCGTGAGAATCTCGAAATCGCCCGGCAGATATTTGATCCGCGCCTCGCGCCCGCCGGTCGGGTTGCCGGATTGGAAATTCATGAGCCGAGCCTCTCTTCAATTCCTCATGACCGGCCCTGAGCCGGTCATCCAGACCCGGATGGCCGGGTCAGGCCCGGTCCTGAGGGCGAGGGTGAAATCACTTCGACCCTCAAAATAGCGAACCTTGGTTGCCGCCGCCATCGCGCGGCTTCGCTTTCGCGCGAGGTGCGGGCGATGGCGATGGCGGCGCAGGAGGGGCCTCGCCCTCGGCGCGCGCGGCGATATCGCCGTCGTGGAACTGGATGACCAGCGCCTCGCCGGGGGCCACATCGCCCGCCGCACGTTTCAGGCCGCCACCGGCCGTCCGCACCAGCGCAAAGCCGCGCGCCAGCGTGGCCCGGTGGCTGAGCGCCTCCAGCAGCTTGGCGGGCTGGCTGAGGCTCTGGCCCGCATCCCGTGTCCGCCGCGTGATCGCGAGGCCGAGACGGCGGCCGATATCGGCCGTGCGATCGCGCAGCCGTGCGGTTTCCGCCTTCAGCAGCGCCGGGCGGAACCGTCCCGCCGCAGCGCCCAGCCGCGTCCGCGCCCGTTCGCTGAAGACGCCCAGCGCCCCGCCGAGCCGGGTGGAGGCCGCGTCGAAACGCTGGCTGGCCAGCGCCAGCAACTGATCGGGCTTGGGCAGCGCGCGCGCCAGATCGGCCGTGCGGCGGCGGCGATCTTCGCGGGCGCGGCTCATCGCCTGCACCAGACGGCGCGCGAGACCCAGCGTCTCGGCCAGCATCTCGGCGCGCACGGGCACCGCCATTTCGGCGGCGGCGGTCGGCGTCGGGGCGCGGCGGTCAGAGGCGAAATCGATCAGCGTCGTGTCGGTCTCATGGCCGACGGCCGAGATCAGCGGAATGGCGCTCTCCGCCGCCGCACGCACCACCGCCTCGTCGGAGAACGGCAGCAGATCCTCCACCGATCCGCCGCCGCGCGCGACGATCAGCAGATCGGGGCGCGGAATGTCGCCGCCGGCCTCCAGCGCGTTGAAGCCGCGAATGGCGGCCGCGACCTGCGCCCCCGCACCCTCGCCCTGCACCGCCACCGGCCACACGATGACCCGGCGCGGAAAACGATCCGCCAGACGGTGCAGGATGTCGCGGATCACCGCGCCCGTGGGCGACGTGACGATGCCGATGACTTCCGGCAGATGCGGGATCGGCTTTTTACGTTCGGGCGCGAACAGGCCCTCGGCGGCGAGGCGGGCCTTGCGCTCCTCCAGCATCTTCATGATCGCGCCGAGGCCGGCCAGCTCCAGCCGCTCGATCACGATCTGGTAGGACGAGCGATTGGGATAGGTGGTCAGCTTCCCCGTCGCGATGACTTCCATGCCCTCTTCGGGCTTCACCTTCAGCTTGGCATAGCTGCCGCGCCAGATGACGGCGTCGATCTTCGCGCTCTCGTCCTTCAGCGCCAGATAGGCGTGGCCGGAGGAATGGACCCCGCGAAAGCCCGAAATCTCGCCCCGCACGCGGACATAGCCGAAACGGTCCTCGACCGTCCGCTTCAGCGCCTGGCTCAGCTCGCTGACGGTCACCTCGCCCGCATTGGGGGCAGGCGTATCGGAATCGATCTCGTCGCGAAAATCGCTCATGCGTCTGTTCTAGCCGCCACGCGCCACAATGGGAAATTCTGCTAGGCTGGGCGGCAAACTCGGGGGAAGCGCGCCATGGATTTCATCGTCGGGAACATCAAGTGGATCATGCTGGTCAGCGGCGTCATGACCTTTTCCATGATCTACGCCGCCATCGCGCCGCGCGCGGCGCTGAACATGACCTTCGGCGAGGCCAAGGCCGAAGGCGCGGCGCTGGAGATCGTCACCCGCAACTGGGGCGCGCTCATCGCCCTCATCGGCGCGATGCTGATCTATGGCGCGTTCGACCCGCCGGGGCAGCCTTTCATCCTGATCGTGGCGGGCGCGAGCAAACTCACCTTCATCGCCCTCATCCTCGCCAATGGCAGCGCCACGGCCCGCACCAAGGCGGCCGGCGTCATCGTGATCGACACGATCATGGTCGTGCTGTTCGCGCTTTATCTGGTGGGTCGCTCGGGTTAGTCAGCGCCCATGCGTATCCTTCTTCTCGGCTCGGGCGGGCGTGAACACGCGCTGGCCTGGGCGATTTCCGCCAGCCCGCTCTGCGATGCGCTGATCTCAGCGCCCGGCAATGCCGGGATCGCCAGGGTCGCCGACTGCAAGCCGCTGGACATCATGGACAATGACGCCGTGGTAGCGCTGGCCAAGGCCGAGACCATCGATTTCGTCGTGGTCGGCCCGGACAATCCGCTCGCCAATGGCGTGGTCGATGCGCTGAACGCCGCCGGGATCAAGGCCTTCGGCCCGACACAGGCCGCAGCCCAGCTGGAGGCCAGCAAGGGCTTCACCAAAGACCTCTGCGCCGAGTATGGCATCCCGACCGCCCGCTATCGCCGCTTCACCGATGCGGCGGCGGCGAAGGCGTATCTCGCCGATCACCCTGTGCCGGTCGTCATCAAGGCCGACGGCCTGGCGCTCGGCAAAGGCGTCGTCATCGCGCCGACCCATGCGGATGCAGCCGCCGAGATCGATCTGATGTTCGGCGGCGCGTTCGGCGCGGCCGGGCATTCCATCGTCATCGAGGAATTCATGACCGGCGAGGAAGCCAGCTTCTTCGCCCTCTGCGATGGCGACACCGCCCTCCCCTTCGGCACGGCGCAGGACCACAAGCGCGTCGGCGACGGCGATGAAGGCCCGAACACCGGCGGCATGGGCGCCTACAGCCCGGCCTCGATCATGCCGGAGATGATGGTCGATCTGGTGATGGCGCGGATCATCCGCCCGACGCTCGCCGCCATGAAGGCGCGCGGCACGCCGTTCAAGGGCGTGCTGTATGCCGGGCTGATGCTGACGCCCGAGGGGCCGAAGCTGATCGAATACAATGCCCGTTTCGGCGACCCCGAAACCCAGGTGCTGATGCCCCGCCTGAAAAGCGACATCGTCCCGCTGCTGCTCGCCTCCGCCGATGGCGAACTCGCCCATGTCGATGCGCGCTGGGACACGCGCGCCGCCGTCACCGTGGTGGTGGCGAGCGAGGGCTATCCCGGCCCCGTCACCAAAGGCTCGGTCATCCGCAGGCTGGATGCGGCGGAAGCCACCGGCGCCATCGTCTTTCACGCCGGCACGGCGCGGAACACGGCGGGCGAGATCGTCGCCAATGGCGGGCGCGTGCTGAACGTCACGGCGCTGGGCGCGAACGTCACCGCCGCGCAGAAGGCCGCCTATGACGCCGTCGCGCAGATCGACTGGCCCGAAGGCTTCTGCCGCCGCGACATCGCCTGGCGCGAGATCGCGCGCGAGAAGGCCTAGACCAGAACTTCGGCGAGCGCGGCAAATCCTCGTTCCGCCGCAATCGCCGCCGCCGTCTTGCCGTCCGCCGTCAGCGCCGCCTTGTCGGCCCCTGCCGCGATCAGGGTCTGGCCAAGCCCCGCATTGCCGCGGCTTGCGGCGAGATGCAGCGGCGTCACGCCGCCCGCCGCCGCATAGGTCACATCCGCGCCGGCCCCCAGCAGCGCCGCGATGGCGCCGGCATCGCCCCGGCCCGCAATCGCGGCATGGAGCGGCTGGTTCGCTTGTCGGTTGCCGCCGATGGCTGCGATATCCGCCCCCGCCGCCAGCAGCACGCGCACGGTCGCGGCATGGCCCATGAACGCGGCGAGATGCAGCGCCGTCCATCCGTCATGGCCGAGCGCCGAAGGTTCCGCCCCGGCGGCGATCAGGGCCGCCACCCGCTCGCTGTCGCCCAGCGCCGCCGCTTCGGTGAGGTCCGGCGCATAGCCCGCCGCCATCAGCGCCGGCGCCACCCGCGCCATGCCGCGATAGAGCGCCTGCAGCAAAGGCGATCCGGCCGGACGGCCGGGCGCCTCCGCATCCCGCGCCGCGATGGCCGCCAGGGCGGCGTCCTCGTCATTGGCGGCGATGGCCGACATGACGCTAGCGTAAGGGTCCATGGGTCTTTCCAGGGGTAGCGAAGCCTCGCCGCCAAGGCTAAGCGTATCGGCATCGTCATTCAAAGCCGCCTTGCCAGAAGCGGCATCAAAACAGGAAGCGCCATGACAGACGCAGCGCCGTCGCGGCAGGAGCAGTTCAGCGGCACCAAGGAGGTCGCCGAGCAGTACAGGCTCGACGAGGCGAAACTCACCGATTGGCTGAACGCCCATGTCACGGGCTTTGAAGGCCCGCTGGAGATCCGCCAGTTCAAGGGCGGCCAGTCGAACCCGACCTATCAGCTGGTCACGCCCAAGAACAAATACGTCCTGCGCCGCAAGCCGCCGGGCAAGCTGCTGCCCTCGGCCCATGCGGTGGACCGCGAGTACCGCGTGATCTCGGCGCTCTATGCGGTCGGCTATCCCGTGCCGCGTACCTACGCGCTCTGCGAAGACGAGAGCATTCTCGGCACGATGTTCTACGTGATGGACAGCGTCGAGGGCCGCATCCTGTGGGAGCCGCAGCTTCCCGGTTACACGCCCGAACGCCGCGCCGCGATCTGGGACGCGCAGAACGCGACGCTCGCGCGCCTGCACCAGCTCGATCATGTCGCCATCGGCCTTGAGGATTTCGGCAGGCCCGGAAACTATTTCGCGCGCCAGATCAGCCGCTGGGGCAAGCAATATGTCGCGTCCGAAACGGAGAAGATCCCGTCGATGGACAAGCTGATGGCCTGGCTGCCGAACAATATCCCGCCGGGCGAACGCAACGCCGTCGTCCATGGCGACTACCGCCTCGACAACATGATCCTCTTCCCGGATCGCGACGAAGTGGCGGCGGTGCTGGACTGGGAGATCTCGACCATCGGCGATCCGCTGGCCGACTTCACCTATCACCTGATGCAGTGGCGCATGCCGGCGGGCGGCACCGGCGGCGGCACGGGCAGCCTGTCGGGCGCGAACCTGAAGGAACTCGGCATTCCGACGGAAGCGGAATATGTCGCCGCCTATTGCGAGCGCACCGGCCGCGACGGCATCGACAATCTCGACTACTACTTCGCCTATAATTTCTTCCGCATCGCCGGCATTCTGCAGGGCATCGCGGGCCGCGTCCGCGACGGAACGGCGGCCAGCGCGCATGCGAAGACCATGTCGTCCAACGTCGCGCCTCTCGCCGATCTCGGCTGGCTCTACGCCCAGAAGGCGGGCGCGGTATGACCACCGGTGCGATGGGGGCGCTCGCCTCCGACGCGAATGCCGGCGCCGTCCGCGACGCCCACCGCTTCGACGAAGCGAAGCTGAAGGACTGGCTGTCGGCCCATATCGACACCGGCGGCGGCTTTTCCGTGCGCCAGTTCTCGGGCGGGCAATCGAACCCCACCTTCCTCATCGAAACCGGCGGGCGCAAATATGTGATGCGGAAAAAGCCGCCGGGCGCGCTGCTGAAAGGCGCGCATCAGGTCGACCGCGAATACCGCGTGATGAAGGCGCTGGGCCAGACCGACGTGCCGGTTCCGGTCATGCGGGCGCTCTGCGAAGACGACAGTATCGTCGGCACCGCCTTCTACGTGATGGACTTCCTCGAAGGCCGCATCTTCCGCGATCCGCTGATCCCGGAGGTCAGCCCGGCCGACCGCGCCGCCATCTATGACGAGATGAACGCCGTCATGGCGCGGCTGCACAATGTCGACCACGAGGCCATCGGCCTTGGCGACTATGGCCGGCCCGGAAACTATTTCGACCGCCAGATCGCCCGCTGGATCACCAATTATCGCGGCGCGGAGACCGAAATCATTCCCGCGATGGAAGACCTCATCAAATGGATGCCGGATCACATTCCGGCCGATGACAGCGTCTCCATCGCGCATGGCGATTACCGGTTGGAGAACACGATCTTCCACCCGACCGAGCCGCGCATGCTGGCGGTGCTGGACTGGGAGCTTTCGACCATCGGCCACCCGCTCGCCGATCTCGGCTATAACTGCATGGGCTATCGCCTCATCAATCCGCGTCAGGGCGGACTTGTCGGCATCGACCATGCCGCGACCGGCATCCCCACCGAAGAAGCCTATGTGAAGGCCTATTGCGAGCGGCGCGGCATCGCCTATCCGATCGCGGATTTCACTTTCTATGTCGCCTTCGCGGTCTTCCGCCTCGCGGCGATTTCGCAGGGCGTCTACAAGCGCGGCCTCGACGGCAACGCGAGTTCCGAGAACGCCGCGGCGTTCAATTTGTGCGGATTCCTGAGCGATGCCGCCGCGCGCATGGTGAATATCCGTTAGGCATTGGCTTTGAGTCCTAACGGTTCCTGAAATCCGACCCCTCGTTTGTCCGCAAACGGAGCAAAGGAAATTTAGCCGTTCCTGATTACCTTAACGCACACAAGCCGGAGAAACCGGCGTCAGTGGTTGGGGTCAGAACGACGTGCTGTTTTCACAGTTCGCCGACAATTCAGAACTTTCGCATGACGAGGCGCTGAAGCGCCTGTCCGTGCTGGAGGCGCGCGTCGCGCTCAGCGAGCGCAAGGCGGGCATGGGCGCGTTCCGTTTCACGGTCGGCGACGGCATGCCGCACTGGTCGCCCGGCCTCTATCGCATTCTGGGTCTCGATCCGACCAAGCCGCCGGTCCGCAATGCGCTGATGGACATGGCGCATCCCGACGACCGCGAGATGTTCAAGCTCGCCATCCAGAGCGTCGCCGACGCGCCGGGGCCGTTCCATCTGCACTGGCGCCTCATCCGCGCCGACGGGGCCGAGCGGCATCTTGAAATGAACGGCGATGTGGAGACCAACGACGAAGGCGCGCTGATCGCGCTCGTCGGCATCGTCCAGGACGTCAGCATGCGCGTGGAGGCCGAGGAGCAGCTCCGCAGCGCCGTCGACGCCTTCCGCATGCTCACCGAAGAAGCGAACGACCTTATCTGCCGCCACGATGTCTCGATGGCGATCCGCTATTGCTCGCCGGCCATCACGCGCATGCTGGGCTACGATCCGGCCGAGATGCTGGGCACCGTCTTCACCGGCATCATCATCTCCGACGACCTGCCGGAACTCGCGCGCACGCATCGCGAATTGCTGCGCCCCGGCACCAGCCGCACGCTGCTGCTGCGGATGCGGCACAAGGAAGGCCACGAACTCTGGGTCGAAACGGTTTGCCGTTCGGTCGGCGACCAGCTGTCGGGCCGCGTGCATGAAATCATCACCGTCTCGCGCGACGTCACGGCCCGCAAGATGGCCGAAATCGAGATCAACAAGGCGCGCGAGACCGCCGAAAGCGCCAACCGCACCAAGTCGCGCTTCCTCGCGACGATGAGCCACGAGCTGCGCACCCCGCTCAACGCCATTATCGGCTTCTCCGACATGCTGAAGAGCGAGCTCTTCGGCCCCATGGGTCCGCGCTACAAGGAATATTCCGAACTCATCCACGAAAGCGGCACGCTGCTGCTCGATCTCATCAACGACATTCTCGACATGTCGAAGATCGAGGCCGGCCGCTTCGAGCTGTCGCTGGAGACCTTCCGCATCGGCGAGGCGGTGGAAACCTCCGCCCGTCTGCTGAAGGCCAAGGCCGAACAGAACGGGTTGACGCTCAACGTCGAAACGCTCGACAGCGCGCCGGTCAATGCCGACAAGCGCGCGGTGAAGCAGATCCTGCTGAACCTCATGTCGAACGCCATCAAGTTCACGCCGCGCGGCGGCAGCGTCAACGTCTCGTCGCGCGACGCCGGCGACCGCGTGGTGCTGACGGTCGCCGATACCGGCGTCGGCATTCCCGCCGCCGACGTGCCCCGGCTCGGCCGTCCGTTCGAACAGGCGACGCAGGACGCCTCGCTCGCCAAGGCCGGCACCGGCCTCGGTCTCGCGCTGGTCCGCTCGCTGGCCCAGCTCCACGGCGGCGATCTCAACATCGAATCCGTCGTCGGGCGCGGCACGGTCGTCACCGTGACGCTCGCCAAGGAACGGGTCGCCGCAGCCGCCTGAGGCCTCGCCTTTCACGCGATCCCGCGCAAGGATCGGCCATGACCGGCCGATCCGAACCCACCCTGCTGAAACCCAGGCGCGCCCCGCGCGGCATCGCCGCCGCACGTTGCCTCTGCGGCGCCGTGGTGATGGAGATCGACACGCCCGCCGTCTGGGCCTGGCACGATCACGGCGCCGCCACCCGCGTGGCGCAGGGCTGCGCCTACGCCACCTATGTCGGCAGCTGGGTCAGCAAGTTCCGCATCCTCAAGGGCGCCGAGGCGATCGGCCGCTATGACGACACCGCCCGCAAGACGGCGCGCAGCTTCTGTCGCCAGTGCGGCACGCCGGTCTTCTACGAACGCGCCCGCGCGCCCAAAATGGTCAACATCCCGCGCGCCCTGTTCTCCGGCCGCGTGGGGCGCGAGCCGCGCTATCATGTCGGCCTCGATGACGCCGCCGAATGGGAATATCGCGGCGAGGCGCTGTCGCCGCTGAAGGGCTATCCCGGCGTGATGCAGGAGAGGCCAAGGCGGCGGAAGACGCCGATCTTCGACATGCCGGAATGAAAAAGGCCCCGGATCGCTCCGGGGCCTTTTCGATCGATGCGGGCGGGCCTACTCCGCCGCCTTCTTCAGCGCCGCGCCGGCATGCTTGCCGTATTCAAGCAGCGCGATGGTGCGGGCGTGGACCTCATCCGGGCCGTCGGCGAGGCGCAGCGTGCGCTGGCCGGCATACATCCTGGCGAGGCCGGGATCGGTGGTGACGCCGGCGCCGCCCCAGGCCTGGATCGCGTCGTCGATCACCTGGGCGGCCATGCGCGGCGCGGCGACCTTGATCATCGCGATCTCGGTGCGGGCCACCTTGTTGCCGGCCTTGTCCATCATATCGGCGGCCTTCAGGCACAGCAGGCGCGTCATGTCGATATTGATGCGGGCATCGGCGACACGCTGCTCCCACACCGAATGGTCCGAGATCTTCTTGCCGAACGCGACGCGCGACATCAGACGCTTGCACATGCTCTCCAGCGCCCGCTCCGCCGCGCCGATGGAGCGCATGCAGTGATGGATGCGGCCCGGCCCGAGGCGGCCCTGCGCGATCTCGAAGCCGCGGCCCTCGCCCAGAATGATGTTCTCGGCCGGCACCACCACGTCCTTGAAGACCACTTCGCCATGGCCGTGCGGGGCGTCGTCATAGCCGAACACCGGCAGCATACGCTCGATGGAGAAGCCCGGCGCGTCGGTCGGCACCACGATCTGCGACTGCTGGCGGTATTTGTCGGCGGTCGGATCGGTCTTGCCCATCACGATCATCACCTTGCAGCGCGGATCGCCCACGCCCGACGACCACCATTTGCGGCCGTTGATGACGTAGTTGTCGCCCTTGCGCTCGATGCGCGTCTCGATGTTCGAGGCGTCGGACGAAGCGACCGCCGGCTCCGTCATGATGAAGGCCGAGCGGATCTCGCCGGCCAGCAGGGGCTTGAGATATTTCTCTTTCATCCAGTCGGCGCCATAGCGCTCGAACACTTCCATATTGCCGGTATCGGGCGCGGAGCAGTTGAAGACCTCCGACGCGAACCCGACCTTGCCCATCTCTTCGGCGAGCGGGGCGTATTCCAGATTGGTGAGGCCGCCGCCCAGATGGCTTTCGGGAAGGAACAGGTTCCACAGGCCTGCGGCCTTGGCCTTTTCCTTCAGTTCCTCCACCACCTGCACGACGATCCACGGATTGCCGGCCTTGCGCGCCGCCGTCATCTCGGCGTTATACGCCTCCTCGGCGGGATAGACGTAGCGGTCCATGAAATCTCTGACCCGCGCGATCAGGTCTTTGACCTTGCTCGTATGCTCGAAATCCATGTTTCTCTCCCTGATTTCGCTTAGGCGATCTGACCGAAGCCTATGCTCCGGTCCGGGGCTGCACCAGCACGCCCCGCAATTCCGGCGCGCCTGAATTACGCCCGCCCGTGACATTGCGGAAGTTTATTGTTTGAATATGCACTATCACATCTGTTGATAGTGCAATGAAGCTCACCGGGTTCGACCTCAACCTCTTCGTCGTGTTCGAGGCGATCTATACCGAGCGCAATCTCACCCGCGCCGCCGGCATCCTGAACGTCACGCAGCCCGCCGTCAGCAACGCGCTCGCCCGGCTGCGCGCCGCGTTCGACGACCCGCTCTTCGCCCGGCGCGGCGGCGTCATGGCCCCGACGCCAGTGGCGCAGTCGCTGATCCAGCCGGTGCGCCAGGCGCTGGCGCGCCTGCGTTCCGGCCTCGATGCACGGGTGAAGTTCGATCCCGAAACCGCCGCCCGCACCTTCCATGTCGCGATGCGCGACACCACCGCCGCCATGCTGCTGCCGCCGCTCAGCCGGCGCCTGACGCGCGAGGCGCCCGGCGTGATGGTGCAGGTCCACATCCTCGACCGCACCGAAATCCCCATGGAGCTTGCAGCGGGGTCGCTCGATCTCGCCATCGACATCCCCGAACTCCAGCGCGCCGATCTGATGAGCGCGCCTTTCATCGCCGATCGCTATGTCGCGGTCATGCGCAAGGGCCATCCCGATGCCGGCAAGCCCATGACGCTCGACCGCTTCACCGCGCAGCGCCATATCGCGATCTCAAGCCGCCGCCGCGGGCGCACGCTCATCGAGGCGGCGCTCGCCCGCGCGGGCCGGCAGGGCAATACGGTGCTGCGCGTGCCGACCTTCCAGATGGCGATGGACGTGGTCAGGGACAGCGACCTCATCACCACCCTGCCCTCGCTGGTCGCGCGCGCCCTCGACGTCGCCAGCGCCGAACTGCCCTTCCCCTCGCCCGCCGTCGATCTGCTGCTCTACTGGCACCGCAACGCCGAAAGCGACCCCGGCAATATCTGGCTGCGCGGCGCGATGCAGGCCGTCATCGACACGCTGCTGAAGGCGCAGCCTAGCCGCGCCGGGCGCGGAAAAAACTCTTGAGCAGATCGCTCGACACATGGGCGAGGTGGCCTTGGGCGACCTCCGGCCGGTGGTGACAGGTCGGTTGCTCGAAGAACTTACCGCCATGCACCACGCCGCCGCCCTTGGGGTCGCTCGCCGCGAAATGCAGCTTGCGGATGCGGGCGAGCGAAATCGCCCCGGCGCACATCGCACAGGGTTCAAGGCTCACATACAGGTCGCATTGCAGCAGCCGCTCGTTGCCCAAAGCAGCGGCAGCCTCGCGGATCGCCAGCATCTCGGCATGGGCGGTCGGGTCGCGCAGTTCGACGATGCGGTTGCCCTGGCTGGCGATCACCGTGCCCTCCGGCCCCACGATCACCGCTCCCACCGGCACCTCCCCCCGCGCCGCCGCAGATTCCGCGGCGATCATGGCGAGATGCATGGGGTCGTTCGGGTCGGTCGTCATGCCGCAACCCTATCATGACGCCCCGCCCGTGCTAGAAGGCGCGCATGACCGACAAGCCCGACACGCCCGATCCCGGCGGCGACCGCATCGCGAAAGTGCTGGCCCGCGCCGGAATCGCCTCGCGCCGCGACGTGGAGAAGATGATCGCCGATGGCCGCGTGAAGGTCGATGGCGCGACGCTCACCACGCCCGCTTTCAAGCCCGCGCCCGGCGCCATCATCATGGTCGACGGCAAGGTGGTGGGCGGGGCGGAACCGACGCGCCTCTGGCGTTATTACAAGCCGGTCGGCCTCGTTACCTCGCACAAGGACGAAAAGGGCCGCGGCACGGTGTTCCAGCATCTGCCGCCCGGCATGCCGCGCGTCATCTCCATCGGCCGGCTCGACCTCACGTCCGAGGGCCTGCTGCTCCTCACCAATGACGGCGCCATCGCCCGCAAGCTCGAGCTGCCCGAGACGGGGTGGATCCGCCGCTACCGCGTGCGCTTCTTCGGCAATGTCACGCAGGACGAACTCGACCGCCTGAAGGGCGGCATCACCGCCGATGGCGTCCGCTATGGCCCCATCGAGGCGATCCTGGAGCGCAGCAAGGGTCAGAACGCCTGGGCGTCGGTGTCTTTGCGCGAAGGCAAGAACCGCGAAGTCCGCAAGGTGTTCGAACATCTGGGCCTCAAGGTCTCGCGCCTCATCCGCGTCGCCTATGGGCCGTTCCAGCTCGGCGATTTGCAGGAAGGCGAGGTCGCCGAGGTGCAGGGCAAGGTGCTGAAGGAACAGCTGGGCCTCGCAGCCAACCCCAACCGCGAAAAGCGGCTGAAGGCGCGCTGATGCGGATCGTCGGGGGACGCTTGCGCGGTCGCGCGCTCGTCGCGCCCCAGGACGATCGCGTGCGCCCCACAAGCGACCGCGTGCGCGAGAGCCTCTTCAACATTCTCGCCCACAACGATTTCGGCGTCGGCTTCGAGCTTCAGGACGCGCGCGTCCTCGATCTCTTCGCCGGCACCGGCGCACTCGGCTGCGAGGCGTTGTCGCGCGGCGCGAAATTCTGTCTCTTCGTCGATTCAGACGCAGACAGCCGCGGCCTGCAGCGCGAGAACGTGCAAGGACTCGGCCTCTCCGGCATCACGAAAATCTGGAAGCGCGATGCCACCGATCTCGGCCCCCGCGAGGCCCAGGCCGGCGGCCCCTTCACCCTCGCCTTCCTCGACCCGCCCTACCGCAAAGGCCTCGTCGAACGCGCCCTCATCAGCGCCCGCGACGGCGGATGGCTCGCCCCCAACGCCGTCATCATGACCGAATGCGCCGCCGACGAACCGCCGCTCACGGTCGAAGGCTTCACCGAACAGGACACCCGAAACTATGGTGAGACGCGGGTGGCGTTTCTGACGGTCGGTTGAATTGCGTCCTTCGTGACGGGCGCGAAGCCACGCCCTCCTCAGGATGAGGAAGAGGGGAGCAAACCCAATTCCTCATCCTGAGGAGGCGGCGGAGCCGCCGTCTCGAAGGACGCACACTCACCGCCGTCCGAACAGCCGTTCGATGTCGTGGAGTTTCAGCTCCACATAGGTCGGGCGGCCGTGATTGCACTGGCCGGAATGGGGCGTCGCTTCCATCTCGCGCAGCAGGGCGTTCATCTCATCCGCCGTCAGCCTGCGCCCGGCGCGCACCGAGCCGTGGCAGGCCATGGTGCCGCACACCTCGTCCAGCCGCTCCTTCAGCGAGAAGCTCTGCCCATGCTCGGCGATCTCGTCGGCGAGATCGCGCACAAGGCCCTGAACATCGGCATCGCCCAGCAGGGCCGGCGTCTCGCGCACGGCCAGCGTACCGCCCCCGAAATCCTCCAGCACCAGCCCCAGCTCCGCGAGTTCGCCCGCATGGGCCAGCACGCGCTCGGCGCTGGCGGGGTCCAGCTCCACGATCTCCGGCGTCAGCAGCATCTGGCGCGCCGCGCCGCCGCCGGCCAGCGCCGCTCTTCATCTTTTCATAGACGAGACGTTCATGCGCCGCGTGCTGATCGACGATCACCAGCCCATCCGCCGTCTCGGCGACGACATAGGTGTTGTGAACCTGCCCGCGCGCGACGCCCAGCGGATAGCGCCTGAGGTCCGCCGCCGGAATGGCGTCGGCCACGCGCGCGGCCGGCGCGAAATCGCGCACCATCTCCAGCACGGCGGCAGGTGCGGCGGCATGGTCCGGCGCGGCCCAGTCGCGCGTCGCCTCGCTGAGGCCCGGCGTCATCGGCTGGGCTGAGCCGGTGAAGGCCGGGAAGTAAGGCGTCTGCGGCTGCATCTGCGGGCGCAGCGCATCGAACACCGATGCCGCCACCGTCGTCGCCGCGCGATGCCCCGCGCGCTCCAGCGTCTGGCGCAGCGCGTTGACGATCAGCCCGCGCACGCCCTGTCCATCGCGGAACCGCACCTCGGCCTTGGCCGGATGCACGTTCACGTCGACATCGTGCGGATGCGTCTCCACGAACACCACCGCGATCGCGTGGCGGTCATGGGCGAGGAAATCGGCATAGGCCCCGCGCACCGCGCCGGTCAGCAGCTTGTCGCGCACCGCGCGGCCGTTGACGAACAGGAACTGGTGCTGCGCGTTGCCGCGATTGAAGGTCGGCACGCCGGCGAACCCGAACACCCGCGCCTCGGTCTTGGCCACGTCGAAGGCCAGCGCGTTCGGCCGGAACGCAGGCCCGAGGATCGCCGTGATGCGCGCGAGCCAGCCTTCCGGCCCCGGCATCTCCGCCTCGACATCCAGGATCGCGCGGCCTTCATCCTCCAGACGGAACGCCGTCTCCGGCGCCGCCATGGCGAGACGCTTCACCGTGTCGGTGATCGCCTGCATCTCGGTGCGCGGCGACTTCATGAATTTCAGACGCGCCGGCGTCGCATAGAAAAGATCGCGCGCCTCGATCCGCGTGCCGTGCTGGCCGCGCCCCAGGAACGCCACCGGCTCGGCCTCGCCGTTCGCGCCGCCTTCCACCGCGATGCGCCACGCGCCATCGGCATCGGCCACACGGCTGTCGATGGTCAGGCGCGAGACCGATCCGATCGAGGGCAGCGCCTCGCCGCGAAAGCCCAGCGTTTCGATCTGCGTCAGATCGTCGGCGCCCTCGCCGTCGACGGGCAGCTTCGATGTCGCGTGGCGCAGGATCGCGACGGGCAATTCCTCGCGGCTCATCCCCTTGCCGTCATCGGTGATGCGGATGAGCGCAAGGCCCCCGCCCGCTACGGCGATCTCGATCCGCCGCGCGCCCGCATCCAGCGCGTTCTCCACCAGCTCCTTCACCGCCGCAGCCGGCCGCTCCACCACCTCGCCTGCAGCAATGCGGTTGATCGTGCCTTCCGATAGGCGGCGGATGGTCATGGGCGTTCGCCAGCCGCGAGATAGGCCCGCGCCAGTTTCTTGCCCTCTTCCACCGCCGGCTGGTCCAGCGGGTCGACGCCCATCAGGCGCGCGGCGAGGATCGTCTCCAGCATGAAGTGCATGAAGAGGCCGCCCAGCGCGTATTCGTCATAGGCGGCGACGCCCATCGTCCGCACCGGACGCCCGCGCCGCGCCAGCGTCTCGGCCGTCGCGCGGGTCTGCGCCGCGACGAGATCGCCGAGCGCCTTGCCGCCGAGATACCCCGCGCCGATCTTCTCGGCGAAGGCCGCATCCGGCTTCGGCCCGCTCGCCTCCGCCGCCGCGCTCAGCACTGTGAAGGCGCGCACATTCGGTCCGTCGAGATAAAGCTGAAGCTGGCTGTGCTGATCCACCGGCCCCAGCGCCGCGCTCGCCGCCTGGCCCTTGCCGTCCTTGCCGACGCTCTCGGCCCAGAGCTGACGCCACCACGCGCCGAACCGCTCAAAGCGGTCGCCATAGGGCATCATCACCAGCTCGCCGTAACCTGCATCCGCCGCCGCGATGGCGAGCGCCGCGCCATCGGCGACCTCGCTGTCACCGGCGAGAATCCTGGTCCACACCGCTTCGGCGCCCTCGCGCAGCTTCACGGCATCGAGGCCGAACAGCAGCGCGGGCAGCACGCCCACCAGCGTCAGCACCGCATAGCGCCCACCGATATCCAGCGGATGCTCCAGCGTCGGCGCGCCGATGGCCTCGGCGAAGCGCCGCGCCGGGTTATCGGTCGGCTCGGTCAGCACCGCGAAATGGTGTTTGAGATATTTCTCGCCGCCCGCCGCCTTCAACGCCTCGGCGGCCGACAGCGCCTGCATCAGCGTCTCGCCCGTACCGCCGGATTTCGACACGACCAGAAACCGCGTCGTCTTCAGATCGAGGGTCGAGAGCGCGGCGCTCCACGTCGCGCCATCCAGATTGTCGAAGAAATGGATGCGCTTGCCCTCGAGCCGGTCGCCGACGCCCGGCGTGCGCCAGCCTTTCAGCTGGGCCACCGCCTGCGCGCCAAGGCTCGATCCGCCGGTCCCCAGAATGCAGAGATCGCTCGTGTCGTTCAGCAGGTGCTGAACCACCGGCCCGGCGGCCGCGATGTCGTCGCGGCGTCTGGAGATTTCATAAAGCGGCTGGCCGCCCGCCTTCGCGCTGTCGCGCAGCGCTGCGAGATGCGGCTCGAGGCTCGCGCGCTTCGCCTCGAAGGCGTCGCGGGTCAGGGCATGGCGGCCGGACTGCGCCGGAAAGGCGTGCCGGAGGTCGGCGGTATAGGGATGACTCATGCCGCCCAGTTTAGGGCCTCGGCCGCGAGGGGGAAACGCCCCCTCGCGGGCTTAAATCGCCCCTACGGCGTCGCCGTCACGCCTTCCGGCTTGCCGACGACCACGACATAGAGCTGGGCCGGGTCGAGCAGGCGCTTGGCGGCGGCGTTGACCTGATCCTTGGTCACCGCCTCGATCTCGGGATTACGGGTGTTGATGTAATCCTTCGGGAAGCCGCTCAGGAAATAGCTGAGCAGGATGTTCGAGATCTTGGCGTTGGAATCGAAGCGCAGGGCGAACGAGCCGGTGAGATAGGCCTTGGCGTCGGCCAGTTCCTCATCCGTGATGCCCTCGTCGCGGAACTTCTGGATTTCCGCCTTCACGAGGCCCAGCGCTTCGCCCGCCGTCTTGTTGTCGGTCGCGAGGCCGCCATAGAAATATTCGGTCAGCCGCTCGGTCGCGAAGCCCGTGCCGACGCCATAGGTGAGGCCCCGCTTGGCGCGGATTTCCTTCATCATGCGCGAGGCGAAGCCGCCGCCGCCGAGCGTGTAGTTCAGCACCTGCGCGGCGCGGAATTCCGGATCGGTGGCTTTCAGGCCCGGCGAGCCGAACTGGATGACGCTCTGCGGCACGTTCATCTCGACGATCTGCGTCTTGCCGGTGTTCTGCATGGTGATCTCGGCCGGATCGGCGAGACCGCGCGTCGCGGGCACGCTGGCGAACATCGTGTCGAGCAGCGGACCCAGTTCAGCGGCGGTGATATCGCCCACCACCACGACCTTCAGCTTGTCGCGGCCGAGGGCCTGACCCATGAAGGCCGCGATGTCGTCGCGGGTGATGCCGGAAACGGTTTCCACCGTGCCGCGCACCTTCAGGCCATAGGGATGGCCCGGGAAGGCGCCCGCCTGCCAGGTATTCCCGGCGACGGAGCTGGGGTCCTGATCGGCCTCCTGGATGCCGGCGACGATCTGCGCCTTCATCCGGTCGATCGCTTCCTGGTCGAAGCGCGGGGACGCGATCGCCAGGCGCATCAGCTCGAATGCGTCGGCCTTGTTGTCCGACAGCGTGGTGAGGCTGAGATAGAACGCGTCCTGGTCGGCGCTGCCGCCGAAGCTGAACGCCTTCTCTTCCAGCTTCTCGGCGAAGGCGGTGGAATCGAAATCCCCCGCGCCTTCGTTCATCAGCGTCGAGACGAGGAAAGCGAGGCCGGTCTTGCCTTCGGGGTCGATACGGCCGCCGCCGTCGAAGCCGGCGTCGAGCGAGATGATGGGAAGGCCATGCTCCTCCACCAGCCAGGCGGTGATGCCGCCGGGCGAGGTGACTTCCTGCACCTCGATGGCGGCGGCGGGCGCGGCGAGCAGGAAAGCGCCGGCCAGAAACGCCGGGATCCCGGCAGCGATGCGGTTGAACAGCGTCACGGCGTCACCTCCGTCGGCGGGGTGGCAGGTGCGGCGTCGCCGCCCTTGCCTTCCGGCTCCAGCGTGCCGGTGACGCTGCGCTTCATCTGCAGATATTTCGCGGCCACGGCCTTCACCTGATCGATGGTGACGGCGTTGATGCGCTCCGGCCAGGCGTCGAGGTCTTCCACGGTCAGGCCATAGGTCAGGCCTTCGCCGTAATAATTGGCCAGCCCTTCGACATTGTCCTTGGCGTAGATCTCGTTCGCCAGCATCACCGTCTTGGCGCGCGCCATCTCGGCCTCGGTCGGGCCTTCAGCGATGAACTTGGCGATCTCGGCGTCGATCGCCGTCTCGACATCCTTCAGCGACTCGCCATCCGACGGCTGCGCATAGACGCCAAGCATGCGGTCGTCGATGCCGTCGCCGTCATACCAGGTCTGGATCGAGCTCACGATCTTGTCGCGCTTCACCAGCGCCAGGCCAAGGCGCGAGGTGTCGCCCTTGCCGCCCAGAATGTAGCTCATCAGGGCCAGCGCATAGGCCTCGCCGTCTTTCGCGGAGGTATAGCTCGGGGCGAGATAAAGCCGCACGAAGGTCGGCACGCCCACCTGAGGATGCTTCATCTCGACGCGGCGCGCCGCGATCGGCTCCGGTTCCTTCGGGCGCACGCGCGGGGCCAGCTCGCGCGGCTTCATCGGCGCGTAGTATTTGTCGGCCAGCTCCTTCACCCTGGCGACGGTCACGTCGCCCGCGACCACCAGGATCGCGTTGTTGGGGCCGTAATTCGCCTTGTAGAAGGCCTGCGCCTCCTCGAGCGTCAGCCCCTCGATCTCGCTGCGCCAGCCGATGACGGGAATGCCATAGGGGTGCGCGGTGTAGAGCGCGGCGTACAACTGCTCCCAGAACAGCCCGTCCGGGTTGTTGTCGGTGCGGGTGTTGCGCTCCTCCAGGATGACGTTGCGCTCCGACGGCACGGTCTGGTCGGAGATGATCAGGTTCTCCATCCGGTCGCTGTCGAGCTGCATCGCCAGCTCCAGCCGGTCGGCGGCGATGCGCTCGAAATAGACCGTGCGGTCGTAGGAGGTGGTGGCGTTGTTGTCGCCGCCATTGCGGGAAAGGATCGCGTCGAACTGCTGGTCCGGCACTTTGGGCGTGCCGCGGAACATCAGATGCTCGAAGAAATGGGCGATGCCGCCGGCATCGCGCGGATCGTCGGCGCTGCCGGTCTTGAACCAGACCTGGTGGGTGACGACCGGGGCGCGGTGATCGGGGATCACCACGACCTGCATGCCGTTATCCAGTTTGAATGTGTGCGCCTTGAACGATTCCTCGTCGGCATGGGCCGGCATCGCGAACGATGCGGCGGCGAGAAGCAGAGCAGCTTTCAGTAACTTCACGGGGCCGTCCTTGCGCACCAGATGGGCGTCTTCAATGAAACGCCGCAGCACGAGGCTGCGGCGCCTGCATCCCAGGATACTGGCAATGTTCGCGCGTCACCGCGCTTCACGATTGCGACAGTTAATCGCGCCTACTGACCGGGCGGGCGGCTGGTGTCGAGAACGCGGCCGTTCTGGTCGGTCGTGGGGGCGGCTTCGGGGGCTGCGGCGGCGTTCTCGCCGGCGGTCGCCAGCGCCTGCGCGGCGACCGAGGCGGCGTTCACGTCGGATGGGCCGGTCGCGCCGGGCTGCGGCGCGCGCAGTTCCATATCGGGCGGCATGGCGAGCGGACGGCGCGGGGCGACCGCGTATTCGTCAGGCGAGGACTTCTCGATGCCCAGCGCGTCGCTCATGGTCTCGCATCCCGCGAGGCCGAAGCCCGCCGCCAGGACGCCGGCGATCGCCGCGATGCGGGCCGTCTTGAATGCCTTGCGCATAACCTACCCTTTTGCCTCGGTGCCGCCTGCAGCGCGGCCCATGAATACTGCGTCGACCAGAATGGCGCCGACGCCCAGCACGATCGCCGCGTCCGCCACGTTGAAGACATACCAAGAATAGCCGAAACCGTGGAAATGGAAAAAGTCCACGACCGCCCCGTAGAGGAACCGGTCGATCACGTTTCCTATCGCTCCGCCAATAACGAGACCCAGCCCCGCCGCCAGCCAGCGCCCGTCGGCCCGAACCAACCACCAGGTCAGGATGAGCGCCATCAGGATCGAGAACCCGATCAGCAGGTATTTCTCATTGGCCGAATCCGCCGGGAACAGGCCGTAGGAGATGCCCTCGTTCCACACCATGGTCAGGTTGAAGAAAGGAGTGACCTCTATGGGCAGGCAGGCCGGACAGTTGATGAAGCCCAGCCCGTACAGCGCCCAGTTCTTCGACGCCTGGTCGGCCACCAGCACGATCAGCGCCAGCAGCAGGCCGAATACGAGAAATCTGCGGCTCTGCGCCACGCTCATGCTGCGGCGCCCTGCGGGGGAACGCCCAGTTCCCTCACCGCGCCCGCGCAGCGGTGGCAGAGTTCCGGGTGATCGGCTTCCGACCCCACCTCTTCCAGCACCATCCAGCAGCGGCCGCATTTGGCCCCCGTCGCCTTGGCGAACACGACGCCCGCCCCGACGATCTCGTCGAGCAGGAAGGCGCCCTCCGGCGCCGCGCCGGTCGCCACCGACGCAGCCGAGGTGATCGCGATCTCGGCGAGGTCCAGCCCGTCGAACAGCCGCGCATCGGCGCCGTCGGCGACGAACAGCGTCGGCGCGGCCTCAAGGCTCGCGCCGATCGTCTTGTCGCGGCGGGCGATCTCCAGCGCGCCGGTGACGACACGGCGCAGGTCGCGGATGCGGTCCCATTTGGCGGCCAGCGTCTCGTTCTCGGCCGTGCCGGGCGAGGTCCAGAAGGTGCGCAGATGCACGCTGTCGCTCTCGCTGGGGAAGCGGGTCAGCCACACCTCTTCCGTCGTGAACGGAATGATCGGGGCGAGCCAGGTGACGAGCGCATGGAACACCATGTCCATCACCGTGCGCGTGGCCCGGCGGCGCAGGCTCGACGGCGCATCGCAATAGAGCGCGTCCTTGCGGATGTCGAAATAGAACGCCGAGAGATCGTTCACTGCGAACAGATTCACCGCGCGGAAGACGCGGATGAAATCATAGCTCGCAAAGCCCGCGCGCATCTCCGCTTCGGTCTTCGAGAGGAGATGGAGCATATAGCGCTCCAGCTCCGGCAGCTCGTCCACCGGCACCGCTTCGGCCTCGCTGTAACCGTCCAGCGCGCCCAGCAGATAGCGCAGCGTGTTGCGGAGCTTGCGATAGGATTCCGACGTCGCGCTCAGGATCGATTTATCCAGCGGCGGGTCCATGCCGTAATCGACGCTGGAGACCCACAGGCGCAGGATGTCGGCGCCCTGCTCGTTCGCGACATCCACCGGCGAGATCGTGTTGCCGAGCGACTTCGACATCTTCATGCCCTTGCCGTCGACGATGAAGCCGTGCGTCGCCACCGCGCGATAGGGCGCACGCCCGCGCGTGGCGCAGCTCTCCAGCAGCGAGGACTGGAACCAGCCGCGATGCTGGTCAGAGCCTTCCAGATACAGATCCGCAGGCCACGATTGCGTCCAGTCCGGCTTCACCGGCTCTTCCAGCACGAAGGCGTGGGTGGAGCCTGAATCGAACCAGACATCCAGGATGTCCATCACCTGCTCGTAGTCGGCGGCGTCGTAGCCGCTGCCGAGGAAAGCGCTCGCATCCTGCACATACCAGGCGTCCGCGCCGTCCTTCTGAAACGCCGCGACGATGCGGTCGTTCACCGCCTTGTCGTTCAGCAACTCGCCCGTCCCGCGATGGACGAACAGCGCCATCGGCACGCCCCAGGCGCGCTGGCGCGACAGCACCCAGTCGGGCCGCGTCTCGATCATCGCACGCAGGCGGTTGCGCCCGGTCGCGGGGTAGAACGCCGTCTCGTCGATCGCCGCCAGCGCCCGCTGGCGCAGCGTCCTGGCCGCGCTCTCGCCGTCCAGCGTGAACGGCCGGTCCATCGCCGCGAACCATTGCGGCGTGTTGCGGAAGATGATCGGCGCGCGGCTGCGCCAGGAATGCGGATAGGAATGCGTCATGCGGGCCTTGGCCAGCAGCGCCCCCCTTTCGTCCAGCTTCGCCATCACCGCGCCGTTGGCCGGGCCGTCCTTGCCGTCATCCTTCAGGATGGTGAGCCCTGCGAACAGCGGCACGTGCGGCAGATACTCGCCCGCAGGCCCCACCGTGTCGGGGATATCCTTCGACGACAGGCCCGAGGCCAGCCACACGACATAGTCGTCCGCGCCATGGCCGGGCGCGGTATGCACGAAGCCCGTGCCGGTATCGTCGGTGACATGCTCGCCGCTCAGCAGCTTCACGTCGAAATCGTAGCCCTCGCCCCGGAACGGATGCGCCGCGACGACGCCGGCCAGCGACGGCGCATCGCCCGTGCGGGTCAGCGTCACGGCCGCCGCTTTCGCCACGTCGTCCGCCAGCTTGTCGGCCAGCACCAGCACCTCGTCCGTGCCTTCGACGGCATAGAGGCCATAGGCGATCGACGGCGAGAACGAGATCGCGCGGTTGGCGGGGATGGTCCAGGGCGTCGTCGTCCAGATGACGATCTTCGCGCCTTTCAGCGCATCGGGTCCGCTCACCACCGGGAACTTCACCCAGATCTGGGGCGAGTTCTTGTCGTGATACTCGATCTCCGCTTCGGCCAGCGCCGTGCGCTCCACCGGCGACCACATCACGGGCTTGGAGCCGCGATAGAGAAGGCCGTTCTGAACCACACGGAACAGCTCGCTCACGATGCGCGCCTCGGCGCGGAAATCCATCGTCGTGTACGGCTCGTCCCATTCGCCCGTGCCGCCCAGGCGCTTGAACTCCTCGCGCTGCACGCCCAGCCAGTGCGAAGCGAAGGCGCGGCACTCGGCGCGGAATTCGGCCACCGGAATGGCGTCCTTGTTCTGGCCCTTGGCGCGATACTGTTCCTCGACCTTCCACTCGATGGGAAGGCCATGGCAGTCCCAGCCATGCACGTAGGGCGCGTTCCGGCCCAGCATGTTCTGCGAGCGCGAGACGAAATCCTTCAGGATCTTGTTGAACGCGGTGCCCAGATGGATGTGGCCGTTGGCGTAAGGCGGGCCGTCATGCTGCACGAACAGCGGACGGTCCTTCGCCGCCGCGCGCTGGCGCTTGTAGAGGCCGGTCGCCTGCCAGCGCTTCAGCCATTCCGGCTCGGCCTTGGGCAGGCCCGCCTTCATCGGGAACGCGGTCCTGGGCAGGAAGACCGAGTCCTTGTAGACGCCCCCTTTGTTTTCAGGCGACTTCTTCTCGGGTTTGGCGGGGGTATTCGTGTCGGTCATGGGTGTCGCGGCCCTGATCTGGGGCCTTCCCTTGTCTGATGGAGTGCGGGCGGTGTCGCTCTGATCCCGGCGCGCCTAAAGCGCTGCCGGGTCCGTAATTCGTATCGTGCGCCGGACCGCTGTCATGGGGCCGCTTCTACCAGCGCCGATTCCGCAGAGTCGAGCGGTTTTCGAGGGCTTCGGCCGCCGCGCCTCCCCCAAATGGCGGGGTTGCGGCGCCCCGCCCCGCCCCGCACGCTCACGCCGTCCGCTCGGGGAAGGACGGTTTATGCGCGCGTTTTTTCTGTCTCTTGTGCTTCTTTTCGCGGCCGTTCCGGGTGCGCGCGCCCAGGGCGCCGATCCGAACGACGCGCTCCGCCGCTATGTGAACGGCTCCTGGCAGATCGTGTTCCGCGAGGACGTCAAAGGCGGCGCCGGCGATATCACCTCCGTCGGCACCATCATCACCATCACGCTGCGCTATGACGGCACCCGCACGATCACGCAGGATGTCCAGACCAATAACGAGCCGCCCATCCGCGCCGCCGAGGTCAACGATTTCTACCGCGTCGAGGAGATCGACGGCACCAGCTTCACCCTCACCGCCTGGAAAGAGGGCGAGGCGCCGCAGACCTCGCGCCGCAAGCGCACCGGCGCCGACACCATGGCGACCGAAGGCAGCGACGCGGTCTATCAGCGCGTCCCCAACATGCAGCAGCCCGACCCCGGCGCCCTGCCGCCCCAGCCCGTGCCGCCGGGCGGCGCCCCGGCCGCACCGCCGCCACAGGCCGCCGCGCCCACGCCCGATCCCGCCGCCCCCGTGACGGACCCCGATCCTCGCCCCGCCGTTCCCGGCGTCGGCACGATGGGCGATGCCCAGGCGCGCGATTTCATGGTCGGCGTCTGGACCGCCACCGTCGTCCAGAGCGGCGCAAGCATCGACTCCCGGATCGAATACCGCGCCAGCGGCGAGGTCGTGGGCAAGCAGACCGTCACCCGCAACGGCAAGACGCAGACCTATGATTTCACGGGCGCCTACACGGCCGTCGCGACCGGCGGCGACAGCTTCCGCCTCACCTTCTTCATGGCCGGGCAACAGCCGATCTCCACGGAGCTGCAGGTGATCGACCAGAACACGCTCTACAACCAGCCCGAGAACTATCAGACCAAGCGCGTTCAATAATGCGTCCTTCGAGACGGGCGCTTTGCGCCCTCCTCAGGATGAGGAATAGGGGTACTGCTGCATCAAGGTGAGGAACGGGATCGCCCGGACTTTTCCTCATCCTGAGGAGCGATGCGTGAGCATCGCGTCACGAAGGACGCACCCCGCCTCAGCCGCCCAGCATCTTCCGCGCTGTCTCGCTGTCGGCGGCGATCTGGCTTTTCAGCTCATCCAGACCTGAGAATTTCCGCTCCGGCCGGATGAAATCCACGAACGACACGTCCAGCTGCCGCCCATACAGATCGCCGTCGAAATCGAACAGGAACGCCTCCAGCAGCGTGTCCTGCTTGTCGAAGGTGGGGCGGCGGCCGAAATTCGCGACGCCGCCGAAGTCGCGGCCCAGCGCCTTCACCTTCACTGCATAGACGCCCAGCGCCGGCTCCAGATAGCCGCGCAGCGGGATGTTGGCCGTTGGAAACCCGATCGTGCGCCCGCGCCTGTCGCCGCCGCGCACATGGCCCGACACGGTCCACAAATGCCCCAGCAGCTTGGCCGCATCGCGCGGACGGCCCTCTTTCAGCGCCGCACGGATATCGGTCGATGAAATCTTGTGCGCGGCATCGGCCATCACGGCCTCGAACACCGACGCGCCGAAGCCCAGCTTCTCGCCTTCCGCTTTCAGCAGCGCGGCGTCCCCGCTCCGGCCCTTGCCGAACTGGAAATCGCCGCCGGTGATGACATGGCGAAGGCCAAGCCCCTTCACCAGCACCTCGCCGATGAACGCGTCCGCCGGCATCGCCGCGAGGCGCGCATTGAACGGCACCGCGAACAGCACATCGACACTCAGGCTGCACAGCATCTCGGCCTTGGGCCGGAAGGGCGTCAGGCGAAACTTCTCGCCGCCCTTCCTGAAGAATTCCTGCGGATGCGGCTCGAACGCCAGAATCCCGAACGGCGCGTTCAGGCTGGCCGCCAGCTTCCTGCCCTGCGCGATCAGCGCCCGGTGCCCCAGATGCACGCCGTCGAAATTGCCGATGGCGACGACCGCGCCTTTCGCGGCCTCGGGCACATGCTCGAAGTGACGGACGACGATCACGCTCGGTTCACGCCTTCGGCTTGCCCGGCGCCAGCAGCATCGCCTCGCCCTCGGCCACCACGGTGTCGCCGACCTTCGCCACGCAGCTCAGCGTCACGCGGCGCCTCTCCTTCGCCGTCACCGTGCAGACCGCCTCGACCGTGTCGCCGATCCGCACCGGCGCCTTGAAGGCCAGCGTCTGGCTGACATAGATC
Organism: Micropepsaceae bacterium; assembly: GCA_047602465.1. Classification (GTDB taxonomy): domain Bacteria; phylum Pseudomonadota; class Alphaproteobacteria; order Micropepsales; family Micropepsaceae; genus JADZAI01. Next base: position 1,205,044 of record JASGHF010000001.1, read on the forward strand.
GACCCCGCGCCCGGCAGCTTGGTGCCCAGCACGGTGGAGAAGAACCCGGCCGTCAGCATGCCGTGCGCGATGCGCGTCTTGAACGGCGTCGTCGCGGCATAGGCCTCGTCGAAATGCACCGGGTTCATGTCGCCGGTCGCCTCGCCGAACAGGGCGATATCCTTCTCGCTCACGGTGCGCGTATAGCTCGCGCTCTGCCCGATCTCGATGTCGTCTGCATAGACGGTCATGCCGCCGCTCCGATGTGCCTGAATGACGAAACGGCGCGGACCCTAGCGAAAGGGTCTCACCACTTCAAACGCGCCTGATAGGCGGCGGCGAAGAGTTCCTGCTCGGCCAGAGCTGCCGCTACGTTCACGTCCGCGTCGGCGAACTGCTCGCCATGGATGCCGGCCGTGACGAACAGCGCATCGACGCCCACCCGGTTTGCGCCCAGGATGTCGGTCCTCAGGCCGTCGCCGATGGCGAGAATCCGCGACGGCTCCAGCGCCGCGCCCTTGATCCCGGTCAGCCGCTTCAGCGCCGTGTCATAGACCGGCGGATGCGGCTTGCCGAAATAGATCACCTCGCCGCCCAGCTTCTCATACGCCGCCGCCAGCGCCCCGGCGCACCAGATCAGCTTCGATCCCCGATGCACCTGGATGTCCGGATTGGCGCAGATCATCGACAGCTTCGCCTCGCGCGCCGTCGCCAGCGTTTCGGCGTAATCGTCCGGCGTCTCGCGCTCGTCGTCGAAAAGGCCGGTGCAGAGAATGAACTCGGCCGAGGTCAGCTGCACCTCGCGGGTCGGCAGGCCTTCCCACACCGTGCGGTCGCGCTCCGGCCCGATATGGTGGAAGGCGCTCGCGCCCCGCCGCACCATTTCGGCCCGCGTCGCATCGCCCGAGGTCAGGATGCCGTCATACGCATCGCGCGGCACGCCCAGCTGATCCAGCAGCTTCACCACATCATCGCCCGGACGCGGCGCGTTGGAGAGCAGCAGCACAGGCCCGCTTGTCGCACGGAACCGGGCCAGCGCGGCGCAGGCTTCGGGGAACGCGGCCTTGCCGTCATGGATGACGCCCCAGACATCTGAGAGGACGGCGTCATAGCGCCCGGCGATCTCGCCGAGCGAAGCAATGGCATGGGTCATGGCTGGCAAGCGGTTCTCATGGCCGACGCCCCGCCGTCAAGCGAAGCGTTGGTGACGAAGCGTCAGCCGGCGACCGCCCAGACGACGAAGGCGGTCAGCACCACGAAGATGAAGAGGTCGCTGATCATGGCGATCGTTTCGTTGCGCGACTTGTCCGGCGCGGGAATGTGGCGGATGCCGGCGACGCCATAGAAGATCGCGCCATACAGCGCCGAAGGCAGGACAAAGCCCGGAAACCACAGCGAGGCGACGCCCACCACGCCGGCCGCCAGATTCGCGACGCCCAGTTCCGTGATCACATGCAGGACTTCGGGATTCTTCGTCCCGAATATCTGTTCCGCCGTGAACGAGGGCTGGATCATCTGCCTCAGCCCCGCCGTCAGCAGCCGCAGCCCGACGCCCCAGAAGACGAACCACTTGCCGGCCAGCGCCATCCAGACCACCGGCCCGTCCGCGCTCAACCCTTCGATGAGGATCGAGCCGAGCGGCCCGGCAAACATGAAAAGTCCGACGATAAAGGGATACATGCCCGCCTCCCGTCAGCCTGCGGCGCGCCTCTGGCCCCGCTGCTGGAACAGTGCCGTCATGCCCTGCGGCGGGGCCGGCGCGGCCTCGGGCGCAGCCGGCGCGGCCGCCGTCTCCGGCGCATCCTCGCGCACGGCGCGCGGCTCGCCGAACAGGAAGCCCTGTCCATAGTCGATCTCGAAATCCAGCAGGTCCACGATCTGCCGCTCGGTCTCGATCTTCTCGCCGATCAGCGCGACCCCGTTGCGCGCCAGCAGCGGACGCAGAATCCTCGATCGCGATGCCGTCGACCTCGCGCGCGCCCGGCGCCAGCAGCACGCTGGGCGCGACCTTCACGAAGCGCACGCCCCGGCGGCGCATCGCGACGAGGTCGAAATTCAGCGATGTCACGTGATCCATCGAGAACGAGAAGCCCAGCTTCGCCAGTTCCGCGAGGCTCGCCTCCTCGCCCGGCCCCATCGCGTCATAGGCGCTCTGCGGCAGCTCGAAGACGATCTGGTCGATGAGGTCGCGATGCGCCCGCATGAAATCGACGAACTGGGGAAAGAACTGCGCGTCGTTCAGCGAGGCGAGCGAGACATTGCAGAAGACGCCGACATCGCGCTGGCGGGCGGTGAGGCGGCGGATGAACTGCACCGAACGGAACAGCAGCAGATTGTCGACCGTCGACATCAGCCCCGCCTCTTCGGCGACGGCCAGATACTGCGCCGGCATGATGGTGCGCCCGTCGGGGGCGCGCAGACGCGACAGCGCTTCGTAGAATTTCAGCTTGCGCTGCGGCAGGCCGACGATCGGCTGCACATGCAGATCGACGCGGTTGTCGATCAGCGCGCGCTGGATGATATCCAGCATTTCCGATTTCGGCGCGGCGGCGACGGTCTGCGCCGCGGCCTGACGCGGCGCGGCGGCGGCGGGCGCGCGCATCTGCGACAGGCGCTGCTCGACCTTCCGCATCTCGGCCGCGGCTTCGGCCTGCGCCGTCTCCACGCCCTGCACCCGCTTCACCATGCTCTCGGCGAACTGACGCATCAGCGTCTCGAAGACCTTTACTTCGCTGCCCAGCTGCGCGGCCTGATCCGAGGCGCCGGCCTCCAGCCGCTGGATCTCGTCCTGGTGCTTCTCCGCCCCCTGCGCCAGCAGATCGGAGAGGATCAGATCGGCGCGCTTCAGCGCCAGCATCTCCCTGCGCAGCGCCGCCCGGTCGGAGGCGCGCACGAACACGTCCTGCAGGTTCGATCCGACCACGAACACCGCGATGCCGAACACGCCCGCCAGAGCCGGCGTCTCGCCGACGCTCATCATCGCCAATGCGGTTCCCGCGCCGGCAGCGGCGCAGGCGATGGTGATCAGGCCATCCTTCAGGTTCGACATTCGGTCTCGCGCCAGATCGCCCGGATTTCAGGCGGTAGGCACAAATTGCCCATGGATGGTTGATGGAGAGTTAACCTTTGTAAACGCGCGCCGCCCGGCTAGCCTTCGCCGCGCCATTCAAAGGACATCCCATGACCACCGCCCACGACTTCGCCTTCACCTCCATCGAGGGCAAACCGCTGAAGCTCGCCGATTTCGCCGGCAAGCCGATCCTGCTGGTGAACACCGCCTCGGCCTGCGGCCTCACCCCGCAATATGAGGGCCTCCAGAAACTGTGGGACGCGAAGGGCAAGGACGGCCTCGTCGTGCTGGGCGTCCCCTCCAACGATTTCGGCGCGCAGGAGCCGGGCAGCGAGGCCGAGGTCGCCGAATTCTGCCAGGTCCGCTACGGCGTCTCCTTCCCGCTCACCTCCAAGAACCCGGTGATCGGGGCCGAGGCCCACCCGCTCTACAAATGGATCGGCGCGCAGACGGGCGAGGCCGGCCTGCCCAAGTGGAATTTCCACAAATATCTCATCGGCAAGGACGGCGCGCTTCTCGGCACCTTCGGCTCCATGACCGCCCCGGACGCGCCGGAACTGACCAGCGCCATCGACAGCGCGCTGAAGAGCTAGCCCAACCCTCGCTGTCATGGTCGGCGAAGGCCGGCCATCCACGCCTTCAAGCTGGTCTTGAAAGTCCTATATTTGATGCTATATTTAGCACTAATATCAGGTCGGAGATTGCAATGACCAGCCCCGTCCTCGCCGAGACGATGGCGAGCATTTCGGAACTCAAGCGCAACCCGATGGGCACGGTCTCTGCGGGCGATGGCGGCGCCGTGGCGATCCTCAATCACAACGAACCGGCCTTCTATTGCGTCCCTGCCAAGACCTACGAGGCGATGATGAACCGTCTTGAGGATCAGGAGCTGAATGCCCTTGCCGATGCCCGCAAAGGCCGCAAGGTCGTGAAGGTCAGGCTGGATGAGCTATGAGCTCGCCTTTCTCGACATCGCCTTGAAGGAATGGCGCGGTCTCGACGCCACGACGCGCGCCCAGTTCAAGAAGAAGCTCGAAGAACGCCTCGCCAATCCCAAGGTGCCGTCGGCACAGCTCTCCGGCGCGCGCGACCGCTACAAGATCAAGCTCCGCAGCGCAGGATATCGCCTCGTCTATGAGGTGCGTGACGCCGAGATTCTCGTTCTGGTGATCGCCGTCGGCCGCCGCGACCGCAGCCAGGTCTATAAGGCCGCCGACAAACGCGGCTGACCCTTGCGCCGCCGCGCCTGCCAACGTCAGATGCGCCCCTCAAAAATTCCAAAATCCTGCGGGGAGCAACGCCATGCCCGAGAACCTGTTCGATCTGACCGGCAAGGTCGCCGTCATCACCGGCTCCACCAAGGGCATCGGGCGGCAGATCGCCTATCGCATGGCCCAGCACGGCGCGAAGGTCGTCGTCTCCAGCCGCAAGGCCGATGCGGTCGAGGCCGTCACCGCCGAGATCAACGCCGACTTCCCCGGCAGCGCGACGGGCATCCCCTGCAATATCGGCTACAAGGAACAGCTCCAGAGCCTAGTCGATGAAACCCGCAAGCGGCTCGGCCAGATCGACGTCCTCGTCTGCAACGCCGCGATCAATCCCTTCGCCGGTTCGATGCTCGATATCCCCGACGACGCCTTCGACAAGATCATGGCGTCCAACGTCAAATCGAACGCCTGGCTCTGCAACATGGTCATCCCTGAGATGAAGGCGCGCAAAGGCGGCTCCATCGTCATCGTCTCCTCCATCGGGGGCTTGCGCGGTTCGCCGATCCTCGGCGCCTACTGCCTGTCGAAGGCCGCCGACTTCCAGCTCGCGCGCAACATCGCGGTCGAGTTCGGGCCGCACAATATCCGCGCCAACGCCATCGCGCCCGGCCTCATCAAGACCGACTTCGCGCGCTATCTGTGGGAAAGCCCCGACATCCTGAAGGCCTCCACCGCCGGCGCGCCGCTCCGCCGTATCGGCGATCCGGACGAGATCGCCGGCATGGCGGTGTTCCTCGCCTCGAAGGCCGGCGCCTTCACCACCGGACAGGGCTTCGTCATCGACGGCGGCGCGACGATCTGATGATGGCGCGCGGCATCGCAGCGGCGCTCGCCGCGCTCTTCACCATCCACCTCGCGGCGGCGCAGGACGAAGCTCCGCCGCCGCCGCTCGATCCCGTCGCCGTCGAAACCTTCATCGACGGCGTCGTTGAAAGCGCCCGCCGCGACAAGGGCATCGCCGGCGTCACCGTCGCGGTGGTCGGCCGCGACGGCGTGCTGATGGAGAAGGGCTACGGCCTCGCCTCGCTGGAGCCGCGCCAGGATGTCGATCCGGCGCTCACCCAGTTCCGCATCGCCTCGATCTCCAAGACCTTCACCTATGTCATGGCGATGCAGCTCGCCGCCGAGGGCAAGCTCGATCTCCAGGCCCCCGCCGACACTTACCTGCCCGATGCGCTGAAACTCGCCGGCGACGGTTTCGCGCCGCCCCGCGTCATCGACCTGATGCAGCATACGGCGGGCTTCGAGGACTCGGCCCTCGGCCATCTCTTCATGCGCCAGGACGGCGTGGGGCTTGAGGACTATCTCGTCCGCTACCGCCCCAAGCGGGTCCGCCCGCCCGGCTCGGCGGCCGTCTATTCCAATTATTCCGTCGGCCTGCTCGGCCTCATCATCGAACGGCTCGACGGCCGCAGCTTCGAGGCCAGCGCCGAGGCGCGCCTCTTCACGCCGCTCGGCATGACCGGCGTCACCTTCCGCGAACCCTCGATCATCGGCGACATCAAACCCAGCCAGGGCTTCAAGCGCAGCGCCGGCTGGTACGCGCCGCAGCCCTTCTTCTATGTCGGGCAGATCGGCCCCGCCGCCGGGGCCAACGCCACCGCGCATGGCATGACGCCCTGGATGCGCATGCTGCTGAACGGCGGCGCGCTCGATGGCCGCACCATCCTCGATCCTGCCCGTTTCGCCGAGATGGCGGCGATCAGCTTCCGCGACTCGCCCGTCTCGGGCGGCATCGCGCATGGCTTCCTCAGCCGCCGCTACGGCGCGCTGACCAGCCTCGAACATGACGGCTCGGGCCTCTATTTCCATTCCAGCATGGTCGCCTGGCCGCAGGCCGGCCTCGCCATCTTCGTCGCGGTGAACACCGATACCGGCGCGCCGCTCGCGGGCGCGCTCCCCACGCTCTTCATCGAGCATTTCGTCGCCGCCGCCCGCCCCGCCGCGCCCGAGACGGCCGAGCCCGGCCCTGCCGTCCGCGATTCCATCGCCGGCGCCTATGTGATCGAGCGCCGCAACCACACGACCTTCGAAGGCTTCCTTCAGCGCGCCATCGACGTCACCCGTATCACGCCGCGCGCCGACGGCACCGTCATGCTCACCACCGGCAGCGGCACGTTTCGCTATGTCTTTGAAGGCCCCGAGGTGCTGCGCGCGCTCGAAAGCGGCGCGCGGTTGCAGATCCTGAAAAACCCCGACGGCTCGGTCTATGGCTATTCCGGCGCGTCCGGCGTCAATCGCGGCCGCAAGCTGGGCGCCATCGACACGCCGCTGGCGCTCCAGGCCGCCAGCGCCGCGCTGCTCGTCCTCTCCTTCTGGGTGCTGATCGCGCGCCTCGTGCGCCTCCGCTTCGGCGCGCTGCGCGGACAGGGCTGGGGCGAGCGCATCGCCTCCGTGGCTCAGGGCCTCGCCGCGCTCGCCTGGCTCGCCGCTGCGGCGCTGCTCATCATGGCGGTGATGCCGCTCTTCGACACCGATGTGGCGGTCTTCGACTATCCCTCGCCCTTCCTGCGCGAGGCGCAGATGGCGCTGCATGTCGCGGCGGGCCTCAGCCTCTTCCTCGTGCCGATGCTGTTCCTCGCCTGGACCGGCCCGAAATGGCGCCTCAGGCGCGTCACCTTCACGCTCTACGCCGTTCTGGCGCTCGCCGTCGTCGGCCTGCTCTGGCGCTGGGGCGCGCTGCTGACGCCGCTCGGCGTGGGCGTCTAGCGCCCGACCAGCGCGTCGATCAGCGCCTGATCGCGGTCATACAGCCAGCATTCGCGCATCAGCCCGCCCTCGATGCGATAGACGAACACGCGCTCGACCTCGACCGCGCCCTCGGGCGTCGTCATGCGCTCACGCACGATCTGCGCGGCGCGGTTCTCGCCGGCCATCGTATCGACCACGGCGACCAGCTGCCGCCCCGTCGCCGCGCTGAACGCGCCCATCGCCGTCAGCGCGGCATCCTTGCCCACATGCGTTCCGCTCAACCGATGCGCGCCGCCATAATGCAGCACGAAATCATCCGCATAGAGCGCGAACAGGCTCTGGAAATCCCCTGCTGCCCAAGCAGCGGCATAGCGCGCGATCACATCGCGATTGTCTTCGGTGGTCATGGGGACATGCGATCACGCCCTACGCCGAAAAGCGATGACCTCCGGGGTAAACCCCCTTCCGGCCTTCAGCCACCTTCCCCCGACGGGGGAAGGCGCTCACGTCAAACAGGCCGGTCGTTCAAGACTTGGGCCTTCCCCCATCGGGGGAAGGTGGGCAACGCCCGGAAGGGGGCCTTGCAGGACGAAGCTCAAAACCCCCGCCCCCGCGCCTCGACCGGCCAGATATCCACCAGCACATCGCCCTCCACCACATGGATGGCGTCGTACAAATTCACCGTCGGGTCGCAATGCGGCACGACGCAGGACAGCACCGCCCCCAGCGCCGGGCGGTCCGCCGCCTCGCCGCACAGCACGCCGCCCTGCTCGTCGCCGAAGAAGAAATAGCTGGCCGTCGGCCCCGCGCCTTTCGCCAGCACCGGCGGCCCCGCATCCGTCGCAAACGATTTCAGCCCTGCGTCGGTCGTGCAGAGCTGCGGCAGCGCCGCCGAGATCACCGTCGTCTGCACGAACAGCGCCGTCTCGAAGGGCGGCGCATCCCCCGCCTTGGTCCACACGTCGTTATATTCGCGGTCCATGAAGACATAGGAACCGCCCTGCAACTCGGTCAGCACGCCGAACGCCGGATCGATATGCACCGTGCCCGTGCCGCCGCCGGTCATGATCTTCGGCGGCAGATTGCGGCGGGTCAGCTCATCGCGCACGCCCGCCATCATCTCCAGCGCGGCCTTCGACTTCGCCGCGCGCTCGGCCGCATCGCCCAGATGCATCAGATGCCCGGCATAGGCCTGCAACCCCTCGAAGGTGAGGCCGTCCTCGCCCGCCACCGCAACGGCCAGATCCGCCGCCTTCTCCGGCGCGATGCCCGTGCGATGCAGCCCGATATCCAGATCGACCACGACGCCCAAAGGTTTGCCGCTCGCCCGCGCGACAGCCCCCAGCCGCGCCACCATCTCCGGCGCATCGACCACGACCATCAATCCGTCGGCGTGCGCGTTCAGCGCCGCCAGCCGCACCAGCGCCTGCTCTGCGACGAGGGGCGAGGTCAGCAGAATGTCGTTCACGCCTGCCGCGGTCAGCGCTTCCGCCTCACCCAGCTTGGCGCAGCAGAACCCCACCGCCCCCGCCTCGCGCTGCAGCTTGGCGATGCTCGCGCATTTATGGCTCTTGGCATGGGGCCGAAGGGCGATCCCCGCCTCGGCGCACAGCTTCGCCATCAAGGCGATATTGCGCTTCAGCACATCCAGCTCCACCACCAGCGCGGGCGTCGCCAGCGCGGCACGCCCACCCGCCACGCCGATCAGATGCCGGTTCACATCGAGGGCAGGGATCGCGCGATAGGTCATCGTCTCATCCTATGAAGGCAGGCCGCCCGTCCATCGCGGTGATGCGCGGACGATAGGTCTCCACATCGTACATGCGGTTCACCTCGACGCTGCGCCGGCCCTTGCCAGGTTCGCCGGCATCCAGCGCGACATACTTGCCGCCCTGCACCGCGCAGAAGCGGCCAAAGCGCTTCTGCGCCACCAGCTCCACGGCGAATGTCGCAAAACCCGTCGCCAGCATCCGGTCGAACGAATCCGGCGGACCGGACCGCATCATATAGGCGAGCCGCTGCACGATCGTGTCCAGCCCCGTGCGCTGCTTGATCTCCGCGCCGATCACCTCGCCGATGCCGCCGAGCCTGCGGCGGCCATAGGCGTCGGCCTCGCCATGCTCCACCTCCGCCCCGCCCTCCAGCGTCACGCCCTCGGCGGCGACGATGACGGAATAGCGCGACGGGTTCGCCGCATGATCGGCCGCCGCAAACGCCGCCAGCCGTTCCGCATCCACCGGCACTTCGGAAATCAGCGTCCGGTCGGCATCGGCCAGCAACCCGGTCAGCAGCGCCGTCTCGCCCGACCGGCGGCCGAACAGCTCCACGATCAGCACGCGCTCATGGCTGCCGGCGGTGGTGCGCAGCGCCGTCACCGCATCGACCGAGCGGGTGATCGCGGTCGAATAGCCGATGCACACATCGGTGCCCCAGACATCGTTGTCCATGGTCTTGGGGAAGGTGACGATGGGCAGGCCGGCCTTCGCCAGCTTGGCGCCATAGGCCAGCGTCCCGTCGCCGCCCACCGCGATCAGCGCATCCAGCTTCAGCGCCTCGAACGCCTTGACGACATCGCCCGTCAGATCGGCGGTCTTCGCCCCCGGCGCGAACCGCCCTGTCAGCCGCTGCGGCGTCTCGGCGAGGGTCAGCCGGTCGGGGTCGATGCGCGAGGTGTGGAGGATCGTCCCGCCCGTCCGGTCGATCGTCCGCACCCGCTCGGGCGAAAGCTCCATCAGCCATTCGGCGCTCGCCGGGTCGGCAGGGTCGTAATGGACCAGGCTCTCCCAGCCGCGCCTCAGCCCGGTCACGGACCAGCCGCGCTGCGCCGCCTCGCGCACCACGGTCTTGATCGCCACGTTGAGTCCCGGCACGTCGCCGCCGCCGGTCAGCATTCCAATCCGCATGCCCCATGCCTAGCGCGCGCGGCCCGGAATTGCCAACGCGCCGCATGGCGTTTCCGCAAGGCCCGTGATGACCTCCATTTGCGCCCGGGGGGACGCACCTGAAGGAAAGCCACACACGATGAAGCGTTTTGTTCCGGTCCTGGCTGCGACCGTCCTGTTCGCGCTGCCCGCGCCGGCCTTCGCCCAGGACGACACGACCGTCACCGACGCCGAAGCCGGGGCCATGGTCGACGAGATCGACGCCGCCGAAGACGACGGCAACGGCCCCTACCGCCAGGCCTACGAGAAAGCCGCGAAGGCGCTCGCCGCCGCCTATCCCGACCTGCCGCCGGAGGAGGTGGAGCGCATCACGCTCTATATCCTCGGCAACACGGTCAACACGCTCTTCCACGAATACGGCCACGGCCTGGTGTCCGAGCTGGGCCTGCCCATCGTCGCCAGGGAGGAAGACGCGGTCGACAACCTCGCCAACATCATCATGGTGGCGAAGACCAGCGATCCTGCGCTCGACAGCATGCTGCGCGCCGTCGCGGACGACTACTTCACCAATGGCCGGTTCTCGGAAGACAATGGCGAGGAAGCCTCGCCCTGGGACGAGCATTCGCCCGACAAGGCCCGCGCCTATGACGTGATCTGCACGCTCGTGGGGGCCGATCCGGAAAGCTACAAGGAGGCCGCCGACAATGCCGGCATGCCGGCCGAGCGCCAGGAGGCCTGCGCGGGCGAGTACGAGCAGAAGCTCGAAGCCTGGGACAAGCTGCTCGGCCCCTATTATCTGAAAGAGGGCGAGACCAACAAAAAGGTCACCGTCACCTACGGCAAGCCGTCAGAGGCGACCGCCACCATGGCCGCGTTCATCAAGGACAGCGGCATCATGCAGGTCGTCACCGACGAGATCACCGCCATGGTGAAGCTGCCGAACGACATCCATGCCGAAGTCACGGCCTGCGACGATTCCAACGCCTATTGGAGTCCCGACGACCGCAAGCTCACCCTCTGCTACGAGATTGTGCAGAGCTATTACGACAACGCCGCCGGGGGCGCCGCGTCCCCGGAATAGGCCGCGTCACAATATCCCCTCGCGCCTGCGGGCCTTCCGTGTACTGATCGTGCGCGATGAAGACCGTCGTCACGCCCCTGCACCAGGCGCACGCCCACGAGCATGAGTTCGAGGGCGGCCGCCTCATTCCGGCGAAGGATGTCCCCGCCCGGGCCGAGCTGATCCTCGACGCCATCCGCGCCCGGGGCCTCGGCGACATCGTCCAGCCCGCGCATTTCGGCAACGAGCCGATCCTGCGCGTCCACGCGTCGGAATTCGTCCATGTGCTGGAACAGGCATGGCTGCGCTGGTCGGCCAAATACGGCTACGAGGTGCGCGAGGCCTTTCCCTCCGCCTGGCCCGCCCGCGGCATGCGTCCCGGCACCGAGGATATCGAGGCGGCGCTCGGCAGCTATTGCTTCGATACCGCGACGCCCATCGTCGCGGGCACCTGGGCCGCCGCGCGTCAGGCGGCGGACGCGGCCCTCACCGCCGCCCGGCTCGTCCTTCGCGGCGAGCGCGCGGCCTTCGCGCTCACAAGGCCGCCCGGCCATCACGCGTCGTCCGACATCTATGGCGGCTATTGCTATCTCAACAACGCCGCCATCGCCGCCCAGTCGATGACCGATCAGGGCCGCCGCGTCGCCATCCTCGATGTCGACATGCATCACGGCAACGGCACGCAATCCATCTTCTATGGCCGCGACGATGTGCTGACCGTCTCGATCCACGGCGACCCGGCGCAGTTCTATCCGCATTATCTCGGGCACGCCGACGAGACCGGCGAAGGCGCGGGCGAAGGCTTCAACCTCAACCTGCCGCTGCCCACCGGCACGGCCTGGGGCGGCTGGGCGCCGGCGCTGGAAGCCGCGCTCGCCCGCGTCCTCGACTTCGCGCCGGACATGCTGGTGGTGCCGCTGGGCGTCGACACGCATCTGGGCGACCCGGCGGGCGGCTTCCGTCTGGAAGGGACCGATTTCAAGCGCATCGGCGCGGCGCTCGCCAGGGCGAATGTCCCGACGCTCTTCACCATGGAAGGCGGCTACCGCCTCGACACGCTGGGCAGCGCGGTGGCCGACGTCCTCACCGCCTTCGAAGGCGGTTGAGGTGCCTCACCGGGCAGGAGGGATTCTGATGGCGCAGGATGACTGGCGGGAAGTCCGGCGGCTGCTGCCGAAGGCCCTGCTCACCACGATTTTTGTATTGGCGCTCTTCGTTGGCTTGTTCGCGGCATGGGGACCCGACGCCGCCATACTGGGGCTGGTGGTCTACGGGCTTGCCGATTGGCTTTTTGACCCCTTGGGCTATCGCAAAAAGCCAGACTAACTTGATAGCCGCCTTCATTGGCGCGCACCTGCATCGAAGGCGGACAAACCCCTGCTCCCGATCCATCCCGAACGCCACGAGGCCCTGACCGCGCGCCCCTGGGACGACGCCGTCGCCACCGCCGCCATCGCCCGCATCGCGGCCGCCACGCGCGCCGCCATGTCGGCGGACGGCCTCTGGCCGGCCCACCCCTCCGACGCCGACCCGCAAAATGCCGGCCCCTTCACCGATCTCTATTTCGGCGCGGCGGGCGTCATCTGGGCGCTCGACCATCTTGAGCGCGCGGGCGCCGCCGCACCGGGCGCGCCGCTCCATCCCCATCTCGATGGCATTCTCGCGCGCAACCGGCGCGAGACCGGCGACGCCAGCTGGCTCGGCGGCTCCACGGGCATCCTCTTCACGCACCACAAGCTCGCGCCCCATCCCGCCCGCGCCGCAGACCTCGCAGCGGCCATTCTCGGCAATGCCGGCGACCCCTCGCTCGAAATCATGTGCGGCTCGCCCGGCTCGATGCTCGCCGCCCTCGCGCTCTACCGCCAGACCGGCGATGGCGCCGCAGCCGATCTCTTCCGCACCGGAGCCGAAGCGCTCATCGCCCGTCTCGCGGCGCATGACGATATCGGCGGCGCGCCGGTCTGGACCCAGATGCTCTATGGCCGCCCCGCGCGCTATCTCGGCGCGGTCCATGGCTTCGCCGGAAACGTCTTCGTCCTCAATGCGGGCCGCGACCTGCTCGATGCGGCGGCATGGGCCGCGCTCGCGCCCCGCCTCGCCCACACCGTCGAAGCCACCGCCGTCCGCTCGGGCGGCGAGGTGAACTGGCCCTCCCATGTCGGCCCTCTCCGGCCCGAGGCCGCCCATCTCGTCCAGCACTGCCATGGCGCGCCCGGCATGGTGACGGCCCTCGCCGCCTGCGACGCCATCGACGATGCGCTTCTCACCGGCGCGGGCGACCTCATCTGGCGCGCGGGGCCGCTCGCGAAAGGCGCAGGCCTCTGTCACGGCACGGCCGGCAACGGCTACGCCTTCCTCGCCCTTTTCCGCCGCACGGGCGACGAGATTCTGGCTCGCCCGCGCCCGCGCCTTCGCCATGCACGCCCTTGGGCAAAGCGAGGCCGCCGCTGAGGCCTCGGGCCTGCGCTTCTCGCTCTGGACCGGCGATCCGGGCCTCGCCTGCTTCCTTCAGGATTGCCGCACCGGCGCAGGCGGCTTCCCCACGATGGACGTTCTTTAAGCGCCCATGACCTTTAAGGGACCATGACGACGGCGATCCGGATATAGGATTTTCGTCTTGACATTTCTGATTATGTTCCTATATCGTTCCCTCGATTGATTGGGGAACACAGAAAATGACTCTCGTACTGCATGACCTTCTCCCACGCTTCGGCGGCGGCTATCGCGGCGCGCGGCCCGGCGCCATCGCCGCGGCGGTGGAACGCATCATCCTTGAGAAGATGCTGTCGGTCGGCCTCACCGCGCAGGCGCGCATGATGTGCAACGGCCCGGCCGAAGCGGCCGCCGGCTGGTCGGCGGCGGAGGACGGCGTCTACAAGGCGGCGCGCGCGCTCAACCTGCTGGCCCAGGCCTCGGCCCGCATCGCCAAAACATATGCCGAGGACACCCGCTTCAACGACGACCGCGCCTATGGCGAGATCACGCCTGAACCGCGCCTCGAAACGCTCGCCCAGCAGGCGATCTATTCGACCGACCGCCATACCCTGAAGGACGTGGCCGACCGGCGCTTCGGCGAGGAGGCCTTCCAGGATCAGGTCTGGAAGCATGTCCATGAAAACGCGCGCAGGCATCACGCCTATCTCGATGCGACGATCGAGCGGCTGCGGCGCTACGAGCCGAACTGGCTGAACTACGAACAGCACCAGGCGGCGCTGGAAGCCGCCGCCGAGGCGGGCAAGACCGCGCCGGCGCAGCGCGAACCCGACGAGGCCGCTCACCCCGACCGCGACCGCACGAACGCAGAGAAGCTGCGGGCCGACGCCGCGGCGATGAACAAACTGGCGATCGAAAAAACGCAAAAACGAGTCGTTGTGGAGAAGGCGGGCCAGCCCCCCATATCTGGTGCCGCGCCGCCCGCTCCGGCCGCGCCGCCGGCCTTGGCCGAGCCGCCGCCGCCGAAGAAGCGCGGCGCCCAGCCGGGCAATGTCCTCTCGCTCAAGACCGGGCGGCACACGGCCTCCGCCAGGGCCGAACGGGCCGAAGACAGCGCCATGCTGAAGGAGGTGCGGGCCTTCTGCGCCGAGGTCGACGGAATCGCGGAGGAGCTGGAGGCGGCGACCGCCCGCCCCGGCTAACCCCCTGATCCTGAATCGGATTTCACCGCCCCGTCATGGCAATTTCACGTCCCGGCCCTTGACACTCCGGGGGGTGGGTCCTACCTACCGCGCGCCTTTTGGCACTCGCTTTTGCGGAGTGCTAACAGCGCCCCGCATAACGAAATTCCGTTTCTAGGAGAGAAACATGGCTTTCCGTCCGCTCCACGACCGCGTGGTCGTCAAGCGCATCACCGAAGAGGCCAAGACGGCCGGCGGCATCATCATCCCCGACACCGCACAGGAAAAGCCGCAGGAAGGCGAAGTCGTCGCCGTCGGCCCCGGCGCGCTGAACGACAAGGGCGCCCGCGTCGCCCTCGACGTGAAGGCCGGCGACCGCGTGCTGTTCGGCAAGTGGTCGGGCACCGAAGTGAAGGTCGATGGCGAAGATCTCCTCATCATGAAGGAGAGCGACATCATGGGCATCGTCGAAGGCAAGAAGGCTTCGAAGAAGGGCTGATCCGCGCACGGATCGCCCTTGTTCATTGAACACGTAAGGACAAACCAAAATGGCAGCCAAAGAAGTCAAGTTCGCCGCCGATGCGCGCGACCGCATGCTGAACGGCGTGAACATCCTCGCCAACGCCGTGAAGGTGACGCTCGGTCCCAAGGGCCGCAACGTCGTCATCGAAAAGTCGTTCGGCGCCCCGCGCATCACCAAGGACGGCGTCACCGTCGCCAAGGAAATCGAGCTTTCGGACAAGTTCGAGAACCTGGGCGCCCAGCTCGTCCGCGAAGTCGCCTCAAAGACCAACGACATCGCCGGCGACGGCACCACCACCGCCACCGTCCTCGCCCAGGCGATCGTCCAGGAAGGCGCCAAGGCCGTCGCCTCGGGCCGTAACCCGATGGACCTGAAGCGCGGCATCGACCAGGCCGTCACGGCCGTGATCGCCGACCTCAAGAAGCGCTCCAAGAAGGTGAAGTCGAACGACGAGATCGCCCAGGTCGGCACCATCTCGGCCAACGGCGAAACCTCGATCGGCAAGATGATCGCCGACGCGATGGCCAAGGTCGGCAACGAAGGCGTCATCACGGTTGAAGAAGCCAAGACCGCCGAGACCGAGCTGGAAGTCGTCGAAGGCATGCAGTTCGACCGCGGCTATGTCTCGCCCTACTTCATCACCAACGCCGAGAAGATGGTCGCCGAGCTCGACGACCCGTTCGTGCTGATCCACGAGAAGAAGCTCTCCTCGCTCCAGCCGATGCTGCCGATCCTGGAATCGATCGTGCAGACCGGTCGTCCGCTGCTCATCATCGCGGAAGAGATCGAAGGCGAGGCTCTGGCCACGCTCGTCGTGAACAAGCTGCGCGGCGGCCTCAAGATCGCCGCCGTCAAGGCCCCGGGCTTCGGTGACCGCCGCAAGGCGATGCTGGAAGACATCGCGGTCGTGACCGCCGGCCAGGTGATCTCGGAAGATCTCGGCATCAAGCTCGAGAACGTGAAGATCAACATGCTCGGCCAGGCCAAGAAGGTCCGCATCACGAAGGATGACACCACCATCGTCGACGGCTCGGGCAAGAAGTCCGAGATCCAGGCGCGCGTCGCCCAGATCAAGGCGCAGATCGAAGAGACCTCGTCGGACTACGACAAGGAGAAGCTGCAGGAACGTCTGGCGAAGCTCGCCGGCGGCGTCGCGGTCATCCGCGTCGGCGGCTCGACCGAAGTCGAAGTGAAAGAGCGCAAGGACCGCGTGGATGACGCGCTGAACGCCACCAAGGCCGCTGTCGAAGAAGGCATCGTCCCGGGCGGCGGCACCGCCCTCTTCTACGCCACCCGTTCGCTCGCCGATCTGAAGGGCGAGAACGACGACGAGAAGCAGGGCATCGCCATCGTGCGCCGCGCCCTCGAAGCGCCGCTGCGCCAGATCGCCGAGAACGCCGGCGTTGAAGGTTCGGTCGTCGCCGGCAAGCTGCGTGAATCGAAGTCGACCGTGTTCGGCTTCGACGCGCAGAAGGAAGAGTATGTCGATCTCGTCGCCCGCGGCATCATCGACCCGACCAAGGTCGTCCGCACGGCGCTGCAGGACGCGGCCTCGGTCGCCGGCCTGCTGATCACGACGGAAGCCCTCATCGCCGACAAGCCGGAACCCAAGGGCGCCGGCGGCATGCCCGGCGGCATGGGCGGCATGGGCGGCATGGGCGGGATGGACATGTAAGGCGCTTGCGCGGGCTGCTCGCAGCCCCGCAAAGCCTTATGGCCGGCGCAGGCCGGCCATCCACGCCTTGAAATCTGGAAGGCCCGGGAGAAATCCCGGGCCTTTCGCTTGCCCGCTTACCTCGTCATGGTGCCCCATGCTTCGCTCCCACTGGACAGGGTTCCTCCTGCCCATCCTTCTCGGCCTCATCGTCGCCTTCGTGGCGCTGTTCTCGGTCGGGGTTCCGATGGCGCTGCTGCTCTCGCTCTTCGGCACCGATCCGCTGTCGAGCTTCTATTTCGTCATCATGACCGACAAGCCGACCCTCGCCGGCGTCACCGGCGCGGCCGGCGTCACGCTCGCCATGTGGCTCGGCCATCTCGCCAGCCGCACGCAGAGCTGGGTTTCCTGGTTCGCATGGGGCGTCGCCGGCTATGCCTTCGCCGCCCTTGCGATCTGGACGCTGGTGCCCCAAACCGTGCCTGCCGGATAAAAGGAGACATCATGGACGCTCTGATCGCAGGCTATCGCCGCTTCCGCGCAGGATATTACGAACAGCAAAAGGCGAAGTTCGAGCATCTGGGCGCCAAGGGCCAGACGCCGCAATACATGATCATCGGCTGCGCCGACAGCCGCGTCGATCCGTCGATCAATTTCGATACCGGCCCGGGCGATGTCTTCATGGTCCGCAACGTCGCCAATGTCGTGCCGCCTTACGCGCCCGACGGCGATCATCACGGCACCAGCGCGGCGATCGAGTTCGCCGTGAAGGGCCTCGACATTCCCAACATCGTCATTCTCGGCCACGCCAAATGCGGCGGCATCGCCGCGCTGGTGGATCGCGAGCCGGGCGATGCGCCGACCAACGACTTCCTCGATCTGTGGATGTCCGTCGCCCGCCCCGCCCGCCGCGCCGCGATCCGGCTGGCCGAAGCGGTCGGCGTCGCCGACGACCGCACCGAGGTCTGCCGGATCTGCGAAAAGGAGAACGTGAAGGTCGGCCTGAAGAACCTCATGGGCTTTCCCTGGATCGCCGAACGGGTCGCGGCCGGGCGGCTGAAGCTCCACGGCCTGTATTTCGACATCACCAAAGGCGAGCTCTATCGCCTGAACGATGGCGGCGACTTCGATCTGGTGCCGCCGGCATAAGGCAAGCGCTATGGATTACGCGTCCTATCTCAAGCTCGACCAGCTTCTGTCCGCCCAGTCGCCCGAAAGCGAAAAGGCCGGCCGCCCGGCCCATGACGAACTGCTCTTCATCATCATCCACCAGGCCTACGAACTCTGGTTCAAGCAGATCCTGCACGAGCTGGATCGCGTCGCCACCATCTTCGGCGGCCGCGTGGTGGACGACCGCGAGCTTTCCGCCGCCGTCCATGCGTCCGAGCGCGTCGTCCGCATCCTCCAGCTCGTCGTCTCGCAGATCGACGTGCTGGAGACGATGACGCCGATGGACTTCCTGGAATTCCGCGACCTCCTCGTCCCGGCCTCCGGCTTCCAGTCCGAACAGTTCCGCCTCATCGAAACCCGCCTCGGCCTCACCCGCGCCGACCGCCTGAAATTCGACGGCCACGATTTCGACGCGCGCCTGCCCGACGACGCCAAGGCCCGCATCGGCGCGATGGAGGCGAAGCCCTCGCTCCGCACCGAGATCGATGAATGGCTGTCGCGCACGCCCTTCGTCGAGATGGGCGGCTTCGACTTCCGCAAGGTCTATGACGCCGCCATCGACAAGATGCTGAAGGCGGATATCGAAACCATCCGCCGGCACCCGCAGCTCCGCGAAACCGAAAAGCAGGTCCAGATCGCGAGCCTGGAACGCTCCAGCGCCATGTTCGACGCTTTGCTCGACGATGCCCGCTTCGAGGCGCTGAAGGCCGAAGGCGGCTGGACCATGTCGCGCCGCGCGCTGCAGGCCGCGCTCTTCATCTTCCTCTATCGCGACGAACCGGCGCTGCAGCTGCCCTTCCGCATGCTGCGCGCCCTCATGGATATCGACGAGACGATGGCGCTCTGGCGCCTGCGTCACGCGCTGATGGTCAGCCGCATGATCGGGCGCAAGGTCGGCACCGGCGGCTCCTCCGGTTACGACTATCTGCGCGGTTCCGCCGACAAGCACCGCGCCTATGGCGATCTCTTCGCCATCGCCACCTTCCTCATCCCGCGCTCGGACCTGCCCGCCCTGCCGCCTGAAGTGCGCGCCCAGATGCGCTACCGCTACGAGGGCTGATGGAAAGCCTCGGCGGCCACTTCTCGAAGTCCATCGGCCGCCCGGCAGATCCTTCCGGCGCGCGCCTCCACTTCGCCGCGCACAGCCATCACCCCTGGCCCGATGTCACCGAGGCGGCGCAGGCCCGATGCTGGGACGACGCCGCCCGTCTGCTCGACGCCAAATGGGGCCATATCTTCAGCAACGTGCTGCCCGCCGCGCAGGCCCATGTCGCCAAGCGCCTGAACCTCGCCGATCCCGCCAGCGTCGTCTTCGCGCCCAACACGCACGAACTCGTCCGCCGCCTGCTCTCGGCCACCGACCCGCACAGGCCCGTGCGCATCCTCACCACCGACAGCGAATTCCATTCCTTCGCCCGCCAGATCGCGCGGCTTGAGGAAGACGCGCTGGTCGAAGTGACGCGCGTCCCCGCCGAACCCTTCGACAGCTTCGCCAACCGCTTCATCGCCGAACTGCATGAAGACCATTTCGACCTCGTCTTCCTCAGCCAGGTCTTTTTCAACTCCGGGTGGCGGGTAGCGGAGATCGCCGACATCGTCGCCGCTGTCCGCCATGACGACACGCTGGTCGCCGTCGACGGCTATCACAGCTTCATGGCCGTGCCGGTCGACTGGTCGGCGCTCCAGGCCCGCGCCTTCTTCATCGCCGGCGGCTACAAATACGCGATGGCCGGCGAGGGTTGCTGCTTCATGCACTGCCCG
Source organism: Micropepsaceae bacterium (assembly GCA_047602465.1). GTDB lineage: Bacteria > Pseudomonadota > Alphaproteobacteria > Micropepsales > Micropepsaceae > JADZAI01. The sequence continues at coordinate 1,224,716 of JASGHF010000001.1, forward strand.
CCCGGTTACGGCCCGCGCCCGCGCGACACCGGCTGGTATGCGGAATTCGGCGCCCTCGCCGCCGCCCGTCCCGGCGAAACCGCCTATGGCGCCGACGCGTCCCGTTTCGCCGGCTCCACCTTCGATCCCAGCGGCCTGTATCGCTTCAACGCGGCGCAGGACTGGTTCGACGCCACCGGCGGCGACATCGCCGCACACCACGCCTACGCACAGGCGCTCCAGTCGCGCTTCCTCGCGAAGCTGCCTGCGGTCCTCACCGGCACGTTGATGATCGAGGACGCCGCCCGCCGCGGCCGCTTCCTCACCTTCCGCACGAAAGACGCGGAAGCCATCGAAACGCATCTCACGTCGCGCGGCATCACGCTCGACCGGCGCGGCGACCGCCTGCGTCTCGGTTTCGGGGTCTATCAAAGCGATGAAGGCGTCGACCGGTTGATCGACGCCTTCAACTAGGTCCGTTCTGCGGATGCCGCTATTGCGGCGGCGGCGCCGGTGCGGGCGGCGCTTCAGACGGATGGTTGTTGGCCCACAGCATGTTGGCCTGGCTCAGCACATACTGGCGCACCGCCTCCACATCCTCCGGCGTCAGATTGTCGGCGAAGGACGCCATGCCGTTCGCAGCCAGCGCACCGTCCAGCACGATCTCCTTGTACTGCGCGAACACGTCATTGGTGCTCATGCGCAGATCGGGAAGGACGCCCGCGCTCTCCGCCATGAAGCCGTGACAGACGACGCAGGTCGTGTGGTAGACCGTGAAGCCCTTGTCGAGCATGGCGGGCGAGCCATCCACCGCAGGCGGCTTCTCCGGCGGCAACTTGGTCGAGGCCAGCGCCGCGACGGTCTGCGTGCCGCCCAGCTTGAAGACGAACAGGCGGCCCTGGTTGGTGTTGGTCTTCACCACCGCGCTGGTCGGGTCTTTGAAGTTGGCGAGACCCCATGCGCCGCCCCAGCCGGCCAGCAGCGCGACATACTGCTCGCCATCCACCGTATAGGTGACGGGCGGCGCGAGGATGCCGGTCTGCAGATCGATCTTCCACAGCTGCTGGCCGGTCTTCGCGTCATAAGCGCCGAAGATGCCGTCCGCGCCGCCGCCGAAGACGAGGCCGCCTCCGGTCGACAGCAGGCCGCCATTCCACGCGCCGGCCATCGGCACCGACCAGGCTTCCTTCTGCGCGACCGGGTCCCAGGCGCGGATGAAGCCCTTGGCCGGCGGCGGCGTCTGCCCCGCCTCGATCATCGCGATCAGCGCCTTGGTGACGCCGGCAAGATCGACGCCGGTGTTCCATTTGCCGGGATGATAGGCATAGGGCTGCGCGTCGTTCACGAACAGCGCCGCTGCATCGATGGTCGGGATGTAGACGTAGCCGGTGGCCGGATTGAAGGCCATCGGCTGCCAGTTATGGCCACCGACCTGCGCCGGGAACACGACCTTCGGCTCCTTGGTGTAATCGACTTCCGGGTTCGGGATCGGCCGGTGCGTGACCGGGTCGAGACCCAGCGTCCAGTTCACCGCGACATAGGCTTCGGCCGAGATGAACTCACCCGTCGCGGCGTCCAGCACATAGAAGAAGCCGTTTTTGGGGGCCTGCATCACCACGCGGCGCGGCGCGCCGTTGATGGTGAGGTCGGCCAGCATGATCTGCTGCGTCGCCGTGAAGTCCCAGCTGTCGCCCGGCGTCGTCTGGTAGTGCCAGACCATGCGGCCGGTATCGGGGTTCAGCGCGACGATGGACGACACATACAGATTGTCGCCGCCGCCGGGCGAGCGCATGTCATGGTTCCAGGGCGAGCCGTTGCCGACGCCGATATAAACGAGGTTGAGCTTGGGATCGTAGACGATGGCGTCCCACACCGTGCCGCCGCCGCCGACCTTCACCCACTGCGCCTTCTCGTCCTTGCTCCAGGTCTCCAGCGCCTTCTCAAGCTCCGGGCTTTCCTGCGGCTTGGACGGATCGCCCGGCACCGTGAAGAAGCGCCATTTCTGCGCGCCCGTCTTCGCGTCGAAGGCCGTCACATAGCCGCGCACGCCCAGCTCCGCGCCGCCATTGCCGATGATGATCATGCCCTTGGCGATGCGCGGGGCGCCGGTGATGACATAGGGCCGCGTGCGGTCGATCAGCGTATCGACCACCCAGTCCGGCTTGCCGGTCTTGGCGTCCAGCGCGATCAGACGGCCGTCCAGCGAGCCGACATAGACGCGGCCCTCATAGACCGCGACGCCGCGATTGACGATGTCGCAGCAGGCGTTGCGCGCCCACTCGCCCGGCACTTCCGGATCATACGACCACAGCTGCTTGCCGGTGCGCGCGTCCAGCGCCTGCACCGCGCCCCAGTTGGTGGAGAAGAACATCACGCCATCGACGACGATGGGCGAGGCTTCGAGGCCGCGCACGGTGCCGGTCTGGTGCTCCCAGGCGACGCCCAGCGTCGCGACATTCGAGGCGTTGATCTGGTCGAGCGGCGAGAAGCGCTGCTCGTCGGTGGTGCGGCCATGGGCCAGCCAGTTGCCCGGCTCGGCGTCTGCGGCGGCGATGCGCGCCTCGGTGACGGCCGCGCCCCTGGCGAGCGCCGCCTGTTCGTCGGGCGTCGGAGCGCCGCTGGTGAAGCCCTTGCGCGTGGCGCTCTCGGCGCCGATGGCGGCAGGCGTGCCGGCCGGGTAGGCGGCGGCTGCCGGCGCGCCGGTCCCGGCCGGGGTCGCCGAAGGTGCGGCGGCGTCCGCGACGGCGGCCGTCTTCGCGCCTTCGCGGGTGAAGACCGCCGCATTCGGTGCGAACCAGTAGAAACCTGCGGCGGCGACAAGCACCACCGATCCGAACCCGATAAACGGCCCGCCCATTCCGCGCATGCGGCACTCTCCCTGAAGACTGCTGTTCTTGTTGAACGGGAGGATGCGCGCGTTGCTCGGGGCCGCGCAAGGCCCCCGTCGCCGTCAGAACCAGTCTTTGGTGTAGACGAATTTCGGCATGCCCCAGCCATACCGCACTGCAAGAAGACGCAAGGTCAGGCCTGCCGTCACGGCCGACAGCGTCACCACCTCGCTGCCGATCCCAAGGGCCAGACCCCCCACATAGACGACACCCACCAGCACCGACACGCTGGCATAAAGCTCGGACGAGAAGAGCAGCGGTATCTGGTTGCACAGAACGTCGCGCAGAACGCCGCCCACGCACCCTGTGATCATCCCCGACAGGACCACGATCGACACCGGCTGCCCCATCTCCATCGCCACGTCGCAACCGATCATCGTGGTCACGACCAGGCCGACGGCGTCGAGCGTCAGGAAGGTATATTTCAGGCGGTGCAGATAGCGGGCGACCAGCAGCGTCACCAGCGCCGCCCCGGTCGTGACGCCCAGCAGCCAGGGCTGCGCCACCCAGGACAAGGGGTAATGCCCCAGCAGCACGTCCCGCATCGAGCCGCCGCCCAGCGCCGTCACCGACGCCAGCATCAGCACCCCCACCCAGTCCATGCTGCGCCGTCCGGCCGCCAGTGCGCCGGACATGGCCGCCGCCGTGAGACCCGCCATGTAAAGGGCGAAGAGAAGCGTCATTCGCCCCACCGGCGCAGCAGATTGGCCGTGACCTTGGCGATCAGATCGAATTCCGGGGTTTTGCCGTGCTGCTGAAACAGCGCGCGCCGCGCCCGCTCCAGGTCGAACAGGATCTCGCGGGCCGCGCCGTCACGGACCCGCGATTCGATCCAGCCGACACAGGCGAGCCTCTCGCCCTTGGTCACCGGCTCGACACGGTGCAGCGACGTGGCCGGATAGATGATCGCGGCCCCGGCCGGCAGCTTCACCCGCTGCTCTCCTGCCGCCGTTTCGATCACCAGATCGCCGCCCTCATAACTTTCGGGGTTCGACAGGAAGACTGTCACCGACACATCCGTCCGCCGGCCGTTCATGAAGGCGTCGTCAACATGCGTGCCGTAAGCCTGTCCCGGCCCGTAGCGGTTGAGCAGCAGCTGGACGAATTTCGGCTGAACCGCCGCGCTGAAAACGGGATGCCGGCGGAGCGCAGCTTCGATCTCGGTCCGGACCCCGCGGCTGACAGGGTCATCGGCGGGGATCTGCTCGTTCGATTTGACCTGCCGCGCGTGCCAGCCCGCCGTCGTCCTGCCATCCTGAAAGGCAGCGCCCGACAAACGGCCGTTGATCGAGGTCAATTCCTCCGGCGTCAGAACGGCGTCCAGTCCCAGCATGGTCAAGCTCTCCCGCGCTCACGACTATGCGTTCCCGGCGCGCTTGCACAGCCCGACCAGATTTGCGAATGAGTTGCAACCGAGATTTTCGTGCGAGTTCCGCATCATGCCCGAATTGAAGACCAGGCTCCTGCTCGGCGCAGGCGCTTTGGCGCTGACGCCCATCCTGACCTTGTGGCGCGACATGCCCGTCGGCACCGCCGCTGCCAGCCCGTTGATCCTGACAGTTGACGGGGAAGAAGGCGGCGAAGGTGGTGAGGGCGGCGGCGAGAGCGGCGGCGGCGTGCCGGCCTCCTACGTCCTCGGCTCGACCGATCCGACCAAATGGCAATACGACGCTACCGCCGTGATCGACGCCTATGTCGCCGGCGGCCGGGCGCAGTATCTGGCGGCGACAGCGGAGGCCGCAAAGCTCGAAGCGGCGATCACCGCCATGCTCGATTCTCCATCGGCCGAAACGCTGGCTGCGGCGCGAGCCGCCTGGGTCGCCGCGCGGCCGTCCTATCTCGTGACGGAGGCGTTCCGCTTCTATGACGGTCCGATCGAGGACGTCGAAGGCCAGCTCAATTCCTGGCCGATGAACGAAGCCTATATCGACTACACGAAGGACGATCCGAAAAGCGGCATCATCAACGATCCCGCCAGCAGCGTCGATGCCGCCGCTCTCGCCGGTCTCAACCAGAAGGCCGACGAAGCCGATGTCACCACCGGCTGGCACGCGATCGAGTTCCTTCTGTGGGGCCAGGATTTCAGCGCCACGGGGCCGGGCGACCGTCCGGCAAGCGATTTCGTGCCTGGCACGCCCGAAACCGACAAGCGCCGCGCCTATCTGAAGGCCGTGACGGAGCTGTTGATCACCGATCTGCAGTCCGTGACGACGGCCTGGGATCCGGCCGCCGCCGACGGCTATGTCGCCAGGCTGAAGGCCATGCCGCAGCGCGAAGTCATCGGACGCATGATCAACGGCATCGCGATCCTGGCCGGGTCCGAAATGCGTTCGGAACGCATGGCCGTCGCGCTCGACAGCGGTGACCAGGAGGACGAGCAGTCCTGCTTCTCGGACACCACGCGGCAGGACTTCGTCTATGACCTCAAGGGCGTGGAGAATGTCTGGTACGGCACCTATCCGAACGGAACCGGCAGCGGTCTCGACACGCTGGTGCGGTCGCTCGACCCGGCGCTCGCCGCCGAGATCGATGCGGCCTTCGCGGACGCCTCGGTGAAGATCAAGGCGCTCGGCGATCCCTGGGACCAGGTTCTGGCCGCGCCGCCGGAAAGCCCCGAGCGCAGGCAGGCTGAAGATGCCGTCGAGGCGCTTGGGGTTCTGGCCGCCGCCTTGAAGAAAACCGGGCCTGTACTCGGCGTGCTGGTCCAGATTCCCGGCATCTGATCGATATGACGACGGTGCGCCTTCTTGCCGCGCTCGCCATGGCGGTGGGCCTCGCGGCCTGCGATGGCGGGCCGAAGCAGGCTGCGCCTTCGCCGGAGAATGCGCTGCGCGCGCGTCTCATCGCCGCCCCGGTCACGCCGCAGCTCGGCGGCGACACGACCCGCGTCGGCAGCGCCGGATCATCCTTCACCTTCCTTGCCGAAAATGCGGGGCCGGGCCGGATGCGTGTCTTCCAGTTCGGCAACAGGCTGTTCAACACCAACTGGGTGCAGGCGCCCGGATCGGTGAAGGCCTTCGATGGCCTCGGGCCGCTGTTCAACCGCGTCTCCTGCGCCGGCTGCCACACCTTCGATGGACGCGGCCGCCCGCCGGAGAAGCCCGGCGATCCGATGGACTCCATCCTCGTCCGCCTCAGCATTCGGGGCAAAACGGAGCGCGGAGGGCCGATGCCGCATCCTGCCTATGGCACGCAGCTGAGCGACCGCGCCATCGGCGGCGTGACGCCTGAAGGCCGCGCGATCATCACCTATGAAGAGACGCCCGGCTCCTACGCCGATGGCACCGGCTATTCCCTGCGGAAGCCGTCGCTCAGTTTCGCGGACCTGGCCTATGGACCGATGGACGGCGTTCTGACGAGTCCCCGCGTCGCACCGCAGGTCATTGGCCTTGGGCTTCTGGAGGCCGTGCCGGACGCGACCTTGCTGGCGCTTGCCGACCCGGACGATGCCGATGGCGACGGCATTTCAGGCCGCGTCAATCGCGTGTGGAGCGATTCCCAGGGAAAGACGCAGATCGGCCGCTTCGGCTGGAAGGCCAACGCCCCCACTCTGCTCGACCAAAGCGTCGATGCGGCGCTGGGCGATATCGGCCTGACGACATCGGTCCATCCCAGGCAGAATTGCAGCCCGGTCCAGGCGGATTGCCTTGCCGCGTACGACCAGGGAGCGGCCGACGGCCCCGAGATCACCGACGAGTTCGTCGCGAAGCTGGTGATCTATACGCAGACGCTGGCGGTGCCGCGCCAGCGGAACGAAGCCGATCCTGCCGTCGTGCGGGGCGAAGCACTGTTCCGCTCGGCAGGCTGTGCGGCCTGCCACGTGCCGACGCTGGAAACCGGCCCGGATGCCGCTCTGCCCGAACTGGCGAACCAGACATTCCATCCCTTCACCGACCTTCTGCTCCATGACATGGGGCCTGGCCTCGCCGACAACCGCCCGGATTTTGAGGCGTCGGGCAGCGAGTGGCGAACACCGCCGCTGTGGGGCCTCGGCCTGATCCAGCAGGTGAACGGCCATACGCTGCTGCTGCATGACGGCCGGGCGCGCGGGTTCGCCGAAGCGATCCTGTGGCATGACGGCGAAGGCGCCGCGGCGCGGGAGGCGTTCCGCACCATGCCCAAAGACGACCGGGACGCGCTCGTCGCCTTTCTGAAGTCGCTCTGATCGCGCTAGGCTCGCCACCGCACGGTGGAACACCGCCGGCAGAGACAAGGGAAACGCCGATGGCGGCAAATGAAGCCGAACGCGGACGCGCCCTGAAAGGCGCGAGTGAAACGCTGTTCATCCCACTGTCGGCGCGCGCCCTCGCCCGCCGCAAATATCCCAAATACGGCTTCAGCGATCCGGCGGCGGAAGACCTCGCCGAGCGGCTGAAAGTGGACACGCTCCGCTACGCCTGGTCCGACATCACGGCGGGCAGCTGCATCCTGCGGGCGCAGTGGTTCGACCGGATCTGCGCCGACTTCATCCGGCGGCATGACGATGCGGTCGTGCTGAGTCTCGGGTCAGGCCTCAACACCATGTACGAGCGCGTTGCCGCGACGGCCGGACAGCGCATGTTTCGCTGGATCGACAGCGATCTGCCGGATGTCGTGGCGCTGCGGCGCGATCTCTTCCCCGAGGACCGCCGGCGTGTTCACAAGGTGCTCGACCTCAACGCGCCCGACCTGCTGAGCGAGGCCGGGATCGATCCCGGCGCGCCGCTGCTCGCCGTTGCGGAGGGCCTGTTGATGTATCTGCCGCCATCGACGGTGCGGCGGACGTTCCGTGCCTTGCATGCGGCGGGGGCAGAGGCGGCCTTCGATTGGGCCAGCCCCATCGCAACACGCGCAGGACGGCTGAACCCCGCACTCCTCTTCACCCGCGACAGATCGGTGCGCTTCACCTGGCACCTGACGACGCCCCGCCTGATGCGCGGTTGGCGGCCGCCATGGCGCGCCGTGGAAAGTTTTGACCTGATTTCCGGCACCGGCCTCGCGGGCGCTGCGATGCAGAGGCTGCACCGCCTCTTCAATGCCGGCCAGTGGCTGTATGGCTGCACGCATGCGCGGCCGATTTGAGGGGCATCCGCGATCTGGCCGCGCAGGATGGTTCCCGGATTGACCCGCGCGCGCATGGCTTTAGGCTCAGCGCTCAACAGTGACGGGCGCGATGCCAGCAAAGAAAAAGGCGGACAAGAAGCCCGTCGACAGCTTCTTCAAGCGTCATCTTCTCAATCATCACCGGTTCTATGCCGGCGCCGTCGCGGCGGCGGCAGCCTATTTCGCGACGGCGGGCGAAACTCTGCCCCTGCGTGCGCTGGCGGCCGCGGACGGGTTTTTCCTGACTTATCTGGTGCTGCTGATCGCGTTCGCTGTGCGCTCGACGCCTGAGACGACCCTGAAACACGCGCGCGTGGAGGATGAAGGCCTCAGCCTCATCGCCCTGCTCACGCTGGCGGCGGTCGGCGTGGCGTTGACCGCGATCGTGATGGTGATCCGCTCGGCAGAAGCGCTTGACGGCATGGCTCTGATGGTCGCCGTGGGCAGCGTGCCGCTCGGCTGGGCCACCGTGCATGGCAGTCTCGCCCTCCATTATGCCCGCCTCTACTATGCGGAAGAGGATGACGGCGGGTCGCGCAAGGGGCTCAGCTTTCCGTGCGATGAAGATCCCGATGTCTGGGACTTCCTCTATTTCTCGTTCGTGCTGGGCATGACGGCGCAGACATCCGACGTCGCGGTGGACGGGCGGCGCATCCGGCGCTCCGTGCTGGCGCACAGTGTCGTCTCATATTTCTATAACGCCGTTATCATCGCGCTGGCGGTCAATGCGGCCGTACAGATCGCAGGTTAGGAGGCGGGATGGCTTATCGCGAGCCGGAGGAGCGCGGCGGCGGAAAGGCCCAGGCGCTGAATGTGCTGGGCGAAGCCCTGCAGGCGTGCAGCTTCGAACCGATGACCGGATTCTGGCGGGACGGGTGCTGCAATACCGGGCCGGAGGATCGCGGCGTTCATACCGTATGCGCCGTCATGACAGCCGAATTCCTCGTCTTCTCGAAGTCGGCGGGCAATGACCTGTCGACGCCGCGTCCCGAATTCGGCTTTCCGGGCTTGCAGCCCGGCGACCGCTGGTGTTTATGCGCCGCCCGCTGGGCCGAGGCCTATCAGGCGGGCGCCGCACCGAAACTCGTTCTGGCGGCGACGCATATTGCTACGCTGCGCCTTGCATCGCTGGATGTCCTGAAGACGCATGCCCTGGATGTGAATTGAGATCATGGCAACGAAAACAAAGAAAACGCCCGCCGCCCGCACTCCTAAAGGCGCCCCGCTCGGCGCCTTGCAGAAAGCCAAGCAGGCCAGCGCAGGCCAGCCGTCGCGCGCCAAAGGCGTGCCCAAGACAAAGCTTGCGGCGAACGCCGCGCAGATGGCGGCGAAGGCATATCGTCTCGCGGCGCTGGATCAGGACTTTCTGCTGTCCGACGCGACACGGGGCGTGCGCTTCCTGCTGGAGTACGAGAAGGCGGAACAGAACCTCCGCGCCTGGGGCGTGCGCTCGACCATCGTGGTCTTCGGCAGCGCCCGCGTGTCCATGGAAGGACCGGAGAACCACCGCCGCTGGTATTCGCAGGCGCGCGAGTTCGCGCGCATCGCTTCCGAGCGGGGCGGCGCAAAGGATGTGGCCGACGGTCTTCGCGACAACGTGATCGCGACCGGCGGCGGCCCCGGCATCATGGAAGCGGCCAACCGGGGCGCACACGACGCCGGCGCGCCTTCGGTGGGCTTCAATATCGAGCTGCCGCACGAGCAGGGACCGAACCCCTATTCGACGCCGGACCTGACGCTTCAGTTCCACTATTTCGCGATCCGCAAGATGCATTTCGCCATGCGGGCCAACGCGCTGGTCGTGTTTCCCGGCGGCTTCGGCACGCTGGACGAGCTGTTCGAGCTGCTGACGCTGCGCCAGAACAACAAGATGTCGCACGATCTTCCGATCATCCTGTTCGACCGGTTCTACTGGCGCGGCCTCGTCAATTTCCAGACGATGGTCGACGCAGGCATGATCTCGGCGCAGGATGTCGACCTGTTCGGCTATGCCGACGACGCGGAAGAGATCTGGTCCGAGCTGATGAAGCGCGGCCTGCACGACGTGCCGGCCAAACAGTCGCGAAAGATGACGGCTCATCCGCGCAAACGCCGCTAGGGGCGGCCTGAAGGCGGGGTGAGTATGCGGCGGTTCGTGAAGTGGACGCTTCTCGGCGTCCTTGGTCTCGTGGTGCTGGCGGCGGGTTACGGCACGTATATCGTGTTCATCAACCCGTCGCTGCATATGACGGTGAACAAGCAGACCTTCTCGATGCTGCTGGACAACCCGGAAATGATCACCCAGCTGGGGGCGATCGAGGGCGGCATTCTCGACTTCCACTCGGGCAAGCTGAACGACGCGTCCTGGGAGCGGCGCGAGCGCGACCAGCAGCGCGCCGAGGAGAACCTCGCCGAGATCGAGGCCTATGCGCCGGGCGAGCTTGAAGGCCAGGAGAAACTGACCCGCGAGGTCATGATCTGGTTCTACGAATCCTCGCTCGCCTACAAGGACATCGCCTGGTCGAACGGCGGCGGCCCCTACCCCGTCAACCAGATGTTCGGCATCCAGAACGGCTTCCCGCGCTTCATGGCGTTCACGCACGTGGTGAAGAACGAAAAGACGGCGCGGACCTATGTCGAGCGGCTGAAGGCCGTCGGCGTCAAGTTCGACCAGGTGATCGGCGTGGTGCGCAAGCAGGCCGAATATGGCGATGTGCCGCCGGCCTTCGTGATCGACAAGGTGCTGGCCGAGATGAACGGCCTCGTCGCCACGCCAGCGAAGGACAATCCCCTCTACATGACCTTCGTGGAGAGCCTGAAGAAGCTCGACCTGACGGATGAGGAGCGCGCCAGGTTCGCGGCGGACGCGGAGGCGGCGATCAACGACACGGTGACGCCGGCCTATCAGCGCCTGATCGCCACGATGGAAGACCTGAAGTCGAAATCGACGCCTGACGCGGGCATCTGGCAGAAGCCGCAGGGCGATGAATACTACGCGCTGGCGCTGCGCCAGCAGACCACCACCGACATGACGCCGCAGCAGGTTCACGATGTGGGACTGGCGGAGGTCACCCGCATCAGCGCGGAGATGGATACGATCCTCAAGGCGCAGGGTTATGCCGAAGGGACCGTCGGCGAGCGCATGAAGGCGCTGGGTGAAGATCCCCGATATCTCTTTGAAGACAGCGACGCGGGCCGTCAGGCCATTCTGGACGAGTACACGCGCCTTCTCGACGACGTCGCCAGGCGGATGCCGGAGGTCTTTGCGACGATTCCGCCGCAGAAGCTGGAAGTGGTGCGCGTGCCGAAATTCTCGGAGGCCGGGTCGGCGGGCGCCTATTACAATGCGCCGGCGATGGACGGATCGCGTCCCGGGCGCTTCTTCGCGAATCTGCGCGACGTGAAGGAGACGCCCAAGTGGTCGATGAAGACCCTCGCCTATCACGAGGGCATTCCGGGCCATCACTTCCAGATCTCGACCGCGCAGAACCTGGACCTGCCGCTGGCGCGTTCGCACCTGCCTTTCACGGCCTATACCGAGGGCTGGGCGCTGTATGCCGAGCGGCTGGCCTACGAGGTCGGCATGTATGACAACGACCCGTTGGGCGATCTTGGCCGCCTTCAGGCCGAGCTTTTCCGGGCGGTGCGGCTCGTGGTCGATACCGGCATGCACTACAAGAAGTGGAGCCACGAACAGGCGATCCGGTACATGGGCGACACGACCGGCATGGCCGAAGGCGATGTGACCGCCGAGATCGAGCGCTATGCGGTGATGCCGGGCCAGGCCTGCGCCTACAAGATCGGCATGCTGAAGATCCTGGAGATCCGCGAGAAGGCGAAGGCGGCGCTCGGCGACAAGTTCGATCTGAAGAAGTTCCACTCGGCGGTGCTCGACAACGGGCCGCTGCCGCTGACCGTGCTGGAGAAGGTCATCGAGCTGTGGGTCGAGGAGCAGCGGAACGCCTAGGCGGCTGAGGGGCAGGCCCTATATCTGGTGGGCTGGCAGCGCCCGGCCACAACGTATCGTTTTTCCATTTTTCGCGTTTTGCTTTTCTGCACGCCATCGCTCGCATTCCTGCAGCGCCATGCCATCGCCGCCGCCGAGGCAGCGCGAAGGGGCGGGAATATAAGCCTATAACGCCCCGTGGGCAAGGCCGTCAGTCGTTGGCGGCGGTGGGCGTCGGGCGGACAAGCAGGCTGCGCGCTTCGTCCTCGCCCGCAAGGAGCGCGGCGTAGCGTTCGTCGTCCAGCGCCTCGATCAACGGCACGAGTTCCTGGGCCTGCGCCAGATCATCGACGGCTTCAGCCCAGAGCAGGATCGCCGGCTTGCCGAGTTCGGCGTCATGCGCGGCGATGATTTCGGTGAAGTCGCCCTCCGCCGCCTGCACGTGGTGGCGTTCGCCGTCGGCGATCACATAGACATAAGCGGTCACGGCATCAGCTCCGGTAGGCGCCGTTGATGCGGATGTAGCCGTCGGTCAGGTCGCAGGTCCAGATTCTGGAACGGCCTTTGCCGAGGCCGAGATCGACGGCGATATCGATCTCGTCCTTCTTCATATAGGCGCTGACCTTGGCCTCGCTGTAGCCGGGATCGCGCTTGCCCTGATGGGCGACACGGTAAGGCCCAAACGAAATGGCGAGCCGGTCGCGGTCCGCCGCCTCGCCCGCCTTGCCGACGGCCATCACGATGCGGCCCCAGTTCGCGTCTTCGCCGGCGATGGCGGTCTTCACCAGCGGCGAATTGCCGATGGCGAGCGCGACCTTGCGGGCGGCGGCATCGGTTTCGGCGCCGGTGACTTCGACGGAAATCTGCTTCGACGCGCCTTCGCCGTCGCGCACCACCTGGAGCGCGAGATCGAGCAGGACCGCGTTCAGCTTGTCGCGGAAATCGGCGAGCTTTCGGTCGCCCGCCTTGAGAACGGGTTCGTGCTTGGCGCCCTTCCCCGTCGCGAACAGCAGCAGCGTGTCGGAGGTCGAGGTGTCGCTGTCGACGGTGATGGCGTTGAAGCTGGTCTTCGCGCCGTCCGAGATCAGCGTCTGCAGCACGTCATGCGGCAGGGTCGCGTCGGTGACGACATAGGCGAGCATGGTCGCCATGTCCGGCGCGATCATGCCCGAACCCTTGGCGATGCCGTTGATGCGGACCGTGGCGTCGCCGATTTTCGCCGTCGCCGAGGCGAGCTTGGGGAAGGTGTCGGTCGTCATGATGGCCCGCGCGGCGGCGAGCCAGCCGCCGGCCGACGCGCCCTCGATGGCGTCGTCGATCTTCGCGGTGATCTTGTGGGCGGGCAGCGGCTCGCCGATCACGCCGGTGGAGGAGATGAAGACCTCCGAGGGGTCGCAGCCGAGCGCCGCAGCGCCGGCCTCGGCCGTGCGGCGGACGGCTTCCAGCCCTTCCGCGCCGGTGAAGGCGTTGGCGTTGCCCGAGTTCACGACCAGAAGACGGGCGTGACCTTTGGCTTCGCCCGTGCGGGCGAGGTTGGCGCGGCACCAGTCGACCGGCGCCGAGCGGGTTTTGGAGGTGGTGAAGACGCCGGCGGCCTGGGTGCGCGGAGCAAAGACGGCGCAGAGAACGTCAGTGCGGCCCTCATATTTGATGCCCGCCGCCACCGTACCGAGGCGGACCCCCGCCATGGGCGGCAGGTCGCGGATGGTCCTGGGCGCGAGCGGGGAAACCGGATGCGCGGGCTTCGGTGCGGGCTTCGATATGGGCCTGGGCTTGGGCGCGGCGGGGGAAACCCTGGCCGCCTTGGCCGCCGGACGGCCGCCCTTCAGCGGCGCGGCCTTCTTCGCGACCGCCTTGGGTTTCGCCTTAGTCTTTGCTTTCACTGGCTTTTTTGACGTCTTGACCGCGGCCATCAGCCGTTTCTCCCCGAAATGGCGCGGGACTGTATCCCAAAGGACGCGCCCTGCAAGGATCGGACGGAGCGGCTTCGTTGACACGCACAAACCCGGCTCTTATCTACCCTTCCGCTGGCGGGGCGCGCGTGGCTGACGTGCGCCCGTTTTGCTTGAAAGCGCCGCCCGAGGCGCGCTGAAGGACACAGATTTCACATGCTCGGACTTGGCACGCTCGCCCGCAAGATTTTCGGGTCGGAGAACGACCGCAAGCTGAAGCCCAAATTCGACCGCGTCGCCGCGATCAATGCGCTGGAGCCGAAATTCCAGGCCCTGAGCGACGAGGAACTCGCCAACCAGACCACCCTGTTCCGCGCGCGTCTCGCCAAGGGCGAAACGCTGGACCAGCTGTTGCCCGAAGCCTTCGCGGCGACCCGCGAGGCGGCAAAGCGCGCGCTGGGCCAGCGGCATTTCGACGTCCAGCTGGTCGGCGGCATGCTGCTGCATGAAGGCCGGATCTCGGAAATGAAGACCGGCGAAGGCAAGACGCTGGTCGCCACGCTGCCGACCTATCTGAACGCGCTCGAAGGCAAGGGCGTTCACGTCGTCACCGTGAACGACTATCTCGCCCGCCGCGACGCCGGCTGGATGGGCCGGGTCTACGCCAAGCTGGGCATGACGACGGGCGTGATCGTCCATGGGCTCGACGATGCGCAGCGCCGCGAGCAGTACGCCTGCGACATCACCTACGGCACGAACAACGAATACGGCTTCGACTATCTGCGCGACAACATGAAGTACGCGCTGAACCAGATGGCGCAGCGCGGCCACCATTTCGCGATCGTCGACGAGGTCGACTCGATCCTGATCGACGAAGCGCGCACGCCGCTGATCATCTCCGGCCCGACCGACGATCTGTCGGAGATGTACAAGACCATCGACGCCTTCGTGCCGCGCCTGCAGCCCGAGCATTACGACGTGGAGGAGAAGTCCCGTCAGGTCACGCTGAACGAGGAAGGCAACGAGGTGATGGAAGGCTGGCTGCGCGAAGCCGGCCTGCTTCAGGAGGGCAGCCTCTATGACATGGGCAACATCACCATCGTCCATCACGTCAACCAGGCGCTGAAGGCGCACAAGATCTTCCAGAAGGACCGCGACTACATCGTCAAGGACGGCAAGGTCGTCATCATCGACGAGTTCACCGGCCGCATGATGGAAGGCCGCCGCTATTCGGAAGGCCTGCACCAGGCGCTGGAAGCCAAGGAGAAGGTCGCGATCCAGCCCGAGAACCAGACGCTGGCCTCGATCACCTTCCAGAACTATTTCCGCCTCTACAAGAAGCTCGCCGGCATGACCGGCACGGCCTCCACCGAGGCGAGCGAGTTCCACGACATCTACAAGCTGGATGTGATGGAGCTGCCGACCAACCTGCCCCTCGCGCGCAAGGACTATGACGACGAGGTCTATCGTTCGGTCGACGAGAAATACGACGCCATCATCATCCAGATCGAGGAATGCCAGACGCGCGGCCAGCCCGTGCTGGTCGGCACCACCTCGATCGAGCGGTCCGAGCAGCTTTCCGCGGTGCTGGGCAAGCGCAAGATCAAGCACAACGTGCTGAACGCGCGCTATCACGAGCAGGAAGCGTTCATCGTCGCGCAGGCCGGCGTTCCCGGCGCGGTGACGATCGCCACCAACATGGCCGGCCGCGGCACCGACATCCAGCTCGGCGGCAATGCCGACATGCGCATCCAGGCCGAGACGGCGGGCCTCGCCGACGGCCCGGAGAAGGACGCACGCATCGCCGCCATCCGCGCCGAAGTCGCCGCCGCCAAGAAGAAGGTGATGGATGCGGGCGGCCTCTACATCATCGGCACCGAGCGCCACGAAAGCCGCCGCATCGACAACCAGCTGCGCGGCCGCGCCGGACGCCAGGGCGACCCGGGCGCGTCGAAATTCTATCTGTCGCTGCAGGACGATCTGATGCGCATCTTCGGGTCTGACCGCCTGGAGGGCATTCTGACCCGCCTCGGCCTGAAGCAGGGCGAGGCGATCGCGCATCCCTGGGTGAACAAGGCGCTGGAGAAGGCGCAGCAGAAGGTCGAGGCGCGCAACTTCGACATCCGCAAGAACATCCTGAAATACGACGACGTGATGAACGCCCAGCGCAAGGCGATCTTCGAGGAGCGCATCCGCTATATGCGCGCCGACGACGTCCACGAGACGATCAACGATTTCCGCCACGAGGTGATCGACGAGGTGGTGCGCAAGCACATGCCCGAGACCGCCTATGCCGAGCAGTGGGACGTGGCCGGGCTGATCGAAGAGACGGCCAAGCTGTTCAACGACAACATCCCGGTCGACGCCTGGGCCAAGGAAGAAGGCATCGCCGACGAGGAAGTCGCGACTCGCCTGCTGTCGCTGGCCGATGCGCGCGCCGAGGAGCGGGCCAAGCCGGTGGAGCCGGAAGTGATGCGCCGCGTCGAGAAGCAGGTGCTGCTGCAGACGCTGGACGCCAACTGGCGCGAGCACATCGTGATGCTGGACCATTTGCGCCAGTATGTGGGCCTGCGCGGCTATGCCCAGCGCGACCCGCTGAACGAGTTCAAGACCGAAGCCTACGAGCTGTTCCAGTCCCTCATGAACAAGCTGCGCTTCGACGTGACGCGCACGCTGCTGAACATCCAGTTCCAGTTCCAGGCGCCCCCGCCGCCGCCGCTGGAGTCGCGCCCGCTGCCGCAGATGCGCGCCGAGCATATCGATCCGGTCACGGGCGAGGACGAGATGGCGCTGGCCGACAGCCAACCGCAGGGTCCGGTGCGCAACGCGCCGATGCTGGGGACCAGCCGCGTGCCGGCCTCGCCGACCGACCCCAACACCTGGGGCAAGGTCGCGCGCAACGAGCCGTGCCCGTGCGGGTCGGGCAAGAAGTTCAAGCACTGCCACGGCGCGGTGATGGCGTAAGCCTCACCGGTATCGGCCAAAGAAAAAGGGCGGCGGTCATCCCCGCCGCCCTTGCTGTTTCGGTCCTGTCGGACGCGGGCTTAGTAGCCCGAGGCCGAGATCGCCGTCGTGCCGCGGCGGTTCTGCGCGTAGCAGCTTTCAGAGGCTTCGCCGCAGATCGGCTGGTCCTTGCCGTAGCTGATGGTCGAGATGCGGTTACGGTCGATGCCGTAGGAGACGAGGGTCTCCTTCACCGCGTTGGCGCGGCGGTCGCCGAGGGCGATGTTGTATTCGCGCGTGCCGCGCTCGTCGGCATGGCCTTCGATGCGGACCATGACTTCCGGGTTGGCGTTCAGGATCTGCGCCTGCTGCTGCAGGATCGCGGCGCCGTCGGGACGGACCTGGTAGCTGTCGAGATCGAAATAGACCGTGTCGCCGACCGCGCGGAGCTGCTCGGCCAGCGCGCCGCCCGAGATCGGGCCGCCGGACGTGCCGTCATTGATGCCCGTGCCGGCATCCGCACCGTCTTTCTTGGAGGCGCAGGCGGTCGCGAGAAACGCGAGGCCGGCCACTGCGAGAACTTTCATCATCTTCATCGTCATCACTCCTCTTGCGGCGCAAGGCCCGCTACGTCACGCGCCGCGATGTTGCGGCGCAGCATGGAAATTTCGGCCGGAACCTAACGACCGCACATCGAGGGTTCAACCTGAAAACGGCGGAACTTAGGGCCGCGTTTCAGCGCGAAATCACGAATTCCCCTCGTTCTGCAACGCGATTGTGACCTCAGTTGACCGAAGGACCGTCGATATCCGGCGACCATGCGGGATCGCTCGCCTCGCCGGGCGTGGGAACCCGGCGCAGATTCCGGCCCGTGAGATCGACCGAATAGATCGCGGACGGGCCGCCGGGCGTGGCGCGCGAGAACATGATCACGCGGCCGTTCGGCGCCCAGGTCGGGCCTTCGTCGAGGAAGCTTTCGGTCAGGCGGCGCTCACCCGAGCCGTCGGTGCGCATCACGCCGATGCCGAACGTGCCGCGCAGCATCTTGGTGAAGGCGATGACGTCGCCGCGCGGCGACCACACCGGCGTCGCATAGCGGCCCTCGCCGAACGAGATGCGGCGGACGTTTCCGCCGCTCGCGTCCATCACATAGATCTGCTGCGAGCCGCCGCGATCGCTTTCGAAGGCGATCTGGGTGCCATCAGGCGAGAAGGACGGGGACGTGTCGATCGAGGGATCGGTGGTGAGGCGGCGCGTGGCGCGCGTGCGCAGATCGACGAGATAGATGTCGGTATTGCCGTCACGCGCCATCGACATGACGACCGAGTTGCCGTCCGGCGAGAAGCGCGGCGAGAAGGTCATGCCGGGGAAGCCTTCCAGCACCTCTTCGCGGCCCGTCTGCAGGTCGAAGATGTAAACGCGCGGGCGGTTGCCCTGGTAGTTCATGAAGGAGATGGCCTGCGCCGTCGGGTTGAAGCGCGGCGTCAGCACGAGGCTGCGGCCATCGGTGAGATACGACACGTTGGCGCCGTCCTGATCCATGATGGCGAGGCGCTTGACCTTGCGGACCTTGGGGCCGGATTCGGCGACGAAGACGACGCGGGTGTCGAAATAGCCCTTGTCGCCGGTGAGACGCTCATAGACGGCGTCGGCGATGATGTGACCGACGCGGCGGGCGCTTTCGGGCGTGGTGAAGAACTCGAAGCCGATCATCTGCTGCTGGGCGAAAACGTCCCACAGGCGGAACTCGACGCGGAGACGACCATCGCTCTGCATCGAGGCGTAGCCGGTCACCAGCGCCTTGGCGTTGATGATGCGCCAGTCGGCGAATTTCGGGCTGGCGCCGACCGCCGGGCTGCGTTCGATGAACGAGGCGGGATCGAGCGACTTGAAGAGGCCCGAACTCTGGAGATCGGCGCGGATGACCTGTGAAATCTCGGCCGACATGCCGCCGTCGCCGTTGGAGCCGAAATCGGTGATGGCGATGGGCAGCGGCTCCATCGTGCCCTGGTCGACGGTGATGCTGGTTCCATCCTGCGCCATGGCGGGCATGAAGGAGCCGGCGGCTGTCGCAATCAGCGCGGCGCCGAGGAGTCGAAGAACTGGCTTCAGCATGGTGTCTCCTACAGTCCAATCATCTTCGAAGGATCGAATGTCACTTTGAGGTTCTTCCACTGATCATAGAGATCGGCGGGCAGTTTGTAGTTCTGGCAGCCCATGACCGCACGCCGCGCCGCTTCGGCGGCCGCACGGTAATAAGGGTCTCCCATATTCTCCGGTTCCAGATATTCCGGCATTCCGGAGAGCGAACCGTCCTTGTTGAGCCGGACGCGCAGCAGAACGCGCAGGCTTTCCGGCGACGGCGCGCCGACCGGCGGCGACCAGCATTTGCTGACCTGGGTCTTGAACGCGTCCTGAATGGTCGCCGTCGCCCGGTTCGGATCGCCGATGCCCTGCTGGGGCTTGTCGTCTTCGCTCGGCTGTTCTTCCGGCGCCGATTCCGGCGTGTCGTCGGTGTCTTCCTTGTCTTCGAGGCCGGCGATGACGGCGTCGGGGTCGAAGGGCTGTTCGTCCTCCGGCGGCGGTTCGTCTTTCTTGGGCTTTTCCGGCTTCTTCGCCGGCGTCGGGGTCGGCGCAGGCGTCGCCTCAGCCACTTCCTTAGGCGGCTCGGTCACTTCCTTGGGCTTGGCGCGCGGGGTCGGCGGCGCGGGCGCGGGCGCAGGTTCCGGGGCAGGCGCAGGTTCGGGCTGGACCTCGGCCGTGTCCGGGGCCGGCGGCGGCTCGGGGGCCGGTTCAGGCTCCGCGGGGGCCGGTTGGGGTTCCGGCTCGGGCGGCGGAGGCGGCGGCGGTTCGGGCTTGGGGTCCGGCGCGGCCTTGGGCTTGGGGTCGGGCTTGGTGGCCGGTTTCGGTTCGGGCTTGGGGTCTTCCGATTTCGCCGTCGCACGCACGTTTGTGGTGTCGGCGATTTCGAGAAGTTCGACAGGCACGAAGGGCGCCTGTTCGACATATTCCTCGGACGCGGGCCAGGAGAAGAAGGTGAGCGCGACAATGCCGCCGTGCAGGATCGCCGAGACGATCCAGCCCGGCCTCCCGTACCAGGGGCGGTTGTCGCGATCCATTCTAGCCGCCGGTGCCGCGCGTCTTGGCGGGCGTCGCAGGCTTCTTGCCGCCCGGCAGCGGGTCGGTGACGAGGCCGATGCGGGTGAAGCCGGCCGTGTTCAGCAGCGTCATCACTTCCATGATGCGGCCGTAGTCCACGGTCTTGTCGCCGCGCAGGAAGATGCGCTGGTCATAGCCGTTGGAGGAGATCGCCAGCAGGCGCGGCACGATTTCCGTTTCCGGCGTTTCGGTGTCCTGCAGGAAGATCTTGCCGTCGGCCGCGACCGTGACGTTCAGCGGCTCGCGATCTTCGCTGAGCGGATTGGCGGCGGTCTTGGGCAGGTCGATCGGCACGCCGACGGTCAGCAGCGGGGCGGCGACCATGAAGACGATGAGCAGCACCAGCATCACGTCGACGAAGGGCGTGACGTTGATATCGGACATGCGGCCGGCGGACGCGCCGCCGTGACGGCGCGAACCGCGCCGCCGGCGTCCGCCGCCCGATGCGGTGGACATGCCCATCAGCGCGCCCTTTCGTCGAGCTGGCGCGACAGGATCGCGGAGAACTCGTCGGCGAAGCCTTCGAGGCGGCCGGCATAGTGGTTGGCCTGCGCGATGAAGCGGTTATAGGCGATGACCGCCGGGATGGCGGCGAGAAGGCCGAGCGCCGTGGCGAAGAGCGCCTCGGCGATGCCGGGAGCGACGACGGCGAGCGAGGTGTCGTTCGAGGCGGCGATGCCGCGGAAGGCGTTCATGATGCCCCAGACGGTGCCGAAGAGGCCGATGAAGGGCGCGGTGGCGCCGACGGTCGCGAGGAAGCCGAGCTGTTTTTCCACCTGCGCGGTTTCGCGCCCGATGGTGACGTTCATGACGCGGTCGATGCGGTCGCGGATGGAGGGGGCGAGCGCCGCCGAGACGCCGCCGGTGCCTTCGAAATTGCGCCGCCATTCGCGCATCGAGGCGACGAAGACGACGGCGAAGGGATGGTCGGGCTTGAGGCCGATGCCGTTATAGAGCTCGTCCAGCGAGCGGCCCGACCAGAAGACCTGTTCGAAATCGTCGGCCTGGGCATCGAGGCGGCGAAGTTTCAGCCATTTCTCGACGATGATCGCCCACGACCAGAACGAGAGGCCGATCAGCAGGATCATCACCGACTTGCCGATGACGTCGGCCTTCAGGAAGAGCTGGATGAAGGAGAAGGCGTCTTCCGCGCCCGTGGTCTGCGGGCCGATGGCCTCGGCCGTCACCGGCGGCAATGCGGCCGGATCGGCCCCGCTCTGGACCAGGTCGGTCAGCGCGCCGGCCACGTGAGCGACGTGGCTGACCAGATTGAGCGCCTGATCGGCGAAAGCGGCGAAATCCATGGAGGGGCGGCCTTTCTTCGGGTCGTCACGCCTTGCGGCCGGCCCCGTCGCGGCGAGAGAGAACGATCAGCGTTCAATCCCAGATAACCATGACGAAAATGGGGCGCGGCAATGCCCGGCGCTCACGAAATCCCGTAGTCCTGCAATACTTTACGGACCATTAACCATGGTGAACACGAGCCTCCCGGCGACGCTTTCGTGACAGGCATTACGCCAGCGACATGTTGCGCCATTGCACGGGTGGAACCTGTGCAGCCAAGTTCCCGGCAACACTTCAAGGGATTCCCATGACGATGCGCCGCCTGACCGTCCTGATCGCCGCCGGAGCGGCTCTGCTGGCCCCCGCCGCCGCCGGAGCGAAGTCCGACAGCGCCTATACCGACCTCACCTATGAGGCCGACGCCGGCGCCAAGGCGACGTGCAAGGGGACGTCCGCCGACGAGGAGACCGGCTCGGTCACGTTCGAGTGCAAAGGCCGGGACGGGATCAAGGTCTATATCGCCGAAGGCGATCTGAGGACTTATGTCAGCTATGGCTGGAACGCGAAGGGCGAGATCGCCTATGGCCAGACTTTCCCGATGTTCAACCAGATCGGCGACAAGCTGGAGTGGCGCCTGAAGGACGGCAAGCCGGTCGCCACGATCCTGCGCTGGAAGATGTCGGCCGACGGCAAGGCGGGCGAGGTTCTGGTCGTCACGCAGCTGGAAGAAGGCAATTCGTGCTGGATCGCACGGGTGAGCGCCAGCAAGAACAAGAATGCGAACGAGCTGGCGCGCAAGGCCGCTGACGAGCTGGCCGGCACGGTCGACTGTTCGTCCGGGACGCCGCCGAAGGACTATGGCGATCTCGATGACGAGGATATTCAGCCCCGCTGACCAACGAGGTCCATCATGCGAAAACTGGCGCTCGCCGCCCTTCTGCTGACATCCCCGGCGCTGGCGGACATGCCGCCACCGCCGCCAGACGATCCGCTGGGGCCCGACTGCCAGCCGTTCATCGGCGTCTGGACGCCGTCCGGGCCGGATGTCTCACGCGGGCGGTCCGGCTGGCGGGTGATCGCCATCGGCTCGGAGCAGGCTTCGGTCATCAAGTACGCGAACCTGCAGGACGTGAACATGCGGGTGGAAAGCGGTGACGCGCGGGTGACCTGCGACGCGACGGCGGACGGCGTGACGGTGCTGACCTTCGCGCTCAGCAACGACAAGTTCATTCTGGCGGTGCGACTGACCACCGAAACGACGTTCACGACCGAACGCCAGTCGACCTACAACCAGCCCGGCCCGCCGCCGGAGGACTGGCAGAGCGAGACGATCGTGACGACCTGGACGCGGATCGCGCGCTGAGGTTCAGACCGCCGTCAGATAAGGCGTCAGCTTCCCGACGATATCTTTCGGAATGCGGCGCGGGCGGCCGTCCATGGTGATGACCGCCGCCTCGATGCGCGCGGTGCAGAGCAGATCGGCGCCCTTGCGGATTTCCTGTTCGCCCACCAGCCGCGCGCCCGCCATTTCGGTGTAGCGCGTGCGGACATGCAGCAGATCGTCGACGCGGGCGGGGCGCATATATTCCAGGGCGATGCGGCGCAGCGTCCAGACGAGTTTATGCTCGCCCTCCATCATCACCAGATGGCGGACCCCGGCCATGCGGAGAAAATCAGACCGGCCGCGCTCGCAATAGCGCAGATAATTGGCGTGATAGACGATGCCGGAGGTGTCGGTGTCCTCGTAATAGATGCGCACGGGCAGAATATGCGTCGTGCCCTCGAACCAGCCGGAGAAGGCGACATCCGGCTCGCGCGCATCGTGCGTGTGGGCGACCTTCTCAGACATCGCCGTCTCCCTGTTTCGGCATGTCGAAAAGCGCGCCCTGCGAAGGATCGCGCGCCGGGGCGTTGAGGCCGAGATGGCCATAGGCATTGAGCGTCAGCACGCGGCCGCGCGGCGTGCGCTGCAGAAAACCCTGCTGGATGAGATAGGGCTCGATCGTCTCTTCGATGTTGTCGCGCGCCTCGGCGAGCGCGGCGGCCAGCGTTTCGATGCCGACAGGGCCGCCGGTGAAGGCCTCAGCGATCAGGCGAAGGTAACGGCGGTCGAGCGCGTCCAGCCCTGCCCCATCGACCTCAAGGCTTTGCAGAACCTCGTCGGCGAAGCGGGCATTCACGGTTTCGGCGCGGCGCACCTCGGCATAGTCGCGCACGCGGCGCAGCAGGCGGCCGGCGACGCGCGGCGTACCGCGGGCGCGGCGGGCGACCTCTGCGGCCCCGTCAGCGGTCATCGGCATGTTGAGAACGCGGGCGCCGCGCCGGACGATCTCGGTGAGGTCGGCGACATCGTAGAACTGAAGCGCCGACTTGATGCCGAAGCGGTCATGCAGCGGTTTCGCGATCATGCCCGAGCGCGTGGTCGCGGCGATCAGCGTGAAGGGCGCAAGGTCGATGCGGACGCTGCGCGCGGCGGGGCCTTCGCCGATGATGAGATCGAGCTGGAAATCCTCCATCGCGGGATAGAGCACTTCCTCCACCGCCGGATTGAGGCGGTGGATTTCGTCGATGAACAGCACGTCGCGCGGCTGGAGATTGGTGAGGAGCGCAGCGAGGTCGCCGGCGCGGGCGATGACAGGGCCGGAGGTCGCGCGGAAGTTGACGCCAAGCTCGCGCGCCACGATCTGCGCCAGCGTCGTCTTGCCCAGGCCCGGCGGACCATAGAGCAGGACGTGATCCATCGCCTCGGCGCGGGCCTTCGCCGCCTCGATATAGACTTTCAGGCGTTCGCGTTCGCGGCCCTGCCCGATGAACTCGGTTAGTTTCTGCGGACGCAGATGCTGGTCCGGCGCGTCGTCGCCCTGTTCGGCGGCGGAGATGAGGCGGTCGGTCATCGCGCCAGCCTCTTCAGGCCGTCACGGATGAGCGTGTCGAGCGTTGCGTCTTCGCCGAGATCGGCGACGGCGGCGGCGACCGCCTGCCCTGCTTCGCTCTGCGCGTAGCCGAGATTGACGAGGGCGGAGACGGCCTCGGCCGGGGCGCCCCTGGGGGCGCGGGTGATCGAGGCGATAGCGGCGGCCGGAACGCCCGAGATGACGGCGGCGGGGCCTTTGTCCTTCAGTTCCGCGACGATGCGCTGGGCGAGCTTCGGCCCGATGCCTGGCGTGCGGGCGACGGCGGCCTTGTCCTGCAATGCGATGGCCTGGCCGAGCGCGTCGTTGGCGAGCGTGGAGAGAATGCCGAGCGCGACCTTGGCGCCGACGCCCTGGACGCTTTGCAGCAGACGGAACCAGTCGCGGTCGGCGGCGGCGGAGAAGCCGTAGAGGCGGATCATGTCTTCGCGCACGACGGTTTCGATGAAGAGCACTGCGGCCTCGCCGCGCGTCAGGCGGTCAAGCGTGCGGCCGGGGCAGTAGGCGACATAGCCGACGCCATGCACGTCGATGATCGCGTGATCGGCGGCGACCTCCTCCACCGTGCCGGCGAGACGGCCGATCACTGGACGGCCGCCTGCATCTGCATCGCGCGCGACTGCGAGAGATGCGCGTGGGTGATGGCGACGGCGAGCGCGTCGGCTTCATCGGGCGCGGGATCGCCGCACTGGGGCAGCAGGAGCTTGACCATATGCAGCACCTGATCCTTCTCGGCGTGGCCGGCGCCGACGACGGATTTCTTCACCTGGTTGGGCGCATATTCGGCGACGGGAAGCCCCGCCTGCGCGGGCACCAGCAGCGCGATGGCGCGGGCCTGTCCGAGCTTCAGCGTGGCGACAGGATCCTTGTTGACGAAGGTATGCTCGACTGCCGCCTCGTTCGGGCGGTGCGTTTCCAGAACGCGGGTGAGGCCCTCGTGCAGGTCTTTCAACCGCAGGGCGAGATCGTCCTCGCCGCGCGAGGTGACGGTGCCGTGGGCGATGTGGCGGAGGCGGTTGCCGTCGGTCTCAACCACGCCCCAGCCGGTGCGGCGGAGGCCGGGATCGAGGCCGATGATCCGAATCGTGAACATGCGCCTTTGTAGCAGGGTTCAGGCGAGGAAGACGCGGCGGCCGGCGATGTCGGCCAGCGCCTCGCCGATCCTGCCCGGCGGGATTTCGACCCCCGCCATGTCCGACATGGCGGCGGCAAGCGCCGCGCGGTCGCGCGTGCCGTCGCAGAGCGTGAGGAAGGTGGCGGTGGGCGGCTCGTTCGGGACGAGACGGGCATGGCGCAGCGTGACCGCGAAGGCCCCGGCGCCGAACATGGCGCGGATCAGCGGCGCGGCGACGGGCCGCTCGCCGGGGTGCAGCACATAAGGCTGCGGCACGGCATGGGCGGCGACGAGGCCGAGCGTGCAGACACGGCGGAGGATCGCGTCGGTTTCATCGCCGGCTTCGGCGGCGAGTTCGGCATAGGTCATCTCGCCCGGGCGGGCATCCCACAGCGCCGCCATCAGCCGTTCCTGACCGGGCGAAGAGGGGATGAGGAAGGCGCCGCCATCGGCAGTGTAGCGGCGGCGGGCCGCGCCGGTCTCTGCATCGACGCTGTCTTCGCGGCCGCCGTCGAGGCTGAAGCAGAGGCTGTCGAGCCGATGTTCGGGCGGCGGCGGGGCATCGGCGCGGACGAGATAGGTGCGGCGGAACATCTGGGCGCCGCGCAGGAAATCGAGCGCCTCGCCGCGCGCCGCCCAGTCACCGGGTTCACCGAGCAAAGCAAGGCCGGAAGCGTCGAGGTCGTGGGTGAAGAGATCGGTGAGGCCGGCATCGCCCGCGACCTTCAGGCCATGCGCGGAGGCCGCCGCCGCGAAGCCGCCGAGCGACGGCGGCGCGTAGTGTTCGGCCAGCCAGTCGTGAAAGAAATAGGCCGGGTCGAAGGACGGCAGCGATTTGGCGAGCACGTCGAGCTGAGGCCTGAAACGCGATCCTTCGACCTGGTGCCGGCCGAAAGTGGCGAGAAGTTCGGCGGCGGCCTGGGTGCGCGCGTTGAGATCGGCGATCTGCGCGGTGTCGCGCACGATGCGGCGCTGAAGCTCGACCTTCGTCGCGGCGGCGGGCAGCGCGTCATACGAGACATAGGCGACGCCGCCCGGCGCGAGGCGCGCGCCGATCAGCTCCAGCAGCGCGCGCTGGACGGATTGGGGCACCCAGGCATAGACGCCGTGGCAGACGATGTAGTCGAACGTCTGGCCATCGCGCGGCCAGGTGAGGATGTCGCCGACTTCGAGCGTGACGTTGGTGAGGCCGGCGGCCTCTATCAAGGCGCGGCCGCGTTGGATGGGCGCTTCGGCGAGGTCGAAGCCGACGTGACGCCCGCCCGGCGCGACCTGCGCCATGCCGATGATGTTGAGGCCGTCGCCGCAGCCGATCTCCAAGACCGAGGCGGTGCGCGGATCGGGCGCGGACCAGCCGTGCAGCAGGCCGCCCGCGCGGATGCGATCCGGCACCATGTGGGAGACGATCGCCGTCGGATAGGCGACGGCATCATAGGCGAAGGCGTCATGCGTCATGGCGTCCTCCTCAGCCGATCATCACACGCCGTTTGGCCAGATCGCTGATCACGGCATCGATGCCGGCAGGCGGGACATTGGCGCCCGTCACGCGCCGCATTTCGTCGGCGAGCATGTTCCGGTCGCGCGTGCCGTCGCACAGTTTCAGGAACTGCCGGGTCGGCGCGGAAGCGAGGGTGAGCCTGGCGTGACGGCGCGTGATGACCCAGTCGCCATGCTCAAGCATGGCCAGAACCAGACCGCTCGCCTGGGGTTTCGCGCCCGGCTTCAGCGTGTAGGGCGCCGGCGTCGCGTGCGCGGTGAGAATGGGCAATGCGGCGGCGCGTTTCATGAGGCCGGCGGCGAACGCGGCATCGCCGGTCCTGCCGGCGATCTCGTCAAAGGAACGCTCGGCGGCGCTGCCGTCGGCGAGCAGATCGAGCGCCGCCTGCTCGCGCCCGTCGGCCGCGATCATGAACGCGTCGTGATCCGACGCATAACGCACGCGCGCGCCTTCCACGCGGCGCTCGCCGAAAAACGCGAAAGACAGGCCGTCGAGGCTTGTCGTGCGCGGCGGCGGCGCATCCTTGCGAACCAGAAGGACGCGGCGGAACATCTGGTTGCCGCGCAGCGTGTCGCGCCGGAACCCGCGCTCGGCCCAATCCGCCCCGGCTTGTTCGACATAGGCGCGGCCATCGGCGTCGAGATCGTCGAGATACAGATCGGCCAACCCGGCATCGCCCGCCACCGCAAGACCTGCGCGATCGGCCGCCGCCGCGAAGGCGTGCAGGGAAACGGGCGCGTAGTGATCAGCCAGCCAGTCGTGGAAGAAATAGTTGGGATCGTATTTGTCGATCTCGGACATGAGCGTATCGAGCTCGGGCCTGAGACGTGAATTCGGGCGCTTGTTGCGCGCCAGGAGCCTGATGAGCGACATCGCCGCCGCGACCCGGGCCATCGGATCGGCGATGTCCGCCGTTTCGCGGCGGAGGAACTCCTGGATCTCGCGTTTGGCGGAGGCGGCAGGCAGGCAGTCAAACGACACATAGGCCATGCCGCCGGGGGCCAGCCGGGCGCAGATCAGATCGAGCAGACCGGCCCGCACATGCCCGGGCACCCAGGAATAGACGCCGTGACAGGAGATGTATCCGAAGGCCTCGCCGTTGCGGGGCCAGGTCAGGATGTCGCCGGCGGTCAGTTCGGCATTCGTCACGCCGGCGGCGGCGGCGAGCCGCTTGCCGCGTTCGATGGTGACGGGGGAGAGATCGAAGCCGACATGGCGCGCGCGCGGCGCAACCTCCGCCATGCCCAGGAGGTTCAGTCCGTCGCCGCAACCGATCTCGAGGACGGCGGAGGTCGCGGGATCGGGCGGCGTCCAGCCATGCAGCACAGCGGCGGACGCCATGCGTTCGGTCGCCATCTGCGCGACGACC
The DNA here is from genome assembly GCA_047602465.1 of Micropepsaceae bacterium. Classification (GTDB taxonomy): domain Bacteria; phylum Pseudomonadota; class Alphaproteobacteria; order Micropepsales; family Micropepsaceae; genus JADZAI01. The sequence continues at coordinate 1,252,761 of JASGHF010000001.1, forward strand.
GGCGTCGGATAGACGATCTCGTCGTAGAGGAAAGGCTCTTCTGCGTTCACAGTCCGTCGACTTTCCGCCAATGCCTTCAGGCCGCCGCGAGCTTCTCCATGACGGCCTCGCTCATTTCATAATTCGCGTAGACCTGCTGGACATCGTCATGATCGTCCAGCGCGTCGATGAGCTTCATCAGGCTGCGGCCGGTGTCTTCATCGACGATTTTGGTGTCGAGCGGCTTGAAGACGATGCGGGCGGAGTCGAATGCGCCGAGGGCTTTCTCCAGCGCATCGCGCACTTCGCCGAAGCCGTCGACCGAGCAGAGGAATTCATGGGCTTCGTCGCCGGAGATCACTTCATCGGCGCCGGCTTCGATCGCCTGCTCCAGCATGGCGTCGGCGCTGCCCCTGGCGGCGGGATAGGTGATGGAGCCGACGCGATTGAACAGGAACGCGACCGAGCCGTCGGCGCCCATATTGCCGCCGAACTTGGAGAAGAGCGAGCGCACGTCGGCGGCGCTGCGGTTGCGGTTCTCGGTCAGGCACTCGACGATGAGGGCGACGCCGCCGGGGCCGTAGCCCTCGTAGCGCAGCTCCTCGTAGTTGTCGGTGTCGCCGCCCAACGCCTTCTTGATGGCGCGGTCGACATTGTCTTTCGGCATGTTCTCCTTGCGCGCGGCGGCGATGGCGGCGCGGAGCTTGGGATTGTGCGCGGCGTCCGGCAGGCCGGACTTGGCGGCGACCGTGATTTCGCGCGCAAGCTTGGAGAAGAGCTTGGAGCGCTTCTTGTCCTGCCCGCCCTTGCGGAACATGATGTTCTTGAACTGGCTATGGCCGGCCATCGGCGAAACCCTGGCTAGAATGCTCGGAAAGCGTTGCTCTTAAAGGGCTTGAGGGGCGCGAGGCAAGCCTCATGCGGCGGCCCTCGTGCCGCCCGCAAGGCTGACGCCCACGGCCTCCGCGACCTTGATCCCGTCGACGGCGGCCGAGAGGATGCCGCCGGCATAGCCCGCGCCCTCGCCCGCCGGATAGAGGCCCTCGACATTGAGACTCTGGAAGTCGGCGCCGCGCGTGAGGCGGAGCGGGCTTGAGGTGCGGGTTTCGACGCCGGTCATCACCGCATCCGCCATCGCATAGCCGGGGATCTGGCGGGCGAAGACGGGCAGCGCCTCGCGCATCGCGGCGACGGCGAAATCCGGCAGGCAAAGCGCGAGATCGGTGGGCGTGACGCCCGGACGATAGGACGGGATCACATCGCCCAATGCAGTGGAGGCGCGGCCTTCGATGAAGTCGCCCACGCGCTGAGCCGGCGCTGACCAGGTTTCGCCGCCGGCCTTGTAGGCCAGTTCCTCGTAGTGGCGTTGAAAGGCGATGCCGGCCAGCGGATCATCCTTCGCGCCGGGATAATCATCCGGCGTGATGCCGACGACGAGGCCGGAATTGGCGTTCCGTTCGCGGCGCGAATACTGGCTCATGCCGTTGGTGACGAGGCGGCCCGGCTCCGACGCCGTCGCGACGACCGTGCCGCCGGGGCACATGCAGAAGGAATAGACGCCGCGGCCGTTCTTCGCGTGGTGGCTGATCTTGTAGTCCGCCGCGCCGAGGATGGGGTGACCGGCCTGGGGACCGAAGCGGGCGCGGTCGATCACCGATTGGGGATGTTCGATGCGGACGCCGATGGAGAAGGGTTTCGCCTCCATATAGACGCCGCGCGCGTGCAGCATTTCGAACGTGTCGCGGGCCGAATGGCCGAGCGCCATGACGAGGCGGTCGCAGGGCAGCGTTTCGCCGTTCGCCAGCACGACGCCCGCCACGCGGCGGCGCGGGGCCTTGCCCTCCAGCACGATGTCGGTGACGTGATGCGTGAAGCGGATCTCGCCGCCCAGCGCTTCGATCTTCGCGCGCATCTGCTCGACCATCGAGACGAGGCGGAAGGTGCCGATATGGGGTTTGGCGACGTAGAGGATTTCCTCCGGCGCGCCGGCCGCGACGAATTCGGTCAGCACCTTGCGGCCGAGATGACGGGGGTCTTTGATCTGGCTGTAGAGCTTGCCGTCGGAGAAGGTGCCCGCCCCGCCCTCGCCGAACTGGGCGTTGCTTTCGGGATTGAGCTGGCGCTTGCGCCAGAAGGCGAAGGTGTCGACCGTGCGTTCGCGCACCGCCTTGCCGCGTTCCAGAATGATGGGACGGAAGCCCATCTCGGCGAGGATGAGGCCGGCGAAGAGGCCGCACGGCCCCATGCCGATGACGACGGGCCGCAATTCCGTTCCGGCGGCCTTCGCGGGCGGCGTCCAGCTCATGTCCGGCGCGGGGCCGATATGGACGTCGCCGGCGTGACGCTTCAGCAGCGCCGCCTCGTTCTTCACCTCGGCGTCGATCGTGTAGATGAGCTGGATCGCGCCCCTCTTGCGGGCGTCCCAGGCGCGTTTGTGGATCGTGAAGCTGGTGAGTTCGGCTTCGGAGATGCCCAGACGCTTGAGGAGCGCCGGTTTCAGCGCCGCCGCGTCGTGTTCGAGCGGCAGTTTCAGTTCATGGATGCGGAGCATCGCGTCTCATCTCTCACCGGGGCGGCACCACGCACGCCAGACGGTGGGCGGATATTGGCGGCCGCGACACAAGATTTCAAGGTCGCGACATAAAGCATCTTTGATTTTGCCGCCGCGCCGATGGGAACTTATTCTGCTGATGAGGGTTGGAAACTTTCGCCGATCATGCCCGCGCATTTTCCGCGCACGGACTTATAGGATTATATACATACCCGCCCACGTCAAGCGACAGCACCGTTTGCCGGGCTGAAGCTGACGATCTGCGGCAGCCTGTCGCACTCAGCCGGACGGCTGCGTTAACCGCATCGCTTCAGCATGGGTTCAACCGCGCCGCGCCATGATGCCTGCGGGAATGGGCTTTGAAGGAGATATCCATGCGCCTGATCGCGCTTGCCGTTGCGTCCGTGCTGTCCGTGGGCGCCGCCCGGGCGGCGTCCGAAACCATTCAGTGCCCGGAGAATGTGCGCGTCGAGGCGACATCGGGCGTGCCGGCCGGCTGGGTGGCGACGCCGCAGATCGAGTCGGCCAGCAGCGTTGAGGTGATCCGCATGGCGGACCGCGAGGTGCTGGCCTGCGTCTATCGCTTCTATGGCGGCGATTACAAAATCTACCGCGAGAAGCCGGAGATCTATCCGAACTGCAGCCAGTTCGAGATGGGCTTCCGCTGTACGCGGTAAAGGAAACGGAGGCGGGCCGAACGGCTCGCCTCTTCTCTTTCAGGCCGTCGCCTTCCAGCCGAACTGGAGGAGCGGGAGGGCGCTTTCCGTGAAGTCGGCGAGCTGTTTCACCAGTCTGGGTTTGTGGATGTCGGTGTCCGGGATGGGGCGGCTGGTCAGGAGCGCGGTGCGCTTGATCGCGGTCAGGAGCTTGTCGTCGGTGATGCCCTCATAGCCCTTGGGCGTGCGCTTCAGCGTGTACTCGTCCGAGAGTTTCAGCTTCTTCGATTTGAGCACGGCTTCCATGGCGATGAACGCCCTGGGGTTTTTCGCGATGGCGGCGCGGATGGCGGCGAGCGCCGGCGGTTCGGGCATGTACCAGCCGGCGGCGACGAAGCAGCCCTCGGGGTCGATGTGGACATAGACCATGCCGCCGGTGCCGCGCGTGCCGTCGCGGTTGAGGACGAAGCCGGCATTGGTTTTGTAGGGCGATTTGTCCTTCGCGAAGCGGGTGTCGCGGTGGAGGCGGAAGATCGCCTTTTTCCGGTCGCCGTGGACGGGGATTTTCCGCTTCTGGAGTTCGGCGGAGAGTTCCTCGACGAGGTCGCCGAGCGGGGCCTTCACCTCGGTTTCGTAGATGGCGCGGTTTTCCTCGAACCAGGCTTTGGTCTGGTGGAAGCCGAGCGCCTTGAAAAAGGGCAGCGTCTGGGGGCCGAGGCCGGTGAAGGGCATGGGGTTCTCCTGATGGCGCGGCGGGCCATCGCTGATCTGCCTTTTAGCACTGGACTGGATGGCCGCCTCAAGGGCGGCCATGAGGGATGGGTGAGAGCGGCAGTGTTTTGTTCTGCCAGACCCGTTCCGCCGCCGGGGGAAGGCCCAGGCCCGGACAGGCCGGGTTTGGCTGCAAGCAATTTCTCCAGAAATAATTCCTAACCGCCCTTGACGAGCGCGCGGTCGAACCGTATATAGGAATTATGTCCGGTATCAGGTGAGGCGGGCCGGAGGTGGGTGGCGCCGCCTGAGGGGCTTCAGGCATGGGGATGCCCCCCTCCGTCACGCTGCGCGTGCCACCTCCCCCGCAAGCGCAGGGGAGGAAAGGGTTCCGCAGTGCGGTCCTGAGGATGACAGGTGGGGTTATTCGGCGGGTTCGTGGGCGAGCGTGGGGAGGCTTTGCAGGAGACGGCCGCCGGTGCGGATGGGGGTGATGGATCTGGCGAGGCCGGTGCGGTTGTCGGTTTCGACATAGACGCCGCAGACCGTGGCGGGGCCGGAAGCCGGCTCCATGCGGCCGATGGGGGTTTTGTGGACGAATTTATGGAGCGGGATCGTGGGATCGAAGCCGATGACCGAGTTGTAGTCGGCGCAGGCGCCGGCGTCGGTCTGGTAGGCGGTGCCTTTGGGCAGCACCTGCGCGTCGCCGGTGGGGACGTGGCTGTGGGTGCCGACGACGAGGGAGGCGCGGCCGTCGCACCAGTGGCCCATCGCCATTTTTTCGCTCGTCGCCTCGGCATGCATGTCGACGAGGATGGCGTCGGCCATGTGGCCCAGGGGGCAGGCATCGAGTTCTTTTTCGACGGCGCGGAAGGGGCAGTCGAGCGGGTCCATGAAGACGCGGCCCATCGCGTGGACGATGAGGACGTTGCGGCCATCCGCCGTCTCGAACAGCCCTGCCCCGCGTCCCGGCGTGCCGGGCGGGAAGTTGAGAGGGCGGAGGATGCGGGGTTCGCGCTCGATATAGGTCAGCAGTTCGCGCTGGTCCCAGACATGGTTGCCGGTGGTGATGACATCGGCCCCGGCGTCGAACACCTCGTTCGCGATGGCGGGGGTGAGGCCGAAGCCATGCGCGGAATTTTCCGCGTTCACGACGGCGAAATCGATGCCGAGCGTGCGGCGGAGGATGGGGAGTTCGCGCACCACGGCGTCGCGTCCCGACTTGCCGACGATATCGCCCAGGAAAAGGAGTTTCATGGATGCCCGTCTAGCATGGCCGGGGCCTTGTGCGCGCCCTCTTCGGTGACGATCCAGTCGAGGCGCTGGTCGTGCAGTTCGCGCGGCACCTGGGGCACGCGCTGGGCGGCGAAGGCGATGCCGACCGTGACGACGGGACCGGCGGCGCGGAGTTCCGCAATGGTGCGGTCGTAGAAGCCCCCGCCCCGCCCCAGCCGCCAGCCTTCGCGGTCGAAGGCGACGAGCGGCACGATGAGGACATTGGGGCGGAGCGCGGCGGCGGCGGCGGGTTCGCGCGCCCCGAACGCGCCGGGGATGAGCGGGTCGCCCGGTTTCCATTTGTGGAAGCTGAGGGGCTTGTTGGCCTCTGCCACCGGGAGCGCGATGGTGGCGCCCATGGCGGTCAGTTCCTGCAGGAGGGGCAGCGGATCGACTTCGCCCTTCAGCGGGGCGTAGCCGGCGATCACGGGGCTGGGGGGCAGGTCGATGTGGTCGATAAAGGCGCGGGCGATGCGGGCGGCGGCGTAGGCACCCAGAGCCGAGGCGGCGGAGCGGGCGGCCATGAGGCCGCGCCGGCGCACGCGGAGCTTCAGATCGGGGTCTGGTCTGGGATCTGGCGCGTTCAGATGTGGGGCCGCCTGCAGAAAATAAGGTGGACGGGGACCAGCCGACGCCGTCGAAGGGTGATCCTCATGGGCCTGCGTGTGCAGGTGGGCGCCGTGTTGCCCCGGACCACGGCCCGGGACAGGGACAGCTCCCGAGAGAACCATTAAGGCCCCTGGGGTATCGGTCTTCTAACGCACGGGCCAGTGATCCCGTCCGCCCCCAATATAGGGGCTGGGGGGCGGTTTCGCCAAATGCCCAGTGCAGCGGGTGGAAGGGGATGGGGTTCAGGCGAAAGGCGTGGATGGCCGGCCTTCGCCGACCATGACAGCGGTGGGTTATTCCGGCCTCTTCAGCGCGAAAAGCGCCGCGAGGCTGATGAGGGCGGCGGCGGCGAGGTAGTAGCCGACGTAAGGGAGGCCGCCTTCCTTGGCGAGTTCGGCGGCGATGATGGGGGTGAGGCCGCCGCCGATGATGCCGCCGATATTGAAGGCCATCGAGGCGCCCGTGTAGCGGACGCGGGCCGGGAAGAGGCCGGGCAGGAACGCGCCGAGCGGGCCATAGACGAGGCCCATGAGCACCAGCGCGATGGAGAGGAAGGCCCAGATGAGAACGAGGCTGCCGCTGTCCATCATCGGGGCGAGGAGGAACGAGCCGGCGACGGTGAGGACGCAGCCGGCCATCAGCACCCGGCGGGGGCTGGTCGCGTCGGACCAGTAGCCGGCGGCGATGATGCCGATGGCCATGAAGACGATCGCGCCGAGCTGAAGCCCGAGGAAGGTTTCACGGTCGATTTTCAGCGTCGCGGTGCCGTAGTTCAGCGCGTAGGCGGTGGTGAGATAGAAGATCGCGAAACAGGCGACGACCGCGAAGGTGCCGCCGATGGTGGCGAGCCAGTGGTGGCGGAGAAGTTCGCCCAGCGGCACGCGCGGCGGCGGGGCCGCCTCAAGGCTTTCCTTGAAGGCGGGGGTCTCGCTGAGCTTCAGGCGGACCCAGAGGCCCACCGCGACCAGCACGATGCTGGCGAGGAAGGGGATGCGCCAGCCCCAGGACAGGAACTGGTCCTCGGTCAGCACCGCGCCGAGGATGAGGAAGAAGCCGTTGGCGGCGATGAAGCCGACCGGCGCGCCGAGCTGGGGGAACATGCCGTAACGGGCGCGCCAGCCGGGCGGCGCGTTTTCGACCGCCAGCAAGGCCGCCCCGCCCCACTCGCCGCCAAGGCCGAAGCCCTGTCCGAAGCGGAGGATGCAGAGGAGGACGGGGGCGATCCATCCGGCCATGGCGTAGGTGGGGAGGAAGGCGATGGCGACGGTGGAGCCGCCCATGAGCAGGAGGGAGGCGACGAGGGTGGACTTGCGGCCGATGCGATCGCCGAAATGGCCGAAAAAGGCGGCGCCGACGGGGCGCGCGAAGAAGGCGATGGCGAAGGTCGCCCAGGCGGCGAGCATCTGCCCTTCGGTGGAGAGATCCTTGAAGAAGAGCGGGCCGAAGACCAGCGTCGCGGCGGTCGCGTAGATGTAGAAATCGTAGAACTCCACCGCCGTGCCGACGAGGCTGGCGGCCAGAACCCGGCGCGGCGAGGCGCTCACGCGGGCTGGAGTTTCTGGGCGAGGGCCTCGACCCGCTGGGCGAGGCGTTCGACGAAGGCGGCGGCGACGGCTTCGGATTCGGCGGCCTTGTCACCCGCGGCGCTGCGCGCCTGACGCGCGCCGGCCATTTCGGCTTCGGCCTCCTGGGCGCGGCTTTCGGCCTGTTCCATGTCATCGGCCATCAGCAGCGAGGCCATCAGCAGCAGACGGGCATCGCCGACCTGACCCACTTCGCGGGCGAGGCTGGTGACGCGCTCGTCCACCACGGCGGCGAGGCGCATGAGGTGTTCCTCCTCGCCATCGCCGCAGGCGACCGCGTAGGAGCGCGTGTTGATGGTGACGACGACCTGGGGCATGGGCCTTATTCCGCGATCACGAGCTGGACTTCGCGGATGGCGTTGTCGAGCTTTTGCGAGATGTCCTCGTGGAGGTCGTCGAGGGCGCGGACTTCGGCGCGCATCCGGTCGAGTTCCTCCTGCATGGCGGCGCGCTCGTCCTTGAGGCGGGCGAGTTCGTCGGTGGTCTCCTTGGGCGCCTTGCCGGAGGCCAGCGCGCCCGGCAAACGGGCGTCCAGCGCGTCGAGGGCGATGGCGAGGCGGTTCAGGGCGGCGTCGAGTGAGGCCATGCGGCGTCCTTCGGAGCGGAAAACCATAGTCTAGGCAAGGACAAGGGCGAACGCCAAATCCTTGCGACTCGGGAGCGCAACGTCTAATCGCATCGCGCCGCCAACGGAACCCCGCACGTCCCATGTCCAGCCAGCCCGACGCCCAATCCCTGCGCCTGATGGCGAACGCCATCCGCTTCCTGTCGATGGACGCGGTGCAGGCCGCGAATTCAGGCCATCCCGGCATGCCGATGGGCATGGCCGATGTGGCGGCGGTGCTGTTTTCCAACTACGTCAAATATGATCCCGCCGCCCCGGACTGGGCCGACCGCGACCGCTTCGTGCTGTCGGCCGGGCATGGCTCGATGCTGCTCTATTCGCTGCTGCATCTGACCGGCTATCCGAAGATGACCATCGAGGAGATCCGGAATTTCCGGCAGCTCGGGTCGATCACGGCGGGGCATCCCGAATACGGCCACGCGCCGGGGATCGAGACGACGACCGGGCCGCTGGGCCAGGGCCTCGCCACCGCCGTCGGCATGGCTATGGGCGAGCGCATGATGAATGCGGCGTTCGGCGATGATCTGGTGAACCACCGCACCTGGGTGATCGCGGGCGATGGCTGCCTGATGGAAGGCGTTTCCCACGAGGCGATCTCGATCGCCGGGCACATGAAGCTGAAGAAGCTGGTGGTGATCTGGGACGACAACAACATCACCATCGACGGCGACGCGACGCTGTCGGAGACGGGCGACATCAAGAAGCGGTTCGAGGCCGCGAACTGGGACGTGATTTCGTGCGATGCGCATGACTTCGCCTCGATCACCGCGGCGCTGGATGCGGCGATCACCAGGTCGAAGCCGGTGCTGATCGCGGCGAAGTCGATCATCGGCAAGGGCGCGCCCAACAAGCAGGGCGGGCATAGCGTGCATGGTTCCGCGCTGGGGCCGGCCGAGGTCGCGGCCGCCCGTGAGGCGCTGGGCTGGCCCTACCCCGCTTTCGAGGTGCCGGAGGCGATCTATGCCGACTGGAAATCGGTCGCGGCGCATGGCGCGCCGCTGCGGGCGGCGTGGGACGACAGGCTGAAGGCCTCGCCCCATCGCGCCGAGTTCGAGCGGCGGATCGCGCGGCAGTTGCCCAAGGGCAGCGGCGCGGCGATGGCGGCCTATAAGGAGAAGCTGGCCGCCGACAAGCCGAAGGTCGCGACGCGCAAGGCGAGCGAGATGGCGCTGGAGGTCATCAATGCCGCGGTGCCGGAGACCATCGGCGGATCGGCGGATCTGACCGGATCGAACAACACCAAGACCAAGGGCCAGAAGGTTTTCCAGGCCGACAGCTATGACGGCACCTATGTCCATTGGGGCATTCGCGAGTTCGGCATGTCGGCGGCGATGAACGGCCTCGCGCTGCATGGGGGGCTGATCCCCTATAGCGGCGGGTTCCTGATCTTCTCGGATTATGCGCGCCCGGCGATCCGCCTCGCGGCGCTGATGGGCGCGCCGGCGATCCATGTGCTGACGCACGATTCCATCGGCCTTGGCGAGGACGGGCCGACGCATCAGCCGGTGGAGCATCTGGCGGCGCTGCGGGCGATCCCGAACCTCACCGTCATCCGCCCGGCGGATGCGATGGAGACGGCGGAAGCGTGGGAAGTGGCGCTGGCGAATGGCAGCGGGCCGACGGCGCTGATCCTCACCCGCCAGAACCTGCCGGCGGTGCGGACAAGCGTGCCGTTCGAGAACCAGGCGGCGCGCGGCGCCTATGTGCTGAAAGAGGCGGCGGACGCCAAGGCGACGATCTTCGCCACCGGGTCGGAGGTGGAGATTGCGCTGGCTGCCGCCGATCTGCTGGCGGCGGAGGGGATTGCGGCGCGGGTCGTCTCGATGCCGAGCTTTGAGTTGTTCGAGGCGCAGGACGAGGCCTATCGCAAGCAGGTGCTGGGCGAGGCCAAGGTTAAAGTCGCCATCGAGGCGGCGATCCGGCAAGGCTGGGACCGCTATATCGGCGCGGATGGCGGGTTTGTCGGCATGACGGGCTTTGGCGCGTCGGCCCCTGCGGAGGCGCTGTACAAGCATTTCGGCATCACCGCCGAGGCGGCGGCCGCCGCCGTGAAGGCGCGGATTTGACAAGAGACGGCCGGCGGGCCATCGCCCCCGGCCAGAACGACACCATATAGACGGCGCGGCTGAGTTACGCCGGGTCCGGCAGCAGGAGAGACGACAATGACGGTACGGGTTTCGATCAACGGGTTCGGCCGCATCGGGCGCAATATTCTGCGCGCCATCGTGGAATCGGGCCGCAAGGACATCGAGGTCGTGTCGATCAACGATCTCGGCCCCGTGGAGACCAACGCCCACCTGCTCCGCTTCGACAGCGTGCATGGCCGTTTCCCCGGCGAGGTTAAGGTCGAGGGCGGCGCGCTGATCGTCAACGGGCAGACCATCGCCGTCACCGCCGAGCGCGATCCGGCGAACCTGCCGCACGCCGCCAACAAGGTGGACATCGCGCTGGAATGCACCGGCATCTTCACCAGCAAGGAGAAGGCGAGCGCACATCTGAAAGCCGGCGCCAAGCGCGTGATCGTTTCGGCCCCCGCCGATGGTGCGGACCTGACGGTCGTTTACGGCGTCAACCACCAGAAGCTGTCGAGCGAACATATCGTCATCTCGAACGCCTCATGCACGACCAACTGCCTCGCGCCCGTGGTGAAGGTGCTGCATGACGCGGTCGGCATCGAGCGCGGCTTCATGACCACCATCCACGCCTATACGGGCGACCAGCCGACGCTGGATACGATGCACAAGGATCTCTATCGCGGCCGCGCGGCGGCGCTTTCCATCATCCCGACCTCGACGGGTGCGGCGAAGGCCATCGGCCTGGTGATCCCCGAACTCGCGGGCAAGCTGGACGGCGTTTCCATGCGCGTGCCGGTGCCGAATGTGTCGGTCGTCGATTTCAAGTTCGTCGCAAAGAAGGCGACGAGCGCCAAGGACGTGAACGATGCGATCCTGGCGGCGGCGAATGGTCCGCTGAAGGGCATCCTCGGTTTCACCGACCAGCCCAATGTCTCGTCGGACTTCAACCACGATCCGCACTCGTCGATCTTCCATCTCGACCAGACCAAGGTGCTGGACGGCAATCTGGTGAGCGTCGTGTCGTGGTACGACAATGAATGGGGCTTCTCGAACCGCATGGCCGACACGGCCGTGGCGATGGGGCGGCTGATCTGATCTGGGAGTAGGCGATCCGACTTTACGACATTCTCTTCGCAATCCAGGTCGCGGCGCTTCTTGGTGCGTTCGTGTCGGGCTACCGGCGATGGTGGCATTGGCTCGCGCTGACGCCGGTGTTCGGTATCGCGATTGAATTGCTTCTGCCGTTCATGCCGGGTCTCGACGGCGATGGCACGCGAACAGGCTACGAGTTGCGCTTCACATGGGGCGGGGTTCGATTCATCGCCGAACTTACTGCTTGGCAGATTGTCTGCTTTGCGGCGGGTTGGTTTGCTAAACGACTAGTATCTTTGAGGACTGGCTGAGCATGGCGTTCCGCAAGCTTTCTGACGCTGATGTCGCCGGCAAACGCGTTCTGGTGCGCGTCGATTTCAACGTGCCGATGCAGGATGGCGCGGTGAGCGACGACACGCGGCTGAAGGCGGCGCTGCCGACCATCCGCGCGCTGTCGTGGAAGGGCGCGAAGGTGATCCTGCTCGCCCATTTCGACCGGCCCAAGGGCAAGCGCGTGCCGTCGATGTCGCTGCGGCCGGTGGTCGCGCCGCTGAGCAAATTGCTGGGCCAGCCGGTGGCGTTTGCGGAGGATTGCGTTGGTGACGCTGCGAAAGCGGCGATCGATGCGTTGCCGGCGAACGGCGTGATCCTGCTGGAGAACACGCGGTTCCATGCGGGCGAGGAGAAGAACGATCCTGAACTCGCCAAAGAGATCGCGGCGCTGGGCGATATCTATGTGAATGACGCCTTCTCGGCCGCGCACCGCGCCCATGCCTCGACCGAGGGTGTGGCGCGTCTGCTGCCCGCCTATGCCGGATTGTCGATGCAGGGCGAGCTTGAGGCGCTGGATGCGGCGCTGGGCAATCCGAAGCGGCCTGTGATGGGGATCGTCGGCGGGTCGAAGGTGTCGTCGAAGCTGGAGTTGCTGACCAATCTCGTCACGAAGCTGGACAAGCTGGCCATCGGCGGCGGCATGGCGAATACGTTCCTGTATGCGCAGGGCCATGAGATCGGCATTTCCTATGCCGAGAAGGACATGGCGGACACGGCGCGCGAGATCATCCGTCTTGCGGGCAAGAATAATTGCGAGCTGCTGCTGCCCGTCGACATCGTGGTCGCGGAAGTCGTGCAGCCGGGCGCGGCGGCGCGGGTGCGCGGGCTCGGCCAGGTGGACGAGCATGAGCGCATTCTCGATTGCGGTCCGGAAAGCGTGGCGCGTCTCGGCCGCGCGATGGAGACGAGCGCAACGCTGATCTGGAACGGGCCGCTGGGCGTGTTCGAGATGCCGCCCTTCGACAAGGGCACGGTGGCGGCGGCGAAGATCGCGGCCGGCCTTGCGAAATCGAAAAAGCTGATCGCGGTGGCGGGCGGCGGCGACACGGTCGCGGCGCTGAACCATGCCGGCGTTTCGGGCGATTTCACCTTCATCTCCACGGCGGGCGGCGCCTTCCTGGAATGGATGGAAGGCAAGGAATTGCCCGGCGTCGCGGCGCTTGAGGCGGCCTGACGCCCCGCGATACACTGACCATCAAAGTTCCGCAGGAGCACGACAATGGCCCGCATCACCCTTCGCCAGTTGCTCGACCACGCCGCCGAGCACGATTACGGCCTGCCCGCCTTCAACATCAACAATATGGAGCAGGGCCTCGCGATCATGGAGGCGGCCGAGCAGGTGAACGCCCCCGTCATCATCCAGGCGAGCCGGGGCGCGCGGTCCTACGCCAACGACATCGTGCTGGCGCGGCTGATCGATGCGCTGGTGGAGCTGTATCCCGCCATTCCGGTGTGCATGCATCAGGACCACGGCAATTCCGAAGCGACCTGCGCGACCGCGATCCAGAACGGCTTTACCTCTGTGATGATGGACGGGTCGCTGAAGGCCGACGGCAAGACGCCCGCCGACTATGAGTACAATGTCGAGATCACCAAGCGCGTGACCGACATGGCGCACTGGGTGGGCGCTTCGGTGGAAGGCGAGCTGGGCGTGCTCGGCAGCCTTGAGACCGGCATGGGCGAGAAGGAAGACGGGCACGGCTTCGACGGCAAGCTGGACCATTCGCAGCTGCTGACCGACCCCGACCAGGCCGTGGACTTCGTGCAGAAGACGCAGGTTGATGCGCTGGCCATCGCGATGGGCACCAGCCACGGCGCCTATAAATTCAGCCGCAAGCCTGACGGCGCGGTGCTGGCGATGAACGTGATCGAGGAAATCCACCGCCGTCTGCCCAACACGCATCTGGTGATGCACGGGTCTTCTTCCGTGCCGCAGGATCTGCAGGACATCATCAACCAGTATGGCGGGCAGATGCCGCAGACCTGGGGCGTGCCGGTGGAAGAGATCCAGCGCGGGATCAAGCACGGCGTGCGCAAGATCAATATCGACACCGACAACCGCATGGCTATCACCGGCGCGATCCGCAAGGTGTTCGCCGAGAAGCCGGGCGAGTTCGACCCGCGCGCCTATCTGAAGCCCGCCAAGGAAGCGATGCGGAAGGTCTGCGTGGCGCGCTTCCAGGAGTTCGGCGCGGAAGGCATGGCCGACAAGATCAAGCCGCTGCCGCTGTCGGCGATGGCGAAGCGCTATGCCAGCGGCGAGCTGAGCGCCGTGATCGGCAAGGCGCGCGCGGCGGCCGCCGAGTAGTTGGCTGCGCAAAATCCTTTAATAGCGGTTTGCGCTAATAACGAATTTCGTTATAATCGTTATTAACGCGCCGACCTAATAACGGATTGATCGTGCCTGCAGCGAGCCGCATCGGAACTTTCGCGACCACGAGGACGGGCGGCGAGACCGTAAGGGCCTATGTCCCCACGGCGCTTCCGCCGCGCCCCCCGCTGGACTTGGCGCGCCTGCAAAAACCGCTGGAAGCTGCACAGATCGCCATCGGGCGGCTGGAAGGCGTAAGTTCGATCCTGCCCGACGCAGACAGGTTCATTTACGCCTATGTGCGTAAGGAAGCCGTTCTATCGTCCCAGATCGAAGGCACGCAGTCATCGTTGTCCGACCTTCTGGCGTTCGAAGCCGACAGGCAGGTTTCCAGCGACGACCTGCGTGAAACCTCCAACTATGTTTCCGCCATGACGCATGGCCTGGCACGCCTTCGGGAAGGCTTTCCGCTGTCGTCGCGTCTGATCCGCGACATTCATCGCGAACTTCTTGCTTCGGGACGCGGAAGCCTGAAAGACCCCGGCGAATTCCGGCGATCGCAGAACTGGATTGGAGGCACGCGACCGGGCAATGCGATCTTCGTGCCTCCGCCGCCGCATTTGGTCGAAGGGTTGATGAGCGATCTGGAGAAATATCTCCATGACGACAGCGATCCCCTGCCACTATTGCTGCGGGCCGGCCTCGCCCATGTTCAGTTCGAGACGATTTACCCGTTTCTGGACGGCAATGGACGAGTCGGACGACTGCTTATCACTTTCCTTCTGTGCGCGGGCGGCACGCTCACACAGCCAATTCTCTACCTGAGCCTTTTTTTGAAGCAGCATCGCAGCCGCTACTACGACTTGCTACAGGCAGTCCGGACCAAAGGGGTCTGGGAAGATTGGCTTGAGTTCTTTCTTGAGGGGATCGCGGTGACAGCCGCTGAGGCCGCCCAGACCGCGCAGTCGATGCGCGCACTGTTTCAGCAGGACAAGAATTTACTATCGCAATCGGGACGTCAGGGCTTGACGGCGCTGCGGATAGTCGAGGCGATGCAAACGCAGCCCGTCACCAGCGCCAAGTCGTTGGTTGAGCAGACCGGCCTCTCGCTTCCGACAGTTGGGCGAGCTATCGAGACGCTTCAGAAGATCGGCATGATCGACGAAATCACAGGCAAACAGCGTGATCGGATTTATGCCTATACCGACTATATTGCGTTGCTGAACGCTGGAGCGGAGCCGCTGCCCTCGTGACTGACGATTTTCGCTGCCGTCTTTATCTCATCACGCCGCCGGCATTCGAGCCGGCGGCGTTTGCGCCTGTGCTGGCCGAGGCGCTGAGCGGCGGGGATGTCGCTTGCGTGCAGTTGCGCCTGAAAGACGTGAGCGACGAGGCGGTGCTTGAGGCGGGCCGTCTGCTGATGCCGATCGTGCAGGCGGCGGGGGCGGCGTTCATCGTGAATGACAGGCCGGACCTTGCGAAGGCGCTGAACGCCGACGGCGTGCATGTGGGGCAGGAGGATGCGTCCTATGCCGAGGCGCGGAAGATCGTGGGACCGGACGCCATTGTCGGCGTGACGTGTCACGACAGCCGGCATCTGGCGATGGAGGCCGGTGAGGCGGGCGCGGATTATGTCGCGTTCGGCGCGATCTATCCGACGACCACAAAGGACGCGAAGACGAGCGCGCCCATCGAGCTGGTGACATGGTGGGGCGAGGTGATGACGACGCCGCAGGTCGCGATCGGCGGCATCACGGTGGAGAACGCCGCGCCGGTGATCGCGGCGGGCGCAGACTTCATCGCGGTGAGCGCGGGCGTGTGGCAGCATCCCAAAGGTCCGCGCGCGGCGGTGGCGGCATTCAACGCGTTGTTCGGCGCATGATGCGGCTTCTGGTTCTGCTGTTCGCCTTGAGCGGCGTTGCGCTGGCGCAGGTTCCCTCGGACGAGCGCGCGCGGACGCAGACCGAAGCGGAGGCCGGCGATATCGACGCGGCCTTCATGCTGGGCCGGATGTATCGCGATGGGGTTGGCGGGCCGCAGGATGAGGCCGAAGCGCGTGTGTGGCTGAAAAAGGCCGCCGATGCGGGGCATGTGCGGGCGAGCGTGCTGCTGGGGCTGATGCTGATGGCGGGCCAGGGCGGCGATGCCGACTTCCCGGCGGCGCGGCCCTATCTGCTGTATGCCGCTGCATCGGGCGATGAGGACGGGCTGTATGCGATGGGCCTGCAGTTCATGGAGGCGCCGCCCAAAGTGTCGCCGCCGCAGCCCGCGACCGCGATCTTCTGGTTCCGGCAGGCGGCGGCCAAAGGCAGCATCGATGCGGTGTACAAGCTGGGGTTCATGAGCCTCAGGGGCATCGGCACGCCGGCCGATCCGGCGGAGGCCTATCGCTGGCTGCTGAAGGCGGCGGAAGCGGGCGATCCGCAGGCCCAGATCATCGTCGCAACCATGCTGAACGAGGGCCAGGGAGTGGCGAAGAACCCCCGTCAGGCGCTCGTCTGGTACTACCGCGCCAAGGCGAACGGCATGGTTGACGACGATCTTGAGGTCGAATTGCTGAAACAGGTGACCGAGGACGAGGCGAAAGCCGCCAAATCCGAGGCGGATCGCCTGCCCGGCAATGGTTGAGGCGGGCGGCCTCGCCTGCTAACAACCGCGCCCCAACGGCACCCCGGACGCATTTCCCTTATGGCTGTTCTCTCCCCCACCCTCAACGTCATGGTCGGCGCGGCGCGCAAGGCGGCGCGGCAGATCCGCCGTGACTTCAACGAGGTCGAGCAGCTGCAGGTCAGCCGCAAGGGCGCGGCGGATTTCGTGAGCCAGTCGGACCTGGCGGCGGAGAAGATCCTGCGCGAGGAACTGGGCAAGGCGCGCCCGGATTACGGTTTCGTGCTGGAGGAATCCGGCGAGATCAAGGGCAAGGACACCGAGCATCGCTGGCATGTCGACCCGATCGACGGGACGACGAATTTCATCCACGGCGTGCCGCATTTCTGCATTTCGATCGGGCTTGAGCGCGCGGGCGCGCCGATTGCCGGGGTGATCTACAATCCGGTCACCGACGAGCTGTATGTCGCCGAGCGCGGCAAGGGCGCGTTCCTGAACGACAAGCGGCTGCGCGTTTCCGGCCGCCGCGACATGGGGATCGCCCTGTTCGCGACGGGGCTCAATCTGGGGCCGCACGGGAACCCGAAGCTGTTCTACGCGCAGTATGAAGCGATTACGCAGATCTCCGCCGGTATCCGCCGTTTCGGATCGGCGGCGCTGGACCTCGCCTATGTGGCGGCGGGCCGGTACGACGGGTTCTGGGAGATCGGCCTCTCGTCGTGGGATACCTGCGCGGGCATCGTGATGGTGCGCGAGGCGGGCGGACAGGTGACCGACATGAATGGCGGCGGCGACGTGCTGGGCCGTCAGGGCATCGTGGCGGGCAACCAGGAACTGCACCCTGCCCTCGTCAAGGCGCTGAAGGCCGTCAAGGCGTGATCCCCATCGCAGACGCGGTGTGCTAGGCTCGTAAGGCTTCGCGCCTCGCCACATCTTCGCCCAACTCGCGGCGGATTTTCGGCCGCTTGCATTCTCGCGTCATCGATGAGGACCGCCCGGCATGGCCCGCGTCAGATCCACCGCGTTCTCGACCCTTCAGCTTGCGCCCTATCTGCTGCGCATGACGATCTTCCTGGCGCTGGCGGGCGTGGCGGTGGCGTTCATCCTGCCCTCGCTGCTGGAAGCGTTCCTGACCAATCCATTCCTGAACGGCCTCATCGTCGCGGTGCTGGTGATCGGGTCGCTGAACGCCTACCGCCTCGTCTGGCGGCTGCTGCCGGACATCGCCTGGGTCAGCAATCTGAGGCGGACCGATCCCTCGATGTCGCCGGTGACCAGCACGCAGCCGCGTCTGCTGGCGCCGCTGGCCAATATGCTGGCCGAGAGCCGGGGGCGGCTGAACCTTTCGGCGCCGGTGGCGCGCTCGATCCTCGACGGCGTGCAGTCGCGGCTGGACGAGAGCCGCGATATCGCGCGCTACATGACGGGCCTGCTGGTGTTCCTGGGCCTGCTCGGGACGTTCTGGGGTCTCATCCTCGTCGTCTCGTCGGTCGCCGAGACGATCCGCGCGCTGCCGAGCGGCACGGAGGGCGCGATCGCCTTCGACCAGCTGCGCGCCGGGCTTGAAGGCCCGCTGTCGGGCATGGGGACGGCGTTCTCCTCCTCGCTGTTCGGCCTGGCGGGATCGCTGATCCTTGGTTTCCTCGACCTGCAATCGGGTCAGGCGCAGAACCGGTTCTACACGGCGCTGGAAGAATGGATGTCGACGGTGACGCGCCTCGGCTCCGGCCCGGCGGCGGTGTCGGCGGACGGCGGCGAGGCCTCGGCCCCCGCCTATGTCGCGGCGCTGCTGGAGCAGACGGCGGAGAATCTGGAGAATCTGGAGCGGACGCTGATCCGCCTGGAAGAACGCCGCCAGCAGACGGGCGACGGGTCGGTCGAGATCGCGGCGGCGATGCGCGGCGTGGAGCAGGCGATGCGGTCGCTCGCCGCCGAGCAGGCCTCGAACCGCGACGCGTTCGTCGACGGGATGCGGCAGGAGGTGAAGCTCCTCGGCCGCACGCTGGCCGCGATGGCCGACAAGCAGAAGGCGTAAACGCAGATGGCGGCGCGCGCCCGCTCGCGGGGCATGTTCGATTACTGGCCGGGCTTCGTCGACGTGCTGTCGACGCTGCTGCTGGTCATCACCTTCATGCTGTCGATCTTCATGCTGGGGCAGTTCTATCTCGGCCAGCAGCTGAACAGCCGCGACCAGTCGATCGTGCAGCTGCAGGCGCGGATCGCCGACCTCGCCAACCAGCTTGGCCTCGCCAAGAAAGCGGCGAGCGATCAGGCGACGGAAACGGAGCGGCTGCGCGCGACGCTGGCCGAGGCCGAAACGCGGGCCGCCGAAGGCGATCAGGCCAAGACCGATCTGGCCGCGAAGCAGGGCGAACTGACGGACGCCGAAGCGCAGCTCGCGCTGCTCAACCAGCAGGTGGAGGCGCTGCGGCTGCAGCTGCTCGCCATCCAGGAGGCGCTGGACGTTTCCGAAGCGAAGAACAAGGACGCACAGGTCGAGATCGAGCAGCTGGGGCAGAAGCTGAACGAGGCGCTGGCCGAGAAGGTGAAGGAGCTGGCGGATTACCGCAGCGAGTTCTTCGGACGGCTGAAGCAGATTCTCGGCGAGCGCGCGGATATCAAGATTTCAGGCGACCGCTTCGTCTTCCAGTCGGAAGTGCTGTTCGCGGTGAACTCCGCCGAATTGTCGGAGCAGGCGCGCGTGGATCTTTCGGTTCTGGCCGAGGCCCTGAAGGAGATCATGGCCGAGATCCCGGAGGATCTGGACTGGGTGCTGCGGGTCGACGGGCATTCCGACAAGCGGCCGATCTCGACGCCGCAATTCCCCTCGAACCTGGAGCTGTCGTCGGCGCGCGCGGTGTCGGTGGTGAAATTCCTGATCGCGATGGGCGTGCCGGCGAACCATCTGGCCGCCACCGGCTTCGGCGATCAGCGGCCGATCGATCCGGCGGAGACGGACGAGGCCTATGCCAAGAACCGGCGCATCGAGTTCAAGCTGACGGAGCCGTGAGAGGTTTCTCCGGCGCGGGCGGAGATGTCGCAAAGGCGTGGATGGCCGGCCTTCGCCGACCATGACATCGGGGCGCGTCGTCAGTCCTTCTGCGGCTCGCCGGGCGGGGTGGGCGCGGTCCAGTCGCATTGCAGCAGATAAGGCGCGAAGACCGGGCCGCCGAGGAAACGCTTCACGCCATCGGCGCCGGTGAACTCCACCGCCGTGGCGAGGCCGGAAAATTCGCCTCCCTCGTCGGTATAGAGCGTGCGCGCGGCGCCGCCGGCCTGCGGTTCGACGCGGAGCACCTGGCTGGCCGACAGGTTTTTCGGGTCACTGGCGTGCATCAGGAAATCACCCATGCGCGGATGCGCGCCGATCCACAGCGCGCCATCGGGGGCGACGTCGATATTGTCGAGGCCGGTGCCGAAGAAGCCGTCCTGGATGAGCGAGAGAGCGCCCGTCGCGATGTCGCGGCTATAGGCGCTGAGCCGGCGGGCGCCGCTTTCGGCGAGATAGATGGTCTTGCCGTCTGCCGAGACGTTGACGCCATTGGCGTAAACGAGATTTTCGACAACGCGCGTCATCTTCGCGCCGTCGAAATAGAGCAGCGACGAGCGGTGGAGTTTGAAGAACGCCTCGAGCGCCAGGCCGGTATCCGACGTGCTGCCGACCGTGTTGGTGACGTAGAAGCTGTCGGGGCCGACGGCGACGAGATCGTTGGGCGCAGTCATTTCCGGCATGGAAACGGTGCGGCGGAGCGTGAGGGCGAGCGTTTCGCCCGAGCCTGTCACGTCGAAGATCTCGACAGCATTGGCCTGCCAGTTCGTGTCGAGGATACCGGCGGTGAGATGGTTGACGGCCATCAGCGTGCGCGCGCCGTCGGGCGCGATATAGAGGCTGATGCCGTGCGGGCGGAAGGCCGTCTTCGGCGTGTCGGCGGTGAGCAGGCGTGCGGGCGCTTCCAGCGCGTCGAGGCCCAGCACATAGATGCCGCCGCGGGTGAGCGTGCCGGCGGCGTTGGCGCGCCGATCGTCGCTGGAGAGGAAGGCGATGCGGGCGGCGTGGTCGATCTGGATGTCTTCGACGCCCGGCGGGGCGTGCAGCAGGCGGCACTGGCCGGGCGAAACCTTTTCCAGCGTCGTGAACTGGCCGAGTTCCTCCAGGCGGCGGAAGAACTGGATCGCGCCCATGACCAGCAAGACGACGAGGACGATCAGCGTCCATTTGATGAAAGCGCGCATGGATTTTCCCGGTGCCGGATGTCAGGTGCCGGCGGCTGCGAATTGCAGCCCGGCGAGATGGGCATAGAGGCCGCCGCCGGCGACGAGATCGCGGTGGCTGCCCATGGCGGTGGCGCGGCCGGCATCCAGCACGACGATGCGATCGGCGCGCTGAACGGTCGCGAGGCGGTGCGCGATGATGAGCGTGGTGCGGCCCTTCATCAGCGTTTCGAGCGCCAGCTGCACGGCGCGCTCCGATTCCGCATCGAGCGCGCTGGTCGCTTCGTCCAGCAGAAGGATCGGCGGGTCTTTCAGGATGGCGCGGGCGATGGCGATGCGCTGGCGCTGGCCGCCGGAGAGCGTGGTGCCGCGCTCGCCCAGCAACGTGGCGTAGCCGTCCGGCAGCCTGCCGATGAAGTCCTGCGCGTTGGCGGCGCGGGCGGCGGCCTCGACCTCGGCGTCGGTCGCCTCGGGGCGGCCGTAGCGGATGTTCTCGGCGATGGTGCCGGAGAAGATCACCGTCTCCTGCGGCACGAGGCCGATGCGGCGGCGAATGTCCTGAGGGTTGGCGCTGGTGAGATCGACGCCATCAATGGCGATGCGGCCGGACTGCGGATCGTAGAAGCGCAGCAGCAGCTGGAAGACCGTCGTCTTGCCCGCGCCCGACGGACCGACCAGCGCCACGGTTTCGCCCGGCGCAACGTCGAGCGAGAAGCCGTCGAGCGCGGAGACATCGCGGCGTGACGGATAGTGAAAGCCTACGTCCTGGAAGCGGATCGCGCCGGCGCCGGCAGCGGGCAGCGCGACGGGGTTCGCCGGGGCGGCGATGTCGGGCCGCTCGTCCAGCAGCTCCCTGATGCGGCCGGCGGCGCCCGCTGCGGCCTGCACGTCGCCCCAGACTTCCGAGATCGCGCCGACCGAAGCGGCGGTGAGGACGGCGTAGAGAACGAACTGGCTGAGTTCGCCGGGCGAGATGACGCCGTTCAGAACCTGATGCGCGCCGACCCAGAGAACGCCGACGATGCCGGAGAAGATGAGGAAGATGACGAGCGCGGTCATGGTCGCGCGGGCCTTCATGCGCGAGCGCGCGCCGTTGAAGGCGCTTTCGATCGCCGCGGCGAAGACCGCGCGGTCGCGGGTTTCATGCGCGAAGGCCTGGACGGTCTGCACCGCGTTCAGCGTCTCGCCCGCATAGGCCGACGCGTCGGCGATGCGGTCCTGCGCCGTGCGGGAGAGCGCGCGGACACGGCGGCCGAACAGGATGAGCGGCACGATGATCGCCGGAACGATGAGCAGGGCGACGCCGGTGAGTTCGAGCGACGTGATCAGCAGCATCGCCGTGCCGCCGATGAAGGTGACGAAATTCCGCATCGCCATGGAGAGCGAGGAGCCGACGACGGTCTGGATCAGCGTCGTGTCGGCGGTGAGGCGCGAGAGCACCTCGCCCGTGCGTGTCACCTCGAAAAAGCGCGGGGAGAGATTGAGGACGTGACCGTAGACGGCGCGGCGGACATCGGCGACGACGCGCTCGCCGATCCAGCTGACATAGTAGAAACGCACCGCCGAGGCGAAAGCCATGAGCGCGGCGACGCCGATGAGGGCGAAGAAGTAATTGTCGATGACGCTGGCGTGTTCGCGGGAGAAGCCATGGTCGATCATGCCGCGCACGGCGAGCGGCAGAACGAGGGTCGCGACGGCGGCCAGCAACAGCGCGATCAGCGCGAAGACGACGCGGACGCGATAGGGCCGCAGGAACGGCAGCAGGGCGCGCAGCGAGCCGATATCGCGCGAGCGCGGACGGGCCGCCGCCGCGCGTTCAAGATCCTGTTCTGCTGTGGAGGGACGCCCGGACATTTGCGGGCGGGTTTTCGGCTTCTTTGGCGCTCAACTCAAGGCCGGGAAGTTGCGAGACGATCTCGTCAGCGGCGGGGGGCGAAGGCGAGACCGCCGGCCTCGCCGAAGAGTGACGGAGCGGGAGAATGGGTGCGTTCGATTTCCAGAATACGGAATTTGGTGTCGATGCCGCCGGGGGCCGAAAATCCGCCCGTCTTGCCGCCTGACGCGAGGATGCGGTGGCAGGGCACCACAATGGGAAACGGGTTGCGGCCGAGCGCCTGACCGACGCCGCGCGAGAGTGCGATATCGCCGATTTCGCGGGCAAGATCGCCATAGGTGCGGGTCTCGCCCGGCGGGATGCCGCGCGCGAGGGCATAAACCCGGCGCTCGAAATCACCGATGCCCGTGAAATCGAGCGGCACATCCATCAGATCCAGCGCTTCGCCCGACAGCAGCGCCACAATGGCCTCGATGGCGGTGGTCACGAAAGGCGGCGGCGCAGCCTCGGTGGCGCGGGGATGGCGGCGGCGGACGAGATCGGCCAGCCGTTCGGTGATCGCGGCCGGCAGCGCCGTGCCGACGATCCGATCGCCCCGCCAGAGAATCGCGCAGGCGCCTATGGGCGTGTCGAACTGGGCGTAGGCGATTCCGGACATGGTGAAGATCTAGCAGTCTTCGACGGCAGAAACCCGCCATTTTCGGACATGGTCGCCATGGCTTGCCTCTCCCGGCCGCCTCGTCTATAGACCCGCGCTCGTTCGGGTGGCCCGGCCGCCTGCCCCACTATTCTGAGACAAGGATTCTTCCGATGAAGAAGGAAGGCCACCCCGACTATCACTTCATCAAGGTCGCGCTGAACGACGGCTCGACCTACTGGACGCGCTCGACCTATGGCGACGCCGGCCAGCAGCTGACGCTGGAAATCGACCCGACCACGCATTCGGTGTGGACCGGCGCGACCAACCAGCTGCTCGACCGCGGTGGCCGCGTCGGCCGCTTCAAGAAGCGCTATGAAGGCCTGGTGAAGTAAGCTTCGCCTGCTTCAAACGGATACGAAAAAGCCCGGCTTGCGCCGGGCTTTTTGCGTTTTGGGCATCTGAGGTGGGAGGCCCCACCCGCCCCTTCGGGGCACCCTCCCCTGAAGGGGAGGGATGATCAGCTATTCGCGCACCGCGCCGAAGGCGGCGGCGAGGCGGTCCATCTGGCCGCGGGCGCCTTCCGGGATCGGCAGCGGTTCGGCGGCGTAGATGGTCTGGTCCAGACGGTCGATGCGGTCATAGAGCTGGGCGCTTGCCGCCAGCAGTTCGACCAGACGTCCGGGGAGCATTTCTTCGGCTTCGGGCTTGCGGCCCTTGCAGACCTCGCGCGCCGAGAGGCGGTATTTGTCCTTGGCGGCTTCCTCGACGCTGACATCGCCGTCGGCGACCGAACGCTGGACCAGCAGCCAGGAGGCGACCTGCATCAGGCGGGTGGTGAGGCGCATGCTTTCGCCCGCATAGGCGAGCGCAGCGCGGCGCGGCAGGCCGCGCGATTCCTCGCGGCCGGGGCCATCGAGATAGGTCGCGGTCTCCTCGACCATCGCCATGCCGCCCGTGAAGGCGCGGCGGAAGAGTTCCGAACGCACGAAGCCGAGCGCCCGGGCCGGCATGGTGGCCTCGTCCAGCGAAGGGTCGCTCATCTGGCCTTCAAACAAAGCCCCAGCCATGTGTCCCGCCTTGGTCCGGTTGGTGTTTTCGAACGCGGTTTCATGCAAGCCCCGCGCCGGGCCTTAACGTCCCTTAATGGGTCGCTTGATGTCGTCCGGGCCGGTGAGTCGGCGCAACAGACTTCGCTGAACAGGATTAACGCCGGACGGCCATGAAAAAGGGGCCGGAAAGACCGGCCCGAAGGTTGTCGCAGGAAGACATCAGGAAGAGGACATGAAGTCGATGTCCGGGCAGTATGCACCTGAGACCTGACGTTACGGCAGAAATAGTTAACGCCGCCTTAAGGCCTCGCGCGGCGGTTGTGGCCGCTCTGCACCTGCTAGCTTTTGAAGATCGAGTTGGCTGCGTCGCGCGACTTTCTCTTGGTGTCGATCAGGGCGCGAATCGTTGTGATCTCGGTTTCCAGTTCGGCGATGCGCGCGGTCAGCGCCTCGACGGACATGACCTCAAGATCGAGGCGCGGCGCCTTGGGCGGCGGGGCGAGGTCGTCGGTGTCGAGCGGCATCTTTGTCCTCGCTGCCCTTGCGGATTGCGGTTCGGCGTTCAAAGTTTCGCCCCCGACTTTACACGCTGCAAGAGGCCACGATGTCCCTGCCCGTCACGATGCGCGCCGTGCGCGCGATCGACAAGAAACCGGTGCTGGTGGAGATCGCCGTGCCGCAGCCGGGGCCGGGCGAGGTGCTGGTCAGGGTGAAGGCGACGGCGCTGAACCGCGCGGACCTGACGCAGGTGCAGGGATTCTACCCCCCGCCGCCCGGCGCGAGCGATGTTCTGGGGCTGGAATGCGCCGGTGAGATCGTGGCGCTGGGTGAGGGTGTGACACGCTGGGCGATCGGTGACGGCGTGTGCGCGCTGGTGGCGGGCGGCGGTTATGCGGAATTCTGCGTGGTGCCGGAGGGATCGTGTCTGCCGAAGCCGGAAAAGCTGAGCTGGGAGCAGACGGGCGCGGCGGCGGAGGCGTTTTTCACCGTCTGGACGAATGTGACGGACCGGGCGCGGCTGAAGTCCGGTGAAACCCTGCTGGTGCATGGCGGGGCGAGCGGGATCGGGACCACGGCGATCCAGCTTTATGCGGCGCGCGGACACACGGTCTTCACGACCGTCGGGAGCGCCGAAAAGGCCCAATTGGCGATGAAACTGGGGGCCAAAAAGGCCGTGAACTACCGTGACGAGGACTTCGTGGCGGTGGTGAAGGAGGCGACCGGGGGCAAGGGCGTCGATGTGATCCTGGACATGATCGGCGGCGACTATGTGCAGCGCAACATCGATGCGCTGGCGGTCGAGGGGCGGATGGTCAACATCGCCTATCAGAACGGCTTCAAGACGGATGTGAACTTCCTGCCGGTGATGCTGAAGCGGCTGTCGATCCTGGCCTCGACATTGCGGGCGCGGACGGCGGAGCAGAAGGCGGAGGTGGCGGCGGGGGTGATGCGGGATGCCTGGCCGCTGGTGATGGCGGGGACGATCGCCCCGGTGATCGACAGCGTGTTCCCGCTGGAGAAGGTGGCCGAGGCCCATGCCCGGATGGCCGCGGGAACCCACGCAGGAAAGATCGTGCTGTCGGTCGGGTAAGTGGACTCCTGTGCCGGGGGGCGTTATATCCCCGGCCCTGTTCCCGACATGGATAGTCTCATGCGGGCGGTGTGCGGAAGGTCCCGCGCCCCGTGACGGAGGAAAACTATGAACGCGCCGATCATGCCCAAGGCCACGGCCAAGTGGCTTCTTGAGAACACGATCCTGACCTTCGACCAGATTTCGGAGTTCACCCAGCTGCACCCGCTGGAAGTGCAGTCGATCGCCGACGACGAAACCGCCCTTCACATGAAGCCGGTGGACCCGGTGCTGATGGGTCAGCTGACCCGTGAGGAAATCCAGGCCGCCGAGGCCGACCCGGCCCGCCGCCTGAAGCTGCAGACCAATGCGCTGGTGACGGCGCTGCAGAAGCCGCGCAAGGGCGCGCGCTACACCCCGGTGTCGAAGCGCCTGGAGAAGCCGGATGCGATCTTCTGGCTGGTGCGCAACCACCCCGAACTGCCGGATGCGGTGATCGGCCGTCTGGTCGGCACGACCAAGGCGACCATCGACAAGGTGCGCAACCGCAGCCACTGGAACAGCGCCAATCTGAAGGCGTCGGACCCGGTGACGCTGGGCCTGTGCAGCCAGATCGAGCTGGACCAGGCGATCGAGAAGGCCAATCGCGAGAAGACCCGCTCGGCCAAGGGCACGCGCCGCAACACGCTGCGCCCCGCCCAGGAGACGGTCGCCGAGACCGAAGAGCTGCTGGACGCCGCCGAAGCCGATGCGGAAGTGAACGAAGGCGGCCACATCGAAGACGCGGCCGGCGAGGACGAGGCGAGCTAGACCTCGTCGCCTGCAGGCGTGACCGGCTCCCGGATCATGAGCCGGGTCAGCGTGAAGAGCGCGAAACATCCAAGGATCAGGGCGGCGTGCCAGAAAAGGCCCGCCGGCCCGAGCCATCCCATGGCCGCAGAGGCGGTCAACGGCCCGATCACCGACGCAGCGCCATAGGCGAGGAAGCTCGCCCCCGCCGCCTCGGTGAGATCGGCATGCGGCACGCGGTCATTCATGTGGGCCGATGACAGCATGTTCACCAGGAAGGCGCTGCCGCCGAACAGCACCGCCAGCGTGTAGATCCGCCAGCCCGGTCCGGTGCCGGAGGCGAGCGCGACGCCGATGGCCGCAAGCATCGCCATGGTGACGACGGGCAGAATCACCAGGCGGCGGTCCATACCGTCGGAGAGACGCGCGACCGGCCATTGCGCGGCGAAGGAGCCGAACACCGGCAAGGCCATGAACAGCGCGATATCGCCCTGATCGAAACCGTTGTCGCGGGCGAAGACCGGCCCCAGCACCCAGAACGGCGCCGTCGCCAATCCGTTGGCGACGAAGCCGGCGAAGGCGACCGGCGATGCACGCGACAGGGCCGCAAGGCGTATGCGGCGCTGGGCGGGTGCGGGCGGCGGCGATCCGGCCATGGCGCTGAACGGCGCCATGGTGGCGAGCAGGATCGCGGCCGAAATGTAGAAGCCGACGCCGCCCTCGACCGGGGTGAGGGTGAAGAGAAACTGGCCGCCCGCCAGCGCCACCTGGTTCGACATCGAATAGGCCGACAGCGTGCGGCCGCGATTGGCGTTGCTGGCGACGGCGTTCAGCCAGCTTTCCAGCGCCGCGAACATGCCGGCGGCGAGGAAACCGACGGCGGCGCGCAGCAGAAACCACGCGATGGGTCCGGTCAGGATGGGCTGCAGGCCCACGGCCAGCGCGATGATCAGCGCATAGAGCGCGAAGAGGCGGCGATGGCCAAGCTCGCGGAAGACGAGCGGGTTCAGCAGCGACCCCATGAGGAAGCCGACATAATAGGCGGAGCCGATCATGCCGAGCTGGGCCGGGGAAAAGCCCGCAGCCTGGGCGTAGGCCGGGGTGAGCGTGAAATGCAGCGCACCCGCCAGCAACAACGTCGCCGCCCCGGCCTGGATCGGCCAGATGCGCGCGAAATCGACTTTGGCGGAGCGGGTCACGGGAAAAGGCCCTGGGAGCGGGCGCGGACCATGGCCGCGGCCAGCGTGCGTCTCAAGTGACGAATGATGACGGACGATGCGGAATGTCGCGCAAATGAAAGGGGCGCCCCGGAGGGCGCCCCTGGAAATCCGCCGAAGCGTGCCGGCTTAGAGTTCCTGTTCCTCGTCGTCATCGTCGTCGGAGACGATCACGATGATCGCGATGATGATGATCGCGGCCAGCGCGATCAGCCACCAGTTCTGCGACGACTGGGTCTTGGTGACTTCCTGCGCCGGGGCGGGGCCCTGCGGCTCAAGCTGCGTCGGGGCCGGGGCCGGTTCCGGCGCGATCGGCGAACCCTGGCCGTTGGCCAGAGCGGAAGTCGTCATCGACAGCGCGAGCAGCGCGGCCGAGCCGAACGAAAGCATCTTCTTCATGTGTCAGTTCCCATCCTGTCGCCAATCCCCACCGGATGGCGGACGTAAATTACGGCATAGCCCAGGCCCTGCAACGCCCCAAATGAACGTCGCGATGCGGCAACGCGCCTCACGTGCCGGCCTTTCAGGGCCGGCACGCGTGCTGCGCCAGGGGAAGAGGCCAGGGAAAGCCGGCCGCGGCGGGCGGCCGGGTCAGTATCAGCCGCTGGTCTGCACGTCGTCGTCGTCGTCATCGTCGTCCGAGACGATCACGATGATCGCGATGATGATGATCGCGGCGAGGGCGATCAGCCACCAGTTCTGCTGCGACTGGGTCTTGGTGACTTCCTGCGCCGGGGCGGGGCCTTGCGGCTCAAGCTGCGTCGGGGCCGGAGCCGGTTCCGGCGCGATCGGCGAACCCTGGCCATTGGCCAGCGCGGTGGTGGTCATCGACAGCGCCAACAGCGCGGCCGAGCCGAACGAAAGCATCTTCTTCATGACTTACCCCATCCTGCTGCCGGTCCCGTATGGCCGGAGCGTCCCTCAGGGATAGAGGAAGACCTCAACACAACCCAAGCGGAATGTCGTGATGCGGCAACGCGCCTCACGCGCAGCAGGGGCCAGCCCCTTCGCAAAAGAAAGGGGCGTCCCGGAGGACGCCCCTGAAACCTGCCGAAGCGGGTTGTCTTAGGATTCGACGTTGGTGTCGTCGTCGTCATCGTCCGACACGATCACGATGATCGCGATGATGATGACCGCGGCCAGCGCGATCAGCCACCAGTTCTGCGACGACTGGGTCTTGGTGACTTCCTGCGCCGGGGCGGGGCCCTGCGGCTCAAGCTGCGTCGGGGCCGGAGCCGGCTCCGGCGCGATCGGCGAGCCCTGGCCGTTGGCCAGCGCAGTGGTGGTCAGCGACAGCGCGAGCAGCGCGGCCGAACCGGCAGACAGAAAACGCTTCATGGTCAATCCCCTAAAGCCCGGGGACGACGGTCCGCCGCGGCAAAACGATATTCGGGCTATAACGGCAACCGGCCCCCGGACTCAATGTGTTTTTTTGCACTGCGGCAGGGAATTTCCCGGTTTTCAGGCCCCGGCCTGGAGGTGGCTCTCCAGGAACCAGAGGCTCTTGTCGAGGCCCCGCGACATGCCGGTGAAGAGATCGGCCGTGTCGGCGTCCCCTGCCCCTGCGGCCGTGTCGATGCCGGCGCGGGCCGATTTCGCCAGGGCGGCGAAGGAGGCCGACAGCGCCTTCACGTGGGCCTGGCCGTCGGCGATGTCGGTGGGGTAGCCCGGAAGGGTGGTCTTCTCGGCGACCGTGGGGGCCGTGCCGTAGGCGATGCCGCCCAGCGCCGTGATGCGCTCGGCGATGTCGTCGTAGAAGGCCTCGACCTCGTTGTGGAAGCGGTCGAAGAGTTCGTGCAGGGCGATGAAGTTCGGCCCCTTCACGTTCCAGTGGGCCTGCTTGATCTGGAGCGCCAGGTCGATCGTGTCGGCGAGGCGGGCGTTCAGCAGGCGCACCATGGCGTCGCGCGTCTGGAGCGGAAGATCGTTCTGGGTCGGGTACATGGCTGGGCCTCCAAAAATGGCTGAGAGAGATTTAGGCACTGGATCGCCCGAGTTCCAATGAAGCTTCTTGATCAATGCGAGCAATTTTCCTGTGGCGGAGCGGTGGCGCTCCGTATACCCTATGGGGGTATGCTGTCCTTTGTTCGCCCTGCCCTGCTGAGCCTCCTGCTCGCCGCCCCCGCTGCGGCGGCCGAGCGGGTCTATGACCTGACCATCGGCGAGGTGAGCGTCACCGTCGACGGCAAGACCTATGACAGGCTGGCGATCAACGGGTCGATCCCCGGGCCGCTGCTGAGCTTCACCGAGGGCGACGAGGCGGTGATCCGCGTGACCAACACGCTGGACGAGCCGACCTCGCTACACTGGCACGGGCTGAAGCTGCCGGGGAAGATGGACGGGGTGACGGGTTTCAACGGCTATCCCGGCATCGGACCCGGCGAGACGTTCGAGTACCGCTTCACCATCCGCCAGAGCGGCACCTACTGGTATCATTCGCATACCGGGCTGCAGGAGCAGGACGGCATCTATGCGCCGCTGGTGATCGCGCCCAAGGGCGGCGAGACGGTGAAGGCGGACCGCGACCATGTCGTGATGCTGTCGGACATTCACCCGGAGCGCGGCGAGCGCATCCTGAGGAATCTGAAGGTCGACCCCGGCTATTACAATTACGGCAAGCGGACGCTGGGCGACTTTTTCCGCGACGTGGACCGCGATGGTCTTAGCGCCGCGCTGAAAGACAGGCTCGAGTGGGGCGAGATGCGGATGGACCCGACCGATCTGCAGGACGTGACGGGCTATACCTATCTCATCAACGGGCATTCGGCGGCGGCGAACCAGACGCTGAAATTCAATCCCGGCGAGAAAGTGCGGCTGCGCTTCATCAACGGCAATGCGATGTCGTTCATGGATGTGCGCATCCCGGGCCTGAAGATGATCGTCATCGCGGCCGACGGGAGCCCCGTGCAGCCGGTGCCGGTGGACGAATTCCGCATGGGGATCGGCGAGACCTATGACGTCATCGTCATTCCCGACGGCGACAAGGCGTACACGATCTTCGCCGAGGCGATCGACCGCTCGGGCTTCGTGCGGGCGACATTGTCTCCGCGCGAGGGCATGGAAGCCGAGGTGCCGGAAATGCATCCGCGCGCGCTGCTGACCATGGAAGACATGGGCGCGGCGCATGCCGGGATGGATCACGGCGGCGGAGGCCACGACATGGCGGGCATGGACCATGCCGCCATGGGGCATGAGGGGCATGGCGGGGCGATGGACCCCGAGGTCGCGAAAGAAGCGATTGCGCGCGGCTGGGCGTCGGGTGCGCCGCCGGAGAGCAAGGTGCTGTCCTATGAGGATCTGAAGGCGCTGGTGCCCAATGCCGATGTGCGCCCGCCGGTGCGCGAGATCACCGTGACGCTGGGCGGCAATATGGAACGCTATACCTGGCTGCTGAACGGCAAGGCGTTCGAGGACAGCGATCCGATCCTGCTGAATTATGGCGAGCGGGTGCGCATCACCTATGTCAACGAGACGATGATGGCGCATCCGATGCATCTGCACGGGCCGCATGTTCTGGCCGAGAACGGCCAGCCGCCGGAGCGGATGCCGACCAAGCATGTCGTCATCGTGCCGCCGGGGCGGACGGTGAGCGTGCTGCTGACCGCCGACGAGCCGGGCGACTGGGCGCTGCATTGTCACCTGCTGGACCACATGGTGAGCGGGATGATGGCGAAGGTGTCGATCCCGTCTCCCGATCCGGCGCCGGTGACGCGATGATCGCAGCGCTTCTGATGGCCGCCGCGATGGGCGCACATGAGGAGCATGGCGCCGCTTCAGCGCCGGTTCATGCGGGCCATGACAGCTTCACCTACTGGATGGTGCGGCTGGAGGCCGATTTCGGCCGCGCCGACGATGCCGATGCATGGGGCTGGGATGCGGAAGCGTGGATCGGCACCGATGCGCGGAAGTTTCGTCTGACGACGACGGGCGAGGCGCATGACGGCCACATCGAGACGGCGGAGATCGAGGCGCTCTACTCTGTG
Source organism: Micropepsaceae bacterium (assembly GCA_047602465.1). GTDB lineage: Bacteria > Pseudomonadota > Alphaproteobacteria > Micropepsales > Micropepsaceae > JADZAI01. The sequence goes on from JASGHF010000001.1 coordinate 1,284,462, forward strand.
CCGGTCTCGGACTTTTTCGAGGCGAAGATGGGCGTTCGCTATGACGTCGAGCCGGAGGGGCGCGCCTATCTGACGGCAGGCGTGATCGGGCTGGCGCCCTATTTCTTCGAGACCGACGCGGCGCTGTACCTCAGCGAGGATGGCGATCTGTCGGCGCGGCTGACGCAGGAGTTCGATCTGCTGCTGACGCAGACGCTGGTGCTGACGCCGGAGGTGGAGATCGAGGCCTTCGCGCGCGATGTGCCGGAACTGGGCATCGGGGCGGGGTTTTCCAGCGTGACGGCGGAGCTGACGCTGCGCTGGGAGATCACGCGCAAGTTCGCGCCGTTCGTGCGGCTGGAATATGAGCGCGCGCTGGGCGAGACCGCCGGGATCGCGCGGGCGGCGGGCGAGGACGTGGAAACGACATCGGTGCGCGCAGGTCTGCGCGTCTGGTTCTGAAGGAGAGTGACATGCGGTTCGCATTGGTGATTTCGGCGGCGCTGCTGGCCGTGCCAGCCATGGCGCAGGGCCATGAGGGTCATGGCGGCGGACATGAAGGCCATGACATGGGCGCGATGGAGGACACCTCGCGCTTCGGTGCGCCGGGCGATGCCGCCAAGGCCAGCCGCACGGTGACGGTGAAGGCGACGGAGATCGCCTATGACCTCGCCAGGCTGGACGTGAAGGCGGGTGAGACGATTTTGTTCGTGCTGGAGAATGACGGGACGCAGGACCACGAGCTGGGCGTGGGCGACGATGCGTTCTTCGCAGCGCACGCCAAGATGATGGCCGACATGCCAGGCATGAAGCACGACATGCCGAACATGGTGACGGCGAAGCCCGGCGCGAAAGCTCAGTTCGCCTGGACGTTCAGCAAGGCGGGCACGTTCAGATTCGCCTGCTCGATGCCGGGGCATAGCGAGCTGGGCATGACGGGGCCGATCGCCGTCGAATGACGGAACGCTCTGCCCCCCCCTGCCGTTGTAAAGTGAGGCGGGCGCGTCGGCCGCGCCCGCATCCTCATTTCACGGGAGCGGGCCATGGCACGGCTGCAGAAGCGGAACTTCGCGAACAAGGGCGAGGCCAAGGCGGAAAGCCAGCGCGGCCTGCAGCGGCGCGCCGACGCCAAGGCGCGCAAATCCCCGAAAGCCAAATCCTCAAAGAAGGCCGTGCAGGCGGGCAATCATGACTATCCCGCCCCGCCCTTTCCCGAACAGCACCTGACCAAGCCGGGGCTGGAATCCAATCTCGATCCGGCGCCGATGTACGACAACCCGCACTATCAGGGTTCCGAAAAGCTGAAGGATATGGTCGCCATCGTCACCGGCGGCGACAGCGGCATCGGGCGATCGGTCGCGGTGTTCTTCGCGCGCGAGGGCGCGGATGTCGCGATCGTCTATCTGGACGAGGACAGCGACGCCGAAGACACCAAGGCGGCCGTCGAGGCGGAGGGTCGGCGCTGCATCATCATCGCGGGCGACGTGGCCGATCCGGCGTTCTGCAAGAACGCGGTGGCGCGCACGCTGGAGGTGTTCGGCAAGATCGACATCCTGGTGAACAACGCGGCGTTCCAGCAGCATATCGACAAGATCGAGGACATCTCCGACGCGCATTTCGACATGACGCTGAAGACAAATCTCTACGGCTATTTCTACATGGCGCGCGAGGTGACGCCGCATCTGCCCAAGGGCGGGTCGATCATCAATACCGGGTCGATCACCGGGATCGACGGATCGAAGCAGCTGCTCGATTATTCGATGACCAAAGGCGGCATCCATGCCTTTACGCGGGCGCTGTCGGGCCAGCTGGCGGAGCGCGGCATCCGTGTGAACGCCGTCGCGCCGGGGCCGGTCTGGTCGCCGCTGAACCCGGCGGAGAAGACGCCCGAGCAGGTGTCGACGTTCGGCGAGACGAGCGTGATGAAGCGTCCGGCGCAGCCCGAAGAGATCGCTCCGGCCTATGTGTTTCTCGCCGCGCCCTGCTGCTCCAGCTACATCACGGGCGAGATCCTGCCGATCATCGGCGGCTATGAATGATCAGCCCGACCTTATGACGGCGGCGAGGAGTTCGACGCGGGCGGTGTCGGACCTGATCGCCGGCCGGCGTTTGGCGATGCGCTGAAGGCGGCCGGTTTCGAAGGCCTCGACCACCGCGCCGTGGACGTAGGATTTGCGCGCTATGGCGGGCGTGTTGGCGAGTTCTTCGGCCGCCAGCGTCACCGCCGCCTTGATCTGGCGTTTGCGCCCGGCGGCTGAGGGCGACGGATCTTCGGCGGCGAGATGGCCGGCGACGAGGCTGGAGCCGAGCAGGGTGCGAAAGTCTTTCAGGCTGATCGAACTGCCGGCGATATCTTTCAGATAGGCGTTGACGTCGCCCGCGCGGAGCCGGGCGACCGTTTCGTCGGCGCGGCGGTACTGGAAGAGATGGCGGCCCGGCAGCGCCATGAGGCGGCGGAGCGCGCTGCAGAGCCGGGGCGCGATGGCGCAGCGCTCGATGTCCTTGCCGCCCTTGCCGCGAAAGGCGAGGCGGATACTGCCGCCCTTGATTTCGACATTGCGCTTCAGCAGCGTCGCCGCGCCGCGATGGCCGCGTTCGGCCTCGGAGCGTTCGCCGCCCGCGCGGATGGCGGTGCGGGCGATCAGATCGACGCAGGCCGCCAGCGCCACCAGCTTCGGCACGCCGGGCGATTGCAGGTCGCGCTTCAGCGCACGGCGGATGCGCGGGAGGGCGGCGGCGATGCGCGCGAGGCGGCGCGCCTTGGCCCCTTCGCGCACCGCGACCCATTCGGGATGATAGCGGTATTGCGGCCTGCCATCGGCGTCGATGCCGACGGCCTGGAGATGCGCCCTGGGGTCGGCGGCGTAGCGCACATCGGCATAGGCGGGCGGCATGGCGAGGGCGTTCAGGCGATCGATCACCGCAGGGGCGGTGATGCGCCTGCCGGACGCTGCGTGAAACGACCAGCCCTCGCCGCGCCTGCGGCGGGTGATGGCGAGGCCCTCGCGCGTGCCCGCCACGAGGCCGAGACGGCGCATCAGGCGGGCATTCGGGGCGCGATCGGACATGGATCACCTAACGGCGATCCGGCGTCATTGTTCCGCGCTGTGCGATGGGAGCGATGGTACCGCCTCCCCGGCTCGAACGGGGGACCCCCGGTTCCACAAACCGGTGCTCTAACCAACTGAGCTAAGGCGGCACGCTTTCGCGAGCGCGCGTTTTAGGGCCGCCGCGCCCGGGGCGCAAGACGCGAGACGCCGGCATTAACTACGGATTCGGCCATTCATTGGCCGTTCGGGCCAGGGATGCCTAAACTTGAAGCGAATCGGCCCCGTGCGGGCCTGAGGGGTTTATGAGCCGGTCGTTCCAGGAGAGCGTCGCCCAGATCGCCGCTGCGACACAGCCTTGCTGGCTGTGGGACGCGGCGCGCCGGCGCGTGGCGTTCGCGAACGAGGCGGGGGTCGCGCATTTCGGCGAGACGCGGCTGGAAGACCTGCAGGACCGCCGTTTCGGCGCGGACGAGCCGGCGGCGCGGATGACCGGCGAGCCGGCCATGCTGAGCGACGGGCGGCCCGGCCTGATCGTCACGGCGGGCGCGCCGTCGGCCAAGGCGCGGCTGGCGCCGGCGGACCTGTTCGGCGCGGCCCCGGCGGCGCTGGCGGTGTTCGACATGAGCGGCCAGAGGCTGGTCGCCAATGCCGAGGCGAATGAGTTGCTGCTGCCGGGCGAGCTGGGGATCGTCTTTTCCTCGCCCTATACGGCGGCGGAATTTCTGAGCGCGATCGAGGCGAAGCCCGTGCTGACGCGCACCATGGGGGTTTCGACGCGCCATGGCCTGCGCCGGTGCCGCGTGCAGGCCAAGCGCCTGGGCGAGGACCAGGCGGCGCAGATCGTCATCGCGTTCGAGGATGTCGAGGACCGGCTGGCGCTGGAGGCGGCGCGGGCCGCCGTGCAGCCGGTGAAGATCGTCGAGGTGGAAACCCCTGCCCCGGCCGCGCCGGTTGCGGCGGCGGCGCCGGCAACCGCGCCGGAGCCGCAGCCCGTGATCGTCGCGGCGCCGAGCGCGGCGCTGGAAGAGGTGGTGGCGGCGTTGTCGGACCCCGCGCTGGCGGCGGATGCGGCGGGGCGGGTGATCGCGATGAACACGCGGGCCGCGCATCTGCTGGGCGAGAGCGCCAAGGGCGAGCCGCTGCTGAACATGCTGCCGCCGGACCTGAAAGCCGACGCCGTCGCCTATATCGCGGCGAGCGGGGCGCGGGGGATCGAGCGGGCGCTGGAAGACGGACGCGAGACGCGCATCCACAGGGGCGCCGACAGCGTGCCGGTGCGGGCGGCCTTCGCGCGCCTCGCGACCGGGGAAATCCTGGTCCAGTTCCACGACCTGACCGCGGCGCGCAACGCGGAAGAGGCGCTGCGCCGGGCGCGCGAGGAGGCGGAGATCGCCTCGCAGCACAAGACGGAGTTCCTGGCCAAGATCAGCCATGAGCTGCGGACGCCGCTGAACGCGATCATCGGTTTCGCCGAGATCATGGAGCAGGCGCGGCTCGGCCCCATCGGCAACGTGAAATACGAGGGCTATGTCCACGACATCCGCGAGAGCGGCAACCTGCTGCTGAGCCTGATCAACGATCTGCTGGATCTGTCGAAGGCGGAGTCGGGGCGTATCGAACTCGATCCCGATGCCGTCGAAATCCGCCCGATCGTGATGAGCGTGCTGAGCCTGCTTTCGCCGCTGGCCGACAAGAGCGGCGTGACGCTGTCGGCGAGCATTCCGAAGGACATGCCGGCCATCGTCGCGGATGAGCGGAGCCTGAAGCAGATCCTGCTGAACCTCGCGGGCAACGCGATCAAATTCTCCGGCGAGGATGCGGGCGAGGTGGTCGTCGCGGCGCGCATGGATGCGGCGGGCGCGGTGCATATCGAGGTCAGCGACAACGGCCCCGGCATGGACGGCGAGGAGCTGAAGCGCGCGATGGAGCCTTACCGGCGCACGCGATCAGGGCGCGGGCGCGAGGGCACGGGGCTTGGCCTGCCGCTGGCGCGCGCGCTGGTGGAAGCCAACAAGGCGCAATTCGCGATCCTGTCCGAACCGGGGCGCGGCACGATGGTGCGGCTGACCTTCCCGAGCGCGCTGGTGCTGGCGGGCTAAGGCTGCGGCGGCGATGCGGCGGGCGGGTTCGGGCCGCCCTTCGCGACATAATCCCTGAAGCGGGTGCGCGCAGGCTCGGGCAGAAGCTCGATCGCTTCCAGCGCGACACGGCCGGACTGCAGCGCGGCATAGAGCATATCCCAGTCGGGCGCGGCGGATGGCGCGGCCCAGCCGCCCGACAGCGCGAACGGCACGGCGAGGCGGCCTTCATTGGCGGGATCGCGCACGCCCACGACGTCGCCGGTGAATTGCGGCATGGCGTGGATATCGAGTGTCCGGTTGGGGAGATCGAAGCTGCCCGCCGCGTCGAGCTTCATGTGATTGGTGACGAGGCGCAGCGAGGTGGAATGCGCGACGCCGGCGCGAAGGTCGAACGCGCCGGAGAGCCGCTTGAAGGCGACGGCGGCGTCGCCGCCGATGCCGGCAGGGCCGGTTTCGTCGGCGGCGGTGCGCGCCAGTTCCGCCGGGTCGATGCCGTCGAGGCCGCCGTCGATCAGCACGAGATTGACCGAACCCCAGAGCGAGCGGATGAGGTCCAGCCGCGTCGTGCCGGTGGCGGTGAGATCGAGCTTGACGTTGGCGCGGCCTGTCAGGCCTTCGCCTGCAAAGGCGGCGGCGAAGGCCGATTGCGCGTCGATGCCTTCCGCCGACAGGGTCAGTCCGAGCTTCGGGACGCCGCTGCCCATCTCGATATTGAGCGTGGCGTTCAGCATGGCGGCGTAGGCGAGCGCCTGGTCGATCTGCAGGCGGTAGCCGCCGGCGCGGCCGGTGAGGGTGAAAGCGAGGTTCTGGATGGCGAGGCCGGCGAGATCGGCGCTGCGGGCCTTGAGGCGAATATCGGCATCAAAGCCGGTGAGTCCGGAAAGATCGAACGCCGTGTCCTGCCAGCCGACGCCGCTTTCGAGCGGGGTGAAGCTGACATAGTCGCCGAGGACGAAGCGGTCGACCGAGACCTCGCCGGTGAAATCCGGACGGGTATTCTGGAGGCTGACGGAGAGATTGCCCGCGCCGGTCATCCCGCCGAGGGCGAAGCGACCTTCGCGCAAGCGCAGGATGCCGGGCGAAGCCTTGACGGCCGCAGAGAGCGAGAGTTCGCCGAAGGCACGGTCGCCGGGGATCGCCGCCCCGAGAAACGCCGCGAAGGCGCGGGTGGAAGGCGCGCTGACCGAGACGCCGCCTTCGAAACCGAGCGTGGCGATATCGGCAATGCCGTCGAGCGACCCTTCGGCGAGATCGGAGGAGAACTCGACGCGGAGCGGCACGCGGCCGCCCTGCACCAGCGCATCGCGGCGCTCGATCACCGTGTCGATGGCGAAGCGGCGTTCGCGGAAACCGATATCGCCGGAGATCGAGAGCGACTGTCCATCGCGCGGCCAGCGCAGGCGCACATCCGCCGCCGCGATCACCACGCCGCCGACGGTGAGGCGGCTGTCGATGAGGCGCAGGTCGCCGATCGCGAAGGCATCGAACGGCGAAAAGGGCGCTTCGCCGTTTTCGGTCTTGAACCGCCAGGCGGCGCCGTCGCCGGGGATGAGGATATCGGCGCCTTCCAGCGTCATCGAGGTCGGCTGCGCCTCGCCCTGCAGCAGCGGCAGGAAGGCGACGGCGACGACGGCGCGGCGGGCGGTGACGAGCGGCGCGGCATCCGGCCCCTGCCCCGCGCCCAGCGTGATGGCGCCGAGATCGAGCGCCAGTTCAGGCGTGAAGGTGAGCGAGACGGGCCCCTCGATGTGGAAGGCATGGCCGGTGGCGGCGGTGACGCGCGCCTCGATCGGCCCCTTGAAGCCGGAGACCGGCGCAAAGAGGACCAGCGCCCCGGCGGCGACGGCGAGTCCAAGGGCCGTGAAGCCCGCAATCTTCCAGAACCGCATCAGGGGAACCGTTCCATGGCGCGACACTAGCGTTTGCGGGACGCAACGTCAGCCCAATCGAAAAATGAACGAAATCAACATCGTGATGACATTATTGAGAATGGATTGCAGGTAGAAACAGGCGCATGCTAGTGAGCGGGCCATTCATTGTAAGGAGCGTCCAATGAGCCTGATGCGCAACAGCCTCCATGGCGTGATCGCCGCCGTGATGCTGGCCGGTCTCGCGAACGCCGCCGAAATCAACCTGTATTCCGGCCGCCACTACGATTCCGACGCGCAGCTTTATGCCGGTTTCGAGGCGAAGACCGGGATCAAGGTGAACATCATCGAAGGCAAGGCCGACGAACTGGTCGCGCGTATCGAGGCTGAGGGCGATGCCAGCCCCGCCGACGTGTTCTTCACGGCGGACGCGGGCAATCTGTGGCGCGCCGAGGAGAAGGGCCTGTTCCAGGCGGTCGATTCGGAGGCGCTGAAGGCGGCGATCCCGGCCGAGTATCGCGATCCAAACAATCAGTGGTTCGGCTTCTCGCGCCGCGCCCGCATCATCTTCATCGCGAAGGGCGCGATCGACCCGGCGCTGGTGCAGACCTATGCCGATCTCGCGCGGCCCGAGCTGAAGGGCAAGCTGTGCATGCGCTCGGGGTCCAACATCTACAATCTGTCGCTGCTGGGCGGGATGATCGAGAAGATCGGCGCGGAAAAAGCGGAAGCCTGGGCCAAGGGCGTCGTCGACAATCTGGCCAAGGAACCGCAGGGCGGCGACAGCGACCAGATCAAGTCGCTGGCGGCGGGCGAATGCGCGGTGACCATCGCCAACACCTATTACTTCGTGCGCTTCCTCAGCAGTGACAAGCCGGAGGACAAGGCGGTCGCCGACAAGGTGCAGTGGATTTTCCCGGACCAGAACGGCGACGGCGCGCATGTGAACATCTCGGGCGCGGGCGTCGCGAAATACGCGCCGAACCGCGACGGCGCGGTGCAGTTCCTGGAGTATCTGTCCAGCCCCGAGGCGCAGGTCTATTTCGCCAAGGGCAATAACGAGTATCCGGTGGCCGGCGGCGAGACGGGCAATCCGGCGCTGGACACGCTGGGCGCGTTCAAGGCCGACACGCTGAACGTCGCCGCCTATGGCCGCAACCAGAAGGCGGCGCAGGAAATCATGGATCGCGTGGGCTGGAAGTGACGCGAGCGGCGGGCGCAGCGCGGCGATACGGGATCTGGATCGCGTAGAGGCGTGGATGGCCGGCCTTCGCCGGCCATGACAGGGGGGCCTAGTCCCTGCCCTGTCCGATACGGCGCATCAGCAGGATGACGGCCGGCAGTCCGGCGAGGACGATGGCGAGCGAGGGCAAGGCCGCGCTCTCCAGCCGTTCGTCGGCGGCGTAGCTGTAGGCGAGGACGGCCAGCGTTTCCGAGTTCATCGGGCGCATCAGCAGCGTCGCAGGCAATTCCTTCATCGCATCGACGAAGACCACGAGCGCGGCGGTGAGCGCCGCCGGAGCGACAAGCGGTATGTGGACACGGCGCAGCGCATCGGTGCGCGAACGGGTGAGCGTGCGCGCTGCGGCGGCGATGGAGGGCGTGATGCGCTGGAAGCCGCTCTCAACCGCCTCAAGCGCGGGCGCGGCGAATCGCACGACATAGGCGAAGATGAGGCCCGCCGCCGTGCCGGTGATGAGGAGGCCGGTGCGGACGCCGAAATATTCGACCATCAATCCGTTCACCCAGCGGTCGACCAGCGTCATGGGCAGGAGAATGCCGACCGCGATCACCGATCCCGGCAATGCATAGCCATAGCCGGCAAGACCCGCCGCCGCGCCGGTCACGCGGCCGGGAGCGGCGCGGCGGGCATAGGCGAGGAGGATCGCGATGGCGACGGTCAGCGCCGCCGCGATGGCCGCGAGGCTGAGGCTGGTGAAGGTCGCGGAGAGGAAGCGGGCGTTGAACTGGCCCTCGCCGCGATCGAGGAAGAGGTGCAGCAGCGCGCCGGCCGGAAGCAGGAAGCCGAGCAGCGGCGGCAGCAGGCAGAGCAGCGGCACGGCATAGCGCGCAATGCCGGTGAGGGCGCGGCGAGCCGGCGGATGGGCGCGGCGGCCGGCCTCGTGGATCGCGCGGCCCCTGCGGCTGAGACGTTCCAGCAGCAGCACCAGCAGCACGCAGCCGAGCAGCGCGGCGGCGAGCTGCGCCCCCGCCGCGCGGTCGCCCATCTGGTACCAGGCGCGGAAGATGCCGGTGGTGAAGGTCTGCACCGAGAGATGCGAGACGGCGCCGTAATCCGCCAGCGTCTCCATCAGCACGATGGCGGCGCCGCCCGCGATGGCCGGGCGTGCGAGCGGGAGCGCCACGCGCCAGAAGACGCGCCAAGGGCCGAGGCCGAGCGTGCGCGCCACGTCCAGCGCCGCGCCCGACTGCTGCAGGAAGGCGGCGCGGGCGAGGAGATAGACATACGGATAAAGCGTGAGCGTGAAGACGAACCCGGCGCCGGTGAGCGAGTGGATCTCGGGGAACCAGTAGTCGCCGACGCGCCAGCCGGTGATATCGCGCAGCCAGGTCTGCACTGGCCCTGCGGCCTGGAGGAGGTCGGCGAGCGCATAGGCGACGACATAGGCGGGCGCGGCGAGCGGCAGGACCAGCGCCCAGGTGAGCCAGCGGCGCCCGGGGAAATCGAGCATCACGCTCGCCCAGGCCGCGCCGACGCCGATGACCAGCGAGCCGCCTGCCGCCATCGCCGCCAGCGCGAGCGTATTGAGGACATAGCCGGGAAGGACGGTATTCCACAGATGCGCCCAGACATCGCCCGAAGGGACCAGAAGCTCGGCCAGCACCGCCAGCGCCGGCAACGCCAGCACAGCCGCGACGAGGCCGGCGGCGAGCGCCCAGCCCCATCCGTCGCGCCGGCCCTTGCGCGCGCTCTGCCCGTCTACAGCCAAGCTCATGCCCTGCTTTGTGCGAGGAATTCTCAGGAAAGCAAGGGCAAGGGCGGAAACCAGCGGTTTCGCCGCAGGTCTTCGTGTTCCCATGGCGCGGACCAGCCGCTACAAGGTTCGCCATGCAGCGATTTGCCACCACGGATTGCCGATGACAGCGCCCTATGTGCGCTTTCAGGGCGTGTCCAAGACCTATGACGGGGGCAGCCAGGCCGCAGTCGCGGAGCTGAACCTCGACGTGGCGGCGGGGGAATTCCTGACGCTTCTGGGGCCTTCAGGCAGCGGCAAGACGACGACGCTGATGATGCTGGCGGGGTTCGAGACGCCGACGGCCGGGGCGATCCTGGTGGAGGGCGAGGACATCTCGAAGAAGCCGGCGCACAAGCGCGGCCTCGGCATGGTGTTCCAGAACTATGCCCTGTTCCCGCACATGACCGTGGCGCAGAATCTCGCCTTCCCGTTGCAGGTGCGGCGCATGGGCCGCGCCGATATCGCGGCGCGCGTGAAGCGGGCGCTGAGCATGGTGCAGCTTGAGGGCTATGAGGGCCGCCGCCCGGCGCAATTGTCGGGCGGGCAGCAGCAGCGCGTGGCGGTCGCCCGGGCGCTGGTGTTCGAGCCGAAGGCCGTGCTGATGGACGAGCCGCTGGGCGCGCTCGACAAATCGCTGCGCGAGCAGCTGCAATACGAGATCAGCCGCATTCACCGGGAGTTGGGGGTGACGGTGCTTTACGTCACGCATGACCAGGGCGAAGCGCTGACGATGTCGGACCGGATCGCCGTCTTCAACAAGGGCCGGGTCGCGCAATGCGGCGAGCCGGATGCGCTGTATGACCGGCCGGCCAATCTGTTCGTCGCGGGGTTCGTGGGCGAAAACAATTTCCTGAATGCGCGCATCTCCGGCTCCGGCGAGGGGCTGGTGCGCGCATCGAGCGCCGCAGGGACCATGGGCGCGACCGCATCCGGCGTGCAGGCCGGCGATGCGGTGATCGCGGTCAGGCCCGAGCGCGTGGCGCTGAACCCCGCCGAGGGCGAGGGCGTGACGCGGCTGGAGGCCAGTATCGCCGAACGCTATTTTGCGGGCGACCATGTCCGCCTCGTCACGAAACTGAAGAGCGGCGAGGAGGTGGCGCTGAAGGCGCCGCGCCTCAACGCCGACACGCTGCCCGCGCCGGGCGCAAGCGTCACGATCGGCTGGCGCGCCGCAGACGCCCAGGCCTTTCCGCCCGAAACTTCCGACCCCGTTTTCAAGGAGCCACGCGCCGCATGAGCCGTTCCCTTCTCTATGCCGGCCTCAGCGCCGCTGCGATCCTGGGCGCGATGACCATCGTCATCGAGACCGCGAAGGCCGACGACAAGAAGCCGATCACGGTAGTGTCGTGGGGCGGCGCCTACACGAAGAGCCAGATCGAGGGCTATCACAAGCCGTTCACGGCCTCGACCGGCATCCCGGTGACCAATGTCGACTACAATGGCGGCATCGCCGAGGTGAAGGCGCAGGTCGAGAGCGGCAATGTCGTGTGGGACGTGGTCGACATGGAAGTCGGCGATGCGTTGCGCGCTTGCGACGAAGGCCTGCTGGAGCCGCTGGACCCGGCGACGTTCCCGGCCGGGGCGGACGGCGTGGCGGCGACGGAAGACTTCTACCCCGACGCGCTGACCGAGTGCTGGGCGACCTCGATCATCTTCTCGACGGTCTTCGCCTATGACGACAGCAGGATCGGCGACACCAAGCCGACCTCGATCAACGATTTCTTCGATCTGCAGAAATTCCCCGGCAAGCGCGGCCTGCGCAAGCAGAACCCCAAGGCGACGCTGGAGATGGCGCTGCTCGCCGACGGCGTGGCGCCGGAAGAGATCTATGAGGTGCTGGCGACGCCCGAGGGCCTGGACCGCGCTTTCGCCAAGCTCGACACGATCAAGTCGAGCGTCGTGTGGTGGGAGGCGGGTTCGCAGCCGGTGCAGCTGCTGGCCGACGGCGAAGTGGCGATGACGGTCGTCTATAACGGCCGTCTGTATGACGCCGTCACCGCCGAGAAAAAGCCGTTCAAGATCGTCTGGGACGGTCAGGTTTCGGAATACGACACCTATGTCATGGTGAAGGGCGCGCCGAACAAGGACGCGGCGATGGCGTTCATGAAGTTCGCCACCGCGACCGAGCAGCTGGCGGCGCAGGCGAGCTGGATCGCCTATGCGCCAGCGCGCAAATCCTCGCTGCCGCTGGTCGGCAAGAACGCCTCGAACGGCGAGGACATGCTGCCCAACCTGCCGACACCCGACAAAGGCCGGATGATCACCGTCGATCCGCGCTTCTGGGCGGACCACCAGGACGAGATCAACCAGCGCTGGGCAGCGTGGCTGGCGCGCTAGGCTGAAGCTCGCCCAGGCTGCGAAGCCTGGACACAGGTGAGAGCAGAAGCGGGAGCAGGCCGATAAAGCCGAGGCTGATGCCTGTCCAGACCGTGGCGCGGATGCCGATGGCCTCTGCCAGCGGCGCGGCGATGAGCGCGCCGACCATCAGGACAAGGCCGTGCATGGTGAGAAGCGCGGCGTTGACGCGGCCGAGCACGGCCTGCGGCGTCACCGTCTGGCGCAGCGTCGTGGTCTGGATGAAATAGGCGACGGCGGCGGCATCGCCCACGAGCTGCGCCGTGACGAGGAAGGCGACGCTGAGCCAGTCGTCGCCGGTCGCCGCCGGGATCAGCAGGCTGGAGCCGATGGTCAGCGTGAAGAAGAGAACGATGGCCGGGCCGAGGCCGATGCGGCGGACGAGCGGCGGCCCGGCCACCGCGCCCAACAGCGCGCCGATGCCGCCAACCGAGATGATGAGGCCGACAAAGCCGATATCCATGCCCAGCACGCGCAGCGCGAAGAGCATGTAGAGCGCGGCGAAGAAGCCGAACGAGAACATCATGATCGCCTCTGCCCCGAAAAGGGCCGAGAGGATGGGCGAGCGCCAGACCGATTTGAGGCCGGCAAGGGCGGCGGCGAGGCCGGTATCGCCGGTTTCCTGGTGCGGGGTTTCGACGGCCCGGATGCGCCCCAGCAGCAACGCCGACCAGAGCAGAGAGAGCGCATCCGCCAGGATGGCGAAGGGGGCGGTGAGGATTTCGATGAGGACGCCGGCCAGCGCCGGGCCGCCGATTTCGGCCACGCTGTCGGTCGTCGCCAGCTTGGCGTTGCCTTCTTCCAGATGCTCGCGGCCGACGAGATCGGGCAGCAGGGTCTGGTCGGCCAGAGCGAAGAGGATCGCGGTGGAGCCGGAGATAATCGCCACGACATAGATCTGGAGCATATCCAGCATGCCGGCCCAGGCGGCGAGCGGGATGGAGAGCAGGGCGAGCGCGCCGACAATGTCGCAGCCGATCATCAGCGGGCGGCGGCGGACGCGGTCGATGAAGGTGCTGGCGGCGAGGCCCATGACCACGGCCGGCAGCAGCGCCAGGGCGCCGAGAAAGGCGACCTCGCCGTCGCTGGCGCCCAGCGTGAGGATGGCGAGCGCCGGCAGGGCCGTCCGCGTGATGCGGCTGCCGAAGGCGCTGATGATCTGCGCGCCCCAGAGGTGGAGAAAGTCCCGGTGGCGCCAGAGGCCGCCGGTCGGCCAGATGCGCATGGCGAGGCTTTTCGCAATTCCAGTTGCGGAGTGCGGGCCTTATAGAGGGAGGACAATTCCTTCGCCATGCCCGATCAACCGCGCCGCATCACCTCATCGAAACGACGCAACGGGCTGCTGCTCACGCTGCCCCTGCTGGCGTTCATCGCCGTGTTCTTCGCCGCCCCCATCGGCGCGATGCTGTGGCGGAGCGTGTCCAACCCCCTGCCCGCCCAGATGCTGCCGCGCACGGCGGCGGTGCTGAGCGGCTGGGATGCGGCGGCGTTGCCGGGCGAGGACGCCTATCAGGCGATCGTCGAGGATCTGAAGGCGCTGAAGCGGGAAGATGCGAGCAAGCTCGGCTCGCAGCTGAATTTCGACTTCGGCGGCCTCAACTCGCTGATCCGCAAGACGGCCCGCGAGGCGGCGAAGCTGACGCCGCCCTATATGGCGAGCCTGACAGCGCTGGACAAGAACTGGGCACGGCAGGAAATCTGGGCCGCGCTGAAGATCGGCACGCAGAGCCTGACGGCGAAGAACTATCTGGCGGCGGTCGACCTGAAATACGGCCCGGACCTTTCGGTTCAGTCCGTGCCGGAGAAGGACGCCATCTATCTGATGCTGTTCGGCCGCACGGCCTGGGTGGCGGCGGCGGTGACGGCGATGTGCCTGCTGCTCGGCTATCCGCTCGCCTGGCTGCTGGCGAATTCGGGGCCGAAGACGGCGGGCCTGTTGATGATCTTGCTGCTGCTGCCGTTCTGGACCTCGCTGCTGGTGCGGACGACGTCGTGGATCGTGCTGCTGCAGAGCCAGGGCGTGGTGAACGACATTCTGGTCTGGCTCGGCCTCGTCGATGACAGGAACCGCATCCAGCTCGTCTACAACCTGACCGGCACGCTGGTGGCGATGACGCAGATGCTGCTGCCCTTCATGGTGCTGCCGCTCTATTCGGTGATGAAGACGATCCCCCCGGTTTATCTGCGCGCAGCGTCGTCGATGGGCGCGCGGCCGCTGACCGGGTTCTGGCGCGTGTATCTGCCGCTGACCATGCCGGGCGTCGGCGCCGGTGCGCTGCTCGTCTTCATTCTGGCCGTCGGCTACTACATCACGCCGGCGATCGTGGGCGGGCCGTCGGGGCAGCTCATCTCCAACCAGATCGAGTTCCATATGCGGACCTCGCTGAACTGGGGCCTCGCGGCGGCGTTGAGCGGCGTATTGCTGGTCGCGGTGACGCTGCTCTACTGGCTGTTCAACCGCATCGCCGGCGCCGACCGGCTGAGGTTCGGATGAACGGCTGGCGCGCCCTAACCCGCGTCATGGGCGGTCTGGCGCTGGTGTTCCTCATCGCGCCGTTGCTGGTGATCGTGCCGCTGTCGTTCACATCGGGGCGTTTCTTCACCTTCACGCCCGAGATGCTCGCCTTCGATCCCGCGGGCTATTCGTGGCGCTGGTACGAGGCGATCCGCGACGACGGCGAGTGGACCAGGGCGCTGTGGAACAGCCTGTTCATCGGCGGTTTCGCGACGCTGATCGCGACGGTGCTCGGCACGCTCGCGGCGATGGGCCTGGCGCGCGGCAATCTGCCGATGAAGGGCGCGATCATGGGGCTGGTGATCTCACCGATGATCACCCCCATCGTGATTTCGGCCACGGGCATGTATTTCCTCTATTCGGATTTCAGCCTGACGCAGTCGCATCTGGGGCTGATCGTGGCGCATGCGGCGCTGGGCGCGCCGTTCGTCGTGATCACGGTGACGGCATCGCTGACGGGGTATGATTTCAACCTGAGCCGTGCGGGGCTGAGCCTTGGGGCCAGCCCGGTGCGCGTGTTCTTCAAGGTGACGCTGCCGCTGATCCTGCCGGGCGTGATTTCCGGCGCGCTGTTCGCGTTCGCGACCTCGTTCGACGAGGTGGTGACGGTGCTGTTCATGGGCGGACCGGAGCAGGTGACCATCCCACGCAAGATGTGGTCGGGCATTCGCGAGCAGATCAGCCCGGCGATCCTCGCGGCCGCGACCTTGCTGATCGTCGTTGCGGCGGGGCTGCTGATCTGCGTTGAGTGGCTGCGTCGCCGCAACGAGCGGATGCAGGTCGTCCAGCGCTGAACGGATCGCTTCTTCCCGCCGCCGGCGTCTGGCAGATTGCGGACCTGGAGATTTGTGCGGTGACCCTACCCAAGACAGGTTTCGATCGCGTCGTGAGCCTTGGCTGCTCGTGCCAGCCCGCCTATCAGAATCCGCCGCCTTTTGAACGTGGAGGAAGCCCATGTCTTCGATTGGGTCATCACGGAGGACCGGGGACTTGTTCACCTGATCGAGAACGGGGCGGAAGACTTCTTCGTGCGCGACGATTTGCGCTGGATCGGCGGCACGATCCGCAGCCTGCGCCACGGGACGCGGTTTCCGCACGAGTTTCCCGATGCGGAATCGGTCGACGCCCGGTTCGACGCCCACCAGGAGCGGCTCGCCGCGATGGGCGTACGCTGGCGCGCCCTTATGGAGACAAGCGAACGCATTCTGTTCGTGCGCGCGCATGCCTGGGAGAAAAATCCGCAGACGACGGCAGGGACGTTGCGGGACGCGTTGAGAGCGGCGGGGCCGCGCCTCGACTTCACGCTTCTCTATCTGACGCCGCCCGAAGAGTTCGACCCCTCATGGCGCAACGATGGCGTCGCACACCGCGCGGTGCGGCAGCCCGAACCCTATACCTGGAAGGGCGACGACATGGTCTGGGACGGGCTGCTGCGCGAGGCCGGGGCGCTGAGCTGAGCTATTCGGCCGCGGCGAGCGCTGCGTTCGCGCCGAAGGTCGCGGCGCGGGCAGCGTCGTACTGGGCTTTCAGCTCGCCGACGAGATCGGCGACGCTGGGCGAGGTCTTCACCTGACCGACGCCCTGGCCGGCGCCCCAGATGTCCTTCCACGCCTTCTTGTCCATGTTGCCGCCCGAACCGAAATTCATCTTCGACTTGTCGCTTTCGGGCAGCGCCTTGGGATCGAGGCCGGCGGCGCTGATGGAGGGGCCAAGATAGTTGCCGTGAACCCCGGTGAAGAGGTTGGAATAGACGATGTCGTCGGCGGCGCTGTCGATGATCGCCTGTTTGTAGCCTTCGACGGCGTTCGCCTCCTCGGTCGCGATGAAGCGCGTGCCGATATAGGCGAGGTCGGCGCCCAGAGCCTCCGCAGCGAAGATGGATCGGCCATCGGCGATGGAGCCCGACAGCAGGATCGTGCCCTTGAACCAGGAGCGGATTTCCGGGACCAGCGCGAAGGGCGAGAGCGTGCCGGCATGGCCGCCTGCGCCGGCGCAGACAAGGATGAGGCCGTCGACGCCTTCATCCGCCGCCTTCTTCGCGTGACGCACGTTGATGACGTCGTGCCAGATGACGCCGCCGGCGGCGTGCATCTTGTCGACGACGAATTTCGGGGCGCGCAGCGACGTGATGGTAATCGGCACCGCGTGTTCGGCGCAGACATCGACGTCGTGCTCAAGCCGGTCGTTCGAGGTGTGGGCGATCTGGTTGACGGCGAAGGGCGCGGCCTTCCTGCCGGTTTTGGCCTCCCAATCAGCGAGTTCGCCCTTGATGCGTTTCAGCCACTCGCCGAGCACCGGAGCGGGCCGCGCGTTCAGCGCCGGGAACGAGCCGATGACGCCGGCCTTGCACTGGGCGATGACCAGTTCGGGGCCGGAGACGATGAAGAGCGGCGAGCCGACGACAGGAACCGACAGGCGGCCTTTGAGAAAATCGGGGATGGGCATGGAGCGTTTCCTTTTCGCCTCAGGCGACGGTTTTCGTGAAATCGGGCGTTCGTTTTTCGAGGAAGGCGGAGAAGGCCTCACGCGCCTCGGCAGAGCCCATCTGCGCGGCGAAGATGCGGCCCTCTTCCTCCATGCGCGCCAGGCGTTCCGCCGGATCGCCGCGCAGCAGCGCCTTGGTGAGGCGGATGGCCTCAGGCGGTTTGGCGGCGACGATCTCAGCGGCCGCGATGGCGGCGGCTTCCGCGCCGCCCGTCGGCGTCACGCGGTTGACGAAGCCGGCGGCCTTGGCCTCGTGCGGCCCGAAGCGTTCGGCGAACATCATCATCTCGGCGGCGATCTGATGGCCGGTGATGCGCGGCATCAGCAGGGACGACGCGGCCTCCGGCACCAGACCCAGATTGACGAACGGGCATTGCAGCTTCGCGCCCTCCGCCGCGACGACGAAGTCGCAATGGAAGAGCATCGTCACGCCGACGCCGACCGCAACGCCTTCCACGGCGGCGAGAAGCGGCTTGGGGTGGACGCACAGCGCCTTCAGGAAGCGGCTGACGGGCGCTTCCCCGTCGGTCGATTTGCCGGCGCCGCTGGCGAAATCGGCGATGTCGTTGCCGGCGGTGAAACAGCCGCCTGCGCCGGAGATGACGGTGGCGCGGATGCCGTCATCGGTGATGGCCGCCGTCATCGCATCGGCGAGCGCCGCATACATGGCGGGCGAGAGCGCGTTCTTCTTGTCGGGCCGGTTGAGGCGCAGAACCTGCACATGGCCGCGGCGTTCGATCTGGACGTGGTTGGTCATGCGGCTTTCTCCTTGGGCGCGGCGAAAATCATGCAGGTGGAGGTGGCGGTGGCATAGAGACGGCCGCGCGCATCCTGAAGCACCGCCTCCGTCGTCGCGACGGTGCGGCCGCGGCTCACCACCCTGCCGGTGCAGGTGAGCGGGCCGGTGTCCTTGTTTGCGGCGCGGAGGAATTTGACCTCAAGCGTCAGGCTGGTGAAGCCCTGCCCCTTCGACAGCGTCGTATGCAGCGCGCAGCCGCAGGCGCTGTCGAGAATGGTGGAGAAGATACCGCCATGCATCGTGCCGAGCGGGTTGTTGTGAAACTCCTGCGGCTCGATGCCGAAGGTGACCTCGCCTTCCTTCACGGCGACAGCCTTCATGTCGATGGTCTTGCTGATCGGCGCGTGGCCGCCGGAGGTCAGCATGCGCGAGATGAACTCAAGCCCCGTGGAACTGGCGGCCGCCTCGAGAATCTCGGCCGGGTCGGGCCAGGAATAGGTGCGGGTGCGCGCGGGCGCATCGGTCATGGAGATGCCTCGTCGATAGGTTCAATGGTGAGACTATTTCGATTGGTTCAATAACGCAACCATGGTACCGTAACGTCATGAAGCGCCTGCCCCTGAACAAACAGCCCTGCCCCATCGCCCGCTCGCTGGATATTTTCGGCGAATGGTGGAGCCTCATCATCCTGCGCGAGTGCTTTTCCGGCGTGACGCGGTTCGACGATTTCCAGAAAAATCTGGGCATCTCGAAGAACACGCTGACCGCGCGCCTGAACAAGATGGTGGAGCGCGGCATATTGCGCCGCGCGCCGATCGCGCCCGGCGCGCTGCGCGAGCACTACAAGCTGACCGAAATGGGCAAGGAGCTGCACACGGTGTTCATCGCGCTGCGTCAGTGGGGCGACAAATGGACATTCGACGGCGAAACGCCGCCCAATGTCGTCGTGGAGCGCAAGAATGGCCGTGCCGTTGCGCCGGTGGCCGTGCGATCGCAAACGGGCCGCGTGCTGAAGCCCCG
This sequence comes from Micropepsaceae bacterium, assembly GCA_047602465.1. Lineage (GTDB taxonomy): Bacteria > Pseudomonadota > Alphaproteobacteria > Micropepsales > Micropepsaceae > JADZAI01. The sequence goes on from JASGHF010000001.1 coordinate 1,303,531, forward strand.
CGACACGATGCTGGTCAAGCTCTAGACGGCGGGACACCAACTGCCGTGGAAGCCCTGGGGCACGCGGCGCGGCAGTTCGACGCGCGCAGCGTTTTCCAGCGTCGCGGCATCGAGGATGTGGAAATCGCTGGTCCCGCGCTCCGCATCGAACACGAAGCCGAGCAGCCAGCCGTCATCCTCCGCCGCGTCCGCGTGTTTGGGCACATGCACGAATTCCGACATCATCGCTTCGCCGAAGCGACGGATGGCGCGGGCGCCGGTCTTCATGTCGTAGCGGGCGAGCGCGGAGAAGTTCTCCTCCGTCGCGTGGTCGAAGGGAACGCCGACCGGCGCATAGGCGTAGCGGTGCGGCAGGCCGGTCAGCCGTTCGTCGATGCGCGGGAATTCCAGCGTCAGATCGTCCAGCGCCGCCTCGTCGGCTGATGACGCGCCGGGCCGCACCGTCCAGCGCCACAGCCGCGAAGCGTCGAAATTGCGCTTTGCGCCGCGCCGCCACAGTTCGTCGTAGCGCGAAACATCGACGGTGATCGTGCCGTCGGCGGCCTCATGCGCGTTGGCGACATGGAAGACATAGCAGGGCTTCACGCTGACCCATCGGGTCTGCGAAGCCGGGGAGCCGCGCTTCAGGATGCCGAGCCGCGCCGGATAGCTGTCGCTGAACGCATAGGGCATGCCGCCCTTCATCGCGATCTCCAGATCGAACACGACCGGCAGATCCATGAAGATGACGTGGTTCCGCGTCATCGCGAAGTCGTGGATCATGGTGGGGCCGGTCACCGCGATCTCTTCGCGCTGCAGGTAGGCGCCGTCCGCGCCGATGCGGTGATAGACGAGCCAGGGCGGCGCGTAGCCATAGCCGAAGGCGTGCATCTCGCCCGTCACCGGACAGATTTTCGGGTGGGCGGTGAAGGCGAAGTCGAGCTTGCCGCCGAAAGTCTCGACACCCAGCGTTTCAAGGTCCGGCGAGACACGCATGGGCAGGCTGGATTCCACCAGCGCATAGATGTTCCGTCCGTGCGGCACGACATGGGTGTTGGAGACGCCCACGGTGTAATCGCGCGAGAAGTCATCGCGCATCATCTTCTGACCGGCGAGCGCCTTCGTCCTGATCCAGCGATTGCGATACCAGTGCGCCGCACCACCGCCGAGCTTCAGGCCGTGCAGCATGCCATCGCCCATGAACCAGTGGCCGGGCGTCTTGCCTGCGGGCGGGTTGGGGCCGTTGCGGAGATAGACGCCCTCCAGACCGTCCGGCACACGGCCTTCGACCTTGAGGCCGGTCAGGGTCGCTTCGTCGGAAATGGGGGCGTAGTTGCCGCGCATATAGAATGGCGGCTTGCGCGCTTCGTCTGCCTCGGCTTCGAGCGTCATCGCCGATCTCCTCCCGGCGTTATCGTTATGAAGCGAGGCTAGGCCCGAGAGGTACGCGGAGTCGAGGCCCTCAGCCCGCGATGCCGCCGGCACGCAGCGCGGCGATCTGGTCTTCCGAGCGGCCAAGCTCTTTCAGAACCTCATCCGTCTGCTGGCCCAGCAGCGGCGCGGGAAGACGCTCGTCTGCAGGCTGGCCGCCGAAACGGGCGGCCGGGCGGACACCGCGCAGACGTCCCGCGACGGGGTGATCGGTCGTCACGATCTGGCCGTTGAACCTGACCTGCGGATCGTCCGGCACCTCTTCGCGCTTCAGTACGACGGCATGCGGCACGTCTTCGGCTTCGAGCCTTGCCCGGATGTCTGCGGTCGTGAAATCCGCGACGGCCTCCGCGAAGGCCTCCTTCAGCGCGGCGGCGTTCGCCATGCGCTGAAACACGTCCTTGAAGCGGGGGTCCGCCATGATGTCCTCGCGCCCCACAGCCCGGCAGAAGTCGCCGAACTCGTCGTCGCTGAGCGTTATGGTGGTGATCCAGCCATCCTTCACTTTCACGATACCGTAGAAATCGGCGAAGTCGGGCGCGGGCGGCGCTGGGTTATCGAGCAGTGCGTAATTGTAGAAGGCGTCCGGCCACAGGAAGGCGATGGTCGCGTCCAGCATATTGAGGGTGAGGTGCTGGCCCTCGCCGCTCGACATGCGGCCGAACAGAGCGGCGGTGATCGCCTGCGCTGCGGTGAGCGCCGTGACCTTGTCGCAGGCGATCGACTGGATCAGCTGCGGCGCCCTGGTCGTCCTGTCCTTCTGGCTGTCGGCGAAACCCGACATGGCCTGCACCACCGGATCGTAAACGCGGCGCTTGGCGTAAGGCCCGTCCTGTCCGAAGCCCGACATCGAGACATAGATGAGGCGGGGGTTCAGGGCTTTCAGCACGTCATAGCCGAGGCCCATGCGCTGGATGGCGCCGGGGCGGAAGTTCTGGACGAAGACGTCGGCGGTCCTGGCAAGGTCCAGCAGGATGGCCTTGCCCTCGGCGCTTTTGAGGTTCAGCGCGATGGAGCGCTTGTTGCGGTTCACGGCCGCGAACATCGCGCCCAGCCCCTTGTGGTTCGGCCCCAGCCAGCGGCAGAGATCGCCGCCGCCGATGGGTTCCACCTTGATGACGTCCGCGCCCTGGTCGGCGAGGAGACCGGTCGCCATCGGCCCGGCGATGATCGCCGAAAGATCGAGGATTTTGACGCCCGTCAGCGGTCCGGCCATGGCGTCTTGTCCTTCAGGGTGTCGCGGGAACCGCGTTGGGGTCCGGCCAGCCGATGAAGCCGAAGGCGATGGCGATGATGATCGCCAGGAAGAAGGCGGCGAAGCACATCACGATCAGCCGCCGCGCCGGCTCGGCGCTCGGCTCGAAATTGCGGCCGGTGAGAAAGGCGTAGCCGTTCCACAGATACCACGAGCGCGGCACGCCCGGCTTGGTATGGCTCATCATCGCGATGGCGGCGAAGATCGCCAGCATCCATGCGACGAACGCGACGCCCCCTGCGACCGCGAAAATGATCTTGACCATGTGTCCCCTAATCCCGGTCCTTGGTTAGCAAGGGGCGCACCGTCGCCGCAAGGCTCGACCCGGTATTTCAGCCAGGTTTGCGAGTCAGGTGGACGGTCAGCAGGGCCTCGCCCTTGGGCGTGATGCGGAGGAGTTGGTTGACCGGGTCGTAGCTCGCCTTGCCCGGCCCCTCGACCAGCACCTCCGGCCCGCCCGGGTAGACCCGGGAGGGGGCATAGACTTCGATATCGCCGATGCCGGTTTCGACCGTCAGCTCGGCGCGGAAGGCGCCTGTTTCCGAATTGAACCTCTGGGCGATGGGCCGGCCGGCCCAGACGCGGACATAAGGCCGCGCAAAGCCTGCGACGGCGCGGCCGCCGCTGTCGGGATCGTTGCCGCCGGTCGCCTGATCGGCGGACCAGATGGAGAGATCCTCCTGGTTCCAGCCGTCGCCGATGGCGAGGTCGTTGCGGTTGGAGGCGGTGTAGTTCCACTGCGTGGAGTGCAGCAGCAATTCGTCGAGCGCGTCGTACATGAGGGTGAGCGCCTGCACGTGGCTGGCCCAGGGCGCGGCGGACCTGTCGCCCGCAGCCCACGCCTTGTACGCGGCGCCCCCATCGAGATCGTAGGGGATGCCGAACTCGCCGATCAGCGCCGGAGCGCCGCCGCCGGGCATAGCTTCGCTCATCGCCTTGTAGCGGCCGAGCTGGTTCACATAGGAATTGCGGATCGCATCCGCACCTTCCAGCGTGCGCCCGCTGAACGGGTTGAAGGCGACCGGGAACATGAAGGTCTTGGTCGTCAGCGTGACGACATCATACCAGTGCGAGGCGTTCACCGTGTCGGCCGGCGTGCCCGGCGGGAAGGTGGCGCCCGAGAAGGTCTTGAACGGGTCCATCTCGGCGAAGACCAGCCAGTCCGACCGGATAGGGCGGATCGTTTCCGCCACCGCGTTGAAGAACGGCACCATGAAATCGGCTTCGGGATCGATCGCCCGGACGCCATCATGGGTGAAGTAGTTCTCGCGCGTGCCGTTCACATAGGCGGCGGCGAAGGGATCGGACGCGCCGTCGCGCCAGATCTTCACGCCGTCCGGGTTCACTGTCTCGGTGTGCGTGACCTTCATTTTCATGGAGGCCGTATCGAAGCCGATGACCGGCACCTCACGCGTTTCGCCGAGCGCCGCCATCAGGCCGTCGAGCGGCGACCAGGCAGCACCGGGGCGCACGTGTTCTGGATGCTGCGGCGTGCGCTCGACATGCTGGTGCGACAATTCCTTGCCGATCCATCCGAGGCTCGGCTCGTTCAGCGTGTCGAAGCCGAGGACATGGTCCATGTCCTTCACGCGCTCGGCGATGGCGCGCATCGCGCCGAGATAGTGGCCCTGCAGATAGTCCTGCGCGGTCTGGCCCTCGATGCGGAAATCCGGCGCGAAGGCGTTGCCGGCAAAGAACAGCGTCCACATGATCGCGTTGCCCGGCAGCCGGTAATTCTGCGACCAGGTCATCTGCGGATAAGCGTCCTGCCGGCCACCCTTCGCATAGTCGTATTTGTGCTGCATCACGTGGGCAGCGCCGGACGCGTGGAATTTGGTGAAGTCGAGGCCGACCGCCTCGAATGTCCAGCCGGGCGCGCCGTCGCCGCCCGACATGCGGCTCCAGGCGTCCTGATGGAAGTCGATGAAGACGTAGAAGCCGTACTCGCCCGCAAGGCGGGTGATCTCGGTCAGATAGTCGAGATAGGTGGTGTCGTATTTGCTCGGGCCTTCATGCTCGACGGCTTCCCAGGTGGTGAGCAGGCGGAGACAGTTGAAGCCCCAATGGGCGAGGCGGCCGAAATGCTGCGCCGCCTCGCTCAACGGGAAGGGCCGGCCGACAAAGCTGACGGTCCTGTGATCGGCGAAATCGGCGGCGAAATTGGTGCGCTGGTCGGGCGTGGCGGGGACTTTGGTGTCGCCGCCGAGATTGACGCCGCGCAGCAATACGCGGCGGCCTGAAGGTTCACGGAACCAGAGTCCGTCAATGGCGAGGCGGGGCAGCGTCATGGGGCGTTCCTCCGTCTGTCGTTTCCTGCACGGGAGCGTCTGAAGCGTTCCTCAATCCATGGAACCTAGACCGTGCGGCGGAGGGGTGAAACCCGGACTAGCTGCGTTCGAACACGAAAGTTCCCCCCGTCGTCGCGGTGAGGCATTGCGCCAGCGTTTTAAGGGCATCGCTCCACAGCGTCGATCCGGCGAAGGCGACGAGCCGGGCCTTGGGGTCTTCGCCTTCCTTGTAGGTGTAGTTGACGCTGGTGTCGGAGGCCGCCTCGATGCTGCACGCCGCCACCTGGCGGGACGCGGCGCGCTCGAAGACCACCGCCTCCAGCTTCAGCGTGCCGCCCTCGAACGTCTTGTCGTCGATGGCGCGTGGCGGATCATAGGCGGCCGCGCGGTAAAGCACGACATAAGTGGTCGCCAACGCGGTCTGGAACTGCTTGTCGAAGCCCTCGGCGCTTTCGTCCAGCGCGCTCTCCGCCATCGGGTTCTTCGCGCCCGTCCAGCCGAGCGCATTCAGCAGTTCGGACGACAGGATCAGATCGTATACAGGCTCGTCGTCGCTCAACGCCTCGACCGGCACGAAGGCGGTGTTGAAGGCGCCGGCGGCGACATCATAGACCGGCTTCGGGTCGGCGTCGGCCACCTTGCCGCTGACCACCACACCGGGGGCCGGCAACGTGCCGGCGATCGCCTTCAGCTCACCGCGCACGGCTTCGATCTGCGGCGTGAAGCGTGTGATGACGTCGCGGTTGCTCTCGCCGCAGGCCGCGAGAACTACGGGCAGGCTGAGGGCCAGGACGATGCGGCGCATGGGCGTCTCCTACTGGATCAGGTGAACTTTGCGGTGAGCGGGGCGGATGGTGAGCGTGACGCCGGCATCGAAGCGCAATGAATCCTGCTCGATGCCGTCTGCGAAAACGACGCCGTTCTCCATGCGCGACTCGATCGCCAGCGGCTGGCGCTGGGTGATGTCGCCGTGAGTGAGCGCTACGGAGAAGCCCTTGCCCGGCCAGGCCTCGCGCACCGCGAAACGCAAGCGGTCGTCGGCGGGATCGAAGGCGGCCTTTTCACCCTGCAGCGATTTCAGCCAGCCGGATGAACCCGTGCCGGTCGCAACGATGAGGCCGGATGACGACTGCTCGTGTTCCTGGCCCTTGAAATAGAGCCGGTAGCGCGCCGACTGATGGTTCGGCACGCCGACGAAGATCTCGTTGAGGCCATAGATCGTCTGCTTGTCCGAGGTGACGCCCTCGGCCAGAGTCGCATCGCGTACGGGGCGGCGATCGTGCAGCGCATCGCGCAGCGCCGCAACGAAGCCCGGCGTGTCGAAGGGCAACAGCGCGCCCTCGATATTGGCCGGGTCCGGGTTCACGCCGGCGAGCGGCTGGCCGTCGAGATATTTGCCGACATTGGCGACGAGACCGTCCTGTCCGACCGCCACGACCAGATCGTGCGGCTCGAACAGGAATTGGGCAACGAGGTTGCGGTCGATCTCGACGGTCTTCACCTCATCGGGAACGGCGGCGCGGATCTGGCGCAGGGCCGCGTTCTCGGCGCTCTCATAGGCCTTGGCGCGCTTGAAGGAGGCGGCGCCGCCCGCCGCCTGCGCGAGCATGAATTTCGCCTGGCCCTCGCTGCCATAGCGGCGGACCAGCGTTTCGGCCTGGGTCTGGCGCGTCAGAATGACGACGCGGCTGCGCATGGTTCAGGGCGTTCGCTTGACGGCCTGGGCGATCTGCTGCGCGACATCGCCGCCGAGGCTGAGATTGGCCGGCACGACGCCGCGTATGCCGAGTTCATACAGCGCCTGCGCGGCGACACCGGCCGCGCCGAGTTCTGCAAACGGCTTCAGCCGCTCGCGGTTGGTTTCGGCGGCCGATTTCGCCTCCGTGAGCGCCGTCGCCGCCTTCGCCTCCGCCAGTTTGCCGCGCTCGGCCTCAAGCGTGAGGTGATTGGAAATCTCATTCGTCGCGAGTTCCTGGCGGTCCGCCTCCTCACGCAGTTTCAGTGCGTGCTCGTCGGCCGTTGCGGCGCGGCGGCGGTCGAACAGCGCGCTGTCGGCCTCGCGCAGCAGCGTTTCGCGCAGCTTCGCCTCCAGCGCCTTCTTGATCTCGGGCGCCGGCTTCACCGACATCACCAGCACGCGGTCAACCGCGATGCCATCGGCCTTCAGACCCTGATCGGCGGCGATGGAGCGCATGGCGGCAACCGACAATTCGTCCGATTTGTTCAGCGCCGCATCCAGAGACGAACGCCCCAGCGCATCACGGCAGGCCGACTGCACGATGGCGCGCAGACGTTCCACGATCTGCTTCATCGGCTCGCCCAGATGCCGGCCATTCTTGAGATCTATGCTGAAATCCTGACGCTGCACGGCGGCGTTGGCATCGGCGATGCGGAAGGTGATGAGGCCCTGGATGACCACGGTCTGATAGTCGACGGTCATCGTCTCGACCGCGAAAATGTCGTCGCGCGCATCCATCGGCACGGCGGCGGCGGTGGCTGTCGGCATGAAGACGATACCGCCGAGACCCGCGCCCTCTCGCGATTTCCGGCCGGATTTATAGAGCACAACGTGGTCGGTCGGACGGGTGGTCAGAAACTTGAAGCCGAGCATGAAACTCCCCGGGGCGGTGCGTGGACGACTCTAAAGGGCCGCACCCACGATTGTCCAAGCGGCCGGGGTGCGCCTATGGTCGCAGCCGACCATGACCGACACGATTGGCGGATACCGGCTGGACGCCGGGCGGATCGAGGAAACGCTGGCGCAGCTGCGCCTGCGCATCGCGGCACGTTTTTCGGCCGCCAGCCTCGGCCATGTCTGCGCCGCGCTGGTGACGACGGCCCGGGAGACAGCGGCCGCCGCGGCCGATCTCAAACGTCCGATGTGGCTGCTGCGCGGCCTCGCCCTGATGGTCGCCGCCGGGTGGGCGATCGGGACGATCTATCTCATCGGTGAGGTCGACTGGTCGGCGCTGAGCCAACGGGCCGACGTGACCTCGCTGGCGCAAGGCCTCGATTCGGCCGTGAACCTGTTGCTTCTCGCCGCCGCCGCGATCTGGTTCGTGCTGTCACTGGAGGAACGTATCAAGCGCCGCCGCACGCTGGAGCGGCTGCATGCGCTTCGGTCTTTCGCGCATGTCATCGACATGCACCAGTTGACGAAAGACCCGACGATGATCCTCTCGGGCGCGACGGTCAGCCCGGCCTCGCCCGAACGGCGGATGACCGAGTTCGAACTCGCCCGCTATCTCGATTTCTGCGCAGAGATGCTGGCGCTGACCGCCAAACTGGCGGCGCTCTATGCCGGCGCGAGCAACGACCGCGCCATCCTGCAGGCGGCGACCGAAGTGGAAGATCTCGCCTCCGATCTGGGCCGCAAGATCTGGCAGAAGATCATGATCCTCTCCCAGCTCGACGAGCGGCGGGCGGCGAAGGCCTGACGCCACGCACGCAATGCCGGCCGCTCACTTCTCGCGGGCGGCGTTGCGGAAGGTTTCCAGGATCGGATCGAAGAGATAGCCGAACACGCTGCGTTCGCCCGTCGCGATGTAGATTTGAACAGGCATCCCCGCGACGACGCGTTCCCCGGCCGGGAGCTTGGCGCGCTCAGCCTCCGGCACCTCGATCCGCACGGCGTAGAAGCTCGCCCCGGTGCGCGGATCGGCGCTCGCATCGGCGGCGATGCTGCGCACGACGCCGTCGATATGCGGCATGCTGCGCTGGTCGTTGAACGCCGGGAACAAGACCTACGCGCTCATGCCCTCGACCACGTCGTCGATGTCGGCAGGCTCGACCCGCGCTTCGATGATGAGATCGGGGCTGTCGGGCACGATGTCGAGAATCCGCTCGCCCCGCCCGATCACGCCGCCCGGCGTCTTGATCCTGAGGTCCATCACCCGCCCATCCGCCGGAGCGACGATGCGGGTGCGACTGAGGATATCGGCCGAGGCCTTGCCACGTTCGCGCAATTCGGCGAGCGCCGAACGCGTGCCGGCGAGGCGGCCGTTGATTTCATCGAGCCGCGCGATCTCCGCCGCTTCCTGCTCAAGCTCCGCCTCACCCATGGCCTGCTCGGCGGCTGAGATCGCCGCCCCGTTCTGGCCGATGGCGCCCTCCAGCCCCGCTGCGCGGGATTGCAGCTCGATCACCGACGATTTCGCGACAAGGCCTTTCGACAGGAGCGTCTGCAGCGCCGTCACACGGTCGGCGACCAGAGCGGCCTGACGGGTGAGCGCCACGCGCTCGGTGCGGAGGCCGGCGATCTGCTCCTCGATCTGCGCGATGCGCGCCTTCAGGATGGCGCGTTTCTTCGCACCCGCCTGGCGCCGCACTTCGAAGATGTTCCGCTGGCCCGCCAGCACCTTTGCCGCCGTGGTGCCGGCTGCCGCCGTCTCCTGCAGGACGACCGGAAAGATCAGCACCTCTGCGCCGCTCAGCTCGGCCTCAAGCCGCGCCTCGGCTGCTTCCGCCTCGAATATCTGGTTCTGCAGCGCCTCGTTCGCAGCGCCCGCGCCGGTGCTGTCCATCTCGATCAACACCTGGCCGGCGCTCACCTCGTCTCCGTCCTTCACCAGAATGCGGCTGACGATGCCGCCTTCGAGGTGCTGGACCGTGCGCCGCGCACCGTCGGGGCTGACCACGCCCACCGCTATGGCTGACGAACTGAGCGGAGCCAGCATCGCCCAAGCCGCCATCACCAGCGCGAAGCCGCCGATCACCGCGTATCCGGCCAGCGCCGGGCCACGCATCAACGCACCGAGCGAAGACGGCGGCGTCCGGCCGCCGCCAGCGAGGACGTGGTGAGGGGCGGGCGCGTGTGCGATGGCTTCGCTCATGACGCTACGCCGCCGGGGTTATGAGCGCGTATTTGCGCCCGCTGTCGGTCGACGCGTCCTGGTCGGCGGTGGCGCCGCGCATGATCTCGGCAAGCACGCGCTCGCGCGAGCCGAAAGCCGCGATCCGCCCCTCGACGAGATAGGCGACCGTGTCGGCGAGTTTGATGAGCGGCGAGTTGTGGATGACGATCACGACGACCGCCCCGCCCTTCTGCGCGGCCTGGATGGCCTGTGCCAGCGCGCGCTCGCCTTCCTCGTCGAGCGCCGCGTTCGGTTCGTCCAGAACGATCAGCCGTGGCGAGCCGTAGAGCGCCCGCGCGAGGCCGATGCGCTGGCGCTGGCCGCCGGACAGGCGAAGGCCGCCGGGGCCGATATTGGTATCGTAGCCGTCGGGCAGGCTTTCGATCATCTCATGGATGCCGGCAAGCCGCGCGGCCCGTATCACCGCCTCGTCCGGCGCACCGAAATCCATGCGGCCAATATTGGCGCGAATGGTGCCGGCGAAGAGGTCGATATTCTGCGGCAGGTAGCCGATGAATTTGCGGCGCTGGCGGGCGTCGAGCTGGCGGATATCGACGCCGCCGAAAGCCACCGCCCCGCCCGTCGGCGACAGCGCGCCGACAAGCAGCTGGCAGAGCGTCGACTTGCCTGACGCCGACGGCCCGACGATCGCCAGCACTTCGCCAGTTCGCAGCGACAGGTTGATCCCGTCCAACACCGCACGCGGCTTGCCGCGCACGGCGTAGACGATCTCGCGCACACTGAGACGCCCGCCAGCAGCCGGCGCAGCGGTCACGGCCGGGCGCTCCGATGTCACCGCGAGCAGACGATCGATCCGGGTCAGCGCGTCGCGCGCGGTCACCATGGCGCGCCACGAACCGATCGCCTGCTCCACAGGCGCCAGAGCGCGGCTCATCAGGATGGAGGCGGCGATCATACCGCCCGAGGTGAGGTCGCGCTCGATCACCAGATAGGCGGCCGCCCCCATGGTCACGATCTGCAGCAGCAGACGCACCAGCTTGGTCAGGCCCATATAGACGCCGAGCCGGTCGCCCACCGCCTGCTGCTCGGCGAGGACGGCGGCGTTCAGCACCTGCCAACCGTTCACAAGGTTCGGCGTCATGCCCATCGCTTCCAGCGCGCCAGGATTGGCGGTCGCGGCTTCGATGCGGGCATGCATCTCGTTCTGGAGCTGGCCTGAACTCTTGATGAGATCGCGCGTCTTCACCTCGCTCGCCCATGCGAGCAGCGCCAGCGCAAACGCGCCCGCGAGCGCGATCCAGCCGAGCGCCGAATGGATGAGGAAAAGGATGAGTACGAAAAACGGCGCCCAGGGAACGTCGAAGAACGCCGTCATGCCCTGGCTGCCCAGGAACGATCGCACGTGCTGGAGATCCCGCACCGGCTGCGCGCCGACATGCGCGCCCTGTCCCGCGACATTGACGGCGCGGTCCACCAGCGTCCCGAACATCGTCTCGCCAAACCAGCTGGATACGCGGTTGAGCAAATGCTGCCGCACGATATCCAGCAGCGCAAAGGTCAGCAGCGCGGCGGCGGCGATGAAGGTCAGAAGCAGCAGCGTCTCGGCACGGCCGGATGAGAGAACACGGCTGAAGACCTGCCACATATAGATGGGCACGGTCAGGATCAGCACGTTCATGGCGAGCGAGAAGACGGCGTAGGGGCGAAGCGCCCTGAGTATCTGTGGCAGGATTCCCTGCAATGCCATCGTGTCGCCTGTGAAACTCGAAATCGCTGGACGTTGGAAGCCGAAGGCGGCGGGGACGGCAGGAAAAGCAGCCTGCCGCCCCCGCGCCGGGTAAGCGCAGCCCTCTGGGGATCAGCCCAGCAGGTCGTTCCCCTGTCCGGTCAGGTTGCTGACGAGAGCTTCGGTGCCGAGGCCGTGACCATCGGCGAGATTGTAGACGACGCCGCCCGGCCCGAGCACGTCCTTGTAGACAGACTGCACCGCCGAGTGGACGTCGAACTGCTTCAGATTGCCGAACAGATCCTCGGTCACGCCGCTGTTTCCGGTGATGTTGCCGATTGTCGTGACCGCGTGGGTCGATCCCGGCGACAACTGTTCAAGCAGAGCATTCGCCGATCCTACGAGTTGATTGCCGGTGTTTGCGACCGGGGTGGCGATTTTTGACAAAAGACCACGAAGCATATTTGGCTCTCCCAATTCTGAAATGCTGTTTCGTGCAGCATCCTGCCATGTCGGCAAGTAGATGCAGAATGGATCGCAATCTTAATTGCTACGCTAACATTCTCATATCAATTATATTCGATCAGATTAAGACTGATATGCATGCAATACTTGATATGCCGGAACATAATCTGATCTTGAGATCATAAGTAAATAACAGTAACGCACGGTGCACGGACGAACTGTCAGATGCTCGTATTTTCAGTATTTGCCAGCGACCGATGGCGCGGTTTTCGCGAGGCCGGCACGCGCTGCACGGGCGCCTTTGCCGCGAATTCAATCAAACTGTGTAATTCTCGGCTTTGCGTGATTTGCAAAATCTGTGTCTGGACAGTTTCGTCGCGGATAATTCCCGAACACCGCCGCAACGATTCCATGAACCCTGAACTCGTCACCCGCACGGCTGCACTCACTCAGCCCACCGAACGAACGCCGCGACGCATCGGCGTGCCGGTCTTCAGCTATGCCGGTTTCGATCATTTCGAGCGCGACCTTCGCGCGCGCGGCTTCTACACCGTCAATCTCGGCGACAATGTCCAGTCGATCGCGCTGCGCCGCCTGCTCACCGCGTTCGGGATCGCGGCGGATACGCTGATCGATATCGATCGCGATACGCTGCGCGACTATGACGGTCCTCCAGTGCGCCTGGTGATGAATGCGCGCTTCATGCCGTTCAGCTTTCCGCTGCCGCCGCAGATAGAGCCCATCTTTATCGGCTTCTCCGCCGACGAAACGACGATCGCTGCGGCGGAGAACGATCTGCGGGCGCACCAGCCCATCGGTTGCCGCGATCCTGCAACCTGCGCGCTGCTGCTACAGCGCGGCATCGCGGCCTATGTCGCAGGCTGCGTCACCTTCACTCTTCCGCCCCGTGACGATGACGGCGCGGCCAGGCTCTACATCGCCTATGGCGCGGGCGCAGGCGATCTTCCGCCCGGCCTTCTGAAGCACGTCCCGGCCGAACTCCTCGATACCGCCGTGTTCGTCAGCCAGCGACTCGCCGCCGGCGTCTATCCGCTCGGGGTCGCGGAGCGCCGTCATATGGAAAACGTCGCCACCGGGCTTCTCGATGTCTATCGCCGCGAGGCGAGATGGCTTCTGACGCCGCTCCACCACGCCGCCTCGCCCTGCATGGCGATGGGCATCCCGGTGACACTTGCGCGCATCGATCACAATTCCCGCTTCGGCCTGCTTGCGGGCCTGACGCGGCTCTACCAGCCTCACGAATTCTCGAACGCGATGTTTCCGCCGCAACGGGCAGACGTCGAAGCGATCCGCGCCGCCTACACCGCGGATCTGTGCCATCGGCTGGGACTCTGAGCATGCGCGCTTTGGTTCTGACCACGAATTATCGGAACGTGGACAACTGGCTCGGCCTCTTTCAGCGCATCAACGAAACGGATGGATGGTGCGGGTTGGCTTCCCTGCCATGGACGGGCGATCCTTCTCACGCCGATCTGGACGCCGTGCCGCTGCCGCTGCACCGCAGGCAACCGATCGACCGTCTGTCTCCCGACGGCATATCCGAAGACGCCCTCGGACGGTTTCTCGACGAGATCTGCACGCCGGATATCGACGTCCTGTTTCTGTGCGATATGCAGGCCTATCCATCGAACGCGGTGCACCGCCTGCTGCGCGCCCGCGCGTCGCGCCCGATGGTGATCGGGCTGCAGCACGGGCTGTTCCAGTCCTGGTGGGTCTACAACCGGAATTTTTGCGCCGACCATCTGCTCTGCTTCGGCGAGCGACACCGGCGCGAACTTCTGCCGGCGCTGCGGGAAAGCACCGTGGCGGTCGGCCTGCCGAAGCTCGACCGGCTGGCGCGCGTCAAGACGGCTGATGGCGGCTACATCCTCTATCTCGCCCAGAAGATACCCGAATCCTCGCTGCTGCTTCCATTGTTGCGGGGGATCGAGGCGGCGACCGGACTTCCCGTGGTCGTGCGCAATCATCCTCAATATCCCGATTGGGTCGATCACAAGCCGTCGCTCCCGCTGCCGTCAGTAGACGGCCGCGAGCTTCGCTCCCTCACCTACGAGGACCAGCTCGCCAACGCCGATTGGGTCATGACGCCGCATTCGACGGGCGGTCTGGAAGCGCTGTACATGCGCAAGCCCGTGGTTCTGGTTCCGAACGCGGGGCTGACGGCCTGGGCCTCACATCCCGGGATTGCGTGGAATTTTTCAGTGGAAGAGGCGCTGGCCGCCTGCCGGCGCGCCGACACGGAACACAGCCAGATCGCCGGCTTCCTGGACGACGCCATTGGCGGGTTACGGTTCGACCACACCGAACGCGCCTTGAACGCTGTACAGGCCATTCTCGCCACGGGGCTGCGTCCGCCCCTCTGACGACGACCCGGCCGATGGCCCGTCAGGTCAACCTGACAGGCCAAAGCTTCGATCGCCGGAGCGATCAACGCGGACGGAAGCGGATCGGCAAAGCCTTCAGGCCACTAACGAAGCTGGACTGAAGCCAGCTCGGCGCACCGGCGCGCTCGAAACCCTCCACGCGCGCCAGAAGCTCTTCAAAAAACACGCGGACCTCCATGCGCGCCAGGTGCTGGCCGAGGCACAGATGCGGTCCGTATCCGAACGCCAGATGCCGGTTCGGCGTGCGATCGATGCGGAACGCGAACGGCGCATCGAAGGCCTCTTCATCCCGGTTGGCCGACGGATAGCACATCATCAGATTGTCACCCGCCGCGATGCGCCGGCCACGCAGCTCGTAGTCGTCGCGCGCGGTGCGGAAGAAATGGCGGACGGGCGAAACCCAGCGCGTCATCTCTTCGACAGCAGCGGGCATAAGCGCCGGGTCCGCGACGAGTCTCGCCTGTTGCTGGGGATTGTCGATCAGCGCCAGCAAGCCGCCGGCCACCGTGGAACTCGTCGTGTCATGCCCGGCCGTCGCAACGAGAATATAGTACGACATCGCTTCATGATCGGCGATGGGACGCCCATCGATCTCCGCTGTTGCGATGACCGTCGCAAGATCGTCAGTAGGGTTCGCCAGGCGCGCAGCGGAAAGTTCGCGGAAGAATGACTGGAATTCCAGAACGCTGGCGGCGAGATCGGCATTGGCGCGCTTCGCCCGCACATCGGGATCATCGTTGCCGAAGATTTCCTGCGTCAGTTTCAGCATGAGCGGTTCATCCGCGCGCGTCAGTCCGAGCGTGCGCATGATGACCCGAAGCGGGTACCACACCGCGACATCCGAAACGAAGTCGCAGGCGCCGCCATGTTCGAGCATCCTGTCGACGCATTCGCGGGCAAGCGCGCGGCAATCCGCTTCGAGCAGGCGTATCCTCTGGGGCGTAAACCAGGTCTGCGCCAGGCGCCGGTAGGCGAAATGATCGGGCGGGTCCATGTTGACGAGGCTGCGCAGCAAGACGCTGCTGCCGCCGGTCGCCGCCCGCGTCTGTTCCTCCAGCGCGCGGGTGCGCAGAATAAGGCGGGGCGCATTCAGGAAAGCGGAGTTCCGCTCAACTTCCTGAATGTCGGCATGCTTGCTGACCGTCCAGAACGGACGGAAGTCCGCAGGCTCGGTCCAATGTACAGGATCCTCCGAACGCAGCCGCGTGAACAGCGCATCGAACGCCGCCGGATCTGCATGGATGGCCGGAGACGCGATCGCGTCGTCGATCGACTGCGTCTCTGCGGCGAAACCCGAAAGACTCATGCCGCGGCGCTTTCCGCAGACGTGCTCTCGGGAGCCGCCATGATTTCGATCTCGCCCGTGTCGCCGTCCACGGCGATCAGCGCGCCGTTCTGAATACGGCTCGTCACGCCCGGCACGGACGCCACGCACGGAATGCCGAGTTCACGCGAAACGATGCTGGCGTGGCTGTTGAACAACCCGAATTCCGTGACCACGGCGGCAGCGACAAGAAAGAGCGGCGTCCAGCTGGGGTTTGTGGTGGCGGTGATGAGGATGTCACCCGGCTCCAGCAAGCCCGGGTCCGCAGGATCATGGACGATGCGGGCGCGGCCCGTCACCCGGCCAGGCGAACAAGCAAGCCCCTTGAGGCGTTCGCCCAGCGCAGCCTCCGGCCTCGCGGCCGGCTCGGCGCGGAGCGGCCAGGTTTCCGGCGGGGGATAAGCGCCATTGACGATGAAAGGCGGTTCGCGCCGCGCGACCTCCAGATAGGTGTCATACCGTTCGGCGAGCCGCTCGCGGAAAGCGGCCGGATCGGCTGCGAAATCGGCCAGTTCGGATTCCTGAAGCATGTAGACATGTTCGCGTCGTCCGATCTCGCCCGACGGCATAAGCCGCCGCGCGATCTCCTCCGCACACATGCGCGCCTCGTGTACGACGCGCACGCAGAGATTTTTGGAGCGTTCCCGCGCGGCGAACCATGCAGCGACAGCCTCGGCCGCCGAACGAACATCACGCGCCGCGGGCATATTGTCGAACTCGGCGAGCAATGCGTCCCGGACTTCGCCGTTCCGGCGCTGGGCCGCGCCAGGTTCTGCGTTGTCGTCCTGTTTGACCATCGACTCGATCAGGGCGAGTGCGTTTTCCGGGTGGGTTTCGAACGTCGCGCCGACGAGATCCCACTCGTTCGACCCGCGCGCGCCGTGATCGTACAGGAACGCAGCGAAGGCCTCGCGGAACGCCGGGGTGTAACCATCAACGCGACGTTCGCGGAGCGCGTCAGACAGGCCGGGCGTCGCCCGAACGAGACGACTGAGGCGCCACATTTGGCCGGCGATGTCCGCCGTCTCGACATGGCCGATGCCGGCGCAAAGGCGCGCCATATCATCGCCGCGCCCAAGTCCGCCGAGCAATGTCTGGAGATAGCCCATGGCGGTCATGCCCGCCTGGCCGGTGTGAACATGCATCTGCCCGTTGCGGCGCATTGCCGGAACGATGGAGCGCATGCGCGCGACCAGCGCTTCCAGCGACTGCGCAGCAAGATCCGGGCGCGCGGCGCGGATCGCATGGGCGTCGTCCTGGAGAGCGCCCAGTTCCGAAGGCACGCGCCCGGCAAGGATAGACTGCAAGGTGGCGCTCAGCCGGGTCGATGCTTCGGGGTTCTCGTGCCAGGGCTCGGCGACATAGCCGGGCATGGCCGGATCGCTGTCGAACGCCGCGGCCAGCTGATGCGGATCGGCCCCCGGCATACGGGCGGTCAGTATGAGCATCGCCGAGAGGTTCAGGTAGAAGTAGCCGCCGAAAGCGCCATAGATGGAGTCGGATTCGGAGAATTCCTCGCGATCGAAGCCGCCCAGCGCGACATAGCCGTCCCAGGTTCCGGGACCGAACGCACTTTTCCAGATCAGCGTCCAGCCAAGCGGCGACAGCGGTTCGCCCATGACTTCGGCCGCATTCGACCGTGTGAAAAGCGCAAAGCGCTTCGATGGGGCTTCATTGAGAAGCCACTCGTTCAGTCGCATCCAGTCCTCCCATCGTTCTATCGCCTGCTGGATCAGCCGTCGTCCGCGAGCAGGCCATCAAGCGTTTCCGCCTGCGCCGGCTCAAGAACAGCCGCCCATTCCAGACACCCCATGCCGGTCTTGTCGCCGATCCGTACATGGGAAATCGCATTGTTGTCGTAGCGCCGCTCCCCCGATCCCGGGAGATATTTCGGGACGTGCAGTTTCGTCACGCCAGTCAAGGTGACAGGATCGTGAAAGCCGTAGCGAACCTCGCTGCGATCATAGGAGAGAAGCCCCGGCTTGGGCGTGAACACGCCCTCGACCTTGTTCGTGACATAGCTGCCGGTCTCATCCACGAGAATGCCGACGCCCACCGTGCCGCTCGCGCCCGGAAAGCCGATGGCGTTGCAGAAGAGCCGCCCGCCATCGAGGCTTGAAGCCGTCCAGAATACGCCGCTGTCGAAATTCGATTCGACGCGCTCGCCCCAGGAATGATCCCGAACGAACAGCCCCGACGTCGTGACCCGGCGATCGCCGATCGAGAGCGTACCCCGCCACCGCCCACCCTGCTCGTAGTGGTTCTGCGCTGTCGTATGCTTGCCTTCTCCGGTTTTCGACAAAGCGTCCGAAAGATAGGCGAGCCCTTGCTTGAAATCGGCGACGGGCAGATCGGACTCCAGCACGATGTCCAGCGTCGCCCTGGTGTCGCCGCCCGGCTTGTGAGCGATGAAGCCGAACGGTCCTTCACCCTTTTCACCGCCGATATCGGCCCGGATACGCCAGCGCGACCACGCCTGTTCCGGCTCCGCGTAGAGTTCGGGTATTTCGTCGTTGATGCGCGGGGTCGCCGCGAGGGGCCGATGCAGGACGGCGGAACAGGGCACGCCATCGACGTAGATCGCGATATGCGCTTCGTGATCGTTCTTCGCCGGCCACCTCTTGGTATGAATCAGGAAGCCATGGCCACCTTCGAGATCCCAGGCGACGAAGAACATGTTCTCCTGCCAGCGCGCCGGAACCGGCACGGGCGGATGGTGAAGAAACTCGTCGGCATCCGAAAGCTCCGACGCGCCCAGTCGTTCGGCGGCCGTGAACTTCATGCCACGCTCTTGATATCGACCCGGAAAAGATCTCTGGCGTTGTCGACGAGAATCTTCTGCTGGGCTTCAGGCGACATACCGGCAAGCATCTCTTCCGCTTTGGCCTGACAGTTCGGCCATTCGGTATCGAGATGCGGATAGTCGGTTTCGAAAAGGATGCGGTCGATGCCGATGTGGTCGGCCATCTGCAAACCGACCGGATCGCGGAAGAAAGCGACCCAGCAGTTGCGGCGGAAATACTCGGAAGGCGGACGCGGCAGCGCCCTTTTATCGACGGTCGCCGTGCCGTCGATGACGATCTCCTGCCAGATGAAGTCGGCCCGGTCGAGGATGTAGGGGACGAGCCCGAGCTGCGATTCAGCGAAGCAGACGCGCAATGTCGGGATGCGCTCAAACACAGCCGAGAACAGGTATTCGAGCAATGAATGCATGACGTAGAGCGACGCACCGACATGCGGAACGGCCGGCGGCGCGTCTTTCGCCGCCAGCGTCATCGGCGATGTGCCGATATGGACGGAAAGCACCATGTCCGCCTCCGCGATGGCCTGCAGCATCGGATCCCAGTAGCGCGACGAAACCGAAGGCAGGCCGGAACGATGGGGCGCCTCGACGAAGGAGACCGTTTTGAACCCGAGCTTCGCGAGCCGTTCGACTTCCGCGACGGCGAGCTTCACGTCCCACAGCGGAACGATACCCATAGGAACGAGGCGGCCATGCGAGCCGGCGCACCATTCCTCGATGATATAGTCGTTGTAGGCCTGGATGCAGGCGAGCGCCAAAGTCTTGTCGGCTGCGAAACTGAACTGTTCGCCCGCGAACATGACGAACATGTTGGGATAGTTCACCGACGCGAGGATACCGGCCGCATCCATATCCGCGAGGCGCGCCTTGGGATCGTAGCAACCCGCCCGGATGTCTTCATAGGTCGACGGACCGAACTTGACCTCATGCCGGGGGAAAAACCCGGCTGCGGCTGCGATCTTCACGATCGGAATCTGTTTGCCGTCATAGTGCCAGACGTCGCCCCACGCGCCTTCGGCGTCTTCGGTGAAGCGGAAATTGCCCCCGCCAGCATCGGAGGCCTTTCCACGAAGCCGACGGATAAAAGGCCCCGCGTCCCGCATCCGCGTCGGCAGACGCGATTGCCAGACATGCGCCGGCGCTTGAATGTGATCGTCTGGCGATATCAGGCGTGCCTGCATGACCGAGCGCTCCCTCCGAGTGTGTTCTTATATTAAGTAACCACTTACTACGTCATGCCAACCCGGTCAATTCCGCTCTCTTCAAAAGCGCATGTCAGCCCGGAAAGTAGTCAATTACTCCGGCCGCGAGCTGTGCCATAAGACCGCAACCAAGTTCGGCCGGACATGAAGGTTCCTGCAATGCCGCCATCGCCACCAAGGCGCAGCGCCAAGCCTCCCAGGCAGGTCCAGGCACGCATCAGTTCCAGCGAGCGCCGCGAGTCGATCCTGAACGCCGCACGGACGATTTTCGTGCGCCAGGGCTTTTCCGGCGCGCGGACGAAAGACATCGCGGCGGAAGCCAAGATCAACGAGGCGCTGATCTACCGTCACTTCGAATCCAAGGACGAGCTGTTCGACGCAGCGGTGATCGAGCCGCTGGAGCGATGGATGGCGACCTATCGCCATATCGGCGAGTCGATTCCGAGGGCCGTGAAAAGCGAGGACAGGCTCGCTCTTCTGCAGCGCACGACGATCGAGTTCATGCACGAGATCGAAATGGTGCTGCCGCTGCTCGGCATCGCACTTTTCGCAAGCGAGGGACACGGCGGCGAATTCTATCGCAAGCGCATCGTACCCCTGATCGATCGGTGGGCGGAGCGGACGCAGCTCTCCATCCCGCCCGACGCCCGAGGTGCAGATTTCGATCCGCGCTTCCTCGCCATGACCGGACTGGGCATTTCGATCTTCATGGCGGCGGATGCCTATTTCCGGAACCAGCCTTTCGACTACGTCGATGCCGGAATCAATCATGCGCGGCTGATGCTGCCGATTTTCGAGGCGGCCAGCGCGCAGCGGCCGAAAAAAAAGGCGCCGGGCAAAAGCCCGGCGCCTAGGCAGCGCCCTTAGGCGCGGCCAGGCGGAGGACTCAGTAAGCCACTTTCGCATAGACGCCGAACCAGGCGCCCGGCGCATACTGGCCTGTCACGGCGATGCCCTGCACGGGCAACCGCATCGTCGTATACTCCTCGTCAAAGATATTCTTGCCGTATGCGCCGAACTCCCATTTGTCGTCCGACCACGACACCTTGACGTTGTGGACGGTGTAGGCGGGCGATTCCGCGTAGGACGAGTTGAAGGAGTCGTTGAAGTACGAGTCCGAATGGAAGACTTCCCAACGGACGTTCATCTCGCCACGTCCGACAGAACGGACGTATGAGAGCGCGGCGCCAGCGGTCCAGTCCGGAGCCTTCTCCAGCTTGTTGCCTTTCAGATTGATGACGCCGAGCCCCGGCTCGTTCGGATCGGTGGTATGGAACTCTCCGAGTTCGCTATCGAGAAGGCTGAGATTGACGGATGCTTCCAGCCCTTCGACGATCTGGGCCGCGAACTCGATCTCGGTGCCGTACTGGGTGGCGCCGTCGGCATTGACCACAGTCGCGCCGCCGACCGTATAGATGTTCGCCTGGAGGTTTTCGTAGTCGTAGTAGAACGCCGAGACGTTCAGGCGGACACGCCGGTTTGCGAAGAACGTCTTGATGCCGATTTCATACGCCGTGAGTTCCTCAGGGTCGTAGGCGTTAGCGCATGCGCCAAGCGCGATGCCGCCAGCTTTGAAGCCGGTCGTGATGCCCGCATAGAGCATCGTATCGTCGGTCGGACTGTAGTCGACCCCCGCCTTCCAGGTCACACTGTCCCAGTCCCGCGACGTCCTGAGATCGGTGCACGAGGGCGTTCCGAGGAAGTCGATCGACTGGACGACCACCTTTTCGTCGTTCGTATAACGCAAGCCGCCGGTCAGATTCACCTTGTCGCTGACCGGGACCGTCACCTGGCCGAATATCGCATAGGTCGTCGAGTCCTGCGCGTAGCGATAGTCGATATTGTCCGGGATGGTGCCGGGCGGGAACCCGTTCGATACCGACAGGATGTCGGCGAGTGCAGGATAGTGGAAGCTGTCGTTATCGGTGGCATCTTCCTGGAAATAGTAAAGCCCGGCGATGAAACGCGCATCGCCGAAGAGGCGTCCCGAGACGTTGAGTTCCTGGCTGAACTGCTCGCCTGTCGCGACATCGAGCGTCTCCTCGAAGATCGCCGCGGAGCTCCCGTCGACGTCGACGCGGCGGCTGAACTCGCTGTCTCTCCATGCCGTGATGGATTTCACCGTCAGGTCCGTACCAGCGGGCGACCAAACGAGCGTTGCGCTGGCGCCATAAGCCTCTTTCTCGGAGAAGGATGGCGTGTCGTTCACAACATCACGCCCGCCGGGCGGAATTGGCACTGTAGGGGTGATGTTCAATACACCCTGCAGTGGCCCGCCTGGCACCCAGGGCGATGTGAGGGCGTTCGGCACCTCGCCTACGACCGTATTGAAGAGGCCGTCCGTATAGTCATAGCTGTAATCGGCGCGCCACTCGATCGAGACGTCGGACGAGAGATCAGTAACCAGCACGCCGCGAAATGCGTAAGCCTCGAGGTCCGCGCCATCCCGGCCCAGGAAGAGATTGCGCTTATAGCCGTCATGATAGTTCGCATAAGCCGAAAGCCGGCCACGCACGGACTCGCCCTCTCCCAGCGCGCCCTCGACGCCTGCAAAGGCCTCGATGTTGTTGTGCGACCCATAGCTCACCGAGCCATCGAAAGCTCCCTCGGATCCGGGAACACGGGTAATGAGGTTCACGACGCCGCCAACGGCGTTGCGGCCGTAAAGCGTGCCTTGGGGGCCACGCAGTACTTCGATCCGAAGAAGATCATTCATGATCGCGCCGGTCGCCGTCGGACGCCCGATGTATACGCCATCGACATTGAACGCGACGCCGGGCTCGCCCGAAACATTGGGAAACTGGAAGCCGACGCCACGAATGGCGATCTGCGTGCCGCCTTGCAGCGAGGTGATCCGCAGGCCGGGCGTCTGCTCCTGCAGATCCGCCGCCGTCCGGATACGGCTGTCTTCGATCGCCTTGGCGCCGATGGCGCTGACGGCCAGGGGCACTTTCTGAAGAGACTGTTTCGTCTTCTGGGCCGTGACGGTGACTTCTTCAGATCCGCCTGTATCGGTTGCTTCCTGTGCGGTCGCGAACGGGATCGCCGCCCACGCAGCCACGGAAACGGAAAGCAGCAGTCCTGCGCGCGTCTTGATCATGCCTCTCCCCAGACAGTCATTATTCCGGCTTTGCCGGTTGTTTGTAAGTGGTTACTTAATACCGCATTCTGAAACCTGTCAAATGCGGCGAGGCGTCGCTGACCTTCAATGCGCCTCTTCCTGCTGTCTCGTGCGGCCCGCGAGCCGTATCAGGTATTCGTGAAGCTCAAACCAAACGTTGTGATAGCTGTCCACGCGCGGCGATACGAGAAACGCCGTTTCGCCCGCGTCGATGCGGCGCATCGCGGCGACGAACCTTCGGGCGAAGAACGCGATTCCGCCTTGTGGGCGTATGTCACCGAGCCAGTCCGAGATTTCGGCATGAACGACGCGGAATCTCGCCAGCACAGCTGCATCATAGGCCGCGTCGGCGTGGTCGTTAGGCGCCAGACCGCCCTCGCTCGCGCGCATTTGCCAATCTGTCACCAGGGCCTTGAACGCATCGTTGAACGGGCGGAACTGATCGAGGATCCGCGCTGCGCCATCGAGAAGCTTCGCACGGTGATCCGCGATCACCGCGCCGCACCGCGCATGCGCCTGAGGACCGGCTTTGACGAAACTCGCGTTCGGCCGCTCGAGCGCGTCGCCCAGACGTGAAAGCCTTTCCTCTGTCTCGGGCCGCGCGAGGCCAAGAATATCCGCCAGCGCGGCAATCGTCGTCATGCCTTTGATCGCCAACATCATCAGCAATTCGTCATCGCTGGTTTCGGTTATCGCGGGTGGCGCAGGCGCTGCAGCCTCGTCGCGCCAGACGCGCATGACCGCGACCTCGGGCGGCGTTGCGTCCTCGACCTCAAGCGCGGCGTCGAAAACCTCGCCGGTCTCGCCATCGAGCGCGACCAGCGCGCCGGCTGGGATCCGTCTGGACCCGACCAGGATTCCATCGTTCATGACCGTCATTTCGACGATGCCGACGACGGCAGGTTTCCCCCACCCCCGCGCCACCACCGCAGCATGACTGGCCAACCCTCCGCGCGCGGTCAACAAGCCCGCAGCGGCTGCTATCCCCTCAATATCCGACGGAGACGTTTCCGGACGCGCGAGCACCACCGCCTGCCCCTTTGATGCGAGGGCAGCTGCGTCTTCGCTGCGTGTGGCCAGAATGCCTGTCGCGACGCCCGGCGAAGCCGCGAGGCCACGGGCGACGGGATGCGGCGGTGCCCCACGCCGCTTCACGAAGCCGGCGCCGGAAAGCAAACTCTCCACGCGAGCGCAGGCCTCGGCTCTGGAAAGCGGAAACCCGGCGTCCTGCGCCATGTCGTGCGCGATCCGCAAGGCCGCACGCGGGCTTCGCTTCCCGACGCGGGACTGCAATATCCACAAACGGCCAGATTCGATCGTAAACTCGACTTCGACCAGGTCGCGATAGCGCCGCTCGATGAGCTGGACGCCGTCGCGGAGGCTCTGCCACACATCGGGCAGGATTTCGCCGAGTGCATCGATATTGAGAGTCGCATGCGTACCGGCCACCACATCTTCGCCCTGCGCCCGGAACAGGACATCTCCATAGAGACGCGCTTCGCCGGTAGAGGGGTCGCGGCTGAAAACGACGCCTGTGCCTGAGCGTTCGTCACGATTGCCGAACACCATCATCTGCACGTTCACAGCCGTACCAGCCGCATCGCTCAAGCCTTCGATCCTGCGATACGCACGCGCGCGTGCGCTGTTCCAAGACTTGAAAACCGCCTCGATCGCACCGCGAAGCTGAGCCCGAACGCATTCAGGCGGGCCGTCTCCCACCGCCTTGATGTAGGACTGCCTCAACCGATCGGCGCAATCGGTCGCGAATGACGGATCAGCATGACGGCGCGCCAGGCCGCGCACAGTGCCTGCATTCAATCCCACATTCAGGATCGTATCCATCATGCCGGGCATAGACTCGGCGCTCCCCGAGCGGACACTGACAAGAAGAGGAGCGTCGCTGTCGCCGAAACGCAAACCAGATCGCCGCTCAAGCGCCCGCATCGTCTCATCAATGGCGGCGTCGAGATCGTCAGACCAGCCGTCGGCGAGATACTGACGGCAGACTTCCGTCACCAGCGTAAAGCCCGGCGGCACGGGAAGCCCGAGCGCCGTCATGTCGAACAGGCTCTTGCCCTTGCCGCCCAGAAGCGCGCGCAGTGCTTTGTCGTCACCTGGCGGTGCATCGTCGAACGCGCGCGCCAAACGGTACGCCGGACGGATTCCGGTTATCGTATCTCCCATCGCGCCGCCGCCTCCCTACTGACGTCAACCCTTCAAGCTCTGACGGCCCTTAGGTTACAAATAAGCGCTTACTTACTATTACGCCCCCGCTCATCCGATGCAAGCCGGACCTGGCCACGTGCTCGTCGCCGAATAGAGTCAAAGCCGCCTAGCTTGAGTGCCGTTCCAGTTCAGGCGTCTGCGATCTCACGCAGAGTGGCTTCCAGAATCTGCAGGCCTTGCTCAATGACGCTGTCTTCGGCCGTGACGGGCACGAGGATGCGAATGGAGTTGGCGTACAGCCCGCAGCCGAGAAGAATGAGGCCGTTTTCGCGGGCGCGATCGATGAGGCGGCGCGCGCGGTCGGCATCCGGCGCGCGGCCGCCGCGATCTTTCACCAGATCGAACGCCACCATCGCGCCGAGACCGCGCACATCGCCAATAGGCGGCAGGTCGTTCTTCGATTGCATGGCCTTGAGGCGCGTAACGAGAGTGTCGCCCAGTTTCACGGCCCGCTGAAGCACGTCTTCCTCATCGATCACCTGAAGCACGGCGAGGCCCGCAGCGCAGGCAAGCGGATTGCCGGCATAGGTGCCGCCGAGGCCCCCAGGCGCAGCGGCATCCATGATGTCCGCCCTACCGATAACGGCGGAGAGCGGCATGCCGCCCGCGAGCGATTTCGCCGTGGTGATGAGATCAGGCTTCACGCCGGAATGTTCGATCGCGAAGAGACGGCCCGTGCGCGCGAAACCGGACTGGATTTCATCGGCGATCAGAAGGATGCCGTGAGCGTCACAGGCGGCACGCAGATTTCTGAGGAAATCGAACGGCGCGGCGTAAAAGCCGCCCTCGCCCTGAACGGGCTCGAGAATGATGGCGGCGACGCGGGCAGGTTCGATGTCGAACTTGAAGAGATGATCGAGCGCGGCCAGCGCATCTTCGCCGCTGACACCCTGGCTCTCGGCCGGGAACGGGAGGCGGTAGATGTCGCCCGGGAACGGCCCGAAGCCCAGCTTGTAGGGCGCGACCTTGCCGGTCAGCGCCATGCCCATGAAGGTGCGACCATGAAAGCCGCCGCTGAAGGCGACAACGCCGGCGCGGCCGGTGGCGGCGCGGGCGATCTTGATGGCGTTCTCGACGGCTTCGGCGCCGGTCGACAGAAAGATCGTCTTCGCGGGGCCTTCGATGGGCGCGCGGGCGTTCAGGCGCTCTGCGAGGTCGATATAGCTCTCATAGGCCGTGACCTGAAACGCCGTGTGGATGGAGGATTTGAGCGCGTCTTCGATAGCCGCCACGACCTTGGGGTGGCGGTGACCGGTGTTCTGGACGCCGATGCCGCCGACGAAATCGATGTAACGCTTGCCTTCGACGTCCCAGATCTCGGCGTTCTCGGCGCGGGCGGCGAAGACGGGATGGGCGGTCGCGACGCCGCGCGGTACGGCGGCCTGACGGCGGGCGAGAAGATCGGTGTTCTTTGTCATGTCATGCTCCTCAAGCGCCCAGGCCGCCCATGGCGACATATTTGATCTCGACATAATCTTCGATACCGGCGCGTCCGCCCTCGCGGCCAAGCCCGCTTTCCTTGACGCCACCGAAGGGTGCGACCTCGGTGGAGATCAGTCCCTCATTGACGCCGACCATACCGGACTGGAGCGCCTCGGTAACGCGCCAGGCGCGGGCGAGATCGCGCGTGTAGAAATAGGCGGCGAGGCCGAAGGGCGTGGCGTTGGCCATGGCGACGGCCTCTGCCTCTGTGCGGAAGCGGAAAAGCGGCGCGACAGGGCCGAAGATTTCTTCGTCGGCAACGCGCATCGCGGGCGTGACGCCGGTGAGTACCGTCGGCTGGTAGAAGCGCGGACCGGCGCTGTGGCGCTTGCCGCCGGTGATGGCGGATGCGCCTTTGGACGTCGCATCAGTGACGAGTTCTTCGACCTTCGCGATGGCGCGAGCGGTGATGAGCGGACCCTGGGTGACGCCATCCTCTGCGCCGTCGCCAAGACGCAGCTCCTCAGCGGCTTTGGCGAGGCGGGCTGCGAAGGCGTCGTAGATACCGTCCTGGACGATGAAGCGGTTCGCGCAGACGCATGTCTGTCCCATGTTGCGGAATTTCGACGCCATGGCGCCGGCGACGGCGGCGTCGAGGTCGGCATCGTCGAAGACGATGAAGGGGGCATTGCCGCCGAGTTCGAGGCTGACCTTTTTCACAGTGCCGGCGCATTGACGGGCCAGCAGTTTGCCGACCGGGGTGGAGCCGGTGAAGGAGAACTTCGCGATGCGCGAATCGGTGGTGAGCACCTCGCCCACCTCTGCCGCCCGCGCCGACGGTACGACGTTGAAGACGCCGGACGGAATGCCGGTGCGACGGGCGAGTTCGGCGAGCGCCAGCGCCGAGAGCGGCGTTTCGGCGGCCGGCTTCACGACGAAGGTGCAGCCCGCCGCGAGGGCCGGGGCGGCCTTGCGGGTGATCATGGCGAGCGGGAAGTTCCACGGCGTGATTGCGGCAGCGACGCCGATGGGTTGCCTCAAGGCCAGCAGACGGCGGCCATGTGCGTTGGTGGGGATCACCTCGCCGTAGAGACGTTTGGCTTCTTCCGCGAACCATTCGAAGAAACTGGCTGCGTAGCCGACCTCGCCGCGCGCTTCGGCGAGCGGCTTGCCCTGTTCGGCGGTCATCAGGCGGGCGAGGTCTTCCTGATGGATAAGCATCAGATCGTGCAGGCGGCGCAGCGCAGCGGCGCGTTCCTTTGCCAGCAGTGCGCGCCACGCCGAAAACGCGGCCTCGGCCGCTGCGACAGCGGAGGCGGCATCGGCGGCAGTACAGTCGGCAATATCGGCGAGCGTTTTGCCGGTCGCAGGATTGTCGACCGGGAAGGTCGCGCCATTGGCGGCGGCGGCGAACACGCCGCCGATATAGGCGCGCGTCTGCAGAAGCGCGGGATCGTCGAGATGCATGGCGTGATCCGCTATCGGGCGGCCGCGCGGCGATCGAGCCACCACGCCGGCGGGAGCGCGGCGAGCGCACAAACGA
This sequence comes from Micropepsaceae bacterium, assembly GCA_047602465.1. GTDB lineage: Bacteria > Pseudomonadota > Alphaproteobacteria > Micropepsales > Micropepsaceae > JADZAI01. The sequence goes on from JASGHF010000001.1 coordinate 1,331,535, forward strand.
TGAGGACGATGGCGGCGGCGTCGATGAGCAGCGGGTAGTTCGCCTCGCCCAACAACCGTCCGCCGACCAGCGGGCCGGTGGCGAGGCCCATCTTGGAGAAGAAACCGCCGAGCGCCGCAGTCTGACCGGCCTTGTCGAAGCTGGCGCACATGCCCAGCAGGTAGGGAATGACAAACGCCCAGGTGATAGCGGTGAGGACGTTGGCGGCGATGAAGATGTTGGTGTCGCCCGTCCAGTGAAAGGCGTAGTTGCCCGCGATGGTGAGCGCCATCGAGACGAGCAGCGGCCAGAAGCGGCCCATGCGCAGGCCGAAGAGAATGACGAGAACCGCGCCGGCGATGCCGATCCAGGTGGCGATGCCGACCGTGTCGGAGATGAAATCGGTGGTGAGGCCGTGGGCGCGCCCGAGGCCGAAGAGATAAGCGGCGAGCGCCATGTTGCCGGCCTGGAAGAGGAAGAGCGCGACGAGCGTGGCGGCGAGCGGACGCCACCTGATGCCCTCGCCCGCCGCGACCGTGCCGCGCATCCGCGCCATGACAGGGTAGTCGGCGAGGAAGAGCGTCATGGCGAGCGTGACGAGGCTGAACGCCGCGAGCGCGATGAAAAGGACCGCCGTGCCATAGACCGGAACGAGGCCGGGCAGGAACATGACGCCGAGGCCGCCAAGACCGAACTGGACGACAAGCAACATGCCAAAGGTGCGGTCGGGCACGGCGGTGCGCGCAATGACGCCGAACGCGATGCCGACCAGCATGCCGCCGAGAACGCCGTGGATGGCGCGGAGCGCAATGAGGGGTTCGGCCGTGCGGACATAGATAGAGGCCAGGTCTATGGCGATGAGGCTAAGCAGCAGGGCGGTCGCCGTCAGCCGCCAAGGCGCGCGGCGCACGATGAAGACAGCGATGAGACCGCCCAGCGCAGCGCCATAGACGTTGACCGAACCGACCAGCCCGGCATCGGCCTGCTGGAAGCCAAGTCCGTCGACGAGGCCGGCGACGAGCGCGGCCATGATGTTGACGTAGAAGAGGCCGGCGGTGGCGAGGAAAGCCAGCATCACGCTGGCGGCCAGTCCGTCCGGAGCAGCTTTGGGAAGCGACATGTCTAGGCCTTGCAGAAGGGCTTGATGGCGTTGGCGGCCGCCGCACCGCGCGCCCAAGGAATGTCTGCCCCGTCGCTGACGCGGTAATAGACCATGCCGTTGGGCAGCAGCGCGACGAGGATGCCGCCATAGCCGGCGAGGAAAGGAATCCACGCCTCGCCCTTGCAGCCGAGCGCACCAGCGGCGTTCCAGGCCCACATGCCATGCTGGTAGCGCAGGCCCTCGGCGGCGGCGGGAAGGCCCGGATGCGCGGGATCGCGCTGGAGCGCGGCGGCGAGCATGGCAGGATCGACCATCACGCTGCCACCGGCAACGCCGTCGCCACGCGCGAGGAAGAGACCAAGGCGGGCGAAATCGTCGCGCTGGAAGGTGATGCCCCATCCGGCGAAAGGCTGGCGCACCTTGTCATAGGTGCGGCGCGTGACGAGCGCTGCGGGGCTGATGCCAATGGCGGACCAGACCGGGGCGACGAGCGTATCGAACATGTCGGCGGCCGCGCCGTCTTTCGCGCGCACGAAGGCGGCCATGGCGGTGCCGAGGATGTAGGTGTCCGTCGTATGATAGACCCACTCGGTGCCTGGCGGAGCGCGGCGTTTGTGCAAGGCGCAGGCCTGCGAGATCTTCGCTACGTGGCCGAGTTCGGTGACGAAGCGGGTGAAGCCGGCGGCGTCTTCGTCCACCTGATTGCCGGGTGAGGTGTAGTTGCCGGTCGCCATGTCGAGCGCGTTGACGAAGGTTACGTCGGACCAATTGCCGTCTTTCGCGCAGTCCGGAACGTAATCGGCGATGATAGCATTCGCCGCGCCCGGATAGAGATGCTGAAGCCGCATCAGACCGATACCTGCGACCAGTGTTTTCGCAGTGGAATAGGACGGCAGGCTGATCTCGGCGCAAAAGGGGTAAGCGCCGTAGCGGGTGCCGCAGCCGCCATCATACAGCACGCCGTCATAGACGACGCCGAAGGTCGACATGTTGTCGGGGCTGACCTCGGACGGGGAGCCGAAGCCCGACGCGGCGGGAAACTTCGCGACCAGATCGGCGATAGGCCGGACCGGCAGACGAGCGGCGATGAGGGCCTTGTCGGCGGCGGCGATGGCGGCCGCGTTGGCGACCACGCCGGGACGATAGGCCAGCGTCGCGTCGCCCCACATGTCGAACTTGAAGTAGAAGCACGTCTCGCTGCCGATCTGGAAGGCGGCGCGCGAGGTCTCGCCGTTAGCCTTGAACAGGAACGTCAGCACGCCGTTGTGCAGGCAGTTGGCGTTCTTTTCCTGCAGCGAGAAGGGAATGGCGGCGCGGGTGAAGCCGTTATCGCCGCGCTCGTCCCAGACCGTGCCGGGTTCGAGTACGAATTCCCAGTCACTGTGATCGCTGGGCACAGGTCCGCGTTGGGCCGGGATGAGGCGCGCGCCATCCTGCACGAAGGCGAAAGAAAACGCCGGCAGTGTCTTCCAGCCCGATGTCGCGGACGTGTCGTAGCCGAAGCGGTCTGTGATGAGGCGGGTGGCGACGCGCACATCGCTGAGGGTCAGCGTGCCCTGCAATGTGGCGTTGGGGGGCAGCCCATCGGCGCGCGGCGTGAAGGCAGACGTCGCGACCGGCGCGGCGAGCGGCTGGTCCAGCGCCGCGTGGGTCAACGCGTTGCGACCCGAAGAGGCTGCGCCCTTTTTCGGGAAGCCGGTAAGGCGGATGGTGTCAGCCCAGCAAGTCGCGTCTGCGCTGCCTTTCGCTGACAGACGGATCATGGCGCGGGGGCGATCGTCGATCTGTGAGACGGCGGCTTCGCCCCGGTGCATGGTGACGCCGTCATCCTGGCCGTCCGCGATGGTGAGGAACGGCGTCCAGCTCGCTCCGTCGTCGCCGGAGACTTCGGCGATGCAGAAATCGTCGGGGGCGAGGTTCATCGCGGCGAAGGCGCCGGAAGCAGTGATGCCGGTATAGCCTTCGGTGTTGAGCGCCAGAACGGCGATGCCGCCCTTGCGAAGCCGCAGCGAGACATTGCCTTCATAGGTCGTGAGGCCAAGCTCGCCACCGAGGCCGCCCCAGCCATCGGCTTCGCCATCCTGGAAGCCGTCTTCGAAAAGGACTTCCGCCGGCGCGGCGAGTGCGCCGGCCGTGAAGCATGATGCAGCGAGCGCCGCGACGAGAAGACGTCTCATGCGAGCGCCTCCTCACTGACGCCCTCTGCGATCAGCGCATTGCGGAGCGGATCGAGGCCCCTGCCCAGACGCCGCCAGCGGCCGAGCGCCTCGCGATAGATCGGACGGCGCACCTGAGCCGCGCTGGCGGTGGAGACGGGCGCGGCGTTGTTGTGGAAATCGAGGCAGGCATCCTGCCAGTCAAGCCCACAGGCGGCGACGAGACGGCGCGTCTCACGTTCTTGATTGTCGACGATCTCCTCGTAGCGCATCTCGATGAGGCGGCCCGGCAGGATGCGCCGCCAATGGGCCATGAGGCGATCATAGGCCGCGTAATAGGCCGCGAGATCTCCGAAATCGTAGGAGAACGGGTAGCCCATACGAAACAGCGTCTTGAACATGCCAAAACAACTGTCCATCGGGTGGCGGCTGAGATGGACGATGCGGGCGGTGGGCAGCGCGCGCGCGATGAGGCCGATATAGAGGAAGTTGAGCGGCGTCTTGTCGATGAGGAACGGCGCATCGACGCCGTAGGCGCGCGTGCGCGCGATATAGTCCGCGCCGATAGCGGCGGCGTCGGCTGCGGCGGCGCGGCGCACGAGATCGGCCTTGCTGCCGGCAGGCCCTGCTCCGCGCGTCATCGCGAGCGCCATGTCGTTGATCTCGCCAAGGCTGGCGACGGCACTGTGCGAGGAGAGGATACGATCGACCAGCGTGGTGCCGCTGCGCGGCAGGCCGAGAACGAAGACGGGGCCGCCGGGCGCAGGATCTGCGGCCGTACCCGCGACATAGGTTTCATCGAAGGCGGCGGCGATATCGCGCATGGTCGCGACATCGTCCTGTACGCGATAGGACATCATCGCTCGCCGGCGGGACGCGCCGCGCATCAGAGCGGCCAGCGCGCCGGTATCGTCTCCCAGGTCTTCGCGTTCTTTGGCGAGCGCGTAATTCAGCGCGGTTTCGCCGGAGGGATGGCGGAGGGGTCGCGCCAGCATGGCCTCGATCGCCGCGACGTGGTTGCGCGCGGGCGTCTGCTTGCGCAGCGTGGCGCGGTTGTACCAGCCGTCATAGTCATGCGGATCGCGGGCGAGCGCCGTGTCGAGCGCGTCTTCCGCCTCGCCGAGGCGGCCGACGGCGAGCGCGGCGGTCGCGCGGTTATAGAGCGCGCGCGGATCGCCCGGCGCGAGATCCGATGCGCGGGCGTAGCAGCGATAGGCGTCTTTCGACGCGCCAAACTGGGTGTAGGCTTCGCCGATACGCTGAAGGGCCTGGGGGTCCGACGAGACGTCCGCCTCCAGCGCCGCGAGGGTGCGGGCGGCGACATTCGCGCGGCCGTCGAGGATATCGGCCTCGGCCTCGATCAGGCGCGCGAGACATGGGCGGGATCTGCGGCGCGCGCGCTTTCCGCCGCGCCGCGCATACCAGAGAGATCGCCGCGATCCTGACGGAGACGGGCGACAAGCAGCCAGATGTCGGCGGCATCCGGGTCGGCAGCGAGATGCGCACGGCAGAGCGCCTCCGCCTCATCGAGGCGGCGCGCCCGGCGAAGACCGCCGGCTCGCTCCATTACCGATCGCCGCTGATCGGCCGACATGAGCCGCGCTCCGCTTGCTGACAGTTCAGCCCCGTCGATGCGCACCGCCTGGGAGAGCATGTCCGGGACTGCCGATCAGTAACGATAGCTGACCGAAAGGCCTAGCGTCCGCGACAGGGCTGTCAGCTCTTTCGAACCGTTGCCGAAATAGCCGTTCGCGGGCGAGGTGCCCATATACTGCTCTGTATAGATGCCGGTGACACCGTCGGCGTCGAAGATATTCTTGACGAAGAACGTCATGTCCCAGTTCTCGCCGGCGAGCGTCGCCGAGGCGTTCCAGATCTGGAAGCCGGGCAGCGTGCGCCGGAAGAGCGTCGAGCGGCTGATCGCGTTCTCGGTTTCCGACTGGTAGTAGCCGTCAGCCCGCGCGATGAGCGAGAGGCCGTTGCCGACCTGCCAAGTGTAGTCGCCCGCGATCGAGAACGAATGCTCCGGCACGCCGGGGATGCGGTCACCCTTGTTGGCGATGGGCGTGACCATGTTGATTGGCGAAAAGAAGTCTTCCGTCAGCTCGGCATTATTGTAGGCGTAGCCGACCGAGTAGTTGAAGGCGTCTCCGAGGCTGCCCGAGAGGCCAAGCTCAAGCCCGTAAACGCGGACATCGCCGGCGTTCTGGACCACGAAGAAGCCCCAGTTGGGGGTCGCGGTGTTGAGCTGCGCATCCGTCCAGTCGACGTAGAAGAGCGATGCCGTGTAGGTGATGCCGCCCGTGCGGCCCTTGACGCCGACCTCGTAGTTCGTGACGCGGTCGGGCTCATAGACCTGCCAGCGCGGGTCTTCCGCGAAGAACCCGGAGAGCGGCACAGCGTTGGAGCCGCCGCGGCGGAAGCCTTCGGAGATCGTCGCGTAGAGAAGATTGTTCTCGGCGAAATTCCACGAGGCGTTCAGCTTGAACAGTGTGCCGGTGTCGCTGGATTCGAAATAGGCGTTCGTGGGGTTCGACAGCGCCGTGTACAGCGGGATGTCGATGAGCGTCGTGTTATCTGAATCGTTGCTGAAGTAACGCAGACCGCCGGTGATGTGGAATTTGTCGGTGACATGCCAGGTTAGCTCGCCATAGAGGGCGCGTTCAGTGAAGTTCTCATCGCGGCGATAGAGGAAGTCCTGATCGCCCGACACGGCGGACGCGGCGGCAGGCGCAAAGAGATCCCACCAGCGCTTGAACCCGCGCAGATAGCTGTCCTGCGAGGCGAAGCGGCTCTGCTGCTGGTAGTAGCCGCCGACGATGTAGTCGATCGTCTCACCCGGCTTTGAAACGAGGCGCAACTCCTGGATGAAGGCTTCGTCGGAATAGGCCCGCACGGCCGAGGCCATGGGGCGCGGGTAGTTGTAGTAAAACGAGAGGAAGCCGGCGCGGGCGTAGAAGCCGGTGTTTTCGCTCGTGCTGTCGCCTTCGTGCTCGTAGTAGGACGAAGAGGAAGTGAGCGTCGCAAAGCCGAGATCGACGTTCATTTCGAGCGCCGTCCAGTTCACGTCGCGCTGACCGGGCTCAAGCTGGATCGAGCCGTTTTCGAAGCGCTGGTAGGGACGGCCGAAGCCATCGCTGCCAAGAGTATTGCCGCGACGCCCACCGTACTCATCTTTCTGGTAGGCGAATTTCAGCGTGGCATCGAACCAATCCACCGGTTCCCACAGCAGGGAGGCGCGGATGAAGTGGGTCTTGAGGAAGTCGGCGTCCTTCTTTGACGTGTAGGAGGCGGCGGGATTGAGAACGCCGAGCGGCGCGGCGGGCGCGCCGGTGCTGTCGAGCACATAGAGGTTCACGTAGTCGGTAACGCCGGGATAGTCGAGGATCGAGCCGGTGACGCGCAGCGCCAGTTTTTCGCCGATGGGCACGTTGACCGTAAGGTCGCCGGCCCAACCGATGCCGCCCGAGCCATTGACGTTGGACATCGTGGCGCTGGCCGAAACCGAGGTCTCGCCGAGCTGCGGCTTGCGGCTCAGATAACGGACCGTACCGCCGAGCGCGCCGGAGCCGTAGAGGGTGCCCTGCGGCCCGAGCAGCACTTCGACGCGTTCGATGTCGCGCAGCAGGAAGTTCGCAAAGAGCGGCGTTTCATCGACATAGGTCGCGACGGCCGAGACGGCCGAAACCGCGTAGTCGCCCAATGCCGCGCTGTCTGTGTTGACGCCACGGATGCGGATGCCATCGACCACCGCCGCGTTACGCGCGCCGCGATCGACATAGTTCACGCCCGGCACGCCGCGCATCAGTTCGGGCGCATCGAGGATCTTCTGGTCCTCGATCTTGGCGCCGGAGATGGCGGTGATGTTGTAGGGCACGTCGATGACGCGTGTGCTGCGACGGGTCGCTGTGACGGTGACCTCTTCATCTGCTGAGGCTTCGGGGGCATCAGCGGTGGCAGCGGCGTCCTGCGCCAGCGCGACCTGCGGCAACGACCAGAGGAGTGCGGTCGTTCCAAGAAGAGCCGCCGCAAACAGCGGAAGGCGACGCGACATAGTCTTCACAGGTTCGATCATGGGCGATCCTCGGCATCAAAGGCGGTTGGGAATTCAGGCGGGCGCTCAAGACGGCCGAGCGACTCCAGAGAAGGCGATTTGCGCGCCCCGGAGCGGTATTGCGGGTAATCGATGGGCGTGTCGCGGAAGCTCTTGAGCATCTGGCCGATGCCGTTCCAGCCGCGCTCACGCACATGGCGGACGTGCTCGAAATCCAGCTCCAGCGCGATGGCCTCGTGCCCCGTGCCGGCGGCGTGCAGCAATTCTCCGCCAGGCCCGTAGGCGATGGATCGGCCGAAGCCCATGCGGCCCGCCACGTTGATGTCGATGAAATAGAGCTGGTTCTGTGCGGCGTTCGCGCGAGCGATGGCGAGTTCGGCATCGCGGTCGATCGTGTTCGTCATCGTCGGGTGTATGATGGCTTCAGCTCCCATCCAGGCGAGCGTGCGGGTCGTTTCCGGGAACCACATGTCGTAGCAGATCGAGATGCCGAAGCGGGCGATGCCTGGCACGTCGAAGACGCAGAAGCTGTCTCCGGACGCGACACCCGCCTCATACGGCAGGAAGGGATACATCTTGCGGTAGCGGGCGATCACCTCGCCGGCCGGATTGATGACCGGCGTGACGTTGAAGATGCGATCGCCGTCTTTCTCGTAGTACGAGCCGGGGATCAGCCAGATTCTTGTGGCGGCGGGCCATGTCGCGGAACGCCGTCTCCGCCGCCCCGCCCTGCGGCTGAGCGCTGTCTAGGCCTGGTCCGTAGGCGCTGAGTTCGCCCAGCACCACCATCTGCACCCACGGCAGACGCGCCTTCAGCAGACGCACCTCTTCGGCGAGCCGTTGCAGATTATCCTGTCTGGTCAGCTCGAGCTGAAGCCCGGCAATCGCAAAACGGCGCATCTGTCCCCCTGCCCGTCATGCGGGCGTCATGACAGTGTCAAGAAATGCACCGGCGGCTTAGCGCCAGTTCCGACCTATCGATTGGTCCAGATTGCGAGGCCGCGTCACCCCTGCCTCAACTGGACTAATCGCGGCGGGCGAGGACGCCGGCATCGACGAGCGGGCCGCCTTCTGGCCTGAACCATTCGATCCGGTCGCCGGTGAGCCGTACGCGCAGGCGCGAGATTTCACCGTAGGCCCAGGTGGTCCATTGGCGGCACCACAGATTGCCCTCGACCCACCAGCGGCCGGTATCGACATCCTCGCCGTCGGCCCCTGCCCGCCCGGACATGGTGCCATCGGCGTGGAGTTCTATCGTGCACGGATCGGCATAGACCGTCTGGCAAAGCAGCGTTGCGCCACGCATCGCCTTGCGCAGCGCAGGCCCGCGCAGACTGCCCGCACCATCGGCGGGAAGCGCGGCGGAGACGTCCTGCGTGACGGCGCGTACGGCCTCGGCCAGGCGCGCGACGCCTTCGCGTATGCGATCCTTCTGGATGCTGGTGACGCCGACGCGGAACATATTGCGCGGCGGGTTCGCGCCACCGAAATAGTCATCCAGCGGCTCGATCAGTACGCCGCGTGCAGCCGCTTCCTTCGAGAGGGCGGCGCTGTCGAGATCCGGCGGGCCTTGCACACAATAGGTCGTACCCTCGCGGATCGGCGGAATGGCGACCCATTGCGGCAGATAGTGATTGAGCGCATCTCGCAGGGCGAGCAGGCGCAGCCGCAGCACCCGCGACAGCCGCCGCATCACAGCATCGTAGTGGCCGAGCGACAGGAACAGACCGGCGGCTCGCTGGTTGTTGATGGGCGGGTGGCGGCTGACCAGCGCCCGGAGGCGCCGCGCCGCCTCGATCACCTCAGGTGGCGCAACCATGAAGCCAAGCCTCAGCGCCGGCGCCAGGATGCGCGAGAGGCTGGCTACGTAAATTACCCGCCCGTCCGTCTGAAGTCCGGCAATCGCCGGATAGGCACGGTCGAGATAGTGGGTTTCGCACTCGAAATCGTCTTCGATGATCAGGAAGTCGTGCGCGCGGGCGGCATCGAGCAGGGCGCGGCGGCGCGCCATGCTCATGGTTGCAGCGGTCGGGCGCTGATGGCTGGGCGTCACATAGACAAGGTCCGCACTGCGCAGGTGCTCGTCGATGACGAGGCCTTCCTGGTCGACGGCCTGCAGCTTGAGCTTTGCGCCACGACGGGTCAGCAAGCGGCGCATGTCGGGGTTGCCGGGGTCTTCCACCACCGCGCGGGTCGCCGGTCCGGCCAGAAGCTCCGCCGCGAGGAACAGCGCCTGCTGCGCGCCGGCGGTGACGAGAATTTCCTCGGGCCGCGCCGTCACGCCCCGTCGCGGCAGAATGCGTGTCCGGATCTGTTCGATCAGCATCGGATCGTCGGCCTCGCCCGACACTTCCGAGAGGCGGTCGATTTCGCGCGTGCTGAGCGTGTGGCGCTGCGCCTCGCGCCATTCGCGCGAGGGAAACAGAGATCGGTCGAATTGAGCCGTCAGCAGTGGAAAGGGATAACGCTGCCAGTCCGGGGGCAGACGGAAGGTCGGGCGCTCGACATCGTCGGAGCGAAAGCGGGCGCGCCAAGCAGATGCGGGGCTGGCCTGCGACGGACCGCCGACCGATTCAAGGCGCGGCGCGGGAGCTGCATCGTCGTCAGTGACATAGAGACCGCTGCGTGGGCGGGTCGAGAGCACGCCTTCGTAAAGCAGCGTCTGCAAGGCCAGAACGACCGTGTTGCGCGCGACACCAAGCTGTCCGGAGAGCACGCGGGATGAGGGCACCCGGCTGCCCGGCGGCATCGCGCCGGACTCGATCGCGGCACGCAGGCTGCGGCGGAATCTGATCCTGCAGCGAGAAGTCGGCGCCCGGCGTCAACACGACCAGCGGACCGCTGCCCCGCCGTGCAGCCGGACGCGGCGTGCGCCGGGTCACGACGCGCCGATCCCCGCATTCCTGCGCATCTCGGTTGCACTGATCGCGTGCGTCGCATCGTCGAGATCGATGCGCTCGATCGCGTAGCCGACATCGCGGCCATAGAAGACATGGCCGATATTCGGGAGCGGCACTACGGCGAAACGGCCGACATGGGCGGCAAGAGCTGTCTCGATCCGCGCCTTGACCTCGTCATAGGAGAGCGGATTGGCGGCATCGACGCCATGCATATCGCGGACGGCGATGCAGACCTGGCCGGCGCGCCGCAGACCTTCCTCGACTAGCTTCAGGTGACCGTCATGGAAGGGCTGAAACCTGCCGATGAAGAGACCTGTCGGCTTCTTCGGATCGAATACCGGCCGGAGCATCCGCATGATGCGTTCGACCCAGTATTCTGGCGTGCCGTCGGCCTCGACCCGGAAATCGAAGCGTTCGGGAGGAATGAACAGGCGGTTGGTATCCTCGAATCGTCCCGCGGCGATGCGATCGACCCAGATGATGAAGGCATCGCCGAATGCGGCGCGTGTTTCAGGCGTAGGACAGATGAAATCGCCGATCGCAGTGCCGCCGGAGCGGACGACGAGATCGCACAGGAAGCCCATGCGCCGCGCCTGCTCCAGCCGGTCTTCGATGCTGAAGCCCAGATCCTTGTTGATGTTCGCGCGCACTTCATCGTTGTTGAAATGCACGGCGTTCAGCCGCTTTGCGAGCAGCTGGCACAAGGTCGTCTTGCCCGAACCGGGCAACCCCATGACCAGTATTTTTCGGCCCAAAACTCTACCTCGCCTTCAACAAATCGCACGCACCATGCGCGCCGGGCCGGCGAAAAGTCTAGGCGGCGATATCAGGTAAGAGGCTGCCCGGACTATGGAACAACAGCCGTTTCACGAACGAACCCGTCGCAGGACATGTCATTTTCACGTGATGCGTTCTTTCGAAGCGGGTCCGGAATGGCACGTTGGCTCGCGGGGCCGGTGCGAATGTCATTCGCTCTCGCCAGCCACGCACCAGATGGCTCCCGTTGTCGCCGCTTTTGTGAAGATGGTCTAGAAACCCAAGCTTAGCCTTACGCGTGCCCCCCAGGCTTCGAAGTCGGTATCGCCGACTCCGTCGTAATAGGTGGCGGCAGCGATAGAAAAGCCTGGCTTGGCGTAGGCAAGGCCGAGTTCGACGCGGCCGCGCAGGCCCGTATCGGCAAGACCCGGCGCATTGGACGGCGCAGACGCGGTGTTGTCCTGCGCAAACGTCCACACACCCTGCAGCGTGAGAGAGGGGAGCAGCGAGGCCCCATCGCGCGTAGCGATCATGTAGGCAAGTTCGGGCCCGAACTCGAAATAGCCGCTCTCAATCGTGAAGCCGGGGATCGTGACGCCGAGTCCATCGACATAGGACGCCGTTTCCTCGCGATACCAGGTGAGGCGTGCTTCGGGCCTGATACGCAGATTGCCGCTTTCGAAGTCGCCGATCAGCGCGCCGGTGAAGAGCGAGCGGTCGCTTTCGACACCATCGACATACGTACCGAAGGGCGAAACGTCGGCATCGGCCGTGCCCCATGCGGCGCGCAGATCGAGGAACAGGTTTTCGGACAGACGTGCCGTCAGATACGGACCGGCCAGGAATCCCTGGCTGTCGATGGAGCCGCCGAGCACGGTGTCCTCTTCCAGCCAGTCGAACTGAACGCCAGCTCCGACGAGCAAATTCCGGGAGACGAGATAGTCTGCGCCCAGATGAAGGATGCCGAAATGGCCGTCGCCGCCGGGCGTGTCGAAGCGCGCGAAACGGCCTTCGACCCAGATGTCGAAGCGGTGCGCCATCGGGTCGGCCGGCAGGCCACTGCCGGTAGTGGCGCCGAGCTGGGGTTCTTCGGCGGCGGGTGACACCGAGCCCAGGAGCCTGTCGTCAGCCATACCGAAGAGGCTGTCGCCCAACGGATCGGCGACGCCGCCCGTCCTGCGCGCGCTACGCGACGGCATCATCCGGCCGCCCTCGACGCGCGAGGCGCCGAGCAGGCTCATCGAGAAGCGCATCTCGTCGGCGGCGAGATTCATGGCGAACGGCAGAACGCCGGCGCCCATCGTGATGCCGAAGCCGCTGATGCCGCCGGCGCTGGCGCCAGTGCCCGTGAGGCGGTCAAGGCGGCGGGTCGCGTCGGGCGCGTTCTGAAGGATCAGCGCTGCACGCGTTTCCAGATGCGCGCCGAGCGCCGCCGCCGTTTCGCCCAGCGCGTTCTCCGTGCGGATCGTGCAGGTGGTGGGGGTGGCGGGGGCGATGGTGAAGTTGCCCGTGAGGGTGGCGGGGCTGAGCGTGCTGCCGGCGGAGCAGGTGGCGGAAACCACGCCGAATCCGGCCGGAATGGCGGCGGAAAGCGGGTAGGTGCCGGCCGGAATGCCCACAGGACCGGCGGTTCCGGCGCCGCCGGAGGTCGTAACGGTGAGCGGGAAGCCGGGGGCGGACGATGTGAAGGTGAAGGCGCCGTCATCGCCTGTTTCGACGGTGAGGGTGAGCGTTCCCTGCGCGATCTGGTTGACGGTGACGGTGAAGCTGCCGTCCGTGGTGTTCCCCGCCGCGTCGGTGGCGCGGTAGGTGTTGGTGGTGATGCCGATGGGGAAAGCGGACCCAGGCGGCAGGCCCGCGATCTGGCTCACGGTAGCGCCGGGCATGTTGTCGGTGGCGGTCGGCGGCGTCCATGTGACGACGGCCGTGGTGGCCGGGGCGACGATGGTTTGCGTGATATTCGAGGGCATGCCGACGAGCGCCGGAGCGGTGGCGTCACGCACGGTGAGCGTAATCGTGCGGGATTCGGCGCCGCCATTGGAGGTGATATCGAACGTGCCGGTGTAGATGCCGGGCGTGTAGCCGCTGGCTGTGGCGTTGGCGGCCGGTGTGACGGTGACGCTGGCCCCGGGGGCCAGCGAGCCGGATAGCGGCGTGCCGCTGACGAAAGCGGGCAATGTCGCCGACCAGTTCAGCGTGTCGGAACCGGGGTTGGAGATGACGTAGGCCGTGGTGCCGCTGGTGGTGGTCCAGCCCCCTGCCCCGCCCTCGTCGCCCTCGATGGTCATGTTGCCGGCGGTGACGGCGAGCTGCGGGACGCCGTAGGTGTAGCCGCCGACCAGCGTGGCGGTGCCGCCCGCCGTCGCGACCACGACATCGACATTTCCGGCCGCGTGGGCGGGTGTCGTTGCGGTGATCTGGGTGGCGCTGACGACGGTGATGTTGGTGGCGGGCGATCCGCCGAGCGTGACGGTGGCGCCGGTGGCGAAACTGCTGCCGGTGATGGTGACGGCCTGGCCGCCGGCGGTGGTGCCGGCGCCGGGTGTGATGCCGGAAACCGTCGGCACGGCGAGATAGGTGTAGCCGCCGGGGACGTTGGTGCTGGTTCCGCCGGGCGTGGTGACCGAGAGCGCCACGGTGCCCGCCGCATGGGCGGGGGCGACGATCAGGAGCCAGGTGGCGTTGTTGACCGTGACGCTGCCGGCCGGGATGAGCGCGCCGCCGAGGGTGACGGTGGTGTTACCCGACACGAAGCCGGTGCCATAGACGGCGATCGTGTTGCCGCCGGCCACAGGCCCGGCTGCGGGATCGAGCGAGGTGACGGTCGGCCCGTCGAGATAGGCGTAGCCCAGGGTCTGCGTCGCCGTGCCGCCGGGGCTGGTGACGGCGACATCGACCGTGGCGGCCGTGTGGGCGGGCGCGGTGACGGTGATCTGCGTGGATGACTGGACAGCGATATTCGTCGCCGCGACGCCGCCGAAGGTGACGGACGAGGTGAAATCGAGATTGGCGCCGGTGATGGTGACGGTGTTGCCGCCGGCGGTGGGGCCGTAATAGGGGCTGACGCCGGCAATCACCGGCGCAGCCAGATAACGGTAGCCGCCGACCAGCGTGCCGCTGCCGCCGGGCGTCAAGACCGTGACATCCCTGAAACCGGCGGTGCCGGACGGCACCGTGACGGTGATCTGGGTCGAGCTGATCCGGACGATGTTGGTGGCCGCCGCGCCGCCGATGGTGACGGAGGACGGCACGACGACGAAGCCCGAGCCGGTGATGGAGACCGTGTTGCCGCCGGCGAGCGGACCGACCGCAGGCGTGATGCCGGTGACCACGGACACGGGCGCATAGGTGAAGCCGCCGGGCACGGTGCCGCTGGTGCCGCCCGAGGTGGTGACGGAGACATTGACCGCCCCCGAGGCGCCGGGGGGCGTGACGAAGGTGAGCGAGGTGGCGCTGTTCACCGTGACGCTGGCCGCCGGGATGACGTTGCCGCCGATGGTCACGCTGGCGTCGCCGGGGACGAAGCCGGTGCCTGTGATCGTGACAGCTGTGCCGCCGGCGACGGGGCCGACCGCGGGGGTGATCGAGGTGACCGTGGGGCCGACCGCATAGGTGAAGCCGCCGGGGACGGTGTTGCTGGCGCCGCCGGAGGTGTTGACGGAGACGGCGACATTGCCGGCCGCGTGCGCGGGGGTCGTGAAGGTCAGCGAGGTCGAGCTGTTCACCGTGACGTTAGCCGGCGAAACGGGATTGCCGCCGATGGTGACGCCGGTGTCGCCTGCGATGAAATTCGTGCCGCTGATCGTGACCGAGGTGCCGCCGGCCGACGGACCGAATACCGGCGAGAGCGAAACGGCGGTGGGCGCGTTGGCGTAGGTGTAGCCGCCGGGAATGGCGCCGCTGGTGCCGCCCGAGGTGGTGACGGAGACGGCGACATTGCCGGCCGCGTGAGCGGGGGTCGCGAAGGTAAGCGAGGTGGAGCTGTTGACCGTGACACTGCCCGCCGGGACGACGTTGCCGCCGATGGTGACGGTGGTGTCGCCGCCGACGAAGTTGGTGCCCGTGACGGTGACCATCGTCCCGCCCGCGACCGGTCCGGCAGATGGCGACAGCGCATTTGCGGTCGGTGCGGCGACGAAGGTGAAACCGCCGGGCACGGCGGCGCTGGAGCCGCCGGGCGTGGTGACGAGGACATAGGCGTTGCCGGCCACGAAGGCCGGCGTCACGAAGGTCAGCGAGGTTGCGGAATTGACGGTGACGCTGCCCGCCGGGATGACCGTGCCGCCAATGGTGACGGTCGTATTGCCGGCGACGAAATCGCTGCCTGAAACGGTGACCAGCGTGCCGCCCGAGGTCGGGCCGAAGGCGGGGCTGAGCGAGACGGCGGTGGGACCGCCGACATAGGTGAAGCCGCCGGGGACGGGCGCGGTGGCGCCGTTGGGCGTGGTGACCGTCACGTCGACATTGCCGGCCGCGTTGGCGGGCGTCGTGAAGGTCAGCGAGGTGGCGCTGTTCACCGTGACGCTGGCCGCCGGGATGGTGGCGCCGCCGATGGTGACGGAGGTGCTGCCGAAGACGAAATTGGTGCCGGTGACCGTGACGACCGTGCCGCCGGCGGACGCGCCGGTGTCGGGCGTCAACGAGAACGCCGTCGGCGCGTTCGAAGTGTAGGTGTAGCCGCCAGGAATGGGGCCGCTGGCGCCGCCGGAGGTGGCGACGGTGACGGCGACATTGCCGGCCGCGTGAGCGGGGGTCGAGAAGGTGAGCGACGTGGCGCTGTTGACCGTGACACTGCCCGCCGGGATGACGTTGCCGCCGATGGTGACGGTGGTGTCGCCGCTTATGAAGTTCGCGCCGGTGATGGTGACGGCGGTGCCGCCGGCGAGACCGCCGGATGTCGGCGAGAGCGACGTTCCGGTGGGAATGGCGGCGTAGGTAAAGCCGCCGGGGATGCTGGAGCTGGTGCCGCCGGAGGTGCTGACGCTGACGGCGACAGTGCCGGCCGCGTGGGCAGGGGTCGAGAAGGTCAGCGACGTCGCGCTGTTGACCGTGACGCTGGCGGCCGGGATGACGATGCCGTCGATGGTGACCGAGGTGTCGCCCGTGACGAAGTTGGTGCCTGAGACAGAGACCAGCGTGCCGCCGGAGACCGGACCGAAGGCGGGGCTGAGCGATGTCGCGGTGGGGCTGTTGGCGTAGGTGTAGCCGCCGGGGATGTCGCTGCTGGCGCCGCCAGAGGTCGAAACGCTCACGGAGACATTGCCTGCGGCGTGCGCGGGCGTGGTGAAGGTCAGCGAGGTTGCGCTGTTGACCGTGACGCTGGACGCCGGGACGACGATGCCGCCGATGGTGACCGAGGTATCGCCGGTGACGAAATTCGCGCCCGTGATCGTTACGGATGTGCCGCCGGCAACGGCGCCGCTGACCGGAGAGAGCGAGGATGCGGTGGGGATGTCGGCGTAGGTGTAGCCGTTCGCCATCAGGACCGTGCCGGCCGCCGTGGCGATCGCGACGTTGTACACGCCCGCGGTATTGGCGGAGGTGACGGCCGTGATCGTCGTATCGTTGACGATGACGAAATTCGTCAGCGATGCGCCGCCGATCGCTCCGATCTCGGTGAGAGCGGAGACATCGTAGAAATTGGCGCCGGTGATGGTGACGGCCTGGCCACCCGTCAGAGGCCCGACATTCGGCGAGATGGCCGTGATGCCGCTGGAGCCGATCGCGCGATAGGCGGCGGCGAGCGTGGCCGTGCCGCCGGGGGTGGTGACGACGATATCCTTCAGACCCGCCGTCGGTACCGACGGCGCGGTGAACTCGATCCTGCCGGGATTGACGACGACGACATCCGTTGCCGCAACGCCGTCGAGGGTCACCGAAGTCGCGCCGGTGAGTCCTGTGCCCAGAACAACGACGGTGATGCCGCCCGTCCTTGGCCCGCCCCCCGGCAGGACCGAGGTGAGCGTGGGCGCGACAGCATAGGTATAGCCGTTGGTCAGGGTTGCGGCGCCGCCGGGCGTGGTGATCTCGACGTTTCTGGCGCCGGCGGCGCCGGACGGCGTGACCGCCGTGACTGTAGTGTCGTTGACGACGGTGACCGAGGCCGCCGCCGCGCCGCCGATGGTGACGCCGGTAGCGCCGGTGAGGCCGGTGCCTGTGAGGGTGACGGACTGGCCGCCGGCGAGGGGGCCGGCGACGGGCGCGATGGCGGAGAGCGTGGGCTGCGGCGCGCCGAAGCCGCCGCCGGTGGCCGAGCCGGACCGGATGGCAAATGTCGAGCCGACGAACTCGACGGTTACGACGTTCGTGTAGTTGTTGCCGCCCAGCGTGTAGGTGAGCGTGACCGTATAGATGCCGTCAGGCGGGTTGCCGAAAAGGTCGTTCGTATCCGGGAACAGTTCGGTCAGGCCCCAGTCCGGGCTGACCGTCATGGTGGATGGCGGGATGGAAAGACCGCCGCCGACATATTCGGCAGGGTGAAACACGAACGAGAAATTGTCGCCGCCCAGCGCCTCGACGCGAAGGAACGCAAAGTCGCCATCGACGTTGTCGCTGGACCAGGCCGGGCCGAACGCACATTCGCCGGGCGGCGTGGGCGAGACGGTGTCGCTGATATTGAAGAAGCCGTAGCGGATGCCGGAATAGGCGGTGGTGCCTGCGCCCGAGCATGAGGCGGCGCCGGCCGTCGTCGCGACGGCCGTCGCAATCATCGCCGTGAACATCACCAGGAGGCTGCCGAGCCAGCGGCGCCAAGCGGGCGGGATGACCGCATCCGGGACTGTGCGCGTGAAAGCGCCGGTGGCGCGCTGAACAACGGACATGAAAACCCCCAAGCGCCGGGACGCGCATGAACCCCCGCGCGTCCGTGACACGCGAATCGTAAGATGACTCGCGCCCTACGGGAATCTCTTAACCGGGGCGCTCGCGCGGCAAGGCCATGCGTCGCACGCGCCGGCCGGTATTTTGCAGGATTTACATGCGCGCCGCGCCGCCACATGCGGCGGCGGCAGTTTCCGGCTCCCACCGGGCATCAGCCATGCATTTCGCCGATCTGTAAGCGGGACAGTTCTGCCGGCTATGCCGACACGCCATAGCGGCCAGAGAATTGGTTTTCCGCCGGGCCGGATTTGCCGGATGCAGGCTTTTTGGATTCGGGCATCCTGAGCCTTGAAATGTCCTGCACCGGCGGCGCTCCGAACAGTCGCCGGTATTCGCGGCTGAACTGCGATGGGCTTTCATAGCCGACCTCATAGGCCGCAACCGCCGCCTCCGCCCCGTGGTTGAGCATGAGACGCCGCGCCTCCTGGAGACGGATCTGCTTCTGGTATTGAAGCGGGCTGATGCCGGTGATCGCCTTGAAACCGTGATGCAGGGCCGATGTGCTCATGCGGGCTTGCATGGCGAGAGCTTCGATGCGGAGCGGCTTCTTGAAGCGATGCTTGATCAAGTTGATAGCCTTGTTGACCTGCCGGAGCCGGCTGTCAGCAAAAGCAGCCTGGTGAAGCTGGAATGCCCCGTCGTTTTGCAGGAGGCGGAACAGTATCTCGCGCTCCAGCAACGGACCCATCACCGGAATCTCCTCCGGGTGATCCAGCAATCTGACGAGCCGGATCAATGCGTCGACGAGATCGGGCGTTGCCCGCTCCACGGAAACGGGGGCACGGGATTTTCCGCGTCCTTTCCTGTCGAAATCACCGTCCGCCAAAAGGGAGCCGAGGATCGATGCATCGAGTTCAAGAAGCAGGCACAGCAGGGGGCGCTCCTGGCTGGCTTCGAGAACCTGGGCGATCAGCGGCACCTCCACCGAGACGACCAGATAATTTCCCGCGCCATACTCGTAGATTTCCTTGCCCGAGGTCGTCTGCTTGCGTCCCTGAACGACGAAACAAACGGTGGGCTTGTAAACCGTATGCAGCTTGCCTTCGGTGCCTGTCTCCCGGTGCAGGCTGACACGGGGCAATAGGGTCGGCTGCCCCCCGCGCAGAGGAGCTTTACGTCCGACAAGGGCCGCCAATTCATGAATATCGCCCAAGCCGGCCTCCTCTGCGAAGCGGTTCGCACCGCCTGAAATTACGGCCATCGTGCAGAATCAGGCAAGCAATGGCAACTTTTGATCTACCGCCACCACGCCCGCCGCCGGCATCATCGCTCCATGGAATCCGCACCAGTCGCGCCAAAGGAGTGCAAAACGATGAAAACAGTCACTTTCAGGAACAGGAACTGGAACGTCGCGGCCGACCTTCATTTCCCGAACGGCTTCGACGCCAGCAAGAAGTATCCGGCAATCATCTGCGCGCACCCCATCAGCAGCTGCAAGGAGCAGACGTCAGGCATCTATGGACGGAAGCTTGCCGAATTGGGCTATGCGACGCTGGTCTTCGACGCATCGACGCAGGGAGCAAGCGAAGGCGGACCGAGATTCTCCGAAGACCCCGCGACGCGCGTCGAGGATTTTCGCTGCGCAGTCGACTATCTGATGACCCAGGACTTCGTCGATGAGGATCGCGTTGGCGTGCTCGGAATCTGCGGCGGCGGCGGCTATGCGGTCAATGCGACGATGACCGACCATCGCATCAAGGCTCTCGGCACCGTCGTTGTCGCCAATTACGGCCGGCTCGTCCGCGAAGGCGCCGAACCTGACGCCGCCCTGAAGGCGATCGAAGCGCTGGGCAAGCAGCGGACGGCGGAGGCGCGCGGCGCCGAGCCGCTCATGACGACCTATATTCCGAACTCGCCACAGGAGCGCGACGCAGCCGGAATCACCGATATCGATGTCACCGAGGCCGTCGACTACTACCGGACCCAACGCGGCCAGCAACCGGGATCGCCCAACAAGCTGCGCTTCACCAGCATCAGCGGCGCGTTCGCTTTCGATGCCTTCCATCTGGCCGAACAATTGCTGACGCAGCCGCTGCAGGTCGTCATCGGCAGCATTCCCGGCGGCTTCGGTTCCTACCGGGACGGCTATGAGCTTTTCAACAAAGCAAGGTCGGAAACGAAGAGGCTTCACGTCGTGGAAGGTGCGAGCCACTACGATCTGTATGACAATCCGAAGTGTATCGACGAGGCCGTGGGCGTGCTTGGCGAATTCTACGGCAAGAACCTCTAGCCGCCTGCATCACGGCCGATCTGTCTCGCAACCAGGCGTGGAAATGCGGCACACCCGGCGCTGCGCGATCGGCATCATGGTGTTGATGTGATCGACGCAGCGTAGGCGGCGCGCAGGGATCAGCAGTTTCCCCGCGCCGCCTGCCTCAGGATCTGCTTGTCCAGCGTCAGATCGGCGACCGCACGGCGGCACTCGGGGATTTCAGTACGGCTGCTCGTCCGGGGAGCATGCGCGTAGTGGGAGGCTGGTTGGGGCGCCAGGATTCGAACCTGGGAATGTCGGTACCAAAAACCGATGCCTTACCGCTTGGCGACGCCCCAACAGCGCGGGCGGGTTTAGTCGGCCCCGCCTGAGGGTGCAAGCTGAAGGCGGACGCTGTAGAGAAACGCGGATGCCCCAGGATTTCTTCGCCGCCTTTGTCAATCTCGACCGCGTGCCCGGCCGACGGCTGTTCATGGAGCGCCAGTTCGCCGCGGCGGGCATCGAGGCGGAGCGCATCTCCGCCATCGACCGGAACGCCCCCGGCTTCGTGCCCCGCGGCGGCCTCACCGTGCAGCGCGAGGATGTCCTTATCGAGATCAACTGGGACGGACGGCCCTATGTCACGGGCGAGGAGGCCTGCGTCCAGAGCCATCTGGCCGCGCTGAAACGCTTTCTGGCGACGGACAAGGCGTTCGGGGTCATTTGTGAGGATGACGCCGAACTGGCGCCCGATTTCCGCGCGGTGGTCGAGGCCGCCATCACGAAGGCCGATTTGTGGGACGCCGTCAGACTGGAGAGCATCCGGCGAAAGGGCGGACGCGTTGCGCTGGACATCGCCGCGCTGACCGGCCCCTACCGGCTGGTCGCATCCCTCAATCCGGCGGCCGGCAGCGCGGCCTATCTTTTCAGCCGGGCCGGCGCGGAGCGCCTCATCGCCGCCTGGGAGAACTTCTTCGAACCTTACGACAATTTCCTCTCGGCGCTTGGCCGTCACAAGCTCCGTCTGCTGGATGTCTCGCCCTTTCCCGCCCGCCAGGGCCTCGTCGAATCGAGCCGCGCCGACAAGCGCCACCCGCCGCGCCCCAGCCTTGCGGCGGCTTTCACCCGCTGGCAGCGCCACGTCCGGGCCGATCTCATCGGCCGGCACGTCCGCCGCTGGCCGGCCCAGTTCGGCGGCTTTCCGGGCCGCGCGCATGCCTTCACGCTCGCGCCCTGGTCGCGGACCTGGCCCGGCCCGCCGCAACCCGAGCCGGTCGCAAGCTGACCTCGCGTCACCTTTTGTTGACTCAAAGGCCCGCGGTCCTTTAGACGCCACCGCCTTGGACACCGGCGCGAGACCTGAGGGGGTCTTTCGCTTGTGCAATAACAATGCAAGGCTCCATTTTTGGGGCGCTCTCAGGGGTGACGGAGCCTAATGCTCGGCTACATCGTACGACGCCTGTTGGGCGCCATTCCCACCCTGCTCATCATCATCGCGGCGACATTCTTCCTGATGCGCCTGGCGCCGGGCGGTCCGTTCGACGGCGAGCGCCGCCTGCCCCCCGAGATCGAGCGCAACATCAAGGCCGCCTATAATCTCGACAAGCCGGTCTACGAGCAGTTCACCATCTATCTGACCAAGGTGGTGACGCAGGGGGATTTCGGCCCCTCGTTCAAGAACAAGGACTTTACGGTCAGCGAGCTGATCGCGCTGGGCGCGCCGGTCAGCCTCAAGCTCGGACTCAGCGCGATCATCCTGGCGACGATCATCGGCGGCTTCCTGGGGGTCACGGCGGCGCTCAGACAAAACACGCCGGGCGATTACTCGATCATGTCGATCGCCATGATCGGCATCACCATCCCCACCTTCGTCACCGCGCCGCTTCTGACCCTGTTCCTCGGCGTCTATGCCGGTCTGCTGCCGGTCGGCGGCTATGACGACGGCAATCTGCGCAACATGATCCTGCCGGTCACCGTGCTGGCGCTGCCGCAGATCGCGATCATCTCGCGCCTCGTGCGCGGTTCGATGATCGAGGTGCTGCGCTCCAACTATGTCCGCACCGCGCGCGCCAAGGGCCTTTCGGAAACGCAGGTCGTCTGGCGGCATGTGCTGCGCGCCGGCCTGCTGCCGCTCGTCTCCTATCTCGGACCGGCCATCGCCGGCCTCGTCACCGGCTCGCTGGTGGTGGAGCAGATCTTCGGCCTGCCGGGCATCGGCCGTTACTTCGTGCAGGGCGCGCTCAACCGCGACTACACGCTGGTGATGGGCGTCGTCATCCTGTTCGCGACGCTCATCATCCTGCTCAACCTGCTGGCGGACATCATGTACCGCGTACTCGATCCCAAGGTGAGGCTCGGCTGATGACCATCCCGATGTCTCAGGACGACAAGTACGAGGCGATGAAAGCGGCCCAGGCCGTCAAAGGCCGCAGCCTGTGGCAGGATGCGCGCCGCCGCCTGTTCCGCAACAAGGCGGCCGTGGTGTCGATGATCATTCTGTCGATCATCGTCGCGCTGGCGATCTTCGCGCCCTATCTCTCGCGTCACGCCTATGACGCGCAGGACTACCAGCAGATCTCCTGCCCGCCGTCATGGACGATCGACATGGCGCTGGCCGTCCCGCCGGCCGACGCCGCGCCCGAC
Source organism: Micropepsaceae bacterium (assembly GCA_047602465.1). Classification (GTDB taxonomy): domain Bacteria; phylum Pseudomonadota; class Alphaproteobacteria; order Micropepsales; family Micropepsaceae; genus JADZAI01. The sequence continues at coordinate 1,354,195 of JASGHF010000001.1, forward strand.
AGCCCGCAATACAAGGCATATGAGGAGTATTCCTCGAAATACCCGCAGACCGCGCTGTGCGGCCAGGGCATCGTCGCCTCGCACCAGTTCGCGCTGGACGACTGGAAGAACTGGTGCGCCGATCCGTCGGTCACCACGCCGCCGGACGTGAACTGCGCCCGCGAACCGCAGCTCGACGACTTCAAGCACTTCATGGGCACCGATGGCGTGGGCCGCGATCTTTGGGTCCGGACGCTCTATGGCGCGCGCGTCTCGCTCTCCGTCGGCGTCGTGGCGACCGTGGTGGCGCTCATCATCGGCGTGCTTTACGGCGCGACGGCCGGTTATGCCGGCGGGCGCGTCGACAACTACATGATGCGCTTCGTCGACATCATGTACGCCCTGCCCTTCATCTTCTTCGTCATCATCCTGATGACCGTGACGGCGGACATTCCGTTCTTCAAAGACCCGTTCAACCGCTTCATCCTGATCTTCGCCGCCATCGGCGCGGTGGAGTGGCTGACCATGGCGCGTATCGTGCGCGGGCAGACGCTGTCGATCCGGCGCAAGGAATTCGTGGAAGCGGCCGTCGCGGCCGGCGTTCCGACCGGCAAGATCATCATGCGCCACATCATTCCGAACGTGGTCGGTCCGGTGATCGTGTTCGTGACGCTCACCATCCCGGCGATCATTCTGGCGGAGAGCTTCCTCTCATTCCTCGGCCTCGGCGTTCAGGAACCCATGACCTCGTGGGGCGTGCTGATGTCGGAAGGCGCGGGCGACATGGAGAACAAGCCCTGGCTGCTGATCGTGCCGGCGCTGATGATGGCGGTGACGCTGTTCTGCTTCAACTTTATCGGCGACGGTCTGCGCGACGCCCTCGACCCGAAGGACCGCTAAGCCAATGGCCGAACCGATCCTCCAGGTCCGCGACCTCCATGTCCGCTTCGACACGCCGGACGGCGTCGTCCATGCCGTCAAAGGCGCCACGTTCGACATCGGCCGCGGCGAAGTCGTCGGCGTCGTCGGCGAATCCGGCTCGGGCAAGAGCCAGATGTTCATGGCCGCCATCGGCCTTCTCGCCGGCAACGGCAAGGCGACCGGCTCCGTCCTGTTCAAGGGGCAGGAGCTGATCGGCGCGCCCTCGAAAGAGCTTCGCGCCGTGCGCGGCTCGAAGATCGGCGTCATCTTCCAGGACCCGCTGACCTCGCTGACGCCGCACATGAAAGTGGGCGCGCAGATCGAGGAGATCCTGAAGGTCCACGGCAAGGCGAGCGGCTCGGCCGCCGAGAAGCGCGCGCTCGACATGCTGGAGCTGGTGCGCATCCCTGAAGCCCGCCGCCGTATGCAGCAATATCCGCACGAACTTTCGGGCGGCATGCGCCAGCGCGTGATGATCGCCATCGCAACGGCGTGCGGCCCAGACCTGCTGATCGCCGACGAGCCGACCACCGCGCTCGACGTGACGGTGCAGGCGCAGGTGCTTGAGATCATGCGCGACCTGACGCGCGAGCTTGGCACCTCGATCGCCCTCGTCAGCCACGACATGGGCGTCATCGCCTCGATGTGCGACCGCGTCCAGGTGATGCGCTACGGCGAGTTCGTCGAAGCCGGCGCGGTCGACGACATCTTCTATTCGCCGACCCATCCCTATACCCGCATGCTGCTTGACGCGGTGCCGCGTCTCGACCAGCCCGACAAGGCCGGCCACCCCAAGCTGGCGCCGGTGAAGGATCGCGGCGTCAATTCGACGCTGCTGGAAGCCAAGGACGTCAAGGTCCACTTCCCGATCCGCATGTCGGGCGGTCTCTTCGGCAAGACCAAGCCGCTGAAGGCCGTCAACGGCGTCAGCTTCAAGCTGAGCAAGGGCGAGACGCTGGGCGTCGTGGGCGAATCCGGTTGCGGCAAGTCGACCCTCGCCCGCGCCGTGCTGCAGCTCGTCGAGCCGCGCGAGGGCAAGGTCGTGTGGCTCGGCAAGACCGACCTCATGGACCTCTCGACGCGCGAGATGCGCAAGAAGCGCAAAGATCTGCAGATCGTCTTCCAGGACCCGCTCGCCTCGCTCGATCCGCGCATGCCGATCGGCGCGTCGATCGCCGAGCCGCTGAAGACGCAAGAGCCGAACCTCTCACGCGCCCAGGTGCGCGAGCGCGTGCTGGAGATGATGGAGAAGGTCGGCCTCAACCCGGCCTGGATCAACCGCTATCCGCATGAGTTCTCGGGCGGGCAGAACCAGCGCGTCGGCATCGCCCGCGCGATGATCGTCAGGCCCAGCCTCGTCATCTGCGATGAAGCGGTGTCGGCGCTCGACGTGTCGATCCAGCGCCAGATCGTCGATCTTCTGATGAAGCTGCAGGCCGAGTTCGGCATGAGCATGATGTTCATCAGCCACGACCTCGCCGTGGTGCGGCAGATTTCGCACCGGATCATGGTTCTGTATCTAGGCCGGATCGTCGAACTCGCCGACCGCGAGGCGATCTACGAAGATCCGCTGCATCCCTATACGCGCGGCCTCATCTCGGCCGTGCCGCTGCCCGATCCGAAACTGGAGCGCGTGAAGCCGCGCGCCAAGCTGCAGGGCGATCTGCCCTCGCCGCTCGACAGCCGCGCCTCGCTGACCTTCCTGAAGTCCAAGGTCATCAACGACCCCGATGCGGAGCAGTATGTGCCTCAGCTCATCGAGGCGAAGCCCGGCCATTTCGTCGCCGAGCACGATCCCGTTTAAGGGCCGGCCGATCTGACGACAAAGAAAAAGGCCCGCCGACCGGCGGGCCTTTTGTTCATCCGGGCAGGCGCGTCACTTTACGCGCTCGAACGGGAATCGACTTGTTCGAGCCTTCGCGCTTGATGAAATAGGCGCCCATCATGCCCTGGCGGATATTGACCTTGATGCCCTTGGAATCGCTGGGAAGGCGCAGCCCCTGCGCTTCTTTGGCGCGCCAGACCTGACCGTTGTCCAGGACGTATACGTCCTTGCCGGCGCCGTTCTTGGCGACGTCCGCCAGAGAAACCGTGATTTCCGTGATGACGCCGCCGCTTTCGACGACCTGAACGCCGTCTTCCGGCACACGGTTGCCGAAATCTTCCGGCCGGGTCGCCTCACGTGTGGACGAGCTGCCGGACTCGAAAAGGCCGAACAGGGAGAACTGGTCCTCCTCCGTCGCGATATTGAGAGCCGAGCGCACGCGCGGCCCCGCGCCGTCATAGCAAGCCAGGCGCTTGGCGGGGTCGGGTTCGGCCGAGCAGGCATTCACCGCCTCCAGCGTCTTGCGGACCTCCGTCGAGGCCGCCCAGGCGGAGCCGGCCAGCAGGCAGGTCATCAAAGCGGTACCGATCACGGCTTTCATCATCGTTCACATCCCCTGGTGGCGCGCTGGCCCTGGTGGCAGGCTGATCGCCAGAATAGCCCGGCCGCCGCGTGGACAATACGGCGTTCAGCCCCTATTCAAACTCGAAATGAGCCTATCGGCCCCGACTGCGCCTGAAATATGGCGCGCATTGGCCGATCCAGCGACATGGAGACGCATCCGGCGATGAAGTCCCTGAAAACCCTGTTCACGGCCGCCGCGCTCGCGACGGCTTTCGCGCTGACCGCCACGGCGGCCGACAAGATCGTCCTGAAGCGCGGCAACGGCGCCGAACCCGATACGCTCGATCCGCAAAAGGCGACCGGCAGCTGGGAGAACAACATCATCGGCGACATGATCGTCGGCCTGATGACCGACGACGCCAAGGGCGAGCCGATCCCCGGCATGGCGGAAAGCTATACGGTCTCGGAGGACGGCCTCGTCTGGACGTTCAAGCTGCGCGCCGACGCCAACTGGTCGGACGGCGTGCCGGTGACGGCCGGCGACTTCGTCTTCGCCTTCCAGCGCATCAACGATCCGATGACCGGCGGCCAGTACGCCACCATCACGCACATCATCAAGAACGCGGCCAAGGTCTACGCCAAGGAGCTGCCGCCCGACCAGATCGGCGCGCGCGCCATCGACGACAAGACGCTGGAGCTGACGCTGGAGCACCCGGCCTCCTATCTGCCGGCCATGCTGCTGCACTACGCCTTCTTCCCGGTGCCCCGCCATGCCGTCGAGAAATACGGCGACGACTGGGTGAAGCCCGGCAACTACGTCTCCAACGGCGCGTTCACGCTGGTCAGCTGGTCGCCCAACGACAAGGTCGTCGTCGCGAAGAATCCCGGCTTCTACGACGCCGCGAATGTCGGGATCGACGAGGTCCAGTACTTCTCGCAGGACGACCAGATCGCCAACACCAAGCGCTTCCGCGCCGGCGAGCTTGACCTTTCGGCCGGCATTCCCGGCCAGCTCATCGACGAATTGCGCAGCACGATGCCGGACAAGGTGCGCCTGTCGCCGGTCATCACCAACTGGTTCGTCACCTTCAACCTGACGCGCCCCGAATGGCAGGACGTGCGCATCCGCACCGCGCTCGGTCTCGCCATCGACCGCGAGACCATCGCCTTCCGCATCCTGAAAGGCGGCGAGACGCCGGCCTATACCTTCGTGCACCCGGACATCCCCGGCTATCCGCACAAGGCGAAGCTCTCCTACGCCGACATGCCGATGGCCGAGCGCCAGAAAAAGGCGCGCGAGCTGCTGGCCGAGGCGGGGTTCGGCCCCGGCAATCCACTGCGCTTCGAGTTCCTCCATCCCCAATCGACCGACGGCAAGCGCATCGCGACCGCGTTGCAGGGCATGTGGAAGGCGGTCGGCGTGGAGATGACGCCGGCGGGTTCTGAATCCAAGACCGTCTACGCCAATCTGCGCCAGCAGAATTTCGGCGTGGCGCTGTCGGGCTGGATCGCCGACTTCCCCGACGCCTCGTCCTATCTGTATCTCGCCAAGACCTCCTCGGCGGACATGAACTACGGCAAGTACTCCAATGCCGCGTTCGACCAGCTCAACATCGACGCCGACAACGAGCCCGACGCCGCGAAACGCGGCGAACTGCTGGACCGCGCCGAACAGATCCTGCTCGACGATGCGCCGTTCCTGCCCATCTACAATGCCGTGTCGCGCTACCTCGTCGAACCCTATGTGACGGGGTTCGAAGGCTCGCTCAGCAATGTCCACCGCACCCGCTGGATGGCGATCGACCCGGCCGCCAAGGCGGCGATGGGAGCAGCCACGCCCCGATCCGGCAGCCAGACCGCCGACGCCTCGGGCCAGACCGGCATCGTGCCCTCGCAGGCCGACAAGTCGTCCTTGCTGCTGTGGTGGCTGCTCGGCGGCGGTTCCCTGCTGCTCTTCGCGGGCGCGATCATCGCCCGCCTCCGCCGCCGTTCATCTTGAGATAGAAATCCCGTGAGGCCGCCCCCGCGACGCGCGGGGGCGTGCTAGAACGTCTGCAACACGTTTCGATGAAGGACGCCAAACAGATGATTAAACGCGCCCTCGCCGCATTCGCGGCGGTCTTCCTGCTCACCGCCCAGACGGCTTCGGCCGAGGTGGTGCTCAACCGCGGCAATGCCGGCGGCGACCCGGATTCGCTCGACCCGCACTACACCCAGGGCACCTGGGAGAACAACATCGTCGGCGACCTCATGGAAGGCCTCGCCACCGAGAACGAGAAGGGCGAAATCATCCCCGGCGCCGCCGAAAGCTGGACGGTCAGCGAGGACGGCACGGTCTGGACCTTCAAGATGCGCGCCGGCGCGACCTGGTCGGACGGCACGCCCGTGACCGCCGACGATTTCGTCTTCTCATGGCGCCGGCTGATGGACCCGCAGACCGCGGCCCAGTACGCCTCGATCCTCTATGTGGTGAAGAACGCCGAAGCGGTGAACGGCGGCAAGATGCCGCTCGACCAGCTTGGCGTCGCCGCGCCCGACCCCAACACGCTGGTCGTGACGCTGGAACACCCCGCCCCCTATTTCGACGGCATCGTCGCCCACCAGGCCTCGTTCCCCGTGCCGAAGCACAAGGTCGAGGCGCTCGGCAATGAATGGGTGAAGAACGGCAATTATGTCTCGAACGGCCCCTTCAAGCTGGGCGACTGGCGCGTGCAGGAATATGTCCGCCTGCTGAAGAACCCGGCCTTTCATGACGCCGCCAATGTGAAGGTCGATGTCGTCAACTGGATTCCGCTGATCGACTCGGCCGCCGCGCTCAAGCGCTTCGAGGCCGGCGAGATCGATACGCACGACAACTTCCCCGGCCCGCAATACCGCCAGCTTCAGGCGAAGCTGGGCGACCAGGTGAAGATGTCGCCCTATCTGGCGGTCAGCTACATGACCTTCAACCAGCGCCTCGACCAGTTCAAAGATGTCCGCGTGCGTGAAGCGCTGTCGATGGCGATCGATCGCAAGATCATCACCGACCGCATCTTTGCGATCGGCGAGCCGGTCGCATGCGCCATCGTGCCGCCCGAAACCGCGAACTATGAGCCGGGCGCCATTTCGCCCGATTGCCGCATGGCGGACCAGAAGGCCCGCGTGGAGCGCGCCAAGCAGCTTCTCGCGGAGGCCGGCTACGGCCCGTCCAATCCGCTGACCTTCCGCTTCTATGTCGGCAGCGACAACGACACCAAGCGTTCGGCGGCCGCGATGCAATCGATGTGGAAGGCTGTCGGCGTCAACGCCGAGATCGTCGCGAACGAAGTCAAGACGCACTACAACCAGCATCTCCAGACGGCGAATTTCGACGTCGCGATGGCCGCCTGGGTCGGCGATTTCAACGACCCGGAAACGTTCCTCTTCATGTTCGAAACGAACAACAAGGGGTTCAACTATGGCGGCTGGTCGAACGCGCAGTATGACGAGCTGATGCGCCAGGAACGCCTGGAGCCGGATGCGACCAAGCGTGCCGCGATCATGAAGCAGGCCGAGCAGATCCTGCTTGACGACTATGGCGTCGCGCCGACCCGCCTGCGCTTCAACCCCTATCTCATCAAGCCTTATCTGAAGGGCTGGGCGCCGAATATCCGCGGCGTGCATCGCTCGCGCTGGATGTCGATCGAGGGCCGTTGATGGGAATGCGCTTCGTCCCCGCGTTCGCCGCGGCGGTTCTTCTCACCGTCTCGGCCGCGGGGGCGACGCTCCACCGCGGCAATCAGAGCGAGCCTGATACGCTCGACCCGTCCAAGGCGACGGGAAGCTGGGAAAGCAATATTCTCGGCGACATGTTCCTTGGCCTCACCACCGAGGACGCCGCCTCCAATCCCATCCCCGGCGCTGCCGAAAGCTGGACGATCAGCGAGGACGGCCTCGTCTGGACGTTCAAGCTGCGCCAGGGCGCGACCTGGTCGGACGGCGTGCCGGTGACGGCCGACGATTTCGTCTTCTCGTTCCGCCGCCAGATGGACCCGGCCACCGCCTCGCAATACGCCTCGATGCTCTACGACATCGAAGGCGGCGAGGCCGTGAACGCCGGCAAGGCGCCGCTCGATGCGCTGGGCGTGCGCGCCGTCGATGCGACTACGCTCGAGTTCACGCTGACCCATCCTGCGCCGTATCTGCCGCAGCTTCTGATGCACCAGATCACCTATCCCGTCCCCAAGCATCAGGTTGAGAAGTTCGGCGACGACTGGGTGAAGCCGGAGAACTACGTCTCGAACGGCGCGTTCAAGCTTGTCTCATGGCGGCCGAACGACAGCGTCGTGACGGTCAAGAACGACAAGTTCTACGACGCAGCGAACGTGAAGCTCGACGGCGTCGTCTTCTACCCGACCGATGACGCCGAAGCCGGCCTCAAGCGCTTCCGCACGGCGGAGCTGGACCTCAATATCGGCTTCCCCTCGTCGCAGATCGAACTCCTGAAGCGCACGCTGGCGGCCGAGCTGAAAGTCTCGACCATCGTCAACGTGCGCTACATCGTGATGAACACGCTGAAGAAGCCGTTCGACGATCCGCGCGTGCGCAAGGCGATCTCGCTCGCCATCAACCGCGAGGTCATCACCGGCCAGATCATCAAGGCGGGCGAGCAGCCGGCCTATTCCATCGTGCCGCCCGGCACCGCCGGCTATGACGACGGCCCGCGCCTGTCGTTCGAGACGATGAAGATGCCGGAGCGCCTCGCGGAGGCGAAGCGTCTGCTTGAGGAAGCCGGCTACGGTCCCTCCAACCCGATCTCGTTCCGCTACAACTACATCTCCGACAACAACTCCAGGCGCGTCGCCGCCGCCCTTCAGGGCATGTGGGCGGCGATCGGCATGAAGGTCGAACTCGTCGTGATGGAGAAGAAGGTCCACTACAACACGGTCCGCGCGCAGGACTATGAAGTGGCGGAGGCGAACTGGTTCGCCGATTTCAACGACGCCAAGAACTTCCTGTTCCTGGCGCAGCCGTCGGCGGGCGACATGAACATGTCGCGCTACACCAACCAGGCGTATGAAGACCTCATCCGCAAGTCGGATCAGGAACGCGATGCGGATATCCGCGCCGGCATCATGAAAGAGGCCGAGGCGCTGATGCTGGAAGAGAACCCGATCACGCCGATGTATTACGGCGTCAGCCGCAACCTCGTTCACACCTGGGTCAAAGGCTGGGAGGAAAACCTCCTCAACACCCACCGCTCACGGTGGATGAGCATCGAAGGCAAGCCGTAGGAAAATCGAGGGGCCGGGTCCGGCCCCTCGACCTGGCTTCAGTCGAGATCGCCGCCACGGCGGCGGCGGATTTCATCTTCCAGCAGGAAGGCGATGCGGTCGGTGCCGGCGCGGATGTCGAGCAGCGTGAAGATCAGGCCCGTGCCGACGATAGCCGCCAGCGTTCCCGCCACGAAGCCCGCGACGCCTCCCTGCCAGGGTTCGATGATCCTGCCCTGAAAGGCGATCTCGCCCAGCACGGCATGGTGCCATCCGAACCACGTGGCATAGGCGATGACGCCCACGAAGAAGAGCCACGCGAAGGCTTCGAACGCGCCGACGATCAGATTGCGGATCATACCAGTCCCCCAAGCGCCGAAGCGGCGCGCCGGGCGAGACTATAGCGTGAAGCGCATGGCCGACAGAAGCGCGCCCGGAAGACGCACCGAGTCGAGGTTCCGGCCGTCATAGGTGCCGGGGTCCAGCATCAGGCTGCGCTCGGCGGTCAGCGCCTCCAGATTGGTGCCGAGCATGCGGAAGATGGTGTCGTCGAAGCGCATGACGTTCAGGGGCGCGGCCAGCTCGCCGTTCTCCACCCAGAAGGTCGCGAAGCGCGTCATGCCGGTGAGGCGTCCGGCGCTGCGGTCCGAGAAGTTCAGATACCAGAGATTCGAGACATAGATGCCCGTGCCGATGGCCTTCAGCACGTCGGCCTCGGGCAGTTCGCCGGCCGCCATATCCAGCGAGGCCGGGGTTTCCGCGCCCGACGCACCATTGGTCGGCACGCCGTATTCGGCCGCCGAGCGCGGCGAGACGAGGCAGTCGCCATAGACGCCCTGGTCGATCAGCGTGACGGCGGCGGGTTTGAGGAAGCCCTCGCGCTGGAAGGCGGGGACTGCGCCTTCCGCCGTCGCCTCGCGGATCGTCACGCGCTCGTTCAGCCGCGCCCCGCCCTCGATCATCTTCAGGAAGATCGTCGCGCGGGTCTTGTGCGCGCCGAGACCGAAACCGCCCCAGCTCATCATCGAGACGATCTCGTTCAGCGCGGCGGGCGTCAGATAGGCGCGGTATTCGCCGGGCTTCACGGTCACCGGCGCACAGGCCAGGGCCTCGAGCCGGCCGGCGGCCATCTCGGCCGCATGGGCGAAGGCGGCGGCGTCCCAGGCGAAGCCGGCATGGCTCGTCTTCACCGCCTTGTCGCCGCCGACATAGAAACTCCAGTCGGCATTGACGCTGGAGGCCGCATCCCAGTTGCGCTGGCCGCGCCCGTTGGCGAAGCCGGTATAGACCGGGCCGCTCGCGACGAAGCCGACGAGATCGCGCCCGCGCCCCGCCGCCGTCACCGCATCGACGATCTCGCCCGGCGCGGGCATCGCGCCCCCGATGGTGCGCTCGCTATTGGCCGGCGTGTCGTTCACCAGCAGATACGGGTCTTCCGGCGCGTCGACGTTCAGCGCGCGCAGAGCGGCGACGCTGCGCGCGATGCGGTCGGCGTCCTCGTCCATATCGCCGGTCAGGCTGAGGCTCGCCTCGGTGTGGCGCTTGCCGTCGATCAGGTCGATGACCGCCTCCACTTCCTTCACATGGCCGGGCTGGCGCACCGCGCTCTTGTTGAAGCGGATGAAGGTTGAATCCTCGGCGCGATAGTTGAGGAGGAAATCCTCCGCGCCCGTTATCTCGCCTGCGACGGTGCGGGCGATGGCCTCGAAATGCTCGCGCATGGTTCAGGCGCCTCCGAACACGGAGACATTGCCGAAGAGGCAGGCGGGCGTTGCATGGCCCACCTTCACCGCCTGGTTCGGTTCGCCCTTGCCGCAATAGGGCGTGCCGGAGACGAGGAACGTCTCCGGTCCGCCAACGCCTTTCAGCGACCGCCAGAAGCTGGAGGAAATGCCGCGATAGTTGGGATTGCGGACGACCTGACCCAGCTTCCCGTCCCTGATGACCCGGCCATACTCACAGCCGAACTGGAATTTGTTGCGGCTGTCGTCGATCGACCACGAGCGGTTGGTCTCCATATAGACCCCGCGCTCCACCCGGCTCACCAGATCGTCGAGCGTGCCCTCGCCCGGCTCCAGGTTGATGTTCGCCATGCGGTCGATGGGCGGGCGATTCCAGGAACAGGCCCGCTCGTTGGCGACCCCCGGCAGGTTCGCCCGCGCCTGGCTGGTCGCGCCGCCCAGCGGCCGCTCCAGCATGCCCTGCCGGATCAGGAATTCCTTGGTCGCCGGCGTGCCGACATCGTCCGCCGGATAGCTGGCGATCTCCTCGCCGAGCGTCGGATCGAACGTGATGTTCAGCAGATCGCTGCCGTAACGGAAGGCGCCGAACATGTCCGGCGTCACGAAGCTGGTGCCTGCATAATTCCGCTCGTCGCCCAGGATGCGGTCCAGCTCCAGCGGGTGACCGATCGATTCATGGATCTGCAGCACCATCTGGCCCGGCCCCAGGATGAGGTCCATGTCGCCCTCGGGGCAGTTGGGCGCCTCAAGCAATTCGATCGCCTCGCGGCCGACCTGCGCGGGAGCTGCGAAAAAGCCCAGATCGTCAAGCACTTCCGCGCCGCCCGCGCGCATGCCGGCGTCGGCCCAGGTGCGGCGCTGGGTCTCGCCCTGCGCGCTCGCCGCAGCCCAGAGCTGCGGCATCAGATAATGCACGCGCTGGGCGATCCGGCCCCCTGCCGCGTCGAGATAAAGCTGTTCCTTGTCGATGGCCCAGAAGGCGGCGCCCCAGTCGACGATCCGGTCGTCAACCTTCAACGCGGCGGAGGCATCACGCAGGAAACCTGTTTTCTCGCGCGCAGTCACACCTGTCCAGGGACGCCGTTCCGGCGCCCGATAGTCGACCTGCCTGGTCAACGGAGCCGGGGCCGGATATCCGGGGATCATCCGGTTTTCCGCCATTTCCGCCGCCGCGATGGCCCGCTCCATGGCCTCCGCCAGTCCCCTGAAGCTCAGATCGCTGGTCGCCGCATACCCCACAGCGCCCCGGTGGTGGACAGTCACCATCCCGCCCACGCTTTCCCCCACCCGGGCAGGCTGCGGCACATCCCGCTCAACCGTCAGGCGCTCTTCGCGCCGCCGTTCCAGGCGCAGCGTGACGTGATCGACAGCGGGCAGCAACTCGCGAAATCGCCGCTCAATCTCGGAAAACATGGGGAAAAGCCTGACTGGGGTTGGGTTGCCGACATTGATGTCTCGAGCGGCGCGTGCGGTCAAATCCGCATACTCGTTGCATACCCAAAACAAGCCCGACTTTCAGGCGTTCTTATCCCTTAACGGCGGTTAACACCTATACGGGCACTGCACAAAAGCCACACCCCCGCTCCAACGTGTCGCCGAAGCGTCAAACTGTTTGACCGGTATAGACCCCGCTCATAGCTTCTGGCCCCAACGGCCAAAGGGTTACCGGACTCCGCGTACGCGGAGGCGGGTCTTTCGGTCAGCCGGATTAGCGGGGGGCTAACACCAGCTATTCCGGAATGCCTGATGCCCGGGGGCGGCAAAAAGCGCCGAATTCGGTCAAGGTCGTCTTATTGTAAAACCTTGAAGGGGGTTTCTCTGTGACTGAATCACTACTTGAGCGGACTCTGAAGTCCGCGCTCCTCGCGGGCGCCAGCTTCGCCATCCTGGCGGGCACGGCGATCGCGCAGGAAACTGCCCCGGCCGCCGAGCCGGCAGCCGCTACCGCCGATGGCGCCGGCGAGGAAGAAGTTACCGTTACGGGTTCGCGCCTCAAGAAGCCGAACCAGGAAAACCCCACCTCGACCGTCGTCATCGACGCGCTTGCGGTGGAACTGTCGGGCGAAGCCAACGCCGCTGACATCCTGCGTCAGGTTCCGCAGATCGGCGTGACAGGCCTGTCGCCCACGAACTCGAACTTCTTCACGACCTCGCAGGGTATGAACACCATCGACCTGCGCAACCTCGGCACCGACCGCACGCTCGTTCTCGTGAACGGCAAGCGCTTCGTCGCCGGTAGCTCGGGCTCGCAGGTCGTCGACATCAACATGATCCCGACGGCTCTCATCGAGAGCATCGACGTCGTGACCGGCGGCGCCTCGGCGGTGTACGGTTCGGACGCTCTCGCCGGCGTCGTGAACTTCAACCTGAACAAGAACTTCACGGGCGTCGCTGTTGCGCTGCAGGGCGGCTGGAACGAAGTCTACTCGACCAACTCGACGGCGCGCGCCTCGCTGACCGCCGGCTCCGACTTCGCCGACGGCAAGGGCAATGCGGTGTTCTCGGTCTCGTATGACTGGAGCGGTGCGGCCTATGCCCGTTCGCGTCCGGAAACGGCGCATGACTGCTTGTCGCTGGCGTTCTTCGGTACCGGTACGGCTCTTGAGCAGGATTGCTCCCCGGCCCGCGGCTCGGGCTTCGCTCTCGGTGGCGTGTTCCTGCTGTCGAACGCAGCCGGCGCAGCGCCTGGTGCGGCCGGGACGCGCGTGATCGACCCGGTGACGGGGTTGCTTCGCGGCCTCGTTGCGACCGATCGCTTCGATCGTCAGGCCCAGCGTCTGAACCTTGTTCCGCTCGAGCGGACCAATTTCTCGGCGTTCGTCAACTACGACGTGGCGCCCGGGCACACGCTGTATTTCGAGGGCTACTACGCTAAGTCGGAGTCGACCTCGCAGATCGAGCCGTTCCCGCTGGACAGCGCGAACATCTACGGCATGACTCAGCAGGTCGGTCAGCAGCAGGGTATCGTGGCCGGCATCCCGCTCACCAACCCGTACATTCCGGCGGATCTTCTGGCTCTTGCCGTTTCGCGCGGCGCGAACGCCATCGGCTTCAACCGTCGTGCGGCCGAGTTCGGCAACCGTGGTTCGGAGTCGACCCGTTCGACCGCCCGCTTCGTCCTGGGTATGGAAGGCGAGATCGGCGGCGGCTGGAACTACGACATGTCGTATGTCTGGGGCCAGACGCTGGACGCGCAGTTCTCGAACGGTCAGGTCAACGTTGCCAACTTCCGCAACGCGCTTGACGCGATCGATCTGGGCGGCGGCAACATCGTTTGCCGTGACCCCATCGCCCGCGCCCAGGGTTGCGTTCCCGTCAACCTGTTCATTCCGGTTACGACGGTCGGTAACTTCACTCAGCAGCAGCTGGACTACCTGAAGGCCAACTCGACCCGCGAACAGCGCGTTGAGCAGGAAGTTCTCTCGCTGATCGTCGATGGCGACCTGTTCGAGCTTCCCGCCGGCGCCATCCAGGCCGCTTTCGGCCTCGAGTATCGTCAGGAGTCCAGCCTTGACCGTCCGGACGTTCTTTCCCAGCAGGGTCTGAACGGCGGCAACAAGGCCCCGGTCACCGCCGGTTCGTTCGACGTGTACGAAGCCTTCGCCGAAGTCAGCATCCCGCTCCTGGTCGATCAGCCCTGGGCGAAGGAACTGACGCTGCACGGTGCGGCCCGTTACTCGGACTACTCGACGGTCGACACCACGTTCGCCTACGCGGCCGACCTGACCTGGGCGCCGACCGAGGACATCAAGTTCCGCGGTCAGTATGCGCAGGCCGTTCGCGCCCCGAACATCGCCGAGCTCTATCAGGGCCCGTCGGAAACGTTCGGCGTCGTGGTCGATCCTTGCAACAACCTGCGTACGGCCGCCGGTGGCGGTCCGCTTGCGGGCGGTCCGACGAATCCGACCATCATTGCGAACTGCTTGGCTAACGCCGGCATCGCTGCGCGCGCCAACGCGGCGACTGGCTTCGTCCTGTCGCAGACCGAGCTTCAGGGCACGGGCGGTTTCCAGGGTGGCAACCCGAGCCTCACCGAGGAGACGGCGACGACCTACACGTTCGGCTTCGTCTTCACGCCGAAGTTCGCCAAGTGGGCCGAATCGCTGGTTCTCAGCGTCGACTACTTCAACATCGAGATCGAAGACGCGATTGCGGCCGTCGGCCGTAACACGACGATCGACCTCTGCTACCAGTCGGCCGGCCTGAGCAGCCCGTTCTGCGGCAACGTCATTCGTGACGTCAACGGCGCGATCGAAGAAGTCAACACGGGCGCGGCCAACTCGCGCACGCTGGAGACCTCGGGCATCGACGTTCAGCTCGGCTATCGCTGGGATCTGACGGATGCGTTCGGCAGCGAGGGCGACGACCTCGGCATGCTGACGCTGACGGTCAACTACCAGTGGCTGAACAACCTGACGACGACGGTGCTTCCGGGCACGCCGTTCGAAGCGACCACCGAGTCCGTTGGCCTGCTGGGTGCGTTCCGTCATGAAGTCCAGGCGAGCCTCCTGTACGAGATCGGCGACTTCACGCTGAACCTCGATGCGAACTACACCAGCGACGCCCACGACTTTAACGATCCGGACGTCTATGACGTGCCGGTCAAGATCGGCGGCAAGTGGTTCTTCGACGCGCAGGTCCGTTACAACGTCCTCGAGTCGACGACCCTGGTGTTCGGCGTCCGCAACCTGACGGACGAGTTCGTGATGATTGGCCAGGGCCTTGCGGAAATCCCGACCGGCTGGGCCACCGATCCGTCGGCCTATGACGGCATGGGTCGCCGCTTCTACGCTGGCGTCCGTCTCCGCTACTAACAGCGGCTGACAGATATGAGTTCGGGGAAGGGGGGCGAAAGCCCCCCTTCTTCTTTTGACGCCGGCGATGCGCCCTGACCGCGAATGGCCGCTAGGACGAAGGCGTGGCGGGCGATAAGGTCCGCCTATGCCCGTCTTCGCCGCCTACACGCTCGTCTTCGTCCGCAACATGAACCGCGCCGTCGCGTTCTATCGCGACGCCATCGGCATGACGCCGCGCATCACGACGCCGGCGTGGAGCGAGCTGGAGATCGAAGGCGCGATCATCGCGCTGCATTCGGGCGGCGAAAGCGGGACGCGGGACATTCCGCTGGGGTTCAAGGTGCTGAACATCGACGCCGTCGCCAACGCCATCGTCAGCGCGGGCGGCTTCATTCATTCGCCCAAGCGCCAGGCGCCGGGCGAGCCGGCCATCATCAAGGCCGGCGACACCGAAGGAAACGTGTTCTTCCTGTCTGAAGGCCCCGGCGCCTGAGGCGCCGGACCCGCTAACGGATTTCGACCGGGGTCATCCGGACTTCATCGCCGCCCCGGGCAGGGCCGATGATCTGGAACAGGGTCCGCGCCGCATCGCTGTCCAGCGCATTCACGAGGGCGGTCAGCCGCTCTCCCGTGCTGGCGGCGCGGCCCAGCGTCGCCCAGAAATTGTCCCAGGCCGAAAGCTGCGGGTAGATCTGCACATCCACCAGCGCGCCAGGCGCGAAGCCGGCCAGTTTGATCGTCTCGTCGAGCGCGTCCGACAGGCCGCCGAAACGGTCGATCAGTTTCAGCCCGATGGCATCGACGCCCGACCACACCCGCCCCCGCGCGATCTGCTGGACCGTTTCCAGCGGAATCTTGCGCCCTTCGGCGACGGCGGCGGTGAAACGGGCATAGATCTGGTCCAGCGTCGCCTCGAACTTCGCGCGCTGTTCGGGCGTCCAGTCGGCGAATTCGGAGTACATGTCCGCATTGGCGCCGATCCCGATCGAGACCGGATTGAGACCCGCCAGACGATAGGTGTCCCGCAGCATCACCTTGCCCGACAAGACGCCGATCGACCCGGTAATGGTGGCGGGCGAGGCGAAGATCACGTCGGCATACATGGAAATCCAGTAGCCGCCGGAGGCCGCGACCGGCCCCATGCTCACCACGACCTTCTTGCCCCGGCCCTGCGCCTTACGCAGCGCGTCCAGCATCACATCCGACGCCAGCGCCGACCCGCCGGGCGAGTTCACGCGCAACAGGATCGCCTTCACGCGCGGATCGTCTGATGCGGCGCGGACGGCGCTCGCGATCGTCTCGCCGCCGGCGGCGCGGCCATTGTAGGAATCCTCGCCCGACGCCCCATCGACGATAGCGCCATCTGCCGCAATGAGGGCGATCGCGCCATCCTTGGAATAGGGATAGGCGTAAGGCGAGCCTTCACGAGCGTAATAAGCCTCGATCGGCACGATATCGGAGCCGTCGCCCGCCCGTTCCTTGGCAGCCGCCTCCGCATCGTCATAAAAGCCGATCCTGTCGGCCAGCTTCGCATCGACCGCGCCCTGTGTGAGATACGGCGCGTTGTCGAGCAGGCTGCGGAAAGCGGCGCCGTCCATCTTGCGGGATGCCGCAATGTCGGCGGTCAGCGTGTCATAGATCGACTGCAGCAGGCGTGTCGTGGCCTCGCGATGGGCCGGCGTGTAGTCGGTTTCGGTGTAGACATTGGCGGCGTTCTTGAATTCGTAGCGCTTGCCGATATCCGCCTTCACCGACAGTTTGTCGAAAAGGCCGCGCAGAAAGACGGTCGTCGACAGCATGCCGACGGCGTTCATTTCGCTGGTCGGCTGCAGCCAGATTTCGTCGGCAAGGCTCGCGACATAGTACTGCCCGATGCCGGGGCCGGAGAAACTGCCGGCCTGGGCGATCACGAAACGGCCTTCACCGCCGGCCCGGAAGGCCTCGATCGCCTGTTTCAGCTCCTGTGCGTGGGCGCCGGCGATGCCCCCCTGCCCGACATGCAGCAGGATGCCCTTCACACGCTGATCGGCGGTCGCCTTCTTTAGCGCGAAGATCACATCGATGAAAGACAGCGGCGCCTGCCCGAAAAGGACAGGCGTGGGCGAATCCGAGAAGCCGCCGCGGGCGTCGATCGCCAGAATGGTTTTCGGCGGCAGGCCGGGGTCGGTCATCGCGCCATAGATCGACATGCCGCCGACCAGAATGACGATCAACGCGGCGATCGTGCCGAGAACGGCGAAGGCATTCAGAAAGCGCCGGCCGATCCAGCCGAAAACCGCCCCGAGAAACGCAACCATGCCGTCACCCCTGAATCGCCGTTCGATCCGGGCGACCCTAGCGGCGGGCGGGGGTGAAATCCACGTAAGCGCCGTCACGGCGGCGCGAGCTTCACAACGGAAAAGGGCCGGCGGATCGCTCCGCCGGCCCCTACCGAATTCCTGTCCGTCAGGCCTTAAGCGGCCTTGCGGAAGCTCGCGATGCTTTCACGGACGGGCTTGAACGCGTCCTTGGCGGCTTCGGCGGCGATCTCACCGACCGTACGCACGTTCTGGACCGAGGTCTGGAACTGGCTGCGGACATAGGCGGTCTGGATCTCGAAGGCTTCCTTCACCGACTTCGCGGTGGCGACCTTCTTGACCGCGTTGAAATAGGTGTTGGCGTCGGCCTGGGCGAACTCGATCACCTTCAGGTTGACGTCACGCAGGCCGGCGCCCGCAACTTCCAGCGACGAACGGACAACGCCGAACGCATCGCCGGCATTCTCACGGGCCGCCTTCACGCGGTCCTGCACCTGCTCCCAGGCGTCTTTCGCGCGCTCGGTGATCGTCTCGACGCGGTCTTCGATGGCCTCGCGGGCCTTCGCGACGAACGAGGAGTCGATCGCCTTTTCGGCGGCCTTGGGGGCAGCCTTCGCCTTGTTCACAACCTTCTTCACGGTCGTCTTCACGGTCTTCGCCATGATGGTCTCCATCTCAATCTGTTGGGGCAGTGTCATCGGTGACGATCACCGCCCTGCCTGAGGAGGGAGATAGGGGAGGCTTTGCTGCATTGCAACATAAATCATCGCAATGCAGCGAAAATTATCCCAAGTATCTGATTGGAAATCATATTTTATGCCGCCTTTCGCGTGACGCGCGACTGACGCAGACCCGGATAAAAAAGTTTTGCGGCGAATCCCGCGCCTGTCGGCATGTAGTCGCGGGCATTGAAGGCGGTCCATTTGTCCGTGCCGGCCAGCAGCCGGTCGCACACGGCGATCAGCACGATCGGGTTCACCGCCATGCCGCAATGCGAGCCGAGAATCTCGATATTCTCGCGCGGTAGCTGGCCGTCGAAGGTCAGCTCGCCAACCGGGATGGCCGTCGTCGTTTCATCGACGACACCGTCATAGGCGCTGAAGACAGCGACCAGCGGCACTGGCGGGGCATCGTGCAGCGTGTCCGGCGGGGTGTCGGACAGGTGATCCTCCACCTTCTTGCCGTTGATCCAGCGCATAGCGAGGTGGAGCGTTGCGTTCATGTGCTGCAGCCCGTCGGCCCTGAGATAGGCGGGCGAGCCGAGCGTGATGACACGGTCGATCAGGTCCGGTTCGGCGCGGGCGATCTCGCGCGCATAGATGCCGCCGAGACTCTGCCCGACCAGGGCGACCTTGCCGCCGGTCTTGTCGGCCAGGCGCTCCAGCTTGGGCCTGAGCCGCGACACCATCTCGGGGATGGTGTCGCCATCACGTGGCCCGCGATTGGTGCCGAGGCCCCAGCCTTCCGCCATGAAGCCCTGACGCGACAGGAAGGCGTTGAGCGGGCTGAGCGAGATTTCCGGGCCGCCGAAGCCCGGCAGCGTCAGAACAGCCTTGGGCGCCGACGGTTTCGGCGCCAGCCGCCTGAGGACAGGATCGAGCGCAATCTTGCTCGCGTACTCACCCGTCGCCCAGCCGAGATCGACAAAAAACCGCGCCAGATCCAGCGCTTCACGGATCGCCATGGCCCACTCCCCTCTGCTGCCCCCTGCTGCGCCTTGTCTGTTCTAGGGCGCGGGCAGTTCGTCGCCTTTGACACGGACCTGTTCGCCCGCGCCGTTGTTCTTTTCGTTCTCTTCCTTCACGCGGTTGGCCGCATCGGCCGTCGCGACGATGTTCCACTCCGCCAGCGGTGGTACGAGCCAGCTATAGGCCGCGCTGAAGACCGCGACACAGCGCGCGGAAGCTTTGGCCTTGAGCGCCGGAATGGCGCAGGTGACCGCGCCGTCATCCGTGGCCTTTCCCGGGATGTCGCCGCCCTGATTGGGGGCGCAGGTCATCTGTCCGCCATTTTTCGCCGGCCACGGCGCCTTGCCATTCCCGCAGACGGCCCCTCCCGGCGCTATATAGGCCGCCAGCGCGCTCATCTTCTTGCCAAGGTCGACACGCAGCGTCGAAGCCGCAGCGTCTACGTCCGACTCGTTGGTGACGGTCACATAGGCGGTCAGGCCCCGGAAGCGGAACGCCGTGACTTTCCCGGCATCCAGGGTCGCATCAAAGCTTGTGCGGGCGTCGACCTTGCGCGTGAGATCAGGCTTCGGCGGCGGCGGCGGCGGGCCCTTGCGGACGTGAACGCGGATCGAGGACAGCTCATTGTTCTCGAACAGCACCGCTTCCATCGAAGGGTAGCGGCCCGGCGGGACAAGAATGCCCGCACCGCCATAGTCTTTGTCGGGATAAATCTCCCACTCGCCGGAAATCACCACCATCGACGACGTTTCGTCGTTGAAGCGATAGGGCCGGTCGCGAAGATTGGGTATGTCGCCGGTGATGCGAAGCGCTTCGCCCTGAAAGTCCGGCTTCGAATACAGAATCGCCTCGAAGGCGGAGGCCGAACCGGCCAACGCCAGACATGCCGCAAACGCGCTCAACCAACGGCGCACAGGCGATCCCCTCTTATCCTGCCGAATCGTAGTCCAGCAGGACCGCACTGGCGAGGGGTGTCAGTGGTTATGGTCGCCGTGGGCGGCAGGTTCTGCCGGTTTTTCGATCGCCAGATCGACTGTGATGACGCCCGCTTTCTCGAACGTAAGGGTCAAAGGGACCGATTTTCCGGCTTCAAGCGGCGCGATCAGGCCGATCAGCATGATGTGGAGGCCGCCGGGCTGAAAATGGACCGGCGCGCCGGGGGCGATTTCGACGCTGTCGAGTTTGCGCATCGACATGACGCCGCCCTCATCGGACATGGCGTGAATTTCAGCCGCCGCCGCGGCCGGTGTTTCCAACCCGATCAGGCGGTCCGGCCCGGCACCGGCCGTTTCGACGGTGAGATAGGCGGCGCCATTGGGCTGACCCGGCGCTGTCGGCGATGCTGAAGGGTGTCCGATGGTCAGGTCGCCAAGCTGGTAGCCGTGAGCCGCGGCGATGCCCAGGAACAGGACAGACGCCGCAATCGCAGACCGGAAACGCACGTTCGAACTCCGCCGGATGATCTTTCAGGCGTAGTCATACACGAATTTGCCGTCGGCCGTCCCGACCTTGATCGACTTCACGCCGACGCCATCCATCTGCCGCGACAGCAGCTCGACGCTGATCTGGGGCAGCATGGTGTTGGTGAGGATCGTGTCGATCATGCGCCCGCCGCTTTCGACCTCTGTGCAGCGGCTGACGATCTGGTCCACGACATCCTGACCATAGACGAGGTCGATATCGTGATTGGCCTTCACCCGCTTCACGATGCGCCCGAGCTGCAGCTTCACGATGGAGCCGAGCATGGCGTTGGAAAGCGGGAAGTAGGGAATGGTCACGAGACGCCCGAGCAGCGCCGGCGGGAATTTCTCCAGCTGCTTGGGACGCAACGCCTTCGCCAGCGCTTCGGCGTCGGGCTTCGTTTCCTCGTCTTCGCAGGCGGCGGCGATGACATCGGTGCCGACATTGGAGGTGAGGAGGATGAGCGTGTTCCTGAAATCGATCATCCGGCCTTCGCCGTCTTCCATGTGGCCCTTGTCGAAGACCTGGAAGAACATCTCGTGGACGTCGCTATGCGCTTTCTCCACCTCGTCCAGCAGCACGACGGAGTAAGGCCGCCGCCGAACCGCCTCGGTCAGCACGCCGCCTTCGCCATAGCCGACATAGCCGGGAGGTGCGCCTTTCAGCGTCGAGACGGTATGCGCCTCCTGGAATTCGCTCATGTTGATGACGATGAGGCTGTTCTGGCCGCCATACATGAGATCGGCCAGCGCATGGGCCGTCTCGGTCTTGCCGACGCCTGACGGACCGCACAGCATGAAGACGCCGATGGGCTTGTCGGGATTGTCGAGCTTGGCCCGGCTGGTCTGGAGCCGCTTGGCGACGGCGTCCATCGCGTGGTCCTGGCCGATCACACGCTCCTTCAGGCGGTCGGCGATCTGCAACACCTGCTTGATGTCGTCCTTGACCATGCGTCCGACGGGAACGCCGGTCCATTCTGCGACGATGGCGGCGACGGCATCGCGATCTACCGCCGCGAACACCATGGCGCTGTCGCCCTGAGCCGCCTTCGATTCTGCGAGCGCTGCGTCGAGCGCAGCCTGCTCGGCCGTATCGTCCTCGCCCGCCTCGCGCTTCTTCACCAGCGCATCGCGCGCCGTCGCGATCTTCGCAATCGCCGCCTTCTCGCTGGCGAGCCGCGCTTCGAGTTCGGTGACGCGCGCCGCCGCGTCTTCGCGGTCCTTGTTCAGCGTCTCCAGCTTGTCGCCGGTGGTGAAGCCCGACTGGCGCTCCTTCGCCGCCATCTCGATTTCCATGTCGAGGATTTCGATGCGGCGCTTGGCATCCTCCAGCGCCGCCGGCGTCGCGTGCTGGCTGACCGCGACGCGGGCGCAGGCCGTGTCGAGCAGGCTGACGGCCTTGTCGGGCAACTGGCGCGCCGGAACATAGCGCTGCGACAGCACGACGGCGGAAGCGATGGCCTCGTCCAGCACGACGACATCGTGGTGCCTGGCTATGCCCTTGGCGACGTTCCGGATCATCGCGACCGCTGTCGCGGTTTCCGGCTCCTTCACATTCACCACCTGGAAGCGTCGGGTGAGCGCGGGGTCTTTCTCGATATATTTGCGGTACTCGGCCCAGGTTGTCGCGCCGATGGTGCGAAGATTGCCGCGCGCCAGAGCGGGTTTCAGAAGGTTGGCCGCATCGCCCGTGCCGGCCTGACCGCCGGCGCCGACGAGCGTGTGGATTTCGTCGATGAAGAGAATGATCGGCTTCTCGCTCGCTTCGACCTCGTCGATCACAGCGCGCAGGCGCTTCTCGAATTCGCCCTTCATCGAGGCGCCAGCCTGCAGCAGGCCGATATCGAGCACCTTCAGCGAGACGTTCTTCATCGAGGGCGGCACGTCGCCGTCGATGATGCGTTTGGCGAAACCTTCGACGACGGCCGTCTTGCCGACGCCCGCCTCGCCGGTGAGGATCGGGTTGTTCTGGCGGCGGCGTAGCAGGATGTCGATCATCTGGCGAATTTCGGCATCGCGGCCGATGATCGTTTCGATGTCGCCTTTGCGCGCCTTCTCGGTCAGGTCGATCGAGTACTGCGCGAGCGCCTTGCCTTCGCCTGGTGCGGCCGGGGCGCCGGTTTCACCGGGCGCGCCGCCATCCGTGGCGGTTGCAGCGGCGACATCGGCCTCCCCGGAGGATGCGACGATCGCAGCGAACTCATCGCTCAGCGTTTCGACATTGATCTTGCGGAATTCCAGCGAGATCTGCTGGAAGGCGCTGCGAAGGGACGACGATTTGAGGCCGGCGACGACCAGATGCCCTGTGCGGACCTTGCCGGCCGAAAAGGCAAGCGAGGCGTAGAGCCAGGCGCGTTCGGCGAGATCTTCCACGACAGGCGAGAAATCGGAGATCGCCGTCGCGCCGCGCGGAAGCTGGTTCAGCGCCTCGACCACATCCTGCGCGAGCCGCGCATCATCTATGCCGAATTTGGATCGGATGGCCGCGAGATCGTTGCGCGGATCCTGCAGGAGCTGATGGATCCAGTGCACCAGCTCGACATATGGATTACCGCGCAGCTTGCAGAACTGCGTCGCGTTCTCGAGGCTCTTCAGAGCCTGCTGATTGAGGCGCCCGAACAGCGCTCCCCGGCTGATTTCCGCCATTGCCTGCGTCCCTCTTTTCGTGGACGGCACCCTAGCAGCGCGTGCGTCCGTTAGAAGCTTTGCATGGCCCCCTGCGGCACTAGGCGCAGGTCGCGCCTGGGCGGGCCGTCGCCCTGTTCGCCCATCCAGCCGGTCCAGCCGAGGCGCGCGCCGCCGCCCATCCGAGCCTTGGGAACTTCGTGGCGCGGCAGTTCGTATTCGATGCGCCAGTCGAGATGGGCCGGAACGAGAGCCGACAGCACGCGCGAGACCATGGTGAAGCCCGCCGTGCCGGGCAGATGCGCCTCGAATCCCTTGAGATCGGCGAATTTCAGGCGCACGAGGCAGGTATCCTGAACCGTGTAGACCGCCATGCCGGCGGTCGCGCCCTTGCCCAGCCCGAACCCACCGGGGCCAAGCCGGGTCGCATCGCCCGGATCGAGGCTGCGCCAGACGCCGACGAATTCATCGATCTCCGCATCGACGCCCAGGATCGCCGTGGCGGCATCGGCGATGGCCGCCGGACTGCGCCGGCCGCCGGTGTGCCCGGCATGGCCGAGCAGCGCGAGCTGGATGCGGTCGATCTCTTCATGCGGACTGGCGTCGGCCTCGCCACCCAGCACGGAGACGTAGTGGCGGAAGAGATCGGCGCCCGGCCGCCCGGCGGCCGAGGTCGGCTCGGCATCGGCCCAGGCGCGATAGAAGAGCTGGATCATCCGGTTCGCGAGGACATCGAGGAATGCGCCGTAGGGGCGCTCCTTGGCGTAGCGGCGTTCGTAGATCGCGAGTTCCGACATCTGCAGCGGCATCGGCCCCATCGGACCAAGCAGGCCCATGAAATAGACGCGCAGAAATTCCGGCGTGCCGGGGGCGGCAGGTTTCGCATCCTGTTCGGCCGTGACCCCTGCGAACTCCATGTGCGGCGCATGACCGAAGCGCACCACGTCGTCGGATGCCCGCAGCGCCTTGCCGATCGGCGGCTTGCCGGGCGCTTCGCGTTCCAGATCCTGGAGCAGCCCGAAAATCTCGTCGGTCGTGCGGCGGCCGTCGCTCATATGGTCGGCCGCTCGCCGCGCCGCGGCCCCCAGCCGCCGATCCTGCCGCGCTGGACACTGACGGCTTCGGTTTCGACAAAGGAGTTCACCGAAACGAATTCTGACAGGAAGCGATCGAGCACCTCAGCGAAGAGGAAGGCGCCACCGTCAGGATAGTTGCGCTCGTCAAAGGTCAGCTCGACCTTGCGGCCGCGCGCGAAGGAGAGCGGATCGGCCGACGCAACGCGGCGGAAGGTGGGGCCTTCGCGAACCGAGGACAGGCCATCCACGATCTGCTTGTCCGTCGGACTGTCGAGGCGCGCGTAGAGCGTGAGGTGCTCGCGCAGCCTCGCCGCGCCGGCCTCGTCGGCGAAGAGACTTTCGTAATTGGGCCGGAGATGGCTGACCAGACGCCACAGACGATCGCCCGAGGAGCGGCCGCCTTCGAGGATGCGCGCATCCTCGAACCCGACGGGCAGCCGCGGCTTGGTCGGGCGCAGCACGGCGCTGATCTTTTCCACGTAGGGCGTGTCAGGCAGGCGAAACTCGAGCTGATCGCCGCTGCCGCGCAAGGCATCCGGGATATCGCGGTTGGTGCAAAGAGCCGTGACGGAGAGCTGGTCGGGCTGACCGCGCACGCCGGGAAGCTGGGTCAGCGAAATCCAGAAATCGGAGCCGGCATAGTCGGAACTGCGCTTCACCGGATTGAGAGCGGAGGTGCGCGTCGGGGCGCGGCGGATCGCATAGAATCCGGTCGCGGACTCATCGCGGAGGCGCGGGTCGGCGCGGTAGACCGGATGGTAAGTGCGGCGCACGCGGCCCGCCACGCCGTCGCTGGAGACGTCTAGCAATCCGTAGATTTCATAGTCCAGCGGACGCACGCGCTCCGGCAGGACGCGGAACTCATGGCTGCCGCTGTCGAGCAGAACCGGGTCGCACCGCTTGCGGAAGAGATTGACGGCGGGGGCGCAGAACAGACGGAAAGCGCCTTCGCCGATGGCCCCGGCGAGGCGTTTGTCGACCGTCGAGGTGACGATCAGGAGATCGGCGGACTTTCCAGTGACCCCCGACAGCGCCGCACGCAGCCCGCGCACCGTAATGAACTGGAACAGCTCGGGGCAGGCGAAATATTCCTGGAGAATCCGATAACCACGGAACGAGCGTCTCTCCAGCGGAAGCACGGCGGAGGCATCGTCGTAGACGGGGTTGCGGACAGCCTCGCGGCCGCCAGCACGTACGACGCTGCGCGCGGCGGGATCGCCGACGCTGACGCCCGTGGCATTGCCGGCGATCTGTTCATAGATGCGGCCCGCGAGGCTTTCGGCGCCGCCGAGATAGAAAGTGAGTTCGTCGATGGCGAGTTTGTCGAAACCGTCCGGTCCGGTCGTTTCGAGCCGGATCAGGAAACCGCCCTCGCCTTCGATCCCCGATGCGCCAGCCGAAACGGCTATCGCGGCGCGGTTCGCGAGATAGTCGACCTTTGCGACACGAACCGGCCACAGACGGACATCTGCGCCGGTCGTGAACACGCAATCGGCCCGGTTAGGTTCGCTCGCGCCGATGGTGCAGGCCGAGCCGCGCGGCACGACGACGCCATCATTCAAGGCCGGGTCGTTCGCCTTTGGCTGGAACGACAGCACGGCCATCGACGGCGTCGGGCTGAGATAATGCGGGTAGACGGCATCGAGCAGATGCTGCGTGAATTTCGGGAACTCGTCGTTGAGCTTGAGCTGCACGCGCGCCGCCAGGAAGGCGACGCCTTCCAGCAGTCGTTCCACATAGGGATCGGCCTCGCCCGGCGTGTTGACGCCAAGGCGGGCAGCAAGCGTCGGGTAGGCTGCGCCGAACTCACGCGCCGTCTCGCGGAGATATTTCAATTCCTGATCGTAGAACTCGACGAGGCGCGGATCCACGAGCTATCTCCGCTCCAGCCTGGCATCGCCGGTTTCGACGTCGATCTCTGTCTTGAAGCCGGCGCGGACGGGATCTTCCGAATTCCCGATGTCGCAATAGATGTGAAACACCAGCGATTGCGTCGTGTTGTCGCGCAGCTGCTTCTCGCCTTTGACCTCCAGCGATTTCTCCGCGATGCGCGGTTCGAACAGACGCACCGCCGTCGACATGACATCGGCAGCATCGCGCACGTCGATGCTGGCATAGGTGCGGACCGAGAAATCAGGAATGCCGAAATTGAGGACCGAACGCGCCACTTCCGGGGCACCGGCCAGACTGATCGTTTCCTCCAGGCGCACGGTGTTGAGCAGCCAGCCGAGATCGCGCCGGATCGTGTCGAGGAAAACGGGTTCCTCCATGCGATCGAGGCTGTAGAGGCGAATGCCTGGAATGACGCCTTCTGCGCCAGCCTTGTCACCGCCAGCATCGGCATCGGACGCCTTGCGCGCCCCGGACAGCAGCGTGTCGAGAAGGCTGGGGCGGAATTTCGGCATCTCAGCTGCCGAAGGTCAGGCGGCGAAGGTCCAGGATCGCGATCTCGCTGTCGCCGGCATCGAAAACCCGCTGGCCGCGGCCGCGATTGCCGAGATCTCCGCCGTCTTCCCATTCCGTCTTGCGCGCCAGCCTGATCGCCGGGTCGGTGTCGATCGCAGCACCGGGATAACGCACCGGGAGGAACACATGTCCCGACTGCCCGGTCCTGAGCGTCAGGCGGGCCGGCATCCAGACGAGGTCGCGCAGGTCGCGCACCCCATCGAGCGACAGCTCGGTGACAGCCTCGAAGGGAACGAGGCCATATTTTCCGTCGAGCACTACTTCCAGCGCCGGCCCGAAGCGCGCGTCCGCATCAGCGAGAAAATCGAACGCGACGCCGTCGGCATCGCCTTTGGTTTCAGGCGCGCCTTCGAACGCCTCGCCGCGCAGCCTGGCCGCCGTTTCGGCGTCGCCCGCCGCTTCGGCGTTCAAGGCATCGAGCAACAGGCGGAACCACGGACCGCCCGGCGCAAGGCCTTGCGGCGCTTCCTTGCCCGCAAACACAGCCTCGCGGCTCTTCTCGGCGGTGACGGCGCGATCATAGGCCGTGAACAGGGTCAGCGCTTCAGGCGACAGATTCGCCAACGCCTTCATGTGGGTAAGCGCCTTGTCCCACTCGCCCAGCACCAGCAGCAGCTGGCTGAGCGCCATCCGCGCCTTGCGGTCATCGGGGCGGGCGCGCACCTCATCGACGAGCGCTGCCCGCGCGGCGGCCAAATCGGCAGCTTTGATCAGATCATCGGCCGTCGGCATCGCGCAGCTTCACCTCGAGAGATTCGTGGCCCAGTCATATGTGTACTCGGAAGGACCGCCCGCGAGGCTTCCGTAATTGCCCTGCTCGTTGTGTGACCAGATGATCGTGTTCCAGGCCAGACCCACGGTCTCCTCCAACACTGTCCCACCGACGCTGTTCGCCTTGTGTGAGACCGAGCGAACACGCGCGTTCTTCATCGTGATCTTGAAGAAGCCTTCCTGACGGTTGCCGCCGGCTTTGCGATTGATCAGCACGGCGTCTTCGATCGTGCGGTTTTCGCACATGAACTTGATCAGGATCGGCGTCGAGATGTCGATGCGCTTGGTCACCACAATCTCGCCGAGCCGGACGCGCCCCTGGGTCTGGCCGGTGGTCGGATCCCAGGTCGAGGCGCCAGAGAACGACCAGCCACCAACCTCGACAGCTTCGGGGAAGTCCTTGTCGTTCGACTCACCCCGGATCCCGGTGAGCGTCAGAATGAAATCGCCTTGTGCCATTCGGCCGCCCCAAAACGGAACTGGCCGGCGCGGACATCAAGTTGCGCCGGCACATCCTTTCATCAACGCCGCGCCTTGCGCGCGCCGCATCAAACCAGTTCTTCGTTCTTCTGAACGTCCCAGCCGCGCTTGACGGCCGAAAGCGTCGTGCCGGCGTCGTTCTGTTCCTTGTACTCGAACTGAACCTTGGCGAAGCCGAGCGAGAACGCCTCGGTGATGCCGCCGCCGGTGTGCCCGCCGCTCTGGAACGAGGACACGGCCAACGTATCGAGCGTCACCGTATAGAATTCCTGCTGCTGCTTGCCGGCCTTGCGGACATGCAGCACCGCTTTGGTCAGGTGTTCGCCGTTGGCGCAGCGGAAGAACAGTTCCGGCGACGCCTTGTCGGTCTTCTTGGTGAAATGGACGTCATTCATGGACACCTTGCCGGTGCCGCCACCGCCGCCCGCGCCAAACGATGTCGGGTTGGACGCGCCCCATGAAAACGAATCGACTTCGATGCAGTCCGTCAGCTTGCCGTCCTTGGTTTCGCCTTTGACGCCATCGATTTCCAGCAGGTAGTCACTTGCCATGACCTAATCCTCCACTTTGCGATCCGCGCGAACCCAGCGCGGGGAACGGGACCATGCCGCGCGTTTGCGGCTATTTCTGGTTTTTCGGAAGGCGTGACACCATCGCGATGCCGATATCCATGCCTTCCAGCTGGTAGTGCGGGACGAAGCGGAATTTGCCCTTGTAGTAGCCGGGGTTTTCTTCGTCCGGCACGACTTCGATCGACGCAGCCCGTAACGGCTGGCGCGCCTTCGTCGCCTCCGACGAGACGTCGGGCTGGGCATCCACGTATTGCTGAATCCACGAGGTCAGATCGCGCTGCAGCGACTTCTCGTCCGCAAAGCGGCCGATCCAGTCGCGCACCATGCACTTGAGATAGTGCGCGAAACGGCAAGAGGCGAAGATGTAAGGCAGGCGCGCCGACAGGTTGGCGTTCGACGTGGCGGCCGGGTCTTCGTAGCGCTTGGGCTGCTGGCACGTCTGCGCGCCGATGAAAGCCGCCGCATTGGTGTTCTTGCGGTGGATCAGCGGCAGGAGACCGGCGGCCGAAAGCTCCGCCTCGCGACGATCGGAGATCGCGACCTCGGTCGGGCATTTCATGTCGACAGCGCCGTCATCGGTCGGGAACGTGGCGAACGGCAGATCTTCGACCAAACCACCCGCCTGGACGCCGCGGATGCGCGAGCACCAGCCATAGTCCTTGAACGAGCGGTTGATGTTCACCGCCATCGCGTAAGCCGCATTGTTCCAGACATACTTGCTGGAATCGCCGCCGCCCGAATCTTCCTCGAACGCGAATTTCTCGACCGGCTCGCTCTTCGCGCCATAGGGGCGGCGCGACAGGAAACGCGGCATGGCGAGGCAGACATAGCGGCTGTCTTCGCTCTGACGGAAACCGCGCCATTCGGCGTAGTCGATCGTGTCAAACAGCTTGCCGAGATCGCGCGGGTTGGCGATCTGCTGCCAGCTATCCATGCCCATGATCGAGGGACCGGCCGCCGAGATGAACGGCACGTGCGCCGCAGCGCCGATCTTGGCGAGACCGGCGAGGACATCGACGTCGGGCGGCGAGTGGTCGAAATAATAGTCGCCGACCAGCGCACCGTAGGGCTGGCCGCCGAGATTGCCGTATTCGGATTCGTAGACCTTCTTGAACAGCGGGCTCTGGTCCCAGGACTGGCCCTTGTACTGCTTGAACATCTTTCCAAGTTCGGACTTGGAGATGTTCATCACCTTGATCTTGAGGTCTTTGCCCGTCTCGGAGTTGTCCACCAGATAGGACAGGCCGCGCCACGCCGATTCCAGCGCCTGGAACTCGGGATTGTGGAGAATAGCGTTGATCTGCTGCGACAGCTTGCGGTCCAGTTCCGCCTTCAGGCCGTCGATGGAGGCGAAGACATCGCTGCCGACGATCTTGGCGTTCTCCAGCGCCTGCTGCGCCAGCGTACGCACCGCCGATTCGATACGGGTCTTCTTGGTGTCGCTGTTGGGCTTGAATTCCTTCTTCAACAGCTCGGAGAATTCGTCGCCGCTGAAGTATCCGGCTTCCTTGCCGGCTTCGCGTGAGGCTTCGGACATGCTTCGGGCTCCCGCTCTCAGGCCTTGGGTTCGTCGCCCGGCTTCGGCGCCGAGGTCAACGACTTCATCAGTTCAGGATCGTTCAGGACCTTCTCGAGCAGCCCCTGCGCACCGTCACGTCCGTCCATATAGGTCATCAGGTCCGACAGCTCCTGACGGGCGTTGAGCAGCTTCTTGAGCGCCGGCACCATTTCAGCAACGCGGTCGGGGCTGAAATCCGCCATCGACTTGAATGTCAGATCGACGCCCAGCTTGCCCTCGCCGGTCAGCGTGTTGTCGACGACGAAGGCGGCGCGCGGCGCGATCGCCTTCATGCGGTCTTCGAAGTTGTCGACGTCGAATTCGACGAAGTCACGCTCGGCCAGCTCCTTCTTGGCGACCTCCGACTTGCCGGACAGGTCCGACAGCACGCCGGTGATGAAGGGCAGCTCGACCTTTTCGCGTGACCCGTAGGTCTCGACTTCATATTCGATGTGGACGCGCGGGGGGCGATTGCCCTTGATGAACTTGGCACCGCTCTTGGCCATGTCAGCCCTCCTGGAAATGGCGATCAGCGCGGCGCCTCCGGCCAAGCCGCGCGCCTCGATACTGATGCAGGATCGCGCGCCCCCGCTCCCCGCGCAAGCGAGCGAGCCTGCGACAGAAAAGCTCGATTTGGGTCCGTGGAAGTTCCCGCCCCTGGGCCGGCTCAGCCGCCATCCGCAGGCGGCGGCTCGAGGAATCGATTGGCGTCGTCATAGCCGTTGGGGGCGATGCTCTGCATGATCTCCATGAAGCTCATATTCGCAAGGCGGATGACCCGGTCGATCAGCAATGGCAGCGGACTGGATGGCTCGGACTGCTGAAAATAGAGCTTGATCGTTTCGAGTTGCTGGATCGCTTGAGCCCGGCCGGAAATCGGCCCGCGAACACCCTGCACGCCCGGCTCACCGGCACCTTCCCCGCCCATTTCCGCCTCCGTGACAGGAATTTTCCGCGCAATGACAGCATCGGACAACCGCTTGATGCGGGCGACCATCGCCGTAAACGGCGAGAGATCGGGTTCCTGCCCGGAATAGACCTTCTCTGCGAATGCAGCGACCAGGGCGGCGCACGCGGCGGTCAGATCGTCGAACTGGGCCGACAGGGCCTGCCAGTCCTCGACCGGGGTCTCGTCGATCGCCCGGCGGACGGCCTCGGCGACCTGCTCCAGCATCTGCTCACCGGTCGCCCGCTCGTCGGCTGCTCCGGCTATGTCCTTGAAGGACAGCTTTCCCTTGGACCGCAGCGGCGACAGGGGCAGCCGTTCCAGGTGCTTGATGACGAGACCGAAGGCGGTCAACTGCCGCGCAGCCTCGCGGCGGCCGCCGGCCGGGTCCGATCCCTCGTCCAGCGCCGGGTAGCCGCTCTCCCAGAAATTTGCGGCGATGACCGTCATCGCGCGGATCATGCCTGCCATCGTTGCAAGATCGCCTGCATACAGGGCGAAGCACGCGCCATGCGAGGCGACCCAGAAATCACGGGAACGGCCCAGCAGCGCTATCGCCGTATCGAGGGCCGGACCGACGGTCGGATCGTCGCCCGGCTTGTCCTTGGCGGCGACCTCTTCAAGCTCGCGCGAGATGCGCCGGAAATCAGGATCGTAGCTGAGGTCCGGCCCTGCGGGTTCCGCCTCCGAGACAGGCTGAACCAGCGCATCCACATCCAGCGCCATAGCGAGTTTCCTCCTCAAGGCGGCCCACCCGGGGCCGCGACCTCACGTCATCATGAGCCGGAAAAGGCTTCAAGGGTATGAACTTAAGGTGCGACATGAGCGACGCGCGCAACCGCCGCGAAAGCGGTTATGGTTTGAGCCGGAGAGCGAACCGATGCCCATCACCCAACGCCACCGCGCAGCCCAGTTGACGACCCCGCTCGGGGAAGACGTGCTGCTGTTCCGCAGCCTCAACGCCTTCGAACGGCTGAGCCAGCCCTTCGAATACCGGATCACGGCGCTCGCCACCGACGGCAGCGTCGATCTCGACGGCCTGCTGGGGGAAAAGTGCTCGGTCACCTTGACCATGGCGGACGGTCGCAAGCGCTATTTCCACGGTAAATGCGCGCAGATCAGCTTCGCCGGCAACGAGCATGGCGGGCTGCTGTACGAGCTGACATTGCGACCCGACCTGTGGTTCCTGTCGCGAAACCGGAACTGCCGCATCTTCCAGAAGCGCTCGACGAACGAAATTGTATCGGACGTCCTGCAGGATAACGGAATCACGCGCTTCCAGATGGCGATCAAGGGCGATTTCCCGCCCCAGCGAACCTTCTGTGTCCAGTACATGGAGAGCGATTTCGCCTTCATCTCGCGCCTGATGGAGCATGAAGGTTTCCACTATTTCTTCCGCCAGGATGAAAGCGGATACGAACTGATCATCGCCGACAGCAATGAGGCCCATGACACCGTCGAGGGCTTCGACAGCGTCCCCTATTATCCGCCGGGCGGCCTCTATGACCGCCAACGGAGTTTTCTCAATGAATGGTCGCCCGTTCACAGCGTGAGTGCGCCTGTGTCGCTGAGAGCGACGGACTTCTTCCATATGCACCCGCGGCCCATGAAGCAGTCGAATAGCGCGCCGCCGTCCTATGGCGACGACAAGGCCGACATGCAGCTTCACCCTGCCGGTTACGAGACCCAGGAATACGGCGCAAAGCTTGCGCGCGCACGCCTGGATGCGGAACGCGCATTGCGTGCTCATGCCGTCGGTTCGGGGACGGCGCTGGGTCTTCGCCCGGGAAGCTATTTCGAGATGAACAATCATCCGCACAGCGCCCAGAACCGCCAGCACCTGGTCGTCGAAGCGCGGCTGCATATCGCCGCTGACACATACACGGCCGGCGGCGCCGGCATGGGCGGCCACGCCCGCGATCATATCGACATTCTGACGATCCCCGCCGACACGAAGTTCCGCCCGCTCCTGCAGACGCCGCGGCCGCGCATTCTGGGAACCCAGACGGCCATCGTCCGCGGCGCCGCGGGCGAAGAAATCCACACCGAGCAACTGGGTTCAGTGAAGGTCGCCTTTCACTGGGACACATACTCGATGAACGACCAGACCAGCTCGTGCTGGGTCCGCGTCGGGCAATCCTGGGCCGGCGCCAAATGGGGCGGACTGTTCACCCCCCGTATCGGCATGGAGGTTCTGGTCGAGTTCATCGACGGCGATCCCGACCGGCCGATCATCGTAGGCGCCGTCTATAACGGCCAGAACGAGCCGCCTTATGGCCTGCCGGGCGACAAGACCAAGTCCACGATCAAGAGCAACTCATCGCTGGGCGGCGGCGGCTTCAACGAGATCCGCTTTGAGGACAAGAAGGGATCGGAAGAGATCTACATCCATGCCCAGAAAGACCAGAACGTCGAGATCCTGAACAATCTTTCGACGACCGTCGGGAATACGGAGCATCGCACCGTCGGTTCGAGCCGGACGACGTCCATAGGAACGAACGAAACCAAGACGGTCGGAGGCAACGAGTCCAAGACGGTCTCGATGAGCGAGACGCTGACCGTGGCGCTGTCACAGTCCGAAACGGTCGGCGCGGCTCGCACGACGACGATCGCCGCAACCGACACGTTGACTGTCGGCGCCGCACGCACGACGTCGATCGCGCTGGGCGACATGACGACCGTTGGCGCGGCCGCGACTTTGTCGGTCGGCGGCGCCTACTCCGTGAGCGTAGGCGGCGCGATGAACCTCGTCGTCGGCGGGGCGATGAACCTGCAGGTCGGGGGACTTTTGAACATCAACGCCGGCGGCGCGGTGAACATCATGGCGCCCATGATCAACATCATGGGCGGCGTCGTGAACATCAAAGGCAAAGCCATTTCGGTCGGCTAGAGGTCGCTATGTGGAAAGTCGTCAAATGGACGCTGGCAGGGCAGGTCACGCCCTTCTTCAAGCTCAGCGACGCCGCAGCTCCGCTGCTCGACGGCGACGAGCCGCCCGAGCAGTTCTTCGCAACGCTGCGCGACGCGGGCGCGGATGACGATGCGATGCAGTTCCTCTGCTACGCCCTGCCTCGCCGGGTCGCGATCGCCTGGGGGCGCGACTGCGTAGGCCGCACGGCTGGCCCGGCGAACCTCACGCCCGCCGATGTCGCCGCCTATTCAGCGGTCGGCGCCTGGCTGGACGACCCAAGCGACGAGCGCCGCTGGGTCGCCCATGACGCAGCGCTGGCGGCGGAGTTCCGTTCGGCCGAAGCGATTCTGGCCGTCGCGGTCTATACCTCCGGCGGGTCGCTCGCCCTGCCGCATTGTCCTCAACCCTGCCCGCCGCCGCCCGAGCTGTCGGGACAGATGGTGGCGGGCGCGCTGGCCGCTGCGGCGACCCGTGCAGAGGCGGGACAGATCGCTGCGGCCAAGGCGGCGTTCCTGGACCGGGGTACGCTCTTCGCATCAGGCGAAGTGCGGTGAACGCTTCGCCTTGATCGCGCGGACCGCCTCGACCATGGTGCCGCCATGCGCCTGACGCTGAAGATCGAAAATCAGGACCAGCTCAGTAACGGACAGCCTCTGATCCGTCAGCTGGACCGTGCCGGAATCGAAATCGGCCGCGCGGGCGATGTCGACTGGCAATTGCCCGACCCCCAGAAGTTGATCTCGTCGATCCACGCCGAAATCGTCTTCGAGGGCGGCGTCTTCCTGCTGCGCGATCGCAGCCGCAACGGCACTTATGTGAACGGCGCCCGGATCGATGGTGCGGCTCGCGAAGTGCAATTGCGCGATGGTGACCGGATCGCGATCGGCCATTACGAGATTTCCGCAGTGCTCGGCGGCGACGGCAATCATCTTGCCCATATTGACAGCAACGGCGGCGCCGAAACGTCGATCGGGACCGACTTCGGCTGGGACGGCGGCGATGCCGATGTCGCGCCGCCGGAACCTGTCGAAACGCTCGAGACCAGAACCCCCATGGGTTACGGCGACGGCGGGATCGATGCGGGGTTCAAACCAGCGGTCGTAGGCACTTCAGCCAGCGGCGATGTGTGGGGCTGGGATGAAGACCCACCCGCGGCATTGGTCCCTCCGCCGTCACCTCTGCCTGCTTCGCCGCCTTCGACCCGCGCAGCGCCGCCTTCGCACGAGGCTGCGCCTGCACCGCTTGCGGCGTCCATGCACGAAGCCGGCCGCGCGCTGGCTGCATTCCTGCGCGGCGCGGCTGTGCCGGGCGATACGCCACAGGCCAAGGATCCGGGCGCGCTCGAGCAGGCAGGCATCACGCTGCGGGTTCTCGTCACCGGGTTATACGATCTGCTGAAGCGCCAGGGCGACATGAAGCAGGTGCTTGGAATTGAGCGCACGACGGTGCGGCTGGCCGACAACAATATCTTCAAGTTTTCGGCTGACGCCGATGAGGCCATTCTGCGGTTGATGCAGCCCCAGACGGGAGATCTGCCCGGGCCGTCGGCGGCACAGCGCTCGTTCGACGATATCCGCCGCCACGAGGAGCGGCTGCTGACCGCAATGAACGAAGCCGTGCGCTCGATCGTGGAACGCCTGGCGCCGGCTGCGATCAAGGCGCGCGATAGCGGGGGGCGTGGCATCATCCCCGGATCGCGCAAGGCCGCCTGGTGGGACGAGTTGGAGCGCCAGCACGCCGCGTTGATGGAAGAGAACGGCGTCAAGCTGGATGAACTGATCGAAGACGAACTGCGCGACGCCTTCACGCGGCATCTTTAGGACGGCGCCATGACACTTCCTGCTGCCCGCATCACCGACACCATCACATGCCCCGTATGCGGTCCGGGCGTCATCGGCACGATCAACCAGACGGCGACACTGTTCGGCGGGTTGCCGGTGGCGCGTGTGACGGATCTTTGCCTGTGTGCGCCACCGGGGGTGCCGCTGGTGAAGGGCATGCCGGGGCTGCTGGTCGGGGGGATGCCCATCGCCCATGTGCTCGACCCCGCCGGGCATGGCGGTTTCATCAATATAGGATTGCCGATCGCCCTGATCGGCTAGTCGGCCTGCCGATACACGGTGACATCGGTGCGCGCCGCGCCGGCGACGAGTTCGGCGAACGCCTTGGACGTGACGGCGCCTTCGGCTGCAAGCGGCGATGCGCTGATCACGGTGATGAGCAGCAGTGCCGGTGCGCCGGATGACGGCGCATAACGCGGCCACTTGAAACGGAAGCGGCCGTTGCCCTCGTCCACCAAATCGCCTTTCGCGACGCGTGCCGCAACGGCGGCAGGATCACCCAGATCGATGACTTTCAGCACGCGGCCGCCGGGATCTGCGGCGAAGATGGTGGTGTGGGGATGTGCCGGGTCGAGCTGGATCACCGTGTCGGACGCGCCGTCGCCTGCGGGGGTGGCGGGCGAGATGATGGGGGTGACGGCGGGCTGGAAGGCCGGTTTCAGGGCGTCGAGCGTGCCGCAATAGGCCGAGAGACGGTGTCGCCGGTGAGTGTGATGGTGGGTTCCGGCGGCGGCGAAGGCGCGCCTTCCGCGGCCTTTGGCGGCGTGGCGGCGGCTTTGACCTTGTCGGATTTGCCCCAGACGCCGGAGGCCGTGATGGCGCCGCTGGCGTCGGCGGCCGGGCGGATAAGGCTGCATTCCACGGCGGCGAGGCGCGCGGCGACCGCCGCATCCACGGGCGGCCCGGAGGAAATATCGACCTGTGCCGGTGTCGGCGAGGGGCCGGTTTCAGGCGTCGGCGCCGGGTCTGGCGTGGGTGATGGCGTCGGTTCGGGCGTCGGGGATGGGGTTGGTGAAGGTGATGGTTCGGGGGTGGGCGTTGGTGAAGGTGACGGTTCCGGGGTGGGCGTGGGTGTCGGGGACGGTGTGATTTCGGGGGTCGGCGTCACCTCCGGCGCGGCGGCGACGGTGGAGGGGCGCTGGGTGAGATCGAGGGCGAAGGCGTTAGGGGGCGTGCCGGTGGTGAGGGCGAGCCAGGTGTCGAAGCCGAGCGGGCCTGAGGGGGCGCCGAAGGGGAGCAGGGTCGTGCCGGTGACGGCGAGGATGAGGCTGGGTTCCGTCCAGGGCACGATGCGGGCCTGGAGGCGGCCGCCGGGGAGCGGGCGGACGGCGTTGCCGGCAAGAGCGGTGGCGACCTTTTCGGGGCTGGAGAGGTCGAGCAGCGGGGTGACCTGACCGCTGGGCAGAATTTCGAGCAGATAGAGCGCCGGACGGGCGGAATCGGGGGTCAGTTCGACCGTGAACTTGCCGTCTTCGGCGGTGCCGGGATTGGTGAGGACGGCCGGGCCGAGGCTGTTTGCGATCTTCTTCAGACCGCCGAGATGGGGGCAGAGGGAGGGGTCGATCGTGGCGCCGGTGACGCTCGCTTCCGGCGCGGCGGCGCGGATGGCGGCTTCGTCGGCCCAGACGCCGGAGACGGCGAGGTCCGGGCCGTTGGCGGTGACGCGCACGAAGCTGCAGGGGATGGCGGCGAGGCGTGAGGACAGGGCCGTTGTGTCGGCCGGGGCCGGCGTTGGCGCGGCTGTCGGCGTTGGTGTTGGCGTTGGTTCGGGCGTCGGCGCCGGGGTGGGTGTGGCGGCCGGGGTCGGCGCGGGGGTGGGTGTCGGCGTGGGGGTGAGGGTGGCGACGTCTTTGCCGGGGCCGCCCGGTTTTCCGAAAATGTCGTCCTGGAAGATGACGAAGGCGCCGGCGACGGCGCCGCCGACCAGCAGCGCGAGCAGGCCGGAGACAAGGCCGGAACTGCGGCGGCGCTGAGGCTTTTCCGGCGCCGGTCTGGCGGCGCGGACACGGGCCTGCGGCACGACGGATTTGCGGCCCGTCTGGGGTTCGGGCTGGGCCGGGGCCGGTGAAGTTACGGGTGTGACGGGCGGCGGCGGGGCCGGGGCGGCGGTGACGGGCGCGCGTTCGGCGTCGTCCAGGAGCTTCAGGACCGCCGCCATGGTCTGCGGCCGTTCACGCACGTCCGGCTGGAGCAGGCGGTCGAGGACGGTCTGGAGGCGCGGCGGCAGGTCGCCGAGCGGCGGCACGGCGCGGCGGGCGGCGCGCGCCGTTTCGAGATCCTTGCCCATCGGAATGGGCGCGCCGCGCGCGGCGGCGGCGAG
This sequence comes from Micropepsaceae bacterium, assembly GCA_047602465.1. Taxonomy (GTDB): domain Bacteria; phylum Pseudomonadota; class Alphaproteobacteria; order Micropepsales; family Micropepsaceae; genus JADZAI01. The sequence goes on from JASGHF010000001.1 coordinate 1,392,264, forward strand.
GACGAGGCCGAGGCTGTAGGCGTCGGTCCACGGACCGATGCGGCCGTCGCGGTCGAACTGTTCGGGCGCGGCGTAGGAGAGCTTGCCGGCGAATTGCGCGTCGGATGCGTCCTCGAACGCGCCGACCCGCGCGATGCCGAAATCGATGATGGTCGCGTCGGCGAGCTGGCTCTGAGGCAGGAGGATATTGTCGGGCGACAGGTCGCGGTGGACGAGGCCTTCCTCGTGGCTGGCTTCCAGGCCTTCCGCAAGGCGGCGGCCGAGCGCGAAGAGTTCGGCCTCGGTCAGCTTGCGGCGGCGATAGACATCGCCGAGCGGATCGCCGTCGATGAATTCAAGGACGAGATAATAGGCGCCGTCCTCGCCCACCCGGCCATAGGTGCGATAGGGCACGACAGCGTCGTGGCGCACGCGCATGAGCGCGTTGGCTTCGTCCAGCAGCATCTGCCCGAAGCGCTCGCCCAGTTCCGGGTTGGGCAGGATGGTCTTGATCGCGACCCGTTCGGACGGGTTGTAGACATTGACGCCGTCATAGACGGCGCCGAGACCGCCACGGCCGATGAGCTTGCCGACGCGGTAATTGCCAAGAACGGTGCCGGGCGCGAGATCGGCGTTGACCGGCGCTTCGGCCGATTGCGTGATCTGTTCCCAGTCGTCGGCGGCGCGCGTCGCCGGATCGACGACCTCCGTGCGTTCCTCGCCCGCGTCGCCGGGCGAGGTGGGCGTCGGCGCGATGGGCGGCGGCGCAGCGGGGGTGGGCGCAGCGGGCGGGGGCGCGGCGGACGTCGAGTCAGCCGGAAGGATGACGGTCTTGTCGTCATCGTCGTCATCGCCGCCGGGAGGAGCGCCGCTCATCGCGTCACACGATCTCCTGTGGGCTGGGCTGGGTGAGTTCGACGGCCGTCACCTCGTCGCACGCGACCGTGACGATGCTGACATTATCGGGCGCGCCGCGTTCGAGGCAGATCTCGACGAGCCTGGCGCAGGCGCGCGCCGCGCCGACCTCGCTTACGATCTTGCCGATCTCGGCCTCGCCGGCGCAGGCCGTGAGGCCATCGGAGCAGAGCAGAAAGATGTCGTCGGGCGCGATGTCGACCTGGCGCACATCGACGCGCACCGACGGATCGACGCCGACCGCGCGGGTGAGGACATGGCCCATCGGGTGATGTTCGGCCTCGGCCTCGGTGATCTGGTTGGTTTCGAGAAGATGGCGGACCTGGGTGTGGTCGCGCGTGATCTGTTCGATATGCCCGTCGCGGATGCGATAGATGCGGCTGTCGCCGACCCAGAGGCACGCGGCGCGCAGGCCCGAGGCGTAGAGCGCGACGACGGTGGTGCCGATGGTGGCGCCTTCATGCCGCGCGCGATCGAAGACCTGGCGGTTGGCGGAGGTGATGGCGCGCTGGATCTCGGCCAGATCCTCGTCATAGGCGCCCGAAAGATAGGCGCCGTTCAGATTGCGGACGACGGTGTCGGAGGCGAAGCGGCCATGGAGATGACCGCCCATGCCGTCGGCGACGACCCAGAGCGTGCCGCCGGGATGGATGCCGACCGAATCCTCATTCTCCCGCCGCCGGCGTCCGGGGTCGGTTTCATGCGCGGAGCGGAAGGTCAGCGTCTTCATGCGTGTCCTTGGGCTGCGTCGGCGGGCGGCGATGAAACCACAGGAGCGGCACTTGAGGAAACCGCCGGATCGTCCTGAAGATCGTCCTGCGGTTCCGGCGGCGTGTCATCATCCTGCCCGTCGGCGGCAGCGGAGATTTCGGCGACCGGGGCAGGCTGGAACAGGGCGGCCAGCGCCTCGCCGTTCAGCGGGCCGGACAGCGCGAGAGGTTCGACCGCCTGCGCGCCGGCGACCCAGAAAAGGCCCTCCGCCGACCAGGCGGCGCTTTGCGCGCGGCCGAGCGCCGCGGCGGCGAAAGCCTCGCCCGGATCGGCGAGCGATGCGGGCGCGAAGCGGCGGGCGGCGCCTTCGAGCGAGGCGAGAAGCGTGTCGACGCTGGCGGCTTCGAGCAGCGCGTTGCGCGCGAGCGTTTCGGTCTCGTCCAGCACGGCGGTCAGCACCTCGCCCCGCGCGATGAGCGCAAGCGATGAACAGGCGAAGCCGGCGATGAGCGGGAACTGACGCCCGACCGCATCGACCGACGCCATGAAGACGCCCGCCGCCCAGTCGCGGCCCAGCACGCCGGGCGCGGCGATGAAACGCCAGACCGGGGTTTCGACATAGACGTCATCCCAGCGGTAATCCCATTTCAGCGCGGCGACGGTGACGGCCTCAGCCACCGCCGCGTCGGCGGCCTCGATGGTTTCATCGTCCAGCCCGCGCGAGATGAAATCGCCATGCGCCGGCATCTTGCCGAACAGGAACGGCTGGATGCCCGGATCGTCTAAAGCGCCGAAGGACACTTGAACTTCCAGAGCTTGGCCTTGTCGAACGGATCGCCCGCGGTATCCGCGCCCTCGACCCTGACCGCGATGGTGATGGCGGTCGCGCCGTTGCCGAAGGTGTAGTTGCGGTTCTTGGCCGTGCAGGGACGGCATTCGCCGCTGTCGAACAGGCGGAAGAAGGCGAAGGTGCCGGGCTGGGGCCGCAGCACCAGCGGCGGCGAACCGTCGCTGGGCGTGATGGTAAGCGTCGCTGAATCCATGCCGGGGCCTGGAATCCATTCCAGCGCGCCTGCCGAGCCGACCGCGTTCAGATCGACGCCCTGAACGGGACCGAGCGTGAGACGCGCGGTCTGCACGCCCGGCCCCATCGCGACGGCCGAGACCTGAAGCCGGAAGCCGATGCCGCCGACGCCATAGGGCGAGCGGAACATGGCGCGGCCGACATTGCCCGCCAGTTGCAGCATGCCGACCGAGCGCGAGGAGAGCGTGCGCGAGACCGGATTGTCGGTGCGGATCTTCCAGTTGGCGCCCGACATATCGACATAGTTGGCGAGGCGGTTCTGGAAGAAGAGCGTGAGCGTGCCGCCGGGACCGAAGGCCGACTGGAAATCGATGACCGGCGCATCGGCGCCGCCCGCAGTGAAGGGATAGAATTTCGTGATCGCCTTGCAGACCGGCAGAACCTGATCGCGATATTCGGTCGCGAGTGCGCTGCGCGCCGCATCCGCCGCCGTGTCGCCCGCCGATTCCGTGAGACCGGCGCCGAGCGCCGCCGCATCGGCCGGCATGGACTGAACCGCCGCCGCCAGCTGCTGCGTCGCCTGTTCGAGCGCGGTGCCGCCGCCGCCACCACCGCCTCCGCCCCCTCCTCCACCGCCGCCACCTTCCATGGCCTTGCGGACGGCTTCGAGAGCTTCTTCCAGGCGCTTGATTTCACCCGGCACGTCCTGGCCGGGGCCGTTCACATAGAGCGTGAGTTCGGCGAATTGCTGCGCGATCTGCAGGCCCGCCTGGCCGGTGGAATCGCCGCCGAGCTGATCGGCAGGCACGAGCGCGGTTTCGGCCACGACCGCGCCGAGGAAGCGCGAGATGGGCTGCGGCTTCTTGGTCAGCTCCACCGCATCGGCGACGGATTTGAGACCGAGCGGCGCGACGCTGCCCAGCACCTCGCGCCAGCGATCGGCATAGGCACGGGCATAGGTCGCCGCGACATCGCGCTTCAGGACCGGGGCCTGCACCTCGACCGCAGCGGCGCGGCCGGCATCGCCCAGCACCCATTGTTCATCCTGGATGCGGGCGAGGATGTCGTTGGAGAACGCGACATAGACGCTTTCATAGCCGGCCTTCGTATAGAGGAACGGCACGGCGATGGACGACAGATCGGTCGTGAAGGCGCGTTCCTGGCCCGCCAGCATCTTGTCCTTCAGCACCCAGTCGGGCTTGCCGGCGGCTTCGGCCTCCATCGCGGTGAGGGCGCGTTCCTCAAGCGAGCGGCTGGCGAGGGTTTCCTGCGCCGCCTTGATGAGATCCCAGTCGGCGGCGGGGCCGCGTTCGGCGGCGCCGACGGTCTGCGACTGGATGCGGCCGACGGCATCGAGAAGGCCCTGCTGATCCTCAAGCAGCGCATCGAGATGCATGGTGAGGCTGTCGCGCAGCGCCTTGTTCTCGTCGCCGGGGAAATCGACCGTCTGCCACTGGCGGATGAACCAGTTGCGGACGCCCGCCGGATCGCGGAGGCCGGAGGCGGTGACGCCATCCGGCGCGCCGCCGATCTGGAGATAGATGCGCAGCGCCTCGTACAGCTTGCGCCAGTCGCCATCCTGTTCGGCGGCGACGATGTCTTCGGCGCGCAGGATGAGGCGCGGCAGCAGCATGCGGTAGAGGCCCTGCCGGTAGGCCGAGACGGCGGCGGCCGACAGCGGCTTGTCCTGCGCGAGGCCGAGATCGCCCATGATCGCGCCGCTCTCGTTCTGGCCATAGCCGCCGGGGAGCGCGCGCAGAAGATCGAGCGGTTTCACGACGGCTTCGAGGCCGCGCTGACCGGTCTTGACGATGTTGGGATCGACATTGGCGCGGCCGCGTTCGGCGACGACGGGATCGACGGCGGCGCCGAGATTATCCTGAAGCCCGGTATTGCGCTGATAGGCGATGAACCAGAACGCGGCGAGGCCGGCAGTGAGGAGCGCCATCGCGGTGACGCCGGCGATGACGATGCCCCGGCGGCGGCGGCGGACGCGCGGATCGGATGTGACGAGGCCGCTCTCCTTGAACATGACATCGGAGAGGAGGCGCTGAAGAAAATAGGCGCGGCCCACGCTTTTGCCGCGCGCGGCGGAGGGCGCAACGCGGGCCGGCGACATGACGCCGAGCAGGCGGTCGATGGCGGCGCCCGTCTGCGTGCCGGAGGTGAGATAGAAGCCGCGGAAGACGGGCGTGGGTTCCAGCGGGCGCACCTCGAACATGCGGCCGAAAAAGGTGGCGAGACGCACGCGCGCCTCCGCCATCTGGATGGGGAAGCCGAGAACCTTCGAGCGGCGCTGGGCGTCGGCCTCGCCCTGAAGACGGGCGGGCGTGCGCTCGGACAGCGATTTCACCGAGAGGTCGAATTCGGTGAGGAGTTCTTCGATGTCGAGCGGTCTGGTGCCGTCATATTTCCACGTCGCGCCCAGAACCTCGCGGCGGCCATCGGCGGAGAGATCGTCGAAGAACTCGACGAAGCCGGGAAGGATGTCGGCCTTGGTGAGCCAGACATAGACGGGGAGACGGACGCCCAGCTCCTTGTGCAGCTCGTTCAGGCGGCGGCGCACGGCATCGGCATTGGCGTGCAGCTCGTCCGTGCTGGCGTTCATCAGCATGTCGAAGCCGAAGGCGATCATCACGCCGTTCAGCGGCTGCTGCGGACGGTTGCGGCGGAGGAGCGACAGGAAGGAGAGCCACGCCTTGCTGTCGCGTTCGGCGTCGCTGTCCTGGGTGGTGTAGCGGCCGGCGGTGTCGACGAGGATCGCGTCTTCGGTGAAGAACCAGTCGCAGTTGCGCGTGCCGCCCGCGCCCTTCAGCGCCGGCTTGCCGGCATCGCCCGTGACGAGGAATTTGAGGCCGGAGTTTTCCAGCGCCGTCGTCTTGCCCGTGCCCGGCGGGCCGATGATCATGTACCAGGGGCGGGCGTAGAGATAATCGCGCTTGCCGACCTTGCCGCCCATGCGGCGGATGGTGGCGAGCGCATCGGCGAGGCGCTTCGCCAGAACCTGGCCTTCCTTCGCGCCTTCCTCGGCGGAGGAGAGGCCCTTCTGGATCGCTTCGGCTTTTTTCCGGCGGCGCCAGGCGCGGAAGAGTTCGAACGCGGCGTAGCCGACGACGATCACGGCGATGACGGCGATGCGCACCCATTCCTCGCGGAAGGGTTCGTAGCCGGCGAAGGAGATGAGCGGGCCGACCCAGAAGATCAGCGCCGTCACCATCACGATGACAGCCGCGAAGAAGGCGACGCGGCCGAACAAATGGTGGAGGATGCGTTCCATGGCCGGGGTTACTCGCCTTCGCGCAGCGGCACGAAGATTTCGATGCGGCGGTTGAGCGCCTTGTCGCTGGCGGAGACCGGCTCCAGATCGCCGCGCCCCTCGGTGACGATGCGCGAAGGATCGGAGAGGCCCTTCTTCAGTTCGGTCGCAGCCGAAATGGCGCGCGCTTCGGAGAGGGCCTGGTTGTCAGGGAATTTGAGGGTCTTGGTCAGCTTGTCGCTGTCGGTGTGGCCGACGATGGTGATCTTGCACACCTCCGCCTCCAGCGCGGCGGCGACGGCGGCGACGAAGGGGAGATAGCTGGGGTCCAGAACGTCGGAGCCGGAGCGGAAGAGGCTGCCGATGCGGGTGGTGATGCGGATGCGGGCGTCCTTGCCCTCGACCACCACGTCGCCGGCGGCGATCTCGCTCGCGAGGCGGGTGCGGATGCGTTCAAGGCGCGTGGAGGTGATCTCGGGCGGCTTGCTGACCGGCGGCGGGGTGTTGCGCTCGATCACGACGGGGGTGGTGATGTCGTGGAGGCTGGCGAGGCGGGCGTTGGCGTCGTCGGTGCGGTCGGCGAGCTGGAAGAGGAAGAAGGCGAAGGCGCCGAGCAGGATCACGCCGCAGAGCGCGGCCATGCCGATCAGCGGTCCGGCGACGGGGACTTTCCGCATCGGGGCTTCGACGCCGCGCCAGTGGGGGACCAGCGGCTCACCCGTTTTCTGGATCGAACGGGCCAGCTCGGCATGCATGGCCGCCATGCGGTCCGAGAGGCCGCGATCCTGACGGCCGGAGAGGCGGTATTTCCCCAGGAACCCTGCGGCGACGCAGGCGTGGAAGAGTTCGAGGAGTTCGTCCTTGCCGGACGGGCGGCGGAGAAGATCGTCGACCGTCGCCCAGAAGCGGTCGCCGCCGATATTCTCGCCGAACATCTGCACGACCATCGAGCGGCGCGCCCACTCGAAGCCCTGCGTCTGCGGGATGTTCTGCATGACGTCGTCGACCGTGGCGGCGACGGCGTAGGTGGCGTTATCGACGGTTTCGCGGTCGTAGCCGATGTCGGCGATGGTGTCCTTGTAGGCGGTGATCGCCTCGACCATCTCGGCGTGGAATTGCGGCGCGGTGACGGGCATCTGCCCGGTGCGCATGCCCGCGAGGCGCACCAGGATACGCGAGGCGAGCCAGACGAGCGGGTTGCGGACCTCCAGCGGCGGGAGCGCGGTCTCGGCCTCGATCTCGGGCTGGAGTTCGCGGGGGGCTTGCGCGGCGTAGGCCGGCGCGCCCTGATCGGCGGGGGCGGCGACGGCATCGTCGGGGATGCGGGGCTGGTCGGCGGGCGGCTGGCCCTGCGCGCGGCGGATCTGGGACAACGGCGAGGCGCGCACCACGATGGTGCGTTCAGGGCCCTTGTCTCCAGGGCCGCCGCTCATGTGCCCGCCTTCTTCACCGCCCACAGCTCCATCTTCAGCTCGGGCCATTCGCCGGAGACGGCGAAGCCGATGCCGGGAGCGAGGCTGGCGATGTCGCGCCATTCGGGGACGGACTGGTCGAGCTGGAAATAGGTCAGCTCGTGATAGGTGCGCAGCTGAGGCGGCAGCGTGGTGACGTGGCGGATCGGCACGCCCGCCGTCGCCGCGCGGACGAGTTCGGGCATCTTGGTGACGTCGCCGATCTTCATCTGCGACGGGAACGAGCGGGCGAGATCGGCCGGGTTCACGCGCGCCGAGACGGCGAGGAAAAGCTGCGCCGTGCGGAAGAGATTGCGGTCGCGGATCGGCGCGATATAGGCGCCGGCGCGCTTGCTCTCGAGATCGAGCTGGATCGCGAGGCGCGCGAACTCGGTCGCGAAGGCGCCGACGAGGAAATCGATCACCGGCTGGAAGCAGCGGCGCAGGTCCAGATGGTCATAGACCGGGAAGGAAGGCGGGCGGCGCTTGTCGGTGGTGAAGGTCGACATCTCGCCCGCGACTTCCAGCAGGAAGGCGTAGAGGTCTTCCGGATGGCGGCCGGGGCAGGTTTTCAGATGCTCGAAGACCGGCGTCCAGCGGTTCAGCGCCTGAAGCAGCAGGAAGCTGGTGAGGCTTTCGGTGCCGGCCTCGACCTTGGCGACGGCGCGGCGGGCCATCTCCTCGGCACGGGCGAAAGCGCGGCCGCCGATATCATCGACGATGCCGGCGAGATCGGCATGGGCCTCGACCGTGAGGCTTGAGGGAATATAGGAGCGGTCCAGCACGACGAGCTGGTCGCGCCGTTCGGCGATGCGGGCGACGCCGACAAGAATGCGGCCGTCGGTCTGTTCGCGGGTGACGCCGAGCTTCAGGTTCGGCTGGGCGGTGTCGATGCCCTCGGCATTGCGGGCGGCCGCGAAATTGTCGATCGCCTCTTCCTCGTCCACGCGGAAGCGGGCAGCGGCGCTGTCGCCGCGCTGGAATTCGGCGGTGCCGGGCTGGCGCGGCGGGACCGTGACATAGACGACGGCGCTGCGCGTATCGGACGGAATGTCGATGGGCGCGGGCAGATCGCAGTCGGCGGGCGCGTTGACGACCGTGCCGTCGGGCATGATCGCGGAAATCTTGCGGAGGCCGAACTTGCCGACGGCGAGCAGATCCTCGTTCCACTGAAGCTCGGTGATGCCCCAGGCATGGGGGCGCAGGGCCATGGCGCGGCGCTCGACCAGCGTTTCGAGGAAGCGCTCCTGCTGCTGGAAGTGCTGGGGCCTGAGGAACATGCCCTCCGACCAGGCGACTCGCCGCGACGACGTCATACGATTTGTCCGTGCCCCAACAATTCTCGGATCAGGCGGGACAGTAAGCCATCCCCCCCCTTTGGCAAACCGAACGGGGCCGGTTCCGCATGGGACTCTTTGGCTCAGGGGGCCTGGTTGCCCGCACGGTTGACCGCAATGGCCCGGCCACGTCATCTCGGACCATGCGCAAGCTGGTTCTCGACGTTTCGCGCCTGCTGACGGGCCTCCGCTTTGCCGGGCCGACGGGCGTGGAAACGCTGGAACTGGGGCTGGCGCGGCATCTGCCGCCCGACGAGGCGTTGGCGCTGACGCCGTGGGGCGCGCGCCGGCTCGGCGCCCCGGTGCGCGATGCGGTCGCCCGGGCAGCGGCGCGGCGCTGGCGCGAGGACAGGACGGCGGTTGCGGACGAGCTGACCGGGCTGGCGGCCTTCCTCAGCGGCGGGGCGGTTTCCCCTGCCCCTCCGGCGCGCGACCGGTCGATCCTGACGGCGGCGCGATTCGCGCCGCGCCTGTTGCGGCCGGCGCATGGCCTGCCCAAAGGGTCGGTGACGCTGCATACCGGGTTCTTCCGGCTGGAGCGGCCGGAGATGTTCGCATTCAAGGCGCGGCGGCCGGACCTGAAGACCATCATCGTCTTTCACGATCTGCTGCCGCTGAAGCATCCCGAATGGTTCCGGCCGGGCGAGGCGGCGCTGCACCGGGCGCGGCTGGTGACGGCGCTGGGCATCGCGGATGCGATCGTCACGGGTGTGGCGACGGTGAAGGACGAGATTGTTGGGTTTGCGGCGGAGGCGGGCGTGAGGCCGCCGCGCGTGGAGGTGATCGACCTGCCCGTGTCGGCGCGGTTCGCGCAGGCTGCTGCGCCTGGGTTCGGCGGCGCGCCCTATATGGTGGTGTGCGGGACGATCGAGCCGCGCAAGAACCACGCCCTGCTGCTGGAGGCGTGGCGGCGGCTGGGGGCCGATGCGCCGAAGCTGGTGATCGCCGGCCGGCGGGGCTGGTCGAATGACGCGGTGTTTGCGGCGCTGGATGCGAAGCCGGCCAACGTGCTGGAGCTGCCGGGACTTTCGAGCGGTGCGATGGCGGCGCTGGTGAAAGGTGCGGCGGCGTTGCTGTCACCGAGTTTCGATGAAGGGTATGGCCTGCCCGTCGCGGAGGCGCTGAGCGCCGGCACGCCTGTGATCGCGGCGGATATGCCGGTCTATCGCGCGCTGTGGGGCGGGCGGGCGACGCTGGTCGATCCGGGCGATATCGATGCGTGGGTGGACGCGGTGCGGAATGCGCCCGGCCGGCAGGCGGCGTTCACGCGGACGGACTGGGCGACGTATGTGTCGGCGCTGCAGGGCTTGGCGGGTACGTTGTAAGATATAATTGGTTCGCCAGCGGTGACATGGATTTGCTCGATCACGTCGAACGCTGGTAACGGCAGAACGACGCCGATCTGGCGACGCGACATATGACGACCGCGTCTCTGCGAGGGCGCGAGGACGTGTTCAATCCGTCCTGCAGCCTTGTCATTTGCCGCGGTGACAACGAGGCAGACGGCTCGTTCTCTGCATCTCATATTCATTCCTCATGGCCACCCTTGAGGCGGCCATCCAGTTGCCGGCACCGGGCTGGATGGCCGGGTCAAGCCCGGCCATGAGGGAAATGGGAGACTATGCGGAGCTGAGATTGTCCTCTGCCAGGTCGCGCCAGTCGGGATTGGCGCTTTCGATGAGGTCGAGTTTCCAGCTGCGCTTCCAGCCCTTCAGGCTTGTCTCGCGCTGGATGGCGTCGGCCACGAGTTCGTGACGCTCGTACCAGACGAGAGTCTTTACGCCGTAGCGGCGGCAGAAATCCGAACCGCGATCTTCTTTGTGTTCAGTGACGCGCTCGCCGAGGTCTTTCGTGACGCCGATATAGAGCGCCCCGTTGCGGCGGCTGGCCATGATGTAGACCCACGCACATGTCATCGACGGAGCGTGCGGCGCTGGATGGCCGGGTCAAGCCCGGCCATGAGGGAAATGGGAGTTAGCTGATGGCCGGGTCGAGCCCGGCCATAAGGAACAGGGGAAGATGAGGCCCCTAGTCCTTGATCGCGTTGTAGGCGCCGGCGCCGGTGAGGACGGGGGAGGTCAGCGAGCCGAAGATGCTGAACACCTTCTGCAGTTCGCTCAAAGGGGCATTGGAGACGTAGATCACGTCGCCGCTGCGCAGCGCGAAACGCTGGGCGTAGAAATAACCGCGCGGGTCGGTGAGATCGAGGCGATAGACCACCGGCACCGGCTCTCCCCGTTCGGCGAGCGGCGAGCGCGGGTCCAGCCCGCGCGCGATCTGCGGCTGCTCGAAGCGGAAGACGAAGATGCCTTCCGCGTCCGAGCGGTTGTCGAGGAGGCCGCCGCTGCGGCCCATGGCCTGGGCCAGCGTCATGACCGCCGAAGTGAAGGGCAGTTCCGCGTTCTGGCCCGCCGCACCCAGCACCGTGAAGGTGCGGGTTTCGCGGCTGACCGTGATGACATCGCCCGGACGGGCGAAGACATTCTCGCGCGGATCGTCGAGCAGCGCCTGGAGCGGAGCGGACGCCGTGCGGTTGTCGCGGGTGAGCTGGATCGTGGTTTCATGCACCGCCGTGCGGATGCCGCCGGCGCTGGCGATGACATCGAGCAGGCGGTCGCCGCGCACCGACAGGGGAATGCGCGCACCGCCGGTGACTTCACCCATCACCGAGACGGAGCCGGAAATGGAGGAGAGCACGGTGACGAGCACCTGCGGCTCCATCGCCTTGCCTTCGAGGCGGGCGCGGATGGCGGCCTCGGCCTGGGCCGGGGTCTTGCCCGCGACATGGACACGGCCGGCGAAGGGCACGGTGATGGCGCCATCGGCCGAGACGATCTGCGAGGGGACGGTGGCGGTGGTGGAACCGACATCCGTCGCGCCGATATCGGCCGCCGTGCCGCGCAGCGCCGACGCGCCGCCGAAAAGGCCGGCGCCGCCGACCTCCCAGATGGAGACGGCGACCGCATCGCCGACGCCGATGGTGAGATCGGGCGCGGCGGCATAGGCGCCGCCATCGCCGAAGCTGTCATACATGCCCGTGGGGCGCAGCGCCGCGAGCTGGTCGATGGAGCGCAGATCGACATCGACAAGCAGATAGTTCGACGCGTCATCGTCATAGGCGCCGGAGCGCACATCGGAAACCGAGGGGCCGGATGAGGGCAATGCGCCACAGCCCGCAAGCAGCAGCAGGGCGCAGGCGGAGGCGACGGGCTTGAGGAACATGCGGCCGAACTCTTTTTCTCTGGCAGTTGTGCATCCAGACTCGGGCGCGAAATTCGCATCCGCCTTCCAGATTCGTCCAGTGATTCCCTAACTGATGCCGGGTTACCCACAATAATTCGTTAACCACGAAAGCCGCGGGTTTGCTGGACTGAGCCTTTCGGAGCCTGTGCTATACGAGCCGGCAACGACAACAGAATTAAGGAATCGCCCCCGATGTCGCGTCACGGCCTGAACACCGACCGCCTGAAACGGATCGATACGTTTCTCAATGAGCGCTACATCGCCCCCGGCCGCCTGCCCGGCGCGATCACCGTGGTGCATCGCCGCGGCGAGACGGCCCATTTCGGCGTTCTGGGCAAGGCGGACGTGGCCCGCGACAAGAAGCTGAACGACGACACGATCTTCCGCATCTATTCGATGACAAAGCCGATCACCTCGGTCGCGTTCATGATGCTGGTGGAGGAAGGCAAGGTGGCGCTGGATACCCCCGTCCACCGGGTGATCCCGGAATGGAAGGGGCTGGAGGTCTATGCCGGCGGGTTCATGGAGACCTTCCGCACGGTGCGCACGAAACGCCCGATGCTGATGATCGACCTGCTGCGCCATACGTCGGGCCTGACCTATGGCTTCCAGCAGCGGACCAATGTGGACGCCGCCTATCGCAAGCTGAAGATCGGCGAGATCGAGAAATCCGGCACGCTGGAGGGCATGGTGCAGGCCCTCGCCAAGGTGCCGCTGGAATTCTCGCCGGGGGATGCGTTCAACTATTCCGTCTCGACCGACATTCTCGGCTACATCGTCGGGAAGCTGGCCGGCGTGCCGTTCGAGCAGTTCCTGAAAGACCGCATCTTCACGCCGCTGAAGATGGTGGATACCGATTTCCACGTGCCGCCGGAGAAGGCCGCGCGCTTCGCCGCCAATTATCAGCCGGCGAAAGGCGGGATGGCGCTGTATGACGACCCGGAGACGAGTTCGTATCTGACGCCGCCGTCGCTGATCTCGGGCGGCGGGGGCCTGGTTTCGACGGCGAAGGACTATCTCGCCTTTGCGACCATGCTGCTGAATGGCGGCACGGCGAACGGGGTGCGGTTCCTCAGCCCGAAGACGATCCGGCTGATGGCGTCGAACCATCTGCCGGGGGGCAAGACGCTGGCGGAGCTGTCGACCTCGATGTTCTCGGAGGTCGGATATGCGGGCGTCGGGTTCGGTCTGGGCTTCTCGGTGACGATGGATGTGGCGGCCTCGATGATCCCCGGCACGGACGGCGACTATGCCTGGGGCGGCGCGGCCTCGACCTATTTCTGGATCGACCCGAAGGAGGAGCTGACCTGCATCTTCCTGACGCAGCTTCTGCCCTCCGACACCTATCCGGTGCGGCGCGAGCTGCGGACCCTCGTTTATTCCGCGTTCGAGGACAGCAACGCATGAAGTATCTGCACACGATGATCCGCATCAGCGATGTCGAGAAATCGCTGGAGTTCTTCGTGAAGCATCTGGGGCTGGTGGAGCGGCGGCGGAGCGAGAGCGAGGCCGGGCGCTTCACGCTGATCTTCCTGTCGGCGCCGGAGACGCCGGAAGCGGAGATCGAGCTGACCTATAACTGGGACAAGGAGGAGTATGGCGGCGGGCGCAATTTCGGGCATCTCGCCTTCGGCGTCGACGATATCTATGCGGCGTGCCAGCGGCTGATGGATGGCGGCGTGACGATCAACCGCCCGCCGCGCGACGGGCGCATGGCGTTCGTGCGCTCGCCGGACAATATTTCGGTGGAGCTTCTGCAGAAGGGCAAGGCGCTGGCGCCGGCCGAGCCGTGGGCGTCGATGCAGAATACGGGCGTGTGGTGAGGCGCAGCGCGCGCGACACTGAAAATTTTATCGATCGGTTTGGGCTTTCGTAATCCAAATTTAACCGGCTGTTTGCCGTCTTCCCAAACTCGTTCTTAAACCGCCTCGCGTAGCTTCCTCGCAACCAGAAGGGTTAGCGAGGGCTTTGGCCGTGACCAATTCGAAAGTATCCATGATCGCCGCTGCTCTTGCATGCGGCGTGGCCGCAATCTCCGGCGCGGAGGCGGCAGGGTCAAACCAGTTCCAACTCACCGTGCGCGGCTACGTGCCCGTGAACTGCAAGCTGGACCTTTCGCAGGTGACGGTTCAGCCGGCGAGCGCAGGCCAGGTGAATCTCGGTGCGGTCGGGGAGTTCTGCAACACCCATAACTACCGGATCATGGTGGACTTCGACCCCATTCTCCTGAGCGGCGCGCGCGTCAATCTGGGCGCCGATGGCGTGACGTTGGGCGCAACCGGCTCTGAGATGATCACGCAGGGTGTGCAGCCCACGATCCGGTCGCGGCCCATATCGGTCACGCTGAACCGTCAACTGCAGACGATGGCCACGATCGCGCTGCGTATCGAGGCCGCGATCTAAGCCGCTTTCAGCTGGCTGGGGCAGCGATGCCCGCGCTCATCAGCGGCTCGATGGTGATCGTCAGGACATCACGATACTTGCCGGCGCGCTTGCCTTCGGCGTCCGCGATGGTGAAGTCCAGTTGCGCGTCGAGCGAGATGCCGCCCGTGCCGAACGGGGCCGCATTGGAGTATGGTGCGGCTTCCGACACGCCAACGCCGTTCAGGGCGATGTTGTAAGGCACCCGGTCTTCGGGGCGCAGCGAAGTCCCGTCCCCGATGACGAGGTTCTGGTCGTTCTGGGAGTCGAAGAAGATCCGATAGGGCGCCGTCGCAGCGAGAGAGAGCATGACGCGCCTTTGCTGCCCCGTCGCCATATCGCCGAAATCAACGCTGCCTCGCGCAGCGCCCGCCACCGACAAGCTGAATATCCGGATCGGTTCGACAGGCAGCGCGATGGGAAGCGTCTCAAGCGACACCGGTGAATTGCACGCAATACCTTCGCAGGCCGCATCCTCGGTCCGATAGACGATATCGAACTCGAGCTGGCTGGTCATAACCGGCTGGCCTCGTTCGATCTTGAGATCGAACTCGAGAATGGCCGTATCGGTATTGGAAAGGTCGAACGACTGCATGGGAGCCGTCGCGGCGCTGGTCCCGAGCAGGTTCCCGTTGCCAAGAATCTGAAACTGCATCGCCTGGCCCGTCTTTGCGACGAACCCGATCGAGAAATCGCCGATGCGGGCTTCAGGGCCTTGTCCGCATCCGCTTGAGGCGCGAACGGCGACCTTGAGCTTTTCCTTGTAAGGGAAGTCCGAAGTCGGGTCGTAGACGACCTGCCCAGGCGACACCGGCGTGACTACGACGCACGCTTCGGCCTTGTCCGCCATGGCCAACGCAAACATCGTAGCCGACACCGCAACGAGCATTGTTGAGCGCATCACTTCGCCTCCATCGTACCCAGCCGGACAAGCCCTGAACCGCTCTCCGGGACAGTGATCGTCGCTGACTGTTTCGCCTGACCAGACCCAATCGTCAGCAGCCAGCGACCGGCCTTGAGACCATTGACCGCGAAACGCCCTTCGCGGTTCGTGAAGAAATCAACGGGCTTGGCGTTCGGGTCGTCGAGATAGGTTGCCACGCCGGGCTCGAGAGCGATGGCCTGCCCCCTGTCGTCGGTCAGGGTGCCGATCACCGAGATGTTGAAATCCGAACCGACCGTCAGGTCGAAACCCGAACGGCTGGTCGGAGCGAGGTCGAAATTGCCCTCGCCCAGATCATAGCCAGCCGGCGCGTCGGGGACAGCGATGGTGACTGTTCTGGAATTGTATCCCGACAGGTCGCTGACGAGCGCCGGACCCAGCGAGTTGGCCTTCGCGACGTAGTCGCCGTTTCTGGTCGGCTCTATCAGCACCTCGGCGTCGCCGAGGCTTTCATGACGGCTCACGATGGCGAACGAGTTGCCGACGCGGCGACCGAAGGCGACCGGGCCGCCGGCCCAAGCGATCGCGCCTTCCGCTCTGAGCGAGGTTCGCGAGTCAGTGATCGTGGAGCCGTTGAGGCTGTAGCTTGAGGCGTGCCGGATGCCGACGAAGCCACGGTTGCTGACATAGCCGAGCGAGCCGTCAAAGCCGGCATCGTCGGGCGTTACAGTAAGGCTTGCATCCGCCGTCCAGGCGTCGGTCAACGCTCCCGAGGAACGGCTGTAGGACAGCTGGCCGATCTCCTGAACCGATTCATAGGAGGCGGACGCGAACTGGTCGGTTCCAAAACGCGCCGTCAGGCGAATACCGACGCCGTACTCGATATCGCCGAACTCGTCCTGCTCGGCGGTGAAGCCTGTCCGCAGCAGCATGTCGTCGGTGAAGCGCCACGTGAATCCGACATTCGCCCCCCAGGTGTCGTCCGTGCCGTCCCGGTATGTGCGATACTGGCCGCCGGCGAAGATCGACAGCATCTGGTTCACGTTGAGGCTGACCGACGCGGAGTGCGTAAACTCCGACCGTTCAATCGCCTGAAACGCGCCCAGTTCGGCAAAGCGCTCGGACTGGTATTCGGTCGACGCCAGGAAGGTAAGGTCTGCGGGCTGCCTCAGCGTGAAGACACCCTGATAGGAAACCCGCCCCGTCCAGCCGGTTCCGAAACCATCTACATCACTATGCGCGCCGTCGATCCCGAACATGCCGAAAGGCGTTGTGAGCAGCGCTTCGCCGCCGATCAGAAGTCCCGTATCGTCATGCGCCGCATAGGCGCCCGCTGTCAGGAAATCAAAGACGCCGATCCTGAAAAATCCCGACGCGAAGTAGCGATCCTCGTCATAAATCCGTTCGCCCAGATCGAGATCCGAATAGACGCCATACGAAACCGAAAACTCGAAAAGGCCCGGATCGAGGAGCTGGGTATCGAAGAAATAGGAAAAGTTCGCCAGCTCGCGCCGGCCCGTACCATCTTCCGCGACGATCTGGACATCGTTGCTGCCTTGCGTGAAGGCGAAGTCGGAAAGATTGTAGCTGCCGGCAGGAAGCCTGAGGGAGCGCGTCGGAAATCCGTTCACCAGAACCTGGATCTGGGACTCACGCTCCAGCGTAAACGAGGAACTGCCGCGCGGCCGGATATTGCGTGACGGCTGAAGCGTCGTGAAGCTTCGGGAGACGGTGACGCCCAGAATATCTTCCTGCCGCATATAGGCGCGGTCAGCAGTCACATTGTCGCCGACCGAAATCCTGATCGCTTCTTCCGGCAGATCATAAACGAGGCGGGTCGCCTGGCGCGAAAACGCGTAGCGGTTATCCTCGTCGTAGAGCAGTTCGTTCTCAAGCACGAAGCCGTAGATATTGGTGGCGCTGAAGAGCGCGATGCGCGGCGCCTGCAATCCGTCGTCGTCGCTCAAACTGCGATGCACGAGATCGAGCGAGAAGTTATAGTTGAGATAGGTACTGAAAGGCGCCGGGGGGGCGAACTGCGATCCGTCCACGCCCATGCGCGCGGGAGCGCCGATGTCGATCGCCTTGCGCTCGTCGAGGCCGAGTTCGAGGTTGAGAGCGTATGCCTGCGAGTCGAACGAGAGGCCGATGCCGGCATCATTCACGGCCTGCAGTGATATGCGGCCATTGCCATCGGCGGCGCTACGGAGCGCCCGCTGACGATCAGAATCGAGCAAAGGCCCAACGACGTCCAGCAGACGGTTCACATCCATCGAGATGCTGTCATCGGGCGCGATTTCGATGGCGACGATGCCGATCGGCCCGCTGATGTCGCGGACTTCGACATCCAGGTTGAGCGCCCGGTTTGTCGGGTTCAGCCGCTGTGCGGGGGCCGTCGTGACCGCCTCGGCGACCTGCGCGCCATCCACCGGCCAAGCCGGCGGCGCGAAGGTCAGGCATCCCATGAAGCCAACCGCGACACGCCGCACGCTTCGCGCGAAGCCCGGCTTCCGCATCGACGGCCGGGATTTCATTCGCCGAGTCCCACCGAAATGGTGCCTGACGAGGCAGGAAGCTCCACCGGCAGGACGAAGCGTCGAACCGAATTGGGCATCACAAGTCCGAGGCCAAAGAGCTCAAGCGAGCTGGCTGTCGAGAATGACTTGCGGAAAATCTCGGCGCCGGAGGCGTTCTTCTGCACGATGGTCAATTGCGGCAGGAACGACAGCATCGCGTGGACGTTCCCGGCATTGCGGACGACCACCACCGGATAGGACTTGCCTTCCGCCTGCGAGATGCTGGTGCTTTCAACCGAAAGACTGGGCGCGCCAGCCGCCGGGGCGACATTCGCCAGAACGCGGAAATTATACACCATCTGCACGCCGGACTGGCCTTCAGGCAGTTTGATCGGAACCTGATTGACGTGGACGAAATAGGACTGGCTCTGGGCGATGCCGGGATCGCCGACATACTGAACACGGAAATTCTGGGTCTGGCCTGGAGGGATGGTGGCCTGAATCGGGAGGATCAAAAGATCCTGATCGCCGGCCGCACCTTCCGTCACCTTGCCGTCGGCATCCATCGTGATGCGCGCGGCCGACAGTTCGAGCGGAAGCGGCGCGTTCGTGTCGTTCGATACCGTGAACTGATTGCCGACGCCCGTATTGAACACATTGAGTTCAACGGCGAGCGGGCTCACCTGCATCGCATTCGCCGGGACGGCGATTGCAAAGCAAGCAGCCATCAAAACAAGAAGGCGCAGCGTAGAAACCCTGGCCTTGCGTGCGAAACGCATCATTCGAATGCCCGCTAGTTCTGTTTTACCTGACAATCAGGACTTTCAAAGCGCGGGCCAATAACTGCTCCGCGGCCCAGATATCTGCCCA
This sequence comes from Micropepsaceae bacterium, assembly GCA_047602465.1. Classification (GTDB taxonomy): domain Bacteria; phylum Pseudomonadota; class Alphaproteobacteria; order Micropepsales; family Micropepsaceae; genus JADZAI01. The sequence goes on from JASGHF010000001.1 coordinate 1,410,870, forward strand.
TATCGTAAACAAAGAATATCTTTGCCTGCATCTGCGCCGCTGACGGTCGTCACGCGACGAGAGCAGAGCGCCGGAGCGGCGGAAAACCGCCGCTCCGGTATCTGAGTCGGCCTTACAGGCTCGGCGTCAGCTTCACGTAGATCGTGTCCGAGTAGTTGCCGGCGACCAGCGCAGTGGTGCCGGTTTTCGTCGTCAGCGACAGCGGGGCATTCATCACGAGGAACGGCGTGTTCCAGGTGTGGGACAGCCAGCCGGCGACGCTGATCGCGTCGGAGTCGGTCGAGATCGGGCCAACCACCAGGTTGTACTCGACATAGTTGGTGAAGCCCGCGGCGCCCGGCGCCGGGTTGTAGAGACCGCTTTCCGTGCCGTTGGCGGCATTGGCGTTGTCGATCTCGAGCACCGCCTTCGTGTTGCAGCCGAACGACACCGAGCCCGACACCGTTTCCGGCTGGTCGTGGATGCCGTTGTTGTTCGCGTCGAGGTTGCCGAGGTTAACGACCCACGAGTTGCCGCCGCCGGTGATGCTGTCGGCCGTCGAGGTGCCGGCAGTGAACAGGGCGCCGCAAAGGATGGGAACGTAGCCGTTGACGACGACCTGACCGTTCACGGGGCCGTTGAAGAAAACGGGGTTCGCAAAGGACGAAGCGGTGAACGCAACGCCCATCGCAGTAGCCAGAAGTACGCGCTTCATAGTTGTCTTCCTGTCTTTTTTCATGGAGCGATAAGCCCCGTTAGTATTTGGCCCGGCCTATGCTGAACCAGTATCGACACACATCTTCAGTTTTATTGGTCCGAATTATTTCTTTTCCGGCGTCGACCTCGCCTTTAAGTGAGCGTACCCTGAGATTCACGCTCAGCTTTGGGGATAGACTTGAACGACTATGACGTCGTCAAACTCACCTGCCGTCAGCAGGGCGCTCACATTGCGAAGCTGCATGCTGACCCAGCCGATCTGGTCGGCCGAGATTTCGTTGCCCGAGTCGATCCGGCCGCACTCGCCACCCGCCAGCGCCGAACTCGCGCACGTCAACTGAAGCGGCGCGCCGGTGGTCGGCACAGAAATGCTGAGGTCGTATTCAACCTTGTTGGCGACGCCAGAACCTGACGGGCCATTGCTTAAAAGCCCGCCATTCCGCGACGACGCCTGCAACGTGTAGGGAACGTTGCAATCGACAGACATCGAGAATTGCTGGCTGGCTCCGGCGAGCGCGGCCTGAAAATCAAACCGGCCGGACATTTCGGAGACGCCGCAGACGGCAGGGATATCGCCCTGGAGTTCGATCTCGACCGAGCTCGCGGCCAGCGCAGGCATTCCTGTCGCCAAGCTCAGCGCAGCCAAGGCCGCCCCGAAACACTGCAGTCCCCTCATTGCGTCTCCCCAAGGGCCATAGGACGGCCACGCGGCGGGACTCTTAACAGAGTGCTAATCAAATGAAAGCCAATTGATGGGACGTCGTTAACTGGCGAGGGACGACAGAATATTGCCGTGACGCCGTATTCTCGCCACATTTGAAGAAAATCCGGGCGTTTTCCGCGCTTTTTGCAAGAGCTGGAACCTGACGCAACCGACCGCGCGCACAGCCAGAACTCTATCGCCATGGTTAATACTCGCGGCGGGGACAACATGTCGCATATCTTTGTCTTGCCGCATGTCCACCGGCCGCCCCTTACGGGGTGGGCGAGGCCGGGATGGGGCGCCGCGATCGTGTCGATCGCGATGTCAGGCACATGGCCCCGGATGGCAGATGCGGCCACACTCGCCCCCCCTCGGAGGAGAAGCGAGCCATGCTGCGCCCGATATGCCTGTTCGCCGCCATGGCCCTGCTGACCACGGCGGCCTTCGCGTTCACGCCGGACGAAAGGCAGAAGAACGCGATCGAGACTATCGCGCAGGCCGTCGCCGGGTCGGAGACGTGCGACGACTGGGCGCTGAACGAGAAGCTGGTGGCGGCGATCTCGCTGGCGAACGGGTTTCGCGTCAACGACGCGGCGACGTTCGCCTATATCGAAGAGCGCGTGCTGTTCCACGCCGACCGGATCAAGGACAGGACGCGCGAGGATATCTGTGCGGCGATGGGGCGGCTGTACGGCCCCGAGGGCAGCAATGCGCCGGACCTGGCGCTGAAGGTGAAATAGCGCGCTAGTCGACGCGGTCGATGATGCGGCCGGATCGGTCGGCCGTGACGACGCCGTCGCGGCAGAGATCCTGACGGCGGATTTCCTCGGCCGGACGAAGGCCCAGCACGATGCGGATATCGTAGAAGCAGTCGCCGGCGGGCAGGTCGATCTCGATGCTGCCCTTGATGCGGAGATTGTCGCTGAGGCGGTCGGCGCCCCAGTGATCGGCGCTGGCGGGCACGGCGTAGACGCCGCGGATGACGTCGCCGGTCTTGTTCACCAGCTTGAATTTGAACGGCGCTTCGGCGGCGGCGGCGCCATCGGGTGCGGGTTCATCCTTCCAGGCGCCGGAGATGGCGCGCGTGGGGCGGATGATCAGCTTGCCGTCCGCCAGCCAGTAGGCTCCCTCGTACGAGATGCCGCCCTCGCCCGGGCTGGCCGCGGCCTTTTCGGTGAGAGCGCTGTCGTCGATCTCGACGGACCTGGCCGTGCCGATGCGCTTGTTATCCGAGACGATGGTGAAGGTGCCCGGCGGGCACGGGGCGCGGACGCAATAGACCGGTTGGTAGGTGACGGTGAAGCGGCCCTCGAAATCGGGCGCGGTTTCGCCGGCGGCGGCGCTCATCGCGCCGATCGTCATCAGGGCCAGGAAAAGCTGCATCGCGCGCCTCATGCTTCTAGCCTGCCATGAAGGGGGGCGGATGTGGCGCGCGTGAGGCGGGGAGATGGTGCCTGGGGCCGGAATCGAACCAGCGACACACGGATTTTCAATCCGTTGCTCTACCAACTGAGCTACCCAGGCCCTCGCCGGAGGGCGGCTTATAGGGGGCGGGGCGCGGCCTGTCCAGCCAATCGGAAGGGCCGGAAACCCGGTGGTTCTGGACCCGGGCCGGCAGGCGGCGCAAGGATGGGCGCCCGTCCCTGCCCCATCGAGGCCCGCACCATGACGCTCCGCTTTATCCTTCCCGTTCTGGCCCTCGCCGGGGTCGCGCTTGCCGACGCGGCCGACGATGCGCGGGCGACCATCGAACATGCCAACGCCTCGTGGGAGGCGTGCATCAAAGTGATGGATGTGGACTGTGTCGTCGCGGACTATGCCGAGGACGGGATGTTCATCCTGCCCGACGGCAAGGTGATCGCCGGCAAGGCGGCGGTGGCGGCGCTGTATGCCGGGGCGGGGAAGCCCGGCGTGACGATCACGGACGCGAAGATCACCAGCGAGGCGATCGTCAGCGCCGGGGATGATCTCGTCTATGAATACGGCACGGGCCATGTGGAGCGGACCGCCGCAGACGGCACGGTGACGCGGCGCGACAGCCGCTATCTGACCGTGTGGAAGCGCGGCGAGGACGGGGTGTGGCGCATCATCCGCAATCTGTCGTTCTGAGAGTTCGTGGAGAGCGGCGTCGAGGGGCAAGGACCGGCCTCGCCCCTCTCCCCGCGCGCCTTTGGGAACCAGGAAACCCGCAGCGCGCAAGACCGGCCGCCTAGAACTTCAAGGCTTCCATGAAAAGCGCCTCGCGGCGGGCATCGCCCAGCAGCCTGAAACGGCCCAGATGCGGGAGCGCGAGAATGCGCCGGCCCCTGGCGTCACGGTAGCGGTCGAAGGTCTGATCGCCCCAGCCGGTAGGCGCCGACGACACCTGGCGCGCGCCGAAAATGCTGGCGATGCCATCGCCCACGACCTTTTTGCCGATGCAGACAAAGAGATCGGCCGGGCTTTGGGCCAGCGCCCAGCGCCAGAGCTTGAGGCCGAACAGCGCCGCCTCGCCCCGCCGGGGAAGCTCGGTCCAGGCATTGCTGCGAAACGGGACGAAGTGACCCGACAGAATCTCGTCAGGCGTCGTTCCGAGCAGCGCGCACAGCCGCTTGATCTGGACCTGCAGCGGGTCGGCGCCGGCCGCCGTGCCGCCCCATGACTCGATCCGGTAGGCGCTGCCCGCCTCGCTCGACCATCGCTGCGCCGGACTGGTTTCGAGATCGCTACGGCCGCCCGGGTTGAGCGTGATGACCGCCACGCGGGCCGCCGTGAGATTACCCGCCGGCGCGGTCATGAACCTCCAGCCTGCGGTCATGCCGAGCTTGCGATACTCGGTCTGAATGTCGTCCGGCGTCATCGTTTCATCCTCTTTTCAACGTGGCCGCCCCGTTGGCCGCCCATGACCAGGACGATAGATTGCGACTACGTCAGAAACGGACGTAGGAGAATCGGGTGCGTCACGACAAGGCGGAATTGCTGATGCGGCTGGCGCTGCATCTGTCGGACACGCGGTACGGGAGGACGCTGGACGAGATGGTGGAGCATCTCGGGGTCGGACGGCGAACCGTCGAGCGGATGCGAGATGCCCTGAGAAGGGTTCTTGAGGTCACTCACCCCGACAAATCGATTCCCGACTGGCGGCGGCGGTTCATTCTGAAGCGCCTGCCCGCATTCCTGCTTTTCCCCCAGGCCACGGAACTGCATGAGCTTGACCTCGCGATCCAATCGCTGCGGCTCGCCCAACAGCCCGAGCGCGCCGCGCATCTCCAGTCTCTCAGAGATCGCCTGACGCACGCGCTTGCGCCGGGTCAGAAATCAAAGATCGAAACTGACGCCCAGGCTCTTTCAGAGTCCGAGGCGGTCATCCCCACAGGCCCTGGCCCGCGAAGCGATCCATTGCTGCTTGATGAAATCCGTCATGCGGTGCTTTCGCTGAAGAAAATCCGGTTTACCTACCGGCCCCGGCGAGACGTTTCGCAGCGCATCACGGTGACGCCGCTCGGGCTTCTGGTCGGCCGGCGGACCCAGCTGATCGCCATCGCCGACGGCGCGGCAGAGCCATCTCAATTCCGCGTGGACAGACTGTTCAAGCTGGTCCGGCTGCCCGATGCGGCCGCCCATCTGGACGGATTCGATATCCAAGACTACGCCGCGAGGTCGTTTGGCGTCGGGCAGGACGAGACGGAAGACATCGTTCTGCGCTTCAACGCGAAGGCGGCGGCAGACGTGCGGAACTGGCGGTTTCATGCAAGTCAGGCGATGTCCGATTTGCCGGATGGCGGCGTCGAGGTTCGCATGCGCTGCGCCGGCATGCTGGAGCTGGCCTGGCACCTGTTCAGCTGGGGGCCGAACATGGAAATCGTCGCGCCGCAGAGGCTGCGCCGGATCATGCGCGGCGAACTCGTGCGCGCGCTCGATCGGCATGCGCCCGGCTCCGTCAAGGCAAGCGCGAAGGCGTCATTCGCACCCGACGGCACGACATGGGAGAGCTATGGCGGCGGTACGGGGCAGCCCTGACGGGGGTGCTCCGATGGGCAGGGCGTCCGGGAGGAGCGGTGCTGCTTCAATGCGCCGCTTTCGTCACCAGCCCGGCAATGCGGCCGATCCAGGCCTCATCGAGAGGCTCGCCGGCGACGATCAGGCGGAAATGGAGCGCGCCGGCGGCCATGCCGAGCAGCGCTTCGCTGTCGGCCGATGACGGTATTTCACCCCGCGCCAGCGCGCGGTCGAAAAGCGGCATGACGTCGGCCAGGCGGCGGCGCCAGATCGCCTGACGCTCGGCCGCAAGCTCGGCGCCGAATTCGGCCGCCGTCGCGGCTTCGAGCAGCGCGCGGCCCAGCCGCGACTGCAAGAAGGCCGCAATCCCGCGCAGCAGGGCGGTCAGATCGCCATGCAGCGAGCCGGTGTCGGCGAGCGCCACCTCGCCGCCCAGCCGCGCCAGGATCGCTTCCAGCACCAGCTGCGCCCGGCCCGGCCAGCGCCGGTAGAGGGTCGAGCGGTTGACCCCCGCCCGCCCGGCCAGCGCCTGCAGGCTGAGCGCGCCAAAGCCCTGTTCGGCGAGGAGATCGAGCGCCGCCTCGTGGATCTGTGCGGAAACGCGCGCGGTGCGACCACCGGGGCGCGCCGTTTTCGGGGGCAGCTTGATGGCATCCGGCATGGGGCGACGTTGACATGATTGGGGTCGCCATGTAAATGCAACACATGTTGCATTAGTGGAGGCTCAGCCATGGGCGCGTCGCTCAAAGTCCATCACCTCAATTGCGCGTGCATCCAGGGCCTCTCGATCGGGGGGCGCAAGCTCGCCTGCCATTGCATGCTGATCGAGACGCCGGCGAGCGGGCTGGTCCTCGTCGATACGGGCCTCGGCGTGCAGGATCTCATCAATCCCGCGCCGCGCTTCGGCTTTGAGTTCGCCTATGGCTATGCCCGGCCGAAGCGCGACCCCTCGATGGCGGCGCTGGCGCAGGTGAAGCAGATGGGGTTCGACCCCGGCGACGTGCGCCACATCGTGCTGACGCATCTCGATCTCGACCATGTCGGCGGGCTGGTGGATTTTCCGCACGCCACGGTGCATCTGCACGCCGCCGAGCATGCCGCCGCCATGGCGCGCCGCGGCTACAAGGCCAAGCGGCGCTACCGGCCCGCCTTCTGGGCGCACAACCCCGACTTCGCGACCTATGCCGAAACCGGCGAGCCGTGGTTCGGCTTCGAGGCGGTGCGGCGGTTGAGGGGCCTGCCCGACGACATCCTGCTGGTGCCGCTGTTCGGGCATACGCTGGGCCATTGCGGGGTGGCGGTGGAGGACGCCAAAGGCTGGATGCTGCACGCGGGAGACGCCTATTTCGATCCGCGTGAAGTGCATGGCGACCGCCGCCGCTGCGCCCCGCTGGTCGGCCTTTTCCAGGCGATCGTGCAGACCAACCGCAGGCAGCGCCTCGACAACCAGACGCGGCTGGGCCGGTTGACGCGCGAGCGGCCCGATATCCGGGTCTTCTCGGCGCATAATCCGTTCGAGCTGGACGCGGCGCGCGGCTAACGGCCCGGCCAGGCCCAGAGCGGACGTTTGCGCGGCACCGTGCATGCTATCCGGGGCCGGCCTCCGGGAAGACCGGCAGATGAAGGACGGGGCCAGGATTCCAGACCGGGGCTTCATCGAAGAGACGGTGGAACGTCCACGTCGCGAGCTGCCACAGACGGTCTGTGTAGCTGCGATAGCTCTCGACCAACTGCCCGTCGTCGACTTCAGTGCTCGCATCCGCAAGCGCGCCGAACGGCAGTTTCCGATAGTCGATCCAGACTGCGGGCGCCTCCTGCGCCGCGGATGTCAGCGCGATCTGATGCGCCAGGATGTTCCTCTTGGCGGCAAGTTGGCCTTCCTCACGCTGCGCGGCCGCAGCGATCCCGGCGATATCGGGAAGGACGAGCGGGATCAGCTCGTTGATGCGCGCCATCCGGAGAGTCCGCGACCCTATGCTCACATATGCCTTGAGCTGCGCGAGCGTCTCTTTCCTCATCTCGAACGGGGACTCACCAGACGTCCTGGCGGTCAGCGCCGTGAAGAGCTGCAGCCAAGCCGAGTTGCAGCTCGCCGAGAAGGCGACGACGATGCCGACATTCCGGGCGATGTCGGGGCGAAGCTCTATGCCGAGACGGAAAGACACAATCTACCGCGCCGGGAGCCGCCGGATCACGTTTCGTCCGCGTCTTCGTCAGCCTCGGGTTTTCCGGGGATGACGTAGCCGCCGGAGAGCCAGCGGTTGAGGTCGATATCGGCGCAGCGTCTGGAGCAGAACGGCTTGAACTTGTCCGCCTGCGGCTTGCCGCAGACGGCGCAGGCGGGCGCGGCGTTCATTGCGCGGCGGGGACGGTGGCGACGCGGGGCGCTTCGACGGAGACCTCGAAGCGATCGCGCGGCCAGCCTTCGCGGGACTGGATACGGAAGCGCGCGCCGATGCGGTCGCGCAGGCGCTTCAGCAGCACCGGCTCGTCGCTGATCCATGTCGCGACCGCGGGATGCGCGGTGCAGTTCATGGTGCGGCCGGGATTGGCGCGGGCTTCGGCCTCGATGCGGCGGAGGAATTCGTTGGCGACGGTGGCGACGGTTTTGACGCGCCCGCCGGAGAGAAGGCCGCGCACCGGCTCGGTGAGGAATTTCGAGATCGGATCGCGCACGCGCTTGCGCGTGAGTTCGACGAGGCCGAATTCCGACATCGGCGAAATCTGCGTCGGGACGCGGTCCTTGCCGAGGCTGAGCGCCAGCGTCTGCAGCACGCGCGCGACGTTTTCAGGATCGCCCTGGTGGATGAAATCGATCACCACGAGACCGCCGATGGCCCTGAGGCGCAGCTGGCGGCCGATTTCGGCGGCGGCGTCCTGGTTGATGCGGAAGCTGGTTTCCTCAAGCCCCGACGAGGCGGTGAAGCTGCCCGAGTTCACGTCGATGGCGACCAGCGCCTCGGTGCCTTCGATGGTGATCCAGCCGCCGCAGGCGAGCGCGACGCGCGGATGCAGCAGGGCTTCGAGTTCGGCCTCGACGCCCCTGGCCTCGAACAGGTCGCCGCGATCATGGAGATGCAGCCTGGGCAGGACTTCCGGCATCGCCTCGGCGCAATAGGCGCGGGCTTCTTCCAGCGCGGCGGCGTCGTCGATGATGACGGCGTCGGTTTCCAGGCCCACGCAATCGCGCAGCGCGCGGGCGACCGGATCGAGATCGCAGAAGATGGTGGAGGGGACGCGGGCGTTGCGCTTTTTCTCTTCCAGCTCGGCCCATGAAATGGCGAGACGTTCGGCGTCCTCGCGCAGCTCCGCCTCGCCCGCGCCGATGGCGACGGTGCGGACGATATAGCCGGCGCTTTTCAGCGTGCCGTCGGCCTCGGCGAAGCCGGAGACGATGCGGCTGAGGCGTTCGCGTTCGGCCTCGTCCTCGATGCGGCGCGAGAGGGCGACGCCCTTCTGGTTCGGCACGAGGATGAGCAGGCGGCCGGCGATGGTGACGTTGGCCGAAAGGCGCGCGCCCTTGTCGCCGATGGGGTCTTTGATGACCTGGGTGAGGATCGCCTCGCCCTCGCGCACGCAATCGGTGATGGGCGGCAGGCCCTCGCCGAAGCCCGGCAGGTCGGCGAGGCAGCGGGCCTCCTTAGCGCCGAGGAACCCGGCGCGTTCCAGACCGATATCGACGAAGGCGGCCTGCATGGCCGGCAGCACGCGCTGAACCCGGCCCAGCACGATATTGCTGAGGACGCTGTGGCCGGCGCGGCCGCCGCCCTCGCCTTCGCCCATGCCGGCGGTGCGCTCGATATAAATCTCTTCCAATCGGCCATCGCCAACGACCGCGACGCGGGTTTCGCCCGCGCCGACATTGATCAGAACCTCATTCGCCATACAGGCCAGACTCGAAATTATGGTGCTTCCCTTACGTCACACCCTACACGTGTGCCGGGGAAACCCAAGCCCGTAATCAATGCGAGCGTTTCGGTGAGCGGGAGTCCGACGATGGCGCCGTAGGAGCCATTGATCGCCGGGATGAAGGCCGCCGCGCGGCCCTGAATGGCATAACCGCCGGCCTTGCCGACGCCCTCGCCCGAAGCGGCATAGGCCTCGATCTCGTCGCGGCTGAGGCGCTTGAAGCCGACGCGCGTGGAGACGATGCGGGTGCGCGGCTTTCCCTGTCCCAGACAGGCGACGATGGCGGTGTGGACGAGGTGGCGGCGGCCCGACAGGAGGCCAAGACAGGCTTTCACCTCGGTCGCATTGTCGGCCTTGGGCAGGATGCGGCGGCCGCAGGCGACGACGGTGTCGGCGGCGAGGATGAGATCGGTTTCCGGCGCGGCGGCCGCGAGCGCCTGCGCCTTCGCCGTCGCGACGCGCGCCGCATAGGGGCGCGGCAATTCGTCCTTCAGCGGGGTTTCGTCGATGTCGGCGGGGATGACGGCGTCCGGCACGATGCCCACGGAGGCGAGCAGGTCGAGGCGGCGCGGGCTGGCGCTGGCCAATATCAGGCGCAGCGCGGGCATCTTACTTGAAGCGGAAGATGATGCGGCCCTTGGTGAGATCGTAGGGCGTCATGGCGACGAGCACCTTGTCGCCGGCCAGCACGCGGATGCGGTTCTTGCGCATCTTGCCGGCCGTGTGGGCGATCAGGATGTGGTCGTTCTCAAGCTGAACGCGGAAGGTCGCATTCGGCAGCAGTTCCAGCACCGTGCCGGGAAACTCGAGCAGTTCTTCTTTAGCCATTCCTCACCGGGGATGCCCCGCGCTCAATGACGGCGCGAGGCCGGGCGGAATGACACAGAATCCGGCCCCAGATCAAGCTTTCTGGGCCGGGCGCTCCCTCAATCGAACTCCGGCGGGCGGGCGGGATCGGCCGCGTGGTCGAAGAGGCGGAGAATCTGGGCCTTCAGCGTGCGGCCGACGGAGACATCGTCGGGCACCGATTCCCTTGAAAACCAGCCAATGCCGGAGGTTTCCAGGCTGGTCGCGGGCGCGCCGCCGGTGACGGAACACAGGAACACGGCCTTGGCGACCGAGAAGATCAGCGGGCCGTGGCCCTGGCGCGTGCGGTCCCACAAAGCGACGAGACGTTCGACCTTCACCTCGTAGCCGCTCTCCTCGCGCACCTCCCTGGCGCAGTTCTCGGCCGGGGTGAGATTCACGTCGGCCCAGCCGCCGGGAAGCGTCCAGCGGCCGTCATCGACCGCCTCGCGCACCAGCAGGATTTCGCCCGCCGCGTTGAAGACGGCGGCGCGGACATCGAGCTTGGGCGTCGTGTAGCCGGTCTCGTTCGCGAAGAGGTCTGCGATGCGGGCGGCGGGGGCATCGGTGTGCGCGGCGAGAATGCGGACGGCGAGATCGCGCAGCATCTCGAAGCGCTCGCGGTCATACGGGTCGCGCGTGAAGGCGAGACCGGTCTGCGCGATCGCCTGCATCTCGCGCGTCCAGGTGAGCCAGTCGGGGTCGGTCATGGGACGAAACGCGCTTTGAGTTTCTTCAGCAGCGTGTCGCGGACGGCGCGGTAGGCATCGAGGCGCTGGTCGCGGCTGCCTTCGTGGGCGGTCGGGTCCATGGTCGGCCAGTATTCAGCCTCCACGGCCATGACGCGGGTGAATTCCAGCGCCTTGTGATGCGCCTCGGGCGACAGCGAGACGATGAGATCGAAGGAGCTGTCCTCAAGCTCGGCGAAGGTCTTGGGTTTGTGGGCGTGGATGTCGATGCCGATTTCGGCCAGCGCCTCGACGGCCAGCGGATCAAGATCGCCCGCCTTCACGCCGGCCGATTCCACAAATGCGTGCTTGCCATAGAGGTGACGCATGATCGCCGCCGCCATCGGCGATCTGACGGCGTTGAAGGTGCAGGCGAAGAGCACGGCATCGGGCAGGTCTTCGCCGTTCGGTCCCTTCATGTCCGCCCGGGGTCATCGCGCGCATGCAGCGCGCAGATCAGGGTGAAGAGGCGCCGGGCGGTGTCGTGATCGAGTTCGATCTTGTCCTTCAGCCGCTCGCGCAGGACATCGGAGCCTTCATTGTGAAGGCCGCGCCGGCCCATATCGATGGCCTCGATCTGCGCCGGCGGGGCGGTGCGGATCGCCTCGTAATAGCTGTCGCAGACGAGGAAATAGTCCTTGATGATCTTGCGGAAGGGCGTGAGCGAGAGGATCACGCGGCCGTGCGGATCGCGCGTTTCGGTCAGCACGTCAAAGACCAGCCGCCCGTCTTCCAGCGCCAGGCGCAGCACGTAAGGCCCGCCGGGCGATTGCGCCGGGCGGAACGAGTTGGCCTCGAGCAGGTCGAAGATCGCCACGCGGCGCTCATGCTCCACGTCGGCGCCGCGCGCCTGGATGCTGGTTTCGTCCAGTTCGATATCGGCGAGGCGGTAGGTGTCGGTCATCGGCGGTTCAGCCTGATGGCGACCGAGCGCGCATGGGCCGGCAGGCCCTCCGCCCCGGCCAGCGTCAGCGCGGCAGGCCCGATGGCGGCCAGGCCTTCGGCATCGCAGCGCACCAGCGTGGTGCGCTTCATGAAATCGAGCACGTTCAGGCCGCTGGCGAAGCGCGCGGTGCGCGAGGTGGGCAGAACATGGTTCGGCCCCGCCACATAATCGCCGATCGCTTCCGGCGTGTGACGGCCAAGGAAGATGGCGCCGGCATTGGAGATCTTCGCCGCCAGCGCATCCGGGTCGGCGACGGCCAGCTCCAGATGCTCCGGCGCGATGGCGTCGACCAGCGGCACGGCCTCGTCCAGATCGCGCACCACGATGATCGCGCCGTTCGCTTCCCAGCTGGCGCGCGAGGTGCCTTCGCGCAGCGCGCCGGAAAGCTCGACCTCCACCGCGCGGGCGGCGGCATCGGCGAAGGCGGCATCGTCGGTGATGAGGACCGACTGCGCCGAAGGATCGTGTTCGGCCTGGCTGAGAAGATCGGCGGCGATCCAGTGCGGATCGTTCGCCCCATCGGCGACCACCAGAATTTCGGAAGGCCCGGCGATCATGTCGATGCCGACCTGGCCGAAGACGCGGCGCTTGGCGGCGGCGACATAGGCGTTGCCGGGGCCGGTGATCTTGTCGACCGGCGCGATCGTAACGGTGCCATAGGCCAGCGCGGCGACGGCCTGCGCCCCGCCGATGCGATAGATCTCGGTCACGCCGGCGAGTTTCGCGGCGGCGAAAACCAGCGGGTTCATCACCCCGTCCGGCGTCGGCACCACCATGGCGAGGCGCTTCACGCCCGCGACGGCGGCCGGAATGGCGTTCATCAGCACCGATGAGGGATAGGCGGCCGTCCCGCCCGGCACGTAAAGACCGGCCGCCTGAACCGGCGTCCAGCGCGCGCCGAGGCCGATGCCGGCGTCATCGGTGTAGAACAGCGCCTCGGGCGCCTGCCGGGCGTGGAAGGCGCGGATGCGATCCGCCGCGATCTTCAGCGCCGCCAGCGCCTGCGGATCGGCCCTGGCCGCCTGGGCGTCGATCTCGGCGTCGGTGAGGCGCATCTCGGCGGCGGTCAGCGTCAGACGATCCCAGCGGGCGGTGTAGTCGAGAACCGCCGCATCGCCCCGCGCCCGCACATCCGCAATGATCGCGGCGGCGGCGGCGTCGACATCCTCCTCCTCGGCGCGTTTGGCCGTCAGCAGCGCCTGAAAGCGCGCCGGGAAATCCGCGTCGGTGGAGGAAAGCCGCAAGGTCATGCGCCTCACATGCCCAACAAGGCGCGGCGGATCAATGGGCGGCGGGGGCCTAACCCCTCGTCCTCAGCGCGATGAGCGGCCAACGGCCGCGTCCCGAAGGACACAGGAACGCTTGCACGCCGCCCCGGCCTCCGCCCTACTCCGCCCCATGCTGACGCGCCGCAGCCTGATCACCGCCTCGCTCGCCGCCGCCGTTCTGCCGGGGCTGGGCCGGGCCTCCGCCGCCGCCATGCAGGGGCCGCATGCCGTGCCGGGGCTGTCGCCCGCCGATCTCTCCTGGCCGGGGGCGAAGCCGGAAGAGATGGCGTTCATGCGCGAGGTCTATGTCGCGCACCTCTCGCGGTCCGGCGCGCGCGGGGCGTTCTCCGGCGATATTCCGCGCGAGAAGCTGGGCGAGATCGAGGAGGGCGTGCTGCTGTCGGCCGGGGCGGCGCGGGATGCGCGGGCGCTGCTGAGCGCCGCGCGGATCGCGCTGAAGACGGCGAAGGCCGTGAAGCCCAAGCCGGATGCGGCGGCGGTGGCGACGAAGGCGATCGGGCCTTTAAGCGGCTATCGCCCCGCCTCGCGCCAGTTCGCGCTGTGGAACCGGGCGTTCCCGAGCTATTTCGAGGAGACGGCGCCGGTGCGCGCCGCGCTGCCGGGCGGGCCGCTGGGCCGCCAGGCGGTTGAGGAGACGGTGGAGTTCGTGCGCCATCACCTCGCAGCGCCGGGCTTCTCGCTGCACAATTCGGGCAAGGCGCTGGATTTTACGACGACGGTGAACGGCGAGATGCTGATCTCGGACCGCACCCAGCGCGCGGCATGGCGGGCGAGCTGGTTCTATGACTGGCTGACCGCCTCGGCCCCCTCGTTCGGATTCTACGAAAACCCGAAGATCGACGAGCCGTGGCATTGGGAGTGGCGGGGGTAGGACACTGTCAAATCCGATTGCTCTTGGTCAGATTGCACCGCTCGCAAAGCAACTGAATGTTTCGGACAGAATTGCCGCCGCCTTTTGAGAACGGCACGATGTGGTCGAAACACAGGCGCTCTCTGGTATGACACTCCACGCATCGCCCGCCATCGCGCTGCCAGACTTCTCGCTGCACCATACGGGGAATCGCCTCCCTCCTTGGTTTCGGCGGTGCGGCTACGGGCATCGCCGTTGGATCGATGACATCGCGACTTGAAGTGGCGCCGGTCTTGGAAAGTTGGTCAAATTGATCTTCCTGAATGGAGATCATTCGTGAGGTTCTGAGCGGGGCGCCAGCCTCATCGCGAACGTAGGTCACAAGATCATTGAGATCGCGTGCGCCCTCAACTCTAAGGCGTATCGCAGGTTCGCCTTTTGCAAGACCCGGGACTGGGTAAGTGCCGCTATGGCGTCCCGCTTCTCCCGGATACTCGAGCGCGTTTTCCGGAACACTTCTTCCATCGCTTGGATAGGGTAGCCATACCAGCGCGTACTGGTCACTGGCAGGCTGATCGACCTGTAAAACGATGCCGTATCTTTCCCCGATAGACCAAGATTTGACCTTAACAACCGCTCGATCAGGTTCGCCAAACTCCCGAACCAGCCTATCCAGAACCAATTGCCTCATGCTCATGCCGCCTTCAGCGCTTTCTGAACCGCCTTGGGGGCGCGTTCGATGACGCGGAGATAGGCGCGGGCGGGGCCTTCGGGGGTGCGGGTGCCCTGCTCCCAGTGGCGCAGCGTGTTGACTGAGAAGCCGAAGCGCCCGGCGAACTCCTGCTGCGACATATTGAGGTTCGTGCGGATCGCCTTGACGTCGACCCGTTCGGGCACATGAACGCCATAGAGCGCGACGTCGGCCTTGCCTTCAGCATAGGCCAGCGCCTCTTCAAGCCCGCGCCGGATATCGTCGGCCACCTTACCCATCTCGTCTGCCTCCAAATGCCTTCACCAGTTGCGCCGTCAGCGCCTTCATCGCGTTGCGTTCTGCCGGGCTGATATTAGCCCGCGCGTTCTTCGCGTAGGCGGTCAGCAGGAACAGCGGCATGCCTTTGTCGTGATAGAAATAGATCACGCGCGCGCCGCCGCTTTTGCCCCGGCCCTCAAGAGCCCAGCGCAGCTTGCGGACACCGCCCGTGCCCTGAACCAGATCGCCCGCCGCAGGGTCCGTAGCCAGGAAGCCGATCAGCATCGACCGGTCATCCTCATCCAGCAGCTTGCGCGCTGCAGACAGGAAGGCCGGCGTCTCGACAACCGTAAGGAGTGCCTCCGACGACATGCGCCTGTATAATCCAATGGGTTACCTTTGTCCAGCGTCATATGACCCATTGGATGACAAATCGGCATTCGCCCGTTACAGGACTTTAATCCTTCTCTGCTTGATATATGATTTTGGTCCTATTATGTTCCTGTCTGCGGCGCGGGGCCGTGGGGAGGGGCGATTGGGCTGGGGTGGTTGTCGGCGGGTGCGCGGGGTGGTGTGCGCGTGGGTCAGCGTTTGGAGCTGGCTGGGCGCGGTGATCCGGCGGGGGAGACTGTGGCTCTGGGTTCCGGCTCAAGGCCGGGATGATACGTGGGGGTCTGCGCGGAGCGGCGCGTCAGGCGTCGCCGTGGTCCGGGCGGGCTTTGGCGGCCCAGGCGTCCGAGAGGTCGGTGAGGGTCGCGTCGAGGGCTTCGACGTGGAGGCGGAGGGCCTTGCCGGCGGAGAACTGGAGCGTGAGCGTGCCCTGCCCGTCTTCGCCCGGCTCAAACGTGAGGGCGAGGAGCGAGAGGATCGTGTCCTTGGCGTCCTGCGGGATGCCGCGCGCTTCGACCTTGAGGACGTTTTCGATGTGAAGGCCGGAGCGGATGCGCGTGCCGGTTTTCGCGTTGCGGCCCTGCCCGTCCGCTTCCCAGCGGAAGCGGTTGAGGACGAGGGCGAAGCGGCGGGCCTTTTTGAGATACGCCATGTCGGCGAGCGTCAGCACCGCGTCCTGCAGCAGCGCGGAGATCGCCTTCAGGTCTTCGGCGTCTTCGGCGGCGAGGCGCAGCGGTGCGGGCGCGGCGGGCATGGCCTAGACGCCCTTCACGCGCTCGATATCCGCGCCGCACAAACGGAGCTTTTCTTCCAGACGCTCGAACCCCCGGTCGAGGTGATAGACGCGGTTGACGCGGGTTTCGCCCTCGGCGGCGAGCGCCGCGATGACGAGGCCGACGCTGGCGCGCAGATCCGTCGCCATGACGGGCGCGCCCTTGAGGCGCGGGGTGCCGGTGACGGTGGCGGTCTGGCCCTGGGTTTCGATCTTCGCGCCGAGGCGGTTCAGTTCCGGCACGTGCATGAAACGGTTTTCGAAGATCGTCTCGGTGATGGTCGAGACGCCGTCGGCGGTGGCGAGGAAGGCCATCAGCTGGGCCTGCATGTCGGTGGGGAAGCCGGGGAACGGCTCGGTCGTCACGTCCACCGCGTGATGGCGGGCGCCGTTGCGATAGACATGCACGCCGCGATTGGTCTGGCGCAGGGTGACGCCGGATTTTTCCAGCACCTTCGCGAGCGATTCCAGATCGTCATAGCGCGCGCCGACCAGTTCGACATCGCCGCCGGTGGTGGCGACGGCCATGGCGAAGGTGCCGGCCTCGATACGGTCGGGCAGCACCTCGAACGTCGCGCCGGGGAGCGATTTTTTGCCCTGGATGCGCAGGGTGCGGGTGCCGATGCCGTCGACCTGCACGCCCATCGCGACGAGGAGGCGGGCGACGTCCTGAACCTCGGGTTCCAGGGCGACGTTTTCGAGGACGGTTTCGCCCTCGGCGAGCGCCGCAGCCATCAGCACGTTCTCGCTGGCGCCGACCGAAACGACGGGGAAGCGGAAATGGCCGCCCTTGAGGCCGCCGGGGGCCTCGGCCACCACATAGCCTTCCTCAAGCTCGATCTTCGCGCCGAGGGCTTCCAGGCCCTTGATGTGAAGATCGACCGGGCGCTGGCCGATGGCGCAGCCGCCGGGCAGCGAAACGCGGGCCTTGTGGGCGCGGGCGAGCAGCGGGCCGAGCACGAAGAAGCTGGCGCGCATTTTCCGCACCAGATCGTAGGGCGCTTCGGTGGAGCGAATCGTCGCCGCCTTCAGCGTCATGGTGTGGTTGAAGGCGCCGCCGGGGGCGTCGACCATCTCGATCTCGACGCCGAGAAGGCGGAGCAGTTCGCTGAGCTGGGCGATGTCGGCGAGGGCCGGCATGTTGGTGAGGGTGAGCGTCCCGGGCGTGAGAAGGCTCGCCACCATCAGCGGCAGGGCGGCGTTCTTGGCCCCCGAAATCGGAATGTCGCCGGTGAGGCGGTTGCCGCCGCGAATGAGAATAGCGTCCATAAACCCGATGCCGCGCTTGAGAGACGGCGGGATTATGGCTCTGCTCATGCCGCGCAGCGCTTCCCCCACCGGAAGGAGGCGGTTCTTAGAGGAAGGTGGCGGCTGTCACAATCACCACGTGATGAGGCGCCGCGCGATCGGGCGCTGCGCGATCAGGGCCGGGTCTTGCCCGGTTCGGCCGGGGTTTCCGCAGCCTCTTTCTGGGCGCGCGACTGGGCCTTGCGGCGGCGGAGATTGGCCTTCAGCGCTTCGGCCTGGAGGCGTTCGCGTTCGGCCTTCTTTGCGTCGCGCGGGTCGGTCATGGCGGGCTTTGGAGACCTTGAGGCATTTTCCGTCCGGCGGGGTTTGCGCCGGACACCGCTTCCTGTATAGCACCGCCCTCCCGCCGGACAGGCTGCCGTAGCTCAGTGGTAGAGCACTCCCTTGGTAAGGGAGAGGTCGTGAGTTCGATCCTCACTGGCAGCACCATCCCCCCTCCCCCCGATATCGCCCGGAAATCCGGGGCCTTTCGCGCCGTCGTATTTGCGTTAGGGAAACCGGCCGTTCGGGGGTAGCCTGTTCTCATCGCGGGCCACACAGACAGGGCGCCTGCGGCTGAAAGAGCCCATCAAAGGCTTTCGCCCCAAGAGACGGAGGGCAATGCCATGAACAGCTCAGCCCACCACCCAGGCGACAACCGGCCGATCGAGATCGGGTCAACGGAACCCGCGCGCGGCCAGACGAACCTCATCGCGTGCCAGTATGACGGCGTCGTCGTTCACTATCTCATCATGTCGAATATGCAGCTGACGGATCTGCTGGCCGATCAGGGCGAGCGGCTGGGCCTGTTCAGGATGCTGCAGACGGCGCGGCGCGACCTGACGCTGACCGACGTCCAGCGCTTCGACTACGTCATCCAGTTCGGTCAGGCCGAAGCGCGCGCAGAACGGGCGGCGCGGGACGCGGCCTATGCCCTGGCCCACGACAGGCTGGCGGCGGAGGGCTGAACCTTCAGGGCGTGCGGTCGGTGAAGTCGGCGTCGATCGTGGGGCCGGCGGGACCGCGCGCGCCCATGCCTGCGCCCATGCCGCCAGGCATGCCGCCGCCCTGCATCATCCTGACCATCGCCATGACGCCCTTGAGGCGCGCGGCGATCGCCCGGATCAGCACGAAGGCGATGGCGGCGAAGACGAGCGCCGCGACCGCAAGGCCGCCCAGGAAGCCGATCTTGGGGCTGAGCCAATAGACGATGCCGACGCCCGCCGAGACGAGGACGACATAGATGAAGACGACGATGCCGAGAATGCGCTGGATCATGCGTCCGTCTTAGCTAGGCAGCGGTGCGGCGCGCAATGGGGGCGGGGGTCGCGATGGGGGCGGGGGTGGCGATGGGCGCCGTGGTCGCGATGGGGGATGGCGTTTCGGCGATCTCCTGCATCGGCTCGGTCTCGGTTTCGCCCTGGACCGGCGGGGTCGCGGCGCTGTCGACGGGGTGCGCCGGCTCGGGCCGGGCGTAGAGGGCCGTCACCTTCACCTCGATATCGACGTCGATCACGTCTTCCGGGTAGCCGGTATAGGAGCCGTGGACGGGCACGGCGTGTTCGGCATCCGTCGCGACGCCGACACGCAGCAGGCTGGGGCTTTCGATGAGGCCGTTGGTCGGATCGAACTCCACCCAGCCGGGGCCGGGCAGATAGACCTCGGCCCAGGCATGTGTCGCGCCCGCGCCGGCGATGCCGGAGGCGCCGCCCCGGTCGAGCGCGGGATCGTAGAGATAGCCGGTGACGAAGCGCGCGCCGAAGCCGAGCGCCCGCGCCGCCTCGATGAACAGGGTCGCGAAATCGCGGCAGGTGCCGGCGCGGCGGCTGAGCGTTTCGCTGGGCGTCTGAACGCCTGAGGCGAAGCGCTGGGAATATGTGAAGCCGATGCGGATGGCGGCGTTGAGATCGCGCAGGGCCTGAAGCGTATCGGCGCCCGGCTTCACGATCTCCTGCGCCCAGGCGAGGACGGCGGGGCTGCACTGACCATAGCGGCAGGAGAGGAACGGTCCGAGATTCAGGCGATCGTCGGGCGCGTAGATAGCGGGCCAGGTGGAGACTTCAGGCAGCAGCTCGATCGCCGCATCGCCCAGCGAATAGCGCGTGACCTCAAGATGGCTTTCGATCAGCAGTTCGTCGGTGGGCGCGTTGAAGGTGACGGTGGCGATGGAATTGCCGAACACGTCATGCGCCCAGCGGACATGGGCGAGCGGCGACAATGTGAGCGTCGCGTGTTCGAGCCTGAGATCATGGCTGTCGGTGGGGCGCACCATCAGACGATGCGGGCCAAGCTCGACGGGCCGTGCGTAACGGTAATGGGTGCGATGCTGAATGGCGTAACGCGACATCGTGAGGCCTTGAAAGAATACGGCGGGGAGGACCTTGGGGGCGTCCTCCCCGCCGCATCCGGAACGGCAAGGGCTGTGAGGGGACTAGTTCTGCCGCTCCGGGAGAAGTCGCTCCGTGACCGCCTGAGGCTAGGCCGCGTAACGGCTGCTGGATTTGTCGCCGGCTTTGTCGCCCTTGAAGATGCGGCGCCAGATGCGGCCGACGACGGTCGAGTTCGCAGCCTGCACGTCTTCTTCGAGCGCACGGCGGCGCCAGTTGGCGACCTGTTTCAGCAGCGCCGCATCGTTGGCGCGGCGGCCTTCATCGGCCTGGTCCAGACCCTGAGCCATGCCTTCGCCATCCGATTCCAGCTGGCGCGTGAGGTCGATCTCCCATTCCTCAAGCAGGCGCAGCTTCTGCGCGCGCGTGAGGTCCGGATCCTCGAACACCTCGGCCGGGCCGCTGTAATAGGCGGCCGGATTGGTCGCCACGATGTCGAAGTCGTTGGTGTCTTCGGTTGTCATGCCGGACCTCCCTGTCTGACACGAACACAACGCGAATGGGCATGCGAAGTTCCATGCAGGAAAGGCGAAGGCGGCGGAACCCATGCGAGTTCCGCCGCCTTTCAGAACGTCAGACCCGAGACGGCTTACGCCGCCTTGCGCCCGTAATAGGCATCGACACGGCGGCCGATGGCGCCATCGTCTTTCAGAAGTTCATCGAAGTCATAGACGGGCGCGGCCTTCAGCGCTTCCTTGCCGAGCGGGACGACGTAACCGCCGCGCTCCTTGTCGAAGTCGAGCAGCGACCAGGGAACGGCGTGGAATTTCTCGCCGATGCCGAGAAAGCCGCCGAAGCCGAGAACGGCGAACAGGATGCGATCGCTCATCTTGTCGAGGATCACGTCCTCGACATGGCCGATGCTTTCGCCGGCCGCGCTGTAGATGGTGGTGCCCTTCACGCGGGCGGCCGAAATGGCGCGCGTGTGACCCGAAGGGGTGCTCATGATGTCCTCCTTGCGTTCGTGGATCAGTTGATGCGCTTGGCGAAATTGTCGAGCTGGCGCTCGGCCTCTTCTTTCGCCATGCCGTAGCGGGCCTGGATCTTGCCGGCGAGCTGATCGCGCTTTCCCGCGACTTCGGTCAGGTCGTCATCGGTGAGCTTGCCCCACTGTTCCTTGACCTTGCCGCTGAGCTGTTTCCAGCCGCCTTCGATGCGATCCCAGTTCATCGCGTTCTCCTGTCTGCATTGGGTGGCGCGCGGCGGGTCGTCGTAACGGTCAGGCCGCGCTTGCCTTTTGAACGCCCCGGGCGGGTTTGCGTTCCTTGGCCGTTCCGTTCGCACGCTTGCGGCGAATGGTGATGGGCGGCGGCGGCGGGGGTTCGTGCCTGGGCTTGGTGACCGGCGCGAGCAGCGCGGCGATCGGCTGAAGCGCGGGCGTGTGTTTGGAGAAGGTGTAGATGACGATCAGCAGCGGCGCGGCGATGATCGCGGCGGGAATGCCCCACAGCCAGACGACGAAGGCCAGCGAAACGAACAGCGCCACGGGATTGAGTTCGATCCGGCGCGCCATCACCCACGGCGCGATGAGCTGCGATTCGATCGCGTTGATGAAGAGAAGGATCGCAGGCCCCAGAAGCCCCTGCACCAGGGTGGGTTCCGTCGCGATGCCGACGACGGCGCTGGCGAGGATAACGGAGGTCGGGCCTATCACCGGGATGTAGCAGGCCAGACCATAGATGAGGCCCCAGACCAGCGGGTCTTCCATGCCGAAGGCATAGAAGGCGGCGGTGGTGACGACGGCGACGCCCGCGTTGATGCAGGTGAGGATGAAGAGATAGGCGGTGACGTTCTTGCCGACATCGCGCACGGCGCGCGCCATGCGGACGCGGCCGTTGAAATCGCCGCCCGAGATGATGAAGCGGCGGCGGAGATCGGTGCGGAGCGCCAGAAGGAAGAGCGTCAGGAAGAGGACATAGACCGTCTGGCTGGCGATGTTGGCGCCGGTGGAGAGGAATGAGCCGACCATGCCCTCGCCCGCCGCAGCGACAGCAGCGCCGGGCGTCGCGGTGGTGCCCTGGATGCGGTTGGATATCTGTTCGACGACCTGGAGCTGCTCCTTGAGGGGCTTGAGCTTCTGGTCGATCTGGCGCGCCATGCGCGGCGCATCCTGCATCCATTCGGCGACGGCCGGCGTCACGATGCTGATGACGGTGATGATGCCGGCGGCCGCCATCGCGACGGTGAGGACGGCGGAGATGCCATCGGGAATGCGCAGGCGCGAAAGCGTGCGCGCGATAGGCGAGAGCACCAGCGCGAGGACGATGGCGTAGGCGGTCGGCAGGAGAATGGCGGCGGCGAAATCGAGGATGAAAAGCACAGCCGCGAGCGCGACCACCCACAGCGCGACGCCCCAGGATGTCTCGAAGGCGTTCTGCCGGATGGCGACCTGGACCGGTTTGCCGCTCATCGCACGCTCCTCGCCGTTCTATTTATTCGCGCCATCGCCGGAGGAGCGGGTGAAGAGGAACGCCGCCGCCGCGCCGATAATGCCCAGCGACATCAGCGGGCGCCTGGAGATGAGGCCCAGCACCACGTTCGCCGCGCCGCTGCTGGCGAGGCCCGCGAGAAGCGCGCTGCGCTTGGCCGCCTCCACGCGGTTCCTGGCGATCATGCCGCCAATGGCGGCGATGACGAGGAAAACGCCGCCCGTCACGGCCGCAGCGCCCGCCGCGCCCAGCGACGGGCTGAGCGCGGCGAAGATCGCAAAGGCGAACATTCCGAACCCGATCCAGAGCGCGCCCCAGAGCGCAATGACGGCGACAGGCAGCACTGAGGTTTCCCCGACGAAGAAAGGTTAGCGGCGGAGCAGGACGGCGCCGATCAGCGCGCCGACGCCGGCCGCGATCGCCATCATCTTGATGGGCTCGTCACGCACGCGTTCGCGCGCCATGTCGATCTTTTCGTCGAGCCAGCCCGAGACGTCAGGCACGCGGCCTGCCAGGCCCTTGATGCCGTCGGCGCCCTGGTCGGCCAGCGTATCGACACCGTCGGCCGCGCTGTCGCTGACCGAATGGGCGAAGGATTTGACGTTGTCGCGGATGCGGTCGACCGACTTGTCGAAGCCGGTGCCGTTCTCGGCGCTTTTGGCAGCCATCGGAGATCTCCGTCGTTTGTGTGGTGAGGCGGGATCCAAGACCCTCGCCTCACCTAACGAACGTGACCGAAGAAAGTTCCCCGAAGTTCCTCGTCAGCGCTTCACGCCGTGGAAGAAAAGCGCCTGGCCGATCGTCGCCTTCACTGTTTCCGCGAGGAAGGGCTTGGTGATCAGATAAGCGGGTTCAGGGCGTTCGCCCGAAAGGAGGCGTTCCGGATAGGCGGTGATGAAAATCACCGGCACGTCGAAGCTGCCGAGAATATCGGTCGCGGCGTCGATGCCGGACGAACCGTCGGCGAGACGCACGTCGGCCAGAACGAGGCCGGGCTTCGTCGCCCTGGCGAGCGCCACAGCCTCGTCGCGCGTCGCCGCGACGCCCGCGACGTCATGGCCGAGATCCTTCACCAGCGATTCCAGATCGAGCGCGATGATCGGTTCGTCTTCGATGACGAGAACGTTGGTCGCCAGTTCCGCTTCGATGGCTGACTGGGCCTCGACGATGGCCGACTGAACGCCGGCCACATCGAGGCCGAGAATGTCGCCGGCCTCGGCGGCGCTGAAGCCTTCGACGGCCGTCAGCAACAGCGCCTCGCGATTGCGGGGCGGCAGGGCCTGGAGACGCATGTCCGGCGTCATCTTCGCAAGACCAGGCTGGCCGTGATCGTGGCTGTCGACGCTGGACGCCCAGATGGCGTGGAACGCCTTGTAAAGCGCCATGCGCGGCGAGGCGGCGGCCGAAAGCTGGCCCTTGTCTTCGAGCAGCGCTTCAAGCGTGGCGCGGACATAGGCATCGCCAGACGCCTGCGAGCCGGTGAGGGCGCGCGCATAGCGTCGCAGATATGGAAGATGAGGAGCGATCATTTTTGCAGTGTTCATGGATCTCTCTTGCGTGACCGGTTGATAACGCCGGGTTCCATGCCCGGTTCCATAGGCGCGATAAAAAGTTCCATCGGACACCCCGAAGGCGGAAATCCGCCTCGTCGTGGGTGGAACCCGTTTTGGTCTAGGGCGTTCTTCCCCTCGCCGCGTGAGTAGCGGCTTTGGTGGAAAACGCCAGAGAAGACCTCAAGGCTCCGGCCGGGAACATGCGGCGAAGGCATGACTTTCCCCAAGGAATCTGGGATTTTTCTGGCTAGTCAGCGGCGCAGGCCGGTCCGAGGTTGAAAGATGATGGATAACGGCGGCAATGACAGCGCCCGCCCCGGGGGGCCTCCCAAGGCCAGACCCAAGGGCGCCGGCGATTCCAGCCTGCGCGCGCGCCAGAAGGTGATCGGCGCGGGCCTCAAGCGCCTGTTCGACGATGTCGTGGACGAAAGCGTCCCTGACGACTTCATGGACCTGCTCGCCAAGTTCGACGACGGCGAGACAGGCTCGGGACCGGCCAGGTGACGGCTCCTCAGACGGTCGCTCGCCCCGCCGTCTTGTCCCCCTCCGCCGACAAGGAATTCCGTGACGGGCTGGTCGAGGCCATCCCCTATGTCCGCGCCTTCTCGCGCACGCTGTGCGGGGCGAAAGCCGCCGCCGACGATCTTGCGCAGGAAACGCTGACCAAGGCCTGGGCCGCGCGCACGAGCTTTCAGCCAGGCACCAATCTGAAGGCCTGGCTCTTCATGATTGCGCGCAACCAGTTCTATTCCGAGAAACGCCGCGCATGGCGCAGCGTCGCCTGGGATGAAGAACTCGCCGATGCAAGGCTCGTCGCGCCGTCGGGACAGCTTCAGCATGTAGAGCTGGGCGATCTGAAGCGGGCGCTGACGAAGATCACGCCGGAACAGCGCGAGGCGCTGATCCTGGTGGGCGCCGGCGGCCTCTCCTATGAGGAAGCCTCTGTCGTCTGCAACTGCGCCATCGGCACGGTGAAGAGCCGCGTCGCACGCGCCCGGCAGGCGATCGAGAAGATGCTGACCGGATCGGAAGGCGATGCATTGCCGGCGCGCGCGGATGTCGATAACGGCGACAGCAACGACCTGATCGACGAAGCCCAGCGAATCGCCCACACCGGAGGCGCGCCGGACGATAAGTGACGGCGCGCTGGCGCGGGGGCCATGCGCAAAAGCTTCATCATCGCGCTCATCCTTGTGGTGGTGCCATTTGCGCTGGTCATGGCGGGCCAGGCGGTGTGGCGTCTTGTCAGGTCCCACGAGGCGGCGCGGGACACGCTTGTCGCCGCCGCCGTCGCCTCGACGCGGGAGGAGGCGAATATTCTGGCCGGCGCCGAAACGCTGCTGCGGTCGATGGAATCGCAGCAGGCGGTGCGAACGGCCGGGCCTGACTGCGACGACACGCTGGCCGCAGCGATCGACGGGCTTTCCTATGTCTCGAACATGTCGCGCCTCGACGCGACGGGCCGTGTGCTGTGTTCGGCCAGGCCGGTCGCCGAAGCGGTTTGCGATCGCAGCGGGCAGGTCTGGTGGGGACTGCTGCAGGCGCGCCGTGCGTTCATCGTGTCCGAACAGCATGCAGGAGCGAGCACCGGAAAGCCGGTGCTGACAGCGGCCATTCCGCTGACCACGACCGATGGCGCGCCCGACGGCGCGCTGGCGCTCGGCATCACCGTCGACGTCCTCGCCGGACTGATGCGCGACCGCCGGCTGCCGGAAGGCGCGCTGGCGGCGCTGGTGGACCGAGACGGCAAGGTGATCGCGGCGACGAATATGGAGCTGGCGATCGCGCTGTTCAGGTCGCCGGAGGCCGATGGTACGCTGATGCGGTCCAACGATCCGGACGGGCGGCGCTGGCTCATCGCTCTCGCGCCGATTGCGGCGGGCGATCTGCAGATCGCCTTCGCGGAGCAGGAATCGGCCCTTTTCACCTGGTCGTATATCGACGTCGCCGCGACCATCGGACTGCCATTGGTGATGGCGGCCGTCATCTTCGTCGCCATCTGGTATGCCGCGAACCGTCTGGTGCTGCGATGGATCACCTATCTGGAGCGGGTGGCCCGCGCGTATGGCAAAGGCCATTTCGCGCTGAAACCCGCCGCCGCAGCCGCCGAGGCGCCGCCCGAGATCCGCACGCTGGCCGGTGCGATGGGGGAGATGGCGGAGAATATCCGCCAGCGCGATGCGAGTCTGCGCCACGCGCTTGAGCAGCGCACGCTGATGCTGCGCGAGATTCACCATCGGGTGAAGAACAACCTGCAGATCGTCGGCAGCCTCCTGCAGATCGAGGCGCGCGGCGTGAAGGAGCCGGCAGCGCAGGCGGCGCTGAAACTGACGCAGACGCGCATCAACGCCATTGCGCTCGCCCACCGCGCGCTGGAGGAAGTCGGCGCGCAGACGGTGGTGAACGTCAACCGCTTGCTGACCGACCTCGCGCAGATGCTGCACGACGCCTTCAGCGCGCAGAGCTATGCCGAAGGCGTGACGGTGAAGGCGCCAGATCTTCTGGTCGAAACCGATATCGCCGTGCCGCTGGCGCTGCTGCTGGTGGAGCAGATCGGCGCGATCGCGCGGGGCGCGATCGGGGCCGGGCAGGACAAGCTGAACCTCAATATCGAGGCGGCGAGCGACGGCACGGCATTGAGCCTGTCGATTTCATACGAGGCGGCAGGGGATGGCGCGGCGCCGAAACTGTCGGCATTCGCGGAAGCCTATCTGCGGCAGCTGCGCGCCCATCACACGGCAGCGCGCGAGGGCAGCCGTGCCGAGGCGCGCTTCGTCTTCCCGCAGCGCACGGCGTTCTCCGAGGCCCAACCGCACTGAAAAGGCGGCCACGAAGGACCGCCTTTCCATCCCATCGCATCGGTTGACCGAAATCAGGCTACCGGCGGCCTGCGGACATAGCCGAAGACCATGCTGGCGAGGAACAGCACCAGGAAGACGACGAACAGGATCTGCGCGACGCCGGCCGAGGCGCTGGCCAGACCGCCGAAGCCGAGCAGGCCGGCGATCAGCGCGAAGACGAAGAAAACGAATGCCCAGTACAACATGATCAGCCTCCCTTGGCGGCGGCGCGGCGCATCGCGCCATGCGGTTTCAATCTGGCTGCAGGTCTGCGGGATGACGCTGCGGCGGAGCGGGCGCGCGCCGGCGTCCGCTTTCTGGTGAAAGCGTCGATGACGGCATCGACGGCTTTGACGACGACGAAGGTCTTTGCGACCGAGAACAACGCTCTCAACATGGAATGGCTCCTACTTGCCGGCCGCTTCGTCGATGATCTCGCCGATCTTTTCGGCTGGCCCCTGACGTTCATGTTCGTAGAAGGCGAGGCCCACGCCGGCCGCGACAAGAATGGCGACGCCGAAGGCGATGCCGAGAAATGTCGTTCGATCGTTCATGTTCCGCGTCCTTTCATCACGTCCGGCGCAGAACGGCGCCGTCGCGAGTAAAACGGCGGAAAGCGAAGCGGGTTCCTATGCCCTGGCGCGGCGAGCCGCGAAAACCATGCCGAGAATCGCAACGGCGAGCGCGATGACCGCCCCGGCGATCACGAGGTCCATGGCGGAGCCGGCCTCCCAGCGCCTGGCCGCGACGGCGGCAAGACCCCAGATCGCCGCGCCCGCGTAGTAGAACGACCGCGTGCGGCCGGCAGCAAGGATGGCGAGGCCGCCAAACGCGAGCAGCAGCAACAGGGCGACGGTTGGTTCGCCCAGATCGCCGAAGCTCATGCCCGCGTGCTGCATGGCGGCCGCGATGTTCGCCGCGGCGGCGACGGTGAGCCATCCGGCAAGCAGGCCTGCCCCGGCGCGCGACAGCAGGCGTTCGATCCCCGCCTGTTCGGAACGGACAGCGCCGCCGAGCGCAAGCAGCGCTGCGGAAAGCCCGGTGAGGATGATCGCCACCGAGACGAAGTCGATGGCGAAGCTCTGGACATAGAGCGACCAGAGCGTGTTGGCCGCCATGGCGATGGCGAGGCGGCGGGCGATTTTCACATCCGTCCCGCGCCAGGCATAGACAGCCGCGTAGGCGATGAGCGTGAGGAAAATGACGCCCCAGATGGAAAAGGCATAACCGGCGGGCGTGACCGAGTTCTCTGTGACCGCAGAACGCGCGGCGACTTCCGTGCCGATGCCGATGCGCGGCAGGAAGCCGGCGGCGAATTCTGCCAGAGACAAGATCACCAGCGCCGATTTGAGGGAGATATCGCCGAGTTTCATGACTGCCTCACGGTTCGCTGCCGCGTTTGCACTTGATGTTCTCAAGCCCCCGCCCATTTGGGAACTACGAGGGAACTGCGGACGTTAAAACCATAATAGATTGAGGGAAATTCCAATGGCCATCGAACAGTCCAAGCTCGGGTTCGCCCGGGATGCGCTTGAACCGACCATGTCGAAGCAGACCTTCGACTTTCACTACGGCAAGCATCACGCGACCTATGTGAAGACCGCCAACGAGCTGATCGCCGGCACCAAATACGACAAGATGACGCTGGACGAGCTGGTGGTCGCGGCGAAGGAAGACGGCGAGAAAAAGCTGTTCAACAATGCCGCGCAGGCCTGGAATCACGATTTCTTCTGGGCTTCGCTGACGCCGGACTACAGGAAGCCGCCGGAGGCGCTGGCGACGGCGATCGACAAGTCGTTCGGATCGCTCGCCGATTTCGAGACGGCCTTCGTCGAGAAGGGCGCCGGGCATTTCGGTTCGGGCTGGGTCTGGCTGGTCGCCAAGGACGGCAAGCTGTCGCTGGAGGACACGCATGACGCCGATACGCCCCTGGCGCACGGGAAGACGGCGATCCTCGTCTGCGATGTCTGGGAGCATGCCTATTATCTCGATGCTCAAAATGACCGGAAGGGCTATCTGAAGAACTTCATCAGCAAGCTCGCCAATTTCGAGCATGCCGCCGGACTGTTCGCGGCCGCCTGAAAACCGCTGGAAGCCCGCTTCAGAAAAGGCCGCCTTCGACAAGGCGGCCTTTTTCACATTCGCGATGCACCTCAACCCTATTTCGGCTTCGCCTTCTCGGCGGTGTCCTCGATGGCATTGCCGGTCTTCTTGATGTCGGTGCCGGCGCCCTGGATCGTGTTGCAGGCGGACAGGCCGATCGTCGCGATCAAGGCGGCGAGGGCGATGGACTTGGACTTCTTCATCTCACAGCTCCTTGGTTCGAACGCCGCGATGCGGCGGGCATCTCTTGCAAGGCGTGTAACGCGGCAGCCTCGTCCGGGTTCCATCGGGTTCCATCGAAGCCGTGGAACCGGGCGAAGACCCTCGCGTTAGGGAAAGGAGCCTCGCACATCCGGGAGTATTTCGATGTCCGCTCTCTACCGAGCCAGCGTCTATGCCGACCCGCCGGTCTATGCGGCGGGTCATGCCGCCCGCCCCTATGATGTCCCCGGCGCCGCGATCCGTGGGGGCGTACGCCGCAGAACGAGCTTTTTGTGGCCTGCGGTCTTTTTCATCGGCGGCGGTATGGCGGGTGCGCTGGTGGCGGTCACCATCGTGCGGGCTGTGCTGAAATGAGCGGCACCCTGAAATCCGGCCAGCCCAATGGCCCCAAGCAGATCAGCGAAACCCGGGCAAAACAGGGTCGCAGGGGCATTCATGTGCTGGCCATTCTGCTGACCTCGCTTGCGCTGGCCATCGTTGCTGCGCTTTTGTTGGGTCTGATCTAGATTCCGCAAGTGGAGTACCGATGTCCGTGACGGCTGCCCTGCCGGCGAGCCCTGCGCTGAGCGGTTGCGGCGTGCGTTCGCAGCGCGCCGCGATGCCTTTACCGGGCGGCTGGGCCTAGCGTATGCGGGGCGTGCTGATCTTTTTGACGTTCGTGGTGGCGCTCGTGGCGCCCGCCATGGCGCAGGATCTGCCGACCATTCCCTACACGTTGACCGTCAACGGCCCGGCTGACCCGGAGGTCGCCGACCGCATCCGCGCCGAATTGACGCTTGAGAAGCGGCGCGAACAGGGCGTGCCCTCCATCGGCGTGCTGGAGGCGCGGCTGGCCCGCGACGTCACGCGCGCGAAAGAGGTGCTGGCCGCCTATGGCTATTACGACGGCGTGGTCACCCCGATCCTGACGGATAACGGCAATTCGGCCAGCGTCACGCTGACCATCGACCAGGGCATCCTCTACAAGATCGGGCGGTTCGACATTGTCTGGGACGGGCCGCGCCCGGCGACACCGATCCTCGCCTTCGCGACCGGCCTGCCGGCCTCGGGCCGCAACATCGTGGCGGCGGGCGAGCGTGTCGTCGCACGGTTGAAGGTCGATGGGTATTACGACAGCGGCGTGGTGGAGCGCCGGGCGGTGCTGGACCGGCCCGCCGGCAAGGTGGACGTGACGCTGACGCTGACCGCCGGCGGGATCGTCACGGTCGGCGATTTCGACATTGAAGGCGCAGAAGAAATTCCCCGGGAGCGGGTCGCGCGGTTGTCGATGCTGGAGCCGGGTGAGTTGCTGACGCCCAAGCGGCTGAAGGATGCCGAGGACAGGCTGCTGGAGACCGGTATCTTCAACGCGGCGCGTGCCGACGCCATCGGAACGGCGCCCGAGCGGCTGATCCGCCTGACCGTGACCGAGCGGCCGATGCGGACGATTTCCGGCGCGATCAAATGGTCGATGCAGGACGGGTTCGCCATCGAGGCGGCGTGGGAGCATCGCAACATATTCGGCGATGCGGAGCGTTTGCGGACCGCGCTGACGCTGGGCCAGCAGCGGCAGGCGCTTGAAGTGTCGCTGCGCCGTTACGACACGTTCTTCGAAGGACACACGCTGCTCGCGACGTTCGAGATCGCGCATGAGGATGTCGACGGGCAGATCTATGAGCACGCCGCGCTGATCGGCACGCTTGAGACCGACATCTACGACAAGATCGTCGGGCGCTATGGCGCATCGGTGGAGTTCGTGCGCGACGAGGGCCTGACCAATGGCGGCGACTATGCGCTGGTCGGCCTGCGCGGCGAGGTGGCGTTCGACAATTCGAACGACCTGCTGGACCCGACAGAGGGTTATCGCCTGACGCTGCGAGCCCTGCCCTATCTCGGCTATAACGGCGATCTGCGGAATTTCATCATTCTGGAGGCGCTGGGGTCGGCCTATATCCCGCTGGATCGCCAGAAGGAGTTCGTGCTGGCCGGGCGGCTGCGCGTCGGGTCGATCTTCGGCGAGAACCGCGACGACATTCCCCTGCCCAAGCGGTTCTTCGCAGGCGGCGGCGGCTCGATCCGCGGCTATTCCTACAAGCGGGCCGGGCCGATCGATATCGATGACCGGCCGATCGGCGGGGCATCGGTGATCGAGGTCAATGCCGAAGCGCGCTGGCGCATCAGCGAGGATTTCGGCGCGGTCGCCTTCGTCGATGGCGGCGGCGCGTTCGAGGGTTCGATGCCGGGCGACGGCGGCGACTGGTATGTCGGCGCGGGCCTTGGCGTGCGCTACTATTCGCCCATCGGCCCGGTGCGCCTGGATGTCGCCGCGCCGATCAACGCGCGCGAGGGCGAACCCGGCGTGCAGGTCTATATCTCGATCGGACAGGCGTTCTGATGAGCGACGCGGCCGAAACCAAAGCCCCTGCCCCGCCGCGCAAGCGCCGCGCGCCGCTCGGCTGGCGCGTGCTGAAGTGGACCGGCATCGTGCTGCTGGCCGTCATCGCGCTGTTCGCGCTGGTGCTGTTCCTGCCCTTCACGCGGCAATACGCGTTCGACTATGGCCGCTCGATCCTGACCGAGGCGGGCGTGCAATCGGCGTCGTTCACCGGAAGCTGGGACCGGATGGTGCTGAGCCAGGTCGCGCTGACCGACGATGAGGGCGTGTGGGCGACGGCGGACGAGGTGACCATCTCGTGGTCGCCCTTCGCGCTGCTGACCGGCACCGTGAATGCCGACCGCGCCGAGTTCGTGAACGCGCATGTCTATCGCCAGCCGGTCTACAAGCCCGCGCCGGACCAGACCGACGAGCCGTTCGCCTGGCCCGACCTGCCGGTCGATATCACGCTGGCCAGTCTGATCGGCGATGTGACGCTGGACCAGGCCGTCATCGGCGAGGCGATGACGGTGAAGCTGACCGGCAAGGCCGATCTGACGGGCGCGGGCGGGGCGGCGGAGCTGAACCTCAACCGGAGCGATGGCGTGCCGGGCGAGGCGGCGGTCACGGCGCGGGCGACGGCGGATCTGAAGAAGATCGAGGTTTCGCTGAACGCCAAGGATCAGCGTGTCGCCGCGCTGCTGGCGGCGGATGACCGGCTGCGCGATGCGGCCATCGCGCTGCAGCTGGCGCGCGACGGCGAGACCTGCAGCGGTCAGGCCGCGATTTCGGCGCGGGATGGCGCAATCGCGACCATCGGGGTCAACCCGAACTGCACCTTCGCGGTGGAGCTGGTCGACGTCGCCAAGCTGCTTGGCCCTGAGGCCGGGTTGTCCGGCCCCGCCGGGCTTTCGGTGCAATTGGTGGAAGACGGTGTCGACGAGACGACCGACTTCCAGCTGAGCGCCGACCTTTCGCGCCTGCTGACGACCGATCCGTCACTGGCGCCGCTTCTGCCGGGCGCATCCGCCAATGCAGCGGTGACGCTGACCGCAAACACGGTGCAGGTGCGCGAACTGCAGGCGCAGCTTGCGGGCGGCAAGCTGACGGCCACCGGCACTGCCGAGATCGCGGACAACGCCACACGCGCGGCGCTGGATTTGGCGGCCAGCGACCTGTCGGTGCTGCGGCCGGACCTCAAAGGGCAGATGACGGCCAAGCTCGCCTATGACACGGCGGCGCTGCAGCCCATCGCCATCGACGCGGCGGGCAGCGACATCGTGTCCGGTCCGCTGAGCTACAGGACCGTGGCGCTGAAGGGCGCCATCGATGCGACCGGCACGGGGCAGTTCACGCTGAAAGGCGACGGCGAGGCGCCGATCGATGTGACAGCCGACATCGCCAACGCCTTCGGCGAGAATCTGACCGCGAAGATCGTGGGTGAGATTGCGGCGGCGGCGATCGAGGCGAGCGCGGCGCAGAGAGGTGCGGCCACTGCGATCACGGCGGATATCAGGACGGCGCGGCTCGACCTGCTGGGGGCGCTGGCGGGGGCCGACCTTGAAGGCGGACTGACCGCCAAGGTGAGCGCCGAAATCGGCGGCCCGACGCCGACCATCGACCTAGACGCCACGCTGAAGAACGGGCGGACCGGCGCCACGGCGCTGGGCGATGCGGATGTGAAGGCCAAGGGGCCGCTGAACGCGCTGGACGTGACGTTGAGCGGGCGTGTGCCGGCCGGCGGGCGGGTGATCGACTATCGCGTTGCCGCGACGGTGGCGGATTTCGCATCGGCCCGGATCGGCGCCTTCCGCGCCGCGACGGCGAAGGAAAGCATCGAGGCGGCGGGACCGTTCACCGTG
Organism: Micropepsaceae bacterium; assembly: GCA_047602465.1. Classification (GTDB taxonomy): domain Bacteria; phylum Pseudomonadota; class Alphaproteobacteria; order Micropepsales; family Micropepsaceae; genus JADZAI01. Next base: position 1,443,983 of record JASGHF010000001.1, read on the forward strand.
ACGTTCGCAAACGGCGTCACCGTCGATGGGCTGGTGGCGCGGGTGGCGCGTGACGGGAAGCTGGCCGGCACCATCACCGCCAAGGCGAGCGCCGGCGAGGCGGGCGCGAAGACGAATGTGACACTGGCGGGTGTCGACCTTGAGGCGCTGACGGCGGTTCTTGGCCGCGACACGGTGAAAGGCCTGCTGGAAGGTGAAGCGGAATTGGACGGCGGAGCAGGCCGCGCCAGCGTCAATCTGCGGATCTCGGGTCTGACGGCCGGGGGACCGGCCGGGCGCGCGCCGCCGGCCAATCTGGCGATCGCGGGCACCTGGTCCGGCGGCACCGTGCGCGCGACGGCGACCGCCACGGCGACGGGCCTGCCGGAAGCGCGGGCGGAGGTTTCGTTCCCGATGGCGCGCGCCGCCGATGGCGGTTTCCCCAGCCCCGCGCCGAATGCGCGGTTGAGCGGCAAGGTGAACTGGAACGGCCGCATCGCGCCGCTGTGGCGGCTGGCGGATATAGACGGGCATTCGCTGGATGGCGATGCGGCGATCGACGTGACGATCGGGGGGACGCTGTCGGCGCCGCAGGTGACGGGCGGAGCGACCATCGCCAACGGCGCCTATGCCAACGACGCGCTGGGGACGCGACTGGCGGCGCTGAACGTCGCGATCCAGATGACCGGCACCAATGTGACGATCAAGGGCGGCGCGACGGACGGGGCGCAGGGGCGGCTGGATATCGACGCTGCGCTGGGCCTTTCCGGTGGTCTTGGCGCGGCGTCGGGCGGCGTGACGCTGACCCAGATGCAGCTTGTGACGCGCGACGATCTCGTGGCCGCAGTCGGCGGGTCGCTGAAACTCGTGCCGGGGGCGACAGGGCCTGTGCTGCAGGGGGCGCTGACCGTGACGGGTCTGGAGGCGGAAATTCCCGATCCGGGTCTCTCCAATCTGGTGACGGTCGAGGTGATCGATCCGGCCAATCCGCCTGCGCCCAAGCCGGTGACGACGGCGGCGGCGGCTCCGCCGGAGGTGCTGAGCCTCGATATTGACGTATCGATCCCCGGACCTGCCAAAGTCGAGGGGCGCGGCCTCAATTCGCTGTGGGAGGGCGCGCTGAAGATCACCGGCGATGCCAGCGATCCGCGTATCCTGGGCAAGCTGACGCTGCTGCGCGGCACATGGGATTTCGGATCGCGCAGCTTCAAGATCACCGAGGGCGAAATCGAGTTCGATGGCGGCCCGACCATCGAACCGCGCATCAAGATCGTCGCGACGCAGGAAGACGAGGACGGCTTCACCGCCTCGCTGACCCTGTCGGGCCGGGCCAGCGAGCCGAAGATTTCCGCCTCGTCCGTGCCGGCCGCACCGCAGGACGAGGTGTTCGCGCGGCTGCTGTTCGGGCGCTCGGTCTCGAGCCTCTCGGCCATCGAGGGGCTGGAACTGGCCAATTCCATCGCAGCCCTCTCGGGCGGGCAGGACGTGCGCGGCAGCCTGCTGGGCGGTTTGCGTGACCGGTTCGGGCTGGACGTGCTGGCGGTCGATGTGAGCGATACCGGCGATACCTCGGTCAGGGCCGGCGCGTATCTGATGGAGAACGTCTATTTCGAGCTGCGCCAGGGCGGCGCGTCCGGCGGCACGACCGGACGGCTGGAAATCCAGATCGACGAGAACCTGTCGGTCGAGACGGAAGTGGGCGCGGATTCATCGTCCAGCGTCGGCGCGCGATACCGGCTCGACTACTGACGCCTAGCTTCGCGTGAAGACGGGATCGCGCTTTTCCAGAAAGGCGGCGATGGCTTCGCGGTGATCGGCGCTGACGGTGAGCAGGCCGAGATCGTCCGGCGCGCCACGACCGTCGACGTTTCGCTTGGCGGCCTCCACGGACAGCGGCGCGCGGCCGGCGATATGGGTCGCGAGCGCCAACGCGGCGGCGGCCAGAGCGTCGTCGGCGTGGACCGCAGTCACGAGGCCGAAAGCCAGCGCGGCGGCCGCATCGATGGGCTGGCCGGTGAGCAGCATCGACTTGGCGCGGGCCGGGCCGATGAGGCGCGGCAGGCGCTCGACGCTGGCCATCAGCCCGGTGTTCACGCCGGATGCGGCGAAGCGCGCGGAAGCACCGGCGATGCGGATGTCGCAGCAGAGCGCCAGCTCCAGCCCGCCGCCGAAGGCCGGACCGTTGATCGCGCCGATGACAGGCGCGCGCAGACCCGCCACCAGATTAAAGAGAACCTGGAACTCCGCGAGGCTGGCCGCCATGCGCGCGCCCCGCGACGGGATTTCACGCAGATCATCGCCCGCCGTGAACATGCGGCCGCGCCCGGTGAGGATGACGGCGCGGATATCCGTGTCGGCATCGAGCGCGCGGAAGGCCCCGATGAGATGCGGGCGCACGCCATCGCCCATCGCGTTGGAGGGCGGGCTGGCGATCGCAATCTCCGCCACATGCGGCGCAGGACGCGCCACCTCGATACCGTTCGCCATTGCGGCATGACTCCCCTGCGGCGCAACATGATGAAGCGGCGCTTTATGGACGCTTCACGATCGTCCGGTTGATCGCAAGGCCCCTGTCATGGGCAAGTCATGTTGCGGGTCTATTGCGACACCGCCGCGGGATTTCGGTTGAGCTTGCGCCGCGCACCATCAGCTAAGCGCCACGGCCTGTCGCCGTGGCTGGCCGACGAAGGAGACGAGTATGTCGCCCATCGCGCCTGCATCCGGCATGTCCTGTACGCATTGGATGCGTTGCGCCGGGGTCTGAACGACACCGGCCGGCGCCGCGATTTTCCACGGATCGAATTCCAACGCCGCGCGTTTCGAACGCGCCAGGAGAACCCATGTCATCCGATAGCATCGTTCTGATCGAAGTCGCCGGCGAAGACGCCGGTCTTGCCGTACCCGACGCGGCGGGCGTGCGCTTCTATTCCGGTTCAGCCCGGTTTCACGCGCTGGACGGGCGGCGCTTCGCCCGAATTTCCGAACTGCGCCGCGCCGCGCAGGAACACGCCGCCGTCGTCGATTTTGGACTGAAGGGTCTACGCGGGCTGAAGCGCGCCGTCTGATTGCCGGCGCGCCTTTTCCGATTCACCTTGATCGCGCCCAAGCGCGCCGGATACATCTGGCGTCCATGCTCGAACTTTTGTCCGACCCCAATGCGTGGGCCGCTCTGCTGTCCCTGACGGCGCTCGAGATCGTCCTCGGCATCGACAACGTCATCTTCCTGTCCATCGTTTCTGCGCGCCTGCCGCTGGAACAGCAGAAGCCGGCGCGGCGGATAGGCCTGGCGCTGGCGCTGATCATGCGGATCGGGCTGCTGATGCTGATCTCGTGGATCCAGCAGTTGAAAGATCCGTTCCTGATGATCGGCTCGTTCGGCCTGTCCTGGCGCGACGTGATCCTTTTGGGCGGCGGCCTGTTCCTGCTCTACAAGGGCACGGTGGAAATCCATCAGATGATGGAAGGCCATTCGGAGACTCACCACACCACCACGAAGACAGCGAGCTTCGGGGCGATCATCGTTCAGATCGTCATCCTGGATATCGTGTTCTCGCTGGACAGCGTCCTGACCGCCGTCGCCATGGCGCCGGGCATGATCGAGGTCATGGTTCTGGCCGTCGTCATCTCGATGGCGATCATGCTGTTCGCGGCCGAGCCGGTCGCCCGCTTCGTCAACCGCCATCCGACGGTGAAGATGCTGGCGCTGACCTTCCTGATGCTGGTGGGCGCGATGCTGGTGGCGGACGGCGTCCACTATCACATCGAGCGCGGCTTCATCTACGCGGCCATCGCCTTCTCGGTGACGGTCGAGGCGCTGAACCTCTACGCGGCGAAGCGCCGCCGTGAGGCCGAAGGCCGCGACGGCGAAGGCGTGTGACGGCGGAGGCGGACCCGGCGCCGCGTCCTCCTGAGGAGGCACCGCTGGTCGAAGCCATGCTGCACCTGCTCGACCGCGAGCAGGGCAGACAGGTGAGCCTTGGTCATTTCGTCGCCGCGATGGGACAGCGCGGCTTCGGGTTCTGCCTGATCGTCTTCGGCATCCTCGCCGCCATCTCGCCGCCCGGCGTCGGGTCGGTGATGGGCGCCCCGCCCTTTCTGTTCGCCGCGCAGATGGTTTGGGGCTTCAGACAGCCCTGGGTGCCGGGCTTCCTGGCGCGGCGCGAGTTCAGCGCCGACGCGGTGAAGCGCACGCTGGAACGGGCGCGTCCCTGGCTGCGGCGGATCGAGGTGTTCGCCACGCCGCGCGTGTCGTGGCTGGCGCGCGGGCTGATGGAACGGCTGGCCGGCGTGGTGACCATGATCCTCTGCTGCGTGATCCTGCTGCCGGGGCCGCTGACCAACAATCCGCCGGGCGTCGCGATCATGCTGCTGGGCTTTGCGCTCGCCGAGCGGGACGGCGTGCTGATGGTGCTGGGCCTGATCGCGGCGGTGGTCGCGTTCTTTATCGGCCTGTCGGCGTTTATCGCCGTGGCGGTCGCGATCTGGGCCTGGGCGTCCGGCTATTTCTGATCCCTAGCCGAGGCTGAGGACGATCGAATCCGCCGAGCGTTTTGCCGGGCCGTGATGGACGGCCTCGATATTATTGCCGTCCGGGTCCAGCACGAAGGCGCCGTAATAGCCGGGATGGTACGGGCGCTCGCCTGGCTTGCCGTTGTCGCGCCCGCCGGCGGCGAGCGCCGCTTTGTAGACGCGATCGACCATTTCACGGTCGGGCGTCTGGAAGGCGAGGTGGACGTGGCTGGGCGTATCGCCAGCGTCGAGCCAGAATTCGTCGGCCGAGAGGTGATCTTCGGCCTCCTGCGCCGGAATACCGAGAACCTGAAACACCGCCTTGTAGAAGCGCTTCGCCGCAGCGAGGTCGGTGCTGCGGAGATGGATGTGGTCGATCAGCCGTCCGCGATGATAGTCCATCGGCAATGCCTCCGGCGTTGTGGGCCGGAGGACATAACGTGCGAAACCGCCCGGCCGATCCCTTAGGCCGCCTTGACGGCCTTGGCCGCGATGCGGGCGCGGGCAATCTCGTCCGCGACCTCGTGGGTCGGGCGACTGTCGCGCTTCGCGGCGGTGAAGACCTCGGTCAGCGTCGCCCCGATGCGCGTGGTGCGGGCGCGGATATCCTCATCCGTCCAGTCATAGATCTGGCCGCAGACCCGGATGATGCCGCCGCCGTTGATGACGTAGTCCGGCGCATAGAGGATGCCCCGGCCCATGACGGCCGCGCCGTGGCTTTGCGGGCGAGCGAGCTGGTTGTTGGCGCCGCCCGCGACGATCTTCGCCTTGATCTGCGGGATGGTCGTGTCGTTCAGAATGGCGCCGAGAGCGCAGGGCGCGAAGACATCGGCGCTTTCGGCGTGGATGAGTTCCGGCACCACGGCCAGCGCGCCCAGCGTTTCGACGGCGCGGGCGACGTTCTTCTCGTTCACGTCGGCGACGACGAGTTCAGCGCCCGCCTCTTTCAGATAGCGCGCAACATCGTAGCCGACATTGCCGACGCCCTGGATGGCAACGCGCAAATCCTTGAGATCATCCGAGCCGTTGACGAAGGCGACGGCGGCCTTGATGCCGCAGAAGACGCCCCAGGCCGTCATCGGCGAGGGATCGCCGCCGGTCTTGCCCGGCTGGGCGTAGCCCGCGACATGCTTCGTCACCGAGGCGAGGGTTTCCATGTCGGCTTCCGTCATGCCGACATCCATCGCCGTCACGTAGCGGCCGCCGAGGCTGTCGACGGCGCGGCCGTGGGCGCGCATCAGCGCGGGCGTCTTGGCGGTGCGCGCATCGCCGATGATGACCGACTTGCCGCCGCCGAGCGGCAGTTCGGCCATCGCGTTCTTGTAGGACATGCCGCGCGAGAGGCGCAGCGCATCGGTCAACGCCGCCGTGCTGTCGGCATAGGCCCACATGCGGGTGCCGCCGCAGGCCGGGCCGAGAGTGGAATCATGAATGGCGATGAGGCCGCGATAGCCGGTCGTCTTGTCGGCGAAGAAAGCCACTTCCTCGTGGCCGTCATAGTCGGGCATTTCGAAAACGGACATCGCTTGCTCCTGAAGGCAACGCAGCCGCCCGCGTTCTAACTATTTTTGCGCGTTACGAGCGTGCGAATTGCAGGGCTGCGGCCGCCTGTGACCGCCCTGCATCCCGGCAGCCGCGAAATATTGTTTCGCGCACGGCCGATGCGGCGGGGAATATGCGCATTCCGCGAGACCCCATGAAATCAAGGACATACGCGATCTTTACCGGTGGGCGGCAAGACTGACGCTTCAAGAGATGCCGGCTTTACGTTAGGGAAGAACCATGCCGAGCCTCGACCTCGATGAGATGCGCCGCCAGCACCCGGACATGCGGGATGACTGGACCGTGCCGCAGAACTGGCAGCGCTTCACCGGCGCCCAGCATGGCGTTTGGCGGACGCTGTATCGGCGCCTGATGGATGTGCTGCCGGGCCGGGCGTGCGACGAGTTTCTGTCGGGGCTTGAAAAGCTGCCGCTGGACGAGGGCATTCCGGATTTCGAGAAGCTGTCGGGCGTGCTGATGAAGCTGACCGGATGGCAGGTCGTCGCGGTGCCGGGGCTGGTGCCGGATGACGTATTCTTCGAGCATCTGGCCAATCGCCGCTTTCCGGCGGGCAATTTCATCCGCGCGGCGGACAGCCTGGATTACATCGAGGAGCCGGACGTCTTTCACGACGTGTTCGGCCATGTGCCGATGCTGGCCCATCCGGTCTTCGCCGACTACATGGAAGCCTATGGCAAGGGCGGGCTTCGCGCAGAGGGCGAAGGCACGCTGCACAATCTGGCGCGGCTCTACTGGTATACGGTGGAGTTCGGGCTGATCGAGACGCCGAAGGGTCTGCGGATCTACGGATCGGGCATCGCGTCATCGAGCGCGGAAAGCGTCTATGCGCTGGAGCATGCCTCGCCAAACCGGATCGGCTTCGATCTGGAGCGCGTGATGCGGACCAAATACCGGATCGACGATTTCCAGGAGAGCTATTTCGTCATTCCCGGTTTCGACGAGCTGTTCCAGGAAACCTACAAGGATTTCGCCGCGCTCTATCGCCGCCTCGCGACGGGACCGACCCATGAGGCGGGCGAAATCATTCCCGGAGACCGCGTGATCCATCGCGGCACGCGCAGCTACCGGCCGCACAGCCACGCAGCGGCCGGATAGTCAGTTTCGTGTATCCTGCACCACGACCGTCTCCATGAGGCGGTCGTGGATGCCTTGGCGGCGGCGCGAAAACAGAACGACCAGCACGGCGATCGGCAGGATAAAGCTCGTCAACACCTTGATGGCGTTACGCGCCAGCGCGTTGGCGAACCCAAGCGGCCGTCCGTCTTCACGGGTGACCATCATGTCGAATGCCTTCTTGCCGATCGTCGTGCCGCGGCGGCCCATTTCCATGAAGGTGAAATAGAGCACTAGCAGGATGAGGCTCAGCATATCCAGCGAAGGCCGCGTGATCGCCTTGCCTGTGGCGGGGTCGAGCAATTGTTCCGAGATATGGCTGACGCGGATGGACGAGCCTTTTCCGTCGCTGTCGCCGTCATCCCAGGTGAACGAGAATCCGCTTCCGCCTGGATCGACATCGACATCCGGACCTGAAACGACATTCCCCTGGTCGTCGATCACGACGCCATCCGAGGTCCGCACGCCGTCGGGGCCGATCTGGACGGTGACGCCGCCAGCCGAGAAGGTCCTCGTGCCGTCCGGACCGCCCCGATGCTGGCGGATGCCGTACTCGTCGGGCGGCGGCGGCGGAGACGGCGCGGGTTCGGGAATGCCCGGCGGGGGCGGCGGGACCGGCGCCGGCGGCACGGGCTGGGCCGGGGCGGCGGGATCGACGGCCGGAGCAGGCGTCGGCGAAGGCGAGGGTTGCCCGCCGTTCTTGCTGCTCTTGTCGCCGATCAGGACCGTGACGCGCGTGCGTGTCTGGCGATAGGTCTGGTTGAAGAGACCCATATATTCATAGGTCACGACGGACTCGTCCAAGGTGACGACGCGGCTGTCTTCCTGTTTGGCCGACACGGTGTGCCAGGGCGTCCGCTTAACAATGTCGCCGTAGTCGATGAACGGCACAGCGAGGTCCATGCGGACGATGTTCGGATCGACCGTCGAGTTGAGCGCCAGCGCGCCGAAGAGAACGGCGAAAAGAACCAGGCAGTAATCGACCGTCAGAGCGAGGCCACGGCGGAAGAGAGGGGCGCGGCGGGCGGGTTGTTCCGGAGCAGGTTCTTCATCGCGCCAGCGCGGCGGGGCGACGGAGGCGGTCGCCTGCGCGGTCGTGTGCGGCGTCACGCCGTCCATGGTGACGGAGTAGACCGACACTTCGCCGGCGATGTTCTTCACATGCTGGTTGCCGAGCGCAGCGAAGCCCATGGAGAGCTTGCCGCGCACCTGATCGTAAACCGGGCTGGAGATGAGGATGCCGCCGGGGACGGCCATCTGCTGAAGCCGCGCGGCGATGTTGACGCCTTCGCCGAAAATGTCATCGCCATCGGCCATGACGTCGCCGAGATTGATGCCGATGCGGAAGGTCATCCGCAGATGCTCGTCGCGCGAGGCGTTGCGGGCCTTCAGCTCGCGCTGGACCTCGGCGGCGCACTGAACCGCTTCCACGACGCTGGCGAATTCGGCGAGCAGGCCGTCGCCCGACCACGACACCACACGACCGTGGTGGCGCGCGATAAAGCCCTCGATAGCCTCGCGGTATTCCTTGAGGGTCGTGAGCGTGCGCGCCTCATCTGCGCCCATCATCCGGCTGTAGCCGGACACGTCGGCGCAGAAGATCGTCGTCAGCTTGCGTTTCATATCGCGGCGTTCGTCCGTCGCGCTCACGTAAAAGGTTCCTTCTGCCGATAGCAGGCGGAGCCTAAGCGCTCAACGGGCGTAAGATGCGATCCGGATCACATTTGCAACCGCAGGGGTTTGTGGCATCCGTTACGCGAAGGGCCGTTGTGAATGCGCCCTGCACGGGGTCGATGTCCTTCTTCCAGCGCGCCCTGATCTGGGAAACCGGCTTTTCGGTCTCGCCTGGCGTCGCCTATGGCGGCGACAAGCGCCAGAAACTCGACATTTATACGCCGCGGGGCGCACCGCCCCGGGCGACGGTGATGTTCATCCATGGCGGGTCATGGACGAGCGGCAGCCGGGCGCTCTACCGGTTCCTGGGTCAGGCGCTGGCGGGGCGCGGCTATCAGGTGGCCGTGCCGGACTACCGGCTGGCGCCAGCGCACGCCTATCCGGATTTCGTGGAGGACACGGCGCGGGCGTTCGCCTGGATCAAGTCCCATATCGGCGAACATGGCGGCGATCCGGCGCGGGTGATCCTGATGGGACATTCGGCGGGCGCCTATAACGTCGCGATGATCGCGCTCGATCCGGTCTGGCTGGCGCCCTATGGGCTGAAGCCGCAGGATGCGCTGGGCGTGCTGGCGCTGGCCGGGCCCTTGAGCTTCAACCCGCTGAACACCGCCTCGACCAAACCGATCTTTGAAAGCGCCCCCGATATCGAACGGGTGCGGCCGATCAAGCTGGCGGCGGCGGGTGCGGCAAGCGCCCCGCCCTTCCTGCTGGTGCATGGGACGGCCGACAGGACGGTCGGCGACCACAATTCGAGGAATTTCGCGGATGCGATGAACGCGGCCGGCGGCAGGGCCAGCGTGAAGCTTTATGACGGCGCAGGTCACCTGACCGTAGTGACCTGCTTCGCCTGGCCGCTGCGATGGAAGGCGTCGTGCCTGAACGACGCGGACGCCTTCTTCGCGTCCTTGCTGGCCTAGTATTTGACGGCGCAGCCGTAGGGTTCGCTTTCGGGCGTGGCGACGGGGCGGCCGTTCTTCACGTCGTCGAGCGCGGCGAGGACGAGATTGTTCGCCGTCTCCAGATCCTTGGGATCGGCCGTCGGCTTGTCGTCGATGGCGCCGGCATAAACGAGCTTGCCGGCCGGATCGATGACGAACATATGCGGCGTCGTCTTCGCCTCGTAGGCGCGGGCGATCGCCTGGTCGGTGTCGAGGATGACGTCCGTGGGCGTCGCCTTGTGTTCGGCGGTGATGGCGTCAGCCTCGGCGGGCGTGACATAGCCCTGCTTGCCCTCGTGAGACGAAATGATGGTGAGCCATACCACGCCTTCGGCGGTCGCGGCTTCCTGCGTCTTCTGCATGTTGCCGGAGCCGTAGTGCTTCTTCACATACGGACAGCCATTGTTGGTCCATTCCAGAATCACGGTCTTGCCTGCGAAATCGGACAGGTTGACGGTCTCGCCCTTGGTGTCCTTGCCGGTAAAGGCGGGGGCGGCCTCACCGACGACGGGCGCGGCGGCGGCGGGCATGACAAGGGCGGCGGCGAGCAGAAGGGGCTTCAGCATGATCAAGTCTCCTTTGGTCGTCAGGTTCCTTTGAGCGCATCGATGACGATGCCCTCGGTCAGCAACTGGGGCAGCACCACGGGTTCGGTCTTGCCCGCAGGGTAGAACAGATAAAGCGGCACGCCGGCGCGGCCGTGCTGTTCCAGCAGGCGCGTGATGTCAGGGTCGCGGTTGGTCCAGTCGCCCTTGAGATAGGTGATGCCGCCCTGCGCAAAGGCATCGGCGAGACCCTGCCCGCTGAGCGCGACCTCCTCGTTCACCAGGCAGGTGACGCACCAGGCGGCGGTGAGGTTGACGAAGACGGGCCTGCCCTCCTTCAGGAGTTCCTCGAGCCGGGCGGGTGAATAGGCCTCGTGCGTGAGGCCGGAGGACGGCGCGGGCTGAGCCATCGCCACAGCGGCGATGACGGGAATGGCTGTGAGGCCAGCGAGAATTTTCGTCTTCAGACCCGCCTCGCCGCGCTGGGCGAGACCCCAGAGCCAGAGACCGAACGCGGCGACAATGAAGGCGGCGAGTACCAGAACCAGCACGTTGGGGCCGGCCTGAATGACCAGCACCCAGAGCAGCCAGGCGGCCGAGCCGAACATCGGGAAGGCCAGCACCTGCTTCAGGCGCACCATCCAGGTGCCTGGCTTCGGCATCAGGCGGATGAGCGCCGGCGAATAGGCGAGCGCCAGATAGGGCGCTGCCATGCCGAGGCCGAGCGCGCCGAAGATGGCGAGCGCGACGACAGGCGGCTGTGAAATCGCGGCGCCGACCGCGCCCGCCATGAACGGTGCGGTGCAGGGCGCGGCGACGACGGCCGCGAGGACGCCGGTGAGGAACGAGGCGGTCGCGCCATCGCCCTTGCCGAGGCCGGAGCCGATATTCTGGATTCGGCCGCCGACCTCGAACACGCCCATCAGGTTGAGGCCGATGACGAAGAAGAGCAGCGCGAGGCCGGCGACGACGATGGGGCTTTGCAACTGGAAGCCCCAGGCGACCTGTTCGCCGCCTGCTCGGAGCGCGATCAGCAGACCCGCGATGGCGAGGAAGCTGGCGACGACGCCGGCGGTATAGGCAAGGCCGCCGATGCGGGCGGCGCGCGTGTCGCCGCCTTTCTTCGCCAGGGCCAGCGCCTTCATCGAGAGCACCGGGAAGACGCAGGGCATCAAATTGAGGATGAGGCCGCCGAGAAAGGCGAAGAGAATGGCGACCGGGACCGAGAGCGCGCCCTCGCCGCCCGGCGTGGCAGCCGTCGCGCCCGTAGTGACGGGGGCTTCGAGCGTGAAGGCGTGGGTGACGCCGTCGGAGCCGGTGGCGACGATGACAGCCGGGACGGATTTGACCTCCGCCGCCTTTTCCGGCGTCGAGAAGCGGCGGCCGGTCTCGGTGGCGATGGTGAGGCTGCCGCCGGAGGTTTCGACGGTCTGCGGCGCGGCGTTCCTGATGTAGCCGCCCGATGCAGGAAACAAGACGGCCTTGGAGAGGCCGGCCCGGGAAAGTTCGGGCGCATCGAGGCGGAGGGTCAGCGTCTTGCCATCGACCGAGACGGTGGCGGGCCAGGGGCTGGGTGTCGGCAGCGCGGCGCGGGCGGCGGCGAATTCGGCGGCGGTCGCCGTATCGGCGCTTCCTGCCTCGGCCGCTACGGGCAGATCGAGCGTGAGGACGCCTTCTTCCGGAATGCAGACCTCGGCGCAGACGAGCCAGACGGCGTCGGCCTTCAGCGCGATGATGTCGCCGGGTTTCGCGCTGGCCGGGATATGGAGGTCGGTGAGGTGAAGGACGGTGCCCTCGTAGCCGAAATTGACGAGAGGCGGCACTTCGATGCGGTGCGGATAGGGGAATTGCAGCGGGCCGGCGGTGACGCCTTCGGGCAGCGTCCAGTCGACCGTCGTCGCCTCGCCGCTGTCGCCGGCATAGGACCAGTAGGTGTGCCAGTGTTCGCGGATATCGAGGCGCAGGGCGACCGAGATGGTGGCGCCGGGGACCGCGTTCGGGGTTTCGGCGACGAGCCGCGCCTCGACATTGTCGGTCTTCACGACGCTTTCGGCCGTCGCCGGGGCGGCGAGCGCAAGGAGTGCGGCAATGAGCAGCGAAGACCGGAACATGGGCACGCGGTAAGGTTCTGGGGAACAGCCTATATAGTGGGCGAAAGCGGCGGCGGATTGAAGCGCTCCTGACGAACGCGTGATCGCCGCGAGAATGGGGATTTGCCTTGAAAATCGACCTGCAGCGCGGGGCCGATGCGCCGAGGGACGCCATTCACGAGGGGCTGCTGAACCATAACCGCAAGAGCGTGAACCGGCCGGAGCCGCAGAATTTTTCGCTGGTGGTGCGCGAGGGTGAGACGATCGCCGGCGGGATCAACGCGACGGTCCATTGGGACGTGCTGTTCATCGAGCATGTCTGGCTGAGCGAGGCGCTGCGCGGACAGGGGCTGGGGCGCAAGCTGATGGCGGAGGCAGAGGCCGAAGGCGTGCGGTTGGGTGCGGTGAAGGCCCTTCTCGATACCAATGACTGGCAGGCGCCAGGTTTCTACGCGAAGCTCGGTTACACGCGGATCGGCGTCTACACCTATGATGGCGGCAGCAAGGAATGCATCCTGCTGGTGAAGGAGCCGCTGTCGTGACGCCGCGCAAGAAGATCGCGCCCTCCAAGCCGGTGAAGATCGGCAGCTACAAGGTGGCGGTGGAGACAGGGCCGGCGGGGCCGTTGAAGAAGGTCATCGGCAAGGGGCTGGGCGACTTCAACACCGCACAGGCGGGGTCTTATGCCTATGCCCAGTTCGTCGTCGGCGTGCGCGACGCCAAGGGGGCGCTGCGCGGCGGCTTTCTGATGGAGATGCTGTACGAGACGGCGTTCCTGAAATGGGCGTGGGTGGACGAGAAACTCCGCGGCAGATCGCTGGGGCGGACGCTGATGGCGGTGGCGGAGGACGAGTCGCGCAGGCGCGGGGCGAGGAATCTGTGGCTGGATACGTTCAGCTATCAGGCACGGCCGTTCTACGAGAAGCTGGGCTACAAACTGTTCGGGACGCTGGAGTACGGGCGGCCGGAGCTGAAACGCTATTGGCTGGCGAAGGAGTTGTGAGATGAGCGAACAGGGCTGGACGCGGGTTTTCGTCGCTGCGGCGATCTTCAACACGCTGGTGGGGCTTCAACTGCTGATCGCGCCGGCATCGGGCATCGACGCCCTGCCCCTGCCCGGCGGCGATTTCCTGTGGCCGCGCATGGCGGGCGGGCTGATCCTGATGTTCGGGATCGGCTACTGGATCGTCAGCCGCGACCTTGACCGCAATCGCGGGATCATCGGCATCGGCGCGGCGGGCAAGCTGCTGGTCGTGCTGATCCTGCTGATCTACTGGATCAAGGGAACGATCGGCTTCTGGGGCTTTTCGATCAGCCTGATCGATCTCGCCTTCGCGCTGCTCTTCATCCGCTTCCTGACGCGCTATCCGGCACGCTGAATCTCCGCCCATCTGACAGGGCTGGACAATCGCGTCCATTCATGTCATGATTAGTGACATGAATTCAGATAGTATGACATCATCCTATCGCAGCCCCCTGCGTGCGGCCCAGAAGGAAGAGACGCGCCAGCGGATCGTCGCGGCGGCGTTTCGTCTGCTGGAGACGAGCGACCCCGGCGCGCTGTCGTTCGCCGCCATCGCGGAGGCGGCGGGCGTGCAGGAACGCACGATCTATCGCCACTTCGCCAACAAGGAAGCGCTGCTGGAAGCGTTGTGGGGCGGCATGGATGCGCGCATCGGCGTCGGCGCCTTTCCCGGGAACGAGGCCGAGCTGATCGCCTTTCCGCCCAAGGCGTTCGAGGCGTTCGACGAGTCGGAGGGCCTGATCCGGGCGCTGTGGTCGGCGCCGCAGGGCCGCGATTTCTGGATGCGGGTGAACGATTTGCGGAAGCGGTCGATGCGGGGCGCGGCGGCTGAGGCCGTGAAACGCCTGCCCAGGAAAGAGGCCGAAGCGGTGACGGCGGCGGTGCAACTCCTCTACTCCGCAGGCGCATGGCTGATGATGAAGGAATACTGGGGCTTCACCGGCAAGCAGGCGGGCGAGGCCTCGTCGCTGGCGATCGAGATGTTGCTGGAGGCCGCGCGGAGACGCGGCGGAAAAGGAGAAAAGACATGATCATTCACGCCTCCATCCCGGCGAACGAGCCGGAACGCGTCGCGCGCGCGATCGCTAAACTGTGGCGGGGCGAAGCGGTGCCGTTTCCGCCGGTGGAGCGGACTTGGATGGCCTATGCCCATGACGGCAAGGGCACGACGGTGGAAGTGTCGCCGCGCGACATCGCCTATCGGCCGGGGCCGGAGTCCGTCGTGACGGCGGCGCAGCCGGAAACGCCGCTGCATTGCTCGTCGCATCTGCTGATGACCTCCGTACTGACCGCAGACGAGATCTTTGCGGTGGGCGCGGAGGAAGGCTGGACGACGCGGCTGTGCCATCGCGGCCCGCCGGGCATGGGCTTCGCCCTGATCGAGCTGTGGGTGGAGAACGCCTTCATGCTGGAGGTCGTGACCGCCGAAATGGCGCAGGCCTATGTCGACTTCAATCACGGCCCGGCGCAGCGCATGTTCGGCCTCAGGCAAGCGGCTTGATCATCATGTGGCGGCGGGTGCAGTCGAGCGCGCTCGCCAGCTGGTCGGCCCAGAGCCGGGCGTGGGACGCGGGCCATTCCGCCGGCGGATAAGGCACATAACCCTGACGTGCGTACCATGGGCCGTTCCAGGGCACGTCGATGAAGGTGGTGAGGCTGATGCCGGGCTTGCCTTCGGCGCGCGCCCAGCCGTCGCATGCCGCCATCAGCGCGCGGCCGACGCCGGCGCCGCCGTGATCGGGATGGACATCGATCTCGCACAGATGCGCGAGATGATCGACGGGCCAGAGCGCGGCGTAGCCGGCGACGGCGCCGTTCACTTCAGCGACGAGAAGGGCGGCGCCGGGTTCCAGATGGCGTTGCCCGTGATCGCGCATATACGGCTCTGCCGCCGTGAGGGCGACGAGGTCGTCCATGCCGATGCCGGAAAAGCGGCGGGCGGCCGCGATCTCGATGGCGATGCACGCCTCAAGATCGCCGGGCCGCCCGCTGCGGATCAGGATGTCTGGCTTCAGGAGACGAACTCGAACAGGCCCGCCGCGCCCATGCCGCCGCCGATGCACATCGTCACGACGCCATACTTGGCGTTGCCGCGACGCTGGGCTTCGAGCGCGATGTGGCCGGTGAGACGGGCGCCGGTCATGCCGAAGGGATGGCCGATGGAGATGGAGCCGCCGTTGACGTTGAGCTTGGCGTGGTCGATGCCGACCTTGTCGGCGCAATAGAGCGCCTGGCTGGCGAAGGCCTCGTTCAGTTCCCACAGATCGATGTCGTCGACCTTGAGGCCGTGGCGCTTGAGGAGACGCGGGATCGCATAGACGGGGCCGATGCCCATCTCGTCCGGCTCGCAGCCGGCGACCGAAAAGCCGCGGAAGATGGCGAGGGGCTTCAAGTTACGGCGGGCCGCTTCCTTGGCTTCCATCAGCAGGACGGCGGCGGCGCCATCCGAAAGCTGCGAGGCGTTGCCGGCGGTGATGTATTTGCCTTCCTTCACCTGCTGGCCGCCCTTGAAGACCGGCGGGAGCGACTTCAGGCCTTCCAGCGTCGTGTCGGGACGGTTGCACTCGTCCTTCGTCACCGTATAGGCGACCTTCTTGGATTCCTTCGTCTCCTTGTCGACGACGACCATCTGGGTCTCCATCGGCACGATCTCGTTGTCGAACTTACCGGCCTGCTGGGCGGCGGCGGTGCGGCGCTGGCTCTCAAGGCTGAACTCGTCCTGGCGGTCGCGGCTGATGCCATAGCGCTCGGCGACGATTTCGGCGGTCTCGATCATCGCCATCCACAGCGCGGGCATGCGCTGCATCAGCTTTTCCTCGGTGATGCGGTGGAGGTTCATCTTGCCCGACATCTGGTTGAGCGAGATGGATTCAACGCCCGCGCCGATGGCGATGTCGGTGCCGTCGGTGATGATCTGCTGCGCGGCCATGGCGACCGTCTGGAGGCCCGAGGAGCAGAAGCGGTTGACCGTGACGCCCGAGGTGGTGACGGGGCAGCCCGCCCACATGGCGGCGAGGCGGCCGATATTCTGGCCCGTCGCACCTTCCGGCGCGCCGCAGCCCATATAGACGTCTTCCACGTCGCCCGGTTCGAGGCCGGCGCGCGCGATGGCGTGCTTGATGGCATGGCCGCCCATGGCCGCGCCGTGGGTGTCGTTGAAACCGCCACGGCCGGATTTCGCGAGGCCCGTGCGGGCGGTGGACACGATGACGGCTTCACGCATGAGAACTCTCCTCCGCTGGGCTTTGCCCGGTTTGTGACAGGCGTTTTAAGACGTGAACCCCGGTTTGGCGATACTGACGGAAACGTAAACGTGAGGTGACGCAAGGTGAGGTAGTCGATGGACGTATTTGAACGTCGATTTTGATGCGTCTGCCCATTCGTTCGTATTCGTTTGTCCGTTTTCGTGCGGCCCCTGCCCTTCGCCTTTGCCGCCTCTGCATTCGTTGGCATTCGTTTGCCGGTTTTTGCTGACGCCCCCTCCCCTTGCTGCGGCGCGGCCTTCATGTAATAGGATATTTTGCCTATTCCGGCAAGGCCGGGCGGAACGCAGGCAGCTGATCCGCGTTGTCGGGAGTCGTTCCCAGCGGGCTTCAGACATGCGCACCGGCATTACCCCCGAAAAAAAGCTGCATACCGGGCGATCGGTGTGGATGCGGATGGGCGGGCAGACCGTGCCGGTGCGTCCGTTGACGGCCTCGATCAAGGCGGATGTCGCGATCGTCGGGGCGGGGGTCAGCGGCGCGTTCATGGCCGAGGCGCTGACCCGGCGTTTCGGCGCCGTCGTCATTCTGGACCGGCGACCGCCGGCGAGCGGGGCAACATCGGCCAGCACGGCGATGCTGCAGTTCGAAATCGACGAGCCGTTGACGAAGCTGAGCGACAAGATCGGCGCCCGGCAGGCGAATGCGGCCTGGCGGCGGTCCTATCGCGCGACGCAAGAGCTGCAGTCGCTGGTGCGCGCGGAAGGTCTGCGCTGCGGGCTTGCATCGCGCGCATCGCTGTATCTCGCCGGCAACGAGATGGGGGCGCGGGCGCTGAAGGACGAGGCGGCGGCAAGGCGGCGGATCGGCCTGCCGGGCGACTTCCTCGATGCGGGTCATTTGAAGGCGCAATTCGGGATCGCGCGGACCGGCGCGATCTTCAGCGAGGGGTCGGCCATCGCCAATCCGGTGCAGTTGGCGGCGGCCCTGCTGCGCCTGGCGCACAGGCGCGGGGCGCGCGTCCACGTGCCCGCGAACGTCACCGGCATCATGGCGACGCCCCATGGCGTGGTGCTGAACGCCGGTGCGCATTTCATCGAGGCGCGGCATGCCGTGTTCTGCACCGGCTATGAGGCGCTGAAAGGATTGCCGACGAAGGGCATGAAGATCACCTCGAGCTGGGGGGTCGCCTCGCGGCCCGGCATCGCCTATCCGGCCTGGCTGAATCGCACGGTCGTGTGGGAGGCTTCGACGCCGTATCTGTATCTCCGCACGACGCCCGATGGACGCATCGTGGCGGGCGGCGAGGACGAAGATATCGATCTGCCGCGGTATCGCGCGCGCAGCCTTCACGGCAAGGCGCGGCGTATCGCATCCAAGCTGAAGCGGCTGCACGGCGATCTGGCGTTCACGCCGGCCTATGCGTGGAGCGGCGCGTTCGGCGAGAGCGGCGACGGACTGCCCGTCATCGACGCCGTGCCGGATATGCCGAACTGCTATGCGGTGATGGGCTTTGGCGGGAATGGCACGATCTATTCCAGGATCGCCGCCGATATCGTGCCGACGCTGATCGCCGGGCGGCCCGACAAGGATGCGGGCATCTATCGCTTCAGGTGAGAGCGGCTTTGAGCAGATCCGTATAGACGAAGCCGTCGCGGGTGACGGTTTCGCCGGTGCGGACGGGATGGGCGCCGCGAACATGGGGCCGGCGCTGACGAAGGTGTGGAATTCGCCGTTCTCGCCGCAGGGGTCGATGGCGTCCGGCAGGTCGGCGAGGAAAGCCTCGTTGAAGAGGCGGCCCGAAAAGGAGGGATCGAGGCGGGCGGGATCGACGGTCGCGATATGGGCGACGAGGCCGCCTGCGATCATCTCGCGGGCGAGCAATGCGGTGTCGCGGCCCCAGATGGGGAAGATCGCGGTCATGCCCGCTTCCGCCATGCGGGCGAGGCGGTAGGCGCGGATATCCTCAAGAAAGAGATCGCCGAAGATCATGTGGGTGACGCCGTCCGCTTTCAGGCGGGCGGTGGCTTCGATCATGCGGGCCTCATAGACGGCGTTGGGGCACGGGGTCGGGAGCATCACCTTGAGGCAGGGAAGGCCCAGCGCCGCGATCTGGGCGTCGAGCAGTTCGTCGCGGACGCCGTGCATGGCGACGCGGTCATGGGTTTCGCTGACCGTAGTGAGCAGGCCGACGATATCGAGATCGCAGGACTGGCGCGCGGCGTGGAAAGCCCAGGCGCTGTCCTTGCCGGAACTCCATGACATGACGGCTTTGGGGCGGGACATGGGGCGTGTTGTCGGGGAGCGGAGCGAAGTGCGCAAGCACCGATGCCCCCTCCGCCCCTGCGGGGCACCTCCCCCGTGAATGACGGGGGAGGAAAGAGAGGGGTCAGTATTTTGCGGAGATGGCGAGGCGGAAGTTGCGGCCGGGGCGGGGGCGGGTTTCCTTCAGGAAGGAGGAATGCACCTGGACCAGTTCGTCGGTGAGGTTGTCGGCGGCGAGGAGGAAGGTGAGGTCGTGGTCGGGCGCGGGACGCCAGGCAAGGCGGGCGTTGAGGACCGTTGATCCATCGGTTTCGCTTTCGAATGCGGCGACATGCGTCTGCTGCGCGATGTCGACAAGTTCGATGCGGGCGTCGAGCGCATCGCTGGTGGCGGCGAGGCCGAGCGTGACGGTGGAGGGCGGGATGCGAGGAAGATCGCCGCCGCCATCGAATTCGGCGCGCACGAGATCGGCCGCCGCATCGGCGCGGAAGGTGAAGCCGCCCACCTGGCCGAGGCGCGCGGAGGCGGAGATTTCACCGCCGGTGAAGGTGGCGTCGCGCTGGATGAAGGCGAATTCGGGGAGGAATTCGCCGGGTTCGATCTCCACCTCGGCGCCGGTGGGGATGAGCGCGATATAGCCGTCGAAACCGATCCGGTAGAGGCTGAGTTCGAAGGTGTAGATGTCGCTGGCGTAGCGCAGCGAGGCTTCCGCCGAGAGCGCGGTTTCGATGCCGAGGCTGTCGTCGCCCACCTCATACGCGGCGGTCGCAAGATGGGGTCCGTCGGCGAAAAGCTCTGCATTGGTGGGGGCGCGTTCGGTGCGCGCGAAGGTGAGGCCCGCGAACCAGTTGTCCGCAGGCCGCGCAAAAACGCCGGCCGAGACGCTGACCGGCGTGAAGTCGCGCTTGCCGGCGACATCGTTGTCGAGATCGCGGTGTTCGATGCGGAGGCCGCCTTCCAGGCCCCAGCTGTCGTTATCCCAGCGCTGGACGGTGAAAAGGCCGATATCGGTGGTTTCGGTCGGCGTGAGGAACGCCTCTTCGCCGATCGCTTCGAAGTCGGTCTGGCTGAGCTGCAGACCCGTCGCGCCGCTGAGGCGGCCGTCCGGCGCCTTGTTGTGAAGTTCGAGGCGGCCTTCATAGCCCTTGTTGTTGAAAATGGTGCCCGGCTCGCCGGAACCTTCGAATTCGGTGTGAGTGTAGTCGGAATACTGGAAGGCGAAGTCGAAGCGGCGGAAGACGCCGTCGCCGATACGGATATCGCCCCGCGCCTCGTAGCGGTCCTGCCTGAGTTCGATATGGCCGCCGGGTTCGGCGGGCGCTTCCGGCGGCAGGCCGTAGGAGGTTTCGAACCGCTTCCAGCCGGCGCCGGCAAAACCCCAGTCCTTCACCAGAGAGGCGCCGAGCGCGTAGGAGCGCGAGTCGACGAACGCGTTCAGCGCCTTGCCGAGCGGAGTTTCGTAGTCGTCCGCCTCGCGCCAGGCGAAGTCGCCATTGAGGACGAAATCGCCCGCCGTAGCGGTGAGGCCGAGGCCGCCCTGGAGGCCCTCGTCGGCGGTCGAATAGGAGGCGAGGCCGCGCGCCTGCCAGCCTTTGTCCGGCGCGCGGGTGGGGATGGTTTCGTCGATGACGTTGACGACGCCGCCGACCGCGTTGCCGCCATAGGCGAGCGCCGCCGCGCCGCGCAGCACCTCGATGCGGCGGGCGTCGAGCGGGTCGGCGCCGACGGCGTGATCCGGACTGGCCGAGGCGGCGTCGATCGCGCCGATGCCGTTTTCAAGAATGCGGATGCGGTCGTCGCCCAGGCCGCGGATGATCGGGCGCGAGGCGCCGGGGCCGTAGAAAGTGGAGGAGACGCCGGGAAGGCCGGCCAGAACCTCGCCCAGCGTGTTGGCGAGGCGTTCCACGATCTGCTGTTTGTCCAGGATTTCCGCGCCTTGCAGGCTTTCGATGCGTGAGCCTTCCAGCGGGGCGGTGACGACGATTTCCTCGTCGGAATGGCTGTGGCCGGGGACGGATTGCTGGGCATGGGCCAGCGCGATGAGGGAGGCCGAGGCGGTGAGAATGAGGGGCAGACGGCGCAAGGCGGCCTCCTGAAATGCGGGACGGCCAGCCATTATGATATGTTATATCATAACACAAATGAACTATGCCGCCGGCCGATGACGGCTGCGTGAGCGGTCAGCGGGCGATGGCGCGCTGGTAGAGCTGAAGAGGTTTGCCTTTGAAGTCCGCCACGACCCAGGCCGAGAATCCGGCCTTGGCGGCGACGGCGATGGAGGCGGTGTTGGCGGCTTCGATCATGCAGACGGTGCGCGGGTGCGGCAAAGCGAGGTCGGCCCATTGCAGGGCCGCCTTCACGGCCTCGGTTGCGTAGCCCTTGCCGTAGTGACCGGGCGCGATGGCCCAGCCCATTTCTGGCTCGCCCTCGAACGAGGGATCGGTGCCGCGATGGAAATCGGCGAAGCCGACCTCGCCGACGAACGAGCCTGTCCCGCGTTCGCGCACGGCCCAGTAGCCGAAGCCCATGAGCGCCCAGAGGCCGCGATAGTTGAGGAGGCGGGACCAGGCGCGGTCGCGTTCCGAAGGGGCGCCGCCGATGAAGGCGACGGTGCGCGGATCGGTCCACATCGCGAACGAGTCCGCGAAGTCGGAGACGACATGCGGCTGCATCACGAGGCGCGGCGTTTCGAGCAGCGGCCCCTGCACGCGCGTCAGACCTTGCGGTTGATGCCGCCGCCGTCGAGCACGCTGCGGACCTTGGAGGCGAGCTGATCGATGGTGAAGGGCTTGGAGAGCAACGCGACGCCCGCATCCAGCATGCCGTTATGGACGACGGCGTTGCGGGTGTAGCCGGTGGCGTAGAGCACCTTGATCTCGGGCCGGGTCTCGCGCGTCTTGTCGGCGAGCTGGCGGCCCGACATGCCGGGCATCACCACGTCGGTGAAGAGCAGGTCGATCTTGGGGTGCCTGTCCATCAGCGCGAGCGCGGACGGGCCGTCCTCGGCGTGGATCACGGTGTAGCCGAGAGCGCGGAGGCTATCGACGCTGACGAGACGGACATCGGCGTCGTCCTCGACCACCAGGATGATCTCGTCGCCGCCGCCGACATAGGTTTCGTGCGGCGTGTCTTCGGTCGCCGCCTCGCCGGTGAAGCGCGGCAGATACATCTTCACCGAGGTGCCCTGCCCGACCTCGGAATAGATCTTCACGTGGCCGCCGGACTGCTTCACGAAGCCGAAGACCTGGCTGAGCCCGAGGCCGGTGCCCTTGCCGATGCCCTTGGTGGTGTAGAACGGGTCGAAGGCGCGCTCGAGCGTCTCCTTCGACATGCCCGCGCCCGTGTCGGTGACGCAGATGGCGACATACTGGCCCGCCGTCACGTCGCCATGCGCGGCGGCATAGGCATCGTCCAGCCAGGTGTTCGCCGTTTCGATGGTGAGCTTGCCGCCCTCGGGCATCGCGTCGCGTGCGTTGACGCAGAGATTGAGCACGGCGTTTTCAAGCTGAGGCCCGTCGGCGTAGCAGCGCCACAGGCCGCCCGCGAGGACGGTTTCCAGCAGGATGTCTTCGCCGATCGTGCGGCGGAGGAGTTCGGACATGCCGCCGACCAGCTTGTTCGCCTCGATCGGGCCGGGCGCGAGCGGCTGCTGGCGCGAGAAGGCGAGAAGGCGCGAGGTGAGCTGGGCCGCGCGCTGGGCCGCGTCGGCGGCGTTGGCGATGCCGGTGGCGGCCTTTTCTGGATCGGACGCCATGCGGCGCTTCGCCAGATCGAGACTGCCGATGATGATGGCGAGCATGTTGTTGAAGTCATGCGCGATGCCGCCGGTGAGCTGACCCACCGATTCCATCTTCTGCATCTGGCGAACCTGGGCCTCGGCGCGTTCGCGCGTCACCGCCTCGGCATGCAGGCGCGAATTGGCCTCGGCCAGGCTGTCGCGGGCGCGGACGAGCTGGTTGAGGCGCGTGCGCTGATCGCGGAAGGCCAGCATCGCGACGATGACCATGACCGCAAAAGCGAGCATCAGGCCGATCTGGAGCGCCTCGGCGCTATTGTCCGATTCGGCGCGGCGCTTCGCGAGCAGAGATTCTTCCTCTGCGTACATGTCGGCGGCGACGCGGCGGATCTGTTCGCTGAGATCGAAGCCCTGGCCGTTCTTCAGGAGTTCGAGCGCTTTCTCGCGCTGGCCGGCGTCGTTGAGGTCGATCTTTTTCTGGATGAGGATCAGGCGCTGATCGATCAGCGACTTCATCTTCGCCAGATTGTCGAGCTGGGACGGGTTGTCCGAAACGAGGCGCTCAAGCTCGCGCATGTCGGCGCCGTAGGATTCCACGAAGCGCTGATACGGCGCGAGATAGGCGGGATCGCCGACCAGGAGATAGCCGCGATCGGCCGATTCAGACCCCAGAACGCGCGTGTAGATGAGATTGATCTGCCTCTGGACCTGGAGCGTATGCTCCACCAGGCCCATCGCGGCCTGCTGACGGCCCGAAATCCAGAACGTGCCGATGAGAACGAGCGCCAGCAAAGCAAAGCCTGCAGCGGCGAAGGCGATCGAACGGATGAGCATTGCGCGGGAGGCCACGCCGCTACCTGCCGGAAACGTCAACGCAGCGCAAGCAAGCCAGATGGCGGCGCCCAAAAAGCAAAATAGCCGAGGTGCGCCCCTCGGCTATCCGCTACTGCTCTCGAACTTCGCACCGGTGACTTGCGGCACCCGTCGTCGTTCTATTCAGCGTCCTCGCCACCTTCCGCCGGTCAGCAATTCCGTTGCCGGGATTGCAGATCGACCTGGGCTGCCTCGCGGTGCGCGCCCTTGCGGGCGAACCCTTGAAGCTGGACCGATGTTCCGTCGCCGGATCACCCGTCCCGAAGCTCGATCGTAGGGGCCAGACGTCGCGCCTCCGATCTCGCTGCGCCGGCCTTGCGGCCCCCGCTTGCGCCCTCTTAACGGCATTGGCCCGCCGTTTCGGGTTCATGGACCGATGCGTCCGCCCGTGAAGGCCTTCCGCATCCGGAGGTCTTGCCGTCGAGGGGTACTCCGGACCCTTGCGGGTCTTTTTCGCACTCGCCGCCGGTAACCGTCGCCACCGTGGACCTCAAAGGTTTTTCGCGCCAATCTCCCGCTTTCGCGAGCCGGTTTCGATCAACCTCGCGAGAAGAGTGTCACGGTTTTGAAAAGCGTCAATCGGCTGATTCGTTTGTCCCCGTTGTTATCCCCATGATTCTGATTCGGGGGTCTGCGGGCGGATTTCTGGCCTTCCATAAAGGGGCCTCACTCCCGACATATTGCGGCATCAGGAAGCCGGCCCAGTGAACGCGATCGCATTTCAGCAATGGACGGATGGACGGGCCGGCGCCGAAGCGCGGCCGCAGCTGGGCTATTGGATCGCCGGGTCGATCCTGTTCCATGCGCTGCTGATCGCGCTGGTGCTGATCGGGCCGGACTGGAAGCCGATGCATCTGGCCGATCGCGCCGTGCAGGACCGCCCCGCCGTCGAGGTGGTCATGACGCGTCTGGTGCAGACGACGACGCCCGATCCGGCCGATGAAGAGGTGAAGACCGATCGTCCCAGCAACGCCCTGCCGCCGCCGGTGCGCAAGCTGGATACGCAATCCGATCTGCAGGCGCGGCCGGATTCGCCGCTGGCCGGCGGGCTGCAGCCGATCGACCCGGATGCCGTGCGCGAATACGTGAAACGCAATGCGCCCAAGAACGCGCCGGATAACGGGCTTGGCTATACCTGGGCGACCTGTTCGATGCTGTCGCCGGAGCGCCGCGTGGCGGAGCCGGCCTGCGACGGGCTGATGCTGCAGCGCGACCCCGACAGCGCCTCGGGTCTTCTGGTGCTGATGGCGCCGGACAAGGAGACGCTGCGCGCCATCCAAGCCTACGCGCCCGAGACGCCGCCCAAAATCAATCCCGAGGGCGACGCCGCGAAGGACCGCACATTCCGTAACGAGAGCGACGAATATTACGGCCCCAGGCCCTGGGAGTGAGGCGGCTTGGCGCGCGGCGCGGCGCGTCGTAAGCAGGGCGCAACATGTCATCGCATCCCGATCTCAGCACCTTCGCAGCCCTCTCCATGTCCGGCTTCAACGCCTATGTCGGGACGCTGCTGCGCGATCCGTCGAAGGTGGCAGGCGATGAAAGGCGTTTCGCGTTCCTGCCCGAGACGAAGCACCTGAACGGCGGCGGGGCGCTGCATGGCGGCTTTCTGATGACGCTGGCCGACAATGTGCTGGGCTTCACCGTGCATGAGCAGACGGACGGCAGGATCGCCTCGACCGTCACGCTCAACACCGACTTCCTGGCGGGCGGCGTCGCGGGGTCGCCGGTCTGGGGCCGTGCGGCGATCACGCGGCGGACGCGGTCTCTCATTTTCGTGGGCGGCGATCTTTCGCAGGACGGCAAGCTGCTGATGACGGCGACCGGCATCTGGAAGATCATCGGCGCATGAGCGACTGGCTGGCCGCCCTGCCGGAACGCGTCCACGGCCTGCCGGTGCAGCGCCCGGCCATGACCGGCATCGCGCTGCCCGAAGGGTTCACCGAGGCGGTGCCGCTGGTCGATCCCTTCGAGGCGTACAGCTTTCAGTCGTTCCGCCGCACCAATGCGGACGGCAGCGTCACCTACGCCCTGCCGACCGATGCGCGGCACGACAATTCGAACGGCGTCATCCATGGCGGGTTGCTGATGACCTTCGCCGACAGCGTGCTGGGCTATGCGGCGTGGACCGCCTGCCCGCCCAATACGTGGTGCGTGACGGTGAGCCAGAGACTCAAGCTTCCTGCGCGCAGCGAGGGTGGGCGATCTGATCGAGGTGACGCCGGTGGTGACGCGGGCGACACGCTCGATGATCTTCACCCGCGGGGAGTTTCTGGTGCGCGGGGAGCCGGTTTTCCAGGCCGCGTCGATCTGGAAAATCACCGGCGCATGAGCGTTACGAAACGCTCACACATGTGAAGCGTTTACGCACAATCCACAGCGCCCTTCAGCCTTATTAAACCCTTTTTCCGGCTTGATATTAACGGGGCCGCAAACGGATTTCCGTATGCTTGCGGCCATGAGAAACGACGTGTCCAAACTGGTTCTCGGTACCGTTCAGATCGGCGCGCAGTATGGCGCGGCCAATCGCACGGGCCTTCCCTCGGTCGAAGGCGCGATCCGCATCCTGCGCCGCGCCCACCGTTTCGGCGTGCGCCAGTTCGACACCGCGCGCGCCTATGGCGAAGCGGAAGAACGTATCGGTGCGGCGTTTGGCGGCGCGGATGCGCCGGCCACGATCACCAAGCTGGACCCGCTGGCGCTGCTGGCGGAAGGCGCGAGCGAGGCGGAAGCCGAGATGGCGGTCGAGGCCAGCGTGAATGCCTCGCTGGTCAATCTGAAACGCGCCAATCTCGACACGCTGCTGCTGCATCGCGCCAGCCACCTGACCTCGCATAACGGCGCGGTGTGGAAGCGGCTGGTGCGCCTGCAGAAAGCCGGCGTCATCGGACGCCTCGGCGTTTCGGTGCAGAACCCGGAAGAAGCCTTTCAGGCGCTGGCGATGCGCGGCGTCAATCACATCCAGATGCCGTTCAACCTGCTGGACCAGCGCTGGCGCGAAACCGGCGTCCCGAACGCCGCCCGCGCCCGCGAGGACGTGACGGTGCATGCGCGCTCGATTTATCTGCAGGGCATCCTGGCGGCGGAAGATTCCATGGTGTGGCCCCGCGTGCGCGGCGTCGACGCCGAGGGCACGCTCTATATGCTCGACACGCTGGCGCAGCTTTACAAGCGCCTCTCGATCGCCGATCTCTGCCTTGCCTATGTGCGCGGGCAGGACTGGATCGACGGGATCGTGATCGGCATGGAGACCGAGGAGCAGCTGGACCGCAATCTGGCGCTGTTCGACGGCGATGCGATGACGCAGGACGAGATCGACGATATCGAACCCCGCCTGCCGCGCTTCCCCGAGGCGCTGCTGAACCCGGCCCTGTGGCCGCGAGCCGACGACGAGACGGAATGAGCGACCCGGCTGCCAGCGGACTCTTCCGGCTGGATGGCCGTACGGCTTTCATTTCCGGCGGCGCGGGACATCTTGGCCGCGCCATGGTGACGGCGCTGGCCGCCCACGGCGCGCATGTCATCGTCAATGGACGCAACGAAACGCGCCTTGCCGCGTTTCAGCAGGAACTCGCCAGTTCCGGCTGCACCGTGTCCACTGCCTGCTTCGACATGATGGATTTTTCCGCCGTCCACGCCTTCTTCGGCGGGCTGGAGCGGCTGGATATTCTGATCAACAACGCCGTGACGGTGGAGCCCGGGAAAATCGAGACCCAGACGCCCGAGGCGTTCGACACCGCCTATCGTTCCACCGTCACCGCCGCGTTCGAGGCGATGCGCGGCGCGGAAAAGGCGCTGGACGCGGGCGTCGCCGCCACGGGGCATGCGAGCGTCGTGAACATCGCGACCATGTATGGCCGCGTTGCGCCCGATCCGCGCATCTATGGCGCGAGCGGGCTGAACTCGCCGCCCGCCTATGGCCCGGCCAAAGCGGGGCTGCTGCAATTGACCCGCCACATGGCGGCGCATTGGGGACCGAAAGCGATCCGCGTGAATGCGGTTCTGCCCGGCCCCTTTCCCAACCCGTCGATCCAGGCCGCCAAACCCGACTTCGCCGAAGCGCTGGCGGCCAAGACCATGCTGGGCCGCACCGGCAAGCCGGAGGAGATCGCCGGCAGCGTGGTGTTCCTGGGGAGCGACGCGGCGCGCTTCGTCACCGGCGCGGAGATCGCCGTCGATGGCGGATGGACGGCGTGGTGATCGGGCCGTGGTGATCAAGCCGTGGTGATTTCTGGCGCCCTCGCCCAGATCGGCCGGATCTTCTCGTCGATGGAAGACGACGCGGCCGAGACGTCCGGCCTTTACGAACGGGTGCGCGGGTTTCCACTGTTCGCCGAATGCGACGATCAATGCGTGATGCGCCTGATCGCGGAAGCGACGTGGTTCGCCCTGCCCGGCGGCACCGATCTTGAGCGCGACGGCGAGAACGACGAGGCCGTTTTCCTGGTCGTGAACGGCCGGCTGGCGGTGCATGTCGCGGACGACAAGGGCGTGGAGCGCGTCGTCGCGCAGGTGCCTGCGGGCGAGACCGCAGGCGAGATGAGCCTGATCGCCGGCGATGCCCACAGCGCGCGGCTGGTCGCGATGCGCGACAGCGAGCTGCTGCGTCTTTCCAAGGCGGCGTTCACGCGGCTGACGGCGCGGGAGCCGCGCATCATGACGACGCTGACGCGGCTCATCATCCGCCGCCTGAGGGCGACGACGGCGCGGGCCGCGGCGCTGATGCGGCCCAAGACATTCGCGATGATACCGCTGGAGCCAGGCGCAGACGTTCTGGGCTTCGGCGCGTCGCTGTCGGAAGCGCTGAAGAGCATGGGCCTGCGCGTCGCGATCTTCGATGTGCGGAGCAAGGGCGAGACAGCCGAGGCGGAGTACAATGCCGAGGGCCGGAACGATCTGGTGATCTATATCGGCGACGAGGCGGGTTCGTCCTGGTCGCAGCACTGCCTGCGTCAGGCGGACCGGGTGATGCTGCTGACCCGCGCCGGATCGCGGACGCAGGGCCGCGCCTTCGAGCAGGTCGCCGCGGCAGGACGAAAATACGAACTTGTCGTGCTGCACGGCGCGGCGAACGCCAATGACGCGATGCCGCCTGCATCCGAAGGCCGCCACAATATCCGGCTTGCGCAGCGCGGCGATGTCGCGCGGCTGGCGCGTCTGATGACGGGACGCGCGGTGGGACTGGTGCTCGCGGGCGGCGGGGCGCGCGGCTATGCCAATATCGGCGCGGTGAAGGCGCTGCGCGAAGCCGGCATCACCATCGACATGGCCGGCGGCGCGTCGATCGGCGGGGTGATCGCGGCGGGCGTCGCGATGGACTGGAGCGATGACGAGATCGAGCAGCGCATGCGCGAGACCTTCATCAAGGCCAAGCCGCTGAACGACTACACCCTGCCTTTCGTCGCCCTGCTGCGCGGCGGCAAGGTGGCGCGCGAGCTGAAGCGGCATTTCGGCGAGATCGGCATCGAGGATATGCCGCTGCCCTTCTTCTGCATGACATCGGACCTGACGAGCGGACTGGCGACGGCGCACCGCGTGGGGCCGTTGTGGCGGGCGCTGAAGGCCGGCGTTTCGATCCCCGGCCTGTTGCCGCCGGTCGTCATCGACGGGCATCTGCACGCCGATGGCGGCATCATGAACAATCTTCCCGCCGACGTGATGGCGACCGAGGCGCGCGGGCCGATCGTCGCGATCGACGTGACGGGCGAGGCGGGTATTTCCTATGCCGACGAACGGCTGGGCGACGAGAACTGGTGGCAGGCCTGGCGGCGCCGGAGCCGTGGCGGGGCGCCGACACTATCCGCGATCCTCGTGCGGGCCGGCACGGTGGGGAACGAGATCCAGCGCCGTATCGCGCGCGCGCAGGCCGATCTGGTGATCGATCCGCCGCTGGACGGGATCGGCCTGACACACTGGAAGAAGTTCGATGCCGCCGTCGCGGCGGGTTATCGCGCGGTGGCGGATTTCATCGAGAAGAACGGCCTGCCGCCGGTCCTGACGAAGGCGGCCTAGCTTTACGCGGATCGAGCCAGCGTTGCGCAGGCACGGCGATGAAGCGATGCGCGAGCCACCCGGCGGCGACGATCAGCACCACGCGGAGCGCGAGGTTCCAGGTGAAGTATTGCTCCCACAGAATGGGGAGCTGCTGGGCCAGCGGCGTGTTGTTGAGACCGTCGAACCAGTTGAGCATGGGCTGGTGGATGAGGAAGACCGCGTAGGAGACGGAGCCGAGCCAGACGGCGGGACGGGTCTTCAGCGGCGCGGCGATGACGCCGCGATCGTCCAGCAGCGACCAGAAGAACGCGACGAGAAAGACGAGCGTGATCTCGTCGCGGAAGGGGACGTGCAATCCGGCGAAGACCAGGATGAGCAGAGGAAGCTGAAGGTATCTGCGCCATGCGGGGCCGGCCGGAAGCTGGGCAAGACCGTAGCCGAGCGTGAATTCGAGAATGGCGCGGACCGGCGACCAGTCATTGTCGCCGGGGAAGGCGCCCGCCTGATAGGCGATGTGCAGAGCCAGCGCCGCCGCGCCCGCGAGGCCGACGAGGACGAGACCGCGGCTGCGTTCCGGCAAGCCTGCAGCGGCGCGGGCGATCAGCGGGAAGACGAGATAGGCGGCGACGAGGGCGCTGACATACCAGGCGGGAATGATCCAGACGAGCTTGCCAAGGAAGCCCCAGGCCTGGACGAGAAAGAGCGAGGCGATGAAACCGTCCGGCTCTGCGATGGGGCGGCCCCAGGGCTGCCAGGGCGGTGTGAGCCAGCCCTGCTGGCCTGCGACGAGATAGAAAGTCTCCTGCGCCGCGAGGACGAGAAGGATCGCGAAGTAGAGCGGATAGAGGCGCGCGAAGCGGCCCCAGAGAAAGCGGCGATAATCCGTGCCCGTGATGCGATGGCGGAAGGTTTCGCCATAGCCCGACGCGATGGCGAAACCGGAGACGACGAAGAAGAGATCGAGAAGCAGAAAATACTTCTCGAAGCCGTGCGCGGCGAAGCGCAGCTCCGGCGCGTAAGCCAGCGCCGGACGCATGTGGTAGATGACGATGCCAAGCGCCGCGACGCCCCGCAGGCCGTCGATGGCGAGAACGGGTTTTGACGTCATCAGCTCATCGGTTTGCGGACCGGGAGCAGGTCGTCGAATTGCGGTTCGCGCTTTTCGAGGCGGGCGGTGAGCGCCTCTTTCATGTCGGCTTCCGGATTATACATGCCGGCCTGCCAGGTCGCGATGTAGTCGAGGCCGTCCGCGAGGCTGTGGTCACGGGCGTAGTTGATCATGACCTTCGAGCCGTGGACGGAGAGCGGCGTCTTCGAGGCGATCTCGCGCGCCGTCTGCAGCGCGTGGGCGACCACCTGTTCGTGGTCGTCCAGCACTTCGTTGACGAGGCCGATGCGGAGCGCGGTGCGTGCGGGGAGACGACGGCCTGTATAGGCCATCTCGCGCACCCAGCCTTCCGGGATCAGCTTGCAGAGGCGCGGGAAGGTGCCGACATCGGCGGTCATGCCGATATTGATTTCCTGAATGACGAAGAAGGCGTCGGCCGAGCAATAACGGATGTCGCAGGCGCTGGTCATGTCGACCGCGCCGCCGACGCAGCCGCCTTGGATGGCGGCGATCACCGGCATGCGCGCATTGTCGAGGCAATCGAAGGTCGCCTGCATGTCGCGCACGAGGCGGCGGAGATTGGCCGCAGAACGGCCGCGCTCGCCCTTGCGCGCGCCGGAGGCCGGCTGGCCGCCGCCGAAGACGGCGAGATCCATGCCGGAGCAGAAATGCTTGCCGGTCGAGGAAATCACGATGCAGCGGGCGCGGGCATTGTCGTCGATGTCGTGGATGATCTCGGGCAGTTCGCGCCAGAAGGCGGGAATCATCGAGTTCATCTCGGCCGGGCGGTTGAGCCTGAGATGGGCGACGTTGCTGGCGATGGACACATCGAAACAGGCGGTCGACCAGGCGGCATCGGCGGATTTGGCGGCGGCGGACATTCGAAACCTCCCAACGGCATTTACGGAGCGGTAGCACGCCCCGGCGCCATGCGCCTAGTTGCGACTTGTTCGCATATATGATTTATATCCTGAAACGACGGGGGGGCGAAGATGGATGGCGTGACTTTGGACCGGGCGGCGCTGAAACGGCGGGCGCCCGGCATTCTGGTTCCGGCGCTGATCACGTTCTCCATGGGCCAGACCGCGCTGTTCGCGATCGCCGGGCCGGTCGCGCGGGCGATCGGCCTCAGCGAGTTCGCCATCGGGATCATCATCTCGTCGGCGGCCGTGGTGTTCGTGATCGGATCGCCGGTCTGGGGGCGGATTTCGGACGCCTGGGGACGCAAACGGACGATCGTTTTCGGACTGGGCAGCTATGCGATCAGCAGCGCCTGCTTTGCGTTGACGATGGAGGCGGGACTTGCCGGATGGCTGACGGCCGGCGCGGCGTTCGGCGCGCTGCTGGCCCTGCGGCTGACCTATGCCGCGCTGGGTGCAGGCATCCAGCCTGCGGGCGTCGGCTATATGGCGGATGTATCGACGCGCGAAGAGAGGCCGGCGGCGGTGGCGACGATCGGCGCGGCGTTCGGCATCGGCTCGATCCTGGGGCCGGCGCTGGCGGCGGCGCTCGCCGGGTTCGGGGTTCTGACGCCGCTCTATGCGATCGCGGCGCTCGGGCTTGTCGCGACGGTCTATGTGGCGCTGACCCTGAAGGAGCCGCCGCGCCATGCCGCCGCAGCGACAGGCGGCGCGCTGGACATGCGGCTGATCGCGCCTTTGCTGGTTCTGGCCGCGCTGAGCTTTGTC
Organism: Micropepsaceae bacterium; assembly: GCA_047602465.1. GTDB lineage: Bacteria > Pseudomonadota > Alphaproteobacteria > Micropepsales > Micropepsaceae > JADZAI01. The sequence continues at coordinate 1,476,288 of JASGHF010000001.1, forward strand.
GGCGTGTCGGCGATGCAGCAGATCACCGCGTTCTATGTTCAGGACTTCCTGAAGGTGGACACCCAGGCGGCGGCGAAGTTCAGCGGCTATTGCTTCATGGCGATGGCGGCGGCGATGGTGCTGGTGCAGGGCGCCCTGATCCCGATGCTGAAGCCGCAGCCCCAGGCGCTGCTGGTGGCGGGTTTCCCTACCGTGCTGGCGGGGCTTGGGCTGTTCGCCTTCGCGCAGGATTTCTGGCACCTGGTCGTCGCGACGGCGCTGACGGGCGCAGGTTACGGCGCGGTGCAGGCGGGGCTGATGGCGGCCGCCTCGCTGAGCACGACAGAGGATGCCCAGGGACGCGCCGCCGGCGCCATGCAGGGCGCGATGTCGGTGGGATTCGTCGTCGGACCGGCCGCTGGCACCGCCCTGTACCAGGCCGATCCGCGCTACACGGTCGTTCTGGCGGCGGCGGCGGCGCTCGCCGCGCTCGTCCTGACGCTGGCGCGGCCCCGGCGGCGCGCCGCCTAGTCCTCGCCCTCGCGCAGGCGGCGCGCATTCACGACGAGCGGATGATCCTGCGGCAGGGGCGTGAAGACCGGCGGCGTTCTGGAGCGCAGGCCGAACGCGTCCATCTTCTGGCTGATCTCCAGCGCCGTGATCTCGCGGCCGAGACGTGCGGGGATTTCGTCATAGGCGATTTCGCCGCGCCGCCAGCCGGAAAGGATGTCCTTCAGTTTCGCGTCGTCGTTCATCTCATTCCTGCCTGGCTTTGACCTGGGTGATTTCAGGGATCGCTTCGACCTTCAGCGCGATGGCGTGAAGCCTTGGCGCTTCGGCCTTGAACCAGTCGCGTCCCGGACGCCACCAGGTCATCGGCCAGAGATAGAGATCGATAGCCGAAAAGGCGTCGCCCAGAAACCAGGGCGCGCCGGTCCAGCTTTCGACATAGCGCCAGAGCGTCTTGCGGTGATCGTCGGTGGCGGTGCGCAGCACCTTGCCGGCCGCCTCGTCGCCCTTCAGCCATTTCACCGGCGAGTCGCCATAGGTGAAGCTGGGATAGATCGCCGTGTTGATGAGCATGAGGAAGCGAAGGAAATCGCGCCGCTTGGGATGATCGGGCGGCGGCACGAGACCGACGCCGGGCGCGATGTCGTCGAGATGCATGAGGATGGCGGCGCTTTCCGTCATCACCGCGCCGTCCGGGCAGACGAGGCTGGGCACCTGCTGCAGCGGGTTTACCGTGCGGATTTCCTCATGCTCCAGACCGAGATCGGTCCAGGAGAAATATTCAACATCGAGCGGGATTTTCGCGAGCGCGAAGGCGGCTTCGATGATCATCGAGCCGCCGCCCTTGGCTGCGAGGAGCTTGTATGTCTTCCGGGTCATGGCGTTCTCGTGACGTCTTTGACCTCATCTAGGATGAGATCGGCCAGCGCGCCACTTCACAGTCGCTTCAGGCCCGGCGCGCCCAATCGTCGCGGCCCAAGGCGAAATAGACGCTGTCGAACCATTTGCCGCCGATGAGGAAAGTGTCCTTGGCGCGGTGGGTTTCGACGAAGCCCAGCCGGTCCAGCAGGCGGATGGAGTTTTCATTGCCGGGATCGACATCGGCAGTCAGCGCCGGCATGGCGTGCGCCGCGAAAAGATGGCCGATCACCGCCGTCATCGCCTCGCGCGCGACGCCTTTGCCCCATTGATCGGGGTGCAGGATGTAGCCGACCTCCGGCAGCTTCCACGATCCCGCCTTGCCGATGACGCGGCCAGCGCGCTCCACGATGAAGTCGTCGCTGTCAGGACCGGCTTTCAGCAGGCTGTCCAGCCATTCGCGGGTGCGGTCGAGGGAGGGATGCGGCAGTTCGGACAAGTATTTCATGACGCGCGGGTCGGCGAAGATCGGATGCAGCGCCTCCGCGTCGTCCGGCCGTGCGCGGCGAAGCAGCAGGCGTTCGGTCTTCAGGATCGTCATGGCCGCACCATAGCAGATGCCGCGCGCGTCCACTTGCGTTACGGCGCGGCAGGCCGTCACATTCAGTGCATAAAATCTCGCGGGAGAGACGCCATGGCCATCACCTATGACCACATCATGTCGCTGAAGACGGAAGGGACGGAGTCGTCCTATTCCGACAAGGAGACGATGCTGTACGCGCTGGGCGTCGGGTTCGGGCGCGATCCGATGAACGAGGACGAACTGCCCTTCGTCTATGAGGGCATGAACGATCCGAGCTATCTGAAGACCGTGCCGACCATGGCGACGGTCATCCAGTGGGGCGGCGGGGCGCTGCGGACAAGCGGCATCAACTATCTGATGGTCGTACATGGCGAGCAGCGCGTGACGCTGCACCGCCCCCTGCCCTCCGCCGCGACGATCATCGGCGATGAGCGCGTGATCGGTGCCTTCGACAAGGGCGCCGGCAAGGGCGCGGTGATCGTGACGGAGAAGAAGATCCGCCTGAAGGACACGAACGAGCCGCTGTGCACGCTGGTCTCTTCCACCTTCGCGCGCGGCGATGGCGGGTTTGGCGGGCCGGCGACCGGCGCGCCCGAGCCGCATCCCATTCCCGAGCGCAATCCCGATGCGACCTATGAAGCGGCGATCCTGGAGGATCAGGCGTTCATCTATGCGCTGTCGGGCGACCGCAATCCGCTGCACCGCGACCCGAAGATCGCCAAGGCGGCGGGATTCCCCAAGCCCATCATTCACGGGCTTTGCACCTATGGCACGACATGCCGGGCGATCATCACCAATGTGCTGGGGCACGATGCGGCGAAGATCGTCGGCTATGACGTGCGGTTCTCGGCGCCGGTCTTCCCCGGCGAGACGGTGCTGGTGGATGTGTGGAAGGACGGCAATGTCGTTTCCTTCCGCGCGCGCCTGAAAGAGCGCGGCATCGTCGCGATCAATAACGGCAAGTGCACGCTGAGCGCCTGATCGGCGTTGCGTCACCGGGCCGCGCGCCGTAAGTCGCGCGGCCATGGAGAACCCAGTCGATCTGGCGGAAGACGCCCTGCAGGCCGGACGGCCGGCGGAAGCCGTGGCGCTGCTGTCGCCGCTGGCGGCGGCGGAGCGGCTGGGGCCGCTCGGGCAGCTGACGCTGGGCCGCGCCTTGCTGGCTGCGGGCGAGACGGACAGGGCGCTGGACGTGCTGCGCGAGGTCGTGTCGCTGAACCGCAACTGGGCGGATGCGGCGGTGGCGTTCGGGCGCGCCCTGCTGGCCAGGGACGCCCTGCCGACCGCCATCGCGGAATTCCAGCGCGCGCTGAGGGCCGATCCGGATTGCGGCGCGGCCGAACTGGCGCTCGCCGAGGCATGGACGGCGGCGGGCGAGCCTGAAAAGGCGGCGGCGCATCTGGAGGCGGCGGTGGCGCTGGGCGAGGACGGCGGCGCGCTGGTCGCAAGACTGGACGCGATGCGCGGACAGGCGCGATCGGATGCCGGGTATGTGCGCCATCTCTTCGACCAGTTCTCGTCCGACTATGACACGCGGATGCGCGGGAGCCTTGCCTATCGCGCGCCGGAGATCCTGGCCGAACTGATGGGCATGGTTTCGGGCGGCAAGCCGAAAAAGGCGGCGACGCTGGATCTCGGCTGCGGCACCGGGCTGGCGGCGCCGGTGTTCCGGCCGTTCGCGACGAAGCTGAGGGGGATCGATCTCAGCCCGCAAATGGTGGCGCAGGCGAAGACGGGCGGCCTATATGACGGGCTGGTCGTCGGTGACATCGAGGACTGGATGGCGGAGACGCCGATGCAGTTCGGGCGGGTGATCGCGGCGGACGTGCTGGTCTATCTCGGCGATCTCGCCCGCGTCTTTGCGGGAGTGAAGCGGGTTCTGAAGCCGGGCGGGGTGTTCCTGTTCACCGTCGAGCGCAGCGAGACGGAGGACTTCGTGCTGCAGGAAACGAAGCGCTGGGCGCATGGCGAGGACTATCTGCAGCGTATGGCCATGGCGCACGGCTTCGATGTGCGCGGGCTGATAGCCTGTACGCCGCGCGTGAACAAGGGCGTGCCGATCCCCGGACTGGCGGGCGCGTTCGCGGCGCCTTAGGCGAATTTCTCGGCGGTGAGTTCGTCTTTGTAGTAGCCGAGATTTTTCGTTTCCTCCGGCAGCAGGATTTCCAGCATGCGGAAGGCGAAGCTGCGCGGCGCGAAGCCGGCGGCGGTGACGAGATGGCCGTCGGCGACGGCGTGCGGCACGTCCTGATAATGCGCGGCGCCGGTATAGGCCGGAGCCTTGGTGAGCGTGTCGAGGCTGTTGGATGTGTGGGCGCGCGTATTGAGCAGGCCCGCGCGCGCGGCGGCGGCGGTGGCGCCGCAGATGAAGCCGGTAAGCTTGCCCGCTTTGTCGGACGCCTGGACGATGGGCGCGATGTCGGGTGCGCCGTCCTTCATCCAGACGCCCGAGCCGATGACCGCGAGGGCATCGTAGCCATCGGGCTTCAGGGCATCGAAGCCGCCATCGGCCTCGGCGCGCATGCCGCCCTCCGATGACACGGGGGCGCCATCCGGCGTGTAGAAGCGGACAACGCCGTTGAAGAAATCGCGGATCGGGGCGGTGAGGAAACCATGTTCCCAGTCGGCGAAGCGGTCGATCAGGATGACGGCGAGGGTCTTGGTCATAGGGGGAGAATGCGTCCGGCGTGGCCGCCGTTCCAGCGTGGCGGGATTCGTGGGATGATTGGCGATCCCGCCATATGGGCTGGAGCTAGGGTTCCACTATGCCGACGCCAGCAACACGCCGCGTGATGATGCTCGCCTTCGCGGATTGCCAGATCCTCGATGTCACGGGGCCGCTGGAGATCCTTGCGAGCGCGAACGAGCTGAAGCCGGAGGCGGCGCGCTATGAAATCGTGCTGGTGGCCGAGAAGGCAGGCGAGCTGAAGACCACGGCGGGCATCAACCTGGTGGCGCACAAGGCCTATGGCGATGTTTCGGCGCGCGAGCTGGCGGGCGTGCATACCTTCATGGTGGCGGGCGGCAACGGGACGGTGGCGGCGCTGCGGACGCCTCAGCTGATCGCCTTCGTGCGGCGCGCGGCGAAGGCGGCCAGGCGCGTTGCGTCGGTGTGCTCCGGGTCGGCGATCCTGGCGGAGGCCGGGCTGCTGGACGGGAAGCGGGCGACTTCGCACTGGAACGCCGCCGGCAGCATCGCGCAGGCCTATCCCAAGTTGCGGATGGAGCCGGATGCGATTTTCGTGCGTGACGGCGACGTGTGGACATCGGCCGGGATCACGGCGGGCATGGACCTCGCCATCGCGCTGGTCGAGCAGGATCTGGGGCATGCGGCGGCGCTGGAGATCGCGCGGCGGCACGTCCTCTACATGATGCGGCCCGGCGGGCAGTCGCAGTTCAGCGCCGAACTGCAGCGCCAGCGCGCGGGCGCGCGCACGGCGGCGGCGGCGGCCTATATCGCGGCGAATCTGCAGGGCGATCTGCGGGCCGGCGCTATCGCCGCGGCGGCGGGCCTTTCGGAGCGGTCGCTGCTGCGGGCATTCCGCGAGGAGCTGGATACGACGCCGGCCGAATATGTCGAGCGGGTGCGCGTCGATGCCGCCCGGTTGAAGCTGGGCGGGGCGCGCGTGGCGGCGAAGACCGTCGCGCGGCAATGCGGATTTTCCAGCGCGGAGCTGATGCGCCGCGCCTTCCACCGGACGCTGGGCATCAGCCCGGCCGATTATCGCGCGCGCTTTGCAACGGCGGCGCGGGGAGAGAGACATGCTTGAACTGAGACCGAACTGTGAAACCTGCGATTGCGATCTGCCGCCCGAGAGCGGCAAGGCGCGCATCTGTTCGTTCGAATGCACGTTCTGCGCGGACTGCGCCGACGGCAAGCTGAACGGCCATTGCCCGAATTGCGGCGGGAATCTCGAGGACCGGCCGATCCGCCCGGCCGCAGCGCTGAGCAAGTATCCCGCTTCGACCAAACGCATCGTGAGGACGCCGTCATGAAAATCGCCATCATCCTGTTCGACGATGCCGAGGAGCTGGATTTCGTCGGGCCGTGGGAAGTCTTCACCATGGCCGCCAATGTGATGGAGTTCCAGAATCTGCCGCTGGAGAAGCCGCATGTCTTCACCGTGTCGGAGACGGGCGGCACGGTGCGATGCGCCAAGGGGATGCGGGTGATCGCCGATCACAGCTTCGCCGACGCACCGAAAGCCGACCTTATCCTGGTGCCGGGCGGACAAGGCACGCGGCGCGAGGCGACCCATCAGCCGATGCTGGACTACATCGCCAGCGCCGCCCAGACCGCGACCTGGGTGACGAGCGTTTGCACGGGGTCGCTGCTGCTGACCGTCGCCGGGCCGGCCAAGGGCAAGGCCGTCACCACCCATTGGGGCTATATCCCCACCTTGCGCGAGCGCGGCGAAAACAGCGTGGTGCGCGACGACATGCGCTTCGTGCGCGACGGCAATGTGGTGACATCCGCCGGGGTTTCGGCAGGGATCGACATGGCGCTGTGGCTGGTCGGCCAGATATGGTCGCCCGATCTTGCCCGCGCGACCCAGAAGGGTATGGAATACGACCCTGCCCCGCCCTATCAGGCGATGGTCTGAAGCGCCGGAAGCCGGATTGCCGGGCGTTCAAGAGCGGTTCAGCCTGCCGCCTTGATCGTGCCGCATCGCACCGCCATAAGGCGCGTGCACCCGTGAATCCGGAGATCCCATGCGTTTCGCCGTCGCCGTTTTCGCCCTTCTCGTCGCGCCCACCGCCATGGCCGGCGCCGATCGCTGCTCCGCCCCTTTCGGGCCGGTGGTGCCGGACGGCGCGACGGCGAGCCAGGGCGAAATGCGGAACGCCCGCGCCGAAGTGCTGGCCTTCGTGAAGGATTCCGACACCTACCAGGACTGCCTGGTTCGCGTGATGGACGACCCGAAGGAAGAGATGAAGGAGCCGCAGAAAAAGGCGGTCCTGAAGCAGATCAGCGCCAACCAGCGTGAGAAGGAAGAGGTCGCCACCGCCTTCAACACGGCGCTGAAGGCCTTCAAGGCGCGCGGCCTGACGCTGGATTAAGGGCGGCGCCGCTTTTTCGCCACGAGCGCGCCCTTTGGAGGGCTGAATCCGCGACGAGCGTCACATCCTCGGCTGATGTCACGCGCGCGGGGATACCCCTGATGAAGTCCAACACACTCGCTTACCGGCTTGTGCCGGCTCTGCTGCTCGGCGTCTCGGCCCTTTCGGCCTGCGGCCAGGTCGAACAACTCGCCAGCCGGGTCGATGCCAAACCCAAAACGACCAAGGAAGAGGCCAAAGCCGATGCGAGGCTGCGGGCGCAGCCGGAAACGGACGCGCTGAAGCGGACCTATGATACCGCCGCCGCTCCGATGGTCATGGAGCCGGCAGGACCGGCCCCGGCGCAGGAGGTGGTGTCGGCGCCGCCACCGGAAGATCGCGAGAAGTATCGCGATGCAGAACCCAACCCGGTGAAGATCGCGGCGACCGAGCCGGTCTCCACCTTCTCCGCCGACGTCGATACCGCCAGCTATGCGGTGGTGCGGCGCTTTCTGAATGACGGCCGCCTGCCGCCCAAGGACGCGGTTCGGGTGGAGGAGATGGTCAATTATTTCGACTATGCCTACGCCGTCCCGAACGATCGCGAAAAGCCGTTCCAGCCGACCGTCGCCGTCTATCCGACGCCATGGAACAAGGCGACCGAGATCATCCATGTCGGCATTCAGGGCTATGGCCTGCCGCAGGGCGAGCGGCCGCCGGTGAATCTGGTGCTGCTGCTGGATGTGTCCGGCTCGATGGAAGATCCCGACAAGCTGCCGCTTCTGCAGAAATCGCTGTCAATGCTGACGAAGGAGATGACGGCGCAGGACCGCATCTCGATCGTCGTCTATGCCGGCAATGCGGGCGTGGTGCTGGAGCCGACGCCGGGCAACGAGACGGCCAAGATCACCGCCGCGATCAACAACCTGTCGGCGGGCGGGTCAACCGCAGGCGGCGAAGGCATCCGCCGCGCCTATGAGCTGGCGGAAGGCAATCTCATCAAGGGCGGCGTCAACCGGGTGATCCTGGCGACCGACGGCGACTTCAATGTCGGCATCACCGACAGCGAGCAGCTGGAGGATTTCGTCGCCCGCAAACGCGAGAGCGGCGTCACGCTGACCGTGCTGGGCTTCGGCCGCGGCAACTATAACGATGCGATGATGCAGACGCTGGCCCAGGCCGGCAACGGCAACGCGGCCTATATCGACAATCTGAACGAAGCCCGCAAAGTTCTGGTCGACGAAATGGCCGGAACCGTCTTCACGATCGCCGGCGACGTGAAGTTCCAGGTGGAGTTCAATCCGGCCTGCGTCGCCGAGTACCGTCTCATCGGCTACGAAACGCGGATGCTGGAGACCGCCGACTTCAACAACGACAAGGTGGATGCCGGCGATATCGGCGCAGGACACCGCGTGACGGCATTGTATGAGGTGACGCCGGTCGGGTCATCGGCGCGTCTCACCGATCCGCTGCGCTACGGCAAGCCGGAAGCGGCGACAGCCGATTGCGGCGAGATCGCCTTCCTGAAGATGCGCTACAAGCTGCCCGGCGAGACGGCATCGAAGCTGATCGAGCGGCCGATCACGGCAGCGGATCGCAGCACAAGCGTCGAGGCGCTGAACGGCGACTTCAAGTTCGCCGCCGCCGTCGCGGGGTTCGCCCAGTTGCTGCGCGGCGACCCGTATCTGAAGGACTTCGGCTATAACGAAGTCATCGCGCTCGCCCAGTCCGGCAAGGGCGCCGATCCGTTCGGATACCGCGCCGAATTCATCAATCTGGCGCGTCTCGCCCAGAGTTCCGCGCCGCTTTCGCCGCTGACGATGAACGGCGGCGGCGAGTAACGCCGCACGCTGCAACCAGTTGCGCCGCCCCTTCATCGGGGCTGCGTAAGGGCCTCCTCCGCGCGTTTCATTCAGCCGGGCGCACGGAGGAGGCTTTTTCCGCGGTTTTCCGGCATGCGGCGCATCGCCGCGCGGGGACTGCAAAACGCCGGATCAACCTTATTGTATCGAGGCACCGCTGCTCTGCGGGCTTTAGGGGGAGATCACATGCAAGGCGTAACTCTTGGCACCATCGTCGGTATCATCATCCAGGCTGTGCTGAACTTCGTGCCCGGCCTCGGCGAGATCGCCGGCAAGCTGGGCGGGCTCAATCTCGGCGGACTCATGCTCGGCGGCGCCAGTGCGGCGTCGGGCGCCGTGGCGGGAGCGGTCTCCAGCGCCACCGGCGGCGGGAGCGTCGCAAACAAGGCGGTCGGCGGCATCCTGTCGGGCGGCCTGTCGAGCGCGGTCGGCGCGCTGATGCCGCTGGTCAATGGCGGCAGCTTCGACCTGATGTCGGTGGTTGGCGCGCTGGTCGCGGGCGGCGTCGGCGGCGGCGTGCTTGGCGCCATCGTTCCGGGCAAGAAGTCCTGACGTAAGGGCAAACCGAGCTTGTAGCGGCGCGCGCGGAAACACGCTTACATTCGCGCGCGCCGAAGATTCAACGAACTGAACGCGGCGAACCGGGAAGGATCGCCGCGTGCCTGTTTTCAGGTCCGAAATCGATGTCGGCTCGCCGCGCTTTGCGGAGAACCGCGCCCAGCACCTGAAGCTGCTGGACGGCGTGCGCGAGATCGAAGCGCGCATCCGGGCGCACGGAACCAACGCCGCCGGAAAATTCGCAGCGCGCGGACAGTTGCCGCCGCGCGACAGGATCGACCTGCTGCTGGATCGGGGAACACCCTGGCTTGAAATCTCCACGCTGTGCGGGCTCGGCTGCCACGACGACGATGGCGGCGACAATGCGAGCGGCGGTGGACGTATTTCCGGGATCGGCATCGTCGGCGGCATCCGTGTCTGCATCGACGCCAGCGACAGCGCCATCAAAGGCGGCGCGGCGACGCCGTATGGTCTCGACAAATGCCTGAGGCTTCAGCAGATCGCGCTTGAGAACCGCCTGCCTTACATCCAACTGGTGGAAAGCGCTGGCGCGAATCTGCTGCGGCAGGCCGACCTTTTCGTGAAAGGCGGCGCGACATTCGCCAACCTGGCGCGGTTGTCGGCGGCGGGATGCCCTGTCATTTCGGTCGTACACGGGTCTTCGACGGCCGGCGGCGCGTATCAGCCAGGGCTTTCGGACTACGTCATCGTGGTGCGCGGCAAGACCAAGATCTTTCTTGCAGGACCGCCCCTGCTGAAAGCCGCAACGGGCGAGATTTCGACCGACGAGGTGCTGGGCGGCGCCGAGATGCATGCGACGATCTCGGGCCTCGCGGAGTGGATCGCCGAGGACGACCGGGACGCGATCCGGCTGGCGCGGGCGCTGACCGACAAGCTGAAATGGGACCGCGCGCCCAAAACGGCCGAGGCGCCGAAGCCGCTTTACGACCCTGAAGAAATCCTCGGCATCGTGCCGCCGGATTACCGCAAGCCCTATGATGTGCGCGAGGTGATCGCCCGCATCGTCGATGGCAGCGACTGGCTGGACTTCAAGGCGAGCTATGGACCCGCGACGGTGTGCGGCTTTGCGCGCGTCGAGGGGCATGAGGTGGGCTTCATCGGCAATAACGGGCCGATCGATCCGGATGGCGCGACCAAAGCCGCGCATTTCATGCAGGCCTGCTCGCAGAGCGGCACGCCGCTGGTCTTTCTGCAGAATACGACGGGCTATATCGTTGGGCCGAATGCCGAGCGCGCGGGCATCGTGAAGCACGGATCGAAGATGATCCAGGCGGTAACGAACGCGCCGGTGCCGAAGATCACGCTGCATATCGGCGCCTCGTTCGGCGCGGGCAATTACGGCATGTGCGGCCGCGCCTTCGGGCCGCGCTTCATTTTCGCCTGGCCGAACAACCGGATTTCCGTGATGGGCGGCGAACAGGCGGCGAAGGTGATGACTATCATCGCCGAGGACGGCGCACGCCGCGCCGGCAAGGAGCCGCCGCACGACATGCTGGCGGCGCAGGCGAAGATGATCATCGACCAGTATGACGCGGAATCGACGGCGCTCTATGCGACCGCGCGGCTGTGGGATGACGGCATCATCGACCCGCGCGACAGCCGCAAGGTGCTGGGCCTGACGCTGTCGATCTGCGCCGAGGCCGAAGCGCGCAATCCGAGACCGAACACTTTTGGCGTTGGACGAATGTAATGCAGCTGACCGAACAACATCACGAACTGAAGCGCTCGCTGATCAGGTTCATCGAGGCGGAGATCAATCCGCATGTCGATGAATGGGAAGAGGCCGGGATTTTCCCGGCGCACGACGTCTTCCGGAAGATGGGCGCGCAAGGGTTTCTCGGCATCGGCAAGCCGGAGCAGTTCGGCGGGATGGGGCTGGACTACTCCTACACCGCGATGTTCTGCGAGGCGCTGTCGCACATCAATTGCGGCGGCGTGCCGATGGCGATCGGCGTGCAGACCGACATGGCGACGCCGGCGCTGGCCAAGTTCGGCAGCGATGAGCTGCGGCAGGAGTTTCTCGCGCCGTCGATCAGCGGCGAGTATGTCGCGTGTCTCGGCGTTTCGGAGGTGGGCGCTGGCAGCGATGTCGCCTCGCTGAAGACGACGGCGCGCAGCGATGGCGACGACTACGTCATCAATGGCGGCAAGATGTGGACCACCAATGGCAGCCAGGCCGACTGGATGTGCCTGCTGGCCAATACCGGCGACGGGCCGGTTCATCGCAACAAATCGCTAATCTGTCTGCCGATGAAGACCAAGGGCGTGACGGTGGCGCGGACGCTGAAGAAGATGGGGATGCACTCATCCGACACGGCGCAGATTTTCTTTGAAGACGTGCGCGTACCGAAGCGCAACCGGATCGGGCAGGAAGGCCTCGGCTTCCAGTACCAGATGATCCAGTTCCAGGAGGAGCGCATGTATGCCGCGCTCTCGGCCAGCGAAGGGCTGGAACGCACGATCAATGACTGCATCGCCTATACGCGCGAGCGGAAGATTTTCGGCAAAAGCGTTCTCGACAATCAGGTCGTGCATTTCAAGCTGGCGGAGCTGATGACCGAGGTGGAGGCCTTGCGGGCGCTGACCTGGAAGGCGGTCGAGCGCTATGTCGCAGGCGAGGACATGACGCAGCTGGCCAGCATGGCGAAGCTCAAAGCCACGCGCCTGTCGCGCACCGTCAACGACGCCTGCCTGCAGTATTACGGCGGCATGGGCTTCATGGACGAGACGCGCATCTCGCGTTCCTATCGCGACGGGAGGCTCGGCTCGATCGGCGGCGGGGCCGATGAGGTGATGCTGCAGATCATCTCCAAAGGCATGGGCATCCTGCCCGCGCGCGGCTGATGACCCTGCCCGCCCGCCCCTTCACGCGCCTGCTGGTCGCCAATCGCGGCGAGATCGCCTGGCGCGTGGTGCGCGAGGCGCAGGCGTCCGGGCTGACGCCGATCGCGATCTACTCCGATGCCGACGTAAACAGCGCGCATGTGATGATAGCGCGGACGCGCCGGCGCATTGGCGCGGCGGCGCCCGCCGCGTCGTATCTCAACATTCCGGCGATCCTCGACGCGGCGAAGGCGACCGGCGCAGAGGCTGTGCATCCGGGTTATGGCTTCCTGGCGGAGAATGCTGAATTCGCCGAAGCAGTGATCGCCGCCGGGCTGGTTTGGATCGGTCCGCCGCCGGATGCCATTCGCGCGATGGGCGACAAGGGCGCGGCCAAACGCGTCGCGCGGCAAGCGGGCGTGCCGTTGATCCCCGGATATGACGGCGACGACCAGAGCGATGCGACGTTGAGCGCCGAGGCCGCGAAGATCGGCTGGCCGGTGATGATCAAGGCCGCGATGGGGGGCGGCGGACGCGGGATGCGGCGCGTGGAGCGCGCGGACGATTTCGCCACGGCGCTGGCGAGCGCACGGCGGGAGGCCAAGAGCGCCTTCGCCGACGACCGGGTGATCCTGGAGAAGGCCATCGACGGCGCGCGGCATGTCGAAGTGCAGGTGTTCGGCGATGCGCAGGGCAATGTCGTCCACCTGAGCGAGCGCGACTGTTCGGTGCAGCGGCGTAACCAGAAGGTTCTGGAGGAGGCGCCCGCCCCCGGCATGACGGCGGAGCTGCGCGCGGCGATGGGCGCAGCGGCGGAGAAACTGGCGCGGGCAGTCGGATACGTGAATGCCGGGACCGTGGAATTTCTGCTGGCGCAGGACGGCCAGTTCTACTTCCTGGAGATGAATACCCGCATCCAGGTGGAGCATCCGGTAACCGAGATGGTGACGGGGCTGAACCTGATCCGCCTGCAGTTCGATATCGCCATGGGAAAGCCATTGTCGATCGATCTGGAGGGCGTGGCGCTGAACGGCCATGCCATCGAGGCGCGGCTGTGTGCGGAAGACCCCGATGACGGCTTCAAGCCGCAGACCGGCACGCTGACCATGTCGACGGAAGGCGTGCCGCGTGATGTGCGGATCGACTGGTCCGGAACGCCGGATGTGACCGGCGATTACGATTCCATGATCGCCAAGGTGATCGCTCATGGCGCGACACGCGACGAAGCGCGGCTGAAGCTGATCGCGGCGCTGGACGGCCTTGCGGTGCTGGGCCTCCGAACCAACCGGGCGTTTCTGCGCGATGTCCTGAGCGATGCCGACTTCGCGGCGGGCGGCGTCGATACCGGCTGGTTGACGCGGCGCGCAGCGAACGCGCCGGCCTTTGACGCGGAGCTGGGCGGAATCGCCGCTGCATTGCTGGCGAAGGGCGCCGGCGACGGATGGAGTTCGACAGCGGCGCGCAAGACGCCCGTCTGGCTCAAGTCCTCGGGCGAAACGCAGCGCCTTGATGGCGGATCAGTTGCGGTGACGACAGAGCCGCGTGGCGGCGACAGGGCCGATCAGCCTGTCGTGCAGGTGATGCTGTCCGATGGACGCACCGGCCTCGCCAAGATCATGAAGGATGGCGCGCACATATCGCTGGGCGGACGTGACGCGCTGTTCGAGGACGTGACCTATGCCGCCGCAGAGGCGGGCGGCGCGGCGAGCGGCGAGGTGCGAAGCCCGATGGCTGGCAAGATCGCCGCGCTGAAGGCGACCGCCGGCGCATCCGTCGCCAAGGGCGATGTCATCGCGATCCTGGAATCCATGAAGATGGAACACGAGATCCGCGCGAAGGTGAGCGGCACCGTCGCCAGTGTCGCGACATCCGAAGGCGCGCAGGTCGCGCCCAATGCCGTGCTTGTGACCATCACACCATCCGAAGGCTGACACCCATGCCGAAGAACACGCCGATCACCTTCGATTCCACCAAGCCGTCTTCGCCCTACTACAACGACAGCCACCACGAATGGCGCGACACGCTGCGCGGATGGCTGAAGCGCGAGATCGCGCCGCATGTGGAGGATTGGGAAGAGGCCGGAGAGATTCCCCTCGACCTCTACAAGAAGGCGAGCGAGTTCGGCCTGACGCGGCTGAACTATCCGGAAGCTTATGGCGGGCTGAATGCCGGGTTCGACCGCTTCCACGGCATCGTGACCTCGGAAGAGACGGCGCAGATCGGAGCGGGCGGCATTTTCGCCTCGCTGATGGTGCATGGGATTGGTCTGCCGCCGATCCTCGCCATCGGATCGGAGGAGATGAAGCAGCGGATCGCGCCCGCCGTGCTTGCGGGCGAAAAACGCATCAGCCTCGGCATCACCGAACCGAATGCGGGCAGCGATGTCGCGAGCATCACGACGCGGGCGACGCGCGAGGGCGATGAGTATGTCGTGCGCGGCAGCAAGATGTTCATCACCGGCGGCATGCGCGCCGACTATCTGACCTGCGCCGTGCGCACCGGCGGGCCGGGCATGGGCGGCATCTCGCTGCTGCTGATCGAGATGGACCGGCCCGGCGTGTCGCGCACCAAGCTGAAGAAGATGGGATGGTGGGCGTCCGATACCGCCGCGATCTATCTGGATGAGGTGCGTGTGCCGGTTGAGAACCTGATCGGCGGCGAGAACCAGGGCTTCATGGGCATCATGCTCAATTTCAACGGTGAGCGGCTGGGGATGGCGTCGGGCGCGAATGCCTATGCGCGCACCTGTCTGGTGGAGGCCGCCGCCTATGCGCAGGAGCGCCAGACCTTCGGCAAGCGTCTGGCCGACCATCAGGTGATCCGTCACAAGATCAGCGACATGCTGCGCCAGGTGAATGCGACGCAGGCCTATCTGGAGAGCTGCGCCTGGCGCGTGCAGCAGGGCGAGACGCCCGCGGCGGACCTTGCGTTGCTGAAAGTTCAGGCGACGCTGACAATGGAGGCCTGCGCGCGCGAAGCGATGCAGATACTGGGCGGCGCCGGTTACATGCGCGGCAGCAAGGTGGAGCGCATCTATCGCGAGGTCCGCGTCAACGCGATCGGCGGCGGATCGGAAGAGATCATGCGCGACCTGGCTGCGCGGCAGATCGGGCTGTGAGCGGGTCGCCCTGGCCCATCGTCTATCGCGGCTACGTCAATCCGTGGGATTGCGACGAGATGGGGCACATGAACGTGCAGTTCCATCTCGCCAAGGCGAGCGAGGCGTTCGAGGGTCTGCTGGTTTCGCTGGGCCTTGATATCGCGGCGCGCCGGACCGTACGGGTGGCCCGCACGCGCGTGCGTTACCTCAAGGAGATGCATGTCAGCGAACTGGTGCATATCCATGCCGCGCCCGTGCGCTTTCACGACGGCCATCTGAACGCCGTGCTGGATGTCCGCAATGGCGCGGATGAGCCGAGCGTCCTGTTCGAGTTCGAGGCGGAAGGCGTCGCGTTGTCGAACGCGCCGGAGCTGGCCGCGTTCGCGTCGCCCGATGGCCTCAGGCCCGGCGATGAGGGTGAGGGCACGCTGGAGGCCGCTGGCGGCTTTCGCGAGACGATCCGCAATATCGTGAGGACCGAGCAGTGCGACCGTAATGGCGGCCTCAGCCCGCGCGGCGTGATGGGTCGCTTTTCGGAAGGACAGGGCCATCTCTGGTCGATGCTGGATGCGCCGCGCGCCTGGCAACGGACGGCAGGGCTGGCGACGGCGACACTGGACCATCAGATCCGCTACGCCGCGAAGCCGAAAGCGGGCGCGCAGGTGAAACTGCTGACCGGCATCGCCGGCGCGTCGTCAAAGACGATCCGATTCCGGCACTGGCTGTTCGACGCCGAGACGGATGAACTGGTTGCGGCGGCGATGGGCGCCGCTCTTTTCATCGACCGGACGACACGGCGGGCCGTGACCCTGCCCGATCAGGTCGCGGCGGCCGCCAGGCGTCTTATCGGCTGACCGTCGCGCGCAGCGTGTTGCGGACGAGGTCCGGTCGCTCCATGGGCAGGAAATGCGTCGTGCCGGGCACCCGCTCGATGCGGGCAGACGGGTGGCGCGCGCGCATGTAATCGCGCAGCTCGTCGCTGGAGGTCGATCCCTCATCGGCGTGGAGCAGCGTCAGCGGGCATTTCAGCGCATCGATGGCGGCGAAGAGAGCGGGCGGACCGAGACGGAAGTTCTGCGCCTCCCATTCAGGCGCGCAGGTCAGCCGCCAGCCTTCCGGATCGGGCTTGAGGCCGCCTTCCAGATAGGCATCGAGCGTTTCGGCCGGCCAGGTCTTGAACGCACCGCGCCCGGTATAGGCTTGGCGCGCGCTGTCCTTGTCGGCGAACACGGCGCGGCGTCTCCGCGCCCCGACGACGAGCGGGATCTGGTCGCGGTCGATATGGGGCGGGAAGTTCACGGCGACCGGATCGAAGAGGACCAGCGCCTTGACGAGATCGGGGCGCGCGGCCGCGACGAGAAGGCTGGTGGTGCCGCCCATCGAATGGCCGGCGAGGACGTAAGGCCCCTGCCCCACCGCGCCGAGAACGCGGATGAGATCAGCCGGATAGGTGGACCACGTCTTGTGCGCCGCCGGATCGGCAGGCAGCGTTGTCGCGCCGTGCCCGCGCAGGTCCGAAGCCATCACATGCATCTCGCCGGCCAGAGGGCCAAGGATCGGCACATAGGTGCGCGCGTTGAAGCCGTTGGCGTGCGTGAAGTGGACGGGTTGGCCTGCGCCGCCCCAGTCGAGCAGATGCACCGCGCCGTCTTCCAGCGCGATCATGCGGTCCTGCGGCAAAGAAAAAGGCGGCGCCCCTTCCGGAACGCCGCCCGCGAATGCGCTCAATGGCTTACTCGGCCTTGCGCTCAAGCGTGCCGGTGACCTGGCGCTGAAGCTGGCCGTCCTTGAAGCGGGTGAATTCCACGCGCTGCGCATCGCCCTGAACGGTGCGGGCGTAGTGGGTGATGTCATAGGTGCCGTCGGCATCCAGGACGATGGCCGAGACGTTCAGCGTGTCGCCGTCGATGCGCGCCCAGTAGACGGGCTTGCCGGTCCACATGGCCGGCGCGCCCGCCTGCTTGAACAGGGTCGGGCTGTCGGTCGGTTCAAAGGTGATCTCGGTTGAGTCCTTGATCTTCAGGGCCGAGGGGTTTTCCTCGTCGATGTAGAGCGTCGACCAGGTGATCATGAAGCCCTTGCCGGCTTCCTGGGTCACGACACGCGACATGCGGCCCGCCGCTTCGGTGTCGGCGCCGGCGCCCTGGATCACCTTGGTGGTGCCTTCGAAAATGCCGAAAAAGTAGGAAATCGGCTGGCTGACCTTGGTCGGCGCCGTTTCGGCCGGGGCATCCTGCGCCAGCGCGGCCGGCGTAAAGCTAACGAGGGCCGCAGCAAAGGCGGCAGCTAGAAATTTCATGTGACCGATCAACTCCCTCTGGGTCCCGCGCCGGCTAAAAAGCACGCTCCGGCGCGGAAATCAAAGCGCCTTGTCAGGGGTCTGTGTGGGTGGCGGTGATGCCCAGGGTCTTCAGGATTTCGGCCGGCGGCGTTCCTGCAAGGGCATCGAAGGCCGGAATCGTGAGCGGCGCGGCGGGTTTTGCCGTGATTTCCAGCGTGCCGCCGTCGTTCAGGAAGGCCTTGATGGCATCGACCAGAGCCTTGGCCTCGGGCGTTGCGCCGAGCATGCCGACGGCCATGTCGAGGGCCGCTACGGCCTGCGCCCGCAGCGCGTCGGGCGTGACCTGGGTCTGGCCCGGCGGGTTGGACGCATCGGCGGCCATTTCGAGGAATTTCTGCACCCCGCCCTCGTCCACGAGCGTGATCCCGGCGGTGATGAAGCTGAGCTTTTCGGCGTAGGTCTGCGGCAGTGAGCCGAGTTCCTCGAAGATCAGGCCGCCGGCCGTGCCGGTCCAGTTCACCGAGCCGAAGCCGCCAAGGCGGAGGCCATAATGCGTCAGCGACGCGGTGCCGAGATTTGCGTCATAGGCGAAGCCGACCTGGGCCTCGACATCCATTGGGGCGGTGAAGTGCCTGGCGACATAGGCGGGCCAGGCGGACGCGCCGGCCGGATCAGGCGTGAAGGTGCCCTTGAAGGCGAATTCGGCCTTTTCCGGGATCAGCCAGATGAAGGGCACGGCCTCGATGCAGTAGGAGGGGATCGTGAAGATGCCGATGCCCGAAAGGCTGAGCGTGTAGTTGTTGGCGCAGCCGCGGCCGTAGGTGATGAGCGGGGCGCGGTTCAAAGGCGGCCATTCGGCCTTCATCAGGAACGGAATGAGGCGTGAAATGTCGCCGCCGTCCCAGTAGGCGTCCGAGACAGAGAAGTTCATCTTCATGTCGGACTGCGGAAGGGTCGAGGCGCTGGTGAGGCCGCGCATCGTGACCCGGCCGAAAGCGCCGCGATCGATGTTTTCCTGACGGATTTCGTCAATCGCGTAGCTGGTGAGGCCCATGCCGGCGCGGGCCGCTGCTGCGCCGCCGGGCATCGCGGCGGCGTAGGCCATCGGGTCGATTTCGGCGTGAACGCCGTTCATCTGGATCGAGGCGACCTTGAAGGAATCGAGGAAACCGCCCGCCATCTGGACAGGCAGGGCCTGCTTCGAGACGAATTGCTGGAGGAATTCCGGGCCGCCGGGGATGAAAGGGAACTGTTTCATCTGCAGGGCGTCCACGGTCCACGAGGCGACCGACAAAACCTGTTTGTCGTCGTCGAGGACGGAGAGTTCCGTCAGCGTGAGGGTGCCGATAAGGGTGCGGAAGGCCTCGTCCCGCGCGCCCGCATAGGACATGGGGTCGAACACGGTCTCGAAGGCCTGGACATCGAGGCCGGTCGCCTCGATGCGCTTCACATAGAGTTTCTGGCTTTCATCGGTGCCGCCGCCGGGGGCGCGGCGGACGAAGGTGACGCCTTCGGCGACCATGTGGTCGTTGTCCTGCCGGAAGCTGTCATAGCGGACGACGATGCCCGGAATGGCGGCGGCGAACTGTTCCAGCGGGTTGGCAGGGGGCAGCGGTGGCGCCGGAGGGGCGGGCGGCGCCGGGACACCGGAACCCGGCGGCGGGGCCGGGGGGACGATAACCACAGGTCCGGGGGGCGGCGGAGGCGGCGGCGCGGGAACGGCCGGGGGCGCAGGCGGAGCCGGAGGCGCGGGTGGCGCCGGCGGCACCTGGGCGAGCGTGGGGACGGCCAGGCTGGCGGCCAGAAGGAGGGCGAGCGGAGCGGCGAAACGGCGCATGCGGACGTTGACCTCGCGTTGGGCCGCCCGGACAGGCGGCTTCAGTCCCTTAAAACCACAGAAAGCCACGCCGGAGCGCGCCTGTCAGGCGAAAACGTCGGCCACGAACCGTCCGTTTCGCTCCATCTCAGTGAGCCACGCCCGGCCGTCATCCGCTGTGCCGCCCGTCGCATCGGCGTGGATTTTCTCCAGCGTTTCCCGGACCGCCGGATACATGCGCTGGCCATCGCCGCAGACGAAGACGGCGGCGCCGCGATCCAGAAGGTCTTTTACCAGCGCCCGTTCGGCCCAGAGGCGGTGCTGGACGAAGGTGATGTCGCCTTCGGGGGCGCGGAAAAAGGCGGTGTGAAGCTGGACACGGCCGCGCTTCTGGTAGGCCTGAAGTTCCGCCCGGTAGAGGAAATCGACATCCGGGTGGTCGCAGCCGAAGAAGAAATGCGTGTCGCCGGATGGCTCGCCCCGTCCGTGCCGGTTGGCGCGGTCGGCGATGAAGCCCCGGAACGGCGCGAGGCCGGTGCCGGCGCCGATGAGGATGACCGGGGTGGCGTTGTCCCTGGGCGGATGGAACGGCACATTGGGCGTGCCGACGCTGACCGGAACGCGGTCGCCCGGCTGGAGGCCGGCCAGATAGGACGAGGCGGCGCCCTTGAACTGTCCCTTGCCCGACCAGGCAGGCGCATCGACCACCGCGACGGTGAGGCTGCACGCCGCCGGGTCGGCGAGCGGCGAGGACGAGATGGAATATTGCCGCACGCGCATGGCGGGCAGCATTTCGAGGAACGCCGCGAAGGAGGTTTCGCAGGACATGTAGTCTTCCAGCAGGTCAAGCACGCTGACCCGCTTGTCGAGAATCTCGGCCTTGTATTTCGCCGGGTCTGCGGCGAGGGCATCCAGATGCGCCTTGTGCGGCGGACAGACATTGGCGGCGGCGAGTTTTTCGATGTCCTTGCGCGTCGCCGGGGCCGCCAGTTCGACGTGCCGGCCGAGCAGTTCACCCACCGAGACGGGCTTGTCCGTCGGCAGCGAGGCGGCGGACGCGCCGCGCCGTGAGGTGAGGACCATTGCAGCGTCAGGGCGCAGGCCGAAGCGGCGCGCGGCGCGTTCGACCAGCGCCGCATCGTTTTCCGGCAGGACGATGAGATAGTCGCCCGCCGCATAGGTCATGCCTTCGGGCAGGGTGAAGCCGATGTGACGTTTCGAGCGGCCGAGGGGCGAGGTCATGTCGACCAGTTCGCGGTTCTCGGTGATGGTCGCGAGCGCGAGGTTCTTCGCCCGCACCAGATCGGCGGCAGCCGAGGGGACCATCTCGACACCGTAAAGCGGACCGCCTTCCACCGCGCCGCCGGCGGCGATGCCCATGGCCTTGCCCAGCTCGTCCCAGAAAGGGGCGTACCAGGTTTCGAAATCGCCGAAGAAATCGCCGCGCGCATCGGCCTCGCCGCGCGGCAGGAAGACCCTGGCCCCGGCGGCGGTGACGAGGGTTTCGAGGCGTTTGGGAAATTCCTGATAGGTCGCGCCCCAGTCGCGATTGCCGCAGCCGAAGATCGTGCCGGTGACGTGTGACAACAGGCCGGGCCGCAGATGATCGAGCCAGCCGGCGAAGGCGCGCGCGTTATCGGGCGGCTGACCGTTATAGGACGAGGTGACGATGACGGCGGCGCCCTCGCCCGGCAGCTTGCCCGCGTAATCGTCCAGCGGCGCGACATGGACGCGGTATCCGCGCGCATCGCCGTCCGAAGCGATGCGGCGGGCGAAGGCCTCGGACGCGCCGGAGTTGGAGCCATAGAGGATGAGCAGCGGCGTGCCGTGCGAGGCGACCGGCGCAGCGGGAGCAGCGCCCGTTGCGGAGGCCGGCGCGGCAGCCGGCGTCGCCGCGCGGACGATCTTCTGGCGCGCGCGGGCGCGGATGGTGAGACCTTCCGGCTTCCAGGTGAGCGTCTCCTTGATGTCCAGTTCGTAAGGTCCGGGACGCCAGATTTCGAAACGCTGCACCAGCATGGCGAGCACCAGCGCCGCTTCCTGCAGCGCGAAGGCGCGGCCGATACAGGCGCGGTCGCCATTGCCGAACGGCTTCCAGGCATGTTCGGGGATCGAGGCGCGGGCCGCAGGCGCGAAGCGTTCAGGATCGAATTTCTCCGGATCGGCCCAGACCTTCGGGTCGCGGTGGAGCGCGGGCAGGAGCGCCAGCAGGATCGCGCCGCGCTTCATCTCGTATTTGCCGGCGAAGACCGTGTCGTGGCGCGCCTGGACCGCGAAGGCGGGGGCTGTCGGGTAGAGCCGCAGCGCCTCGCGCAGGATCTGATCGGCATATTGCAGCTTTGCGACGTGTTCGAAGCGCGGCATGCCGTCGCCCAGAACGCGGTCGGCTTCTGCCCGCGCCTTCGCCATGATGTCGGGGTTTTCGAGCATCTTGTGGACGGCGAAGGAGAGAAGGCCGCTGGTCGTTTCGTGCCCGGCGATGAGAAACGTCACGAGCTGGTAGCGGATGTTTTCATCGTCCAGCTTTTCGCCGGTGAGCGGATCGCGGGCGTTCAGCATCAACGCCAGAAGATCGCGCGCGCCCGCGACATCGTCGGCCTTGCGGCGCGCGGCGATGACGTCGTCCGTCACCTTGTGCATGTAGCGCGTGTCGGCCTCGAACTGACGCCGCGTGCCGCGCATCAACTTCGTCTGGATCGGCAGGCGGCGGCCGCGCGCGCCGGCCTCGGCGAGGCCGCGCACCATCGCGTCGACGAAGGGATGCATGCCGGTCTGGTAGAACGAGTTGAAGCGATAGCCGAAGCCGCAGAGCGCGATGGTATCGAGCGTGAGGCGGGTCATCTCCTCAGGCACGTCGAGCACGGCGTCGGGGCCGAGCCGTTCCCACTTCACGAGCATCTGGTCGGCGATATCCAGCATGTCGTCGAAATAGGTCCGCATCGCCATCGGACCGAAGGCCGGCATGAGAATGCGGTGGGCCTTGCCCCAGTTCGGCTCTTTCTCGAACGCGGTGAAAAGGCCGTCGCCCGCGAAGGCGCGGATTTCGCGCAACGGCCCGTGGACCTTCTTGGCGAAGCGGGTTTCGTCGCAGGCCTCTGCGACCAGCTCTTCCGACGAGATGACGTGGATGTCCGCCCCCGGGAAGGCGAGCTTGTAGATGGGGCCGTATTGCTTGCTGAGTTGGACCATGCGCTGCACGGGGGTCTTCATGCCGACATCCGGCACGTTGCCGATCAGCGGCCGCGGGCGCGGCTGCGGAATGGGCTGAGATGCGGCGACCCTGGCGTCCATCGATCTCCCCCCGGAGACATGCCTGTTATGGTGGAAAGCCTATGACGGACGCGCGGCCTGCGATAGACGCCGCATCAGCCGTCCCGCGCGGCGCTTTCCCTTCGCGCGCGCGGAAAGCTATTCTGGCGATTGAAAGATGCGGAACGGATCATGCGGCGAGCATTGCGAAGCGTTGCGGCAGCAGCCGGTGTTCTGACTTTGACGGCCTGCGCGTCACTGAGCGCGCAGGAGAACGATCCGCTGATCGATCCTGCCGAGACGCGGGGCTACCGCCTTGCGAATCTGAGTTCGGAGCGCGCCAGCGACGACCTTCTGGTCGTCGTGTCGTTTTCCGGCGGCGGCAAACGTTCGGCCGCCTTCGGCTATGGCGCGCTGGAGGCGATGCGCGAGATGACGTTCACCTATGACGGCAGGGAGCGGAACCTGCTGCATGAGGTGGACATCCTGACGGGCGTGTCGGGCGGCAGTTTCCCCGCCGCCTATTACGCGCTGCACCGTGACGCGACGTTTCAGAATTTCCGCGCCGATTTCCTGGACGAGGATCTGAACGACGAGATCGCGGGCATCTATCTGCTGCCCTGGCGCTGGGACTGGATGGTCAATCCCGACTGGGGGACCAATGACGAAATGGCCCGCGTCTATGACGACAAGATGTTCCATGGCGCGACCTATGCCGATCTGGAGAAGCTGGGTCCGCCCTTCGTGATGGTGCAGGCGACGGACCTCGCCAATGGCGCAGCGTTTCCCTTCATCCAGAGCCAGTTCGACCTGATCTGTTCGAACATGTCGTCCTATCCGCTGGCGCGGGCGGTGGCGGCCTCGAACGGATTTCCGATCCTCTTCACGCCCATCGTCCTGAAAAACTATCGCGACGATTGCGCGATGAAGGAGCCGGTATGGGTGACGAAGGGCATGGCCGATCCCGATCCGCTGTCGCGTCAGCGCCAGCAGGCGAAGCTGGCGCGCAGCTATATGCGCGTGGACGGGCCTTCCTATGTGCATCTGATCGATGGCGGCGTCGGCGACAATCTCGCGATGCGCGGGTTGCTCGACTACATCTCGCGCTATGACAATCCGTCGGCCGCGCCGGACCCGGGCGGGCGGCTGCAGCGCATCACCCGCATCCTGTTCATTTCCATCGACGGGCAGGCCGATCAGGACCGGTCGATCAGCCGCGCGCCCATCGTCGGCGACATCGCGCGCATCGCGGGTGCGGTCACCTCCAACACGATCGACCAGTATAATTTCGAGACGCTGCGGCTCGCCCGCACGGCGGCGCGCAACATGGCCGACAATCTGACCGCCGCTCGCTGCGCCAAAGGCGGCAGCGGGCCGGGCGCACGTTCGGCGATGATCCACATCGCGTTGAGCGAACAGCCGGGCGCGGATGCGCTGAAAGAAATTCCGACCGGGCTGACCATATCGCCGGAGAATGTCGATGCGCTGACGGCAGCGGGGCGCGAAGCCGTATTGCGCGATGCGGCGCTGGCGCAGTTCCTGGACGAGGCGGACGTGACGGCGAAATGTCCGGTGCGCGCCGCCGCCAACTGAAACGGCGCCCCGGTTTCCCGGAGCGCCGCCAGAACTTCAGATTCCTGCGCCGGTTACTGCGGCGTCGATTCCACCGTGACGCCGAGCGTATCGGCTGCGGAGATCGGATCGAACATCGCGCCCATGCCGGTCATCGCGTTGATCGGCGTCGCCGGATTGACCTTGATGGTCAGCGTGCCGGGCGAGGTGATGAACGCCTTCAGAGAAGCGATGATGCCCTTCACACGGTCCGACAGCGGCTTCAGCGTGCCGTCCGGCTGCGGCAGGCCGCCTTCGAGCTGGCTGAGTTGGCCGAGCGCCATCTGGCGGACGGCGTCGGGCGTCGAGTTCTGCTCTTTCGCGGCGACGGCGAGCAGCTTGTCGAAGCCGCCATTGTTCCTGATGAAGAGCTGCGCCGCCTTCACGCCGATGGCGAGCATCGAGGACTGCGCCGAAGCCGGATCGATCAGCATCGGCAGGTTGATGCCGGTGAGATCGAAATTCAGCGCGACGTCGAAGAGCTGCGATTCGGCGATGCGCAGCTCCTTCAGGCTGGCGTCGCCGGTGGCGCCGTCAAAGGCCCATTCCAGGCCCATGTCGATATCGAGATGGTCGAGGCCGATCTCGCCGAGGCTTTCAGCCGCGCCATCCGAGCTGCCGGGGGCGGGCTTGAAATAGACGTCGTTGATCTGAAGCTTCAGCGAGGACGGCACCAGCCAGTAGAAATTGACCGGATCGACGGTGTAGCTGCCGATCGTGACCGTGGAGCCATCCATCTCGTAGGAGAGGCCGTTCACCGACGCCTTGCCGAAATAGAGCAGGCTGTCCGGCGCGACGGGCGGCATCTCGCCCTTCAGCAGCCAGGGAATGACCTTGGTGAAGTCGGCGCCTTCGGTCTCGGCCGAGGCCATTTTCGTGGTGAGGCCGTCGGCGGTCGATTCCATCGTGTCGATGGAGGACGGGCCGAACTGGCCGCGATTGATGCCGCCGAACACGAGGCTCTTGATCGAAGCGCGTTCCGGGCCGCCCTCGATGGTGAGGTTGGTGACCTTGATCTCGCCGGTGATGGCGGCATCGAGCAGCGCGCCGAGGAACTGGGCGCTGGCCTTCTCGTCGCTCGGCGCGCCGAACTGGCCCGGCGGCTTGGCCGCGAGCTGCTTCATCTGGGTGCCGCCGAGGAGAATTTCCTCGAAGCTGCCGACGCGCTGGCCCTCGACGTTGACCGAGCCGTTCCGGATGACGATGTCGCCGAACAGCTGGCGGAAGCTTTCGTCCGGCGCCGCGCCATAGCCGGCGAAGTCGAAGACATGGTTGAAGGCGGCGAGGTCGAGGCCGCGCAGGCCGACTTCCTGAACCGCGAAGAAATTCCGGTCCGGGGCTTTGGGATCGGCGATCTTCAGGTCACGGATCGTCGTGATGCCGCTGAGCGCATCGTACGACTTGCTGCCATAGGTCGCGGTGACCTTGTCGGTGGGGAGCAGCTTGAGCAGCGCGTCGACATCCACCTCGCCGGCGGTAGCCTGGGCGTGGGCGACGGGCACGAAAACGGACGGCGCGGTGGCGGCGAAGCCGGTCGCGAGGGCGGTGGACAGAAGAACTGCCGACAAAAGGCGCATGTGTATCGATCCCAGGTGACGAGCCGCAGCCGGCTCCGGCGGCGTGTTTCATACGTGAAACATTACGGCACGGATATGACGAACCCCCGATAGCGTGACCAACGCGTCAATTCGGGAGGCCTGGGATTGCATATAACTGACTGGTCAGTTATATATAGAAGGTGAACACGCCCGCGACACGCTGGAAACGCCGCGCCGCCGCCCGCCCGGACGAGATTCTGGACGCGGCGCTGGATGTGTTCATCGAGGCCGGGTTCGACGCGGCGCGGATGGACGACATCGCGGCGAAGGCGGGGATCTCGAAGGCCGGAGTCTATCTCTATTTCGACAGTAAGGAGGCCTTGCTGCGGGCGCTGATCAGCCGGGAGATCGCGCCGATTGCGGCGGCGCTGGCGGCGCTGGCCGAAGGCGGGGCGGACGATCCGGTGGGGACGATCCGGATGCTGGGGACTTTGGCGGCTTCGCGGCTGGCGAACCCGCGCATCTTCGCCGTGCCGCGATTGATGATCTCGATCTCGAACCGCTTTCCCGACATCGCCGTGCATTATCGCACCGAGGTGGTGGAGCGCGCGAAGGGCGCGCTGGAGATGCTGATCGCGGCCGGGATCGCAAGAGGTATCTTCCGCCGGATCGACCCGGAGGCGGCCGTGCGCGCCGTGGTGGGGCCGCTGATGTTCGCCGCGCTGTGGCGGCACGCGCTGGGCGGCGAGAGCACCGCCGCGCCGGAAGAGATCGTCACGACGCATATCGACCTGCTTCTGAATGGACTACGCCCATGAGAGCCGCTGCCCTTTGTCTGGTACCGCTGATGCTGGCCGCGTGTTCGCCGCAGGGTGACGACACGCTGCAGGGTTATGGCGAGGCGGCGTATCTGTATGTCGCGCCGCAGGATGGCGGGGTGATCGCCTCGCTGAGCGTGAAGGAAGGCGACCGGGTCGAAGCGGGGGCTGTCGTTGCGACGCTGGATGGGGCGCGTGCCGGCTATCAGCGCGATGCGGCGAAAGCGGCGGCGGAAAGTGCGCGGGCGAATGTCGCCGATGATGGCGCGCTGGCCGAGGCGGTGCGGCAGGCGGAGGCCAATCGCGATCTGGCGGCGAAGACGCTGAAGCGGACGGAGGAGCTGGTCGCAACGAAGGCGGCGAGCCGGGCGAAGCTGGACACGGATCGCGCCGCGCTGAAATCGGCCGAGGCGGCGCTGGCGGCGGCGAAGGCTGAGCGGGATGCGGCGATCCGGCAGTTGGGGAGCGCGGAGGCGGAGTTGGGGCTTGCCGAGCGGCGGCTGGCCGATTTGACGCTGAAGGCGCCTGCGAGCGGGACGATTGAGCGCATCTATCGGCGTGGCGGCGAGGTTGTCGCGGCGGGTGCGCCAGTGCTGGCGTTGCTGGCGCCGGAGAACATGAAGGTGCGCTTCTTTGTGCCGGAGGCGCAGCTGGCGGCGATGACGCCTGGGGCGGAGGTTTCGATCTCGTGCGATGGCTGCAAGGCGGGGCTGACGGCGCGGATCACCTGGGTCGCCAGCGAGCCGGAGTTCACGCCGCCGGTGATCTACAGCCTCGATGAGCGCGCGAAGCTGGTGTTCCTGGTGGAAGCGGCGCCTAGCGATCCGGCGGCGATCCGTCCCGGCCTGCCGGTGGATGTAAAACTGAAATGAGCGGCGAGGCGGTCATCGATGTCCGCGGGCTGACCAAGCGGTTCGGCACGAAGACGGTGGTCGACCATGTCGACCTGAAGGTGCCGCGCGGGGCGATCTATGGATTCCTGGGGCCGAACGGTTCGGGGAAGACGACGACGATCCGCATGGTGTGCGGGCTGCTGCGCCCCGATGCGGGCGAAGGACAGGTGCTTGGCTACGACGTCGTCAGGGACAGCGCACATATCAAAGCGCGCACCGGATACATGACGCAGAAATTCTCTCTGTATGAGGATTTGTCGATTGCCGAGAATTTGAGCTTCGTCGCGCGGTTGTTCGATGTGGAGGATCGCGCGCGTCGGGTCGAGGAGGCCATCGAAGACCTGGGCCTGACAGCGCGGGCGAAGCAATTGGCAGGCACGCTATCGGGCGGGTGGAAGCAGCGCGTCGCGCTGGCGGCGTGCATGATCCACGACCCGGACCTGCTGCTGCTGGATGAGCCGACGGCGGGCGTCGACCCGAAAGCGCGGCGCGATTTCTGGGACCAGATCCGGCGCTATGCGGCGCGCGGCGTCACGACGCTGGTGTCCACGCACTACATGGACGAGGCGGTGCAGTGCGATTCCATCGCCTATATCGCCTATGGCAAGAAGCTGATCGACGCACCGACGCGCGATATCCCGAAGTCCGTGGGCCTGAACGCCTTTGATGTGACGGCCGACGACGTGGATGGCGCGGCGGATGCCTTGCGCGGGCGCGAGGGCGTGGAGCTGGTCGCGCGGTTCGGCGAGAGCCTGCATGTCGCAGGCACCGACAAGGCGAAGCTGGAGACAGCGATCCGCAGCATCGCCGCGATGCCGGGATTTGCGATGCGGCCCATCGAGGCGGGGCTGGAGGAAGCGTTCATCCATCTGATGTCGCAGAGCGCGGACAACATGACATGAGCGCCGCTACCCGCTTTTCATGGAGCCGCGTGTCGGCCGTGTTCCTGAAGGAACTGGTGCAGATGCGGCGCGACCGGCTAACCTTTGCCATCCTGCTGGCGATGCCGGTGATGCAGCTGCTGCTGTTCGGCTATGCCATCAACACTGATCCGCGCCACATGCCGGCGGTGGTGGAGGCGCGCGAGAGCGGGCCGATGACGCGGGCGCTGCTCGCCTCGATGCATGCCTCGACCTATTTCGACATCGTGAAGGTGACGACACGAGCGGGCGAAGGCGAGGAGATGCTGCGCGCGGGCGAGGCAAATTTCGTCGTGATCGTGCCGGAGGGCTTCGAGCGTGATTTCGTGCGCGGCGAGCGGCCGCAATTGCTGATCGCCGCCGATGCCACCGACCCGATCGCGGCCGGCGGGGCCATCGGCGCCCTGCCCCAGATCGCCTCCAGCGCCTTTACGCCGTTCCTTGAGGGTACGCTGTCGGGCCTCGCCGCCGGGCCGACGCCTTACGAGATCGTCGCGCAGCGGCTGTACAATCCGGCGGGCGAGACATCGTTCAACATCGTGCCGGGGCTGCTCGGCGTTATCCTCACCATGACGATGGTGATGATCACCTCCATCGCGCTGACGCGTGAGATGGAGCGCGGCACGATGGAGACGATGCTGGCGACGCCGCTGCGCCCCACCGAGGTGATGCTGGGGAAGACGACGCCTTACATCTTCATCGGCGCGGTGCAGACGGCGCTGGTGCTGGTGGCGGGCGCGTGGCTGTTCGGCATTCCCTTCACGGGTTCGCTGAGCGCGATGCTGACGGGGACGGCAGTGTTCGTGTTCGCGAACCTGATGCTCGGCTATCTCATCTCGACCGTCGCCAAGACACAGATGCAGGCGATGCAGATGACGTTCTTCGTCTTCCTGCCGTCGATTTTGCTTTCGGGCTTCATGTTCCCCTTCGCCGCCATGCCCTGGTGGGCGCAAGGCATCGGTGAGGCCCTGCCGCTCACCCATTTCCTGCGCATCGTGCGCGAGACGATGCTGAAGGGTGCAGGCTTCCCCGCCATCGTCGGCGATCTGTGGCCGCTGGGAATTATCCTGGCCGTGCTGACAGGGCTGGCGCTGTTGAGGTTCAGGCGGACGTTGGATTAATGATTATCTCGCTGCCACGAGAGGATGCCCGGCAATAGACGAGCATTCAGCGAACTTGGTATCGTTGTCGTATGCGTTTTCATGTAATTCGCGGCGATAGCGCAGGCGGCACTTTGCAGCAGGCCATCAGGCTGTCCGGCGGCGATGACGCCGTACTTATGATTGCCGATGACTTGTCCTACGGACCATTGTCTTCAGACCAAGCTCGCGATGATTGGTGGAAATCGCTTAAGCCTACAGATTTAGACGATTTTCCGAGTGTTTATCGCGCATGGCAGAACGCTCACGCGCGATTGATCCACACGGCGCCGCGCAGTCTTGTCGTTTGGACCTCCGACGATGTGAACGACTGCATTTTCGTTCGAATGGCCTGCGATCAACTTCGAGATTTCGATGGCGCGTGGGAGATCGTCGAAGTCCCGTCATGGGGGCCGCCCGGCGAAAAATACTATGGCGTGGGGATGTACGGCCCCGACGAGTTGGCACAATTTCTCGACCGATCGAGACCCTTGCTCGCCGACGAGCGGCAAACGCTTGCGCGTTCATGGCACGAGATTCCTCTCGGCAGTGGTGTTCGCGTTATCGACGGAGCGATGTTTCACCTCTGCCCATACGATATTTGGGACGACAAACTTCTTAGCCACATTGGCGAGACGTGGACGCGGCCAATAGTTGCCATCGGCAAGATGATCGGATGGTCATTCGGACAGAATAGCCAGAATGATCGTTTTCTCACATGGCGGATCGAAGAGCTTGTCGCGTCCGGAGTCATCGAAATCCGTGATATGCCAGACGCGGACCCAAAGTTGGACGACCGCATGCGTACGACGCTGGTACGGCGCGTTTAGGCCCGCGACTTTCCTTGCGACGCAAGCGCGAACAACAAGAAGGCCGGGCTTACGCCCGGCCTTTTGCATTCGTGATGAACGTTCGGCTTACGCCGCCTTCTGCGCCGCTTTGTAGTTGCCGTAGAAGGTTTCGCCTTTGGCGGCCATGTCGCGGAGGAGCTGCGGCGGGGCGAAGCGGGGGCCGTAGGTCTGGGCCATGCGGTCGGCTTCTTCCACGAACTTCTGCAGGCCGACCGTGTCGATCAGGCTGATCGGGCCGCCGGTCCAGGGCGCGAACCCCCAGCCGAGGATGGCGCCGACATCGGCGTCGCGCGGATCGGTGACGACGTTTTCGGCGTAGCAGCGCGCGGCCTCGACAGCCTGGCGGTAGAGGAAGCGCTTTTTCAGCTCGTCCACTGCGGCGGGTTCGGCATCGGTCGTGGTGATCTTCACGAGATCCGACAGGCCGGGCCACAGAGTCTTCGGCCCCTTGTTCGCCGGATAATCGTAGAAGCCCTTGGAGTTCTTGCGGCCGAGGCGGCCTTCCTTGACGACCAGCGCCTCGATGAGTGCATCGGATGGACCGGCGACATAGGCTGTCCCCAAGTCTTTCTTGGTCTGCTCGCGCACCTTGTAGGCGAGGTCGAGCGCGACGTCGTCAGCCAGCTCAAGCGGGCCGCGCGGCATGCCGGTCATGCGGCCGACATTGTCGACGATGGCGGGGGCGATGCCTTCGGCCAGCATCTCCTGCCCCTCGGCGACATAGGTGCCGAAGCAGCGCGAGGTGTAGAAGCCGCGGCTGTCGTTCACGACGATCGGCGTCTTGCGGATCTTCTTGACGTAGTCGACCGCCACCGCGACGGCGCGCGCGTTGGTTTTCTTCCCCAGGATGATTTCCACCAGGCCCATTTTGTCGACGGGCGAGAAGAAATGGATGCCGATGAAGCTTTCCGGGCGGATGCTGGCTTCGGCCAGGCCGCTGATCGGCAGCGTGGAGGTGTTGGAGCCGAAGATCGCGGTTTCGGGAATCACGGCCTCGGCAGCCTTGGTGACCGTCGCCTTGATCTCGCGCGTTTCGAACACCGCCTCGACGATGAGGTCGGCGCCTTTCAGCAGCGCATAGTCGGTGGACGGCGTGATGAGCGCGAGGATGCCGTCGGCCATTTCCTTGGTCATCTTGCCGCGCTCGATCTGCTTGTTCAGCAGATTGACGCTGTAGGCCTTACCCTTTTCGGCGGCTTCGATGGTCTGGTCGATCAGCACGGTTTCGATGCCGGCCATCGCCTGCACATAGGCGATGCCCGCGCCCATCATGCCGGCGCCGAGGACGCCGACCTTCTTGGCGTCGGTGGGTGCTTCGTCTTTCGGACGGCGCGCGCCCTTGCCGAGTTCCTGCATCGAGAGGAACAGCGAGCGCATCATGTTCTTGGCGGTCGGGTGCGCCGACAGGGCCGCGAAGTAGCGCGATTCAATACGCAGTGCGGCGTCGATGGGCACCTGGATGCCTTCATAGACGCACTTCATGATCGAGAGCTGGGCGGGATAATTGCCGTAGGTCGTCTTGCGCAGCATGGCGTTGCCCATGACGAAGGCGGTGCCGCCGCCCGGCGCGTGCGGTGTGCCGCCGGGCACTTTGAATTCCTTCTTGTCCCAGGGCTGCACGGCATCGCCCTTGGTCTTGATCCATTCCTTCGCGGCGGCGACTTCGGTGCCGGCCGGCACGACGGCGTGGATGAAGCCGAGCTTCAGCGCTTCCTGCGGCGTGGAGGGCTTGCCTTCGAGGATGAGCGGCAGGGCGTTCATCACGCCGATGAGGCGCGGCAGGCGCTGGGTGCCACCGGCGCCGGGGAGCAGGCCGATCTTGGCTTCCGGCAGGCCGAGCTGAATCTTCGGGTTGTCGCCGGCGACGCGATAGTGGCAGCCGAGTGTGACTTCCAGACCGCCGCCAAGCGCGAGGCCATTGATTGCGGCGGCTACCGGCTTGCCGCAAGTTTCAAGACCGCGCAGCACGCGGTTGAAACCGAAGGCGCCTTCGAACTGGCGGTTCAGTTTTTCGTTTTCGGTCAGCTCGCCCTTGGGGCCGGAATTGCCTTCCATCTCGCCGATATCGGCGCCGGCGCAGAAGCCGGTCGGCTTGCCCGACGTGATGACGAGGCCCTTGATGGCGGCGTCGGTCTTCACGCGCTCGGCGATGGCGGTGATGTCCTTCAGCGCCGCGGCGGTGAGGGTGTTCATCGAACGGCCGGGCACATCAAAGCTGGCGACGGCGATGCCGTCGGCGTCGACGGCGAACTTGAAGGTGGTGAAATCGGACATGTTCGGTTTCTCCCCTTAAACGCGCTGCAGCACGGCAGCCGTGCCCATGCCGCCGCCGACGCAGAGCGTGACGAGCGCAGTTTCCTTGTTCGACCGCTCCATCTCGTCGATGACGGTGGAGACCAGCATCGCGCCGGTGGCGCCGAGCGGGTGGCCCATGGCGATGGCGCCGCCGTTCACGTTCATCTTCTCGTGGCTGATGTCGAGGCGCTTCATCATGCGCATGACGACCGAGGCGAAGGCCTCGTTCAGCTCGTAGATGTCGATGTCGTTCACGGTCATGCCGAGGCGCTTCAGCAGCTTCTCGGTGACGTAGCTGGGGCCGGTGAGCATGATCGACGGCTCGGACCCGATGGAGGCGAAGCCCAGCACCTTGGCGCGGGGCTTCAGGCCCGCTGCGTCGCCGGCGCCCTTGGTGCCGAAAAGGACCGCGGCGGCGCCATCGACGATGCCCGACGAGTTGCCGGCGTGGTGGACGTGGTTCACGCGCTCGACCTGCGGGTAACGCTGCTGCACGACGCCGTCGAAAGCGAACTCGCCCGGCTGGACGAAGGAGGGCTGCAGCGCGCCGAGCGACTGCATCGTCGTTTCGGGGCGCATATGTTCGTCGTGGTCGAGGAGGATCGCGCCGAGCTGGTCCTTCACCGGCACGACCGACTTCCTGAAGCGGCCTTCGCTCCACGCGCGCGCGGCGCGCTTCTGGCTTTCGACCGCATAGGCGTCGACATCTTCGCGGCTGAAGCCGTCGATGGTGGCGATGAGGTCGGCGCCGATGCCCTGGGGCGCGAAATAGGTTTTGAAGGCGAGCGCCGGATCGGAGGCGAGGGCGCCGCCGTCGGAGCCCATCGGCACGCGCGACATGGATTCGATGCCGCCGCCGATGGCGAAATCGGACTGGCCCGACATGATCTGCGCGGCGGCCATGTTGCAGGCCTCAAGACCCGAGGCGCAGAAGCGGTTGATCTGGACGCCCGCGACGCTTTCGTCGAACCCGGCGTTCAGAACGGCGCTGCGCGCGATATTCGCGCCCTGCTCGCCCACCGGCGAGACGCAGCCGAGAATAACGTCATCGACCTTGGCGGTGTCGAGGCCGTTGCGGTCGCGGATCGCTTCCAGCGCCTGGCTGGCGAGCGAGAGCGAGGTGATTTCATGCAGCTTGCCGTCCTTGCGGCCCTTGCCGCGAGGCGTGCGGATGGCGTCGTAGACGTAACACTCGGTCATGGGGTCTCTCCTTCTAAGGAGGCCGCGCGCCCGATTGATATCCAGGGCGGATCGCCGGCTTGGGCGCCACTAGGACCGACTCCCCGGGGGGGTCAAGATTGACGCTTACGTTAGCTGTTGAACAATTTTGTTGTGCAGTGCAGCAAGTCGCGGAAATCTTGTGTCTGCGACATCTGGGAAATTGACGCCTTGTCTCCAAATACCGGAGATGGCGGACATGACCGGAAAACGCGAACGCACCAAACTGGCCAACCGCGAGGCGATCCTGGTCGCCGCCCGCGAAGTGTTCACCAAGCTCGGCTATGGCGCCACGACAGTGCGCGACATCATCAGGGCGACCGATCTGGCGAGCGGCACCTTCTACAACTACTTCAAGTCGAAGGAAGAGGTGTTCCAGGCGATCCAGGACGAGAATGCGCTCCGCGTGCGTCCGCGCCTGCGCGCCGAGCGTATCCGCGCGCGGAGCGTGGAGCAGTTCATCTCCGGCTCGTTCCGCACCTTTTTCGACTATATCGCGACCGACCGGCAGACCTTCGCAGTCATCCGCCGCAATGCCGATACGATGCGCGTGCGCATGGACACGCCGGAGATCATCGCGGGCTTCGACGAACTGCGCATCGACATCGTCAAGGCGATCGAGGACGGTATCTTTCCGCCGATCGATGCCGACTATCTGATGGCGGCGCTGGTGGGCGTCGCGTTCGAGGTGGGCGAACACATGCTGAGCCGCGAGCCGGTGGATACGGAAGCCGCATCGAATTTCGCGACAGCCCTGTTCATGGGCGGCTTCCGCGCGCTGCCGACAATCGCGCGGCCGGCTGTCGACGCGGCCTGACAATGTTCATACGGAGTTTCTGATGAGTGCCGACGAACTGAAGACCGTGAACGATCTTCTGCGCGCGTCCAACGCCGCCGAGCGTCCCGGCAGCTGGGCGGATCGCCGCGCCGCAATGGAAGCGACGCTGGCGGCGTTTCCCAAAGCCGAGGGCGTGTCGCTTCAGCCCTTTCGTCTGAACGCTCTGGATGCCGAGTGGCAGTCGAGCAAGGGCGTACGTGACGATGCAGCCATGCTTTACCTGCACGGCGGCGGCTATGCCGTCGGGTCGATCGCGACGCACCGGCCGCTGACGACGGAGATCGCTGCAGGATTTGTCGGGCGCGTCCTGTCGCTCGGCTATCGTCTTGCGCCGGAGCATCCCTGCCCGGCCGCCATCGAGGATGCGCTGGCGGCGTATCGTTTCCTCATCGAGGATCAGGGCGTGCCTGCGTCCAACATCATCATCGCAGGTGACAGCGCGGGCGGCGGGCTGGCCGTCGCGGCGCTGGTGGCGATCCGCGATGCGGGCCTGCCATTGCCGGCTGGCGGGTGGTGCCTTTCGCCGTGGACCGATCTCACCGTCTCGAGCGGCACGATGAAATCGAAGGCGGCGGACGACCTGATGATCACCGATGTCAGCCTGAAGGAATACGCCGCCGTCTATGCGCCCGGCGGAGACGTGAAGGATCCGCGCGCGACGGTTCTGAACGCCTCGCTGAAAGGCCTGCCGCCGCTACTGATCCAGGTGGGCACTGCAGAATGCCTGCTGGACGATTCCGTCGCGCTCGCCGCGCGGGCCGGGGCCGACGATGTCGCGGTGACGCTGGAATGCTGGCCCGGACAGCCGCATGTGTTCCAGATCTTCGCCGCGATGCTGGGCGAAGCGCGCGCCGCGATCGCGGGCGCGACCAACTGGGCCAACGCGCGCATCGCATGACGCCTGCATCAATCGGTCGCGGCGACGTGAACTGACGCGAACCTTAAGTGTCCCGCCTCGAAGGAGCGGGCACATGAGCGCCGAGGAAGTCAGAACCGTCACTGAGTTGCTGCGGTCATCGCGCGGCGCGATGGATGCGCTGTCATGGGACGAGCGGCGCGCCGCGATGGAGGCGGGGACGGCGTTCTTTCCGCTCGCCGAAGGCGTCGCGCTGAGAGAAGCGCGTGCGGGCAGCGTTCCGGTGGAATGGCAGGCCCGCACTGACGCGACAGACGATGCGGCGCTGATGTATCTGCATGGTGGCGGCTATGCGATCGGCTCGATCGCCAGCCACCGCGCGCTCACCACGAGCATCGCCGCGACCTTCAACGGGCAGGTGCTGTCGGTCGCCTATCGCCTTGCGCCGGAAGACCCCTGCCCCGCCGGGCTTGAGGACGCGGTCACCGCCTATCGCTATCTGCTGGATCAGGGGATCGAGGGCAGCCGCATCGTGATCGCGGGCGACTCGGCCGGCGGCGGCCTCGCCATCGCGGCGCTGCAGGCGATCCGCGACGCCGGTCTGCCGCGCCCCGCCGGGGCCTGGGTGCTGTCGCCCTGGGTCGACATGACCGCGACAAGCGAGACCATGTCGCTGAAAGCCGACGACGACATGATGATCGCCGCCGCGAATGTGAAGGACACCGCCGCGATCTATGCGCCCCGCGGCGATGCGGCCGATCCGCGCGCCACGCCGCTGAACGGGCGTTTTGACGGCCTGCCGCCGCTCTTCATCCAGGTCGGCACGTCGGAGACCCTGCTGGACGATTCGCTGACGCTGGCGCGCAAGGCCGCGCTGGCGAATGTCGATGTGCGGCTGGAGACGTGGGCCTACCAGCAGCATGTCTTCCAGATGTTCGCGCTGATGATGAGCGAGGCGCGCGACGCCATCGCCGCAGGCATCGCCTGGGCGAATGATCGCATCCGTGTAACTCTGTAACCGTAATCTCATTACAGTTGCAGGGTTTCACGCGCGCGATCATATCTCGCGCATGTCGTCGCACGATCACGATCCCGGACATACCCACGCAGGGCGCAGCCACGCGCCGAAGGATTTCGGACGCGCCTTCGCCCTGGGCATCGCGCTCAACACGGGCTTCGTCGCGCTGGAGGCGATCGCCGGCTGGCTGACGGGTTCGCTCGCGCTGCTCGCCGATGCAGGCCACAATCTTTCCGATGTCGCAGGTCTGCTGCTCGCCTGGGGCGCGGCCACGATGGCGAAGCGCAAGCCCACAGCGACCCGCACCTACGGCCTGGGGCGCTCGACGATCCTTGCCTCGCTGGGCAATGCGCTGCTGTTGCTGATCGCGGTCGGCGCGATCCTGTGGGAGGCGGCGCATCGCTTCGCCGATCCGCAGCCTATCGCCGAGTGGACGGTGGCCGGCGTGGCGGCGGCGGGGATCCTGATCAACGCCTTCACGGCCTTTCTGTTCGTCAGCGGCGCGAAGGGCGATCTCAATATCCGCGGCGCCTATCTGCACATGGTGGCGGACGCCGCCGTGTCGTTCGGCGTCGTGCTCGCCGCTTTCGCCGTGATGGCGACGGGCTGGCTGTGGGTCGACCCTGCGATCTCGGTGGTGATCGCCATCGTCATCGCCTGGGGCACGTGGGGCCTGCTGACCGAATCCACGCAGATGGCGCTGGACGGCGTGCCGAGCGGGATGAGCCATGCTGGGATTTCGGACTGGCTGAAGCAGCGCCCGGGCGTCACCGGCGTTCATGACCTCCACATCTGGTCGCTGTCGACGACGGAAACGGCGCTGACCGCACATCTGGTACGCCCCGGCGCATCGCTGGACGACGCCTTTCTGAGCGAGACGGCGGCGGCGCTGAAAACGAATTTCGGCATCGGCCACGCGACATTGCAGGTCGAGACCGGCGAGGACTGCGCCGATTGCGGCCTGCATAGCCATGGCATGCACATCCACGACGATCACGGCCACGATCACCACGATGACGGCCACCGCCACCTGACCCACCGCCACTGAGACGCCGCCATGACCGCTCTGCTTGCCGATCCGATCACCCTGTTCATCTATGTCATCGCGACCTTCGCGGCCGTCTTCGTCTGGCCGACGCTGCGTCTGCGCCTGTCGAGCGGGATCAACGCGCTGGTTCTGCCGCAGGGCGACAGCGGCGAGGCGGTGGTCGGCCGCTGGTTCAAAGGGGCGCTGGTGCTGCTTGCGGCGATGAGCGCGCTCGCCGCCTTCGCGCCGGCGCCGTGGGACGTGATCGGCCCCATCGCCCTGCCCTTCGCCGAAGTACGGCTCTATGCCGGGTGGGCGATCCTTGCCGCCGCGCTCGTGTGGATCGCCATTGCGCAGGTCCAGATGGGCCGTTCATGGCGTATCGGCGTCGACCCGGCCAAAACCGAACTGAAGGCCGCCGGACTGTTCGGCGTCAGCCGCAATCCGATTTTCCTTGGCATGCGCGCGATGCTGGTGGGCGTGTTCCTTGTCGCGCCGAATGCGCTGTCGCTCGCCGTGCTGCTGCTGGGCGAGGCGCTGATGCAGCTGCAGGTGCGCTTCGAGGAAGCGCACCTGGACCGTGTCGAGGGCGAGGCCTATCGCGCCTATCGCGCGCGCGTGCCGCGCTGGCTCTAGAGGCGGACGATGTAACCCTCATCGGCGCTGGCGCTGCCGGCGACGAAGGACTGGAAGATCTGCGCCGCTTCCTGAAGCCCGTCGCGCTCCACGATCTTCGTCGCGCCGGCCGCGACGGGCAGGAAATCCGCCCAGGCGGCGGCGACTTTCTGGCCGAACGCCGCCGCGCCCCAATCGCCGATGCGCTTGGCGATCTGGCCCGGCGCGAAGAAGAATTGCGGCTCCGGACCGCTAAGCTTTTCCGGCGCGGTCGTACCTTCCTGCCAGTGCGTCGCGCCGACCGAGCAGGAATATTTCAGCGCATCGTTGAAATGGGTGTGGATGCGGGCGCGCACAGGAGCGTCGCCGGCGATGTCGACATAGACGCTGGGCGTCTTCGCATCCAGCGTCTCGATGTCGTCATAGGCGACGACCTTAGCGTAGCAGCCAAGGCCCTTCACGAAATCGATATTGCGTTTCGAGGTAAGGCCGATGACCGGTATGCCCCGCGCCGCGATCTGCTTGGCCGCCGCCCAGGCCGTCTTGGCCGAGGCGCTGGAGAAGATGACCTGGCTGGCGCCGAACAATTTATTGTCGTCGAGGAAATCGTCGATCAGGAAGGCGGTCGTGAACAGCGGCCGGAACAGCATCTGCAGCGCTTCGGTATCGGGCGTGTAGAGCGGATCTGAATCGGTGAAGACATACTGGTTGTAGAAGGGCGACATGGGCTGGCGATGCGCCGCCATGTCGTTGAAGCCGCCGGACTTCACGGCGCCCGCCTCCACCGTGAAGGCGGTCGACATCGGCAGATAGCCATAGACCTTGCGGCCTTCGCTGAGGCCCGGCGCGCGGCTTTCGATGACGGTCGCGAAGCCCCAGACCGGCACGCGGCCCTGGCCCGCCGGCGCGGGAAAGAAATTCCAGTACTGCATCATGTCGCCGAACACCGCGTAGGTGAGATTGTTCGCGGTGACCGAGAAGGCGTTGACCTTCAGCCGCGCCTCGCCTTCGGCCAGCGGCGGATGCTCGGTCGTCTCGATACGCGAGGCCGACAGATCGGCGCGGCTGACGGTGAGGTCTCTCGACTGACTCATATTGTCTCTCCCTTTTGCCCGAATCCTTGCCTGTCAGCGCGACAATGCCAAGACGTCAGAGCGTTGCAGCGCCGAGCCGCACGCGCCATTCCGCCGCCTTGTCTCGCAACAGGGCGTGCTGGAGCGTGCCGGTGTTGTCTTCCTCCGCGAGGCGCTCGCATTCGGCATAGACGAAGGCTTCGCGGCCATGGGCGTTGTAGGCCGCCTGCGCCTTGCGGTTGAGATGGCTGCCGAGACGGAGCGAGAACCACAGGCTGTTCTGCTGCGCCTCCAGATTGCGGCTTTCGCCGACCCAGACCGACCCGTCTGCCGTGCAGGTAAGGCTGAAAATCCCGGCAGGAGCGGGTTTGCGCTCCTTCCAGGCAGTAATGGCCGCTTTGCGGTCCTGCGGCTTCATAATTTTTATCCGGGTCAAATTGACGGACGCTTATTACCCGGATAATAAATGCCGTCAAGAGGATGAAATGACCGATACGCTCACCGCCTTTTCCGGCGTCACCCATCTGAAGACCGGCACTCCGGAGGACGTTGCGCTGGCAATTGCCAGGGCGGGCGAGGCGCGCGTGCTGGTGTTCTCCGATGCGACGGGGCGGCAGACAGACCTCGATGTCAGCGGCGGGGCGGAGGCCATCCGTGCCCGCTATGCCGGCGAGCCGCGCGGGCGGGGGCGGCCGAAGCTTGGCGTCACGGCGCGCGAGGTGACCCTGCTGCCCCGGCACTGGGACTGGCTGAACGATCAGCCGGGCGGCGCGTCGGCGGCGCTGCGACGTCTCATCGACGCGGCGCGCAAAGCGCCGGAGACGGAGATGCGCGCGCGGCGCGATGCGGCCTATCGCTTCCTCGCGGCGATTGCGGGCGACTATCCGGGCTTCGAAGAGGCGGCGCGGGCGCTCTATGCCGGGGACCGCGCGGGCTTCGAGGCGCGCCTTGCACCATGGCCGGCAGATGTCGCCGGCCATGCATTGAGGCTCGCTTACGGCTAGCCGATATCGCGCGCGCCGCGCACCAGCTTGCCGGGCAGCGCGCCGGTCGGCTGGCCGCCGCGATAGGTGATCTGGCCGTTGACCGCGGTCGCGTCATAGCCGTCGGCATATTGCATCAGGCGGCGGCCGCCGGACGGCAGGTCGTACTGGATGGTCGGCGCGTGCAGGCGGAGATTGGCATAGTCGATGACGTTGAGGTCGCCCTTATAGCCGGGCTTCAGCAGG
The DNA here is from genome assembly GCA_047602465.1 of Micropepsaceae bacterium. Classification (GTDB taxonomy): domain Bacteria; phylum Pseudomonadota; class Alphaproteobacteria; order Micropepsales; family Micropepsaceae; genus JADZAI01. Next base: position 1,516,907 of record JASGHF010000001.1, read on the forward strand.
CCGCGATCGGCGAGGCCGACAGTCAGCGCCGTCTCGCGCGTCTGCTTGGCGATGATGTGCTCCAGCTTCATCTTCGGCCCGCGCGTGCGGTCGCGGGTCCAGTGGATGAGGTTGGATGTGGGGAACGAGCCGTCGCAGATCGTGCCGACATGCGCCCCACCATCGGACAGGCCGAACACCGCGTTGGGGTCGTTCATCATCTCGAACGAGGGATCGAGCGAGCCGTTCGCATAGTTGAGGAAGGTGAGGTAGAGCGCGCCGGAACCATCGCCCGCCGTGATGACATCGAGCGCGTATTCTTCCGGGCTGACGCCCCTGGCGGCGGCCTTGGCGGCGATCGCTTCGGAAGGCAGCGGCTCGTAGTTGGGCGGATCGCCGAGTTCGAACATCGAGCCGAAGCCGCGCAGCACCGATTTGACGAAGGGATGGTCGGCCGTGGGCTTGTCGGCCAGCAGCTTCGCGCGGAACCACGGATCGCGCAGCGCGGCGAGACGTTCCTCGAACGGCTTGTCGGCGATCTCCTTATACGCCGGGTGCGCGATGAAGGGGTTGAGCGTCAGATGCAGGCCGAGCAGCAGGCCGACAGGGCGGCCGGCGACCTGCGCCTTCATCGGCAGGCCGTCCTCGTTCGCCTGTTTCAGCCAGCCGAGCACATCCTTGTAGAGATCGGGCGCCAGGGGCGACTGCGCGAGGCTGACCGAGAGCGGACGGCCCGAGGCCTCCACCATGCGGCGGAGGATGTTGAACTCCGCCTCGCCGCCGGGGAAATCCGTCACGACCTGCAGGACGCCGAGACCGGCCTGCTTCAGACCCATCGCGATGCCGACGAGTTCGCGCTCGGCCGCGCCGTAGCTGGGCGTGTTGTGGCCGTCGGCGGTCTTGTGGTTGAGCGTGCGCGAGGTGGAGAAACCGAGCGCGCCGTCGCGCATCGCTTCGCGCGCCAGCGCCGCCATCCTGAAAATGTCCTGATCGGTCGCGGCTTCCTGCTTCGCGCCGCGTTCGCCCATCACGTAAACGCGGAGCGCGCCGTGGGGGAGCTGGGCGGCGAAATCGATATCGTGCGGGATTTCATCCAGAGCGTTCAGGAAATCGCCGAACGATTCCCAGTTCCACTTGAGACCCTCTTTCAGAACCGGATGCGGGATGTCTTCCACGCCTTCCATAAGGCTGATGAGGCGGTCGTGGTCTTCGGTCTTCACCGGCGCGAAGCCGATGCCGCAATTGCCGAAGACGGCGGTGGTGACGCCGTGGATCGAGGAGGGCGCGAGCCTGTTGTCCCAGGTCGCCTGGCCGTCATAATGCGTATGGATATCGACGAAGCCCGGGGTGACGATGCGACCCTTCGCGTCGATCTCCTCGGCGCCCGAGCCGGTGACTTTGCCGACCTCGACGATGCGGCCCTTCGCGACCGCGACATCACCCTCGAAACTCTCCGCGCCCGTGCCGTCGATGACTGTACCGCCCCGGACGACCAGATCGTACTGGGTCATGGTGTTTCCTCTTGTCTCTTGTCTTGATGGCTTATGGGCGCGAGGCTAGCACACTAGGAAACACATGAGGAAATGCCGATGAGCCTGCAATCCGTGATGACCCGGATCATCTTTTCCCTGCCCTCCGGCATCATCCAGGCGATGGCGGGCAAGAAGACCGAAATCGACGGCAAGACGCTGGACCCGCGCATCGCGCTGATGGCGAAGGAAGCGGCCAAAGGCCCGAAGATGAGCGCGCTCAGCCCCGAGATCGCACGCGAGGGCATGAAGGCGGCCTTCGGCATGATCGACAACAAGCGCCGCAGCGGCGTGACCGTGAAGGACATGACGGTTCCCGGCGGCGACGGCGCGCCGCTGCCCGCACGGCTCTACACGCCCGCCGGCGCGACGGGGAACGAGCCGCTGATCGTCTATTTCCACCAGGGCGGCTGCGTGCTGGGCGGGGTCTGGACCTGCGATGTGTGGTGTTCGATCCTCAGCGACGAAGCGAAAGCCATTGTGCTGAATGTCGATTATCGCCACGCGCCGGAGAACAAGTTCCCCGCGAGCGTGGACGATGTACTCGCCGCCTATGACTGGGCGCGCGAGAACGCCAAATCGCTCGGCGCCGACGGCAAGCGCGTGGCGGTGGGCGGCGACAGCGCGGGCGGGTATCTCTCCGCCGTCATCTGTCAGGCCGCAAAGAAAGCGGGCAAGCCGCAACCGACGCTGCAGCTGCTGATCTATCCCTGCACCGACTGGACGAGCGAAGGCGGCACGATGGTGACCATGGCCAACGCCTATCCGCTGACCAAGGACATGATGGACTGGTTCGCGGGCCATTATCTCAACAGCGATGCCGAGCGCACCGACTGGCGCGTTTCGCCCGCGCTGCTGCCGGAGCATGAGGGCCTCGCGCCGGCGCTGATCTACACCGCCGGGTTCGATCCGCTCACCACGCAGGCCGCCGCCTATGCCGAGCTGCTGCGCAAGGCCGGCGTCTCCGTCACCTATCGCTGCTATGATAGCCTTTCGCACTCCTTCACGGCGTTCTCGGCCGTCGTCCCGGCGGCGCGCAAGGCGCTGAACCAGATGGCTGCCGAAGTGAAAGCCAAGCTGGACGCCGCGGCGTGAGGGCGGTCGTCTGCCGCGAGATCAGCGACGACATCACCACGGTCAAGATCGACGACCTGCCGCGCCGTGACCTCGCGCCGGGCGAGGTGCGCATCGCCATGCGGGCCGCCTCCGTGAACTTCCCCGATATCCTGATGATCCAGGGGAAGTACCAGCACAAGCCGCCGCTGCCCTTCGTGCCGGGCATGGAGGGCGCCGGCGAGGTGATCGAAGTGGGCGAAGACGTCACCTCCGTCGCGGCCGGTGACGGCGTTGTCGGCGGGCTTCGCACCGGCGGTTTCGCCGAGGAAGCGATCGCGCAGGCGAGCGCGGTCCGTAAAATTCCCAAAGGCATGGATTTCGTCGCGGCCGCCGCCTACCCCGCCGCCTATCTGACCGCCTATGTCGCGCTGAAGCGGCGCGGCAATCTGCAGCCGGGCGAGACGCTGCTGGTCCATGGCGCGGCGGGCGGCGTCGGCCTCGCTGCGGTGGATCTGGGGCTTCATTTCGGGGCGAAGGTGATCGCCACCGCCTCCAGCGAGGAGAAGCGCAATTTCCTGAGCCTGCGCGGCGCGAACCTCGTGCTGCCCTCCAGCGGATTTCGAGAGGCGGTGAAGGACTTCACCGGCGGACTTGGCGCGGACGTCGTCTACGACCCTGTCGGGGGCGATGTCTTCGACGAGAGCGTGCGCTGCATCGCGTTTGACGGCCGGCTGCTGGTGATCGGGTTCACCTCAGGCCGTATCCCCGACATCTCGGTCAACATGCCGCTCATCAAGGGCTTCTCGGTGGTCGGCGTGAGGGCGGGCGAGTATGGGCGCAGGTTCCCGGAGCGTGGCCGCGACAATCTGGACGCCATCGACGCACTGGCGGAAGCCGGCGTGATCCGGCCTTATGTCTGTCAGACATTCCCGCTCGATCAGGCCGTTGAGGCGATGCAGATGCTCCAGACCCGCAAGGTGATCGGCAAGGTGGTGGTGACGCCTTGAGCGGAGCCAGCCTGCCCGAACAGCCCGTGATCCCGCCCAAGGCGCCGGAGCGCCCGTCGGGCATGACGATGCGCCAGCAGGCGATCTTCTGGCTGGGCGCGCTCGCGGCGGTCTTTCTCGTCCTCTATCTGCTCAGCCCGATCCTGCTGCCCTTCGTGCTGGGCATCATCCTGGCCTATCTGCTGAACCCGCTGGTCACCCGGCTGGAGCGCATCCGCGTGCGGCGGGGCGTCGGCGCGCTGCTGGTTTCCGGCGTCATCATCCTCGTCTTCGCCCTGCTGCTCAGCTTCATGGTGCCGTTTCTGGCGAACGAGATTTCCAATCTCATCGCCAGCCTGCCGGACATCATCCGCAACCTGCAGAAATTCGCCGCCGAACAGGGCGCGCCGATCATCGAGCGGATCGGTGGACCGGAGGCCGTGGGCGAAGTGCAGCGCGCCATCGCCGACATGGTGCGGTCGGCCGGCGGGCTGCTGAACGATCTGCTCGCCTCGATCTGGTCGGGCGGCGAGGCGGTGATGAACGCCTTCATGCTGGTGATCGTGACGCCGATCATCGCCTTCTATCTGCTGATCGACTGGCCGCGTATGACGCGCACGCTGGACAGCTGGCTGCCACGCCGCCACGACGACACGGTGCGCCGCCTGTGGCGCGAGATGGACCATTCCATCGCCGGCTTCCTGCGCGGGCAGACGGTGGTGGTGCTGATGCTCGCCGCCTTCTACGCCGTCGCGCTGTCGCTGATCGGCCTCAACTATGCGCTCGTCATCGGCATCGGCGCGGGGCTTCTGTCGTTCGTGCCGCTGGTCGGCGCGGTGACCGGCTTCATGGTTTCGGGCGCGGTCGCCACCGTCCAGTTCTGGCCGGAATGGTGGATCATCGCGCTGACGCTCGGCGTCTTCGTCTTCGGCCAGATCGTGGAAGGCTATGTCATCGCGCCCAAGATCGTCGGCGAGGCGACGGGCGTTCATCCCGTGTGGCTGATGTTCGCCCTCTTCGCGTTCGGCTATCTCTTCGGCTTCGTCGGGCTTCTGCTGGCCGCACCGCTGGCCGCGATCATCGCCGTGCTCTGCCGCTTCGCCATCGGGCGCTATATGGACTCATCTCTCTATCTGGAGATGGCGCTGCCCGAGCAGGACGAGACGTATCCTTGAGGCGTCAGCGTTTCGCCTTCGGCGCATAGGCGCGGGACATGAGGAAGGCGATCGCCGCATCGGCGCGCGCCTGTCCCGCCGCGGTCGAGAGATCCAGCCCAGCGAACCGTCCCATCGTGCGCTGCCGGAGCGCCAGATAGTTCACCGCCGCCAGAAGCACCGCATTGATCGCCGGCGCATCGACCCCTTCAGGCGGCCCATCCGCGCCGCGCAGCGCCGGCATCGCCGACTGCATCGCCCTGGACCGCGCGAGGTCGAGCGCGCGCAGGGCCGGGGCATCCTCCGACAGCTCCCATGCCAGCAGCCGCTGCAGCAGCAGATCGCCGCGCACATGACGGCCATAGGCGGCGATGAGGTGCGCCATGCGGTCGCCATAGGCATCGCCTTCCGCCGGCGGTTCGGCAGGACCGGCCCACAGATCCAGCCGCGCGCCCATAGCGGCGATCAATCCATCCATGTCGCCGAAATAGCGATAGATCAGCTTCTTGTCGGCGCCCGCCTCCGCCGCCACGGCGTTGATGCCGAACCCCGCCGCACCGTCGCGCGCCAGCACACGGGCCGCCGCATCGACGATGCGGGTTTCCGTTCCTTCGCGATCGCGTTTCTGGGGCGCTGATCTGGCGGGCATCTGAAGCTCCTTCCGGGCGCGCAACCTGCCCCAAGTCTCCGGGCGGAGACAAGTTGTTGACATTGTCACTGACTGGTGACATTTATGTCTCCACCTAGAGACAACGAGACATGCTATGACCGCTTCAGTCTTCCCCGCCCGGCGTGACCTTCGGGCCGCCGGTATCGCGCTCGCCGCGTTCGCAGTGCTCACGAATGTTCCCTATTCCGCGCTGATCGCGCTGTTCGACTATGACGACGTGCTGCGCCGCCCGTCCGGAGAGGTGCTGACCCTGTTCCGCGCCGGCGGCGAGGCGCTGGTTCTCGCCTGGTGGGGCTTTGCGATGGCTGCCGTTGGCTTCGCCATCGCAGCGGGCCTGGCCGGCGAGGCGCTGGCGCGGCGGGGCGTGATGCCGCGCTGGGCGACGATGCTGGGCGTGGCGTCGGGTCTCATCCAGGCCGTGGCGCTGCTGCGCTGGGTGTTCGCGGTGCCGCATCTCGCGGCGGCGTATGCCGGTGGCGATGCGGCAGCACAGGCCGGCGCCATCGCGACATATGAAACGCTCAATCTCTATCTGGGCGCGGGGCTGGGTGAGCATCTTGGCCAAATGCTGCTGGTCATCTGGACCGGAGCGATTGCGCTCGCCTTTACGCACCTCGGCGGAACGTTGAAGATCATCGGCTGGATCGGCTTCGCGACGCTGCCGCTGTGGCTGGTGGCGCAGACCGAGATGCTGTCGCTTTCGCTGCCCAGCCTTCCCGTTATCGAGGCCGCACCCATCGCCTTCATGGGCTGGATGGCCTGGCTCATCGCCGCCGGAGCGGCGATGGTCCTGAGGCGCGCGGACTAGACCGCGCGCTTCGCTTTATCCTTTTCGTTCGTCGACTTGATGAGGCCGCGAATGGCGTCCCAATCGGCATCGGTGAACGAGGACATGCGCGAGAAATTACCACCCGTCGCCTGATACTGCGCGCCGTCGATGGCGATGGTCTGGCCGGTGAGATAGTCGCAGCCATCGGCCATGAGGAAGGTGGCGAGATTGGTGAGCTCATTCATCTCACCGACCCGGCCCCAGGGATTGCCGCTCATGTCGCTATACGCCTTCTCGCCCTGTCCGGGGTTCAGGCGCGCGGTCATGCCTTCGGTCGGGAAGGCGCCGGGGCAGATGGAGTTGATGCGGATGCCATGCGGCCCCCATTCCACCGCCAGCGACTGGCCCATCACGCCGACCGCCGCCTTCGACATCGCCGACGGCACCACATAGGGCGAGCCATTCCACACCCAGGTGGTGAGGATGTTGATGATCGAGCCTTTGTGGCCACCCTCGATCCATTTCTTGCCCACCGCATGCGTCATGTAGAACGTGCCGTGGAAGACGATATTTGCGATGGCGTCGAAGCCGCGCGGCGAGAGGTCTTTCGTGCGGCTGATGAAATTGCCGGCCGCATTGTTGACGAGGCCGGTGAGCGGACCTGATGCCCACACCTCGTCCACCGTGTCCTGGATGGCCTGCGCCACGCGGATGTCACAGGCGATGGGCGTGCATTTCGCCCCGGTCTCGCCTTCGATCTCCTTCGCCGTTTCCTGCAGCACGCTTTCGCGGCGGCCGATGATGACGGTTTCCGCGCCAAGCTTTGCATAGGCCGTCGCCATCTCCTTGCCGAGACCCGTGCCGCCGCCGGTGATGAGGATCTTCTTGCCCTTGAGCAGGTTGTTCTGGAACACGCGTCTCTCCGTATTTTTGTTGGGATGAGCATGGCGCGGTCAGTGCGATCACGCAATCGCGAGCGATGGCGCAACGGAAGGACGATTGATAGCTTCAGGCTATTCGAGCGCGATCTGAAGCCTATTGGAAGAATGGACCGACGATGACATTCAATTCTCTAATCACTGCAGGATTAGCAGTGATTGTCGGTTTACCCAGCGCGAGCGCGACCACCGCCAAAAATCCGCTGAAGTTCCTATGCAAAATCGAACGGTCAGAAAAGGTTATAAACATAACTTTCGATGAAGCAGGCCTGCTTCAAGATGGAAATCGATACGAATATGACTACAGCCCGATCAAGGGAGTGAACAAAGAAACCGGGGATAGCGAAACCATCGGCTATCGCCTGAAATATGAGCAAGAAATCTCACCTCAGGAATCGAAATTTTTTCGAGCTTCGGTTACCGGTGGATGTGTCGGAAGGGCTTTTGGTAGTTTCGGAGTTGCGAACGGTAGTCGATGATCTCGGGAGAGAGCAATCATTGGTGAGGTCGTACAGAGCCGATTGCATGCGAGATCGTTAGCTGTGTGTTCCTTCGACCGTTCGATCTGAGCCAACTTTTGACCTAACGCAGCATCGCCTCCAGCGTCTCGATGCGGTCGGCGTCGCGCGGGGGTTTGTCCCAGCGCAGGCGGTTGATGCGCGGAAAGCGCATGGCGACACCGCTCTTGTGGCGGGCGGAGCGGGCGAGGCCCTCGAACGCAACCTCGAATACCAGCCCTGTCTCGGACGTGTGCGTGACTTCGCGCACCGGGCCGAACTTGTTTTCGGTGTTGTTGCGGACGAAGCGGTCGATCTCTTTCAGCTCTTCATCGGTGAAGCCGAAATAGGCCTTGCCGACCGGCACAAGCTCCGCGCCCTTCCAGACGCCGAACGTGTAGTCGGAATAGAAGGACGAGCGCTTGCCGTGCCCGCGCTGGGCATACATCAGCACGGCATCGACCAGATGCGGATCGCGCTTCCACTTGAACCATTCGCCGCGCACGCGGCCCGGCAGATAGGCGCTGTCCCAGCGCTTCAGCATCAACCCCTCGACGGCGGGCGATGGCGGGTTGGAGCGCTTGGCTTGCAGGTCGCCCCAATCCGTCACCGGCACCAAAGGCGAGAGATCGAGCCGGTCGCGCGCCACCGTAGTCAGCAGTGCTTCCAGCCGGGCGCGCCGCTCACGAAAACTGAGCGGGCGCAAATCCTCATCGCCCTGATGCAGGATGTCATAGGCGCGGATACCGGCGGGAAAATCGCGCAGCATCGACTTGGTGACGGTCTTCCGGTTCAACCGCTGCTGGAGATCGTTGAAAGTCGCCGGCGCGCCGTCGCGGAAGACAAGCAGCTCGCCGTCGAGCGCGACATCGTCGGGTAACAGCTCCATCACGTCCGGGAAGGCAGCCGAGATGTCTTCGCCGGTGCGCGAATAGAGCCGCTTCTCGCCGTGGTCGCTGACCGCCTGAACGCGGATGCCGTCCCATTTCCATTCGGCGGCGAAATCGTGCGGATTCAACTGCGCCAGATCGCGGTCCTCGATGGGGTGCGAGAGCATCACCGGGCGGAACGGCGCGCGAGCGATGCCGGAGGGGCGTTCGGCCTTTCCCTCCAGCCATGCGAAGAGATTTTCATACGGCGCTTCCAGCCCCGGCCAGACGAGTTCGATTTCGTCCGGCTCCACCCCGCCCAGCGCCGCCGCCGCGGTTTTCGCCAGACGAGCCGAGACGCCGATGCGAAGCGCGCCGGTCATCAATTTGATGAGCGCCCAGCGGCCGTCAGGATCGAGCGCGTCGAGCCAGGCTTCCACGAGGCGCGGAATGTCGGCCTTCGACGCGGCATTCAGCGTCTCGATGACTTCGGAGAGTTCTGGCGCGCGGTTGGCGCCAAGTTTCGCCGGCCAGATGAGCGCCACCGTCTCGGCGAGGTCGCCGACGTAATCGTAGGAGAGGCCGAACAGCACCGGATCGACGCGTGATTCCGCGAGGCCGCGGATCAACCCCGCCTTGGCATGTTTGAACGAGATGTTCCCGGTGAGCGCCGCCAGCGCCCAGCCGCGATCGGGGTCCGGCGTATCGCGCAGATAGGCCTCGATCAGCCGCAGCTTACCATTGCGCTGAGGCTGATAGGCGAGGCTGTCGAGCAAGGCGGCGAAGCGTTTCACGCCGCAGGCTCCGCAACAGACGGCGTTTCGCCTGCGCCTTCCTCGTCATAGCCGACGAGGTTCAGCGCCGTGGCCGGGATGCCGATGGAATTGGACCAGTGGACCAGCGCCTCTTCCGCGCCGTGCGTGACCCACAGCGCGCCGGGCTTCACCTCCTGCACGGTCTGGGTGAGTTCGTCCCAATCCGCGTGATCGGAAATGATGAGCGGCAGTTCGACCAGACGCTGCCGGGCACGGGCGCGCACCCGCATCCAGCCGCTCGCGAAACACGTCACCACATCGCCCAGCCGCCGCGACCAGACATCGTTCAGCGCGGACGGCGGCGCGAGCACGATGGCGCCCTTGAAGACCTCACGGGTCAGCGGCGTCTTCATCATCTCCATCGCGGGGCGCAGATCGCCCAGCTTCACGCCCAATTCCTCGTAGAGATCGCACAGCTTCTGCATCGCGCCGTGGAGATAGATCGGTGCGTCGTAGCCGGCCTCACGCAGATGCGCGATGACACGCTGCGCTTTGCCCAGCGAATAGGCGCCGACGAGATGGCAGCGGTCGGGGAACGTCTTCAGCGAGCGGAGTAGCTTGGCGATCTCCTCCGCCGCTGGGGGATGGCGGAAGACCGGCAGGCCGAAGGTCGCCTCGCTGATGAAGATGTCGCAGGGTACCACCTCGAACGGCGCGCATGTGGGATCGTGCCGCCGCTTGTAGTCGCCCGAGACGACGACGCGCTTGCCGCCGATCTCGATCACCGCCTGCGCGCTGCCCAGCACATGACCGGCGGGCACCAGCGTCACGTCGACGCCGTTGACGTTGTTCCGTTCGCGATACGCGGCGGCCTGGCGGTTGGCGGTGAATTCCGCACCATAGCGGGAGGCCATGATGGCCAGCGTTTCGGGTGTCGCCAGCACAGCGCCATGTCCGGCCCGGGCATGGTCGGCATGGCCGTGGGTGATGACGGCCCTTGCGACCGGGCGAACCGGGTCCACATAGAAATCGCCCTTGGTGCAATAAAGCCCCGCCGGTGTCGTTCGCAGGATTTGCTCAGCGCGCATGCTGCCTAGATAGTCCCTTGCCTGCCGCATTTTGAGACGATGAGCGCCCCTCTCTTCAACGCCCAAAGTTCCGCCGCGCTCCCGCCCCGCTTTACGGCGTGGTTTTCCGCGCGCGGCTGGGCGCCCCGGGCGCATCAGCTGGAGATGTTGGACGCCGCGCGGCACGGGGAGCACGTGCTGCTGACCGCCCCGACTGGGGGCGGCAAGACGCTGGCCGGGTTCCTGCCGAGCCTTTTGTCGCTGGCGGCACGGGGAGAGAAACCGGCCGCGCCCGATCCCGATCTGCCGCAGCCGGGGCACAACGCACCGCGCATCGAGGCGTGGAAACCGCATCGCAAGCGCAGCGTCCATACGCTCTACATCTCGCCCCTGAAGGCGCTGGCCGTCGATATCGCGCGCAACCTGGAAACGCCGGTCGCGGAGATGAAGCTGGATATCCGCATCGAGACGCGGACCGGCGACACCTCGGCGCACAAGCGCCAGCGGCAGAAGATCGACCCGCCGGACATATTGCTAACGACACCGGAACAGCTGGCGCTGCTGCTCGCCAGCCGCGAGGCGGTGAACCTGTTCCAGGATCTCGACACGATCGTGCTGGACGAGCTGCACGCCCTCGTCGCCAACAAGCGCGGCGATCTGCTGGCGCTTGACCTTGCACGGCTGTCGCGGCTCGCCCCGCAGGCGCGGCGCGTGGGGCTGTCGGCGACGGTCGCCGATCCCGATCACCTGCGGCGCTATCTCGTGCCGCAGACAACCGAGGAGCCGCGCCTGTCACGGCTCGTCATCGGCAAGGCCGGGGCGCCGCCGCAGATTTCGGTGCTGGCGTCGGAAGCGCATATCCCGTGGAGCGGGCATAGCGGCCGCCATGCCGTGCCGGAAGTGATGGCCCGCGTGAAGGCGGCGCGCATGGCGATCCTGTTCGTCAACACGCGCAGCCAGGCGGAAATGCTGTTCCAGGAACTCTGGCGCATCAACGACGACAACCTGCCCATCGCGCTGCATCACGGCTCGCTGGATGCGGGCCAGCGCCGCAAGGTGGAGGCGGCGATGGCGGCGGGCAAACTGCGCGCCGTGGTGGCGACCTCGACGCTCGATCTCGGCATCGACTGGGGCGATGTCGATCTGGTCGTGCAGATGGGCGCGCCCAAGGGCGTTTCCCGCATGCAGCAGCGCATCGGCCGCGCCAATCACCGGCTGGATGAATCCTCCACCGCCCTGCTCGTCCCCTCCAACCGTTTCGAGGTTCTGGAATGCCTGGCGGCGCGAGAGGCGGTCGCCAAGGGCAAGCAGGATGGCGAGACGCGGCGCGTCGGCGGGCTGGACGTGCTGGCGCAGCATATTCTGGGCATGGCCTGCGCCGAGCCGTTCGATGCGAACGAGCTGTACGAGGAAATCACCACCGCCGAACCGTATCGCGAGTTGACGCGCGAAACCTTCGACCAGGCGCTCGATTTCGTGGCGACCGGCGGCTATGCGCTCCGCACCTATGAACGCTTCGCCAAATTGCGCCAGACGCCGGATGGGCGCTGGCGCGTCGCCAGCCCCATGGTGGCGCAGCGTTACCGCCTGAACGCCGGCACCATCGTCGAGGCGCAGATGCTGAACGTGCGCTGGGTCCGCTCGCTCAAAAGCGGCAAGGCGCTGAGCGGCGGGCGCGTCATCGGCAAGATGGAGGAATGGTTCTTCGAACAGATGACGCCTGGCGACACGTTCGTATTCGGCGGCCAGATCCTGCGTTTCGAGTCCATCGTGGAGACCGATGCGCTGGTGACCAAGGGCACCACCGACGAACCGATGGTGCCGAGCTGGCAGGGCGGCAAGTTCCCGCTCACCACCTATCTCGCCGAACGTGTGCGCGAGATGATCGCCGATCCGGAATCGGTCGAGAACCTGCCCGATCAGGTGGCGCAGTGGCTGGCGCTGCAGGCCTGGCGTTCGGTGCTGCCGGAAGCCGACGAGATGCTGATCGAGACTTTCCCGCGCAACGGCAAGTTCTACCTCACCTGCTACCCGTTCGACGGCCGTCTGGCGCACCAAACGCTGGGCATGCTGCTGACCCGCCGGCTGGAACGGCTGCGGATGCGGCCGCTCGGCTTTGTCGCGGGCGAATATGCGCTGTCGGTGTGGGCGCTGGGCGATCTATCGACGCTGGACATGACGGCGCTGTTTGCGCCTGACCTGCTTGGCGACGATCTGGAGGAATGGCTGAACGAAAGCATCATGCTGAAGCGCCAGTTCCGGAACTGCGCGATCATCGGCGGGCTGATCGAGACGCGCTTTCCGGGCAAGGAGAAGACGGGACGGCAGATCACCTTCTCGTCCGACCTCATCTATGACGTGCTGCACGAGCATCAGCCGGATCATCTGCTGATGAAGGCGGCGCGCGAGGATGCGCTGACTGGCCTGCTGGATTTGAAGCGCCTGTCCGGCCTGCTTCACCGCATTCGCGGCAGACTGGTGGTGAAGCATCTGGAGCGCGTATCGCCGCTCGCCGTGCCGGTGCTGCTGGAGATCGGCAAGGAGCCGATCCGCGGCGCGGCGGATGACGAATTGCTGGGAGAAGCTTCAGAAAACCTCATAGACGAGGCCATGCGGCTGGTCTAATGGGCGGTGGTTCATCAAACTTGCGAGTTGTCATTGGGCAAGGCCGCCATTTGTCTTCTGGTCGCAGGCCTCGGCAGCGGGATCGCGAACGCTGATCCGGGCAATCAGTTCGATCTGATCTGCGATGGAACGACGAAAACCGTTCGCGGGGAACATCCCCACCACATGCGCATTGCGGTGGACCTGGACGCCAAGCTCTTTTGCTATGTGAACGACGATTGCAACCGCGTCGTCCCGATCAAGTCGTTCACCGACTATCAGATCGACTTCCTGTCTTCGAAAGACGCCGAGATGGAGATCGCGTTCAGCGTCAACCGCATCGATGGCACCTACAGCTATCTGATCGACGGGCTTCAGCCAGACATGGCGGGGCTGATCCTCTCGAACGGCATCTGCCAGGCAGCGGCGTTTTCCGGCCTGCCGAAGAAAAAATTCTAGCTGTGAAATACATCGATCTCGCCGGCGCCCGCCTGACGCCCGATCCGTCGGGCGCGCTGTGGTGGGCGGCGGAACGCATGCTGATCGCCGCCGATCTGCATCTGGAAAAAGGCTCGGCCTATGCGGCGCGCGGCCAGATGCTGCCGCCCTATGACACGCACGCGACACTGTCGCGGCTGGAAAGCGCCTGCGCCCGCCTGAAGCCGCGCGAGGTCGTGCTGCTGGGCGACACGTTCCACGACCGCAAGGCGGAGGAACGCCTCGCGGACGACGCGCGCGCGCGGCTCACCCGCCTGATCGCCGCCGTCGAGACCTGGACGTGGATTCTGGGCAATCACGACCCTGCCCCGCCGCAGGGTCTTGGCGGCCGCGTGGCGGAGGAAATCTATGCCGGGCCGCTGGTGCTGCGGCACGAGCCGCAGGCGCGGCCCTCGGCGGGCGAGATCGCCGGGCATCTTCATCCCGCTGCCCGCGTCAGCGTTCGCGGCCGCTCGATCCGCCGCCGCTGCTTCGTGACCGATGGCGAACGGCTGGTGATGCCCGCCTTCGGCGCCTATGCGGGCGGCCTCGATGTGTTCGATCCGGCGCTGCGCGATCTCTTCGCGCCGCACTTCCACGCCTTCATGCTGGGCAAGGCGGCTGTGCATGCCGTCTCAAGCAAGCGCCTGGCGTCGGGCGGTTAGTCCCGCTCGCGGAACACGAACGCCGCGCCGAGGCCCATCAGCACGGCGATCAGGATCGCCGCCATCGCGTAGAAGAGGCTGGAGCGTGTCGCGAAATTGTAGAGCGTGCGCTCGATGCCCAGTTTGTCGATCACCAGCGTCGCGGAATAGGCGCTGATCTCCTGCCCGTTGCGGAAGAGATAGGCCTCCACCGTGTAGTCGCCGACCGGCACGCTGGCCGGCATGATGATACGGGCCTGGAACAGCGAAGCGCCGTTCATCTCGACGCCGCCCGGCTCCTCGACGAACAGCTTCTCGCCCGTGCGGCCGCGGATCAGCGCCTTCTGGAATTCGTCCGCATCGCGCCGGTCCGGCCCGTGCCAGTCCTGGTTGACGAGGCCGATGCCCTTGCGCTTCAGTACGGCGGGCGCGGCGATGGCGTCGAGCGGCGCGGTGCTGGCGAGGAAATAGAAGCCCGGCACGTCCTGGAACGTCGCAGAATCGGTGTTGAGCCACACGCCCGAGACGCGGCCGCGCTTGCGCACCGTCGTCGGCGCGCGCGGTCCGCGCACGATGATGACGATTTCGCGCTCCGACGCGCCGACAAAGGCGTCCGGCGTTTCGATCGTGCCGTAGACGACGAATTCCGCGCCGGTGAAATTGGACGTGATGTGGATGACGTCCTGCGTCAGGCCGACGACCAGCGCTTCCGACGGCGTATCGCCATCCTGCGCGGCGGCCGGCAGCGCGAAGGCGAGCGCCAGGAGGGCGAGGAGCCGTCTCACCGCGTCTCCTCCACCGGGGCGATGGAATAGAGATCGGCCGGCGGCCGCACCAGTTCCGCCGCAAGGCGCAGCGCCATCCCCACGATCAGCAGCGAGATCATCAGGCGCAGCACGTCCGAACGGATGCGGGCGCCGATCCGCGCGCCGTACTGCACGCCCACCACGCCGCCGGCCATCAGGATGACGGCGAGAATGATGTCGACGGTCTGGTTCACCCAGGCATGCAGGAAGGTCGTCAGCGCCGTGATGCACAGCACCTGGAACAGCGAAGTGCCGATCACCGCCGAAGCCGGCATGCGCAGGATATAGATCATGGCCGGCACCATGATGAAGCCGCCGCCGATCCCCATGACGCCGGAGAGGAAGCCCGAGAGGAAGCCGAGGCCCAAAGGCGGGATCGCCGAGATGTAGAGTTTGGAGACCCGGAAGCGCAGTTTCAGCGGAAGGCCGTGGACCCAGTAATGCTGGGTCGCCTTCGCTTTGGCGGGCGCGGCCTTGCGGGTCTTCAGCAGGGTGCGGATCGCCTCGCTGAGCATCAGGAGGCCGATCGAGCCGAGCAGCCCGACATAGGCGAGCTTGATGACCAGGTCGATCTGCCCGCTCGCCTTCAAGATCGAGACGAGCCAGACGCCGAGGATGGTGCCGGGTATGCCGCCGGCGACCAGCACCACCCCCATCTTGAAGTCGACGGAGCGGCGTCCGGCCTGGGCTGCAACGCCCGAAACCGACGATGCGACGATCTGGCTGGCCCCGGTCGCGACGGCCACGGCGGGCGAGATGCCGGTGAAGATGAGGAACGGCGTCATCAGGAAGCCGCCGCCGACGCCGAACATGCCGGTCACGAAGCCGACCGCGCCGCCCATCGCGAGGATCAGCCAGATGCTGACCGAGATTTCTGCGATGGGAAGATAGATTTGCATCGGACCGATCAAAACGCCGGGCGGTCATCATGCGCCCGGCGGCTTATCAAAAGATGAGGCGCGCCGTTCCTAGAACGGCGCGCCTCCAATTCACACCCTATCGGGCCGTCACCGTTTGTTACTTCAGTGACGGTACGTCATTGGCGGCGGCGTTCATGGGCTTGGGCTGGAAGGCGGCGACCGCCTCTTTCGCCTGCTTCACGTCGGCTTCCGGCATCTGGCCTTCCAGGGCCGCGGCGCGGGCGCCGGCGTCGGCGTCGCCCTGGACGGCGGCGGCCGTGTACCACTTATAGGCCTCAACCCGGTTCACTTCGACGCCGAGGCCGCGCTCGTAGAGGATCGCGATGTTGAACTGCGAGTCCTTCAGGCCCAGCTCGGCGGCGGCGAGGAACCACTTGGCGGCCTGCTTGTAGTCGGGCTGGCCGGTAGAGCCGTCGGCGAGGATGACGGCGAGGTTGTACATGGCCTTGCGGTTGCCGGCATTGGCGGCGCGCTCGTACCAGATCGAGGCCTGGCCGAGATCGCGCGGCACGCCGAGGCCGCGCTCATACAGCACGCCCATGCGGTACTGGGCGGGCGGCAGGCCGGCCTGGGCGGCGCGCAGCATCCACTTGGCGGCTTCCTTGGCGCTTTTCTTGACGCCCTCGCCTTCGGCATAGCGCAGGCCCAGTTCGAACTGGGCGCGCGGGTCGCCGCCTTCGGCATCGGCCATCAGCTTCGCCATCGGGTCGGCAGAGGCTTCCGGCGCAGGCGTCGCTTCGGGAGCGGCCGGGACTTCCGGCGTCGGGCCAGCGGCGGGTTCTTCGGCGGGTGTTCCGGCTTCGGGCGCAGCCTCCGGGGCCGGGGTGGCTTCAGCAGGCGCCGCGCCTTCCGGCTGGGCAGCCGGCTCGCCCTGCATCGGCGGGGGCGGCGGCAGTTCCTCGAACGGCGCTTCGGAGGACGGAGGCGTTTCGGCCGGCGTCTCGGCGGCAGGCGGGGTTTCCGGCGCCGGGGCGGGCTTCGGCTTCACGACCAGGAAGTAGAGCGCCGCGGCCATCACCAGGACGCCGAGCAGCAGCGCGCCCAGACGGACCCAGTTGGTGCCTTCGCGGCCCGTCGCGTTGTAATCGACGGTGTCGCGGCGGCCCTTCTTGCCCTTGGCGGCGATGGCGTCGGCCTCCGCTGCGGCGGCGGCCTGGGCGGCGCGGCGCGCGGCGGCCAGGAAATCGTCCGTCTTGCGGGTCGGCGGGTCTTCCGGACGGCCCAGCACTTCGGCGATGGCGGCTTCCACCTCATCCGGCGGCGCGGCGGCCTGCGGCGCGCGCTCCACCTCGTCGGCGGTCAGTGAGGCGAAATCGGCTTCGTCCGTGTCCTCGAAGGGCGGCAGATCGTCCTCTTCGAAGTCCATGTCGATGGGCGGCGGCGGCGGCGCCGGCTCCATGACGGGGGCGGCGGCGGTCTGGACGCGATCGTCGAAGCGCGGCGGCGGCAGATCGTCGGCGACCGGCGGGGCCTGCTCCAGCGCTTCAAGGCGGCGCAGCGCGAATTCCAGCTGGCCCTGCAGGGCGGTCAGCGTATCGCGCTGGCGCTTCTCGCTGGCCTCCACACGCTGGCCGACGCCGCGCAGCGCCTGTTCGACCGTCGAGGCGGCCTCGCCCTGGCGGCGCTCGGCATGGCCGATCTGCACCGCGAGGGTCTGCAGGTTCTGTTCGATCGAGGCGACACGGCTGGCGGTCTCGCCATCCGGTCCGGCGGCGGGCGCGCCTTCGCCGCTTTCGAGGCGGCGGATCAGTTCGGCATTGGCATTGGCGGCGCTGTCGGCGATGGCGCGGACGGCGGCCAGCTCCTCGCCCAGCGCATCGAGACGCTGGGTCTGGGCGGCAAGACCGGCGGCCGAGTCGGCGACGCCGACGCGCAGCAGATCGAAGTCCGGATCGGAGACGAACGAGGCCGGCTCGGCCCCGCGCGTTTCCAGCATCTCCAGCCGGCGGGCATGGTCGGCGACGGTGACCGCATGGCCGGTGATGCCGTCCTGCAGGCGGGCGGCGAGGCGCTGTTCGGCATCGGCCAGACGCGCATCGGCGGCGCGCAGCGCGTCGTCCAGCGCGCCGAGGCGGCCGTCCTGCTGACGGGTGCGGGCATCGAGCGCCTTCAGCGCATCGTCATGCGTCTTGAAGAGATTGGCGTGGGCGAGAAGCGTCGTCGCCTGTCCGCGGAACTCGTCGTCCTGCGCCTTCGACATCACCGGCTCGGCCGCGCGCTCTTCCCAGCGCTGGACCAGCTTGACCAGCGTGTCCTTCAGATTGCGCGCGGTTTCGGCGTTGCGGGCTTCCAGCGCGCCGAGGCGGTCGGCCATGGCGCGGTATTCGCCGTCCTGGCGGCCGGTGACCTTGGCGAGCGCAGTTTCGGCGTCGCGCTGGGCGGCGCCCTGACGCTGGTCGAGATCGTTGAGGCGCTGCAGCAGGCCCTTGATCTCGCCGGCATGCTGGGCGGCGGTGTCGTCGACCGACTTCTTCAGCTCGCGCGCCGCCGACGTCTGGCGCTCCTCGAAGCCGGCGAGGCGTTCGGCGATGGCGGCGAGCGAGGCGTTGACGGCGGTCGAGGTTTCGCTGGCGCGCTGGTCGGCCTGCGCCGCCTGCGCCTTCAACGAGGCGATGGAGGCTTCGAACGAGTCGAACGCGCCCCTGGCGCGGTCCTGTTCGGCGGCGCTGAGCGCGGTGCGGCCTTCGAAGGCAGCGAGGCGTTCGGCGATCTGGCCGAGGCCGGTCGCGAGGTCGCGCGCCGTCTCGTTGGCGCGGGCTTCGGCGGCGGCGGCCTGGTTGCGGAGATGCGCGACCTGGGCTTCCAGGCTCGACATGATCTCGCGCGAGCGGCCGCTGTCCTGTCCGATCAGACCATGGCGTTCGTCGAGACCGTTGAGGCGGCCCGACAAAGCGGCGAAGGACGAGGTGACGGCGTTGGCCGATTCCAGCGCGCGCTGCTCGGCGCTGGCGAGCTGGCGCTTGATCTCGGCGAAGGTCGCGTCGACGGCGGTGCCCTGCGTCTGTTCCAGAGTCGAAAGACGCGAGGTCAGCGCGCCGATGGCCTTTTCCAGATCGCCATCGGTGGCCGAGGCGCGGTTGGCGGCGCTGTCGATGCGATCCTTCAGCTCGCCGATCGCCTGCTGGAAGGCGGGGACGATGTCGCTGGCGGCGTCGGCCTTGCGGGCCGCCTCTTCCAGTTTCTGCATCATGCCGCCGACAGAGCGCTCCAGGCTCTCGAAGGCGTGGGTCTGTTCGCGGGTCGAGGCGTCGAAGGCTTCCGCGGCGGCGCGCATGGCGCTGTCCGCGGCGTTCTTCAGCCGGTCGGCCGATTCCAGCCGGTCGGCGACGGCAGCCACCGCCTTGTCGAGCTGCTCGACGGCGGCGTACTGGCGGCGTTCGGCATCCTCGATGCGCCGGTGAAGATCGGCGAAGGCGCCGCCCGGCTCGGCATAAGGCGCGCCATACCCGGCTTCGCGGGTCCGGTTGCCCGGAACACGCGAATATCCGTAATCCCTGTCGTCACGGCGCAAATACGATCCCGCGCTCATATCGCCGGCTCCCTGATCAGGCGGCGTCCCCAATGGAGGGGCCGCGCCGCCCGTGCGTTCCGAGATCAGGGTTTCCAGCCATTCGTTGAGCGGCACGCCCGCCTGTTCGGCTGCGCGGCGCGCAGCCTCCCGAAGCTCTGGCGGAATGCCCGACACGTTCCATGGAACGCGCGATCTCATGTTTGGCCTTAACCCGGACCCATCCGGTAACGGTGGTTAACGTGTCGCTCGCCTTTGGACGGATTCTCGGGCCTCACGACGAATCGCTCCCCCGCCAATCCCCCTCTGGCCGTCCCACGTTGGGACGCTTGGCGTTAATGACAGGTTAAAAGTTAACGCCCCGCGTTAACCTTGGTGACCGCCGGCTTAGCAAAGATGAAGATTTGCACGCAAAACCGGCCTCAGGCGACGCCGGCGCTCTTCAGATGGGGTTTCAGCCGCCCCGCCGCCCAGAGGCCCGCCATCCGGAAATCGCTGATCAGCGACCACAGCGGATAGGTGAACGTCGCCGGGCGGTTATGCTCGATGAAGAAATGGCTGACCCAGGCGAAGCCGTAACCGCCGATCGCCGCCCCGATGAAGAACCAGGGCGAGAGGAAGATGCCCGCCGCGATCGAGGCGATCGCCACGGCGCTGCCGGCATAGTGCATCGCCCGCGTTTCCTTCCTTGCGTGTTCCTGGAGATAGAACGGCCAGAAGTCGCGATAGGTGCGGATCGGATGCTGCGCGCGGTTGGGATGAGCAGCGTCGGACATGACCCGCCGAATGTGACTTCTCGCCACAGCGCCATCAAGACCGTTCGGGGGTTTTCATCCCGCCATGAGCGACACGCCCGAGACCGACCCGCCGCAGGAGCCGAAAGAGGCCCCCGCCGAGAGCCCCCGTGACGAGGCGGCGCCCGAAGCGCCGACCGAAGCGCCCACCGAAGCCCCGGCCGAAGCGCCGCCCGGGGCCAAAGGGAGTTTCTGGTCCCGCATGGGTTCCGCCGCCGCCAAGGCGGTCAACGCGACCAAGGACGCTGCCGTGAAGGTCGGCCATGTGACGGCGGAGGTCGCGCGCGAGACCGTCCATGTCGCCCGCGACGGGGCGGCCGAGACGGCGAACATGGCCAAGCACACGGTCAATAATTTCGACGAGGTCCGCAGCCAGACGAGCGCCGCCTTCGCCAAGGTCGGCAAGTCGATGGGCGAGACGACCGCCGGGATCGCGAAAAGCGCCTCCGCGACCATCGCCTCGGCCTCCAGCGAGGCGGTGAAGGCGCTGGTGCGCAACATCAACGAGGCGCTGCCCTTCATCGAGCGGGCCGGATACCGCGTGTCCGAGATCGAACTTGGCCTCTCCGTCCCGCCCAAGGTGCTGCTGCACATGATGCTGGACGACGAGATCAGCGACGAAGCCCGCGCCGCCCTGCTGCAGGACGCCGACGGCAAGTGGTTCACCAAGCAGCTGATCGAGCGGCTGCACAATGTCCGCCAGATCCAGCGGGCGACGAACTTCGTCGGCATGGCGTTCGACGAGATCGAGGTGGAGATCGCCCTCATCCCCTCGGTCATCCTGCACTATCGCAAGGCGCATGGCGGGCGGCTGAAGGTCGACTCACCCCTGACCGACGCCGTCGAGGCCGCCGAAGCCGCGGAGGCCGCAGCGACCGCCGCCAAATCGCAGCCGGCGGCGGAAGGGGCGGAATTGAACGTCGATTTTGACGTCACCCTGAAGACCCCGAAAAGAAAGAAGAGCAAGAAAGCAGCGGAAAACGACACGAAAGCTTGATGGAAGTTGCGCAGAAATTGACGTTGCCGCTTACGTCAAGGACGATTATAGTTCCTCCCAAGGGTGGCCACACACCCACGGCATCAAGATCGTCAGGGAGAGCGCAATGAAGACCAGTTTCTCGATCAGCGAACTCGCGCGTGAGTATCAGGTGACGCCGCGTGCCATCCGTTTCTATGAATCGGAAGGCATGATCGCGCCGGCCCGTCAGGGCCAGACCCGCATCTTCTCGGGCCGCGACCGCGCCCGCCTCGGACTCATCGTGCAGGGCAAGCGCGTCGGCTTCTCGCTCGCCGAGATCCGCGAAATGCTCGACCTCTACGACATCGGCGACGGCCAGGTGACGCAGCTGAAGGTCAGCCGCAAGAAGTTCTCCGACCGCATCACCGCGCTGGAGCAGCAGCGCATCGATATCGACGCCTCGATCGAAGGCCTGAAGACCTCGATCTCGTGGATGGACGAGCGCATCAAGGTCGGCGAAGAGCAGGAAGCCCGCGAGAAGTCGATGAACCTCGTCGGCTTCGGCGTGATGCCGCGCACGGGCACCTAGCCGTTCCTGTCATGCCCGCGAAAGCGGGCATCCACCCGCCGCATCAGGTTCTGGATGCCCGCCTTCGCGGGCATGACACTTTCAGGTAGATAAAGACGAACAACGCCTGCGGATCGCCGCAGGCGCAGGGAGAGACACATGCCCAGCTACAAGGCGCCGCTGCGCGATTACCGCTTCGTCCTGAACGAGGTTCTGAAGATCCAGAACTATTCCAACCTGGACGGCTTCAGCGAGGCGACGCCCGATCTGGTGGACGCGATCCTTGAAGGCGCGGCGCAGCTGGCCGAGGAAGTCCTCCAGCCGCTGAACCTCCCCGGCGACCAGGAAGGCTGCACCCGTCACCCCGACGGCTCCGTCACCACGCCCAAGGGCTACAAGGAAGCCTACAAGGCCTTCACCGAAGGCGGCTGGGGCGGCCTCACCTCCGACCCCGCGTTCGGCGGACAGGGCCTGCCGCACGTCCTCGGCTCGTGCTTCAGCGAGATGGTCTCGGCCGCCAACATGTCGTTCGTGATGTATCCGGGCCTTTCCCACGGCGCCTATTCCGCCATCCACGTCCACGGCAGCGACGAACAGCGGGCGACCTATCTGCCCAAGATCGTCGAGGGCACCTGGACCGGCACCATGAACCTGACCGAGCCGCATTGCGGCACCGATCTCGGCCTCATGCGCACCAGGGCCGAGCCGCAAGCCGACGGCAGCTATAAGATCACCGGCACGAAAATCTTCATCTCGGCCGGCGAGCATGATCTCTCCGAGAACATCATCCATCTGGTGCTGGCCAAGATCGCCGGCCCCGATACGCCGACGGGGATCAAGGGCGTCTCGCTCTTCATCGTGCCGAAATTCCTGGTGAACGCCGACGGTTCGCCGGGCGCGCGCAACGGCGTCACCTGCGGCGCGATCGAGCACAAGATGGGCATCCATTCGAACGCGACCTGCGTGCTGAACTACGAGGACGCGACCGGCTATCTTATCGGCGAGGCGCACAAGGGCATGCGCGCCATGTTCACGATGATGAACGAGGCCCGGCTCGGCGTCGCGGTCCAGGGCCTCAGCCAGAGCGAGGTCGCCTATCAGAACGCCGTCAACTACGCGAAGGAGCGCCTGCAGGGGCGCTCGCTCTCCGGTCCCAAATTCCCCGAGAAACCGGCCGACCCCATCATCGTCCACCCGGACATCCGCCGCGTGCTGATGAACATCAAGGCGTTCAACGAAGGCGCGCGCACGCTGATGCTGTGGACCTCGCTGCAGGGCGATCTCAGCCACAAGGCCGACGACGAGGCCGCGCGCAATTTCGGCGACGACATGATGAGCGTCCTCACCCCCGTGCTGAAGGGCTATCTCACCGACAAGGGCTACGCCAACGCGACCGACGCGCAGCAGGTCTATGGCGGCCACGGCTATATCGTGGAGACGGGCGCGGAGCAGTTCGTGCGCGATGCCCGCATCGCGCAGATCTATGAAGGCGCGAACGGGGTGCAGGCGCTCGATCTCGTCGGCCGCAAGCTCGCCGCCAATGGCGGCCGCGCCATCTTCGCCTGGTTCAAGCTGCTCGACGACTTCATCGCCGAGAAGCAGGGCGTCGAAGGCCTCGCGCCGTTCATCGCCGGATTGCGGGACGCGCGCGCCAAGCTGGAAGACGGCACGGCCTGGCTGATGAATAACGGCCTCGCCAACCCCGACAATGCCGGCGCAGGCTCCATGGACTATCTCTATCTCTTCGGCCTCACCGGCCTTGCCTATGCCTGGGCGCGCATGGCCGACGCGGCGCTCGCCGCCAAGGCGAACGACAACGACGCCTTCTACGACAACAAGCTGATCACCGGCCGCTACTTCCTTGAGCGCATGCTGCCCGACGCAGGCGCGCATCTCGCCAAGCTGAAGACCGGCGCGGCCCCGCTGATGGCGCTGGATATCGACGCGTTCTGATCATGGAGCGCGGCGCCGGATCGGCCGACCGGCGCCGCGACATCCTCCGCGCGATCCTCGCGCTCTTCTATGTCGCCGCCGGCATCTTCCATGTCGTCTGGCCGGCTCCGTTTCTCATCGTCATGCCGACCTTCGTGCCCTACCCGTACGAGGTGGTGATCGGCACGGGCATCGCGGAACTTCTCGGCGCCGTCGCACTCTATATCCCGCGCCTGCGCTGGCTGGCCGGCGTGTCACTCGCGGCCTATGCGGTCTGCGTCTATCCGGCCAATCTGCAGCACGCCTGGAATGACATCGCCGTCGCGCAGAACTACGGAACGCTGTGGTACCACGTGCCCCGGCTGCCCTTTCAGCCCGTCCTCATCTGGTGGGCGCTCTATGCGGGGCAGGTGACCGACTGGCCCTGGCGCAAACCTCTCTCTTCCCCTCACGGCGACGCCTGACCCGGCCACCCAGACCGGGGTCAGGCCAAGTGCTGGATGGCCGGGTCAGGCCCGGCCATGAGGAACTTGGGAAAAGCGGCGCTCAGGCGTTGGCGCGGCGGTGTCTGTCGCTTAAATCTGCCCCTACAAAACATATTTCAGGGCGGAGATTTCAGTGAAAGCCAATCCGGCAGAAGCCACCGACGCGATGATGGCCGCCTATGCGGCGCGTGCGGCGGACTGCGCGGCCCATCCCGAACGGCTCGTTTCGCTGGGCGCGCAGCTTGGCCGCATCGCGGCGGCGAAGGGCGGCGAAACCGCCGTGATCTTCGAAGACGCCGCGATCAGCTGGGGCGATCTTCACCGCCGCTCCAACCGCCTCGCCCGCGCGCTGAGCGCCAGGGGCGTGAAGCCGGGCGATCTCATCACCATCGCGCTGCCCAACGGCATCGGCTTCATCGAGGTGTGTTACGGCCTGTGGAAGGCCGGCGCCACGCCGCAGCCCGTCTCCTCACGCCTGCCGGAAGCCGAACTGAAAGCCATCGCCGATCTGGCCGGCGGTCCCATCATCATCGGCGCGCCCTACGACACCGGTCGGGCGTCCTTCACCGTCGATGAACTGCTCGCCGCCTCCAGCGACGACAGCGACCTGCCCGATGTCTTCTCACCCAGCTGGAAGGCCCCGACCTCGGGCGGCTCCACCGGACGGCCCAAGCTCATCGTCTCGGGCGCGTCTTCGGCCTCGACCGGGCTGATGGGCATCGTCTGGCGGATCGGGCCGGATGACCGCGTGCTGATGCCGGGGCCGCTCTATCACAACGGCCCGCTCATCACGACCTTCGCGGCGCTGGAGGTGGGCGCGTCTGTCGTGCTGATGCCGAAATTCGATGCGGAGAAGACGCTGGCGCTGATCGACCGGCACAAGATCACCTGGATCTACACCGTGCCCACCATGATGGGCCGCATGTACCGCCTGCCCGACGAGGTGAAGGCGGCATACGACATCTCGTCGCTGAAGACGCTGTGGCACCTTGCAGCGCCCTGCCCGCCCTGGCTGAAGCAGGCGTGGATCGACTGGATCGGCCCGGATGCGGTGATGGAGCTGTATGGCGGCACCGAAGGCGTCGCCAGCACCATCCTCGACGGCAATGAATGGCTGCTGCATCGCGGCTCGGTCGGCCGCGTGGTAGGCGGGGCCGAGATCGCGGCCTTCTCGCCCGATCTCCAGCGCCTGCCGGCGGGCGAAACGGGCGAAATCTTCATGCGCCGCCCGGAAGGCACGCCCGCGACCTATCGCTATCTCGGCGCGGAATCCAAGCCGCTGGACGGCGGCTGGGAATCCATCGGCGATATCGGCTGGCTGGACGAGGACGGCTATCTCTATCTCGCCGACCGCCGCACCGACATGATCCTGGTCGGCGGCGCGAACGTCTATCCGGCGGAAGTGGAAGCCGCCATCGACGACCACCCGCTGGTCGGCTCCAGCTGCGTCATCGGCCTGCCGGACGACGATCTCGGCAACAAGGTCCACGCCATCGTGCAGGCGAAACCCGGCCTCACCGAAGCCGATCTCTTCGGCCATCTCGCCGAGCGGCTCGTCATCTACAAGCGCCCGCGCACCATCGAGTTCACCACCGAACCGCTGCGCGACGACGCCGGCAAGGTGCGCCGCTCGCAACTGCGCGCGGACCGGATCGCCGCGAAAGGCTGACGCCCAAGGCCCCTAGTCGCCGATCACGCTGAAATTCCCGACCGCATGGACCGCCAGACGGTCCTTGCCGTCATGCACCCAGCCTTCGACATAGGCGTTGCGGGCCGACAGGTTCATCACCTTTCCGCGCGCCCGCACCGGCCCGGATTTGACCGTCAGCGGCCGGAGACAGGTGAGCTTGATGTCCAGCGTCACCACCATCTTCTCCGCCGCCATCACGGTGTGCGCGGCCGCGCCCATCGCCGTGTCCAGCATCGCCGCCGCGGCGCCGCCGTGAAGGATGCCGATCGTGTTCTCCAGCGACTCCTCCGGGTCCAGCTCCATCACGATCTCACCGGGTTCAGCCACCACGCAGCGGAAGCCGATCAGCCGCGCCATCGGCGGCGGCGGCAAGGCGCCATCACGGATGCCCCGCATGATCTCCAGCCCGGTTTTCCCGGCGGCTTCGGCACGTGCGGCCTCCGGGTTCTGCCAGGTGACGGTGCGGCTGCGCGTCTCCATCACGCCGCCCCGAACGCGCGGCGGGTTTCGGCGAGGATTTCATCCGACAGGGCCGGATCGGCGCTGATCCGCGAGAGCAGCAACGCCCCGACCATGGCCGACCATCCGGCGATCGCCCAGCGGCGCTTCGCAGGGTCATCTTCACCCGCCAACGCATCGATCCGCGCCCTCAGCCGGGCCGTGACGCCTGCGCGGTCTTCAGCGGGCAGGCGCGCCGCCTCGCCGCCCAGCGCCGCGTAGGGACAGCCGCGCCCGACCGAATCGCGGTGGGCCGGGGTCAGATAGGCCTTCGCCACGTCCTTCAGATCGCCCTGCAGCGCCGCCGGGCCGAGCGCCAGCGCCTCGGCCATCAGCGCCGTCTTGGAGGGGAAATGGCCGTAAAAACCGCCATGGGTGAGGCCTGCATCGCCCATGATGTCGGCGATAGTGACGGCCTCGAACCCCTTTTCGCGGAAGAGGCGGCTGGCTGACTCGACGATTTTTTCGCGGTTTTCCGCCTGCCTGGCGCGGCTGACCTTCATCATGCCCTCCTTATGCGTCGATTAAGCAATACATGATGTCTATCATTTATACAATGATGATATCAAACATATAACCCAGAGGGAGACAGACATGGCCGACAAACCGACCGTCCTCATCACTGGCGCCTCGTCCGGCATCGGCGCGACCTATGCCGACCGCTTCGCCAAACGCGGCCATAATCTCGTTCTCGCCGCCCGCAGCACCGACAAGCTGCAGGCCCTGGCCGCCCGGCTCGCGGCCGGCCACGGCATCGAGGCCGACATCGTAAAGGCCGATCTCACCAAGACCGCCGACATCGCCGCGCTGGAAAAGCGCCTCACCGACGACGCCTCGATCGGCGTCCTCATCAACAATGCGGGCGCAGCGCTGGCGGGCGGTTTCCTCAGCCAGACCTCGGACGAGATCGACGATCTGATCCGCCTCAACGTCATTTCGGTGACCCGTCTAGCGCGCGCCGCCGCCGTGCGCTTCGCGGCCGGGGGCAAGGGCGCGATCGTCAACATCGCCTCGGTCGTCGGCCTCGCGCCGGAATTCGGCTCTTCGGTCTATGGCGCGACCAAGGCCTTCGTGACGTATATCTCGCAGAGCCTGCAGACCGAACTTGCGGCGAGCGGCGTCTATGTGCAGGGCGTGCTGCCCGCCGCCACGCGCACCGCAATCTGGAATTCCAGCGGCCGCGACCTCGACGCCATTCCCGGCCTGATGGACGTGGAAGACCTCGTCGATGCCGCGCTCGTCGGCTTCGACCGCCGCGAGGCCATCACCATCCCGCCGCTGCCGGACGCCGCGCAGTGGGACGCTTACGACAATGCCCGCAAGGCGCTGCTGCCCGGCTTCGGCAACACCAGGCCGGCAGCGCGTTACCGCGCCGCCTGAATATGCGCGGCGCGGAAACGACGCGAAGCTGAACGCACGTCCATATCCCAGGCCGTTTCCGCGCCGGTCCGCGATGCCCTGCCCTTGAAGCGGCCCGGCGGCGCAGGCAGGGTGCGCACCATTCAAGAACCGACGCAACGCCGCACAAGGAAACGCCATGACCCACGCCGTCGCACGCCCCGACTGGATGACCGAAGACCTGCTGATCTTCGAGGACGCCGTCACCAAGTTCACCGAGAAGGAATTGCTGCCGCACGGTGCGAAATGGGAGGCCGAGGGCCAAGTGCCGCGCGAGGTATGGCTGAAGGCCGGTGAAGCCGGCCTCCTCTGCGCCTCGATGCCCGAGGAGTATGGCGGCGGCGGCGGCTCGTTCGCGCACGAAGCCGTGCTGATCGACGTATTCGGCAAGAAGGGCGTGACCGGCTTCGGCGCCTCGCTGCATAACGCGATCGTCGCGCCCTATATCTGTCATTACGGCACCGAGCAGCAGAAGAAGCGCTGGCTGCCGCGGCTCGCGACCGGCGAACTGGTCGGCGCGATCGCGATGACCGAGCCGGGCACCGGCTCCGACCTGCAATCGATCAAGACGACGGCGAAGCCCGACGGCAACGGCTATGTCGTCAACGGCTCCAAGACGTTCATCACCAATGGCGGCACGGCGAACCTCATCATCGTCGTTGCGAAGACTGACCCGGCCGGCGGCGCGAAGGGCACGTCACTGGTGATCGTGGAGACCGACGAGGCCGAAGGCTTCCGCCGCGGCCGCAAGCTCGACAAGATCGGCCTGCACGGACAGGACACGTCGGAATTGTTCTTCGAGGACGTCAAAGTCCCCGCCGACAATCTGCTCGGCGGATCGGAAGGCCGGGGCTTCTTCTCGCTGATGGAGCAGCTTCCCTCCGAGCGCCTGCAGATCGCGCTGCAGGGCGTCGCGATGATGGAGCGCGCCATCGAGGAGACGGTGAAATATACCCGCGAGCGCAAGGCGTTCGGCAAGGCGGTGATGGATTTCCAGAACACCCAGTTCGTGCTCGCCGACTGCAAAGCCAAGGCGACCATCGCGCGCGTCTTCTGCAACTGGGCGGTCGATCAGCTGATGCAAGGCAAGCTCGACGCCTTCACCGCTTCGATGGCCAAGATGTGGGTTTCGGACGAACAGGTGAAGATCGTCGATGAATGCCTGCAGCTGCACGGCGGCTATGGCTATATGAACGAGTATCCCATCGCGCAGATGTACAGAGATGCGCGCGTTCAGAAGATCTATGGCGGCACCAACGAGATCATGAAGGTGCTGATCGCCCGGTCCTTGTGAAGGTTCGCCGACTCGCACCGGAGGAAGCTGCTTCCGCCGTGCCTGCCCTCGCCGCAGTCCTGCAGGACTGTGTCGCGGGCGGCGCGTCGGTCGGCTTTATGGACGGCCTGACACGCGAAGAGGCTGAGGCGTTCTTCGCCGGATGCGCCGCGTCGGCGGCGTCAGGCGCGCGCTTCATCTTCATCGCCGAGGACGACGCCGGCATTTGCGGCACGTTGCAGCTCGTGCCCGCCTCGATGCCGAACCAGCCGCACCGCGCCGACATTTCCAAGATGCTGGTGCATCGCCGCGCAAGGCGGGGTGGCGTCGGCGCGGCGTTGCTGCGGGCGGCGGAGGCCGAGGCGACCGCGCGCGGCTTCACGCTTCTGGTGCTGGATACCGTGACCGGCAGCGATGCGGCCCGCGTCTATGAACGCCAGGGCTGGGTGAGGAGCGGCGACATTCCGAACTATGCGCTGTGGCCGGACGGACGGCCCTGTTCGACCACCGTCTATTTTCGCGTGCTTTAGCCAGCCTCGCGCCGTGCGCGTTCGAAGATGCGGGCGAACCATTCGTCTTTCTGGCCGAGCGCGAAGGTCAGCGGCTTGCCCGTCGCCTTGCGCACCTCGACGCCGTCGTCATAGACGGTGAAGTCGATGACGGTGTTGAGCCGCACCGCGATGTTCTTGTCGCCGCCGTTGAAGATGATGCGCTTGGTGGTCAGCACGATGTCGCCCGCGCCATAGGAATGCGTGAAGCTCTGCTTGCCGCGTGAGCGCGGCTCCAGCGCCTGGCCGTAGCCGGCATAGAGGCAGCGCTCGGTGCCGGGCAGCGCGATGGGCGAGTTGGCTTCGGGCAGTTCGCCTTCATCCACCTGCCAGCGCAGCTTGGCCCGCGCGAGGCGGTCGCGTGTCGTGTCGTCGATCTCCATCCGCGCATGAAGCGCGTGGCCGAGCGTATCGATGCGCGCTTCCTCGTCCGCCGTCAGGCGGTCGTCGGCGATGGCGGCTGCGATCTCCTGGCTCATACGCCATTCGACGGCCATCGACAGGATCGCCGCCGCTTCGTCTGCGCCGATGCCGGTCGAGTCGGCCGCCGCCGCATAGGCGGCCCGCTCCGCATCCGTCAGGCCGTCATCCGCGATGAGGTGCCGCGCCGCCTCAGCGAGCGCCGTGCGCGCCTTCGCCAGCACGACGGTTTCGGCCTCGCCCGCCAGGTCGAACGCCGAAGCGAGTTGCCGCAAGCGCGCCGCGCCGCCCTCGACCGTCTGCTGCGCCGTCATATCGGTGGCGGCGCGCGAGATCAGCATCATCGTCTCGCTCAAGGTGGCGTCCTTGAAGGTCGCGGCGTATTTCGCCTCGATGGCGGCGATGGCCTCGCGCGGCACGCCGGCCCAGTCGGGCGCTTCGGCCAGCAGGGTTTCGGCCTCGGCGAGCATCGCCTCGCGATGGATGCGGCCGAAGAGACGGCCGAACATGCCCTGTTCGGGCAGAGGCTTCACTTGGAACGGTGCGGACATGAGTGTGGGTTAGCGGCGATTGGGCCGCGCCTCAAGGGAGGCGGACGACGAAGCTTTTGCGGGTGGTCTCGATCACCCGCCAGATTCCGGTAAAGCCCGGCTCGATCACGAACTGGTCACCGGCTTTGACCCGTCGCGGCGCGCCGCCGTCGGCCATGATCTCGCTGATGCCGGACAGGATGCAGCACTGCTCCCACTCGTCATAGACGATGCGCCAGGCGCCGGGCGTCGCTTCCCAGACGCCGGCGAAGGTCTTGCCGTCGGCGCTCTCGTTGAAAAACCCAGGTGCGGGTTTGGGGCGCACCTTCGAGAATGCGGTCGGCGGCCGGCGCCCCGGCTTCGAAGGTCTGGCTTTCCAGATCGGCCAGCGGAAAGGGGATGAAACCTGTCGTCATTCCGGCGCAGGCTTGCCCAGCGGCGCGGCGGCATTGGCGATGCGGCACTGATAGGCGCTGCGCTCGCGCCCCGGCGGCGCGTAGAGAATGTCGAGCCAGTTGGGCGCGACCACCATATGGCCGCCGCCGCGCAGCACGCTCTTGCCGTCGCCTTCGTGCCGCGTCAGTTCGACGATGCCGCCCGCCGTCTCAAGCCAGCCCTCTTCGGGCGGGCGCACATCGTTGAGCGCGAGGCGAATCGTGGGGCCTTCCGCGCATTCATAGGTTTCCCACACCGCATTGGCGGGCGCCGCAGCGGCGGCGGCCGCAAGAACCAGAAACAGCATGAAACCCTACTGCATGATCGCGAAGCAGTCGTACATCACAGGCTGATCGTCATAATAGACCGTTGCCCGGTTAGCCATGGTGACCACGGTGAAGTTACCGCCGACATAGCGCACGCCGCTGGTGGAACCCGTGATCTTGAGGCTCAGCACGCCGCCGACGCCGGTTGAGAAAACGATCCCGCTGGGCAGATAGGCGATGGTGAAGTGCTTTTCGTTGGCGCAGACGAACGAATTGATCTGGTCGCCATCCACATCGAACGGCACGCCGAGAGGCCCCACCGGAATATCCGGCGGTGGCGGCTTGGCGCATGACGCCAGGCCGGCGGCCAGCGCCGCGACGATCGCCCCCCTCAGCCGCAAATCCGTTCCCCCTTCAGTCCTTTATCAAGCCGCAGCGACGGCCGGCGGCGCATCCGCCAGCGCCGGGACCGGCAGTTTCGCGCCGCCCCACCCGCCTTCGCGCGCCCGGACCGCACCGCGCGTCTGCTCCATTTCGATGTCGATGCAGTATTTGTCGAAGTTCACCTGCATCGTGTGACGCCGCGACTTGTAATAGCGGCCCATCGCACGCTCCTCGTCGTCGACGATCGCCTTCTCCATCTCGTCCGGTGACGGCAGGACATATTCGCCCTTCAGGAAAGCCGCGATCCATTTCGCCTGACGCTCGGCGAAGTTCACCAGCGTCGGCAGAGGCTGCGCCAGCCCCATGAAGAAGAGGTTCGGCACGCCGGGCCGCCAGATGCGCTTGAAGAGGCCGATATGGTTGTCGACCACCGGCGCGGTCTGCTGGTCGAGGAAGGGGAAGGTGATGTTGTAGCCGGTGGCGTAGATGATGGCGTCGACATCCTCGACGCTGCCATCGGTGAACTTGACCTGCGCGCCCATCTTCTCGGCGATGTTGGGCTTCATGTGAACATCGCCGCAGCCGGCGCGGGTGAGGAATTCGCCCGAAACCGATGGATGCGCGTCGGCGGGGTGATGTTCGGGTTCGGGCAGGCCGTAATTCTTCATATGGCCGACCGTATTCACGATCATCCGCTTCATCAGGAAGCGATAGAGCCAGTTCGGAATCCAGGCCGGCGCAACGCCCTTATCGGGCGGATGGCCGTTGATGTATTTGGGGAAGATCCAGACGCCCCGGCGCGCCGCGACCATCAGCTTTCTGGCGATGGGCTTCTGGGCCAGCTCGCTCGCGATATCCATCGCGCTGTTGCCCATGCCGACGACCAGCACGTTCTTGCCGACAAGATCGTGCGGCTCGAACGGCGTGCGATAGGCGTGGGAGTGGATTTCGACGCCGTCGAACGTGCCGGGGAATTCGGGCGTGTTCGGATCCCAGTGATGGCCGTTGCACACGAACAGCGCGTCATAGCGGCGCGTTTCGCCGGTCGAGAGCGTGACGCTCCACACCCCGTCGGCGCCGCGCACGGCCTTCTCGACGCGCGTGTTGAAGGTGATCTTCCGGCGCAGATCGAACGTGTCGACATAGGCGTTAAAATAGCTAAGCACCTGGGCGTGGTGGGGATAGTCAGGGAAATTCGCGGGTATGGGGAAATCCTGGAACTGCATCCGCGTCTTGGACGTGTCGATATGCAGCGACTGGTAGCAGGCGGACTTGCCCCCCGGATTGTTGAAATTCCAGGTGCCGCCGATATCGCCCGTCATCTCGAAGATGTCGAAGGGCAGACCGCGATCGGCAAGCGCCTTGGCCGTGGTGAAACCGGAACATCCGGCTCCGACGATGCAGGATCTGGGAAGTGCGCTCATGACAGACAGGCCCGGCAATGACGTGATGGGCGGACACTGCCCGCCCCTGCCGGGCGGGGCAAGCCTAGCGGCAGGTGGCGGCTGAGGGGGCCTCGCGCTTCAGATCGGCGCAGGTATAGCCGGTCACCCGCTCCGACCCGACATGGTAGATGTCGGTCGCATGGCCTGCGGCGCGCAGGCGCAGGATGGCGTTCATGACGCCGTAATGCAGCCGGTCGCTGAGCTGCTTCGGCGTGCCGCCATGCTCGGCGATCCAGCTCCGCTCCGACATGGACTCGACCGCCGCCCCGAAATAGAGCCGGTAGGCGTCCGGGAAGGCCCCCATGCTTTCGGCGTGAAACCCGGCGCAGGCCTTGCCGTCGGCGGCTAGTATCTGCTCGCCGATGGCCCGTGTCAGGCGAGCGACTTCCGGCGCGTTGGCCTTGAGGACGGGCAGATCGGAAAGGCGCGTGTCGATGCCGGCGCAGAGCGTTCTGAAGCGCGCGACATTCGTCTGGTTTTCGGCGTTGAGGCGGTTCTCCTCCGCACGGCTGATGCGGTCCTCGCCGCTCACCGCCTCGGCGGCGGCGAGCGTTCCCAGCACGATGGGGTTGTCGTAGCCGCGCGAGCAGGCGGCCAGCGCCAGCGCACCGGCCAGCGCGGCGGCGGCCCTAATGCGCCGGCGGCACATTCATGCCGCGCTGAACAGCCGGGCGTTCCGACACATGCTTCAGCCAGGTGTCGATATGGGTGTGGCTCTTGATGAGGCCGGCGAATTTCTTGGTGACGGTCGGCAATGTCGCGGCGACCCAGGGATAGGCCGCCATGTCGGCGATCGAGTATTCATCGCCCGCCAGGTATTCGGCCTCGACCAGCCGCTTCTCCAGCACCGCGATCAGGCGGGCGTACTCGTTGGAATAGCGCTCGATCGCGTAGGGGATTTTCTCCTTCGCGAAGACGGCGAAATGGTTCAGCTGGCCGGTCATCGGTCCGAGACCCGCCATCTGCCACATCAGCCACTCGATCGCCTTCCACCGCGCATCGCCCGACTTGGCGAGGAAGCGGCCGGTCTTTTCGGCGAGATAGATGAGGATCGCGCCGCTCTCGAACACCGTCGTGCCGGTCTCACGGTCGACGATGGCGGGGATCTTGTTGTTGGGGCTGATCTTCAGAAATGACGGCTCGAACTGCTGGTTCATGGTGATGTTCACCGGGTGAACCGTGTAGGCGAGGCCGCACTCCTCCAGCATGATCGAGACCTTGCGGCCGTTGGGCGTGGTCCACGAATAGAAGTCGATCATGCGATGCTCCCCACTGTCGTTCTTGGGAGCGATTTAAGCGGAGCGGCAAGCGGCTGTCACCCCGCTAACGGCGCTGGCGGGCGGGCGCGGCCTCGGCTATGCGTCGGGCATGAGCGACATCCCTCCGACCATGCCCGAGCATCGCATGGGCTTCGCGATCAGCGGCGTCCCGCATGCCGAGGGGCTGGCGATGACGGTCGTGGAGATCGGGGACGGCACGGCGCTGACCATGATTCCCTATGCCGAACATCTGATCGGCGACCCCGAGACGCGCGTTATCCATGGCGGCGTCGTCACCTCGCTGCTCGACAATGCCTGCGGCATAGCCGTCACCAGCAAGATCAAGCGGTTCGGCGCCATCGCGACGCTGGATTTGCGCATCGACTACATGAAGCCGGCGACGCCCGATCAGCCGATCCATGCGTTCTGCGAATGCTACCGCGTGACGCGCTCCATCGCCTTCGTGCGCGGCATCGCCTTCCATACCGACCGCAGCGATCCGATCGCCGCCTGTACGGCCGCCTTCATGCTGAACACCGCCGCGAAGCGCGAGCCGAAGCCGTGACGCCGAGCGAAATCCTGAAAGCCGCCAATGCGGCAGGGGCCAAGCCCGACCTCGCGGCCCTCGTCGCGGCCATTCCCTATGCGCGCTATCTGGGCATCCGGGTGGACCGCAAGGGCACCGAGATCACGACCGTGCTGCCTTTCGCGCGGCACCTGATCGGCAATCCGGTATTGCCCGCGCTGCATGGCGGCGTGGTTGGCGGTTTTCTGGAAACGACGGCGATGCTGCAGGCGATCTTCGAGGCCGGCGGCGCCGAGATGCCGCGGCCGGTCGACATCAATATCGACTATCTGCGCTCAGGACGGCCTATCGACACGTTCGCCCGCGCGGTCATCACCAAGCAGGGCCGCCGCGTCATTAACATCCATGCCCATGCCTGGCAGGATGAGCACGACCGCCCCATCGCCACGCTGCGCGGCCATCTGCTGGTGCCCGAAGGCTGATTTTCACGGAAGATTTCCCAATATTGCCGAGCAAATGTTGCCACGTTATTTTGCGAGAAGATTAACAAGGGGGCAGCTTTGCTAAATAGAATGCCAGTTCGTTCTTTCCTGATTGCATCCGTTGGCATCGCCTTTCTGTCGATCGCGCACGCAGCCAACCTTTCCAAGGAACATCGGGCCGAAGGCGAACAACTGCTCCAGTGGTCGGCAGCTGAGATGATAAAGACGTTGAAAGACTCTGAGTCTTCCAAATTTCGCGATGTCTATATTCGTACGACGATCGGAAAAAACGGAAACACGTACGTTGGCATCTGCGGATTCATCAACGCCAAGAATTCGTATGGCGGATACACGGGCTGGCAAGCGTGGAGCGCTTCAGTTCTTGGCAACCAAGGCTTCAAATTGTTTATCGGTGACGATGGCCTGATTGAAGCGTCGGTCCTTTGCAGAACTTCGGTTGGATACTGGGATGCAAAAGACTATTCGGATCGCATGAAGAAATGGGTGGACACAGCTAACTAGGCTTTATTGCCTAAGCCCAGGCCGCGACGTCGCGCCCGGTCAGCGCCGGCACCGTCAGGCCGTCGCGCTCCAGCAGCGCATCCAGCCCGCGCAGGATCCTCGCCGGCAGGCCGGGGCCGCCATAGATCATCGCGGTGTAAAGCTGAACCAGGCTGGCGCCCGCCGCGATCTTGGCGAAGGCATCCTCGGCGCGCGCGACCCCACCAATGCCGATAAGCGGTAACCGCCCCTTCGCAGCCAGAAAGGCCTGCGCCAGCGCGCGGGTCGACGGCAGCATCAGCGGCGCGCCCGACAGCCCGCCCGTCTCGGCCTTCGCCCCGCCCCGCAGGCTCTCGGGCCGCGCCAGCGTCGTGTTCGACACCGCGAGCGCGTCGATGCCGTGCGCGATGCAGGCCTCGACGATCGCGCCAATGGCCTCGGCATCGATATCGGGCGCGATCTTCAGCCAGACGGGGCGATGAACGCCGCTCTCGCGCCGCACCTCGGCGACACGGCCGAGCAGATCTTTCAGCTCCTCCGGGTTCTGCAGGCCCCGCAGGCCCGGCGTGTTGGGCGAGGAGATATTGATCGTCACATAGGCAGCGTGTTCCGCCAGCGCGCGATAGCCTGCGACATAGTCCGCCGCCCGGTCAGCGGCATCCTTGTTGGCGCCGAGATTGATCCCGACAATGCCGCGGCCTCCGCTGCGCTGTTTCAGACGCGCCCCGGCGGCGGCGTGGCCTTCATTGTTGAAGCCGAGCCGGTTGATGACGGCGCGATCCTCCTTCAGGCGGAAGATGCGCGGGCGCGGATTGCCCTCCTGCGGCTTCGGCGTGACGGTACCGCATTCGACGAAGCCGAAGCCGAGCTTCAGCTCGCCGTCCGGCGCCTCGGCATTCTTGTCGAAGCCGGCGGCGAGACCGAGCGGATTGGGGAAATCGATCCCGAACAGGCGCTGCTTGAGGCGCGACGAGGCGATCTCGCCCGGCCCCCCGGCCAGCCCCGATTTCAGCGCGCGGATGGTCAGCCAGTGTACGCGCTCCGGCTCCAGCGCGAAGAGCGCGGGCCGCAACAGCGCATAGGGCAGGATCACGTCAGACCCTCCGGAAAGACATGCGCGCCATCTGCGCCGACCGGCAGCGGCTTCACCCAGAGCGCGAGCGCCGTGTCCAGCGCGGCATAGAGATGCGGGAACAGCGCCCCGCCGCGCGAGGGTTCCCAGATCAGCCTGTCGCCGAGAGCCGCCGGGTCGAACGCCGCCAGCACCAGACCTTCGACGCCGGCGAAATGCCTGGCCGCCGTCTCGCGCACCTGCGCGGCGGTGGAAAAATGGATATAGCCGTCCTTCAGATCGACCGTGGCGCCATCGAAGCGTCCGGCCGCCTCCGCCGCCGCCCAGGCGGCTCCGCTCACGATCTTGTAGATCAGCCCCGTCATCATTCTGTCCCTAGCGCGCATTTAGGGGTTGATCGGCGCGCGTTGTAGGCCTATTTTCCCACAAGACCTTCAACTCGAACCCCATGCCACACATGCTCACACACAAGCAGATCTGGGCCGCCATCGATGCCCTCGCCGCACGGTATGGCATGTCGCCTTCCGGCCTCGCCCGCAAGAGCGGTCTCGACGCCACCACCTTCAATCCGTCCAAGCGGACGGCGGACGACGGCAAGAAGCGCTGGCCCTCGACCGAGAGCGTGTCGAAAGTCCTCACCGCCACCGGCGCGACGCTGGACGAGTTCGTTGCGCTCATCATCCCCAAGGGCAAGCAGGCGGCGGCGCGCAGCGTGCCGGTCATCGGCCTCGCGCAGGCCGGCGGGCGCGGCTTCTTCGACGATGCCGGCTTTCCGGCCGGATCGGGCTGGAGCCATGTGAAGCTGCCACTCGCCGACGACGAAGGCGATTTCGCGCTGGAAGTCTCGGGCGATTCGATGCTGCCGCTCTATCGCGCGGGCGACATTCTGGTGCTCTCGCCCGCTTCGCAGGTCCGCAAGGGCGACCGCGTGGTCGTGAAAACCAAGGGCGGCGAGGTGATGGCCAAGGTGCTGGCGAAAAAGGCGGGCAAAAAGATCGAGCTCGCCTCGCTCAACCCCGCCTATCCGCCGCGCAGCTTCGATGCCAGCGAGATCGACTGGATGGCCCGCATCGTCTGGGTGAAGCAGTAAGGCTTCACCCCTTCAGAAACGCGCCGGCAAGCGCCTCGCGGATCAACGCCGCGGTGCGCGACGGCCCGAACAGGGCCGCGAACGAGCCGAAGCGCGGGCCTTGCGTCTGACCCAGCACCACTTCGTAGAAGGCCTTGAACCAGTCGCGCAGCTTGTCGGCGAAGCCGTTGGCCTTGCCGATCTCGAAGCTGAGATTCTGCAGCGTATCGGCATCGGCGACGCCCGCGCCGTCCAGCGCGTTGGCCAGCAGCTCCAGCCCCTTGCGCTCCTCGTCGGTCGGCGCACGGAAGGTCTTCGCCGGGCGCACGAAATCG
Source organism: Micropepsaceae bacterium (assembly GCA_047602465.1). GTDB lineage: Bacteria > Pseudomonadota > Alphaproteobacteria > Micropepsales > Micropepsaceae > JADZAI01. The sequence continues at coordinate 1,555,003 of JASGHF010000001.1, forward strand.
GCGTAGTAGCGGATCGCATACCCGACCAGCCGGTCGAGCGAGGGATGATCTTCCGGCGTCAGGCCCGGACGATAGGCCTTGATGAAGCCCCACAGCGTTTCGGGGTCTTCCGCATTCGACGCCGCCGACAGGTTCAGCAGCAGCGCGAAGGAAAGCGGCCAGGCCTCCTGCGGCGGCAGGCCGGCATGGATGTGCCAGGCCGGGTTCTCAAGCTTCTCTTCCGCGCTCTGCGTCTGATAGGCGGTCAGGAAGGCGGCGTACTCGTCGACCGCCTTGGGGATCGTGTCGAAATAGAGCCGCTTCGCCGTGCGCGGTTTCTGGAACATATAGAGCGCCAGGCTCTCCGGCGCGGCATAGGCCAGCCATTCGTCGATGGTGATGCCGTTGCCCTTCGACTTGGAGATCTTCTGACCGACCTCGTCGAGGAACAGCTCATAGACATAATGCTGCGGCGCGACGCCGCCGAGGATTTCGCAGATCCGGTCATAGATGACGGCGTTGGTCTGGTGGTCCTTGCCGAACATCTCGAAATCGACGTCCAGCGCCGCCCAGCGCATGCCGAAATCCGGTTTCCATTGCAGCTTCACTGCGCCGCCCGTCACCGGCAGCGTCGTCTCCGCGCCGTCTTCGTCGTCGAAGGTGACGGTGCCGGCCTTCGCATCGACATGCTTCATCGGCACGTACAGCACGCGGCCCGACTTGGGCGAGATCGGCAGGAAGGGGCTGTAGGTCGCCTGGCGCTCGGCGCCCAGCGTCGGCAGCATCACCTTCATGATGTCGTCATAGCGTTCCGCCGCCCGCAGCAGCACGGCGTCGAACTTGCCCTGCTTGTAATAGTCGGTGGCGCTGGCGAATTCGTAGTCGAAGCCGAAGACATCGAGGAAACGGCGCAACATCGCGTTGTTGTGGTGGCCGAAGCTTTCGAAGTTCCCGCCGAACGGATTTGGAACCGAGGTGAGCGGCAGGTGCAGAAAGGGCTCCAGCGCCGCCTTGTCGGGCACGTTGTCGGGAATCTTCCGCATCCCGTCCATGTCGTCGGAGAAGACGAGCAATTTCGTCGGAAAATCCGACAATTCCTGGAAGGCGCGGCGGACCATCGAGGTGCGCGCCACCTCGCCGAACGTGCCGATATGCGGCAGGCCTGAGGGGCCGTAGCCGGTTTCGAACAGGACATGGCCCTTCCTGTCGCCGCCGGGGCGTTTCAGACGCTCGACCAGACGTCGTGCTTCCTCGAACGGCCAGGCCTTGGCGCGCGCGGCGATTTCGCGGGCGGACGACATCAGGAATTTCAGCCTTTAAGAGGATCGAAAGGGCGCGGAAATTAGGCTTTGGCCCCATGGTCCGTCAACGCGATCCGCGCGCCCTCCGGCGCGTCTCCCAGCGCGCGCGCCCCAGCGGCCGGGCGGGCGCCCGCGCCGGGTCGGACGAGGCCAAGTCGGCCTTTCTCTCGCTGGTCAGCCACGAGCTGAAAACCCCGCTCAATACAATCCTCGGCCAGGCCGATCTGCTGATGCGGGACAGCCTGCCGGACCATGCGCAACAGGCCGTCGCCGCCATAAGGCAGGCCGGCGAGGGGCTTTTCGCGCTGATCGGCGACATGCTGGAGATTTCCCGGCTGGACGAGGCGGCGAAGCCCGACGACACCGAACTGGATGTCCGCATGCTGGCCGACAGCGTGCGCAGCCTGACGCTCGGCGAAGCGCGCCGCCAGGGTCTCGATTTCGAGATCGCCGTCGATCCGGCGGTTCCCGCGCGCCTGACCGGCGACACGGCGCGCATCCGCCAGGTGCTGATGAAGCTCATCGCCAATGCGCTGAAATTCACCGAACGCGGCGGCATCACCGTCTCTGTCGGACTGACGGCGGATGGCGAGGCGCTGAAGATCGCCGTCGCCGACAGCGGCGTCGGCGTCGATCCGGCGGATCAGGCCCGCATTTTCGCGGCCTTCGAGCAGGGCGAAGACCTCCTGACCCGCAGCCATGGCGGCCTCGGCCTCACCCTGGCCGCGCGGCTGGTGCGCGCCATGGGCGGCGCGATCGGCCTCGACAGCCGCCCCGCCATCGGCACGACCTTCTGGTTCACCGTGCCCGTCGGCATGCCGTCGGATGCCGTGCCCACCGACATGCCTGTCGCCGAAGACGAGCGCATAGAGCCTGCCCTGGCGCGCCGTCTCAGGGGCCTTTCGGTCCTCGCGGCGGAAGACAATCCGTTGAACCGCGCTGCCCTCGCCCGCGTCTTCGAGGCCTGCGGCATCGAGGCCGAAATGGCCTGCGACGGGCTTGAGGCAGTGGAGGCTGCCGGGCGGCGCAGTTTCGACGTCGTGCTGCTCGACGCGCATATGCCGGTCGCGGGCGGCGTCCAGGCGGCGCGCATGCTGCGGACGCTGGGCCGCCGCCAGCAGGTTCCCTATCTGATGATCGCCTGCGCGGCCGGCGATCCGGCCGAAAACGAAGCACGCGACGTCGCCGACGCCATCCTGCGCAAACCTTTGAGCGCGCGTGGCATCGTGGCGGCGCTCACGGCCGCCATCGACGGCGCCCGGCCGGCCCCCGACGCGCTGGACACGGCGAGCCTCGCCGATCTGGAAACCTCGGTCGGGCGCGGCGTACTGATCGACATTCTCCGCAGCTATATGGGCGCCGCCGAAGCGATGACCGCCCGCATCGAGGCGGCCCTGCCGGGCGAAGACGCGCTGGCGCTGGAGCAGGCGGCGCGCGACCTCGCCAGCGCTGCGGGCGGCCTCGGCCTCGCCGCCCTGACCGCTGCGGCCCAGGATCTGTCGCAGGCGGCGCGCGACGGCAGCGTCTCGGGCGCGATCACCGCGCAGGCCGAACGTCTGGTCGCGCTCAGCACCGCGACCCACGAACAGCTCGTTCACATCTATCCCGATCTCGCCGCCGCCTGACGGCGTCGAACCGGCCTCGCCGCAAAAATCCGCGACAGACGCCGGGGCGATTTCCTAAACTCGCGCCATGTCCGAACCGATCGCCGCCAGCCGCGCGATGCCTGCGCCTCTGGCGCTGCCTGCCCTCGTGGCGGCGGCGGGCGGCGCGGTGCGGATGGAGCCGGGCGGCGGGGCGGTGCGGATGGCGCGCAGCGATGCGGCCGCCTTCTTCCGCAGCCAGCCGCATCTCGTCTGTCACACCGGATTCACCGCCCGCCGCCTCGGCCTCACCGAACCTGGCCGGCGTGCGACCGGCCTGCCGCCGCATCTGGATGTCGCGGAATTCTTCGCCTTCGTGCATCCGGCGCGTCCGATCATCCCGAGCCCCGCCGGTCTGGCGCGGGCACTTGGGCTGCCACCGCCCCTGACGGGGGAAGAATCGGCCACGACGCTGGTAGCGGCGGCGGAGCGTCTTCTCACCGATCTCGCCGCGCTGCCCGAACGCCAGGCGATCGAAGCGCGCGCCCTCGCCGCCACCGCCGGGCGCGGCGGCTGGCCGTGGGGCGCTGTCGTGGAACAGGTGCTGGGGCCGCAGGCCGCGCGCATCGCCACGTTCGAGACCTGGAAGCGCCTGTCCGAATGGGAGGAACGGCCACCGCGCGGCGAGCCGGGATCGGCCCCCGTCGGCGAAAGCGAGGCGCGGCTGTGGCTCGCCGAAATTCTGGGGCCGGAGCGCGAGCGCCGCGCCGCGCAGTTCGACTACACCGCCGCCGCGAGCGAAGCCTTCGCGCCGCGCGCCCGGAAAGGCGCGGGCCACACCGTGCTTGCCGAGGCCGGCACCGGCGTCGGCAAGACGCTCGGCTATCTCAGCCCCGCAACATTGTGGGCGCGGCGCAATGACGGCGCGGTCTGGGTTTCGACCTACACCAAGAATCTCCAGCGCCAGCTCGATCAGGAGCTGACCCGCGTCTTCCCCGACCCAGCCGAGAAGCGCGAGAAGGTCACGATCCTCAAAGGCCGCGAAAACTATCTCTGTCTGCTGAATTTCGAGGAAGCCGCCGCCGGCACGGCGCTCGCTCCCGTGCGTGAGGTGGCGCTGCTCGCCCTCGTCGCGCGCTGGATTCCGGTCACGCGCGACGGCGACATCACCGGCGGCGATTTCCCGTCCTGGCTGGCGGCGGAATATGGCGGCACCGGCACGCTGACCGACCGGCGCGGCGAATGCATCTATGGCGCCTGCCGCCACTACCGGACCTGTTTCATCGAGCGCACCAATCGCGCGGCCGGCTCGGCCGAAATCGTCGTCGCCAATCATGCGCTGGTGATGTCGCGCGCCGCGATGAACCCGCGCGCGATCGACGAAAGCGGCGCGCCCGACAGCGCGCCGGAACGCGCGACGCCGCTGCGCTACATCTTCGACGAGGGGCACCACCTGTTCGATGCGGCGGACGGCGTCTTCGCCGCGCATCTGACCGTCGGCGAAGGAGCGGAGCTGCGCCGCTGGCTGCGCGGCCGCGACGGCGGACGGGGCCGCGCCGGGCGCGTGCGGGGCCTACGTGAACGGATCGGCGAGGCGGTCAGCGGCCATCCCGAGCTGGAGCTTTTGCTCGACGAGGTCGAGCGCGCCGCGTCAGCCCTGCCGGGCGAAGGCTGGCTGCAACGGCTGCGCGACCAGGTGCCGTTCGGGGCGCTGGAGCGTTTCGTCGCCGCGCTCCGCAGCCAGGTCATCGCGCGGACCCGCGATGGCGCATCCGACTATGACCTTGAATGCGAGGTTGATCCGCCGCTGCCCGAAGTGGTCGATACCGCGAAGGCCTTGTCGGCGGCCCTGCAGACGCTCGCCAGGCCGATGCGCGCGCTGGCCGAAGGTCTCACCGATCTGCTGGAAGCCGAAGACAACGAGCTGGATATCCAGACCATGTCGCGCCTGCGGGCCGCGCTGCGGGGCCTGAAGCGGCGGGCTGCGTTCATGGTCGATGTCTGGGCGGTGATGCTGACGCGCATCGGCACCGGCGAGACGCCGGCCGGATCGGTCGACTGGTTCGGCATCTCGCGCGAGACAGGACGCGAGGCCGATGCCGGCTTCTACCGCCATCATGTCGACCCCTCCCTTCCCTTCGCCGCCGAAGTCCTTGCCGGCGCGCATGGCGCGCTCATCACCTCGGCGACGCTGCGCGATCGCGGCGCCGAAACCGAAGGCGACGAGGCCGACTGGCGCAATGCCGAGCTTCGCACCGGCGCGCAGCATCTGCCCGAACCTGCGCGCCGCGCCGCCTTCGGTTCGCCCTTCGACTATGCCGCGCAGTCCAAAGTCATCGTCGTCACCGACGTGGCGCTGGACGACGCCGCCGCCGTCGCAAGCGCCTATCGCCATCTCTTCGAGGCGGCGGGCGGCGGCGCGCTCGGCCTCTTCACCTCGATCCGGCGATTGCGCGACGTCCATCGCCGCATCGCGCCCGCCCTGGAGGCGCAGGGCTTGCCGCTCTATGCCCAGCATGTCGATGCGCTGGACCCCGGCACGCTGGTCGATCTTTTCCGCGAGGAGGAGAACGCCTGCCTTTTCGGCACCGATGCGATGCGCGACGGCGTCGATGTGCCGGGCCGCTCGCTGCGCCTCGCGGTATTCGACCGCGTGCCCTGGCCCCGCCCCGACATCCTGCACAAGGCGCGCTCCAGGGAACTCGGCATCGCGAAATACAACGACGTGATCGTGCGTCTCCGCTTCGCGCAGGCCTTCGGACGCCTCATCCGCCGCGCCGACGACAAGGGCGCCTTCGTCGTGCTCGGCGCGGCGACCCCCACCCGCTCGCTCGCCGGCCTGCCGCCAGGCACTACGATCGAGCGCCTCACTTTGTCGGATGCCTGCGATGCAGTCGCCGCATTTGTCGGCTAGGAAGGCGGCATGAAGCAGCTCTATCTCCTGCGCCACGCCAAGACCGAGCCGGACAACCGCGCCGGCGACCATGAGCGCGTCCTCACCGATCGCGGCCGCGCCGACGCCGCGCTGATGGGCCGCGAAATCGCCCGCCGCTCCTATCGCCCCGACCTCATTCTCTCTTCCACCGCGCGCCGGACGGTGCAGACGCTGGACATCCTCACGCCTTTCCTCGCCCCGGCGCCGCCCGCTCGCCTGGAGCCGTCGCTCTACCTCGCCGCCGCCCGCACGATCCTCCAGCGCGCCGGCGCGATCACCGGCGACGCCGCCTCAGCCCTCTTCATCGGACACAATCCGGGCATGGAAGACCTGGCGATCGCGCTGGCCGGCGACAGCGATCTCGGCGCGCGGGCGGCGGAGAAATTCCCGACCGCCTGCTTCGCCGCCTTTGAAAGCGACGCCGCGACCTGGCGCGACGCCGCGCGCGGACGCTGGCGCGCCCTCGCGATCATCCGCCCGTCCGATCTGAAGGCCTAGCCGGCCAGCCGCGCACCCTGGCCCAGCGGCACCGCGCTCTCCATCGCCTCGCGCAGCGCCTCGATGCGAAGCGGTTTGGAGACGTAGCCCGTCATCCCGGCGGCGAGATAGGTCTCCATATCGCCGCGCAGCGCATTCGCCGTGATCGCAACGATGGGGATCGCGGCGACGGGCGATGACAGCGCCCGGATCGCCCGCGTCGCGCCGATGCCGTCCAGCACAGGCATCTGGATATCCATGAGGATGAGATCGAACGCCCCGGCCTGCGCGGCCTCCACGGCCCGCTCGCCGTTCGGCACCACGGTCACCTTGTGGCCTTCGCGCTTCAGCAGCGCGGCGATGAGCTGCTGGTTCACCGGATGGTCTTCTGCGACCAGAATGTCGAAGCGCCGGCGCGGACGCGAAGCGGCCGGCGCAGCCGCCTGCGGGATTTCAGCTTCCGGCGCCGCTTCCAGCGGCAATTCGAACCAGAAGCACGAGCCGCGGCCTTCGGTGCTGGTGAAGCCGATCGCGCCGCCCATCGCCTCGATGAGCGAGCGCGAGATGGCGAGGCCCAGCCCGGTGCCGCCGACCTTGCGGCTGGACGTGCCGTCGCCCTGCACGAAGGGACGGAAGAGGCGCGGCTGCACGTCGGCCGGAATGCCGGCGCCGCTATCCGTCACGTCGATCCGCAGGCGCTTACCGCCCAGCGCCGTCACCGTGATGCCGACCAGCCCCTCGGCGGTGAACTTCACCGCATTGCCGACGAGATTGAACAGAACCTGGCGCAGACGCGCAGGATCGCCACATATGCGCTTGGGCGCATCGCCGGAGATCGTCGTCCGGATCGTGTCGCCCTTCGCCGAGGCGAGCGGCGTCAGCAGCGACTGCACTTTGCCGATCTCGGCGGCGAGATCGAACGCCTCGCGGTCGATCTTCAGCTGCCCCGCCTCGATCTTCGAGAAGTCGAGAATGTCGTTGAGGATGACGAGCAGGCTCTCGGCCGATTCCGAGGCGATCTCCGCCTGACGCGCCTGCTCCGGCGACAGCGCGCCGCCCTTCATGAGATCCAGCATGCCCATGATGCCGGTCATCGGCGTGCGGAGTTCGTGGCTCATCGTCGCGAGGAACTGCGACTTGGCGATGCTCGCCGATTCCGCCGCGATCTTCGCGGTCTCCAGCGCGCGGTTCGCGGCCTCGATTTCCTGTTCGTGGCGCACCTGGTCGGAGATGTCGCGCGTCACCGTCACGATATGGCGCAGCGTCCCGGCTGCATCATAAACCTTGCGGCCGCGCCGTTCGAGCCAGATGACCGCGCCGTCCTTGCGGATGCCGCGATAGCGGAAGGTTTCGCCTTCGCCACCGTCGCTTTCGCGCGCGACCGCAGCGCTCACCAGCGCCTCGTCCTCAGGATGCGTCAGATGCGCCCGCCCCTCGCGGAAGTCCTCGACCGTATAGCCGCTCTGCTGCTCGCACGAGGCGGAGAGATACTCCAGACGCCGGTCCGGCCCGAACACCGCGATCACATCGACGGAGTTGTCCATGATGGTCTGCAGGCTGGCGCGGCTTTCGTTCAGCGCCTTCAGCGCCGATTCCAGTTCGCCCTCGCGGCGCATCTGGTCGGCGATGTCGCGCGCGACGGCGATGAACTCGGCCACCTTCCCGTCACGACCGATGATCGGCGTCAGCGTCACCTCCATCCACACCCACGAACCGTCCTCGTGGAGATAGCGGTGGCGATAGGTCTGGGCCTGCTGCGTCTTGTAGATGTCGCGGACGACGCGCTCCGTCGCCGCCAGATCGTCCGGATGCACCGCGTTGACGGTGCGTCCGTCCCGCACCAGCGTGTCCTTGCCCAGCAGGCGCTCGTGGTTCGGCGAGACATGCAGCACGCGGCCGTCGGGAAGATAGCGGATGAAGAGATAAGGGCCGCGAACGGCGAAGAGATCGTAGATTTCGCTCTGCTCGGCGATGCGGCTCTGCGCCTCGGCCAGCGCGCGTCCGGCGGTGATCTCGGCGGTGATGTCGCGCACCAGCGCCAGCACTTCGCTCGCCGCGCCGCCGCCGCCTTCGCGCACCGGCGTCAGACGGCACTCGATCCAGACCCAGTGACCTGCCGAATGCCGCGCGCGGGCTCGGAAGGCCGCCGGCAAACCGTCGCCGATCGCTCTGGCCCAGACGGCGCGGGTCGCCTCCAGATCGTCGGGATGGACCGACTCGGCCAGCCGGCCCTCGCGCAGCAGCGATCTGCGTCCCAGCACGCGCTCGTGGCTGGGCGAGACATGGGTCATGCGCCCGTCCGGGGCGAGGCGCAGGAAGAAGTCCGAGCCGTGACGCGCGAAGACGTCATAGATTTCGGCCTGCTCGCGCATCTGCGTCTGGGCGGCGGCGAGGCGCGCTTCCGCCTCGGCGCGCTCGGTGATGTCGCGCGAGACGATGACGAATTCCTTCACCAGGCCGGTCGCGGGATCGGTCACCGGATTGATCGTCGCCTCCAGCGTGACCCAGCGGCCCTCGGCGTGGAAGGCGCGGTAGCGGACGACATCGGCCGTGCGCGTCTTCAGGCAGTTGCGCCAGGCCGCCTGGAGGCCCTCGTGGTCGTCGACATGGATCTGGGTCAGCGCGCTCTCGCCGTGGCGCGCATCGCCCTCGAACCCCATCACCCGCCGCGCGGAGGGCGACTGGTAGATGAAGCGGCCCTCCAGCGAGACACGCGAGATCAGGTCGTAGGAATGCTCGGCGAGCACGCGGAACTCGGCGGAGCGCGCTTCGAGACTGCGGTGGGTCGCCTTCTCCTCGGTGACGTCGACGATCGTCCCGATGCCGTAACGCGGAGCGCCGGCGACGTCGCGCTGAAGGCGGAAGGTGTCGCGGAACCAGCGATACTCGCCCGAGCCGACGCGGATGCGGCGGTCACGGATCGCGGCGCCGTACTCGATCGCGCCTTTCAGGCTTTCGCTGATCGAACCGGCATCGTCGGGATGGACCAGCGATGTCAGGAAGCCGGGCTGCGAGACCAAGGTTGCGGCGTCATAGCCGAGCACGCCCTTGACGGAATCGGACACGAAGACGAGCCGGGGTCCGGCCAGTTCGGTCACGTAGGTGACCGCTGGCGACATGTTCAGAACGGCCTGGGGGTCTAGGCCCAGTTCCTGAAGATTCGACATTCAACCGGCTGCGCGCGTGTGCTGTGACAAGCGCACAGGCTAGCCGGGCCGCCTTGACGCTTGCTTAATCCGGCATTCGCCATCGGGGATCAGGCGAAGCCGAGCCTCTGGAACTGCTCGGCCGGGGCCTCCACCGCCTTCAGCGCGGCGTGCAGGCGGTCCGCCATCTGCCGCGCCGCAGGGCTGTCATGCAGGTTGACGGTCTCGCCGGGGTCGCCGTTCAGGTCGTAGAGATGGTCGCCGCTGAAGGTCGCCCAGGCCCAGAACGGAACTTTGTCGCCGGCCTGGAATGTCTGGTGGATGACCGGCACGTCGGACCCCGGCATGCGGCCAAGGCGCGCGCGGCCATCGGGCAGCGGGATTTCCTGGTCGCGGGTCAGATGGTGGGTCGGCATCGTGGACCAGCGGTTCGACATCATCGGCAGCGGCGCGTTCTTGTCCACCGGCGCGCGGGCGTATTTCCAGTTCGCGTCGATCAGATGCACCTCGCGGCCCCAGACGCCGGCGAGGACATGGTCGCGGATGGAGGCCGATGCGCCGTTGATCAAGGGCATCAGGCTCGACCCATGGGTGCGCTGACGGACATGGCCGGCGGCGCCGAAGACATCGGTGAGGGTCGCGAAGAGATCGACGCTGGTCGTCAGCGCCTCGCTCCGGCCCGGCGTTACGCCCGCCCCCGCCGCCATCAGCGGGATGCGCGCGATGGTCTGGTACAGCGGCACGCCGGGTTTGCCCCAGATATCCTTCTCGCCCAGATAGTGCCCGTGATCGGTGGTGACGAGGACCAGCGTGTCCTCCCACGCATTGGCGGCGTCCAGCGCGTCCAGCACCTTGCCGAACCAGGCGTCGATCATCGTCAGCTTGGCGAGATAGCGGGCGCGGATCTGGCGGCCTTCGCGCTCGGTGATGACGCCGCGCTTCACGCAGTCGCGGCCGTAAGGCGGCCAGATCAGCGGCGGTCCGTCCCAGTCGGGATCGTAGAGCTTCACGTAGGCGTCGGGCGTGTCGAACGGCTCGTGCGGGTCGAATTCGTCGACGAACAGGAAGAAGCGGTCGTGCTTGCCGGCGTTCTCGCCGATCCATTTCGCGGCGGAGGCCATGGTGCGGGGGCCGGGGAAATCCGCCTCGCCGCGGAACCAGCCGCGCGAATTGTCATAGGGCATGTGCTTGCGGCCCATCAGCGGCGCGCCCGCCCATGAGGGATCGTGCGCCGTCTTCCACGGGTCGCCCTCATGCCCGCGCTGATAGTCCCAGGCGGTGAAATCGACGTGATAGTTCTCGCCGCCCGTCTCGAAGAGATGCGGGTGGTCGGTGATGAGCTGCGTCACCACCTTCTCAGCTGCCAGCGGCGCCGCGACGCCGTCCTCCCACAACTCCACCGATCCCCACGGCTTCCACAGGAAGTCCCACGCGCCGCACAGAATGTCGTGCCGCGCCGGCATGCAGGGCAGCGCGCCGACATAGTGATTGTCGAAGACCCGCGCGCGCTTCGCGAAGCGGTCGAAACTGGGCGTGATCGCTTCGCTGCCGCCATAGGCCGGCAGCATGTGGCGGTTGAGGCTGTCGAAGAGCAGCAGGACGACGTTTTTCGGTCCCGCTGCGGCGCCCTGTGTCATCGGACGCGCGTGTTGGTGGCCGGGGTGATGTCGGTCCAGCCGAAGGCGACTTCACGCACCGCCTTGCCGGCGATCGCGCCGGGACGCTCGGCGACCAGGCGGCCGCCTTCGCCCTGGTAGAAATAGCGGGCGGGGTTGCCCTTCAGCGCCCAGATCACGGCCGAGCGGAAGCCTTCGGCGTGAAGACGGGCGAAGGCAGACCGCATCAGGCGGTGGCCGACGCCCTGGCCGACATGGTTGGGGTCGACATAGAGCGTGTAGATCTCGCCGTCATAACCGACGGCCCGGTCGCGGGCGGGACCGAAGCTGCAGAAGCCGATGACGCCGTAATAATCATGCTCGGCCACCAGGACGCCGTCATGGGGTCCGCGATGTGAAATCTCGCGTGTCCACAACAGGCGCTGGCGCACTTCCGACAGGCGGACGAGGTAGTTGGCGGGCAGCAGGCCGGCATAGGATTCGCGCCAGGATTCGACGAAAATCCGCGCCACGGCGTCGGCATCGTCCTTCAGCGCCGCCCGCACGAACATTTCGTCATCGGCCATGACCGTCCGCCCCGCCTCTTCGTTCCGGGCAAAGCCTAGCGCGAGGCCGGTTCGGCCTCCAAGCATTTCGTTAAGCGGAGATTAACGCCTACGAATCGGCCTTTCTGGCCGCTTCTTCGCTTTCGAAGGCGAAGGCGTAGAGGTCGCTGATCAAGGTGGCCGCAGCCTCATAGACATCGGCCACGGCCTGGGCGGTCAGTTCGACGAAATCGTCGGGCCAGACGAGCGCCTTGCCCGAGGGCTTGGTCGCTTCGATCGCCTTGGCCGCGGCCGTTTCAACCGCGCAAGGATCGGGCGTCCCGGCAGCCGCCGCTTCCGGCGTCCACACGCAGGCATCGGTCAGCGTGACAGGCTCCTGCAACGCAGCCAGCCTGGTGTCGGCCGACGCCGGCGCGCCGTCCGCCGGCGCATTGACGCCGAGCGCAAAGACGCCCGCCACCGAGAGCGCCAGAACCGGAAGGATCAGCCAGGATCGCATCGTCATCCCCAAGCCCGCCGAATGGCGAAGCGAGGACACCCTAGTCCAAACCGGCGAGTCGCGCCCGTAACGTTTGTCATGTCGCGGACGAATTGTGATGTCCGTCACATTTCCCGGATCAGCGCCAGGTGGCGACCGGCGGCATGGAGGAGAGGATCGCGTCGACATTTCCGCCGGTTTTCAGCCCGAACGTCGTGCCGCGATCATAGAGCAGGTTGAACTCCACATATCGCCCGCGCCACTTGGTCTGCTCGTCACGGGCGGCCTCGTCCCACGGCTCGGCAATGTGCCGCGCGACGATCTCGGGATAGACGGCCCTGAACGTCTCGCCGACCGCTTTCGTGAAGGCGAAGTCGCGCGCCCAGTCGCCGCTGTCGTGGTGGTCGTAGAAAATGCCGCCGACACCGCGCGGCTCCGCCCGGTGCGGCAGCCAGAAATACGCGTCGGCCCATTTCTCGTATTTCGGGTACCAGCCGGCGTCGAAGCCGTCACACGTCGCCTTGAGGCGCTGGTGGAACAGCGCGGCGTCGGGATGGGCACGGGTCCGCTGAGCATCCAGCGTGGGGTTGAGGTCGGCGCCGCCCCCGAACCAGCTTTGGGTGGTCACGATCATCCGGGTGTTCATGTGCACCGCCGGCACATGCGGATTGCGGGGATGGCAGATGAGGCTGATGCCCGACGCCCAGAAGCGCGGGTCTTCGGCGGCACCCTTCACCTGGCTTGCGAAGTCGGGCGAAAAGCTGCCGAAAACCGTTGAGGTGTGGACCCCGACCTTCTCGAACACCCGGCCCCGCATCATCCCCATCGTGCCGCCGCCCTGGTCGCCGCCATCCGGCGCAGCGGCACGCTTCCACGGCGTCGCCTCGAAGCGTCCCGGCGCGCCCTCGTAGAGCGCCGGAGCGCTCGCCTCGATCGCCTCGAACGTCGCGAAAATCGCGCGCTGAAGGCCCTCGAACCAGGTGCGCGCTTCGGCTTTGCGGGTATCCAGATCACTCATGGGGCCTCTCTACCGCCCGCTATGGCAGACCGCATTGCGCCAGATCAATGCCGCGCCTTGCCGGTGCCGCGCGCCTTGCCGATAGTCACCGGCACAACAACACCAGAGGAAACGACCGATGAAACTCGACAACACCATCTCCGCCGTCATCACCGGCGGCGCTTCCGGCATGGGCGAGGCGACCGCCCGCGTGCTGGCGTCACACGGCGTAAAAGTCGCTCTTTTCGACCTCAATGAAGAGCGCGGCGCAGCCGTCGCCAAGGAAATCGGCGGCGTTTTCTGCAAGGTCGACGTGATGTCCGATGAGGCGGTCGATGCGGGATTTGAACGCGCGCGCGCCGCAAACGGCCAGGAACGCATCCTCGTCAACTGCGCCGGCGGCGGCTTTGGCGGCCCTGCCAAGACCGTCAGCCGCGACAAGGAAACCGGCGCGATCAAGCGCTATGTGATCTCGAACTTCCAGAAGACCCTGGAGCTGAACCTCACCGGCACCTTCCGCTGCATCGTCGCCTCCGCGGCGGGCATGCTGACCCTCGATCCGCTGGAAGATGGTGACCGCGGGGCGATCGTGAACACCGCATCGGTGGCCGCGAAAGACGGCCAGATCGGTCAGGCCGCCTATGCCTCGGCCAAGGCCGGCATTGTGGGGCTGACGCTGGTCGCGGCGCGTGATCTTTCAGGCGACGGCATCCGTGTGAACACGATCCTGCCGGGCATCTTCGACACGCCGATGATGGGCCGCGCACCCGCCGCCCTGAAGGCTTCGCTGGGGGCGCAGGTGCCGTTCCCGAAGCGCCTGGGGCTTGCGGAGGAATATGCCCATCTCGCCCACACGATGATCACCAACGGCTATTTCAACGGCGAGCATGTGCGGCTGGACGGCGCCATCCGCATGACGCCGCGCTGAAGAGAAACATCTTTAATTTCAGAGAGTTGGAGCGGGTGAAGGGAATCGAACCCTCGTCGTAAGCTTGGGAAGCTTCTGCTCTACCATTGAGCTACACCCGCAGTCCGGCCTCGTTAGCATGGCCCGAAACGCCCCGCAAAGTGGCGTTTCGGGCCTTTTCACGCGTGGCGCCGCCCGGCTTCGAAAATAATTGTTGCGGCGCAGCAGGGCGAAACTTGACTGGCGGGTCCAGTTTCCCATATTGGACTTGCCAGTCCATTCATTCCAATCGGTTCTCTCATGCGCCGTCCTGCGCTTATCGCCATCGCCGTCCTCGCTGTCGGCGCGGTCGGGTATTTCGGCATCAGCTACCTGACCTATGGCCAGTACATCGAATCCACCGACGACGCGTATGTGAAGGCCGACACGGCCGCCATAGCCGCCCGCGTGAACGGCTATGTCGCCAAGGTCCAGGTCGCGGACAACCAGACCGTCCAGGCGGGAGATGTGCTGGTGACGATCGACAACGCCGATTTCCAGGCCCGCGTCGATCAGGCCAAGGCGGCGACGGCCGCCAAGCAGGCAGCGCTCGACGGAATCGCCGTGAAGCTGGCCCTCGAGAGCAAGCTGATCGACGCGGCGCAGGCCCGCCTCGACAGCGCCATGGCCGACCAGAAACGCGCGGCGGCCGATCTCGCGCGCGCCCGCGATCTTCGCGCGTCGGGCAGCGGGTCGAAGCAGGCGCTGGATCAGGCGCAGGCCGATGCCTCGAAGGCCGACGCGGCCGTCGCCAGCGCCGCAGCGGCGCTGGAGGCCGAACGTGAGCAGCTCGCCGTCATCGAATCGACGCGCGCCCAGCTGCAGGCCGATCTCGACGCCGCCAAGGCGGCCGAAAAGCTGGCCGCCATCGACCTTGAACACACGCTGATCCGCGCGCCCTTCGCCGGCGTTGTCGGTGCGCGCACGGTGCAGGACGGACAATATGTCCGCGCCGGCGCGCAGCTGATGGCCGTCGTGAAGCTTCCGGACGTCTATGTCGTCGCCAATTTCAAGGAGACGCAGGCCGGCGAGATGCGCCGCGGCCAGGCCGTGACCGTTTCCATCGACGCCTTTCCCGATCTGAAAGTGGGCGGGAAGATCGACAGCTTCGCGCCGGCGACAGGCTCGGAATTCTCGCTGCTGCCGCCTGAGAACGCGACCGGCAACTTCACCAAGATCGTGCAGCGCCTGCCGGTGAAGGTGCTGGTGACCGGCGATGCGAGCGCGCTGGCGATGCTGCGTCCCGGCATGTCGGTCACAGTTTCGGTCGACACGCGCGATGAAGGCGACGGCACGGCCTCCGTGCTGGCGCCCGCGCCGCGCCCCGTCGAGGCAGCGAAGCGCTAAAGGCCAGCCGTCATGAGCGAGGCAACCGCCTCTCCGCCACCCGGCATGATGATGAAGCCGCTGATCGAGCAGCGCGGGACGCCCGTGCTGATCGGCTTCTTCGCCATGGTCGTCGGCATGTTCATGGCGGTGCTCGACATCCAGATCGTGTCGTCGAGCCTGTCGCAGATCCAGGCGGGGCTTTCGGCCTCATCGGCCGAAGTGAGCTGGGTGCAGACCAGCTATCTCATCGCCGAAGTCGTGATGATCCCGCTGAGCGGCTATCTCAGCCGCATGCTGTCGACGCGGACGCTCTACACCGCGTCGGCGGCCGGCTTCACGCTCGCCAGCTTCATGTGCGGCCTCTCCTCCTCGATCGAGGAAATGATGGTGTGGCGCGCCGTGCAGGGCTTCATCGGCGGCGCGATGATCCCGACGACATTCGCCACGTCTTTCATCGTGTTTGGCACGGCGCGGCGCGGCGCGGCGACCGCCTTTGTCGGCCTCGTCGTCACGCTCGCGCCGACCATCGGCCCGACGCTGGGCGGCTACATCACCGATCTGGTGAGCTGGCACTGGCTGTTCTTCATCAATGTCATCCCCGGCATTTTCGTCACCATCACCGTGTGGCTGACGATGGATATCGACGAGCCGGACTGGGGACTTTGGAAGAATCTCGACTTCTTCGGCCTCGCGATGCTGGCGGTGTTCCTGGGCACCTTCCAGTACGTGCTGGAGGAAGGCGCGAAGAACGAGTGGTTCCATGACGCCGCAATCCGCAATCTGGCGGCCGTTTCGGTCGTGGCCGGCGCTCTGTTCTTCTGGCGCGCGCTGACCCGCGCGAACCCAATCGTGGATCTGTCGCCGTTCGCCAACCGCAATTTCGCGCTGGCGACAGTAATGGCTTTCATCGTCGGCGTCGGCCTGTTCGGCATCACCTATCTGCTGCCGCTCTATCTAGGCCGCGTCCAGCAGTTCTCGTCGCTGCAGATCGGCGAATGGCTGTGGGTCACAGGCATTTTCATGTTCATGACGGCGCCCGTCATCGGCGCGCTGTCGAGCCGGATCGACCTTCGTCTTCTCGGCGGCGTCGGCTTCCTGTTTCTGTTTCTGTCGGCCTGGCAGTTCCAGCCGCTCACGACCGAGACCGGTTACTGGGACCTCTTCATTCCGCAGGCCCTGCGCGGCATGGGACTGATGACGACGATGCTGTCAGTCCAGACGATGGCTATCCAGTCGCTGTCGCCAGCGCAGATCCGCGGCGCCTCTGGGCTTTTCAACCTGATGCGGAACACCGGCGGCGCCTTCGGCCTCGCCATCCTCAATACGCAGATGACCGACCGCATCAACCTGCATTGGGCGCGCCTGCGCGAAGGCCTTCAGGCCGGCGATGCGCAGGCGCAGGCTTTTCTCGACGGCTTCGCGGCGCGCTATGAACAATTGATGCCGGGCGACGGGCAAGCGGCGGCGCTGCGCGTTCTGGGGCAGCTGACCTTCCAGCAGGCGAGCGTGCTCGCCTTCTCCGATCTCTTCTACATTCTGGCGGGCGCGTTCGTATGCGCGTCCTGCCTGATGCTGTTTCTCGACAAGCCCGTCAACCGACTCGCACAGGAGATGCATTGATGTCCGATGCCGTTCTCGACTTGCCGCGGCCGCAGGCCCAGCCCCAGGCGCGCACGTCCCGCAAGCGCAGCGCCGTGATCGAAGCCGCGCGCCGCGTCTTCACCGACAAGGGCTACAACGCCTCGATGGAGGAGGTGGCGTTCGAGGCCGAGGTCTCGAAGCAGACGATCTACAATCAGTTCGGCTCGAAAGAGCAGCTGTTCCACGCGATGATCGAAGACCGCATCCAGGAGATGATCGAGCCGATCGTCAGCGCCGGGCCGGACGTGCAGCCGCGCGAGGTTCTGATCCAGATCGCGCGCTCGTATCACACCAAGATCGTCGCCCCCGACAACATCAAGATGATGCGGGCGCTGATCGCCGCACCGAACGCGCAGGCGGCGCTGGCGCAGATCTATGCCCATGGCCCGTCGCGCTTCGTGCGGACCTTCGCCGACTGGCTGAGCGCGCAGAACGCGGCCGGGCGGTTGAAGGTCGACGATCCGGTCCTGGCGGCCGAACACTTCGCCTCGTTCACCTACGGCCACCTTTTCATGAAGCGGCTATATGGCGTGCCGGCGCCGTTCGACGCGGAAGACGTCGAGCGCCGGGTGGCCTATGTAGTGGACGCATTCCTCAGGGCGCACGCGGCCTGAGGTTCATACTCGCCTGAAGTGTTTGGAGAGCGCCAGGCCCTGGCGCTGGTAGTTGGAGCCGATGCCCTGGCCGTAGAGGCGCTGGGGCGGTTCGATGAGGCGTTCGAACATCAACCGTCCGACGGTCTGGCCGTGTTCGAGGACGAAGGGCACCTCGTGGCTGCGCACTTCCAGCACTGCGCGGCTGCCTGCGCCGCCCGCGCCGGAATAGCCGAAGCCCGGATCGAAGAAGCCGGCATAGTGGACACGGAATTCGCCGACCAGCGGATCGTAGGGGACCATTTCCGCCGCCCAGTCCGGCGGGATGGTGACCGCTTCGCGTGAGGCGAGGATGTAGAATTCGCCGGGATCGAGAATGATCGCCGCGCGCTTCTTCGCGTAGACCGGCTCCCAGAAATCCTGCGGATCGGCGACGCCGACCTTGTCGATATCGATGACGCCGGCATGACGTTTCGCGCGGTAGCCGACGAGGCCGGTGAGCGCATCGCCGTTGAGGTCGATGGAGAAGCCGACGCCCTTGTCGATGCGGGCGTCATCCACGCCGGAAACGAGGCCGATTTCGGCCTGGAGTTTCTTCAACTGGGCATCCGTCGCGACCGGCGAACCGCGGCGGAGGCGCAATTGGTTGAGGCGCGAGCCGGTGCGGACGAGGACGGAGAAGGTGCGGGGGCTGATTTCCGCCCAGAGCGGGCCGGAATATTGCGCCGGAATGGTGTCGAAGGCGCGGGCGCCATCGGTCACCAGGCGGGTGAAGACGTCGAGGCGGCCGGTCGAGCTTTTCGCGTTGGCGGCGCCGGAGACGCGCCAGCCGAGATTGAGATGCTCCATCAGCGGGCAGAGATAGACGCAGCCGGTTTCCAGCACGGCGCCCTTGGTCAGGTCGATCTCGTGCATCACGACCTGTTCGAGCTTGTCGCGGACCGTGTTGCCTTCGCCGGGGAGGAAGCTGGCGCGGATGCGATAGGCGACATTGCCAAGGCGGAGATCGAGGCTGGCGGGCTGAATCTGCTCGTCGCGGATGTCGCTGGCCGCGCCGATCTCGTGCGCGTGGATCATGGCGCGCAGGGTCTGGCCCGGCAGCAGGCCCGTCGAGTGCCGGGGTTGAGCCTCGCTGTCGCTGGGGTCGAGGCCGCCCAGCAGGGGTTCGTCAGTCGTCATGGCTCCTTATAGCCGAGGCGCGGCTTGACGGAAGCGAGCGCCGGGCCTATCGCTGCCCCTGCATGCGGAAGATTTGAGCCGGTCGGCTTGCGGGCCGCATGTGGGATGCGAAACCGCTAAAAGGCCGGGACGAAGGCGAAACCACGCGCCAGCCCCGGACCATCCATGCGGTCGCGGGGCTTTTTTGTTGCGGGGTTGGCCATGAGCAAGACGAAATCAGGACGGACGCTGCGGGCGCGGACCCAGGCGGTGCGCGGGGGCCTCGTCCGCTCGCAGCACGGCGAGACCAGCGAAGCGCTGTATCTGACCTCGGGCTTCGCCTATCCGGACGCCGGGGCGGCGGAGCGGCGCTTCAAGAACGAAGAGCCGGGCTACATCTATTCGCGGTTCTCGAATCCGACCGTCGCGGCCTTCGAGGAGCGGCTGACGCTGCTGGAGGACGCGCCCGAGGGCATCGAGTGCCGCGGCACGGCGTCCGGCCTTGCGGCGGTGTCGGCGGCGTTCCTGGGGACATTGTCGGCGGGCGACCATGTGCTGTCGTCGCGCGCGCTGTTCGGGGGCTGCCGCTATATCGTGGAAGATCTGCTGCCCCGCCTCGGCATCGCCTCGACGCTGATCGACGGCGGCGATCTGAAAGCATGGGAAGCAGCGATCCGGCCCAATACCAAAGCGTTCTTCCTGGAGACGCCATCGAACCCGACGCTGGAGATTTTCGACGTCAGGGCGATCGCCGATCTCGCCCACGCCCATGGCGCGCTGCTCGTGGTCGACAATGTCTTCGCCAGCCCGGTCTTCCAGAAGCCGTTCGCGCTGGGCGCCGACATCGTCGTCTATTCGGCGACCAAGCATATGGACGGACAGGGCCGCGTGCTGGGCGGAGCGATCCTGGCGCAGAAGGCGGTGTTCGACGACAAGCTGGGCGTTTACCTGCGCAATACCGGGCCGTCGCTCAGCCCCTTCAATGCCTGGGTGCTGCTGAAGGGTCTGGAGACGATGGATTTGCGCGTGAAGGCGCAGGCCGCGGGCGCGGAGAGGCTGATCTCCTGGCTGAAGACGGCGAAGGGCATTTCCAATGTCCGCTATCCCTTCGACACCGACCATCCGCAGGCCAATCTGGCGCGCAGCCAGATGAGCGGCGGCGGCACGGTCATCACGTTCGATGTGGCCGGCGGACGCGACACGGCGTTCCGGTTCGCGAACGCGCTGGAGATCATCGATATCTCGAACAATCTGGGCGATGCGAAGTCGCTGCTGACCCATCCCGACACCACGACTCACGCGCGCCTGCCCGAGGCGGAGCGCCGGGCGCTGGGGATCACCGAGGGCATGTTCCGCCTGTCGGTCGGGCTGGAAGACCCCGACGATCTGATCGAGGACATCGAGGCCGCGCTGAAATCTTCACGTTAACGATTCAAACTTGTGGTGAATGCTCTGCGGACTTTGCGGCCCGTCCGGCGGCGGCCCTATGACTTGGGCGACGGCGCGGTGAATCACCGATTCACCTTCGGCGACGGTCATCGGGAGGCGGAGCGATGTGGAACTATCAGAGCGAAACGCGGAGCATCAGCGTATCGGTCGAGCCCATCTATCTGTCCGACCAGAGCGCCCCGGAGGACGACTATTACGTCTGGGCCTACAAGGTCGAAATCGAGAACAAGGGCAGCGAGACGGTGCAGATCCGCTCGCGGTTCTGGCGGATCACCGACGCATTCGGCCGCACCCAGGAATCGCGCGGCCTTGGCGTCGTCGGCGAGCAGCCGGTGCTGAAGCCGGGCGAGAAATTCGAGTACACCTCGGGCACGCCGCTGACCGCGCCATCGGGCATGATGGGCGGGAACTATCAGGTGCAGACGAATGACGGCGACCTGTTCGAGGTCGAGATTCCGACATTTTCTCTGGACAGCCCGCACGACATCAAGCGGATGCACTGACCGGACCGCCTAGATATAGTTTCCGGCGCGGTTGACGTGCTGGAACCGGCACGCGACTCTCCCCATATGAATGAACGAGCGGGTTTCCCGCCGCAGCCGTGACCCTTTACGGCATCGCGTGCGTGGACATCCGGTCGACCCCGGCGCGAATTCACGCGCCGAGAAACGCTGCGGGGAGAACATGGCAGCCATCGAGAAGCCGGCGAATGATTCAGCCGTCGTCCGTCCGAGCCGGGACCAGGCCGAAGAGGCCGTGCGCACGCTGCTGGCGTGGACGGGCGACGATCCGACCCGCGAAGGGTTGATCGATACGCCCAAGCGCGTCGCCAAAGCCTTCGAGGAGTGGTTCGGCGGCTATGCCGAAGACCCCGAGGAATACCTGAAGCGGACCTTCGAGGAAGTCGAAGGCTATGACGAGATGATCACGCTGCGCGACATCCGGTTCGAGTCGCATTGCGAGCACCACCTCGCGCCGATCATCGGCAAGGCGCATGTCGCCTATCTGCCGACCAACAAGGTGGTGGGCATCTCCAAGCTCGCCCGCGTGGTGGAGACCTATGCCAAGCGGCTGCAGGTGCAGGAGAAGATGACGGCGCAGATCGCCCAGTGCATCCAGAAGGTGCTGGAGCCGAAGGGCGTGGCGGTGGTCATCGAGGCGGCGCACCAGTGCATGACGACCAGAGGCGTCCACAAGACGGGGGTGAGCATGGTCACCAGCACGATGCTGGGCGAATTCCGCCGCAACCCGCTGACCCGCCGGGAATTCCTGACGATCATCGGCAACCCCTCCAGCCATTTCGAAGGCTGAGGGGCGTGGCTGCGCCGCACCTGTGCGGCGCAGTTTCGTCACGCTAGTCTGGCGCGATGACATCGCGCCTTTCTTCCATCGACATGCTGGCGAAGCTGGTTTCGTTCGATACGACCAGCCGCAATTCCAACCTTGATCTGATCGGCTTCGTTCAGGATTACCTGAACGCGCACGGGATCGGTTCGAGCCTCGTCCATGACGAGACGGGCAGGAAAGCCAATCTGTGGGCGACGATCGGGCCGGAGGGCGATGGCGGCGTGGTGCTGTCGGGCCATACCGACGTGGTGCCGGTGGACGGGCAGCCCTGGGAGACCGATCCGTTCGTTCTGACCGAGAAGGATGACGGGCGGCTATACGGGCGCGGGACATGCGACATGAAGGCGTTCAGCGCCGTGGCGCTGTCGATGCTGCCGGAGTTCATCGCCGCGCCGCTGAAATCGCCGGTGCATCTGGCGTTGTCCTATGACGAGGAGGTCGGGTGCATCGGGGTGCATGGCCTTATCGACCACATCAGGGCGATCGGCGTGAAGCCGCGGCTGGCGATCATCGGCGAGCCGACCATGATGCGCGTGGTGGATGCGCATAAGTCGATCCGGTCCTATTTCGTCGGCATCACCGGGCATGAGGCGCATTCGTCGAATGTCCACAAAGGCGTGTCGGCGGTGATGGTGGCGGCGGAGCTGATCGGGAAGATTTCGGAGATCGGAGCGCGGCTGCGCCAGACCGGCGACAGCACGGCGCGGTTCGACCCGCCCTTCTCCACCATGATCGCCAATACGATTTCGGGCGGCACGGCGCAGAATATCCTGGCGCGGGATTGCCGGTTCACGTTCGAGATCCGCGGCCTGCCGCAGAACGATCTGGATGCGGCGTTCGAGGAATTCCGCAGCTTCGCCATGGAAAGCGTACTGCCGCGCATCCGGGCGATCGCGCCGGCGGCGGATATCGAGATCAAGCGGCGGGCCTATTCGCCGCCGCTGAAGGCAGATCCGGGGTCGGACGCCGAGAGCTTCGTCATGGCGCTGGCCGAACGGAATGCGGCGGAGGCGGTGTCGTATGGCACCGAGGCCGGGATTTTCCAGGAGGCGGGGATCGCCGCGATCGTCTGCGGCCCCGGCGATATCGCGCAGGCGCACCAGCCGAACGAGTTTCTGGACAAGAGCCAGATCCCGGCCTGCGAGGCCTTCATGCGGCGGCTGATCGCGCGGCTGTCGGCCTGACGCCCAGCAGGATCGTCAAGGCGCCGACGAGGACGGCGGCGGCGACATAGTGCGCCGGGCCGATGGAGTCCTCGGTAATCAGCCAGGCGATGAGGTAAGGCGTGACGGCGCCGAACACGGCATAGGCCATGTTGTAGGCGAAGGAGACGCCGCTGAAGCGCACCTCCGGCGGGAAGGCGTTGACCATCACATAGGGCACGATGCTGACCGCGCCCACGGTGAAGCCGGCGAAGGCATAGAGCGGCACGACGAGATCGGGGCGCGCCTGTACGCCGGCATAGAGCGCATAAGCGCCGGCGACGAGCGCGAGGGCCGCGACGGCCATGACCGGCTTCAGCCCGAAGCGGTCGAGGCACCAGCCGACGAAGACGGCCGAGATCGTGAGCGTCGCGGTGGCGGCGAAGTTGGCGAGCGACATGTCGGCGGGCGCGATGCCGAACAGTTTGGGGATGTTTGTGGGCGCGAGCAGGATCAGCACGATGATCGCCGCGGTCAGCATCCAGCTGGCGACCAGCGAGACGGCGATGGCGCGGCCGTGGCCGGCGAGCGCCTTGACCAGCGGGATGCCGCGCGAGGCCTCGGCCCGGGCGCGGATGGCCTCGAACACCGGCGTTTCGTGCAGAAAGCGGCGGAGATACATGGCGAGGAAGCCGAACGCGCCGCCGACGAGGAAGGGAATGCGCCAGGCCCAGTCGGCGATGATTTCGGCCGGGAAGTTGCGGTTGATGACCAGGGCCATGAGCGAGCCGAGAAGGATGCCGAGCGTGAGGCCGCCGGTGAGCATGCCGCAGGCAAGGCCGACACGGCCGGGCGGCACGTGTTCGGCGACGAAAACCCACGCGCCCGGCGCTTCGCCGCCGATGGCCGCACCCTGCATGATGCGGAAGACGAGCAGCAGGATCGGCGCGGCATAGCCGAGCGTCGCGTAGGTGGGCATCAGGCCGATGAGCAAAGTCGGCACCGCCATCAGCAGGACCGAGAACACGAACATGCGCTTGCGGCCGATGATGTCGCCGAAATGCGCCATGACGATGCCGCCGAGCGGACGGGCGATATAGCCTGCTGCAAAGATGCCGTAGGTCTGGAGAAGCTGGAGCCATTCCGGCGTGTCGGGCGGGAAGAAGAGCTTGCCGATGACCGAGGCGAAGAACACGAAGACGATGAAGTCGTAGAATTCCAGCGCGCCGCCGAGCGAGGCCAGCGTCAAGGTCCGCACGTCGTTGCGGTCCAGCGCCCGCGTCTCGGTCTGCATTCGCGTTCCCCCCGGAACCGGCGCCCCCTGAAGGACCGCCCTATTCGTTTGTCGTATTCGTTTGTCAGTTTTTGCGAGGCCGGGCCAGCGCCCTGACCAGATGTTGTGGCCGGCAGAGCATCGGCCACAACGACTCGTTTTTCGGTTTTTGACGATTCCTTGTGGATAACTTTCCTACCTGCGCCAGACCCTGCCCCATCGGCGTATAGGAATATATACTGACGCAGGCGGCCCGGCAAGCGCCGCCGTCAGGCGAGCGCGCCGAGCGCCTTGCGGTAGCGCGCCTCCAGCGCCGGGCGGTCCTTGTGGACGCCGCCGGTCACGACCTCGCGGCCGGCGCGCCAGACGCGGTCGATGCGGGCGCCGGCGAAAATCCAGGCATCGAGGATGGCGTCATCCTTCGCCAGCGCGAGCGAGGGATGATCGGCCTGGAGCGTGACGAGATCGGCGCAGGCGCCGGGCGCGATGCCCTGCGGACCGAGGCCCAAAGCCTGCGCGCCGCCGGCCAGCGCACCGTCGAAGAGGCGGCGGCCGGTGGAGCCGCCCTTCGGGGCGAGGACGTTGCGGGCGCGGTATTTCAGGCGCTGGATATATTCGATGGTCTTCAGCTCGTCCGCCGCCGAAATCAGGATGTTGCTGTCGGTGCCGATGCCGAAGCGGCCCGACTGACCGAGATAGTCGAGCGTCGGGAACATGCCATCACCCAGATTGGATTCGGTGACCGGGCAGAGACCCGCGACCGCGCCGCTGGCGGCGAGGCGGCGGGTTTCGCCGGCGGTCAGGTGGGTCGCGTGGATGAGGCACCAGCGCGCGTCGAGGCCGATGCGATCAATGAGGAATTCGACAGGGCGGAGGCCGGTGGCGGCCTCGCAGTCTTCGACCTCTTTCGTCTGTTCGGCGGCGTGGATGTGGATGGGGCCGTCCGGCGCCATAGCGGCGACCGCTTTCACCTCTGCCGCAGATGCGGCGCGAAGCGAATGGGGGGCGACACCGACATGTGCGCCTTCAAGGCCGGCGACGGCCTTGCGGCAGCCATCCAGCAGTGTCGCGAAGCCATCGAGATCGTTGAGGAAGCGGGCCTGACGGGGGCTGGGCGGCGCATCGCCGAAATTGCCGTGGGCGTAGAAGACGGGGAGCAAAGTGAGGCCGATGCCGGCGCCGCCCGCGGCTGCAGCGATGCGTTCGGCGAGTTCAGCGCGGTTGGCATAGGGGCTGCCGTCCGGGTTGTGGTGGAGGTAGTGGAACTCGCCGACCGTGGTGAAGCCGCCTTCCAGCATTTCGGCGAAGGCATAGGCGGCGATGGCCTCGATCTGGCCGGGGTCCAGCGTCAGGACGAAGCGGTACATGGTTTCCCGCCAGGACCAGAAATCGTCGTCATTCGGACCGGCGGTTTCGGCCAGCGCCGCCATGCCGCGCTGGAAAGCATGGCTGTGAAGATTGGCGAGACCGGAGAAGGCGACGGCATGCCGCGCATCGCCCGTTTCCGGCTTGGCGCCGGGCGCGACCGTGGCGATGCGGCCATCGGCAATCGTGACGCGGACGTCATGAGACCAGCCGGTGGGCAACAAGGCCCGCGTGAAGAACAGCGCCGTCATGCATCCTTCCTAGCAGCAGCGCCGGGCAGGATGACAGCAGGGCGGAGCGGCGGATAGGGTGCCGCGATGCAGTGCGACACGCTCTGGACCCATGCCCGGCTGGCCCCCATGCGCGAGGGCGGACCCTGGACGATCGAGGACGGGGTGGTGGTGGCGCGGGCCGGACGGATTTTCTATGCCGGACCCGCCGCCGAAGCCCCGCCCTTCGTCGCCGCCGACACGGTGGATTGCGGCGGGCGGCTGATCACCCCCGGCCTGATCGACTGTCACACCCATCTGATCCATGCCGGCGACCGTGCGGGCGAGTTTCAGGCGCGGCTGAACGGCGCGAGCTATGAGGAGATCGCCCGGGCCGGGGGCGGGATCGTGTCCACCATGACGGCGACGCGCGCGGCCAGCGAGGACGAGCTGGTGACGGCGGCCCTGCCCCGGCTGGATGCGCTGATCGCCGAGGGGGTCACCACCATCGAGATCAAGTCGGGCTATGGCCTGAGCCTTGAGCATGAGCTGAAATGCCTGAGCGCGGCGCGGCGGCTGGAGCATGAGCGCGATGTCGCGGTGACGACGACGCTGCTGGCAGCCCATGCGCTGCCGCCCGAGTTCAAGGGCGACCCGGACGGGTATATCGCCAGCGTCGCCGACGAGATCATCCCCGCGGCGGCGCAGGCCGGACTGGCCGATGCCGTGGATGCGTTCTGCGAAGGCATAGGCTTCACGCCGACCGAGGTCGCCCGCGTGTTCGCGGCGGCGGAAAAGGCCAAGCTGCCTGTGAAGCTGCATGCCGAGCAATTGTCGAATCTGTCCGGTGCGGCGCTGGCGGCGCATCACCGGGCGCTGTCGGCCGACCATCTGGAATGGCTGGATGCGGGCGGCATCGCCGCGATGGCCGAGGCGGGAACGGTGGCCGTGCTGCTGCCCGGGGCGTTCTATTTCACGCGCGAAACCAAGCTGCCGCCGGTGCAGGCGCTGCGCGACGCGAACGTGCCGATCGCGCTGGCCACCGACTGCAATCCCGGCACGTCGCCGCTGACATCCATTCTGCTGACCATGAATATGGGCGCGACATTGTTCCGCCTGACCGTCGAGGAGTGCCTTGCCGGGGTGACGCGCCACGCCGCGAGGGCGCTGGGGCGCGGGGTGGAGACCGGCACGCTGGAGGCCGGGAAAAGCTGTGACCTGGCGATCTGGGATGTGGCGGACCCTGCCGCGCTCGTCTATCGCATCGGATTCAACCCGCTTCATGCGCGGGTGCGGGAAGGACGATGGACCAAGTCACACTGACGCCGGGGGCCGTGCCCCTGAAAACCTGGCGCGAGATCTGGCGCGGCGCGGCGCCGAAGCTGGACGCCAGCGCCGCCGCGCACATCGCCGGGAGCGCCGATGCGGTGAAGCGCATCCTCGCCAAGGGCGACCCCGTCTATGGAATCAATACCGGCTTCGGAAAGCTGGCGAGCGTCCGCATCGCGGACGAAGACCTGGCGCGGCTGCAGACCAATATCGTCCTGAGCCATGCGGCGGGCGTCGGCGAGCCGATGCCGGCGGCGATCGTGCGGCTGATGATGGCGCTGAAGCTGGCGAGCCTGGCGCAGGGCGCTTCGGGCATCCAGCCCGCGACCGCCGCTCTGCTGGAGGCGATGTTGACCAAAGGCCTGACGCCGGTGATCCCGGCGCAGGGATCGGTCGGCGCGTCGGGCGATCTGGCGCCGCTGTCGCATATGGCGGCGGCGATGATCGGTGTGGGGTCGATCGTGGTGGGCGGGCGCACCCTGCCCGCGCGTGAGGCGCTGGCGGGCGCCGGGCTGGCGCCGCTGACGCTGGGGCCGAAAGAGGGGCTGGCGCTGCTGAACGGGACGCAGTTCTCCACCGCCTATGCGCTGACCGGGCTGTTCGAGGCCGTGCGGCTGCTGCAATCGGCGCTGGTGACGGGGGCGCTGTCGACGGAAGCCGCCAAGGGCAGCGATGCGCCGTTCGATGCGCGCATTCACCGCTTGCGCGGCCACAAGGGGCAGATCGATTGCGGCGCGGCGCTGCGTGAGCTGATGGCGGGATCGGCGATCCGCGCCTCGCACCGGGTGAACGATCCGCGCGTGCAGGATCCGTACTGCCTGCGCTGTCAGCCGCAGGTGATGGGCGCCGCTTTGGACGTGCTGCGTCAGGCGGCGGCGACGCTGGAGATCGAGGCCAACGGCGTTTCGGACAATCCGCTGATCTTCCCCGAGACGACCGAGGCGCTGTCGGGCGGGAATTTCCATGCCGAGCCGGTGGCCTTCGCCGCCGACATGATCGCGCTGGCGGTGTGCGAGATCGGATCGCTGAGCGAGCGGCGCATCGCGATGCTGGTGGACCCTGCCCTTTCCGGCCTGCCGGCGTTCCTGACGCCGAAGCCGGGACTGAATTCCGGCTTCATGATCCCGCAGGTGACGGCGGCGGCGCTGGTTTCGGAGAACAAGCAGCGCGCCTATCCCGCGAGCGTCGATTCCATACCGACATCGGCCAACCAGGAAGACCACGTGTCGATGGCGGCCCATGGCGCGCGGCGGCTGCTGGCGATGACGGCGAATGCGCGCGCGGTGATCGCCATCGAGGCGCTGGCGGCGGCGCAGGGTTGCGATTTCCACGCCCCCCTCGCCTCAAGCCCCGCGCTGGAGCGGGCGCGGGCGATCATACGCTTCGCCGTGCCGAAGCTGGAGGACGACCGGCATTTCCACCCCGATATCGAGGCCGCGATCGCGCTGGTGAGCGAAGGGGCGCTGATCGAGGCGGTTAACGGCATCGCCCTGCCGGGGCTGGCGGCATGAGCTGGCTGAAAATCATCAGAGGCGATGCGCCGCTGATCGTTTCCATCCCGCATGCGGGGACCGAAATCCCGGCGCATCTGGAGGCGCGCTTCGCCTCGCCCGCGCTGGCGCGGCAGGACACGGACTGGCATGTCGACGAACTCTACGACTTCGCCATTTCGATGGGCGCGACGGTGATCTCGACCGGGATTTCGCGCAGCGTCATCGACGTGAACCGCGATCCGAGCGGCGCATCGCTGTATCCGGGACAGGCGACGACGGGGCTTTGCCCGGTGGAGACATTCGACGGGCGGCCGCTGTATCGCGACGGGAAGCAGCCGGAGGACGACGAGATCGACGAGCGGCGCGGGCGCTATTTCGCGCCCTATCACGTGGCGATCGCCGACGAGACGCACCGGCTGAAGCGCGAGCATGAGCGGATCGTCGTCTATGACGCGCATTCGATACGCAGCCATATTCCGCGCCTGTTCGACGGGGAGCTGCCCGCGTTCAATATCGGCACCAATACCGGCCGGTCATGCGACCAGGAATTGTCGGCCGCGGCGCAGGCGATCTGCGCGGCGTCGGGCCTGCCGACGGTCGCCAACGGGCGCTTCAAGGGCGGCTATATCACGCGCTCGCACGGGCGGCCCGAGCTGGGCGTCCATGCGATCCAGATGGAGCTGGCGATGCGGGCCTATCTGCGCGAGCCGGCGGTCCTGCGCGACGACAACTGGCCGCCGCCGTTCGATCTGGAATTCGCCGGGCCGGTGCGCGCGACGCTGCGCCGCGTTCTGAATGCCTGCATCATTTTCGCCAAGGAGCCGGGATGAGCCGCATCGACAATTCGCGCATCGTGCGCGCCGCACGGGGCACCGAACTCAGCGCGAAGTCGTGGCTGACCGAAGCGCCGATGCGGATGCTGATGAACAATCTGGACCGCGAAGTCGCCGAGAAGCCGGAGGAGCTGGTGGTCTATGGCGGCATCGGGCGGGCGGCGCGCGACTGGAACGCCTATGACAGGATCGTCGAGACGCTGAAGCGGCTGGAGGGCGACCAGACGCTGCTGGTGCAATCGGGCAAGCCGGTGGGCGTGTTTCCGACGCATGGCGATGCGCCCCGCGTCCTGATCGCCAATTCCAATCTCGTGCCGCATTGGGCGACGTGGGAGAAATTCCACGAGCTCGATAGGCAAGGACTGATGATGTACGGCCAGATGACGGCCGGGTCGTGGATCTATATCGGCACGCAGGGCATCGTTCAGGGCACCTACGAGACTTTCGTCGAGCTGGGCCGCAAGCATTATGACGGCGATACGGAAGGCCGCTGGCTGCTGACCGCAGGGCTTGGCGGCATGGGCGGGGCGCAGCCGCTGGCGGCGGTGATGGCGGGGTTTTCGTGCCTCGCCATCGAGTGCCAGCCCTCGCGTATCGAGATGCGGCTGAAGACCGGCTATCTCGACAAGAGTACGGACGATCTGGATGTCGCGCTCAACATGCTGGCCGAGGCGAAGGCGAGCGGAAAGCCGGTGTCGGTGGGGCTGCTGGGCAATGCAGCGGACGTGCTGCCCGAACTGCTGAAGCGCGGGGTGCGGCCGGATGCGGTGACCGACCAGACTTCGGCGCATGACGTTCTGAACGGCTATCTGCCCAAGGGCTGGACGCTGGCCGAGTGGGAGGAGCGCAAGACGCGCGATCCGAAAGGCGTGGAGGCGGCGGCGCGCGCCTCTATCGCCGGGCATGTGAATGCGATGCTGGCGTTCCACGCGATGGGCGTGCCCACCGTCGATTACGGCAACAATATCCGCCAGGTGGCGCTGGATGAGGGCGTGGGCGAAGCCTTCGCGTTTCCCGGTTTCGTGCCGGCCTATATCCGCCCGCTGTTCTGCCGGGGGATCGGGCCGTTCCGCTGGGCCGCGCTGTCCGGCGATCCGGAGGATATCTACAGGACCGACGCCAAGGTGAAGGAGCTGATGCCGCACGATACGCATCTGCATAACTGGCTGGACATGGCGAAGGCCAAAATCCGGTTTCAGGGCCTGCCGGCGCGTATCTGTTGGGTTGGCCTTGGCGACCGGCACCGGCTGGGCCTCGCCTTCAACGAGATGGTGGCGAAGGGCGAGCTGAAAGCGCCGGTGGTGATCGGGCGCGATCACCTCGATTCAGGATCGGTCGCTTCGCCCAATCGCGAGACGGAAGCGATGCTGGACGGATCGGACGCGGTTTCGGACTGGCCGCTGCTGAATGCCTTGCTGAACACGGCATCGGGCGCGACATGGGTGTCGCTGCATCATGGCGGCGGCGTGGGCATGGGCTTCTCGCAGCATAGCGGCATGGTGATCGTCTGCGACGGCACCGAGGCCGCCGCGCGGCGCGTGGCGCGCGTGCTGTGGAACGACCCGGCGACGGGCGTGATGCGCCATGCCGATGCGGGATACGACATTGCGAAAGAGGCCGCGCGTCAGCACGGCCTCGACCTGCCCGGGATAAGCTACTGACCGCTACAAATTGCAGTAGTAGCGGCGGCCGTCGCGGCCGATGAAGGTGTCGCTGTAGCGGTCGTAGCTGCGGTAGCGGCGCTCGCAGCGGCGGATGTGATCCCAGTTGCTGTCGCGGTAGCGATCATCGTTGCGGTAGCCGTCATCGTAGTAGCGGTCGCGGCGGTTCTGCTGCGAGCCGATGATGATGGCGCCCAGCGTCAGGGCGAGGATCGCGGCGGCGGCGGCGTCATTGTTCCGGCGGTGACGGCGATCATGGTAACCGTAGTCGTTGTGGTGGCGCTCGTAGCGGTCGCCGCGATGGCGCGCTTCGGACGTGCCGGCGAAGGTGA
Organism: Micropepsaceae bacterium; assembly: GCA_047602465.1. Taxonomy (GTDB): domain Bacteria; phylum Pseudomonadota; class Alphaproteobacteria; order Micropepsales; family Micropepsaceae; genus JADZAI01. Next base: position 1,586,160 of record JASGHF010000001.1, read on the forward strand.
CGGAACTGGTCGCGAGCATCGCGAAAGCCAGCGCCGTAGCGATCATCTTGCGCATGAGGCTTCTCCTCGGGACGCAGCCTTTTGCTGCGTGATTGGCGATGGTTTCATTTTCGGAGCGGCGAGGTGAATTGCACCTGAACGCCCCGTTCATGTGCGCCCCCAGGCGGGCCGCCCATGTGATGAACGGCGCAGGCGGCCCCCGCGTTCCTTCACATCGCCTTGACGCCGGAGCTGAGCGAGCCTATCGGTTGGCCATCGCAACCCGCCGGCAGAAGGAGGCGCATCATGACCGATATTGTTCGCGCAACGCTTCGCGCCGCACGCGGGCTCGCCTGATTTCAGGTCGTCCTCCGGCGGCGCTTCACGCGCATCGCCATTTTCTCAAGGACGACACACTTGCTTGAACACTATGGCTGGAGCGAGACGCTCCGGCAGCAATTCGAACCTTATGCGGCCGAGGGCCTGAAGCCCGGCCGCGTCATCATCCACCAGCGCGGGCCGTATCGCATCGTCACCGACGAGGGCGAACTGTCCGCCGAAATGTCCGGCCGCTTCGTGCGCGAGGCGGAGATGGGCGGATTTCCCGCCGCCGGAGACTGGGTCGCCGCATCGCTTCGCCCGCACGAAGGGGCCGCGACGATCCACGCCGTGCTGCCGCGCCGCACCGCCTTCATCCGCAAGGCGGCGGGACGCGGCCGCGTGGCCCAGGTGGTCGCCGCGAATGTCGACATCGCCTTCCTGGCGCTGTCGCTGAACGACGATCTGAACATCCGCCGGCTGGAGCGCTATCTCGCCAGCGTTCACGAAAGCGGTGCGGAGCCGCAGATCGTGCTGACCAAGGCCGATCTGACGGCCGATGCCGAAGCGCGCGGCGCGGACGTGGCGGCGGCGGCGAAAGACGTGAAGGTGCATCTTGTGTCCGTCCGCGCCGGGACGGGGCTGGAGAGCGTGCGCGCCGAGTTCAGGCCGGGCCTGACCGCCGTGCTGCTCGGTTCATCCGGCGTCGGCAAGTCGACGCTGGTGAACGCGCTGGCCGGCGCCGAACGGATGGCGACGCGCGCCATCCGCGAGGACGACGACAAGGGCCGCCACACGACGACGCATCGCGAACTGGTGCTGTTGCCGGGGGGCGGGCTGTTGCTCGACACGCCGGGCATGCGCGAGCTGGCGCTGTGGGAGGCCGATGAGGGCGTTTCGCAGACCTTCGAGGATATCGAAGCGCTGGAAGCGGCGTGCCGGTTCAGCGACTGCGGGCACGGAAACGAGCCGGGATGTGCGGTGCGGGCGGCGCTGGAGAGCGGCGATCTCGATCCGGCGCGGCTGGAGAGCCACCGCAAGCTGAAAGGCGAGCTGGCGCACGAGCAGCGCAAGGAAGACCCCGCCGCCCGCGCCGCCCACAAGAAGATGTGGGTGACGCGGGCCAAGGCGCTGAAGGCCCGCTACAAGGCGCGGAACGAGGACGACTAGTTCGACCAGTAGATGTAGCGGTCTTCCTTGGTCCAGGGACGATTGAGGGGGTGGTCGATCGGGATCACCCCTTCCAGCAGCGCGGGCCAGAGCGGCTTCACCTGTTCCGCCTGCCAGCCGGCGATGAGCGCCTGCATTTCGGCGACGCGGCCGGGTTCGGCGGCGGCGAGATTCGTCTTCTCCGCCGGATCGGCCGCCAGATCGTAAAGCGCGACCAGCCTGGAGGTGTCTTCCACCTGCAGCTTCCAGTCGCCCTGGCGGACCGCGACATAGGGGCCGGAGCGCCAGAAGAGAATCTGGTGCGGCTGGCCCGAAGCCGTGCCGGTGATGAACGGGACGACGTCGACGCCATCGATCTTGCGATCGGCCGGAAGCGGCGCGCCTGCCGCACCGGCGGCGGTGGCGAAGATGTCGAAATGGCTGATCGGGGCGCCGTAGGTGGCGCCGGCGGGCAGGACGCCCGGCCAGCGCATGAAGAACGGCACGCGGATGCCGCCTTCATAGAAGGTCGCCTTCCAGCCGCTGTAAGGCGCGTTCAGCCCGTCGAGGCCGACATAGTGCGCGCCGCCATTGTCGCTGGTGAAGATGACGAGCGTGTTCTCGTCCAGCCCCTGCGCTTTCAGTTCGGCCAGAACGCGGCCGATGCCGCGATCGAGCTGACGCACCATGGCGGCATAGACGCGCAGGGTGTGATCCTGGATTTCAGGCAGCGCGTCGTAGTCCGATTTCAGCGCCTGAAGCGGCGTGTGGACCGCGTTATAGGCGAGATACATGAAGAACGGCCGGTCCTTGTTGGCGCGGATCGCGGCGATCGCCTGATCCGACAGATAGTCGGTCATGTGCGCGTTGGGCTTGAAGATCGGCCCGGAATTGTAGCGCACGCCGTTGGTGAGGCCGGCCCAGAGGAATTTGTCGATCGGGTCGAAATCCTGCCTGGCGTTGACGACCTCCGGATCGTCTTCGTCCATGAACATGGCGGCGCCGGAATAGAAGCCGAGGCTTTCGTCGAAACCGCGCGCTTCGGGGCGCATGTTCTCGGTTTCGCCGAGGTGCCACTTGCCCAGATGCACCGTGTGATAGCCCGCGCCCTGCATCATCGCGGCGATGGTCTGTTCGGTCGCGGGAATGCCGAGTTCGCGGAAATCTGGAACGTCGGCCTCGCGATCCGGGTGGTAGAGGACCGGCCAGGGCGCGTTGCCCTGATGGCCGCCGACGAGACGCTGGAAGCCGAGCGGCGTCGGCGTGAACTCATAGCCGAAGCGCGTCGCGTAGCGGCCCGTCATGAGCGCGGCGCGGGAGGGCGCGCAGGTCGCGTTGCCGGCATAGCCGGCGGGAAAATTGACGCCGTCGCGGCCGATGGAATCGATATTCGGCGTCTTGATGAGGCCGCCGGCCGTGCCGCCGCCATAGAAGGAGACGTCATTGTAGCCGAGGTCGTCGGCGAGGATGACGATGACGTTGGGCTTGCGTTTCGCGCCGGGGATGGGCGTCTGCTCCGGTGCCTTCTGCCAGACGACCTCCTGGTAGGGGCCGGGGGTCGGCTTCTGCCAGCTCGCGTAGAGCAGGATGAAGCCTTCACGGCCGCCGATGGCGAACCACGTCGCGACGAGTGCGACGGCGAGGACGCCGAGCGCGATACCAATCCGTTTCAACCAGCGCATCATGGCGCGCCCTCCCTTGCTGAGGCTTGTCGTTGTGCGTCGTCCCGCTTCACCGTGCGGAAGCCGATATGTGATGCGCCGTCGCCGGCCGCGGCGGCGGTGCGCGCGGCGGGGCGATAGCGCAGGCAGTAATTGTCGGCGCAGAGGAACGAGCCGCCCTTGATGACGCGCTGCGTCGCGTAGGGATCGGCGGGATCGTAGGAGGCGAGATCGGGCGCGTCGTCGGGCGCGGATGTCAGATCGCCGCGCCAGATGTCGCTGGTCCACTGCCACACATTGCCGGCCATGTCGTAGAGGCCATAGCCGTTGGCGGGGAAGCAGCCGACGGGCGCGGGCGCGGCGCGGAAGCCATCGTCGCCCTTGTCTTCAAGCGGGAACGCGCCCTGCCAGGTGTTGGCTTTCGCCTTGCCCTCGGCCGGGCGTTCGTCGCCCCAGACATAGACCTTGCCGTCGAGGCCGCCGCGCGCGGCGAATTCCCATTCCGCCTCGGTCGGCAGGTCGCGGCCGCGCCACCCGGCATAGGCGAGCGCATCCTCGTAGGCGATGTGGACGACGGGCAGCGCGCCCAGGCCATCGATGGAGCTGTCCGGTCCGGTGGGGTGACGCCAGTCGGCGCCGGGGACGATCTGCCACCATTGCGAGGGATCGCCGAGATCGACGCCGTCGCCCGCGCCGACGAAGACGAGCGAGGAAGGCTGCGGCCCGCGTTCGGCGCGGGTGACGTAGCCGGTGGCGGCGACGAAGGCGGCGAATTCGGCATTGGTCACGTCGGCGCGATCCATGCGGAACGGCTTGACGGTGACCTGGCGCGGCGGACCTTCGCCCGGCATCTGGCCGCGCGCGCCCATCATCATCGTGCCGCCCGGAATGGCGACATCGCCGGCGGTGTCGGCGCTGCACTGCGTGACGGCCGCCTGCCGCGCGCCGCCCTCGCCGCAGGCGGCGAGCGTGAACGCCAGAAGAAGGCCGGCCCAGCGCATCAGATGGCCGCCTCGATCAGCGGCATGCAGCCGCTCTCCGCCAGCAGGCCGCCGACGGTCTGGCGCGCGGCATCAGGCAGGGCGGCGAAGGACTGACGGAGCCACATCACGCATTTCGCCTGATAGGGGAAAGTCTGTTGCGACCATGCGAGCCCGTCGACTTCGGTTTCGACCATCGGCTTGCCCGCCGCGGCGGCGCGGGCGTTGGCGATCATGACCGGCACGTAGGTGCGGGCGGTTTCCTTAAGAAGATCGATGAGGGTCGATGGCGGCGCGGCGGGATCGAGCCAACCGTCTTCGCCGGCCTCAAGACCGGAAAGATCTTCCATCACGTCGACCCAGGCGAAGACGCGCGGCGCGCCAGCAAGGGTTTCCGCCATCGGCGTCGGGTCGAAATGGGTGAGCTGCGTCAGCTGACCGTAGGCCGCGAAGTCCGACGCGCCGGGCCGCGCGCCCATCAGGAAGGGATGGACCTTCAGATGCGCCTGCAACGCCGCCACATACCGGCGATAGCTCGCCTCGATAACCGGAGCGGTGACGGCGTTGGAGCCGACGACATAGAGACGGTCGATCTGGCGTCTGGAGAACATCGCCTTCATCGCCGCAAGCGTGTCGTCGGGCGCGGTGATGCCGCGCCACATCGGCAGGATGGTGCCGGCGCGGTCGATATCCGCCTGATAGTGCCAGCGATAGTGGAACATCGCCTTGGTCAGCCACTCGTCGGCATAATCCTCAAGCAGCTCGTCGAGATAGCGGAGCGCGGGATCGGACGGCAGGACGGCGCGGCCGCGATGTTCGCGCTCAAGCCGGCGGATGATGGGCGAGGAATCGACCACCGCCTCCAGCGCGCCATCGGGGCCGGGCAGATAAAAGGTCGGCAGCAGCTCGACCTTGGGCCTGGGGAGGTTCGGATGCGCGCCATGGCCGCCGAGAAGGAAGCGGTAGGGCAGACGGCGATAGCGCAGCAGCGCCAGCATCTTGCGCGTATAGGGCGAGCCGGGCGCGCCGGAGAGAAGGATCGGATCGTTCATGGTGACCTGGCGTCCGTGGCGGCGATGAGATCGTTTTCCACCGCCCAGAGGCGATCCTGGCCCCAATGCGCCCGCCCACCATTGACGCTGAGCGACGGCGCGCCCCAGAGGCCGTGCGCGAAGAGCGCCTGACGGTTGGCCTCGGCCACCGGCCGCCAGCTTTCGTCCTTCAGGGCTTCTTCAACGAAGGGGCCGTCGAGACCTGCACGCGCGGCGATCCTGTGGAGGCCGGCGTCGGTGGCGCCATCGACGCCTTCCGACCAGACGGCGCGCAGGAAGCTTTCGGCGAAGTCTTCACCGCGGCCAAGCGGGATGGCCTTCGCCAGGACGGCGATGCCGCGTTCCGTGGCCGCCCCGCGCGGATCGACGATGCGCCCGAACGGAAGACCGACGCGGTCGGCCTCGCGTTTGGTGTCGAACATGATGTAGCGGCTTTTCGGCGGCGGCACGGGAAGGCCGCGCATGACCATGGGCAGGATGAAGCGAAGACGGAGTTCTGCGCCATAGTGGCGGGCCAGCTGGCGCACGCGCGGCGTGGCGATCCAGGTGTAGGGGCTGCGGAACGAGAAGAAATAGTCGAGCACCGGCGCCTTGCCGTTGGCCGGCAGGGCTTTCAGTTCGACATCCCTGACCGGCGCGAGGGCGATTTCGGGCGTTCCGGCCTTCATCAACCCAGCAGCGCGAAGGCGCGCTTCGAGATGATGCAGGCGATCGAGGCCCCAATACCATTCCTTCTCGAAAGAGAACGTGCCGCCGAGATAGTGCCCGGTTTCGGTGCGGAGTTTCGCCGCAGCGGTGAGCGCCGCGTCGGTTTCGGCGGCGTCGGCGGCGGGCATCGCCTCCAGCGCCGCGCGGTCGCCGCGCCAGAGCGCCTCGCCGATCCTGAGGGCTGCGGCCGGAAAGCCGCCCTGCTTCGCCGCCGCAACCAGCGCCGCGCTGGCGAGCGCCACGAGCGCCGCTTCGGGCGGGGCGACATTCTCGCTCCAGGAAAGTCTGAGGCGGCGGGCGAGCGTGCCGGCATCGCGGATGGACCATTGGACGAGGCGCGCGCGCTCGGGCGCGGCGGCGTCATCCGGCGGCGGGACGATATGCACCCTGATCGACGGCACCGCCCGCGCGGCGAGCGCGTCCAGCGCCTGCAGGCAGAGATGGCTGTAGGGATCGTCGGCCTGATGGAAATAGTGGATTTCGCTCATGCGCCCTCCCACGCGCCTTGGCAGAGCAACGAGCGCACGGCGCATGTCGCGCCGCGTGTGACTGGTCAGCCAGGATGAGATGGCGCCGCTGAGCGCCTCTTTCACCGTCATCTCCTGCCCCGTGCCCGGCTTGACCGCCGTGACTTATAGTGACATTATGCGTGCCACTATATCTGACGGATGATATCCGGTCAAGGAGGACGGCATGAAGGTTCTGCGCACGCCCGACGCGCGCTTCGAAGGGCTTGAGGGCTATGATTTCGCCCCCCATTACACGCAGATCCAGGATGCCGACGGCACCGCGCTGCGCCTGCATCACGTCGATGAGGGTCCGCGCGGCGCGGCGCCCGTTCTGCTGATGCATGGCGAGCCGTCGTGGTCGTATCTGTATCGCAGGATGGTTACGGGCCTCGCCGCCGCCGGGCACCGGGTGGTCGCGCCGGACCTGATCGGGTTCGGCAAATCGGACAAACCGGCCGAGCAGAGCGATTACACGTTCGAGCGCCATGTCGCGTGGATGACGGCCTGGCTGCTGCAGAACGACCTGAAGGACATCACGCTGTTCTGCCAGGACTGGGGCGGGCTGATCGGCCTGAGGCTTGTCGCGGCGTTCCCGGAGCGGTTCGCGCGCGTGGTCGTCGGCAATACCGGCCTGCCCGTCGGCGCCGGCATGACGGACGGTTTCAAGGCCTGGCTTGAGTTCAGCCAGAGCGTGCCCGTGTTCCCGGTCGGGTTCATCGTGAACGGCGGAACCACACGCGAACTGTCGGCGGCCGAGCAGGCCGCCTATGACGCGCCCTATCCCGACGAGACCTACAAGGCCGGCGCGCGCGTTTTCCCGCGCCTCGTGCCGGTGACGCCGGAGCATGCCAGCGTCGCGGAGAACAAGGCGGCGTGGGCCGTTCTGGAAACATTCGAGAAGCCGTTCCTGACCGCATTCTCCGACAAGGACATGGTGACGGCGGGCGGCGAGAAAGTGTTCCAGGCGCGCGTGCCGGGCGCGAAGGGCCAGAAGCACACGATCGTCGAGGGCGGCGGCCACTTCCTGCAGGAAGACGCGCCGGAGCAGCTTGTCGGCATCATCGACAGCTTCATCAAGGAGACACGCTGATGGATGTGAAGTACGCGGTCTATCCGACCGGCGCGCAGATCGGCGCGCTGATCGCGCTGCCCGAGAGCGGGCCGGTGGTCATGCTCAACCTGCTGAAATTCCGCGACAAGGCGGAATACAAGGACGGGCGCGAGACGACGCTGACAGGCCGCGAGGCCTATATGAAATATGGCGAGCTGATGAGCGCGTTCGTTCTGGCGCGCGGCGGCAAGCTGCACTTCAACGCGCCCGCAGCCGCGCCGGTGATCGGTGAAGTCGGCGAGATGTGGGATGTCGTGGCGCTGATGGAGTATCCGTCCGCGAAAGCCTTCGTCGAGATCGCGACCTCGCCGGAAGTCACCGCGTTCGGCGAGCATCGCGAGGCCGGGCTGGCCGGCCAGCTGCTCATCCCCTGCTTCCCGGCATGAGCGAGCCGGTCACCGACGGCCGTATCAGACGCGGGGCGGAAAACCGCCGCCGCATCAGCGAGGCGTTTCTGGAGCTGATCCGCGGCGGCGTGCCCTCGCCCACCGCCGAGGCCGTGGCCGAGAAAGCCGGCGTCGGGCTTCGCAGCGTGTTCCGCCATTTCGAGGACATGGAGACGCTGTATCGCGAGATCGCCGAGGCGATCGAGGCGGAGGTGGAGCCGATCTGGGCGGTGCCCTTTACCGCGGCGACGTGGCAAGGGCGGCTGGCCGAGATGATCGAGCGCCGGGCGAAAGTATTCGAGCGCATCACGCCGTTCCGGCTGGCCTCGCTGGTCCATCGCACGGATTCCGATTTCATCCGTCAGCGCCATGCGCGGTTCGCGGTGGAGCAGCGGCATCTGCTGATCGCGGTGCTGCCCGCGCATGTTCTGGGCGATGCCGCGACGATCGACGCGCTGGACCTGATCTTCAGCGTGGATTCGTGGCTGCGCCTGAGGCGCGAGCAGAAATTGAGCGTCACGGCCGCAAAAGCGGTCATCGCCAGAACGGCGTCGGCGCTGACGGGGGAGACGATCGGATGAAGTGGGTTTTTCGGATTCTCGGCGTCGCCGCGGTGCTGGCGGCCGCTGCGGCGGCGGCCGTCTATTTCATTCCCGCCGTGCAGGACCGCATCGTCGCCTCGCAGATCGAGGCGGCGTTCAAGATCCAACGTGACGATCTGGTCGGGGATGACGCGCTGCGCGTGGCGATCTGCGGTTCGGGATCGCCCATGCCCGATCCCAATTGCCGCCCGGCCTGTCATGTGGTGATGGCGGGCGGTCATATTCTGGTGGTGGATGCGGGGCCGGGGTCATGGTCGAACGCGTCGGGCTGGCGCATTCCCATGAACCGGATCGAGGGCGTGTTCCTGACCCATTTCCATTCCGACCATATCGGCGATCTGGGCGAGGTGAACCTTCAGAGCTGGGTCGCGGGGCGGCCGCAGCGCCTGACGGTCTATGGCGGCCCCGGCGTGGACCGCGTGGTCAACGGCTTCAACGAAGCCTTCGCGATGGATGCGAGCCACCGCATCGCCCATCACGGCGCGGACTATCTGAAGCCCGAACTCGGCACGATGGACTTCCAGGTTCTGGCGAATGCAGCGGGCGGCGCTCTGGAGGCGGGGCAGGATGTCGTCGTCTATGACAGAGACGGGCTGAAGGTCACCGCCTTCGCGGTCGATCATCACCCCATCCTGCCCGCCTATGGCTATCGCTTCGACTATAAGGGCCGGTCGGTGGTCTTCACGGGCGATACCGTGAAGGACGAGAACATCGCCCGCTATTCCAGGGGCGCGGACGTCCTGATCAGCGAGGCGATGCTGATGCAGGTGGTGGAGGAGATGCAGCGCGTGGCGACCGAATATGGCCGCGATCGCTTCTCGAAGATCCTGCACGATATCCGCGACTATCACATCGCCCCGGGCGATGCGGCGGACCTGGCGGCGGAAGCCGGCGTGAAGCACCTGATCTTCAGCCATGTCATCCCGCCGCTGCCGCAATGGCTGGGCGAGCGCATGTTCACGCGCGACACCGGCCGGCCGGGCCTGGACGTGCGGCTGGGCTTTGACGGGATGCTGATCACCCTGCCTGCCGATGGCGGCGACGCGCAGTTCGACGATCTGGGGCCGTAGGCTATAAGGCGCCGCATGGGGTCCATGCGGCGTCCTGATTTTCTGATCGTCGGCGCGGGCTTCACCGGCGCCGTGGCTGCGCGCCTGCTCGCCGAGGCGGGCGCGGGCGAGGTGCTGGTCATCGACCGGCGCGGCCATATCGCCGGCAACGCCTATGATGCGCCCAATGCGGCGGGCGTTACCGTGCATCGATACGGCCCGCATATCTTTCACACCAATTCCGACAAGGTGTTCGCGTTCCTGTCGCGGTTCACGGGCTGGCGGCCCTATGAACACCGGGTGGAGGCTGAGATCGACGGGCGGCTGGTGCCCCTGCCCTTCGGGCTGCCGGCCATCGAGGCGCTGTTCCCGGCGGACGAGGCGGCGGCGCTGATCACGGCGCTGACCGAACGCTATGGCGCGGAAGCGCGCGTGCCGATCCTGAAGCTGCGGGAGACGGACGACGCGCGCTTAAGAGGGCTGGCGGATTTCATCTACGCCAAGGTGTTTGACGGCTATAGCCGCAAGCAATGGGGCATGGCGACGGAGTTGCTGGCGCCGTCGGTCACCGCGCGGGTGCCGGTGATCGTGTCGCGGGATACGCGGTATTTCACCGACAGGCATCAGGCGATGCCGGACAAGGGCTATACCGCGCTGTTCGCGACGATGCTGGATCATCCGCGCATTACGGTGCGGCCGAATACGGCGCTGGCGGATCTGGAGCCGGAGACGCGCGCGCGGCGGACGGTCTATACCGGACCGCTGGATGAGTGGTTCGGATCGGATGAAGGCGCGTTGCCGTATCGCAGTCTGCGGTTCGTGGAGGAGACGCGGGCATCGTTCGGGGTGCAGACTTGCGGGACGGTGAATTTTCCGAACGCGCATGACTACACGCGCATCACCGAGATGGGCTGGCTGACGGGGGAGACGTCCGGCGCGACGACGCTGATGGCGGAGTATCCGCAGGCGCATGTGCCGGGCGAGACGGAGCCGTTCTATCCGGTGCCGGCGGACGCGGCGGATGCGCTGGCGGACCGGTATCGGCGGCGGGCGGATGCGCTGGCCGGGCGGGTGTGGTTCGCGGGACGGCTGGCGGATTATCGCTATTACAATATGGACCAGGCGGCGGCGCGGGCGATGACGCTGGTCGAGAAAGAAATTCTGCCCGCGCTCTAGCGTTTACGCGCCAGCCAGAGGAGCGAGGGCAGCGCGGCGATGAGACCGACGCCCAGCAGCAGCGCGCCCCAGGTGACCGAAACGGCGAGCGCGTCATGCGCCGCGAAGCCCGCGCCGCCCAGCACGAAAACGAGTACGGCCTCGCGCACGCCCCATCCGGCGACGCTGACCGGGAGCGTCATCACCAGCAAGGCCAGCGGCACGGCGAGGGTCAGGATGTCCCAGCCGACGGGAAGGTTCAGCGCATGCGCGGCGCTCCACGCCATGACCACATTGAGCGCGTGCGGAAGAACGGAGAGGGCGAGGATTCCAAAGGCGGTGACGGGATCGCGCATCAGCGCCGCCCCTGCCGTGAGCGGGCGTTCCAGCGCGAAGCGTTGGGCGAGGCGCTGCACCGTGGGCCGCGTGGCGATCCATGGCGCGATGACGATGCCGCCGACGCCGAGCAAGGCGGCGACGCCGGCGGCCAGCGCAGCGTTCTCTGCGCCCCGGGGCACGCCGCCGAGGAGCAGACCGAAGAGAACCAAAGCGAGCAGGCCCATCAGGCCCGCGACGCGGTCGGAGAGAACGGAAAGCATCGCTTCGGCGAGGCCGACCCGGCAGCGTTTCAGCACGATCACGCGCACGGCGTCGCCGCCGATGCTGGAAGGGAGAACCTGGCTGGCGGCGTGGGTGAGGCCGGTCAGCATGACGTGGTCGCCCGCCCCGAGCGGCGCGGCGAGGTGAAGCTTGCGGTTCAGCACCCACCAGCGCAGGCCCAGCGCCACGAGCTGAAGAAGGCCCGCAGCGACGCCAAGCAGCATCCAGGCGGGATCGGCCTCGTGGAATCGGGCCGTGAGCGCGCCGAAATCGACGAAAGCGATCAGCGCGGCGAGAAGCCCGATGGATGCCGCAGCCTGAACGATGGCCCAGATGCGGCGAGACGGCGCGGGGGCCGGCGCGGCGTCGCTCACGGCGCGATCTCGATGATGCGGGTGCCGCCGGCGGAGAAGACGGTCGGACCGAGCGCGTCGAGCCCGACTTCATCGACGGCATAGCTCGTGCGTTCATAGTCGCCGACGACGACGTAGCGGACGCGCCATGTCTTGAGGAAAGCGCGGCGGTCTTCCGGGTTCATCGTCTGGTAGAAAGCGCTGAGCGCATTGGCGCGCGTCTGCCAGGCTTCCAGACTGTTGCGCCACAGCCATTCATGGGCGTGCCAGCCGACAATGGTGGGGATGCCGGTCGCGGCGGAGAGGCGCGCGCCATAGGTGTAGCTGTCGCCCGACGCTTCGAGCAGGATTTCGCCGGGCGGCGGGCGATGGGTGTTGAGATAGTGCGCGGCCTCGCCGTCGCCATTTTCCAAGAAGTCGAGGCCGCGAATGGTGTTGGTCTCGCCGAGTTTTTCGAAAAGACGGTCGCCGTGGGCAAGCACGGTGAAGGCGAGCGGCGTGGCGCAGAGAAGCGCCAGTGCCAGACCGACGAAATATTGAAGGCTGAAGCGCGCGGCGGCGAGGACGACGCCCACAGCGGCGAAGGCGGCGACGGGCAGCATCAGATAGGCCTGATAGCTGAGCTTGAACATCGTGTTCGAGCGGGCGTTGTCGTCGCCGTAGATGTCTTTCACGTAGAGGATTTCAGGCACGGCGAGGACGATGGCGGACGCAACGAGCAGCACGATGGCGGCGGAGCGGACACGCGCCTGCCCGAAGGGTTCGTGCGCGTTGCGGAGCGGCGCGGTGGCGATGAGGGCGATGACGGCGGCCAGGATGTAGTTTCCGTAGAGCAGGAAAAGCTGCCACCAGGGCGAGCCATAGATGGTCCAGCGCAGCCCTTGCGTGAACGGCGTGAAGTCGCGCCAGAACGGCCATGACAGGACGAGTGCGAGAATGAGGAAGGCGGCGGCGATGCATCCGGCTTCCAGCATCGCCTGCACGAGCGTGAGGCCACGGGCGCGGGCGGCGGCGATGAGTGTGACGCCGAGCAGCGTGAGATAGATCGGCACATCCCAGCTGTTCGCCATGGCGCTGATACCGAGCAGCAGCGCCAGCGCGCCGCCGCTGATGAGCGCCTGGCGGCGGCGATACCAGGTCGTGCCGGCGATGGCGGCCCAGCCGGCGCGGCGGCCGAGCAGGATGCCGACGATGAGCAGCAGCATCGCGGCCGTGATGGGCAGGTTCATCACATGGGCGTGGAGATCGCCCACCGTGATGGAGTAGCCCGGAAATTCCGTGATCGTCTTGTCGGCGGTTTCGGGCCGGTGGCCGATGAAACGCGAGGAATGGGTGAAGTAGTAGTCGTACGGCTCCGCCAGACCGAGCGATGCGAGCAGCGGGCGGATGACGCCATAGACGAAGCTGTGAAGATTGCCGCCGAAGATGAGCGTGGCGGTGGCGAGCAAAGTGAGGCCGCGCCGCAGCTGGTCGGACGCGCCGGTGCGGCGAAGCAACGCCGACAGCGCCATGGCGAGCGCGATGCCCGACGCGGCGAAGACATGCGCGAACATCAGATTGGTGCCGAGGTCGGTTGGCTGGCCGCTCAACAGGCTGGCGAGCGCCACATTGGCGTGGCCGAAATAGTAATAGTTGAGCGTTTCGCCCGCGAACCACGGATCGACCGGCGGCAAGGCGTTGGCGTGATAGACGGCGTTCACGAAAGCGAGGTTCATGAACTTTTCGAGGCCCATCAGATCGGCGCTCCATGAGCGGATCGTCAGGACGACGAGGAAGATGCCGATATAGAGAAGCTCTACCCGCCAGGCGTCGCGCAGGCGGCCGAAGAGGCGGCGCTTCATCGGCGCGGCGGCGATGGAGATGACGACCAGCGCCACGATCGCGACGATGAGCGCAGGGCCGCCCCAGGGCGCGACGAGGATGGAGAGCATCCAGGCGAGCCAGGTGACGAAGGGCATGGCGACGGCGCGGGCGAAGGCCCAGGCCGCGCCGGGTTTGGCGGGAAAGATCGCCGCGCTGAGCGGCCAGGCGGCGACCGCCAGCAGCGCCATCGCCAGATAGAACTGGCCCGCAGACGCGAAGCCGGCGGCGTCGATCACGCGGTGCGGGCGCGCAGGGCGCGCACTTCCGGCTTCAGGCGGAAAGCGAGAAGCGTGCGGCCCGCCAGCATGCAGAACTTCAGCAGTTTCCAGCCGCGCAGCTCGCTGACCGAGCCTTCGCGCGCCCGGTGGCGGATGGGGAACTGGACGATCTTCGCGCCGCTTCTGGCGAGGTGCAGGGCGAGCAGCACCGAGGGCAGCGGATTGTCGTCGCCGATGGCGGGGGCGGCTTTGCGCCAGTCGGCGCGCTTCACCAGCTTGAAGGGGATGTTCGGATCGCGCGGCACGCGGCCGAACATGAGGCGCAGCACGACGCGCATGGTGCGCGAGATGATGGCGCGCAGAAGCCCGTCCTTGCGGTCGGCGCGGATGCCGATGAGCGCGTCGGCGTTCTGATAAGCGGCCCAGGCGGCGGCGAAATCGCTGAGGTCGATCTGGCGGTCGCTGTCGAGCTGAAGAAGGTTTTCGCCCCTTGCGGCGTTGAGGCCGGTGATGACGGCGGGGCCATGGCCGCCATTCTTGCGGTCGATGATGGTGAGGCGCGACTCGCGCGCGGCGATCTCGCTGAGGATCGCGAGGGTACGGTCTTTCGAGCCGTCATTGACGACGACGATCTCGGCGCTTTCCACATGGGGCGCGACATCGCGGAGAATGTCGTCCACCGCAGCGGCGATGGCGACTTCCTCGTTATAGGCCGGCATCACGATGCTCAGCTGGACCGGCACTTCAGACATACTGGCTCGCGGGTGGATCAGGGCGGCTTCGCTATCATATCCCGCGAAATCCCGCCAAGAGCGGCGGGAAACGGCAAAAAGGGCGCGCCCATTGGACGCGCCCCCGGCAGGCCGGAACGAGGTTCAGCCGTGCAGCTTCTTCGCCGTTTCGGCGATGACGCGGCCCTGATAGCGGGCGCCTTCCAGTTCGTTGGCGCTCGGCTGACGCGAGCCGTCGCCGCCGGTGATGGTGGTCGCGCCGTAGGGGGAGCCGCCGGTCACTTCATCCAGCTTCGTCTGGCCCTGGAAGCCGTAGTTCAGGCCGACGATCGTGAGGCCGAAATGCAGGAGGTTGGTGATGATCGAGAACAGCGTCGTTTCCTGACCGCCATGCTGGGTGGCCGTCGCCGTGAAGGCGCCGCCGACCTTGCCGTGGAGGGCGCCGCGCGCCCACAGGCCGCCGGCCTGATCGAGGAAGTTCGCCATCTGCGAGGCCATGCGGCCGAAGCGCGTGCCGGTGCCGACGATAATGGCGTCGTAGTTTTCAAGATCCGCGATCGTGGCGACCGGAGCCTTCTGGTCCAGCTTGTAGTGGCTGGCTTTCGCGACATCGGCGGGCACCAGTTCCGGCACGCGCTTGATGTCGACGGTGGCGCCGGTGGAACGCGCGCCTTCGGCGACGGCTTCGGCCATCTGCTCGATATGGCCGTAAGCGGAATAGTAGAGAACGAGAACCTTGGTCATTGGAGTGCTCCAGGTAGGGTTGGAAAAGGAGACCCGACCATGCCTGCGGCGGCCGGGTCTTGAACGATCAGGCGGCGGTTTCGACAAGGACGATCTCGGTGTCCTCCAGCGCCTTGATGGTGAGCGTGGCCTCGTCGCGGATCGCGGCGCCGTCGCGGGCATTCAGCGCCACGCCGTTGACCTCGATGCGGCCCGTCGCGGGGACGAGATAGGCCGAGCGGCCTTCGCCCAGCGCATAGTCCGCCGTTTCGCCGGCCTTGATGGTGGCGCCCGCCACCCGCGCATCGGTGCGGATGGGCAGCGCGTCGTCATCGCCGGCGATACCGCTGGCCAGCGTCACGAACTGGCCCGCGCGGTCGCCCTTGGGGAAAGGCTTGGCGCCCCACGCGGGCTGGCCGCCGCGCGTGGTCGGCTCGATCCAGATCTGGAAGATGCGGGTGGTCTCGTCTTCCAGATTGTATTCGGCGTGGCGGATGCCCGTGCCGGCGCTCATCACCTGGACGTCGCCCGCGACCGTGCGGCCCTGATTGCCGAGCGAATCCTGGTGGGTGATCGCCCCTTCGCGGACATAGGTGATGATCTCCATGTCGGCGTGCGGGTGCGGCGGGAAGCCGGATTTGGCGGCGATCTCGTCGTCGTTCCAGACCCGAAGCGGGCCCCAGCCCATGTTTTTCGGGTCGTAATAGCTGGCGAACGAGAAGTGGTGCCTGGCCTTCAGCCAGCCGTGGTCGGCGCCGCCCAGCGTCTCGAAAGGTTTGCGGATGATCATGTGATTTATCTCCCGTTGCCGGTCGCCCGGCGTTGCTGGACAGGAAGATAGGGATCGCCATAGGATCAAAAAGAGAAACTCTGGAAAGAGTTCGTTTCGGGATTTGCGCTCATGAAATTACCCGATCTGGAAGCTCTCGCGCTGTTCGCGAAAGTCGCGGAATCCGGCGCATTCGTGCGGGCGGCGCGTGATCTGGGGGTCTCCAAGGCAACGCTTTCCAAAGCCGTGACGCGGCTGGAAACCCGGCTGGGCACGCGGCTGTTCCACCGAACCTCGCGCCAGCTCTCGTTGACCGAGGCAGGGCGCGGCGTGCTGGCCGGGGCGCGCGATATGCTGGCCGCCGGCGAAGCCGCCGAGGCGCAGGCGATGGACGGCGCCAGCGCGCCGCGCGGGCAGGTGCGGCTGGCGGGACCGATGTCGTTCGGCCTCGCCTATATGGCGCCGGCCCTGCCTGCGTTTCTGGCGCGGTTTCCCGATGTGACGGTGGATTTGAGCCTCAGCGACCAGACGGTCGATCTGGTGGCGGGCGGGTTCGACCTGGCGCTCAGGATCGGGGCGCTGGCGGATTCATCGCTGGTCGCAAGACGTCTGTGCGATGTGCCGCGTTATGTGGTGGCCGCCCCGTCCTATCTGACGGCGCACGGCGCGCCGCAGCATCCGCGCGAGCTGAGCAGCCATGCCTGCCTGACCTATGCCTATCTGGCGACGCCCGATATCTGGCGCTTCACCGGGCCGGACGGCGAGGAGGTGGCGGCGCGGCCGGGCGTGCGGATGCAGGCCAACAACGCCGACGCGCTGTTGCCCGCCCTGATCGCCGGACAGGGGATCGCGCTGATGCCGGATTTCGTGGTGTGGCACCATCTGCGCGATGGCCGGGTGAAAGCGATCCTGACCGATTGGGCGATGCCGCCGATCGGCCTGCATCTGGTGATGCCGCCGGGCGGCCACCGCCCTGCCCGCGTGAACGCGCTGATCGAATTTCTGGTCGACACCTTCGCCGGCGCACCTTGGCGGCAGGCGAAAACGCGCTGATTCAAAACGCAGATTCAGGGCGCTTGACTCAAGTCCCGGGGAGGGGGCTGAATAAGAACGAAAAGTGAACATTGAAAATGACTGTCCCGCAGCACCTTCTCGACCAGATGAGCCGCCTCACCGTCGCGGCGCGACCGGCTGAGCGCGTGTCGCTGGGGGCGGCGGAGATCGATGGGACGCTGTCGGGCGGGCTGAAACTCGGGGCGTTGCATGAGGTGTATGCGGCATCCGGCGCCGACGCAGGCGCGGCAGCAGGTTTTGCGCTGGGCCTCGTGCAGCGGGCGGCCAGAGGGCGGCCCATCCTGTGGGCGCGGCAGGACATGCTGGATGTCGAAACCGGGCCGATCCATGCGCCTGGCCTTCTGGAGCTGGGGATCGCGCCGGATAGCGTGGTGATGGTGCGCGGCCGCGATGCGGACGACGTCCTGAAAGCCGGTGAAGACGCGGCGCGATGCAAAGGCCTGGGCGCCGTGCTGATCGAGCCGTGGGGCGCATCCCCGGCGGTCAACCTCACCACGAGCCGCCGGCTGGGCCTGGCGGCCGCCGCATCCGGCGTGACGGCGATCATGCTGCGTATCGCGGCGGCGCCTGTTCCCAGCGCTGCGGAGACACGGTGGCGTGTCGCGGCGGCGCCTTCGCATTGGCTGGAGGCGGAGGCGCCCGGCCATCCTTCTTTCAACGTGACCTTGCTGCGCCACCGCGGCGGCGCAGCCGGCGAGACCTGGTGCGTGGAGTGGCGCCGTGACGGATATGTTTTCGAATCCCGGCGCGCAGCAGAGACGCCGCTATCTCGCCCTGTGGTTCCCGTTCTTTCCGGCAGAACGCCAGAAACGGTATTGCGGCGTACAGGATGAGCCGCTGGTCCTGGCCGGGAAGGCCGGGAACGCCTTGCATCTTACGGCCGTCAGCCGCCTGGCGGCGGGACTTGGCATCACGCCCGGCATCGCGCTTGCGGATGCGCGGGCGAGCTTTCCGCAGCTGAATGTCGTCGATGCCGACCGCGAAGGCGACGCGGCCCTGCTGCGGAAGCTCGCCGCATGGGCCGATCGTTTCACGCCTCTGGTGGCGCTGAGCGGGCAGGACGGATTGCTGCTCGACATCACGGGCTGCGCCGGATTGTTCGGCGGCGAGGCATCGCTGCGCCGCATGGCGATGCAGAGCCTGACGCAATTCGGGTTCAGCACGCGCGCGAGCATTGCCGGAACGCCCGACGCCGCCGAGGCGCTCGCGCGGTTCGGCCGGGTCGCGATCGTACCGGAGGGCAAGGATGCGGCCGCGACCGCAAATCTTCCCATCATGGCGCTGAATGCCGGCGAGGATGCGATGCGCGCATTGCGGCGGGCGGGGCTGAGGCAGATCGGCGATCTTGCGGCGCGTGCGCCGGCCGCCTTCACGGCGCGTTTCGGACGCGGGCTTGTCACGCGGCTGGGGCGTATCTGCGGACATGAGGACCGGCGTTTGACGCCCCTGCGCCCGCCCCCGCCATGCCGCGCAGACCGGCGCTTTGCCGAGCCGCTGGCCAGTGCGGCGGCGCTTGAGGAGGTTCTCGGCGGGCTGCTGGACGAGGCCGCCGCAGAACTGGAGCGGCGCGGGCTGGGCGGCCAGACTTTCGAGGTCAGCTTTTTCCGAAGCGATGGCGATATCCGGCGCATCGGCGTGGCGACAGGCCGGCCATCGCGCGATGTCATCTTCATCCGAAAACTGTTCGCCGAGCGCATGGGGACGCTGGCGGACCCGATCGATCCCGGCTTCGGGTTCGACGCCATGCGCCTGAGCGTCATCCATACGGCGCCCCTGGGGGCGGCGCAGGCGGATTTCGTCAAGCCGCCGGATGAGACGGCGCTGGCGGACCTCATCGCCCGGCTCTCCGTGCGCTTTGGCCAGGCGCGCGTTCAGGGCTTCGCGCCCGAAGACACGCATATGCCCGAACGCGCGGCGCGCCGTGTCGATGCCCTGACGATCAAAAAGACGCCATGGACGCCGCCCGAACGGTACGAGCCGCCGCTGCGTCCGCTTCACATGTTCGATCCGCCACGCCCCATCACGGTGATGGCCGGCCTGCCGGACGACCCGCCCCGTTTCTTCATATGGCGGCGCCGCCAGCACATGCTCGCGGCCATCGAGGGGCCTGAGCGGATCGCGCCGGAATGGTGGCGACAGAACGAGGAAACCCTGACGCGCGACTATTACCGGGTGGAGGATCGCGAGGGGCGGCGGTTCTGGATCTATCGCCGCGGCATCAACGACCGCGAGACGCCGAACGCCGACTGGTTTCTGCACGGGCTGTTCGCATGACACGGTTCGCCGAGATGGGGGCGGCGACGAACTATTCGTTCCTGCGCGGCGCGTCCTCGCCGCAGGACATGGTGCTGAAAGCGCTGCTGCTTGGGTATGAAGGCATCGGCATCGCCGACCGCAACACGGTCGCGGGCGTGGTGCGCGCATATGCGGCCCTTTGCGATCTGCGCGAAGAGGGACTACCGGGGCAGGAAAAAATCCGCGAGGGCGGCTCTCCCGGCGAGTTTCGCTGGCAGGCGCATTCGGCCGAAGCCGGACTGGATGCGGCTTTTGTCAAAGACGCCGCCCTTCGTTTCAAGCTGGCGGTCGGGACGCGCTTCGCATTCACCGACGGCACGCCCGATATCCTCGCCTACCCGGAAGACAGAGACGGATGGGCGCGCATCTGCCGGCTTCTGACGCTGGGCAACATGCGGGGGCAGAAAGGCGAATGCCTGCTGCATCGCGCCGATCTTCTGGCCGATACGCGCGGGCTGCTTCTGATCGCCATGCCGCCGCCGGCGGGAGGCGATGAGACCTATCTCGGCGCGTTACGCGAGGCCGCCGCCGGACGTCTGTGGCTCGGTGCGCGCATGCCGCGCCAGGGCGACGACCGGCGGCGTCTCTCGCAGCTTCTGCGCACCGGGACGCGGTTCCGCATTCCGCTCATCGCCACCAACGACGCGCTTTACGCATCGCTTGAGGCGCGCGATCTGCAGGACATACTGACATGCATCCGCGAGGGGACGACGATCGCGGCGGCCGGGCGCAGGCTTGAGGCCAACGCCGAACGGCATCTTTTGCATCCCGGCGAAATGGCGCGCCTGTTCACCGGCTTGCCGGAGGCCGTCAGCGAGAGCGTCGATCTGCTGGCGCGGATCGATTTCTCGCTGGGGCAGCTGAAATACGAATATCCCGACGAGCCGGTGCCACCGGGGTGGGAGGCGCAGCCCTGGCTGGAGAAGCTGACCTGGAGCTGCGCGGAGATACGCTATCCGGACGGGATTCCTGCGAAGGTCTCCGGCCTGCTTATCGAAGAACTCGCCCTTATCGAGAAGCTGGATTACGCGCGTTATTTTCTGACGATCTACGATCTGGTCCGCTTCGCCGAAAACAAGCGCATCCTCTGTCAGGGGCGCGGGTCTGCCGCGAACTCCGCCGTCTGCTACGTTCTGGGGATCACCGCGATCGATCCGGGCGAGCATGAGGTTCTGTTCGCGCGGTTCATTTCGACCGAGCGCAAGGAGCCGCCCGATATCGACGTCGATTTCGAGCACGAGCGGCGCGAAGAGGTGATCCAGCACATCTATGAAAAATACGGCCGGCACCGGGCCGGGATCGCCGCCACCGTCATCTCATACCGCTCGCGCAGCGCCATTCGCGATGTCGGGAAGGCATTGGGGCTGAGCGACGACGTGACGGCGCGTATCGCCAACCTGCAATGGGGAAGCTGGGATGAGATTACCGGCGCGCAGGTAACGCAATCCGGACTCGAACCCGGAAATCCCGTTATCGAACGCGCCATTCGCCTGGCGCAGCGCCTGAAAGGGTTTCCGCGCCACCTGTCGCAGCATGTCGGCGGCTTCGTGCTGGCGCGCGGGCGGCTGGACGAGATGGTTCCCATCGGCAACGCGGCGATGGAGAAGCGCACGTTCATCGAATGGAACAAGGACGACATCGATGCGCTGGGGCTGATGAAGGTCGATGTTCTGGCGCTCGGCATGCTGACCTGCATCCGCAAGGCTTTCGATCTGATGGAGGCGCACGAGAAACGGCCGATGCGGCTTTACGACGTGCCGCAGAACGACGCCGCGACCTACGACATGCTGTGCGCCGGCGATTCCATCGGCGTCTTCCAGGTGGAGAGCCGCGCGCAGATCAACATGCTGCCGCGCCTGAAGCCGCGCAAACTCTATGATCTCGTCGTGCAGGTCGCGATCGTGCGGCCCGGCCCCATACAGGGGAACATGGTCCATCCCTATCTCAAGCGGCGCAACATGGAGGAAGAGGTCGTCTATCCGGCGCCGGCGCCCGAACACGGGCCGCCCGACGAGCTTCACAAGGTTCTGGGCGAGACGATGGGCGTGCCGCTGTTTCAGGAGCAGGCGATGCGGCTGGCCATCGTCGCAGCGAAATTCACGGACGCCGAAGCCAATGGCCTGCGCCGCGCGATGGCGACATTCCGCAATGTCGGAACGATCGGAAAATATGAGCGGAAATTCGTCGATGGGATGAGCGCGCGCGGATACGATCCTGAATTCGCGCAGCGTTGCTTCGACCAGATCAAGGGGTTCGGCAGTTATGGCTTCCCCGAAAGCCACGCGGCTTCGTTCGCGCTGCTCGCCTATGCGTCGTCATGGATCAAACGCCACCACCCGGCGGCGTTCGCGTGCGCGTTGCTGAATTCGCAGCCCATGGGCTTCTATGCGCCGGCGCAGATCGTCCAGGATGCGCGCGAGCATGGGGTGGAGGTTCTGCCGGCCGATGTGGCGGCGAGCCATTGGGACAATACGCTGGAGGGCGTGAGAGAGACGGGCGGCGATCCCCCGCCCAGACTGCGCCTTGGATTCCGCCAGATCGACGGGTTCAGCGAAGCCTGGGCGGCGGCCATCGTGACGGCGCGCGATGCGGCGCCCATACACGATGTGGAGCGGCTGCAGCGCGTGGCGGCATTGCCCGCGAAAGCGATGCGGCTGCTGGCCGATGCCGATGCATTGCGTTCGACAGGGCTGGACCGGCACGATGGCCTGTGGGCCGTCCGGCGGCTGCCGGGCAGCGAATCCCTGCCGCTGTTCGCGGCCAGCGCGGCGCAGGAGCTGGGCGTGGAGGAGGATGCGCGCCTGCCCGTCATGGAGCTGGGCGAACATATCGTCGCCGACTATCAGATGACGCGGCTGTCCCTGAAAGGACATCCGATGCAGCTGCTGCGCGCGCGGATGCGGGCCGAGCGCATTCTGAGCTGCGTTGAGGCCAACGGCGCGAAAGACGGCGCGCGGGTGCGCGTGGCGGGCGTCGTTCTGGTGCGGCAGCGGCCCGGCAAGGGCAATGCGATCTTCATCACGCTGGAAGACGAGACGGGCATCGTGAATGCGTTGCTGTGGGCGCGGCAGTTCGAGCAGTTCCGGCGCGATGTGATGATGGCGCGGCTGATGGTGGTGACGGGCCGCATCCAGCGCAGCAAGGAGGGCGTCGTCCACCTGATGGCCGAGCATATCGCGGAACGGAACGACGATCTCGATACGCTGTCCGAGGCGCATCTGGCGTCCATCGAGCTGACGCGCGCGGACGAGTTTGCGCATCCGCGGGCCCCGCGCGGGCGGCATCCGCGCGATGCGCGCGTGGTCGTGAAGTCGCGCGACTTCCACTGACCGGGATGGCGAAACCTATTCCAGGGTCGCGTAGGCGGTGCCGCGGTCGGCGGCGCGCCTGGCGCCGAGCGCATCCGACGCCGCGATGAGATCGGCGACGAACGCCTCCATATGGCCGGTATTCGCGTAGCTGACGGTCGCGTGCAGCGACTCCGGCGGCCCCTGACGGTCGAGATACCAGCCTTTCGCCAGCATCGCATCGCCCAGCGCGAACATGTCGATCTGCCGCGAAGATGCGGGATCGGCCGTGAAGGCGACGAGATGGAGATTGCCCTGACCCAGCACGTGCAGACCGTCGATGGCGGCGATGGCGGCGCGCATCGCATCGGCATTGGCGAGCGTCGCGGCCGTGCGTTCAAGATATCCTTCGATGCCGAGATGGCGCATCACCGCCCACGCCGCCGCCATGGGCAGGCCGGAGCGCGTGCCCTGGAGATTGGGCGAGGCATAGAAGCCGCCGAGCCAGTCGTCGAACATGAAGGTCTGCCAGGCGCGAAGCGCCTTGTCGCGGTAGAGAACGACCGAGGCGCCCTTGGGCGCGTAGCCGAGCTTGTGGATGTCGGCGGACATCGAGGTGACGCCCGGCACGCGGAAATCCCACGGCGGTACATCACGGCCGAGCCTTTCCGCGAAGGGCAGCACGAAGCCGCCCATGCAGGCATCGACATGGCAGTTGGCCCCGATTTCCGACGCGAGCGCGGCAATGGCGGGAATATCGTCGATGACGCCTTGCGGGTATTGCGGCGCGGAGCCGACGACGAGAACGGTGTTGGGCGTGATGGCGGCGGCCATGGCGGCGATATCGGCGGTCCAGTCGTCCTTCACCGGCGTCTTCACCGCCTTCATGCCGAACATATGCGCGGATTTGTGGAAAGCGGCGTGCGCGCTTTCGGCCAGAACGATTTCGGGCGCGGTGACGTCGCGTTCCTTCGCGCCGCGCTCGCGCGCCGCAAGAACGGCGCACTGGATGGATTCCGTGCCGCCGCTGGTCATGAAGCCGGCCGCGCCGGCTGGCGCGTTCACCAGATCCGCCGTCCAGCCGACCACCTCGCTTTGAATCTGGCCGAGCGAGGGGAAGGCTTTGGTGTTGAGGGCGTTCTCGTGGAGATAGAGGGCGGCGGCGCGTTCCGCGACCTCATGCACCGAGGGGCCGCCGTCATAGACGAGGCTGAACGTGCGGCCTTCGTTCCAGCGCACATCCCTGGTGCGCTTGGCGATGAGTTCGGCCATGACGGCGTCGGCGGGCTGGCCTTGATGGGGCAGAGACATGATCGGTCCGGACAGGTTGCCCCGGAAGCCTAATGCGCGGGGCATGGCTTGCCTATACGGCCTGTCCAGCGCCGCGGCGGGATCGATGCCGCGCGGCTAAACCCTCAGTTCAATCGGGGTGAATTGTTCACGAAGCGGCGCGGCGCCCAGACTCCCGGTCAAAGTCACGAGGAGTTCCGGCATGAGCGCCGACGATGCGATCCATCCGTTCTGGTTCATTCCCGCGCATGGCGACGGGCGGTGGCTGGGGTCGGCCGAGGGGGCGCGCAGCACCGAGATTTCATACCTGACCCAGGTGGCGCAGGCGGCGGACCGGCTGGGCTTTGAGGGCGTGCTGATCCCGACCGGGCGGACATGCGAGGATTCATGGATCCTGGCGAGCGCGCTGGCCATGCAGACGCGCAAGCTGAAATTCCTGGTGGCGGTGCGGCCGGGTGTGACATCGCCCCTTTTCGCGGCGCGGCAGGCGGCGACGCTGGACCGGATCAGCGGCGGGCGGGTGCTGATCAACGTGGTCGCGGGCGGCGATGCGCATGAGGCGGCGGCCGACGGCGTATTCCTGGACCATGACGGGCGCTATCAGCAATCGGACGAGTATCTGTCGATCTGGACGCGGCTGATGGCCGGCGGGAAGGTCGATTTCGAAGGCAGGCACCTGAAGGTGAAGGGTGCGGAGTTGCTGTTTCCGCCGGTGCAGGCGGGCGGGCCGCCGCTCTATCTGGGGGGATCGTCCGATGCCGCGATCGAGGTGACGGGCAAGCATATCGACTGGTACCTGACCTGGGGCGAGCCGCCGCAGCTTGTGGCCGAGAAGGTGGCGGCGGTGCGTGCGGCGGCTGAGAAACAGGGCCGCACGGTGCGGTTCGGCATCCGCTTCCATGTGATCGTGCGCGAAACGGAAGAGGCGGCGTGGGCCGAAGCCGACCGGCTGATCAGCCGGTTGAAGGACAACGTCATCGAGAAGACGCAGGCCAATCTGTCGAAGTCGGATTCGGTGGGTCAGCAGCGCATGCTGGCGCTGCATGGCGGGCGGCGCGACAGACTGGTCGTCTATCCCAATGTCTGGGCGGGGGTGGGGCTGGTGCGCGGCGGTGCGGGGACGGCCTTGGTGGGATCGGCCGAAAACGTCGCGGCGCGGATGCGGGAGTATCGCACGGCGGGGATCGAAACCTTCGTGATGTCGGGCTATCCGCATCTGGAGGAATCCTATCGCGTGGCGGAGCTGGTGTTCCCGCTGCTCAATATCGCGAAGGCGGAGGATGCGGCCCCGGCGGTGCGGCCTGGACGCGCAGGCGAGGCCGGCGCGCATTTCGCGAACGACGCGCGGGGCGCCGTCGCGGCGACGGGGCCGTCCTAGCGGATGCGGCGGCCAAAAGTGGCCCCACGCGGCGGCGCCTCGACTGGCGATTCATGCGCGCCCTGGGGCGTCGAACGCTGGGCGAGATAACGGGCGATCATCGCGTCAGCGCTGGAATGATCGGCATCGTCGCCCTGTTCGAGCGCGCTGACGAAGCCGCGGCCCTTCTGGGGCGATGATCCTGCGCCGTCATCGGAGCCGCCGCCGGACCGGCCGCGCCAGATGCGCCAGGCGAAGAACGCGATGAAGACGAAGCCGGCAAAGGCGAGGCCGACAATCGTCGGCTGCAATTCCTTCGACAGAAGCGGGTCGCTGAGGCCGCCCTTGTCGGTGAAGTACCAGATCAGCCCGCCGCAATAGGCGATGGGCAAAAGCCCGGCGATCAGACTGATGGCATTGCGCGCCGACTGCATGGCCTTCCCCGGTTGTCCGTGGAAATCTGACAATCTGCGGAAAATGAAGCCTTAAAGCGCGCGATCAAAATGGGTGAATTTCGACCACTTTATAGGCATGGCTCTCCGCGCCGTCGGTGAGGGTGACATGGTCGCCGACCCCGAAATTGTGACGGTCGAAGCGGAAGCCGCGCTCGTCGTCTTCCTCGATCTCGCTGTTGTAGTCGATGAGCCAGGTAGCGCCGCCCTGACCGCCCGCGCGATGGACGAGCATGCCGAAGCGATCGTCTTCGTCCGGCCGGAAGCGGCGGACGGTGCAGGCGGCGCGGTTGGCGCGCCAGAGCGCCGCGTCGAGGCGTCCGCCGCGGCGCAGCGGCGCGATGATGTCGTAGCCATAACGGGCCGAGCCTTCGGGCCAGCCCGGCGCCCTGGCGAGATGCAGCGTAACGCGGGTGAGATCGTGCGTGGACATGGCGTTCTCCCGTGGAACCTGGGCGTTTGATAAACGCGGTACGGCGGCACCACCTTGATATCGATCAAGGCGCGGGGCCGGGGCGCGGGCGAGGATACGCACGGCGCGCCGGAGCGGCGGGGCTTGGCGCGAGCGGGCTGGATTCATGAGATAGGCCTTGCGGCGGCGCTGTATGCGGCGGTGCTGGCGGGGCTTGCGCCCGCGATCGCGCGCGGCCTGCCGGGGATCATGCCGATCTGCACGGCGGATGGCGCGGGGAAGGCGCCGGGCGAGGACGGCGGCGCGGGCATGCAGATCGCCGCCGGACATTGCCCCGGTCTTGCCGTCGCGGCGGGATGCGGCGGCATCGTTCTGCATATCGTGCAGGTGCGGCCATCGCCATGGGCGGCGCAACGCGCGTCGGCGCCGCGTGAGTTGCTGTGCCGGATCGTGCGGCGTGCGCGCGGGCCGCCTTCAGGCGTCGTCTTCGTCGTCCGAAACAATGCGCCAGGCGGCGCCTTCCAGATCGTCGTACTGGTCCGACTTCATCGACCAGAGAAAAGCCCCGAGCGCACCAAGACCCAGAACCAGCGCGGCGGGAATGAGGATGACAAGCGCGTTCATCGCGGCGTCCTCTTCAGAAGCCTCAAGGCATTCAGCACCACGACCATCGACGAGCCGCTCATGGCGATGGCCGAGATGAGCGGCGTGACGAGGCCGGCGGCGGCGAACGGGATCGCGAACACGTTATAGACGGCCGAGAAGGCGAAGCCTTCCAGCACCCGCCGGCGCGCGGACCGCGAAACGTCGATGGCCTCCAGCACGGGCGAGAGCATCGCGCCGCAGAGGATGAAGTCGGCGGCGGCCTGGGCCGCGTCGGCGGCGGAGGCGGGCGCAATGGAGACATGGGCGGCGGCGAGCGCGGGGGCGTCGTTGAGGCCGTCGCCGACCATCAGGGTCTTCGCGCCCCCGGCGGCGAGGCCCTTGAGATACGCGACCTTGTCTTCGGGAAGAATGCCGCCGCGATAATCGGCGATGCCAAGACTGGCGGCGAGGCGGGCGGCGGCAGCCTCGCGGTCGCCCGAGAGAAGGTGGATGGCGAAGCCGCGCTGGCGCAGGCCATCGATGAAAGCGGCGACATCCGGCCTTGGCGCATCGTGAAACGCGAAGCGGATGGGGGGCGCAGAGTTCCGCGCGAACCAGAGTTCGAGCGCGTCGTCGCGGGCGATGGCGCCCGTCCACCCCGCGCGGCCGAGACGCCAGGTTTGCCCGTCGATGACGGCCTCGACGCCCAGTCCGGGGATTTCACGCGCGTCCGCCGCCATCTGACCCTCACCTGCCGCACGCGCGAGGGCGGCGGCCAGCGGGTGGCGGCTGGCGCGGGCGAGGCGGGCGGCAGCGGCAAGATCGGCAGGATCGGCGCCCGGCAGGAGTTCAGGATGGCCGAGGGTGAGCGTGCCGGTCTTGTCCAGCACAGCGATCTTCGCCTCGGCGAGGCGTTCCAGCGCATCGCCGGATTTGACGAGCACGTTGGCGCGCAGAAGACGTCCGACGGCGACGACCTGCGTTGCCGGAACGGCGAGGCCGAGCGCACAGGGACAGGTGATGATGAGCGTGGCGATGGCGTTGTGGATGGCGGGCGCGAAGCCGTGATCGGCGAGCGCCCACCAACCGATGAAGACGGCGGCGGCGAGCGTGTGGACGATGGGAACGTAGAGCCTCGCCGCCTTGTCGGCGAGGCGGACATAACGGCTGCGGTTCTGTTCGCCGGCCTCGATGATGCGGACGAGCTGCGCGACCAGCGAGCCGTCGATGGTCGCGACCGCACGCACCAGGAGGCGCTGGCCGAGATTGAG
Source organism: Micropepsaceae bacterium (assembly GCA_047602465.1). Taxonomy (GTDB): domain Bacteria; phylum Pseudomonadota; class Alphaproteobacteria; order Micropepsales; family Micropepsaceae; genus JADZAI01. The sequence continues at coordinate 1,614,099 of JASGHF010000001.1, forward strand.
CGCGCCGCCGCCGAGGCGGTCACCCGGTCGGACATGGGCAGGCAGGGATTCGCCAGAGACCATGGCGAGATCGATGTCGGAGACGCCCTCCTCCACCACGGCATCGACGGGAATGCGCTCGCCGGGCATGACGATGAGGCGGTCGCCCGGCGCGATGTCGCGCGCAGCGATGGTGGCGGCCTGATCCGGCGCCGTCTCGATGCGCGCGGTCGCGCTTTGCAAAGCGAGAAGGCTTTGCGCCGCGCCGCGCGTGCGGGCGCGCAGGCGGTTGTCGAGAACGCGGCCGATGAGAAGGAAGAAGAGGAGCGTGACCGAAGCGTCGAAATAGGCGAAATCCGCGCCGATCGCGGTCTGGTAGATCGAGAGCGCAAGCGCCAGCAGAACGGCGAGCGAGATGGGCACATCCATGTTGGCGCGGCCGGCGCGCAGCGCGCGCCAGGCGGAGCGATAGAACGGCAGGCCGGCATAGAGCGTGACCGGCACGGAGATGAGGCCGGAGAGGACATGGAACACGGTGCGCGTGCCGATGCCCATCTCGCCGCCGAGGCCGGCCCACACCGCGACCGAGAACAGCATCACATTGCCGGCCGCGAAAGCGGCGAGGCCGAGGCAGCGGATGAGGAAGCGGCCATCTTCGTCGGCCGCTTCGGCATCGGCGACGGGATCGAACGGCGTGGCTGCGAAACCGGCGCGGTCCAGTGCGGCGACGATCGAATCGGGCGACTGCGCCGCGCCGCGCCAGGTGACGGCGACCTTGCGCGTCGAGAGGTTGACGCGGGCCTTTGTGACGCCGTCGAGCCGGGCGAGCGAGGTTTCGATGGCGCGCAGACATGCGGCGCAGTGCGCATCCGGCACGGAGAGCTCCATGCGGTTCTCGCCGCCGGGCTGGGCGTGAACGAAAGGCGCGGTGCGCGCCTGCCTGGTCAGGGCAGCCATAGACGGCTCCTCGCCTGATAGACCTCCGCGCCGTCGCGGGTGAGCGTCACCTCGATATCCCATTGTCCGGGCGAGAGGGTTTCGAGCGTGGCGGCGAAACGTCCGTCGGCGGCCGGCGCCAGAGGAAGGTCGCGGTCGAGATGGGCGTTCGTCGGATGGCGCAGGCGTCCCGTCGCCGCAATTCCGGCGGCAGGGGCGCCGGACTGCGTGACGTCGATAGTGACCTCGACGCGGCCATCGCTGTCGCGCGCGCCTGCGATGGCGACGGCATAACCGGAGCGCGCCTCGCGCTCTTCGCGGGCGATCGTCTCGTTATAGGCGAGGCCTTTGACATAGGGCGTGGCGGTGTCCTCGCCGGAAAAGGTCTTCACCGCGAAGGTGACCATCAGAACGTTGACGCCGGTGACGGTGAGGAAGAAGGCGAGGAAGATGAGAAGGACATGACGTCCGGTGAGCGTGCGGGTCATCAGGGCTGTCCCGACAGGAAGACGGTATCGTTGGTGACGGCGATGGCGCCGTCGGCGGAGGCGACCCCGACAGCGATGTCGTGGGAGACGGGGCGCGCCGGGTCAGCCGGCACGGTGACGAGCAGCCGGACGGACCGGATTTCGTCGGGCGCGACGGTGAGGGCGAGGTCGTCCGCCGGCGTGTGACCGGCGACGGTGAGCGCGGCGCCGGGAAGTCCCGTGGCGGTCAGGACGAGCGCAACGGGCGCATCGCCGCGGTTCATGATCTTGATCGTGTAGGCGTTGCGGATATCGCCGTTGGAAAGGCGGACGAAGACAGGGTTACGGTCGCGCAGCACGGCGATGCCGACCGGCGTGCGCCCGATGAGCGCGGCGAGCATGATGAGGCCCACGGCGGCCAGCACCACGGCATAGAAGACGGTGCGGGTGCGGACAAAGCGGATGGGGCTGGCGAGGCCCTTGCGGCGGCGTTCGACGCCCGCGTGACTTTCATAGGCGATGAGGCCGCGCGGACGCCCGACCTTGTCCATCACCTCGTCGCACGCATCGATGCAGAGGCCGCAATTGATGCATTCGAGCTGGTCGCCGTCGCGGATGTCGATTCCCATCGGGCAGGCGGCGACGCACTGGTTGCAGTCGATGCAGTCGCCCCGCCCGTCCCAGCTTGCACCCTTCTTGTGACGGCCGCGCGGTTCGCCCCGGGCCTTCAGATAGGTGACGGAGATGGATTCCACGTCCACCATCGCACCCTGGATGCGCGGCCAGGGGCACATATAGGTGCAAACCTGTTCGCGCATGAAGCCGGCGAGCGTGTAGGTGGTGAAGGTGAGGCCGGCAACGAAGACATAGGCCATCAGCGGCGCGGCGCCGGTGAAGAATTCCACCAGGAAGGTGGGCGCGTCGTAGAAATAGAGCACCCAGGCGCCGCCGGTGGCGACGGCGATGAGAAGCCAGATGGCGTGCTTGGCGAGGCGCTTGCCGAGTTTCCTGGCCGACCAGGGTTCCTTCGCAAGGCGGATGCGCGCGCCGCGATCGCCCTCGATCCAGTTCTCCACGGCAATATAGAGATCGGTCCAGACCGTCTGCGGGCAGGCATAGCCGCACCAGACGCGGCCGAAGAGCGCGGTGAAGAGAAAAAGCGCCAGCGCGGCGAGGATCAGAAGGCCTGCGAGGAAGTAGATCTCCTGCGGCCAGAGTTCGAGCCAGAAGAAATAGAGGCGCGGGCGATCGAGATCGACCAGCACGGCCTGGTCAGGTTTGCCGATGCCGCGATCGAAGCGGATGAACGGCACGATGTAGTAGACGGCGAGAAGCACCGCCATCACGGCCCATTTAATGCGGCGGAACGTACCCTTGACCGATTTGGGGTAGATCGGCTCTCGCGCCTTGTAGAGCGTGCGGCGGACAGCGCTGTTCACGGCCTCGACATCGGACCGCGCGACGCCTTCGGCGGCTTCCATCGCAGTCCGAACCGTGCGCTCCAGGGATGCCGGGCCTTCCATCGTCCTTCCCGTTACTTGCCGCCGCCGAGCGAATGGACATAGACGGCGAGCGCGTTGATGGTCGGCGCATCGAGGCGTCCCGCCCAGGTCGGCATGACGCCGGACCGCGCATTGGTGATACTCTCCACGATCGTCTTGCGGTCGCCGCCATAGAGCCAGTCGCCGTCGGTCAGATCGGGCGCGCCGAATTCCGGATTGCCCTTGCCCGCATCGCCATGACAGGCGGCGCAGTTATTGGCGAAGGCTTCGGTGGCGCGGGCGGCGGCCTCTGCATCCGTGGCGCGGCCCGAGAAGGCGAGGACATGCTGGGCGAGATCGGAGATCTCGTCCGCCGTCAGGATGCCGTCGCGGCCGAAGGCCGGCATTTGCGAGGTGCGCGTGTCCGGATGCGCCGAACGGATGCCGACGATGATGGTGTGGCGGATGTCGTCCAGCGTGCCGCCCCAGAGCCAGATGTCGTCGTTGAGGTTGGGATAGCCCTTGGCCCCCTGCCCGCCCGAGCCGTGGCAGGTGGCGCAGTTGTCGCCGAAGGCCGAACGGCCCCAGGCGAGCGCCGCCTGCTGAAGCTCAGGATCGGCCTCGATGGTTTCGAGCGAGGCGGCCTCCAGCTTCTCGCCGAGGCCGGCGCGGGCGGCCTTCAGCGCATCCATGTCGGCGATGATGTTCAGCCGCTGCGAATGGCCGATGACGCCGCGCGTGTAGTCTGTGATGAGCGGCCAGGCGGGCATCACCACCCAGTAGCCGACGGACCAGACGATGGAGGCATAGAAGATCCACAGCCACCAGCGCGGCAGCGGGTTGTCGAGTTCCTTGATGCCGTCCCATTCGTGGCCGGTGGTGTCGACGCCGGAGATGGCGTCGCGTTCGCGTTGCGCGCTCATGCCTCGCCCTCCTCGTCCTCGAGCGGCATGGCGGCGGCGCGCGTGAACTTGGCGCGGTTCGACGGCCACAGCGCGTAGGCGACCGCGCCGATGAACAGCACCATCAGAAAGACGAGGCCCCATGAGCGGGAGAGTTCGGACACCTCCTGGTAGGACATGGCGGTTACCTCTGATTGTCGCGGGTGGTGGGGTCGTAGGTCTGGAAGTCGACCAGCGTGCCCAGCATCTGGAGATAGGCGATGAGCGCATCCATCTCGGTGATCTTCTTCGGATCGCCGTCGAAGTCGCGGATCTGCGCCTTGGGATAGCGGGCCATCAACGCCTCGCCGCCGTCGGCGTCGGGGTTCGCCTGGGCCGCGAAGTCGGCGGCGGCGTTGGCGATCATTTCGTCGGTATAGGGGACGCCCACCGCGACGTTGGCGGCGAGGACGGCGGCGCTGTCCTTGCCGTCAAGCTCGCGCCCAACCAGGAAGGCGTAGGGCGGCATGATGGATTCCGGCACCACGCTGCGCGGGTCTATGAGATGGTCGCGCTGCCATTCGTCGGAATATTTGAGGCCGACGCGGGCGAGATCCGGCCCCGAGCGCTTCGATCCCCACTGGAAGGGGTGATCGTACATGCTCTCGGCGGCGAGGGAGTAATGGCCGTAGCGCTCCACCTCGTCGCGCAACGGGCGCACCATCTGGCTGTGGCAGTTGTAGCAGCCCTCGCGGATATAGATGTTGCGACCCGCCATCTCGAGCGGCGTGTAGGGGCGCATGCCCTGCACCTTCTCGATCGTGTTCTCCAGATAGAAGAGCGGCGCGATCTCGATGAGGCCGCCGATGGAGACGACGATGAGAATGCCGACGATCAGAAGGATCGAGTTGCGTTCGAGCTTGCCGTGATGTTTCCACATGGCGCTTACTCCGCCGCCGCCAGGGCGGCGGGCATGTTCGCCCCCGCCTCGTTGCGGATGTCGCCGCGCGCCGTGCGCCACAGATTCCAGGCCATGATAAGCGCGCCGATCAGGAACAGCGCGCCGCCCAGCGCGCGGATGATGTAGTAGGGATGCATCGCCTCGACGGTCTCGACGAACGAGTAGGAGAGGAAGCCGAAGTCGTTATAGGCGCGCCACATCAGCCCCTGCATGATGCCGCTGATCCACATCGCGGTGATGTAGAAGAGGATGCCGATGGTGGAGATCCAGAAATGCCACTCCACGAGCTTGAGGCTGTAGAGCTGTTTGCGGCCCCACAGCCAGGGAGTCATGCAGTAGAGCGCGCCGAAGCTGACATAGCCGACCCAACCGAGCGCGCCGGAATGGACGTGGCCGATGGTCCAGTCGGTGTAGTGCGAGAGCGCGTTCACCGCCTTCACCGACATGACCGGACCTTCGAAGGTGGACATGCCGTAGAAGGCGACCGAAACGACGAGCATGCGCAGCACCGGATCGGTGCGGAGCTTGTCCCACGCGCCGGAGAGCGTCATCAGGCCGTTGATCATGCCGCCCCATGAGGGCATCCACAGCATGACCGAGAAGGTCATGCCGAGCGTCTGCGCCCATTCGGGCAGCGCCGTGTAGTGGAGATGGTGCGGGCCGGCCCAGATATAGATGAAGATCAGCGACCAGAAATGGACGATGGAGAGGCGGTAGGAATAGACCGGCCGCTCGGCCCGTTTCGGGATGAAATAGTACATGAGGGCGAGGAAGCCGGCGGTCAGGAAGAAGCCGACCGCGTTGTGGCCATACCACCACTGGGTCAACGCATCCTGCACGCCGCCGAAAAGCTGGACGCTCTTCACCCCGAGGAACGAGACCGGCACCGCCAAGTTGTTGACGACGTGCAGCAGCGCGATCGTCACGATGAAGGCCAGATAGAACCAGTTCGCGACGTAGATATGCGGCTCCTTGCGCCGCCACAGCGTGCCGACGAAGACGACGAGATACGAGACCCAGACGATGGTGAGCCAGAGATCGGCGTACCATTCCGGTTCTGCGTATTCCTTGCCCTGGGTGACGCCCATCAGATAGCCGGTGGCGGCGATGACGATGAAGAGCTGGTAGCCCCAGAAAACGAACCAGGGGAGCAGGCCGCCGAACAGCCGCGCCTTGCAGGTGCGCTGAACCACGTAGAACGAGGTGGCGATGAGGACGTTGCCGCCGAACGCGAAGAACGACCGCAGAGGTATGCAGCGGGCGCATGCGGCCGAAATTCAGCCAGGGCTCGGTCGGGCTGGAGAGCGCCTCGGGGAAGGCGAGCTGGAGCGCGATGACGAGACCGACGAGAAAGCCGGCGATGCCCCAGAAGGTGGAGGCGGCGATGCCCCAGCGTACGACCTCGTTGGCATAGGGCGCCGTGTCGTCGGCGGGCACGCCGTCGGCATAGCGGCGGAGCAGCCAGATCATCGCAGCGAGAAAACCGCCCGCGAAAATCCAGGCATGGACGGCGAAGGCCTCGTCCACCGCCGCGCTGGCCGCAGCAATCGCCCCCAGCGCCGCCACGAACAGCGTGATCGTACCCAGGATGAGAGACGCTGGGAGCCGCAGCGGCGCGGCTGTCGATGGCTGTGTCACGATGAAACCCCCGGAACGGAACGACTCGGCGGGCATAGGCTGGCCCCGCGAGCATCCGTTACTGTGGTAACGGGGGGCCGTAATTGACCTGAATCAAGCCGGGCTGCCGCAACGCAAATAAGTCGGCTGGCGAGGCGGCACTGCGCCAGGTCAGACCACGCTGTGAAGGGTCGCGACCGGCGAGGCGAGCACCAGCGCGGCCGCCGTTTCCGGGGCGTCGAGCGGGGTCGCGAGGCTGAAACTCGCGCAATTGCGCCGCTCGGCGATGGTCATGACTTCACGCAGAAGCGCGTCGGCGACCTTGCGGGCATCGAGCAAGCCGAAGGCGATCAGCCGCTCGACGCGGAGATCGGGACGGCCCGCCAGAGTGGGCGAAATGGCGTAGATGAGCAGGCCCGAGGCGCGGCCATCACCCTCGCGCGCGATGAGGACGCGGCCTGAAGCCCTGTGCGCGATGTCGCGCCAGGTTTCCAGCGCAAGATCGCGATAGCCGAGCCGTGCCAGCACATAGGCCCCGTCGATCTCGTCAGGCGTCATGGGATGAACATCGGGAACGGGCATTGTCGCACGATGCGGGGAGTGCGCCTTCTGCGCATTGATCTCAATCAACGTTTCATTGCCCGGACGGCTGCAGGCCTGTAAAAAGCAGTCATGATCGAAATCCGCACATTGCCGACGCATTGCGCCGCGCGGCGCGAGGCGGAGGCGTGTTCGACCTGCGGCGCGCGCGCGCTGAGCGTGTGCGGCGCGCTGGGCGATGCAGACCTGCGCACGCTGGATGCGCTGGCCGAGCGCGTAACTCTGGGCGCCGGTGAAACGCTGACCCGCGAGGGTGATCCGGCGCGGCATCTGTTCAACCTCACATCGGGATCGGTGCGGGTTTTCAAGCTGCTGCCCGACGGGCGGCGGCAGATCACGGGCTTTCTGTTCGCGGGCGATTTCCTGGGCCTGACGGCGGGCGATGCGTTCGCGTTCTCGGCCGAGACGATCGAACCGGCGACGCTGTGCCGGTTCAAGCGCGAAGCCTATCGCGCCCTGGTGAAGGATTCGCCGGCGCTGGAGGCGGCGCTGCTGGAGCGCGCCAATCACGAGCTGGCGGCGGCGCATGACCAGATGGTGCTGCTGGGGCGCAAGACGGCGCAGGAACGGCTGGCGACCTTCCTGCTGGATCTGCCGTCGAAAGATCCTGCCCGGTTCGACGGCCCGAACCATGTGCGCCTGCCGATGAGCCGTTCGGAAATCGCCGACTATCTGGGCCTCACCATCGAGACGGTGAGCCGCGTTCTGACCAAGCTGAAGACGCAGGGCCTGATCCGTCTGACCGCGCTGAACGCGGTGACGATCGTCAATCCGGCGGCGCTGCGCCGGATCGCCGAAGGCGATAACTAGGGAAAACCCGCCGCGCACCGCCGCAGCGCGGTCACCTGGGCCACCCGTGTCACGAACCACGCCGCATTGCAGCGCCTTGCGCGATGCGCCTCATCTGGCCTTTGCGGCTTCGAAAACACTGCGCGCGATGGCGCGTGACATGCAGTCGGCGGCCGCGCTGCCGAGTCGCGCGAGATGCGCCGCGCGGGCGAGACCATCAGGCAATGCAACAGTCCCGTTCGACAGCGCAAAGACGACATCGCCATCCATCGGCGTGTGGATCGGGCGGATCGCGCGCGCGAACCCATCCTGCGCCATGACGGCGATGCGCTTGCATTCTGCGGCGGTGGTATGGGCCGACAGCGCGATGACGCCGAGCGTCGTGTTGGCGCCGGCGTGAAGACGGCCGATTTCGGCAAGGCGGGAGTGGTCCGGCACGGGATCAACGGATGCGGGCATCGATGAAGCCGGGCGCCGGCCGCCAAACTCGTTGCCGATCTCGAACGGCCAGGCCCAGTAGGTTTCACCGTCGGGCATGAAGACGCTGCCGACCGGATTTGAGATCACGAGGGCGCCGACGACGATCCCGTCGCCAAGGTCGATCGAGGCGGAACCGACGCCGCCCTTGGCGAGGCCCGCCATCGCGCCGCGGCCCGCGCCGACCGCGCCAAGCGCGAAGCCGGCCGATGCCGCCTCGACGGCGGCCCGCCCCAGCGCATGGTAGGGCGGGCTATCTCCCCAGTTCTTGTCGCCGGGATTGCCGAGATCGTGAAGCACCGCTGCGGGAACAACGGGGATCGGCCGCGAGCCTGGACGGAGGCGCAGGCCGTGGCCCTTTTGCGCCAGGGCGACGACGGCCCCATCTGCGGCGGCAAGCCCGTAGACTGAACCGCCGGCAAGCACGATGGCATGGGCCTTGGCGTTGAGGCTTTCCGGCGCAAGCGCGTCTGTCTCGCGGGTGCCGGGGCCGCCGCCACGAATATCGACGGCGCCGGACCAGAACCCCTCGCAGACCAGCGCCGTGACGCCGGTGCCAACGTGATCGTCCGTCGCATGGCCCACCGTCAGGCCCGGCACGTCGGTGATGAGGTTGAGCGGGCCGGGCTGCGCGGTCATCGGGCGTACTCGCGAACGAAGGAGGTGACCGGCAGCTATAGCCAAGGCATCGCCATAGTTCCACGGACGGCGCCGACATCGGGCAGCGGAGAGACCCGCGATGAAGCTGTGAACTTTTGAAGAAGAATGGCGCGCCCGAAAGGATTCGAACCTCTGACCCCCAGATTCGTAGTCTGGTGCTCTATCCAGCTGAGCTACGGGCGCGCTGTCGCTGCGGGGGTGGCCCCGGCGGAGGCGGGTTTTTAGGGGTCGGGGCGGCGAAAGGCAAGAGCGGGATGGCATTCGCCCGCACCCATAAGCGCCGCCGCGCGGATTAACGCACAAGTCGCGGATTTCCGGGCCTAAACCCCTGCACCGGTTGAGGCAGCGGCGCGCTCTGCTACAACCCCGGGCGATGGACGGCGAAGCCAAGGACCGCAGGGACGGGACACGACGCATCGGGCGGTCCCTTTCGGGCCGGCTGCTGGCGCTGACTGTGCCGCTGGTGCTGATCGTGCAGATTGCGATCTATGCCCCCATCGTCGCGGGCGCGCATCAGGATCTGCTGCACGCCCGCATCGCCGCCGCGCAGACCGCCGTGCTGGCGCTGGAGGCGACGCAGAACAACCAGGTATCGGCGCGGCTGCGCGAGGAGCTGCTGGCCAATGCCGGGGCGGTGGCGGTGGCGCTGAAGCGCGACGAGGCGCGGCTGCTGTTCCTGGCCGACGAGGCGCCGCAGCCGGTGTCGAAGACCTATGACCTGCGCGAGCCGAGCTGGTTTGGGGCGATCGGCGATGCGGCCGAAGCGTTGTGGGGCGATGGCGGACGCACACTGCGGATCGTCGATACGCCGCGCCTGGGCGGCGGGCAGTTCATCGAGGCGATCGTCGAGGAAAAGCCGATCCGCGATGCGCTTGCCGGCTTCGCCTGGCGCACATTCCTGATCGGGCTGGGCATCGCGCTGATCGTGGGCGGTGTGGTGTTCGTGACGCTGAACCTGGCGCTGGTGCGGCCGATCCGCCGCCTGATCCGGTCGATGACGGCGTTCCGCGCCGCGCCGGAGGATGCGGACAATGTGCTGAAGCCCAGCGCGCGGGCCGACGAGATCGGCGATGCGGAGGTGGCGCTGGCCGGGATGCAGGCCGATATCCGCACGGCGCTGACCCAGCGCGCGCATCTCGCCGCCATGGGCGCGGCGGTGGCGCGCATCCATCACGATCTGCGCAACATGCTCGCCGGAGCGCAGCTGGCGTCGGAAAGCCTTGAGCGCAGCGCCGACCCCAACGTGCAGCGCATGACGCCGCGCCTGATGCGGACGCTGGACCGCGCCATCGCGCTCGCCAACGATACGCTGGCCTATGGCAAGGCGGGCGAGCGCGCGCCGCTGCCGGGGCCGGTGGATCTGAAGGATCTGGCGCAGGAGGTGGCGGCGCCGGCCGGTGCGCTGAACGCCGCGCGCACGCGGTTCGTCAACGCGGTGCCGGAAGGTTTCATCGTGGAGGCCGACGGCGAGCAGCTGTATCGCATCCTGCTGAACCTGCTGCGCAACGCGGTGCAGGCGATCGAGGCCGATGGCGCGGCGGCGACGCTGACGATTTCGGCGGCGCGCGGCGATGGCGTATCGATCATCGAAGTCAGCGATACCGGTCCGGGGATTCCGGATCGTGTTCTGCCGCATCTTTTCGAGCCGTTTGGCGTTTCGGGTAAGGGTGGCGGCGCTGGTCTTGGCCTCGCCATCGCGCGCGAACTGGCGCGGGCGCATGGCGGCGATCTGATACTCACCGGCAGCGGCGCAGGCGGCACATGGTTCCGCCTGACCCTGCCCGCAGGAGGGCGCGCATGAGCACGATCCTGCTGGCCGATGCCGGCGGCACCTTCACGCGGCTGGCGCTGGCGGATGCCGGCGGCGTGATCGGCGTGAGCGAAGTGATGGAGACGGGCGCGTTCGCGAGTTTCGAGGACGCGGCGCGGGATTTTCTGGGCGCGCATGACGCGAAGCCGGACGCTGCAGCCATCGCGGCGGCGGGGCCGGTGCAGCAGGGCGTTGTCCAGATGACCAACGGGCCGCAATGGCGGCTGGCGGAAGATGCCATTGCGTCGGCGCTGAACATGTCGCGCGTGGTGCTGGTGAATGATTTTGCGGCGGTCGCCGCCGCCGCAGCGCGTCTGCCGGAAAGCGGGTGGTCGCTGGTGCAGCCGGGCGAGAGCGACGGCGGGACGATTGCGGTGATCGGGCCGGGTACGGGACTTGGCGTCGCGCTGGTGCGGCCGGAGGGTGCGAGCTTTCGCGTGCTGCCGAGCGAGGGCGGCCATGCCGGCCTCAGCCCCGTCAACGATCGCGAGATCGCGTTGCTGCATCAGCTGATCCGCCGCTTCGGTCACGTGAAGGCGGAGCATGTGCTGTCCGGTCCGGGACTGGAGGTGTTGTGGGAGACGCTGACGGCGCTGGAGGGCGGCGATATCCGTGTCAGGCCGACATCGGGCGAGATCGCTGAACGCGCGCGGCGCGGGACGTGCGAGACGTCGCGTGAAGCGGTGCAGATTCTGACCGGATGGCTGGGCGGGTTCGCCGGAGACGTGGCGCTGATCGCAGGAGCGACCGGCGGGGTTTATCTGGCGGGCGGCGTGTTGCCGCGCTGGGGCGATCTGTTCGATCGCAAACTGTTCCTGCGCCGCTTTACGGCGAAGGGCGGGCATCACGGGATGATGACGCGGATGCCGGTGAAGTTGATCACCGACAAGCAGGCCGCGTTCAAGGGACTACTGGCCCTGCTGGCGGAGGAAGCGCGATAACCGAGCCCGAGGCGCGCCGTGAGAAGCGTGTTTCCGGGCTGATCTTTACGGCGTCGGAGCGGGTGTGGCCTCGGGCGTCGCCGCCGGGGTGGCTTCCGGAGACGCGGCGGGCGCCGTTTCAGGCTCGGCCGCAGGGGTCGCTTCGGGTGAAGTTGCGGCAGGCTCCTCGCCGGCCGGGGTCGCGTGAGCGTCGGCGCCGTGGTCATCGCCGTGACCGTCAGCCGGCGGCGTGGCTTCGGCCGGAGCCGCGCCCTCGGCCGGCGCGGCGCTTTCTTCAGCCGGCGCGCCGGCGGGGTTCGGGGCAGGCAGCGGATAGGGCGAATCCGACCAGGTCCGCATGAAGGCGATCAGGTTGATGCGGTCTTCCGACTTCTTGAGGCCGGCGAAGCCCATCTTCGTGCCCTTGATGGCCTTCGAAGGCGCTTCGATGAACTGATAGAGGGCGGCGTAGTCCCACGTCTCGCCGGCCTTGTCCTGCATCGCCTTGGAATAGGCGTAGGCGCCGCCGAGATGGGCGTGATGGTTGCCCACGACGCCATAGAGATTGGGGCCGATGCCGTTGGCGCCGCCCTGGGTCCAGGTGTGGCAGGCCGCGCACTTGGCGGCGATCTTCTCGCCCGCCGCGACGTCGGCCGAGGCCAGGACGGTGCCGAAATCGGGAAGGACGGCCGGGCCGGCAGGTTCGCCGCCACCGGTGGAGCCTGCGCCCGCATCCTCGACGCCGGCGACCACATAGGCCTTGCCCGGCTCGGACGCTTCGGTGTGGTAGACGGCCTTCGTCAGCTCATTGATGCCGAGCACGGCCAGGGCCGAAAACCCGAGACCCATGAAGATCTTGTTCCACTCGAACGAATCCATGCCCAACTCCGCAGTGCGCCGATGGCGAACGCCCCAAAAATCGCGCGCGCTTTGACCCCGACGCGGCGGCGATCCTATAACCCGTCGCCTTGCAGGGGGAAAGACCGGAACGCCCCTGTTTCTTCGCCTTTCCCAACGTCACGCCCTGCCCCGCCCATGTCCCCCATCGTCCTGATCCCGGCCCGCATGGCCTCGACCCGCCTGCCGGGCAAGCCGTTGGCCGATATCGGCGGCAAACCGATGATCGTCCAGGTGCTGGAACGCGCCCGCGAGGCCGGATTTCCGCGCATTGTGGTGGCCGCCGCCGAGGCCGAAATCGCCCGGGCCGTGAAGGCCGCCGGCGGCGAGGCGGTGCTGACCCGGGCCGGCCACCCGTCGGGTTCCGACCGCATTTTCGAGGCGCTGGAGGCGGTGGACCCGGGGGGGGCGCATGACGCCATCATCAACCTGCAGGGCGATCTGCCGACGCTGGAGCCGGAGGCGATTCGCGCCGTGGCCGAGGCGCTGGCCGCATCGGGCGCCGATATCGCGACGCTGGTTGCGCCCTGCGCCGAGGACGACCGCACCAATCCGAATGTCGTGAAGGCCGTGGTCAGCTTCCCGCCGGACGGGACGACCGGCCGGGCGCTGTATTTCACGCGCGCGACCGCCCCCCATGGCGAAGGGCCGTTGTGGCATCACATCGGCATCTACGCCTATACCCGCGCCGCGCTGACGCGGTTCGTGGCGCTGCCGCCCTCGCCGCTGGAAAGCCGCGAGAAACTGGAGCAGCTGCGGGCGCTGGAAGCGGGCATGACGATCGCGGTCGCCGCCATCGGCGGCGTGCCGCTGGGCGTCGATACGCCGGAAGATCTGGAAAAAGCACGCGCGGCGCTGACGCCGCCGAAGGATAAAGCCTCATGACCTCGCTGATCGCCAAAGCCAGACGCGTCGCCTTCCAGGGCGAGGCGGGCGCGTTCGGCAACCAGGCGGCGCGTGAAGCCCTGCCCCATGTCGAGGCGGTGCCGCAGGAGACGTTCGAGGACGCGATCGAGGCGGTGCGTTCGGGCGCGTCGGATCTGTGCATCATCCCCATCGAGAACTCGCTGCACGGGCGCATCGCCGACATCCACCATCTGCTGCCCGAGGCCGGGCTGCATATCGTCGGCGAGCATTTCCTGCGCATCAATCTGCAGATGCTGGGCCTGAAAGGCGCGTCGGCCAAGGACGTGCGCACGATCTTCAGCCAGGCCCCGGCGCTCGGCCAGTGCCGCAAGCTGATCCGCGAGATGAAGCTGCACGCGCAGGAATGGCACGACACCGCAGGATCGGCGCGTCACGTGTCGGAACTGAAAGACCCGAGCGTCGCCGCCATCGCCTCTGCGCTGGCGGGCGAATTATACGGGCTGGACGTCCTCAAAGCCGATGTCGAGGACGAGCCGCACAACATGACGCGGTTCCTGATCATGGCGCGCGAGGCGGAAGAGCCGCCGCCGGGCGATGGCGACACGATCACCAGCTTCCTGTTCCGCGTGCGCAACGTGCCGGCTGCGCTCTACAAGGCGATGGGCGGGTTCGCGACCAACGGCGTCAACATGACGAAGCTGGAGAGCTATCAGATCGGCGGCACGTTCACCGCGACGCAGTTCTACGCCGAGATCGTCGGCCATCCGGAAGACCGGCCGGTGCGTCTTGCGCTGGAGGAACTGCAGTTCTTCTCCAGCCACATGCACATCCTTGGCGTCTATCGCCAGCACGCGCTGCGCGCCGTGGCGGCGGCGGGCGCGGAGTAGCCGCCAGGAGATTTCACATAGCGGCTGCGCGCGAACGCGGCGCGCACATACGGAACGAAGTCCTCATCGGATCATTCTCCTTAGCAACGGTTCTTTGACAGAGCCGATCACTGAGGAGACCTGATCGATATGACACGGACAGCCCTGCTGGCCGCCGCGATGACGGCTGCCTTTATGACATTCGCTGCGCGCGCCGCCGACGAGCCTGCCACTACCACCGAACCGGCCGATACATCGGCCATGCCCGCGCCCGTGGATGGCGTCGACACCAACGCGCCGCTGGAAGGCGAGAACAGCTTCACCGAGGCGCAGGTCACCGACATGCTGACCGAACTCGGCTTCACCGCGATCAGCGGTTTGATGCTGGACGAGAAGGGCATCTGGCGCGCGCAGGCGACGCATGACGGCAAGGAAGGCCCGGTCGCCGTCGATTATCGCGGCAATGTCGTCTTCGACGGCGTGCTTGTTCCCAAGCCGGAGTGACGCACATGACCACCACACTCACGCGCAGCTATGACCGCTATGCCGATGCGAAGACGGTCGTGAACGATCTGAAGGCGGCCGGCTTCGCCGACAGCGAGATTTCCATCGTCGCCAACCGCGAATCCGACAGCGTGATGGACGGCGTCGCGACGGGCGCCGGCGTCGGCGCGGCGGCCGGCGGCACGGTCGGCCTGCTCACCGGGCTTGGCCTGATGGCCATTCCGGGCGTCGGCCCCGTGGTCGCCGCAGGCTGGCTGGCCGCGACGGCGGCAGGCGCTGCAGCCGGTGCAGCCGCCGGCGGCGCCGCAGGC
Organism: Micropepsaceae bacterium; assembly: GCA_047602465.1. Taxonomy (GTDB): domain Bacteria; phylum Pseudomonadota; class Alphaproteobacteria; order Micropepsales; family Micropepsaceae; genus JADZAI01. The sequence continues at coordinate 1,629,122 of JASGHF010000001.1, forward strand.
GGCATCATCGATGCGATGGTCGACAGCGGCGTGCCGAAGGACCAGGCGCATGTCTATGCCGAGAGCGTGCGGCGCGGCGGCACGCTGGTTTCGGTTCGCACGACCGACGCCAACCGCGCAACGGCGACAGCCATTCTGGACCGCCACCGCCCGCTCGATATCGCATCGCGCCGCTCGGCCTACGAGGCGGAAGGCTGGACGACCTTCAGCCCCACCGCCGATCCGTATGATCGCGCCGGGATCGACCGCGAGCGCGGCCGATACCTTTAAGCGATACCGATGAAGCAGCGCGCCCGGCACGATGCCGGGCGCGTTTTCATTTCGTCGTATAGCCGCCATTCGCGAGGATGGTCTGGCCGGTGATCCACCAGCCGTCCGACACGAGGAAGCGGATCAGCGGCACGATATCCTCGATGTCGGTGAGGCCCGTCCGGCTGAACGGCGAGAGCGCGGCGGCGCTGCGGTGATAGGCGACGGCGTCCTCAGCCTCCTGACCGTAGAAGAACGGCGTATCCATCGGGCCCGGACCCACCGCCGTCACCGAGATGCCGCGCTCGCCGAATTCCTTGGACGCGGCGCGGGTGAAGTGTTCGACCGGCGCCTTCGACCCGGCATAGGACGAATAGAACGGCGTGTAGGCGCCGAGCAGCGAGGTCACCAGCGTGACCAGCTTGCCGTTGTCGGCAAGCGCTTTGCCCGCCTCTTTGATGAAGAAGAACGCCGTCTTGGAATTGATGGCGAACATCTCGTCATATTCAGCCTCGCTGATGCTTGCGAAGGGCTTCTTCAGAACCTTGCCCGTCGTATTGATCGCGATGTCGATGCTGCCGAAGCTGCGCAGGGTTTCCGCGAAGAGCGCCTCGACGGCGGCGGCGCGGGTGAGATCGCCCTGGAAGATCACCGCCTTGGCGCCTGCTGCGCGGACGGCCGCGGCGGTCTCTTCGGCGTCAGCCTTGGTCGCGGCGCTGTTGTAGTGGATCGCGACCCCCGCGGCGCCGTGGGCCGCGAGGTCGCGGGCGATCAGGCCGCCGAGATTTTTTGCGCCGCCAGCGACCAGCGCGTATTTGCCGGCGATCGAATGGGTGGACATGGATGCTCCTTCGATTGGGAAGGGCCACTGTCTTCGGGTGGATAATTCGAATAAAGATATCCATTCGGATATCACCTGTCGGGAATCCCGAACAATCCATGGACCGCATCGACCGTCTCGCGATCTTCTGCCGGGTCGCGGAAACCGCCAGTTTCAGCCGCGCCGCCGATGCGCTGGGCCTGCCGCGCTCGACGGTGTCGACGGCGATCCAGACGCTGGAGGCGGGGTTGGGCGTGAGGCTGCTGCACCGCACGACGCGGCGCGTCGCGCTGACCGAAGACGGGGCCGCGTTCTATGACCGCTGCCAGCGCCTGATCACCGATTTCGACGAGATCGACGCGCTGTTCCACGGCGAGGGCCAGCCGCAGGGGCGGCTCAGGGTGAACGTGCCGGGGCGGATCGGGCGGCTGGTCATCGCGCCGGCATTGCCTGAATTCCTGGCGCGGTATCCTGCGCTGGAGGTCGATATGGGCGTCACCGACCGGCCGGTGGACCTGGTGCAGGAGGGCCTCGATTGCGCCATCCGGGTGGGCGTGCTGGCCGATTCAGGGCTGGTGGCGCGGCGGCTGGGCGATCTCGCCTTCGGCAACTATGCCAGCCCCGCCTATCTCGCCAGACATGGCGTGCCGCAACGCCCCGAAGATCTGGGCGCCCATCACGCCGTGCGTTACGCCTCGCCCCAGAGCGGCCGCGCCGAGCAGTGGGAATATGTGCCGGCGGACGGCGTGGCGCGCCTCGTCGATGTGCCGGCGCGCGTGACGGTGAACAATGCCGAGGCCTATATCGCCTGCGCCCTCGCCGGCGTCGGCCTCATCCAGATTCCGGTCTATGACGCGCGCGCCCATGTGGCGGCAGGTGAGCTGGTGGAGGTGATGCCGGATGCGCGGGCCGCGCCGGCGCCGATCTCGCTGGTCTATTCGCATCGCCGGCATCTGTCGCGGCGGCTGCAGGTGTTCGCGTCGTGGATCGATGCGTTGTTCCGGCGCGACGGCGTGACCGTGACGTAAGCGTCCACGGCAAGCGCGGCGCACCACGCAACGCAGCCTTGACGCTCGCCAAGGCCTTTCCCATGCTCATCGCGCCGGACGTCAGAATCCGGAAGACAGGGATGAGGCGAATGGCCGGAGCTTCGTGGGACGACCCGCTCGGCATGTGGCGCGAGATGCTCGACAAGTTCGAGCGCCAGTTCAACGAAGCCGGCAACAAGGTGATGGGGCAGGAGCAGTTCAGCGCCGCCGTGAACAAGGCGAGCGTGCTGCCGCTCGCGATGCAGAAGGCGATGGGCGAGGCGATGGCGAAATATTTCGCCGCGCTGAACCTGCCGAGCCGTGACGACATCCTGTCGCTGGGCGAACGGATGAGCGCGGTGGAAGAGCAATTGCGCCGTCTTGCCGATGCGGTCGCCCCGGCGCCGGCAGCGGCCGCAAGCCCGCCCCGCACGCGCAAGCCCAAGCCTCCGCCGCCGAAAGAGACCGCATCATGAGCGGCGGCGGCGCGCCGAAGCCCGCACCGGGCGAGCGGCTGCGCGTCGAAATCGAGCGCATGATCCAGCGCAACATCAAGGGGCTGGAGCAGTTCACCGCGCCGCTGACGCCGGTGGGCCTGACGCCGAAGGACACGGTCGTCTCGCGCGGGACGATGCAGCTTTATCACTACCGCGCGCAGTCGGACGAGATTTACCGCGTGCCGGTGCTGATCGTGATGGCGACGACCAATCGCGGCTACATCCTGGATCTCGCGCCGGGGCAGAGCCTGGTCGAGTTCCTGCTGCAGCGCGGATACGACGTCTACATGCTCGACTGGGCGCCGCCGCGCCGCGACGAGAGCCGCCTCGGCTTTGAGGACTACGTCCTCGATTTCATCCCCTCGGCCATCCGGACGATCCAGCAGCGCTCCGGCGAGCGCGACGTGACGGTGATGGGCTATTGCATGGGCGGCGTGCTGTCGGCCTGCTATGCGGCGCTGCACCCGCAAGGCCCGATGAAGAATCTCGTCTGCTTCACGACGCCGATCGACTGGACGCAGATGAAGCTGTTCCGCAACTGGGCGGACGCCAATTCGTTCGATGTCGACCGCGTGGTCGATACGATGGGCAATGTGCCGGCCGAGATGATCGTCACCTCGTTCGACATGCTGCGCCCCGCCAGCCGCGCCACCGCCCAGATCCGCCTGTGGGACAATATGTGGAACGACGAGTTCGTGAAGGGCTTCCGCATGATGGAGCGCTGGGGCAACGAGACGCTGCCGCTGGCGGGCGAATATTTCCGCCAGACGATGAAAGAGCTGATGCACGCCAACAGACTGTATGCCGGCGGCTTCACCATCGGCGGGCGCAAGGTCGATCTGGCCAGCATCACCGCGCCGATCTTCCACATCCTCGCCGAACACGACCACATCGTGACCTATGACGCCTCGCGGCCGCTGATCCAGATGGTCGGCTCGGAAGACAAGACCGAGCTGATCGTCAAAGGCGGGCATGTGAGCGTGCTGGCCGGGGCGAACGCGGTGAAGCGGCTGTGGCCGAAAATCGACGACTGGCTGGGAGGCCGCTCCACATGAGCGAGAAACGAAGCTATCCGCGCGACATCACGATGGGCGGCCGCAGCTTCACGCTGCGCGGCATGGTGGAGGACGACAAGGCGGGCATTCTCGCCTTCGCGCGCGCGCTGCCCGCGACGGACTTGCTGTTCCTGCGCCGCGACATCACCCATCCGCGCGTCGTCGCGGCGTGGCTGCGCGATATCGCCGACGACACCATCGTGACGCTGCTGGCGATCGAGAACGGCGCCATCGTCGGCTGCGCCGCGATCGTCACCGATCCGCTGTCATGGTCGAAGCATGTGGGCGAGCTGCGCATTCTCGTTTCCAGCGATGTGCGCGGGGCGGGCCTCGGGCGCGCGCTGGCGCAGGAGGCGTTCGCGGTGGGACTGGAACGCGGCCTTGAGAAATTCGTCGCGCAGATGACGCCGGACCAGCAGGGCGCGCTCGCGATGTTCTCAGGCCTCGGCTTCCGGCCCGAGGCGCTGCTGCGCGATCATGTGAAGGACCGCGAGGGGCGGACGCATGACATCGTCATCCTCAGTCACGACGTGGCGCGGGTGAACGCGCAGCACGAGGCGATGGGGCTGAACGAGGCGTTCTAGTTTTTCGGCTTGGAGTACCAGAGCGCGTTGACGATGAGCCAGCGCTCGCCGAAGCGGCCCATGTGGAAGTAATCGACGAACCACGGCGTCTCCAGCCGCACGGAGGCGGCCGAGCCGGTGACGTCGAGTACGGTGCAGCTGCGGTCCCACTGATCCTTGGGCGTTTTCAGCACGCCCTCTTTCGTCAGGTTGACCAGCTCTTCCTTGCTCATCCGGCGGAGCGCGTAACGCTCGTCCGGCGTTTCGCCGATGGCGGCGCGCTTGGCGAGATCGGGGTGGAGCGCCCGCGCGACCCGCTCCGGATCGCCTTCGAGCTGGCCGTCAATATAGTCGAAGCAGACGGCTTCCAGCGCGGCCTGGGTCGCGGCATCGGCGGGTGCGGATACGGCCGCCGCAAGGACGGACGCCAGGATAAGCGACATCGGGGTTATTCCTTCTCGGCCCAGGCCTTCACGAGCTGGTGGGCGATGGCGAGTTTGGGCGGCACCCAGAAATCCTTCGGGCCTTGCCCGGCCAGCGTCGCGCGGATGGTCGCGCGGTCGACCCAGCGGGCTTCCGCCAGTTCGTGTTCGTCGAGGGCGATGTCCTCGCTCTCGGCCTCGGCGAAGCAGCCGATCATGAGCTGCGAGGGCCACGGCCAGGGCTGGGTGGAGTGATAGGTGACGGATTTGATTTTGACGCCCGCCTCCTCGAACAGCTCACGCGCCACGGCCTCCTCGATCGTCTCGCCGGGTTCCAGGAAGCCGGCGAGGGCCGAGAACATGCCCTTGGGGAAATTGCGGCCGCGCCCCAGCAGGCATTTGTCGCCGGAGGTCGCGAGCATGATGACGACCGGGTTCACGCGCGGGAAATGCTCCGCCTTGCAGACGCCGCACTCGCGCTTGTAGCCGCCGTCCGACAGCGCGGTCGGCGCGCCGCACGCCGCGCAGAAGCGGTGCGTCTGGTGCCAGTCGATCAGCGAGCGGGCCTGGCCCAGAATCGCGGCGTCGGCCGGGGGCACCTCAAGCGCCAGAGCGCGCAGATCCTTGAAGACGCCGAGGTCGGCGAGCGGGCCTTCCGCTTCCGGATCGGCGGCGGCGGAGATATCGGCGGCGAAATAGGCGCCGCCCTTGTCGCGGCCGAGGAAGATCAGCGGGGCGCCATCGCCCATCATCCTGTCGCAGAGGCCGGGCTTCATGAAGCCGACCGCCGGCCCCTGCGGCGTCTGCATGGTGAAGGGCTTCAGCTTCCAGAACGGCACCACCAGCGTGGTCGGATCGGCATAGGTTTTCGCGATCCAGCCGGAATCGGCGCGTTTTTCGCTCTGCCGGTCCAGCGGGTTGTTGGCGAAGGTGTTCGGATTGTCGAAGGTAAAGGGCATGACCGGCGGAACCTGACCGCCGTTTGCGGTCAAGGCAAGCCTTTGCGGGGTTGCACCATGCCCCTCCCCTTCTGATATACTCCACCCGGGAGGTTGGCGCGGACGAGTTCCTCGCCAACCCGGTCAGGTCCGGAAGGAAGCAGCCGCAACGAGTTCTGCTTGGGTCATGTCAGCCTCCCACCCATTTCCATCCATCGCCAGGCGGGGGCGCGGCGCACAGCATGAGTGATGAGCCGTCACTTGGCTTTGACATGCCGCCGTCGCAACGCGCCAAGGACGCCTATCGCGTCCTCGCCCGCAAATACCGCCCGCAGACCTTCGACAGCCTGATCGGCCAGGACGCCATGGTGCGGACGCTGGGCAATGCCTTCGCGTCGAAGCGCATCGCCCATGCCTTCATGCTGACCGGCGTGCGCGGGGTGGGCAAAACCACCACCGCCCGCATCGTCGCGCGGGCGCTCAACTGCATCGGCGAGGACGGCAAGCGGGCCGAGCCGACCATTACGCCCTGTGGGCAGTGCGGCCCGTGCGTCGCGATCTCCGAATCGCGCCACCCCGACGTCTTCGAGATGGACGCCGCCAGCCGCACCGGCATCGACGATATCCGCGAGCTGATCGACGGCACGCGCTATCTGCCCGCCGAGGCGCGCTACAAGGTCTATATCGTGGACGAGGTCCACATGCTGTCCAAGAACGCCTTCAACGGCTTGTTGAAGACGCTGGAAGAGCCGCCGCCGCATGTGAAGTTCATCTTCGCGACCACCGAAATCCGCAAAGTGCCGGTGACGGTGCTGTCGCGCTGCCAGCGCTTCGATTTGCGCCGCATTCCGGCCGAAACGCTGATCGCCCATATCAAGGGCGTCGCCGCCGAAGAGGGTTTCGAGGTCGAGGACGAGGCGCTGGCCATCGTGGCGCGCGCCGCCGAAGGATCGGTGCGCGATGCGCTGTCGATCCTGGACCAGGCGCTGGCGCTGGCCGAAGACGGCGCGCCACCGGATGCCGCGACCGTGCGCGCCATGCTGGGCCTCGCCGACCGGGCGCGGGTGCTGGACCTCTACGATCTCGCGATGAAGGGCGATCCGGCGGCCGCGATCGCCGAGCTGCGGAGCCAGTACGATGCGGGGGCCGACCCCATCGCCGTGCTGCAGGACATGCTGGAGCTGACGCACTGGCTGACCCGCCTGAAGATCGCGCCGGAAGCCTCGAAAGACGCTACCGCCTCGCCGGCCGAGCGCGATCAGGGCCTCGCCATGGCGGGACGCCTGACCATGGCGACGCTGACGCGCAACTGGACGCTGCTGCTGCGGTCTTTGAGTGAAACGCGCGATGCGCCGCTCGCCATCCAGGCGGCGGAGATGGCGATTGCGCGGCTGTGCTTCGCGGCCGACCTGCCGCCGCTGGATCGTCTGGTCGCCGATGCAGGGGCGCGCGGCGGATCGGACGGCCCGGCCCCGCGCGCGCCGTCACCCAATGGATCGCCCGGCGGATCATCGGGCGGCATGCGCGCCAGCGCCGACGGGCGTGGGCAGCCCATGCGCGCCGCGCCGCAGACGGAGGCCGCCCCGCAGGCGAGCGCCGTCTCCATCCCCTCGTTCGACGCGCTGCTGCGCAAGCTGGAGGATGACAGCGAACTCATCCTCAAATCGCGCACCGAGAGATATGTCCGCCTGATTTCATGGGCCGAAGGGCGCATCGCCATCGCGTTCGAGCCGAACGCGCCGCGTCACGAGATCGCCGGCAAGCTGTCCGAGCGGCTGCAGGCCTGGACCGGCAAGCGCTGGATGATCGAAATCCGCGACAGCGGCGGCGCGCCGACGGTCGAATCCGTCCGTGTTTCGGCGCGCAACGCGCTGATCGAGGAGACGACACGTCACCCGCTGGTCAAAGCGGCGCTGGAGGTTTTTCCGGGCGCGAAGCTGATCGACGTGATCGACAACGAAACCCTGCCCTCGGCGGATGCCGGCGAAGGCGAACAGATGGATGAGTCATGAAACTCGACAAGATGGCCGGCATGATCGGCCAGATGCAGAAGAACCTGGCCGGTCTTCAGGCCAAGGCCGACGCGGTGGAAGCGACCGGCGTTTCGGGTGCGGGCCTGGTGAAGGTGACGCTGCAGGGCAAGGGCGCGCTGAAGCGCATCCAGATCGACCCGTCGCTGCTGAAGGCCGATGAGGGCGAGATCCTGGAGGATCTCATCGCCGCCGCGCATGCGTCGGCGAAGGCGAAGCTGGACGAAGAGATGGCGGCCGAGACCGCCAAGCTGACCGCCGGCCTGCCGCTGCCGCCGGGCTTCAAGCTGCCGTTCTGAGATGAAGGCCGCCCTTTCCGGGCCTGAGATCGAACGCCTGGTGCAGGCGCTGGGCAAACTGCCCGGCCTTGGCCCGCGTTCGGCCCGGCGTGCGGCGCTGGCGCTGATCAAGCGGCGCGAGACCTTGCTGGACCCGCTGTCGGCGGCGCTGAAAGAGGCGGCGGCGGCGATCAAGGTGTGTTCGACCTGCGGCCATATCGACACCAGCGATCCGTGCGGATTGTGCGCCGATCCCAAGCGCGACGATGCGCTGCTGTGCGTGGTGGAGGACGTCGGCGATATCTGGGCGCTGGAGCGCGCGGGCGTCTATCGCGGGCGTTATCACGTGCTGGGCGGCACGCTGTCGGCGCTGGACGGGCGCGGACCGGAGGCGCTGAGCATCGCACAGCTCATCGACCGCGCCGGACAGCGCACGGGTCTTGAAGTCGTGCTGGCGCTGTCGGCGACCGTCGAGGGACAGGCGACGGCGCATTATCTGACCGAACGGCTGGCGGCGACGGGCGCGCATGTCACCCGTCTCGCCCATGGCGTGCCGATTGGCGGCGAGCTTGGCTATCTCGACGAGGGCACGCTGGCGGCGGCCTTCAAGGCACGGCGGCCGCTGCAGCCATGAGATCCTGCTCCTCGGCCGCGACCTGAGGCGCCTTGGGCGCGGAGCCGTCTTCGAAGATCGCCGTCGCCACGACGAAGAATCCCAGCAACGTCACGAAGGCCAGCGGCAGCATCGAGAAGCGGTCGAGTCGTTCGTTGATGAAGTCGATCCAGAAATACATGTGTCTCACCCTTTCGGCGGGCGGGGAGATACGCGCATGGCGGTGGCTGCTCTGTGCGCCGCGTCACAGCCGTTCCGCCGGTGAGGCCGGCTTGCGGCGCTCGTCACGGCCCGGGTCGATGTGATGCGGCGCGCACTGTTTCGTGAAAGACGGCGTTTCGCCGCGAGATCCGCCGGGCAGGCGAGCGGCATTCGGGTAACCTGAACGGCATGCAACCCGGCGACACGACTGCACCGCCTTTCGCCTATACCCGCGCACGGCGCGCCGCTCACTGGCTGACGCTGGGGTTGCTGGTTGCGCTTTATGCGGTCGGCTGGGTGCTGCCGGGCCTCAAAGACCCGGCGCTCTGGCGGTTCGCGATGACGGCGCATCAGTCCCTGGGGCTGCTCGTGGCGATCATCGGCGCGGTGCGGCTGGCGGCGGTGCTGATAAAGCCGGGGCCGGCGGCGCCGGGCGTTTCACGATTTGCAGGCTGGGCGGCGCGGCAGGTTCATGTGGCGCTATGTCTGCTGACCATCGCGCTGCCGGTCAGCGGCTGGGCCTTCACCTCGGTGGTCGGCGGCTCGATCCGTTTCTTCTGGCTCATCGACATCCCGCCGATCGCGGCCGAGAACGATGCGCTGGCCGAGCGGCTGCTCGGCGTCCACATCGCGCTCGGCCTCACATTGATCGGCGTCGCCGTGGCGCATGCTTCGGCGGCGCTGTTCCATGCGCTCGTGCTTAAGGACGGCGTGCTGGCGCGGATGATCCCCGCCCTGCGGCGCGGCTAGCCGGCCTCGATCAGGCGCGCGCGAATGGCGGCTTTCATGGCCGGGGTGACGCCGAGACGCTTTTGCAAGTAACCGTCCAGCGAGCCGTCGCGCGCTGCGATCTCCTCCAGCGCCGCGTCGTAGTACCCCTTCTCGACCTTCCAGACGTGGCGCATCAGATGGGCGGGCGCCTCGATCCCGTGATTGTCGCGGAAGGTCTTGATGAGGCCGGGCAGGCGTTCCTCGATGCGGCTCTTGGTGTTGGTGGCGAGATAGTCGGAAAGGATGTCGGCCTCGCTGACCCCCAGCGCGTGCTGGATGAAGGCGACGATGAGGCCGGTGCGATCCTTGCCGGCGTGGCAGTGCATGACGATGGGGCCTTTGAGATCGGGAAGCGCCGCGAAGGCCTTGCCGAAGACCTCGATATGGCCGGCCTCGTAGGGCAGGTCGCGATAGGTCGCGGTCATGCGGGCCGAGATGGCCGCCTCGGTCACGCTCTCGTCCTTGAGATAGGAAAGATGCGGCGCCTCGATCTCGATGGACGGCACGCCATAGGCGATGAGCGCCGCGCCGCATTCCGGGTGACGCCGCGTTGCGAAGCGCACGCGTTCGGCCGGGCGGCGCAGATCGACGATGGCGCTCATGCCCATGTCGCGGAAGGCGGCGAGGTCGGCCTCGCTGGCGTCGGCATAATGCGCCGAACGGAACAGCAGGCCGCGCTTCACGGCGCCGTCCGGCGTCGCGTAGCCGCCGAAATCGCGGAAATTGTGGATGGCTTCAAAGGCGGGAATGGTCATGGGCAGCGCTTATGACGCGGCTTGGTGACGGAATCGAGACTGGAAACCGCGCGCGTCCAGCGCCACATGGCGCACACAATCACAAAGGGGGAGTTCCCATGTCGTTCAGCATCTATGACGTCTCGGTGCCGGTGTTCACGGCCTCGCTGACGAGCCTCGCCAAAATCCTCACCAAGGCTGCCGGCCATATCGAGGCCAAGGGCTTTGCGCCCGAGGGCTTCCTGCAGGCCCGCCTTGCGCCGGACATGCTTCCTTTGCCGCGCCAGATCCAGATGGCGTCGGACGGCGCCAAGGGCGCGGCGGCGCGCCTTGCGGGCGTCGAGATCCCCTCGATGCCCGACACGGAAACGACCTTCCCCGAGCTTCAGGCCCGGATCGAGAAGACGCTCGCCTTCCTGAAGAGCCTCGACCGCGCGGCGTTCGAGGGCGCGGACGCCAAGGAGATCGTCATGAAGGTCGGCCCCAATGAGTGGAAGATGACGGGCCAGCAGTTCCTCACCACCTTCGCGCTGCCGAACTTCTTTTTCCACGTCACCACCGCCTACGCCCTGCTGCGCCACAACGGGGTGGAGATCGGCAAGCGCGATTTCCTGGGCGGCTGAAGCGCCGGCTAGGGCGTGTAGGGGGTCAGCTTCTTGCCGACGCGGGTGAACCGCGCCGGCGGGAAGCGGCCCATCTCGGCATCGCTCAGCACGAAGGCGTCATCGCCTTCGAACACCAGCGTCAGCACGGTGCCGCGCCCTTCGCCCTGATCGAGCGTGACGAGAAGCGTCTTGTCGTCCTGGCGCCTGGCCGTCCACTTGCCGCGCTTGGCGGCGGTGGAGAACGAGTTCGACGGCGCGATGCCGCCGAACTCCAGGATCGTCGCCTCGTCATTGCCGAAGGCGAGCGTGCGCTGGATGAACCAGTGGCCGAGACCTTCAGGGAGAAGCGGCTTCTCCTCCTGCCACACGCCGATCAGCACAACCTGTTCGGCGCTGAGCGCTTCCGGCATCGGAATCGCGTCGGCGCGGGCGGGGGCGGTGAAGGACGGCGCGGCGATGAGCGCGGCGGCGATGGCGAAAGCAGTGAGGCGCATGGGGGTCTCCTGAAATCTTCCCCTTGAGGCTCCCCGCCAATCGCGGCGAAGGCAAGGCGTCAGGCCTGGGGCGGTGATACCGCGCGGCGGTCGCCTTCGGTCATCAGCCGGGCGGAGCGGCCGAAGGTCAGGTACGACCACAGCCAGTCCAGCGACACCGACACGCGGTTCCTGAAATCGATCAGGAAGAAAATGTGGACGAGGCCCCAGAACCACCAGCCGAGCTGGCCCGACAGCTTCAGCCAGCCGAGATCGACGAGGCCGGCGCCGCGTCCGATGGTCGCGAGATTGCCCTGGTCGGCATAGGCGAAGGGCGGCGGCTCCGCCCTGCCCTTCAGCCGGGCGAGAAGACGTTTCGCGACATTCTTGCCCATCTGCTTGGCGGCAGGGGCGACACCGGGGACGGGCTTGCCGTCTTTCGTCACCACCGACGCCGTGTCGCCGATGACGAAGATGTCGGGCGATCCCGGCACCGAGAGATCGCCCGCCACCTGTACGCGGCCGGCGCGATCGCGCGGCGTCTCCGGCCCCAGCCATGCCGCGGCGGGTGAGGCCTGCACGCCGGCGGCCCAGATGATGGTGCGGGCGGGAATGAAGGTTCCGCCCAGCGTGACGCCCTCGGCCGAGCAGACCGTGACCGCTTCGCCGAGCCGCACCTCGACGCTGAGGCGCTGCAGCGCCTTCAGGCCCCTGGCGGAGAGTTTTTCCGGCATGGCGGCGAGGACGCGCGGGCCGGCCTCGATCAGCACGATGCGGGTCTTCATCGTGTCGATATGGCGGAATTCACAGGCGAGCGTGCGGTGCGCCAGTTCGGCGATGGCTCCGGCCATCTCGACGCCGGTGGGGCCTGCGCCGACGATCACGAAGGTGAGCAGCGCCTCGCGCGCGGCGGCGTCTTTGGCGACCTCCGCCCGCTCGAAGGCATCGAGGATGCGGCGGCGGATGGCGGTGGCGTCGTCCAGCGATTTGAGGCCCGGCGCGAAGGGCGCCCAGTCGTCATGGCCGAAATAGGCGTGGGTCGCGCCCGTGGCGAGAATCAGGCTGTCGAAGGCGAGCGGCGCGCCGCTGGCGAGGGTGAGCGTCTTCGCCGCCCGGTCGATGCCGGTCACCTCGTCCAGAATCACCGTCGCGTTCTGCTGGCGGCGCAGCACGGCGCGGATCGGCTGGGCGATCTGGGCGGGCGACAAAGCCGCCGTCGCCACCTGATAGAGCAGCGGCTGGAAGAGGTGGTGATTGCGTCGGTCCACCAGCGTGATGTCGGCGGGGGCGGATTTCAGGGCCTTGGCGGCTGCCAGTCCGCCGAATCCGCCACCCACGATCACGATATGCGGGCGGGTTCCAGAGGCGGCGGCGGCCATCGACAAGGCTCCTTTTGCAGTGCAGCATGTCGCCCCGGAACCGGCCCGCTGCAAGCCCCGGGCAGGGCGGCGTGACGCCGCAGGGCGCCGTTAACGCCGTTGATGTTGACTCGGGGCGGCCGTTCCCGTATCGACACGCCTCTTTTGCGAGGTCGGCCTTCGCTTGAGGCGCGGAAATCCGCGACTTTCGGGGCCAAATGAAGTGAGTCTGTGAGATGAAGCGCACCTACCAGCCCTCCAAGATCGTGCGTAAGCGCCGTCACGGCTTCCGCACCCGTTCGGCCACCGTCGGCGGCCGCAAGAATCCTTGCGAAGCGCCGCGCCCACGGCCGCAAGCGCCTGTCGGCCTAAGGCCGTCCGGCGGCCCTGATGGGCCGCCTTTAGCCATGAGCGAGACAAAATCTCCCTCAGAAACCGGCCGAAAGGCCGGTTTTGTGCTTTTGCGCCGCCTGAAAGCCCGTTCCCAGTTCGTGGCGACCGCCAAGGGCGTCCGCGCCCACCGCCCGACCCTCTCGCTCCAGCGCCGCGACCGGGCCGATGGCGACGACGCCATCGGGGTCGGCTTCACCGTCACCAACAAAGAGGGCAATTCGCCCGAGCGGAACCGCATCCGCCGCCGCTTCCGGGCGATCGCGCGCGACATGCTGCCGGCCGCGGGATCGGCGGGCTGCGACTATGTGATCATCGGGCGGCGGGCGGCGCTGGACTGCCCCTTTCCTTCGTTGACCCGTGACCTTAAAGAAGCCCTCGCCGAGGCCGAAAAGCGCGCGGCCAAGGGGGCGAAAGGCGCCCCGCCTACTCTGCCGAGCACGGACTGACGACAGGCGATGCCTGAAGGGGCGATCATCACCAGGTTCAGACGCTGGACGCGCGCCGCCGCGACCGCGCCGATCCGCGCCTATAAATATCTCATCTCGCCGATGCTGCCCAATTCCTGCCGGTTCGAGCCGACCTGCTCGCGCTACACGATCGAGGCGATCGAAACGCATGGCGCGCTGAAGGGCATCTGGCTCGGCACGCGGCGCATCCTGCGCTGTCACCCCATCACCTGGCTGGGCGGCGGATCGGGCTATGACCCGGTTCCACCCAAGACGCCCAGCCTCCGCGATACGCAAGCGCATCCCTGCGCTCATCATCATCACTGAACGGCCCTAACTCATGAACCAGCCCCAAGGCGGCGAGACCCGCAATCTGATCATCGCGGTCGTCCTGTCGATGCTCGTCTTCGTCGCGTGGTTCGCGTTCTTCCCGACGCCCGACAAGGCGCAGCAGCAGCAGAACCAGGCCGCCCAGCAGCAGGCCCAGGCGACCGCGACCGTTCCCGGCGTCACGCCTTCGGGCGAGGTCTATCAGCACAAGGATCGCGACGCGGCGCTGGCCGCCGAAGGTCCGCGCGTCAGGATCGACACGCCTGCGGTCGACGGCTCGATCCGCCTGACCGGCGCGCGCTTCGACGATTTGAACTTGCGCCGGTATCGCACGACGCTGGATGCCAGCGCGCCGGAGATCAACCTGCTGCAGCCGGTCGGCGTCACGAACCCCTATTATGCCGAGTTCGGCTGGGTCGCCGATCCGTCGACGCCTGCCGCGATGCCCGGCAAGGACACCGTCTGGACCCTGAGCGCCGGCGACACGCTGGCCCCCGGCAAGCCGGTGACGCTGACCTGGGACAACGGCGCGGGCCTCCAGTTCACGCGCATCATCGAGATCGACGAGAACTACGTCGCCACCATCAAGGACAGCGTCGCCAATACCGGCGGCGCGGCGGTGAAGCTGTATCCCTATGGCCAGATCGTGCGCGGCGGCGTGCCCTTCTTCCATCCGATCTGGGTGGTGCATCAGGGCATGATCGGCGTCGCCAACGGCACGCTGCGCGAGAAGGACTATACCGAGATCGTCGAGGAAGGCGCGCGCACCGACGCGGTGGAGACGACCGGCGGCTGGCTGGGCTTCACCGACCATTACTGGATGACGGCGCTGGTGCCCGACCAGAACGAGCCGGTGACGGCGACCTTCAAGGCCGTGAACCAGGGTCACTGGGAACTCTACACCTCCGACTTCCTCTACAAGAACGGCCGCGACATCGCGCCGGGCGGCAAGGCCGAGGCGACGCATCGCCTGTTCGCCGGCGCGAAGGTCGTGTCGCTGCTGGACAGCTATGAGGAGAGCCTTGGCATCCAGCGCTTCGACATGGCGGTCGACTGGGGCTGGTTCGCCTTCCTGACCAAGCCGATCTTCCTGCTGCTCGACTGGCTGTATTCCATCGTCGGCAATTTCGGCGTCGCCATTCTGCTGCTGACGGTGATCCTGAAGCTCATCTTCTTCCCGCTCGCCAACAAGTCGTACGAGTCGATGGCGAAGATGAAGAAGATCCAGCCCGAGATGCTGGCCCTGCGCGAGCGCTGGAAGGACGATCCGCCCAAGCAGCAGCAGGAAATGCTGGCGCTGTATCGGCGCGAGAAGGTGAACCCGGTTTCGGGCTGCCTGCCGCTGCTCTTGCAGATCCCCGTCTTCTTCTCGCTCTACAAGGTTCTCTACGTCACGATCGAAATGCGGCACGCGCCGTTCTTCGGCTGGATCCAGGACCTTTCGGCGCACGATCCGACCTCGGTCTTCAACCTGTTCGGCCTGCTGCCCTATGCCGTGCCGGCCTTCCTGCTCATCGGCGCCTGGCCGATCCTCAACGGCTTCGTGATGTGGGTGCAGATGAAGATGAACCCGCCTGCGCCCGACCCGACGCAGCAGCGCATCTTCGGCATCATGCCGTGGCTGTTCATGTTCATGCTGGCCTCGTTCCCGTCGGGCCTCGTCATCTACTGGGCCTGGAACGGGTTGCTGTCGATCACCCAGCAATATTTCATCATGCGCCGGATGAAGGCGGAGATTCACCTCTTCGACAATCTGCGCACCAGCTGGCCGTTCAAGCTGTTCATGAAACCGCCGGCGAAGAAGGCCTGACATGGTTCCGGCGAACGGCGGATATGAGCAGTTCCTGCCCGAGATCGGGCCGGAGCGGCTCGCCTTCGGGCGCTGGCTGTTCGCGCAGGACTGCACCTTCATGCGCGGCGTGGTGAAGATGGACGGCCTGCCGCCCGCCGACCGGCCGGAGATCGCCTTCGCCGGGCGCTCGAATGTGGGCAAGTCGAGCCTCGTCAACGCGCTGACCGGGCGCAACACGCTCGCCCGCGTCTCCAACACGCCGGGGCGCACGCGCGAACTCAACTTCTTCAACCTGGCGGATGCGGCGAACCTCGCCGACCTGCCCGGCTATGGCTATGCCCGGATCGAACGGAAGCTCTCCGAGCAGTGGACCAAGGTCATCTTCCAGTATCTGCGCGGCCGGGCGACGTTGAAGCGCGTCATGTTGCTGGTCGATGCAAGGCACGGCCTCAAACCCTTCGATATCGAGGCGATGAAGGCGCTGGACGAGGCGGCCGTCAGCTACCAGATCGTGCTGACGAAGGTGGACAAGCTGAAGACCGCGGAACTGGGCGCCGTGATCCGCAAGACCGCCGAAACGGCGGCCAAGCACCCCGCCGCCCACCCCGTCATCTGCCCGACCTCCTCGGAAATCGGCCTCGGCATCGACCATCTGCGCGCCTTGGCCGCAGAAGCCGCCGGGTTGGAGCCGGGCCAAGTGGCGGGCTATAAGCCCGCTTCATCTTGAACAGGACCGGCATGTCAAACGACGACCTGACGCGCGACGACCTGCCCTTCGAACGGCGCACGCTCGCCAACTGGCGCCGCACCGCGCGCACGCTGGTCGAGGCGCTGCCCTATATCCTGCGCTATGACGGCAAGACCATCGTCGTGAAATACGGCGGCAACGCCATCGGCGAGGAAGGCGTGCCGGAGCACTTCGCCCAGTCGATGGTGCTGATGAAGCAGACCGGCATCGACCCGATCGTCGTTCATGGCGGCGGCCCGCAGATCGGCGCGATGCTGGAGAAGCTGAACGTCAAATCGGAATTCATCGATGGCCTGCGCGTCACCGACCGCAACGCCATCGACGTTGTCGAGATGGTTCTGTCCGGCTCGATCAACAAGCAGATCGTCTCGGCCATCAACTCGGCCGGCGGCCGGGCGGTGGGGCTTTCCGGCAAGGACGGCAACCTTATCGTCGCGAAGAAGCTGCAGCGCACCAAGCGCGACTCGTCGGCCAATGTGGAGCGCATCATCGATCTGGGCTTCGTCGGCGAGCCGGACGAGATCAATCCGGAAGTGCTTGAGACGATCATGAATTCCGATCTCATCCCCGTGGTCGCGCCGGTGGGCGTGGGGCGGAACGGTGAGACCTACAACATCAACGCCGACACGGTGGCGGGCGCCATCGCCGGCGCGCTGAACGCCGATCGCCTGCTGTTCCTCACCGACGTGCCGGGCGTGATGGACAAGGAGGGCAAGATCATTCCCTCGCTGACCATCTCCCAGGCCCAGGCGCTGATCCGCGACGGCACCATTTCCGGGGGCATGATCCCCAAGGTCACGACCTGCATCGATGCGCTGAAAGCGGGCGTCGAAGCCGTGGTCATTCTCGACGGGCGCATCCCGCACGTGTTGCTGGTGGAGCTGTTCACCGAGCACGGCGCCGGCACGCTGTTCCGGCACGATTGAGATGACGGTGCGCCCCGCCTTGCCGGCGCCGCCCTATCAGGGCGGCTGCCTGTGCGGGTCAGTGCGCTATACGCTTTCGGCGCGGCCGAAAGCCATCAATGCCTGCCACTGCACCGATTGCCGCAAGGCGACGGGCGCGGGGGCGGCGGTGTTCCTGCATATGCCGAGCGAGGCGATCGCCGTCACGGGCGAAATGGCCTCGTTCCGCAAGACCGCCGATAGCGGGCGCGAGATCGACATCTTCCGCTGCGCCTCGTGCGGCGCGCGGCTGTGGCACCGGCCCGTTTCCTATCCCCAGCTCAGCTTCGTCTGCACCGGCACGCTGGATGACGTGAGCTGGATCGTGCCGTCGAGCCATATCTGGGTCGCCAGCGGCGCGCCGACCGACGCTGTCGCAGCGGGCGCCATCAGCTTTGACGGCCCGGCCCCGGACCGTCAGCTTTTGTGGGATCACTTCGACAGGCTGTATCCCGCCTAGGTGCGGATGCCGGCGATGATGATGTCGACGAGGCGCTCGGCGCTGGCGCGCCAGCCGGGGGCGGCGGTGTTGTAGGCGATGCCGGCGAAGCCCTGGACAAGGTCGTTCGCGCGCACATCGGCGCGCACCGCGCCCGCCTTCTGCGCCGCCTTCAGCAATTCGGTGACGGCGCCGACGAGGCGCGAGCCGGAATGGGCCATCAGCGCCGCGCCGCCGCCGCCGGTGAGCGTGCCGAGCGCCGGAGCGATCAGCTTTTTCGTGTCGAGATAGTCGATCGACAGCGCCAGCCAGCGCCGCATCGCGTCGAGCGGCGCGTGGGATTTCAGAAGCGCGGTGGCGGCGTCGCCGAGCTGGTCGACCTCGCGGCGATAGACCGCCTCGATCACCGCGTCGCGGGTGGGAAAATGCCGGTAGAGCGTGCCGATGCCGACATCGGCGCGGCGGGCGATCTCCTCCAGGCTGACATCCGGCCCCGATTGGGAGAAGGCGGCCTTGGCGGCGTCGATCAGCGCCTCGCGATTGCGCACGGCGTCGGCGCGCGGGCGGCGTGCCGGCGCTTGGGCCGGCGTTTTGGCCGGCGCGCTCATAGATGCTCCCTTGATAAACGGAGGGAGCCTCCGTATATAAACGGAACCATCCTCCGCTTATACCGCCGGGGAGGCCAAATTCAACCTGCCGCAGACAGGAGAGCGAGATGAGCAAGACATTCGGCGCGAAGACGACGACGGACGAGGTGCTGGACGGCGTGGACCTGACCGGCAAGCGAGTGGCTGTAACCGGCGTGTCGGCCGGGCTTGGCGTCGAAACGGCGCGGGCGCTGACCGCGCATGGCGCGAAGGTCACGGGCCTCGCCCGCGACCTGACCAAGGCGCGCACCGCGACGGCCGGCATTCCGGGCATCGAGCTGGTGGAGATGGATCTCGCCTCGCTCGCCAGCGTGCGCAGGGCGAGCGATGCGCTGAACGCGAAAGGCGAGACATTCGACATCGTCATCAACAATGCGGGCGTGATGGCCTGCCCCAAGGGCACGACCGCCGACGGGTTCGAGACGCAGTTCGGCACCAATCATCTGGGCCATTTCGTCTTCGCGAACCGCATCGCGGGCCTCATCAAGGATGGCGGGCGTCTGGTGAGCCTGTCGTCGGCCGGCCATCGCTTTGCCGATATCGATCTGACCGATCCGAATTTCGAGACGACGCCCTATGCCGAGTTCGTCGCCTATGGCCGCTCGAAGACCGCCAATGCCCTTTTCGCGGTGGAGTTCGATCGCCGGCACAAGGCGCGCGGCGTGCGCGCGGCCGCCGTCCATCCCGGCGGCATCATCACCGAACTCGGCCGGCATATGAGCGAGGAACTGCGCCAGGCCATGCTGGACAACGTCACCAGGGCGCAGCCCGCCGACGGCCCCGCTTTTGAATGGAAGACCATTCCGCAGGGCGCGGCGACGAGCGTGTGGGCCGGCGCGGTGGCATCCGGCGACGACGTCGGCGGCAAGTATTGCGAGGACTGTCATGTCGCCGAGATCATCGAAGGCGGCCCGGAAGTCACGGTGCGCGGCGGCGTGCGCCGCTACGCGCTGGATGCCGACCGCGCGAAGGCGCTGTGGGCGAAAAGCGAAGAGATGGTCGGCGAGACGTTCTAATAGCCGCGCTTGAGGTCGACCTCGTAGAGAGGCTGGCCTCCGGCGCGGATGCGCGCCATGCTCTCCACCATTGTGATGGCGGTGGAGCGCGGATCGGTGAGCGCCGCCATGTGCGGCGTCACCATGATCTTTGGATGCGACCAGATGGGGCTGTCGGCCGGCAGCGGTTCGGTGGCGAATACGTCGAGCGTCGCGCCGAAGAGGTGGCCTTCATCCAGCGCGGCGACGAGATCGCTTTCGATGAGATGTCCGCCCCGCGCCGCGTTGATGACCGCCGCGCCTTCGGGCAGCAAGGCGAAGGTCGCGCTGTTCAGGATGCCGCGCGTGGCGGGCGTCAGCGGCAGAAGACAGACCAGAATGTCGGTGCGCTGCAGGAAGGCGGCGAGTTCGTCTGTCCCTGCGAAGCTTTCGATGCCCGGTTCGTCTTTTCTCGTCTGGCTCCATCCGGCGAGCCGGTAGCCGAAGGGCTGGAGCTTGCGCGCCGCATCCAGCCCAAGCTCGCCAAGTCCCAGAATGCCGACCCGCGTTTCATCCGCCCGTTTCGCCGCAAAGGGCGCCCAGCGCCCCGCCGCCTGATCGGTGAGGTTGCGGGCAAGGCCGCGGTGATGGGCGAGGACGTGAAGCACGACGTATTCGCTCATCCCCGCCGTGAGGTACGGATCGACGACGCGGGCGAGCGGAATGTCCGGGGGGAAGGCAGGGTCGGTGAGGACGTGATCCACCCCCGCCCCCAGCGAAAAGATGCATTTGAGGCCTGTGAGCCGCGCCAGCGCCCCGGCGGGCGGCTTCCACACCACGGCCCAGTCGGCATGGGTTCCGGCCGGGAAATCGCCGCGCGACACGGTGAATCCGATATCGGGCGCGAGGCCGCGAAAGGCCGATTCCCAGGCCTTTGGCGGGTCTGACGGCGAGATGAAGACCAGTGTTTCGCCGCCCATCGTGTCCCTGCGGGCGCTTGACGCAACCCGGCCCCTTACTTACCTGAGGCCCATGGCCATCCGCCCCATCCTGACTGCGCCCGACCCGCGTCTCAAGACGATCTCACGCCCCGTCGAGGGCGTGGACGACGAACTGCGCGCTCTCATGGATGACATGCTGGAGACGATGTACGACGCGCCCGGCATCGGCCTTGCCGCCATCCAGGTGGGTGTAGCCAAGCGTGTGATCGTGATGGACCTCGCCGGCAAGGACGAGGAACCCCAGCCCCGCTATTTCGTGAACCCCGAGATCACCTGGAAGTCGGACGAGATGTCGTCCTACGAGGAAGGCTGTCTCTCGGTGCCCGAAATGTACGAGGACGTGGACCGCCCGGCGAAGATCCGCGCCAAATGGCTCGACTATGACGGCAATCCCGTGGAGCAGGAGTGCGAGGGCATGCTCGCGACCTGCCTGCAGCACGAGATGGACCATCTGGAGGGCGTGCTGTTCATCGACCACCTCTCCAAGCTGAAGCGCGACATCATCCTGCGCAAAATGACCAAGGCGAAGAAGCGTTACGGCTGAGCCTTCCCTTGTGGCCGCCGATAGGCCATGCCTCGCCCCATGACGCTCCGCCTCGCCTTCATGGGCACGCCCCAATTTTCCGTCGCCCCGCTCGCCGCGCTGATTTCGGCGGGGCATGAGATTGCGGCGGTCTATTCGCAACCGCCCCGCCCCACCGGGCGCGGGCATGCCGAACAGAAGGGCGCGGTGCATGCCTTCGCCGAGGCGAACGGGATCGAGGTGCGCACCCCCAAATCGCTGCGGACCCCGGAGGCGCAGCAGGCGTTCGCCGCGCTGGAGCTGGATGCGGCGGTGGTGGTCGCCTATGGCCTGATCCTGCCCAAGCCCATTCTGGATGCGCCGAGGCTCGGCTGCGTCAACATCCACGCCTCGCTGCTGCCGCGCTGGCGCGGTGCGGCGCCGATCCAGCGGGCCATCATGGCGGGCGATGCCGAGAGCGGCGTGATGACCATGCTGATGGATGAGGGCCTCGACACCGGGCCGGTATTGATGGCCGAGCGCCTGCCCATCACGCCCGACATGACCGGCGGACAGTTGCACGATGCGCTGTCGCCGCTGGGCGCGGATCTCATCGTCCGCACCATGGCGGCGCTGGGGCGCGGCGGGATTTCGCCGCAGCCGCAGCGTGAAGACGGCATGACCTATGCCGCGAAGATCTCGAAGGACGAAACGCGGATCGACTGGACGCTGGATGCCGAGACGATCCGGAACCGTATTCGGGGCCTCGCGCCCGCGCCCGCCGCATGGACCACGATCAATGGCGAGCGGGTGAAGGTGCTGAAGGCATCGCGCACCGATGGGGCCGGCGCGCCCGGCACGGCGCTGGACGAGGCGCTGACCATCGCCTGCGGCGATGGCGCGCTGAAGCTGGAGATGCTGCAGCGTCCGGGGCGCGCTCCGATGGCGGCGGGAGACATGCTGCGCGGGTTTGCGGTGGCGAAAAACACGGTGCTCACCTAGCCCTTATCCTCATGGCCGCCCTTGAGGCGGCCATCCAGTCCGGCGTCCGGCAAAGAGCTGGACGGCCGGGTCAGGCCCGGCCATGGGGGATTGGCCCAATTGATATGGCCATGACATGAAGAGGCCGATGACCCGCTGGAAGCTCACCATCGAATATGACGGCCGCCCCTTTTCCGGGTGGCAGCGGCAGAGCGAGGCGCCGTCGGTGCAGGCGGCGCTGGAAGAGGCGATCTTCGGCTTTTCCGGCGAGCGGGTGACGGTGAACGGCGCGGGCCGCACGGATGCCGGCGTTCACGCGCGCGGTCAGGTGGCGCATATCGATCTGGCGAAAGAGACGACGGCGAAGACCGTGTGCGATGCGGTGAACGCGCATCTGCGCCCGGCTCCTGTGGCGGTCCTGTCGGCCGAGGCGGTGGGCGAGGATTTCGAGGCGCGGTTCGGGGCGGTGCGCCGCGCCTATCGCTATGAGATCATCAATCGCCGCGCGCCGTTGACGGTGGATGCGGGGCTGGCCTGGCATGTTCATGTGCCGCTGGACGCCGATGCGATGCAGGCAGGGGCGCGGCACCTGATCGGCAAGCATGATTTCACGACCTTCCGCGCGGCGCAGTGCCAGGCGAAATCGCCGGTGCGCACCGTGGATGAGGTGAGCGTCAGCCGCGAGGGCGAGACGATCGCCATCGAGGTGGTGGCGCGGTCGTTCCTGCACAGCCAGGTGCGGGCCTTCGCCGGATCGTTGAAGCTGGTCGGCGAAGGACGCTGGGCGCCGGAAGAAGTCGCGGCGGCGCTGGAAGCCCGCGATCGCGCGCGATGTGGGCCGACCGCGCCGCCGGATGGACTCTATCTGATGCAGGTGGATTACTGAGGCGATGACACGCATCGCATCCTGCGGCTGTGGCCAGCTCAGTATCGCGGTTGAGGGTGAGCCGCGCGGGGTGGGCGTGTGTCATTGTCTTGCCTGCCAGAAACGGACGGGCAGCGTGTTCGCCGCGCTGGCCGGGTTCGCGCCGCCCTGGAGGGTGACCGGCATCGCCAGCGTGCATGTGCGGACCGGCGATGCGGGCGCGAAATTCATTTTCCGCTTCTGTCCGGTGTGCGGTTCGACCGTGTTCCATACCGAGGAAGGCTGTGAGGACCGTTCGGTCAGCGTGGCGGTCGGGTGCTTCGCCGACCCGGATTTCCCGGCGCCTGAGGACAGCGTCTATGACTGCCGCCGCCATGGCTGGGTGACTTTGCCCGAGGGCGTCGCGACCCATGAAAAAGATCCTATCCAGGTCTTGAACTGACCGGATTTTGAGCTTATATTCCTATTTCGCCCATCAGGGGCGCGGGGGATTTTGGGCGTTGGTTTGGGGTTGGCTGTCGGTTTTCGGGGGATTTCTGCAGCGGCTCTGTCCGGGGCGGAGGCGGGAGGGGGTTGGAAAAACCCCTAAACAACCCCTCTTTGCCTCAGGCCGCCTCGAAGCTGAGGGGGGCGCCCCAGAAGGCTTCGACGAGGCGGCTTTGGGGGCCGGGTGTGCCGGTGGTGAGGAAGCGGCGCGTGCCGCCCGCGCCCGCCGGATATTCGGGGTGTTTTTCCAGATAGGCGGCGATGGCATCTGCCGTCGCGGCGGGCTGGTGAATCAGCGGCGTGCCGGGCGGGAGCGCGGCGCGGAACATGTCGGCGACGATCTCGTAGTGCGTGCAGCCAAGGATCGCGCGATCCGGGTCACGGCCGATGCGGCTGCGCAGGGACATGACGTGATTTTCCACGACCGTCGCGAGTTCGACGACGCCGGCGGCGCTTTCGATCAGCCGCGCGAGGCTGGGGCATGGTTCGCTGAAAACGCCGAGATCGGGGCGGCGTTTGCCCATCTCGATCTCATAGACCTCCGACGCGGTGGTGGCGGGCGTCGAGAAGATGCCGACGGTTTCCTGCCGGGCGGCGGGCGGCACGGCGGCGGCGTGCTGCTGCGACCAGGGCACGCCGGTCGCCGCCTCGATGGTGGGCACGATGATGCCCAGGATGTTGACCGGACGGCCGAGCCGTTCGCGATAGCCGGGCAGCCAGGTCTGCTGCAGCGTGCGGAGCGCGATGGCCGAAGCGGTGTTGCAGGCGAGGACGATGAGATTGGCCCCGGCGTCGAACAATGTTTCGCAGCCGGCTTTGGTGAGCGCGACGATCTCGTCGCCCGGACGCACGCCATAGGGCGCGTTGGCCTGATCGGCGAGATAGACGAAATCGGCGGCGGGCATACGCTCCACCAGCGTGCGATGCACGGTGAGGCCGCCGACGCCGCTGTCGAAAACACCGATCGCCATGGGTCAGGCCGGGGGCGCGTCGAAATAGCGTTCCAGCAGCCGGCCGTAGATTTCGGTCAGCTTCGCGATATCGGCGACCGGCACCTGCTCGTCCACCTTGTGCATGCTCTCGCCCACAAGGCCGAGTTCGGCGACGGGGCAGTAATTCTTGATGAAGCGCGCATCGGACGTGCCGCCGCCGGTGGAAAATTCCGGCTGTGCGCCGGTGATATCGGCCACCGCATCGCCGAGCAGCGCGGTGAATGCGCCGGGCCGGGTGAGGAAGCAGTCGCCGCCGGTGGTCCAGTCCAGCTCATACGCGCCGCCCTGGGACACGATGACGGCGTCGCAGACCGAGCGCACCCAGCGTTCCAGATCCGCCGAACTCTGCAGATCGTTGTGGCGGATGTTGAAGACGGCGCGCGCCTCGGCCGGGATCACATTGGTGGCGGGGTTGCCGACATCGACCGTGGTGATTTCGAGATTGGAGGGTTCGAAATGCGGCGTGCCCTGATCCAGCCGGCGGCCGGTGAGCGCGGCGAGGATGGCGACGAGTTTCGGGATGGGGTTATCCGCCTTGTGCGGATAGGCGACGTGGCCCTGCGCCCCGATGACGCGCAGGCGACCCGTGCAGCTGCCCCGCCGGCCGATCTTGAGCGTATCGCCGAGGCGGCGCTGGCTGGTCGGTTCGCCGACCACGCAGTGGCTGACCTTTTCGCCGCGCGCAGCGAGCGCCTGCATCATCTTGACGGTGCCGTTGATGGAGACGCCTTCCTCATCGCCGGTGATGATGAGGCCGATGGAGCCGCGTCCGTTCAGGCGCGGCGCGAAGGCGGCAGCCGCAGCCGCGAAGGCGGCGATGGCGCTTTTCATGTCGGCCGCGCCGCGCCCGACGAGGAAGCCGTCTTCGATGGCGGCGCTGAACGGATCGACGCTCCAGGCGGCGGTGTCGCCCGGCGGCACGACATCGGTGTGGCCGGCGAAGCAGAGCAGCGGGCCGGTGTCGCCGAGGCGGGCATAGAGATTGTCGATATCGGGCGTGCCGGGATCGGCGAACGGCATGCGCTCGCAGGCGAAGCCGTGGGGGGCCAGCGCGGCCTCCAGCACGCCCAGCGCCCCGGCATCGGCGGGCGTGACGGAAGGGCAGCGGATCAGATCCTGCGCCAGAGCGAGGGCATCGATCAGGGGGGCCATGGCGGTCTGTTAGAGAGCGCCGCGAAACGGGTCAATGCTTGCGCCGGGGCGGCGGGGCGCAGATGGTGCGCGCCACAGGAAACAGGGAGCGAGGGCTATGGGCGGCAGGCTTGAGGGCAAGGTGGCGGTGATCAC
The DNA here is from genome assembly GCA_047602465.1 of Micropepsaceae bacterium. Lineage (GTDB taxonomy): Bacteria > Pseudomonadota > Alphaproteobacteria > Micropepsales > Micropepsaceae > JADZAI01. Next base: position 1,654,584 of record JASGHF010000001.1, read on the forward strand.
CGGCGGCGCATCGGGGATCGGGCGCGGCACGGTGGATTTGTTCCTGAAGGAAGGCGCGAAAGTGGTCGCCGCCGACATGCAGGACGACAAGGGCGCCCGCATGACCGAGGAACTGGGCGATGCGTTCCGCTATGTCCGCTGCGACGTGACGGACGAGGCCCAGGTGAAGGCGGCGATCGATACGGCCGTTTCAAGTTTCGGCAAGCTGGACATTCTGTTCAACAATGCCGGGACCGGCGGGGCGCTGGAGAATATCGAGAATGTGACGGGCGAGAGCTTCGACAGCGTGATGCATCTGCATGTGCTGGCGGCGCTTTACGGCATCAAGCATGCGCTGCCGCACATGAAGGCGAATGGCGGTTCGATCATCTCGACCGCCTCCATCGCGGGGATGCAGAACGGGTTCGGGCCGATCCTCTATTCCGTCGCCAAGGCGGGGATCATCCACATGACGAAGCTGGCGGCGGTGCAGGCAGCCCCATTCCGCGTGCGGGTGAACTGCATCTGCCCGGGCCTGATCGCGACGCCGATCTTCGGCACCTCGATGGGCATGGCGCGGCAGGTGGCGGACACCACCGTGACCGCCATCGCCGAGGCCTCCGGCGGGTCGCAGCCCATTCCGCGCGGCGGTTTGCCGTCGGACATCGCGGAGGCGGCGCTGTTCTTCGGCAGCGACGGGTCGTCGTTCGTGACGGGTCAGGCGCTCGCCGTCGAGGGCGGCATCACGCTGGGGCCGAGCGGCACGGCGTCGGCCTCGGCCTTCGCGCCCATCGCGGTCGCCATGGGGATCGATCTTGAGGCCATTGCGGCCATGACGCCGGAGGCCTGAGATGCTTATCCTTGCCGGCACATTCCGCATCGACCCGGGCAAGCTGGCCGAAGCCGAGCCGCATATGGCGGCGGTGATCGAGGCCTCAGGCCGCGAGGAGGGCTGTCTCTATTTCGCGTTCGGCTATGACGTGCTGGAGCCGGGCCTCATCAACGTACACGAAGTGTGGCGCGATCAGGCGGCGCTGGACGAACATCGCCTGACGCCGCATTTCCTCGCGTGGAAATCAGTACGCGAGGCGATCGGCATGCATGACCGGCGGCTGAGCCTTTACGAGATCGCGAGCGCGACGCCGCAGGCTTAGGCGCCCCCATCCCCCGCTGCGCGGGGACTTGCCCCGTAAGGACGGGGGAAGACAATTGCGCCCATGACCAAGAACGGGTCCATCGTTGTCCTCCCCTGCGCTTGCGGGGGAGGTGGCGCGCGAAGCGCGACGGAGGGGGCTTACGCCCCTAGTCGCGCAGGAGTTCGTTGATCGAGGTTTTGGAGCGGGTCTTCTCGTCCACCGTCTTCACGATGACGGCGCAGGCGAGCGCGGGCGAGCCGTTGCCGCCGCCAAGCGTGCCGGGGACCACCACCGAATAGGGCGGCACGCGGCCGTAGAAGATTTCGCCCGTGGCGCGGTCGACCACCTTGGTCGACTGGCCCAGGAACACGCCCATCGACAGCACGCTGCCCTGCCCGACAATGACGCCTTCGGCGACTTCGGAGCGCGCGCCGATGAAGCAATCATCCTCGATGACCACCGGGTTCGCCTGAAGCGGCTCAAGCACGCCGCCGATGCCGGCGCCGCCCGAGATGTGGACGCGCGCGCCGATCTGGGCGCAGGAGCCGACGGTCGCCCAGGTATCGACCATGGTGTTCTCGCCCACATGCGCGCCGACATTGACGAAGCTGGGCATCAGCACCGCGCCTTTGGCGATGAAGGCCGAACGGCGGACGACGCAGCCCGGCACGGCGCGGAAGCCGGCGGCGCGGAAATCGCCCTCCTGCCAGCCTTCGAACTTGGACGGCACCTTGTCCCACCAGTTGGCGTTGAGGCCCGGCGCGCCGGCGATCAATTCCATGTCGTTGAGGCGGAAGGAGAGCAGCACGGCCTTCTTCAGCCACTGATGGACCAGCCATTCGCCGTTCAGCTTTTCCGCCACGCGCAAGGCGCCGCTGTCGAGGCCGGTGAGCGCCTGCTCGACGGCGTCACGCACCGCGCCGGTCGTCTTGCCGGAGATGTTGTCGCGGTCGTCCCAGGCCGCGTCGATGGCGGCGGCGAGGCTGGCGGTCATGGATCAGGCTCCGGTGTCGATGGAATGAAGGAAGTCGGCGAGCGCCCCGGCGACGTGATGGACGTGATCGTCGATATCGTCGGGCACGCCGGCATTGGCGTGGGACCAGGCGGCGTCGTTGGCGATCCACACGGTCGTCATGCCGAGCGTGGCGGCGGGGACGAGATTGCGCTTGAGATCCTCGAACATCGCGGCGCGGCGGCCCTCGACGCCGTAGTGGCGGAGGGTCTTTTCGTAGGCGGTGATGTCGGGCTTGGGTTTGTACTCAGCCGAGACGATGTCGAAGATCGCGTCGAACTGGTCGAGAATGCCGAGCCGCCCTGCGACATTTTCGGCATGTTTCGCGGAGGCGTTGGTGAAGATCGCCTTGCGGCCGGGCAGGCGCTTCAGCGCCGCGATCAGGCGCTCGTCATGCTGAAGTTCGGCGACATCGATGTCGTGGACGTGGTGGAGGAAACGGGCCGGGTCCAGCCCCCGTTCGGCCATGAGGCCCGACAGGGTGGTGCCGTAATCGTGGTAGAGCCGCTTCTGGTAGGCGTGGGCGGCGGCTTCATCGAGGCTGAATTCCGTCATCAGGAACCGCTTCATATTGCGGTCGATCTGGGGAAAAACCCCGGAATTCGCGTCGTAAAGCGTGTTGTCGAGGTCAAACAGCCACGTGTCGATGTGCCGGAAGTCCGCCATGGCGGGCGGATACCAGACTTAAACCGGCTTTAACAGCACCGCGGCTAGGGTCGCGCCATGTTCAAGGCGTTGATCAACCGTTTGCGCGGCCGGCCCGCTCTGCCCGCGCAGCTGAGCTATGAAGACGCGCGGTCGGCGCTGGAGGCGCATTCCGCCGACCTGCGGCTGGAACTGGCCGGACGGCACGGCGTCGAGCCGGAAATTCTCTATTATCTGGCCGAGGACAGGAACGCCGGCATTCGCCGCCGCGTCGCCGCGAACTCATCGACGCCGGCCAAGGCCAACCGGCTGCTCGCCGACGATACCGACGAGGAGGTTCGCGCGGCGCTGGCGCGAAAGATCGGCCGTCTGGTGCCGCATCTGAAGAACGAGGAAAGCGAGCGGGTCCGCGACCTGACGCTGGAGACGCTGGACCGGCTGGCGCGCGACCAGTTGCCCCGCGTCAGGGCGATCGTCGCGGCCGAGATCAAGGCGTGCAAGGCGGCCCCGCAGGATCTGGTGCGGCGGCTGGCGCGCGACCCGGAGCTGAGCGTCGCGGCCCCGCTGCTGGAATATTCGCCGCTGCTGTCGGACGCCGATCTTCTGGAGATCGTGAACCTGGCGCGGGTGTCGGCGGTGATCTCGGCCATCGCCCGCCGCCGCAATCTGAGCGTTGCGGTGTCGGACGCGGTGATCGCATCGATGGACATCACCGCGACGGCGGCGCTGCTGGACAATCCGGCGGCGAATATTTCGAAGGCCTCGTTCGAGGCGCTGCTGGACCGGGCGTCGGCGATCGAGGCCTGGCACGAGCCGCTTGTGCGGCGGCCCAATCTTTCGACCCGCGTGATGCGGCGGATCGCCGGCTTCGTTTCGGCCGGGCTGATCGAGAAGCTGGCGGCGCGGCCGGGCCTGGACGCCGGATTGGCCGCAGAACTGAAACTGAAGACCCGCCGGGCGATCAGCGAAGGCGCGATGGAAGCGCCGACCAACGACGCCGCGCGCGTGGTGCGCGAGGCGGCCGCCGGCGGCGCGCTGGACGATCATTTCGTGACGGCGGCGGCTGAACTGGGGCAGCGCGATGTCGTGACCCACGGACTGGCGACGCTGGCCGAAGCCGACCCGTCAGCCGTCCAGAGGCTGCTGGAATCGCGCAATGCGCGCGCGGTGACGGCGATCGTGTGGCGGGCCGGGCTTCACATGCGGACCGCCGTGGCGATCCAGTCGAGCCTGCTGAAGCTGTCCGACGTCCTGCCCGCGCGCGGCGGCACGGAGTTTCCGCTTGCCGCCGAGGACATGGCGCTGAATCTGAGCCTGTTCGGGCTTAGCGCGAAATCCGCCTGATCGAGGTGATCGGGCTGCCCGCCGCTTCGATGCGGGCGGCGGCTTTGAGCAGAGGCTCGCTGGCGACCGTCATGTGATGGGCGTTGGCGTGCAGCAGGCGCACGGCGTCCTGCATGATGCCGACATGACCCTTCCAGAAGACGAGATCGCCACGCTTCAGGCCCTGCAGGGCGGGGGTGAAGGCGAGCGGTGCGCCGAGGGCCGCTTCCTGCATGTCGGTATCGCGCGGGGCGGCGACGCCGGCGACGGCGAGCGCAGCCTGCACCAGCCCCGAGCAATCGAAGCCGAGCGCGGTGCGGCCGCCCCAGAGATAGGGCACGCCGAGAAAGCGTTCCGCGACGGTGACGAAATCGTCCGCCGTCGCGGCGAGCGGCGCCAGGTGACGGGCATAGATGAAGCCGCCGGTCGCGAGCGGCGCGTAGGCGCCCTGCCCCACCGCGACGCGCGCGTTGAACGGCAGGGTTTCCAGAACAGGCGATTTGAGATCGGCGGCCCTGTAGACAAAGGTGGATGAGGCGGTGACGCGCCATTCGGGCGCGACCCCGGCATCGGCCAGCGCATCGGTCGCGACATAGCCGACATAGCCGTCGAGCGCGGCCTGGCCCCAGGCGAAGCCGTCCTTCGCCTCATAGACGGTGAAGGTTTCACCGAACAGGAGTTCGGTTTCGACCGGCGCATCGGCGGCCGGGCGGCGGCGAATCCAGGTCTTGCCCGTCCGGCCGACCATGGCGCGGCCCTCGACATAGGCAGGCGCGTCGATGCTGCCCTTCAGATGCGCGGCGGCGAGATCGGCGCGGGCGGGCGTGAGGCGTTTGTCGAAGGCGTTCACACCGGCTCCATGGCGGCGGCCGCGTCGGCGACGCGGTCTCCGAAATCGCTGAGGAAAACCGAGCCTTTGACGGTGCGCTGGATCAGCACGTTGCGGCGGTCTTCTTCATCGCGGCGGCGTTTCAGGAGGCCGAGCCGGCCCAGCGTATCGAGCGCGCGGGTGATAGCGGGCTTGGTGACTTTCAGCGTGCGGGCGAGACCGCGCACGGTGTGCGGCGGCGGCACGAGATAGACGTGAAGCAGGATCGCGAGCTGGCGCTGGGTGAGATCGGGCGTGTCGGCGCGCACGCCTTCAAGCGTCACGTCGCGCCACAAGGCGAGCGCGGTCATGGGTTTGATATCGAGCGGCATCAGGCGTCCCCAGGCAGGCGGGAGAGACTGGCCGCGCGGGCGCGCCGGATCAAGACGTTTTTGATCCGAAACGGTTTTGCAGCAGCCGGTAGAGCGCGCGGATGCAATGCGCCTCTGCCCCCGCCGGCTTGCCGGGGCGCGGCTTGTCGGTCCAGGCGGCGACGTCGAAATGCGCGAAGCTGGCGGTTTCGGTGACGAAGCGGTTGAGGAAGAGCGCGGCGGTGATGGAGCCGGCATAGGCGCTGTCGGCGGAGTTGGTGATGTCGGCGACCTTGCCGTCGATCCAGCTTTCGTAATTCTTCCAGAGCGGCAGGCGCCACATCGGATCCTGCTCGGCTGTAGCCAGCGCGGCGAGATCGGCGGCCAGCTTTTCATCGTGGGTGTAAACGGGCGGCAGTTCGAAGCCGGTGGCGATGCGGGCAGCGCCGGTGAGGGTCGCCATGCAGACCAGCAGGTCGGGCTTTTCGGTATCGGCATCGGCCAACGCATCGGCGAGGACGAGGCGGCCTTCGGCATCGGTATTGCCGATCTCGACGGTGAGGCCCTTGCGGCTGTTCAGCACGTCACCGGGACGATAGGCATCACCCGAAATGGCGTTTTCGACCGCAGGCACGAGGACGCGGAGGCGCACGGGAATTTTCGCGTCCATAATCATGTGGGCGAGGCCCAGCATGGCCGCCGAACCGCCCATGTCCTTCTTCATCGAGGCCATGCCGGCGGCGGATTTGATGTCGAGGCCGCCGCTGTCGAAGCAGACGCCCTTGCCGACCAGCGTGACCCTGGGCGCGTCGGCATCGCCCCATGTGATGTCGATGAGGCGCGGCGCGCGCACCGAGGCGCGGCCGACGGCGTGGATCATCGGGTAGTTCTGGGCGATGAGGTCATCGCCCGTCACGACGCGGACGCCGGCGCCGTGCGTGTCCGCCACGCGGCGGGCGGCGGCTTCCAGCTCGGCCGGCCCCATGGCGTTGGAGGGGGCGTTCACAAGGTCGCGGGCGAAGCAGACGCCTTCGGCGAGGCGTGCGGCCTCCGTGAAGGACGCGGCATCGACCAGGAGGCGGGCGCCGGGCTTTTTCTTCGACGGCTTGAACGCCGTGTAGCTGTAGGCGCCGAGCGCGAAGCCGAGGGCCGGGAAGCTGCCCTCGACAGCGGGGGTTCCGGCGATGCGGTAGTCGCCGGCGGGGAGTTTTTCGGCGGCCGCGCCGTAGATCAGCCGGTCATCATTCGCGCCCAGGCCGAGAATGGCGGCTTTCAGCCCGCCCTCGCCGGGGAGGAGCAGGATGCGGCCCGATTGCGCCTTGAAATCCTGGGCTGCGGCCCAGGCGGCGATGCCGTGTTCGTCCGCAAAGGCGCCCCAGCCGGCGGCGGTGACGGCGTGAAGGGGCGTGGCGGGGCCGCCGTCGTCGAGGGCGATGGCGAGCTGGAAAAGCGGCATGGGATTCACGAAGGACTACCGGGTGAGACAGAATGGACGCTGGCGCGTCCGGCGCGGGAGATTACGGTCCCGCCGCACCGCGAATCAAACCGAAAGCCTTCAGGGAGCCGCACATGAAATTGACCCTCGCCGTCGGCACGAAGAACTGGTCGTCCTGGTCGCTGCGGGGCTGGCTGCCCGTCAAGCTGTCGGGGCTGCCGTTCGAGGAGCAATATGTGCAGCTGCGCCATGACGACACCGAAGCGGAAGTGAAGAAGGTGTCGCCGTCGGGGCTGGTGCCGCTGCTGACGGTGGAGGACGGCGACACGCGGTTCCAGGTGTGGGACAGCCTGGCGATCGCCGAGTTCATGGCCGAGATCGCGCCGGCCGCGCATCTGTGGCCCGAGGAACGCGTGGCGCGGGCGAAGGCGCGCGCGGTGGCGGCGGAAATGCATTCCGGCTTTGCGGCGCTGCGCCAGCAATTCTCGATGGAGTTCGCACGCCACATGCCGGGACACACGCCGACGCCGGGCACCGCCAAGGCGATCGCGCGGATCGTCGAGGTGTGGGAGGCCTGTCTGAAGGAGAGCGGCGGGCCGTTCCTGTTCGGCAGGCATTTCGGCAATGCCGACGCCTTCTATGCGCCGGTCGTTTCGCGCTTCCATTCCTATGACGTGCGCCTGACCGGCGCGTCCAAGGCCTATGCCGACGCCGTGTGGCACCATCCGCTGATGCGCGAATGGCTGAAGGCGTCGGCCGAAGAGGTGGAGAAAGGCCTGGTCTAGCCGCTAATTCGGCTGGCCCTGCTCGTCATAGAAGCGCTGCGCGCCGGGGTGCAGCGGCACCGGCAATCCGTCGCGCGCGGTTTCGAGGCGGATCAGCTTGCCCTTGGGGTGGCCTGAATCGAGCAGGCCGCGATTGCCGGGATTGAAGAGCGCGCGGACGATTTCATAGACGAGATCGTCCGGCACCTGCGCGTTCACCAGCCAGATAGCGCGGACCTCAAGCGTCGGGACCGGCGGCATGTTCTGGTAGGTGCCTTCCGGGATGTCGGCCTTGGTGAGATAGGGCGCCTTGGTGATCAGCTTGTCGATCTCGGGCCCTTCCACCGGGAGCAGACGGATCTTCCCCTGCGCGGCGAGTTCTTCCACCACGCCCAGCGGCGCGCCGCCGACGAAGAAGAAGGCGTCGAGTTCGCCCTTCTGCATCATCTCCAGCGAGCGTTCGGCGTTCTCGAAGCTGAAAGTGACGCGCTTGTCGGTGAGTTTGAACGCGTTGAGGATGAGGCGGGCCGTCGCGTTGGTGCCCGAGCCGGCGGCGTCGATCGAGACGCGCTTGCCGCGCAGATCCTTGATCGCCGCGATGCCTGAATCCGAGAAGACGACGATGTGAACGGTTTCGGGGAAGAGCGCCGCGATGGCGCGGAGATTTTCCGCCTTGCCGCTGTCCTTGAAGGCGCCGGTCCCTTCAGCCGCCGCAGCGGCGATGTCGGCCTGGGCGAGGCCGGAGGTGACGCGCCCCTCGTTCACCGCACGGACATTGGCGATGGAGCCTTCCGAGGCGCGGGCGGCGGCAATGAGGCCGACCGGGCCGCAGAGACCCGCCTCCTCGCAGCGAGCGACGCCGGCCGGATGGCTGATCAGCGAGGCCAGCATCTGGCCGATCGGGAAATAGGTGCCGGAGCTGGAACCGGTCGCGATCTGGAAGGCGATGCGCTCCGGCGCGTCGCCGGGCGGCGACGTCATGGCCCCTGCCCCGACAAGGGTCAGCATGAGGCCTAGAATTTTGCCGGCGAAACGCATGGAAAGGGCCAAACGGGGCGATTGGCGCAGAGTATAGGCGCGAAGAAAGCGGCGGGAAAACGGCTGATTTCACCAATGCGCCGCAGAGGGCGGTTAAGCCTTTATTGACCGCCATTAACCAAAGATGGGGACGACCCGGATCCACCCCACGGAGCCTGCCATGACCCGCGCCCCCAAGCGCCTGACCAGCCTCGCCGCCATCCTGCTGACCGGCACGATGCTGAGCGCCTGCGCCAGTGACGGTCTGCTGGGCGGCGACTCGGCCGCGACGGAGACGCCCGAGGCGGTCAGCCCGGAGCAGGCGCGCGAACAGGCGATCGCCGATCTGAAGACCCGCCCCATTCCCGACGAGCCGATGAGCCGCGCCGCCTATTGGGCGCAGCGCACCGAGCTGGAGCCGGAAGACGTCGACACGGCGGTGCAGTTCGCCAAGGCGCTGCGCGGCATCGGTTCGAACGCCCGGGCGGTCGAGTTCCTGGAAGAGCGGCTGGCCAAGCAGCCGGGCGAGGTGAAGCTGCTGGCCGAGTATGGCAAGTCGCTGATCGCCGTCGGGCAGATCGAGAAGGCGCTGGGCGTGCTGGCCCAGGCGCAGCAGATGGCGCCGGACGACTGGACGATCCTGGTCGCGATGGGCGTCGGTTACGACCAGCTGAAGGACTATGCCAATGCGCGCCGCGCCTATGAGATGGCGCTGGCGTTGTCGCCGAACAATCCCTCGATCCTGAACAATCTGGGCCTGTCCTATCTGATGGCCGGGGACAGGGAGAACGCGGCGAAATACCTGATGGCCGCCGCATCAAGCCCGGGGGCGGACGCCCGCGTGCGCGCCAATCTGAAGCTGATCGCCGACCGTCCTGCGGAAACGGCGAAGGCCGAACCGGCCCTTGCCCCGGCAGCAGCCCCTGAAGCCGCGCCGAAGGCCGCAGAGCCGCCGGCCCCGAAGCCCAAGCCGACGGCCTCTGCCGAACCTGAAGCGACCGGCGCGCCGCGCACGATGGTGACCGCTGAAGGCAGCGCGGGCCTGCGCGGCACCGACTGATATCGCCGATCTGAAAGAGACGAGAGACGACGACGCCCGCGCAACCCGCGGGCGTTCGTTTTACATCTTCATGATCTTCATGATCGCCGGGCCGAGAATGACCACGAAGAGCGGCGGCAGGAAGAAGAGGATCATCGGCACGGTCAGCTTGGCGGGCAGAGACGCCGCCTTCTGTTCCGCCGCCTGCATGCGCAGTTCGCGGTTTTCCAGCGCCATGACGCGGAGCGCGGTCGCCAGCGGCGTACCGTATTTTTCGGCCTGGTTGAGCGCCGTGCACACCGCCTTCACGCCGGGGTGGCCGCAGCGCTTGGCGAGGTTGTCATAGGCCTGACGGCGATCCGGCAGATAGGAGAGTTCGGCCGTCAGCAGCGAGAGTTCTTCGGCGAGTTCAACCGACTGGCCGCCGATTTCGCCGGCGACGCGGCCGAACGCGGCCTCGATCGACATGCCGGATTCGACGCAGATCAGCAGAAGATCGAGCGAGTCGGGGAAGCCCCGCATGATCGATTCCTGCCGCTTCTGCGCGACGTTCTTGACGAAGATGTCAGGCACGTAGAAGCCGAGCGCGCCCGAACCGATGACGATGGCGAACTTGCTGAGCGACGGCAGGTTGTGGTTCGAGAGGGCGAACAGGTAGATCGCCGACAGCGCGAGCAGCACGAACGGCATCGCGAAGCGGAAGAACAGGAACGCGTAGATCGGCCCCTGGCCGCGATAGCCGGCGGCGTTGAGCTTTTCGCGGATGCCTGGCGTTTCCAGGAGGTTCGCCAGCTTGAGCTGGTCGACCATGCGCTTCATGAAGTCGATCTGCTGACCGCGCAGATTGCCCTTCTTGTTGAGTTCGTCCATCTGCCGCTTGCGCAGAACTTCGCGCTGGTCGGCGACGGCCTTCAGGCGGCCGGCGAGACGATCCTTCGCAAGCAGCGGCACCGCGATGGTGATGATCGTCGCGAACACCGCGACGCCGGCAAGCACGGAGCCCATGAATTGCGGGTCGAAGAGGCGGTCCATCCAGCTCATCGCGGCCTCCCCTTCAGACCTTGAAGTCGATCATTTTCTTCATCACGAGCACGCCGAGGAACATCCAGCCCGCGCAACCCGCAAGCATGATGTTGCCCATGCGCTCGGAGAAGAGCGGCGTCAGGTAGTCCGGCGAGAAGAGGCTGACGAGCAGCATCACCGCCAGCGGCAGCGAACCGATGATGCCGGCAGAGGCCTTGGCTTCCGACGACAGCGCCTTGATCTTGCCCTGGAGACGCTTGCGGTCGCGCAGCACCGCCGAGAGGTTGCCGAGCGCTTCGGACAGGTTACCACCGGCCTTCTGCTGGATCGTCAGCACGATCTGGAAGAAGTTCACCTCCGGCAGCGGCATGCGGTCGAGGAAGCGCTTGAGACAGTCTTCCATCGAGAGGCCGACGCGCTGGTTCTCGACGAGCAGCCGGAACTCCGCACCCACGGGATCGGGCGATTCCTGTCCGATCATGCGCAAGCAGTCGTTGAGCGGCAGACCGGATTTCACGCCGCGCACGATGACGTCGATCGCGTTCGCGAACTCGACGAGGAACTTCTTCTGACGGCGATTGCGCAGGAACCCGAGAACCCATCGCGGCAGGCCCATGCCGGCCGCAAAGGCGGCGCCGGCGGCGGCCCAGATGATGCCGACCTTCATGAAGACCAGGAATCCGACGACGGCGCCCGCGATCGCCGAGAACATCCAGAACCGGCTGACCGGCATTTCGAGGCCGGCCTGCTCGATGAGCTGACGGACGGTCGGGCGGGCCTTGGCCTGCGCGGCCTTGCGCTCCAGATCCTTCAGCGTCTCGGCGACCTTGGCGCGGCGGCGATCCGCCGGATCGGCGGCGCTGCCGCCCGGGCGGCGGCCGACCTGCGCGCGGGCCGAGACGGCGTTGACGCGCTTGGCTGCCGCGCGTTCGGCGGACGATCCGCCCGCTACCGCAAAGAGGCCTGCGAACAGCGCGACCGCGCCGAGAACTGCAACGATGAGCGTATTGCCTTCCATCGCTTACCCGGCATTCGCTTCGTCGAGCGCGATCGCAAGGTCACGTTCGAGATTGAAGTAACGGGCGCGTTCCCAGAAGGCGGGCCGCGAGATGCCGGTCGACTTGTGGATGCCCTTGATGCGGCCGCTGTCGTCTTCGCCGGTGATCTCGTAGACGAAGAGATCCTGCGTGACGATCACTTCGCCTTCCATGCCAAGCACCTCGGTGATGTGCGTGATGCGGCGCGAACCGTCGCGCAGACGGGCGGCCTGGACGATGACGTCAACGGCGGCGACGATCATTTCGCGGATGGTCTTGGAGGGCAGCGAGTAGCCGCCCATGGTGATCATCGATTCAAGACGGCTGAGCGCCTCGCGCGGGCTGTTGGCGTGGAGCGTGCCCATCGAGCCGTCGTGGCCGGTGTTCATCGCCTGAAGCAGGTCGAACGCTTCAGGTCCGCGGACCTCGCCGACGATGATGCGTTCAGGACGCATACGCAGACAGTTCTTGATGAGATCGCGCATCTTGATCTCGCCCTGGCCTTCAAGGTTCGGCGGGCGCGTTTCGAGACGCACGACGTGCGGCTGCTGCAGCTGAAGCTCGGCGGTATCTTCGCAGGTGATGACGCGCTCGTCAGGCTCGATGAACGCCGTGAGGCAGTTGAGCAGCGTCGTCTTGCCGGAGCCGGTGCCGCCGGAGATGATCGTGTTGCACCGGCTGGCGCCGATGATCTCGAGCACACGGGCGCCCGGTTCGGACACGGACTTGAAGTTGACGAGGTCCGTCAGCTTCAGCTTGTCCTTCTTGAACTTACGAATGGTGAGCGTCGGGCCGTCGATGGCGAGCGGCGGCGCGATCACGTTGACGCGCGAACCATCGGGGAGGCGCGCGTCGCAGATGGGCGAGGATTCGTCGACGCGGCGGCCGACCTGGCTGACGATGCGCTGGCAGATATTCATCAGCTGTCCGTTGTCGCGGAAGCGGATGTTGGTGAGCTGCGTACGGCCGGCGACTTCGATGAACACGCGCTCGGAGCCGTTGACCATGATGTCGGCGATATCGTCGCGCGCCAGCAACGGCTCCAGCGGTCCGTAGCCGAGAACGTCGTTGCAGATGTCCTGGAGCAGGGTTTCCTGCTCCGCGATCGACATCACGACGTTCTTGATCGAGATGATCTCGTTGACGATGTCGCGGATTTCCTCGCGCGCGGATTCCGCGTCGAGCTGCGCGAGCTGCGCCAGATCGATCGTGTCGATCAGCGCGTTGAAGATCGTCGTCTTGATCTGGTAGTAGCCGTCGGATCGCGACTCGACCAGAACGGACTGGGGCGCTTTCGGCGCCGCCGGCTTGGCGGAACCCGCCGGACGCGGCGGCGGCGGGGCAGCGCTGGCGGGCTTGGCCGGGCCGGCGGCCGCCGGCGCGGCAGCAGCAGGCGCGGCCACCGGCGAGCGTGGCGTCAGAGTGTCGCTACCCGGTCGCTTCCCGAACATTCGTTATCCCGCTTTTTTCATCGGCTTGCGGTTGAGCGAGCTGAGCATCCTGAGGATCGACTCGCGCTTGGGCTTCTTCGTTTCGACGACGCTTTCGCGGCCGGTGAGCACGCGCGCGATGTGCATGAAGCCCTGGGCGGCGCGGGATTGCGCGTTGAGCTGGCCGATCATCTGGCCGTTATTGGCCGCAGTGCCGAAGATCTGCGGATCGAACGGCAGGACGAGCAGAGGCTCCGCGCCGATCGCTTCGGCGAAGTCCTTCACCGGAATTTCCGGACGCTTCACGACGCCGACCTGGTTGAGGATCAGGCGCGGGCGCGCGTCGTGCGGCCGCGAGGCGGCGAAGTGATCGACGATGTTCTTGGCGTTGCGCAGCGAGGCGAGATCCGGCGTCGCCGTGACGATGATCTCGTCGGCGCCCATCAGGGTCTGGCGCGACCACGAGGTCCAGGCATGGGGGACGTCGATGACGACGGCCGGCGAGGAGGCGCGCACGATGTCCAGCACGGTTTCGAACGCGGCGGCGTCGATGTCGTAGTCGCGGTCGAGCATGGCGGGCGCGGCGAAGAGATGGAGACGCTCGGCGCATTTCACGAGAAGGCGGTCGAGCAGCACATCATCCAGGCGCTCCGGCGCGATCAGCGCGTCGACGACGCCCTGGGCGGGGTCCTGGTTGAAGTCGAGGCCGGCCGTGCCGAAGGGCAGATCGAGATCGACGACGGTCGCGGCGATGTTGAGCTGACCCGACAGCGTCCAGGCGAAATTGTGCGCGATGGTCGACGAGCCGGCGCCGCCCTTGGCGCCGACGAACGCGAAGACCTTGCCGATGGGTTCCGATTCCGGCGCGGCATAGAGGCCGGCGATGGTTTCGATCACCTGCATCGGGTGCAGCGGCGCCATCAGATATTCGCTGATGCCGTTACGGATGAGTTCGCGATAGAGCTGGATGTCGTTCGAACCGCCGACGACGACGACCTTGGTCGCCGGATCGCAGACCGAGGCGAGACCTTCAAGCTCCGCCATCAGCGGCCCGCGCTCGACATTGCGCGATTCGACGATGATGAGGTTCGGGGTCGCCGAGTCGCCGTAATGTTCGGCCGCAGCGGTGGCGCCGCCCATATGCACCGAGACATGCGTCTTGGAGAGCCGGCGGTCGAGGGCGGCGCGCTGGATCACCGCACCCGTTTCCGGGTTTTCGCAGAAAGCTGCGATGGTGATCCGCGGCACCGGGCGATCGGATACCGGAACGCCGAACGCGTCGGTATCCACAACCGTCGGGAGGCCTGAAGACTTGCTCATGCGAGGACCTTTGTAGCCAGATTCCGACTTACTGCTTCTCGGTGCCGGACTTCACGTCGGAGACCTTGCCGCTGTCGCCCGGGGTGCGGGCGGCCGACGGGGAATCGCCCTTTTCGTATTTGCCCATGATCGTGTCGCGGCGCTCAGCCGACGCGCTGGCGTCCATCGGCTGCGCTTCGATGAGATCACGCGGATTGGCGGCCATGGCCGCGACGTTCTGCTGCATCGAGCAGCCGAAAGTCGGGTAGGTGGAGTTGTCCCAGGTCATCGACAGGTTTTCCGACCAGTCGGCGTTCTTGCAGCTCGGCACGCTGGCGACGTAGCGGGCATAGGCGAGGCGGGTCGTCGTGCGCGCGTTGGGGTCCGGCTGGTAGCCGGTGACGCGGATATAGTTGGCCGGGATGCCATAGGCGGCCGCGATGTCGCGGATCTCGCCTTCGGTCTGCGCCGAGGAGCGGCCGCCGACGGCCGTCTGGATTTCGATCGCGCCGCTGCCATCTGCGCGATAGGCGCTGAAGAAGCCGGCCACCTGCTGGCGGGCCTGCGGGCTGAGACGGCCCTTGCCGTCGGTGGAGACGTCGAGGAGCGCGGCTTCCGACTTCACCTCGATCGGGTGGCGCTGCTCGATCGGCAGGGCCGCGTGATAGCGGTCCTCGAACGAAGACGAGCAGGCGCCGGCGATGAGAGCCAGAGGCGCGGCGAGAACAGCAGACTTGAAGCTGGCCATGTGGGTCGTGTCCTCGTCACTCGATGATGTAGCCGGACGACGCGGCGCCGGGCGCCGGTGTCACGCTGGTGGTGTAGGTCGCGTTCGACTGGCCGTTCAGATAGGCCTGCGCGTCGGTCGGCGGCACGAAGCCGGTGGTCGGCATCGACAATTCCTTGCCCGAGACCGGATCGACCAGGATCGCCGAGACGATGATCACCAGTTCGGTCTGGTTCATCTGGTAGTCGCGGCTGCGGAACAGCGCGCCGAGCACCGGAAGATCCTTCAGGCCGGGATAGCCGTCGATGTTCTGCTTGAAGTCGTCACGCAGCAGGCCGGCCATCATCATCGCGCCGCCGCTGGGCAGTTCGACCGTGGTTTCGGCGCGGCGCACGCGCAGACCCGGGATCGTGAGGCCGGGATTGGTGATGAGGTCGCCGTTCGAGGTGCGGATCGTGTTGCTGGGCACGGTCAGCGCGCCTTCCGAGGTCAGTTCGCTGACTTCCGACGAGACCTTCAGGCTGATGCGGCCTTCGCTGAGCACCAGCGGGGTGAAGGCGAGACCGACGCCGAACTGACGGAAGTCGATGCGGACATTGCCGGAGTCGTCGGTGCCCGACGGCACGGGGAACTCGCCGCCCGCCAGGAAGTTCGCCGTCTCGCCCGAGATCGCGGTGAGGTTCGGCTCCGACAGCAGGCGCAGCACGCCGGCGCGCTCCATGGCGCGGACGGTGCCCTCGACGTTGTTGTAGCCGGGGTCAGCGATCTGCGAGAGCGACGGCGGCAGCTGGCCGATCGTCGAGGAGCCGGGGGTGAGCGAGCGGCCCATCAGGCTGAACTCGCTGTCCGCGCTGAAGTTCACCGGCACGCCGCCAAGGCGCGCCATGGCTTCAAGGTCGATGCCGAGCTGCTTGGCGACGACGCGCTGCATCTCGGCGACGCGGACGCGGATCATCACCTGCTGACGGCCCGAGACCGAGATCATGCTGAGCACTTTGGCCGGATCGCCGACATAGCGGACGGCCATCTCGCGCGCCTGTTCGGCGACCGCCGCCGATTCCACCACACCCGACAGCACGATGTTGTCGTTGACGCTTTCGACCTTGATGTCGGCCTTGGCGAAATGGGCGCGCATCAGGTCGGTCAGCGCGTCCATGTCGCGCTCGACGCGGATCTCGAGGTTGAGAAGCTGCTTGCCCTGATCGTTGAAGAAGAAGGCGTTGGTCTGGCCGACGGTGAGGCCGAGAATATAGATGCGGCGCGGCGTGCGCACGATGGCGTCGACGATGGCCGGGTTCGAGACCAGCACATCGGCGGCGTCGGCCGGAAGCTCGATGATCGCCGCCTTGTTGAGGCCGAGCGTGACGCGCTCGCTGGACGGGCTGTCGCCGCCGGCGCGCACCTGCACGGTCTTGGAGACCGGACCGGCCATCGCCGGCGCGCCGGCCGCGATGAGCGCGGCCGCAGCGCAGACGAGAAGTTTCATTGTGACCCGCATGACGCGCCTCTTAGTTGGTGCCAGCCGCCTGGACCTGGGTGGCTTCGCCGTAGCGAATGATGGTGATGGTGCTGGAGCCGCGCTCGCGGCCGCCCGAACCGGCAGGGACGCGCAGCTCGACGACCGCCTTGTCGGCGCCGGTGAGGCCGCGCAGCGCCAGCGACAGCTTGCCGATCTCGGCGCCCTGCTGGATCAGCTCAGCTTCGGCCGGGCTGACTTCCAGGGTCGCGGTCTTGGCGGTCTGCTGGGTTTCGCCGCTCGTTTCGGTCGCGCCGCCCGAGTCGCGGAAGGTCTGGCCGACGGCCATGACGCGGATGTTCTGGAGCAGCGTACGGGTGCGCGCGCGCTTCATGCCGTCATCGGCATTGCCGGCTTCGGCGGTGAGAATGACATCGACGCGGTCATTGGGCTTGATGAAGCCGCCGGCGCCCGTTTCCTCGCGGATTTCGACCGAGACCGCGCGCATGCCGGGCTGAAGCGCCGCCGCCATGAAGTTCGAGCTTTCGGCGCGGACCAGCTTGGTTTCGGTGATCGGCTCGCCCGAGAACACGGTCGTGCGCGCGACGGCGCCGACCATGCCCTCGAGGGCCTGCGGATTCGCATCCTTGGTCATGTAGCCGCCGGCGACGGCGTCGGCCGGCCATTTCTGCCACTTGATATCTTCCGCCGTCACGGGCGAGCCGATATCGAGATCGCGCGCGGCGACCAGAACTTCGGTCATCTGGACCTGAGGGCCGGCGGCGGCGACCGCCTGGTTCTTCTTGCCGAAGACGCCACCAAGAAGAAGCGCAGCCATGCCGGCAGCTCCCAGAGCAACAAGGAGGACGAGGATACGGACGGGGCTCATGAGGAGAGGTCTCCCTGGAAATGTCGGGTCACGGCGCCAGCGCTTTCATGAAGAGGACGGTGCCGGGCAGAACGATGAGGCCGCCAATGCCGAGCGCGACCCCGTAGGGCATGCCGGCGGTGGGCAGCAGGAGCTGGTTGAGGACAGGCAGCCGGGCGGCCGAAGCGGTGGCCAGCGGAACGCGGCGGAGGATGAGAATCAGAACGGCGAAGACGCCGCCGACGAAGGCGAAGGCCAGAAGATACTTGCCGATGACGGCCGGACCCATCCAGAGCGCGGCGCCTGCGAAGAACTTGGCGTCACCGCCGCCGATCACGTTGAAGGCGAACAGCGCCATGCCGAACAGCAGGGCGGCGACAAAAACCAGGGCGTGCCACCCGGCGAGGTCCAGCGGCATGCCGGCCAGCGGCGCGGCGATGGCGAACAGCACGATCAGCGCACCCGGAATCCAGTTGGGGATGCGATAGCTCACGATGTCGGTCATCGCGCCGAGCACGAGAAAGACCGGACAAGCAATGAGAACTATGGCCTGCAGCAGCATGAGGTCCCCGAAATCGCGCCCCGATCGGGACACGCAGCTTCGCCGGCCAAATGAGACCCGCGTACAGGCAGCCTAACGAGGCCCTCTTAAGCGAGGCTTAAACAAACCCTTCCAAATCCTTTCCCCGATACTGCGAATGCCGCGCGATCAAGGCCTTGCGAGGTTAAGCGGGATTAACTTCCTGCGGCCGGATGGCGCAGGAGGCCGGAAAAAGCGAAGGGGCCGCAGGGTTTCCCCTGCAGCCCCTGTCGTTCAGACCGCGCCGCTTGCGCGGCGCTAAGGTCTTACGTACCGATCTGGGTCGCGACGTCGCCGAACATCGAGTTCAGGTTCACGCCGACAGCCTGCGCGCCAACGATGATCGCGACGGCGATGAAGGTGGCGATCAGGCCGTATTCGATGGCCGTCGCGCCCGACTCGTTCTTCAGAAAGCGGTTCAGAAACTTGCTCATGTTGAGCCTCCGTTGAATGTCACCACAGCACCAGTCCAACGGCGTTCTCGAATTTTGATCTTCGCCGTGAACAATTGCGACAATACGGGTGAGGCCTTTCCGCCAGTTTAAGAGACGCGGTAAACGCGTCTTTACTCAAAACTTTTTTTCGCGCGGGTCAGAGCGCCAATGCGCGCAGCGCGTCGCGGTCTTCAATATCCAGCGCGGGATAGCGGCGGCGGGCGACGCCCAGGCGCACGAGATTGGCGATCGCCGACGCGGCCTCTTCTTCTCCGACGCCGGCACGCTGCGCCAGTTCGCGGTGGCGCGGCATGGGATCGATCGTCCAGCGCGTGTCGCCCATGGGCTTGGCGGCCCTCAGGATATCGCGATAGACGAGCTGAAGAGGATCGGACGAGGCGACGCCGCGATCGAGCGCCGCCGCAAAGAGCTGCGCCAGCGCAGAGGCTGCCCGGGCGCTCGATCTGATCGCGGCCAGAGCGGCCGCGGCCGGCACGACGAGCGCCTGGCAATCCGACAGCGCCAGAAGGGCGGCAGATGGCGGCGTGCGGCCGAGGGTCGCGTCGAGAAGACCGTGAACGCCGCCCGCCTCGACATCGTGAAAGACGATGCGCCCGTCGATCAGCCATGAGACGCGCAGCGCGCCAGCCGCGACGAAAACGATCTGCCCGTCCATCTCGGCGGCATTGGAGGTTTCGCCGGCGGCCAGCGGCAGGGACTGGACGACAGCTGCAAGCCGGTCACAGGACCGGGCCGGCAAGAGCGCCAGGAGCGGATGGGCGGCGAAAAAGGCGGCGATATCCATGAAACAGAAGCCCCGCGTTGAAGGCGCATTGGACGGCCGACGCTTTAAGGATCGCTAAATCTGCATTGCCAAATGCCGAATGGCGCCGGCGCCGCGCCTTGCGGAGCGGTTAAGAAACCCGGCGCGCCGTTCAGACTTCCTTCAATCCTCGAAGGCAAAGTCAGGGTCGAAGCGCAGCCCTCGAGGGGCGGTGCGCGCCCGTCTGGAGTATTCGATCCATGAAGCGTCTCCTGCTTACCGCCGCCTTTGCAACGCTCGGCCTCTCGGCCGCCCTTGCCGAAGATCTCGCGGTTTCCAAGGACCAGTCGAAGGTCATCAAGCTGACGGGCGCCGCCAGCACGGTCGTCGTCGGCAACCCGGCCATCGCCGACGTCACGATGCAGGACGCGACCACCGCGTTCATCACCGGCAAGGGATTCGGCACCACCAACGTGATCGCGATGGACGCCGACGGCCGCCAGATCGCCAGCTTCCGCGTCGTGGTGACCTCCAGCACCGACCGCTCTGTCACGCTCATCAAGGGCCGTGAGCAGATCACCCTTTCCTGCGCCCCGCGCTGCGAGCAGACGGCGCAGAGCGGCTCGAACGCCGCGCCGTAAGCGCCCCGCGACATCGCCGAAAGAAAGAAGGCCGGGAGCGATCCCGGCCTTTCCTGTATCTGCAGGCCGCTGCGGCGAAACCGCAGCAGGCAAGGCGGCCCGGCCCGAAGGCCGGGCGCCGGCGTCAGCGCGACAGGCGCAGGTTGGAGATGTCGACCGCGATGGCGCGGAAGGCTTCTTTCAAGGCCGTTCCGTTCGAGGCCAGGAAGAAGTGGCTGGTGTTCGTGGCGCAGTTCCGCAGGAAGTTCGCAGCCGTCGAGTTCGACGCCAGATCGAAGCCAACGGTATAGACGATGATTTCCTCGTTCTTCATCGCCGTGCAGAGCGCCGCGGCCTGCGTGAAACCGCTGCCGTTGGTCGCGTTGCAGCTGTTCCGGTCCGCCGAACCAACAGCACTTGTCTGATCCTTGCCGATGACGCCATCGCAGTACGAGGTGTTGAATTCACCGTCGGTCATGAAGATGGCGATCTTGATGAGCTCATCGGTGCCATAGGGCTGCGCCTTGCTGCCCGACGGCCAAAGATAGGCGAAGTTGGGTGACAGCATGTACCAGGCCCAGGCCGTGCCGATCTGACCTGCCGTGGTGCCGGACGCACCGAGCGCATTGATGCGCGAGGTGAGCGTGGCCTTGTCGCTGGTCATCGGCACGATCGTGTTGGTCGGACACGGCGCGTTGGCCGCCGGATAATTCCGGCCAAGGAACGCCGTACTGGGAGCTGCGTCCGTATAGCGGTTGCCGCCGATACGTTCGGTCACGCAGGTGCTGATCTGGTTCACGCGCTTGTTGCCGTCGGCGTTCGTGAACGCATACCACTGGCAGCCAAGCTCCGTGCACCAGGCGGTTCCGCCATTGGTGTAGGTGCCATAGGCGCCGCCCATGGTGCCGGCGAGCGAGAAGGTGTTCGTCGTTTTGTTGGCGACCGTCCAGGTCGTATGTGCGGCGCTCCTGATCTGGGTCATGCCGTTGACGCCGGTGATGTAGATCTCGTCGCCATTGGCGTAGCCGTGATTGTTCGATGTCACGACCACGCTGCAGTCGGACAGGAGGCACTTGCGGATGCGGCCCGAGTTGGCCGAATAGCTGCCGCTATAGCCCGAGCTGCTCACCAGCGCGCCGTTCAGCTTCAACCGGAACGTATTCGCGTCGATTCGATCGACCGTGAAGATCTTGTTGTTGAGAGAGGTCCATCCGGACACGCTCGAGACGTACACGGTGTCGTTGGTGGCAAAGCCGTGAGCCGTCGACGTCACCACCATCGGATTGGCTTTCGTCGCCGAGGCCATCGTCTTGGCCGTGCCCGTGCCCCAGTCGGCGCCGGTGATGGCCTTGCCGGCGGTTATCGGACCGCGTGTGGCGTCGGCATAGGTGCCGGCGTTCACACCCATCGAGAACGGGACGAGAGCGACCTTCGACGTATACTGGCTCTGGTCGTCCCAGATCACGATATTGACGAGATCGGCCGCCGCAGTGCGGAGATCGGCAATGGGGGAGCCGGCCATAGAACCCGTGATGTCGAGCACCATCGCGATCTCGAGGCTGTTGGAGTCTTTTTGACTTCGGCTTCGGCTTCGACGGTCATCGTGTGGTAGCCGATGAGGCCCATGACCAGCGTGTCGACCGTCGCGGTGGCGCTGATGGAGATTTCGCGGTCGCCAAAGCTGATCTGCAGCGCCGAAGTCGTGCCGAGTTCGGAGTCGGGATAGTTCGCCTTGAAATAGGCGTTGGCGGAGGCGCGGAGCTGGGCTTCGGTCTGTCCGGTCTGACCGGCGACCGCCAGAGCCGTCGCATCGAGCGCCGAACTCAAGCGGTTCTTGACCATCATCGCGCGGGAATAGTCGACGGCGAGACCACCGAAAGCGAAGAAGGGGATCGCGGCCAGACCGAACATCATCGCGACATTGCCGCGGCGATCGTTCCAGAAGGCCGCGATACGGCCCAGCAGCCCGGACTTGCCGGCGGCTTCATTCGTCTTGGTGGCAGCCATGTCGTCAACGTCCCCGAAGCCAGGCCCGAAGGCAGGAAACCGGCGCACGACGAAGGTCGCCCGCAGGAAATCCACACGGCACGCTACGCCTCGTGAGTTAATGAATTGCAAAAGATAAAATTTGACTCAAATCCAATTACATCGCTTTTTATGAAAATATATTTTGAATACAGATCGGGTTAGTTTCCATGCTGTTATAGTTAAGACCCGATAATCAATGACTTAATCTTATTTCCTTGCTAGATATGCCGGCGACTTACGGGCGGAGGGGATTGTGGTCCGGATGCTGTCGACACTATTCAGGAAGCGCAAAAGCGCCGAAGCGGGCGAGCCTGGCGGTTTGCGCGGCTTCATGCGCGACGTGCGCGGCGTGGCGGCGCTGGAGTTCGGCTTCATCGCCCCGCCCTTCTTCCTCCTGCTGTTCTCGATGTTCGAAGTGGGCCTGACCTATACGGCCGACGCCGTTCTCCAGAGCGCCGTCAACGACACGGCACGCATGATCCGGACCGGGCAGGTGCAAAGCAAGCACATGAAGCCCGAGGAGTTCCGGGACCTGGTGTGCGGCGAAATCAAGGTGCTGTTGAGCTGCGATGAACGGCTGCAGATCGATGTCCGCCGCTTCACGGCATTCGGCGGCGCCGGCTTTTCCAGCCCGCTGGATAGCAACGGCAACTTCCGGGACGACTACCGGTTCGAGCCGGGCATGCCCTGCGACGTGATTCTGGTCCGCGCCTTCTATGAGTGGGATCCGGTGACGCCGGGCCTTGGCGACTACATGTCGAACATGGGCGGCGGCGGACGTCTGTTGATGGGTACGGCGGCCGTCCGCAACGAGCCCTATCTGGTGGGTGGTTCCTCGTGCTGAAACATCTCACCACCCTGCTGCGCCGCTTCCGCAAGGACGATAGCGGCCTTTCGGCCCTGGAATTCGCCATCATCGCCCCGGTGATGCTGACTTCGCTGCTGGGAGCGGTCGAGGTGTCGAACGGCATGCTGGCCGACCGGAAGGTCACGCTGGTGACGTCGACCATCGCCGACCTCGCGGCCCAGGACAAAAACATCACCAATGCCGAAATGAACGACATCTTCGCAGCCGGCGCCGCCGTGATGTATCCGATGGGGTCCGCGCCGCTGAAGATGCGTATTTCCAGCGTCGTCGCCGACTCGTCCACCGGCGTCACCAAGGTGGAATGGAGCAGCGCCTCGAACATGAGCGCGCGCGGAGCCGGCACGCCCATCACAGTGCCTTCCGGCATGGTTCCACCGGGCGGTAGCGTGATTTTCGCGGAGGTCGAGTATCTCTACACCTCGGCGATCGGCAAGTTCCTGACCAACGGCGTGACGGTGAAGGACAAGTTTTATCTCCGTCCCCGCCGGACGTTGAAAGTGACGCGCTCGGCCTTGTAGAGGCCGGATCAGCTTGGTTCACGGATTCTTAAGGCCGGACGCGCCACATCGCTCGTCCGGGCCGCTCGCGCAGAAGCGCTGAACCTGTTAACAGGTCGGCGGCACCGGGACGGACCCCGCGCGAGGAAGTATGACCCTTAAAAGCCGCATCGCGGCGGCCCTCACGGCCGCAAGTTTCGCCGTCGCGCCCGCCGCCGCAGCCGACGCCGCCTGCGTGAAAGGCCCCGACGAGGTGGCCCTGCAGGTCCGCGTCATCCAGACCGATCTGATGGTCGCCGCGCTCTCGTGCGGCGCATCGGCCCGCTACAACACCTTCGTGAAGGCCAACCAGCCCGTGCTGATGGCCGCGCACACGCAGCTGACCAAGTTCTTCACCGCCAAGCGCGGCGGCCAGAAGGCGCTGAACGCCTTCATCACCAAGCTCGCGAACGATTCCTCGCGCCGCTCGATCGCCAATATCGCGCTGTTCTGCCAGGAAACCGGCTGGCTTTACGACGCCCTGCTCGCCCCGACGCGCGGCGACTTCGTCACCTTCATCAGCCCGCTCCTGGCGGCGCAGCGGCACGGCTACCACCCGTGCGAACCCAAGGCCCAGTTGATGGCGATCGGGCCGACCGGCCCCCTGCCCGTCGATGTCGCCGCAGCAGCGCCGCCGGCCGCCGCTGCCCCGGCTGCGGCCCCGCCGGCTGCTGCTGCCCCTGCCCCCGCCGCAGCGCCGCCGCCTCAAGCTGCGCCGAAAGCCGATACGACGGGCGTCCCGACACCGAAGCCCAAGCCAACGACCCTTGCGTCGCGCTGAAAACAAAGCCGCCAACGCAGAACCACCACGCCAAAAGCAAAAGGGCCGCCCGATGGGCGGCCCTTCGCATGTCGTTCTGGTCCAGGCTCGCGCTGACGCTGGCCGGGATGACAGTCGATTACGTGCCCGAACCCGTCAGGTCGATCGTGGCGCGGCGGTTCTGGGGTTCCTTCACGCCCGGGCCAGTGGCGACCAGCGGCTCGGAGAAGCCGCGGCCATCCGTGGAGATCGCGCCGTCCGGCACGCCGTTGGCGACGAGGCCGGCCTTCACCGAGGCGGCGCGGCGCTGCGACAGCGGCAGGTTGTAGGCGGCCGAGCCGACCGTGTCGGTGTGGCCGACAACGGCGATAGAGACCGAGCCGGTCGAGGCGAAGGCGGCGGCGGCCTCGGCGATCACGGCTTGGGCCTCAGGGGTCAGATCCGACTTGTCGAAGTTGAAGAAGACGATGAACGTCTTGGCGGCCACCGGCGGGGGCGGCGGCGGGGTTTCGACGACCGGCGCGGCTTCCGGCTCGTAGAAGTGGTACTTCACGCCGAGCTTCACGGTGTGGGCGACATAGTCGTCCTGGCGGAACGCCATGTCCCAATTGTCGGCGACGAAATAGTTGTAGCCGGCGAAGACGCCGACATTGTCGTCGACCATGGCTTCGAACTCGGCGATGCCCTGATAGGCGAACACCACGTCGCGGCCATCGAAGATGTTGACGAACGAAACACGGCTGGCGCCGATACCGCCGCCGAGCGAGAGGGCCATGCCCTCACCCACGTCCAGATCGTAGAGGACGTTGACCATGCCCGACAGAGCGCGATGGTCGAGATTCGTGCCGCCCCGGAAGTCTTCGATCGAGTTCTCGCGGAACGAGACTTCGAACTCGGCGCGCAGACCGTTGTCCCACTTGTAGCCGACGACGCCGCCGACATAGTAACCGGTGTCCCAGTCCTTGCCCTGGAAGAAGTCGTAGTCTTCGAGCCAGTTGGCGCCGGCGGCGAGGCCGATATAGGTGCCGGCGGGCGTGTCAGCGGCGGCAGCGCCGGCGAACGCAAACGCGGCCACACCAGCGAGCATGATAGTCTTGAGCTTCATTTGAATTTGAACCCTCATATTGCGGCCGTAGACCCAGCCGGGGCGAATTCGAGGCCAGGCGGACGG
This sequence comes from Micropepsaceae bacterium, assembly GCA_047602465.1. GTDB lineage: Bacteria > Pseudomonadota > Alphaproteobacteria > Micropepsales > Micropepsaceae > JADZAI01. The sequence goes on from JASGHF010000001.1 coordinate 1,679,713, forward strand.
ATTACCCCCCACCTGTCTTCCCCGCATGAACTATCACGCGGTGCATAGCGTTCCTATGCGACTCCAGACCCCCAGACAGATGCCTACCGGCTGTGGCTTTTATGTCACGCGAACGACATGTGCGGCAGGTAGGACTAGGGGCCGGTCTTGCGGAAGCGCGTGACGGCGCCGTTCGAGGTGATTTCGAGGGTGCCGGCGGGGGTGATTTCGGTCTTTTCGGGGGCGCCGAGGACGGTGAGATAGGCGAATTCCTGCTCGTTGAGGCCCTCGCCCACGCAAGCCATTTTGGTTGAGACCAGGGCGCCGAATTTGAGCGCGCCGCCCTCGATGGTGGAGGGGCCGGCGTAGCGGTTGCAGGTGCCGTTGCCCGACACCCAGCCGGCGGCGTCGAAGGTGAGGGTCGGTTCCGAACCGGTGACCACAGGCTTGCCGGCGATCTCGGTCACCACCCAGGCGCTGGGCCAGAGGGCGGCCTTCAGATCGGTGACGGCGGGGGCTGCAGACGAGGCGCCGGGGAGCGCGGCGCCCCCGGTTTCGGCGCAGGCAGCGAGCGTGACGGCGAGGGCGGCGGCGGCGATGTGACGGATCAGCATGGCTGGTCTCCCGGTTGGCCGCCCTACACTAGCACGGATCAGCGCGGCGCGGGGACTGTGGGGTGGAACAGGCGGCCGCGTTCGGTGATGAGCACCAGGACGAGGGCCGTGAGGCCGCACAGGAAGAAGCCGAGAGTCAGGGGCACGACCGAGCCGTCGAAATGCTGGCCGATGGCGAAGCCGACGAGCGCGCCGGTGATGGTGGTGACGAAGCCCTGGACCGAGGAGGCGGTGCCGGCGACGTGGCCGAGGGGTTCCATGGCCATGGCGCCGAAATTGGAGCCGACGAGGCCGAAGCAGAACATCATCGAGGCCTGCAGCACGATGAAGCTGACGAGCGTTTCGTGGCCGGTGACGGCGACCAGAAAATGCGTGCCGGCGAAGAAAATGTAGCCGAAAAGCGCGGTGTGGGAGACGCGGCGGGTTCCGAGGCGCTCGACGATCGAAGCGTTGAGCCAGGAGGAGAAGCCCATGAAGACGGCGACCAGGGCGAAGATCGCGGGGAAGAGGTCTTCCTCGTCGAAAACGTCGACGAAGACCTGCTGGGCCGAGGTGATGAAGCCGAAGAGGCCGCCAATGGCGACGGCCTGCGCCGCCATATAGCCGACGGCCATGCGGCGGGTGAGCGTGATCCTGACCGCGTTGGCGATGGGGCCGAGGCGGAGCGGCAGGCGGTCCTCAGGGTGCAGGGTTTCCGGCAGTTTCCACGCCGCCCAGAGGGCCATCACGCCGCCGAAAATGGCGAGCACGCCGAAAATCCACGGCCAGGGCGCGACCAGCAGCACGGCCTGTCCGATGGACGGCGCGAGGATGGGAACCGTGAGGAAGACGATGAAGGCGAGCGACATGACGCGGGCCATGCGGCGGCCGGCATAGCAATCGCGCACGATGGAGACGGTGAGAACGCGGCTGACCGCCGAACCGACGCCCTGCATCACGCGGGCGACGAGAAGCATCGTGTAGTCCTGCGCGAAGGCGGCGGCGACCGAGAAGATGACGAAGATGACGAGGCCGATGAGCAGGATGGGCTTGCGCCCATAGCGATCCGAAATGGGGCCATAGACGAGCTGCGCCACGCCGAAGCCGAGCAGATAGGCGGTGATGACCCACTGCCGGTCGTTTTCCGCCGTAACGCCGAGGGCGTGGCCGATGGCGGGCAGCGCCGGCAGCATGGAATCGATGGCGAGCGCGTTCACCGCCATCAGCAAAGCGATGAGGGTGACAAAGGCGCGGAACCCCATACCCGGATGGGGGTTGGGGTTTTCTGCTGTTGGCGGCGACATGGAGGCCCGAATGACTGTGGGTCTCACATGGCGCACTGCGCGCGGGATGCCAACCCTTGGTCAGCGCGTTTTTCGATAAAGCGCGGCGACGGCGGCGGCCTGGCGGGTGATGGCGTCGCGAAGCTGTCCGGGACCAAGGACTTCGACCTCGGTTCCCAGTTGCAGCAATTGGCGCGCGGCCATCACCGGACCTTCGACCGGAATGGCGGCTTCAGTCCAACCGCCGGGCAAAGCCTTCGCCGTCGCGCGCATCGCGGCGGCGGCGCGGGGGTTCAGATCGGTCAGCAGGCGGCGTCCCTCACGTGAGATGCGGATATGGGCGCGGCCGGAAAAGAGACGGGTTTCAAACTCGCGCGTCTGCTGCGCCCACCATGCGCCCAGCGCAAAACCCCTGGGGCGTTTCGCGCGGCCCTCGATGAGCGCCATGTCCTGGATGTTGGAGACGCGGTAGGAGCGCGGCTGACCCTCGACACCCGCGACGAGATACCAGGCGCCGCCCTTCATCACGAGGCCGAGGGCGTCGGCCTCGCGCGTTACGCGGGCCTTCCAGCTGTCATAGACGAGGCGGAGGCGGCGTTCGCCCCACACGGCGTCAGCCAGCGCGGGCAGCAGGCGGAGATCGCCTTCATCGCCATACCAGGGCGCGGGATCGAGATAGAAGCGGGCGGCGGCGCTGTCGGCCCGCGCGGCGATATCGGGCGCGAGCGCGGCGCGGAGTTTCAGTTCGGCGGCCGCAAGATCGGCCTTCAGCCCCAGATCCGCCGCCGCCTTGGGCGCGCCGGCAAAGGCGAGCGCCCCCGCCTCGGCCCCCGTGAGGCCGGTGAGGCGTGCGCGATAGCCCTCCATCAGGCGGAAACCGCCGTTGCGACCACGCTCCGCATAGACGGGGATGCCCGCGGCGCTCAGCTGATCGATGTCGCGATGGATGGTGCGGACCGAGACCTCGAAGGTTTCGGCCAGCGCCTCGGCGCTGAGCCTGCCGCGCAGTTGCAGCAGCAGCTGGATGGAGAGGAGGCGGCTGGCGCGCATGGGCGGAGGGCTGGGTTTCAGCAATTTTTTGAGACGCGAATAATACATGACGTGGATTGTCATGTTTTGCCAGCGAGGATGGCCGCGCGGCGCTGAGGCCGGCATCAGAGGGCGAGGACATGGCGAATGGAGACACGGACGGGACGCGGCGCGCGGTGCTGCAGGCAGCAGCGGGCCTGGCGGTGGCGCCCATGCTGAGCGGCGCGGCGAGCGGCAGCGAGGCCGCGCCTGCGCCCTCCCCTGCGCCCATCAAGGGTGCGGGCAAGCCGGGGGATTTCGATTTCCTGACCGGCGAATGGCGGATCGCCAATCGCTTCCTGGAAAAGGACAAGTGGATCACCTTTCCGGCCGAGGCGAGCGTGACCAGCCTGCATGGCGGGCGCGCCAGCATCGAGGAATTGCGCATTCCGGCGCGCGATTTCGCCGGCACGGGCGTGCGGACCTTCGATGTCGAAAACAGCGTGTGGCTGGATTACTGGGTGAACGCGAAATCGGGCGTCATCGTGCCGCCGGGCGTCGCCGGGTGGTTCGTGGACGGGGTCGGCGCGTTCATCAGCGAGGATGTCGACGCCGAGGGCAAGCCGATCAAAGTGCGCGGCGTGTGGGACGAGATCACCGGCCACAGCCACCGCTGGCGCCAGGGCGTTTCGCGCGACGGCGGCGCGACCTGGGAGGACAGCTGGATCATGCAGTGGACGAAGGTTTGACGGCGGATTCCGGGGCAGAAAATGGCCGCAGAAGATAACTGGAATATTTTCTTATTCGGGGCTTGACGAGCGCGCGATCGAAACGTATATAGGAATTATATCCGGTATTGCGCCCGAGGGACGAGTGCGGTGCGGACAGTCTTCATGGCCGCCCCGTCAGGCGGCCATGATGTTTTTGGCGGGGGTGCTGGATGGCCGGGTCAGGCCCGGCCATGAGGGAAGGGGAGTTGTGCTTTGTAAGCGGGGTAGTCGGAGTAGCCTTCGGGGCCGGGGGTGTAGAACTGGTCGGGGTTGGCTTCCGCCAGTGGCCAGTTGTTTTTGAGGCGGGCGACGAGATCGGGGTTGCCGATAAAGGGGCGGCCGAAGACGACAGCCTGAAGCTGTCCCGAGGCGAGTGCGGCCTCGGCCTTTTCTTTCGTGTAGCCGCCGGCGGCGATTAGGTTGCCCTTGGTGTGGGCGCGCATCGTGCTGACGAGCGTGGGGACGTCACCGGCATTGTTGAGCTGGGGCGCGAAGGCGTCGGGCAGCATCAGATGGACGTAAGCCAAATCGGCGGTCTTCAGCGCATCCAGCAGCGCGACGTGGGTTTCGACCGGGTTCGCGTCCGCGATGTCGTTGAACATGTGACCGGGCGAGAGGCGGATGGCGGTGCGGTCTGCGCCGATGGCGGAGGAGATGGCCTCTGCCGTTTCCACCGTGAAGCGGATGCGGTTCTGGATGCTGCCGCCATATGCGTCGGTGCGCTGGTTGGAATTGGAGGCGAGGAATTGATTGTGGAGGTAGCCGTTGGCGGCGTGGATTTCGACGCCGTCAAAACCTGCGTCGATGGCGAGTATTGACGCGGCGACGAATTCATCGACGAGGGCTTTGACCTCGGCGGTTTCCAGCGCGCGGGGTGTGGGGAAATCCTGCATCTGCTGTTGATCGGTCCACATCTGTCCGGCGGGGCGGACAGCAGAGGGCGCGACGGGGCTATCTGAGATGGTGCGGTTCAGCGGGTGGGCGATGCGACCGACATGCATGATCTGCAACACGGTCTTCGCGCCCTTGCCGTGGGCGGCATCGTTGATCGCGCGCCAGCCGGCGGCCTGTTGCTGAGAATGGATGCCCGGCGTGCGGGCATAGCCCTGGCCGGCGGCGGAGGGCTGGGTGCCCTCGGTGATCAGCAGTCCGGCGGAGGCGCGCTGCTCGTAGTAATCACGGGCGATAGATTGGGGGACGCCGTCTACCGTCGCGCGGCTGCGGGTGAGCGGCGCCATGACGACGGCGTTCTGAAGCTGAAGCGCGCCAAGGCGCACGGGTTCAAAGAGTTTCGACATCTGGTCCTTCGCAAAAGCGGTTGGACCATGGAGCTAGGGAGGGGGAATTGGATTAGCAACAGATGATGTTGCTTTTTGTGATCCGCGTGTCAGCGTAGTGGGGTCCGCACAGGGAGTCGCTCAATGAGCAAGGGTTCGCAAAAGGCCGCAACGATCATGGCATGGGGGAAAGATCTCAGCATGCATCACCGACTGAAGAGAGCGACCGAGGCCATGATGCGCAACAAGGGAGGCACCGACCGCAGCTGGGGTATCGCGCGCGGGGAGCTTCTTCCCTTACGGCCTGCAGATTTTCCGAAAACTTATCAGGCCGATTTCGCGGCTATTCAGAGCTTGTGGGGCACTGCGGTCTTTACCGCTGGGAAAACGACTCTACTGCGCCCGTCGACATTCTCGCCGCGTCAGCGCGACGAGATAACCGAGCGCCTTTTGCGTCTTTTTGCAGCTCAGTGTGCTGCACGCGGAAAATACGCGTGACAGACGCTGAATGCATTGGTGGGCGCTAGATGTGGCCACCCGCTCCCGCTTCCCCTAACCTCCCTCGCATAAGAACCATTCGAGGAAGCGTCATGAAGATCACCGCCGCCGTGGCCGAGGGCACGGGTAAGCCGTTTGTGTTGAAGTCTGTCGAACTGGGCGCGCCGCGCGCGGACGAGATTCTGGTGCGCGTCGTGGGCGTGGGGGTGTGCCACACCGATATCGTGTTCAAGGAAGGGCAGATGATCGCCCCGCCCGCCGTGCTGGGCCACGAGGGCAGCGGAATCGTGGAAGCCGTGGGCGCGGACATTCGCAAGGTGAAGGTCGGCGACCGGGTGGCGATGACGTTCCGGTCGTGCGGGGCGTGCAAACGCTGCGACGCGGGCGATGCCGCGTACTGCCACACCATGCCGATGCTGAACTATACCGGGCGGCGGACGGATGGTTCTACCCCGCTGGTGTGCGAGGGCGTGGAGGTTGGGGGCAATTTCTTCGGGCAGTCTTCGTTCGCGACCCATGCGCTGACCTATGAGCGCAATGTGGTGATCGTGCCCGACGACATTCCGCTGGAGATCATCGGGCCGCTGGGGTGCGGTATCCAGACAGGTGCGGGCGGGGTGATGCGGTCGCTGGCCTGTCCCGCCGGGTCGACGTTGCTGGTGACCGGCGGCGGGCCGGTGGGCCTGAGCGCCGTGATGGGCGGCAAGATTCAGGGGTGTTCGACGATCATCCTGGTGGAGCCGCATGAGGCGCGGCGACGGCTCGCCCTGGAGTTCGGGGCGACGCATGTGATCGACCCGAATGTGGACAAGGATTCTGGCGGCGGCGGTGCGGGCGATTTCGCCCATCGGGGTCGACTATGCGTTCGATACGACGGGCGTTCCGGGCGTGCAGGCGGCGGTGATGGGGGCGTTGGCGCCCAAGGGCGTGTTCGGGATCGTCGGTATCTCGCCGCCGGGGACGCCTTTGCCCGGCGAGGTGAACACGGCGATGACGTTCGGCCATTCGGTGAAGGGCATCATCGAAGGGGACAGCGACCCGGATGTGTTCCTGCCCGAGCTGATGGATCATTTCCGTGCCGGGCGTTTGCCGTTCGACCGGATGATAAAGACGTTTCCGTTTTCCCAGATCAACGAGGCCATCGCGGCCCAGCATCACGGCGACTGCATCAAGGTCGTGCTGGTGATGGACTGAACGCGCACCCATATCCGAACCCAGGAGAAACGACATGCAGTTCGACCGCGATTACACGATGACGATCAACGGCAAGGGCGTAAGCGCCGCCGCCACCATCGAGGTGGTGAACCCGGCGACGGGCGAGGCGTTCACCAATGCGCCCGACGCCGGCAAGGCGGAGCTGGATGCGGCCGTCGCCGCCGCGCGCGCCGCGTTCAAAGACTGGAAGGCGCGGCCGATCAGCGAGCGGCAGGCGCTGGTGAAAAAGGCCGGCGACATTCTGATCAGCCATGCCGCGGAGCTGGGGCGGCTGTTCACCAAGGAACAGGGGCGGCCCGTCGATGCGGCCAAGCAGGAGATTCAGGGCGCAGGCGCATGGCTGCACGCGGTGAGCGGCATGACGCCGCCGGTGCATGTGAGCGAGGACAGCGCCGCGCAGTATATCGAGACGCGCTATGTGCCGCTGGGCGTCATCTGCGCCATCGCGCCGTGGAATTTCCCCGTGACGCTGGCCATGTGGAAAGTCGCCCCGGCGCTGGTGGCGGGCAACACGATGGTGCTGAAGCCATCGCCGTTCACGCCGCTTTGCACGCTGAAGATCGGCGAGTTGTTCCGCGATGTGTTTCCGCCGGGCGTCTTCAACGTCATCACGGGCGGCGATGCGCTGGGGCCGCTGATGACGGCGCATCCCGGGTTCGACAAGATCTCGTTCACGGGTTCGACCGCGACGGGCAAGCGGGTGATGGAGAGCGCGTCGAAAGACCTGAAGCGCCTGACGCTGGAGCTGGGCGGGAACGACGCCGCCATCGTGATGCCGGACGTGAACCTGGACGAGGTGGCGCAGAAGATTTTCTTCGGCGCGTTCTTCAACACCGCGCAGATCTGCGTCGCGACCAAGCGGCTGTATGTGCATGAGGCGGTGTATGAGGGGCTGCGCGACCGGCTCGCCGGCATCGCCAAGGCGGTGAAGATGGGCGACGGCGCGGAACAGGGCACCGTGCTGGGGCCGATCCAGAACAAGCGCCAGTATGAGCGCGTGCTGGACCTGCTGGAGGATGCGAAGAAGAACGAGCTGACGCTGATTCAAGGAGCCGCGCCGGAAGGGGCCGGGTTCTTCATTCCCGTCACCATCGTCGACAATCCGCCGGAGGACAGCCGCGTGGTGCAGGAGGAGGCGTTCGGGCCGATCCTGCCGATGCTGAAGTTCAAGGACGTTGACGACGTGATCGATCGCGCGAACGCCAGCGAATATGGCCTGGCCGGGGCGGTGTGGTCCAAAGACGTCGACAAGGCGGTGGAGATCGCGCACCGGATGGAGACGGGGACGGTGTGGATCAACCAGAATCTGAACCTGCGCCCCGATACGCCGTTCGCGGGGCGCAAGGGTTCGGGCTTTGGCGTGGAGAACGGGATGGAGGGCTTGCTGGAATATATGGCGCCCCAATCGGTGTACGTCGCGCGCGGGTAGAGACGTGCGGCTGGGGTTCGACCATGCGTACAAGGCGTTGCCGGAGCGGTTCTACGCCCCGGTGACGCCGGCGCGCGTGGCGGACCCGAAGCTGATCGCGTTCAATGACGGGCTGGCGCGTGAGCTGGGGCTCGATGTCGAGGCGGTGAAGGCTGAGGCGGCGGAGCTGTTTTCAGGGAACGCCGTGCCGGAAGACGCCCAGCCGATTGCGCTGGCCTATGCCGGGCATCAGTTCGGGAATTTCGTGCCGCAGCTGGGCGACGGGCGCGCGGTGCTGCTGGGCGAGATCGTGTCCGGCGGCGTCAGGCGCGATGTGCAGCTGAAAGGTTCGGGCCAGACGCCGTTCTCGCGACGGGGCGACGGGCGCGCGGCGCTGGGGCCGGTGTTGCGGGAGTATATCGTCAGCGAGGCGATGCATGCGCTGGGCGTTCCCACGACGCGGGCGCTGGCGGCGGTGGCGACGGGGATGAGCGTGCTGCGCGAGGCGGGGATGCTGCCCGGCGCGGTGCTGACGCGGGTGGCGGCGAGCCATATCCGCGTGGGAACGTTCCAGTATTTCGCGGCGCGGCGCGATGTGGAGGCCTTAAGGCTGCTGGCCGATCATGTGATCCAGCGGCACTACCCCGGGATCGCGGGCGAGGCGCGGCCCTATCTGAAACTGTTCGAGGCGGTGCTGCGGCGGCAGGCGAAGCTGGTGGCGCAGTGGATGGTCCTGGGGTTCATCCATGGCGTGATGAATACCGACAACTGCGCTGTCTCGGGCGAGACGATCGACTATGGACCGTGCGCGTTTCTGGATGCGTATGATCCGGCCAAGAAGTTCAGCGCGATCGATGAGGGCGGGCGCTATGCGTTCGGCAATCAGCCGGGAATCGCGCAGTGGAACATGGCGCGCTTCGCCGAGACGCTGCTGGGGCTGATCGATGAGGATATCGAGGCAGCGATCGCGGCGGCGAATGACGTGCTGACGATTTTCCCCGAAGCGTTCCGCGAGGCGTGGACGGCGGGGATGCGGGCGAAGCTGGGCCTGGGCGCGGCGCCGGACGAGGATGAGACGTTGATCGGCGATCTGCTGAACTTGATGGCGGCGGCGGGCGCCGACTTCACGCTGACCTTTCAGACGCTGACGCGGGCGCCGCACACGATTTCGACTCTGCTGGGCGAAGGCGGCGAGGCCTGGCTGGCGCGATGGACGGCGCGGGAGCCGGATGTCGCGGCGATGGAGCGCGCCAATCCGGTTCGTATTCCGCGCAATCACCGGATCGAGCAGGTGATCCAGGCGGCGGAAGGCGGCGACTTTGCGCCCTTCCACCGGATGAACGCGGCGCTGGCGCAGCCTTACGAAAGCGACCCGGCCTTTCGCGACTTCGAGGCCCCGCCGGAAGCGGGCGAAGAAGTGGCGCGGACGTTCTGCGGCACCTGAAAAGCGCCCTGCCCGCGCCGACGACGCGTCACCGTTCATACAGCCTTCACATACGGGGTGGCACGTCCGTTCGATCGTGATCGAAAAGGGGAAACGGGATGCCCATGAAACCACTCGCCGCAGCGGCGCTCGCCGTCTGCCTGGCCGCCGTCATGTCGCCGGCGCGTGCCGGCATGACCGTCGCGGAGACCGTCAATCTGCGGCCTGACAGCGCCAGAAGCATGTGCCTGGAGTTCAAGCCGAAAGCGCAGATCGCGAACTGCGACGGATCGAACGGACAGAAGATCACGCTGAGCCGCCGCGACACGCCGGCGGCGGAGCGGATCATGCGCGTCGGACAGCAATGCATCGAGGCGGGGCGCGAGGGGCAAACCTTGTTCCTCGCCGCGTGCCGCAACCGGCAGAGCCAGACCTGGAACTATAGCAGCGACGGCCAGATCAGGAACGGCAACGGTTTGTGCATCGATGTCAACAACGGCGATACAGCCGCCGGGACGACGGTCATCGCCTATCGCTGCACCGGCCAGACGAACCAGCGCTGGGCGCGCTTTGATCCCGCCGAGGCGGTAGCGGCGAACGCGGACGTCACGACAGCGACGTTGCGGCCCGAGATCGCGCCGGATAAGTGCCTCGACCTGACACCGGACGGAAGGCTGGTCGTGTGGACGTGCCACGGCGGCGAGAACCAGACATTCGCCTATGCAAGCCGCGGGTCGGCGCGCATCCTGGTGAACGGCAAATGCCTCGAAGCGCCAAAAAACGGGAATGGTCCTGTTCGCGGTGTCAGTTGCAACGTGAACAGCGCCGAGCAACTGTGGACGGCAGAGACATCGGGAAGAATCCAGAACCGCAAGGGCGGCTGCATGGATGTAGCGGCGAGTGCGACGGCGGATGGGACGGAGATCCTGCGCTGGAATTGCACCGGCAACCGCAATCAGAAGTTCAAGCCGCGCTGAACGGCGCACGAGCGTTGAAGGACAGCCGGGCCGCATTTCCGCCGACCCTGCAGCATGCTATGCGGCCCCATCCGCTTTGAACGAGAGGCGATCGTTTCAGCATGATGAGCAGCACGCGATTTGCAGTCCTGTCCGCCGCATTGATGGCGGCCGGATGCGCCGGAATTTCAAAGCCATCTCCGCAGCAGCAACAGGGCCTGCGGCTGGCGTCGTGGAATCTGGAGCATCTGGCCGAAGCGGACGGCACGGGATGCCGCCCGCGCGGGGAAGCGGACTACGCAAAGCTGCGGGCCTATGCCGCCAAGCTGAACGCCGATGTGATCGCGTTCCAGGAGGTGGAGAACGAAGCCGCCGCGCGCCATGTGTTCGATGCCGCGACCTATGACATCGTCATCTCGGACCAGCCTTATCCGCCGTTCAAGGAGACCTGCGGCAAGGACAGCGCCGAGCCGATCCGCCCGCAGCGCAACGGTTTCGCCATCCGCAAGGGGATCGCCTTCACGGTGAACGCGCCGGTGACGGCGCTGGATGTGGAGCGCAAGGGCGGCCGCCCGGTGCGCTGGGGCATCGACGTGACGCTGACGGGCAAGGAGAAGCTGCGCCTGATGAGCGTGCATCTGAAATCGGGCTGCTCTGCCGGGTTCAAGGCGGATGACGAGGACTGCCCGTTGCTGATGGAGCAGGTGCCGACGATCAAGGCCTGGATCGATGCGCGCGAAGCCTCCGGTGAGGCGTTCGCGATCCTTGGCGATTTCAACCGCCGCCTGAAAGCCGAAGACGTGGAAGTGTGGCAGGCATGGAATGCCGGCGGCGATCTGTATATCGCGGCGCTGGAAGGCGACGGCGGGCCGCGTCAACCGGGCTGCGACGGCGGGCGATACAAGGACTTCATCGACCACATCGTGCTGTCGGGCGGCGCATTCCAGCGCTGGGACAAGAGCTCGTTCGGCGAGGTTGTCTATGACGAGCGCGGCGATGCCATGCCGTCGGATCATTGCCCGGTGGCGGTGACGATCGGGATGCCCCGGTCGTCTTGATCTGACTAAAGGAGAATGGCGCACGCACGATGATGAAGATGAGAACTGGGTGATCGTTGTTTGAGGTGCGAGCAACCGCCGATTTCAGGGGCTTTACGGGATACGTTCGATGCGAACAGACGCTCCGTCGATTTCCGCCAGCGCCTCAACATCGGTTTCGAGACGACCCAAGTGGACAAGCCCTCTCGAATAGCCGAAGTCCCGGTAGAAGATCGCGAGGTTACCCCAAGGCGCATAATAGGTGATGTCGCCAATTTCAGGGTCGATGCCGCCAGTCATCCCTTCCGTTGAGAGGCGCTTGGGCAGGTCGGCGATCTTCTCGGTCCTGTTATAGTCTCTCAGCGTCAATTCGAGGGGCAGGAGGGCGGCGAAGTCACGCGCCGCCGCACTGTCCTCAAGCGTCGCGTTGAACGTCCTATCTCCAGCAACAAGTCTGATTTTCATAATTTCCTCCGCCGCCTGCACCGGCCCCGCCTCTTGGCTTGTCGCGGGTGCGCTAGTATCTGCCGCTTGACCTGAACAGGCACACGCCAGCAAAGCTGCGGCAAAGATGGGTAGAGATCGCAGGAACTTGGCCACAGCTTTCATCGCATCAGGCCAGATGCTGCGTGAAGAACGACTGGAGTTTGTCGAAAGGGATCATATCCACGCGATCGTAGAGATCGACATGGCTGGCGGCGGGGATGATCATCAGTTCCTTCGGCTCTGCCGCCGCCGCATAGGCGGTCTCGCTGAAGTAGCGCGAATGGGCCTTTTCGCCGTGGATCAGCAGGACTGGACGCGGCGCAATCTCCTTGATGTAGGTCAGCAGCGGCATGTTCATGAAGGACAGCGGCGTGGTTTGCGTCCAGGCGTTACCGGAGTTGACCGCGCGCGGGTGATAGCCGCGCGGCGTCATATAATAGTCGTGATAGTCCACGAGGAACTGCGCTTCGCCGCCATGCAGCACATTGTAAGGTGGCTGGTAGGCAGGGTTGCCGTTCTCCACATCCACCCAACGCTGACGGCTCAACTGTTCCAGCGTCTGCGTGCGCTGTTCAAGGGTCGTGCTGTCATTATAGCCCTTCGACATCACGCGGGTCATGTCATACATGGTGCTGGTCGCGACGGCCTTGACGCGCTTGTCCACCGCGACCGCGTTCAAAGCCATGCCGCCCCAGCCGCAAATGCCGATGATGCCGATCCGCTCGCGATCGACTGAAGGATGCAGGCCGAGGAAATCGACCGCCGCGCTGAAATCCTCGGTATTGATGTCAGGCGAGGCGACATTGCGCGGTTCGCCGCTGCTTTCCCCAGTGTAGGAAGGATCGAACGCCAGCGTAACGAAGCCGCGCTCCGCCATGGTCTGCGCGTATAGGCCCGACGACTGTTCCTTCACCGCGCCGAACGGACCACTGATGGCGATGGCTGCGAGCCGCTTGTTAGTCCGATCCTTCGGCAAATAGAGGTCGCCCGCCAGCGTGATGCCGTAGCGGTTCGTGAAGCTGACCTTCTGGTGATCGACCTTCACGCTTTTCGGGAAGGTCTTGTCCCATTCGTTCGACATAGCCTGTGTCTCCGCATTGGAAAGGGTCGGGAGCGAGCCGAGGACCAATGCAACCGCACCGGCCCCGCTCAGCTTGATGAGGTCGCGGCGATCAATTCTGGCCATCAGTGCCTCCTGTGGTTTTCAGCATCTTGTGGCCGTTGCCGATCAGCAGGAGCGCCGCTCCGGCGAGTGCCACGCTGCCGCTAAAGGTTGCTTGAATGGAGATGCCGTCGAGCAGCAGCCCGCCGACCACAGCGCCCAGCAGGATCGACGCCTGGATCGCGGCGACCATCAGGCTGCCTCCCGCCTCCGGCGCGTCATCTGCATTCTGCGACATCCACGTCATCCAGATGACCGAGAACATAGTGTTCATCGCGCCCCAGATCGCCATGAACAGCCCCACCACCATGACCGACGATCCGAACAGCAACAGCCCCACGGTGGCGCCGCCCATCACCAGCGCGGGCAGCTTCAGCAGGGGAGCGACATTGCCCTTCAGAAAGCGGCCTGCTGCCCATGTGCCGACGAACCCTGCGCAGCCGAGCAGCAGAAGAAGGATGGACAGCGTGGTCACATCCACGCCTGTCACCTTCTCCAGAAAGGGACGCAGATAGGTGAACATGGTGAAGGCCGATCCCCACGACAGCATGCAGGCAATTAGGCCGCGCTGGAAATAGGGGCGCCTGAGCAGGCCGAACATCGCCCGGAAATCCTGCCGCTGCCGCGCGGGCAGCGAAGGCAGCGCGACCATGTGCCAGACGAGATTGAGGGCAACGATCGGTGTCAGCGCCCAGAACACTGCACGCCAGCCGAACATGCCACCGAGATAGCTGCCGATCGGTGCGGCGAAGGCGGCGGCGATGGCCTGTCCGCCATACATCAAGGCAAGTGCCTTCGGCACATCGCTTTCGGGGACCAGCCGCATGATGACGGCGGTGGCTAACGCCCAGAAGCCGCCGATGCAGATACCGAGCAGCGCGCGGCCGATCATCAGCACGGCAAAATTCGGTGCAGCCGCGACCAGCACGAGCGACGCCAGCATGAAGGCCGTCATCGCGACCAGCACCCATTTGCGGTTCAGCGTGCCGGCGGCAGTCGTGATGAGCAGGCTTGCCGCCACGGCGAACAACCCGCTGATCGAGATTGCCTGCCCCGTCTGACCTTCTGTCGCGTGCAACCCTTCGGCCATCGGCGTCAACAGGCTGACCGGCATGAACTCCGAGGCGATCAGTATTGCCACGCACAGCGCCATCGAGAGCACCGCGCCCCATGCGGCGGCCGGTTTCGCCTGTTGCTCCGATACGGCGGAGGCCGTCATCCTTGCGTGCTCCCGCAGAAATTGTTGCGGTACAACTAGCAGAGCATGACTGAAAGGATTACCCGTCGAAATCCGAATGAACTAATCGACTGACGCTCATAATGCGACGTGAGGGGATTTGATGCCCAGGACCGATCTCAACCAACTGACATGGTTCCAGACCGTGGCGGAGGAACGCAGCTTCACTAAGGCCGCTGCAAAACTGGGTATCGCGCAATCGACCCTCAGCCATGCGATAAAGCAGCTCGAAGCGCGCATGGGCATAAGGCTGCTGACCCGCACGACCCGCAACGTCGCGCCAACCGCAGAGGGTGAACGTCTGCTGGCCACTATCACGCCGCGCATCATGGAGATCGAGGAGGAGATCGCATCCCTGACCGCTCTCGGTGACAAACCGTCGGGTTCGATCCGGCTGACGTTATCGGACCACGCGCTTGAAAGCGTCGTCTGGCCTAAGCTCAAGCCGGTGCTCAGCACCTATCCCGACATCAGTGTCGAATTGATCCTCGACAGCACCTTTCGCAATATCGTCGAGGAACGCTTCGACGCGGGGGTCAGGCTGGGGGAAAGCGTCGAGAAGGACATGATCGCAGTGCGGATCGGTCCGGATTGGCGATTGGTGGCTGTTGCCTCGCCTGCCTATCTTGACGCGCATGGCGTGCCCGAACATCCACAGGATTTGGTTCGGCATGTCTGCATCAACATGCGTCACGAGACGGCTGGGGGCCTATATGCATGGGAGTTCGAGAAAGATGGGCAGGAATTGCGCGTCCGGGTCGAAGGGCAACTTACCTTCAACAATAGCTACGCCATGATCGACGCGGCGGTCAGCGGCTATGGCATCGCCTACGTCCCTGGAGACATCGTGGAACAGCAGATCGCATCAGGCGAACTGGTGCAGGTCCTTGACGACTGGTCGCCCTTCTTCGATGGCTATTTCCTCTATTACCCCAGCCGTCGCCAGAACCTGCCTGCGTTCAAGGTCATTGTCGATACGCTCCGGCATCGCCACTGATGGCCGATGCCCTGCTGAGTTCTCTCCTTTGTTCGAGAATGGTTTCAGCCCAGGATGGCAGATTCCCGTGCTTTTGATGACGTGGCGCGCCTAGATGGCGCGACTTCGAACGAATTGTTCGAGGTTCTTGGCCAGTGGAACGCTTACCTTGAGCACCGGAAGTCTGCGGACTCTCCAGTGCCGCCATGCCCCTAGAGCCGGCTTCTGGCGGCAAATCACCCGCACCCCATGGCAGGGCCGGCCGGCCCTTCAGCCTCCGCCTTTCGGCGGATGAACGGGCACGGCTGACCCGCGAGGCGTCCGGCGCGCCGCTCGGGCCATATATCAGGGCGAAGGTTCTGGGCGATCCTCCGCCCGTCGCCGCCCGCCGCTCCGGCCTACCGGTAGAAGACCGGAAGGCACTGGCGCAAGTCCTCGCTCTGCTCGGCCAGTCGCGGATCGCAAGCAATCTGAACCAGCTCGCCCACGCCGCCCATATCGGCGCGCTGGCGATCGATCCCGAGATCGAGCGTGATCTGACGGACGCCATCGCGTTCGTCCGCGAGCTGCGCCGCCTGCTGCTCGCCGCCCTCGGCCTCAAGCCTGAGGGCGTGACATGATCCTCAAAGGCTCGCAGCGCAGCGGCGGCCAGAACCTAGCCGCCCATTTGATGAATGTGGCGGATAACGAGCACGTCCGTTTGCACGAGCTTCGCGGCTTCGCATCCGACGATCTGCGCGGCGCATTCAAGGAGGTCGAAGCGATCAGCCGCGGGACAGCCTGCCGTCAGTATCTGTTCTCTCTGAGCCTCAACCCGCCGAAGGCGAATGTCCCTATCGAAGTCTTCGAGCAGGCGATCGACCGGATCGAGGAACGGCTGGGGCTGACCGGCCAGCCCCGCGCCATCGTCATCCACGAGAAAGAGAACCGACGCCACGCGCATTGCGTGTGGAGCCGCATCGACGCGCAGACCATGACGGCGCGTCAGATGTCGCACTTCAAGATGAAGCTGACCGGCGTTTCCCGCGAGCTTTATCTGGAACATGGCTGGACGCTGCCCAACGGCCTCGCCAACAAGGCGGAGCGCGACCCGACCAACTTTACGCTGGCGGAATGGCAGCAGGCCAAGCGGGAGGAGATCGACCCGCGCTGGCTGAAGCAGACAGCGCAGGATTGCTGGGCGAAGTCGGACAACGCCAAGTCCTTCGCCCGCGCTCTGGAAGATCACGGCCTGTTTCTCGCGAAGGGGGATCGGCGCGGCCTCGTTGTGCTGGATCACAAATGCAAGGTCTGGTCGCTGCCCCGCCTGCTGAGCATCAAAACCAAGGTCGCGCGCGAGCGCATCGGCGATCCCGACGGCCTGCCTTCCGTCGCCCACACGCAAAAGCTGATCGGCCAGCGCATGACACCGGCGATCCGGCGTCATGTCGATGAGGCCCGAAAGACCTTCCTGCAACGCTCGGTGCAGCTCGACCAATACAAGGCCGAGATGACACGGCTGCACCGCGCCGCCCGTGACCGGCTCGCCCAGCGCCAGACGATGGAATGGGAGAGCGAGACGCGGGAACGCGCCGCCAAGCTCCCCAAGGGCTGGCGCGCCCTCTGGCAGCGGATCACGGGAAAGTTTCAGGAGACGCGCGCAAGCCATGAGCGCGAGGCCGGTCTGACACGCCTTCGCCACACGGGCGAACGGCAAGCGCTGACCGAACAGCAGCACGCCCAGCGCGCCACCTTGCAGACGGAGTTCAGGAAGCTCCGTTCCGCACAAGCCGAGCAGCTTCTCGGTCTGCGCCGCGACATCGGGCGCTTCCTCAAACTTCAGCGTCAACCCGACACGCCCGCCATGACACGCGGACGCGGGCTTGGCCTGCGCCTCGAACGATAGGTCTCAAACGAAGGAGAGCACCATGTCTTCGCGTAAGGATGACAACAACGAGTTCGCTGCCATCTTCATGATCTTCGCCCTGATCGCGGCGGCGATCGCCGCCTACTACGTCCTGCTGGCGCTGATCCTAACGACGATCCTGACCATTGCCTGCTTGTGCGCGTGGAACACGCCGCAGACTTTCGACGATCGTTTCACGATCTTTCCAGAAGAAGCGCGTGAGTTCGTCATTCGAGGGCTGATCTGCGCTGTTATCGCCGTGCTGTTCTCGGCCATCGGCGTCTGGCGGTGGGGCTGGAAGATCGAGCCGAATGCGTGGTGGGTCATCGCCATCGGTGGCTATGTCGCGGGATCGCTCGGCCTTGAAGTCCTGCGCGCACGCGAACTGCCGGACGGCACGCCCGACATCTTCCCGCTGCGCACCATTCCCGTGCCGCCCCCGCCGGTGATCGAGGCGGAAGCGATCGATGTCACCCCGCCCGACCCTAAACCTGCGCCGGAACCCTTCCGCTTCGCGGAATGGGATGACGGGGAGGCCAGCCCATGAGCTTTTCCAAGTTCGTCGAGGTCTACAATTTCTTCTGGCTGGTGGAATCCCAGCAGCAACAGCGGCTCGCATGGGAGGATGCGGCGCAGGCGCGGATCGCCCGAGATCGCGCCGAAGCCCTCGCCGCCGCCCAGCTTCGCGCCATGCTGGATGCCAACCCAAGCGGAATGCTTGGCAACGCGCAACTGAACGATCCCGAAGCTCTGGCGCAATCGGGTTTGCTATGAGCGGGGTTTCCGCCATGCCGGTGAAGCGCGGGATCGAACTCGGCTTCCTGAACGGCAAGCCGCTCATCTATGGCGGCACCGAGCCGGTCGCCATCGACGCGCAGGCAGGCAAGGGCAAGCTCGCCCGCTTTCTTGGCGTCAATCTGGTCTCGCCCAGCACCAAGCAAGTCTCGAAGATCATCACCGACCCCAAGGACGCCGAGCTGACGTGGGTGGCATGGAAGACGCTGGAGCGTCAGGGCTACGACGTGCGCTTCATCAATGCAGGCAAGCTGCACGGCTACAAAAGCGAGACCTTCAACCTCAACACGCGCCTTCTGGAAGTCGCTGCTGTATCCGAGCTTAGCCCCATCGTCGGCGATGTCGCCTACGATGCCGCAAGCTTCCTGCTGCCCATCGATCCTGCTCCCAACCATCGTTGGATCGGGCAAGGCGCGCGCGTGTTCGCCGCCCTCTACAACAAGCAGGCGGCGTGTTTTCCGTCTCAACGCTGGCCGTGCACAGCGGGTGGGCTGTGGGATTTCTTCGCCCGCGACCGGCAGGAGATCACGGACGATCTGATGCTCTGGGCGAGCGACAGCCGCAGGCAAGATGATGCCGGTATGTGCCATCTGGTGGCGAGCTTCCTGACCTCGAACGATCAGTGGAACGCCTATGCCTCGCTCCTGACCGAACAGCTTCGCGGCTTCTCGAAGGGGTCTGCTGCGCGGTTCGTGACGGATGCCAATTCCTTCGATCCCGCCGATATGAAGCGGCGGCGCACTGCACTGTTCATCATCGGCTCGTCGGACAGCGACACCAGCCACACGCTGGTCGGCGCGATGACGGCGGCGATCGTGGAACGCTTCGCCGGAACGCATGGTCCTCTTCGCGCCCTCGTGATCGGCGAGGAATGGGGACAGCTCTATGTCTCGAACTTCTACAAGATGCTGACCCTATACCGGCAGGGCGGCGTGGATTTCCTCGGCGTCTTCCAGAACGCGCCTGCCCAGATCGAGCGGCGTTACGGCGAGGAAGTCGCCCGCACATGGCGCAAGGCCGTCGCCCACACGCTCTATCGTGGTCTTCCCGACGACAAGACGCTTGAAGGGATCGAAAAGCGCTCGGGCAGAGCCTCCGTCATGGTGCGTGGGTTCAACGTCTCCAACGCGCAGGTGAACGGATCGGGCGACAATCTGGTCGAGCAGGCCCGCCCGCTTCTTCAGGTGGAAGACATCCGCGCCCTCACGGGTGGCAAGACCGCGCTTCTGGAATCCCGCGACCATGGTTTCTTCGTCGTCGATCTGCCGAATTTCTGGGAGCGGCCCGAGATGAGTGGGATGCTGCGCGATGTCACCAAGAAGCCCGACAAATATGCGTGGCTCGCGACCCGCGCCCGTGCGCTGCCATCACCTGCACCAAATGATGATCGAGATGCGGAGATCAGAGACATCCTCGAAAGTCTGGAGTCAGACACTGACCTTTAGGTCGGAATTGGGCTTAACGCCCATGCCGAGCCAATAGCCTTCGTGCGGCGAGCGAGGGTCAAGGGGTTACACGGGCGGCAACGCCGCTGGCGCGGGCCGCCCCTTGAGGCTTCTCGCGGATTGAGGCGTTTCTAACCTACTGAAGGAGAGGCTTCGTGGCCTTGGCGGTCGCGCCTAACGAGTTCAACCCACTCGTCGAGTGCTTCATTCATGCGATCATCGGAGCAGGCCGCAAGCTCAAGCCCTTCTTTTTTGTAGAGGCGCAGAATCTGAAAAAGAACCATTCGCGATAGCTCGTCGGCATCACGCAGAGTTTGCCCGATACGATCGTGAGGTGAGCGCGAGCCGTGAACGAAGCGCGAGCGCATATCGTACACACTCTCAAAACGCGCTTTCAAACGATCGAAATCTTCGTACTCCGGTAGACAGCGATAGAGCAACGCCGCTCCCCTGCTTGCCAGCGTTTCGGCGATGTTCTGACTGCTGGTCGTTAGAACCCGCTCCATCGCAGTGACGTATTTTACAAGCCGAGACGGAAGGAACTCGTCCCTACACGCCTGACCGTACCATGTCGCCGCATCTATATAGCGCTGGGCTACAGGAAGCGGAGTTGGCAACGTCAATGCTCCTTCCAGCGCAATACCCATCAGCTCGAGAAAATCCTCCGCTTTGCCTTGAATGATGTTCCACCAATTTTTCCGCAGACCGTTTGATAACCAGTCCGCAGAGGAGGAGACTTCGATCGAGCAGCCTGCCCCTTCGACAATATGACTGCGCCTATCGGTATGAAAGTTGGGACCACCCATACGCATATGGTTCGAGTATTCGGTGCCGAGCAGGACGTGCAAGCAATCCAATGCGCCCTGAACGGCTCTCTTTGCGCGTCGCTCTGACACCGCTTCGTCGCAATCTTCGATCGTGACTGCGGCCACCCAGCCGAAGGACTCGTAGTAGCTACGCGCATCGGAGGCGAGCTTCTGAGAAATATCCTGCCGCTTCTCTTCGACGCTCTCCACGTAACTCACAAACTTGGAGGCCATGTCGCTCATCACCACGTCTGATCTGCGGAAATGCACGCGCCCAAGCTCGAAGGCAAAGTCGCCCTTGTCGTCTCCGATGTGACAGGGAATGTAGTGCGTGAGCGTTTTGCACACCTTCGCCGATGCCTTCACGGCAGCCGCCACAGCTTTATCGGCCTCGCTTTGCGTGATTTCTCTTTTGTCGCGATAGAAGCGCTCGACCGTAATGCGCTTCAGCTCTTCGAACGCCGCGCTGACTTCTATGCGGCCCGCATATTTGCTCTTGGCGAGCGCGCCTTCCGCCATGTCGTACAGGCGATCATGCGCGTCGGGGTGGCATATCATTGAACCCCGCCCCGACGGATGGGGCAGCATAGTTGTGATCGCCCTTATCGGCGGCAGCTTGCGGCGCTCCTCATGCGAGTAGGCGGCGTTTTTGGCGAGAACAAACTTAAAATCTGCTGCGTAGTCCGCCATTGAGACGCTCTCTGCACTATCAATTGTGCCATGTGGCTCGCCCCTTTTAGTGCACGGACGCAACCGAATTTGTCCGGCGGCCAAGATGGCGCACGCTCTTAGGCTTCACGACAACAGAGTATCGGTATCGCCAAAGGCGGTCTCCTACTTGGCCAACCACGCCGCGTAAGCTTGCACATCAATCATCGGCACTGTGCCGCTAAATTGCAGCGTAGCAATCAGATCAAACAAAAAGGCGGTTGCGGGCTTCCCTCCCGTTTCCATCTTATAGGAGCCATCCTCGCTCCGCTTGAAATGCCCCGCCGCTGCGACACAGCCGATATCCAACGTATCGATCGGATTAGGCAAATCGCTCAGTGACGCGAGAAGGGCCTCGCCCAGTGGCGGCGACCACTCGCTTTCAAACGTCAGTATGCCACCGATAATAGGGATTAGGGGCTTTGGTGGATAAACACCCTTTGCATACGGGATAGGAAGGCTAGTGCGGTGCAGTTTGCGAACGCTTGCGATCTTAGTTCTAGCGTATTCGACTTGCTTGGCGGAAATGCTCTGCTTCGCCTCGAAAACCGCATAGACGCTTTCCGCTGGGATGATGGTCTGCTCGTTGTAGCGAAATATGAAGGGCGAGTACTGTCGATCAAAAATGACGACATCGATCTGCTGGCTAAACTCACCCTTGCTATCAACGACGTGTGCCTTGGCGGCTTGATATCGCTGCGGAAGATAAGTTTGCAGCATTTCGAGCCAGACCTGCTCGCTCGCATCCCCTTTCGTGACCGGATGCCCGAAAGTGCGCCTGCTGATTTCCAGCTTTTGCTGGATGTCATCATGCAATCCGAACAGCAGTTTCTGTAGCGACCACTCGCTCATAGATTTTTCTCGGTAAAGGGCGGCGTGGGCAACGTTTTGCGCGCAATTTCCAATGCGCGCGCAGCGCTCACGGCGCGCAATGGATACGCATCGAGCACGATGGCGGGAACTAAACGCTGGGTTAGGTCGGAGAACGTGAAACCGTATTGACGCGCCGATGTCGGGCCTGTTGCCGCGACAAGCTGATCTATACCGCTTCCGGAGAGGCCTGTTCCGTCGAAGGAAGCCTCAAGCACAGACCGCCTTTGAATGTCGGTGGGCCGATCAAAACTCAGAATTTCGGCAGCTCGCCGCTTTACGGCTGGGTCCAATGCCCCTAGTCGGTTGGTGCACATGATTACTGCAGCGGGAAGCTTTCCGTTCCCCAGACGATCAATCCCGCGAATGAACGCGTTTACGCCGGCTCGATCCTCATGGTGCATTTGCGCTGCTTCCCGCGATTGCGCCAGCGCATCCGCTTCGTCAACCAGAAGAATTACTGCACCCTGTGCTCGGCCGGAGCCACGAGCAAGCTTCGTCGCTTCAGAAACTGTGTAGTCGAAGGCCGATGCAATAAGCTGCGTCATCTCGCCCACTCGGCCCTGACCTCTTGCCGATAGACTCATCGGCAACAACGTAATGTCGATACCTTCCTGACGTGCAACGGCGTCTCCGATCGTTTCCGCCAGCTCGGTTTTTCCCGAACCGACATCACCCGCGAGAACTATTAGGGGCGGCCTGTTGCGCACGCTTTTCAGCAAGCCAGCCGCGTTCGGGTGATGCTTCTTTGCCCATCCTTCCAAGCCCGACGGGTTGACCAAGACGGCCAGCATTTTTGTCAGCCGAGCCTTGTGTTCATCTAGCCCTACAAGTCGCGCAAGGCGCTCCTGCGGGCCGCAATCGGGATAAGTGACTCGGCGCTCGAAAAGTCCATTAGTAACGTTGGTATTCATGACCACGCCTTCACGGTCATCCGCGTCAAAGACCGCCCACCCGAGGAGTATGTTTTGTCCGCTACAAGCTGACCATTGACGGGCGGCTCAGTGGCACCGGTCCGCTGATGAGGAAGCGTCCTTTTGAAGGCCTCTTGCTCTGCGGACGTTAGCTTGTCCCATGCCGATGAGTATGTGAGATAGCTGTAGAAACTCGCGCCAGAAATGGTCGCGCCGGGCTGAACGCGCCCCGGATCATCGTCGTTGGCCGATGCGCCCGCGAGATCATGAGCGGTGTACCTAAGAGTTGGCTCGATCCACTGGCCATCCTTGCGGAAGCCCAGCGTCATGACTCCAAAATACCCTGCCTTCAAAAGCGCGATTGCCTCGTTCTCATATGCTTCGATGCTTGCATCGCTGGGCGAACCGTAGAGACGCTGCATTCGCTTGAGATCGGTCGCGACCTTGGCTGCCATATGCTTGGCGTGCGTGAGCGTAAATGTTTGCGTGTCGGAAGCTGAGAAAGTGTAGCTGCTGCTCATATCGATTTCCTCAAACCTGAAAGGCTGAGCCAAAAACGTTCTGCCAGTACCGAACTGTGTCCTGTTTGGTCGGCGCTGCGAGTGCCGCGTCGATGGCGTCGCCAGCGTCGAGCGCTGCATCTACGATCAGGTTCGCGTCCGCGCGAGTGTAGAGCTTGCCGACGTTGTTCAGTTCGTTCACAGGATCGATGATCCGAACGGCGTCCGAGAACTTGCCGATTTTCGAGATTGGATAGAAATCGCTGAACGCGATTTGCTCGACGAGATTTGATCGCGCGATGTATGTGAAGAAATGCTGCAGTGCTTCTGGATAGTCTGAGAAGTCGAGTCCCTTGTCGGCCAAGTGCGACAGGATCATTTCGATCATAAACGACTTGAAACGGAATCCTTCCCGCTCCGCTTTTGCGCGGCGCGCCCAAAACTTCACGAGACGCACTACTTGCGCGAAATGCTTCGGCGATGCGGTCTTGCGAGTACGCGTGAACTCCAGATGACGAGGAATGCAGGTCTTCAGGAACGACCCATCGTCTTGGCTAACGAGATTGCCATACCAATCGGAGTCACCATCGTAGAGAACCGGCACGACATCGACGTCTAATCCCGATCCTCGAAATGATACCGTAACGCTGTACGTCTTGGGGGCAACCTGATCGGGCGAAAAATTGGGAAATGCTTTACGCAGCCGCTCGGCGAGATATTCGAGAAGAGCAGAGACGTCCTGCGGCGCCTGCGATCCAGAAATGTAGCAAGCCATGTCGATATCATTCAGCGAACGGAGAGCTGTCCCCTTCGCAAGGCTTCCTGAGAGAAGAATCTTTTTCAGTGAGAAATCGGGATGCTCAGAAAGATAGGTCTCGATCTTCTCCCGCACGCCCCGAGCCTGTGCGCGAAACTGGTCTGCCTTGTCCTTGGGCAAATTGACCTTGTCGTCGGCGAAACTTGCAAGTTCCGCGTGTGAGACGTGCTGCCGGCCCATTAAAAATCCCCCATTTCCGCCCCAAAAGCGCAAATATGTCTGGAAAGACATATGGTCGATGTCTAGTATATAGGGAGGCTCGCAATATCCGTCAAGCACAGGATGTCTATCTCGACATGATCACCCCCGCGACCCCAACCGACATCTTCCAAAAAAGGCTTCGGCAGGCACGCGACTTGAGAGGCCATAGCCAAGCAGAACTCGGCGCGTTGGCTGGAATGCCCGCCAGCTCAGTCGCTCACTTTGAAGCTGGTAATCGAAAACCTTCCTTCGATACGCTTCGAAGGCTTGCTAACGCACTGAACGTGACAACGGATTATCTCATCGGGCGCGCAGACGATCCCTCTCACGCCGATGTCGGTGACACGCTCTATAGGGACGTTGGCAAACTAACTGGCCGCGACCGCGAGTTAGCAGAAGAGTTCGTGCAGATGCTGGCGAAGCGGAACAAGCAAGGCGATTCCGAATCGTGAAAGCCGAGCTTGCTTTGCGGATGCGAATGGCACGGCAGAAAGCGGAAGCCTTTCTTCGTCAGGAAGGCTTGCTCGATAAACTCCCCATCGATCCATTTGCGATCGCAGCTAGCAGGGGAATTTTCGTCCGCGCCAAGCCTCCTACGGAAGCTGGCGCATCGGGTATGCTTCTCAGGCACGGCAATCAGTTTGGCATTATGTACGCCACGCACATCCCTAATCTAGGCTTTCAGAGATTTAGCGTTGCCCACGAACTGGGCCATTTCTTTTTGGAGGGTCATCCAGATCAGGTTCTCCAAAACGGCGTGCACTCATCGTATGCCGGTTATGCCTCACAAGATCCCTACGAACTCGAAGCTGACTCCTTTGCTTCTGGGCTGCTTCTGCCTGAAACGCCTGTAAAACGCCTGTTACGCCTGAATGATGCTGGACTTGCGATCATTGAACGGATTGCCGACGACTTTCAGGTGTCCTTGACGGCAACTGCAATTCGGTATGCCGAACTGACACCGGACACTGTTGCCGTTATTGTGTCGAGCGGGCATCAGGTCGAATACTGCTTTTTGTCGAGCGCCATGAAGGCGCTGCCCAAACTGGAATGGCTTAGAAAGGGCACCGGCGTCCCGTTCGACACGGCAACATACGAGTTTAATCAAGACGCCACGAACATAAAGCTAGGGCGCAAAGTCGCGCACCAGACAGACGTACGCAAATGGCTCGGCGGTGATGTTTCCCAGATCGTTACGGAGGAAGTAGTCGGACTTGGAGCCTATGGCAAAACGCTAACGGTCCTCTCCTCATCAATAAATGTAACGGAGGAAGAAGACCCTGACGATGAGGAAGAGGCGCTCATCGAAAGCTGGACGCCGCGCTTTCGGCGCTAGCGCAGGTTCGCGACCGTGCGCTTGCTTATCTACTGTACCATGTGGCTCGCGCCTTACCGTGCTGGCGGATGCGACCGGACGCAACAAGTTCGCGTAGGCGCAGTTTGAGCGTGTTCCTGTTCGCGCCTGTCACAGCTTCAATCTGCTTTATCGTCAGGCGCTCCTTTGCATTCAGGAGCTTGAGGATTTCGAGCGCGAGTTCGGGAAGCGCATCTTCGCCGGCCTTCTCTGTCCGTTCGCGATCCAAGCGTCTCGCCAGAGCGTCCTTTTGCTTTTTGAGGCAGCGCAGGAAGAAGCCGATCCACGGCGTCCAGTCCGGTTTATCGGTTTTGAGCGTGGTCTGCGTGCGGCGAAGCGCCTTGTAGTAGAGGTCTTTGTTGTCCTCGATCACGCGCTCCAGCGAAGCGTATGGCACATAAGTGTAGTCTGCCCGCATCAGCAGCAATGTCGTGAGAACGCGCGAGAGCCGTCCGTTTCCATCCTGAAACGGGTGGATCGCCAGAAAGACGACGATGAAGACCGCGATGATCAGAAGCGGATGATAGGTCTCTTCCTCGATCGCCTTTCGCGTCCACGCGACCAGTTCTTCCATGTCGCGCGGCGTATCGAACGGCGTGGCGGTCTCAAAGATGACGCCAAGCTCGTTTCCATCCGCATCGAACGCAACGACGTTGTTGGGCAGGGTCTTGTATGAGCCGCGATGGCGCTCGTCCTTGCCACTATGGCGAAGAAGCGTCTGGTGAAGCTGGCGGATATAGTTTTCCGTCAGGCGCAAATCTTCGAAAGCCTCAAACACGAGATCCATCGCCTCGGCGTAACCGGCGACTTCCTGCTCGTCGCGGGTCTTGAACGAGCGGATCTGGATATTGGAGAGAAGTGCTTCGACCTCGGCGTCGGATAACTTCGCGCCCTCTATGCGCGTGGACGAGCCGACGCTTTCGATGGTCGCTACCTTGCGTAAAGCGCTCAGGCGATCCGGCGACAGGTTCTTCAGGGCTTCCCAGCGGCCTTTGAACTCATCGATTTCGGCGATGAGTTTTACGAAGTCCGGCCCTATATTGAGCTTCGGCTCCCTCATACGACGGAAGCCTTCTTATCCAATTCCATACCCAATTATACCCGATTACACCCGATTTTGCACGAGAAATTGGGTCCAGAACAGAAACAGGTTGCTCGCATCCAATCGCCACGGTTGGTCAGGGTCGATGGGCGGAACGCCCTCGTCGTCTCCACGGACGAAATCGTGGTGCAGGGGCTTCGGGGCGGCATACGCCTCGATCGCGATCCAACGGCGATGACGTTGGTCAGGGTGGGTCTGGCAAGGGGCAGGAACGCCCCTACTCCAGCGCAATCAAACGGCGGACGTTTGGTGGTGCAGGATCGGCTCGATGCCGGTCATGCACCATGGCGAGAAGGTCCACGGAAGAGCGCAGCGTCTTCATGGCGACGACAGCGGGTCCTACCCCGCACATCGTTGCAATCAACCCAAGGGACACAGATCGCAATCGGCCCAAGGAAACAGACCGTGGTGGACCTAACGCCGTCAGAGGACCTGCAATACCTTATCCGAAAACTCGGCATTGCTTAGGATGGAACCTTTGCACACCTGTATGGTTAACAATTTTTAGGCATAGCTACTAAGATGGGACATAATTCTCCCGTTCTTCGTGTCTACGTGATAGCGTGCGTACGTAATAGCATGCGTACGTAAACTTCAGGGTGGGTATCCCTCAGATGCGCCGGTTTATAAACGGTATCCGACGTCGCCAGACCGCAGAATCATCGCTATTGCGGAGGCCTCGAATAAATTCATCTCTTTCATTCCTTCGCGTTGTGGTGGGCGAACTACTAACAGGCCCTTTGCAGCGTGATGATGCAGATACCTTTATCATCGCCAAAACCCCAAACAGCAATGAGATAACAATAGGTCAGCTAAAAGGGCCTAATCGCGGAAAATTATATGCGAGAATAAAAAAGAATGATAATATTGGGTACTACAAGATAGGAGATGTAACGAGCGTCAAAATAGAGATAGACAGAAAAGAGGATAGAGAATTGAACTATTATTTTAATATTTTGTCCGATGCAGAAGAAAAGGTTGACATCGCGCGAGAAGTTCACAAGAAAGCCCAAATCGCCATTCGCGAATATGATAGGCTCGCCATCATTTCGAACAAGAGCAGCGAAGAAACAAAAGAGCTACTTGAGCTTATTAGTAGGTAGATTCGACAATAATTAGATCAAACTTGCCTACATAATCGTTTTTCTCCTACACGCTAGCTGACTTCATGAAGGCAATTTCTTGGCTGAAGAGGGCGTTGCGCATTGAGCATGCAGCAGCTGCTCTCTCTGGCAATCTGTCGCAGGATACGTCCGAGCTAACGGATCGCCTCGACGAGGCGAACAAGAAAATCGCGACCCATTTGAAAGAGATTTCTCAAC
The DNA here is from genome assembly GCA_047602465.1 of Micropepsaceae bacterium. Lineage (GTDB taxonomy): Bacteria > Pseudomonadota > Alphaproteobacteria > Micropepsales > Micropepsaceae > JADZAI01. The sequence continues at coordinate 1,707,740 of JASGHF010000001.1, forward strand.
TCAAAGCCGCCGTTAAGGCCTTACTCGACGACAAATCTTCTCTGCTTCATGAAAATCGACGACTTTCTGACGAAATCCAAAATCTACGACCCACAGAATCAGATGAGTAACAAGCCGTTCCAGCCCAGCCCGCTAACGGGAGCCATACAAATATATCTTGTAGAAGCAATTCTTATGATTGCCGCTTTTTCTCTTCATCCAGATTTATCCATTTCAATTAGCATAATTTCCGTTATTTTCAATTTTGGACTTCTGATATACCTTTTCTATTGCCTCATAAAATTCGGAGTCGGAGAAAATAGATCTTTCTTATTTGTAATGTCTCTGTCGTTTGTCATGATATTCTCAACTATCATTCAATTCGCCTTGCTTTTTGTTCATACAGAGATAAGAAATTCTGCTGGAGTAGAGCTGGATGACTTTGGTAGTGCTCTATATTTTTCAATCGTTACATGGACTTCGCTCGGATACGGGGATATCGCACCTGTTAATTACGCACGCATAGTCGCAATGACAGAGGTGATGTTTGGATACATGGTTATGGCGTTACTTATTGCGGCCTTCGCTGCCGCCATACAGGGCAATAAAAAGGCTCCCGAGGCTATGTCGAATAGCCGACTCTTAAGTGATTGAGCCAAAATATTACTTCATAGTACCTATGGTATGTACGTCGGTGTGCTAATTTGGCTCTTTCGGTCCGGCACCATCGTAACATCATTTTTTATTTGCGCGTTTTCAACTTTAGGCTGCACGCTTCTGGGAGTTGCGGCCTCAAGCTCCTCCTCCAACGCCTTTAACTGATCCTCGGTCACGTTCGGCTCGGTCGTCGCCTCGCGCGCGGCGTCGATCTTCTCCTGATATTCCTGAAGCTGACGACGCTCTTCTTCGAGAGCTTTCTGTTGCTGCTTCACTTCCTGCACGTCTTCCCATTTCGGACGGGCGTCATCGATCTGATCCGGCGTGATGATGTCGGCTGACACCTCGTTTCCATGTTCGTCATAAACCTTGGTGCCGTCGCGAGTCTCGAACACCATGCGCCCGTCTTCCAGACGATGAGCGTTACCGAACATTTCCGCGAGGCGCTTGCGGGTTTCGATCAGCGCCTCTTCGTTCTCCATCAGAGCTTCGACAGTCGCTGCATCATAGCGATCGAGCTTTGCTGTGAATGCTTCGATCTGCGCCTCGGTGGCGATAGCGGCGACGATGTATTCCCACGTTGCAGCTTCCTGCCTCTCGCGGTTCTTCTCGCGCTCGGCCAGTTCGCGGGCGCGTAGCTCTTCGGTGATCCGCATCTGAAGCTCGCGCGTGATCTCCGCCTTGCGGGCGAAGAGTTCGGCATACGTCTCGCGCGGGCTTACATACATTTAGTCCCCGCATTTCTGGGCTGCGAGAGCGCCGACGACTTGCCCCGCCAAAAGCGTGGGATAGCGGCGATAGCCTTCGTTGATCGCGTCGATGGTGCTCTTGTCGTCGTAGAACCAGCGATAGATGCAGGATCGCCCTGCGGTATCGCGTCCGTCCTTGATGTAGCGCGCGTGGGCAAGCCCCTCGACGATGCCGGCGGTGAAGAGATAGCGATCACCGCCATCCATCTTTTCGGCGACGACGCCTGCCGTCATGTCCTCGGCATTCGCGTCACCGATTGAAAGCAAGGGAACGCACGAAAGAAGAGAAGCCAGAACAGGCTTCGTATACTTCTTCATCTTGCTTCCATTCGTCATCGATAACGACCGTTTTTGTTAAAATTTTCATAACTCTCTTTCTGTATGCTATGATCGTATTATTGGTGGCGAAGACCGGCCTTTTGCGCCCGTTTGGACAGCTGGCTCCCACGCAAAACCGAACACACGAAAAGGGTGGATTCCGTTGAACGCTCCGAAGGGGAGCGCTCAAGCCATAAGTCTTTGAAAAACATGAGTAAGCGCATCGGATATTTGCGGGTTTCGACGTTCGACCAGCGGCCCGACCGACAAATCGACGGCCTTAAACCCCATTGCGACGAGATGCATATCGAGTGCGTCTCGGCCGTGAAGGCCAAGCGGCCCGTCTACGAGAAAGTCCTGCGCAGGCTCGAAGCCGGAGACGTTTTGGTCGTGTGGGATCTGGACCGTGCCTTCCGCTCGGTCGTGGATGCTCTGACCGAAGCGGAGAAGCTTCGCTCGCGCGGGGTCGTCTTCAGAATCGTCAATCTTCAGGTGGATACAGCAACACCCTCGGGGATGTTGGTCTACACGGTGATGTCGGCCTGCGCTGAGTTCGAGCGGCGGACGCTGGCGCAGCGGACCCGCGAGGGGCTGGCGGCGGCGCGGCTTCGGGGTGCCAAGCTCGGGCGACCAGCGAAGCTCTCGTCGAAGCAACTCAAGCGCATCCGCCAGCGTCACGAAGCCAATGGCGAGACGCTGACACGGATCGCGCAGGATTACGGCGTTGCGCCGTGGACGATCACGCGGACATTGCGGCGACACGAGGCTGCCGCTGTCCCGCCCCGCTAAAGCGGCTCCGCCGCGAGGTCTTTCAGAAGCGTATCGAGCAAAGCCCCGCCGGACAGGAACGATTGCTCCATCGGATCGAAGAAGCCGGTCGGCAGCTTGCGACTGTTATTCTGCACCGTGCCGACGACGGTCGTGTGGATCAGCCGCTCGTGGAAGCGGATCACAGGCGGGACGTCCTTCTCGCCCCTGATCCCCAGACGCTCGTAGAAGTCGTGCACCGTGTCGATCAGCACATAGGCTTCGGCGCGGGCTTCATCGGTGAAGACATCGGCCAGCGGACAGTTCCGGCACTGACGGGCTTTGCGATTTCCCAGCCGCCAGTTGCGTCCGCACGTCTTGTTGCCCGCGCATCCCGCCAGCACGTCGAAATACTTGGCACGAGCCATCACTTCGTATTCGGCGCGCGGCAGGCGTAGCAGCCGCCGATTGGTGCCGTGCCAGCGATTGAAGGCCGGTTTGAGCAATCGCTTCCGCAGATCGAGATAGATACCGCGCACGGTCTTGACCGTGAGGCCCGTCGAACGCGCCGCGACTTCCGTCCCGATCCCCTGACAGAAGCAATAGACAAGCCGCATCAGCGCGGTCTCGTCGAACCGCGCCCCTACCCTGAACTGGTTGCCGCCCCGCTTCGTCATCCGACCATCAGCTTCCGCAACTGATTAGATCGCGGACGCGAGGGGTTTTCGAGGGGTTGATCTGCTGCCACTCTCCAAGAACCGACCATCGCGGCGCTCTTCGAACGCATCTGGTTTTCAAGCCGGAATCCCATTCGTTTCAGGAGATCGCCCATGTCCCAGACGCCAAACTCCAAGCCCTCGGCCCGTGCGGGCCATACGGAAATTAGGAATTATTTCCTTGACGAGCGGCGTGCTGTTGGGCATGATGATCCCTCGCTCACCGACAACAAGAAAGAACACGAAAGGAGGTCGGCTATGGATGCTGCCACACCTTTCGAGACTGCGCCCGCGCGCGAGTTCGCCAACGCCGCGAAGGCGATGATCGCCGATCCCGAGCTGGAAGAGTTCCTGCCCGAGCTGGCCGATCTCGACCTGACCGAAGCGCAGAAGATCGAACTCCTGCGCACCCTCTGGTCGATCATGTACGGCTTCGCTGAACTCGGCTTCCGCGTCGATATCTGTGCGTATCTCGCAGCGCTTAGCGAGGACGAGCGCAACGCGCCTCTGCGCGGTGCTAAACTGCTTTCCGACCCCACAGACAAGGAGCCGCTATCGACCGGCACGGAAAGCGCACCGCCCCATGAGTGATACCGCCCAGCAAATCGCCATCTCGTATTGCAGGGTCTCCGACCCCAAGCAGAAGACGGAAGGCCACGGCCTCGTCTCGCAGGCGACACGGTGCGCGGAATATGCCGCCGCGCGCGGCTATGCCCTCAAAGGCAGCTTCGAGGACGATATTTCCGGCAGCACCGTCACGCGCACCGGCCTTGAAGACGCGCTCGCTTTCCTGCGCAAGCACCGCAAGCTCCGTCCCGTCATTATCATCGACGATATCTCGCGCCTTGCGCGCAACGTCGAAGGCCACGCGGCCCTGCGCCGGAAGATTTCGGCGGCGGGCGGCGTTCTGGAATCGCCCTCCATCCGCTTCGGTGAAGACGCGGATTCCAAATTCCATGAGAACATCCTCGCCTCGGTCTCACAGCACCAGCGCGAGAAGAACGCCGAGCAGACCAAGAACCGGATGCGCGCACGCGCGCAGAATGGATACTGGGGATTCCAAGCGCCCACGGGCTATGTCTACGCTGCCGAGCGCGGACGCGGGCGCGTCCTCACGATCGACCCCAAAACCGCGCCAGTCGTTAGGGAGGCCCTCGAAGGTTTCGCCAACGGGCGGTTCGAACGGCAATCCGACGTGGCGGAATGGCTGCTCGCCCACCCTCTGTTTCCCAAGAGCAAAAGCGGGAGGATATCGCCAAACCGCGTGGCGATGATTTTGAATCAGCCGCTCTATGCCGGATATCTCGAAGTGCCGCGCTGGGGCGTAAGCTTGCGCAAAGCCCAGCACGAGCCGCTGATCAGCTTCGAGACCTATCAGCGCATTCAGGATCGCCTCAACGGCGTCAATCGCGCGCCCAAGCGCAACAACCTGAATGAAGGCTTCGCCTTGCGCGGGTTCATCCTCTGCGACGGGTGCGACACGCCGCTCACCGCCTGCTGGTCAACCGGCGCGGATCGCAAGCACCCGTACTATCTCTGCCCCAAGCGCGGCTGCGTTCACTACGGCAAATCCATTCGCCGCGCCGTGATCGAAGGCGAGTTCGAAACGCTGCTCCGCTCGGTCGAGCCGACACCGACTTTGTTCAAGGTCGCGCGCGCCATGCTTGCCCGTTCGTGGGACAAGCGCACCGCCGACACCAAGGCGCAGGCCAAGGGCCTCGCCGATCAGCTCGCGACGGTGGAAAAGCAGATCGATCAGATGCTCGACCGCATCGTCGAAGCGAAACTCCCCAGCGTGATCGCCGCCTTCGAAGAGCGCATCCGCAAGCTGGAATCCGAGAAGCTTCTGATCGAAGAGCGCAAGGCCCTTTGCGGTCGTCCCGTATCGAGTTTTGACGAAACACTTAGAACGTCGCTCGACTTCCTCGGAAGCCCTTGGAAAATATGGGCCTCTCCCCGTTTGGAAGACAAGCGCACGGTCTTGAAACTGACCTTCGCGACCCGTCTGCGCTACAAGCGCGGCGAAGGCTTTAGAACGGCGGATTTATCCTTGCCGTTCAAAGTGATGGGGAAGATTGCCGGTGATGGGAAAGTGATGGCGCACCCGAAGGGATTCGAACCCCTGGCCTCTGCCTTCGGAGGGCAGCGCTCTATCCAGCTGAGCTACGGGTGCCTGAGCCGGTGGTGGCTTTAAACGAAACGGCGCGCGTGGGCAAACGCCCCGCGCGCCGTTTTTCGACTGTTACCGGCCCTCAGGCGGCGATGCGTTCGGCCGGCTGAGCGGCATTGGCGGGCGCGGCCCTGGTGAACTGCATGACGCCGTCATCGACCGCGCCGTGCTTCAGGGCCTTGAGGTCTTTCTTGTAGTTCTGGTGCTGCTTCCAGGGGTCCTGATCGGACTGTTTCGGGAAGAGATGCACCGAGCGCTGGACGTAGCCCGAGGAGAAATCCAGCCAGTCGTCGCTGGGCTTGTCGCCCGGGCGGCGGCGGGGGGTGCATTGGGTCGTGCCGGTCGCCTTCATGTGGTTGAGGAGGCGCGTGACATAGAGGCAGGTGAGATCCGCCTTCAGAGTCCACGAGGCGTTGGTGTAGCCGAAGGACGAAGCGAGGTTCGGCACGTCGGAATACATCATGCCCTTATAGGCGAGCGTGTCGGCGAAGTTCACCGCCTTGCCGTCGACATCGAAAGTGGCGCCGCCGAGAACCTCGAGGTTCAGGCCCGTCGCGGTGACGATGATGTCGGCATCCAGATGCTTGCCGGATTTGAGGACGATGCCGGTTTCATCGAAGCGGTCGATGTGGTCGGTCTCGACGCTGGCCTTGCCGGCCTTCAGCGCCTTGAACAGATCGGCGTCGGGGATGAGGCAGAGGCGCTGGTCCCACGGATTATAGGTGGGGGTGAAGTGCCGGGCGACGTCATAGTCCGGGCCGAGCGCCTCGCGCACCATGCCGACCAGACGCTCTTTCACCTTCTCGGGCTTCTTGCGCGCCATGTTGAAGAAGAACGAGCCGAGCGTGACATTCTTCCAGCGCGTGAGGCCGTAAGCCATTTTCGACGGCAGCCAGCGGCGCAGGCGATTGGCCATCGCGTCTTCCGCCGGGCGCGAGACGACATAGGTCGGCGAGCGCTGCAGCATGATGACGTGGCCGGCCTTTTTCGCCATTTCGGGGACCAGCGTCATCGCGGTCGCGCCCGAGCCGATCACCACGACGCGCTTGCCGGCATAGTCGAGGCTTTCGGGCCATTGCTGCGGGTGGACGATTTCGCCCTTGAAGCTGTCGGCGCCTTCAAAGTGCGGCTTGTAGCCGGACTTGTAGGAGTAATAGCCCGAGCACATGAAAAGGAAGTTGCAGGTGAAGGTGACGGGTGCGCCGTTGTGATCGGCCTGAACCGTCCAGGTTGAGGTCGCGCTGTTCCAGCTGGCGTGGCGGACCATGTGGTTGAAGCGGATCTTTTCGGTGATGCCGTGTTCGGCCGCCGCTTCCTTCACATAGGAAAGGATCGAGGGGCCGTCGGCGATGGCCTTGGCCTGCTTCCACGGTTTGAAGTCGTAACCCAGCGTGTACATGTCGCTGTCGGAGCGGATGCCGGGATAGCGGAAGAGATCCCAGGTGCCGCCGATGCCGTCGCGGCCTTCCAGGATGAGGAAAGAGCGATCGGGAGATTTCTGGGTGAGGTGAACGCCCGCGCCGATGCCCGAAAGGCCCGCGCCCACGACGATCACGTCGACATGCTGAATTGTGCTCATGCGCCTTGAACTCCCTGCCCAATGCTTCGCGGGCGCTGTTGATCGCGCCTTGTTCTGACAAATTGTCAGATGCGGCCGGCTTTGTCCAGCCCCTGCCCGTCCGCGCGGAAATCCTTGCGAAAGGGCGAGGCGGACAGCATGGTCGCGCCAGATTCCCAACCCGCGTTTTGACGATGACCCAGACGGCGAATTTCCCCACATCCACGACGCCCGCGCCGGAAGTGATCCATGTGAAGGATCACCGTATCGCGTGCGATGGCGGCGGCGGGGCGCTGGGCCACCCGCGCGTGTTCCTGGAGATGGGCGAGGCGAGCGAGGTCACCTGCCCCTATTGCGACCGCCAGTTCGTGCTGGACGACCATTAGGTCGTTTTGCGCGTCGTCCTATCGAAGAACCGGCGTCCACTTCTTCGGACGATGCGTCAGAGGCTGACGCCTTCCGACGGATCGATGGTGACCGGCTGGGGCGGCGGGAGCGGCTGAACCTTGGGGTTGTCGATGTAGAAGCGGCGGACGCGGGCATAGACCAGTGCCGTGCCCGGCAGGGCGACCAGCACGCCCGTCCAGAGCGGCAGCCCCGACCCGACCAGCAGCGCGGCGACCCCGAGACCCAGCGCGCCGCCGATATCCCAGCCGCCTTCGGTCACGACATAGAAACGGAAGGTGCAGGGGGCGCGGCGGCCGATGGTGTAAACCGCCGTCATCACCGCCGGAACGTAGAGACAGCCCGCGAGCGCGCCGAGCGCGTTGGCGATGATGGCAAGCGTCGGATCGCCCGAGGCGATGGCGCGAAGGCCCGCCACGAGCGCCAGCGCCCCGACGCCGATGCGGAGCGCGCGGCGGCCGTGGCCGGCGTCGATATAGCTGCCGAGCGCGATGCCGGCCGCAGCGCCGACAAGAGCGGCCAGCGCCAGCGCGCCGCCGAACGCCATGAGATCGGCCCCCAGCGCCACGAACAGCACGATCTGCCAGGCGAAGTGATAGCCGGCGGCGGTGACGCCGTCGCCGAGGAAGATGATGGCGCCGGGGAGCGATGCCCTGAACGAGCCGGGCGGCGTGACCGGCGCGACATCGACATCCGGCGTCCAGGCGAGCGGGATGGCGGAGAGCGCAACCACCAGCGCGGTGAGGCCGAAGGCGACGCGCGGCCCTTCGCTTTCCAGCAGCCAGCCGGCGGCGAGCGGCGCGAAGATGCCGATGATGGCGACCACCGCCTCGCGCGTGCCGACATGCTTGCCGCGATTGCCGTCGTCGCCGACCGAGGCGAAATAGGCGTGGTAGCTGGACCAGTAGACCGTGTCGCCGAGCGCGCCGAGGAAACAGAAGGCGACGAGAATGCCGCCGACCTCATGCACCTCGGCCAGCACCGGGTATTGCAGGGCGGAGAGAATGGAGCCGGCGATGAGAAGCTGGCGCAGGCCGTAGCGGATCGCGAAGCCGATCGCGATGGGGCGGAGGACAAAGCGCGCCGCCAGGATGAGCGCGACCGAGCCAAGCACCAAAGGCGGCGAGATGCCGTTCTTCAGCAGGAAGGCGGAAACGAAGGCCGCGCCGCCGCCCATGGCGACGGAGTGGATGGCGTAGTGGATGTTGACGAGGTTGATCGTCTTGTTGGCGAGAAAGGCCATGTCGGGAAGCCGGATTTTCAGGGATTGCAGCGCATGCGTGTGGGCGGCCGCCGGAGCGGTCGCAGGAGACGCCGGACGGCGTCTCGTTCAGTTGGGGATCAACTCACGCAAAGCGGCACCTCGGCCCGGAATGCGCAAACCCTATGCCGCGGCCCGGCAAAGTCCAGCGGCGGGGATGCCACAGGGAGAGTTGATTTTGGGGGGCGGCGCGGGGTTCACTCCGCGCCATGGCGAAGACCGACAAAGAATTGAGCCCCACGGGCAAATCCAAGGCCCCGTTCACGAAGGGCGACCATCTCTATCTGATCGATGCGTCGGGCTATATCTTCCGCGCCTATCACGCGCTGCCGCCGCTGACGCGGAAATCCGACGGCCTGCCGGTCGGCGCGGTGAGCGGCTACTGCAACATGATCCACAAGCTGCTGGCCGAACTGCGCGGCGGGGAGAGGCCGAGCCATATCGCGGCGATCTTCGACATGGCGGAGGTGACGTTCCGCAATGAGATCTATCCTGAATACAAGGCGCACAGGCCGCCAGCGCCCGAAGACCTGATCCCGCAATTCCCGCTGATCCGCGATGCGACGCGGGCCTTCAACGTGGATGTGGTGGAGCTGGCCGGATACGAGGCCGACGATCTGATCGCCGCCTATGCCTGCCAGGCCCGCGACAAAGGCGGGCGCGTGACCATCGTGTCGTCCGACAAGGATCTGATGCAGCTGGTGGATGACGGGAAGATCGAGCTGTTCGACGCGATGAAGTCGAAGCGGATCGCCAGCCCGGAAGTGTTCGAGAAATTCGGCGTGACGCCGGACAAGGTGATCGACATCCAGGCCCTCGCCGGGGACAGCGTCGACAACGTGCCGGGCGTGCCGGGGATCGGCATCAAGACGGCGGCGGAGCTGATCAACACCTATGGCGATCTGGAGACGCTGCTGGCGAAGGCCGGCGAGATCAAACAGCCCAAGCGCCGCGAGAACCTGATCGAACATGCCGAGAAGGCGCGCATCTCGAAGCGTCTGGTGACGCTGGACTGCGATACGCCGGTGCCGGTGAAGCTGGACGATCTGGCGGTGGAGGAGATCGACGCGCAGAAGCTGATCGGCTTCCTGAAGGCGATGGAGTTCTCGACGCTGACCAAGCGCGTCGCGACCGAATTCGAGGTGGACGACGTCAACGCCATTGCGGCGAGCGATGTGGAGGCGGCCGCGCCGGTAGCGGCGGAGGCCGCAGCGCCGAAATCGCGGACGCCGAAGATCGAAGGCGGCGCCGAGTGGACGCCGCAGAACCGCGCGGGCGGCGAGGAAGCCCTGGCGGCGCTGAAAGCGGCGTTCGATGTGAAGGCCTATCGCGCGCTGACCGATGCGGCGGCGCTGGAGGCCTATGTCGCGCGGGCGACGGAGCAGGGTTTCGTCGCGTTCGACACCGAGACGACGGGCCTCGACCCCATGAGCGACATGCTGGTGGGCGTGAGCCTGGCGCTGAAGCCGGGCGATGCGGTCTATATCCCGCTGCGCCACGGGACGCTGACGCAGGATCTGATGTCGGCGGGCGAAGCGCCGGTGCAGATTCCCTTCGACAAGGCGATGGCGATCCTCAAACCGATGCTGGAAGACCCGAGCGTTCTGAAGATCGGGCAGAACGCGAAGTTCGACATCCAGGTATTCGCGGGCGCGGGCATCACGGTTTCGCCCGTCGATGACACGATGCTGATGTCCTATGCGCTGGATGCCGGACGGCGCAGCCATGGCATGGACGATTTGTCGGTGAGCCATCTCGGCCACCAGCCCATCGCGTTCAAGGAGGTCGCGGGCAGCGGCAAGAACATGCTGACCTTCGACCGCGTCGAGATCGGCCGCGCGACCGAATATGCCGCCGAGGACGCGGACGTGACGCTGCGCCTGCACGGCGTGCTGAAGCCGCGCCTGCCGGCCGATGGCATGACCACCGTCTATGAGACGCTGGAGCGGCCGCTGATCGGCGTGCTGGCCGCCATGGAGCGCGACGGCATTCTGGTGGACCGCGAGACGCTGTCACGCCTGTCGGGGCGGTTCGCGCAGAAAATGGCGGGGCTGGAAGACGAGATCTACAAACTGGCGGGCGAGCGCTTCAATGTAGGCAGCCCCAAGCAGCTGGGCGACATTCTGTTCGGCCGCATGGGCCTGCCCGGCGGCAAGAAGACGGCGTCCGGCGCGTGGTCGACGGATTCGTCCGCGCTGGAAGACCTGGCGGCGCAGGGACACGAACTGCCCAAGGTGCTGATGGAGTGGCGGCAGCTCTCCAAGCTGAAGGGCACCTATACCGACGCCCTGCCCGGCTATATCAACGAACGCACGGGCCGCGTGCATACCAGCTATTCTCTGGCATCGACTTCGACCGGGCGGCTGTCGTCCAGCGAGCCGAATTTGCAGAACATCCCGATCCGCACCGAAGAGGGGCGGTCGATCCGCACGGCGTTCGTCGCCGCGCCGGGGCATGTGCTGATCAGCGCCGACTACAGCCAGATCGAGCTGCGGCTGCTGGCGCATGTCGCCGACATTCCGGCGCTGAAAAAGGCGTTCACCGACGGGCTGGACATCCACGCGATGACGGCGTCGGAAATGTTCGGCGTGCCGGTGGAAGGCATGCCGAGCGAGACGCGGCGGCGCGCCAAGGCGATCAATTTCGGGATCATCTACGGCATTTCGGCGTTCGGACTTTCCAATCAGCTCGGCATCGAGCGCGCCGAGGCCGACGCCTATATCAAGACCTACTTCCAGCGCTTTCCCGGCATCCGCGACTATATGGATCGCACCAAGGCCGAGGCGCGCGAGCGCGGCTATGTCGAGACGATCTTCGGGCGGCGGCTGCATTTCCCCGAGATGAAGGGCGCAAGCCCGGCGCATCGCGCCTTCATGGAGCGCGCGGCGATCAACGCGCCGCTGCAGGGCGCGGCGGCCGACATCATCCGCCGCGCGATGATCCGCCTGCCGGGCGCATTGCAGTCAGCGGGGCTGAAGGCGCGGATGCTGCTGCAGGTGCATGACGAACTGATCTTCGAGGCGCCGGAAAAGGAAGCGAAGGCGACGGCGGCGCTGGTGAAGGACGTGATGGAGAAGGCCCCGCTGCCGGCGGTCGCGATGTCCATTCCGCTGACGGTAGAGGCGAAGGCCGGCAGGAACTGGGACGAGGCCCACTAGGGTCCGGACTCAATTGAGCCAATAGGCGCATATAGCGGCGATGAGAGCGCCAGAGAGGAAGTTTCTGGCGAGCTTGTCGTACCGGGTTGCGACCCGTCGAAAGTCCTTGAGACGACACCACATGCGTTCGATGCGGTTTCGGTCGCGATAGGCGATTTTGTCGCAGGGGATAGGCGCGCGGCGAGAAGTGGTTGAGGGAATGACGACCTCAGCCCCACGCCGGGCAAGCAACTGGCGCAGGTGGTTGGCGTCGTAGCCCTTGTCGGCGAGCAGCTTGGTGAATGGCCCGGCTGCTTCGATCAGGGCAGCCGCCATGGTGACATCGTTGGTGTTGCCAGGGCTGAGCAGCAGCACGCGCGGTTTGCCGTGATGATCGACCAGGCCGTGGAGCTTGGTGGTGCGGCCGCCCCGTGAGCGACCTATCGCTTGGTCGAAGTCCCCCCTTTTGCGCCCGAGGCTGAGCGGTGCGCCTTCACATGCGTCGCGTCGATCGAGGCCGAGGAGTAGATGCCGGTGTGGCCGGTCAGGGCATAGAAGATCTCATGCCACAAACCCTGCCGGCTCCAGCGGTTGAAGCGATTGTAGATCGTCGTGTACGGCCCGAACTCCGGCGGGCAATCGCGCCAGCGCGCCCCGCACTTCAGCATGTGCACGATGCCCGAAATCACCCGCCGGTCATCGACCCGGTGCGCTCCCTTACGACCGCGCGGCAGCAAAGGCTCAATCCGTGCCCATTCGGCATCGCTCAGCCATTCAACCCGTCGTGCCATCCCAAGATCCCCCTTCAGGAACCTTGAATCAGCACTCCACCCAATCCGCTAGACCTTATTGGGTACAGACCCTAGGCCGCGACGGCGCGGGCGGCGCGGCGGACGAGTTCCGCCAGCGCCGTCTCGCAGGCGCCTTTGGGGACGCCGCCATAGTTCAGCGCCTGTGCGTATTGCACGATCGCCGCCGGACCCTTGGCGGGATCGGCGAGGAGTTTCTGCAGACGCGGCAGATCGAGCGTGCGGCGCGCGGCGGCGTCGATGATTTTCGCGCCTTCGGTGCGCGCCGTTTCGGACAGGGCCGATTTGAGCAGCGCCGACTGGAGGCCGGCCGCACGCGCCAGACGCGTAAGAGCGACGCCTTCCGCCATCAACGCCTGATCGAACGTCGCGTTGGCGAGAACGGGTTTGAGATAATCCCAGATGCGGCGCTTGTTCGCGGCCCCGACGATATTGATCTCGAAGGCGATGAGCCGGCCGGCGATGGCGAGCGGACCTTCGGCGCCCGCGAGATAATCGGTGATCGGGGCCGACTGAACGAGGTGATTGGAGCGCAGCGTCACCGCGCCGACGATATCTTCATGCGGCACGAGGCGGGTCGGCCCCTGCACGAGACGCGAGGTGATGGCGCGAAGATGCGCAAGTTCGGTCTCGACGCTGGGCGCCAGGCGCTTGTGCGTTTTCAGCTCGGCGAGCACGCGGCGGGCGAGCGCGGTGCGGGCATCGAGCAGATGGCCCGCGGCGAACAGGCCCGCCAGACGCCCAAGCGCCAGATGCGGCGCGTTGGGCGGAACGCGCCCAAGATAGAGATCGCTCATGGCGACCAGCGCGCCGCCGAGATCGTCGACCGGGCCGAGAACTTCCTGCAGAGCGGCCGCGCCGCCGAGCAATTCGCCCACGATGGCGTCCGCCAGCGCGATGACGATTTGGGCGGCGCGCTCCTCCTGCGGAGGCGTGGCGATGAGCGCCAGAACGCGGTCAAGCTTGTCGCTCCACGTCGTGGCGGGCTTGAGATACTGGGCGAGCGCAAGGCCGATCAGGAAGGCGCCGTCGGCCGCAGCGGCCTTCGCCTCGGCATAGGCGTTCATTTCGGCGATCGACTGCGGCGTCATGATCCGCCGGGCGCGGTCTTCGCGGTAAACACGCTTGATGGCGCGGTCGGCGAGATCGGTGATGGCGCGGATCGCCTGCGGCAGGGGGAGGTTGCCGCCGCCATTGGACTGGGCGATGGCGATCTTCTGGACGGCGTGCTGGAAAAGCGTGCCGGTCGCTTCCAGCTTTTCCAGCATGTCGGCGCGGTGGATGAGTTCGGTGACCGTCAGCTTCCAGCGGCTGAGAACATCGGCGAAGAGACGGCCGAGCGTGTTGCGCGCATGGGCGGAATAGAGATCTTCCGGCGTGAGGCAAGGCAGAGCCGACGGCAGGTATTCGGCGGCCTTGGCGACCTTGAAGCTGAGCTTCTGCCCCTCTTCGAGGATGCGCAGCGACATGAAATCGCCCGTCGCTTCGTCATAGGTCTCTTTCATCACCTTGACGGCGCTTGCGGAACCGGAGGCGAGGGTCGCTTCCGCCGCCTCCAGGATTTCGGCCCGGTTTTCGCCGGCCTCCTGCAAAGACCACCCGGGCGAGGCGCCGCGACGGACAAAAAGCTCGTAATGCACCTGCTGCGCCATGGGTGGAAAATGCCTTGGCGGCGGTTAATCCCACGTTGCGCAAAACACGTAGTTTTGCGTCTCAGAGCAGCTTGCCAGGGTTCATGATGCCGAGCGGATCGAGCAGCGCCTTGATCTGGCGCATCAGGCCGATCTCGATGGAACCTTTTACCGACGGGAGAAGCGCACGCTTGTCGACGCCGATGCCGTGTTCGGCGGAAATGGAGCCGTGGAACTTTCCGGCAAGATCGAAGACAGCGGCGTTCATGTCGCTGCGGCGCGCCAGAAAGGCGGCGGTCTCCATGGTTTCGGGCTGCGAGATGTTGAAATGGAGATTGCCGTCACCGAGATGGCCGAACGGTACGGGGCGGCAGCCGGGAATGACGCGCTGAACCAGCGGCAGCGCCTGATCGAGAAAATCCGGCACGGCGGCGACCGGCACGGCGATGTCGTGCTTGATGGAGCCGCCGGCGTATTTCTGCGCTTCCGACATCGCCTCGCGCAGATGCCAGAAGGCGGCGGCCTGGGCGCCCGATGCGGCCAGCGCCGCGTCGCTGAAATCGCCGCTTTCGAGGAGCGCGGCGAGGGCGTGCTCGACGGCGGCTTCGAAGCCGTGAGCGCTCTGCGTGGAGATTTCGGCGAGCACATACCAGGGTGAGGACGCGGAAAGCGGATCGCGCGCCTGGTGCGTGGCGGCGAGAACCAGCTCCAGGCCGAAGCGCGGCATCAGCTCGAAGGTCGTGACCGTTCCCGGCGCGAGGGCGCGGAGTTTGGCGAGCGCGGCGAGCGCGGCGCGTGCGCCGGGCGTGGCGGCGAAGATCGTCGCCTTCGCGACGGGCTTGGGGAAGAGTTTCAGCGAGGCGGCGGTGATGAGGCCGAGCGTGCCTTCCGCACCGATGAAAAGGTTTTTCAGATCGTAGCCGGTATTGTCCTTCCGCAGCGTGCGAAGGCCGTTCCAGATGTCGCCGGAGGGCAGCACGATTTCGAGGCCGAGCGCGAGATCGCGGGCATTGCCGTATGCCAGCACAGCCGTGCCGCCGGCATTGGTGGAAAGATTGCCGCCGATGGTGGCGCTGCCTTCCGATGCGAGCGAGAGGGGAAAGAGGAGACCGGCGTCATCGGCCGCATCCTGCACGGCCTTCAGCGTGACGCCGGCCTCGACGATGAGCGACTGGCCCGGCGCGTCGATGGCGCGGATGCGGTTGAGGCGGGTGAGGGAGACGACGATCTGGCCGCCGCTGTCGTCGGGAATCTGGCCGCCGACGAGGCCGGTATTGCCGCCCTGGGGCACGAGCGCCGTGCGTGTTTCCGACGCGAGGCGGACGATAGCGGCGACCTCGTCCACCGTGCCGGGACGCAGCACGAGCGCCGCTTTGCCCGTCCATCGGTCGCGCCATTCGGTGAGGAACGGCGCCTGATCGGCGGCATCGGCCAGCGCCTGGCCCGAGGGGACAAGGGCGGCGAAGCGGGCGATGAGGGCGGGATCGAGCGGCACGGCGCGACTATAGCGGCAGGAGATCGCGCGTCATGTAGCGCGCATCGCCGCCATAGGAGGCGAGCATCGTGGCGAGGGCCGGTGTGGTGGCGTCGGTGAAGCCGTGGCGGTGCCAGAAGGGGACCGAGTTGTTCACCGCCACAAGCGCCAAGCGATGGAGGCCGTGGCTGCGGGCGAGGGCTTCGAGCGTGGCGATAATGGTACGGGCGGCACCCTGCCCCCGCGTTTCGGACAGAAGCGCGATGTCGTGGATGTACCAGACATCCGGATGGGCAGGGAGCGCGTGGAGGTGGCTGTCGAGCGCCGGCGGCGCGCCATCGACCCAGCGATGGCTGAGGAAATAGGCAGAAGGCTTGCTGTCGACATCGAAGATGAAGCAGCCGGTGGGTTCGAGTGCGAGACGCTCGGCGGCGATGGCGGGATCTTCCGGGAAAGCCGGATGGACGATTTCACCGATGCGCTCCACGGCCGGGAGATCGGCGCGGGTCATCGGACGCCAAGAAGGGTTGGTCATGGCGCGGCAGATGGTTGATGGCGTGGCGGTCGTCACAGACGTGGGTCCACCGGTTCGCTTTCCAGCGCGAGGACGCCGAACACGCATTCATGGACCTGACGCAAGGGCGCGCCAGCAGCAAAGCGCTCAAGCGCTTCGAGCCCAAGCGCGAACTCGCGATTCGCCAAGGCGCGCTTCGCCCCCAGGCCGCGTTGCCGCAAGCGTTCAAGATTCTGCGGAGCGTCATAGTCGGCGCCGTAGATAATGCGGAGATACTCACGTCCGCGCACCTTGAGCGCCGGCTGGATGAGACCCTTTGCGCCCTTGGCGATAAATGCCTCGGGCTTCACGACCATGCCTTCGCCATCGGCGGCGCAGATGTCTTCCCACCATGCGGCCGCAGCCGCCCGGTCGTTCGTATCGTTCAGATCGACATAACGATGGGCGGTCATCTTGAGATGGGCGGACGCGCCATCAACAAGCCGGCGGATGACATCGAGATGCCAGGCATGCGGCTGGCCGGTGTGCGATTTCCCCTCTGTCGCGAGGATGTGGAACGGCGCGAGCTTAAGGTCTTCCAGTCCCGCATTTTCGATGCAGTAGGCCGAATAGGCGGCGACGAAGGCGTCTGCGGCCTGTTGCCGCGTGGCGAACGCATTCATCGGCTCAGGAATTTCGACGCCGCGCGCGCGTGCCGACGCGATAGCCGATGCCGCGAGGCCGAGACCCATACGGCCCGCCGCGCCTACCGGCCCGTATTGCTGGAGCAGCAGCGACTTTGCCTTCGCCGACCACGGCATGAGTTCGCAATCAAGCGCGATCCAGTCGGTTTCGAGCTCGTCCCAAAGGCCGGCCTCGGTCATCGCTGCATCGACCGCAGCCAGAATCGCGGCCTCGTGGTCAGGCTGCGTTGGGAAGAAGGCGCGGCCCGTGCGGGTATAGATGATGCCTCGCGAGTCGCCGGCGACGCCGAAACGGCGAAGCGCGGCCCTCTCTCGCGCCGCGATCACCACGGCGCGTGATCCCATATGCTTTTCCTGGCAGATGACCCGGTCGATGCCGAACGACCGGTAGGCATCGAAGGCCTGATCAGGATGCTCCAGCGTCCCGTCGCGTTTTGACGTTTCGACCGGCGACATGGTCGGCGGCAGATAGATCAACCACTTCGGATCGACCGCAAAGCGGCTCATCACTTCAAGCGCGGCCGCTGCGTGATCGGCACCGATCGTAATGGGGTTGCCGAAGCGCGTGCGGATGATGCGTTTGCCGACGACATCGGAGGCGTCGAGCAGATCGTCGGCATCCTGCTGCGCCGAGAGCGCCGCCACCGGTTCGGCGACGAGGGGCCGCATGGGCTCGTAGTAGACGCGGGCTGCCGGCACCGAGACCAGTTCGCGTTCCGGATAGCGCAGCGCGGTCAGCTTGCCGCCGAAGACGCAGCCGGTATCGACGCAGATCGTGCCGTTCAGCCATTCAGCCTCGACCACCGGCGTGTGGCCATAGACGACCATCGCGCGGCCGCGATAATCCGCCGCCCATGGATAGCGGACCGGCAGACCGAAGGCGTCTGTTTCGCCCGTAGTGTCGCCATAGAGCGCAAAGGCCCGGACGGCTGCCGAGCCGCGGCCCTGCATGTCTTCGCGCAAGCCCGCGTGGGCGACGACCAGCTTCCAGCCGTCGAGGACATAGTGGCTGCGCAGACCGTCGACGAACTTGCGGACCCGCTGGCGGAACTCTGGCGGCTTCGTCTCAAGCTGCTCCAGCGTTTCCTTCAGGCCGTGCGTCAACTTCACATCACGGCCGTTGAGCGCCTTGAGCAGCTTGGCCTCGTGGTTGCCCTGGACGCACAGTGCATCGCCGCATTCGACCAGCGGCATGACGAAGGCGAGCGTTTCGGCGACCGCCGGCCCGCGATCGACAAGATCGCCGACGAAGACAAGCGTCCGTCCCTCGGCATGACGCGCGCGAAGGCCACCGGCCTCATCACTCAACACATAGCCAAGCTTTTCGACAAGCGCCTTCATCTCGTCCGCGCAGCCATGGACGTCTCCGATGATGTCGAACGGCCCGGTGAGATCGGAGCGGTCGGTCCACAGACGATCACGTTCGAGTTCGAGCGCGTCGGCCTCCTCCGGCGAGGACAGCGTGATTATGTTGTGGAAGCCTTCGCGGCGCAGGCCGCCGCGCGACTTGCGCAGCGCCACGCAGTGATTGCGCACCACATGAGGGCCGAAATCACGATCCGGCCGCGACTTGTTGCGCTCCTGGCAAAGCGCCTCGGGCATGTCGAGGACGATGGCGACGGCGAGCGCGTGATAGCTGCGCGCCAGTTCGACGAAGCGCGCGCGATCCTCACGCCGTACATTGGTCGCGTCGATGACGACGAGTTTGCGGCGCTTGAGGCGCTTGCCGGCGATGTAGTTCACCAGATCGAAGGCGTCAGCGGTCGCATCCTGAGCGTTCTCGTCGTCGGAGACGAGACCCCGCGCAACATCGGACGAGACGATCTCGGTCGGCCTGAAGTGCTTGCGGGCGAAACTGGACTTGCCGGAGCCGGAGGCGCCGATCAGCAGGACGATCGCAAATTCCGGAATCTTCACGCGCATCGCTGGAAGACCCCCATCTGCGTCGGTGCGCCATGCACCGGGTCTTCCGCGCCGATGCCGGAGAATGTGACGTCATAGCCATACGCCGCGGCGGTGGCGCAGGCCCATGTTTCGAACTCTGCGCGCGTCCACTCAAAGCGGTGATCGCCATGGCGGAACGTACCGGCGGCGAGGCCAGGGAAGAGCGCGTTGTATTCGCGGTTCGGCGTCGTCATCACTACGGTTCGCGGGCGTGCGAAGCCGAAGACGACACGCGCCATGGGATCGACGCGATCTTCATCGAGATGCTCGACGACCTCGATCAATGTGGCGACATCGAAGTTCTCGAACCGGCGATCGCGATAGGTGAGCGCAGCCTGGGCGATCTCGATGCGCTCGCGCTGGCGCGGGGCCATTTCGTCAAGCTTGAGCCGGCGTGCGGCGATCTCGAGCGAGCGCGTCGAGACATCGACGCCATAGGCGTAGGCGACGGCCGGCTCCTTGAGCAGACGGCGCAGCAGCTTGCCCTCTCCGCAGCCAAGGTCGATCACGCGTCCGCCGCCTGCGCGCAGGACCGCGCCCACGACTGCGTCGAGGCGCTGTTCGTTGAGGCTGATCGGCTTTTCGAGCGCCTGTTCCGCATCGTCGCGACGTTCATCGGCATCAGGCGATGCCTCGGCTTCGCCTTCGCTGAGGCGATCGAGCGCGCGCTCGATCAGATGACGGCGCTGGCCGAGGTAACGCTTGACGATGATCTCGCGCGCCGGGTGCGCTTTCAGCCACTCGCCGCCTTTTTCAACCAGCTTTTCGATCTCGTCGTTGCCGAAGCTGTAATGCTTCTCGTCATCCAGCACCGGAATAAGCACATAGAGATGATTGAGCAGGTCGACCAAGCGGATGCTTGCGCTGAGCTTCAGCGCCAAATGCGGCGCCTGACCCCAGCTCGGAAAGCGCGGATTCAACGGCGCCGTATCAGCCTCGACGACATAGCCGAGGGGTTCAAAATACTTGCGCGCGGCCTCGATCCCGCCCGCACAGAAG
Source organism: Micropepsaceae bacterium (assembly GCA_047602465.1). Classification (GTDB taxonomy): domain Bacteria; phylum Pseudomonadota; class Alphaproteobacteria; order Micropepsales; family Micropepsaceae; genus JADZAI01. Next base: position 1,727,491 of record JASGHF010000001.1, read on the forward strand.
AGCGGCGCGACCACCGCTTCAAGCGACATCGGCGCGTCGGCGAGCGCCTGGCGTTCGCGCGAGCGGCCGCCGAAGGCCGAGCCGAAGACACGCGAGATCGCCACCGACAGGAAGGAGGACGCCGCATAAGGACGGTCGTTGACGTAGGCGAGACCATCGCCCGCGCCCGCAGGACGGCGCGACAAGCGAACGGGATCGATGTTGAGCGCGAGTACGGCGGTGCAGCGCTCGTCGGTCGCCTCCGGGTAGACGACATACGCATCGCCGAAACTCAGATCCCGGACATGTACATGATCTGGATGCTTGTGGAGCAGGAAGCTCAGAATCTCGGGCCGGGCCGTGCGTTGTGGTGATGGAAAGAAACATGTTGCAGACGTGTATCCCAAAACAGAAGGGCCGGGACGATAGTCCCGGCCCTTCAAGAAGCGCGCAGGACCAGAACTTTATTCCGCCGCCAGTTTGAGGCCGGGGGCGGCGGCGCGGACTTGTTCGGTGACGTGTTCTTCGAACTTGGCGAAGTTCTTGATGAACATGTCGACGAGCTTGGCGGCCTGCGCGTCATAGGCGGACTTGTCGGCCCAGGTGTCGCGCGGGTTCAGGATTTTCGTGTCGACGCCGGGGACTTCGACCGGAACCTGGAAGCCGAAATTCGGATCGGTGCGGAATTCGACCTTCGCGAGGCTGCCGTCGAGCGCGGCGTTCAGCAGCGCGCGGGTCGCCTTGATCGGCATGCGCGAGCCGGTGCCGAACTGACCGCCCGTCCATCCGGTGTTGACCAGCCAGCAATCGACCTTGTGTTCGGCGATGAGGTCTTTCAGCAGGTTGCCGTATTCCGACGGGTGACGCGGCATGAAGGGCGCGCCGAAGCAGGTGCTGAATGTCGGCTGCGGTTCCTTGCCGAGGCCTTTTTCGGTGCCCGCGACCTTGGCCGTAAACCCTGAGAGGAAGTGATACATCGCCTGGTCGGGCGAGAGCTTGGCGATCGGGGGCAGCACGCCGAACGCATCGGCGGTGAGCATGATGACGTTCTTAGGGTGGCCGGCGCGGCCGGTATCGGACGCATTCGGGATGAAGTGGATGGGGTACGCGCCGCGCGAATTTTCCGCGAGCGTCGCATCGTCGAGGTCGAGCTCGCGCGTGAGCTCGTCCATCACCACGTTTTCCAGCACGGTGCCGAAGCGCTTGGTGGTGGCGAAGATTTCCGGCTCGGCCTCAGGCGAGAGGCGGATCATCTTGGCGTAGCAGCCGCCTTCGAAATTGAAGACGCCCGATTCCGACCAGCCATGCTCATCGTCGCCGATGAGGGTGCGCGAGGCGTCGGCCGAGAGCGTGGTTTTGCCGGTGCCGGAGAGGCCGAAGAAGATGGCGGAGGCGCCATCGGCGCCGACATTGGCCGAGCAGTGCATCGGCATGACGCGCTTTTCGGGCAGCAGGAAGTTGAGGATCGTGAAGACCGACTTCTTCATCTCGCCGGCATAGGAGGTGCCGCCGATGAGGATGAGCTTCTTGGTGAAGTTCACGCCGATGACGGTGCCGCCGACGGTGCCGTGGCGCTTCGGATCGGCGCGGAAGCCCGGGAAATCGACGATGGTGAATTCGGGGAGGAAGTCCTCCAGCTCGGCCATCTCGGGACGGATGAGGAGGTGACGGATGAAGAGCGAGTGCCAGGCGAATTCGGTGACCACGCGCACCTTCACCCGGTGGCGCAGATCGGCGCCGCCGAAGAGATCCTGGACGAAGAGTTCCTTGTTCTGGGCGTAGGCCAGGAACGCCTCTTCCAGCGCGTCGAAATGGGCGGGCGTCATCGCCTTGTTGTTGTCCCACCAGAGGGTCTTCTCGGTGGTGGCGTCGCGGACCGTGAACTTGTCGCCGGCGGAGCGGCCGGTGTGTTCGCCCGTGCGGACGACCAGCGCGCCGTCCTTCGACAGGTCGCCCTCGCCCGCCGCGACGGCGGTTTCCACCAGCGCTGCGGTGCCATAGTTCCAGTGCGCGGCGGCGAGATTGCGGAAGCCCTGAGCCTCCAGGCCGTGACGCGAAATCTTCGGACCGGTCTGTTCCACGACTAAAACTCCTGCGCCAAGAGCGCGCCATAAGGGGCACGCCGGTGGTGATGTCTCTTGTGGGCGGCCATCGACCGCCACCGCTTTTCATGGAAAGGGCAAGGCCCTGATACACGCCGCGCACCCCCTTCGCAATCAGGGGCCGGTTCGGATTGTTGTTTCAAATGAGGGGCTTAACGTGCTGCATCTGCGAAGGCTGCGGCAGGCCGCCGCAGTTAAGGCGTTGATCGGCAAGCGGTTTCAGGCGCGGGTCGCGGCGACGTTTTCGTCACCGGAAGGTCGCTTAACCGTCGCATCATTCTCGTGCCGCGGGACTGCCTGCGAAGGCGTGAGGCGGCGCAGGCGGCGGACACACAACCATGAGTCGCATTCAGCATTGCGCCGAACCCTGGGGACGGGTGACTTTTATCCCTACCGCACACCGGAGCGATGGGTGATGGATGCGGCATGACTGAGGGGTCCATGGACGACAAGACGGCGAACCGGCGGGAACTGCTCGACCGGCTGAAGCTGGATCGCAGCGCGCCGGAGTCTCAAGGCGGCGGCGCGGTGAAGGGCGGCGTGATCGGCCTCGTGCTGGGCGCGGCGCTGGCCGGCGGCGCGGCGTTTTTCCTGTGGCCCGAGGCGCAGGGTCCGGCTGTCGCGGCGTCTGCGCCCGCGACGGCCAGTCCCGGCGCGGCGACACCCGCCCCCGCCACCAGCGCGCCGAAGCCCGTGCCGGGCGATGCCGTCCTGAGCGCATCCGGTTATGTGACGGCGCGGCGGATCGCGACGGTGTCGGCCGAGATCATCGGCAAGATGCAGGACATGCTGGTGGAGGAAGGCACCGTCGTGGAGGCGGGCCAGGTGGTCGCGCGGCTGGACCCGACGCTCGCCAAGCTGGACCGCGACGTCGCGGCGGCCGACCGCGATGCGGCCCGCGCCGACAAATCGAACGCCGACGCGACGCTGCGCCGGCTGGAAGGCGTGCCGCGCGGATCGGTGGTGAGCGAGGCGGAACTGACGCGTGCGCGCGCCGACGCGGCGACTGCGGCGGCGCGTCTGAGTTCCGCCGAGGCGCGGCTGGGCCGGGCCGAGGCGCTGCTGGCGAAATATGAAATCCGCGCGCCGTTCGCGGGCGTCGTGACATCGAAAGACGCGCAGCCCGGCGAGATCGTCTCGCCATCGGCGGCCGGCGGCGGCTCGACCCGCACCGGCATCTGCACGGTGGTGGACATGACATCGCTGGAGATCGAGGTGGAGGTCTCCGAGAGCTTCATCAGCCGCGTGAAGCCCGGCCAGCCGGTGCGCGCGGCGCTGGACGCCTATCCCGACTGGGAAATTCCCGCGAAGGTCGCGGCGATCATTCCCACCGCCAATCGCGACAAGGCGACCGTGAAGGTGCGCATCGCCTTGCTGGCGCAAGACCCCCGTATCCTTCCCGAAATGGCGGCGAAGGTCAGCTTCATGGATTCCGGCAACGATTCCGGCTCGGCCGAATAAGGACACACGACGATGAGCGAAGAACTGGTCAAGGTTTCCCGCGCCGGCAAAGCCTATAGCCGCGGCAAGCAGAAGGTTTCGATCTTCGAGGGCCTGGATATGGGCATCGAGAAGGGCGCGTTCCTGGCGATCATGGGGCCGTCAGGTTCCGGCAAGACGACGCTGCTGAACATGCTGGGCGGCGTCGACCGGCCGACGAGCGGCGAGATCCTGTTCCAGGGCAAGCGGGTGGACAATCTGTCGGAAAGCGCGCTGGCCGCGTTCCGCGCCGGGCATATCGGCTTCATCTTCCAGTTCTACAATCTGATGCCGATGCTGACGGCGCAGCAGAATGTCGAACTGCCGTTGCTGCTGACGAACCAGAACGCCCGCCAGCGCCGCGAACGCGCCGCCGCGGCGCTGGAGATCGTCGGCCTGTCGGACCGCGCGCGGCACAAGCCTTCGGAGCTTTCGGGCGGCCAGCAGCAGCGCGTCGCCATCGCCCGCGCCATCGTTTCGGACCCTGAGCTGATCCTCGCCGACGAGCCGACCGGCGACCTCGACCGCGAGACGGCGAACGAGGTGCTGACCATGCTGCAGGAACTGAACCGGAACTACGGCAAGACCATCGTCATGGTGACGCACGATGCCGAAGCGGCGCGTTACGCCCGGAAGACGCTGCACCTCGACAAGGGCGTGTTCGTGGAGAAGGACCTCAAGGCATGACGAGCTGGGGCCTGATCCTCAAAAACCTGTTCCGCAGGAAGCTGCGGACCTTCCTGACGATCTTCGCGATCCTCGTCGCGTTCCTGATCTTTGGCGTGCTGTCGGCGTTCCAGAAGACGCTGACCGATCCGCCGCAGGGGCAATCTGCGACGCGCCTCGTCTCCACCAACAAGGTGAACTTCACCCAGCCGCTGCCGCTCGCCTATGTGCAGCGGGTCGCGGCGCTGAAGAACGCCGAGATCGTGAGCCATATGAGCTGGTTCGGCGGCTACTATCAGGAGAGCAAGAACTTCATCATTTCGTTCGCGGTCGATCCGGAAACCTATGTCGCGATCTACAGCGAGATGGTGCTGACGGAGGCCGAGAAGCAGGACTTCCTGGCGAATCGCACCGGCATGCTGGTGGGCAAGAAGCTGGCCGACCAGTATGGCTGGAAGGTCGGCGATACCGTGCCGCTGAAGTCCAACATCTTCCGCCAGAAGGACGGCAGCGATACCTGGGACTTCAAGGTCTCGGGCATCTTCACCAATGCCGAGGACGAGAGCGGCGACCAGTTCGTCGTCTTCCACTACGACTATTTCAACGAGTCGCGCTCGTTCGGACGGGATGCGATCGGGCAGATGATCGTGAAGCTGCGCGATACCTCGCAGATCGACGCCACCGCGCGCGAGATCGACGAGCTGTTCGTCAATTCCGGCGCGGAGACCGAGACGCGCACCGAAGCGGCCTTCGCGCAGAGCTTCGCGGCGCAATTGGGCGATATCGGCTTCATCGTGACGGCGGTGGTGGGCGCGGCCTTCATCACCATCCTGCTGATCGCCGGCAATACGATGATGCTGACGGTGCGCGAGCGGACCGGCGAGATCGCGGTTCTGAAGACCATCGGCTTCACAGCACGGCGCATCTTCGCGATGATCCTGACGGAAAGCTTCATCCTCGCCTTCATCGGCGGGCTGCTGGGCATCGCGCTCGCCTATGTCGCGCTCATGGCGCTCGGCTCGATGTCCGGCGGGTTCATGGGCGCGGTGAAGATGACGCCCTCGATCCTGATCACCGCCTTCGTCCTGATGGCGCTGCTCGGCTTCGTCACCGGCTTTCTGCCGGCCTGGCGCGCCATGCGGACCGACATCATCACCGCGTTTGCGAGGAAATAGCCCATGGCCCTCCTCTCCCAGGTCCGCGCCGTGACGGCGATGAACATCTCCTCGCTGCGCCAGCGCGTGTGGCCCTCGCTCGCGACCGTGATCGCGGTCGCGCTGGTGACCGGCGTTCTGCTCGGCTTCCTCAGCCTCGCCAACGGTTTCCGCGCAACGCTGGACGGCACCGGCTCCGACGATGTCGCCATCGTCATCCGCAAGGGCGGCGGCGGCGAGCTTTCGTCGGTTCTGGGGCGCGAGCAGCAGCAGCTGATCGCCGACGGACCCGGCATCGCGACGGGCGCCGACGGCAAGCCGCTGGTTTCTGGCGAGCTGTATATCGTCGTGAACGGCGTGCGCCGCTCAAACGGCATCAAGGCCAATATGCCGCTGCGCGGCGTGGGGCCGAACGCCCAGGCGGTGCGCGGCGCGGTGAACATCGTCGAAGGACGCATGTTCACGCCGGGCGTCGCCGAGATCGTGGTCGGCAAAGGCGTGCACGAACAGTTCGAAGGGTTCGATGTCGGCGCGACCGTGCGCCTGTCGGGCACCGACTGGAAGGTCGTGGGCATGTTCGATGCGGGCGGGTCGGTATTCGAGAGCGAATTGTGGGCCGACATCACGCTGCTGCAGAACGTCGCCAATCGCGGCGCGACGGTGCAGACGATGCGCGTGAAGCTGACCTCGCCGGACCAGTTGAAGGCGCTGCAGGACTATAACGACGCCGATCCGCGCCTGAAGCTGGATGTGCGCTCGGAAAAGGACTTCTACGCCAGCCAGGCGCGGGGCATTTCCGACCTCGTGCTCTATCTGGGCTGGCCGCTGGCCATCGCCATGTCGTTCGGCGCGCTCGCCGGTGCGCTGAACACCATGTATGCCAGCGTCGATGCGCGGATGCGCGAGATCGCGACGCTCAGGGCGATCGGGTTCGGCGGGCTGCCGTCCTTCATCGGCACGATGGCCGAAGCGCTGTTGCTGTCGGCCATAGGCGGCATCGTGGGCGCGATCGGCGTCTATCTGCTGTTCGACGGACTTTCGGCATCGACGCTGGGCGCGGGGTTCGCGCAAGTCGTGTTCTCGCTGAAAATGACGCCGGCGCTCGTGATGCAGGGCGTGATCCTGGCGCTCGTCATCGGGTTCGTCGGCGGGTTCTTCCCGGCGCTGCGCGCCGCGCGCGCGCCGCTGCTGGCGGCGTTCAAGGCGACGTAGCGTTACCGTCGCTTCACGCGCGAGGCGATGCTAGGCAGGCGATGTGACCCCATCGCCTGCCTTTCATGTCTGACATCCAGGAACCGCCGGCAATGCCGCCCGCGCAGGTGGCGCCGGCCGCGACGCCGCGCGCGGAAGCGTCAGCCATGCTGCGGCTTGCCGGGCCGGTGATCGTGGCGCGCGCCGGTCTGGTCGTCATGCTGACGGTCGATACGCTGATGACCGGCATGGCGGGATCGGGCGAGATCGCGGTGCTGGGCCTCGGCCTGTCGCCGGTGATGGTCTTCATGCTGGCGACGGTCGGGCTGCTGCAGGGTTCGATGGTGCTGATCGCGCAGGCCAATGGCGCACGCGACTATGCCCAGTGCGGCGCGGTGTGGCGCGTGGCGCTGATCCACGCCGTGCTGCTGGGATCGTGTTTCGCGCTGATCGGGTTCGCGGCGGAGGACATCTTTCTCGCGGTCGGTCACGACCCGGCGCTGGCGCACGGCGCGGCGATCGTGACGCAGCAATTCGCCTGGGGCATGCCGGGCGTCCTTCTGTATGTCTGCACCGGATATCTGCTGGAAGGGATCGGGCGGCCGCGCGCCGGCATGATCATCATGCTGGCCGCGAACGTGCTGAACGTCTTCGCCGACGGGATTTTCGCCGTCGGCTGGTGGGGCCTGGTGGAGCCGATGGGCGCGGAGGGCGCGGTGATGACCACCAGCGCGATCCGCTGGGGCATCTTCATCGCCATCCTGATCGTCGTGCTGACGATGAAGGACCGCGCGGTCTATGGCGTCACCGGCGCACGGACGCCGTTCTTCCCCGTGGCGCGGCGGCTGTGGAAGATCGGCGCGCCGGTGGCCGTAACGGGGGCCTGCGAGAACGGCGCCTATGCCGTGCTGGCGCAGATGGCGGGCCTTATCGGCGCGGCGGCGCTGGCGGCGCACCAGGTGACGATCAACGTCCTCACCCTCGCCTATATGGGCGCGAACGGCATGGCGGCGGCGACCAGCGTGCGGGTGGGCAATGCGGTGGGGCGCGGCGACAAGGCCGGCATCGCGCTGTCGGGATGGACGGGGATCGCGCTGGGCGCGGGGCTGATGTCGTTCGCCTCGATCGCCTTCCTGATCTTTCCGCGCGAGATCGGCGATCTGTTCCTGCACGGGTCGGCCCAGTCGATGGATATCGTCGCCGCGACGCTGACGGCGGCCGGGATCTTCATCGTGTTCTCCGGGTCGATGGCGGTTTCCATGGGCGCCCTGCGCGGCGCGGGCGACATGATGGTGGTGATCCTCGCCTATGCGCTGGGCTATGCCGCGATCGGGGTGACGATGGCCTGGGTGTTCGCCTTCCGGCTGGATCTCGGGGCGCCGGGGCTGGTCTATGGCCTGCTGTGCGGCATTCTGACCGGGCTGGCGCTGTTGCTGTGGCGTTTCCGCGTGGTTGCGCGGCGGGGCGCGGTGCGTGTCTGACGCATTGCGGTTGACGCCGCCCGCAGGCACTTTATGGACTGCACACGGACAGATTTCCTGAAAGTTCCATGCCGACCATCGCCCTCGTCGACGACGACAAGAATATCCTGACCTCGGTCTCCATCGCGCTGGAGCAGGAGGGCTATCACGTCCGGACCTATACGGACGGCGCGGCGGCCCTGGCGGCGTTCGCCTCCACCCCGCCGGATCTCGCGGTGCTGGACATCAAGATGCCCCGCATGGACGGCATGGAGGTGCTGCGGCGCCTGCGCCAGAAGAGCGAGTTGCCGGTGATCTTCCTCACCTCGAAAGACGAGGAGATCGACGAGCTGATGGCGCTGAACGCCGGCGCCGACGACTATATCAAGAAGCCTTTCTCGCAGCGTCTGCTGCTGGAGCGCGTGCGCGCGGTGCTGCGCCGCGCCGAGGCGCGGGCCGGAATCGTGAAAGACGGCGCGGCGGCCGATCCGGCGCAGGCCGCCTTCACGCGCGGCAAGCTGATGATGGACCCGCAGCGCCACGCGACGCTGTGGGGCGGCAAGAGCGTGACGCTGACGGTCACCGAATTCCTGATCCTGCAGGCGCTGGCCCAGCGTCCCGGCTTCGTGAAAAGCCGCGATCATCTGATGGACGCAGCCTATGACGATCAGGTCTATGTCGATGACCGCACCATCGACAGCCACATCAAGCGTCTGCGCAAGAAGTTCAAGGTGGTCGACGACGACTTCGACAGCATCGAGACGCTGTACGGCGTCGGCTATCGCTTCAAGGAAGCCTAAGCCAAGGCGATGGCCAGTAACGCCGACAAGGCGCCGCGGCTGAGACGGCGCGGGCTGACGCGGCTCATCATCGCGCTGAACCTGATCGCGCTGCTGGTGCTGATCGCCGGCTCGTTCTGGCTGAACATGCGCCGCGTCGGGATGATCGACGAGCGCATATTGAGCCTGAAGACGCAGGGCGCGATCATCGCGGCGGCGCTGGCCGAGACGGCCACGGCCGGGCCGGAGGCGATGGGCGTCGACGACGAACTGGCCGTGCCGCTGATGCGGCGGCTGATCGCGCAGACCAACGCGCGCGTGCGCCTGTTCGACCGCAAGGGCCAGCTGCAGATCGACAGCCGCGTCATCGTGCCTTCGAACGAGGTGGTGGCGATGCGCCTGCCGGAACCCGATTCCTGGTTCTGGTCGGAGAGCCTGGACGGCATCTATCAATGGCTGGCGCGCTGGGCCCCCGGCGCGGACTATCCGCCCTATCAGGAGCTGCCGGGGCTGGACGGCACGTTCTATGGCGAGGTCGCCGAAGCCCTGCAGGCGAAGGCGACAAGCGCCATCCGCGTGAACTCGACGGGCGATCTGATCCTTTCGGTCGCAGTGCCGGTGCAGCGCTATCAGCTGGTGCTGGGCGTGCTGCATCTCACCAACGAAGGCGGCGATATCGGCCTGATCCTGCGCGAGGAGCGGATCGCGATATTGCAGCTGTCGCTGATCGCCATCGCGGTGATGGTCGGGACATCCATCCTGATGGCGCGCAATATCGCGCGGCCGATCCGGGCGCTGGCCGACGCCGCCGACACGGCGCGGACCCGCGTGAAGGGCCGCGCGGACATCCCCGATTTCTCCGGCCGGCGTGACGAGATCGGCGATCTGTCAGGCTCGCTGAGCGCCATGACCGACGCGCTGTATGACCGGATCGATGCGATCGAGCAGTTCGCCGCCGATGTGGCGCACGAGATCAAGAATCCGCTCACCTCGCTGAAAAGCGCCGTCGAGACGATGCGCCGCGCCAATCCCGAGCAGCAGCAGCGCCTGCTGGAGGTGATCGAGGACGACGTGACGCGGATGAACCGTCTCGTCACCGATATCTCGGACGCCTCGCGGCTGGACGCGGAGCTGGCGCGCGAGAAGGCGGCGCCGGTGGATCTGGTGCGGCTGGCCAATGAAGTCGCGGCGATCTGCCGGAAAGAGGGCGGTCCCGGCGTGACGGTGGAAGCCGACCTGCCGGTCCAGCGCAGCGGCCTGGTCGTCACCGGCCTCGACGGGCCGCTGGGACAGGTGCTGCGGAATCTCATCGACAATGCGGTGTCGTTCTCGCCCGAAGGCGGCGCGGTGCGCGTGAAGCTGAAGCGCGAGGCGCGGCATGCGGTGATCGAGGTGGAGGATGACGGGCCTGGCATTCCGCCCGAGCATCTGGAGGACGTCTTCAAGCGCTTCTACACCTCGCGCCCCGACGAGCATTTCGGGCGCAATTCAGGCCTCGGGCTTTCCATCTCCAAACAGATCATCGATGTTCACGACGGCACGATCCGCGCCGCGAACCGTCCGGGCCCGACGCCCGGCGAACGGGCCGGGGCGGTGTTCACGATCCGCCTGAAACTGCCGTGAGACGGGAGGGGCGCATGAGCGGAGAGACGAGCGTTCGCGTCCATGCCACGCTGGTGGCGATCGGCCGCGCGGATGGCAGCGAGCACGGCGCCCTGTTTCTGGGGCCGCCGGGCAGCGGCAAGAGCGACCTGGCGCTGCGCCTCATCCATGACGGCGCGCTGCTGGTCGCCGACGACCAGGTCGATGTCAGCTTCGCCCATGGGGGCCTGTGGGGGGCGGCGCCGGACAATATCGCCGGGCTGATCGAAGCGCGTGGCATCGGCCTGATCCGCCTGCCCTTTTCTCCGGGCGTCCGCATCGCCGCCGTCTTCGACCTGACGGCCGGGACGGCGATCGAGCGCGCCCCCGAAAAGCGCTGGTATCAGCCGCCGCAGACCTTCCGGGCGCGCGGCGGGGCGCTGCGCATCCCGCTTTATGCCCTCAATCCCTTCGAGCCTTCGGCCAACGCCAAGGTGACGCTGGCCCTGCTGGGGAAGGTCGAAGGGTAAATCCGCAACGCCAGTTGACCATGCTGTCACCGGGGTCTTGGGGCGGCGCATGGTTCCTGCTAGAACCCCCACCCTTGTAGGGCCTCTGGCTCGCCGCCGCGTAGAGTATCGATGATCGGCCTCGTTCTGGTTACCCACGGCAAGCTGGCCCTGGAACTCGTTTCGGCGATGGAGCACGTCGTGGGTCCGCAGACCCACGTGAAATCCGTGTGCATCGGCCCCGATGACGACATGGACAGCCGCCGCAAGGAAATCCTTGAGGCCGCCAAATCCGTGAATCTCGGCGACGGCGTCATCCTGTTGACCGACATGTTCGGCGGCACGCCCTCCAATCTCGCGATCTCGGTGATGGACAAGGTGAAGGGCGAGGTGATCGCCGGCGTGAACCTGCCCATGCTGATCAAGCTGGCCTCGTGCCGCGTGTCGCAGAAGCTGGCCGACGCGGTGGTGAAGGCGCAGGACGCCGGCCGCAAATACATCATCGTGGCGAGCCAAGAGCTCGCAGGCAGCGTCTGACCGCATGCCGAAGCTCGCGCAGGAGATGCTGATCGTCAATCAGCGCGGCCTCCACGCCAGAGCCTCCGCCAAATTCGTGAAGCTGGCCTCGACGTTCGAGAGCGTCATCAAGGTGACGCGCGGCGACGACACCGTGCATGGCACTTCGATCATGAGCCTGCTGACGCTGGGCGCGGCGCCGGGATCGACCATTCTGGTGGAAGCCGAGGGGCCGGATGCGCGCGAGGCGCTGGAGGCCATCAACGCGATGATCTGCGCCAAGTTCGACGAGGAATGACGCCGCGCATCGCCGCCGCGTTGCTGCTGGCGGCGTCGACGGCCGCCTGCGCCGGCGTTCCCCAATCGCCGCCGCGCGGCATCATCGCCGACGACGCGCCGGAGATCGCAGAGCGCCCCGCGCCGTATGACCTGAGCGATGTCAGCGCGGCGAGCGGCGCGGGCGCGCCGCATATCTGGCTGTTCGAGAAGAACGGCCACACCATCGCGCTGTTTGGCACCATGCATGGCGTGCCGGGTGGATCGCGCTGGCTGTCTCCCGCAGCGAAGCGCGCGTTCACCGACGCCGACCTGGTGCTGACCGAAGTCGGCACCACGGATGTCGCGCAGTACAATCCGCGTGTGAGCGAGATGGAAGGGCTGGCCGGCATTCTAACCCGCACGGACGGTCTCGACAGCCGCGACCTCGCCGCGCCGCCGGGCACGCCCGAACGCGCCGAACTGGACGCCGCCATCGAGCTGACCGGCCTGCGCTCGGCGACCATCGGCTCGCAGCAGGCGTGGGCGCTGTGCATCGACCTGCAGCGCGGGGAATCCCGGGAGGCGATGCTTCGCATGACCCCGGAGGCGCAGGAGAAGCGGCTTGCGGCGGTGAGGCCGATCGGCCCGATCGACAGCGGTCCGGCTTCGCCCGACGCCCGGCTGGAGCGTTTCCGCCTCAGTCAGGGCCTGCCGCACAGGCAGCTGGAGACCTTCGCCACGCGCGCCCGCGCCTATGCCCCGATGCCCGAGGCAGAGGCGCTGACCTGCATCCGCAACCGCGCCCATGCGATCGTCAGCGGGGCGGACTGGGCGCGGTTTGCCGACCGGTTCCGCGCCGCCCATGACAACTGGACACGCGGCGATGCCGAGGCTGCGCGGCGCATGGAGGTCGCGGAAAGCCAGAAGATTTCGCGCGGATATGCCGCCCGGCTGTTTCAGGCGCGCGAACGGCAATGGCTGGCGCTGATCGCCGAGCGCTGCGATGCGGCGGCCATCGATTGCGCCATCGCGGTCGGGTTCGCGCATCTGGGCGGGGCCGACGGGTTGCTGAGGGGCCTGGAAAGCCTTGGCTATCGCAGGGCCGGGCCGGAGGGCTGACTTGCGTGCGGCGGTTCCCTAGACTATCCGCCGCCATGGAGAACAAAGACGACATCGTGCGGAACTGGCTTCCGCGCTACACCGGCCTCGAACTGGAAGAGTTCGGCCAGTACATCCTGCTCACCAATTTCGACAATTACGTCCAGCGCTTCGCCGAATGGCACGGCGTGGAGGTGCGCGGCCTGGACCGGGCGATGCATTCGGCGACCGCCGACGGCATCACCATGATCAATTTCTCGATGGGCAGCCCGATGGCGGCGACCATCATGGATCTGCTCACCGCGATCATGCCGAAGGCGGTGCTGTTCCTGGGCAAATGCGGCGGCCTGAAGAAGAAGAACCAGCTGGGCGATTTCGTGCTGCCCATCGCGGCGATCCGCGGCGAGGGTACGTCGAACGACTATTTCCCGCCCGAAGTGCCGGCGCTGCCCGCCTTCACATTGCAGCGCGCGGTCTCATCCACCATCCGCGACCTCGGCCACGATTACTGGACCGGCACCTGCTACACGACCAATCGCCGGGTGTGGGAACACGATCTGCCCTTCAAGGAGTATCTGCGCAAGATTCGCGCGATGGCGATCGACATGGAGACTGCGACGCTGTTCTCGGTCGGATTCGCGAACCGCATTCCGACCGGCGCGCTGCTGCTCGTTTCCGACCAGCCGATGATCCCGCAGGGCGTGAAGACGACCGAAAGCGACAAGCGCGTGTCGGGCCAGTATGTCGAACCGCATATCCGCATCGGCATCGCGGCGCTGAAGGAAATCCGCGATGACGGCCGCTCGGTGCGCCACCTGAAATGGGACTGACGATGCGGTTCCTCGCCTGCGCCGCAGTCTTTCTCGCCGCGCTGACGCTGGCGAGCCACGCGGCGCCGGCGCCCGCACCCAAAAAGCCGGAACCGGCGATCTGGACCATCCAGAAAGAGAACGGCGCCACCATCACGCTGTTCGGCAGCATCCATATCCTCAGCGACAACGACAAATGGCGCACCGCTGCGCTGGAAGCCGCCTACAAGACGGCTGACGTGATCGTGCTGGAGACCGACCTGTCGGTGATGGGCACCAGCGAGATGCAGGCCTATATCGCCAAAGAGTCGGCCAACGTGACGGGCGTGACCTTGAGCGAATTGCTGGGGCCGGAGCAGGCGGCGGTCGTCGCCAAAGCGGCCGAGGCGGCCGGGATCAGCTACGCCGCGATGGAGCCGTACAAGCCGTGGTTCGCGGCGCTGCAGCTTTCAGTTTCGAACGCAGTCGCCAAGGGCTTCAATTCCGATCAGGGCGTCGACAAGGCGCTGGAGAGCGAAGGCCGCGCCGACGGCAAGGCGATCGGCTATTTCGAGAAGACGCGCGAACAGCTCGACGTCTTCATCGACCTGCCGATGGACGAGCAGATCGCGTTTCTGGTGCTGGGCGCGCACGAAGTGCTGGAGCGCCCGAACGAATTGCGCGACCTGATCGCCGCCTGGGCCAAGGGGGATGTCGAGGAGATCGACGAGCTGATGAACCGGGGCATGGAAGGCGCGCCCCTGGCCCAGAAGACCCTGCTCGCCGACCGCAATGCGCGCTGGGTGAAGGTGATCCGCGAGTTCTTCCTGAAGGACAACAACTCCTACCTTATCGTCGTCGGCGCGGGACACCTGGCGGGGGACGACAGCGTGATCGCGATGCTGCGCGATGCGGGTATCGAGGTGGAGGGGCCGTAGGCGCCTCTTACATAAAGATATCTTTATATAAGGCTTGCGCGCTCGATTCCGGGCTGATAGAGGCTGCCGCATTGCGGTGGGGCGCCATGGATTCGGCTGCCTCTAACCGTCCCTTATTCGTTCGAGGCCCTATGTCCGCCCACGATTACCACGTCGCCGATATCAACCTGGCCGCTTTCGGCCGCAAGGAAATCGACCTCGCCGAGGCCGAAATGCCGGGCCTGATGGCGACCCGCGAGGAGTTCGGCTCGAAGCAGCCGCTGAAAGGCGCGCGCATCGCCGGCTCGCTGCACATGACGATCCAGACCGCCGTTCTCATCGAGACGCTGAAGGCTCTCGGCGCGGATGTGCGCTGGGTGTCGTGCAACATCTATTCGACGCAGGACCACGCCGCCGCCGCCATCGCCGCGGGCGGCACGCCGGTTTTCGCCTTCAAGGGCGAGAACCTGACCGAGTACTGGGATTTCACCGCGCGCCTGTTCGACTGGCACGGCGGCGGCATGCCCAACATGATCCTCGATGACGGCGGCGACGCGACGATGTTCGTCCATCTGGGCCTGCGCGCCGAGCAGGGCGACACGGCGTTCCTCGACACGCCGCACTCGGAAGAAGAGGAAATCTTCTTCGCGCTGCTGAAGAAGAAGCTAGCCGAGAAGCCGAAAGGCTGGTTCGCCGAACTCGCCGCCTCGATCAAGGGCGTGTCGGAAGAGACGACCACGGGCGTCAACCGCCTGTATCAGCTGGCGGCGCAGGGCAAGCTGCTGTTCCCGGCGATCAATGTGAACGACAGCGTCACCAAGTCGAAATTCGACAATCTCTATGGCTGCCGTGAAAGCCTCGTCGACGCGATCCGCCGCGGCACCGACGTGATGATGTCGGGCAAGACGGCGTTCGTCGCGGGCTTCGGCGACGTGGGCAAGGGTTCGGCCGCATCGCTGCGCCAGGCCGGTTGCCGCGTGATGGTTTCGGAAGTCGATCCGATCTGCGCGCTGCAGGCGGCGATGGAAGGCTATGAGGTCGTCACCATCGAGGACGCCCTGCCCCGCGCCGACATCTTCGTCACCGCGACCGGCAACAAGGACATCATCACGGTCGACCACATGCGCGGCATGAAGGACCGGGCGATCGTCTGCAATATCGGCCACTTCGACAACGAGATCGATGTCGCGGGCCTGAAGAACTACAAGTGGAACAACATCAAGCCGCAGGTCGACGAGATCGAGCTGGCGTCCGGCCGCCGCATCATCCTTCTGTCGGAAGGTCGCCTGGTGAATCTGGGCAATGCGATGGGGCACCCCTCGTTCGTGATGTCGGCCTCGTTCACCAACCAGACGATCGCGCAGATCGAGCTTTGGACGAACACGTCGAAATACGAGCGCCAAGTCTACACGCTGCCCAAGCACCTCGACGAGAAGGTGGCCCGCCTGCATCTGGAGAAGATCGGCGTGAAGCTGACCAAGCTGTCGGAATCGCAGGCGTCGTATATCGGCGTCACCGTCGCCGGTCCCTACAAGGCCGACCACTACCGCTACTGATTTCGCCCATACGCGACAGACGAGAACGCCGGCGGTGACGCCGGCGTTTTTGTTTTCGGTTTGGACTCAATAGCGGCGCGAATCCGTTCCTGTGGACTCTTTAACCATGAGTCTTGCGCGCCTATCGTGAGCGGGGGACGATTCGCGCTTCGCCTTTCAGACAAAACGCGTGGGTCGACGAGGGTAACGCGGCCTGATGGTCCGGCATTTCAACACGCTTGTGGCGCGGCAGGCAGGCTTCGGCCTGGCGCTGGCGCTTGCCTCGGCGGCCGAGGCGCAGGCCCAGGATGCCCCGGATAGCGGCGCTGCCGCTTTCGTCATGCCGCTCGCCATTGCCGGGCTGGTAGCGCTGGCGGTTTGCGGCGTGCTGTTCGCCATCGGCGCGATCCAGCGCGGCCGGATGCGCGAAACGGCGCTGCGAGCCGAGGTCTCCAAGGCGCGCCAGCTGGCCGCCGAACGGAGCGCGCTTCTGCTCGCCAGCGACACGCCGCTTTATCTCTATCCGCCCGGCGCGGCGCGCCCGCGCATCTTCGGCCCCGACCAGGGGCGGCTGGAGCGTGTGCTGCGCGGGCCGGACGGGCTGGCGCTCGCCGAAGCGATCAAGAAGCTGCGCCATTCTGGCGAACCCTTCACGATGAGCGCGCGCGACCCCGAACAAGGCCCGCTGCGCGCCCGCGGCCGCGCGGCGGGGCGCGAGAGCGCGATCTTTCTGGAAGGCAGCTATGCCGGCGACCCGCTGCTGTCGCCGCCGCCGCCGGAACCGGGTTTGGGCGGCGACGGCGCGCTGGCCGCGATGTTCGACGCCGTGCCGACGCCGCTGGCGGCGCGCGGCCGCGGCGGCAAGCTGATCTATGCGAACCCCGCCTATGCCGAGGCGGCGGGCGCGGCGACCCCGGCGGCGGCCGTGGCGGCGCAGGCGAAGCTCTTTTCCGACGAGCCGAATCTGGCCGAAGCCGCGCTTTCGGCCGGAGCGCCCGTGACCGAGCGGCGTTTCGCCGTCATCGACGGGCAGCGCAAGGCGGTTGAGGTCACCGCCGCGCCGGCCGGGGATACCGTCGCCATCACCATCACCGATGAAAGCGCCGCCGCCGAAGCGCGCGACCGCCTGCAGCGCACGATCAACGCCTATGACGACACGCTGGACCGGCTGAAAACCGCCGTCGCCGTGTTCGGTCCGGACCAGAAGATCAGCTTCTACAACCGCGCCTATGTCGATCTGTGGCGGCTGGACCCGGCCTGGCTGAAGCAGAAGCCGACCGAGGGCGAGATTCTGGAGAAGCTGCGCGAAGGGCGCCGCCTGCCGGAAGAAAAGAGCTTCGCCGCCTTCAAGCGCGCCCGGGCCGAACTTTACGCCTCGATGACGGCCGCGCAGGAGGAGGTGTGGCACCTGCCGGACGGCGCGACGCTGCGGATCGCCGGACAGCCGCACCCGTTCGGCGGCCTCCTCTACATCTATGAGGACATGACCGAGCAGCTGAGCATGGAGCGGCGTTACAACGACCTCTTCAACGTGCAGCGCTCGACGCTCGACCATCTGCATGAAGGCGTCGCTTTCTTCGGCACCGATGGCCGCCTGAAGCTGTGGAACCTCGCCTTCGCCGATCTCTGGGGGCTGGAGCCTGAGCAGCTGTCGGGCGAGCCGCATTTCGAGAAGGTCGCGCTTCTCTGCGCGGCGCTCGGCGGCGACAGCAGCGACTGGGACCGCGTGCGCGGACAGGTGACGGGCGCGGCCGAGCGCATCGAGGTCAGCGGCGAGATGCAGCGCAGCGATGACGTGACGCTGCACTTCGCCGCCGTGCCGATGCCCGACGGCGCGACGCTGATGAGCTTCGTCGACATGACGGACTCGCTGCGGGCCGAGCAGAGCCTGCTGGAGCGCAACGAGGCGCTGACCACCGCGGCGCGCCTGAAGACCGACTTCATCGGCCATGTCTCCTATCAGCTGATCGTGCCGCTGACCTCGATCATGGGTTTTGCGGAAGCGCTGAAGGCCGGCATCGCGGGCGAGGTGAGCGAGCGGCAGAACTACTATCTGGGCAACGTGCTGGCCGCCTCCGCCGAGTTGAAGACGCAGATCGACAACATGGTCGACCTCGCCGCGCTGGATGCGGGCGAACTGAAGCTGGATCTCAAGCCCGTCGAGCCGATCGAGTTCCTGACGACGCTGAAATCCATGGTGCAGGAACGCTGCAACAAGGAAGGGCTGGAGCTGATCATGGAGGCGCCGGAGGGCCTTGGACCCCTGAGCGCCGATCCGGCGCGGCTGAAGCAGGTGATGTTCAACCTGCTGACCAACGCGATCAGCTATACGCCCTCAGGCGGCACCATCGAGTTCGGTGCGGCAGCGGAAGGCGCAGGGCTGCGCTTCTGGGTGCGCGATACCGGCCCCGGCTTCGAGCCGGAACAGCAGGCGCTCGCCTTCGAGCGCTTCGAGAGCCAGAAGGTGGGCGATGCGCCGCGCGGCACGGGCCTTGGCCTCGCACTGGTGCGCTCGATCGTCGAGCTGCATGGCGGCTGGGTCTCGCTGCGCTCCAAGAAGGGCGAGGGCACCGAGGTGACGTGTCACCTGCCGCGTTCGGGCGAAAGCCCGGCGCTGCCGGGCTTCGAAGGCATCGAGACGCCGTTCTGAGGTCTTAGTGCTGCGAGGCCGGCAGGCGGACGATCAGGCCATCGAGATCGTCCGACAGCTTGATCTGGCACGAGAGGCGCGACTGCTCGGTCACCTCGTTGGCGAAATCCAGCATGGTCTGTTCCATGTCGGACTTCTCGGCGATCTTGTCGGCGAAAGCGGGGTCGACATAGACGTGGCAGGTCGCGCAGGCGCAGGCCCCGCCGCAATCGGCGTCGATGCCCGGCACCAGGTTCTTCACCGCAGCTTCCATAACCGTCAGGCCGTTCGCGGCCTCGATGTCATGTTCCTTGCCGTTGTGCTCGATGAATTTGACCTTGGCCATTCCTCGGCGATCCCCTCAGTTTTGCGGACTTGAGGTCCGCATTTTTTGCCTGTGTGGGCGGTAGAAATCATGGGCCTGCCCAATTGGCAAGGCCGCCGCCCCACCGTCGAGCATGGAGATTCCGGCGCCTCCCGTCACCCCAGAACAGACGGTGCGGCTGAAGAAAATGCTGCGCCGCAATGTCGTGACTTGCTGCGGCGGCGATGGGTACCGGCGCCGCCGGACGAAACAAAAATGGACCGGAGCGTCTAAAAAAACAAGAAAAGACAATGGCTTGACCTTTCCGCAGACGTAAATTGCAAGTGACTTGGAAAACACGCTTGCTCGCCAAGCTCACGCAAAGTCGACCAATCACACCGGAGAAGCTTGCTCCATCGCTGCGATGCACAGCACGATTTGCCGACGAAGTTGCGTCACGAGCGTCTATGTCCGGTTCTCTGGTTTGCATCATTGATGACGACGAATCTGTCCGGACATCGGTAGACAGCCTGCTGAGATCGATTGGACTGCAGACGGCGGCCTTCGTTTCGCCGATCGATTATCTCGCGGCGCACCACGCCACCGCTCCGCACTGCCTGGTGCTCGACATGCGGATGCCCGGCATGAGCGGGCTGGATTTCCAGCGCCGCCTCAAGGAAAGCGGCGATGAGGTGCCTATCGTTTTCCTGTCGGGCCATGCCGATGTGCCGGCCGCCGTTTCCGCCATGAAGGCCGGCGCGGTCGAGTTCCTGACCAAGCCCTTTCGTGAGCAGGATCTGCTGGATGCGATCGCGACCGCACTGGACCGCGAGCGCGTCCGTCGCGACGAAGCGCGCGAGCTGGAGGCGCTGCGCGCGGCCTATGCGCGGCTGACCGACCGTGAGCGGCAGGTGATGACGGCGGTCGTCGCGGGACGCCTGAACAAGCAGATCGCAGGCGCACTGAGCCTCAGCAAAGTCACGGTGAAGATGCATCGCGGGCGCGCGATGCGGAAAATGGGCGCGATGTCGGTCGCCGACCTCGTCCGCATGGCCGGACGGCTCGGCATCCGCGCGCCGCAACCAGCCGCCATGGCGGCCGCGATCAGGCCGCTGCTGCGGGAAGCGTAACGGTCACGCGCGCGCCCTGAATCAAGGCCATGGCGGCGATGCGGCCTCCATGCGCCTCGGCGATCGATCGCGCGATCACAAGGCCAAGGCCCATGCCGCCCGGCTTGGTGGAGAAGAAGGCTTCGAAGGCGCGCGAATGGCCCTCCTCGCCGAAGCCGATGCCGCGATCCTCGACCGCCAGGACAATTTCGCCCCGATAGGCCTGGGAAGACAGCGTGACGACGCGGGTATCGCAGCCGATGCTGGCCTCGATCGCATTCTTCGCGAGGTTCACCAATAGCTGGCGCAGCTGCGCCGGATCGGCATCGACCGTCAGCGGGGCCGCGCCCGCTTGCACCGAAAGCGCAACGCGCGCCATGTCGGCCTCGTCGTGCAGGATCGAGGCGACCTCGGCGATCATGGCGCCGGTATCGACGGCCTCGCGCGGCCGTACTTCGCGCCGGATGAGGTCGCGCGTCGCGGTGACGATCTCGCCGGCGCGGCGCGCATCGCTGAGAATGCGCTCTGCGCAGGCGGCTGCTTCCCCCGCGTCGGGCGGTTCGTGGCGCAGCCAGTTCAATGCCGCCGTCGCGCCGGTGGCGATGGAGGTCAGCGGTTGGCGGATCTCATGCGCGACGGATTCGGCGAGCATCGCGACCGACAGCGAACCGCACTCCTCGGCGAGCGCCAGTCGCGTGGCCGAAAGCTCGGCCTCGATGCGCGCCTGCGTTCTGGCGATTTCCCGCGCTGTTTCGGCGCGGGCGCGCCAGGCGATCTCGAAAGCGTTCCGGCGCGCCACGTTGAACAGCATGAGAATCAGCGTGAGGTGGAACAGCGCCATGATCACCAGCGCATCGAACACCGGCATGCCGGGCGAGATGTAATCGACGATCGCAAAGAAGGCGAAAAGTCCGAGCGAAGCGACGAAGAAACAGCCTGACACGACGAGCGAGGTGCGCGGAGCGAGCCAGCCTGCGTTTTGGAGATAGACGACCGCCAGCCACGGCATCCACAGCAGCGTGCGTTCCGGCGCGCCGCCGATGGCATAGTTGATAAGCACCGTGCCGGCGATGAAGAGCAATGACATCACCTGCGCCGCCCACCAGGCGGCGCGCGAGCGCGGCAGCAACATGCTGGACGCCGTCGCGATCATCAGCGCGACGTTGAGCGAGATCTCGAACGGGCCGGGATCGACCTGACGCACCGAGACGAAGAGATTGTAGAGCGTGGCGACAAGGATGATCGCGCCGACCATCGGGGCCGTCAGCAGATCGGGGAGGCGCGGGCCACTGCCAAGGTTCGGCCCCGAAGCGAGCGGCCCATCATAGGCGCCGGAATCAGGAACACGGCGCGATGCAACCAATCGGAAGCCTTTCCATCTGGACGCAGCCGCCGCCAACGTCTGCAACCTTGCGCCATCACACTAGCCCTGCCGACAGCGCGCCGCGCCTATACCAAGGTATGGGCCGGGCGATCCGAGAGTAGAATTTCCCTGTCCCGCGCAGGGTCTTAGCATCGGCGGCATGGAGGTTCCCTTCCTCCCTCGCGCAAGACGCTCTCAACCCCCGTTGAAGTCGATGTCCGAATCCTGGTTCAGCTCCTTTCCAGTCCTCAGCCGCAACGCCGTTCTGGAAAGTCAGGGCATCCTCGTCGTGGAGCCGCAGACGTCCATGTTGCGGCTCATGCGCGAGTTTTTATCCGATATCGGCGCGCGCGGCCTGACCGGCACAATGACGGCCGAGGACGCGCTGCTGAAGTTGCAGGAGCGGCCCTTCGCGCTGGTCATCGCCGATGTGCGGTTGTCCGATCTCGACGGCATCGAACTGACGCGCCAGATGCGTTACGGCTTCCGCGATGGGCGGCGGCGCACGCCGGTGCTGCTGACGATGGAGATGGCGACGGCCGGGCGCATCCGCGAGGCCCGCGATGCCGGGGTCAACGAGATCCTGTTGAAACCGTTCAACCTGCAGGGGCTGGAGCGGAAGGTCTCGGCGGCGCTGACCGACCGCCGCGCCTTCATCGAGACGTTGCACTATACCGGCCCGGAACGGCGGCGCGACGCGGCGCGGGCCCATCGCGGGCCGTTCCGCCGCAAAAGCGATATCAGCACGAACGTCCTGGTCTGACGTCAGGGCATGAAGCTCTTCATCGGCACGGAAAGATCGGCCAGTTTGGCCGGGTCGGCGGCGCGTTTCTGGGCGATCATCATGCGGCCGATCATGTATTCGGGCGCCGCGTTGACGGCATCGACCGCCACGACATGGCCGTCGCGGAGGTAGAAAGCCGCAAATTTCCGGCTCGCCGGGTCGCCGCGCAGGACCACCTCATCGCCCGGGGCCGAGAGGCCGGCGATCTGGAGCTTCAGATCGTACTGGTCCGACCAGAACCAGGGCACCTCGGCATAGGCCCTGGGCTTGCCGGTGATGGCGAGCGCGGCGGCCTTGGCCTGATCGATGGCGTTCTGGACCGATTCGAGCCGCAGACGCCGCCCGAGCAGCGGGTTGGGATGATTGGCGCAGTCGCCGATCGCATAGACGTCGGGGTCGGAGGTGCGGGCGTGTTCGTCGACCACGATGCCGTTCTCGCAGACGATACCGGCAGCCTGGGCCACCTCCTGCTCGGGCAGGATGCCGATGCCGGCGATCACCAGATCGGCGGCGATGTCGCCGCCCGCCGTGTGGACCGTCACGCCGCCATCCGGCCCGGCGGCGAAGCCATGGACGCCGGTGCGGGTGAGGATTTCCACGCCCTCGGCGCGGTGAACGCCTTCGAAGAAGCCCGAGATCTGCTGTGACGTGACGCGCTGGAGGCAGCGTTCCAGCGCCTCGACCACCGTCACCTTCAGGCCGCGCCTGGCCGCGACCGCCGCCGTTTCCAGCCCGATATAGCCGCCGCCGACGACGACCAGCCGCTTGCCCGCGACGAAGTGCGGCTGGATCGCCTTCACGTCGGCGATGCCGCGCAGATAGAAGATGCCCGGCACATCGGCACCGGGCACGGTGAGCTTGCGCACCCGGCTGCCGGTGGTGAAGGCCAGCGTTTCGTAGGGGAGGCTCGCGCCGTCCGACAGCGTGACGGTTTTCGCATCCAGATCGACCGCCATGGCGCGGGTGTTGAGGATGAGGGCCGCGTTCGCCTGGGCGTAGAATTCCGGCGGACGGATGAACAGCCGGTCCTCCTCCAGTTCGCCCGACAGGAACTTCTTCGACAGCGGCGGGCGTTGATAGGGCGGATAGGCCTCGTCGCCGACCACGGTGATGGGGGCGGCATAGCCTTCGGACCTGAGGCTCGCGACAAGCTGCGAAGCGGCCTGTCCCGCGCCGATGATCACCGTTCCCGCCATGAGCGGCTCCCCCTGAATTTCAGGCGGCGGACCCTGCCGGAAGCGGCGCGGATTATCAACGCATCAGGGCGTGAAACCGGACGTTGCCGCAGCGCCGCCGCCTGGGGCAAAAGGGGGCATGCAGGCAGCGATTCAGGGCGGAGAAACAGTGATCGGGTTGCCCGATCTCGACGCCGTCGACCGCCTCGGCGCCGCCATAGCGCGGCGCCTGACGGCGGGGGACGCCGTGCTGCTGCAGGGCGACCTCGGCGCGGGAAAAACGACCCTTGCCCGCGCGATTCTGCTGGCGCTTGGCCATACCGGCGAGACGCCTTCGCCGACCTTCACATTGCTGCAAAGCTACGACCTTGCACTGCCCATCGCCCATCTCGACCTCTATCGCCTGAAGCGGCCCGAAGAGATCGAGGAGCTGGGTCTGGACGATGCCCTCAACCAGGGCGCGGCGCTGATCGAATGGCCCGAACAGGCGGACGGCTATCTCCCCGCCGATGCTTTGAGCGTGGCGCTGTCCAGCGAGCCGCGCCGTGCGATGCTGTCGGGCGGCGGACGCTGGCCAGCGCTGATCCCCGGCATCGCGAAAGACGCCGCATGAGCCGCGAAGACGAAATCACCGCCTTCCTCACCCGCGCCGGTTGGGGCGCGGCGGCGCGCGACGCTCTGCCGGGCGACGCCTCGACGCGCTCCTATGAGCGGCTGACGCTGGATGGACGTCACGCCATGCTGATGAACCAGCCGCGTTCGGTGGAGACCGCGCCCTGCCCTCCGCAAGCGGACGCGAAGGAACGCGCGGCGCTCGGCTATAACGCGCTGGCGCGTCTCGCGGCGGGGCGGGTGGATGCCTTCACCGCCTGCGCCCGCTATCTGACCTCGCGCGGCCTTTCCGCTCCGGAGATCTACTACGCGGAGGCCGGACAGGGTCTCGCGGTCATCGAAGATCTCGGCGATGCGCTGTATGCCCGCCTGATCGAGACCGGCACGGATGAAGCGCCGCTCTACGACGCCGCCATCGATGCGCTGCTGGTGCTGCATGCCGAAACGCCGCCGGATGTGTTGCCGGGCGATTGGCCGCTGCTCTCCTATGACGACCTCGCGCTGAAGACGGCGCAGGACATATTCACCGAATGGATGCCGCGCTTCCGCAATCTCACCTTTGACGATGCGGCGCGCGCCGCCTGGGAGACGGCATGGGCGCCGATCCGGGCGCGCGGCGCGGCGAACGCCACCGTTTTCTGTCATCGCGACTATCACGCCGAGAATCTGATCTGGCTGCCCGACCGCAGCGGTGCGGCCCGCGTCGGCATGCTCGACTTCCAGGACGCGGTGAAGGCGCACAAGGCCTGGGATCTTTCCATGCTGCTGCATGACGCGCGGCGCACCGTTTCGGCAGAGATGGAAGCACGCTGCCTTGAGCGCTATCTCGCCGCGTCCGGTGCAGACCGCACGGCGTTTCGCGCCGACTATCACGCGCTGGGGGCGCTCAACATCGTCCGCATTCTGGGCATCTTCGCCCGTCTGGTGACGCGAGATGGCAAGCCGCGCTATGCCGCATTCATGCCGCGCCTGTGGACCTATCTCGACCGCTGCTTCGCCGATCCGGCGCTCGCCGCCGTGAAAGCGTGGTTCGATGCCTATGTGCCTGCGGAGGCCCGGACGTGACCGCCCCGAAACGCGCGATGGTGCTGGCTGCGGGCCTCGGCACCCGCATGCGCCCGCTGAGCAATACGAGGCCGAAGCCGCTGATCGAGGTGGCGGGCAAACCGCTGATCGATCACATGCTCGACCGTCTCGTCGCGGCCGGGGTCACCTTCGCGGTGGTCAATGTCCACTATCTCGGCGACATGGTGGCGGCGCATCTGAAGACGCGCAGCGATCTGGAGATCGTCATCTCGGACGAGCGCGCGCAATTGCTGGATACCGGCGGCGGCACGGTGGCGGCACTGGATCATTTCCGCGGCGAGCCGTTCTTTTCGGTCAACACCGACGCGCTGTTCGTGGATGCGCGCGGCGATGCGCTGCAGCGTCTCGCGCGTTCGTGGGACGAGACGCGCATGGATGCGCTGATGCTGCTGGCGCTGACCGTGCGCTCGGTCGGCTATCACGGCGCTGGCGATTTCGTAATGGATGCGGCCGGGCGGCTTGGCCGCCGCAGCCCGCGCACCGTCGCGCCGTTCGTGTGGACGACGGTGCAGATCTGCCACCCGCGCCTGTTCGCCGATCCGCCGGCTGCGAAATTCTCGACCAATGTCGTGTGGGACCGCGCCATTGCGAAAGGCCGCCTGTTCGGCCAGCGGCTCGACGGCGACTGGCTGGAGATCAACACTCCCGACGCGGTGGCCGAGGCGGAGGCCTGGCTTTCGGAAGAAGGCCTTTGGGCCAAAGGCCGCGCCGCATGAGCGGAGCGCCGCACGGCGTCTATACCATCGCGCCGGGCCGCGCGTTCCTCACCGATCTTGCCGAAGGCCTGGTTGCCCGGTTCGCACGGGACGGCGACCCGCTGGCCCTCGCCGATGCGACCATCTTCCTGCCCACCCGCCGCGCCGCGCGCGCGCTCGCCGAAGCGCTGACCAAAGCGATGAACCGCGATGCCGTAGTGCTGCCGCGCATCGTCACGCTGGGCGATGTCGACGAGGACGAGGCGCTGATCGATCCGGCGGCCGATCTCGGCGGGTTGCCGCCGGACGTGCCGCGCCTGGAACGCGAGATGATCCTGGCCGAGCGTGTCGCCCAGTTCCGGCACGAGGCGGGGTCGTCCGGCGGATTCGGCGTGTCGCTGGCGCTGGCGCGCTCGCTGGCGCGGCTGATCGACGAGGCAGCCAACGAAGATGCCGATCTTTCCGGCATCGCTGCGCTCGCACCGGTCGATCTGGCGCAGCACTGGGAGAAGACAGTCGCGTTCCTCGCGCTCGTCACGACCGCCTGGCCGGCACTGCTGGAAACACGGGGGCAGCTTGATCCGGCGGACAGGCGCAGCCGCCTGATCCGCGCCTACGCACAGCGCCTGCAGGATCGCCGGCCGGAAGCGCCCTTCATCGTCGCCGGCTCGTCCGGATCGATCCGCGCGACGGCGGATCTGATGAAGGTGATCGCGGGCCTGCCCAACGGCGCGGTGGTGCTGGATGGGCTGGACACCGTGCTCGACGCGCTGAGCTGGTCCAGCCTGCCACCCAGCCATCCGCAGTTCGCCCTGAAGGAGCTGCTCGACCGGCTGGGCATCGATCGCATGGCGGTGGGGCCATGGCCGGGCAGCGCCGATGCACCCACCGCGCGACAGGCTTTCCTGACCGAAGCGATGCGTCCGCCTGACACAGCCGATCTCTGGGCCAGCGCCGCGCGCGACAATGCGAAGATTTTGAGCGCCGGCGTCAGCGGTGTGTCGCTCATCGAGGCGGCGAACGAACGTGAGGAAGCGCTGGCCGTCGCGCTCGCCATGCGGCGCACGCTTGAAGATCCGGAGAAGACCGTCGCGCTGGTGACGCCGGACCGGATGCTGGCGCGCCGCGTGGCGGCGGAGCTGCGCCGCTGGGATATCGCCGCCGACGACAGCGCCGGGCTGCCGCTGGTGAAGACGGAGGCCGGGGCGCTGGCAGGCCTCGCACTCGCCGCCGCGATGACCGGCGGCGCTCCGGTCGATCTTCTCGCGCTGATGAAGCATCCGCGCGCGGCGCTGGGACTGGAGCGCGGCGCGATGCTGCGCCTGGCGCGGCGGTTTGAGCGGCGCGTGCTGCGGCCGGCGCGCGTCACCGGCGGTTTCGCCGACATGCGCGCGGCGCTCGGCGAACTCGATGACAAGGGCGCTTCGGCACGCAAGCTGGACGATGCAGCCCGCGAGGCGCTGTCCAACCTGCTGCGCGCCGGCGAGGATGCGCTGGCGCCGCTCGCCGCGCTGAAGACCGGCACGCACCGGCTGGAGCGGTTCGCCGCCGCCCATGCCGCCGTTCTGGAAAACATCGCGCGAAACGCGGATGGCAAAAGCATCGCCTGGCGCAGCGGCGATGGCGAGGCCGTCTTCACGCTGATGCAGGATATCGCCGAGGCCGGGGCCGGCGGCGTCACCATGACGCTCGGCGACTACGCCATCGCCTTCGACATTGCGGCGCGGGGCGCGGCGGTGCGGCCGCAGGGCCCGCGTCATCCGCGCGTCTTCATCTGGGGTCCGCTGGAAGCGCGCATGCAGTCGGCCGATCTCATGATCCTGGGCGGCCTGAACGAAGGCGTCTGGCCGCAGAATCCATCGGACGATCCATGGCTGACGCGCGGCATGCGCGAGGCGCTGACGCTGTCGGCGCCTGAACGGCGCATCGGCCTGTCGGCGCATGATTTCGCGACGATGGCGGCACAGCCGGATGTGTTGCTGACGCGCGCCCGGCGGCAGGATGGCGCCCCGTCCAACGCCTCGCGCTTCCTGCTGCGGCTGACGGCGCTCGCCGAGGGCTGCGGCGCGCCAATCCCCCGCGACGGCGTGCTGGACCTCGCGCGCGGCATCGACGCCAGCGAGCGCCCACGCCCCGCGCCACGGCCGATGCCGCGTCCGCCCCATGCGGCGCGTCCGCGCGGGCTTTCGGTGACGCAGATCGAAACCTGGGTGCGCGACCCTTACGCGATCTATGCGCGCGAAGTGCTGGGACTGAAGAAGCTCGATGCCATCGCCGAACCTTTGGGCGCACGCGATCGTGGCAACATCATTCACAAGGCGTTTGAGCTGTTCGCCGAGCGGCGGCGCTGGCCCGACGATCCCTACGAAGCGCTGGTCGCCTGCGGCCGCGAGGCGTTCGGCGGATTGCTGGACGCGCCGGACGTGCGCGCCTTCTGGTGGCCGCGCTATCTGCGCGCCGCGCGCTTCCTGGCCGAAGCGGAAACGGAATGGGCGACGACGCGCGCCCATACGCTGGCCGAGGTGAAGGAGGTTCACCACTTCACCGACATCGACTTCAAGCTGACGGGCAAGCCTGATCGCATCGACCGCCTGACGAACGGCGGCGTCCGGGTGATCGACTACAAGACCGGCGGCATTCCTTCCAAAAAGCAGATCGAGGCCTTCATGGCGCCGCAGCTGCCGCTGCTCGCCGCCATGGCGCGGGCCGGGGCGTTCGGCGCGGAAATGAAAGGGCCGCCGGCCGAGCTGGTCTATGCCCATATCAGCGGCGGCAAGGTTGACGGCAAAATGGTCGAACTGCCCGATGCCGAAGCGACGACCGACGAGTTGGAGCGGCGGCTGAAGGAGCGCGTCGTCAAGTTCGACGATACAGCGACGCCCTATGCCCCGCGCGTCGCGATGGAGAAGATACGTTATCCCAGCGACTACGATCATCTCTCGCGCTTCGCCGAATGGGGCGAAGCGGCGGAGGGCGAGGAATGAGCGACGCCGCCCTCATCGCCTCCGATCCGCGCAACTCGGCCTGGGTCAGCGCCAATGCCGGATCTGGCAAGACCTATGTGCTGACGGCGCGAGTCATCCGGCTCCTGCTCGACGGGACGCCGCCTTCGCGCCTGCTCTGTCTTACCTACACGCGCGCCGCCGCCGCCGAAATGCGGGCGCGCGTCTTCAAGGTGCTGGGCGAATGGGCGCTGGCGGATGCGGCGACACTGCGCAGTCAGATCGAACAGTATGACGGCGTAACGCCCGGCACGGAACGTATGGCGCAGGCGCGCCGTCTGTTCGCGACCGCGCTGGAGACGCCGGGCGGCCTGAAAATCCAGACCATCCATGCCTTCTGCGAACGGCTGGTCGCGCGCTTCCCCGTGGAAGCCGACGCACCGGTGCCCTTCACGGTTCTGACCGAAGCCGAAGCCGCGGCGATGAAAGCGATCGCCCGGCAACAGGCGCTTGCGGCCCTCGGCGGCGACGGCGCGGACACGATGATGGCGGCGCTCGCCCCGTATGTGGACGCCGATGGTTTCGCCGGCCTCTTCGAAGGCCGCAGCGCGCAGCTTATCGCGCAGTATGGCGACGGCGATCCCTGGTCCATCGCCGGCCTGCCGACCGGCACGCGCGCGGAGGATATCGAGACAGAGGCCGGGTTCGACGCCCCCGACCGCATCGCGCTGTATCGGGCCGCCGCAGCGGCGCTCTCGGCCGGCACCAAGACCGATCAGGCCATCGCCGAAACCATCGGCGAGGCGCTGGCGACGACCGGCGAGGCGCGGTTTGAACGCATGGCGTTCTGTCTGCTCACGCAGAAGGGCGAACTTCGCAAGAATCTCGCGACCAAGGCGACCCGTGCGGCGCACCCGTCCTTGTTCGACGACATGGACCGGGAGGCCGAGCGCTCCTTCACCCTGCTGCGTCAGCGTGCGGCGGCGGAATCGGCCTGGATGGCGCGGGCGCTCACCGTGCTTGGCCGCGAGGTCGCGCGTCTGCATGGCGAGGCGAAGCGCGCGCGCGGCGTTCTAGACTTCGACGACCTTATCAAGGCCGCCGCCTATCTGCTGCGCGATGCGGAGGCGGCCCAGTGGGCGCTGTTCAAGCTGGATGGCGGGCTGGACCACATCCTCATCGACGAGGCGCAGGACACAAGCCCCGCGCAGTGGGATGTCGTGAAGCGGCTGGCGGAGGAATTCTTCGCCGGCGCCGGCGCGCGGCCCGCGTCGAAGACCGCGCGGACGCTGTTCGTCGTGGGCGACGAGAAGCAGTCGATCTTCTCGTTCCAGGGTGCCGACGTCATGGAGTTCGGTAAGTCGCGCGCGCATTTCGCGGAACGCGCCCTCGGCGCCGATCTGCCCTTCGAAACCCCGACGCTCAACACTTCGCGCCGCTCCGCCCCCGCCGTTCTGGCGGTGGCCGATGCCGTGTTCCGTGCAGATCCTGCCTTGCAGGAGGCGGTATCGCAGGGCGACTGGGCCGATCACGTCGCGCACCGCGCCGACGCGCCGGGCGCGGTCGATCTCTGGCCGCTGACCGAAGCCGAGGACGGCGAGGACAGCGACGACTGGACGCGGCCCGTCGACGCGCCCGGCGCGGACGATCCCGTCACGCGCCTCGCCGATACGCTCGCGACCACGATCAAAAGCTGGATCGGGCGCGAGAGCGTGACCGATAAGGACACCAACGCGCAGCGTCCGCTCACCGCCGGCGACGTGCTGATCCTGGTGCGGACGCGCGGCCGGCTCGCCAAGGCGCTGGTCCGCAAGATGAAGCAGCACGGCGTGCCGGTCGCGGGCGCCGACCGGCTGGCCTTGCTGGAGCACATCGCGGTGAAGGATTTCATCGCCTATGGCCGCGCCGCGCTGCTGCCGGAGGATGACCTCAATCTCGCGGCGCTGCTCAGAAGCCCGTTCTTCGATCTCGACGAGACGACGCTGTTCCATCTCGCGCACAAGCGCGAAGGCTCGCTATGGGCGCGCCTCAACGCCGCCGCGGAAGACGGCATCGAAGGCGTCGACAAGGCTAGGGCCGCCGCCATGCGCACGGCCCTTGGCCAGGCCATCAACCGTCTGGGCCGCGATGCGCCGTTCGATTTCTATGCCCGGCTGCTCAGCGAAGGCGGCCGCCGCGCCATGCTCGTCCGCTTCGGCGAGGAGGCAGAGGATGTGATCGATGAATTCCTCGCCGCCGCCGCCGCCTATGAAGAGCTGAACGCGCCGAGCCTTGAGGGCTTCCTGCACGAGCTGGAGCAGGCAGACGGTGAGGTGAAGCGCGACCCCGATGCCGCCGGCAGCGCGGTGCGCGTGCTCACCACCCATGGCGCGAAGGGGCTGGAAGCGCCCGTCGTCATCCTGCCGGATACCATGTCGCTGCCGAGCGCGACCTACACGCCGAATCTGCTGGAGTACGAAGGCGCGCTGGTTTGGAAGCCGTCGGGATCGGAAGAAGCGGAGGCCGCCAAGCTCGCCTATCGAGCCGCCGAACATGCCGAACACAAGCGGCTGCTCTATGTCGCGCTCACCCGCCCGCGCGACCGTCTGATCGTCTGCGGCGTGAAGCCCGGCCGGGCTACCGCGAAAGACGCGACCACCTGGTACCAGGCCGTCGAGCGCGGCTTCGAGACGCTGACGCCGCTGGCCGACATCGACACGCCGTTCGGTCCAGGCAAGCGCTATGGCGCACCGGGCGCGGCATTCACGGGTACGATCTCCGCCGCAACGATGGCTGCGGCGCCTCCGTCATGGCTCCGCACCCCTGTGCCTGCCGAAGAAGCCATCGGCCTCGTGCGGCCTTCGCGGCTCACCGCCGAACTCACGTTCGATAACGCGGCGGATTCCTTCGGCCTTCAGCGCGGCCGCATCCTGCACCGCCTGCTGCAGAGCCTGCCCGACCTGCCGCCCGCCGACCGCGCCGCCGCCGCGAAGCGATATCTTGAAGCGCGCGCCGCCGAATGGCCGGACGCGATGCGGACGGATGCGGCTGCACGCATCCTCGCCATCCTGGACGACCCGCGCTTCGCCGCCGCCTTCGCGCCCGGATCGCGGGCCGAGGTCTCCATCGCCGGCAAGGTGGCGGCGCTCGGCGCATCGGGTTTCATCTCCGGACAGATCGACCGGCTGGCGGTCACGGACGAGGCCGTATTGATCGTCGACTACAAGACCAACAAATCGCCGCCCGCAGACGCCGCCGGCACCCCCGTCGCCTATCTCCGCCAGATGGCGCTCTACCGCGAGGCGATGCGGGCCGCTTTCCCGGACAGGCGCGTGACCGCCGCCCTGCTGTGGACCGAGACGCCGGACCTCGTCGACCTGCCCGATTCGCTGCTGGACGCGGCGCTCGCCTCGCTCGTCCGCGCTTAACCCTCAATGCAGCCGCCGTGCTGCGGCGCATCCTTGACGCTGCATGGGGGGGTTCTTACCTTCTGACCCAAGACACGCATCCGGGGCGTCTTCCGCCCCTTTTTGGAGGCCCCAAATGGCCCTGAGCAAGATTACCGACCAAAGCTTCCAGGCCGACGTGCTGAAATCGGACGAGCCGGTTCTCGTGGATTTCTGGGCCGAATGGTGCGGCCCCTGCCGTCAGATCGCCCCGGCGCTGGAGGAACTCTCCTCCGAGTTCGACGGCAAGGTGAAGGTCGCCAAGCTGAATATCGACGAGAACCCCTCGGTTCCCGTGCAGTATGGCGTGAAGGGCATTCCGACGCTGATGATCTTCCACAAGGGTCAGGTCGCGGCCACCCGCGTCGGCGCGCTGCCCAAGAGCAAGATCAAGGAGTGGATCGAATCCACCATCGCCGCCGCCTAAAGGCGCGATCGCTGAAAGTTGAAAAGGCCCCGGTTCGCGCCGGGGCCTTTTGCTATCCGCCCTTGTTATCCATTCTGGGCCAGCACCTTGCCGGCAAGATAAAGCGAGCCGCAGATGAGGATGCGCGGCGCGGCGGCGTCGCCGTCGAGCTGCGCCCGCGCGGAAACCGAGATCCATCGCGTCTTCGAGGTCATCCGCCGGGTCGGCATTGAGGCCCGCTGCGCGCGCCGCGTCGTAGAGCGCGCCTGCGCCCATCGAGTTCGCTTCGCCCGGGATTGCGACTGTCACGATGTGACGCGCCAGTCCGCGGAAATGGACGAGATAGTTCGCCGCATCCTTGGTGTTCAGCATGCCGCAGACGAGGAAGAGCGGCCGCGGACGCTGGTCTTCCATGTCGGCGAGCAGAGCGGAGATCGCAGCGCCCGCATGCGGGTTGTGCCCGCCATCCAGCCAGACTTCCGATCCTTCCGGCGCGGCCTCTATCAATGGGCCATAGGTGAGGCGCTGCATCCGCGCCGGCCAGGCGACGCTGGTGAGGCCCTTTTCTATCGCAGCATCCGACACCTTGAAGACGTCCTGCGCCTTCAGCGCCGCGATGGCGAGCGCCGCATTCTCGATCTGGTGCGCGCCCATCAGGCGCGGATGCGGCAGGTCCATCACGCCGCTGTCGTCCTGGAACACCATGCGGCCGCGCTCGTCATGCGCGGAATATTCGCGGCCCCAGGCGATGACCGGCGCGTTCAGCTTCGCGGCCTCAGCCTCGATGACGGCGAACGCGGCATCCGATTGCGGCCCCACCACGACGGGGCGTCCGCGCTTGATGATACCGGCCTTCTCGCCTGCGATCAGCTGGATCGTGTCGCCCAGATAATGCTGGTGGTCCATATCGACCGGCGTGATGACCGAGACGAGCGGCTTTTCCACCACATTCGTCGCATCCAGCCGCCCGCCCAATCCGACTTCCAGGATCAACACATCCGCCGGCACGCGCGCGAAGGCGAGCAGCGCCGCAGCGGTGGTGATCTCGAAAAAGGTGATGGGCGTCTCGCGCGCCGCGCGCTCGCATTCATCCAGCAGGATCTGCAGCGCGTCTTCGCTGATCAGCGTACCGGCGAGACGGATGCGTTCATGGAAGCGCACAAGATGCGGCGACGTGTAGACATGCACGCGCTTGCCCGCCGCTTCCAGCATCGCGCGCAGATAGGCGCAGGTCGATCCCTTGCCGTTCGTGCCCGCGACATGAAACACCGGCGGCAGGCGCGTTTCGGGATGGCCGAGCCGCGCCAGCAGCGTCTGCATCCGGCCGAGCGACAGGTCGATCGCCTTGGGATGCAGGCGCGTGAGGCGCTGGAGGATCGCGTCGCTGGCCGCGTCGCCGCTCATTGCGCGGCCTGCGGCTCCGTGTCCGACGGCGGCGGCGGGATGTCCTGGGCGGCAGGCGCGGTTTCGGCTTCGGACGCCGCAACCACCGGCGCGGCCACCAAGGCCGGGGCGGCGTTGGTCATCAGGCCGATCAGCCGCGCCAGCGTTTCGGGAATGCGGTGGCGGTGGACGACCATGTCGACCATGCCGTGTTCCAGAAGATACTCCGCCTTCTGGAAGCTGTCGGGCAGTTTCTCGCGGATGGTGTTCTCGATCACGCGGCGGCCGGAGAAGCCGATGGTCGCGCCGGGTTCGGCGATCTGCACATCGCCCAGCATGGCGTAGGAGGCGATGACGCCGCCGGTCGTGGGATCGGTCAACACCACGAGATAGGGCAGGCGCGCATCGCGCAGCATCTGCACCGCCACCGTGGCGCGCGGCATCTGCATCAACGACAGGATGCCTTCCTGCATGCGCGCGCCGCCCGAGGCGACGACCAGCACCAGCGGCACATTGTCGGCGACGGCGCGTTCAGCGCCTGCGACGAAGGCCTCGCCCGCCGCCATGCCCAGCGAGCCGCCCATGAAGGCGAAGTTCTGCGACACCACCACCGCGCCATAGCCGCCGATCGTGCCGCGCGCCGCGATCACCGCGTCCTGCTGGCCGGTCTTGGTGCGGGCTTCCTTGATGCGGTCGGTGTAGCGCTTCTCGTCGCGGAATTTCAGCGGGTCGGCGACCACCGAAATGAAGGGCAGCTCGTCATACCTGCCCTCGTCGAACAACCACTGGAAACGCTGTTTGGCGTTCGCCTTCATGTGGAAGTCGCAATGGGCGCAGACGAACTGCGCCGCTTCCAGATCGCGCTGGAACAGCATCTCGCCGCACGAGGGACATTTCGTCCACAGATTGTCCGGCGTCTCTTTCACGCCCAGCATCGACTTGATGCGGGGGCGCACGAAATTCGTGATCCAGTTCATCTATTCGAACCGCTCTCCATCAGACCCGCGCGGCGCGGACACCGGCGCTGAGTTCCTTCACGAAACCTAGCACATCCGCCGCGCAGCCTGGCGAGACTTCTCCGGCGGCGTTAACGAATTGCCCGGCTCTGGCGACGATGGCGGAACCCACCACGGCCGCATCGGCGAAACGCGCGATGGCGGCCGCGTGTTCCGCCGTTTTGATGCCGAAACCAACCCCGACCGGCAGGGCTGTCTGCTTCTTGATGCGGGTCACCTCGCGCTCGACCTCGGCGGGGTCGAAATCCTTGGTGCCGGTGACGCCGGTGATCGAGACGTAATAGAGGAAACCAGATGCGCCATGCAGCACCGCCGGCAGGCGGGCATTGGTGGTGGTCGGGGTCGACAGGCGGATGATGTCGATGCCCGACGCATTCAGCGCCGGGGCGAACTCACGCGCTTCTTCCGGCGGAATATCGACCAGGATCATGCCGTCGACGCCGGCAGCCGCCGCATCCTTGCCGAACGCCTCCGCGCCATAGGCGAAGACCGGGTTGGCGTAACCCATCAGAACGATGGGCGTCTCCTTGTCGGTCTCGCGGAAATCACGGACGAGCTGCAGCGTCGTCTTCATCGTCGCGCCGGCGCGCAGCGCGCGCAGGCCCGCCGCCTGCACCGCCGGGCCATCGGCCATCGGATCGGTGAAGGGCATGCCGAGTTCGATCAGGTCTGCGCCCGCACCCGGCAGGCCCAGCAAGATTTCGCGGCTGACGGCGAGCGAGGGATCGCCCGCCGTGATGAAGGGAATGAAGGCGGCGCGGTTCTCGGCCTTCAGCTTGGCGAAGCGGGCGGCGATACGGCTCACAGCGTCACCTTCAGCGCGTCGGCGACCGTGAAGATGTCCTTGTCGCCCCGGCCGCACATATTCATGACGATCAGCTTGTCCTTGGCCATCGTGGGCGCAGTCTTGATGACATGGGCCAGCGCATGCGCGGGTTCGAGCGCCGGCAGGATGCCTTCCAGTTTCGCGCAGAGCTGGAACGCCTCCAGCGCCGCATCGTCTGTCGCGTGGACATAGGTCACGCGCTTCACGTCGTTCAGCCAGGAATGCTCAGGCCCGATGCCGGGATAGTCGAGGCCTGCCGAGATCGAGTGCGCCTCGATGATCTGTCCGTCGGCGTCCTGCAGCAGATAGGTCTTGTTGCCGTGCAGGATGCCGGGACGGCCCTTGCTCAGAGATGCCGCATGCTGGTCGGTGTCGACGCCGTGACCGGCGGCTTCCACGCCATGCATGGCGACCGAGGGTTCATCGAGGAACGGGAAGAAGAGGCCCATCGCGTTCGATCCGCCGCCGATGGCGGCGACCAGAAGGTCGGGCAGGCGGCCTTCGGCCTTCTGCAGCTGAACGCGGGTTTCCTCGCCGATGACGCTCTGGAAATCGCGCACCATGGCCGGATAGGGATGCGGACCCGCCACCGTGCCGATGCAGTAGAAGGTATCGTGGACGTTGGCGACCCAGTCGCGCATCGCCTCGTTCATCGCGTCTTTCAGCGTGTGCGCGCCGGACGTCACCGGAATGACCTCCGCGCCCAGCAGCTTCATGCGGAAGACGTTCGGCTTCTGCCGCTCCATATCGACCGCGCCCATATAGACGACGCAGGGCAGGCCGAAGCGCGCGGCGATGGTGGCGGTCGCGACGCCGTGCTGGCCCGCGCCCGTCTCGGCGATGATGCGCGTCTTGCCCATGCGCTTGGCGAGCAGCACCTGACCTAGGCAGTTATTGATCTTGTGCGCGCCGGTGTGGTTCAGCTCGTCGCGCTTGAAATAGATCTTCGCGCCGCCGAGATGCTCGGTCAGGCGCTCCGCGTAATAGAGCGGGCTGGGGCGGCCGACGTAATATTCCAGGAAGTACTTCATCTCATCGATGAAGCTCTGATCCTTTTTCGCCTTCTCGTAGGCCGCCTCCAGATCGAGGATCAGCGGCATCAGCGTTTCGGCGACGTAGCGGCCGCCATAAGCGCCGAAATGGCCGCTGGCGTCGGGGCCTTGGCGGAAGGAATTGGGCGCGTTCATGCGGCGTGATCCAGTGACGGCAATCCATAGGCCGCACGGGCGGCGGCGGTGAAGGCGGCGATGCGGGCGGGACTTTTGACGCCCGGCGCGTCCTCAAGGCTCGATGAAGCATCGACCCCCGGCGCGCGCGTCCGCGCGATCGCTTCAGCGAGGTTGGCGGGGGAAAGCCCGCCTGAAAGAATCCAGTTGGCAGGCAGATCGCCGGTCAGAAGCGACCAGTCGAACACCGCGCCATGACCGCCCGGGCGGCTCGCATCCCTGGGTGGTTTCGCGTCGAACAGGATCATCGACGCAGCCGCATAGCCGCGCGCCTTCGCGACATCCTCAGCCGCCGACACGCCCAGCGCCTTGATGACCGGCAGGCCGCGCGTCGCGACGGCGGCGACACGTTCCGGCGTTTCCGCGCCGTGAAGCTGCAGCATGTCAGGCGCGACGACGCAGATCAAATCGTCGATCAGCGTATCGTCCGGATCGACCATCACCGCGACCTTCACCAGGCCGCCGGCATGGGCCGACAGATCGCGCGCCGTTTCCAACCTCACGAAGCGCGGGCTTTTTTCAAAGAACATGAAGCCGCCATGCGTTGCGCCCGCCGCGACGGCGGCGGTGACGGCGGCTTCACTGTTGAGGCCGCAGATCTTGATCAGCGGCGTCACGTCAATCCCAGCGATGCAGCGACCAGACGGCATGCCTCGCGCGGATCGGCGGCGTGGGTGACGGGGCGGCCCATCACAAGGATGTCCGCGCCGGCGGCACGCGCATCTTCCGGGGTCATGAAGCGCTTCTGGTCGTTGAGGTCCGACCCGGCCGGACGGCTGCCCGGCACGACGGTCAGGAAATCCGGCCCGCAGGCCTCGCGCACGGCTTTGAGGTCATGCGCCGAACACACCACGCCATCGAGGCCCGCCGCTTCCGCAAGGCGCGCCAGACGCACGGCCTGCGCCGCCGCAGCCTTGGCGAAACCGACCGCCGCCATGTCGTCATCGTCAAGCGAGGTGAGGATGGTGACCGCGATGATCTTCACCTTGCCGCCCGCCGCCTCTTTCGCCGCCTTCATCATCGCCGTACCGCCCGGGGCGTGGACATTGATGATTCCGACGCCAAGACCCGCCAGCGCGCGCACGGCGCCCGCCACAGTGGTGGGGATATCGTGCAGCTTTACGTCCAGAAACACCGGCAGGCCGAGGGCGACGATCGCCTTCACGCCTTCGGGCCCGTTGGCCGAGACGAATTCCAGCCCGACCTTCAGCCCCCCGGCATGCGGCTTCACCTTTTCGGCCAGCGCCAATGCGGCCTTTACGTCGGCCGTATCGAGGGCCACATAGATGGGGTTGGGAGCGGTCGTCATGAGGGCGCTTCCTAGACCAATTCCCGCCTGTCAGGAACCCAAAGTGACCGAATACCGCGTCGCCGTCGCGTTCAACCCGCAGACCCAGAAATACCGCGCCACCTCCACGGATGTGCCCGGCCTCGATGTCAGCGACATGAATGTCGAGCGGCTCTTCACCAAGGCGGTACAGGCCGCGCCCGACCTGCTGAAAGCCGCCGGAAAGCAGTCCGGCGGGTTCAACCTGAAATTCGAGAAGGTCTAGGGTTTAGGAAGGCTGCGGAGGGTTTCCTCCGACAGCAGGCGCTGCAGCCGCCCGGACCGCGCCTGCTCCGCCTTCAGCGCCCGCTTCAGCCGGCCCTGCCGCCCCGTCATGTAAAGCGCGCCGACGATCAACCCGGCCAGCACGCCCAGCAGCAGCACGGCGAACAGCGGCACTTCAAAGGATGATCCCGCCCCGCCCGGCCTTGTGGCGTCGAGGCTGAAGATCACGGCATTGCGGTTGGCGACCGCGAACCAGGCAGCAATGGCGGCGAGCAGGACGAAGGCGATGAGGCCCAGCGGCCTCATTCGTCGCCGCCCGAGTCCACACCGCCGTTCAGCTTTTCCCGCAGTTCCTTGCCCGTCTTGAAATAGGGCACGCGCTTTTCATCGACCGCGACGCTTTCGCCGGTACGCGGATTGCGGCCGGTGCGAGCCGGGCGCGATTTCACGGAGAAAGCTCCAAATCCGCGCAATTCCACACGGTCGCCGCTGGTCAGCGCCTTGGCGATCTCGTCAAAGACCGTCGAGACGATGCGCTCGGCATCCTTGTGCATCAGATGCGGGTAGGCCTCGGCGATGCGAGCCACGAGTTCCGACTTGATCATCCCCGGACTACCCCCTGCAGGCCCTGAGACCGCCCGGTTTTGTTGCCCGGACTTCACGCGAAGCTGCATCTACCGCCGCCATTCGTCAAGCGGCCAGAAGAGTTAAGTCTTTCGCACGTCACGGATTTTTCGCCCTTGCGGGCGGCGCGGCGGGGTGCGAAAGACGCCCGCGCCTCTTCTCGCGGATGCTTAACTCACCATGCGTCAGCCCCTTCTTGCCGCCGGTCTGGCCCTGGGACTGGCCGCCTGCACCACCACCGAATACGTCAATCCCTGCTATGGCGCGGGCACGCTGATCCCGACCGAAGCCTCCGGCGATGAGATCGTGGCGGCGGCGGACCAGTGCATCGCTGATGGCGGCGAGCGCAAGCAGGGCCTCACCATCCGCTCGGCTGGCCATCTCAGGTTGCAGAATTACGACGCCGCGGTCGCCGACGCCGATGCCGCCATCGCGCTCGATCCTGCCTATGCAGATGCCTGGTATTATCGTGGCTACGCGCACGAGGAATCCGGGCGCATCGAGGAAGCGCGGCGCGATTTCGACCAGGCCATCGATCTCGGCCTCAATCCCGCCGCGGCGTTCCGGGCGCGCGGCCGCCTCAAATTCCTCAGCGGCGACTTCGCCGGCGGCTATGACGATTTCTCGATCATCGTGGAGCAGAACCCGGACGACGCCGAGGCCTGGCGCCTGCGCGGCGCGGCCGCGGCGGTGCTGGAGCGCTTCGCCATCGCCGAGGCGGATTTCTCCAACGCCATCCGCCTCAATCCGAAGGATCAGCGCGCCTTCGCGGGCCGGGGCTATGTCCGCTATCTCACCGGCCGCTATGACGAAGGCGCCGCCGACCTGAAGCGCTCGCTGGAAGGAAAGCCCGAGGGCCTGAAGGCCGCGTTCCTTTATCTCGCCATGGTCCGCGCAGGAAATCCGGACGCGATGAACGAACTTTCGCGTCAGGCGGAGGAACTGGATCGCACCACCAATCCCGGCGTCTTCCCCTATTTCTTCCTCGGCGAGGTAAGCGAAGGCGAGATGGTGGAGATCTCCATCCGCACCGGCATTCACAAACCGGCGGAGAACGAGTCGGAAGGCTATTTCTATGCCGGCATGGGCCGCCTGTTTGCGGGCGACACGGCCGGCGCGAAGATATGGTTCGAGAAGACGCTGGCGACCGGCGTCATCCGCTTCGACGAAATCCGCGGCGCGCGCATGGAGCTGCGCGCCATGGGGATCGAAGTGCCTTCGCCCGATCCGAACGTGCAGGCTGCGCCGACCCTGCGCCTCAACTCGGGCGCGCCCTGACCCCTACCCTGTTCCGGGAGGGCGACAGGCGGCGCCTCAACTGTTTGACTGATGGCGCGCGGCAGGCCGTTCCGGCATGCATTGGCGCGCCTTGCGGGCAGTGAGAGGTCTTATGAAGCGTTTTGTTGCATCGGCCGCGCTGGCGGCCCTGATCGGAAGCGGACTGGCGACGGCCCAGATCGTTCCCGCTCAACCGCCCGAGGGCGGCCAGCCCCCGGCGGCGCAGCCCGGCGAAGGCGGCATCACGCCCGCCCCCGCGCCGCAGCCCCTGCCCGGCCCGGAATCGCAGAACGACAAGGAATTCGCCGCGCTGCTGACCGGCACCTGGCGGCTGGAACTGCCCGCCCCGCCCGACTGGCGCGCCCTTGTCGAGACCACCTACAATGCCGACGGCACGTTCTTCTCGCGGCAGACCTCGGTCAGCCCGATGGGCAAATCCGAAGCGACGGCATCCGGCACCTGGGTGGTCAAGGCGATCGACCGTTCCAGTTTCGTGCTGTCGCTGACCTTCACCTATCCGCCGAACATGGTCTCGGCCAGCGACACGCTGACCTATATCGACCAGAATACGCTCTACGCCTCAAAGGCGCAGCGTAACGCGACGCGCGTTCAATAAACGCGCCGCCTCAGGCGTGCGGCTCCAGCGCGATGTCACGGACCGCACGCCAGACGCCGTTCTCACGGCTCAGATGCACGATGCCATCGCCGCCGCGATTCTCCATCCGCGCGCGATAGACATCGTCCACGCCGTATTCGCCCGCGAACACGACATCGTCGATGTAATAGGGCGGATGGCCCGGCTCGCCGATGAAGAGATGCACATGGGCCGGCATCGTCATATCCGGATAGGGCGCGGGCTTGATCGTATCGAAGCCATAGACCCCGTCCGCGCCGGTCTTCGCCCAGCCGCGCAGCAGGCCATGGCGGCGTGACCAGATGGTCTCTGCGCTGCCGCGCGAATAAAGCCCGTTCGCATCGGTGTGATGGGCATAGACGACGACATCCGCCGCCGGAGCGCCCTCCGGCGTCACGACACGGCCGGTCAGCACCATACGCTCGCCCGGCTCGTCATCGGCGGCGAGCTTCACCAGCGGCGGCAGGCCGGCGGCTTCACGCTCGGCCACCGCCTCGCAGCCTTCGCAATCGTAGAGTCCAGGACGCGGCGCGGCGAGACTGCGCGGCAGGATCGCCGCCGCACCAAGGCCCGCCAGAACCATGCGGCGCGAAACGGTCATGCGAGGCCCTGGCAGATGAAGCGCGCCACGGCCTGCGCCCGCGTGCGCGCGCTGAGCTTGCGCTTGGCGTTCTCGACATGGGTGTGCACGGTCGACTGCGAGATCGACAGGATCACCGAGATCTCCCAGTCCGATTTTCCCTGCGCGACGAAGCCGAGGCAGTCGCGCTCGCGATCGCTCAGCGACACCGGCGCATCGATGGCCCCGGCGAGCACGCGCAGGCGATCCTGCAGCGCCAGGCCGGCCAGCGCGATCGCCTGACGCTCCACCGGCCCCATGTCGATCTCTTCGGCGGTGAAACTGATCCAGCCGAGCTGGCCGTTGGGGCCGTGGCTCGGCACCGACATGCCGTCGGGCATTTCGAATTCGTCGAGCGCATCGAACCAGCGCTGGTCGCCAGCGCAGCGATCATCGATCTCGCTCCACACGAAGCCCGTGGAGCGGCGGCGCAGATTGCGGAACACCGGATTGCCGCGCCGGAGGTCGTGCTTGAAATAATAGTCGTACCAGCCTTCCGGACCTTCCAGCGTGAAGTGCCGGGTGATTTCGCCATGGCGATCGGCGACGACCAGCGACTTCGCACCGAATTTGCGGACGACATTATAGAACGCCTGGCCGATTTCGGCCGGCGAGTTCGCCTGCGTACAGCGCTCGATCAGCGCATGGGCATCGGCAAGGACCGCGTTCATCTCCGCCTCTAGAGCGGTGAATCTAGGCGAGGATGCGGCGATCCGGGTGCGGCGTCTCGCCTCAGGGCCGACACAAGAGTGTGCGTGTGGCGGAAAAACCCGGCGCGCAGGCATCCCGCTGGCGCCTGCCCGTCCGGTCGCCAGGCGCTCGCATCGGTGCGCAAAGGTATCGAACGACATCAGGGCGCCGCCGGACAACAAGCGGCGCGGGCATTCCGGTTCTGCGCATGATGTTTCCGCTGCGACAGTGCCGGAGGCACGCCGCACAGATCGCTAGGTCGCACGACGATTGCATGCTTTGACAGCCCGTCACGTCATCCTGAAAAACCCGAGCGCCATGACCAAGCCTGTTGCAAGAACCAGACGGGTCTTCAGACTTTTTCGCCCTATCCTCGCCGGCGCGACCTTGCGCGAACGCACCATCGCCTGCCT
Organism: Micropepsaceae bacterium; assembly: GCA_047602465.1. Classification (GTDB taxonomy): domain Bacteria; phylum Pseudomonadota; class Alphaproteobacteria; order Micropepsales; family Micropepsaceae; genus JADZAI01. The sequence continues at coordinate 1,770,294 of JASGHF010000001.1, forward strand.
TGCCGCGATGGCCGGGATCGCGCTGACAGGGCTGGCGTGCCGGCTCGCGCTCGGCGATCTCGCGCCATCGCTGGTGATGGTCGCGCCACTGGGCGCATCGGCGGTTCTGCTGTTCGCCGTGCCGGCCAGCCCGCTCGCCCAACCCTGGCCGATCATCGGCGGCAATGTCCTGTCGGCGGCGACCGGCTTCCTGACGGCGGCGGCCATTCCCGACGCCTTCGCCGCCGCCGGCCTCGCGGTCGGGCTGGCGATCGCCGTCATGTCGCTGACGCGCTGCCTGCACCCGCCGGGCGGCGCGGCGGCGTTGACCGCCGTGCTGGGCGGGCCGGCAGTCGCGGGCTGGGACTGGCTCTTTCCGCTGGTGCCGGTCGGGCTGAACTCCTGCCTTCTGGTGGGCCTCGGGATTCTCGCCCACCGGATGCTTGGCCGGACCTACCCGCACTTCGCCGCGCCACTGCCGGCCGGCCATGGCACCGCCGATCCGCCCTCCGCCGAACGGGTCGGCATCACCGACGAGGATATCGATGCGGCGCTGGCGGCGCTGGGCGAAACCTACGACATCGACCGCGCGGATCTGGGACGCATCCTGAAAGACGTCGAGCTGCGGGCGACGCTGCGCTCTCACGGCTGGATCAGCTGCGCGGCCATCATGTCGCGCGATGTCATCTCGGTCGCCGCCGACACCCCGCCGAACAGGGCGCGATCCCTCCTGCTGCATCACAACATCCGCGTGCTGCCCGTTCTGGACGGCGCAGGCCGTCTGCTGGGCACGGTCGGATTGCGTGAGCTCGAATCGCCGTCGGATCGTGTGGGCGATGTGCTGTCGCCGGCCCGCATCGCGGCGGCGGACGCGGCCGTGCTGTCGCTTCTGCCCGTGCTGACCGACGGCGCGACCCATGCGGTCATGGTGACCGACCGCGAAGGACGCGTGGAAGGCGTGATCTCCCAGACCGACCTTCTCAGCGCCATGGGCCGGCTGGCGTTCGAGCACCCCGAATAGGATGCCCGCCCCGATGCCGGGGCCTTCACAAGCAAACGGCGCGGGGTTTCCCCCGCGCCGTTCCTGTTTCCAGTGAAGTGAAGGCGCCGGTTACTCGGCGTCTTCGTCCTTCTTGCCCTGCGACTTGGCGAGAGCCGCGCCCAGGATGTCGCCCAGCGACGCGCCCGAGTTCGACGAGCCGTACTGCGCCACGGCTTCCTTCTCGTCCGAGATCTCGCGCGCCTTGATCGACAGCGAGAGCTGACGCTTCGCCTTGTCGAACGCGGTGACGCGGGCATCGACCTTGTCGCCGACCGCGAAGCGCTCGGGGCGCTGCTCGGAACGGTCGCGGCTGAGATCGGCGCGGCGGATGAACGCCGTCATTTCGCCGACCTGCACCTCGATGCCGCCGTCGTTGACGGCGATGACTTCGGCGGTGACCGTGTCGTTCTTCTTCACGCCGCCGACCGAAGCGATCGGGTCGGAGCCGAGCTGCTTGATGCCGAGCGAGATGCGCTCCTTCTCGACATCCACGTCCAGAACCTGGGCGCGCACATGGTCGCCCTTCTTGTAGTTCTGGATCGCCTGCTCGCCGGGAACCTTCCAGTCGATATCCGACAGGTGGACCATGCCGTCGATGTCGTTATCCAGGCCGATGAAGAGGCCGAACTCGGTGATGTTCTTCACATCGCCTTCGACTTCCGAACCGATCGGGTGGCTGTCGACGAACTGCGACCAGGGGTTTTCCTGGGTCTGCTTGAGGCCCAGCGAAATGCGGCGCTTGGAGGTGTCGACCTCGAGCACCTTCACTTCGACTTCCTGGCTGGTCGAGACGATCTTGCCCGGGTGGACGTTCTTCTTCACCCACGACATTTCCGAAACGTGGACGAGGCCTTCAACGCCCGGCTCCAGCTCGACGAACGCGCCGTAGTCGGTGATGTTGGTGACGCGGCCCTTGAAGTTCGCGCCGATCGGGTACTTGGCGACGGCGCCATCCCACGGATCGCTCTCCAGCTGCTTCATGCCGAGGCTGATGCGCTGGGTGTCCTGGTTGATCTTGACGATCTGGACCTTCACGGTCTCGCCGATCTTCAGGATCTCGCTGGGGTGGTTCACGCGGCGCCACGCCATGTCGGTGACATGGAGCAGGCCGTCGACGCCGCCGAGATCGACGAACGCGCCGTAGTCGGTGATGTTCTTGACGATACCGTCGATGACCTGGCCTTCCTTGAGGGCCGAGACGATCTCGCTGCGCTGTTCGGCACGGGCTTCTTCAAGCACGGCGCGGCGCGAAACGACGATGTTGCCGCGCTTGCGGTCCATCTTGAGGATCTGGAACGGCTGCGGCTGGTTCATCAGCGGGCCGACATCGCGGATCGGACGGACGTCCACCTGGCTGCCGGGCAGGAACGCGGTCGCGCCGTCGAGATCGACGGTGAAGCCGCCCTTGACGCGGCCGAAGATCACGCCGGTGACGCGCTGGTTGGCGGTCGCGGCGGCTTCCAGCTTCACCCACGATTCCTCGCGGCGGGCTTTCTCGCGGCTCAGCACGGCTTCGCCGTGCGCATTTTCGATACGGTCGAGGAAGACCTCGACGGTGTCGCCAACCTTCAGGTCGGCGGGGACGCCCGGCATCGCGAATTCCTTGAGCGGAATGCGACCCTCGGTCTTCAGGCCCACGTCGACGATGACGAAGTCATGCTCGACGGCGACGACGGTGCCGTGGACGACATTGCCTTCGAGCGCATTGCTGGCGCCCATCGAGGCGTCGAGCATGGCGGCGAAGTCGTCACGGGTGGGGGTGAAGCTGAGCGAGTCGTCAGCGGAAGCGGCAGTGGTGGCGGCGCTCTTGCGGCCGGCCTTGGCGGTACGAGCCATTAAATCAGGTTCTCCAGTCTTTCGTGCCTCATGGGACACGGATTTCAGGCCGGCCGGTTTTCCGGCGGTCTTCCCTCGCCTTTCGATGCAGAAACGCGCGCACGGCACGGGCCGGGCGCGTTCCGAAATCCAAAGACCAGGGCTTCAGGCTTCGACAGACTGCGTCACGGCCCCTCGGGCCGCCGCAGCGGCGCGCTCTAAAGCAGAAAAGCCTTGGTGAAGCAAGGCGCTGGGGTCAGCCGAGCCGGGCGCGGGCGACCGCTTCGGCCGCCGCCACGGCCTCGTCGATCGACAGATCGGTGGTGTCCAGCATCACCGCATCGTCCGCCTGCTTCATCGGGGCGGCCGCCCGGCCGCCATCACGGGCATCGCGGGTGCGGATTTCCGCAATCAGCATCTCATGGGTCTTGGTCGACCCGTGCGCCACGAGTTCCTTCCAGCGCCGGCGGGCACGTTCCTCAACGCTCGCCGTCACGAAAATCTTCACCTCCGCCCCCGGGCAGATGACCGTGCCGATATCACGCCCGTCCAGCACCGCGCCCTTGCCTCCGGGCGGGGCTTTGGCGAACGAGGTCTGCAGCTCGAACAGGGCGGCGCGGACCTCGGGGATCACCGCCACCTGGCTTGCCGCCTCGCCCGTCGCGGCGCTACGGAGTTCCGCCTCGGCGACGTCGGCGCCCCAGAAATGGGGGATCACCGCCAGCGCATCATCCCGTGAGGACGGGTCACCCCCGGCCCTCAGAACCAGCGCCCCGACGATGCGGTAGAGCGCCCCGGTATCAAGATGATCGAAACCGAAACGAGCCGCCAAAGCCCGTGCAATCGTGCCTTTGCCGGAGGCCGCCGTCCCGTCGATGGCGATGACGGGGAGGGCGCTCATCGGTTGGGACGCGTCAGGCGGCCGCCAAGGCCGGTCATCAGGTCGGTGAAGCCCGGAAAGCTGGTGGCGATGAAGGCGCTGTCGTCCACGCGGACGGCCTTCTTCGCGGCCATGCCGGCGACCAGGAACGACATGGCGATGCGGTGATCCATCTCGGTCTGGATCGTGCCTCCGCCCGGCATCCCGCCCGGCCCCATGCCCTCGACGATCAGGCCGTCTTCCAGTTCCTCCACGCTCACGCCGCAGGCCTTGAGGCCCCTGGCCATGGCGGCGATCCGGTCGCTTTCCTTGACCCGCAGCTCTTTCAGGCCGCGCATCACCGTGCGGCCTTCCGCGAAGGCCGCGATCACCGCAAGGATGGGATATTCGTCGATCATCGACGGCGCACGCTCCGGCGGCACCTCGATGCCCTTCAGGGCCGAGAAGCGCGCCGTCAGGTCGGCGACACCCTCGCCGCCCTCGTCGCGGGCACCGGACCAAATGAGGTCGGCACCCATCTCCTTCAGCGTCTCATAGAGGCCGACACGGGTCGGATTCATGAGGACGCCCCGCACTTTCACCGCCGAATCCGGCACCAAAAGCCCCGCCGCCAGCGGAAAAGCTGCCGAAGACGGGTCTGCCGGCACCATGATCGGCACGGCCAACAGGTCGGCATGACCACCGACCGTCACGGCGTGGCCCTCGGATATGTCCTCGACTTTGACGGTCGCGCCGAAGGCCCGGAGCATGTTTTCGGTGTGATCGCGGGTCGCCTCGCGCTCGATCACCGTGGTTTCGCCGGGGGCATTGAGACCCGCCAGCAGAATTGCCGACTTCACCTGCGCCGAGGCGACCGGACTGGCATAGACGACCGGCATGGCGTCCCTCGCACCGGTCAGCGTCAGCGGCAGTTTCCCGCCCGTGCGGCCCATCGATACGGCGCCGAAACGCGCCAATGGGTCCAGGACACGGCCCATGGGGCGGCGGCAGAGCGAGGCGTCGCCGGTAAAGGTGCAGGCGATGGGGGTGGTCGCGACGGCGCCCATGGCGAGGCGGACGCCGGTGCCGGCATTGCCGAAATCCAGAACCTCGCCCGGTTCGGCGAATCCACCGACGCCGACGCCGTGAACGTGCCAGACGCCGTCGGCATCGCGTTTGACGCCGGCCCCCAGGGCGGCCATCGCGGCGCCGGTCCGCAACACGTCCTCGCCCTCCAGAAGCCCGGAAATGACGGTTTCACCGACCGCCATGGCCCCCAGAATCAGGGCGCGGTGCGAGATCGATTTGTCGCCCGGAACACGGATTTCGCCTGTCAGCGCGCGAGATGGCTCAGCGCTCAAAGGCGCGGCGGCGTGTGGTGCGGTCATGAGCGTCGCAAATCCGGCGGCGGGCGGGTGTTTTTCTCTTTTGACAGGCGCGCGCGCGCGTGGCAATGGTCCCGGCCTTTCGCGGGGGGCAGTGTGCGAACGCGCTCCCGTCCGGCGTGCACGCGAACGACAATTCGACAGGATGACGATCTAAGTGGCTGATCCCAAGCTCGGCACAAAGCGCCAGTGCCCCAATTGCGCGGCGCGCTTCTACGACCTGAACAAGAAACCGGCCGAATGCCCGAAGTGCGAGACCGTCTTCGAGCCTGAGGTGATCCTCAAGCCGCGCAAGCCGCGCGCCACCGACAAGGTGAAGGAGGTCGCACGTCCGGCCGCCGTCGCGGAGGCTGAGACCGACGACGAGGACGAGGCGGAAGACGAGGACGCCGAGGAGTCGGATGACGATTCCGAGGACGCCGAGGACGAGGCCGAGGAAATCGAGGCCGGCGAGGAAGTCGAGACCGAGCTGTCCGGCGATGAGGACAGCGACGAAGACGTCGACGACGACACCGACGCCAACGGCCCCAAGGTCGGCAAGAAGGGCCGCCGCGGCACGACCGAGGAAGTCGATCCCGACCTCGAGGAATTCGATGAGGAAGACATCGAAGGCGATGACGAGGACGACGACACCCTTATCGAGGACGATGAGGACGGCGACGACGACCTCTCGGACATCGTCGACGAAGACGCCGGCAAGGACGACAACTAAAGATCGCGCGGGACGCTGAAAGGCGTCTTGCGTTTCGGAGAGGCGGAGACTATTGCTCCGCCCCTTCCGCGCCGGGTCCCAACCCGGCGCACAGAGTGGGGCCATAGCTCAGCTGGGAGAGCGCCTGCATGGCATGCAGGAGGTCAGCGGTTCGATCCCGCTTGGCTCCACCATTTCTTCTCTTTGAAAACCCTAAGGTTCAGGATCGGTGACGAAGCCGGTCACCGTCTTGCCGCGCTCGCCTTCTGTGATGATGGCGATGGCGGTGAGTCCGTCCTTCGTCGCGACGCCCTCGCCCGCCTTCCACTGGAAACGGCAGGGCGCGGTGCCGGTGCCCGCGCACGAGTCGAGTTCGGGATAGGCCGGGTTGCAAAGGAAAGCGTCGCCTTCGCAGGTACCGACCGGAACCCAGCCCTCTTCGATCAGCCGCTCGCGCGCCTCGCCATAGGTCATGCCGGTCTTGAGATCGCCCGACTGCAGGCGAGGCTTTCGGCGGCGGACGCCTGCCCTGCCAGCAGCGCAGCCAGGACGAGAACGATCCGAGATTTCGATATCATCGTCGGCAGCCTCCTCTCGCGTTGAGGACGCAGTCCAACAACTCGCGCGCGCGATGACAAGCGCCACTTGATCGAAAGCGAACGTCGCGCTTGAACGGCAGGGCATTTCAGGGCTGCGTCATGAGCATCGAAGTTCTTTCAACGCACCGCACCTTCGGCGGCACGCTGAGCTATATGCGGCACGCCTCCGTCGCGACCGGCACGCCTATGCGCTTCACGGCGTTCGTGCCGGAAGGCAGCGGACCGTTTCCCGTGCTGACCTTTCTCGCCGGTCTGTCCTCGACGGAGGAAAATTTCACGACCAAGGCCGGCGCCTATCGGGCAGCTTCGCAGGCCGGGCTAATGGTCGTCGCGCCCGACACCAGCCCGCGCGGCGACGACGTCGCCGACGACCCGGCCTATGATCTGGGCAAGGGTGCAGGTTTCTACATCGACGCGACCGAGGCCCCCTGGGCGCCGCATTTCCGTATGGAGAGCTATATCACGCGCGATCTGCGGGCCGCGGTAAACGCGAATTTCCCGGCCGATCCGGCGCGTCAGGGCGTCAGCGGCCATTCGATGGGCGGGCATGGCGCGCTGACGCTGGCAATGAAGCATCCGCATCTCTTCAAAAGCGTCAGCGCGTTCGCGCCCATCGTATCGCCGATGAACTGCCCATGGGGCGAAAAGGCGTTCACCGCCTATCTCGGCGCGAACCGCGCCAGTTGGGCGGCGCATGATTCCGCCGCGCTGGTCGCCGCCGGAAAGGCCGCGCCGTTCGACGACATCCTGATCGACCAGGGTCTCGGCGACAGTTTCCACGAAAGCCAGCTGAAGACGCATCTGATCGAAGAGGCGGCCGCGTCATCCGGCGCGGCGATCACCGTGCGGCGGCGCGAGGGTTACGACCATAACTACTTCTTTATCGCGACCTTCATCGCCGACCACATCGCGTTCCACGCCGCGCGGCTATGAACGTCGTCGCGCGCGAAGCCCTTCGTCGCGTGCGGCATTCGCGGCGGCGGTTCTGGCTGCGGCCATTTCCCGCAGATCCTTGCCAAGATTCGCAACTTGGTCCGGATGGTAGTCTTTGACGATCTGCACCCAAGCGGCTTGAATCTCCTTGGCCGTTGCGGTCTCCCTCACGCCCAGGACTTTATGCCACAAGGTTGGCCCGGCATGATGCTCACCTTGTTCTCGAGAATCGTCATCTTCGTCAGCATCGCCTTCGCGCTCGCGCTCTTCGCTACCGTCCGGAAAGTCCTCCGCAAGCCAGTATGATTCGACAGCATTCCATTCTTCGAGAAAGCTGACGTCGACTGCCAGTTTCAATCTGTCGCTACCGACCTTCCAGAACGAAAAGAAAACGACAAACGAGATAAAGGACATGACCAACATCGGCCCAGTCACCCATGCTGGAAACGCGTGCGCGATTAAGAAGTCACCCAAGCCGTGGCCAAGCTGCAGGTTGGCGATGCGGATGACCAGAACGCAAACGAGTAGGCCAGCGCAATAGACACCGAACGCCGCCACCAAAGCTACGATTGAAGCACGGCGGCTCGCGTATGCTTCAATATCGGAGCGCCAGTCCGGCAGATTTTTAAGGCACGCGCTCTTTAGATTTTCTAATTCCCGCAATGCCAGTTCATGTTCGCGCTCAATCTCATCTAGCTTCGCGTTGATCTGCTTCGCGACTTTCTTATGTTCGCGAAAGCGCGTGTTGCCGCTTGAACTGCTTAGAACAAGCCCGTGTTCATCAGCTTGTTGATTGAGCGCTTCGAGCTTGTGAACGAGCGCGCGAAGGCGCGCTACAAGCTTGGCGCGGCGACGACGCTCGTTCGGAAACCGCCATTCATTGGGATTGGGCAGGGGCGGCGGCGCGTCATTCCAGCGCGAGGAGATCGCCAACGCCGCAAGATAGACCAACGGTGTCAGGTATATGATCGCCGTAGCCACGATACGAAGGGCGAAGTAAATCGCGGCGCCGACGATCAGCACGATCGCGCCAAGCACAGAGCCATCGTCCTTGCGCCGCCGCGACATGTTCACATCTTGTCTTGCGTTTCCCCAACGGACAGATTTACCAAATCTGACATAAAATCAATGCGGCGCAGCGGAGAGCTTTTGTGGACTTCAAGACAATCTATCTTGCGCCCGGGCGGCTTTTTGCTGAGCTTCAATACTTGTTTCCCAAAGAGGGTCAGATATTCGCGTCTGCGCGACGGCGCGAAAGCCCACTCGCGATCGCAATTTATGCGACAATCGCATGGGGCTGCGCAATTTTGTTTGCGCTATACCTCGTGGTGCAAGCTCAATCGCAATCAAATCGTCAACCGGCCGCTGCCTCGTCGAATACGGACAACGCCATTGCTGGCAGGCCGACTACCGTAGCCAACTTAAGCCTATCAGACCAGCCAGAGCCGCCACCAGCGCCCAGCTCCTATACACCGGAAGCCACCGCACCCCGGACGGAAGCCGTCTTTGAAAATTCCGGTCGGATCGATCCACGCGAAATGAGCAGCATGGTCGATGATTTGTTGAACGCGACACGATCACGAGACGATGCGATCCTGAAGGAGTTCGCACAGCGGCAGGCGGCTACCCTGCCTAGCTTCGCACCGCCGTCGCAAGCAGCAATCGAAGCCAATGCTGAAGGACTTACCCTCATCCAAGGCAAACTCTACCGCGCGGCGATGACGGAGTTCGGGAGGGCCACGGCACTAGCGTCAGATTTCTCCGAAGCTTGGCAAAACCTCGCTTTCGCCTGTCTTCGCAGCGAAGACTTGGACTGCGCGCTCGTTGCAGCAAAGGCCAGCCTCGCTCTGACCCCGACAGACGCGAACAATTGGGTCCTCTTGGCTGAGACTTTGGCTCGGCGCGGCGATACCGACGGCGCCGAAGCGGGATTCGCGGCAGTGCTGACATTCGCCAAGAACAGGGACTCGACGGCCAACTTCCTCAAGCAATTGGAGGTCGACACAGATTCGCCAGCCGTCGCCGCAGCCATTCGCGCCAATCTCGAGACGACAGGAGGAACGGAACACGATTTGGGCCCGAACGTCATCGAGCCGCCGGCAATGGCAGTCGGCGACAGTCCTCAGCGTGCCAATGGAGAAAGAGCGTTGGAACTGCGCTTCGAAGCTAATCTTCCCGATGCGGCGGCCGGCAAGGCTTCCTCGGGTACCGTGAAAGCGCGGGCGACAATAGCGCCCAACGGCTATGTCACCTACTGCGATCCCCTGTCTGAGATGCCGTCTGGTTTGGGATTCGCAGAGGCAGCTTGCTACGCGCTGTATCAATGGAAGTTCGAAGAGGCGACAAAATCCACGCAGCAGATCGTAACAATCGAGATTGGCCGACGCTAACCCTGCTCGGCGCGGGCGAGATCGACGGCGGTCAGCAATCGCGTGCGTTCCTCCACCGCGTCGGCCATCGTACGGTGCGCCGGCGCAGAGCGGTCCGCCGCCTGGAGCGCGCGCATGACGCGGGGCGGATCAGATAGCTCGCCCGTGCCGTCCTCGAATATCCACGCGACCTCGATGGGATAGCTATTATCGGAGAGCGAGGAGGCTTCGAAATCGAGAAACGCGAGCATTGGCCGATGATGATGGCCGAGTGTCGCAGCGCAATGCAAAGAGGCGCGGCACTTTCGCCAAGGCTCGCAGAATCGGGCTTCAGCCGCTAAACCTCGCGCGACCGTAATCGTTCGAGGGAGTGCCCCCATGAAAACCCGCGCCGCCGTCGCGTTTGAAGCGAAGAAGCCGCTGGAGATCGTGGAGGTCGACCTGGAAGGCCCCAAGGTCGGCGAGGTGCTGGTCGAGATCAAGGCGACAGGTATCTGCCATACCGACGCTTATACGCTGGACGGACTGGACAGCGAAGGCATCTTCCCGTCGATCCTGGGGCATGAGGGCGCGGGCGTGGTGCTGGAGGTCGGCCCCGGCGTCGGCTCGCTCAAGCCCGGCGATCACGTGATCCCGCTCTACACGCCGGAATGCCGGAGCTGCAAAAGCTGCCTCAGCCAGAAGACCAATCTCTGCACCGCCATTCGCGGCACGCAGGGCAAGGGGCTGATGCCCGACCAGACCTCGCGCTTCTCCTATAAAGGCAAGCCGATCTTCCACTATATGGGCTGCTCGACCTTCGCGAACCACACGGTGCTGCCCGAAATCGCGCTGGCGAAAATCAGGCCCGACGCGCCGTTCGATAAGGCCTGCTATATCGGCTGCGGCGTCACCACCGGGGTCGGCGCGGTGGTGAACACCGCGAAGGTCGAGCCGGGCGCGAACTGCATCGTCTTCGGCCTGGGCGGCATCGGCCTCAACGTCATCCAGGGCCTGAAGATGGTGGGAGCCGACATGATCGTCGGCGTCGACATCAACGACGGCAAGGAAGCCTGGGGCCGTAAGTTCGGCATGACGCATTTCGTCAACCCGAAGAAGCTTTCGGGCGACATCGTTCCGCACCTTGTGGAACTGACCAATGGCGGCGCGGACTACACCTTTGACTGCACCGGCAACACGACCGTGATGCGCCAGGCGCTGGAGGCCTGCCATCGCGGCTGGGGCACAAGCATCATCATCGGCGTCGCGGAAGCCGGCAAGGAAATCGCCACCCGCCCGTTCCAGCTGGTCACCGGGCGGGTCTGGAAAGGCAGCGCTTTCGGCGGGGCGCGCGGCCGCACGGATGTGCCGAAGATCGTCGACTGGTACATGGACGGAAAGATCCAGATCGATCCGATGATCACCCACGTCCTGCCGCTGGAGCGGATCAACGAGGGCTTCGACCTGATGCATGCGGGCGAATCGATCCGTTCCGTCGTGGTTTACTGAGACCTAAGAGCCGCTAAAGCGACGCTTCAGCGGCAGAGGTTTATCGGCAGGGCGGGGGCTGGTAAGCCGCCGCCCATGACCATCGCCCGCGATATCGCCGAAGCCGTCGGCAACACGCCCCTGATCGAGCTGCGCCGCGCCAGCGCCGCCACCGGCTGCCGCATTCTGGGCAAGGCGGAGTTCATGAATCCCGGCCAGTCGGTGAAGGACCGTGCGGCGCTGTTCATCATCAGGGACGCCGTCGCCAGGGGGGCGCTGAAGCCCGGCGGGGTGATCGTGGAAGGCACCGCCGGCAATACCGGCATCGGGCTGGCACTGGTCGGATCGGCGCTCGGCTTCCGCAGCGTGATCGTGATCCCGGAGACGCAGAGCCAGGAGAAGAAGGACATGCTGCGCCTCGCGGGCGCGCAGCTGGTGGAGGTGCCTGCCGTGCCCTACGCCAATCCAAACAATTACGTGAAAGTCTCGGGCCGCATCGCGGAGGCGCTGGCGAAAACCGAGCCGAACGGCGCGATCTGGGCGAACCAGTTCGACAATGTCGCCAACCGCCAGGCCCATGTCGAAACGACCGGACCGGAAATATGGGCGCAGACGGACGGCAGGGTGGACGGCTTCGTCTCCGCCGTCGGCACGGGCGGCACGCTGGCCGGAACGGCCATCGCGCTGCGCGAGCGCAAAGCCGACGTGAAGATCGCCCTGGCCGATCCGTTCGGCGCAGCGCTGCACGGCTTCTACACGACCGGCACGCTGAAATCGGAAGGATCGTCCATCACCGAGGGCATCGGACAGGGCCGCATCACCGCGAATCTCGAAGGCTTCACGCCCGACTATTCGTTCCAGATTCCCGATGCCGAAGCGGTGGAGCAGGTGTTCGACCTGCTGGAGCATGAGGGGCTCTGCCTCGGCGGCTCGTCGGGCATCAATGTCGCGGGCGCGATCCGGCTGGCGCGCGCGCTGGGGCCTGGCAAAACCATCGTCACGATCCTCTGCGACTATGGCACGCGCTATCAATCCAAGCTCTTCAACCCGGCGTTCCTGCGCGAAAAGAACCTGCCGGTGCCGGCCTGGCTGGAGCGGCCCGTCACCATCGACAGGCAACTGGTCTGAGGTTCAGTCCTCCATCCGGTATCTGACCGTCACGCCGTATTCCCCGCGTTCGACGCCAGGCTGGAAGCGCCACTGCGCCAGCGCATCCAGCGCCGATTTTTCGAACCAGCCCGGCGGCGAAGCGGCGCGGATGCATTTCGGGATCGCATCGCCGTTCGAGAAAATGTCGAGGACAACCACGACGCTGCCCTCGATGCCCGGCGACAAGGCCTGCTCCGGATAGGCTGGCGGAACGCGGGTCGCAGGTCGTGGTGCGTCCGGCATAAGCCATCGCGGTCTGAACCACTCCCCGAAACCCGGGCAGCGGGGCAGGATTGGCATCGGGGGCGGCATGTCGAGCCAGGTCATGCCCCAATAGGTCGAAATGCGTGCGAGATAGAGACCGCCCGGCTCTGCCGTATTCACAGCGACGGGCGCGGAAAAGACGACATCGGCAAGCGCTTCCACCGCCGAAAGCTCGAAACCCGTCTCAAAGCCCTCATCGACGACGCATTCAATGGCCGGGCGATAGTCCGGCGTCAGGCGAACCAGTACAGCCGCGGTGAACGGCGTTATCGACATCGAGAACGGAACACGGCGCAACGACGTGCTTTCGCTCGGCAGCGGCGCGGGCGATGCGTTCTGCACACGCGACGGCTCGCACCAGCCCAGCGGCCATTTCACCGGCGCCTGCGGCGCATCCGCAAAAGCGGCAACCGGCCAGACCAGAAACGCAATCCACAGCAGATGACGCACCCGCACCCCTCGCATCCACGCGCGATGCCGGAGCGTATCGCGAACCAAACTCCAGCGCCTGCGACAGAACGCGCGGCGCGGAAGTTCCAAAACACGCTCAAGCTTTTGGCGTCGAAACACGAAGCCGGGGGGCTTTGCATGTCGGACGTACAAGGGTCGGTAGCGTATGAAAAAGTAGGCGACGAGTATTTCGCGAAGCGGGGCCTGAGGCGTTATGCCGGTGTCGCATCGCTCTGGGCGCTGGGTGTCGGCGCGGTGATCTCGGGCCACTTCTCGGGCTGGAATTTCGGCCTTGGGGCCGGCGGGTGGGGCGGGCTTTTCATCGCCGCCATCCTGATCGCCATCATGTATCTCGGCCTCGTCTTCTCGATCGCCGAGATGTCGCCGGCCCTGCCCCATACGGGCGCTGCCTATTCCTTCGCCCGTTCGGCCATGGGCCCGTGGGGCGGCTTCATCACCGGGCTTTGCGAGAACGTCGAATACGTCATCACGCCGGCGGTCGTGGTTTCGTTCATAGGCGCGTATCTGGGCGGCATATTCGGGACACCAGCGGAGTTTCAGCCGGTCTACTGGGTGTTCGGCTATATCGTCTTCGTCGGCCTCAATGTCTGGGGCGTGGAGCTGTCGTTCCGCGTGACGCTGATCGTGACGCTGCTGGCGCTCGCCTGCCTTGTCGCATTCTGGATCTCTGCCATTCCGGTGGCGGATTTCAGCCGCTGGGCGCTCAACATTGCGGCGGACGGATCGCAGATCGAAGGCGGCAACGGGCCGTTCCTGCCGATGGGCATCTATGGCGCACTCGCCGCCCTGCCCTACGCGGTGTGGCTGTTCCTCGCCATCGAGCAGCTGCCGCTGGCGGCGGAGGAATCCATCGATCCCAAGCGCGACATGCCCAAGGGCATCATCCTCGGCATGGTCACGCTGATCATCTCGGCCTTCATGATCCTGTGGCTCAATTCCTCGATCCCGATCCAGAAACCGCTGGAAGGCGGCGGGTTCGCGGAAGGCGCGTTCGCGATGTCGACCTCGGCCGAGCCGTTGCTCGACGGCTTCAGCGCTATCTACGGCGCCGACATCGCCGCCTATCTGGCGCTGATCGCGGTGATCGGTCTGATCGCCTCGTTCCACACGATCATCTTCGCGCAGGGCAGGCAGATCTATTCGCTGAGCCGTGCCGGGTATTTCCCCCGCGCGCTTTCGGTGACCCATGGCACGCGCAAGACGCCGCATGTCGCGATGCTGGCCGGCGCAGCCGTCGGCCTCGGCGTCATGCTGTCGATCTGGTTCTATCTTGGGCCAGAGGCGGGATCGGCGCAGATCGGCACGACGCTGCTCAACATGGCGGTGTTCGGGGCGATGCTGTCCTATGTCGCGCAGGCCGTGTCGTTCATCGTGCTGCGCCGGACCCACGCCCATATCGAGCGTCCCTATCGCAGTCCGTTGGGCATTCCGGGCGCAACCGTCACCATCGGGATCGCGCTGGTGACCATCGGCTTCCAGCTGCTCGACCCATCCTTCCGTAACGCGGTTCTGGGCGTCGCCGCCTGGTTCGTCCTGGGCCTGCTCTATTTCGCCCTGGTCGGGCGCAAGAAGCTGGTCCTCTCGCCCGAAGAAGAGTTCGCGCTCTCGAAGGGCGAAGCCGAGTACAAATCGCACTAGTCTGACGGGGAGGGGCGCGCTGCCCCTCCCCCTTCTCACCAGCTACAAGAGTTCGATCCCATGGATGCACGCGACGTGAAGACGGCGGCGGATGCCCGCGCCATCGTCGAGATGCGGGGGCTTACCCACGTGAAGGTCGGCGTGTTCGACGCCGATGGAATCCTGCGCGGCAAATATATGGGCCGCGACAAATTCTTCTCGGCGCTCGAGAAGGGCTTCGGCTTCTGCGACGTCGTGCTGGGCTGGGATTCGAACGACCAGCTTTACGACAACGTCAAATTCACCGGCTGGCACACCGCCTATCCGGACGCGAATGTCCGCATCGTGCCCTCGTCCTGCCGCGATCTGCCGGATGAGGGGCAGATGGTGTTGTTCCTCGCGGAGTTCGAAGGCGAGGCCACGGCGATCTGCCCGCGCGGCGTCCTGCGCCGGGTGCTGAAGCGCGCCGAGGGTCTTGGCTACGGCGTCAACGCGGCGGCAGAGTTCGAGTTTTTCGTTTTCAGCGAAACGCCCGACAGCGTCCGCGAGAAGGGCTATCGCAATCTCAAGCCGATCACGCCCGGGTTCTTCGGTTATTCGATGCTGCGGAACTCGGTCCACGCCGATTTCTACAACGACCTCATCGCCATGTGCGCCGCGATGCGGATGCCGCTGGAGGGGCTTCACACCGAAACCGGCCCCGGCGTTCTGGAAGCGGCGATCGAATATTCCGAGGCGCTGGAGGCGGCCGACCGCGCGGCGCTGTTCAAAACCTACACCAAGGTTCTCGCCCAGAAGCGCGGCTGGATGGCGACCTTCATGGCGAAATGGTCGAAGGACTGGCCCGGCCAGTCCGGCCATCTGCATGTCTCGCTGAAGGACAAGGACGGCGGCAGCGCGTTCCATGACGCGAACGGCCCCCACGGCATGTCGGACATCCAGCGCTGGTTCGTCGGCGGGCAGAAGGCGCTGATGCCGGAATTGCTGGCGATGATCGCCTGCACGGTCAATTCCTACACCCGCCTCATCCCGGGATTCTGGGCGCCCACCGACGCGACCTGGGGCATCGAAAACCGCACCTGTGCGCTGCGGGTCATTCCCGGCGGGCCGAAATCCCAGCGGGTCGAGTATCGCATCGCCGCCGCCGACATAAACCCTTACATCGCGCTTGCCTGCGCCATCGGATCGGGACTGTGGGGCATCGAGAACAAGGTCGAGCCGGGCGACCCGATCAAGGGCAATGCCTACGAGATCAAGTTTCCGTCAGAGGCGGCGCTGCCGCGAACCCTGTATGAAGCGGCGGAGCGGCTGGAAGCCAGCACGGCGGCGCGCGATCTCTTCGGAGACGCCTTCGTCGAGCACTATGCCGCGACACGCAAATGGGAAGAGCGCGAGTTCCGCAAGGCCATCACCGATTGGGAGATGGCGCGCTACTTCGAAATCATCTGAGCCGCCGATCATCGCGGCCGCCTGAGGAGCCATCATGGACGACATCGTCTGCATTTCGCCGATCGACGGCCGCGAAGTGGCGCGGCGCAAGCCCGCCAGCGACGCCGCGATCGAATCGGCGCTGAACGCCGCCCACGCCGCGCAGATCGAATGGTCGAAGCGGCCGGTCGCGGAGCGCGTCGGCCTCGTCATAAAGTTCATGGATGCGATGCTGGCACTCAATCAGGAGATCGTGCCCGAGCTGGCGCTGCAGATGGGACGCCCCGTGCGTTACGGCGGCGAGTTCAAAGGCTTCGAGGAGCGCGTGCGTTACATGGCGCGCATCGCGGAAGAGAGCCTGAAGCCCGTCCTGCCCGCCGACCCGAAGGATGGTTTCCGCCGCTTCATCAGCCGCGATCCGCTGGGCATCGTGCTCGTCATCGCGCCCTGGAACTATCCCTATCTCACAGCCGTCAACACGATCGGCCCGGCGCTGATGGCCGGCAACGCCGTGCTGCTGAAGCACGCCTCGCAGACCATCCTGGTGGGCGAGCGCTTCCAGCAGGCGATGGATGCGGCCGGCATTCCGAAGGGCCTCTTCCAGAACCTCAACCTCACGCATGACCAGACCTCCCGGCTGCTCGCCAGCGGCGCGGTCGATCACGTCAACTTCACCGGCAGCGTCGGCGGCGGCAAAGCCATCGAGCGAGCAGCAGCCGGCACGTTCACGACGATGGGTCTGGAGCTTGGCGGCAAAGACCCGGCCTATGTGCGGGCAGATGCGGATCTTTCCTTCGCCATCGAGAACCTCGTCGATGGCGCGTTCTTCAACTCCGGCCAGTGCTGCTGCGGCATCGAGCGCATCTATGTGCACGAATCCAGGTTCAACGATTTCGTCGAAGGCTTCGCCGCGCTGACGCGGAAATACGTACTGGGCAATCCGCTGGATGAGGCGACGACGCTCGGCCCCATGGCGCAGACACGCTTCGCGACGCTGATCCGCAGCCAGATCGAGGAGGCGCGCTCGAAGGGCGCGACGGCGTTGATCGACACCAGGGCTTTCGCCGCCGACAGAGACGGTTCGCCCTATCTGGCGCCGCAGGTTCTGGTCGATGTCGATCACAATATGAGCGTGATGGTGGACGAGAGCTTCGGCCCGGTCGTCGGCATCATGCCGGTCAAGAACGACGCCGACGCCATCACGCTGATGAATGACAGCCCCTACGGCCTCACGGCGTCGATCTGGACCGCCGATGTCGACGAAGCCGAAACCATCGGCCGTCAGGTGCAGACCGGCACGGTCTTCATGAACCGCTGCGACTATCTCGATCCGGCGCTCGCCTGGACGGGCGTGAAAGACACCGGCCGCGGCGCCGCCCTTTCGCCCATCGGCTTCGACATGCTCACGCGCCCCAAATCCTTCCATCTGCGGCAGTCCACGAAATGATCGCGCTCAAAGGCAACTGGAACTATCCGACCAAGGTTTGGGCCGGTCCCGGCCGGATCGCGGAACTGCCGGCTGCCTGTGAAGCCGCCGGCATGAAACGGCCGCTGATCGTCACCGATGCGGGTCTCGCCGGCCTTCCGATGATCGCCAATGCGCTCAGCCTGCTGAAGACCAACGCGATCTATGGCGGCGTGCAGGGCAATCCAACGGCCCGCCATGTCGAGGACGGTCTGAAGATCTACCGCGAGGGCGGGCATGACGGCGTCGTAGCCTTTGGCGGCGGATCGGCACTCGATGTCGGCAAGGCCATCGCCTTCATGGCGGGGCAGACGCGGCCCTTGTGGGACTTCGAGGATATCGGCGACTGGTGGACCCGCGCCGACCCCAAGGGCATCGCGCCCGTCGTCGCCGTGCCGACCACCTCCGGCACCGGCTCGGAAGTCGGCCGCGCCAGCGTCATCACCAACGAGGAGACGCACGAGAAGAAGATCATCTTCCATCCGAAGATGATGCCCGAGATCGTCATCGCCGATGCCGAATTATCGGTCGGCCTGCCCGCGCCTATCACGGCGGCGACGGGCATGGACGCCTTCGTGCATTGCTTCGAGGCGTTCTGCGCCCCCGGCTTCCATCCGCTCGCCGACGGCGTCGCGATGAACGGCATGCTGCTGATCAAGCAGGCGCTGCCGCGCGCCGTCGCCGACGGGAAAGACATCGAGGCCCGCGCGCTGATGCTCGCCGCCGCCTCGATGGGTGCGACGGCCTTCCAGAAGGGTCTGGGTGCGGTTCATTCCATCGCGCACCCTCTGAGCGCGCATTACGACACCCATCACGGTCTCGCGAATGCGGTGTTGCTGCC
Organism: Micropepsaceae bacterium; assembly: GCA_047602465.1. Lineage (GTDB taxonomy): Bacteria > Pseudomonadota > Alphaproteobacteria > Micropepsales > Micropepsaceae > JADZAI01. The sequence goes on from JASGHF010000001.1 coordinate 1,788,668, forward strand.
TTACGTGCTCGCCTTCAACCTGCCGGCGCTGGAAGACAAGCTGAAGCCCCTCGCCCGCCTGCTCGATCTGCCGGGCGGCGATGCAAAGGCCGTGCTCGACTGGATTCTCGCCTTCCGCCAGACGCTGAAAATCCCCCATACGCTCAGCGAAATCGGGATTCCCGAGGACAAGGCCGAGATCGTGGGGCGAGACGCCTTCCGCGACCCTTCGACGGGCGGAAATTCGCGCGCCATCACCGAGGCCGACATGACCCGCATTTTCCGGGCGGCCCGCATCGGCGATTTCGCGCTGGCGGCGGGTTGAGGCGCCGGCGCAAAGCCCCGTAAACTCGGGCCATGAGCGCACTCCGTCTCCTCGTCATTGAAGGCAATATCCGCGCCGCGCGCGACCGCAGCGTCGCGAGCGGCGGCACAGTGGCCAGCGAGAGCTATGCCGAGCTGCTGCGCAGCCTCAGCCCGGCCGGCACCGTCACCGATATCTGCTATCCGGCCGATCCGGGCGCGAACCTGCCGGATTCCGGCGGTCTGGAGGGCTATGACGGCGTCGCCATCACCGGCTCGGCGCTCAACATCTATGACGGCGGGCCGGCCATCGATCCGCAGATCGAGCTGGTGCGCGCCCTGTTCAAGACCGGAACGCCCTGTTTCGGTTCCTGCTGGGGCCTGCAGCTGGCGACCGTGGCGTGTGGCGGCGCGGTGGGGAAACATCCCGAAGGACGCGAAATCGGCATCGGGCGGCGGATCGAGATCCTCACGCCCGGTCACGGCCATGGCCTGTATCTGGGCAAGCCGCGCCTGTTCGACGCGATCACCGTGCATCTCGACCAGGTGGAAACACTGGCCCCCGGAACCACTGTGCTCGCGACCAATGCCTGGAGCGAAGTACAGGCGGCGGAGATTGACACGCCCGGCTCAGGCAATTTCTGGGGCGTGCAGTATCATCCCGAATACACCTTCGCCGAGATCGCGGCGGTGTTCCGCCGTTATGGCGATATCCTGGTCCAGCAGGGCATCTTCCCGGACCTGACGGCGCAGGATGCCTTCATCGCCGATCTCGACGCGCTGCATGCCGATCCGGCGTCGAAGCCGCTGATCTGGAAGTACGGGCTGGACCAGACGATCCTCGATCCCGCCATCCGCACGCGCGAACTCAAGAACTGGATCGACCAGGCGGTATTGCCGGCGCGCAGCCTGCGCGGGCGCGGCTAGATCAGCACGGCGCGACGAAGGCCGCGAACCGAATTGCCGGCGAAAAGAGCCTCTGCGCCTGCAAGATCATCCAGCGTCAGCGGCGCTTCGGCGACATCGCGCATCGATGCCTTCAGAACGCCGGGCAGCGCGCCCTCTTCGCGCGGCGGCGTCACGAGACGTCCGCCGATCCTGGCAAAGATCGTCATGTACGAGCCATCTGCAACGCGTCCGGCGGCGTTCAGCAGGATCGCCTCGTCCGCACCCTTCGCCTTCGCCCCGGCCAGCGCCGCATCGTAGATCGCGCGGCGCGTCGTCTTGTGGCGTGTGAAGGCGTCGTCCATCAGCCGCCCGGATGCGACGGCAAGGTTGACCACCGGCGCCGCATCAGGACGTTCTGCAAAGGCATCGACAAGCGGCGATGACTCGACGCCGACCCCGCCATCGAGATCGAGCAGCAAACGAACACGGCGCGGGGCGTCGAACGCCGCTACGTGGCCCGACAATGCAGCTTCGATGGCGGCCCGATCGAACGGTGCGGCGAAATAGTCCGCCGCCCCGGCCATGCGCGCGAGATGCGCCTCCAGAAAGAAGGCGCCGGCCTCCGGCTCCCAGCGCAGCGTTTCGAGGATGCGGAACGGCTCGGCCGTGGCGAAGCGTGCTTTCAACAGGCCTTCCGCGTATTCCGACGGCGCCCGGCTGTCGAACACGACCCCGCCGCCGACGCTGAGACGCAGCATGCCGCTGCCATGTTCATGAACAAGGGTGCGGATGGCGACGTTGAGGTCGATGCGGCCACCCGGCCCGAAGGCGCCGAGCGCGCCGCAATAGACGCCGCGCGGCTGAGGTTCCAGTTCGGCGATGATCTCCATCGCCCGCACTTTCGGCGCGCCCGTGACCGAGCCGCACGGAAACAATGCGCGCAGCACATCGGAAGGCGCGACGCCTTCAGCCATACGCGCCTCGATACCCGAGGTCATCGTGTGGAGCGTTGGATAGGTCTCGACCGTGAAAAGATCGGTGACGGTGACGCTGGCCGGTTGCGCGATGCGCGAGAGATCGTTGCGGATGAGATCCACGATCATCAGGTTTTCCGCCCGCTGTTTCGGGTCGGCGGCGAGGGCGGCGCGGGCGGCTGCCTCACCTGCGCTGTCGGGCGCGCGCGGCGCTGTTCCCTTCATGGGCCGGGCGCGTATGACGCCGCCACCGCCCGAGGCGACGAAAAGTTCTGGCGAGAAGGAATAGATATCGCGGTCGTCCTGGCGCTGAAGCGCTGCGTGCCGGGCGCGGGCCATCGTGCGCCACGCGGCGAGACGGGACGCCGGATCGCCGGAGACAGGCAGCATCAGCGGGAAGGTGAGGTTGACCTGGTAGACGTCGCCCGCAGCGATGTAGTCGCGCACGCGGTTGAAGGCGGCGGTGTAGTCCGCCTCCGTCCAGAGCGGTGACGGTGTGGCCATAGCGGCGGCGCCGGTTGGCGCCGGAAAGGGTGATGGGCGGGGGCCGTCATAGATGCCGACGGCGATGAGCGGGTCGGGGCCGGGGCGGAAGAGCGGCGTGAGGCGTGGCTCCAGCAGATAGCCAAGCTCGAAGGCGAAACTGCCGGCGGCCCATTTTCCCGATGCGACGGCCGTGTCGATGCGGGCCAGCGCGCGGGACACATCGGCGGGATCGCGCACGACGATCCATTCGGCGGGGTCGGCGAAAAGAACGGTGCGTCCGCCCGGCCCTGCATCGTCGAGATACAGGGACCGCAGCGGCAAGGCGGCTTCGATCATGCGAGGCTGTATACCGTGATCGCGGTCTCGCGTCCGCGCACGTTGAGTTCGCCGTGGGTCTGCAGCCCGTCGGTCAGCATCGGCGCGGTTTCGCCCATTTCGCGGGTGGCGGCGGCGATGGCCTCGGCCGAAATGGCGAGGCGGACCCCCAGTTCCTTGGACATGCCCTGAAGGCGGCTGGCGGTGTTGACGGTGTCGCCGATGACCTCGAACGCCATGCGCTGTTCGCTGCCGACATTACCGGCGACGACCGGGCCGTAATGGATGCCTATGCCGATGCGGATGGGATCGAGGCCGATGGCCTGGCGTTCCTCGTTCCATTGCTCCAGCGCCCGCAGCATGCCGCGGGCGCAGCGCAGCGCCCGTGCGGCATCGGAGCCGCCCGCGACCGGGACGCCGAAGGTCGCCATCAGGCCGTCGCCCATGACCTTGTCGAGCGTACCCTGCGCCTCGAACACCTCGTTCTGGAGCAGCGCGTGGAAGGCCCGCAGCAGTTCGACCACGTCTTCCGGGTCCGCCCCTTCGGCGAAACGGGTGAAATCACGGATGTCGGCAAAGAGAATGGCGGCATTCTGGCGGCGCACACGGTCGAACGGCTGGTCGCTAAGCGAGAGGGTTTCGACCATGTTGGGGGAGAAGTGCCGCGCCAGGTTGGAGCGGGCGCGTTCCGAATGGGTGGCCTGCGCCACCAGACGGCGTGAACGGGCGACCGCGATGGCGAGGCCGAAGGTCAGCAGCGCGACGGCGAAAACCTCGATCAGCCATTTCGACAACGGGAAGTAGAACGGATTGGCGTAACGCGCGGCATAGGCGCGGATGCCGGATTCATCCGGCAGGCCGAGATCGGAGAAAACGCCCGGTTTGCCCATCACCCAGAAGAGGACAAGCGTCCACCCGGCGATGATGCAGAGACCGCACCAGCCCACGAGGCGCGGCGAGAAGGTGAAGGCGGCCTGCACCAGGAAGACGAGGTATAGAAGGATCAGGCTTTCGCGCAGGATCGTCGAGGGCGGCGGGCCACCGTCCACGAAGGGATTGCGCGCCATGATGAGCAGCGTCAGCAGGGCGCAATCGAGCGTCGCCCAGAAATATTTGAGCCAGGGCGGGTTGATGCGCCGCCGGGCGAGATCGAACTGGAGCGCACCGATGGCCGCCACCAGCAGCGCCTCGCCCACCACGAAGGCATAGGCGCCGCCGCGATAATTCGAGGTGAGGGCGATCCAGAGGGCGGCGGCGAGCACGGAGGCCGTCCGCACCAGCGCGGCCAGCATGAAACCGGCCCGTTCCTCGGTGCGGAAGGCCTGGGCCAGACGCGGGTTTTCCGGCGCCACCGACCAGGTGCGCCGGGCCAGCCATCGCATCGTATCGAGTACGGAACGGTCCCCTCCGATGAGGCTCCGCCGTCTCTCCGTTCGCGTAGGGAATACCCGCGCCAAGTCTTAGCCGTCCCAGCCCCAAGGACCTTATTTTGCCTTCCGGCATAGCGCTTGAACAGCGCGTCACGTCATCCCACATTTATCACAGGTTGATGAGGCGCCGCATGTGACGGGTCTCGCAGACCAGCCGCTCTTCAGGAGGGCACATGACACGCGTACTGGCTTTCGGAAGCCCCTATCTTCTGGGCTTCGATCATTTCGAGCGCCTCGCCGACCGGCTCGCCAAGACCGGGGCCGAGGGCTATCCGCCCTACAATATCGAGCAGACGGCCGAGGATTCCTTCGGCATCACCCTGGCGGTCGCCGGATTTGCGCCTTCCGAGCTGCAGGTGACGGTCGAGGACAACCAACTCGTCATTCGCGGGAAACAAACCGAGGAGGCTGGCCGTTCCTATCTGCATCGGGGAATCGCCGCCCGCCAGTTCCAGCGCGCCTTCGTGCTGGCCGACGGGATGGAGGTGACCGGCGCTGAACTGGAGAACGGGCTTTTGACGATCCGCCTGGCGCGCAAGCGCCCGGAATCCCGCACGAAGATCATTCCCATCAGGGCGGCTGGGGCCAAGGAGTAACGACGATGACCGATGCGAACGAATTTGACATCACGGCCGAGACCGGTCCGCTGGTCTATGTCCGCCAGGTCAGCCCCGAGACGCTGATCGCCGAGGGCGCGATGCCGGCCGATGCGCTGATCCCCAAGGGGGTGAAGCTCTACGCCGTACACCTGGCCGACGGGCGCCGGATCGCGGTCATGGACGACCGCGAGCGCGCCTTCGCCGCAGCCGTGCAGCACGACCTGACCCCGGTGAGCGTGCATTGATCCCGGACGGGGAAGGTCAGACCGGGCAGATCACGCCCCAGGTCTTGACCTTCCCCTTGTTCTCGCTGCCCTGGTAGTGATTGCGGGTTCCCCCGAAATCGAGCGTCGGGCCGGCGCTGTCGGCGTCGTATTTGAACGGCTGGCCGAGTTCGAATGACTGGATATGCAAATTGGCGTCCCACGGGTCGCAGACCGTGGCGTTGTAGCCGAGGCCCATGGTGCGGATGGAATCGATGACGATCCAGTGCGCGCCGCCGAGATCCCAGTCGACGCCGACGATGATCGGCTTGCTGGCGATGGTCGGCCCCAACCCCGCCGTGACGCCGACCTTCTGTTTGATGGTGGCGGCGACGCCGTTCTCCGGCGGCTTCTGCGCCCCCCAGGTGGCGCCCGTGAACTCGGTGAGAATGGTCGCGAGGTACTGAGGGAACGTGCCGGTGGTCTGCGAGTTGTAGGCCCCGCCCGAGGCCGCTTCGTATTTCTTGTAGATGTCCTTTTCCAGCGTCAGCGCGGTCTTGCCCGGCGCGAGCTTGTTGATCTTGAAGACGCACATGATGACGCTGGCGATGCCGCAGGAATTGGGCGCTTCCTGCCCATAGACCAGATGCGCATCGCAATAGCGCGATATGCGGCTGAACCAGGCCATTGCCTATCTCCGCTGCAGTCGCGCCTATCCTACGCCGGGCAGAACCCGGCGCCACGCGTCTTAACGGCGCAGGATCAGGCGGCCTGGCTGGACGCCAGCGGCTCGGTCAGGATGGCGTAAAGCGCCGCGCGGTCTTCGGCGCCGCGCAGCTTTTCGCAGACCTGGGCGTTGCGGAGCAGGCGCGAGACGCGGGCGAGCGCCTTCAGGTGATCCGCCCCCGCCCCTTCCGGCACGAGCAGCAGGAAGACGAGATCGACCGGCTGGTCGTCGATCGCGTCAAAATCGATCTTGCCGTCGAGACGCGCGAAGAGACCGACGATCTTGGACAGACCAGCCAGCTTGCCGTGCGGAATGGCGATGCCGTGGCCGACGCCGGTGGTGCCCAGACGCTCGCGCTCAAGCAGGGTTTCAAAGATCGTGCGTTCGGGCAGGCCGGTGATCTGGGCCGCACGCTGGCTGAGTTCCTGGAGCAGCTGCTTCTTGCCTTGCGCCTTCAGCGCCGCGACGACGCCGGTTTGCGTGACGAGATCGGAAAGATCGGCCATGGGGTGGGAACGGCTTTGAGGAAAGGGAGAAACGGAGGTCATCAGGCGCGGACCGGATCGAAGGCGGGATCGATCCAGCCGACATGGCCGTCGGCGCGGCGATAGACGACATTCAGCCCGCCATTGCCGGCATTGCGGAAGAGAAGGACCGGCGCGCCCGTGAGGTCGAGCTGCATGACCGCATCGCCGACGCGGAGCGTGGCGACGGCGGCCGGCGATTCGGCGATGATCGCGGGCTTGGGGTCGTCGCCGGACGCGGCCTCTTCGGCCTCGCCGTCGATGACGTAGTACTGGGCGGCGAGCGATTCGTCGGCGGCGGGGCCGCGGCCCTTATGCGCCTTGATGCGGCTCTTGTGGCGGCGGAGCTGCTTTTCGATACGCGCGGCGGCGGCGTCGAAGCTGGCGTAGATTTCGGTCGCGGCCGCGTCGGCGCGCATGGTCAGGCCGCTATAGACGTGAACGGCGACGTTGCAGAGGAAGCGTTCGCGTTCGCGCGTGAAGCTGACCACGGCATCGAGCGTGTGATCGAAATACTTTGCGACGCCGGTGTTGAGTTTTTCATCGACATGGGTGCGCAGAGCGTCGCCGATGTCGATCTGTTGTCCGCTGACTTGAATATGCATGTCCGCTTCGGATGACGTCCGGCGACCGGGCCGGATGGGCGCTAGCATCGCGCTGGAAAGACCTGCCGTCGAGGCCATTTTTCTGCCCCCGCTGACGATGAGGGGCGGACTGATAGGCGTTGCCTGACGCCAAGTCAACCGAAGCGAATGTTAAGCTGGAACCGCCGAAATCCGCGGAAAAATGCCTATAGAATCATCTGGGTCTGGGTGACGATGGCGGCCAGCTTGCCGTCGGCGCGGCGGATTTCGGTGGTCCAGACCATGGTGCGCGCGCCCCGATGCACCGGACGGCAGATGGCGGTCACGGTTTCGCCGGCGGGCGCGGCCTTCAGGAAGTTGGTTTTGCTCTCCAGCGTCGTCGTGCCCTTCGCGCCGGACGGGAGATTGATGACCGTCGCCACCGCGCCGACGCTGTCGGCCAGGGCCATCATCGCGCCGCCATGGAGCGTGTTGGGCAGGGTGCAGAGATCGTCGCGCACCGGCATTTCGGCGCGCACTTCATCGGTTGTCGCAGCCGTGAAGACGATGCCCATCAGCTTCGCGAAGGGCATGGGGTTCTGGTTGATCTGATCGAGCGTCATCATCGGGCGTTGGTCCTGAACCAGTCTTCGGTCGCCTGATCGGCGGGGAGGAAAAATTCGAGGCTGAGACGTTCGGCGCCGAAATCGAGCGGCGTGCCGAGGGTCGCGAGCAGCGTGTAGAGGCCGAGCTTCACGCCGTCCTTGGCGAGACGCAGCGTCAAGGCCGGGCCATCGGGCGTGACGGGTTCGCGCCGTGCGGCGGCGGGGGCGGCGATCATGGTTTCGCCGGGCGCGAGATTGAGGATGCGCTGGGCGCGCTGCTGGCGTTCCGACCAGGCCATGACCTCTTCAGCGTTTTCCAGATAGCGACCGACGCCGCCGGGGCCGAAGAACAGCGCCGCGAGATCGTCGCTGTCGCGGGGGCGGTCCATGAGGAAGGCGAAGAGCCGTTCCGCGCCCTCATTCGCCGCCGCGATCCGCGTGCCGCCGTCGAGCAGCATGGCGGGCATGGGGTCCTGCCGGCGGATCACCTCGATGAGGCTGGCGTCGATGGGCTTTGCGTCAGGCGTCTTCTTGCGCGCCCGCTCCGCAAAGGCGGGGGCGTGGCCGGCGGCGAGCAGCATGAGGTTCTGGTCCTTGAGCGGCACGCGCAGCACCGACCCCAGGGTCAGCGCCATGCCCCGGCTGGGCCGGGCGCGGCCGGATTCCAGGAAGCTCATGTGACGCTGCGACGCCCCGCAGGCGAGCGCGAGATCGAGCTGGCTGAGCCGGCGGGTCTGACGCCAGGAGCGGAGCAGCGCGCCGAAGGGCGAGGTGTCGTGGTGGGCGGTCATGGGGGGAGGAGACGCCGGGGCTGGACGGGTTTCAATGACCCGGGAGGTAATGACGGGGCATTGGTCTTCCGGTTTTCTGCCCCGAGGCGAATTGAACGTCGAAATTCGCGCAAGGCACCACCGGCATTTCGTTTGCCGCTTTTGACCGGAGCGGCACAGACCCGGCCCTAAATCTGGTGGGTCGATGCACCTGATCCACAACGACTCGTTTTTCTATTTTTTGATGGTGCGTCTGTCGTCTCCCTCAGCGCGTTTGCATTGTCTCCGCCACCGGACTAGGAATATAGGCCTTTTCCCGGCAGGCTTCAACCCGGCCTTGAGCCGGGCCGGGCCATGACAGCGGTGCTGGTGGTGGGGCCGGAACGGCCTCAGGTCTGGGTATGCCCCCTCCGCCCCTTCGGGGCACCTCCCCCGCAAGCGCAGGGGAGGAAAGGGTTCCGCTCAGCGGCCCCGAGGATGACAGGCGCCGTCAGGCCGCGGCGGCGAGTTTCTGGCGGCGGCGGTCGACCGAGGACGGGATGCGCATCGCTTCGCGGTATTTCGCGACGGTGCGGCGGGCGATGTCGATGCCGGCGTCTTTCAGGATTTCCACGATGCGGTCGTCCGAGAGGACGGCCTGCGGGCGTTCCTGGTCGATGAGGTCGCGGATGCGGTGGCGCACGGCCTCGGACGAATGGCCCTCGCCGCCCTCGGACGACTGGATGGACGAGGTGAAGAAGTATTTCAGCTCGAACACGCCGCGCGGGGACGAGATGTATTTGTTCGAGGTGACGCGGCTGACCGTCGATTCATGCATCGAGATCGCCTCGGCGACATTCTTCAGGATCAGCGGTTTCAGATGCCGCACGCCATGGGCGAAGAAGGCGTCCTGCTGGCGGACGATTTCGGAGGCGACCTTCAGGATCGTGCGGGCGCGCTGGTCGAGGCTTTTCACCAGCCAGTTGGCAGAGAGCAGGCAATCGGTGACGTAGGCCTTGGCGTCTTTGCCCTTCGGACCCTTGGTGATGCGCGCGGCATAACGCTGGTTCACCAGGACGCGGGGGAGCGTGTCGGCGTTCAGTTCCACCGCCCAGCCGCCATGGGCCGTTTCGCGCACGAAGACATCCGGCACGATGGCGGGGGCGTCCTCGCCGCTCGCGAAGGCGAGGCCGGGCTTGGGGTTGAGGGCGCGGATTTCCGAGATCATGCCCGCGAGATCTTCCGCATCGACATCGGCGAGGCGCATGAGGCCGACGAGATCGCGGCGGGCGAGCATTTCCAGATTGCCGATCACCACCTGCATGGCGGGATCGAAACGGTCCTTTTCCTTCAGCTGGATCGCCAGGCATTCGGCGAGCGAGCGGGCGCAGACGCCCGAGGGTTCGAAGGTCTGGAGTTTCGCGAGGACGGCTTCGACCTCGGCCTCGGTGACGCCGAGCTTTTCGGCCGCGCCATTGAGGTCGGCCGCGATATAGCCGGCGTCGTCCACCAGATCGATCAGCCAGGCGCCGATCATTTTCTGGACCGGGTCGGCGACAGCCATCTGGAGCTGGTCTTCCAGATGATCGCGGAGCGATTTCTCGCGCGTCAGCAGCGCTTCGAGATCGGCGCCTTCGCCGTCGAAGCCGCCGCCCGAGCCGGCCTTGGACCAGTCGACCGCGCCGCCGGAGAGTTCCGCGTCGCCGCGCGCCGCGCTGTCGGCGCGGGACTCATCCGCGTAGACATTCTCAAAGCCGTTATCGAGCGCCGCGTCGTGATCGACGCCGCGTTCCAGCGCCTGATCGAGACGTTCGGGCGCGGCCTCGGCGGCGACGGGCAATGCCTCGCGCTCGTCGGCGGGGCCTTGCGGACCTTCGCGTTCGAGCAGCGGGTTCCGTTCCAGCTCGTCCTCGACGTAACTCTGCAATTCCATGTTGGAGAGCTGCAGCAGCTTGATCGCCTGCTGCAGCTGCGGCGTCATGACGAGGGCCTGACCCTGTCTGATCTCCAGTCTTTGACCGAACGCCGCCATCGCCCCCGCGAAACCCCTTTAAGCGCCTTAAAGCGTGAAACGATCGCCGAGATAGACGCGGCGCACGTCGCGGTCGCCGACGATCTCGGCCGGCGTGCCTTCCATCAGCACGCGCCCGTCATGGATGATCGAGGCGCGGTCGATGATGTCGAGCGTCTCGCGGACATTGTGATCGGTGATGAGGACGCCGATGCCGCGATTTTTCAGATGCGTGACGAGGGCGCGGATGTCGCCGACCGCGATGGGGTCGATGCCCGCGAAAGGCTCGTCGAGCAGGATGTAGGCCGGGCTGGAGGCCAGAGCGCGCGCGATCTCGACGCGGCGGCGCTCGCCGCCCGACAGCGCCAGCGCGGGCGTGCGGGCGAGATGTTCGACGCCGAATTCGGCCAGCAATTCCTGGGTCAGCTGTTTGGCGCGGGCCGGGTTCTTTTCCGACAGCTCGGCGACGGACATGACGTTGTCCTCAACCGTCAGGCCGCGAAAGATCGAGGCTTCCTGCGGCAGATAGCCAAGGCCGAGACGCGCGCGGCGATACATGGGCATGGCGGTGACGTCGACGCCGTCCAGCTCGATCGTGCCGTAATCGGCCGGGATGAGGCCCATGATCATGTAGAAAGTGGTGGTCTTGCCGGCGCCGTTGGGGCCGAGCAGGCCGACGCTTTCGCCCCGGCGGACCTCAAGGCTGACGCCGCGCACCACGGGGCGCTTGGCGAAGGACTTGCCGATGGCCTTGACCACGAGCCCGCCGGAACCCTGGACCAGCCTTGGTCCCTGGCCGTTTGCAGCACGGGCGGATTTCTCCGCGTTTTCCGTCGCTTCGGTGGTCATGCGGTCTCCATGGAACGGCCCGCGCGCTTAAGAATGAATGAACGGACGGGCAAGTGGCGCGGTTCTTGCCTAGCTGGTTAACGGCGGCATGATCGACATTCCGTCGCCGGACGCAAGCGGGCCTACCGCACCTGCGAAAGAAAGCGGGGCGAGACGGCAGGATTGAGGCGAACAACGCCCCCTCCGCCCCTGCGGGGCACCTCCCCCGTAAGCACGGGGAGGACAATTGCGCCAACCAGAGAAAGACGCCCTTTGTCTTCCCCCGTGCTTACGGGGGAAGTCCCGCCGAAGGTGGGGATGGGGGGCGAAGCGCCTACTGCCCCTTCACCGAGCCAGGCTGAAGGATGCCTTCCACCCGGCCGCCGGTTGAGGTGAGGACGGCGGTGCCGGCCTTGAGATCGACCACCAGATCGGTGCCGCGCAGCGTGTTGCCGCCCTGGGTCAGCACCACGCCGCCGGAGAGGCGGATCATGCGGGCCTCGGTTTCATAGACCGCCCTGGGGGCGCGGGCGGTCGCATCCTTCGAGGTGACGATGACGTCGCCCGAGGCGGTGATGCGGGTGAGCTTCGACCCCGGCGCTTCGGCCAGCACGGTGTCGGCGCGCAGGATCATTTCGCCCTGTTCGATGCGGGCGACCTTGCAGGTGGAGGTTTCGGCGTTGAAGTCGAACTCCTGGCCGCCGTCGCAATAGATGTGGATCGGCTTGTCGCTGTCGTCGCCGAGATCGCCGAAAGGGGTTTTCGACTGGGCGAGCGCGAGGCCGGTGGCGAGAATCCCGGCGAAGGCGACAGCAAGGAGGCGGCTCATGGCGTCTTTCCCGAATCGGAGGCGGGCTTTCCGGGAGGATTGATCACCGATCGGACCTCGCCGGTAAAGGTGACGCGCTTGATCGACTTCTCGACCCGGAAGCCGTCGGCCTCGATCGTGCCCATGGGGCCGTTGACGAGCACCTTTGCATCGCCCGTGACGATGCCGGATTTCATGTCGATATCGGCGCGTTCGGTTTCGAACCTGTACTGGCCCGCCAGATCGATGGTGACGCCGCCCTCGACGCTGCCCTCGCCGGTCTCCGGCACGATGCCGCCGCGCGCCGCCACGATGTGCATGAGGCCGTCTTCCAGTTCGATCCGGCCATCGACATCTTTCAGTTCGACGAGACCTTCGCGAGTCTGCGTCGCCTGGGTCGCCTTCACCTCATACGGCTTGCCGTTGTCGCCGATGCCGCGCAGCAAAGGGGCGGTCATTTCGATCGCCGGCACCTCGCCGCCCGTGAGGCTGACATTCGGGCGCTCGTTGACGACGAGGCTGATGAAGACGGCCGCGACACAGGCCGCCGCCAGCAGCGGCAGGGCGATCTTCAGCCGCTTCACGCGCAGGCGATGGCGTTCGGCATCGGCGAAATGCGCCGCCGTGCGGGGCGCGCCGAGCGATGCGAGCCGGGTGGGCTGGCCTTCGGTCATGCGAGGCCGGCCTTCAGGCAATCGTGGATATGAAGAAGGCCGACGGGCTTGCCCGCGCCGTCCACGACGAAGAGCGTGGTGATCTGGGCGCGGTTGAGAAGCGCCAGCGCCTCGGAGGCGAGAGCCGTGGCGGCGACGGTTTTGGGACCGCGCGTCATGGCGGCGGTGACGGGCCTGCCCGACAGGTTCTCGCCGAAGCGGCGGCGCATGTCGCCATCGGTGAGGATGCCGGTGAGGCGGCCGCCGCCATCGGTGATGCCGGTGCAGCCGAAGCGTTTGGCCGACATGACCTGGACGGCCTCGTCCACCGCCGCACCCTCGCCCACCAGCGGGATCGCTTCGCCGGTGTGCATGAGGTCGGCGACCTTCATCAGCGCCGCGCCGAGCGAGCCGCCGGGGTGGAAATCCTTGTACTGGTCGCGGTTGAAGCCGCGCCGTTCCATCAGCGCGACGGCGAGCGCATCGCCCAGCGCCAGCATCATGGTGGTGGAGGTGGTGGGGGCGAGGCCCATGGGGCACGCCTCCTCAGCCGCCGGCAGAACCAGCGCCACGTCGGCGGCCTTGAGCAGCGTCGAGCCGGGACGCGAGGCGATGCCGATGAGCGGGATGCCGCGACGGCGGGTGTGCAGGATCATGTCGGCGAGTTCGCGCGTCTCGCCGGAATTGGAGAGCATCAGCACCGCATCGCCCGGGCCGATCATGCCGAGATCGCCGTGGCTGGCCTCGGCCGGGTGGACGAACTGGGCGGGCGTGCCGGTGGAGGCGAATGTCGAGGCGATCTTCGCGCCGACATGGCCGGATTTGCCCATGCCGGAGACGATGACCCGGCCTTTCGCGCCGATCAGGGCATCGACCGCGCGGTCGAAGGCGCCGTCCAGCGCCCCGGCCAGAGCGGTGAGCGCCGCCGCCTCGATGCCCAGCACCCGCCGGGCGACGGCGAGATCGCCGGCGGCCGGGGCGGGAGGGGTTTCAAGGTCGGCGGACATCGGTTCTGGCCTTCCGGGACGGGGTGACCGGGAGATAGTCCTCCCGGCCGCCGCCGTCCACATCGGGCCTCAGTTGGACGCTTCGAAGGTGACGCGGCTGGCCCAGTCGACGCCGCTGCCGGCCGAGCCGGCCATGTTCGACATGGACTGCATCTCGGTCATCGTCAGGGCCGGGTCGACATTGACCGCGATCTTGATGACGTCGGGCGACATGACGAAATTGTAGAAGGCCTTCACCAGCGGCAGCATCTTGTCGGCCGGCATCACGCCGCCGCCCATCTGGGTCGCCGCGGCCTGGAGGTCGGCTTCCGACATTTCGGTCTTGGGCGTGCCGTCAGGATTGGTGCCGAGCATCATCGGGCGCATCTGGGCGAGCTGGGGTTCCAGCTTGGGCATCAGGCCCTGGTCGTCGAACGAGAGCGCATAGCGGCGGAAGCCGATGGTGGCGAGCGGACCGTTGGGATCGGCCATCTGCTTCTGGATCTCGGCCATCGCCTCAGGCGAGCGGTCGAGATAGAGCTTCAGCGCGTTCGCCTTGGCCCAGTCGAGATAGGCGGTGGTCGCGCCGGTCATGCCGATATTGACGCCGAGATCGAAGGCGTCGGCGACATCCACCGTGAAATCCTGGACCATGTCGCCCGAGGAGAGGTCGATATCGGTCGCCAGGTTCATCTCGATCTTGAGCTCGGTATAGCCGAGGCCCTGGATGTAGCCGGCCATCATGGCGAAGCCGGAACCGGCCTGCGCGGCCATGCCGCCGGCCTGCGACATCTTCTGGCCCGTCGCCATCAGCTCGGCGAGGTTCACCGTGATGCCGGTGAATTCAGCACGGAAGGCGGTGACGTATTTGTCCTGCTCGATCTCGATGCCCGAGACGCGCATGTCGCCCAGCGGCACCGTGTCGAAGCCCAGATTATAGGACTTCACATCGGCATAGACGCCGTGCGCGATGAGGTCGGAACCCGATTCCTCGACGCTGGACCAGTTGAGGACGCCCGGCGGATAGCCCTGCATCTCCATGATGGTGCGGAGCTTGCCTTCCGGCGTCGACATATCCTGCGCGACGGCGACGGGCGCGGTGTAGTTGACCGCCACGACAGAGCCGCCCGCGAGGACGAAGCCGAGCGCAAGGGCGGAGGCGGTGCGTTTGAGAAAGCGCATGGACCTGAAAAATCTCCCAAGAAAGACGGGCATGGCGGCCCGGTTGGCGGTCATTGACCCGGAAAATAAGCCGTTATCAAGGCGACAGCGCCCGGTGGCGGATCGCCAGCAGCACGTCGACGACGAAGCTGGCGAGCACGTAGCCGATGAACAGGTAAAAGCCGGATTGCAAAGTCGTGACAGTTTGAATGACCGCAGGACCGGGATTATCGCCCTGGCCGATGGTGGAGGCCGCCATGACCGAGACGATGATGGAGATGGCGAAGATATCGACCATCGCGAAGCGGCCCATGAACTGAAGCAGCCGGGCGGCGCGCGCGCCGCGCGACCCGGAGGGCGAGGCGAGCAGCAGCGCCACGCCGAGATTCTTCACGATCGGCAGCGCCACCCCGAAGACGAGGATCAGCACCGCGATGAGGATGTAGTTCGTCTCCCACAGGCGCTGGACCATGGTGATGACGCTGCGCGTTTCGTCCAGGATGGTGAAGCTCTGCAACGGTTCCGGCACATAGGACGGCAGGCGCGCCGTCACCTGCACGGTGAGCAGCGGAAACGTCCAGGCGATGACGAGCAGCGCCACGGCCAGCGTCAGAAGCGCCCAGAGGAGCGCGGTGGGGGCGCCGCGACGGGCGGCGGCGGCCTCAGTGGGCAAAGATGTCGTCCTCGCCCCAGCCCAGGAGATCGAGCGCGGCGCGGGTGGGGAGGAATTTGAATGCGGCCTCGGCCAGATGCGTGCGGCCTTCACGGGCCAGCATCATCTCCAGAATGGCCTTCAGCTTGTGCAAATGCAGCACATCGGAGGCGGCGTAGTCGAGCTGGTCTTTCGACAGCGTCGCCGCCGCCCAGTCGGACGATTGCGAGGCCTTGGAGATATCCACGCCCAGCAGTTCCTTCACCAGATCCTTCAGGCCGTGACGGTCGGTATAGGTGCGGGCGAGTTTCGAGGCGATCTTGGTGCACCAGAGCGGCGCGACATCGACCCCAAGATAGGTTTTCAGCATCGCGACATCGAAGCGGGCGTAGTGGAAAAGTTTCGTGACCGTGGGGTCGGTCAGCATCGCCTTGAGGTTGGGCGCGGCGTAGTCCTCGCGATTGGCGAATTTCACCAGATGCGCGTCGCCATCGCCGGCCGAGAGCTGGATCAGGCAGAGCCGGTCGCGCTGGGGCTTAAGGCCCAGCGTTTCGGTGTCGATGGCGACGACGGGGCCGAGGTTCAGGCCGGCCGGCAGATCGCCGTGGTGCAGATGGACGGTCATGGCCGGGAGGTGCCGGGGTTTGGGGAGGGAGTCAATGCATGCCGACGTTGCTGTTCGCGCAACTTGACGACTCGTTTTTTGCTGCGTCAGCTATGAACGGTGCCGGTACTTGCTCGCTGTGAGAGATCAATCCATGTCCAAGAAAGTTTTTCGACCTATTCTGCTTTCTATTGTCTTTTTGTCCACTTCTGTCGCTGACGACAAAGAAGAGCAGATCGGGAAATGGCATTATTTGACACTCGAAGACGCAATGACCGACGAACTTCGGTATGCGACCGCCGTAGTTAACCCGGGCAGAGTGCGAGATGAGTCCTTCGGCTTTATGTGCGTGAAAGGAGGCCGCGACAGTATCTTCGTTATGTACACGTCCGCATCTTTTCTCGGCATTTCTCGGTCAACTGACAGCATTCGCGATACGGCCTACCGAGTGGACGACCGGCCCGCAGTCAGTCAAAAATGGAAATATATTGACGGTTACAAGGCAGGCCTTCCAATCGGCGAGCCATCCAACAACGTTGCGAATGACCTGCGAGACGGAAAACGGCTCAGACTTCGGTTGACGAAATTTGACGGGACTACACTCGATGCGGAATTCGACATCGAAGGCGCATCAGACGCTTTGGGGCGCTTAGAACGCGATTGCGCTTCAAAAAAATAAGCTCGCAAAGTTCCTGAAGATACATGTCGGACCAAGTGAGGATTTGTCGGCACTTCCGACGTGCGCCGCCATGCGTAACGCGCTACCTGCCACCCGCGTTGCTATTCATTAAACTTGGCCACCGCACCCATGCGCCTTCGGGATTTCCTGATCCTCGTCGCGATCTGCCTCGTGTGGGGCTATTCGAACGTGCTGTCGAAGATCGTGATCGGGCATTGGGGCGTGCCGCCGCTGTTCTTTGCGGCCGCGCGGTTCGCCATCGTGGCGCTGGTGACCCTGCCCTGGCTGCTGCCTATGCCCAAGCCGCCTTTGCGGATCGCGCTGATCGCGATCCTGATGGGGGCGGGGAATTTCGCGCTGCTGTTCCTGGGGCTGCAGACCGCCAGCCCCTCGGCCGTGGCGATCGTCGTCCAGCTGGCGGTGCCGTTCACGACGCTGCTGTCCATCGTCATGCTGGGCGAGCGCATCCATTGGCGGCGCGGGCTTGGCATCGCGCTGACGCTGGCCGGGGTGCTGCTGGTGGTGGCGAAGCCGGAAGGCATGACGCTCAGCGCGGGTCTGTGGTTCATCGTGGCGGCGGCGTTCGCCGGATCGCTGGGCGCGGTGCTGATGAAGCGGACCGACAGCGTCGCGCCGCTGAGGTTCCAGGCGTGGGTGGGGATCATCTCGTTCGCGCCGCTGGCGCTGGCGACCGCCCTGTTCGAGCAGGGGCAATGGGACGCCGCCACGAATGCCGGGTGGGGGTTCGTCGGCGCGCTGCTGTTCGCGGCGCTGATCGTCTCGGTCGCCGGGCATTCGGCCTATTACTGGCTGATCGGGCGGTATGAGGCGAATTTGCTGTCGCCGCTGACGCTGATGACGCCGCTGGCCACCATCGGCTTCGGCGTGTGGCTGACCGGCGACCATATCGACACGCAGATGATGATCGGCGCGGCGCTGGCGTTTGTCGGCGTGCTGATCGTGGCGCTGAGGACCAGGACGCGCGGGCCGCTGGAAGTCGCCCAGGGCAACGAGGCCTGAGGCAAGAAAAAAAACCGGCCCCGAAGGCCGGTTTTCGATGGTGCCAGAAGAGGACTCACTAGCTCTCTTTATCTAACTGATCAGTAACGATTTTCTCGTTTTGGTTTTTGAAAAAGCCCCCAAAAAGGCCCCCACAACCGCCTGATTTGCACCTTTTGCCGCACGCGGCGCGCGCCAAATCGAGGGTTTCAGCCTGACACGAGGGCCGGGCCGCTTCGCCGCAGGGACCGTGACGACAAGAACAAGTGCGGTACTGCAGGTGCGCGGCTATCGTCGCCTGAAGTGATTTGCCTGGGGGAGGCAGTCTTGAGCCTACGCGACCTGCTGGAAAAGTATCGCGCCGGATCGGCATCGGAGCGCGAGAAGGGCACCTACTTCGAACGGCTCGTCAAAGTCTGGCTGGAAAACGCCCCGACCCAGCGAGACCAGTTCAGCCGTGTCCTGACATTCGGCGAGTGGGCTAAGGAAAACCGGGCCGACCAGCGCGACACCGGCATCGACCTGGTCGCCGAACTGGCCGACAGCCCCGGCGATTGGTGCGCCATCCAGTGCAAGTTCTACCGTGAAGGCCATCGCATCCAGAAAGGCGACATCGACAGCTTTTTCACCGCATCCGGGAAGCGGCCCTTCACCCGCCGATTGATCGTCGACACGACCGGGGTTCAATGGAGCGACCACGCCGAAGAGGCCCTTCGCGACCAGATCGTTGACGCCCGGCGCGTCGGTCTCAGCGATCTGGAAGACAGCGGCATCGACTGGGATGCGTTCGGCCGGACCGGCAAGGCCAAGCTTCTCGACAGGAAGAAGCCGCGCCAGCACCAGATCGACGCGCTAGCGGCCGTCAGGGACGGCCTCGCGAAAGCGGATCGCGGCAAGATCATCATGGCCTGCGGCACCGGCAAGACCTACACGGCGCTGCATATCGCCGAACAGATGGTCGGCAAGGGCGGGCGCGTCCTGTTCCTTGTGCCGTCGCTTTCGCTGATGTCGCAGTCGATCCGCGAATGGTCGATTGACGCCAACATTCCGCTGCGCTGCTTCGCCGTGTGTTCCGACAGTCAGGTCGGCGTCCGGAAAGCGGCCGATGGCGATGTCGCAGACATTGACGTCCATGACCTGGAGATACCGGCGACGACCAATGGGTCAACCGTCGCCGCGAAGGCTACGCCTGCAGCGCCTGACAAGCTGACCGTCGTGTTTTCGACCTACCAGTCGATTCAGGCGGTTTCAGCAGCGCAGCTAAACTACGGCCTACCCGACTTCGATCTGATCATCTGCGACGAGGCACACCGGACGACCGGCGTGAAGCTGGCCGGCGAAGAGGAAAGCAACTTCATCCGCGTTCACGATGCCGCCTATATCCGTGGCAAGAAGCGCATCTACATGACCGCCACGCCGCGCATCTTCGGCGACGCCGTGAAGCAGACGGCCAATGAGGCGGATGCCGTTTTGTGTTCGATGGATGACCCGGCCCTGTTCGGCGAAACCCTGTTCACGCGCAATTTTTCATGGGCGGTCCAGAATGGCCTGCTGACCGATTACAAGGTCATCGTGCTGGCCGTCGATGAGGAAGCCGTCAGCGCGGGCGTCCAGAAGCTTTTAGCTGACGAAAACAGCGAATTGAAACTGGATGACGCGACCAAGATCATCGGCTGCTACAAGGCGCTGACCAAGGCAGACCTGAAACCGGATGTCGCGGGCGATACCGGGCCGATGCGCCGGGCCTTGGCCTTCGCGAAGGACATCAAGCGGTCGAAGCTTGTCGAAACCGAGTTCGCCCGAGTTGCGCGGGAATGGCGCGCCACGCTCGACGAGCCGGTCGCAGAAACGATTCCGCCGTTGGATGTCGAGATCAAACACGTCGACGGCGGGTTCAGCGCCCATGCACGCAATGAGCGACTGACATGGCTGAAGGATGAAGCGGCGGAAACGGAGACGTGCCGCATTCTGACGAATGCGCGTTGCCTTTCGGAGGGCGTCGACGTGCCGGCGCTGGACGCCATCCTGTTCCTACATCCGCGCAAGTCTCAGATCGACGTGGTGCAGTCGGTCGGCCGCGTTATGCGGCGCGCCGAAGGCAAGAAGATGGGTTACGTCATCCTGCCGGTTGGCGTGCCGGCAGGTGTAGAGCCTGAAAAGGCGCTGGACGATAACGAGAAGTACCGTGTCGTCTGGCAAATCCTCAATGCCTTGCGCGCGCATGACGACCGGCTTGATGCGACGATCAACAAGGTCGATTTGGGCGTCGACCCCGGCGATCGTATCGAGATCATCGCCGTCACCAACGAACTGCCGGTCCGCACGATAGCGGAAAAGACCGGGCTGGATGTCGGATCAGGCGGCGGCGCGGGCGATACGGAACCCGGCGACGCGCGCCCGCCCAGGTCCGGCGGCCCGGCGCAGACCAGCTTCCAGTTTGACGAGTTCGCGAAGTCGATCATGGCGCGCATCGTCAGGAAATGCGGCACCCGCACCTATTGGGAAGACTGGGCTAAAGATGTCGCGCGCATCGCCGAAGTTCACGTCACCCGCATCCGAGCGGCCGTTCAGGCGCAGGGTTCAGACGAGCGAAAGGCCTTTGAGGCGTTCCTTGCCGAAATCCGCGACGATCTGAATGACAGTATCACCGAAGACGAGGCCATCGAGATGCTGGCGCAGCATCTGATCACCCGTCCAGTCTTCGATGCCCTGTTTGAGGGCTACAGCTTCGCGATCAGCAACCCCGTCTCACGCGCGCTGCAGGGCGTACTGGACGTTCTGGATCGCCAGCATCTGGAAAAGGAAGCGGAAAGCCTGACGAAGTTCTACGCCAGCGTCCGCATGCGGGCGCAGGGCATCGAGGATGCGACCGCCAAGCAGAAGATCGTCGTCGAACTGTACGACAAGTTTTTCAAGGCGGCGTTCCCGAAACTGACCGAGCGGCTGGGCATCGTTTATACGCCCGTTGAAGTCGTCGACTTCATTATCAGGTCGGTCGACGAAGTGCTGCAGTCGGAGTTCGGCCAGACGCTGGGCAGCGAAGGCGTCCACATCATCGACCCCTTCGTCGGCACCGGCACGTTCATTACCCGTCTGTTGCAATCCGGCCTGATCACGCCGGAGCAGATGGCGCACAAATATCGCCACGAAATCCACGCCAACGAGATCGTGCTGCTGGCTTACTACATCGCGGCCATCAACATCGAAGCGGTCTATCACGAAAAGATGGGCGGGGATTACGAGCCTTTCCCCGGCATCTGCCTGACCGACACATTCCAGCTGTATGAGCAGGAGCGTGACCTTGTCAGCGATATGATGGCGGTAAACTCGAACCGCCGCACGCGCCAGAAGGAACTCGATATCCGCGTCATCATCGGCAATCCGCCCTATTCGGTTGGGCAGGGCAGCGCGAACGACAACGCTGCCAATCTCGAATACCCGAAATTGGACGGCCGCATCCGCGAAACCTACGCTGGCCGTTCCAGCGCCACCAATAAGAACGCGCTCTATGACAGTTATATTCGCGCCATCCGCTGGGCGAGCGACCGCCTGGCCCGCTACGATACGCCGAAGGCGCAGCAGCGCGGCGTGATCGCCTTTGTCAGCAATGCCGGCTGGGTCGACGCGAACACGGCGGACGGCTTGCGGAAATGTCTGGTGGACGAGTTCGCCAGCATCCATGTGTTTCATCTGCGCGGCAATCAGCGGACATCCGGTGAACGATCCCGACGCGAAGGCGGCAAGATTTTCGGTCAGGGCAGCCGTACCCCTGTCGCCATTACCCTGTTGGTGAAGAATCCGGATGCCACCGAGCAAGGGCGCATCTTCTTTCACGACATCGGCGACTATCTCACTCGCGAAAACAAACTCGCCATCGTCGCCCGTTTCGGCAGCATCGGCGGCATCGGGAGGGCCAAAGGCTGGCAGACGCTCGCCCCCGACGCGCACGGCGACTGGCTCAAGCAGCGTGACACCAGCTTCGACGCCTTCATGGCGCTGGGCGACAAGGACACAAAGGGCGCGACGGCTCTGTTTACGAACTACTCCAGCGGCCTGAAAAGCCAGCGGGATGTCTGGTGCTTCAACGCCAGCCGCGAAGCTGTAGCGTCGAACATGCACGCCATGATCGACTTCTATGATGCCGAACTGGATCGCTTCAACGCAGCTCATCCCAATGCAGACCGCAAGATACGTGACGCGGCCGTCGACGGCTTCATCGACACCGATCCAGCAAAGATCAGTTGGTCAGACGGGTTGAAGGCCGAGATTGTCAGAAACAACACGCACGTTTTCGATCAGTCGAATATCGTGCCTAGCCTCTATCGACCCTTTACTCGCCAGTGGCTCTACTACAGCCGGACCTTCAACGAGCGCGTCTATCAAATGCCGCGTATCTTCCCGATGGGCGATGTCGAGGCGGAAAACCGCGTCATCATGGTCAAGCAACGGCAGCACGAGGGTAGCCAGTTTGCGCTGATGACCACGAGCATCCCGGAATTGCAAACCGATGGCGGAACCCAGTGCTTCCCTGAATATATCTATGAAGCGGACGCGAATATAGCAGAGCAGAGCAGAGCAGAGCAGAGCAGAGCAGAGCAGAGCAGAGCAGAGCAGAGCAGAGCAGAGCAGAGCAGAGCAGAGCAGAGCAGAGCAGAGCAGAGCAGAGCAGAGCAGAGCAGAGCAGAGCAGAGCAGAGCAGAGCAGAGCAGAGCAGAGCAGAGCAGAGCAGAGCAGAGCAATTATACCATCCATTAACGGAGGAACAAGAACAGAATCTGGTAATTTGCACGTCCGGCGGGGGCCAGAAAGTCGGCTTCAGCGTGCTGATGAGCAACGCTCTTCCGAGCCTTCACATGGTGGATATCGACGGCAGCCAATGCTTCCCGATGTTTCTCTACGAGACGGAGGACGGGCAGTGAGCGACACGCAAGCCAGCCTCTTTGACCGGGAGCCGTCCCAATCCCGCATGGTTCGCCGCGACGGCATCACGGATGAAGGGTTGGCGCATTTCCAGGCCGCCTATCCCGGAGAGGCGATCAGCAAGAAAGACCTGTTCTATTACGTCTATGGCCTGCTCCATTCAGAGGACTATCGCGAGCGGTTCGCCGACAACCTCTCAAAGCAACTGCCGCGCATTCCCTGCGTGAAGGCGGCTGCCGATTTCCGGGCCTTCTCCACCGCGGGGCGCGCCCTGGCGGCGCTGCATGTGAATTACGAGCAGGTGGAACCTTATCCCGTCACCATCAAGGAAGGCGATCTGCGGCTGGCCAACATCGCCGACCCCGTCGCCTATTATCGCGTCGAGAAGATGAAGTTCGGCGGCAAGCGCCTCAATCTCGACAAGACGACCGTGATCTACAATTCGCACATCACCATTACCGGCATTCCGCCGGAAGCCTATGACTACGTCGTCAACGGCAAGCCGGCGCTGGAATGGGTGATCGAACGCCAATGCGTGAAGACCGATCCGGCGAGCGGAATCGTGAACGACGCAAATCGCTACGCCATCGAGACTGTCGGCGACCCGGCCTATCCGTTCCTGCTGTTCTGCCGGGTTATCACCGTCGGCCTTGAGACGATGAAGATCGTACGCGGCCTGCCGAAACTCGACATCCGCGAATCCCATAGCGATCAGAAGTGAAAGGCGACGGGATGATAGATGGTTCTCCGAGCCGGACGCGGTCGTCCAACTTCGTAGAATTGATGAATGGCGATGCTGGCGTGAGGCAGAGCAGGCCATGAAGGACGCACAGAAGCCTGACCATGTCAGCCTGAACACGCTTATCGGATATCTGCGCGACGGCCGCTTCGTGATCCCGGATTTTCAGCGCGAGTTTGAATGGAAGCCCGCCGATATCCGCGACCTGATGCGGTCGATCTTCCTCGACTACTACATCGGCAGTTTGCTTCTCTGGAAAGGAAAGCCGGAGAACTTCACGGCCCTGTCATGCGAACCGATCTACGGCCATAAGGGCAGCAGCAAGCCTGAACATATCGTTCTCGACGGCCAGCAGCGCCTGACCGCGATGTACTATGCGTTTCTCGCTCCCGATAAACCGCTACCCAACCGATCCAACAGGTTCTTCTATTTCGTCCATGTCGACAGGTTCATGGCCGACGAGCACGACGAGGCGTTCGGTTATGAAGCGCTGACGAAGAAATGGTCAAAGCTTCTTGCGGACAGAGAGGCCCAATATGAAGCGCACCTCTTTCCGCTCTCGGTGATCGGCGCGACGGGCTGGGACTTGCCCAATTGGGTGCAGGGTTATGAGGCGCATTGGAAGCGCAAGCAGCAAGCTGCAGAAGCCGCCGAAGGAGAGGCAGCCACCAACGCCGCCCACTCAGCGCAAATTCATGCCGTGAATGCCAGGCTGTTCGGCGAACACCTGCAGGGCATTACCGGACAGTATCAGATTTCGTACAACGAACTCGACAAAGACCTTGAGGTGGACAAGGTCTGCGACATCTTCACCCAGATCAATAGTCGGGGCGTGCGGCTGGATGCGTTCGACCTGATCAATGCCTTGCTGAAGCCGAAGGGGCTGCAGCTGAAGATGATGTGGCGTGAAGCCGAGTCGCGGCTTGACGATTTCGATACCGAGAAAATGAACGTCTACATCCTGCAGGTGATGAGCATCCTCAGGCAAATCTACTGCTCGCCGAAGTATCTCTACTTCATGCTGCCCGGCCAGCAGAAACCCGTGAGAGATGCCGACGGAACGCGGCGGAAGGAAATTCTCGTTCCTGACATCGCGGACTTCAAGACGCGTTGGAAAGGTGCCGTCGATGCTTTGGAAGATGCGGCAAAGGTATTGAGGCACCCCCAGGAATACGGGGTGGTGAGTTCTGGCTTCCTACCTTACGTCTCAATTCTTCCGGTGTTCGCGGCGCTTCGCGCTCAGGCGAAAACGCTAGCGCCGCCGTCGCAGTTGGATGCGCGCCGCAAGTTTCGACATTGGTACTGGGCATCTGTGTTCACCAGCCGATACTCCGGCTCCGTTGAGTCCATGAGCGCCCGCGACTTCATGGATGTGAAAGCTTGGTTTGAAGACGATGCTGCTGAACCGGCGCTGATCGGCGAGTTCGCGAGGCGCTTCCGGAATCTCGACCTGAGGAAAGAAACCAAGCGCGGAACGTCGGTCTACAACGGGATATTCAACCTGCTTGTTCTACAAGGGGCGCGGGATTGGATGACCGGAGATGTGCCGCAATATGGCGATCTGGACGACCATCATATCGTCCCGGACTCGTGGGGGAAAAAGCACCTTAAAGGCGGCATACATGGTTCGATATTGAACCGCACGCCGCTAACCGCGAACACCAACCGGCACGTCATCGGCGCACGCCTTCCCAACGAGTATCTGCCCGAACTCATCAAGGCGAGTGGCGAAGCGACGGTGCGCGCCACTCTGGAATCTCACTTCATCACGTCGATTGCTTTCGACATTCTGCTTCGCGATCCCTTTGGGCCGGATGACTTCGAGGCTTTCATCGCGGAGCGCCAACGTACGGTTCAAGACGCTATCGAGAATCTGTTGATCAAGGAGCGGCTCGATCTCTCGCCGCAACTGCGCGACCTCGATATCGCGACTGAACGGGTTGAACTTAACCTTCGCAGATGCATTGAATCGACTTTGGCCGGCGAGGTTTCGGGCGTGCCGCCGCACGTACTTCAGAAGGCGGAGGATCGAATTTCTCGCGCGGTGAAGAAGAACGCCGCGCTGGACGCGGAGGCGTATCAAACACTGTCGGCCAAGCTGGAGTTTTTCGACCTGCGTGAGCTGCAGGAAACGATCACCAGCAAGACGTCATGGCCGAGGTTTGAATCGCGCTTTGCGAACAAGGAGACGCTGAACACGAAGTTCGATCAACTGGCCGAGCTTCGCAACGGCATCCGCCATAGTCGGGCGACCAGCGAGATCGTCCGAAAGGAAGGGGAGGCGGCGACGATCTGGTTCGACCATATACTAGGCCCCTAGCGCGAACATCTGCGTGGCACCCATCAGGCCACTCGAAGACTTCAGGCAGTGATCGGAGCCTCGTCCTTCATGCCGGCATGGGCTGGTAGCTGCTTTACCGGCCGTTCAATGTTGCCTGGTCAAGTTGACGGTTCAGTTCCAGAACGGCGCGGCCTCGCCGGAGATGATCCATATGATTCGTACGAAATGCGTGCACGCGCCGATTGACCGGAAGGCCGATGGCTTGAGAGTGCTGATCACAAGATCGCGCGGGCGCGGCATGCGCAAAACACGCTACGATGCCTGGATGGCCAATCTTGGGCCGAGCGAAGCGCTGCTGAAATCTTTTCGCGCCGAGGCGATCAGCTGGGCGGCGTTCAAGCGAAACTACCGGCGCGAACTTTTTGAGAATGGTGGCGTAGATCGCCGGAATAAGACCATCAAGAACCACGGCCAGAAATTCACCTTACGGCTGCTGCAGCGTCTCGGAAGGTCTCAGCGGATCACGCTCATGTGCCACTGCGATGAGATGACGGAACATTGTCATCGCTATGTCTTGAGAGACCTTCTCACGTCCAAAATCTGATTTTTTGCGTCGGCGGCTAAACGGCCCACGACTCAACACTTCGCAGATGGCTCGAAGGTATCCCCCCGGGGAGGGTACAAAATTGTGCGTCGGAGCCGTTGTCGAACTATGTGTCGGCGCGCGCGAGACGCACACCCTCCCCCTTGTCGCCAGCGGCCAGAAACTCAATACCTGCTTTCGACAATGCCTTCTGCAAGGCGACAACCGTGCTGACGCGCGGATCGACATCGCCGCGCTCAAGCCGTGTCACGGCATTCACGGAGACAATGGCGCTATCCGCCAGTTTCTGCTGAGACCAGCCAAGAAGCGCGCGAGCGGCACGTATTTGCCGTGGAGAGATCATCGCCGGATGCTTTGGCAAACCGGGCGGTGATCGCCACTAATAGAGCATTTATCATTCTTATTAGGGTGAAATTCAACACTTTGAGCTTTGATACGTCTTGGTGGCTTGGCGTTGCCAAGGTCGTCGCGACACGAATCAGAGGCCGATAATGAGCGAAATGCTTTTGGTGGGCGTCATGCTGATAGCATGTTCCGTGGCATACGCCTTTGCACCACCGTTTTTGTGGCTCGCGATCCCATGTTTGATATTGGCGATGCTGGCGGCGCTCGGTGACTTTTTGCTGTCCGACTATGGCAAACGGTAGGAGCGGTGGTTGCGTTCACGCGACTGACCCAATCGCGAAAATGGCCGGGCATAGCAACGCCCGGCAGATCAGTTTTCCAGCGCTACGCTTAGCGTCAAAGCTCGCTGCTAAGATTGGTGGAGCCATCGCTGTAAGATGGGGCGTCATCTTCGCTCTGCGCAATTCTTGCCAGCGCTTCCTCAAGAGTCGCTCCGACATGCACGTGCGCGTTACGCGATGTAATCGGCCCGTAGCCCCTGTCGACCAGTTCCTTCGCCGCAGCTAACCGCACATTCGGCGGGCCGGATTGCGCCAGCTCAATCAGCACTCCCACTCCCAAAGCCGCCCCTGCGCTTAGTTTGCGCGTCAGTTCAGCGCGCAGCGCCTCCAACACCTTAGGCTGACGCAGCAGTTCCGACGCTCGCACGCGGGCGGCGGCGCGGCCTCCCCGACCAGGACGCCCGTAGCCGGCGGCCTGAGCGGCGCTGGCAGCGCTACCGGCCCGCCCACCACGTTCGACATACTCTCGCACAAAGGCCGCCTGGCGGGGCGACAGTTCTCCGGAAGTTACGGAGTCAGTGGGGTGCATATCTCGTTTATCGCGCATTTTTCCTCGCCTCGCCGCCGATAGGCGCGCTGTAACGCCGAACGATTCTCGCGGTCGAGTTCCGGTCGATGATCAGTTCAGGACGCGATTGCTGGGGCCGGACCGCAGCGGTGGCGCTCAAGGATGGACCGCTCATCGGGGGCGTCCCGTCCCTAGGGGTATGGGGTATTGACCGGACGCCCGCAGGACGTTCGCGGGACGGGTCGCCGGACAGCTCGCAGTACAGGACGCAGGACGCTCGCCGGACAGCTCGTCGGACGCCGGAATCTATGCCGCCGCGCAGCAGCTCTGCGGGCGAGACACCGCTCAAGTGGGACATCGGATGCCCCTTATGAAGGCTGCTTTGACATGCGGGCGCGTACGCTTTTCGGCGGGCCGGTATGCCAGCCAACCGTCGTCAACCAGGCGGCGCAGTTCGTCTTTGACGTCGCGCCACACAAGCCGCATCGCATGCCGCTCGTTTACTGTCTTGGTAAAATCGTTGAGCGTCCGTGCGTCACCAGCAGGCCCGTTGTTGTTTATGACCCTCACATCCCTGTCGATCAGGTCGAGCATGGTGGACAAGATCGCGTTTCTCGCGTCCTCCGCCGAAATGACGCGGCCCGATGGCTTGGTGGCGATCGAGTAGCCGTTGAACCAAAGCGTCAGTTCGCCCGAAGCGCCATAGTTGGACTTGGCTACGCGCAAGGTACGCGGCGGCGGTCCGTCGCCAACGCCGCCGACATCTTTT
This sequence comes from Micropepsaceae bacterium, assembly GCA_047602465.1. GTDB lineage: Bacteria > Pseudomonadota > Alphaproteobacteria > Micropepsales > Micropepsaceae > JADZAI01. The sequence continues at coordinate 1,816,901 of JASGHF010000001.1, forward strand.
TTGGCAATTTCCAAGGTAAGCCGCTGCCGAACCGCGTTGTTGAAGGCTGTAGAGCCGCTGTAGTTCGTGCCGTCCATCATCGATGCCTTGGACGGATGCGCCAGCACCAGAATGGTGGCGTGGAAGTCGCGACATAGACCACCCAGTACACGCTTGAGCGCAGCGTTCACTGGAAGGCGGAGCGTCTCGTTCAAGGCGAACTGGTCGGCCATGCCGTCGAGGATCACCAACGCAGGCTCGCCAATCCTCGCAAGTTCCGCGCGAAGGGCGTGCAACCGCTGTTGTTCGGCAATGATCCCTGTGTCGTCGATGACGGCCAGCAGCACTTCCTCACGAGGCTGGCACCAAAGCCGGATAGGCAGGTCGCTGCGCTCGTCTATGTCGTTGTCGCTGAAGATTGCGCGCAGGCGGCACTGAACCTCCGCCGGGCCATCCTCAGCAAACAACGCGATGACCGGAACCTTCTTCGTCGGCTTGCCCAGAAGCGCCCGCCCCGACGCAATATGAACCGCTGCATGCAGCGCCAGCAGCGACTTCCCGGTGCCGCCATCTCCATAAAGCAGGTTGACCTCGCCCTGCAGGATCAGTTCGTGCCACAGCCAGGTTGTCGGTGGATACCTTGCCGACATCAGGTCGGAGATCGCTACCGGCGGCTCGTAGCTTCCCGGTGTGACTTCAGCGGATTTAGTAAGCTGCACGAAATCGTCGAAGTCGTGGACTAGGAAATAGTCGTCCAGACCGACCTTCTCGCCGGTTGCACCTTCTGGCAGGCGGACCTTGCGACAGATCGCCCCGCGCTTGCCCAGTATGGCCGACAGCCGCGATTCGGCGGCCGCTACCCTGGGCTTCTCGACAATGTCCGAGTCGAACGCCACGAAGATTTCGCGGCCGGCCCAGCGCACGGCCTGCAATTCGGGAAGCAGCTCACTCTCGCTCACGAACGAGCGTCCGTCCGGCAGACGAAGCTATCTACGCCCCCCAGGCCGATAGTCGGTATGCCCCGACTGCAAGCGCAAAGAGCCTTTAGTTCGCCTTCGGTGTAGACGATTGGAATGCCCGGATCGTCCGCAATCTTGCGCCACGGAAGCACCGGCGGAAAATATGCGCGTGCGCCGCTCCCCTTCAGCTGCGCATAGCGCTGAGGCTTTTGCTTCACGAAGCCGCGTTGTGGCGGTGCAGAAAGATAGCGCACACGCACGAAAGGAAGAAACTCTCCGCCTCTCTCGAATATGACAGGCGCGCCATCCAGATCGAAATAAGGGAAGACGAGAGCCGGCACCGGAGCGAACTCGCGGTGAACTTCTTCGCTCGCGTCTTCGACGCTGTAGAGACCTGCGCGTAGCGCGTCGGCAGTGGAAATGCCGCTGCTCGCCAGCTTCTCCTCAGCGCGACGTGAAAATCCACGTTCCTCAGTCTGCCGGCTCATGGTCGCTATGTCCGCCATCTCAGGAGGGAGAGCCGATCAGCCGCCGGATCGACTCCACCCTGATCAGGGTCCGGCGGCCCAGTTTAACCGCTTCCAGCCGCCCTTCGCGGATCAACTGATAGATCGACGTACGGCCGACGCCGATAGCCTTGGCGGCATCGTTGACGGACGTTGCGATTGCTTCCATGGCGCGCATCCTTGTGTTGGACTGGCGAACGCCAGCGGATGCGCAGAAGTCTCGGCGCGAATAATTCCGCCGTCTAATTCGGCGGCAATTCGGCCGCTATTTTCCCGCCGAACCCTTGGGGCCTCGCTTTCGCGGGCCTGCAATAACGCGAATTCGTATTCTTGAAATGAAGTGGTGCGGATGATCAGCCTTAGCCGCTGCCCAGAGCCTTTCTACGGACAACAGATCGCGGCTAGCGCCCAAAGCTTTCCACCATTCTTCCAAGGTTGCCTTCGGGAGGGGCGGCTGGGTCTCTGCCGGCGCGGCGTGAACGCTATGCCTGCCGGAGGCGACCGTCGCTTCCGAACGCCCCTCATGCGCGGGACGGATTGGCTCACGGCTGGAAATATCCGATCGGCTCCGTCTTGCGGGCAGGGTCGGCGCGCATGCTTGGCTGCGACCAAAGGCAGCAAGTTCGGCGGCTGTTTCGATATCCTTGGTGATCTGCGTTTGCCGGTCGCGGGCAATACGCCAAAGACTGGCGCTGTTTCCGATCCCCTTCCGAATCGCAGCTCCGGGGGCTTGGAAAAGCGCCGAAACGTGCTCCCTCAGCTTTTGAACGGCCAGTCCATATCCGTCAGGCACTTCAGGCAGGGAGTTGACTCTATCGAACGCCGAGTTTGTCAAAGCGCGCACGGTCTGTTCAGCTAGCTCCATCGCCGCCTTGAACTGGCTGCCGGAGCGAAACGGGCCGAACACGGCAGCCTGCTTGGCAAACTGTCGACGCGACAGCTCGATATGGTGGTCCAGCCACAACAGAAGGTGATTGCGCGCGTCGGCGGACATTGCCGAACGACTATGAATTCCGCGACAGCCCCGTCAATGCGTGCGAGCGAACAACGCGGATGATACTACGGGCTGGCGCTTACGTGGCCGTGGCGCGTATCGGAACGATATCGGCACCCTTGCGCAGTACATCCAGATGATCGCTCCACCATTGGGCCATCTGGACGCGCTCATTCCAATGTGCGCCGCGATGGTAAGCGGCGCGAACCTGGTCCGTGTCCCGATGCGCTAGCGCCCGCTCGATGGCATCAGGGTGCCACTTGCCGGATTCATTCAATAGCGTGCTGGCCATCGCCCGGAAGCCGTGGGCCGTCATCTCGTCAGCCTCAAAACCCATACGGCGCAGCGCCGCGTTGACTGTGTTTTCGGAAAGGGGCCGGCCGGGCTTTCCTTGGGCCGGGAACACCAGAGTGCCGTCGCCGCTTAGCGCCTTGGCTTGCCGGAGGATGTCGAGGGCTTGTGTCGACAACGGAACCGTATGTTCGCGGCGTTTCTTCATGCGTGCAGCTGGAATGCGCCAGACGGACGCGTCAAAGTCGACTTCCTGCCAGCAAGCCTGCCTGAGTTCGCCGGGACGAACGAAAACGTGCGGGGACAAGGCGAGCGCCAATCGTGTCACGTGTGCGCCCCCATACGTCTCTATGGCGCGCATAAGCTCGCCGATGCGCTTGGGATCGACAATCGCCGGAAGGTGTTGGGGCTGAGGCGATGCTACCGCCCCAAGCAGCAATCCTGCAGGATCAGCTTTAGCTCGCGCTGTCGCCACCGCGTAGCGGAATACCCGGCTTGCGAAGGCACGCGTGCGCCGCGCCGTTTCCAGCGCCCCCGCCTTTTCCTGACGCTTCAGGACGGCCAAAATCTCGTGAGCTTCGATCTGGTCGACCGGGCGATTGCCGACGGAGGATTTCAGCCACTTCTTCGCCCATTGCAGCTTGGCGATGGTCGCGGGGGCGCGGCCTTCGCGCTCCGCCTTCTCGATGTATTCTGCGGCGACTCCGTCGAACGTGGTTGCTGCGGACAGTTTGGACGCAACCCGTTTGCGGCGCTTCGCGGCGGCCGGGTCTTCGCCTTTTCCAGCATCCTCCATCGCCTTGGCGCGCGCCTTGCGGGCGTCGGCCAACGCTACGGCCGGATACTTTCCCAGCGCCAGCTTTCGCTCGATGCCATCGCGGCGATATTTAAGACGCCAGAGCTTGCCGCCGACTGCCGTGACCAAAAGATAGAGGCCGCCACCATCGGCGATCTTGTAATCGCGGTCACGCGGCTTGGCGTTGCGGATCGCGGTATCGGTCAACGCCATTACGCCCTCCCGAAAAAAGGCCCCCAAAAAGGCCCCCACTTCGATGCGGCTGCTGGCGAACAAACGCGAACGCTCGCAACCACCGCTGCAAGCATTTTACTTGGTTTTCTGCGGTTTGTCGAACGTTCGCGAACTTTCGCGAACTAGGAATTGGTGCCCAGAAGAGGACTCGAACCTCCACGCCTCGCGGCGCTGCTACCTGAAAGCAGTGCGTCTACCAATTCCGCCATCTGGGCACGGTATCGGAGGGCGGCTGACTAAGGGTCTGCGCTGCGCTTGTCAATCGGTGCGTCCTTCGAGACGGCGAAGGCCCTTTTTTGCGAACACGCCGGGGCGTGCTTCGCGGCCGCCCCCTGAAGATGAGGGAAGAGGGAGCTTAACGCCGGGGGGCGGATCGGGTATCACCCGGCCAGCAAGGGGCCAGCATGTCGCAGCGCATCGTCACCATCTTCGGAGCCGCAGGATTCCTGGGCCGTCATATCGTCAGGGCGCTGGCCAAGGACGGTTGGCGCATCCGCGCCTGTTCACGTTACCCGCAGCTGGCCGAGTTCCTGCGCCCCTATGGCATGGTGGGGCAGATCCAGCCCTTCAAGGCCGACGTGACGAACGAGGCCCAAGTGCGCCGCGCCGTGCTGGGCGCCGACGCCGTCATCAACCTTGCGGGCATCATGCACGGGGGCTTCGGCGGCAAGCGCTTCACCGCCGTCCATGAAGACGGGGCGGCGACGGTCGCGCGCCTGTGCGCGGAAGCGGGCGTGCCGCGTCTGGTGCATGTGTCGGCGCTGGCCGCGCATGAGGACAGCGAGGCCAAATACGCAAAGTCGAAGCTGGCGGGTGAGCGCGAGGTGCGCGCAGCGTTCCCGAATGCCACGATCCTGCGTCCGTCGGTGGTGTTCGGGCAGGAGGACAAGTTCTTCAACCGCTTCGCCAACATGGCGCGCTATACGCTGGTGATGCCGCTGATCGGCGGGGGCGAGACGAAATTCCAGCCGGTGTTCGTGGCCGATGTCGCCGAGGCGGTGAAGGCCGTGCTGGCGAAGGCGGAAACCGCAGGCGAGACCTTCGATCTGGGCGGGCCGGAGGTGATGAGCTTCCGCCAGGTGATCGAGCTGATCCTGAAAGTGGTGGCGCGCCGCCGTCTTCTCGCGCCGGTGCCCTTCGCCATCGCCAAGATCGGGTCGTATCCCGCTTCGCTGTTGCCCGACCCGCCGCTGACGCCCGACCAGGTGGAGATGCTGAAAGGCGACAGCATCGTCAGCGAAGGTGCGAAGGGGTTCGCCGAACTGGGCATCAGTCCGGAAGCGCCCGAAGCGATCGTGCCCGGCTATCTGTGGCGGTTCCGCCGGACGGGCCAGTTCGAGCCGGCGCCGCAATAGGCTTTGGCCTCGACCTTTCCCGCCTGGGCCTGGATCGCCTTTACGCTGGTCGCCGCGTCGCTGCAGGCGTTCCGCACGGCTGCGCAGAAATGGCTGGGCGGGAAGCTCTCCACCGCCGCGGCGACATACGTGCGCTATCTCTTTGCGCTGCCCATCGCAGCGGCGTGGGCGTTGATCCTGATCTTCGTATTCGACGTCGAGGTGCCGCTGCCGGGGGCGGTGTCATTCGGTTATGCGGCGGCCAATGCGGCGACGCAGATCGCCGGGACGGCCTTTCTGCTGCTGGCGTTGCAGAGCCGGAATTTCGCGGTGGGCGTCGCCTATTCCAAGACCGACGTGGTGCAGGCGGCGGCATTCGAGGCGCTGGTGCTGGGCGCGGCGATCACCTGGGGCGCAGCGGCGGGAATCGGGATTGCGACGGTGGCCGTGATGGTGATGTCGTTCAAATCCGGGGCGCGGCCGATCGAGGCGATCGTTGAGGGCGTTACCGAGAAAGCGGCGGTTTTCGGCCTGTTATCGGGCGCGAGCTTCGCGATTTCGGGTGTGATGGTGCGGGCCGCTGTCATCAATTACGGCGAGGCGCCGCTGGCTGGGGCGGCGGTGTCGGCGCTGGTGATGGTGCTGAGTCTGCAGGTGGTGGTGATGGGCGCGTATCTGGCCTGGCGCGAGCGCGGGGCGTTCGCGGCGATCGCGCGGAGCTGGAAACCGGCGGCTTTTGCGGGCGCGGCGGGCGGAATCGGCTCGATCTGCTGGTTTCTGGCGCTGGGGCTGCAGCAGGTCGCCTATGTGCGGACGCTGGGCCTTGTGGAGATCCTGGTGACGATCGTGCTGTCGCGGGTGCTGTTCAAAGAGCATCCCAAGCGCCGTGAGATCTTCGGAATCGTCATGTTGCTGACCGGAATCGCGCTGGTTTTGAACGCCGGGGCGCTGTGATGGGCAGGCCCCTGCCCGTGTGATGTTCGCGGGCGGCAGTGAAGGCGGCGACGTCCATATCACCCCGCGCGGCGTTGCAGAGACGGCAGGCGGCGGTGAGATTTTCGGCCGTATCGGCGCCGCCTTTGGCGCGCGGGATGATGTGATCCAGCGTGATGCCGCGGCCGCCTTTGCCGGTGCGGTCCATGGTGAGATTGCACCAGCAGCAGCGGCCCTTCTGGGCGGTGAAGAGGCGGTCGCGGAGGTCCGCCAGGCTCACCGTGAATAACGCACGGGCGGCATGCGGATGCGGTCCTGCCGGCACTGGGAGCGGCGGGTCTGGGCGCCGCAGGCGGTGAAGCGGAGATCCCTGGTCATGCAGAGCCGGACCTCATCCAGCGCGTTTTTCGCGCAGGTGACGGAGAGATGGTCGGGCTGGAGCATGGGGTTGGCGGCCACGAAGGCCGAGACGATGTCGCGGGGCGGCAGGGTGATGGCGGTTTCGAGCTGTTCGAAGCGCGGCGGAATGGTGACCGCCTGCCACGCCGCGCGGACGGCCTGAAAATAGGCCTCCTGCGTCAGCCCGGTGCAGGCCCCGTGGGTGCGCCATTCGTGACCGACGAGGCCGCGTGACGGCATGATGTCGAGCATCTCGTCGACAAGGGCGTCGGGCACGCGCGGGTTTTCGGTGGGGCAGTCCTCAGGATAGCCGCGCGCGTTCTGCGGCCAGAGGCCGTGGACGATGAAATGGAAGGGCCGGCCGCCGCATTGCAGACGGTCGCGGTCGGTCGCCTCCTGCTCGCAATAGGAAGGCGACCAGGAGAGGGCGAGGACGTAATAGTCGAAATCGCCTTCGGGAACCGGGCGGGCGGGTTCGCCGCGCCGGGCGGGCGCGGGTGACGGCGTTGCGTCCGCCGTGCGCGCCGGCGGCGCGTCCTGCTGCTGCAGCGCGCCGAGGTCGAAGCCGAGCCAGCCGGCGACCGCGATGACGAGCGCGGCCAGAGCGATGAGGAGCGGGTTCTGCTTCTTCAAGGCGGGATCAGGCGGAGCCGCAGCGGCGCAGATAGAGCGAGGTCGAGGGGTAGGTGTTGTCGGCCCCGGCGGGGACGAGTTCGAGCTGCGAACCGTTCACCTGGTCGATGCCGAGATCGCCCTTCTTGCCGGTGAGGAAGATTTCCAGACGCCCCGGAGCCGAGGCGGGGGCTTCCATGACCTTGTAGTCGGTGATGGTCTCGCCGGCTTTCACGCCGCCCGTGCGCGGCTGAACGGTCATGCGGAAGGATTCGGCGTTCACCGCGCCGAAATAGACGACATAGCCGTCGGCCTCGCAGCTTTCCGGCGGGGCGCCCGTAGCGCCGAGCCAGACGCCGTAGATCGCCAGCGGCGAGACCTTGCGGCGTTCTTCGGCGTGGACGCTGAGCGCGAGCGTGGCGGCGGCGGCGAGAAGGATGAAACGGCGCAAGGCGGAACTCCTGAAACGTGAGACCAGTCTAGCGGAACGCGAGGGCGGCGAGAATGACGCCGCCAAGGGCGATGCGGTACCAGGCAAACGGGGTGAAACCGTGGCGGGCGATGAAGCCGAGCGCCCAGCGCACCACGACGATGGCCGCAAGGAAGGCAGCGATGGAGCCTGCGCCGATCAGCATGGCGCTGTCGGCGTTGAAGACCGACCAGTTCTTGTAGAGGTCGTAGGTGAAGGCCCCGAGCATGGTGGGGATGGCGAGGAAGAACGAGAACTCCGCCGCCGCCTTGCGCTCCACCCCCAGCAGCAGCGCGCCGATGATGGTGGCCCCCGAGCGCGAGGTGCCGGGGATCATGGCGAGGCATTGCAGCACGCCGATCTTGAGGCAGACGCTTAAAGGCAGGCTGTCGGACTCGGTATATTTCACGCGCGGCAGATTGCGTTCGACCACGATGATGACGAGGCCGCCGACGATGAGCGCGATGGCGATGGGGAGCGGCGCAAAGAGCAGTTCCTTGATCTGGCTGTGGAACAGCACGCCGAGCGCCACGGCCGGCAGGAAGGCGATGAGGATGCCGGCGGCGAAAAGCCGGGACTGCCTGCTCGTCGGCAGGGTGACGAGGACGTGCCAGAGCTTGCTGAAATAGAGGACCACGATGGCGAGGATGGCCCCCAGCTGGATCATCACCACGAAGGCGTCCCAGCCGGGCACGTTGAAGCCCAGAAGGTCGGCGGCGAGGATCTGGTGGGCGGTGGAGGAGACCGGGAGGAACTCGGTCAGGCCCTCGATAATCCCGAGGATGATGGCGAGGATGAGATCGGACATGGCGCACCCAGGGTCGAAGCGTCACGGGTAAGGCAATTCCGGTTCAATGTCTTATGCTAATATAAGACCGATACGGACTTATATTATCGCGACTTCTTCGCAAATCGGGAAGCCTGCCGTCAATTTCGGGGCTTAATAGACACTAATACTGTCCTATAAGCCATTTCCCCTCTTTCCGCAGGGCTTTGGCCCCCCTATAACCCGGCTCCCTTTTCATCGCTTTTCAGGCCGTGCCATGGCGACGACCAAGATGCTGCGCTTTGTCCAGATCGGGCCGCAAACGCCCGAAAAGCGCCCCGCCAGCGCCCGGCGCGAGGATTTCCACGAGATCTATGCCGGTTACGCCGCCGCCAAGGCCGAGGAACAGGCCAGCCGGTGCAGCCAGTGCGGCGTGCCGTTCTGTCAGGTGCATTGCCCGCTTTCCAACAACATCCCCGACTGGCTGAAACTGACCGCCGAAGGGCGGCTGGAGGAGGCCTATGAGGTCTCCAGCGCGACCAACAACATGCCCGAGGTCTGCGGCCGCATCTGCCCGCAGGATCGCCTGTGCGAGGGGAACTGCGTCATCGAGCAGTCGACCCATGGGGCGGTGACGATCGGGTCGGTGGAGAAATACATCACCGACACGGCCTGGGAGATGGGCTGGGTGAAGCCGATCAGCCCGGCGCGCGAGCGTGACCAGAGCATCGGGATCATCGGCGCGGGGCCGGCGGGCCTGGCGGCGGCCGAGGAACTGCGCAAGCTGGGTTTCCAGGTGACGATCTATGACCGTTACGACCGGGCAGGCGGGTTGCTGATCTATGGCATCCCCAGCTTCAAGCTGGAGAAGGAGATCGTCGAGCGGCGGTCGCAGCGTCTGGCCGATGGCGGCATCACGCTGGAGCAGAATTTCGAGGTGGGCCGCGATGCGACCCTGGCCGATCTGCGCGCGAAGCATGACGCGATCCTGATCGCCACCGGCGTCTACAAGGCGCGCGCGATGGCGACGCCGGGCGCGGGGCTGACAGGCGTGTTCCCCGCGATGACGTATCTGACCGCATCGAACCGCAAGGGCCTGGGCGATGCGGTTCCCGACTTCGACAACGGCACGCTGAACGCCGACGGCAAGAATGTCGTCGTGATCGGCGGCGGCGATACCGCCATGGACTGCGTCCGCACCGCGATCCGTCAGGGCGCGAAGAGCGTGACATGCCTGTATCGCCGCGACCGCGAGAACATGCCGGGTTCGATGCGCGAAGTGACGAACGCCGAGGAAGAAGGCGTGACGTTCGAGTGGCTGGCGGCGCCCAAAGCCATTCTGGGCGACACGCAGGTGACCGCCGTGCGCGCCCAGCGCATGCGCCTTGGCCTGCCCGATTCATCCGGCCGCCGTGCGCCGGAGGCCATTCCGGATGCGACCTTCGATCTGCCCGCCGATATCGCCATCGAGGCGCTGGGCTTCGACCCGGAAGACCTGCCCGCGCTGTTCGGCGCGCCGGAGCTGAAGGTTTCGCGCTGGGGCACCATCGCCTGCGATTTCCGCACGCAGATGACGAATATCGAAGGCGTGTTCGGGGCGGGCGACATCGTGCGCGGCGCATCGCTGGTCGTCTGGGCGATCAAGGACGGCCGTGACGCGGCGGCGCAGATCGCCAGCTATCTGGAAGCCAGGGCGGCGCTGGCCAAGCTGGCGGCGGAGTAGGCGAGCGGCAGGCGAAGCCTGCCGCCATGTCATCCCGGACGGCGTGCAAAGCGCGCCGATCCGGAATCCAGCCGGAAGCTGGATGGCCGGGTCAGGCCCGGCCATGAGGAATGAGTTGAGTAGACGGAACGGAAGTCGTGGATGGTCCGCCTTCGCGGACCATGACAGCAAGGGTCGGGACGCAGCATGTCCAACGAACGCAATGACGGCGAGATCGAGATCGCGCGGTTCCTGAAGAACCGCGAGACGCTGGAATCCGGCCATGCCTATGCGCGCAGCGACGAACACGACGCCTGCGGCGTCGGCCTTGTCGCCTCGATCGATGGCGCGCCGCGCCGCGAGGTCGTGGAAGCCGCCATCGCCGCGCTGAAGGCCGTGTGGCACCGGGGCGCGGTGGACGCCGATGGCAAGACCGGCGACGGCGCGGGCATCCATGTGCAGGTGCCGCGCGCATTCTTTGAAGACCATGTGATCCGCACCGGCCATCGCCTGCGCCCCGGCCACCTTGGCATCGGCATGATCTTCCTGCCGCGCACCGATTACGCGGCGCAGGAGACGTGCCGGACGATCGTGGAAAGCGAGCTGCTGAATTTCGGCTATTACATCTATGGCTGGCGTCAGGTGCCGGTGGACATTTCGGTGATCGGCGAGAAGGCGAACGCGACGCGCCCCGAGATCGAACAGATCATGTTCGACAACCCGAACGAGGCCGACATCGAGGAGATCGAGCGCGAATTGTTCATCGTGCGCCGCCGCATCGAGAAGCGGGTGCGCGAGGCGAGCATTCTCGATTTCTATATCTGCTCGTTCTCGACGCGCTCGCTCATCTACAAGGGCATGTTCCTGGCCGAGAGCCTGCCCGTCTTCTATCCCGATCTGCAGGATGCGCGCTTCGTCAGCCCGATGGCGATCTTCCATCAGCGCTATTCCACCAACACCTTCCCCACCTGGCGTCTGGCCCACCCGTTCCGGATGATCGCCCATAACGGCGAGATCAACACGGTGAAGGGCAACACCAACTGGATGAAGAGCCACGAGATCCGCATGGCCTCGGATAATTTCGAGGGGCATGAGGACGACATCAAGCCGATCATCCAGCCGGGATCTTCGGACTCGGCCGCGCTGGACGCGGTGTTCGAGACCATCGTGCGGGCGGGCCGCAGCGCGCCGCTGGCGAAGATTCTGATGGTGCCGGAAGCCTGGGCGAAGAAGGGGTCGTCGATCCCCGACGCGCACCGGGCGATGTATTCCTATGCCAATTCCGTGATGGAGCCGTGGGACGGGCCGGCGGCGCTGTGCGCGACCGACGGGCGCTGGGTGATCGCGGGGCTGGACCGCAATGGCCTCCGTCCGCTACGCTACACCATCACCGAGGACAGGCTGCTGTTCGTCGGCTCGGAGACCGGCATGGTGGTGCTGGACGAGGCGAAGATCGTGCGCAAGGGCCGCGTCGGGCCGGGCCAGATGATCGCCGTCGATCTGCACGAGGGCCAGTTCTACGAAGACCGCGCGATCAAAGACAAGCTGGCCGCCGAACACGATTACGAAGACTGGGTGCAGAACATCGTGGAGCTGGAGCCGATCATCGGCCCCGGACCCGAGCCGCGCCTGTTCGAGCGCGAGGAGCTGCGCCGCCGTCAGGTGGCGGCGGGCACGACGCTGGAAGAACTTGAGCTGATCCTTTCCCCCATGGTGGAGGACGCGAAGGAAGCCGTCGGATCGATGGGCGACGATGCGCCGCTGGCGGTCTTAAGCGACCAGTACCGGCCGCTGTCGCATTTCTTCCGGCAGAATTTCAGCCAGGTGACGAACCCGCCGATCAACTCACTTCGCGAAGAGCGCGTGATGAGCCTGAAGACGCGCTTCCGCAATCTCGGCAACGTGCTGGCGACCGATGAAAGCCAGACGGAAGTCTATGTGCTGGAAGGCCCGTGCATCTCGACCGGCATGTATGCGCGCATGAAGGACCACCTGGAGGGGCGGTTCTATGAGATCGATTGCGTGTTCGAGACCAATGGCGACGGCACGGCGAAGCCCGGCGCCCTGAAAGCCGCGCTGGACCGCATCCGCGCCGAAGCGGAAGACGCGGTGCGGCAGGGCTATTCGCACCTGATCCTGACCGACGAGCGGATCGGCAAGAGCTTCGCCGCCGTGCCGATGATTCTGGCGGTGGGCGGCGTGCATGCGCATCTGGTGGCGAAGGGGCTGCGCACCTTCACCTCCATCGTGGTGCGATCGGCCGAATGCCTGGACACGCATTACTTCGCGTGCCTCATCGGCGTGGGCGCGACGGTGGTGAACGCCTATCTGGCGCAGGAATCCATCGCCGACCGGCACGAGCGCGGACTGTTCGGCGAGCGCAACCTCGGGCCGTGCGTCAAATCCTTCATCGACGCGGTGCATGCGGGGCTTCTGAAGATCATCTCCAAGATGGGGATCAGCGTCATCTCGTCGTATCGCGGCGGGTACAATTTCGAGGCCATCGGCCTTTCCCGCGCGCTGGTGGCGGAGTTCTTCCCCGGCATGCCGAGCCGCATTTCAGGCCTTGGCCTTGCCGGCATCCAGGACAAATGCGTGCGCCAGCATGCGCGCGCCTTCCAGAGCGATGCGGCGGTGCTGCCCGTCGGCGGCCTGTACCGCTATCGCAAGGGCGCGGAGACGCACGGCCATTCGGCGCAGGCGATCCACATGCTGCAGGAGGCGGTGGGGCGCGACAGCTATCAGCTCTACAAGCGCTATTCGAAGATCGTGTGGGACGAGAAGCCGGTGGCCCCGCGTCACCTGATGGACTTCCGCCCCGCCGCGAAGCCGGTGCCGCTGGAGGACGTGGAAAGCATCACCGAAATCCGCAAGCGCTTCGTGACGCCGGGCATGAGCCTGGGGGCGCTGTCGCCCGAGGCGCATGGCGCGCTGAACGTCGCGATGAACCGCATCGGCGCGAAGTCGGTTTCGGGCGAAGGCGGCGAAGACCCCGCGCGCTTCAAGCCGATGGCGAACGGCGACAACATGAACTCGGCCGTCAAGCAGGTGGCGTCGGGGCGGTTCGGCGTGACGGCCGAGTATCTGAACCAGTGCCGCGAGATCGAGATCAAGATGGCGCAGGGCGCGAAGCCCGGCGAAGGCGGCCAGCTGCCCGGCTTCAAGGTGACGGAGCTGATCGCCAAATTGCGCCATGCGACGCCGGGCGTGACGCTGATCTCGCCGCCGCCGCATCACGACATCTATTCCATCGAGGATCTGGCGCAGCTCATCTACGACCTGAAGCAGATCAACCCGAAGGCGCAGGTCTGCGTGAAGCTGGTGGCTTCATCCGGCATCGGCACGATCGCGGCGGGCGTGGCCAAGGCGCATGCCGACATCATCCTGATCGCGGGACAGGTGGGCGGCACGGGCGCCTCGCCCCAGACCTCGATCAAATATGCCGGCATCCCATGGGAAATGGGCCTCACCGAAGCCAACCAGGTTCTGACGCTGAACAATCTGCGCCACCGGGTGACGCTGCGCACCGATGGCGGGCTGAGGACCGGCAAGGATATCGTCATGGCGGCGATGATGGGGGCGGAGGAGTTCGGCATCGGCACCGCGTCGCTGATCGCGATGGGCTGCATCATGGTGCGGCAGTGCCATTCCAACACCTGTCCGGTGGGCGTGTGTACGCAGGACCCCTCGCTGCGCGAGAAGTTCACCGGCACGCCCGACAAGGTGGTGAACCTCTTCAGCTTCATCGCCGAAGAGGTGCGCGAGATCCTGGCCTCGCTCGGCTTCCGCAAGCTGACCGACGTGATCGGCCGCACCGATCTGCTGATGCAGGTGAGCCGCGGGGCGGAGAGCCTGGACGATCTCGATCTCAATCCGCTGCTGGTGCAGGCCGATCCCGGTCCGCATAACCGCTTCAGCGAACTCGGCCGCCGCAATGCGGTGCCCGACACGCTGGATGCGCGCATCGTCGTCGATGCGGCGCGGATGCTGGAGGAAGGCGAGAAGATGCAGCTCGCCTATAATGTCAGGAACACCGACCGGGCGATCGGCACGCGGACATCGAGCCATATCGTGCGGAAATACGGGATGACCGGGCTGGCGCCGGGGCATCTGACGCTGCGCCTGCGCGGGACGGCCGGGCAGTCGCTGGCGGCGTTCGGCGTGCAGGGGCTGAAGATCGAACTGTTCGGCGACGCCAACGACTATGTCGGCAAGGGCCTGAGCGGCGCGACCATCGTGGTGCGGCCGCTGGCCTCCTCGCCGCTGGCGAGCCAGGACAACACGATCATCGGCAACACCGTTCTCTATGGCGCGACCTCGGGCAAATTGTTCGCGGCGGGCCAGGCGGGCGAACGCTTCGCGGTGCGCAATTCCGGCGCGACGACGGTGATCGAGGGCTGCGGCTCGAACGGCTGCGAATACATGACCGGCGGGACGGCGGTGATCCTTGGCCGCATCGGCGACAATTTCGGGGCGGGCATGACCGGCGGCATGGCGTTCGTCTATGACGCCGACAATGCCTTCGAGCGCCATGTGAACCCGGACAACGTGATCTGGCGGCGCGTGACCATGCCGCACTGGGAACAGGTGCTGCGCGATCTCGTCACCGAACATGCGGCGGAGACGGCGTCGAAATACGCCGCGACCATGCTGTCGAACTGGGATCTGGAGCTGCCGCGCTTCTGGCAGGTCTGCCCCAAGGAGATGCTGGGGCGCTTGGCGCATCCGGTGGAACCGGCAGCGGCGCTGGCGGCGGAGTGACGCGGCGACTTTCGTGGCGGCGTGGTAATATGCCGCCATGAAAATGGCTGAACTGGAGCGCCGGTCGGGCGTCGGGCGGGAGACGATCCGCTATTATATCCGCGAGGGCCTGCTGCCCGAGCCGGAGCGGCGGGCGCGCAATGTCGCGGTCTATGGCGATCTCCACGCCACGCGGCTGAAGACCATCAAGCGCCTGCAGGAAGAACGGTTCCTGCCGCTGGACGTGATCAAGCGGGTGCTGGACGGCGACCCGTCCGCCCTGCCCCCGGCCGGCGACCCCTTCGCGCAGCTGGGGCCGCTGCTGGCCCAGCGCCTGGGCGTCGGCGACGGCGAGCCGCCGGTGCTGTTGTCGGCGCTGACCGGAGACGATGCGCAGGCCGTGCGCGATGCGGCGGCGCTGGAAGCGGCCGGCACGATCAGCGTGTTCGAGATCAGCGGCGGCCGGGCCGTCTCGCGGCTGGACGCCCGGATCGTGCAGCTGTGGCGCGAATTGCGCGCCGCCGGCTACACGGCGGAGAATTTCCCGGCCGAGAACTCGATCAACTATGTCGAGGTGATCCGGAGCCTCGCCGTCACCGAAGTGGCGCGGTTCTTCGACGGCTTCGCCGGGCGGATCGGCCAGGCGGACGCGACCGAGAAGGCGCAGGCGGGCGTCGAGATCGTCAATGCGATCATTGCGACGCTGCGCATCCGCTTCATCCTGGACGAGGTCGCCAAGCGGTCGGCCGAACTGCGCCGCCGCACCCCCGCCTGAAAACCGCAGAAATCCGGCCTTTGCACGCGGCGATTGTGCGCTGTCGCACAGTCATGCCGTTTTTGGCTGGTGTGTTGATTGAATTTTGATGATCAACCGCTAATCTCTCATCCGATCGAGCTGCCAAGGGAGGGATGTTCGGCCGTGGCCAAGTTCAATGTCGGGGTGGGCGATGCGTTTCCGGTGGAAACCGAAAGCGCCCGGACCCGGGACGACGACATGCGCGAGGACGATCGCAGGGACGACGACCGCGACCGCCAGGATGACTGGCGCGGACGCCGGCGGCGGTATCAGCGGTTCTGGTACATCAAGGTCTCGCTGGTCCTGCTGGTCATCTATGGCGCGATCGCCATCTTCTCGCATTCCGGCCTTGGGCCGCGCGGGTTGCTGCTGGCCGCCGCCATCGTCTTCGGCGTCGGCTTCGTGACCTCGCTGTTCCGCGAGGATGACCGTCCGCGCCGCCGCGACCGCGAGCGCCGCCGTCCGTGGGGAGAACGCTGATGCACGGCGCCCGTTATGACCGCCGCCGCCGCTTCGCCGAGGGCGAGGAAGGCCGTGGCACCACCCGCGTGCAGCTGGAAATGCCGCCCCAGGCGATGGACCGCCTGCAGCGTCTGAAAGACCGCACGGAGGCCGCGTCCTATGCCGAAGTGATCCGCAACGCGTTGCGCCTTTACGAAGCGCTGGTGTCGGAAGCCGAGCAGGGCCGCGAGTTCGCCATCAAGACGCCCGACGGCGTGATCGCGCCCTATCGGGTGTTCGTGTGAACTGAAGCGCGTCCGGCGCAATGGAAGGCGAACGGGAAAACCTTACGCCTTCTTAACCGTGACCGCCCAAGGGTTGCGGGGAATTGGATTTTCCCCGTGACGGGGATGCTCTAACACCCCGGCCTCATGCGCGCGTTGTATCATCAGACCCTGTCGCCTGCCGCCCGTATGCTGCGGCTGGCGCTTGCCGAGAAGCGGCTGGATGCGGTGGCGGTTCCCGAACGCTTCTGGGACCGGCGGGCGGAGTTCCTGGCGCTGAACCCGGCGGGCACCGTGCCGGTGCTGCAGGACGGCGAGGCCGTCGTCACCGGCGTCTTCCACATTCCGGAATATCTGGAAGAGACATATCCTGAACCGGCGCTGTGGCCGCACGACCCGGCCTGGCGGCGCGAGGCACGGCGGCTGACCGACTGGTTCCTTTCCACCTTCCAGATGGAAGTGACCGAGCCGCTGCTGATGCAGAAGATTCATCCGCGCTATTGCGGATCGCCGCTGCCGCCCAAGCCCGGCGGCCCCGACATCAACGCGATCCGGGGCGGCATGGATGCGGTGCGCCGTCACCTGGATCTGATCGGGCATTTCGCCGATACGCGGCGCTGGCTGGGCGGCGACACGCTGACCTATGCCGACCTTGCGGCTGCGGCGCAGCTGTCCTCGCTGGACTATTCCGGCGACGTGCCGTGGAGCCATAACGAGCAGGCCAAGACCTGGTATATGCGCATCAAGTCGCGCCCCTCGTTCCGGCCGCTGCTTGCCGAGACGGTGCCGGGCGTGCCTCCTGCGCGGCACTATGCGGTCCTCGACTTCTGACGTGTCGCCTTCGGGCAGGCTGAAAACCGCGATCGCCGCCAAGGCGAAGGCGCTGGGCTTTGACGCCTGCCGGGTGACGGGCGCGCGCCTGGACGCGCGTGCGGCGGAGGGCCTGGCGCAGTATCTGAACGCCGGACATCACGGGACGATGGACTGGCTGCTGCAGACCGCCGCGCGGCGGGCCAGCCCCGATGCGATGTGGACCGATGCGAAAAGCGCCGTCGTCGTCGCCATGAATTACGGGCCGGAGCGCGATCCGCTGGAGGTCACGCAGCAGCCGGGCAAGGGCGCGATCAGCGTCTATGCGCGCGGGCGCGACTATCACGACATCATCAAGGGCAAGCTGAAAGAGCTGGCGGCCGAGATCGTGAAGCGCACCGGGGGCGAGGTGAAAGTCTTCGTCGATACCGCGCCGCTGATGGAGAAGCCGCTGGCCATGGCGGCGGGAATCGGCTGGCAGGGCAAGCACACCAATCTGGTGAGCCGCGACTATGGCTCGTGGCTGTTTCTCGGCACGGTGCTGACCGATGCGGTGCTGACGCCCGATGCAGGTGGCGAGGATGTGTGCGGATCGTGCCGGGCGTGCCTGGACGCCTGCCCGACGGATGCGTTTCCCGCGCCCTACACGCTGGATGCGCGGCGGTGCATTTCCTACCTGACGATCGAACACAAGGATCACATCGCGGCGGATCTGCGCGCCGGGATCGGCAATCGCATCTATGGCTGCGACGACTGCCTGGCGGTGTGTCCGTGGAACAAGTTTGCGCAAGACGGGCGCGAGGCGAAACTGAAGGCGCGGGACGATCTTAACGCCCCTGCCCTTGCCGAGCTGGCGATGCTGGACGATGCGGCGTTCCGCGCGCGGTTTTCAGGATCGCCGATCAAGCGGATCGGGCGCGACCGCTTCGTGCGCAATGTGCTGATCGCAATCGGCAATAGCGGCGATGCGGCGCTGGCGCAGCATGCGGAGGCGTTGCTGGACGATGGCTCGCCGCTGGTCCGCGCGATGGCAGTGTGGGCGCTGAGGCGGCTGCAGACGCCGGGCGCGTTCGCGAACTCTGCGCGATGCACGCGAAGGCGGCGAAGCGGATGCGGACGTGCGGCGCGAGTGGGAAGGTGCCTGCTGAAGACCCCCTTCCGGCCGTTGGCCACCTTCCCCCGACGGGGGAAGGCGCTCACGACATGCGCCGGCGCTTCAGGATCAAGGCCTTCCCCCGACGGGGGAAGGTGGGCGAAGCCCGGAAGGGGGCTGGCCGGTTGAGCTATAGCCCTTCGAAGAGCGCGGTGGAGAGATAGCGTTCGGCGAATGAGGGGATGATGGCGACGATGGTCTTGCCGGCGTTTTCCGGCTTCGCCGCGACCTGGAGCGCCGCGTAGGCCGCCGCGCCCGACGAGATGCCGACGGGAATGCCTTCGGTCTTCGCCAGTTTGCGCGCCCACTGGATCGCCGTATCGTTGTTGACGGTGATGATGTCGTCGATGAGGGCGGTGTCGAGGATCTTCGGCACGAAGCCCGCGCCGATGCCCTGGATCTTGTGCGGGCCGGGCGGCTTACCCGACAGCACCGCGCTGTCTTCCGGTTCGACCGCGATCATCTTCACCGAGGGCTTCTTCGCCTTCAGCACCGAGCCGACGCCGGTGAGCGTGCCGCCGGTGCCGACGCCGGAGATGACGATGTCGACCGCGCCCTTGGTGTCGTTCCAGATTTCTTCCGCCGTGGTGCGGCGGTGGATGGCGGGGTTGGCGGGGTTTTCGAACTGCTGCGGAATGACCGCGCCGGGGATTCCGGCCTGAAGCTCCAGCGCGCGGGCGATGGCGCCGCGCATGCCCTTGGGGCCTTCGGTCAGTTCCAGTTCCGCGCCGAGCAGGGCCAGCATCTTGCGGCGTTCGATCGACATGGTTTCAGGCATGACGAGGATGAGGCGGTAGCCCTTGGCGGCCGCGACGAACGCGAGCGCGATGCCGGTATTGCCGGAGGTCGGCTCGACGATCACCGACTTGCCCGGCGTGAGCACGCCGCGCGCTTCCAGATCCTCGACCATGCTGACGCCGATGCGGTCTTTCACGCTGGCGATGGGATTGAAGAATTCCAGCTTCAGCAGGACATCGGCCTTGGCGCCGTTTTCGGCGGCGAGGCGCTTGATGCGGACGAGCGGCGTGTCGCCGATGGTCTGGGTGATGGAATCGTAGATGCGGCCCCGCCCGGGGACATGGGATTCGGCGGTCTTGGCGGCTTCGCTCATGGATCAAGTCTCCTCGGATTTGCGCCAGTTTAGGCTGCTTGCGCCGCGATGGGGCGGGCGGGAACTTATGTTTGGGTTCAGGGGAGCTTACGCGGCGTGAGCGGCGCGGCGCTACCCCACACCGGTTGAGCCGAAACCGCCGGCCCCGCGGGCCGTCGAATCCAGCGTATCGGCCTCGACCAATGCGCCTTGCGTCACCGAAGCGATGACCATCTGGGCGATGCGGCTGCCGCGCGTGATGGTGAACGGCTCCGCCCCATGGTTGATGAGGATGACGCCGATTTCGCCGCGATAGTCGCTGTCGATGGTGCCGGGGCTGTTGAGGACGGTGACGCCGTTCTTGGCGGCAAGGCCGGAACGGGGGCGGACCTGGACCTCGAAACCGGCGGGAATGGCCATCTGCAGGCCGGTCGGGATGATCGCGCGGGCGCCGGGCTGCAGCACCACATCGGCGGCGACGGCGGCGAGCAGGTCCATGCCGGCCGCGCCCGCCGTTTCATAGCGGGGCAGCGGCAGGTCGCGATTGTGATCGAGACGCCGGACGATGATCTGCATGGGAAATCCTATGTGAAATGATCCGCGATGCGGGCCGCGAGGCGGGTGGCGACCTCGGTTTTGGGAAGTTTCGGCCAGGTCTCCTCGCCGCCTTCGCCGACCAGGATGACCGTGTTGTCCTCGCCGCCCATCACCCCGGTTCCGGGCGAGACGTCATTGGCGAGGATCCAGTCGCAGCCCTTCTTCGCGCGCTTGGCGCGGGCATGGGGGATGACATTCTCGGTCTCGGCCGCGAAACCGATGACGAGCTTCGGGCGGCGGAAGGGATGGCGCGAGAGGGTCGCCAGGATGTCGGGGTTCTCGACGAGGTTCAGCGGCGCGGCGTCCTTGCCGTCTTTCTTGATCTTCTGATCCCCCGCCTCGGCCACGCGCCAGTCGGCGACGGCGGCGGCGCAGACGGCGATGTCGGCGGGAAGCGCGGCCTCGCAGGCCGCCAGCATCTCGCGCGCGGTTTCGACCGGCACGAAGGTGACGCCGGGCGGCGGCGACAGGGCGACCGGACCGGAGACGAGCGTGACGCGCGCGCCGAGCGCCGCGAGCGCCGCCGCAATCGCGTGGCCCTGTTTGCCGCTGGAGCGGTTGGCGATGTAGCGGACGGGATCGATCGGTTCGTGGGTGGGGCCGGAGGTGACGAGCGCCGTCTTGCCGGCGAGCGGACGGTCGGCCTCCATCCCGGCGAGCAGCTTGCGGACGGCGGCGGCGATCTCGCCGGGTTCCGCCATGCGCCCCGGCCCGTATTCGCCGCAGGCCATGTCGCCGTCGTTGGGGCCGATGAAGGTGACGCCGTCGCCCTTCAGCGTGGTGAGGTTCACCTGCGTCGCCGGATGCAGCCACATGCGGACATTCATCGCCGGCGCCATCAGCACCGGCGTGTCGGTGGCGAGCAGCGTGGTGGTGGCGAGATCGGAGGCGAAACCGTGCGCCGCCTTGGCCATGAGATCGGCCGTGGCGGGCGCGACGACGATGAGATCGGCGGAGCGCGACAGCTCGATATGGCCCATCTCGCTTTCGTCGGTGAGGCTGAAAAGATCCTGATAGACCTTGTTGCCGGTCAACGCCGCGAGGCTGAGCGGGGTGACGAACTGGGCGCCCGCCGGGGTGAGGATGGCCGTCGTCGCGATATTGCTCTTGGCGAGCAGGCGGATGAGTTCCAGCGACTTGTAGGCCGCGATGCCGCCGCCGACGATGAGAAGCACGCGCTTGGCGGTCATGGACCCTCCGCCGTTTCGATGCGGATCAGCGCGCCGGGCGCGGTGCCCCTGACCGTCGCCGCAGCCGCATATTCCTCGAAGAAGAGATGGGGATCGAGCGCGGCTTCGGGAGGGCTGACGCCCAGGCGATCGATCCGGTTCGTGAGCGCCATCTCCATGCCGACGCTGAGCGCCGCGCCGGCGGCGCCTGCCGCGCCGCCGGGCGGCAGGCGGGTGAGCGCGGCGAGGGCGCGGCGGGGGCGGCCGTTCTTCTGCCCGCTCGCCAGCGCGAAATAGGGCGGCAGGTCGCGGACGAAGCCGCCCAGCAGGCGTTCCCACATCATGCGGAAGCGCAGCGGCAGCGGACGCGCGCCGGGATCGGCGATCTGCGTGTCGGCTTCGGCCCTGGTGAGATCGCCCTTCGCCACCGCGCCGGCCAGCGCCTCGGCCAGCGCGCCTTCCCGCTTGGAGAGCGCCAGCGCGTGACGCGCCGAACGGAGGCCGGGAATGGCGTGCGGCAGGGTGAGCGGTTCCGGGTGGCCGATGAGATGGAAGCTGCGCCGCCCGAAAAACGGCAGATCGAGTTCGACGGGCTGGAGCGGGCGCGCGGGCGTGACCTTGCCGTCCTGCCAGATCTCGACATCGGTGCCGAGCTGGCGCTGCCAGTGGATCGCGCGGGCAGGCACGCGGCTGACGACGCCCGGCAGCGGCGCGGCGTCGATGCCGGCGACGGTGACGACGGTTTCGCAGGCGTCGAGTTCCGCCGCCGCGATGCGGGCGAGAAGATTGGTGAGGCCGGGCGATCCGCCAAGGCCGATGATCGCAGGGATACCCGCCGCGCGCACCGCGCCATCGAGCGCCAGCAGATCGCGGGTCGTATCCCAGCCGTCGCAGACGTCGAGATAGGGTTTCTTCGCGGCGATGGCGGCCTGCAGCACAGGCAGGCTGGTTTTGTAGAACGGCCCGGCGCAGTTCAGCACCGCATCGGCGCGCTCAACCGCCGAGGCGAGCTGCGCCGGATCGAAAATGTCGAGCGCCAGAGATTCGGCGCGGCCGGGATGACTGGCGGCGACGGCGGCGGCCGCCGTGCCGTCACGGTCGGCGACGATGACGTGACCGGCGGCCGAACAGGCGAGCGCCCCGGCGGCGACATGCCGTCCGATCGCCCCTGCCCCGCCGAGAACGAGTACGCGCTTCACACGAACATCCTGACCGCGATGACGACGAGGGCAAGCGCGCCGATCCACACCGCCCAGCGGATATGGGCGGTGCGTTTCACCTCTTCCTCCGCGATGCGCGCCGCGCTGTCGGGGTGGAGGCGGATGCCCTGTTGCGCCAGATGCTGCGCCGCCTGCGCGGCCGACTGGACGATGGCGCGGACCTCGCGGCCGAAATCGCCGACGCCGGACGCGGCCTCGCGGATGCGGTGTTCGGGCGAGAGCGTGTCGCGCATCCAGCGTTCGACGACGGGGCGCGAAGATTCCCAGATATTGTGGGCGGGATCAAGATCGCGGGCGACGCCCTCCACCACCACCATGGTCTTCTGCAGCCAGACGAGCTGGGGCTGCATCTGCATGCCGAACATGTCGGTGATTTCAAAAAGCTGCTGCAGCAGGCGGGCGGTGGAAATCTCGCTGGCCGGGCGGCCGAAGACGCGCTCGCCCACGCTGCGCAGCGCCTGCGCGAAGGCGTCGACCGAGCGGTCGGGCGAGACGATGCCGACGGCGAAATGGGCCTCGGCGATGGCGCGGTAGTCGCGCTGGAGGAAGCCGTAAAGCACATCGGCCATGAAGCGGCGCATGATGGGATCGAGCCGGCCCATGATGCCGAAATCGACCGCGACGATATTGCCCTTTGCGTCCACGAACAGGTTTCCCTGATGCATGTCGGCGTGGAAGAAGCCGTCGCGCAGGGCCTGGGTGAGGAAATGGCGGATGAGATCGGTCGCCAGCTTCGCGGGGTCGTGACCTGCCGCTTTCAAGGCTTCCGGATCGCGCATCGGGATGGCGTCGATCCAGTCTGACGTGAGGACGCGCTTGGCGGTCAGCTCCCACTCGATGCGGGGAACGCGGAAGCCGGCATCGGCCTTGGTGAGTTCGGCCAGTTCGGCGGCGGCGCTGGCCTCCATGCGGAGGTCCATCTCCTCCTTCACGCTGACGGCGAGCGTGTCGACGAAGGCGACGGGGCGCAGGCGCTTGCTGCCGGGCAGATGGCGTTCCGCCAGACGCGCGGCGAGATAGAAGCTGTCGAGATCGCGGCGGAAACGGGTTTCGATATCGGGGCGCAGCACCTTCACCGCGACCTCGGTGCCGGTCGCCTTCAGACGCGCCCGGTGGACCTGCGCGATGGAGGCGGCGGCGACCGGATCGCTGAAATCGGAGAACAAGGCCTCGACCGGCTGGCCCAGTTCCTCGGCGATGGCGGCCTTGGCCTTCTCCATCGGGAACGGCGGCATGCGATCCTGCAGCGAGGTCAGATCCCTGGCGAGCTGCTTGCCGACGACATCGGGGCGGGTGGCGAGGAACTGGCCGAGCTTCACATAAGAAGGCCCCAGATCACCCAGCGCGGCGGCGAAACGCTGTCCGGTGCTGAGACCCCTGGAGGTGCGCGAGAAGGTGGTGAGCTTCAGGAAGCCGGCGGCGAAGCGCGCGGGGAACGGCGCCATCTCGCGCAGCTCCGGCGGCAGTAGCACCTCGTGCCGCGCGAAGACGCGGGCGGCGCGAACGAGCCGGAAGAAGGAGGCGACTTTGCCCAACTAGATCACCCACCCGGAATGCATCGCGGCGATGCCGCCGGTGAGGTTGCGGTGTTTCACCTGCTCGAAGCCGGCGGCCTCAATCATCCGCGCAAAGTCTTTCTGCGGCGGGAAACGGCGGATGGATTCGGCGAGGTAACGATAGCTGTCGGCATCGCCCGCGACGCGGCCGCCGATTTCGGGCAGCGCCTTGAACGACCAGAGATCGTAGAGCGTATCGAGTATGGGAACGTCGACGCGGCTGAATTCCAGGCAGAGGAACCGCCCGCCCGGCTTCAGCACGCGGCGCGCTTCGGCCAGCGCGCGGTCGATATGGGTGACGTTCCGGATGCAGAAGGCGATGGTGTAGGCGTCCTTGCTGGCGCTCGGCACCGGCAATCGTTCGGCATCGCCGCAGATCCAGTCGAAGCTGACGGCGGGATCGAGCTTGCCGAACTCGGCGCGGGTCTGGCCGGCTTTGAGCATCTCGTGGTTGATATCGAGGATCGAGACATGGCCGCCTTTGGCGCTCCAGCGCCGGGCGATGCGGAGCGCGATGTCGCCCGTGCCGCCGCCGACATCCAGAATGTCGCCGCCGGGGGCGGGATCGAGCCAGTCGACCATCGCGTCCTTCCACAGGCGATGGACGCCGGCGGACATGAGGTCGTTCATCAGATCGTATTTGCCCGCGACGCTGTCGAACACGCCTTTGACCCGCGCGGCCTTTTCGGCGGCGGGAATGTCGGTGAAGCCGAAAGAGGCGGTTTCTTCGGGGGCGCTCATGCGGGGCGGACCATAACGATCAGGCGACAGGGCGTCACGCTTCAGGCGTGGACGGCCTGATGCACCGCTTTCAGCGTGGTGAGCAGCGACCGCGCGCCCGACAGCGGCAGGCAGGAGGGGCCGTCGCAGAGCGCCTTGTCGGGATCGGTGTGGAATTCCAGGAAGACGCCATCCGCCCCCGCCGCGATGGCGGATTTCGCGATTGTAGAGACGCCCTCGCGCCGCCCGCCGGTGGAGCCGCCATTGGTGCGCGGATCGGCGCCGGGCAGCTGAACCGCGTGGGTCGCGTCGATCGTGACGGGGACGCCGAGCTTCTTCATTTCGCCGATACCCAGCATGTCGACGACGAGATTGTTGTAGCCGAAGGACGAGCCGCGCTCGCACAGCACGATATCGACGCCGGGCGCGGCCTCGCGCGCCTTGTCGATGATGTTCCTGCAGTCCCAGGGGGCGAGGAACTGGGCCTTCTTGGCGTGCAGCCAGCCGCCATGTTTCGCGGTGGCGCGGGCGGCGGCGATGACGAGATCGGTCTGGCGGATGAGGAAGGCGGGAAGCTGGACAAGTTCGGCGATGGCGGCGACGCCTTCGGCCTGGTCGATCTCGTGCAGGTCGGTGCAGACCGGCACGTCCAGCTTCGCCTTCACCTCTGCCAGCATGGCGAGGCCGTCTTTCAGGCCCGGCCCGCGATAGGACTTGATCGAGGAGCGGTTGGCTTTGTCGAAGCTGGCCTTGAAGACGTAAGGCAGGCCGAGATCGGCGGTGATCGCCTTCAGTTCGCGCCCGACTTCCAGCGCCAGATCGAGGTTTTCCAGCACGTTGAGGCCGGCGATCACCAGAAGCGGGTGGCCCTCGCCAAGGGAGATGTTGCGGGATTTCAGCGTGAGGGCGGTCATGCGGAGCCTTTGGGCGGCGAAATTACGCCCCATGTAATGCATCCCGCGCGGAAATGCCCGTGGCACGTGCTAGGGAACACCATGCCTGAACTGCCCGAAGTCGAGACCGTCCGCCGTGGATTGCAGTCCGTGCTGGAGGGGCGGCGGATCACGTCTGCCGTCGTGCGGCGCAAGGATTTGCGCGTGCCTTTCCCGGATCGTTTCGGGGCGAGATTGACCGGGCGGACGGTGATCCAGTTGCGGCGGCGGGCGAAATATATCCTGGCCGATCTGGACGATGGCGAGACGCTGATCGTGCATCTGGGGATGTCGGGGCGGTTCACCGTCTATCCCAAGGGGTCGAACGAAGGGGCGATGCTGGGCGAGTTCCACCACGACGCGCCGCAAGCCGCCGCCGGGGCGGGCAAGCACGACCACCTGCTGCTGGAGACGGATGCCGGCGACCGCGTCGTCTATAACGACCATCGCCGGTTCGGGCTGATGCTGCTGGAGCTGACCGGCAGCATCGACGAACACAAGCTGTTCGCCGGGCTGGGGCCGGAACCGTTGGCGCCGCCGCTGGACGGAAAGACGCTGACCCGCCTGCTCGCGGGCAAGGCGACGCCGATCAAGGCGGCGCTGCTGGACCAGCGCGTGGTGGCGGGCCTTGGCAATATCTATGTCAGCGAGGCGCTGAGCCGCGCCGGGATTTCGCCCAGACGCGCGGCGGGATCGATTTCCGCGCCGCGCGTGGAGAAGCTGGCCGCAGCGGTGACGGCCGTGCTGAACGACGCCATCGCGGCGGGCGGATCGACCTTGCGCGATCATGCCCAGCCATCGGGAGAGCTTGGCTATTTCCAGCACGCCTTCCGCGTATATGACCGCGAGGGAACGCCCTGCCCCACGCCGGGTTGTAAAGGCGTGATCAAGCGCATCGTCCAGGCGGGGCGTTCGACGTTCTATTGTCCTGTCTGCCAGCGTTAGGAGTTCCCATGGCCGTCCACGGAAGCTGTCACTGCGGGAAAACCAGGTTCGAGCTGGCGGCGCAGCCAGCGGAGATCACGTCCTGCACGTGTTCCTATTGCGCGAAATCAGGCGCGCTGTGGGCCTATTGCACTCCTGAGGACTTCCGGCTGCTGACGCCGGAGGGCGACCGGGCGCTGTATCAATTCAACTCCAGAACCATCCAGCATTTCTTCTGCGATGCCTGCGGGGTCGCGACCTATGGCATTTCGCCCGAATGGGTGGATTTCAAGCCGGACTTTTCGCGGCAGAAATTCGCGGTGAACGCGCGTCTGCTGGACGATGTCGATATCGGGCTGATCCCGGTGACGGTGATCGACGGGAAGAATCTGTGGTAGGGACCGCCTCCTTATAAGAGGAGACGCGCCATGGCCGAGTTCGAGACCATCCTGACCGAAACCCGTGGGCGGGTCGGCCTCATCACCCTGAACCGGCCCCAGGCGCTGAACGCGCTGAATGCGCTGCTGACCCGCGAAGTGACGGCGGCTCTGGCGGCGTATGAGGCGGATGAGGGGATCGGCTGCGTGGTGCTGACCGGCTCTACCCGCGCCTTCGCCGCCGGGGCGGACATCAAGGAGATGGCGCCGCAATCCTATATGGACGTCTTCAAGGGCGATCTGTTCGCGGCCTTCGAACATGCGGTTTCCAGCTTCCGCAAGCCGCTGATCGCGGCGGTGGCGGGCCATGCGCTGGGCGGCGGGTGCGAGCTGGCGATGCTGTGCGATTTCATCATCGCCGGCGACAACGCCAAGTTCGGCCAGCCGGAGATCAATCTCGGCGTCATGCCGGGAATCGGCGGGTCGCAGCGCCTGACCCGCTTCGTCGGCAAGTCGAAGGCGATGGATATGTGCCTGACCGGGCGGGTGATGGGCGCCGCCGAGGCCGAGCGGTCGGGCCTCGTTTCCCGGGTGGTGCCGGCCGACACGCTGGTCGAGGAAGCGCTGAAAGCCGCGGAAAAGATCGCCGCCCAGTCGCTGCCCATCGCCATGATGACCAAGGAAAGCGTCAACCGCGCCTATGAGACGACCCTGGCCGAGGGCGTGCGCTTCGAGCGGCGGCTGTTCCATTCCATGTTCGCCACCAACGACCAGAAGGAAGGCATGGCCGCCTTCGTGGACAAGCGCAAACCCGGCTTTTCCCACGGTTGAGACGGGCCGGATTCTCGAATTGACGCGGAGGGCACCCTCTGCCTATAACGCGCGCCCTTACCGAGATACGAGATTATGGCGAACATCAAATCGGCCGCGAAAGCTGCCCGCAAGGCCGTGAAGGCCAAGGCCCGCAATCACGACCGCAAGAGCCGCGTCCGCACCCATGTGCGCGCCGTCGAAGAAGCGCTGGCGAAGGGCGACAAGTCCGCCGCCGAAGCCGCCCTGAAGGCCGCCCAGCCGGAAATCGCGCGCGGCGCGACGAAGGGCATCATGCATCGCAACACCGCGAACCGTAAGGTCTCGCGCCTCGCGAAGCGCGTGAACAAGCTGGCGACCGCCACCGCCTGAAGACGCGATTTCGCGTCTTCTTCCAGAGTCAATGACGACAAACGGCGCCACTAAAGTGGCGCCGTTCTTGTTGCTGCGATGCCACGCCGCGATTGCAGCGCATCGTGCATCACGTCACGCTGAATCATAATGAAACACTGGGATTCACGCGCGCGATGAATCAAACCGGCGCGCCGGTGAATCCACTTTTGAAGATTCTCATCCACACTTGAGTCTTTCCGCTTGCGTCGTAAATTTGTCGTCGCTAGTGTTATCCACATCGAGAGACGCCGCCGCTGGCGGCAATATCCGGCAAATCTAGACTGACAAAGCGTGTCAGGCGCACAGCATAGTTGCGTCTGCATTTCAGTCTGGATTTGAACGGAGAGCGCTCGCGGTGTGAGCAGGACGGCGACGGCGCATAGACAAGACGGGGGATCGGCGCGAGCGATGAGCGGGATTCAATCCATGCCAGCCGCGCATTATGCCGGGGACGTCAGCCCTGAAGAGGCGTGGCGGATTTTGAGCGAAACACCGAACGCCCAGCTGATCGACGTGCGGACGAACGCCGAGTGGCAGTTCGTCGGTCTGCCCGATCTACAGCCGCTGGGACGCCGCCCGCTGCTGGCCGAGTGGCAAGTATATCCGGACATGAGCGTCAACACCGCCTTCGCCGAGGAAGCCGGCGCGGCGCTGGAGGCGGCGGGGGTGCCGAAAGACGCGCCGCTGCTGATGCTGTGCCGTTCGGGCGCGCGCTCGCGGGCGGCGGCGGCGGCGATGACCAAGGCAGGCTGGAGCGCCGCCTATAACGTGGGCCATGGATTTGAAGGCGATCCCGATGCGGAGGGGCATCGGGGCCGCACGAACGGCTGGAAGGCCGTCGGCCTGCCCTGGCGGCAGGGTTAAGGGCTGCGGGCCGGTTCAAAGACCGCCGCGCCCGCACTCCCGGACTGAAGAGAACATTGGCGGGGTCGGACGTCGCATAGCGGCGTCTCATGGGAAGATAAAAGATGCTGGAAACCAGCGCTGGGACGGGACTGTGGGCTGCGGTGCGCGAGCGCCTGAGAGCCGAGATCGCGCCCAATGCCTTCGACTTCTTCATCAAGCCGCTCACCGCGCTGAACGATCAGCCGGACGAGCTGGTCATCGGCGCGCCGACGGCGTTCCTGCGCCAGTATGTGCGCGACCATTACGGCGCCGAAATCGCCCGCTTCGCCGAAGAGAACAGCGGCATCACGCCGCGCATCTCGTTCGTGACCTCGACCGCCGCTGCGGCGGCCCCGGCGTCGCCCGCAGGCGAGGCGGCGGCGATTCCCGCAGCGCCCGCCGACAACGCGATCGAACTCGCCATCGGCCAGCCGCTGAACCCGCGCTACACCTTCGCGCAGTTCATCGCCGGGCGGCCCAACCGTTTCGCCTATGAAGCGGCGCTGGGCGTCGCCGAGCAGATTCCCGAAGCGCGCTATAACCCGCTGTTCCTGTATGGCGGGTCGGGTCTCGGCAAGACGCATCTGATGCACGCGATCGGCCACGAGGTGCGCCGCCGCCGCCCCGATCTGCGCGTCGTGTATCTGTCGTCCGAGCGCTTCATGAACGGCTTCCTGAAAGCCCTGCGCGAGAAGTCGACCATCGAGTTCAAGGACATGCTGCGCGCCGCCGACGTGCTGCTGATCGACGACATCCAGTTCCTGGCCGGCAAGGAGTTCACGCAGGAAGAGTTCTTCCATGCGCTGAACGACCTGATCGGCGCGGGCAAGCAGCTGGTCCTCACGGCCGACCGTTCCCCGCGCTCGCTCGACGGGATTTCCGAGCGCATCAAGTCGCGCCTGGCGGGCGGGCTGGAGGCCGACCTCCACCCCACCGATTTCGAGCTGCGCCTGTCGATCCTGCTCGCCCGCCGCGACCAGGCGCCCCGCGAGCGCGTGCGGACGGGCTTGAGCGACGACGTGCTGCGCTATCTGGCGCAGAAGATCGTCTCCAACGTCCGCGACCTGGAAGGCGCGTTCAACAAGCTGGCCCTGATGGCGGAAGCGACGGAAGAGACCGTCACGATCGAGCGGGCGCGCGAATACCTGGCCGATATCCTGCGCACCCATGACCGCAAGATCACCATCGACGAGATCCAGAAGCGGGTGGCCGAGTTCTACAATCTCCGCTCCGCCGACATGCTGTCGCCCCGCCGGGCGCGGCAGGTGGCCCGCCCGCGCCAGATCGCGATGTATTTCGCCAAGCGGCTGACCACCCGCTCGCTGCCCGATATCGGCCGCCGCTTCGGGGGCCGCGACCACACGACGGTCATCCACGCGGTGAAGCGGATCGAGGAGCTGCGCTCGACGGATTCGGCGCTGGACGACGAGCTGATCCGGCTGCAGCGAATGCTCGAGGAGTAAGGAAAAACCCCAGAAGCGGCCCGGTTTGCGCCGGGCCGTTTCTGCTTATACTGATGACTTAATCATAGCGGGGGACGGGGTCTCCCGGCCTCGCATCGGAATGCCGCGCCCATGAAGATCACGCTCGAACGCGCTGCGCTTTTGAAATCGCTCAACCATGTGCAGAGCGTGGTGGAGCGGCGCAACACGATCCCCATCCTGTCGAACGTCCTGCTCGACGCCTCCAAGGGCAAGCTGTCGCTGACCGCCACCGATCTGGACATCGAGATCGTGGACGGGCTGGCCGCCGACGCCGCCCGACCGGGCGCGACCACCGCTTCGGCGCATATGCTCTACGACATCGTCCGCAAGCTGCCCGACGGGGCGCAGGTGCAGCTGGAGCTTTCCGGCGATACCGGCCGCATCCAGCTGTCGGCGGGGCGTTCGCGCTTCCAGCTCGGCGCCCTGCCCCGCGAGGATTTCCCCGCGATGAGCGCCGGCAGCCTGCCGCACGCCTTCTCGCTGGCCGCCAGCGATCTGAAGCGCCTGATCGACAAGACGCGCTTTGCGATCTCCAGCGAGGAGACGCGCTATTACCTCAACGGCATCTATCTGCACGCCGCCAAGGGCAAGGACGGCGCGACGCTGCGCGCGGTCGCGACCGACGGCCATCGCCTCGCCCGCTTCGACATGGCGGCGCCGGCGGGATCGGAATCGATGCCGGGCGTCATCATCCCGCGCAAGACCGTCGCCGAGATCCGCAAGCTGATCGACGACGCGCAGGGCGAGGTGGAGATCGCCGTCAGCGACACCAAGATCCGCTTCGCCTTCGGCGAGACGGTGGTGACCTCGAAACTCATCGACGGCACCTTCCCCGACTATCAGCGCGTGATCCCGACCGGCAACGACAAGCCGATGTTCGTGGATCGCGGCGCGTTCCAGGAAGCGGTCGACCGCGTGTCGACCGTCGCCAGCGACCGCACCCGCGCGGTGAAGATGACGGTGGAAGACGGCAAGCTGACGCTGAACGTCGTGAACCCGGAACAGGGCAGCGCCAGCGAAGAGGTGATCGCCGATTTCGCCGGCGACGGCTTCGATATCGGCTTCAACGCGCGCTACCTCATGGACATCGCCTCGGCGCTCAACGGCGCGCAGGCGCAGTTCCTGTTCGCCGACGCCGGCTCGCCCACCATCGTGCGCGATGCGGGCGACGGCCACGACCCGGCGACGCTCTACGTCATCATGCCGATGCGGGTGTGAGGCGGGGCGCTTCGTTCTGCCTGCCCCCTTCCGGCCGTTGGCCACCTTCCCCCGTCGGGGGAAGGCGCTCACGACATGCGCCGGCGCTTCAGGATCAAGGCCTTCCCCCGACGGGGGAAGGTGGGCGAAGCCCGGAAGGGGGGAATGAAGCGGCACCTCAGCTGGCGCTCGTGCTAAGATCTCGTCGTGATCCCGGTCCCCGCTTCGCCGCCGCCAGACACCCAAGCCTACGCCGTGCGCCGTCTGGCGCTGACGGCGTTCCGGTCGTATCCGGCGCTGACGCTGGAAACCGATGCGCGGCCCGTCTGGCTGGCCGGCGAGAACGGGGCGGGCAAGACCAACATTCTGGAAGCCATCTCGCTTCTGTCGCCGGGCCGTGGCTTGCGCGGCACGGCGCTGGTGGACAGCGCCCGCCGGATGCCGGGCGAGGCCGAGCCGAAGACGCCCTGGGCCGTCGCCGCGACGGTTGACGGGCCGGACGGCAGTTTCGACATCGGCACCGGGTTGATGCCGCAGCCCGATGGGCGGCTGACCGAAAAGCGCACGGCCCATATCAACGGCGCGGCAGCCCCGGCCTCGACGGCGCTGGGTGAGACCTGCCGTGTTGTCTGGCTGACCCCGGCGATGGACCGTCTGTTTCTGGAATCGCCGGGCGGACGGCGCCGGTTCCTTGACCGCCTGACGCTCGCCTTCGAGCCGGGCCATGGCCGGGTCGCGACCGCCTATGAGCGCGCCACGCGCGAGCGCATGAAGCTGCTGAAAGACGGCGGCGATGCCGCCTGGCTGGACGCTATCGAGGCCCAGATGGCGGCCTCTGGCCTGGCGCTGGCCAATGCCCGCGCGCGCACGGCCGAGCGGCTGAAGGCCGATCTCAGCCCCCTGACGGGCGCGTTTCCGCGAGGCCTGATCGCCATCACCGGCAGTTTTGAGGAAACCCGTATGCCCGGCGATGAGGGCGAGGCGCGCTTTCGCGAGACGCTGAACCGCCGCCGCCGCGCCGATGTCGAGGCCGGGCGCAGCCTCTATGGCCCGCATACGGCCGATCTCGCCGTCACCCATGTCGGGCGCGGGCGCCCGGCGGCGGAGTGTTCGACCGGCGAGCAGAAAGCGCTGCTGATTGGGCTGGTGCTGGCCGCCGCACGGGCACAGGCCCGGAGCGATGCCGGGGCCGCCCCGCTGCTGCTGCTGGACGAGATTGCGGCCCATCTGGACGCCCTGCGCCGGGCGGCTTTGTTCGACGAGATTTCGGCCATCGGGGCGCAGGCCTGGATGACCGGAACCGACCGTGAATTATTCGCCGAAATGGGCGTGCGCGGCCAAGGGTTTTACGTGACGAACGGCACGCTAAACCCTATATAAAGTCTTGGATTTCTCAAGATTTCTCGATGACCGATTCGACCACAATTTGCCCTCGTGAGGCGCCGCGCGCGTGAGCGACATCCTCGCCATCCGCAAGCGCCCGGGCATGTATGTCGGACTGGCCGAAAACCGTCTCGATTTTCATCAGCTTGTGACCGAGTGCATCAGCAGCGCGATTGTGGACGCGCGACAGGCCGCAGCGCCGCAAATCGACGTCGTGCTGCACGCTGACGGTTCGTGCAGCGTGTCCGACAACGGTCCCGGCCTGTGGAACAGACCATCAAGCGAACCTGGCCGCCTGGTCGGAGAGCGAATTCTAACCGACTTTGTCGCCGGAATAGCCTCGGGGTTCGACGACCCGCAGGAAGCCGGTGGGCTCATCTCGTCTCTCGCGGTCGTAAATGCCTTGTCGGAACGGCTGTCCGTTCGTCTGCGCACGCATGGCATAGAACATAAATGCGCTTATCGGCGCGGCGTGCGCCAGGACGCTGCGACAAGCACGCCCTGCGCTGCCGACGCCAGCGGAACGACGATCCATTTTCTGCCCGACGAAACGCTCTTCGGCTCAGCCGTTTTCGATGCCGATGTGATTTCTCGCCGGATGCTTCCTCTCACCTTCTTCCTGCCTGCAGGAATACTCACATTGACCGATGCGCGCGCGCCTGTTCCCAGTCGCGTGCAGATCGGTCTTTGAGGCCACGAACGATGTCCGAAGAAGCCCCAGACCAGACCCCCGAGGAAGAATACGGCGCGGGCTCGATCCGCGTGCTGAAAGGCCTCGACGCCGTGCGCAAGCGGCCGGGCATGTATATCGGCGACACCGATGACGGCACCGGCCTGCATCACATGGTGTACGAGGTCGTCGACAACGCGATCGACGAAGTGCTGGCCGGCCATGCCGACCGGGTGCTGGTGACGCTGAACCCCGACGGGTCCTGCACCGTGCGCGACAACGGGCGCGGCATTCCGGTGGACATCCACAAGGAAGAGGGCGTGTCGGCGGCCGAGGTCATCATGACCCAGCTGCATGCGGGCGGTAAGTTCGACCAGAATAGCTACAAGGTTTCCGGCGGCCTGCACGGCGTGGGCGTATCGGTGGTGAACGCGCTGAGCGAGTTCCTGGACCTGCGCATCTGGCGCGGCGGCACCGAGCATACGATGCGCTTCCGCCATGGCGACGCCGAAGCGCCGCTGCGCATCGTCGGGCCGGCGCCCGGCGAGAAGGGCACGGAAGTCACCTTCCTGCCTTCGGGGCAGACCTTCACCAAGACGGAGTTCTCGTTCGAGACGCTGGAGCATCGCCTGCGCGAACTCGCGTTCCTGAATTCCGGCGTCTCCATCACGCTGACCGATGCGCGCCACGTGGAGAAGCGCGAGACGCATTTCCAGTACGAGGGCGGCCTGAAGGAGATGGTGCGCTATCTCGACCGCACCAAGAAGCCGCTGATCCCCGATCCGATGACCGCCAGCGCCGAGCGCGAGGGCATCACGGTGGAATTCGCGCTGTGGTGGAACGACAGCTACCACGAGAGCATGCACTGCTTCACCAACAACATCCCGCAGCGCGACGGCGGCACGCACCTTGCCGGTTTCCGCGCGGCGCTGACGCGCATCGTCAACGGCTATGCGAACGACAGCGGCATCGCGAAGAAGGAAAAGGTGACGCTGACCGGCGACGATGCGCGCGAGGGGCTGACCTGCGTGCTGTCGGTGAAGGTGCCGGACCCGAAATTCTCCAGCCAGACGAAAGACAAACTCGTCTCGTCGGAAGTCCGCCCGGTGGTGGAACAGATGGTGGGCGACAAGCTGTCGGCGTGGTTTGAGGAAAACCCGTCGGAAGCGCGCGCCATCGTGACCAAGGTGGTGGAAGCCGCCGCGGCGCGCGAGGCGGCCCGCAAGGCGCGCGAGCTGACCCGCCGCAAGGGCGCGTTCGACAGCGCATCCCTGCCCGGCAAGCTGCACGATTGCCGCGAGCGCGATCCGGCGAAATCGGAAATCTTCATCGTCGAGGGCGACAGCGCCGGCGGCTCGGCCAAAGGCGGCCGCGACAGCCAGAACCAGGCGATCCTGCCCCTGCGCGGCAAGATTTTGAACGTGGAGCGCGCCCGCTTCGACAAGATGCTGGGGTCGGAGCAGATCGCGACGCTGATCTCGGCGCTCGGCACCGGCATCGGGCGCGAGGAGTTCAACGTCGACAAGCTGCGCTATCACAAGATCATCATCATGACCGACGCCGATGTCGACGGTGCCCATATCCGCACGCTGCTGCTGACATTCTTCTACCGGCAGATGCCGGAGCTGATCGATCGCGGGCATATCTTCATCGCCCAGCCGCCGCTCTACAAGGTGGAGCGCGGCAAGTCGTTCCGCTACCTCAAGGATCAGCGCGAATACGACGCCTATATCCTGGAAGAAGGATCGCGCGGCGCGACCTTGACGCTGAAGAACGGCGAACAGATCGCGGGCGAGGAACTGTCGGAGCTGATCGCCCGGGCGCGCGAGGCGAAGGCGGCCATCGATACGCTGTCGCACCGCTATCCGGCCTTCGTGCTGGAGCAGGCGGCGATCGGCGGCGCGCTGAACGCCGAATTGCTGCGCGATCCGGCGCAGGCCGGCGAGATCGCCGCCTATATCGCGCGCCGTCTCGATGCGCTGGCCGACGAATACGAGAAGGGCTGGAGCGGCGTCGCGACCGACGATGGCGGCCTGACCTTCACGCGCGAGCTGCGCGGCGTGACCGAGGCCGTCGCGATCGACGGCGCGCTGATCGCCAGCGCCGAAGCGCGCAAGCTGGACCGCCTGGCCGCCGAACTGCAGCGCGCCTATGGCACCGGCGGCGCGCTGAAGCGCGGGGCGGATTCAACGCATGTGCTTGGTCCTCTGTCCTTGCTGGAGACGATCATCCGCTGGGGCGAGAAGGGCGTGCAGGTCTTCCGCTACAAGGGCCTTGGCGAGATGAACGCCGAACAGCTGTGGGAGACGACGCTGGACGCCAATGCGCGCTCGCTGCTGCAGGTGAAGGTCGGCCATGCCGACGCGGCGGACGATCTGTTCGTCAAGCTGATGGGCGACGTGGTGGAGCCGCGCCGCGCCTTCATCCAGGAGAACGCCCTGTCGGCCGAAGTCGACGCCTGATCGCCGGCAAAGAAAAAGGCGCCCGGTGAAGGCCGGACGCCTTGAAGTGATGCTTGGTGGTGGTGCTACTCGAACGGGTACTCAACTCAAATCGTTCAGCGGCGGAGGACCGGCGCGGCCTCGGCGGGCGCTTCGGCCTTGGCTTTCGACTTCGGCGCCGTGCCGACCATCTTCAGCGCGATGTCGCGCGTCGCGTCGGCGAGAAGCATGTTCGGGTTGCTGCGGCAGGCGCTGTAGAGCGCATCGGCGAGCTGGGCGTCGTTGCGGCCGGCGGTGACGTCGGTGACTTCCGGCAGCGCCTGGTTCAGCGCCGTCATGTAGCCCTGCATCCAGACGCCGACGATCTGCGTCACCTCGACCGGGGCGGCGGTGTAGTCCGCGCAGGTGTTGGCGCCGAGACCGATCACCGAATAGTTGCCCTTGGCGTCGGCGGCCGAAGCGGCGCCCGCGAGGGTGAGGGCGAAGGCGGCGGCGGCGAGGATCGTCTTCATCGGTCTTTTCCTGTTCTAAGGCCGGCGCATCGTTCCGCGCCGTCTTGCCGCCACAGATTTCAAGCATCGTGCCAGACGCGGGATGGCGGAAACCCCAGCGTTTCCGGGGCGTTCAGCCGTCATTAAGCGTCCCGGGGGTAGGAAACAGGGTGACTGAAAGCTTAATTCTGCGGACCGGCCCATGAGACCGTCCCAACGCGGGACGCCCCCCCATCGCGGGACGCCCCGGCGGGGCAGGAAGCCCGCGCCCCAGCGCAAGCGTCGCCGCAGCGGCCTGTGGGGCTTTTTCAAATTCATCGCGGTCAGCGCGGTCATCGGCGGCTTCGCGCTCGCCATGCTGGTCGCCTATTACGCCTCCGGCCTGCCGGACACCGACAAATTGTTCGGGGTGCAGGGCACGCCCTCCATCACCGTCCTCGATGCGAGCGGCCGGGTGATCGCGGCGCGCGGGGCGGGCGTCGGCGAGATCGTGCCGGTCGCCGAGATGCCGCCGCATCTGCCGCAGGCGGTGATGGCGATCGAGGACCGCCGCTTCTACGACCATTGGGGCATCGACCCGATGGGCCTGCTGCGCGCGCTGTTCGCGAATGTGGAGGCCGGCCGCGTGGTTCAGGGCGGCTCCACCATAACCCAGCAGCTCGCCAAGAACCTGTTCCTGACGCCGGAGCGCACCTTCGAGCGCAAGATGGAGGAGGCCATCCTCGCCGTCTGGCTGGAGATGAAATTCTCCAAGGACGAGATCCTGACGCTGTATCTGAACCGCGTCTATTTCGGCGCCGGCACCTATGGCGTCGAAGCCGCCGCGCGGCGCTATTTCAACAAGAGCGCGCGCGACGTGACGCTGAAAGAGGCGGCGATCCTGGCCGGTCTGCTGAAGGCCCCCTCGCGCCTCGCGCCGACCGAAAACGCCGAAGCCGCCGAGGAACGCGCGCAGCTGGTCCTCAACGCGATGGTCGAGGCCGGCTTCATCACGCAGCAGGAACGGGCCGAGGCCGGCACGGCGCGCACCAAGGTGGCGGTGACGAAATCATCGCCCGGCGCGGACTATTTCGCCGACTGGGTGCTGGAACAGGCGCCCTCCT
Organism: Micropepsaceae bacterium; assembly: GCA_047602465.1. Lineage (GTDB taxonomy): Bacteria > Pseudomonadota > Alphaproteobacteria > Micropepsales > Micropepsaceae > JADZAI01. The sequence continues at coordinate 1,854,541 of JASGHF010000001.1, forward strand.
TCATCGGCGGCGCGCCGGAGGGCGATATCGTCATCGAGACGACGCTGGACCTGCCGATGCAGCGCGCGGCGGAATCGGCCGTGGCGACCGCGCTGGAGAAGAGCGGCGAGAAGCTGAAGATCGGCCAGGCGGCGCTCGTGGCGCTGTCGCCGGACGGCGCGGTGCTGGCGATGGTGGGCGGTCGCTCCTATGCCGAGAGTCAGTTCAACCGCGCAACGCAGGCGAAGCGTCCGCCCGGATCATCGTTCAAGCCGTTCGTGTTCCTCGCCGCGCTGGAGGCCGGCTATACGCCGCAGAGCCTGGTGCTGGATGCGCCGATCAAGCTGAAGGGCTGGTCGCCCGGCAACTACAAACACAAATATCTGGGCGAGGTGTCGCTGACCGAGGCGCTGGCGCGCTCGCTGAACTCCGCCGCCGTGCGCCTGATCGTCGATGTGGGGCCGGAGGCGGTGGCGTCGGTCGCCAGGCGTCTGGGCATCCTGTCGCATCTGCAGGCGCAGCCCTCGCTGGCGCTCGGCACATCGGAAGTGAATTTGCTGGAGCTGACAGGCGCCTATGCGCCGTTCGCCAATGGCGGCTATTCCGCCATGCCGCACGGCATCACCAAGATCCGCACGCGCGAGGGGCGCACGCTGTATGAGCGGCAGGGTTCGGGACGGTTCGATGCCGTGCCGCCCGTCTTCGCCAGCGAAATGACTTATATGATGCGCGAGACGGTGCGCATGGGCACCGCCAAGCGCGCGACGCTGGCCGACCGCGATGCGGCGGGCAAGACCGGCACCGGACAGGCGTTCCGCGATGCCTGGTTCGTCGGCTACACGCGCGACATGGTGGCGGGCGTGTGGGTCGGCAATGACGACAACGCCGCCATGAAGGACGTGACGGGCGGCAGCGTGCCGGCCGATATCTGGGCCGCCTTCATGAATGCGGTGAAGGACCAGTACGAGCCGGGGCCGCTGATCGCGCTGGAAAGCAATCCGGCGATGGATGTCGCGGCGGGGGCCGGCTGGTACGAGGAGCCGGGCGATGGCGGCGCGCCGATGGAAGGCGAGGACGGCACGGGCGGCTATGCCGAGGTGCCGCCCGACGCCACGGGCGCAACGCCGCTGGACGGCGCGCCGATGATCGGCGAGGACGACGCCCAAGCCTTCGACAGGATGTTCGAGGAGAATTTCGGCGAGCCGACGCCGGAGCCGCGCCAGGCCCGCACCGGCGAATAGCTCAAGACGACCAGCTGCGCGTATAGGCGCGCATTTCGCGCGCGAGGTGATCGAACACCGTCTTCATGCGCGGCACGCGCTTCAGATCGCCGTGCATGACGACCCAGGTGCCGAGCGTGAAGGCGATCTCGCGTTCCAGCACCGGCACAAGGTCGCCGTCGCGCTTCGCTATGGGCTTCTGGCAGACGCCCAGACCGAACCCGGCGCGCAGGGCCGCCAGCGAGGCGAGTTCATGGTCGACCCGCAGCGCGAACATGGCGCGGTCCAGCTTCAGCGCGCGCGAGGCGCTGTCGATGAAGGGGTTGGTCCGGTCGAAACCGATGACCGCGTGGTTCGCAAGATCGGCCATCGTCGCGGGCAGGCCGTGCCGCGCCGCGTAGCTGCGATGCGCGAACAGGCCGAGCTTCACCGTGCCGGTCTTCACCGCCAGCAGCGCGCCCTGTTCCGGCTGCACCATGCGGACGGCGATATCGCTGTCGCGGCGGAGCAGATCCTCGCTGCGGATCGAGAGCGACAATTCGAACGACAGGCCGGGATGGCGTGCCCTGAGCGGTGCGAGAATGCCGGGCAGCACTTCGGCCCCCACCGTCTCGCTGGCCGCGATGCGGACAGTGCCGGAGACCGCGTCGGCTTTCGCAGTCGTCGCCGCCCAGCGCGCGGCCTCCGCGCCGGCATGCATCGCCTCGATATGGGGCAGCATCTCGCGCGCCGCTTCGGTCGGCAGCAGGCCGCGCGGGTGGCGCGTGAAAAGCGCGATGCCGCCAAGGCGCTGCTCCAGCGCCTCGATGTGGCGGCCGAGCGTCGGCTGGCTGAGCGTCAGCGCCGCCGCCGCGCCCGACAGCGAGCCTTCGCGCATCACCGCGAGGAAGGAGCGATAGAGCGTCCAGAGATCGCCGTCTGACATTCATGGATGAATATCACAGATGCGATTTCATGCAATTTCGGATGCCAGGGCCGGGGCGTAGCTTGCCGTCGCTTTCAGGAGACGGTGCGATGAACGACACGGCAAACGGCAGGACGGCGCTGGTGATCGGCGCGACAGGCGGCGTCGGCGGCGCGGCGGCGGCGGCGCTGGCGAAGCGCGGCTGGCGGGTGGTGGCGCTGAACCGCGATCCGGACGCTGCGGCCGCCCGCCACGCAGGCAGCGGTTTTGTCTGGGTTCAGGGCGATGCGATGGACCCGGCCGATGTCGCGCGGGCGGCCAGCGGCGCCTCCGTGATCTTTCACGGCGCGAACCCGCCCGGCTATCGCAACTGGAAGGGTCTCGTCCTGCCGATGCTGGACTCCAGCCTCGCAGCGGCGCGGGCAGGCGGCGCGCGGCTGGTGCTGCCCGGCACGGTCTATAATTACGGCCCCGATGCCGGCGAGGTCGTCGCCGAGGACGCGCCGCAGAACCCGGCGACCCGCAAGGGCGCGATCCGCGTGGAGATGGAGCGCCGGATCGAGACGAGCGGCGTGAAGGCGCTGATCGTCCGCGCCGGGGATTTCTTCGCGCCATCAGCTGGCAATAACTGGTTCGCGCAAGGTCTGGTGACGCCGGGCAGGCGGCTGACCGCCCTCCGCTATCCCGGCGATCCATCCATCGGGCATCAATGGGCCTATCTCCCCGATCTGGGCGAGACTTTCGCCGCGCTTCTGGCGCGCGAGGATGAACTGCCCCTCTTCGCCCGCTTTCATTTCGGCGGTCACTGGCTGAAGCCCGGCGGCGAGATGGCCGAGGCGATCCGGCGCGTGGCGGGACGCCGCGATCTCCCCATCCGCAGCCTGCCCTGGTGGCTGCTGCGGCTGATCGCGCCGTTCAACGAGACGCTGCGCGAGATGATGGAGATGCGCTATCTCTGGCGGCGGCCATTGCGGCTCGCCAATGAACGGCTGACGGAATTTCTCGGCCGCGAGCCGCACACGACGCTCGACGACGCGGTGCGGGCGACGCTGGCGGGTCTGAAGATCCCGCTGGAGTGACGCGGGCCTACAGGCCGGCGCAACTCTTTTCGGCGGCGGTGGCGGCGGTGTTGGCGGCCTGCAGCGCCTCGCCCAGTTCCTTGCCCTTCACGCCGTGCTTCTCCTTCAGCGACTTGATGATCTTCACCTCGTCGCGCTCGCCGCTTTCCAGCACGCGCAGATAGTCAGTGTAGATCGCCAGCTGCTTGGGCGTCACGGCCGCCGCGAGCGCGTCGGTCAGACAGGCGCAATAGCTCGTCGAATTGCCGCTGCCGACGCAGTAGCCGAGGAAATCGACCGTCGGGTCGCTCTCCTGCGCGCGGGCGGGCGCGGCGAGGACCAGCGCGGCGAAGGCGGCGGCGGCAAGGAACTTCATGGACTGTCAGGCTCCGGCAAATCGGCGTCGGGCGTGAGATAAGCTGCGCCGCCGTGAACGGTCAATGAATGGCTGAAGGCCCTTAAAGGGCGACCTCGACCGCGTGGCCGGACCCCAGATCGCCGTAGCGATGCAGGGCCGAGCCGTGTTCACGCAGCCAGTCCTGCGCGGCGGTGGAATCGCCGACCAGCCGCTCGACATGACGCCAGAAGCGCGGGCCGTGGTTCATTTCGCGCAGATGCGCGACCTCGTGCGCGGCGACATAGTCGAGCACGAAGGGCGGGGCCATCACGAGCCGCCACGAGAACGACAGCGAGCCGTTCGACGAACATGAACCCCAGCGGCTGGCGCCATCGCGGATGGTGAGGCGGCGCACCTTCACGCCCAGCTGCTCGGCGTAGAACTCGACCTTGCGGGTCAGGTGGAAGCGCGCCTGGCGCTTGAACCAGTCCTCGACGCGGCGATTGAGGAATTCGAGGCCGCCCGAAACGCGGATAGTGGGCCGATAGGCTTCCTGGTCGATCACCACCAGACCGCGCCTTGAGCCGGACCAGCGGATGACATGATCGACGCCGCGATACGGCAGCACCGCGCCGGGTTCGAAGGGCACGGGCTTGGGGATGCGGGCGAGGCGTTCGGCGATCCAGTCGCGTTCCGACCTGGCGAAGTCGAGCGCCGGATTCACGGCGCGCGACGACGGCGCGATCACCGACACCGCGCCGGTGGAGGGATGCACCTTCACGATGATGCGGCGCGCCCGCGGATTCACGCGCACCGTCAGCGGCACGGGCTGGCCGGCGATCCGCATGAGGTTCTTGTAGGTCGCGCGCGCCACGGCTGAGGTACCCCCGAAGTCGTCGTTGGAGGCATCTGACCATGGGCGGGAGGCAGGGGCCAGAACCAATCCAAGACTGCGACACACAATCCGCGTGATCGGTCCGGGGCGGGCCTATGCCCACAAAAATCCTTTTCATTTCAATGACATGCGTAATTTACGCAGGCGATGCAACCATCTCCGAAAGCGCTCGCTCAGGTTGCATCGCGGGTCCGGAAGGCCAACCTGGGCGATGCGCCCTAGCCCTAGTAGTTAACGTATACGTAAAGCACCAGCGCCCGGTCGAATCAGGGCGCTGGACCCCACCCGTCCGGCCCCCTAAATCCGGCTTCATGACCGCAGCCGCCCCCAGCATCGCCGAGGCGCAGACCGCCCTCGCCGAGGAGTTCCAGCTCTTCGACGACTGGATGGACCGCTATCAGCTGCTGATCGATCTGGGGCGGGCGCTCGACGCGCTGCCGGAGGCGGAACGCAGCGACGAGATGAAGGTGCCGGGCTGCCAGAGCCAGGTCTGGCTGAAGAGTTCGTTCGACGGCCGGCTGATGCATTTCCGCGCCGCGTCCGATGCGATCATCACGTCCGGCCTCATCGCGCTGCTACTGAAAGTCTATGACGGCCGCACGCCGCAGGAGATCCTTGGCGCGCCCTTCACGCTCGCCGGCGAGATCGGCCTGCAGACGCATCTGTCGCCCAGCCGCGCCAACGGCTTCGCCAACATGGTGAAGCGCATCGCCGAAGAGGCGGCGAAGAACGCCTGAGGCTCAGCCCTCGCCCAGGATGACCGACGCCAGCGCGTCGTAGTCGCCGCCGAAATGGTGGCCCTCGCCCATCTCCTTCAGCGTGACATTCGGCGGCGGCGATGCGGCGAGCGCCGGGCATGCGCCGTCATCGTCCGATGAATAGATGCAAAGCACCGGAACATTCGCATCGGCCTTCACGGCATCGGCGACATTGTCGCCTTCCGACGGCTCGTCGCCCAGCCAATAGCTCGACGAAAACTCGAACACGGCGAGCGCGCCCGGCACCAGCAGCACCATGCGCGAGATCATCGCCTTGGAGGCGTCGGCCAGCTGGGGATAGAAGACCGGCGCAACCTCGGCCCCGAAAGAGTAGCCGACCAGCATCACCTTCGCGCCCGCATCCGATGCGCGGATCGCATCCAGAACGCGGTTGATATCCGCAGCGGTCTGATAGGCGCTCTTCGCCTCCCAGTAATAGTCGAGCGTGTTGAAGCCGACGATCTCGATGCCCTTGGCGGCGAGACTGGCGGAGATCGACTGATCGATGCCGGCCCAGCCGCCATCGCCGGTGAGGAAGATCGCGTAGGATTTCGGCGCGCCCTCGCTCGGCACCACGGTCAGCGGCAGATCGCTCAAGGCCGAAATGTCGACATGGGCAGGCGTCTCCGGCGTCGGGCCGGGGGCGGAGGGCGCGCCGTCGCCCGATTTCTGCGCCTGCTCGAAAGCCGTCTGGGTTGCCACGAGATCGCCATAGGCGGCGGCGATCTGATCGGCGAGCGGCATTGAGGAATCCGCGGCGATCGTCTTTGCACCCGGCATGCCCGCGACATAGGCCGCGACATCGGCGGCGGCGCAGGTCTGGCCGTCGACGCCGTTCAGGGCGACGAAGTTATCGAGTCCCGACGAGGCGGGCGCATAGCTGAAGCCGCCGGAGCCGGATTTCGAATGCAGGTCGGCCGAGTGCCCCTTGCACATTGGCTTCACGGTTTTCAGCGTCGGGCAGAAGCCGGCGGCGAGCGCGCCTTTGAACGTATCCTCCGGACCTTGCGCGAAGGCCGGATAGACAGCCGATGCGCCCTCGCCGATGCCGACGAGAATGGGCTGGTGGTAGCGCTTCAACCCCAGCGTCTTCTCGCCGTATTGCGCGAGACCCTGCAGATCGGCGGCGGGATAGACGCATCCCGCACCGTCGCGATCGAGTTCGGCCTTGTAGGCCTTCCAGTCGATGCCCAGCACCAGCGCACCTTTCGCGGTCAGCGCAGCAGCCGCAGCATCGGCATCGGCGTCCCAGCCCTTCGCGCCGGACAGCAGCAGTGCGACCGACTGCGGATCGCCCGCCGGCATGATCGCTTTCACCTCGCCGAACCGGCCGAAGGTCAGTGGATCGGCGGCGAACGCCGGTGCGGCCAGGGCGATCGAGAACGCGAGCGCGGGAAGAATCGATCTCATCATTCGGCCTTTCCGGCGATCTCGCGATAGGCCGCGAGATATTGCGGCATCCAGTTCTTCTCCACGCCGAAGCCATGTCCGACCTTCGGGAGGGGCACGACTTTCGCGCCGGGAATCTTGCCGACGAAGGCGATGGTCGAGTCCGCCGTGCAGACCTGATCGACCATGCCCTGCAGAGCGGTGAAGCCTTCAAGCCCCGTCGTGGCGGGTGAATAGAGATAGCCGGTCTTGATCTTGTCCACCGTCAGGTCGGCATGCCCGCCGCTGGTGCAGAGCGGGCGCTTGTTCTCCATGTCCGGGCAGAAGCCGAGCGCGACGGAGCCGCGCACGGACCCCTTCTCCATGGCCGCCTGCGCGATATAGACCGCCGTTGCGCCGGACGAGTAGCCGGCCAGGATGAGCGGCGCACCCTCCGGCACATGCAGAGCGGCGCGTTCTTCTTTCGCGAAGGCCTCGATCGTGCCGCCGAGATCGGCGCAGCCATCGGGCGCGGACGCATCGAGCGCGGCGAGCAGCTTGGGCGTGTCGAGGGCGGCGACCGCCGCGCCTTCCGAGGCAAGGCGCTTCGCCATGCCGATGACGCCGAGATTCCATCCGCCGTCGCCCGACAGGAACACCACCAGCGCGGTGGGCTGACCTTGCGGTTCATAGGTGGCGGCGGCTTTGACGGATACCGGCGCGGCGGCAAGCGCGGCGGCGAGCAGGCTGGCGATGACACTCATTTGCGGATCGCTCCAAGAAGACCGCCTGAGACCAACGCGGTCACGTTGAGGAGAACGCGGGCCAGCGGCGCGCCGCCCGGCGAGATCAGGTAGCGCGCTTCCCAGCGCGGCGAAAATTTCTGCTTGTAGGCGCGGAGGCCCTGGAAATCGTAGAGCGCGCCCCAGCGGCTGAATATGTAGCTGCCGGCGCGCTGCCAGAGCGGCGCAAGGCGGTGCTGCGACAGGCCCGACATCGGCGCCATGCCGAGATTGAAACGGCGATAGCCTTCAGCCTGACCCCACAGCAGGACGCCCGAGAACAATAGGTCCATCAGTCCCTGCGGCGGATGGGGCACATGGCGCATCAGGTCGACCGACAATTCAGCCTTGTCAGCGCCGGGCCAGAGATTGGCGAAGGCGAGAAGCCGTCCGTCGCCATCGCGCACCAGCGCGGCGGGATAGCGGGCGAGATAGGCGGGATCGAAGCGGCCGAGCGAGAAGCCTTTCTCGCCGCTCTTCTTCTTGGCCAGCCAGGCGTCGGAGACGGCCTTCATTTCGGCGATGAGCGCGGGCACCGCGTCTGCGGCGACGACGGAAAAGATGAGACCCTTGCGCTCGGCGGCGCGGGCACCCTGGCGCAGCCCCGCCATACGGCCGCCAGCCAGCGTAAAGCCTACCAGATCGACGATCGCCTCTTCACCGAGCTTGTGCGCGGAAAGACCGGCGTCGAGATAAAGCGGCAGCAGATCCTGCGACGCTTCATAGAAGACGGGCCAGCGGTCGGCGGCGTCGCACTCTTCCAGAAAGCGCCAGAGCAGTTCGCGTTGCGTCTTAGGCGACGGCGCGACCGGATCGCCCAACGCGACGCGGCTGCGGCCGGAATCGGCGAACATGATGAAACCGGTTTTCGCATCGTCGAAGAGAAAACGCTTGTCGCCGAGCAGCGCGAGCTGCGCCCCGGTTTCCGGTACGCTGGCGGCGATGCGCACGGCGTCGTCGATGTCGGCGGCCGAGGGCCTTTCGTCACGGCCGGGGCGGCGAAGGCTGAGCAGCCAGATGATCAGCGCCGAGAAGACAAGCGCGGCACCGAGAACGAGCGCGCGCAGGAAGCGGCCTGCGTCATTGTCGATCGCGGCGGTCGTGAACAGCGCCGTCTCGTAGGGGACATCGCGGAAGACATAGAAGCCGAGCCAGACGCTGATGCCGAGGGTGATGGCGATGACGGTAAGCCAGAGCGGGGTCAGGCTGAGATCGAGCCTGTCGGCGCGCCGATGGAAGAAAGGCCGCGCCGGCCACATAAGCGCCAGCGCGAGCGCGGCCAGGATCGCCTCTTCATAGTCCGCGCCCTTCAGCAGCGAGGCGAGCGCGCCGACGCCAAGCATCACCAGCGTCACGTGGAAGGCATCGCGGCGGCGGCGGGCGAGGCCGCGCGCCAGGAAGAGCAGCGCAATGCCGGCCGCGACCGAAACGAGATGCGAGGCCTCGATCACCTCGATCGGCAAGAAATCATCGAGCGTCGCGAGGCGCTCGGCGACTCCGGGCGTGACGGCCGAGATCAGCAGAACGACGCCGACCGCGAAGGCCGCGAGCGCGAGCAGCGGCGGCGTCAGGTAGCGCAGGCCCGGCGCGATGAAGCGCCGCGCGCCCGCAACGAGCGTGCGGCGCTCCCAGATTTCAGCAGCGCCCAGAGACAGCGCGGCGAGGGCGAGAGGCACCAGATAATAGACGGCGCGATAGACGAGCAGCGGGCCGGCCAGAGCCGCAGCGCCGCCTTCGGGCGCCGCCAGCGCCACCATGGCGGCTTCAAAAACGCCGATGCCGCCGGGCAGATGGCTGAAGAGACCGAGCGTCTGCGCGATCAGAAAGGCAGCCAGCACCGTGCCGGGCGCGGCGACCTCGCCCGGCACCAGAGCCACCAGAACGAGGCCGGCGATCAGCCAGTCGGCCAGCGATAGCACAAGCTGTCCGAGGGCGACGCCCGGCGATGGCGCCGTCAGGTTCGCGCCGCCTGCGGACAGCGGACGCGCCCACCACCACGAAGAGGTGACGTAGGCAGAGATCAGCATGGCCGCGACCACCCCCGCAGCAATGGCCGTTTCAGTCTGGCCGACCGTTGCGAGCGCGATCGGCGCAAGGGCGAGCGGACCCAGCCACAGCGTGAGGGTCGAGAAGGCTGTCATGCGTGCGATGGCAGCGCCGCCGGCCGATCCGTAGAGGCGCAGCCGCAGCGCCCCGCTCGTCAGCATCGAGACGCCGAGACTGTTGGAGAAAGCATAGACGATGGGCGCACCCAGAAGGATGCGTCCGAGCTTCAGGTCAGCCCCCGCGTAGCGCGCTGCCATGACATCGTAGAGGGTGAGGACGAGAAAACTCGCCGCGGTCGCGAGCAGGGCCAGCGCAATCGCCTGCCAGGCGACGCTGTCTACCGACGCGGTCAGCTCGTCATAGCTATGCTCGGCGAGAAAGAGATGGATCACCCACCCCGCCCCGATCAGGGCGGCGATGGGCAGGATGGCGATAATGCGGTGGAGCCAGAGGGGCATTCAGGGGGCAGGCGGAGGGACCGGCATATAACGCCAGACGATCTTGCCCGCCGCTGTCCGCAGGGTGAATTCGGCGTAACGCCGCGCCCCTAGAGGTTGGCCCTGATGAAATCCCGGACGCGGGGCTGGATTTCGGTGCGCCAGCGCGTGCCGTTGAAGACGCCGTAATGGCCGACGCCGGGCTGGATGTAGTCCAGCTTCCGCGCTTTGGGGATGCCGGTGCAGAGATCGTGCGCGGCCTGCGTCTGTCCGATGCCGGAGATGTCGTCGTTCTCGCCTTCCACCGTCATCAGGCCCATGTCCCTGATGGCGGCGGGCTTCACCAGATGCCCGCGATATTTCAGCTTGCCCTCGGCCAGCTCGAAGCGCTGGAAGACCTTGTCGATCGTCTCCAGATAGAACTCCGCCGGCATGTCGAGCACGGCGAGATATTCGTCATAGAAGGTGCGGTGCTTCTGCACGCTGTCGCCGTCGCCCTTCACCAGATTCTTGAAGAAGTCGTACTGCGCGTTGGTGTGCCGCTCGCGGTTCATGTTGATGAACGCGGTCAGCTGCAGGAAGCCGGGATAGACGAGGCGGCCGTGGCCCGCATAGGGCAGCGGCACGCGGTGGATCATGTTCTCCTCGAACCACTGGAACGAGCGCTCTTCCGACAGCTTGTTGGGCACGGTGGGCGAGCGGCGCGCATCGATGGGCGAACCCATGATGGTGAGCGAGGCGGGCTTCGCCCTGTCCTTCGCCTCGTGCATCAGCGCGGCGGCGGCAAGACAGGCCGGCCCGGGTTGGCAGACCGCGAGCAGATGCGTCTTCGGCCCCAGATGCCGCAGCATCTGCATGACATAGTCGATATAGTCGTCGAGGCCGAAGCGGCCCTCCTTCAGCGACACATCGCGCGCATCCAGCCAGTCGGTGATGTAGACGTCATGCTCGGGCAGCATGGCCTCCACCGTGCCGCGCAGCAGGGTCGCGAAATGGCCCGAGAGCGGCGCGACGATCAGCACCTTGGGGTGCGGGAATTTCGCGCGCAGCCTGCCATAGACCTCTTCGTCCTTGGCGAAGTGCAGCAGATTGCAGAAGGGCTTCGACCACACGACCGTTTGGGTCACCTCGACCGGCTGGCCGTAGATCTTGAGCGGCGGAAGATTGAAGGCGGGCTTGGCGTAGTTGCGGGTGAAGCTTTCGAACACATCGAAGGCGGCCGCCCAGGTCCGCCCCGCATAGGTATGCGACCAGGGGTTCAGCGGATTGCGGAGCGCCTGTGCGCTGAAATCGGCGACCGCCCGGAAGGGCTGGGCCGAACGCTTGGCGGTATCGACCGCTGCGTAGAGAAAATTCTGCAACAAGAACCTCACGTGCCCCCTCAGGCCCGCCGGTTTCCGGTCAGGCCACGCCGCAACGCTCCCCAAAGCGCGAAGGGTCATTGTGCGGCGCACAATGACCCCGTCAAGCCGAATTAAAGGACAGATTACTTGACGTTCTGTTGCAGATTCCGCCGCCAGCGACTCTGCCGCCGCGCCCGGATCGAGGGCCGTCACGAAGGCCCCGTCAGGCCCGTAGAGATAGAAGAAGCTGGAATGATCCATGGTGTAGCCGAGCGCCGAATCCGGCAGAGGCACCTTGCGGGCATAGGCCTTGAAGGCCTTCAGGACCGCCTCGATCTCCGCCGGCGTGCCGGTCAAGGCCCGGAAATCCGGGCTGAAATAACCGGCATAGGCTTTCAGCTTCTCCGGCGTGTCGCGCTCCGGATCGACCGTGATGAAGACGACGGTGAGTTTCGCCGCCACCGCCGGGATGCCGGCCAGCGTGTCGGCGAGCTTCTGCAGGGTCAACGGGCAGACATCCGGGCAATTGGTGAAGCCGAAGAAGACGACCATGTAGCGCCCGCGGAAATCGGCCTCGGTCACACGCCTGCCGTCCTGGTCGGTCAGGGCGAAGACCGGGGTGATGGGGGCCGGGACCAGCGGCGCTTTCTGCTGCGTCAGGAGATAGATGGCGAAGGCGGCGATCAGCGCGGCGAGGGCGATCAGCCCCAGGAATACGGCGCGGGTGCGGGCCGGCATGTGAACCATCTCCTTCACGCGAGCCTTCACGCGCCCGCTTCCGTGGTGTCCTATCGCAAGCGGCGCGCGGGGCGCTAGGGACCGGCACAGGCGATGGACATACCGACGGGCGAATTCGCCCCCCGGCCGGGACAGGGCCTGATCGCGCGCCTCACCCGCCTCGCCGATGCCGAGGAAGGACGGCTGCGCCTCGGCACGCTGAACACGCTGCGCTGGCTGGCGCTGGCGGGACAGCTCGCCACCGTGCTGTTCGTGCATTTCAGCCTTGGCTTCGAGCTGCCGCTGCTCGCCTGCTTGACGGTGATCGCGGCGGGCGCGGCCTTCACGATGATGCTGCGCGTCGCCTTTCCCCCGCAGCACCGCCCGTCCGACGTGGCGGCGTTCCTGTATCTGGCGCTGGACCAGACGCAGCTCTTCGCGATCCTCTTCCTCACCGGCGGATTGCAGAACCCCTTCACGCTGATCCTGCTCGCCGCCGTCGTCATCGCCTCCTCGTCGCTGAACCTGCGCTATGCGCTGGCGCTCGGCGGCTACACGCTGGCGCTCATCACGGCGCTGGCGCTCTATCACCTGCCCCTCCCGTGGGAGAGCGGCGAGGTGCTGAACCTGCCGCCGATCTATCTGGCGGGATTGTGGATCGCGCTGATCCTCAGCCTCGGCTTCACCACCATCGCGACCTTCCGCATCTCGTCGGAGGCCTCGCGCATGCAGGCCGGCTATGCCGCGATGGAGATCGCGCTCGCCTCGGAACAGAAGCTGGCGGCGCTGGGCAGCCTCGCAGCCGCCGCCGCGCACGAACTCGGCACGCCGCTCGGCACCATCGCGGTGGTGGCCAAGGAGCTGCAGCGCGAACTGCCCGCCGACGGGCCGCTGGCCGAGGACGCGAAACTCCTGCGCCAGCAGGTCGACCGCTGCCGCGAGATTCTCGGCCGCCTGTCGCAGCACCAGGAAAGCGACGGCATCGGCCCGGATGCCCGCCTGCCTTTGCTCGCGCTGCTCGACGATCTGGCGCAGGCCCATCGCTCGCTGAGGGTGACGATCAGCGTCGAGGGCGCGGAGAACCCGCCGGTCGTGCGCGTCCTGCCCGAACTGCGCTATGCGCTCGGCAATCTGATCGAGAACGCCGCCGACTATGCGAGCCGCCGCGTGAAGGTGACGGCGATGTGGGACGAGGTCCGCATCGTGGTGCGCGTCCGCGACGACGGACCGGGGTTTTCCCCGGAAATCATGGCGAAACTGGGCGAACCCTATGTCACCACCCGGCCCGGCCGCACCGCCCTCACCGACGAGCAGCTTGGCCCCGCCCAGCCCGGCCAGGGCCATGTCGGGATGGGCCTGGGGTTCTTCATCGCCAAGACGCTGCTGGAGCGGACGGGGGCCGAACTCACCTTCGGCAATGCCTTCGAAGGCGGCGCCTCGGTGACCATCGCCTGGCCGCGCGGCCGGATCGAGGCCCCGCCCCTCAATTGACCGCAGCATTAACCGGGAACCGCTCGGCCCGGTTGCAAGCCCCCCGCCCTCTCGTTAGCGTCCTGCCCCGATTGGGGATTCATGGCCGACGACCGGGTACTTGAAGGCATTCAGGATCGCACGATCCTGATCGCCGAGGACGACATGCCCTTCCGCACCCGTATGGCGCGGGCGCTGGAGGCGCGCGGCTTCACCGTCACCAGCGCCGAGACCGTGGCGCTCGCCATCGGCCATGTGCGCAAGGCGCCGCCGGCTTTTGCGGTGATCGATCTGCGCCTTGGCGACGGCAACGGCCTCGACGTGATCGAGGCGCTGCACCGCGAGCGGCCCGACGCCCGGGCCATCGTGCTGACCGGCTACGGCAATATCGCGACGGCGGTGGCCGCCGTGAAGCAAGGCGCGATCGACTATCTGTCGAAACCCGCCGACGCCGACGACGTGATCCGCGCGCTGCTCGCCCGCCCCGGCGCCAAGCCGACGCCGCCCGACAATCCCATGTCGGCCGACCGCGTCCGCTGGGAGCACATCCAGCGCGTCTACGAACTCTGCCAGCAGAACGTCTCGGAGACCGCGCGGCGGCTCAACATGCATCGCCGCACGCTGCAGCGCATCCTCGCCAAGCGCTCGCCGAAATAGCTCAGAACGTCAGCGCCGCCAGATCCGGATCGAGGCTGCGCAGGTGCCGCTCCGCCGCCACGCGCGCGAAGCCGAGCGTCAGCGCCTTGCGGCGAGCCGGAGCCATGGCCGCGACCGGGCTTTCGCGCACGATCTCCGCGCCATAGCGGTCGGCGACGATGAGGCCGGTCGTCTCGGGCACCGCCTCCAGGGGAAAGCCGACCGGCACGGCGAAATAAAGCCGCTCGCACCAGGCGAGATAGCCGGGCCATTTCCGGTCGCCGCGCAAATCGGCCAGACTGACCTTGATTTCCACGGCCAGGAGATCACCTGAAGGTCCGACGGCCATCACATCCAGACGCAAGCCGTCGGGTAAGGTGAATTCCGTCAGCGGCGCGTAGCCTTTGCCGTAGAGACAGCGCTGGACGCCCCGTGCGACGGCCAAAGCATTCAGTGACCATTCAGTATCCATCGGCCATAACTTAGCCCATATCCGGGGTGATTTGCTCCGGTGAGTGACGAGAAGGACGCGACAGACGATGAAACGGCTTTTCCTCAGCATGGCGCTTGCCGCAGCGGCGATCTCGCCCGCGCTTGCCCAGGCGGGCAAGCTGTCCATCGCCAACGCGTCCGAAACGACGATCGCGCATATCTATGTCTCGCCGATCGATGTTGACCGCTTCGGCCCGGACCTGCTGCGCGGCGCCAAGGTGCCGGCGGGCCAGAGCTTCGCCTTTCCGGATTTGCCCAACGGCCTCTACGACATGAAGATCGTGGACGACAAAGGCGCGGAATGCCTGCTGAAGGACGTCGATTACTTCCAGTATTCGGTCTGGACCATCAAGGCGAATTGCGGCGCCTTCGGCGGCACGGGCGGCTGAGTTTACCGGCGTCCTTCCAGAGGAAAACCGGGGCCGCCCACGTCCTCATCCTGAGGGGGCGGCGCAGCCGCCGTCCCGAAGGACGCGACCTGCCGGCAATCCCGTATGGCGGCCGATGACCGATCCGGGGCACAATGGCGCATCAGGAGATGCCCCATGACCGCCGCCAATCCGTTCTTTGAAACCTGGACGACGCCCTTCGCGACGCCGCCGCTCGCCCGCATCCGGCCTGAGCATTTCCGCCCCGCCTTCGACGCCGCCATGGCCGAACAGCTGGCCGCCGTCGCTGCCATCGCCGCGAAGACCGGCCCGGGCGATTTCGCCGACATCGAAGCGCTGGAGCGGTCGGGCCGCGCCCTTTTCCGCGTCAGCGCGGTGTTCGAGAACCTCTCCTCCTCCGCCTCCAATGACGCGCTGCAGGCGATCGAGCGCGAAATGTCGCCGCTGCTGTCCAAACATTCCGATGCGGTGCGCCTGAACCCCGGCCTCTTCGCCCGCGTGAAGGCGGCCCATGACGCGCGCGCCGCGCTCGGCCTCAACGCTGAGCAGACGCGGCTGGTGGAGGAACTCCACCGTGATTTCGTGCGCGGCGGGGCCGAGCTGGAAGGCGCGAAGAAGGAACGCCTGTCCGCCCTGAACGAAGAGCTGGCGACGCTCGGCACCGATTTCCGGCTGAAAGTCCTGAAGGATACCGACCGCTTCGCGCTGGTGCTGGACCGCGCCGAAGACCTTGCGGGCCTGCCGCAATTCGTCATCGACGCCGCGGCCGAGGCGGCGCGCGAGGCCGGCATGGACGGCAAATGGGCGATCAGCCTGCAACGCCCCAGCGTCGAGCCGTTCCTGACCTTCTCGGCGCGCCGCGACCTGCGCGAGCAGGCCTATGAGGCGTGGATCAAACGCGGCGACAATGGCGACGAGAACGACACCAGCGCGATCATCGCCGAGGTGGTGAAGCTGCGCCACGAGCGCGCCAACCTGCTCGGCTACAAGACCCACGCCGCGCTGACGCTGGACGGCCGCATGGCGAAGACGCCGGATGCGGCGAACGAATTGCTCGCCCGCGTGTGGGAACCTGCCCTGCTCCGCGCCGAGGAGGAGAAAGCCGATCTCCAGGCGATGATCGACGCCGAAGGCGGCAATTTCAAACTCGCGGCATGGGACTGGCGCTATTACGCCGAGAAACTGCGCAGCCAGCGCTACGATTTCGACCAGGCGACGCTGAAGCCCTATCTGCAGCTGGAAAAGCTGATCGAGGCGCAGTTCGCCTGCGCCAGCCGTCTCTACGGCGTCACCTTCGAGGAGCGCCACGACATCGAGGTCTATGCGCCCGAGGTGCGCACCTGGGAGGTGAAGAAGGCCGGCAGGACCATCGCCCTCTTCTATGGCGATTATTTCGCGCGGTCGGGCAAGTCGTCGGGCGCGTGGATGTCGACCTTCCGCGACCAGGAGAAGATGGACGGCGAGGTGATCCCGCTGGTCCTCAACAACATGAATCTCAACAAGGCGCCGGCCGGCCAGCCGGTTCTGCTGTCCTATGACGACGCCGGCACGCTGTTTCACGAGTTCGGCCACGGCCTGCACGGCATGCTGTCGAACGTGACCTATCCCTATCTGTCGGGCACCGCCGTGCCGCGCGACTTCGTGGAATTCCCCAGCCAGGTGAACGAACACTGGCTGGACCAGCCCGAAGTGCTGGCCGAGTTCGCGATCCATGCCGAGACCGGCGAGGCCATGCCGCCTAAGATGATCGAAAAGCTGCTCGTCTCGCAGACCTTCAACCAGGGCTTCGCGACGGTCGAGTTTCTTTCAAGCGCCGTGTTCGACATGGATTTGCACGCCCGCGCCGATGTCGATGCGATCGACGTGCATGCGGCCGAGATGGCGACGCGGGCGCGCCTGAAGATGCCTGAGGAAATCGCGCTGCGGCACCGGCCGCAGCATTTCCTCCATCTCTTCGACGGCATCGCCTATTCCGCCGGCTATTACTCCTACATGTGGTCGGAGGTGCTGGACGCCGATGGCTTCGAAGCCTTTGTCGAAGCCGGAAACATCTTCGATCCGGCGGTCGCGGCGCGGCTTTACGAGTTCGTCTATTCGGCGGGCAATACGCGCGATCCGGCGGAGGCCTATCGCCTCTTCCGCGGCCGCGATCCGGAGGTTCAGCCTCTGCTCAAAGGCCGCGGCTTCGCCGACGCCGCCTGATCGCCGAGCCTCATCGAAACGGGCGCAGCGATGCCGTAGCGCCCGTTCGCGTCATGGAGTTCGGCGATGCTGAGATAATTGTCCATGTCGGCGTCCATCGCATCGAACGCCACGTCCATGCCGTCGATGAATTCCTGCACGCCGACCGAGGTCACCGCGCCGTCGCCATTGTTGTCGAACAGCGCCAGGTCGGCCGACGTGAACGGAAACTCCGCAGACGTGATGAGGCCGTCCTTGTCGGCGTCGGCGGCCTGCGCGATGTCGGCGACGGCGGTGCGGTATTCGACGCGCGAAATGCGGTCATCGCCGTCATGATCGATCAGGCCGGCGGCCATGACAGGCGCCAGCGCTGCGAGGCCCACGCCCAGCAGCAATGCCGTCAATGTCCGGACAGTCGCCATGGATAAGGGATAGCTTGCCAGGCGCATGCTTTCCAAGTGACGTGTGCGACAGAATACCAAGGTAACGGACGGGTCATGCGCCTTCCTGCGGTTCTGATGGTTTGTGCGGTTCTGGCGGCCGGTTCCGCCTTTCCGGCGACGGATCAGTTTCTGAAATCACAGGCGCTGCGCCAGGATGCGGCGGATGCGGCGGCGAAGGGCGACTACGCCGCGGCGCAGGCCGCGCTGACCGAAGCGCTGCGTCTGCGCCCCGGGCATCCCGGCATCCTGCTCGCGCTGGCCTCCGCCGAGGCGCATACGGGCGACGGCGAAAGCGCGATGACCCATCTGCAGCAATACGCGACGATGGGCCTCGTCGCCCGCATCGCCGACCGGCCGGAGTTCCTGAGCCTGACGCTGAAGCCCCGCTTCATCGGCGCCAAGGTGCACATCGAGATGAACGCCGAGCCGAAAGGCGAGCCGGTGAAGGCGTTCACGCTCGGCCCCGGCGCGGCGCTGTTCGAGGGCCTCGCCGTCGACGGCGCGCAGGCTTTCGCCGGCAGCGTGCGCGAGCGGCGCGTGGTGCGGATCGAAGGCGGCGTGGCCAGGGACTTCATCGCGCCCGGCTCCGGCGGCCTCTTCAGCGTCTTCGGCCTCGCCATCGACAAGTCGCGCGGCCTGATCTGGGCGGCCAGCACCGCCGGCGTCCTCACGCCCGATCTTGAACCCGGCGCGCTGGGCGCAGCCGGCGTCTTCGCCTTCGATCTGGAGACGGGCGCGCCGAAAGCCAGCGCGCTGCTCGCCGCCGATGTGAAGGCCGCCATCGGCGATGTCGCGGTCGCGGCCGACGGCACGGTCTATGCCAGCGACAGCGCCAATGCCGCGATCTGGCGGCTGAAGCCCGGCGCGAAGGAACTGGAGCGCGTCTTCGACGATCCGCGTTTCGTTTCGCCGCAGGGGCTGGCGGTCAGCGCCGACCAGCGTTTCCTGCTGGTGGCCGACTACGCGATGGGCCTTTTCGCGATCGATCTCCAGTCGGCCAGGATGCGGACCGTCTCGGCGCCCTCCGCCGTCACGCTGCTGGGGATCGACGGCCTCAGCCGGGCGGATGACGGCACGCTCATCGCGACGCAGAACGGCATCGCGCCGGAACGGGTGATCGCCCTGACGCTCGATCCGGACGCGGTGCGGATCGCGCGCGTGCGGGTGCTGGCCGCGAATTCGCCGCTGCATGACGGCATCACGCTCGCCGCCGCGGCCGGACCGTTCGTCTACTACATCGCCAACGCCCCATGGGCGCGCTTCGACGAAGAGGGAAAAGACACCGGCACGGGCGCGTTCGCGGACGCCATCGTCGCCAAGGTCGCGATCGGTCCCTGAACGGCCCGGAACGGCCCGGAACGGAAAAGGGCGGCGCATCGCTGCGCCGCCCTTCGCAAAGCCTGTCTTGCGGGCGCGCCTATTCGGCGGCCATCAGCAGCGACCCGGTCTTGGCGTTGGCGCCGAAATTCACGGTCTGCAGGAACTTGATGCCGTCTTCGGCGATCGCATCGCCGACCATCTCGTCGCCCTCGCCCTTCAGCTCGTCCATGTTGACGTAGGTCGAGTAGAACGCCTTGGTGCGGTCGGTGATGACGCCGGCCTTCAGCAGCGTCTTGATCAGAACGCGGAAGATGTCCGACGAGTCCGACATGCGCTTCTTGCGCTCCTCGTCGGTGATCGCCTCGATGAGGGCGGCCTGCGCGTCCTGCCAGTCGATGCCGTAGCGGCCATAGACTTCCTTCATCTGCTCAGGGTTGATCAGGTTGAACAGCAGGGTCTGGAAGCAGGTCGCCGCCCAGTCCTCGATGATCTCCTGCTCTTCCTTCGACAGCTTGGGGATCGTGCGGTCGGCCCAGATCTTGCCGAACTTGTGGTGGAACGCCTCGTCCGTCATCACCAGCTGCATCAGCTTCACCAGCAGCGGGTCGCGGGCCTTGTTGTACATGGTCGCGAAAGCGCCCATGGCGAGGCCTTCGACCAGCATCTGCATGCCGACGATCTTCTTGTAGACCTCCGGTGCGTTGACGAGATCGGTGAGGAGATTGCCGAGCGTCGGGCCGACGGGGAGCGGCTTGCCCCAGCGGGCCTGGACGTATTTGGAGAAGGCCGCGACGTGGCGGGCTTCCTCGCGCGTCTGGTTGGCGGCGTATTCCTGGGCGCCCGGGTCACGCAGGATGTGGCAGAGCGAGGCCGAGAGCGACAGCGCGCCCTGCTCGCCGTGCAGGATCGAGGAGAGCATCCAGCGAGTGCTCTCGTTGATGAAGCCGACGCGGTCCTTGGCCGACATGTTCTCGCCGACGCGGGTGGCGAAGATCGGGAACATTTCCTCCGGCAGCAGGGCCTCGTTCTCCAGGTCGAACGGCTCGGAGAAGTCGATATATTTCTTGTCCAGCGGATCCCAGAAATGGTCGTGGGTCGCGGAAATGATCTTGTCGAAGGCGGTGGAGCGCTGGCCGTAGCGCTCGACATCCATCATCGAGGGGAAATCCTTCGGATCGACGGCGTCGTAGGCGTTGTCCTTGGTGATCTGCTGAACGGTCGTGGTCATCGCTCTGGCTCCCGATTGCGTCTGCCGGACTTCGGGCCGGCTCTCACCCTACCTTTACCCACAAAACGCTTCCGGTCAATTAAACATGACGCTCGTGTCACGAATTTAATGACGCCGCCGTCATCCTGTCGCGGTCCAGACAGGGCGCGGCAGACGCCCTGCGAACGGTTTTTGACTCTACGGCACTGCTGCAACGCAGCATAAATGCTGGATTGACCTAGGATTTCTGCCCCTTCACAGTAAAAACGCGTTCCCGGCGTCCATGCGCTCGAGGGACGGACGCGTGTGTCCGCGTGGGCCGGGGGGCTTGAACGGACGGGGCAAGCCGGCCGCCAGGGGGCGGGGCAAGCCCACAGCACGCGCAACAAGAACAGGGACTGCCAGGGAGACGCCGCAGCGCACGGCCGGTTCAGGCCGCCGCGCCTGCCTTTCGCGCCGCATCTCTGATGCCGTTCCAAGGGACGTCGCTTGGCGCCCACGCGCTTGCGCGCGGGCGCGCTTCAGGAATTCGGCAACCGGCCGGCGAGACCGGACAGGGGAAGAGTAAGCACCATGGTCAAGTCTATCGAGCGCATCATTTTCGGAGCGCGCGCCTACATCCTGATCGCGATCGCGTTGTTCACGATCGCGATGGGCTATTTCGCCGGCGGGCTGAAGCTCGATGCCGGCATCGAGAAGATGTGGCCGGAGAAGCACGAATACGTCGATACGTTCCGCCAGTACCAGGCGAGCCTGCCGGGCGCGAAGCGCATGATCGTCGCGCTGCACGCGAAAGACGACAAGCCGGGCGCGATCTGGGACGCGAACTTCCTCGCCACCCTCAACGGCCTCACCCAGGATCTCTTCTTCATCCCCGGCATCGACCGCAAGACGGTGACGAGCCTGTGGACGCCCAACACGCGCTTCTTCGAAATCACCGAGGAAGGCATCAGCGCCGACGACGTGATCGGCGGCACCACGACGGCCTCCACCGTCGGCCGTCCCGGCGTCATCGAGAAGATCCAGAACAACGTCATCCGCGGCGGCTTCGTCGGCCGTCTCGTCTCCAACGACTTCACCGCCGCGCTGGTGCAGGCCGAAATCCTGGAGTTCGATCCCTCGACCGGCGAGAAGCTGGACTTCTTCGACTTCAACGACCGCATCGAGACGACGCTGCGCGAGCGCTTCCAGAGCCCCGGCGGCCCGGCGCTTTGGTATGTCGATCAGCGCCTCGACGAGATCAAGGACGGCTTCATCGAGAAGACCAGGAACGCCGAGCGCGAACTCCCCATCGCCCGCGCCAATCTTGAGAAGCTGCAGGGCAAGACCGACGACGCCTCCAAGTCGCAGATCGAAATCCTCACCGCCGACATCGCGGCGATGGAGAAGCAGATCGCCGAATGCCCCGTTCCCTCGGGCTTCTTCCACAAGGTGAAGACGATGTTCGCGGGCGACGATTTCGTCCCGAACTGCGGCGAATACGCCGCCGACGTGAAGAAGCAGCTGCCCACGATGGAGCTGAACTACGGCCCCGTCGTCGGCTCGTACTACACGACCTTCAAGACCAAGCTGGACGAGATCGCGGCGAAGAACCTGCCGCCCGCCGAGCAGTACGCAGCGCTGAAGGCCGAGATCGCCACCTGGCGCGACGCCGTGAAGGGCGAAGCCGCGCCGTATGAAGTCCACGTCATCGGCCTCGCCAAGGCGCTCGCCGATATCGGCAACGGCGCCAAGGAAGTGGTGATCTTCTTCGCCCTCGCCTTCGTGCTGACCGTCGCCGCCGTGTGGTGGTACTGCCGCTCGTGGCCGCTGACCTTCCTCACCGTCGGCTGCTCGCTCGTTTCGGTGGTCTGGCAGTTCGGCATCATCGCGCTTCTGGGCTACGGCCTCGATCCGCTCGCGATCCTGGTGCCGTTCCTCGTCTTCGCCATCGGCGTCAGCCACGGCATCCAGCAGATGAACCTGCTGACCGACGGCCTCAGCCAGGGCATGGATGCGGGCCGCGCCGCCCGCTACTCGTTCTCGGGCCTTCTGATCCCCGGCACGATGGCGCTGGTCACCGCCCTCGTCGGCTTCGCGACGCTCTATCTCGTCCCGATTCCGATGATCAAGGAACTGGCGATCGCCTCCTCCATCGGCGTCGCGCTGAAGATGATCACCAACCTCATCATGCTGCCGCTCGTCGCGTCGCTGATGAAGTTCAAGGGCGACTACCGCGCCATCGTCACGATGCAGCGCGAACGCGCCAAGGGCATCGTGCGCATGCTCGGCGGCATCGCGGAAAAGAAGTTCGCGATCCCGTTCTTCTTCGTCTCGCTGGGCCTTCTGGCTCTTGCCGTCTATTTCGGCCTGCAGCGCCAGATCGGCGACGTGCATGCCGGCATGCCGGAGCTGAAGCAGGACCACCAGTACAACAAGGACGCCCGCCTCATCGCGGGCAAGTTCAACCAGGCCCTCGACATCTTCACGGTCATCGTCGAGACGCCGCCGCAGGCATGCATCAAGTACCCCTATATGGAGTACATCAACCGCCTCACCTGGAACCTGCGCAACGTGCCGGGCGTCGTCACGGTGGTTTCGGCCGCCGAACTCGCCAAGCAGCTGAACGCCGGCTGGTATGAGGGCAACCTCAAATGGCGCGGCCTGCCGCAGAACCAGTTCTCGCTGGTTCAGGCGACCAGCCCAATCCCGTCGACGGCGGGCGTTCTGAACGCCGAGTGCACGCTGATGCCGATCCACGTCTTCCTGAAGGACGGCAAGGCGGAAACCATCGCCCGCGTCGTCACGGCGGTGAAGGAATGGCGCGCCAACAAGTATCTGCCCGCCGCGCTCAACCACGGCGTCGACAACAAGAACGGCACCTGGACCCTGGCCACCGCCGAACTCGACGGCCTGACCTACACGCCGCAGCTGCGTGAAGCCGACGACCCGCAGGAGCTGTCGCTGGTCGTCACCGGCTTCCAGACGACGCCGGTCGCCGCGGCCGACGACAATGTCTGGGAGGTGTCGAAAGACGCCATCGCCGATCTCGTCCTGACGCCGGCCGAAGGCACGGTTCCGGGCCACCAGATCACGCTCAAGATGGACGCGATCAAGGGCAACGGCGAGAACGCGGAAGTCGTCGTCGAAAGCGAACTGCGCGTCGATGCCCGCCAGCCGGGCGCGCGCGTGCCGCTGGATGTCATGGCCGCCTTCGCGGGCAAGGACATCGCGTCGGCCACCGCCATCCGCATCACGTCGCTGGAAGGCGGCGAGGTCGGCCACCGCATCCAGGTCTATAACGGCTCGGTCCCGGTGAAGCTTGGCGATGCCGGCGTCTCGCAGCCGATCGGCGATGCGGTGAAGAAGGCGCTGGAAGGCCAGGACACGGCCAAGGCGACCGAGATCGAAGTCGCCGGCACCGAGGTCTCGATGTATATCCGCCTCGCGGCGGGTAACTCGGGCATCGCGGCGGCGGTGAACGAGGAGATCCACGAACAGGAACTGCCCATGACGCTCATCGTCTATGCGGTGATCATCCTGCTCGTCATCATCACCTTCTTCGACTGGCGCGCGACGCTGTGCTGCACCGTGCCGCTGACCTTCGCGACCTTCTTCGGCTACTGGTTCATGCACACCATGGGCATCGGCCTGAAGGTTTCGACGCTGCCGGTGATGGTGCTCGCGGTCGGTATCGGCGTCGACTACGCCTTCTACATCTATGACCGCCTGCAGCACTTCCTCGCGGAAGGCGACGACATCACCACGGCCTACAAGAAGACGATGGAGAAGACGGGCATGGCCGTCACCTTCACCGCCATCACGCTGGCCATCGGCGTCTCGACCTGGTCGTTCTCGGACCTCAAGTTCCAGGCCGACATGGGCATGCTGCTGACCTTCATGTTCCTCATCAACATGATCAACGCCGTCACCATCCTGCCGGCGATGGCGGTGACGCTGGATACGTTCATCCCGCGCCGCGGCCGTCCGAAGATGCACGGCCTCCACGCCTCCGACCCCGCCGACAACGTGGTGTGACGGCGGGCCGGTCAGGACCGATCGACAAAAAGGGCCGGGGGAAACCCCGGCCCTTCTTCTTTGCGCCGCTTGCTCACGACCCGATTGTCAGCTCCGGAAGGTCGCGAACTCGTCGACCTCGGCGCGCTTGGTGCGCCAGCCATTGATGGGCGCGGCCTTGTCGAGATAGCCGACCGCCATGCCGCAATAGAGCTGCAGCTCGTCCGGCACGCCGAAGAAACCGCGCACCAGCGTGTGACGCCGCGCCCAGGCTTCCTGCATGCAGGTGGCGAGGCCCCTGTCTTCGGCGACCAGCGCGATGGTCTGCATCAGCATGCCCAGATGCGCCCACTGGCCCGGACCCATCTGGCGGTCGAGCGCGAAGAAGAACGCCGCCGGCGCGCCGAAGAAATCGTAGTTCTTGGCGAGCTGCATCAACCGCCCGCCTTTGTCCTCGCGCGGTATGCCGATGGATTTGTACAGCGCCTCGCCGCACTCGAAGCGCCGCGTGCGATACGGCTCCTTGATGCCGGGCGGATAGATGTGGAACTCGCTTTCTTCGCCCATCGGATCGGTCGCCATCGCCGCCGCGACCTCCGCGCGGAACGCCGTCATCGACGCGCCGCTCAGGCCATAGACATGCCAGGGCTGGCAGTTGCCGCCCGAGGGCGACCATCGCGCGGTTCCAAGAATGGCGCGGAGATCCGCCTCGCTCACCTGCTGCTGCGTGAAAGCGCGCGCGGAAATGCGGTTCTTGATGACGTCTTCGACGGTCATGGCGTCCTCCGGATTTTATCGCTCCGATCTGCCTAGACCTGCTGACGCGGCTTGGAAAGATTGTCCGTGCGTCAGCACCTTCCAGACGGCGCTCCGGCGGCGGCCCGACGCGCTGTCCGGCTTCATGCCGCGCTGCGCAGACGCTAGGGCGCTCCGTAAAGCGGCAGTGCATGCACCAGCGCCGTCCAGCCTTCGGTCGGCATGATAAGAGTCCGCAGCACCACCTCGCCGGCAAACACCGCACTGCCGATCAGCGTGCCTTTGTGGATGCGGCGCAGCGTCGCGAGATCCCAGATCCATAGCGGCGCCAGCGTCGCCAGCATCACGGCCTGAATGAAAACCAGACCTTCAGGCCCCATGGTCCAGATCGGCAGCCGGAAGATCGCCGGGTCCGCCATCATGCAGGCGAGCGTCACGATCAGGCGCTTGTGCGTCGCGCCGTCCAGACGCGAGCGCCAGCCGAGCCAGAGCGCGAGCGCCAGCGCGGCAGAGCCGAACAGCGGCAGGGAGACAAACGCCTCCATCATCTCGCGCGGCACGGGAACCGGGCGGACGGCATGATAGGCCCCGGCGCCCGCCACATAGCCGATCGGCACCAGCACGGCGCCCAGCACAAACGCCCAGCGCCCGATCCGGATATGCGCCTTCATCCGCCGCCGCGCGGCCAGAAAGCCCTGCAGCGGAAAGGCGATCATGAACACGCTGGCGAGCGCCGCATGCACGATCGTCTCGATCCTCAACGGCGCCAGCGGCGCCGCCGGCTCCACCACGCCGCGCAGGTAGAAGCTGGGGGAAAATCCGATGAAGATGATGGCGATCAGCACGGTCAGATAGGCCGTGATGAACACCGACTCCGCCCGCCGCGACCCCGGCGTCTTCGTGCGCGGCTTTGCCTTTGCCCCCGCCTTTGGACCCGGCCGGACAGTCGATGCAGGTTCATAGGTCAGGCTCATGGACAGGACTCCTCGCTGTCCCGGCGGGATAACGCGGCGGCCCAAGAGCGCTCAAACACCGTTTCTGCGCGCCCGCTATGCGATTATGGATAGGGGCGGAAAGGAGTCCGGATGTTCGAGTGGAGCGACATTCGCTTTTTGCTGGCGGTCGCGCGAACGGGCAGTTCGCTGGCCGCCGCGGCAGAGGTCAGATCCAGCCAGTCGACCGTCTCGCGCCGGATCGATGCGCTGGAGGCGGCGCTGGGACTGAAGCTTTTCGAGCGTCGCGCGCAAGGCTACGCGCTCACCGATCAGGGCCGGACGCTGCTGGACCTGGCCGAGCGGGCCGAGGCCGCCATGCTCGCCATCGCCGATGCCGCCGCCATGGCGCGCCGCCAGCTCTCGGGCCGCATCCGCTTCGCCGTTCCACCGAACGGCAGCGACCCGGCGATCATGGTCCCGGTGATGCAGTTCATGCAGGCTCATCCCGGCGTCATCGTCGAGGTCGTGCCCGGTCTCGCCTTCGATGATATCGCGAGCGGCGATGCCGACGTCGCCTTCCGCGCCGGCCCCCGGCCGCCAGAGCCCGATCTCGTCGTCCGCAAAGTGGGCGAGGTCGTCTGGCAGGGCTGCTGCAGCCGCGCCTATGCGCTCAAGCACGGGCTACCCGCCGGCTGGCACGATCTTCAGGGCCATACGCTTATCGGGGCCGAAGGGCAGTTGGCGGATTCGCTCCCGCTTCGCCGCTTCGCCGAACTGGTGGGCGATTGTCCCTTGCGCGGCACCAGCCTGGAAACGCTTGTGGGCTATGTCCGCGTCGGCGCAGGTATCTCGGTCCTGCCGGAAGTCACGATCGACAGCATGGAGGATGTCATCCCCTGCCTGCCGCCGCTCGACGATGCACCCAGCGAAGCCTGGCTCATCACCCGCGACGATTTGCGCAAGACCCCGCATGTCCGCGCCTTCCTCGACCACATGGCTGTCCACCTGACGGCCCTGCTGCACCGCAAGCCGCTGCAGGCTGCCGGCGGCGGCGATGCTTCCGCGCGCTGACGCGCCGCAACGGTCCTATTCCTTCGCCGATCCGCCCAGGAATTCCTTCACGCGCGCGAAGAAGCCGTGCGTCTCGGGCTGGTTGGCTTCGGTCGCGGCGGCGTCGAACTGACGCAGCAGCTCCTTCTGCTTCTTGGTCAGCGCGACCGGCGTTTCGATCGCCACCTCGACATAGAGGTCGCCCTGGCCTTCGCCGCGCAGACCCGGCATGCCCTTGTGGCGCACGCGGAACTGGCGGCCGGTCTGCGTACCTTCAGGCAGCTTCACCTCGGCCATCGCGCCGTCCAGCGTCGGCACGTCGATCGCGCCGCCCAGCGCCGCCGTCGCGAACGGCACCGGCACGCGGCAGAACAGGTCTGCGCCTTCGCGCTTGAAGATGTCGTGCGGCGCGACGGAAAGGAAAATATAGAGATCGCCGTTCGGCCCGCCGCGCTGGCCGGCCTCGCCTTCGCCGGCGAGGCGCATGCGCGTGCCGTCCTCGACGCCCTTGGGCACCCGCACCTGCAGCTTGCGCTCCTTGCGGACGCGGCCCGCGCCGCCGCAGCTCTTGCACGGGTTCTTGATGATGCGGCCCGCGCCCTGACAGGTCGGGCAGACGCGCTCGATGGTGAAGAAGCCCTGCGCCGCGCGCACCTTGCCGTGGCCGGAACAGGTGGTGCAGGTCACGGGCTGCGCGCCCGCCTCCGCGCCCGAGCCTTCGCAGGTCTCGCAGGTGATGGCGGAGGGAACGTCCAGCGTCGCTTCCTTGCCGCTGAACGCTTCTTCCAGCGTCAGCTCCAGATCGTAACGCAGATCCTGGCCGCGCGCCGCGCGTTGGCCGCCGCCGGGACGTCCGCCGCGGCCCATGAACTCGCCGAAGAGATCGTCGAAGACATCGGTGAAGGCGGACGAGAAATCGAAGCCGCCGCGACCGCCGCCGCCGCCACGCCCGCCGTTCTCGAACGCGGCATGGCCATAGCGGTCATAGGCCGCACGGCGCTGGTCGTCTTTCAGGATCTCGTAGGCTTCGCCGATCTCCTTGAACTTGACCTCGGCTTCCTTGTCGCCTTCGTTGCGGTCGGGATGGAATTCCATCGCGAGCTTGCGATAGGCGGACTTGATGGTGCTGCCATCGGCGTTCTTCTGAACGCCCAGCACTTCATAATAATCGCGTTTGACGGTGCCCAAGGCTCAAGTCCCCCGTGCGAAACGGGGCGCGGCGATCGCGCCGCGCCCCTGTCGCATCAGCCCTGGTTCTTCTTGTCGTCGACATCCTCGAATTCGGCGTCGACCACGTCGTCGGCGCCGTCATCGGCGGCGTCGGCCGCAGCCGCCGCTTCGCCTTCGGCCTGCTGAGCCTTGTACATCGCCTCGCCCAGCTTCATCGCGGCCTGGGTGAGAGCCTGCGTCTTCTGCTGGATGTCGGCGACATCGTCGCCCTTCGCGGCTTCCTTCAGCTCGTCGATGCCGACCTGCACGGCGGCGCGATCCTCGACCGAGACCTTGGCGCCGAATTCGGCGAGGTTCTTCTCGGTCTGGTGGACCATCGCGTCGGCATGGTTGCGGGCTTCGGCCAGCTCCTTGCGCTTCTTGTCCTCGGCGGCGTTGGCTTCGGCGTCCTTCACCATCTTCTCGATGTCGGCATCGCTGAGGCCGCCTGAGGCCTGGATCTTGATCTGCTGTTCCTTGTTGGTCGCCTTGTCCTTCGCCGTCACGTGCACGATGCCGTTGGCGTCGATGTCGAAGGTCACCTCGATCTGCGGCAGGCCGCGCGGCGCGGGCGGAATGCCGGCGAGATCGAAATTGCCCAGCAGCTTGTTGTCCGCCGCCATCTCGCGCTCGCCCTGGAACACGCGGATCGTCACCGCGCTCTGATTGTCCTCGGCGGTCGAGAAGGTCTGGCTCTTCTTGGTCGGGATCGTGGTGTTGCGCTCGATCAGGCGCGTGAACACGCCGCCCAGCGTCTCGATGCCCAGCGACAGCGGGGTCACGTCGAGCAGCAGGACGTCCTTCACCTCGCCCTTCAGAACGCCGGCCTGGATCGCCGCGCCGATGGCGACGACTTCATCCGGGTTCACGCCCTTGTGGGGTTCCTTGCCGAAGAACTGCTTCACGATCTCCTGGATCTTGGGCATGCGCGTCATGCCGCCGACCAGAACCACTTCGTCGATCTCCGACGCCGAAACGCCGGCATCCTTCAGCGCCTGCTTGCAGGCCGGCAGCGTGCGCTGGACGAGATCGTCGACCAGGCTTTCCAGCTTGGCGCGCGTCAGCTTGAGGTTGAGGTGCTTGGGGCCGCTCGCGTCGGCGGTGATGTAGGGCAGGTTGATCTCGGTCTGCGTCGAGGACGACAGCTCGATCTTCGCCTTCTCGGCCGCTTCCTTCAGACGCTGCAGCGCCAGCTTGTCCTTCCTGAGATCGACCGTCTGTTCCTTCTTGAACTCGTCCGCCAGGTAATCGACCAGGCGCATGTCGAAGTCTTCACCGCCCAGGAACGTGTCGCCGTTGGTCGACTTCACCTCGAAGACGCCGTCGCCGATCTCCAGCACCGAGATGTCGAACGTGCCGCCGCCAAGGTCATAGACGGCGATCGTGCCGGTCTTGGTCTTGTCGAGGCCATAGGCGAGCGCCGCGGCCGTCGGCTCGTTGATGATGCGCAGCACGTCGAGGCCGGCGATCTTGCCGGCGTCCTTGGTCGCCTGACGCTGGGCGTCGTTGAAATAGGCGGGCACCGTGATGACGGCCTGCGTCACCGTCTCGCCGAGATAGCTCTCGGCCGTGTCCTTCATCTTCTGCAGGATGAAGGCGGAGACTTCGGAGGGGGAGTACTTCTTCGCGTCGCGGCCTTCCACCCACGCGTCGCCCGTATCGGACTTCACGATCTTGTAGGGCATCAGGCCGATGTCCTTCTGGACCATCTTGTCGTCGAAGCGGCGGCCGACGAGGCGCTTGATGGCGTGGAAGGTATAGGTCGGGTTCGTCACCGCCTGGCGCTTGGCGCTCTGGCCGACGAGGCGCTGGCCGTCATCGGTAAAGGCGACGATGGAGGGGGTGGTGCGGGCGCCTTCCGCATTCTCGATGACCTTGGGCTTGCCGCCTTCCATCACGGCGACGCACGAGTTGGTCGTGCCGAGGTCGATGCCGATCACTTTGGCCATATCAGTTACTCATCCTTCTTTGCGGCGGACGGACCATCGGGCCTTCGATCGAAGCACCCCTGTCGTCCATCCCCTTTGGGGTGGTCTGTTGCGCCGGGGATATGCCGTCACCCCCGTCCGATTCCAAGCCCTTGAAAGACCTAAAAATCCGGACCTCGGCGCCGAATAACCCCTTGGCTGGTGGGTATATGGGGAGGCCCGGCTGACGTGCAAGGAAGGCGGCGCGGAATCCGCCCGGGTTTTTCGCCGGATTTGGGGCCGGAATGACGCCCGCCGCCCTTTCGCGCCTCACGCCTTCTCCCTTAGACTGAACCCCTGTTTTCCTTGGGATCCGTGACGCTATGAAGTGGGAAGGCCGCCGCCAGAGTTCGAATGTCGAAGACCGGCGCGGTCAGAGCGGCGGCCTGGGCGGAGGCGGCCTCGGCGACATCTTCGGCGGGGGCCTCGGGCGGCGGGGCGGCATTCAGCTGCCGCGCAGCGCCGGCGGCGTGCGCTCCGGCGGCATGGGCCTTGGCACCATCGTCATCATCGGCCTCGTGATGTGGTTCGTCTTCGGCATCAACCCGCTGCAGCTTCTGGGCGGCATGCTGGGCGGCTCGATCGGCGGCCCCTCCAGCTCCTACACCCAGAGCCAGTCCCCCGCGCCGATGAACAGCGCCGAGCAGGACCGCGCCTACCAGTTCGCCAGCGTCGTCATGGCGGATACCGAGGACGTCTGGACCCAGCTCTTCCGCGCCAGCGGGCAGAGCTACAGGGCGCCGAAGCTCGTCATCTACACCAGCGCCACCGATACCGCCTGCGGCACCGGCCAGTCGGGCATGGGGCCGTTCTACTGCCCCGGCGACCAGAAGGTTTATATCGACCTCGATTTCTTCAACGAACTCGCCACCCGCTTCGGCGCGGCCGGCGATTTCGCGCAGGCCTATGTCATCGCGCATGAGGTCGGGCACCACATCCAGACCATCACGGGCCT
The DNA here is from genome assembly GCA_047602465.1 of Micropepsaceae bacterium. Lineage (GTDB taxonomy): Bacteria > Pseudomonadota > Alphaproteobacteria > Micropepsales > Micropepsaceae > JADZAI01. The sequence goes on from JASGHF010000001.1 coordinate 1,885,391, forward strand.
CTCCAGCCGGGTCGCACAGGCGAAATCCGGCGCGAGCGAGGAGGAGGCGAACCAGCTTTCCGTGCGCCAGGAACTTCAGGCCGATTGCTATGCCGGCGTCTGGGCGCATCACGCCCAGCGCATGAAGTCGATCCTGGAACCCGGCGATCTTGAGGAGGCGCTGCGCGCCGCCTCCGCCGTCGGCGACGACACGATCCAGCGTCAGGCGCGCGGCACGGTGGTGCCGGAAAGCTTCACGCATGGCTCGGCCGAACAGCGCCAGCGCTGGTTCAAGACCGGCTTCGACACCGGCTCGGTCCAGGCCTGCGATACGTTCAACGTGGCGAACCCCTGACGGGGGCTTCGCGCCGCCTCATCAGGATCGGGAAGAGCGGGACAGACCCTGTTCCTCATCCTGAGGCGGGCTGAGACTTCACGCCCGTCCCGAAGGACGCGGCCCCCGTTCAGCCGCAACCCTCAGGCCGCCCGCGCCGCCGGGATCACCGCGCCGGGCAGGCGCACGGTGACGGTCGTTCCCGCCCCCGGCGCGCTCTCGATCGCAGCGGTGCCGCCATGCAGCGCGGCCAGCTCGCTGACCAGCGCAAGGCCGAGGCCGGTGCCGCTGTCGCCCGCGAGATAGGAATTGTCGACCCGCTGGAACGGCTTGAAGAGACGCGCCTGCTTGTCGGCGGGAATGCCGGGACCGTTATCGGCGACCGTCAGGACGACATCGCGCGCGTCGGCGGTGACGGCGAGGCAGACGACGCTGCCGGCCTGCGAATATTTCAGCGCATTGCCCGCCAGATTGAGCAGGATCTGCGTGACGGCGCGCGCATCGGCCATGATCGCCACCGGCGCGCCGGTCAGCGACAGATGCAGCGTCTGGCGCTTGGCGTCGGCCTCGCGCTGCAGCAGGCGGATGACCTGCGGCGCGATATCGCAGACCTCGACCGGCTCGATCGCCAGCTTCATGTGGCCCGATTCGATTTTCGCGATGTCGAGGAGATCGTTGATCAGCGAGAGCAGATGCTCGCCGGAGGCATGGATGTCGTTCGCATAGCCGCGGTAGCGCGCATCGAGCGAACCGAAAATGCCTTCGCGCATCAGGTCCGAGAAACCCAGAATGGCGTTGAGCGGCGTGCGCAGCTCATGGCTCATATTGGCGAGAAAGGCCGACTTGGAGGCGCTTTCCTTCTCCACGCGGGCATTGGCCTCCGACAGGCGGCGCACCAGTTCGGCTTCGCGCAGGCGCGTCTCGATCATGTCGGAGATCTGCGCGCCCAGCCGCGCCGCCGCCGCCACCACCAGCGCCAGCCAGGCCGGCACGGCGATCCTCATGATGTCGGAAAGGCCGTTGTCCAGAACCCAGATATTGGGCATCGCGACGGCGAATAATCCGATGGCGCCCGCCATGAACACCGGCGTGCAGGCGCTCAGGCGCACGCTGTAGATCATCGACAGGCAGATGATCACCAGCATCACGAAGACCTGGTTGAAGATATCGCCGGGCACGATGGCGACCCAGGTGAGCGCGCCCCAGTTCAGGCCCGATATGAAATAGAGCGCGACATAGGCTGAACGGCGCGAGACGCCGAAGCGCGTGCCGGACGCGCGGGCGGGCCACAGCCGCGCCGTCACCAGAAAGCCGGCGGCGATCACGCATTGCAGGGCGGCCCAGGCGAAATGCCATGGGGTCAGTCCATGGCCGCTGCCGGTGACGCCGTCGGCGAAGGCCCAGAGCAGCAGCAGCGAGGCGGCGGAAATCTGCAGCGCCGAACCGCGCAGATTGACGCGGATCATGTCCAGACGCGCGGTTTCGCCCGCGCGTTTCGCGCAGGCCGCTTCGGCCTCCGGTGCTGGCGTCATATCCGGCATCAACTTCCCCTGCGGGAAGTCTAGCCGAGGCGGCTTTTCAGCACGGTGAAAGCGATCGCTCGCAATCACGCAGCGCCGTCAGGCTTTCGTTAAGGGTGGGCGTCCTCGCCACCTCAGCGCCTGCAACAGCCAGCCCTTCTCCCCTTCAGGGGGAGAAACGGCGAGCGGATAAGGGGCCGTGCAGGCGGAACCTCAGGCCTTCGTGTCGAAGGCCTGTCCTGCCGGCGGGACGCCCTGGGCCGGCTCGCCCTTCGCCACCACCACCATCGCGGCGCGCAGCAGGCGGTCGGCGATCGTGTAGCCCGGCTGGATCACATCCACGACCGTGCCGTGCGGCAGGCCGGTATTCGGCAGTTCGGCCATCGCCTGATGGAAATTCGGATCGAACTTCGCGCCCTTCGCCTCGATCCGCTTCACGCCGTTCTTCTCCAGCGCGCTCAGCAATTCGCGCTCGGTCAGCTCCACGCCCGTCAGCAGCGCATCGACGCCCGGCTCGCCGCGCTGGGCGTTCGCCGCATCGATGGCGCGGCGCAGATTGTCGGCGACCGACAGCATGTCGCGCGCGAATTTCGAAGCGCCGTACTGGCGCTCGTCGAAGACCTGCTTCTCGGCGCGCTTGCGCACGTTCTCGGCTTCGGCGAGCGCGCGGATGCGTTCATCCGTCAGCCGCTCGATCTCCTGCTGCATCTCGGCCAGCACCCCGGCGGCGATGGCGTTCTGGTCCAGCGGGGCGTCATCGTTCTCGAAATCGTCGTTCGACATGGCTCTTCTTCAAATCCTTGAACTTCAGGCCGGCGCGCCGATCAGGCGGCCGAGCACCCGGGCGGTATAGTCCACCATCGGGATGATGCGGGCATAGTTGAGACGGGTCGGGCCGATGACGCCGATCGCGCCGACGATGCGGTCCTTGGCGTCGCGATAGGGCGCGACGATGACCGACGACCCGGACAGCGAGAAGAGCTTGCTCTCCGCGCCGATGAAGATGGAGACGCCATCGGCCGCCTTGGCGAGATCGAGCAGCTGGATCACGTCTTCCTTGCGTTCCAGATCCTCGAACAGCAGGCGGATGCGCTCAAGATCCGCCGCCGCCGTCACGTCGTCCAACAGCCGGGCCTGTCCGCGCACGATCAGCGAGCGCGCGAAGGCGCTGTCGCCGCCGCTCCAGTCGGCGATCCCCGCCTCCACCAGCCGCGCGGCAAGCGCGTCCAGTTCGGCGCGGCGGGCGGTGAGTTCGCCCTGGATGACGAGGCCGACCTCCTCCAGCGTGCGGCCGCGCAGACGGTGCGAGAGGAAATTGGTCGCCTCGACCAGCGCCGAGGCCGGCAGGCCCAGCGGCGCGTCGATCAGGCGGTTCTCGACCGAGCCGTCTTCCGACACCAGCACGACCAGCGCCTTGCCCGGCCCGGCCGCGACGAATTCCACATGCCGCAGCGTGCGCTCGCGGGCCGGCGTCACCACAAGGCCCGCGCAGTGCGACAGGCCCGAGAGCAGCGAGGTCGCCTCGCCCAGAAGGTCGGAGACGCTGCGCGCCGATCCCGCGACACGGGCTTCGATGGCGCGGCGGTTGTCCTCGGTCAGCGCGCCGACCTCCAGCAGGCCGTCGACGAAGAAACGCAGGCCGGTCTGGGTCGGAATGCGACCGGCGCTGGTATGCGGCGCGGCGATCAGCCCGGCATCCTCAAGGTCCGCCATCACATTGCGGATCGAGGCCGGCGACAGCGCCATCGGCAGGCGCTGCGACAGGGTGCGCGACCCCACTGGTTCCCCAGTATCCAGATAGCTTTCGACAATCGTCCTGAAAATCTCACGGCTCCGCTCGGCCAGCGAGGCCGCGCCGGGGGCGGGGCTGAGGCCAAGAAGCGGGTCGGGACGGGGCGGCTGGCTTTGCATCAATGATTGCGGGTCGGGGGTAAGGGGGGTAGGTAGCCCCCGCTTTTACCCCATTCAAGTGGCGGGTCTTCACCGTCCGAGGAGTTCCCCATGCGGCCAAACGGGCGCGCCAACGATCAGCTTCGCGCGGTTTCGCTGGAACCTGGCTATGCCAAGCATGCCGAAGGCTCGTGCTTCGTGAAGTTCGGCGACACCCATGTGCTGGTCACCGCCAGCCTGGACGAGGGCGTGCCGCCTTTCCTGCGCAATACCGGCAAAGGCTGGGTCACCGCCGAATACGGCATGCTGCCGCGCTCCACCCATGAGCGCATGCGCCGCGAGGCATCACAGGGCAAGCAGTCGGGCCGGACGCAGGAAATCCAGCGTCTGATCGGCCGTTCGCTGCGCGCCGTCACCGACCTCACCGGCTTCGGCGAGCGCCAGATCCAGGTCGATTGCGACGTCATCCAGGCCGATGGCGGCACCCGCACGGCGGCCATCACCGGCGCCTATGTCGCCCTTCACCAGTGCTTTCAGCGCATGATGAAGATCGGGGCGATCAAGCAGATCCCGCTGAAGGATCACGTCGCCGCCATTTCCTGCGGCATCCACAACGGCGCGGCCATTCTGGACCTTGAATATACCGAGGATTCCGCTGCCGAAACGGACGCCAATTTCGTCATGACCGGGGCCGGCGGCATCGTCGAAATCCAGGGTACGGCCGAAAAAGACCCGTTCAGCGAGGCGCTGTTCCTGGAACTCATGGGCCTCGCCCGCAAGGGCATCGGCGAGCTGGTCACCGCGCAGAAGGCGGCGCTGGGGCTGTGAGCCACCGCCGCTTTCCGGGGGGCCGTCTCGTCGTCGCGACGCATAATCCCGGCAAGCTGGTGGAATTGCGGTCGCTGTTCGCGCCCTTCACCACCGATCTCGTCTCGGCCGGGGAGCTTGGCCTCCCCGAGCCGGAGGAAACCGGCCTCACCTTCACCGCCAACGCCGAACTGAAAGCCCGCGCCGCCGCCACGGCCTCCGGCTTCACATCCCTCGCCGACGACAGCGGCCTCTGCGTCACCGCACTGGACGACGCGCCGGGCATCTATTCGGCACGCTGGGCAGGCCCGGACAAAGACTTCCGGCACGCCATGAAGCGGGTCGAAACCGAGCTGAAAGAGAAGGGCCTCAACACCAGTCCGGCCTGTTTCGTCTGCGCTCTCAGCCTGGGTTTCCCTGACGGCCATTGCGAAACCTTCGAAGGCCGCATCGACGGCACGCTCACCTTCCCGCCTCGCGGCACGCGCGGCTTCGGCTACGACCCCATCTTTCAGCCGGACGGTTTCGCCATCACATTCGGCGAAATGGACCCCGACGCGAAACACGCCATGAGCCACCGGGCACGCGCCTTCACGCAACTGATTGCCGCCTGTTTCGATGCCTAGCTCGGGGCCTGAGTCGCAGCCCGAAGGCGGTTTCGGCCTTTACGTCCATTGGCCGTTCTGCGCCGCCAAGTGCCCCTATTGCGACTTCAACTCCCATGTCCGGGCCGAAAAACCGGACGCCATGGCCTATGCCCGCGCCCTCGTCACCGAGATGGAGTGGGTGGCGTCACGCATGGATCGCCGGCCCCAGCTCAACTCCATCTTCTTCGGCGGCGGCACGCCGTCACTGATGCCGGGCGAGGCCGTCGGCCTCGTCATCGGCGCGGCGCAACGTCTTTTCCGCTTCGCCAACGACATCGAGATCACGCTGGAGGCGAACCCCACCAGCACCGACGCCGCCCGCTTCGCCGACTACGCCACCGCGGGCGTCAACCGCGCCTCGGTCGGCATCCAGGCCCTGAACGACACCGATCTGAAAGCGCTCGGCCGCTGGCACAGCGTCGCGGAGGCGCGCGCCGCCTTCGAAACGGCGCAGCATCACTTCGCCCGCACCTCGTTCGATCTCATCTATGCCCGCCAGAACCAGCGTGTCGCCGACTGGGAAAGCGAGCTGCGCGAAGCCCTGACCCTCGCCGCCGACCACCTCTCGCTCTACCAGCTCACCATCGAGGACGGCACCGCCTTCGGCGTGCTCGCAAAAGCGGGAAAGCTCACAATCCCCGACGACGATCAGGCGGCCGAATTCTACGCCGTCACGCAGGCCATCACCGGCGACGCCGGCCTTCCCCACTACGAAATCTCCAACCACGCCGCGCCGGGCGCCGAGTCGCGGCACAACCTCGTCTACTGGCGCTACGGCGAATTCATCGGCATCGGCCCCGGCGCCCATGGCCGCGTCACGCTGGATGGACAGCTGGTTGCGACGGCGACGGAACGCCTGCCCGAGCGCTGGCTCGATCACGTGACGAAACGCGGCGAGGGTTACCTCACGCGCGAGGCGGTGCCGCAGGACGCGCAGGCGGAGGAGTATCTCGTGATGGCGCTGCGTCTCGCCGAAGGTCTCGATATCGCGCGCTACGAATCCCTTGCGGGTAAACGCTTCGACGCGGGCATCATCGAAACGCTGTCAGGTCATGGCCTGATCCAGAAAACGGAGGGGCGGCTGAAAGCCACCCCCCAGGGACGCATGGTGCTGAACCGGCTGGTCGCCGAACTGGCCTAGTAGCCGGAGGCCTGGAACGTGCGGGGTGCAGCACGCACAACGGCGAAGCCGGACCCCGTCGCTTCGATGATCGCCAGACCACGCTGGATGGTGCCGTTCGGCAGGAAGCGGAAGATGCCGTCGACACCGGTGAAGCCGTTGGGATCGGTGATCGACGCGGCCGAGAAACGCCGGCCCGGCAGGTCCGACGACAGCGTCGCGGCGAGCGACATCGCGTCGTAGCCAAGGCTGGCGACACGCGGCGGGCGATAGCCGTAAACGCCTTCAAAGCGGTTGGAGAAGCTGGCGCGGGCCGAGGGTTCGGGCGCCGCGAAGACGCCGCGGGCAAGACCGCCGCTGGAGCCGCTGGCCGGCTCGTCCCAGAGGCCGGTGCCCAGCAGGATATGCTCCGGCAGCACCGCGCGCACCGCCGGCGGCGGCGGAGGCGGCGGGGCGACGCCGGCGGCGATCTGCTCGTCGGTCAACGGAGCGGGTGCGGGCGGCGGCGGCGGGCCGAAACGCACAAAGGTCGCGATATCGCGCAGGTTCGAGCCGCCATCGGGAATGAACAGCGCGTCGAAATCCTTGCCGTCGAGCTGCATCACGGACGAATACATCGCATCCTTGGCGCCCGGATAGCTGGCCTCGGCGACGACGGCCCCGCCGATCGCCGCAACGTCGCGGCTGAAGGCGTTGGCGGCGCGGCGGCCATAGGCGTTCTGCGGCGTCAGCACGGCGAAGAGGCCGACGCCACGGCCCGCCGCGAAGTTCACGACGGCGCGGATTTCTTCTTCCGCCGGGAAGCTGAGCAGATAGGCGCCGCCACCGGCGGCCGAGGAATCCGACGAGAAGGCGATGACCGGCACGCCCAGCGGCGCGGCCACGGCGCGCACCGCGCCCACCTCTTCGGCGAAGACCGGGCCAAGAATGACTTCCGCGCCTTCATTGATCGCCTGCTGCGCGGCATTGGCCGCCGAGCCGCCGCCCGCGCCGGTATTCTTGACGATCAGCGTGATGTCGCTGCGGCCGCTGTCGAAGAGCGCCATCTGCGCCGCGTCGAACAACGCATTGCCCAGCGCCACCTGGTCGCGCGAGCGCCCCGACTGCGGCACCAGCAGCGCCACCTTCAGCGGACCCGACCCGGCGCCGGACCCCATGCGGGGACCGCCGGTCGCCACCGGGCCTTCCGGCCCCAGCGGATTGACGTTGGGGCGGGCGGTGCGGCCGGGGCCGGTTTCGCCAGGGGCTTGCACCGACGGGTCGCCAGCCTCGCCGATCACCTGGCCCATCGTGCCGCAGGCGCTGAGCGCCGAAAGGCTGACGGCCAGGGTCAACGAGGTCACGGCGGCTTTCAGGAAGCCTCCAAGGCGGCTATCCCTCGTCTCGTTCATCGCAAGCGGCGAAGCGAAAGCCATCGAATGTCCTTCTCGGATGTCCCGAAGCAACGGAGCGGTCTTCCGCCGGACCCTAATCACGGGGCCGGGGGGAGTAAACCGCGCGCCAAGGGAGTGCTGGAAAAGGGCCTTTATGTGACCGGCGTGCCGATCGGCAATGCCAAAGACATCACAGTCAGGGCGCTGGAGGTTCTCATCGCCAGATACAGCGCCGCAACCCAGGCCGCGCGGGCACGGCTAACTCGGTCGAATACGCCTATGACCCGCAAGGCGGCGAGCTTCTGGACCTGTGGGCGCCTGTGCCAGCAGCGCACCTCGCCCCGCCATCATGTTCATTCACGGCGGCTATTGGCGGCGGCTGGGGCGGGCCAATTTGGGTTTCATGGCACCGATGCTGGCGGATCGGGGCATCGCGACCGTGGTGCCCGACTATTCCCTGGCGCCGGGCGCCACCCTGGCCGAGATCGTCCGCCAGATCCGCGCCAGCTTCACCTGGCTGTGGACCCATGCGCCGCAGCTGAACATCAGCCGGCGCCGGATCGTCGTCACCGGCAGTTCCGCCGGCGGGCATCCGGTTGGCGCGCGCTGATCGCGGATGGCTGGCGGGCGCGGGCAGGCTTGCCCGAGGACGCCATCGCGGCAGCCCTGCCGATCAGCGGGCTTCGACCTGGCGCCGTTGGCGCGCTGCTTGCCGGACTGGCTGCGGTTGTCCAAGCGGGACATTGCCACGCTCAGCCCACTTGCCAACCTGCCGGCGCGGCCGCCCGCACCATCGTCGCCCGCGCGGCGCACGAGGCGGCGGGTTTCGTGCGCCAGTCCGACGCCTTCGCCACCGCCCTGGGCGCACCGTTGCATGTCGTCCAGGAGCGCAACCGCTTCGACGTCATCCTGGACCTGGCGGATGCCGGCAGCGAGATGTCGAAACTGCTTCTCAGCCTGGTCGAGGCGGATCGTGGGTAGACGCCACCTCCCCGCTGGCAAACCTACGCCATCGCGCAGCGCATCGGCCAGCGCCTGGGCTGCGGGCGACAGCGGCACATCGGCCCGCCACCACAGGCCAAGCGGCCTTTCGGTTGCGGGCAGTTCGACGGGCAGCACCGCGACCTGGCCCCGGCGCGCCTCGATCGAGGCCAGTTGCTGCGGCCAGACGGTGATATCGTCGCCCGCCAGCGACAGGGCGCGGTTCGACAGGAAGGACAGCAACTGGATCAGCGGCACGGGCGGCTCCAACCCGGCATCGTGGAATGTCGCGTCAAGCTGCCGGCGCATGGTGGTGTCTGGCGGCGGCAGAATCCAGGGCCGGTCCCGCGGACGGCCAGAAGTCAACTCCTTGGCCGAGCCGAGCGTGGGGATCCGCCCGCACGACCAGTTCCCGCACCCGGTCGGCGCCCAGCACGGCCTCGGCCAGATCCGCCGGGCGTCGGCGGGGCGGCAGCCGGCCGACGACAAGATCGAGGTCGCCCCGGCGCAGCGGCGAGTCAGATGCTCGTGCTGGCCCTCGGTGATCGTCACCCGCAGCCGTGGCCGCTCGGCCAGCACGCGCGCGATGGCCTTGGGCACCAGCCCGCCCGCCGCCGAGGGCAGCGTGCCCACCGCGACCGTGCCACCCGTGCCGCCCCTGAGATCGGCAATATCGCGGCTGGCGCGGCGCAATCGGGCGATCACATCGCGCGCATGTCCGACGCGAAGCGTGCCATAGGGCGTGGCAACCGCGCCCCGACTGGTGCGGGCGAAGAGCACGGACCCCGGCCATCGCATCGGCATCCTGCAACGCCTTGGTCACGGCGGATTTCGTCATGTTCAGGCTGGTCGCGGCACCCGCAAGACTGCCCTCGCGCGCAATGGCGTCGATAGGCGCAGGTGGCGCAGGGAAAACCGGATCTCTGGCTGGGTCACGGGATGGCTCCGCTCTGGAGTGGCATGAGATTTCTTCACTTTGCCAGTCCATCGAATTCACTTTCAAGAATACCGCGCCCGCGCGAATTCGGCTCAACCGGCGCGGCGCCGGGAACGTTGCCGGCCATCCGGCACACCGTTCCAGCGGCCAGCCAGCAGAAGGAGTGACAAGAGATGCTTCATTACCCCGATCTTCAGCTCTATATCGCGGGCGAATGGCGCAAGACCGCCGATGCCATCGCCGTGGTCAACCCCGCCGACGAGAAAGAGATCGGCCGGCTGCCCTGCGCCTCGCGGGCCGACCTGGATGATGCGCTGTCGGCCGCCGAAGAGGGCTTCCGGGTCTGGAGCCGGACCGCGCCGCGCGACCGTGCCGACATCATGATCGCCGCTGCGCGGCTGATGCGCGAGCGCATCGACGAGATCGCCGCCGCGATCGCCCTGGAACATGGCAAGCCCTAGCTCAGGCCCGGATGGCGATGATCCGCGGCTCGAGTTCTTCTTCGAATTGGACGCGGGCGAGGCGGTTCGGACCTATGGCCGGGTGATCCCCCAGCGCACCGGGCACCCGCTATGCCGTCCATCACCAGCCGATCGGGACCGTGGCCGCGTTTTCACCCTGGAATTTCCCGATGAGCCAGCCGGCGCGCAAGATCGGCGGCGCCGTCGCCTCGGGTTGCTCGATCATCCTCAAGGCGGCCGAGGAAACCCCGGCGGGCGCCATGCACATCGCCCGCGCCTTTCACGATGCCGGGCTGCCGCGCGGCGTGCTGAACCTGGTCTTCGGCAATCCGGCGGAGATTTCCGGCTACCTGATCCCGCAGGATCAGGTGCGGCTGGTCGCCTTTACCGGCTCGACCGCGGTCGGGCGGCACCTGACGACACTGGCCTCGCAGCACATGACGCCGGTGCTGATGGAACTGGGCGGGCACGCGCCGGTCATCGTCTGCGACGACGTGAACGTGACCGATGCCGCCGTCATGTCGGCCAAGCGCAAGATGCGCAACGCCGGCCAGGTCTGCACCTCGCCCACCCGCTTTTTCGTGCAGGAGGGCATCTTTAACGAGTTCACCGAAGAATTCGTGGCCCGCGCCCGCAAGATCCGGGTCGGCAACGGCATGGAGCAAGGGGTGAGATGGGGCCGCTGGCCAATGGTCGCCGCATCGAGGCCCTGGCCGAACTGGTGGCCGACGCGACCGGCAAGGGCGCGCGCCTGCTGACCGGCGGCGAGCGGATCGGCAACAGCGGCTAGTTCTTCCAGCCGACGGTCCTGGCCAATGTCCCCGACGATGCCCGCGTCATGCAGGAAGAGCCCTTCGGCCCGCTGGCGGTCATCAATCCGGTCGCGTCGCTGGACGAGGCGATCGCCTGCGCCAACTCGGTCCCCTATGGGCTGGCGGCCTATGGCTTCACCCATGATGCCGCCAATGTGGACCGGATGGTCGAGGGCGTCGAATGCGGCAACCTGTCGATCAACACGCTTGAGGCCTCACTGCCCGAGACCCCCTTCGGCGGCGTCAAGTCCTCGGGCTATGGCCGCGAGGGCGGCAGCGAGGGGCTACACCATTACATGACGGTCAAGAACGTCTCTCACTTCATGCGCATCGAACCGGCCAGCAAGGAAACCACCGAATGAAATATTCCCGCAAGGACGCCAAGGACCATGCCCGCCAGCACATGAAAGGCATCTGGGCCGCCGCGCTGATGCCCTTTGACGACAAGGGACGGATGGACGAAGAGGGCTTCGCCCGCAACATGGATCACTGGATCGAGGATCTGGGGATCGCCGGTTTCTTCATCACCGGCAAGCAGGGCGAGTTCTTTTCCATGTCGATGGACGAGCGCAAGCGCTCATTCGACCTGGCGGTCAAGGCCGCCGGCGGCCGCGCCCAGACCATCATGTCCGTGTCCGACCAGAACATGGACAATGTGATCGAACTGGCTCGCCACGCCCAAGATTGCGGCGCCGATTACGTCGTTGTCCATGCCCCGATCCTGCATTTCTTCAAGGCGCAGGACGCGACGTTGAAAAACTATTACAGGATCATCACCGATGCGGTGGACATCGGCGTCGCGCTGTGGAGCCACCCGGACAGCGGCTATCTGATGTCGCCGCAGCTTTGCAACGAACTGGCCGACCTGGAAACGGTGGTGGCGATCAAATATTCTGTGCCGCGCCCGATGTACGCCGAACTGACCCGCCTGGCGGGCGACCGCATCCTGGTCAGCACCGCCTCCGAGGAGGAATGGCTGGACAATATCCTTGAGCTGAACTGGCAGCTTTACCTGTGTTCCTCGCCGCCCTACCTGATCCAGACCGCCAGGGACCGGCGCATGCACGACTATACCCAATTGGCCTTTGCCGGAAAGGCCGAGGAAGCCCGGCGGCTGCGCGACAGCCTTGAGCCCGTACGCCATGCTTTACGCTCGACCCGGCCGGCGGAAAAGCCGCACAGCCATCAGAAGTACTGGCAGGACCTGCTGGGACAGACTGGCGGCCGGGTCCGCCGGCCGCTGCTGGAACTGACCGAGGCCGAAAAGGCCGCGACCCGCGCCGCCTTTGAAAGCTGCGGCCTGCAGCTGTGACCCGCGCCCGGGCGGCACGCCCCGCCCGGGCTGAACCCATCGAGACTCAGGAGGATCTGATGATCAAGGAAGGACGCCTGAAGGCATTCAATTTCCAGAAATGGATCGAGGACAACAAGCATCTGCTCAAGCCGCCGGTCGGCAATCAGCAGGTGTTCAAGGACGCCGGGCTGATGGTCACGGTCGTCGGCGGCCCGAACCAGCGCGCCGATTTCCACGACGACCCGGTCGAGGAGTTCTTCTATCAGCTCAAGGGTGACATGGTGCTGAAAGTCGTGGATAACGGCGAGCATTACGACATCCCGATCCGCGAGGGCGACGTGTTCCTGCTGCCGCCGCATGTGCGCCATTCCCCGCAGCGCCCGCAAGAGGGCTCGATCGGTCTGGTGATCGAGCCCGAGCGGCCGGAAGGCGCGCTGGATGCGATCGAATGGTATTGCTTCGGCTGCAAGGCGCTGGTCCACCGCGCCGAGATCGACCTGGAAAGCATCGTCGACGACCTGCCGCCGATCTATACCGCCTTCTACGACGACATCGCGGCGCGCACCTGTCCGCAATGCGGCGAGTTGCACCCCGGCAAGACGCCGCCGGAAGGCTGGGTACAGCTGTGACCCGCGCCGCGTACCAGGGGGCCAGGGTGGTGCTGATCGGTTGGGGCGCGATCGGCACTGCCGTCGCGCGCCTGCTGGCCGAGGCCGAGAGCGATGCGCGGATCGTGGCGATCGCCGTGCGCGACCTGGCCTGCGCCCGTGCGCGCGGTATCCCCGAGGGCGCGCGGCTGATCTCGGACCCGTCGGAGCTGGCACCGCTCGATGCCGACCTGGTGGTCGAGGCCGCCGGCCGGGACAGCGTGGCCCCCTGGGGCCGCGCCGCGCTGGCGGCGGGGGTGGATTTCGCGGTCTCGTCGACCTCGGCGCTGGCGGATGCGGACCTGCTGGCAAGCCTGCGAGGGCTTGCGCGCTCGACCGGCGCGCAGCTAATCGTCCATCCCGGCGCCCTGGGCGGCATCGACGCGCTGGCCTCGGCCCGCCATATGGGCCTGGCCGAGGTCGAGCATCGCATCGTCAAGCCCGCCCGTGCCTGGGCCGGAACCGAGGCTGAGACCCTGTGCCGGCTGGACGCGCTGGACGGCCCGACCGCTTTCTTTGCCGGCACCGCCAGCCAGGCCGCGTCGCGTTTTCCGCAGAACGCGAATGTCGCGCTGACCACCGCGCTGGCGGGGATAGGACCGGAGCGCACCCGCGTCACCCTGATCGCCGATCCGACCGCGACCCTGAACCGGCACGAGATCAGCGCCAGCGGCGATTTCGGCACGCTCGACATCAGGATTGCCAACAACCCCTTGCCGGAAAACCCCAAGACCTCGGCGATGACGGCGCTGAACCTGGTCCGGCTGATCCAGAACCGCAGCGCCGCGCTGGTCATCTGACCGACGATGACGGGCGAGTTGATCGCATTTGGCTCGGCGGTGCTTTATGCGCTCAGCGGCGTGTCCATCGCGCGCGGCGCCCCCCAGGCGCGCGGTGACAATGGGGCGTTTCTGTCGGTCGTGATGACGGCGGCGTTCTCGCTGGCCTTCTGGTTGCTGGGCGACGGTCCCGATCTGCTGGCTGCCGGCCCGGCCCCGTGGGTGGCGATCGCTTTGTTCATTGGCTCCGGGCTGTTCTCGACCGTGTTGGGGCGGGTCGCGATGTTTCGTGCCGTCGAGTGTGGCGGCGCGATCCGGGCCAGCATGATGCGCCGCCTGACCCCGGTCTTTGCCGCGCTCTTCGCCGTGTTGTTGCTGTCCGAATTGCCCCGGTTGCCCGCGCTGGCGGGCATGGCGCTGATCCTGGCCGGAGTCGCGGTGCTGAGCCGGCCGGGCGGGGATGCCGGCGCGACGCGGAGGAACTGGGCCGGCTGGGGCGCCGCTTCGGCAGGCTCTTATGGGTTGGCCTATGTGCTGCGCAAGATGGCTCTGATCCAGCTGCCAGGCGCTGCCTTCGGCGCGCTGGTTGGGGCGGTGACCGGCCTTGCCTGGTATCTTCTGGCCGCGCCATTCAGCCGCCACGTCCGCCGCGCCGTGACCGGGTTGCTGCGCGACAGCGGACGCTGGCAGTTCGTCACCGCGACGACGATGGCATTGGCGCAGATCGGCCAGTTTATGGCGCTGCAGCGCAGCGACGTGGCGACCGTCGCGGTGATCGGCTCGACCGAGACCGTCATCAGCATCATCCTTGCAAGCCGGATCTTCGGCACCGAAAGCAGGCCCGGCGCTCTGCTCTGGGCCGGGGCCATCCTGTCCACGGCCGGCATGGTGCTGATCTCGCTGTCATCAAACCCTGCGTGACTCGCGGTTTGAACCAATGGCGCCGCAATGGCTCGATCTTTCTGGAGTTCCTTCAACTGGCTGAGCTGGTCCCGGCTCAGGCCGCCATACTGCTTGCGTCACCTGCAATAGGTAAGTTCGGAAACGCCGATCTGGCGCCGTCGTCATCCCCCGGCCGAGCAGCACTTCAACCTGCCGCCGCTGCGTCACGATCTCGTCGGGGTTGTGTCGCTCCTGTGCCGTTGTCCCCCTCCTTCATGGTCAAACCATATTTCAAGGTGGACCCGTGCAAGGGGGGATCAGGGAACACCTGCAAGCGGCGTCGACGACCAACGCGAGAGGGCGGCGACATCCCCGATGTCCAATATCAACGTCGGCATCCTGTGAGTGGCGACAGTTCTGGTGTCGAGTCTGTCTATGAACGACGAAGCGCTGCACGCAGAAGGCGGCGAGAATCGAAGGGCGAGCATGCTCACCCCACCGATGATTCCGTGAATTTCGCCTGTCGCTACAATTTTTTTTGCAGACGCGGCTCCCCGGTTCGCACCACGATTCGCGCTCACCGCTCTACTATTTTCGCCTTTTGGTGAACGGGAAGCTACCGCTTCCCTCCACCCTCAAGATCGGACGCCAAACAGCTCATACGCCGGACATCGGGAATGGAGAACGAAGAGCAGTCAACAGGTTCGGCAAGGAGGGCTGTCTTTGAAGATGTGCAAAATCAGAGGATTGGCAGGATATCAATCTAAATATCAAAAAGGATATCAGAAATGATATGCAACTAGATATGGTACCGCCAATCTCGGCGGATTTCTTGGACTGAGTGGGCAGATCACGCCGACGCAAAGAGTATTCTTTTCTTTACATGACATTGCGTCGTCATGAGGGTGACGCCCGGAATTCCGGGCGGTCGAGATGCGATGAAGTGAAATCTATATATTGATTCGTCGCCGAATCAGTGGCAGTCCTAAAGGTGCGAATCACCTGGGGCACGATGTCATGCTGGTTTTGAAGAGCAAAAGAGAGTGGCTGAAAGGCCGACTTCGTGAAAATAATTCAAGCTTTGCGCAGGTCGCCAGAGAGCTCGGCGTATCGCCTTCGGCCGTTACGCACGCGGTCTCTGGGCGCTACAAATCTCGCATGATCATTGAAGCGCTGGCACAGCGTGTCGGCGTCGAGCCCCAAGAAATATCACCCTCAGAGCAGGGAGGCCCGAAACAGAACAAAAAACTCTAAGGGAAAAACGAAAAAGCCCGGACTGCAACACCCGGGCCAATCGCGGAAAGTCAGTGACCTCCTACACTGCCGTCATTGATCCTTCCTCCCGAAACGAAAGTCAAGCGCTATCGCAAGCGAACCCTCGCCTGCGAACGAAACCTTGCATTCCGGAGAAGTACAATGACGACCTTTCAAGGCGCGGAGCACCCCTCCGGCGCCCATGTCCTACTCATGTCTCGCGCAGCGCGCACCATCGCGATGCGCTCGCGGTACAGCTGTCGTGGTTGGACCTGGATCACCCGAAAATCCGACGGGCGCCGCACCCGAGTGCAGTTCGAGAGCCTACTCGAACTGCTGGTTATCCAGATGACGGTTACGCTGCCCAACTTTTGGGACTTGATCGAGCAACCATTCGAGATTGCGTTCGTCAACGCTATGGGCAAGCCTGGCACGCATCACATAGACTTGTTGGTCATGTTGAACGATGGGCGCAAGCTGGCCATCTCGGTCAAGCCTGCTGCCGAGGTCACACAGCAGTTCCGCGAAACGTTGGCGGCGGTAAAGCGTCATCTGCCCGCGCACTTGGCCGATGATCTGGTCCTCGTTACGGATGAGGATTTTACCCGCGCGCAAGCCCAGAATGCCTTGCGCTATATTGAGTTTTGCAAGCACCGCGATCCTGAAGCCGATGATGCAGCCGCATGCGCGATTCGATCAATCTCTGGCATCGTAAAAATGTCCGATCTCGCAACGCTGACCGGCCTCGCCGGACGCGGCTACCGTGCCGCATTCCGTGCTGCGTTTCGCGGCCAACTCCAGGTCGTGACCGAGGGCGTTATTGGACCTCACACGCTGGTAAAGGTGAGGGCGGCATGAGATTTAATTCGATTCCAAATTGCCGCCCTATTATGCGCTCCTTCCCTCCCGGATCAACTATCAGAATTGGGGAGATTGTATACTCATCAGATGGCGCGAATTATCGCGGGGCCACTTTGCGACGCCTCGAACAACCGGAGGTTGTTGAACATTTCACATGGGAAGATATAGCACTTCTCCGAGCAGACGGGCGCTGGCGGTATATTCCACCGCCACCAACTAGAATAGGTTCGGCAACCTATTCACTGGACTTGACCCTTATTACTCCCAAGGCTCGTGCGAAAGTAACGTTCATGGGCAAGATACTCCACGCTATCCATGATTTGGAAGCTCGGGGTGACTTAAAGTTCACCGATCATGGGCTTGAGGAAGCCCTTACCAGAGTATGGCCAGACCTGGCTCAAGCTTTCATCAATCAGCAATTTCCAGGCCGTCAACCAAGGTTTGGTGACTATGTCGACCTTCCTGCGGTGCCGTCAAGTCGCTCTATCCGGCGCGTCTATCGCAAGTTCGTCCTATCGGGTTTTGACCTTCGCACGCTCGCGCGAAAAGAGCAGTTTGGAAAAGCTAAAAGCCACTTCGAACCGGAAGTGGAAGAATTAATCGAACATGGAATCCGAGAATTCGGCAAGGAAGGCGGCAGTGACGTCAGAACCGTCGCGGGCAACACCCGGAATATGATCAAGCGCACAAACAGCTCTCGGCTTGAAAAAGGGCTCTCGGCACTGACCATCCCCTGCCTGCGCACTATCGAGCGACGTATAGCCCGATTGGACAAGTTTGAAATGACAGCCCTGCGCGAAGGTATCGATGCTGCCCGAAAGAAGTTCGCCTCCAGTGGTCTTGGGGTTCAGCAAATGGCGCAGTTTCCCGGGGAGCGCATTGAAATTGATGAGTGGTGGGTTGATCTTTGGACCTATTTTGGTCGCCTCGGACTGATGAAGACTCTCGCACCAGAGATCAGAGATAAGATCCCTAAAGGCCGTCGATATATTTATGCAGTCATAGACTGTGCTACCCGGTGCATTTTGGCGCTTCTCGTGGTGGCGCGGCCGAGTGCGGAGGCGGCCATGAGGGCGCTGCGCATGGCATCGGTCGACAAGACCGACTATGCACAGGCTATTGGCGCACAAAGCAGCTGGTCTTTCTGCGCCGGCTTTTCTGTAGTTTGCGCAGATACCGGGTCGGCTTTTATTTCTGCCGATTTCATGGCCGGTGTCAATGGTATTGGTGCAACAATGCTTTTTCCACCGGTTGCCGTTCCCGAACTCCGCGCGCATGAAGAGCGATTTTTTGGTAATCTCAGCCATAATCTTGCGCCATACCTATCGGGTCGTACTTTCCCTAACCCGGTTGCGCGCGGAGATTATCCGACCGAGAGGCGCGCCGCACTGGATGATGACGACCTGACGCGCATTCTTTCGCTTTACGTCATCGACTATTATCATAATCGGCCCCATCGAGGGTTAAACCAGCAGTCACCTGCCAATCGCTGGCGCGAGCTCGAGGATCAGTTCGCCGTGACCGAGCCGGCCGACATCCATACTCTGCGGGCGGCTCTGGGGGTAGAATTCACCCGCAAACCCTCGAAAAAGGGAATCGAGCTATTTTCGCATCATTATTCATGCGAAGCGCTGCGTCAACTCTGGTCTGAAGGCCGAAAGGCGCCACTCCGCGTCAAAGCGGATCCGGCCGACATCGGTGCCATTTCAGTGGTAATTAATGGTCGGTGGGAAACTGCAGAGGCCGTTTCGGCGACGCCACTATTCGGCGTTTCTCTCAGCGAGTGGACCGAAAAATTCCGGGCGATCAAGCAGCATTACGCCCATGAGGCGGAGCTGACCGAGCCGATCCGCATTCGAGCAATCGAGGAAATATGCGGCATAAACAAAGCTTCCCGGATTCGTGCGAGCGTTATGCCGGGGGAGCCGTCATATAAGCAAATCAAGGTCCTCCAAAAGAATCTGTTCCATGGTACCAGTTTCAGGTCCGGACCAGCAATTCTGGAAACTCCAGCCCAGGGCTTCTTTGGTCGAAAGATCACCCTTCCAGAGGAAGATGTACAGCTAGTGGTGGAATCGTTGAATGACGAAGAGTCAAACATAGAGACAATAAAGCAGATCGATACTGAAGTTGACGCCAGCAAATGGGGGTTTGATGATGAATAAGAAAATTTTCGGAACTGCTATCAATAATATCGACGACATTGATCGCAACCTTGCCCGGCTGCGGGCGCGCTTTTTTGCCCATCGGCACTATAGAAAACTGCAGGAGAGTTTCTCGGCCTTATTGAATCGGCGTCGTGCCGATCTGGAGCTTGGCAACCAGAACGAGGCGCGCGGCATCGCGGTGATCGGGGATTCAGGATCCGGAAAAACAACGGCTGTCAGACGCCTGTTTTCCACGTACCCAGACCTGCAGAAATTGCAGCCTGGGATCGAAAAGGCGGAAGCGGTAAGCCTCAGCCTGCCATCCCCGGCCAGCGTCAAGTTTGTGGGGCTCGCCTGCCTGAATGTGCTTGGCTACCCGCTGCGCCGCGACCGCACCTCGGCCATCATCTGGGATTTGGTTCACAATAATCTGCGATTGCGGCAGACGCTGGTCCTGCATTTCGACGAGGCGCAGGATTTTTATGTCAACCAAAACGCCCGCGAAATGCAGTCGATGGTCAACACGCTGAAGGCATTGATGCAGAACCCCGAGTGGCCGGTCAGCATTATCCTCACCGGCATGCCGCAACTTCGGGATCTGATCAATATGGACCCACAGCTGGCCAGACGTTTTACGCCCGTTCATTTCACCAAGCTTGATTCCGCGCAGGATGGCGCGCCGATCATGAAGATGGTCGCAGATTATGCCCAAGCGGCAGGTCTGGAGATGGCGCCTGATCTTCAAGGCGGGGCTTTTGTCCGGCGCTTGATCCACGCAGCGGCTGAAGAATTTGGGTTAACGGTGGAATTGCTCCTGTTTGCGATCGAAATCGCCCTGCGTGCCAAAGAACCGCAGCTGGATCATGCCTGCTTTGTCCAGGCATTCGCACACCGATCGGGCTGCATGCCGGATTTCAATCCCTTCCTGCGGGAGGGCTATTCCTCCATCAACGCCCGCCTGCTGTTGCTCGGCAACGCGCCGCATGAGGATGAACCAGAACCCAAAAAGAAGGGCCGTAGGAAATGATCGGTCTTGCTCTTGGCCTGGCGCCTCTGCCGCAGGAGCCAGCGATCAGCGTCGCATCTCGCATCGCCCTGAAGCTTGGCATCCCCAGCGTTTCGGATTGCCTGCTGGATCTGGGAGTCAACTGGGCCTTGTTCCGGCGCGGTCAGCCGACCGCAATCGCACAGTTCGCAGAGGTGATCGGTGCTGATGCGTCTCCCCTGCTGCATGAGTCCTTTATGCCCCAACCTGAGGGACGGTTCGGTTTTCGCGGTCACATTCTCGATCGGCCAATGGTAAATCGGCGGGAGGTGCGGTTGTGTCCACGCTGCGTCATGGAGGATCATGAGCGCCATGGTGCCCTGCGGCGATACGGCAGGTCCCCCTGGCAGTTGACCCATTTTCGGACCTGCCCGCATCATTATGTGCCGATCATCTCGCTGCCTCGACCGCCTGCGCCGCACTATGCGCTGGATTTCGCCCGCATCATCGAGCGGAACTTCGACGTCGTTCAGCGCACAGCGGCGCTGCCGGAAACTCGACAACATCATTTCGAATCCTGGCTGATCGATCGCCTGGCGGATCAGACATCAGATCGTTGGTTCGACAGGCTGGGGGTCAGCGTGATCGCCCAGTTCTGCGAGAAGGCCGGGACCGCCTTGTGCTTCGGCCCACAAGCGGCGCCGCTGCGGCTCGATGAAGCACAGCTCGCCGTTGCCACAGAGGCTGCGTTTCAGCGTCTGGCCGGAACAGAGGGAGGATTCACGCCGTTGTTCGAGGAAATATGGAAAGCCTGCCCGTCTCGGCGACCATGCTACTATACAGCCCTCGGCAATCTCTGGCGCTGGCTGGACAAGATCAAAGCCGATCAGCGCTACGCGCAGCTACTTCGGGATGCCGCCGATTTCGTTTTCAGCCATCAGGCAATACCACCGGGAACGACCCTGCTTGGGCAAACCTGTAAGGAGCGGCGATACCATTCCATTTCCAGCGCGGCCATCGCTCATGGGCTGAACGTATCCAGAACCGATCGTTTGCTCAGATCGCTGACCAGGGACGGCCGAGAGCTCGACGCTGAAACCCTCGATCCGCTGCTTGCCCGGATTTCGTCCAGCATTCCGCGAGTGCAGGCGGCGAAGCGTCTTGGCGTATCGCCGGATGTGTTCGATCTGTTCAGACGCATCGGCCGCATCAACGCGGCCTTCAGCGGTGACAATGTCGCTGACCTGTATGATGTCGAGGAACTCGATCGCTTGCGGCACGCGGTGTTCGTTCACGCCCGGATCGTTCGGGAGCGACCGGCAAATTGTTCGCGCATCACCGCAGCCGTCGGCCTCGTGGCCGTCACATCCGAGAAGATACTGCTGATGATCGCCGAGGGAAAGCTCGCATTCGTCGGCCAGGAACCGGGGAACCAGAAGATGTGCGACCTTTACGTCAATCGTGAGGAGTTGCGCGATCTCGTTCACGGCCCAGAGCAACCCATTCCCAACGACCAGTTGACCATAGAGCAGGCCCGATCCGTGCTGTATCTCAATACCGAGACCATCGCCTGGTTCATGCGCGGGGGATATCTGCAGACCACCCGGCACTGGAGCGCGCGGCGGCGGTGCCATTATCGCCTTATCGCAAAGGCAGAAATCGAGGCATTTGCCGATCAATATGTATCTCTCGGCGCGCTTGCGGCCGAAGCGCGCATCCAGGCCAATCATGTTGCCCGCAGGCTGGAACGAAGAGGGATCTTTCCGCTTGGCTTCCCGGCTCGTCTCAACAAAATCTTCCTGCGGCAGGCGGTGCAGCCGCCCGAGCATGTCGGGCGCCTTCCAGGATGAGGTAATTTCCCGGATCGTCACTCATTTCAGATCTTGGCGACCGAGCACCTGGATCCTGGTGTTGATTTCGATCCTGTGCTGCCCCAGCCTGGCAGGCTGGCGACGGGGACAGGGGTTGCGGGTGGGCGTTCACGTAACCTTCGTTTCATTGAGATTGCGGTAGGGCACGATCGGCATGACCGGCGCGACGGTCTCCTCCCGCATGATGTTCATCTCCTCAGTCGGATCGAGGGCCGGGGCCAGCGTGTGCGTCCAGCCTGCTTGCCTGGCGGCTCAGGGGAACGCCCCCGGTACCCTTCATCGTCACATCCGCGATCAGGTAATTCAGCCGGGCAAAATGCTGCTCGTTGATGATCGAGGTATAGTCCGGGCCGACCATGCTGTCGCTGGACGGGTTTCTACCGCCTGAAAAAGTCGGTGAGGAAACGGTCGAAGGAGAGCACAATAAGCTCCAACGCCCATTTTGGGCGTTTCCCTGCCATCGAGCCCCAAAAGAGCGGGTCCTTGAAAATGGACAGAAGATCTATCATTAATGGTCAAACCGATGTCACCGTAGTATTCTTGTTTCATTATTTTTTCAATGAGTTAATCGCGGCGAAATGGACAAATGTCTTGTCACCCGACAGTTGTCGGTGTCGGGTGACACCTGATTTGTCCATTTGTGACAGGGTTTTGTCCATTTTTGACAAATCTTCTGTCCATTGGCGGAGAAGTGGTAGGACAGACCGTTCGACGGAGGTGTGCCTCCGTCAGACGTGATCCCCACACTCCGCTCTCGACGAGGCATTGGCCTTTTCGGCAAGGATGATCTGTTTTTGCGCCTTCCTGACCGTAAGCGTCCGGCGTGACCGCTGGCGAACAGAGTTTTTTTTGAAGCTGTATCCGGCCTCGCGCAGCACCCGCCAGATCGACACCGCAGAGGCCGCCACCCCGCGCCCGGCCAGCTCCGCCGTCAGGGTGACTGGTTCTCCGGAGCTCACCCGCCCCAGGAGCCAGTCCCGCTCCGCCACCAGCGCCGCCCCGGCTGATCGGTCGACATGGCAGACACTCCTTTACAATAGCGGCTCAGGCCCTCGGCTCGACATCCTTCCAGTGCCGGTTCACGGGCATCGACTTTGCGCGCCGCGCCGCCTCCTGAAGCGTCACCGGGTAGAAAGCCCAGACATCCATCCCGACATTGAGCGTGTTCGCGCTGCCCTGCCAGTTGCCGTGGACATGGCCGAACAGGTGCAGGGCGCCCTTGCGGGGGTGTTCCAGGTTATCATCGGATAGTGGCAGGGCGTTACCAGCTTTTCGCCTGTGGGGTCGTTTACCTCTGCCAGCCATGACACGCTGTCCCAAGGCAAGGCCTGCGTCTGCTCGCCATCATGATTGCTGATTATCAGATGTCGCGGCGCGCCCGGAAGCTGGCCGAAGATCGTCAGCAACCAATCCTCGTCCTTGGCCTTCGGCGCGAAGGCGAAGTCGCCAATGACCCAGAGATCGTCTTCCGGCCCGACTGTCTCCCACAGGCGCTCGATCATCACCGAATCCACGTGGTTCGTGTCGCGGAACAGTCTGCGGGCGTCGGCGATGATGCTCTCATGCCGGAAGTGAGGATCGGCGGTGTACCAATGCGTCATGGCTGTCCTCGTCGAGAGAGCATGCTGGCCGGCTCCGCTATGCCAAATCCGGGCGGTCGGAAGCAGATGCACGCCACTTCGGCGCCCAGCCTCCTGCAACTGATGCTGAATGCAAAGAGAAAGCATGAGATCCGGCCTGCCGCCACGCCGGTGACGCGGGGGGTACGGGTCTCGTCCTTCTTCTGGCTGCAAAGCATGGTGCGGTCGGATGCGCAGCGGGCGGTGCTGTTCGACCTGGACCAGTCGATCCAGTCGCTGAGCGCGCGTGAGGGCGCCAATACGCCCGAGGCGGTGCGGCTGACCGGCGTCTATCACAACCTGATCCGCATGTGGTCCGAGCTGTGAGGAGAGCGGTCGCGGACGCCGCCTTCTCCGGTTGAGATTGCCCGCGGCAACGATTGGAATGGCTGACGTTGCCGCTTGGGTTGGTGGCGCTTTTGGCGGCTCCGGCAGCCAAACGGGTATGGTCGAATAGGGTAAAGGGGCGGCCGAAACGCTGGTCGCTGGTGTCACGATGAACGAGGTGATGCGCGTTCTTCGCGGTAAGCGGGGAGTTTTTCCCCATGAGTTAATGACGTTGGCTTTCCGCGATAGGTTTCGGGCATTGGTCTGATCGGTGAGGTTCCATGTCTAGGGTCACCAAACTTGCCTTGGCGCGGACGACGCATCGTGACCAGAAAGGCTTGATTGGAACGGCCCCGTTATCGAAATCTCGACCTTAGGACAAAAAAGACGACACGGATGCTTTTCAGCTCCACGAACACACCGTTGCAAAGTTCGGCTTCCACTGCCGGATGGTGCTACGCGCCGCCTTGACCATCCATCTGTGTATCGAATTGGGCATGGTTTCACGCCCCCGGATCTGGCAACAAGGCCGCACCCTGGTGGATCGTGCGTCTAAGAATGTCGGCGAAGGCCTTGGCCGGCGGCGAGAGACGCCGACCCGAGGCATGCAGCAGCGAGATTTCTCGGGAGATCACCGGCTCGGTCAGGCGGATGCCCACTACCGGCGCATGGCCGATCAGCGCGCGCGCATAGGCCGGCAGGACTGCGACGCCCACATTCTCGGTAACCAACGCCAGCACGGTCGATATCTGGTTCACCTCATGGGCTGCCTGCAGGACCAGGCCGGCCGCGTCGAAACCGCGCTCGACCCAGGCGCGCAGGCTGGAACTGGGCCGCAGGGCGATCTGCGGCATGCCGGCGATGGCGCTCCAGCGCAGTTCCGCATTGCTGGCGGCAGGATGTTCGCGGTGGCAAAACAGCATCGCCCCATCCCGCATCATCATGGTCGACGACAGGTCGGGCAATTCATCTGGAAAGGTTCCGATACCGAAACTGGCCTGGCCGGAGCGAACCATTTCAATGATTTCCGCCGTTCCGACATCGCTGATCTCCAGCCGTACACCAGCCGCCGTATCGGAAAATTCCCGGATCGCCCTTGGCAGAAGGGCCGATGCCAACAACGGTGGCGCGGCAATGCGAATGACGCCGCTTTGCCAGACGCGAAAGCCCGCCATGTCCTTGTGCAGCGCATCCGCCGCGCCCAGGCAGCGAGCGACATGGTCCAGGAACAACTGCCCTGCTTCGGTCAACTCGACCCTGCGGGTGGTCCGGTGAAACAGTTCCAACTGCAGGACCTGCTCCATCTTGCGCACGGACGCCGACAGCGAAGGCTGGCTGATCCCCAGCCGCTCGGCTGCAGCCGAGAAGCTTTGCGCAAGGGCGACCGCGCGAAAGATCCGCATCTGGCGCAGACCGATATCCAGCATATCATCCATAGCCATAGACTATCAATCCATATCCGTCTGTCTACTTTATTTCACGCCCCCCGAATGACACCGTTGTGAGGAAGCAAAAAACGGCGATGCCCCTTTGAAGGTGCGCGCCCAACGGGAGTAATCGAACAATGGGTCTGAAGAACACGACCGCAGCAGCAGCCGCGCTTGCCGTACTGGCGACCGGCGCATTCGCCGACGAGGTCAAGATCGGCATGATCACCACGCTCAGCGGTCCGACAGGCTATCTGGGCGCCGACATCCGAGACGGCTTTGCCCTGGCGATCAAGGACGGCACGCTGGGCGGCGTCCCGGTCGCGCTGGAGGTCCAGGACGACAAGCTCGACCCGGGCCAGGGCCGGCAGATCGCCGACCGCATGCTGAACGACGAAGACATCAAACTGTTCACCGGCATCGTCTTTTCCAACGTCGCCGGAGCCGTGGTGCCCGAGATCACCGAATCCGACGCGATCTTCGTCAGCGCCAACGCGGGTCCGTCCACGCTGGCCGGCGCGGGCTGCCACGAGAACTATTTCGTCGCCAGTTGGCAAAACGACACCCTGCACGAGATGCCGGGCCTGCTTGCCAGCAAGGAAGGCTACCGCAATGCTTTCCTGATCGCTCCGAACTACCAGGCGGGCAAGGACGGGTTGACCGGCTTCAAGCGCGAGTTCCAGGGCGAGATCCTCGACGAGATCTATACCCCGCTGGGCCAGACCGATTTCTCGGCCGAGATCGCCAAGATCCGCGCGGCCAACCCGGAGGTCGTCTATCAATTCCATCCCGGCGAAAGCGGCATCGCCTTTCTCAAGCAGTATCAGCAGGCCGGGCTCGGCAATATCCCGATGATCCTGGCCGAACCCGCCTCGGACGCGGTCATCATCAGCGCCCTGGGCGACCAGGCGATCGGGCTGCGCATCGCCACGCATTGGGCCGAGAATCTCGACAACCCGGCCAATCACGCGATGGTCTCGGCCTGGAAGGAAAAATACCCCCAGCGCCCGATGACCTATTATGCCGCGCAGGGCTACCAGGCCGCGCTGATCATGGCCGAGGCGCTGGCCGCGACCGGCGGCGATGTGTCCGACATCGACGCCCTGCGTGAGGGCATCCGCAATGCCAGAATCGACAGCCCGACCGGCGGTTTCGCCTGGGGGCCGAACCAGCACCCGGTGCAGGACTGGTATGCCGCCACGGTGGTCATGGGCGAGGATGGCGTGCCCGTCGTCCAGGCGGGCGAGAAAATCGCCGAAGCGCGCGGAGACGTCTACGCCGCCGAATGCAACCTCTAGGCAGCGACCGCCGGGGGTGCCGCAGCCGCGCCCCCGGCATCGAAAGGACCAACCGATGACCTTGCTCTTCGAGCAACTCCTCAACGGCGTCCAGTATGGATTCATGCTGTTCCTGCTGGCCGCCGGCCTGACCCTGATCTTTGGCATCATGGGCATCATCAACCTGGCGCATGGCTCGTTCTACATGGCGGGCGCTTTCATCGGCACCTGGGTGGCCGGGGCGAGCGGCTCGTTCTGGATCGGGCTGCTGGCCGCGCTGGTGGGCAGCGCCGTGATCGGAGCACTGGTCGAATTCGCGGTGATCCGCAGGCTCTACGCGCGCGATCATCTTGAGCAGGTGCTGGCGACCTTTTCGCTGGTGCTGATCTTCAACCAACTGGTCACGATCATCTTTGGCCGCCAGCCGCTAATGGCCTCGCCGCCGCCGCTGCTGTCCTCCTCGGTCGAGCTGCTGCCGGGGCTGATCTATCCGGTCTATCGCCTGGCGATCATCGGCGTCGGGCTTGCGGTGGCGGCCGGCCTGTATCTGCTGATCAACCGCAGCCGGGTCGGGATGCTGATCCGTGCCGGCGCCGCCGATCGCGAGATGGTCCGGGCATTGGGGGTGCGCATCAAGCTGATCTATACGCTGGTCTTCGGCCTTGGCGCGGTGCTTGCCGGGCTGGCGGGCTATCTCGCGGGGCCGATCTTTTCGGTGCAGGCCGGCATGGGCGAGCGCATCATCCTGCCCACTTTCGTCGTGGTCGTGGTGGGAGGCGTCGGCTCGATCCGGGGCGCCTTTGTCGCTGCGCTGGTGCTGGGGGTGATCGACACCCTGCTGCGTGCCTATGCGCCGGGGCTGCTGCGCACGATCATGAAATCCTCGGCCGCCGACACGCTGGGCGCCGGCCTGGCGTCGATGGGAATCTACCTGCTGATGGCGCTTGTGCTGATGGCCCGCCCACAGGGCTTCTTTCCCCGCGAAAGGATAAGTCATGACCGATCTTGCCCATCCGTCGCCCGCGGAAGAAGCCCGCCAAGGTATGCGGCCCGCGACCATCGCCTTTGGCGCGGTGCTGCTGGCGGCGCTGATCGCCCTGCCTCATGTCGCCGGTGCGGTTGGAATGAATTCGCTGACCAGCCTGGGTTCGCGCGTGCTGATCTATGCCATCGCCGTCGCCAG
Source organism: Micropepsaceae bacterium (assembly GCA_047602465.1). GTDB lineage: Bacteria > Pseudomonadota > Alphaproteobacteria > Micropepsales > Micropepsaceae > JADZAI01. The sequence goes on from JASGHF010000001.1 coordinate 1,912,805, forward strand.
CCTGAACATCGCGCTGGGGTTCGGGGGCCTGGTCAGCTTTGGCCATGCCGCCTATTTCGGCATCGGCGCCTTATCGTCGCGATCCTGTCCAACCATGCCGACTGGGGCACGCCTTTCCTGGGCTTCATTCCCGGCACCAACAGCCTGATCCTGTGCCTGCTGGCCGCGATGCTGTTCGCGGGCCTCGCCGCGGCCGTCATCGGCGCTCTGTCGCTGCGCACCGGCGGCACCCAGTTCATCATGATCACGCTGGCTTTCGCGCAGATGGTGTATTCTTCTTTACCTCGCTGTCGGCCTATGGCGGCGACGATGGGCTGATGATGTCCGGGGCCAATGACCTCTTCGGGCTGAACCTGCGCAATCGGGTCAACTTCTACATCTGTGCCTGGCGATCTCGGTCGCGGGGTTCTGGCTCTACTGGCTGTTCATGCGCTCGTCCTTCGCGGCGGTGCTGGACGGTGTGCGCCAAAGCCCCCAGCGAATGGCGGCGCTGGGGCTGGCGCCGACGCGCCACCGGCTCGTGGCCTTCGTCCTGTCGGGGGTCGGCGCCGGGCTGGCGGGCGGGCTGCTGGCCAATCTGTTGCGCTTCTCCAGCCCCGACACGCTGAGCTGGAACAGTTCGGGCCTGCTGATGGTCATGCTGATCCTGGGCGGGGTCGGCACGCTGTGGGGGCCGTTCCTGGGCGCGCTGGTGATCCTGGTGCTTGAGGACGTGTTCGGCGCCTGGACCGAGAACTGGCCGCTGGTCCTGGGCATCGTCCTGCTGCTGGTGGTGCTGAACACGCATGGCGGGCTGGTGGCGCTGGTCGGCCGGCTGGCCGGAGGGCGGAAGTGATGGCGGGCAACGCAATCCTTTCCGTTCGTGGGCTGGTCAAGCGGTTCTCTGGCCTGCTGGCCACCGATCATGTCGATCTCGACCTCCGCGCGGGCGAGATCCACGCCCTGATCGGGCCGAACGGGGCCGGAAAATCCACGCTCATCAACCAGATTTGCGGCACGCTCAGGCCCGATGCCGGTTCCGTGCGGCTGCGCGGCGAGCCGATCGACCGGCTGGACGCGGCGGCGCGGGCGGCCAAGGGCATCGGGCGCACCTTCCAGATCGTGCGGCTGATCGACGAGGCAACCGTGACGCAGAACCTGCTGGTGGCGCTGCATGTCCGCGACGGCCGGATCTGGCGCATGTTCGACGGTCCGGGTTCGCGCGGCGCCATGTTCCGTGAAGCGGCCGAGCGGCTGGCCGAGGCGGGGCTGCAAGACATCGCCGGCACGCGGGTCGCAGACCTGTCGCATGGCTATCGCAAGCAGCTTGAACTGGTGATCGCCCGGGCCATGCGGCCGGCCGTGCTGCTGCTGGACGAGCCGATGGCGGGTCTGGGCCAGGCCGAAAGCGCCGAGATGGTCCGCACCCTTTCGGCGCTGCGCACCGAAGTGCCGATGCTGCTGGTCGAACATGACATGGATGCCGTCTTCAACCTGGCCGACCGCATCAGCGTGCTGGTCTATGGCCGCGTCATCGCCACCGGCAGCGTGGCCGAGATCCGCGAAAACCCCGAGGTGCGCCGCGCCTATCTGGGCGAGGAGGACATCTGATGCTGAAGATCGAGCATCTGCAGGCCGGCTACGGCTCTACCCCCGTGCTGTTCGACCTGAACCTGGCGCTGGACGAGGGCCAGGTGGTGACGCTGATGGGCCGCAACGGCATGGGCAAGACCACCACCATCCGCACCGTCATGGGCCAGCTTCGCGCCACAGGCGGCAAGGTCGGCTTCGCTGGCGACGACATCACCGGCTGCGCGCCGGAACAGGTCGCGCGTCGCGGCGTCGGCCTGGTGCCCGAGGGGCGGCGCATCTTGCCCCCCTGACCGTGCGCGAGAACCTGGTCGCCACCGCCGCCAATCGCCTGGGCGCGCCCCTGCCCTGGACGCTGGCCCGCGTCGTCGAGCTGTTCCCGCGCCTGGGTGAACGCCTGGGGCAGATGGCGGGGACGCTGTCGGGCGGCGAACAGCAGATGCTGGCGATCGGCCGGGCGCTGATGACCAATCCCCGGCTGCTGATCCTGGACGAGGCGACCGAGGGTCTGGCGCCCGTCATCCGCGCCGAGATCTGGGCTTGCCTGAACCGGCTGAAGTCCGAGGGGCAGTCGATCCTGATCGTGGACAAGAACTTGCGCGAATTGAAACGGCTGGCCGACTGGCATGTCATCATCGAAAAGGGCCGCACGGTATGGCAGGGCAGTTCGGCCGACCTGGACCGCGAGACCGAGCAGGTGCATCGTTATGTCGGCGTTTGACGCTGGGCTACCCCGCACCGTGCTGGATGTCGACTACGGGGCGCAGGCCAGCATCAGCCCCGAGTGTTTCGAGGGCCGGCGCGGACGCCATCGCGGCGGAGGACACCCGCGTCACGTCGAAGCTGCTGAACCTTCACGGGATCTCCGCAAAGCTGACCTCCTACCGTGAGGAAAACGCCGCGCGCGCCATTCCCGCTTTGCTCGCCCGGCTGGCGCGAGGCGAGGCGGTGGCGCTGGTGACGGATGCCGGCACGCCGCATGTGTCGGACCCCGGCGGATCGCTGGTGAAGGCCGCTGCCGAAGCCGGGCACAATGTCGTCGCCGTGCCGGGGCCGTCCGCCCTGACGGCGGCGCTGTCGATTTCCGGGGTCAGCGCCAAACGCACCCTGTTTGCCGGGTTCCTTCCGGCGCAGATTTCGGCGCGCAAGGCCGAGATCATGGCGCTGAAGCCGCTCGACGCAGCGCTCGTCTTCTTCGAGGCCCCGCACCGCATCGCCGGGACCATGGCCGACCTCGCGGCCATTCTTGGGGACCGTGAGGCCGTCATCTGCCGCGAACTGACCAAGCGCTATGAAGAGGCGCGGCGCGGCACGCTGAACGCGCTTGCAGCGCTCGCCGCTGAAGACGCCGACCTGCAGCGCGGCGAGATCGTCATCGTCGTCGCCCCCGGCGCGGACGAGGCGGCCGACGACGCAGGCGCGCTGGACGCTGCGCTGACCCGAGCGCTGGCGACCATGCGCGTGAAGGATGCCGCCGACGCGGTTGCCGGCGCACTCAACCTGCCGCGCCGCGCTGTCTATGCCCGCGCGCTGGAGCTGAAAGGTGGATAAGGCCGCCGCCCTGGCGCGCGGCCGCAGCGCCGAGCGGCGCGCCGCGATCCTGCTGCGCCTGAAAGGCTATGCGGTGCTGGCGCGCAATTTCCGCCCTGCGAAGAATGCCGGATTGGGTGAGATCGATATCGTCGCCCGGCGCGGCCGCACGCTCGCCTTTGTCGAGGTGAAGGCCCGCGCGGCCGAAGCCGACGCCATCTTCGCCATTGCGCCGGAACAGCAGGCGCGCATCGCCCGCGCCGCCGCGCATTTCCTCAAAGTTCGTCCGGTCTATCAGAATTTCACCCAACGCTATGACGCGATGGTGCTGGAAGCCGGGCGCTTCTGGCCGCGCCATCTCACCGACGCGTTCCGCCCATGACCGCAGAACCCGAAATCAGCCTCGCGTCGATCGGCCAGTCCGGCACGGACGATGTCGACATCGCGCTCGGCGCGCTGCTGCTCGCGCAGGCGGCGCGTCCCGGCCTCGACCTGGCTCCGTATCTGCGGCATCTCGCGGCGCTGTCGCTGACCGCCGCGCGGGCGCTGGATCGCGAAAGCGCCGCCGAATGCGACCCGCGCGAGGTCGCCAACGCCCTCGGCCGGACCTTCACCTCGCTCGGCTATGACGGCGACCGCGAGACCTATGACGATCTGAGGAATGCCGACCTTGCCGAAGTGATCGACCGCCGGCGCGGCCTGCCGGTGGCGCTCGGCATTCTCTATATTCACACGGCGCGCAGTCTCGGCGCGTCGGCGCACGGCCTCAACTTTCCCGGCCATTTCCTCGTCGGCCTCGGCACGGCGCGCGGCACGACGGTGATCGACCCCTTCAATGGCGGCCGGCTGGTCGATGCCGACGATATCGAGCGGCTGGCCCCGGAGGGCGCCGAGATCACCGAAGACCGTCTGATCGCGACCGGCGACCGGGGCGTCCTCATCCGCCTGCAGAACAACATCCTCGTCCGCGCCCAGAAGCGCGGCGACAGGCCGCTGCAGGCGCAGACGCTGCAGACCCTCGTCACGCTCGCCCCGGATAACGGCGAGTATCGCTTCGGGTATGCCCTCAGCCTCGCGGAAACGGAGCGGCCCGGCGCGGCCCGCGCAGCCGCGCTTGAGGCAATCGCGCTCGAGCCTACGGCAAGCTGGCGGAGCGAGGCCGAGGCGCTGGCCGCGCGGCTGGCGCGCAGCCTCAACTGACACTAAGTCCTAAGGCGCAAAACAAAAGTCAGGCAGGCGGCCCATGAGCCTTTCCGTCGCGATCCAGATGGATCCGATCCACATGATCGACATCAACGGGGATTCGACCTTCGCCCTGGCGCTGGAGGCGCAGGCGCGCGGCCACCAGCTCTTCTATTACGAGCCGAAGAACCTCTCCTATCGCGACGGCCGCGTCTTCGCGCGCGGCCACCACATCTCCGTGCGCCACGAGAAGGGCGACCATGTCTCGCTGAAGCCCGAGGCGACGGTGGAGCTGGGCGACTATGACGTCGTCCTGCTGCGTCAGGATCCGCCCTTCGACATGGCGTATCTGACGACGACCTACATCCTTGAGCGCATCCACCCGAAGACGCTGGTGGTGAATGATCCGGCCCATGTCCGCAACGCGCCGGAGAAGCTGTTTCCGGTTCTCTGGCCGGAGCTGACCCCGCCGACCCTCATCACCAATGACCGCACCGCCATCCGCGCCTTCCGCGCCGAGCATGGCGATGTCGTAGTGAAGCCGCTCTACGGCAATGGCGGCGCGGGCGTCTTCCGCGTGCGGCCCGAGGATGAAAACCTCTCCTCGCTGCTGGAGACGTTCGAGAAGCTTTCGCGCGAACCGCTGATCGTGCAGCGTTACCTTCCCGAAGTGCGCAAGGGCGACAAGCGCATCATTCTGGTCGACGGCATCGCGGTGGGCGCGATCAACCGCGTGCCGGCGGCGGGCGAGGCGCGCTCGAACATGCATGCGGGCGGCAAGCCCGAAGCGACCGAACTGACGGCGCGCGAAAAGGAAATCTGCGAGACGATCGGGCCGGAGCTGAAAGCGCGCGGCCTCATCTTCGTCGGCATCGACGTGATCGGCGACTACCTGACCGAGATCAACGTCACCTCGCCGACCGGCATCTGGGAAGTGAAACGCTTCGGCGGCCCGGATATCGCCGCGCTGGTGTGGGACGCGATCGAGGCGCGGCGTCTTTAGCCGTTCGCCGCCGCGTCGAGGCCTTTCAGATCCACCAGTTCCAGCTTGGCGTATCGCAGGCGCACCAATCCCTCGCGCGCGAAATCCTGCAGCAGTCCGTTCACGGTCTTGCGCGTCAGGCCGACAAGTTCGCCCAGCGCCTGTTGCCCGATAGAGAGCGTGAGCGGCGCACGCTCACCGGTGATCGCCGCGAGCGCCAGAAGGCGCGCGGCCACACGCTGGCGCGGCGGCAGTGCGATGACCTGCGCCATCATCTGCACCGTCACGCGCATCTGCGCATAGGCGAGGCCGGCGATCATCCGCCAGAGATCCGGCCAGGCGGCGCTGAGCCGCGTCAGCGCCGCATCCGACACGATGAGAAGCTGGCTGGGTACCACCGCGATGGCGGTCACGATGCGCGGGCCGCCGCCGAAGCGATTGGCCTGTCCGATCGTCCCGCCGCGCTCGACATGGCCGACCAGCACCTGCCGGTCGCCCGGCGCTTCGGTGAAAAGCTGCACTGCGCCTTCGATGACGACCAGAATACCGGTTTCGGGGTCGCCCTCGCCATGGCTCCACGCGCCCTGCGGCAGGCGCACCAGACGGCCTGCCTCGACCAGCGCTTCGGCAAGCCCCGGCTCCAGCCGCCCGGCCCAGCCGGTGCGGCGCAGAATGGCGAGGATACGGTCGCTCTCGGCCTGAACCATCACCCAAGTGTAACTGGCGTGACAGATCACCGCCAGATGGGCGGGGACAGTCCTGGCACATAGTCTCAGGAGACGGCCCATGCAGATCGAAGCCCTGAACGGATGCGGCGCGCTGATCGGCGGCATCGATCTGGCGCAGGCCAGCGACGCGGAAGTTGCCGCCGTGCGGCAGGCCGCGTTCGAGCATGGCGTGGCCTTCCTCCACGGACAGGATCTGCACCCCGAGGCGCATATCGCCTTCGCCAGGCGCGTCGGGCCGATCGTCATCAACCGCTATTTCCCGAAGACCGAGCGCTTTCCCGAGATCGCCAAGGTCGAGAAGACGGAAGAGCAGACCACCAATATCGGCGGCGGCTGGCACACCGACCATTCCTATGACGCCGAACCGGCGATGGGTTCGATCCTTGTCGCGATGGAAACGCCCCCGGCCGGCGGCGATACCCTGTTCGCCAGCATGTATGCCGCCTGGGACGCGCTCTCCGACGGGCTGAAGGCGACGCTGTCCGGGCTTCGCGCCGTGCATTCGGCGGCGCATATCTTCGGCGGCGGCGCGGCCTACAAGGATACCGACCAGAAATCGCTGTCGGGCCATACCGATCTGCCCGAATCCGTACACCCGGTGGCGATCACCCATCCCGGCAGCGGCAAGAAGGCGCTGTATGTGAACCCGACCTTCACGCTGCGCTTCGAAGGCTGGACTGCGGAAGAGAGCAAACCGCTGCTCGACTATCTCTACGCCCACGCGCAGCAGCCGCAATTCGTGCATCGCTTCTCGTGGAAGCCCGGCTCGGTCGCCTTCTGGGACAACCGCGCCACCTGGCACAACGCCATGAACGATTATCACGGCCATCGCCGTCTGATGCACCGCATCACCATCGCTGGCCAAAGGCTCGACTGACCGCTTGCCTCGCGGTCCGCACCTCGGGCAAATGCCCGCCATGAATGATGCCGCGCTGACCCGGGCGATCTTTGCCAAGAGCTGGCAGTGCCTCGCGCATGAGAGCCAGCTTGCGAACCCCGGCGACTATGCCGCCGAGACCATCGCCGGCGTGCCCGTCATCGCGGTGCGCGGCGCGGACGGCGTCGTCCGCGCCTTCCGTAATGCCTGCCGCCATCGCCTCAGCCCGTTCACCGAGGACGGCACAGGCTCGTGCGGGTCCGAGATCGCCTGTCCCTATCACGGCTGGCGTTACGCGCTGGACGGCCGGCTGAAATCCGCGACCGGATTCGGCCCGGCGGAGAATTTCGATGCGCGGGCGCTCGCGCTCGTGCCTTTGCCGATGAAACTCTGGCGCGGGTTCCTGTTCGTCGCGCTGTCGAACGAGGTTGGCGATTTCGATTCCTGGATCGCCCCCGTCGCCACGCGCCTGAAAGAGACGCCGCTGGAGACATGGCGCTTCGGCGCGCGCCGGCGGCATGACGTCGCCTGCCGCTGGACGCTCTATGTCGAGAATTATCTCGAAGGCTACCACGTGCCGGTGCTGCACAAGGCGCTGGATGCCGAGATCGACAGCGCCGCCTACCGCGTCACGATGGAAGACCGCATCGCCATCCATCACGCGCCGCTGAGGCCCGAGCGCCGCGACGACGCGGTCTATGAGGGCCTGTGGGCGTGGGCCTGGCCCAATCTCGGCATCAATGTCTATCAGACCGGCATGATGATGGAGCGCATCTGGCCGATGGCGGACGGCACGACGCGGCTCGACTATCTCTATGTCTTCGCCGAACCGGATGCCGACCACAGCGCGACCTTCGCGATGTCCGATATCGTCACCGCCGAGGACAAGATGATCTGCGAGGCGGTGGAGCGGAACGTCGCGGCGGGCGACATCGCGCAAGGCCCGCTGTCACCCACCCACGAGAACGCCGTCGCCGCCTTCCGGCAATTCGTCGCGGACGCCGCGCGTGGGTGAGTGGATCGATGCCATCATCGCATGGCTCTCCGCCAATCAGGATGTGGCTGGGCCGGCGCTCGGCGCCCTCAGCCTTTTTCTCTGTCTCGGGATCGTCGGCATCCTCATCACCGCCCCGCCGGTGCTGATCGCAGTCGGCGGCCTTGTCGCCGCCGGCTCGCTCGACGCCGTCCCCATGATCGCCTGGGCCAGCGCCGGCGCGGCGCTCGGCTACCAGATCACCTATTATGGCGGACGCTGGCTGGGGCCGGGCATCGTGCATCGCTGGCCCTTGAAGAACTATCGCCGCGCCGTCGCGCGCAGCCGCCTGCTCTTCCGCCGCTACGCCTCGCTCGCCGTCTTCTTCAGCCGTTTCTTCGGCCCCCTGCGCTGCACGATCCCGCTGATCGCAGGGATCACCGGCATGAACCAGCGCCGCTTCGTGATCGCCAATCTGCTGTCCGCCGTCGCCTGGGCCTTCGGCTTCATGGCGCCGGGCTGGATCGCGGTGCGCGGCATGGCGGAACTGGAAAGCCTCGGCGAAGCGCACTGGCTGTCGCTCACCGTCGCGGGACTCGTGCTTGCCGGCGTCATCGTCGCGCTCGGCCTCAAGCTTCAGCGCGCCCGGCTGGAGCGCCAGCGCCTCAGGCGGCGGCGCATCGCCGCACGCCGCGATGCTTGAACGGCCGGGCCGGCTGCGGTGAAGATCGCGCGCGTATGACAGTTACCCGCGTTTCCACCGTGGCCTTTGAAGGCATCGAGGCCCGTGAAGTGGACGTGCAGGTCCAGATCACCGGCAGCGGCAACAGGATGATGATTGTCGGCCTGCCCGACAAAGCCGTCGCGGAAAGCCAGGAGCGGGTGAAGAGCGCCCTGCACGCCATCGGGCTGGCGCTTCCTCCCAAACGCATCGTCGTGAATCTCGCCCCGGCCGATCTTCCCAAGGAAGGCTCGCATTACGACCTGCCCATCGCGATGGGCCTGCTGGCCGCGATGGGCGTCCTGCCGGCGGATGAACTCGGCCGCACCATCGCACTCGGCGAGCTGGCGCTGGACGGTCAGATCACCGCCGTCGCCGGTGTCCTCTCCGCCGCGCTCGGCGCCGCGACGGCGTCGAAAGCGCTCGCCTGCCCGGCGACGTGCGGGCCGGAGGCGGCATGGATCAACGGCGTCGAGATCATCGCTGCGCCCAGCCTCATGGCGCTCATCAATCACTACAAGGGCGTCGCCATCCTGCCCGTGCCCACGGCGAAGCTCGCCGAAGATGCAGGCGGCCTGCCGGACCTCAAAGACGTGCGCGGACAGGAAACCGCCAAACGCGCGCTCGAGATCACGGCGGCGGGCGGCCACAATTTGCTGATGATCGGCCCGCCCGGCAGCGGCAAATCGATGCTGGCGGCGCGCCTGCCCGGCCTGCTGCCGCCGCTTCAGGCGCGCGAGGCGCTGGAAATCTCGATGATCCAGAGCCTCGCGGGCGAGTTGAAAGACGGCGCCATCGGCCGCCGCCGGCCGTTCCGCGCGCCGCACCATTCCGCCTCGATGGCGGCGCTGGTGGGCGGCGGTCTCCGCGTTCGCCCGGGTGAGGTCAGCCTCGCCCATCAGGGCGTGCTATTCCTCGACGAGCTTCCCGAATTCCAGCGCCAGGTTCTCGACTCGCTCCGCCAACCCATCGAGACCGGCTCCACCCTCGTCGCCCGGGCCAACGCGCATGTGCGCTTCCCCAGCCGCTTCCAGCTCGTCGCGGCGATGAACCCCTGCCGCTGCGGCTATCTCGGCGACCCGGCGCAGGCCTGCAACAAGGCGCCGCGCTGCGGCGGCGACTACCAGTCGCGGATTTCCGGCCCGCTCTATGACCGCATCGACCTGCATGTGGATGTCCCCGCCGTCAGCGCCGCCGACCTCTCGCTGCCCGCGCCGCGCGAAGGCTCGGCCGAAGTTGCGGCCCGCGTCGCCGCCGCCCGCGCCCGTCAGACCGCGCGCTATGAAGGCTCGGGCGTCGCCACCAACGCCGAAGCCGAAGGCGATCTTCTGAACGACGCGGCCAGGCTGGAAACCAGCGCCCGCGCGCTCCTCGCCGAGGCGGCCGAGCGCATGCGCCTCTCCGCGCGCGGCTACACCCGCGCCCTGCGTGTCGCGCGCACCATCGCCGACCTCGCCGCCGCCGACACCGTCACGCGCATCCATATCGCCGAAGCGCTCAGCTACCGTCGGTTGAGCATCGCTTAATCCAGTTGTGCTGAACTGCGCGGATGGCTCAGACCTCACTCCGCCTCGCCGTCCTGATCGACGCCGACAATGTTTCCGCCGATCTGGCAGACGCTCTTTTTCGCAAGGTTTCCGAGCATGGAGAGCCTACAATACGCCGTGCCTACGGCGCGTTAGGCGGCGCAGATCTTGGCGGATGGCGCGAAGCTTTGAAGGCTCACGCAATTACGCCTTTGCCGCATTTGAGGGTTTCATCCGGCAAGAACGGCGCAGACATCGCGTTAGCCATCGACGCTATGGAGTTTCTGCAACTGCGAAATGTGGACGCCTTCTGCATCGTATCATCTGACAACGACTTCTCGCGCTTGGCGGCACGTATTCGTGAGCGTGGCAGCATCGTCTTCGGCTTTGGTGACGATCGTGTGACACCAGAGGCCAGACGTTTCTTCTCTAAGTTTTTCGATCTTTCAGCCACACCAAGCGACCCTCGGCTGGCTTGGGTTTTGAAGCACTATTCAGAGGTTTCAAACGGCGACTCTCGTGTTCTGCTGAGCCACTTCGGCAAAGCGCTGAAAGCGGCAGGCCCTCCTTTCGAATATAAGAGATTGAGTAAACTCCTCGACGAACTTGGTGCGTTTGACCGCAACGAGCAGTACGTCTCTCTGAAGTCGCCACCGGCACGGCGGCGTTCTGCCTGAACCGCCGCTGAAATCCGTCCGCGCCGTTTGGCCGCTTTGACGGAACCCGCCCCGCGCGCGACAACCCCGACCCTAGCTTGAAAGGGATTCTCGCATGCGCCTTCGCCCCCTCCTCCTCGCCAGTGCCGTACTTGCCGGCCCGGCCTTCGCCGCCGAAGCGGCCCCCGCCGCAGAGGTGCAGACGCTGGACTGCGCGGCGCCTTTCAACAAGGAGACGACCGAGGCCGACCTGATCGCCACCTTCGGCAAGGAGAATGTCGAGTACAAGACCGTCCCCGGCGCCGAAGGCACGGAAACCAACGCCAGCGTCCTCTTCCCCAACGACCCGGCGAAATCACTGACCGTCTATTGGTGGGACGAAGAGAAGCGCGCCCGCCCCGCCGCCGTCACCATGCAGTCCGACTTCTCGGCCGACCCGGAGGGCATCGACCCCTGGAAGCGCGAGATCCTGTGGCAGATCCCGGAAGGGCTGAAGATCGGCAGCCCCGTGGCCGACGTCGAGAAGGCCAACGGCAAGCCGTTCAAGATGTCGGGCTTCGGCTGGGACTATGGCGGCTTCGCGATCAGCTGGGAGGGCGGCAAGCTGGACGCCGAACAGCGCAACGGGTGCAGCCTGCTGATGCGCTTCTCGCCGCAGGGCGAAACGACGCCGGAAGCTGCGCTGGGAGACGTCGAACTCATGTCCGACTCCAAGGACATGGCCGCGTCGAACGCCCGGGTGATCGAGATCTCGATCAGCTATCCCAGCGAATAAAGTCCGAAATTTATGCGTAAACCATAACGGCCGGGGGGCTGTGTTAAGGGTTCCCTAGGCGGCGGATCGCGATAGTCGGGAACAAGCCATTCCTCCGGATTCGCGACCGCCGCCTGATGCCCGTTTTACGCCTCATCGCTCTTCTGGTGGGCCTCACCGCTGCGGCTGCAGCGGTGGTGGTGCTGGCGATGCGGTATGCGTCGGGCGAAGGCCTGTCGGGCGATCCGCTGCTGGCCGCTGCGTTGGCGACGGCGGCGGCCAGCGCCCTGCTCGCCGCTCTGTTCGATTTTCGCCGCCGTCACCGGGAGATGGACGAACAGACCGCCGGTCTCAAGCGCATCGCCGACGTCCAGAAGCGCACCGTCGAGCGCCTTCAGATCATCAATGTCGAGCTGAAGGAGAACGAGCAGCGCTACAAGGGCCTGGTCGACGCGCAGGGCGACGCCATTCTCCGCCGCTGGCCGGACGGGCGCCTCACCTTCGTCAACGACGCCTTCTGCACCCTTTTCGGCGTGAAGCGCGACGACGTGCTGGGCCGGGCCTTCGCGCCCAGCTTCCATCCGAACGACCCGCCCCCGATGCTGCACGACTTCCAGGAAAGCGCCGAGCGGCCGAGCCTGCGCTATGACCAGCGCGTGAAGACCATGCGCGGCTGGCGCTGGTTCGCGTGGGAGGACTACCCCATTCGCGGGGCCGGCGGCGTCCTCACCGAAATCCAGTCGGTCGGGCGCGACATCACCGACCGCAAGGAAGCCGAGCGCACCATCCGCGCCGCGCGCGACCGCGCCGAAGAGATGAGCAAGGCGAAGTCGCTGTTCCTCGCGACGATGAGCCACGAGATCCGCACGCCCATGAACGGCGTCATCGGCATGGCGAGCCTTCTGCTCGACACCAAGATGTCGCCCGACCAGCGCGCCTATGCGCTCGCCGTCAAGCAATCGGGCGAAGCGCTGGTCGAACTGATCAACGACATCCTCGACTTCTCCAAGATCGAGGCGGGCGGTCTGGAACTGTCGCGCGAAGCCTTCGGCGTGCGCGGCCTCGTCGATCAGGTGGCCGAGCTGCTCGCCACCCGCGCGCACCAGAAATCGATCGAAATCGCGACCTGCGTCGAACCCGACGTGCCGGAGGCCATGCTGGGCGATGAAACGCGCCTGCGCCAGGTGCTCATCAATCTCGCCGGCAACGCGATCAAGTTCACCGAGAAGGGCGGCGTCACCATTCGCGTCTCGCGCGATGGCGGCGGTCTCGACGCCAACGGGCGCGGCCTCCTGAAGCTCCGCTTCGAAATCGAAGACAGCGGCATCGGCATTCCCGACGACGCCAAAAGCCGCATTTTCGGCCATTTCGAACAGGCCGATTCCACCCATAGCCGCAAATTCGGCGGCTCCGGCCTCGGCCTCGCGATCTCCAAGAAGATCGTCGAGACCATGGGCGGCGAAATCGGCGTCGCCAACGCCTTCGGCGGCGGCAGCGTCTTCTGGTTCACCGCGCCGCTCGCGCCCAACCGCATGGCCGAACAGGGCGCGCCGCCGCCCGATCTCTCGGGCAAACGCGTCGCGGTCATCAGCGCCTCGCCCATTCTCCGCTCGACGCTGGTCCAGCGCCTCACCGATGGCGGCGCGGCGGCCGATGGCTATGGCACGGCGGCCGAAGCCACGCTCGCGCTCATGACGGGCCAGATCGATGCCGTGCTGACCGATATCGAACTTCCCGAAGGCGATGCCGAAACGCGCCTGCCCTCGCTGCGCTCGTGGCTGCCCGACGATGGCGCGCTGATCGCGCTGCTGCCGCCGGAAAAGCGCGCGCGCATCCCGGGGCTGAAGGCCGCGGGCGCAACCGGCTATCACATCACGCCCATCCGCCACGGCTGGCTGGAGCGGCGCCTCGCTGCGGCGCTCGCCGGCATCGACATCGACGGCGGCAAAGGCTCGCCGGCGGCAGAGGCGGCCGCCCCGGCCGAAGGCGCGCCGCGCGGCGACGGCGTCTCGATCCTCGTCGCCGAAGACAACGAGATCAACACGCTGCTCACCGTCTCGCTGATCAAGCGCATGGGCCACCATGTCGATTCAGTGCGCGACGGCGCCGAGGCGCTCGCCGCCATCGAAACGCGCGGCCGCTACGATCTGGTGCTGATGGATGTCCACATGCCCGGCATGGACGGCATCGAGGCGACCCGCCGTCTGCGCGAGGCGGAAGGAAAGCGCCTCTATGGCGACCGCACCCGCCTGCCTGTCATCGCCCTCACCGCCAGCGTCATGGACGAGGACCGCCAGAACTGCCGCGCCGCCGGCATGGACGATTTCCTCACCAAGCCGCTCGACCCCAACGCGCTCACCGCCGCCATCGCCCGCTGGACAAAGGCCCGCGCCCGCGCGGCCTGACAATGGCGGCGGTGCAGCCAAGGGCGGCGGAAGACCGCACGGTGCGGCGCTGGCGCCTCGCCACCGGATGAGGCAAGGCTAGCGTCCTCCTTACGCACGCGCTGATTCATGCCCGCAGACACTGCCGCCGCCGCGACCAAGCCCCGCTTCATGGACCTCATGCGCGCGCTCGGCCGCCGTCATGTCGCGATCATGCTGCTGCTCGGCTTCTCCAGCGGCCTGCCGTTCCTGCTCAGCGTCGGCACGCTCGGCGTCTGGATGACCCAGGCCGGCGTCGACATCAAAACCGTCGGGCTGATGAGCCTCGCCAACGTCGCCTACTCCTTCAAATTCCTCTGGGCGCCGCTGGTCGATAACGTGCCGCTGCCGGGCCTCAACCGCGCGCTCGGGCGGCGGCGGGCCTGGATGCTGCTCTCGCAGGCGGTGGTGATCGGCGCGCTCATCGCTTTGTCGCAGAGCGATCCGATGGGACATTTGGAAACCATCGCCATCGCTGCCGTCATCCTCGCCTTCGGTTCAGCGACGCAGGACATCGCCATCGATGCCTGGCGTATCGAGGTCGCGCCGGCGGAAGAACAACCTTTGATGGCCGGCATCACGACGCTCGGCTACCGCCTCGGCCTGCTCGCCGCCGGAGCGGGCGCGCTGTTCCTCTCCACCCGGCCTTCGTGGGAATCGGCCTATCTCATCATGGCGGCGGCGATGGGCATCGGCGTCATCGGCGCGATCTTCGCCAACCGCACGCCGGAACCGGAAGGCGCGGTCGCAGGCGAGGAGACCATCGGCGCGGCGACCAGCAATCTCGGGCGCGGCCCCCAGAAGGTGCTGCAGTTCCTCTATCGCGCGATCGTCGCGCCGTTCATCGACTTCTTCGCCCGTCACGGCGTGATGGTCGCGGTGCTGATCCTCCTGCTGATCAGCCTCTATTCGATTTCCGACCGCGTGATGGGCATCCTCGCCTCGCCCTTCTATATCCGGCAAGGCTTCACGACGGACGAGATCGCCATCGTCTCCAAGACCTATGGCGTATGGATCGGCATCGCCGGGGCGCTGCTCGGCGGCCTCGCGGCCATCCGCCTCGGCCCGAAGCTCACGCTGATCCTCGGCGTGTTTCTGGGCGCGGCATCGAACCTCGCCTTCGCCTGGCTGGCCACGCGCGGCCACGACCTCAACGCCTTCGTCATCGCCATCACGTTTGAAAACGCGCTGGGCGGGTTCTCCGGCACGGCCCTCATCGCCTTCATCTCGTCGCTGACCAATGTGAAGTTCAGCGGCACGCAATACGCTCTGTTCTCGTCCTTCGCCGCGATGCCGGGCAAATTCGTGGGCGCGGGATCGGGCTACCTCATGGAGTATCTCGGGGGTTACTATCCCTTCTTCATCGCGACCGCCGCGATGGGCATTCCGGCCCTGATTCTCGCGATTATCGTGACCCGCCTGATGCCCTCTGCTGCACCTGCGAAACCGGCGCCTCGTCCGGTTTGAACGGACCGGCCCTTTCGCCTAGACTTGGCCTTTCGGGAACCGGCACGCGCAGTATGAGTCACACGGCCGACAACGAGACCCTGACGTCGTCCGAGAACGGCGCGAACATTCTCGCCCGAGCGGGGTGGCTGGAAGCCCGCATCGCCACCACCCCGGCCGAGATCGAGGCGGTGCAGCGCCTGCGCTATGACGTGTTCTATCGCGAGATGAACGCGAAGCCCTCGCCGGAGATGGCCGCCGCCGGGCGCGACTTCGACCGCTATGACGCCTTCGCCGATCACCTGCTGGTGCGCGACCTGGAGGCCGATGGCCGCGTCGTCGGCTGTTACCGTCTGCTCCGCAAGGCGGTCGCAGACGCCAATGGCGGCTTCTACAGCGCCGACGAATACGATCTTTCGGCGATGATCGCGGGCTGGGGCGCGGACGCCAAACTGCTCGAGCTGGGGCGCAGCTGCGTCGACAAGGACTACCGCTCCAGCGCCGTCATGCAGTTCATGTGGCGCGGCCTCGTCGCCTATCTCGACCGCCACGAGATCAGCCTGATGTTCGGGTGCGCGTCGCTGGAAGGTGTCGAGCCGGCGGCCCTGAAGCTGGAACTCGCCTATCTCCATCACTTCCACGCCGTGCCGGACGATCTGCCGCCGGTGAAGGCGCTGCCGGCGCGCTATGTCGACATGAACGTGATGCCGAAAGAGGCGATCGATGTCGCCGAGGCGCAGCGCGAGCTGCCGCCGCTGGTGAAGGGCTATATCCGCTTCGGCTCGTATATCGGCGACGGCGCGGTCATCGACCACCAGTTCAACACGACCGACGTCTTTATCTATTTCCCGACGGAACGGCTCGACAAACGGCTGCGCGCCTTCCTCACGCGCGGGCGCTGAGCCAGCTTTCCACCAGCGCGAAGTCGGACGCGACCGTCACGCCCATGGCGTCCGTCAGCATCGTGCCCTTCGGCAGGGCGCGGTCGATGCGCCAGCTTTTCATCCCCGCCGCCAGCGCCGCATCCACCTCGCGCGGCAGGTCGGACAGGAAGAGGATTTCAGAAGGCTTGAAACCCGTCTTCTCCGCGATCGCGGCATAGGACGCCGCCTCGACCTTCGCGCCGATGCGGGTGTCGAAATAGTCGGTGAAAAGCGGCGTCAGATCGCCCGCCTCGCTGTAGCGATACAGCAGGATCTGCGCCTCGACCGAGCCGGAGGAATAGACATCGAGCCTCAGGCCCTTCGCATGCCAGGCTTTCAGCGCGGCCACGGCGTCGGGATAGACGGGCGAGCGGATCGCGCCGCTTTCATAGCCCTCGCGCCAGATCTTGCCTTGCAGCGTCTTCAGGGGCGTCGCCTTGCGGTCGGCCTTGATCCAGCCGAGCAGCACCTCGATCGCCTCATCGAGGCTGAGCCTGCGCCCTTCCAGCTCCGCCGTCTCGGCCAGCGCCTCGGCGACGGCGCGATCCTTCAGATGCGCGCGCACGAAAGCGTCCAGCCGCTCCGCCGCATAGGGGAACAGCACCTCGGCCACGAAGGTGACCGGCGCGGTCGTGCCTTCGATATCGGTGAGAACGGCCTTGATGGTCACGCGGCGAGGGTTTCCGGATTCACGAATTCAGGGAACGACTTCGCGATCTCGTCGCCGGTGAATTTGGCGACCCAGCCATCGGGCGTCGTGAACAGACGAATGGCGCAGAAGAGCGGCTTGTCGCCGGCATCGAACCAGTGCGTCGTGTTCTTCGGCACCGAGATGAGATCGCCCGCCGCGCAGACCGTGCGATACACCTTGCCATCCTTGCGCAGATAGAACGCGCCCTGGCCTTCCACGAAAAAGCGCACCTCGTCGTCCTCGTGGATATGCTCGGCCAGGAACTTGGCGCGCATCGCGGCCTTGTCCGGATGGTCCGGCTTCATGCGGACGACATCGACCGACTGATAGCCATGCGCGTTCGACAGACGCTCGACGTCGGCCTTGTAGGCTTCCAGAACGGCGGCCTGATCGGCCCCGGCGTTCAGCTGAATGCCCGCGTTCCAGCGTTCGAACACGACGCCGATCTTCGCCAGTTCTTCCGCGATGCGGTCCGCATCGGTCGCGACGACCAGGCGGTCGCGCGGGTCGCTGTCGGGGGTAATGATGAACTCGCTCATGCGCGGCGCTCCTCTTCCAGAATGAGATCCAAAAGGTGGGCGTAGGCCTCGAGGTGACGGCGCGCCTCGAACGCGTCCTTGCCCCAGGCATAGATGCCGTGACCGGCGATCAGATAGCCGAAAACCGGCCCGGTCCAGGAGGCGCGGGCTTGAGACACCCTTAAGCCCAGCCGCCGGGTATCCTGATCGTTGGCGAAGACCGGAATTTCGATCGATCCCTCATGCGTGGTGACGCCGCGGATCGCCTTCTGCATCTCCCAGCCCTCGATCACGATCCTGCCGGCATCCTGGTGGCGGCGCGACAGCACCACGGCGGAAAGCGGATGAGCATGCGCCACGGCGCCGATCGAGGGATCGTCACGATAAAGCTGCAGATGCAGCGGGCCTTCGGCCGACATGCGCGGATGGCCGGGGCCATCCAGCGTTTCGGCGATGTCGAGAACGATGATCCCGTCCTGTGTCACTGCGCCCTTGTCGCCGCCGGTGGCGGTGCAGGCGGCGCGGGCAAGGTCGATCCGGGCGGAAAAGTTCCCGGCCGTCGCCGGAACCCAGCCCTTCGCCCCGCACCAGCGGGCAAGCGAGATCGCCGCCTGGATGGCGTCCGGCTCGGTCAGGGCGGGAAAGGCGGGCACGTTCATGGGGGCCTTATATGGTCCCTCGCGCCCCCAGCAAAAGACCCTATTCCGCGAGGCGCCTGACCCGCCGCCGCCATGCCGCGGGGGCGAGGGTCATTGAGAGGATAAAGGCCGACAGGATCAGGCAGATGCTGTTGCTCGCCACCAGCGGCCAGTCGCGCCGGATCAGGCCATAGCTCACCCACAATGCGAAGGCCGTCACGGTGATCGCATACGACACCGCCGAGATATCCTTGGTTTCACCCGTCCGGATCACCTTCCAGGCCTGCGGCGCGAAGCTGACGGTGGAACAGAGCGCCGCTCCGGTTCCGATCAATGTCACGACATCCATGGGCGGTTCCAATGTTCCTTTTCGCGGGCGTGGGAGCCGCATCCGGGGTTCACGCGTTCAACGGGGGTCCAAACTGGAGGGTTCCCCATGTCCACCGGCGTCGATCTGATGCGGCCCACCCCGCTGCCACAGCCTTTGCTCGCCACGCTCGACGAACCCCGGCAGGTCGAGAAGCGCGATGTCACCGTCACGACGCTGAAGAATATGACCGTCACCAGCCTTTATGCCGGCGGGTCGGGCTGGGCGCCGGTGAAGAAGGTCGGTGAAGTCGCTTGGGAATCGGCGGAATACAACGCAACGCTCGAAGGCGACGGCTTGCCGGAGGCGACCTATCGCTACGGCGCCGACGTGGCGGCAGGCGCGGCGTCCTCGATGTTCGCGCTGCTGCTTTCGGCGCTGGAAAGCCGCCGTCCGGTGGATGTCGCGGTGTTCGCGCCCGGTGACGGCCAGACCCCGGTCATCCTCGGCGTCGCGCTCGCCTCGCAGTGAGCTAGCGCGCGAGCAGCCAGACCCCCTGCGCCATCGAGACCGCACCGACGATCATCACAATGACCCGCGTCCATCTGCGGAAATTCTCGTTCGAGATCTTCTCCAGCAGCGGCCCGGCCAGCGTCGTGCCGATGGTGGCGGCGGCTATGGCGGCGGCGTAGATATCCCAGTCCAGCGCCGTTCCGGCGGCCGCCAGCGTCACGTAATAGCCGATCTTCAGCGTGTGGCTGAACGCCTGCGTGACCGCCTTGGTGGCCACCACGGCACGGCGATCCATGGTGGTCGAACGCACGAAAAACACATCCAGCAGCGGCCCGGCGACACCGGCGAACAGCTGTGTCCCCGCGACCAGGAACCCGCACAGCAGGGCATGGCCGGGCTTCGTCACATCGAACTTCACGGCCTCGGGCAAGGCCAGCGCGGCATAGGGCACCAGCCCCAGCAGGATCAGCATCACCGCCTTGTCCGGCACAAAAGCGATGACCAGCGGCACCAAAGTCGCTGGCAGCGCGCCCAGCATATAGAGGCCGACGATCCGCCAGACGATCCAGCGCCGCCACAGAAAGGCGCGCCAGCCGTTCGAGAAGAACTGCGTCACCCCGTGCAGCACCATCGCCGCCGGCACGGTGAACATCTGCGCCAGGATCAGCATCAGGATGAGGCCGCCCGCCATCCCGAAAATGCCCGAGATCACCGAGGTGGCGAGTACCGCCCCGAAGAGCAGCAGGCTGAGCGGAAGGGCGGCGAGCATCTGATGGAAATCCCCGAGGGGGGGCAGAAATACGCCGATTTCGCTGGCGCCGCACGCAGAGCTTTGCAAGGGTAAGGATCAGGAAAGCTGAGGCTACCGCCATGAAACTGCCGCCGCTCAACGGTCTCAAGGCGTTCGAGGCCGCCGCCCGTTCAGGCAGCTATGTGGCCGCCGCAGAAGAGATGAACGTCTCGCCCTCGGCGATCAGCCGGCTTGTGAAGCTGCTGGAAGGCCGGCTCGGCGTCGCGCTCTTCGTGCGCCGCGCCAATGGCCTCACCCTCACCGACGCCGGCACGGCCTATCTCGGCGAGATCAGCGCCGCATTTCAGCGCATCGCGGCGGCGACGGCCCGCCTTGGCGAGGACGGGCGGCGGACGCTGGTGGTGGGCGCCGGCCCGACGCTCGCCATGCGCTGGCTGATCCCGCGCCTCACGCATTTCCACGCCGCCCATGGCGAGATCGACGTGCAGATCTCCACCCAGATCGCGGGAGCCGAACCGATGCGCCCCGCTTGGCACGCCGCGATCCGCCTGGGCGACGGGCGCTTGCCGGGCCTTTCCAGCACCTTCCTGTTCACCGCCGATCTTTTTCCCGTCGCAGCGCCAGGCCTCGCCGCGCGGCTTCGATCACCGGACGATCTCGTCCGCGTGCCGCTGCTGGAAGCCGCCAACGCACGCGGCGACTGGCCGCTCTGGCTGCAGAAGGCGGGGCTGACGGACACCGTCAGCCTCAAGCGCGCGCTTAGTTTCGACTATCCGGCCTTCGCGCTGCAGGCCGCCATCGACGGCGTCGGCGTCGCCATGGCGCGCGCGCCCTTCGTGGCGGATGACCTCAAAGCCGGACGTCTCGTCAAACCCTTCGACCTCACCGCCCCGCAGGAACGCGGCTGGTGGCTCATCCACCGTACTGAAGCCGACAGCGACCCGGCGCTGGCGGCATTCAAGGCCTGGGCGCTTCAAGCAGCAAGCTGAGGGTCAGCGTCTAATGAGTGACCAGACAATCCCTACGACGATTACGCCCACGATCACTGCGAGGATCGTTCGCGATCTACGGGTGGCGGCCGCGTAACGCTCAGCCTGTGATTCGATTTTGATCGTCTGACCTGAAGCCGAGACGTAATGCGCCGGCGCATTCGGATGGTCGGTATCATGTTCGATGATGATCTTGCGGCCACGCGTTGCCAGCATCAACGCGCCAAAGATCACCGCTCCGATAACCCACCACATGAAGATGATGCCGGTACCCAATGTGGTGCCGATTGCCGCGCCGGCACGCCCGGCATCGCTGTCGATGGTTTTCCAGGTTGCGCCGATTTGTGCGTAGTAGGCGATCAGCCACGCCAACATCAAAGCGTTGAAAAGCCAGAACACGATCATCGCGATGGTGCCGCCGACGCCACGCAGCCTGCGCTCTTCAAGAATTTTAGCCAAACGCGGCTCCTAGGGCTTCCAATTGCAGGCCTTGGCGATCTTCGCGAGATGCGGTGCCAGACCGCGCACGTCGAACTCATACTCAAGGGGACTGTCGCCGTGAGGCGTAAACCGCAGAACGAACTTCTGCGAGGCCGCAAGCTTTCGTGCGAAGGCTATCGCGCCACGAACAAAGAACGCCTTGTAGTCCGTACTGACGCTCCAGGTTTCTTCCCGCGCCTTTTCCTCATCCAATCGATACCGCACGCGCGTCGGCTGCGTGCTGATGAAGGTATCGACGTTGATGTAAACGTCTGTCTCGCGTTCCTGACATCTTACGACAAGGGTTGCGTGAGTCGACGAGTAGCTATTCGCGCGCTGCTCATTGTCGCTTCTCAGAAACGCTGTCACGCTCAAGGTGTCGTCCATGCTCGACTGGTCCTCATCGAGGATCCATTTGTCGGGCGTGGGTGTCGGCGTGGGCTGAGGCACAGGAGTAGGAGTAGGAGTAGGCGATGTTGTCGGCGTTGGGGTCACGGATGGAGATGGCGACGACGCCATGGACGGTGTCGCCGCCGTGGGAAGCGGCGCGGTGACGACCGATTCCGGCGACGGAGGCGCGGCATCTTTGAGTGGAACGAAAGTCGCCAGCGCAATCCCGCCAAGCGCTCCGGCGCCCGCGATTAACGCATCTCTTGCAAACCCCACGACGCCCCCGCGCCATCGTCAATGTTGATTGCAATCAGAAGGCCAGACAGCAAGCTGTCAAGAACAATATAGAGACCAGACTACGTCTGTGCATAACCTGGCGAAAGCGACGGATGACTTAGTACTCCGAAACTCTATCAGAATACTGACCGCCGTCAGAAGCTGATGTCGTAAGCGGCGAGCGCCGCCATGTTGACGATATCCGACATCTTCGCGCCGATGGGGCAGATCTGGACGCTCTTCTCCAGGCCCACCAGCAGCGGACCGATCACCGTGGCGCCGCCGATCTCCTGCAGCATCTTGGTTGAGATGCTGGCCGAATGGATCGCCGGCATGACCAGCACATTGGCCGGGCCGGTGAGGCGGCAGAACGGATAGAGCGCCATCTGGGACGGATTGAGCGCGACATCCGCCGCCATCTCGCCGTCGAACTCGAAATCGACCTCGTCGCGGCCGGCCAGAATCTCCACCGCCTCGCGCTGCACGGCCGAACGTTCGCCCGTGGGATGGCCGAAGGTCGAATAGGCGAGCAGCGCGACGCGCGGCTCGAAGCCCATGCGGCGCGCTACCCCCGCCGCCATCATCGCGATGTCGGCGGTCTCGACCGCCGTCGGCATGTCGTGGACGTTGGTGTCGGCCACGAACACCGTGCGGCCACGGCTGAGGATCATCGAGATGCCGACGACGCGCTGGCCGCGCTTGGCCGAGATCACCTGCCTAACGCCTTCCAGCGCGACGGAGTAGTTGCGCGTGAAGCCGGTCAGCATCGTGTCGGCGTCGCCCGCCATCACCATCGAGGCGGCGAAGGCGTTGCGATCGTAGGTGACGAGACGCTGGCAGTCGCGATGCAGCATGCCGCGCCGCTGAAGCCTTGCGTAAAGCCGGTCGGCATAGCCCGCTGTCAGGTGCGAATCCTGCGGCGCGATGATCTGGATGCCGGCATCCTCGATGCCCGCCGCCTTCATGGTCGCGTGGATGCGATCCGGGCGGCCGATCAGCGTCGCCTGCCCCAGGCCATTGCCCTCATAGGCCATGGCGGCGCGGATGATCGTCTCTTCCTCGCCCTCGGCGAAGACGATGCGCTTGGGGTTCGCGCGCACCACCGAGACGAGACGCTGGATGACGCTCGCCATCGGGTCGAGGCGCGCCGACAGCGAATGGCCATAGGCTTCCAGATCGCTGATCGGCTTCTGGGCGACGCCGCTTTCGATCGCCGCCTTCGCCACGGCCACCGGAATGCGGCTGATGAGGCGCGGATCGAACGGCACGGGAATGATGTAGCCGGGACCATAGACCGGACGCGGGCCGGCATAGGCCGCCGCCACTTCATCCGGCACGTCCTCGCGCGCCAGTTCCGCCAGCGCCCAGGCGGCGGCGATCTTCATTTCCTCGTTGATCGTCGAGGCGCGCACATCCAGCGCGCCGCGGAAGATATAGGGGAAGCCGAGGACGTTGTTGACCTGGTTGGGATAGTCGCTGCGGCCCGTCGCGACGATGGCGTCGGCGCGCACGGCGGCGACGTCTTCGGGCGTGATTTCAGGATCGGGATTGGCGCAGGCGAAGATGATGGGCTTGTCGGCCATCGACTTGACCATGTCCTGCGTCATCGCGCCGGCGGCGGAGAGGCCGAGGAAGATGTCGGCGCCCTTCAGCGCCTCTTCCAGCGTGCGCGCCCTGGTTTCCACCGCATGCGCCGACTTCCACTGGTTCATGCCCTCGGCGCGGCCTTTGTAGATGACACCCTTCGTGTCGCACAGGATCGCGTTCTCGTGCGGCATGCCCATCGCCTTGATGAGCTCAAGGCAGGCGATGCCCGCCGACCCCGCGCCGTTCACCACCATCGTCGCGGTCTTGATGTCGCGGCCGGTCAGATGAAGCGCGTTCAGCAGCGCGGCGGCGGTGATGATCGCCGTGCCGTGCTGGTCGTCATGGAAAACGGGAATGTTCAGCAGTTCGCGCAGGCGCTGCTCGATGATGAAGCAGTCCGGCGCCTTGATGTCTTCCAGGTTGATGCCGCCGAAGCTCGGCCCGAGATACCGCACCGCATTGATGAAGGCATCGACGTCATAGGCGTCGAGCTCGAGGTCGATCGAGTCCACGTCCGCGAAGCGCTTGAAGAGGACCGACTTGCCTTCCATCACCGGCTTCGACGCCAGCGCGCCGAGATCGCCCAGCCCCAGGATCGCCGTGCCGTTCGAGATCACGGCCACGAGATTGCCCTTCGAGGTATAGTCGTAGGCGGTCGAGGGGTCTTCCGCGATCGCCCGCACCGGCACCGCAACGCCCGGCGAATAGGCGAGGCTCAGGTCGCGCTGGGTGGTCATCGGCTTGGAGGCGATGATCTCCAGCTTCCCGGGCTTGCCGAGCTTGTGGAAATCCAGGGCATCCTGATCGGTAAAGGGGCGGCGTTTTGACATGGCGGTCTTCTGTATGGGGCAGTTGTCATGCCCGATGGACGAGCCCTACTCAACGGGCAATCGCATTGCGCCGGGGAAGCCGCTAAACGAGGAGCGATGAACGATCTGACGCCCCCTGCACCGGTTGACGCCAAGGTCACGCCCATGATGGCCCAGTATCTGGCCCTCAAGGCGTCGTACCCCGACGCGCTGCTGTTCTACCGGATGGGCGATTTCTACGAGCTGTTCTTCGACGACGCTGTCGCGGCGTCTGCGGCGCTCGACATCGCCCTCACCAAGCGCGGCCAGCATCTGGGGCAGGATATCGCGATGTGCGGCGTCCCGGCCGTCGGGGCCGAGCCGTACCTCGAAAAGCTCATCCGCAAGGGCTTCAAGGTCGCCGTCTGCGAGCAGACCGAGAACCCGGCCGAGGCGAAAAAGCGCGGCGCGAAATCCGTCGTGGCGCGCGATGTCGTCCGCCTCGTCACCCCCGGCACGCTCACCGAGGACGCGCTGCTGGACGCCCGGCGGCGCAACTATCTCGCCTGCCTCGCCAGGACAGGCGGCGATCTCGCCATCGCCTATGCCGACCTCACCGACGGGGCCTTCGCCGTCGCCCGGCTGGAGCCGTCCGAGATCGGCGCGGCCCTCGCCCGCATCGATCCGGCCGAACTTCTCGTCACCGAGGCGCTCGCCGCCGAGCCTGCCGTCGCCGAACTCGGCCGCCGCGTCACGATCCTCAGCCCCGCCCGCTTCGACAGCGCGAACGGCGAAGCCGCGCTGAAGCGGCTCTACGGCGTCGCGACGCTCGACGCCTTCGGCACCTTCTCGCGCGCCGAATGCGCCGCGGCGGGCGCGGTCGCCGACTATATCGAGGTGACGCAGAAGGGCCGCGCCCCGCGCCTCAGCCCGCTGAAGAGCGGCGCGGCCGGCAGCATCGTCCAGATCGACCCGGCGACACGGCGCAATCTGGAACTGATGGAAACGCTCAGCGGCGAACGCGACGGCTCGCTCCTCGCCGCCATCGACCGCACGGTCACCGCCGCCGGCGCCCGGGCGCTGGCCGACCGCCTGTCCAGCCCCTCCACCGACGCCGCGCTCATCGCCCAGCGCCTCGATGCCGTCGCAACGCTGGTCGATGCGCGCGAGCTTCGCAGCGACATCCGCGCCGCGCTCCGCGCCGCGCCCGACATGGCGCGCGCCCTTTCGCGCCTGGTGCTGGGACGCGGCGGGCCGCGCGATCTCGCCAGCCTCCGCGACGGCCTTGCCGCCGCCGCCGCGCTGGCGGCGCGGTTGAAAGACGCCGATCTCGCCGGCGATCTTGTCCCGCTGCGCGAAGCGCTCATCGCCAATGCGGCGGCGCTTCAGCCCCTCGCCGATCGTCTCGCCGCCGAACTCGGCGAGAGCCTGCCGCTGCAGGCGCGCGACGGCGGCTTCATTCAAGGCGGCGCGGATGGCGGCCTCGATGCGGCGCGCGAACTGCGCGACGACGCCCGCCGGGTGATCCTTGGCCTGGAGGCCGACCTCAAGGCCGAGACCGGCATTAACGGCCTCAAGATCCGCCACAACAACGTGGTCGGCTATCACGTCGAGGTCAGCGCGGCGCATGCGCCCAAACTGCTGACCGACGCGATGAAAGCCCGCTTCATCCATCGCCAGACGCTTCCCAACGCCGCGCGTTTCACCACCGCCGAACTTTCGGCGCTGGCGACACGCATCCTGGAAGCCGGCGCGCGGGCGCTCGAAATCGAACTCAGGCTCTTCGACGAGATGACCGAGGCGGCGAAGGCATCGGGCGAGCGCATCGCCGCCAGCGCGACGGCCCTCGCGGCACTCGATGTCCACGCCGCGCTCGCCGATCTCGCATCGCGCGAAAGCTGGACACGCCCCCTCGTCGACGACAGCGCCGCGTTCACGCTCGAAGGCGGCCGTCACCCGGTCGTCGAGGCGGCGCTGAAGAAACAGGGACAGAGCTTCACGCCCAACGATTGCGATCTCTCGGGCCATGCGCGCGGCCGCCTCTGGCTGGTCACCGGCCCGAACATGGCGGGTAAGTCGACCTTCCTGCGCCAGAACGCGCTCATCGCCATTCTCGCGCAGATGGGTTCGTTCGTTCCGGCGGCGCGCGCCCATATCGGCATTGCAGACCGCATCTTCAGCCGCGTCGGCGCGGCGGACGATCTGGCGCGCGGCCGCTCGACCTTCATGGTCGAAATGGTCGAAACCGCCGCCATCCTCAATCAGGCGGGGCCGAAGGCCCTCGTCATCCTCGACGAGATCGGGCGCGGCACCGCGACCTTCGACGGTCTCTCCATCGCCTGGGGGGCGATCGAACACCTGCACGAGATCAACCGCTGCCGCGCGCTCTTCGCGACGCACTATCACGAGCTGACCAGCCTCGCGGCGAAGCTCGACGGCCTCGCCTGCGTCACCATGCGGGTGAAGGAATGGAAGGGCGATGTCGTCTTCCTGCACGAGGTGGCAAGCGGCGCGGCCGACCGCTCCTACGGCATCCAGGTCGCGAAGCTCGCGGGCCTCCCGCCCGCCGTCGTCAAGCGCGCCGAGGCCGTGCTGCGCGCGCTGGAAAAAGGCGATACCGGCCGCAAGGCCGCCACCCTCATCGACGATCTTCCGCTCTTCAGCGTCGCGGCGGCGCAGGCCGCAGCCGAAGAACCCAAAGCGCCGCCTGCGATTGCAAGGCTGGCCGACATCAACCCTGACGCGCTGACACCCAAGGACGCGCTTGAACTCATCTACGAACTCAAGAAACTCAGCCTCTCGTAAGCTGGGGCGAGCGGGGCGTGTCGGATCAAGGCGACTACTGGTCGGACTATAATCGCGGGGCCGCCGGCCTGCCGCCGCGCAACGGCATGTACCGCACCTGGGGCGAACAGGCCGGGCATGCCTCCTCGTTCGGCTACAACAACAACAATAACAACAACGGCGGCGGCGGTGGCGCGCTCATCCTCCTCGTCGGCGCGCTCGTTGCGATCGTCGCCATCGCGGCGGCGGCGGCCGTATCCGCCCTTCTGGCCTTGCCGGCCGCCTATCTGCTGATCGCCGTGACGGCGCGCTTCACGGGCGGCCACGCCCTGCCGTTCAACGAAGCCTACAAGACGAGCTTTATCGGCCTCGTCATCGCGTCCGTCATCGGCTCCGCCTTCGTCCTGCTGATGACCCAGGGCGTATTGCCCGGTCTGCTGCCCGTCGCGATGGTGATCTGGGTGATCGTCGATGCCGTCGACGTGACCACGCTCTCCCCGGCCGAGCTGACCAACACCGCCATCGGCGCGCTGATCCTCATGGCCCCCGGCATGATCGCCTTCGCGATCGTGCTGCGGCGGCGGATCGGCGACCCCTATGCCGGCGGGGCCGGCTTTCTGCGCGGCATCGCCGCCTCCATCGCCGTATTGCTGCTGCCGATGCTCGCCTTCGGCGCGGCGGCGTGGTTCGTCGCGACCTATGGCGAGATTGCGATCCGGTCGAGCGAGATCACCACCTATCTCGCCGTCTCCTTCGCGCTTGTCGCCATCATGGCCATAGCCGGCGGTTTGCTGCTCGGCCTTGCCCTGATGGCGTTCGGCGGCGGCCTCACCCGGGGCGGGCCGATGTTCCGCACCGCCTGGCTGACCGGCGCCATCGCCATGGCGATCTCGGGCGGCACGGCGGCGCTCGCCATCCTCTTCTTCCGCGACGGCGACGGCATGCTCGGCGCCCTGATCGCCGCGACCGGCGCCGGCTCGACCAGCCCGCCGCCCTTCAACGCCGCCGCGCCGGGCTTCCTCAAGCTCGTCCTTCCCGGCGCGCTCGCTGGGGCGGCATTCGTGGCCGGCAGCCTCTATGCCTATCGCGGGCTGTTCGGCTGGATCAAAGCCTTCCTCATCACCGTGCCGGTGACGCTCGCGGGGCTTGCCGGAGCCATCATGGCGCTCGCACAGCTGCTTTGAGGCGGCCCGCGCCACTGGCGCGCGAGGCCCATCGCGGCGACAATACGCGCAAGGTTCGGGGATCGCTCCAGATGGCCACACAAGTCAGCGACGAGAAATTCGTCCGCAAGGTTCTGATCGTCTTCGGCCTCGGCGCCCTCGCGGCGCTGATCTGGACGCTCAGCGATCTTCTGTTGCTGATCTTCGCGGCGGTCATCGTCGCGGTCGTGCTGCGCGCCGTCGGCAATCTCATCCGCCGCGCCCTTCCCGTGGGCGAGAGCTTGTCGGTGCTGCTGGCGCTCATCGCCATTCTCGCCATCCTGGCCCTCGTCATCTTCCTGTTCGGCGCGACGCTGGCGGCGCAGACCTCCGAATTGATCGGCCGTCTGCCCGCCGCATGGGCGGGCGTCAAAAACCTGCTCGCCGGCTACGGCTGGGGCGACGATCTCCTCAGACAGATGGAAAGCCTGGGCGACTATGCGGGCCAGTTCGCCGCGCAGGTGCCGCTGGTGGCGCTCGGGATCGCGGGCGTCATCGCCAATGTCGGCCTTGCTCTGGTGGGCGGCGTGATGCTGGCGATGGAGCCGAAAGCCTATCGCGACGGCACGCTGCTGCTGGTGCCGAAATCGGCGCGCCCCAACGCCGCCCGCGCGGTCGACGCCACCGGCCACGCCCTGACAGGCTGGCTCGCCGCCCAGCTCATCTCGATGATCGTCATCGGCGTCCTCACCGGCGTGGGCCTCTGGATCGCCGGCGTGCCCTCGGCGCTGGGCCTTGGCCTCTTCGCCGGCCTCGCGCAGTTCATTCCCGTGGTCGGCCCTGTCGTCTCGGCGATCCCCGGCCTCATGATCTCCGCCACCACCGACTGGAGCACCTTCGGCTGGGCCGCTCTCGTCTATGTCGGCGTGCAGCAGATCGAGGGCAATCTCGTCACCCCCTATGTGCAGAAACACATCGCCGGCATCCCGATGGCGCTGGCGCTCTTCTCCATCGTCGCGTTCGGCGCGCTCTTCGGCCCGCTCGGCGTCATCCTCGCGACACCGCTCACTTTGGTCGCGCTGGTGCTGGTGAAGAGCCTCTATCTCCGCGACGCGCTGGGCGAGAAGGTCCACCTGCCCGGCGAGCCGCAGCCTGCCCCGGCCAAAGCGGCGGCCAAACGATAGGTTTTGCCCGCAAGGCGCATTATCCTGTCCCCATGGACCTGCCCGCCGCCGTCACGCAGGCGCCGCCCATAGACGGGCTGGCGCTGCGCCGCGAACTCACCGCCGCCGCCCACGGCGCGGAAGGCCGCGATGCGTTGCGGAAAGCTGCGGTCACGATCCTGAAACGGGTGCGGGCCGAGGCGCTCGCGACGGCCGACACCATGCTGCGCTCCGGCGGCTCGGGCCTCGCCGCCGCGCGCATGATCTCCGCCGCACAGGACGAGATCATCGGCGCGCTCTACGACTTCACCGTCAAGCATGTCTACTACGCGCAGGTTCCCTCCACGGCCGAGCGCATCGCGATCGTCGCGACCGGCGGCTATGGGCGCGGCACGCTCGCGCCCGGCTCCGACATCGATCTCCTCTTCGTCCTGCCCTACAAGCAGACCGCCTGGGGCGAGAGCGTGGTGGAATACATCCTCTACGCGCTCTGGGATCTCGGCCTCAAAGTCGGCCACGCGACGCGCTCGATCGACGAGTGCATCCGCCTCGCCAAATCCGACATGACGATCCGCACCTCCGTTCTTGAGGCGCGCTTCCTGTGGGGTGACGCCAAGCTCGCCGAACAGCTCAAAGTCCGCTTCGACAAGGAGATCGTCGGTCAGGGCGGGCAGGACTTCGTCGAAGCCAAGCTCGCCGAGCGCGACCAGCGCCACCGCAAGTCGGGCGAGAGCCGCTATCTCGTCGAGCCGAACGTCAAGGAAGGCAAAGGCGGCCTTCGCGATCTCAACACGCTCTTCTGGATCGCCAAATATGTCTATCGCGTGGAGGACGCCGCCGAACTCATCGGCCGCGGCGTCTTCCGCGAAGACGAGTTCGATATCTTCGCCCGCGCCGAGGATTTCCTCTGGACCGTGCGCTGCCACCTCCATTTCCTCACCGGACGCGCCGAGGAACGCCTCGGCTTCGACGTGCAGCGCGATATGGCCAGGCGCATGGGCTATGGCGAGGACGGCAACCACGCCATCGAAGCCTTCATGCGCGACTACTTCCTGAACGCGAAGGACGTGGGCGATCTCACCCGCATCCTCTGTTCCGTACTGGAGGAACAGAACCGCAAGCACGCCCCGGGTCTCGGGCGCATCTTCTCCGGCTTCGCACGCAAACAGACGCCCGCTCCCGGCTTCGTCATCGAAGGGGGACGCCTCAATATCGAGGACAAGGCGGTCTTCACCCGCGATCCGGTCAGCCTGCTCCGCCTTTTCCACATCGCCGATGCGCGCAGCGTCCACATCCACCCGGACGCCTTCCGCGCCGCGACCCGAGCGCTGCATCTCATCGACGACGATCTGCGCGCGAACGCAGAGGCCAACCGCCTTTTCCTGGAAGTCCTCTCCTCGCCGCGCGATCCGGAAACGGTGCTGCGCTGGATGAACGAATGCGGCGTCTTCGGACGCTTCGTGCCCGCTTTCGGGCGCATCGTCGCGCTGATGCAGTTCAACATGTACCACCACTACACGGTGGACGAACACCTCATCCGCGCCGTCGGCAACCTCTCCAGAATCGAGCGCGGCCTCCTGAAGAACGACCACCCGCTCGCCGCGCAATTGATGCCCCGCATCAAGAACCGCGAGGCGCTCTATGTCGCGATGCTGCTGCACGACATCGCCAAGGGCACCGAGCGCGACCATTCGGAAGAAGGCGAGGAGATCGCCAACGAACTCTGCCCGCGTCTCGGCCTCGATGCGAACGAGACCGCCATCGTCGCCTGGCTGGTGCGCAACCACCTCATCATGTCCGACGTCGCCCAGAAGCGCGACCTCGCCGACCCCAAGACGATCGAGGATTTCGTCGACATCGTGCAGACGCCCGAGCGCCTGCGCCTGCTGCTGGTCCTCACCGTCGCCGATATCCGATCCGTCGGCCCCGGCGTCTTCAACGGCTGGAAGGGCCAGCTGCTGCGCGATCTCTACGCCGCCGCCGAAGAACGCATGCTGGGCGGCCAGGTGGAGGTCTCGCAGAGCGCCCGCGTCGGCGCCGCCCGCGCCCGCCTCGCCGCCGAGCTGACAGACTGGACGCCGGCCGAACGCGACCGCGCCCTCGCCCGCCACTACGCCTCCTACTGGCTGACCCTGCCGACCGAAATGCATGTCCGCCATGCCCGCTTCATCCGCGAGGCCGACAAGTCCGGCGAGGTTCTGAGCCTGGAGGCCCGCGCCGATCCGTTCCGCGCCGTCACCGAGATCAGCGTCTATACGGGCGACCATCCCGGCCTCTTCCAGCGCCTCGCCGGCGGCTTCGCAGTAGCGGGCGCGTCGGTCGTCGACGCCAAGGTCTTCACCACCGCCGACGGCATGGCGCTCGACGTCTTCTGGGTGCAGGACAATGACGGACAGGCCTTCGATCTCAGCCGCATCCCGCGCGTGAAGGAAACGCTGGTCAAAACCCTCAAGGGCGAAATCCTCGCCCGCAGGCAGATCGACGGCCGACGCATCCGCAGCCGGGAAGAGGCCTTCGCCGTCGCGCCCCAGGTCATTTTCGACAACCAGGCGTCCAATCTCTGCACGCTCATCGAGATCGTCGCGCGCGACCGCCCCAACCTGCTGCACGATCTCACCCGCGCTTTGTTCCTGGCGCAGCTCTCCATCCACTCGGCGGTCATCGCCACCTATGGCGAGCAGGCGGTCGACGTTTTCTATGTAAAAGACCTTTTCGGTCACAAAGTGACGCACAAGGGCAAACTCGCCGCCATCGAGCAGGGTCTCCTCACCGCCATGGGCGGCGGCGGCGTCCGCCCCGAGCGCGCCGAAAGGCGCTAGCGTGTCCTTCGAGACGCGGCCATCGGCCGCTCCTCAGGATGAGGAATCTGGGAGCCATTCCCCTTCCTCATCCTGAGCAGGCCGCGCAGCGGCCGTCGCGAAGGACGCACTCTTGTATGCAAGGCACCTTCGCACCTCCGCCAAATCGGCGTATCTCCGTCCTCCAGAATCACTTTCCCGGTCAGTTGTATGAGCCTGTTGCGCGGGGCGTTCACGGTAGGCGGCTGGACCCTGGTCAGCCGCGTCCTCGGTTTCGCGCGCGACATGGTGATCGCCCGCGCCATCGGCACGGGATGGGTGGCCGACGCCTGGGCCGTCGCCTTCCGCTTCCCCAATCTCTTCCGCCGCCTGTTCGGCGAGGGCGCGCTGAACAGCGCCTTCGTGCCGATGTACGCCAAACGCCTGGAAGGCGAAGGCAAGCCCGCCGCCGACCGGCTGGCGGAGGAAATCCAGTCCGTCATCCTGCCCATCCTGATGGCGTTCTCCGCCGTCGCGATGCTGACCATGCCGTGGATCATGCAGGTCTATGCGCCGGGCTTCATCGACGAGCCGGCCAAGATGGCGCTGGCGAGCGACATGACGGTCATCGCCTTCCCCTATCTCCTCTTCATGTCGCTGGTGGCGCTCTATTCCGGCGTCCTCAACACGCATGGCCGCTATGCCGCCGCCGCCGCCGCGCAGAGTCTTCTCAACATCTCGCTGCTCGCCGCCGCGCTGATCGCGCAATGGACGCTCCACCCCGAACCCGGCGACCGCATCTGGGGCTTCGCGCTCGCCTGGGGCTGCGTCGTGGCGGGCGCGCTGCAGTTCCTGTTTCTGGTCTACATGCTGGCGCGCGGCGGCATCCATCTTCGCCTGCGCATGCCGCGGCTGTCGCCGGATGCGCGCCGCATCTTCGTGCTGATGGTGCCGGGCATCATCGCGGGCGGCGTCAGCCAGATCTCCATCTTCGTGGCCACCATCGTCGCGACGCTGCAGGACGGCGCGCCGGCGATCCTCTATTTCGCCGACCGCATCTATCAGTTCCCGCTCGGCATCGTCGGCACCGCCATGGGCATCGTACTGCTGCCCACTTTGGCGCGCCATCTGCGCAGCGGGCGCGAGGATCTCGCGCTCTACTGGCAGAACCGGGGCGTCGAGCTCGCCATGCTGCTCACGCTTCCCGCCGCCATCGCGCTGCTGGTCATCTCGGTCCCCATCTCCATCGCGCTCTTCGAAGGCGGCGCCTTCGACCGCGCCTCGTCGGAGGCGGTCGGCCATGTCCTCGTCGCGTTCGGCGCGGGCCTTCCGGCCTTCATCCTGGTCAAGGTGCTGCAGCCCGCCTTCTTCGCCCGCGAGGACACCGCAACGCCCATGCGCTTCGCCGTCGCGACCCTCATCGTAGATGTCGCGCTCGCCGTCGGCCTCTTCTTCGCGCTCGGCCGCGACGTGATGGGCATCGCCATCGGCACCGCCGCGGCGGCCTGGCTGAACGTCGGCCTGCTCGTCTGGACCAGCCGCGCGCGCGGCCATTTCCAGCTGGACGCCCGCACACTCGACCGCCTCTGGCGCATCGGCGTCGCCAGTCTCGTCATGGGCGCGGCGCTGTTCGGCATCCTGCAGGTCGTCGGCGGCTGGCTCGATGAAGGCACGGCGAAGAAGTTCGCGGCGCTCGGCGCGCTCTGCTTCGGCGGCCTCATCGTCTACGCCGTCGCCGTCGTGGCGCTTCGCGGCACCACGCTCGGCGAACTGAAAGAACAGTTCCGCCGCGAACGCGCCGTGAAAGCCGACGTGCCGCCCGCCGCCTGATGGACAGCCTCGCCCATCTCGGCCTCGCCCACGCGCGCGATGCGATCTACATGCTCGCCGCCGTCGAGCAGGCGTTCGAAATCAGGCTCGGCGACAGCGAACGCCAGTTTGAAACCGTAGGCGATCTGCACCGCCGCGTGCGCGACAAGCTCGCCGCAAGGGGCGACCTGCCGGACGATCTCTGGCCGCGTCTCTGCCGGATCATCGCGCACGAAACCGGCGCGCCCGCCGGCCGCATCACCGAAGCGACCGAATTTCTCGACGACACCCCGCCACCCGGCAATCTCGCCATCCTCGGCCAAGCCGTCGCCTATCTCGCCGCGCTCGGCGCGCTCGCCGCTCTCTTCGGCTGGCTGGGACGGGCCTGGGACTAGGCTGCGCCCGAGCGCGCCGCTATAACGCCCGTCATGACGCGCATCGATCGTCAGGGTTCCGCCTTTCCGCCCCGCCTCAGCGGGCGATGGCGTGCGGCTGCAATTTAGCCTTTTCAAATCCCGAACTTGATCGACGCAGGTGCCTCAGCCATAGAGCGCGCCCCCGTCCCTTCCACCAGGACAACGACAGTGACCGACCAGGCCGTCCAAACGCCCTCCAGCAACCCTGCTGGCCACCCGACGCGCGTCTTCTCCGGCGTGCAGCCCACGGGCAATCTGCATCTGGGCAATTATCTCGGCGCCATCCGCAACTGGGTGCCGCTGCAGGATCAGCACCCGTCCATCTTCTGCGTCGTCGACATGCACGCCATCACGGCGGGCTTCGAGCCGGACCTGGCGACGAAGACGCGCGAGATCGCGGCCGCCTATATCGCCTGCGGCATCGACCCTGAGCGCTCGATCATCTTCCCGCAGAGCCGCGTCACCGCCCATGCCGAGCTGGCGTGGATTCTCAATTGTGTCGCCCGCATCGGCTGGCTCGACCGCATGACGCAGTTCAAGGACAAGGCCGGCAAGCACAAGGAGCGCGTCAGCGTCGGGCTCTATGCCTATCCGGTGCTGATGGCCGCCGACATTCTCGCCTATCGCGCGACGCACGTGCCGGTCGGCGAAGACCAGAAGCAGCACCTCGAACTCGCCCGCGACATCGCGCAGAAGTTCAACAACGACCTGAACGTGCCCGGCTTCTTCCCGCAGCCCGAGCCGCTGATCCTCGGCCCCACGCCGCGCGTGATGAGCCTGCGCGACGGGAAGGCCAAGATGTCGAAATCCGATCCGTCGGATCTCAGCCGCATCAACCTCAAGGACAGCGACGAGGAGATCGCGGCGAAGATCCGCAAGGCCCGCACCGACCCCGAACCCATCGGCGGCACGATGGAGGAGATCGACGCGCGCCCCGAGGCGTCCAACCTCATCGGCATCTATGCGGCCCTCGCCGGCAAGCCCAAGGCCGACATTCTCGACCAGTTCGAGGGCGCCCAGTTCTCGACCTTCAAGGGCGAGCTGGCCGATCTTGCCGTCTCGGTGCTCGGCCCCATCCGCACCCGGATGGCCGATCTCCTCACCGACACGGCGAATATCGACAAGGTGCTGGCCGGGGGTGCGGAGAAGGCTGCCGCCATCGCGATGCCGATCCTCGCCGAAGCCAAGAAGGCGGCAGGGTTCCTTTAACGGAGAATCCTCATGGCCGGGCCTGACCCGGCCATGAGGACTTGAAGGCGCTCCCCTTCCCGCGTCCCTGCCGCTCGCGTAAAGAGGCGGCATGAGCGCGATCCGCCGCCGCAAATTCCTCGTCGTCGTCGACGAGACGCCCGAGAGCCGGGTGGCGATGCGTTTCGCCGCCCGCCGCGCCGAACATACCGGCGGCGTGGTCAGCCTCGCCCACATCATGCCGCTGCCCGACACCCAGCAATGGGCGGGCGTCGAAGAGGCCATGCGCGCCGAGGCCGAAGCCGAAGCGGAAGCCACGCTCTACGAAGCCGCCCGCTTCGTCTTCGACATCACCCAGTCGCCGGCCGAAATCGTGCTGCTGGAGGGCAAGAAGCGCGAGGCGCTGATCGGCCTCATCCGCGACGACAAGGCGATCTCGATCCTCGTCCTTGCCTCCGGCAAGGGCCGCGAGGGGCCGGGGCCGCTGGTCGCGGCGGTCGCCGCCGGCGGGGCCAACGCCTTCCCGATCCCGGTCACCATCGTGCCCGGCACCCTGACAGACGCCGAAATCGACGCTTTCGCCTGATTTCCGCGTCATTCTTAGGGTTGTTTCGAGGGTGCGGCGCGCCCCATATAGCCCTGATATCCGCGATCCCACGGGCAGCCCCCATGTTCATCCAGACCGAGTCGACGCCCAACCCGAACACGCTGAAATTCCTGCCCGGCCGCGACGTGGCCGGCGAGGCGGCGCTCTACGATTTCGCCGACGCCGCATCCGCCGCGCGTTCGCCGCTGGCGGCCGAGATCTTCACCGTTCCGGGCGTCTCCCGCGTCTTCTTCGGCGCCGATTTCGTCTCGGTCAGCAAGACATCGGCCGAGGAGTGGCAGCACATGAAGCCCGCGATTCTCGGGGCCATCATGGAGCACTTCCAGATGAACCGCCCGCTCGTCACCGAAGCCGCGGCGGAAGCCCCGGCCTCCGGCACCGACGCGGCGCTTTCGGAAGAAGACGAGGACATCGTCGAGCAGATCATGGAGCTGCTGGAGACCCGCGTCCGCCCCGCCGTGGCGCAGGACGGCGGCGACATCATCTTCCGCTCGTTCGACAGCCAGACCGGTACGGTCTACCTCAACATGCGCGGCGCCTGTTCGGGTTGCCCGTCCTCGACCGCCACCCTCAAAGGCGGCATCGAGAAGATGCTGATGCACTACATTCCCGAAGTGACCGCCGTTCAGGCAATCTGATTTTCTGGCTGGTTTTTTGGCTGATTCTGGCGATCTGAAGGCTTTCCATGACGCACACGCCGCTCCCCGACGCCACGCTCGACCAGCTCTTCCGCGAGGCGCGCACGCAGAACGGCTGGAGGGATACGCCGGTCTCCGAAACGCTGATCCGGGCCATCTACGATCTCGCCCGCATGGGGCCGACCAGCGCCAATTGCTGCCCCGCGCGCTTCGTCTTCTGCACCAGTCCTGAGGCGAAGGAAAAGCTCGGCGGCTTCGCGTCGGAAGCCAACCGCGCGAAAATCCTCGTCGCGCCGGTCACGGTCATCATCGGCCACGACCTCAAATTCTACGAGAAGATCCCCGAACTCTTCCCGCATAATCCCGGCGCGAAGGACTGGTTCACCTCCAGCGCGCAGCTGGCCGAAACCACCGCCTTCCGCAACGGGACGCTGCAGGGCGCCTATTTCATCCTGGCGGCGCGCAGCCTCGGTCTCGATTGCGGCCCGATGTCGGGCTTCAACAACGCCAAGGTGGACGAGGCCTTCTTCGCCGGCACCACGATCAAATCGAACTTCATCTGCTCGATCGGCGAGGGCGACCCGTCGAAGATCTTCGCCCGCTCGCCGCGTCTTTCCTTCGAGGACGCCTGCCGGATCGAATAATGCCGATACGATGCTGATTCTGGCGCTCGATACCGCGCTCGGCGCCTGTTCTGCGGCCCTCGCCAATGCTGAAGGCCCCATCGCGCGCCGCTACGAGGCCATGACCACCGGCCATGCTGCGGCCCTCGCGCCCATGGCCGACGCCGTGATGCGCGAGGCCGGCCATGCCTTCGCCGACCTCACCCGCATCGCCGTCACCACCGGCCCCGGCACCTTCACGGGCCAGCGCATCGGCCTCGCCTTCGCGCGCGGCCTGTCGCTGGCGCTGAAAATTCCCTGCATCGGCGTCACCACGCTGGAGGCGATGGCCGCCGCCGCGCGCACTGAGGCGCCCGGCCACCCCATCCTCGCCGCCAGCGATGCGCGCAAGGGCGAGGCTTACGCGCAACTTTTCGCCGCCGACGGCACGCCGCAAACCGAACCGGCGCTCCTCACCCTCGAAGCCGCCGCCGCCCTTATCACCCCGGACACCATTCTCGCCGGCACCGCCGCCGATCTGTTGACCGGCGGCATCGCCTCCACCATCCGCCAGCCCGACGCCGTCTTCGTCGCCGCCCTCGCCCTTTCGCGCCCCGACACCGGCCCGCCGCATCCGCTCTATCTGCGCGCGCCGGATGCGAAGCTCCCCGGCCCGCTGAAAGGCGGCCCCGGCCTGCCGCGCCGCGCATGAGCCTCGTCATCCGCCGCGCCGGGCCGGAGGCGGCCGAGACCATCGCCGCCCTCCACGCCCTCTCATTCCCCGATGGCTGGAGCGCCGCCTCCATCGCGCGGCTGATCGGCGGCCCAGGCGGTTTCGCGCTGATCGCCAGCGAAAACGGGCAGGAGGCGGGCTTCGCCCTCCTCCAATGCGTGCCCCCGGAATCGGAGCTTCTCTCCATCGGCGTCAGCCCGGATCGCCGCCGCACGGGCCTTGGACGCGCCATCCTGCGTCAGGCCGCAAGCGAGCTGATGCAATCGGGAGGCACTCTCATGTTCCTCGATGTCGCCGCCGACAACACGCCCGCCCTTGCGCTTTACCGTATGCTGGGGTTTCAAGACATCTCACGCCGCGCGCGTTATTATGGCGGCACGACCGACGCGATCGTGATGCAGGCCGGACTCGCCCGCATCGCGGCAGATCCCTGATGGAGATGTGATGCCCCACAGAATCGAAAAACTCTGCGTCGAGAAGGGTCTGCGGATGACCGAACAGCGCCGCGTCATCGCGCGCGTCCTGTCGGAGAGCCATGACCACCCGGATGCGGAGGAGCTGCACCGCCGCGCCGCCGCCGTCGACAACCGCATCTCGATCGCCACCGTGTACCGCACGGTGCGCCTGTTCGAGGAGGCCGGCATTCTGGAGCGCCACGATTTCCGCGACGGCCGCTCGCGCTACGAGCAGCTTCCCGAAGAACACCACGATCACCTGATCGACCTCTCGACCGGCAAGGTCGTCGAGTTCCACGACGAGGAAATCGAGCGCCTGCAGCAGCTCGTGGCCGAACGGCTCGGCTTCCGCCTGGTCGACCATCGTCTTGAACTCTATGGCCGTCCGCTCGACGCCAAGGACGCCAAGAAATGAGCCAGGCCGCCCTCCCCGCCTTCGCGCACGAAGCGCAGGGCGCCGGCGAGGGAATGGGCCGGCGCGTCCATCTCGACGCCGATCGCGACCTGCCGATCCTCACCGAGATGACGCGCATGCAGACGGCGCGGGGCTATCTCCGCCTCACGCTCTTCGTGCTCACCGTCCTCGTCGTGCTGCCCTTCCAGTGGGTGCTGATGAGGCTGAATTTCGGCGCGAAGGTGCTGCCCTTCCGCATCCACCGCATCTTCCTGCGCATCTTCGGCATCAAGGTGCGCGTCACCGGCGAGATCGCGCCGGGCGGCGGCGTGCTGATCGCCTCGAACCATAATTCGTGGATCGACATCATCACCATCTCCTCGGTCGGCCCGATCAGCTTCATCGCCAAGTCCGAGGTGAATTCCTGGCCGGGCTTCGGCCTCCTCGCCCGGCTTCAGCGCACCATCTATGTCGCGCGCGACCGCCGCTCGAAGACCGCCGAACAGCGCGACGAAATCAAGGAACGCCTGGGCGAGGGCGACACCATCGTCCTTTTCCCGGAAGGCACCTCCAGCGACGGCAACCGCGTCCTCACCTTCAAAAGCGCGCTGATGAGCGCGGCCGAAGGCACCATCTCCGACGGCAAAGGCGGCCAGAAACCCATCCGGGTTCAGCCGATGAGCGTCGCCTACACCAAGCTCTACGGCATGCCGATGAACCGCGCCTACCGGCCCTTCTATGCCTGGTATGGCGACATGGACCTCGTGCCGCATCTCTGGGACATGGCCCGCCTCGGCCCATTCGAGTGCGAGATCACCATCCACCCGCCCATCACCGTCACCGAGGTCGGCTCCCGCAAGGCTCTCGCCGCGAAATGCGAGGCGCTGGTGGCCGAGTCGCTCACCCGGGCGCTGACGGGACGGGGCTAGATGTGACGACGCGGCCCCGCCGCCACGTTCTCTCGCTGCTCTTCGTGGCAGTTTATGTGCTGGCTAGTGCTTTGCTGCTCTTCGTCGATCTCGGGATCTCTGACAGAAAGCGGCAGAACCTCCTTTTTCTGCTTATGCTTGGTGCGATCGCAGTCTTCTCGGCGATAGGCGTCGTGAGAAAACTGTCCACCCAAACCTACGAAGACGGAGGGGGTGTTCATCACCGCGACTCCGATCCGGTCACCTACTGGTATCTGGTCGCCTTTAACGTGCTTGGGATTGTTGCGTTCATTGCTATTGCGGTTTTGACCGCCATGGATTTTGCGTAACGCTTACCGGGTCGGATATTTCTCCGGCTCTCACCCCGGGGCCTCGCCAACTCCGCCCATGCACCTCGTCCGCATCACCTTCAGCCTGCTCAGCGTCGTCGTCCTGATCGCGACGGTATTCGTGGCGGCGAGCAAGGAGGCCAACAACTTCCTGCTGCTGTTGATGTCGCTCGGCGTCGCCGTCGTCTGGACGATCCCTGACATCGCCGGCGCCTTCACACCCGAACGCTTCATCGACGAGCGCGAGGCCGAACGCCGCGCCGCCGGCGACATGCAGCGCATCTACCGCCTGATGAGCGAAATCGCCGCCACCGTGCTGCTCGTCGTCGGCATCGTGTTCTACCGCGACGGGGTCAGGTTCTGATGGCCTCGGTTGTCACCTACATCTTCGCGCGGATTGTTGGCTAGGCCCAACGCGCCCGCTCACTGTTTAGGGTACAGTCTGTTGGTCAAAGCCGAGGACTCCCGCATCATGATGCGCTCCGCCAAGATAGCTGCAATCGCCTCATCCATCGCTATGGTTGCGATGAGTTCGGTCATCGCCAACGTGCCGATACGCTACTTTCCAGACCGGCTATCGGGTTCTGTATCGCCCAAGCCAGGCATTCCAGCACTGTCGTTCGATATGTCGTTGGACACGAACGGACGCTTTCAGAAAATTGTGCTCACGTTCGAGGGGCGATCCTTTGACCTGCTCGACGTGCCCGGCGCAGAGCGGCTCAGGGTGCTCGAAAACGTGGAACTGGAGAACGTCTTTTTCGGCTTTGAAGGTCCAATGGACTGGCCGGATACAGGCAAGGAAGGCCCATGGCTGACATTCTTCTATCGGCCAATATTGGATCAGCCTCAGTTCTGTGAGGCCGGGACGCTCCTCCACGTCTATATCACTGTTGGGGACAGTGCCGGAGTTGGACCGATCTATTTCAATTGCGAAGTTCGCAACAAATAGCCCCCCCATTTGCCCCCGCACCCCCGTTTGCGGCATAACCCGCCCCCCAAAAGCTTCAGGATGCCGCTGCCGTGACCCGCAAGGTCCACATCAAGACCTATGGCTGCCAGATGAACGTGTACGACAGCCAGCGCATGGCCGACGTGCTCAGCCCCCTTGGCTATGCCGTGTCGGATGAGGCCGAGGGGTCGGATCTCGTCATCCTCAACACCTGCCATATCCGCGAGAAGGCCGCCGAAAAGGTCTATTCCGAGCTTGGCCGCCTGAAGAAGATGAAGGCGGAAAAGGACGGCATGATGATCGCCGTGGCCGGCTGCGTCGCGCAGGCCGAAGGGGCTGAGATCACCCGCCGCGCGCCCGAGGTCGACATCGTCGTCGGGCCGCAGGCCTATCACCGCCTGCCGCAGATGATCGCCGAGATCCATCGCGGCGCGGGCAAGGCGCTCGACACCGAATTTCCGGTCGAGGACAAGTTCGATCAATTGCCCGCCGCCTCCGGCCAGCAGGGCCCGGCGCGTTTCCTCACCGTGCAGGAAGGCTGCGACAAGTTCTGCACGTTCTGCGTCGTGCCCTATACGCGCGGCGCGGAGTATTCACGCAAACCCGAAGCCATCCTCGCGGAAGCGAAGCGCATGGTTTCGGAAGGCGCGCGCGAAATCTCGCTGCTGGGCCAGAACGTCAACGCCTATCACGGCGAACATGGCTCAGGTCACGACTGGACGCTCGGCCGTCTCATCCGTGCGCTCGCCGAAATCGATGGCCTCGCCCGCATCCGCTACACCACCAGCCATCCGCGCGACATGGATGACGACCTCATCGCCGCGCATGGCGAGGTGCCGCAGCTCATGCCCTTCCTGCATCTGCCGGTGCAGTCGGGCAGCGACAAAATCCTCGATGCGATGAACCGCAAGCACGATGCGGCGTTCTATAGGCGTGTCGTCGAAAAGCTCCGCGCTGCCCGCCCCGATCTCGCCCTCTCCTCCGACTTCATCGTCGGCTTCCCAGGCGAGAGCGACGCCGATTTCGAGGCGACGATGAAGCTCATCCGCGATGTCGGCTTCATCCAGGCGTTCAGCTTCAAATATTCGCGCCGCCCCGGCACGCCGGGCGCCGCCATGCCGCGCCAGATCGCCGAAAACGTGAAAGACGCGCGCCTCGCCGAACTGCAGGCCGAACTCATCCGTCAGCAGACGGCGTTCAACGAAAGCCTCGCCGGCACGATCCAGCCCGTGCTTTTCGACAAGCCCGGCCGTCACGCCGGCCAGATCGGCGGGCGTTCGCAATTCCTCCAGGCCGTCCATTGCGACGGGCCGGCGCA
The DNA here is from genome assembly GCA_047602465.1 of Micropepsaceae bacterium. Classification (GTDB taxonomy): domain Bacteria; phylum Pseudomonadota; class Alphaproteobacteria; order Micropepsales; family Micropepsaceae; genus JADZAI01. The sequence goes on from JASGHF010000001.1 coordinate 1,955,256, forward strand.
TCTCATCGGCCGCATCGCCGATATGCGCATCGTGAAGGGCAGCCAGAACTCGCTCACCGGCGAGCTGGTGGCGAACGATGCGGTGGCCGCATGACGCGCAAGCAGAAGCCCAAGGCGAAAGCCTCTGCCGCCGATCCGTCGCCGCAGGTGAAGATGGCGCAGCGCAGCGTCGTGCTGGATGACAACCGCAAGATCGGCGCGCTGCTCGGCCCGCTCGACAAATTCGCCGTGCGCCTCGAACAGAAGCTCGATGTCACCGTCGCGCGGCGCGGCAACCAGCTCACCATTTCCGGCCTGACTGAGGACGCCGACGCCGCCGTCGCGGCGCTGCGCGCGCTGGAAGCGCGTCTCGACCTCACGGGCGAGATCGCCCTCGCCGATGTCGATGCCGCCATCAAGGGCGCGCTCCAGGGCGATGCCGGCGCCCCGCCCGGCGTCATCCGCACGCCCCGCCGCACCATCGCGGCGCGCACGCGGGCGCAGTCCGACTATGTGGATGCGCTGCTGCGCGAGGAAATGATCTTCGGCGTCGGCCCCGCCGGCACCGGCAAGACCTATCTCGCCGTCGCCGCCGCCGCCTCGATGCTGGCGACCGGCCAGGTGGAACGCATCATCCTTTCGCGTCCTGCGGTCGAGGCCGGCGAACGGCTCGGCTTCCTGCCCGGCGACATGAAGGAGAAGGTCGATCCGTATTTGCGCCCGCTCTACGACGCGCTGAACGATTGCCTGACGCCCAAGGAAGTCGCGCGCCGCATGGAGAATGGCGAGATCGAAATCGCGCCGCTCGCCTTCATGCGGGGCCGCACGCTGGCGCATTCCTTCATCATTCTCGATGAGGCGCAGAACGCCACCACCATGCAGATGCGCATGTTCCTCACCCGCTTCGGCGAGGGTTCGCGCATGGCGGTCACCGGCGACCCGTCGCAGTCCGACCTGCCGCGCGGCACGGTTTCGGGCCTCGCCGAGGCGCTCTCGATCCTCGACGGCGTCGAAGGCGTCACCATCCAGCGCTTCGCCGCGTCGGACGTGGTCCGCCACCCCCTCGTCGGCCGCATCGTCGGCGCCTATGAACGCCACGACGCGAAGGCGCCGCGCGAATAGCGCCACATCCTGAAGACCCCCTTCCGCCCTTCGGGCACCTTCCCCCGCCGGGGGAAGGCCCAAGATGCGCAACACCGCACCGCTGAATCAGGATCAAGGCCTTCCCCTGACAGGGGAAGGTGGGCGACAGCCCGGAAGGGGCCTTGCAGAATAGAGCTGCGTCCTCACACTTCCCCCATGTCCACCGCGCGCGCCCGCGCCCTGCGCAAGCTGATGCCCAAGGCCGAACAGCGCCTGTGGCAACTCCTCCGCCGCAAGCAGCTGGACGGCTTTCGCTTCCGCCGCCAGCACCCGGTGCCGCCCTATTTTCTCGACTTCTTCTGTTTCACCGAGCAACTCGCCATCGAGCTCGATGGCTGGCAGCACCATTCCGACGAAGCGCGCGCCTATGATGCGGCGCGCACGGCCTTCATCGCCGTATGCGGCATCACGGTCATCCGCTTCACCAACGAAGACCTCTTCGCCCAACCCGACCAGGTGATCGACGCCATCCATCAGGCGCTGCAGGAACGACGGCGCGCCCGCAACGGCGATCCATCCTGAAGACCCCCTTCCGCCCTTCGGCCACCTTCCCCCGACGGGGGAAGGCCCAAGAAGCGAACGAGCGGCGCGATGTTTCAGGATCAAGGCCTTCCCCTGACAGGGGAGTGAGGCGGATTAGAGAAACGTCCAGTGGACGTTTCTCCCGCCGAACGGCGACGGCCCGGAGGGGGCCTTGCAGAAGGCGCCGCCCCCGTGACACCACCCACCCCAATGCCCGCCAAACTCAAACCCGCCATCGCCATCACCGCCCCCCAGTGGCGCAAAGCCGTCCCCGGCCTTCCCGCCCGCGCGCGTCTCGTCGCGGCGGCGGCGCATGAGGCGGCCCTCGCCGACGGGGCCAGCCCCCTCACCGGCGAAACCACCATCGCTTTCGCCGACGACGCCACGATCCGGCCCCTCAACGCCCGGTTCCGGGGCAAGGACAAGCCGACCAACGTGCTCTCCTTCCCCGGTCTCGACGGCGGCGGCGACGTCATCCTGGCCTATGAGACCATGGTGAAAGAGGCGGAAACGCAGGGGAAAACCCTCACCGACCACACCACCCATCTCATCGCCCATGGGATTTTGCATCTGATGGGCTATGATCACGAACAGGGGCGGGCTGAGGCGCGGCGCATGGAGCGCCTCGAACGGCTTGTCCTTTCAGGGCTTGGCGTCGCCGATCCCTATGACTGAGACGAGGATAGATATTCGCCCCATGAGCGACGCCGCCCGCGAGACGACGCCGCCCGTCAAACTCGCCGACGAGGACGTTCCTAGTCGATCTAGCTCGGCGCGCCCTCAGCGCGCGCAGGGGCTGTTCTCGCGCCTTGGCTGGCTGCTGGGCGGGGGCAAACGCGAGAACGACGTCAAGGAATCCATCGAGGACATCCTCGAGGAGGGCGAGGAGGAAGGCTCCGACGAGCTCAGCCCGAAAGAACGGGCGATGCTCCGCAACCTCCTCAAATTCGGCAGCCTGAAAGTCGCCGATCTGATGATCCCGCGCGCCGATATCGTCGCGGTCGAGGCCGGCGCCTCGTTCGACGAGGTGATGGCGATCTTCGCCGACGCGCAGCATTCGCGCCTGCCGGTCTATCGCGAGACGCTGGACGAGCCGCTGGGCATGATCCACCTGAAGGACATGGTCGTCGCGATGCGCGATGCCGCCTCGCGCGCCGCCTTCGATCTGAAATCCGTGATGCGCGAGGTGCAGTTCGTCACGCCCTCCATGCCGGCGCTCGATCTCCTGCTCCGCATGCAGATGACGCGCAGCCATCTCGCCCTCGTCATTGACGAGCATGGCGGCACAGACGGCATCGTCTCCATCGAGGATATCGTGGAACAGATCGTCGGCGAGATCGACGACGAGCACGACACCGACGAAGACCCCGATCTGGTGCTGCGCCCGGATGGCGGCTTCGACGCCGATGCACGCCTGGCGCTGGAAGATCTGGAAAAGGCCGCCGGCGTCAGCTTCACGCTCGACGGCGAGCCGGCCGACATGGATACGCTCGGCGGCCTCATCACCGCGATCGCGGGCCGTGTGCCGCAAACGGGCGAGATCGTGCGCGACGCCTCCGGCCTCGCCTTCGAGATCGCCGATGCCGATCCGCGCCGCGTGAAGCGCGTCCGGATTTCACGCTGGCGCATCGACACCGACGAACCGGGCGACGCGGCGGCATGAAGCTGCGCTGGCGGCTATTGCTCGCCGCATTCGCGGGCGGGGCGGCGGTCTTCGGCATGGCGCCGTTCGACAGCTGGCCCGTGCTTCTCGCCGCCCTTGGCCTTTTCGCCTTCCTCGCCGACGGCACTGCCGATGATCGCCGCCCGAAACGCGCCGCCTTCCTCACCGGCTGGGCCTTCGGCTTCACCTATTTCGCGGGCGGCTTTTACTGGGTGGGCGAGGCCTTCTATGTCGATCCGCGCACCATCTGGCTGATGCCCTTCGCGGTGACCCTGCTCCCTGCCGGCATGGCCCTCTACCCGGCCCTCGCCACGCTGGCGGCGCGGGCTTTTCCCCAGCGTGGGGCCGCCTTTGCGCTCCTTTTCGCGGCTGTTTTCGCCCTCACCGAGTTCGTGCGCGGCTGGCTCTTCACCGGTTTCCCGTGGAACCTTTTCGGCGCCACCTTCATCGGTTCCGGGCTGGACCAGGGCGCCGCCGTCGCCGGCCTCTACGGCCTCACACTCGCCGCCCTCATCACCGGCTTCGGCCTCGCCCCGCTCTTCACCGGCGCCGGCTGGCGCCGCATTGTCCCCGCCTTCACCGGCACGGCGCTGCTCGCCGCCTCCTGGGCCTACGGCGCCTCGCGCGACCCCGTCCCCGACACCACGACACAGCTCAGAATCGTCCAGCCGGACAACCCGCAAAGCGAGAAATCCCGCGCCGATTACGGCCGCCGCCTGTGGCAGCGCCTGGTCGATCTCAGCTTCGCGCCCGGCAGTGAAGCGGTCGATATTTTCGTGTGGCCGGAAGGGGTTACGCCCTTCCTGATCGATGAAACCCCGGAAGCCATGGCGGTCCTCGCCGGGCAGATGCGTCAGGGTCAGATCCTCATCGCCGGCTCCGCCCGCCGCCAGCGCTTCGAAAGCGGGACCCGCTATTACAACTCGCTCTTCGTCATCGACCACACCGGCGCCGTCAGCACCGTCTACGACAAGGCTCACCTCGTGCCGTTCGGCGAATACATGCCATTTCCGGGCTTTTTCCGCTCGCTCGGCATCGACATCCTGAACGCCCGCGTCGCCGACAGCTTCACCGCCGGCCCCGGCCTTCAGACCCTCACCATCGCCGGACTACCGGCCTTTTCCGCCCTGATCTGCTACGAGGCCCTGTTTCCGGGCGAGGTCGTCGCGAAGGACCAGCCCCGCCCCGCCTGGCTCGCCAATATCACCGACGACAGCTGGTTCGGCACCCAGACCGGCCCCTGGCAACACCTCACCGCCACCCGCTTCCGCGCCATCGAGGAGGGCCTGCCGCTCGTCCGCGCCGCCACCACCGGCATCTCGGCGGTAATCGATGCCGACGGACGCATCGTCACCGCGTCAGGCATCGGCGAGGCCGTCAAACTCGACGCCATTTTGCCCGGCGCGCGGCCCCCCACCCCGTTCGCGGCCTGGGGTCATCTCATCTTCTGGTTGATGCTGGGCCTGACCTTCGCCCTGGGGCTGTCTTTGACCGAAATGCGATTTCGGTCAAAGACTTGAGAGAATTTTGACGCCGCCGTCATTGATCGCGCGGCTTTGCGTTGACCCCCCGTATCATGACCCTTAATTCATGACGCGCTGATCGTCGGCCACCCCTCCGGCCGCCCCCGCCGTACAGGTTTTCAATGCCCAAAAGGTCCATGAATCCCATCGATGCCCATGTCGGCGCGCGCGTGCGGCTGCGTCGCATGCTGATCGGCATGAGCCAGGAGCGCCTTGGCGAATTGCTGGGCGTCACCTTCCAGCAGGTCCAGAAATACGAAAAAGGCGCCAACCGCATCGGCGCCAGCCGCCTCTACGAGATTTCCCGGGTTCTGGAAGTGCCGGTGCAGTATTTCTTCAACGACATGCCGGAAGGCCTGTCGTCCGGCCCGCGCGGTTTCGCCGAGGATGCAGCGCCCTTCGAGATGGAGATTTTCTCCAATCCCGAGAACATCCGCCTCGCCCAGGCCAACAGCGCGATCCGGAATCCTGCTGTCCGCCGCCGTCTCTACGATCTGGCGCGCGAGCTTTCGGGCGGCAACGAGGCCGAGGCGGGCTGAAGCTTCGCTTCACTTGACCCCATAGGCGGCCTTTGACAGAAGGGCCGCGCTTTCGGCGCGTGCCTTCCGCTTCGCGCCGTCTCACCCTTACACGCGGAGCCTTCCAGATGGCGCGGCCCTCCTACCTGTTCACCTCGGAAAGCGTTTCGGAAGGCCATCCTGACAAGGTCGCCGACCGCATCTCGGACACCGTGGTCGACCTTTTCCTGTCGCGCGACCCGGAAGCCCGCATCGCCTGCGAAACGCTCTGCACGACGAACCGCGTCATCATCGCGGGCGAAATCCGCGGCAAGGGCATCATGGATGAAAAGGGCAACTGGGCGCCCGGCATCCAGGACCAGATCGAGAAAGACGTCCGCGCCGCCGTGAAGGATATCGGCTACGAGCAGGACGGCTTCCACTGGGAGAATTTCGACTTCTCCAACTTCCTGCACGGCCAGAGCGCCCATATCGCGATGGGCGTCGACGCCGCCGGCAACAAGGACGAGGGCGCGGGCGATCAGGGCATCATGTTCGGCTATGCGACGAACGAGACGCCCGAGCTGATGCCGGCGACGCTGCAGTATTCGCACAACATCCTCTCGGTGCTGGCCGCCGCCCGCAAATCGGGCACGGAGAAGGGCCTCGAGCCCGACGCCAAGAGCCAGGTCACGCTCCACTACGAGAACGGCAAACCGGTCCGCGCGACCTCCATCGTCGTCTCCACCCAGCACAAGGCGGGCCTCACGTCACAGGACGTCGCCGCCATCGTGAAGCCCTATGTGCTGAAGGTTCTGCCCGAAAGCTTCATCACCGCCGACACCGAGTGGCACATCAACCCGACCGGCCTCTTCGAGATCGGCGGCCCGGACGGCGACACCGGCCTGACCGGCCGCAAGATCATCGTCGACACCTATGGCGGCGCGGCCCCGCACGGCGGCGGCGCGTTCTCGGGCAAAGACCCGACCAAGGTCGACCGCTCGGCCGCCTATATCGCGCGCTATCTGGCGAAGAACGTGGTCGCCGCTGGCCTCTCGGCCAAGTGCACCATCCAGATCGGCTATGCGATCGGCGTGTCGAAGCCGCTCAGCTTCTATGTCGATCTGCACGACACCGGAAACGTCGACCCCGCGAAGCTGGAAAAGATCCTGCCCGAACTCGTCGGCGGCGCCAGCCCCCGCGCGATCCGCGAGCACCTCAAGCTCAACCGCCCGATCTATGCCCGCACCGCCGCGTATGGCCATTTCGGCCGCGAGTCGCAGGCCGATGGCGGCTTCTCGTGGGAAAAGACCGACCTCGTGGACGCGCTGAAAGGCGCGTTCTGAAGACCGCTCTCTTACTTTCCTCATGGCCGGGCCTGACCCGGCCATCCAGCGCTTCGCCAACCGCCGGGCTGGATGGCCGCCTCAAGGGCGGCCATGAGGTATTGGGTGGAACGCGCCACCATGACTGACGACCCCCCCGAAAAGCGCCGCCTCATCTATGGCCGCCGTCAGGGCCGCCCGCTCAAGGCCGCCCAGCGCGAAGCGTTCGAGACCGTCCTGCCCGCGTTGGCGCTCGACATCACAAAGCTGCCCGCACCGGCGACCCTGTTTCCCGGCCTGCCGAAACTTGGCCTGGAGATCGGCTTCGGCGGCGGCGAGCATCTGGCGGCACAGGCCGCCGCCCACCCCGACACAGGTTTCATCGGCGCAGAACCCTTCCTCAACGGCGTCGCCAAGCTGGCCGCTTTGGTGAAAGACCTCCCCAATGTCGCCATCCATCACGGCGATGCCCGCGACGTGCTCGATGCCCTGCCCGGCGCCAGCCTGGACAAGGCCTGGCTCCTGTTCCCGGACCCCTGGCATAAGCTGCGGCACAACAAGCGCCGCTTCGTCAGCCAGAAGAACCTCGCCCAGCTCGCCCGCACACTGAAATCCGGCGCGGTTTTCCGCGTGGCGAGCGACATTCCCGACTATATTCGCTGGACGCTGGTCGAAATCGCCGCCTTCAACCGCGCGCACGGCGAAACCTTCATCTGGCAGGCCCGCAAACCCGAAGACTGGCGCATCCGCCCCGCCGACTGGCCCGGCACGCGCTATGAGGCCAAGGCGCTGGTGGCGGGGCGCACCCCCGCCTATCTGGAGTTCCACAGGACGTAACAGGGCCGGGGGCTTGAACGCTTGCGGGTTTCGGCGCATATAGCCGTCTAACAAACCGGTCTGCTGATCGAAAGATCAGAAGCAGGTGGCCCCAACGGGCCGCCTTTTTTGTTGTCCGGCGGAGACGAGACGCATGGCTTCAGCGGAGACGCTGCACGAACTGATCGCCCCGATCGTCACCACGATGGGGTTTGAACTCGTGCGCCTCCGCTTCACCGGCTCGGCGCACAAGATTCTCCAGATCATGGCCGAGCGTCCCGACGGCACGATGAATGTCGACGATTGCGCCGAACTCTCGCGCGCCATTTCGGCGATGCTCGATGAGAAAGACCCGATCGTCGAAGACTACGACCTCGAAGTTTCCTCGCCCGGCATCGACCGCCCGCTGACGCGGCCGAAGGATTTCGCGCGCTTCGCCGGCCACAAGGCGAAGATCGAGCTGATGTCGCCCGACGCCAAGGGCCGCCGCCGCTATCAGGTCGACATCGCGTCGGCCAACGACACCACCGTCACGCTGGCGATCAGCGCCGACGAAACGCTCACCATTCCCTTCACCGCGATCAGCGAGGCGAAGCTCGTCCTCACTGATCGCCTGATCGCCGAAGCGCAAGAAGCGCGCGGCGTGCGCCACTAAGAGAGGAAACCTGCCATGGCCGTCAGCGCCAACCGTCTTGAGCTTCTGCAGATCGCCGACGCGGTCGCGCGCGAAGCCCTGATCGAGAAGGAAATCGTCATCGCGGCGATGGAAGACGCGATGGCGAAGGCCGCGCGCTCGCGCTACGGCACGTCGAGCGAAATCCGCGCCGAGCTGGACCCCAAGACCGGCGAGACCCGCCTGCACCGCGTGCTGCTGGTCGTCGACAAGGTCGAGAACGACGCGACCGAGATCTCCGTCGAGGCCGCCCAGCGCCGCAACCCGGCCGCCCAGGCCGGCGACACCATCCTCGATCCGCTGCCGCCGTTCGATTTCGGCCGCATCGCCGCGCAGACCGGCAAGCAGGTCATCATGCAGAAAGTGCGTGACGCCCAGCGCGAACGTCAGTTCGAGGAGTTCAAGGACCGCATCGGCGAGATCATCCACGGCATCGTGAAGCGCGTGGAATACGGCAACGTGATCGTCGATCTCGGCCGCGCCGAAGCCATCGTCCGCCGCGACGAAGGCCTGCCGCGCGAGGCCTTCCGCCCGAACGACCGCATCCGCGCCTATCTCTATGACGTGCGCCGCGAGACGCGCGGGCCGCAGCTGTTCCTCAGCCGCACGCATCCCCAGTTCATGTCCAAGCTGTTCGCGCAGGAAGTGCCGGAAATCTATGACGGCATCATCGAGATCAAGGCGGTCGCCCGCGATCCGGGCAGCCGCGCGAAGATCGCGGTGATCAGCAAGGACTCGTCCATCGACCCCGTCGGCGCCTGCGTCGGCATGCGCGGCAGCCGCGTGCAGGCCGTCGTGCAGGAACTGCAGGGCGAGAAGATCGACATCATTCCCTGGTCGGCCGACGCCGCGACGTTCATCGTCAACGCGCTTCAGCCCGCCGAAGTCTCCAAGGTCGTGCTCGATGAAGACGCCGGCCGCATCGACGTGGTGGTGCCGGAAGAGCAGCTCTCGCTCGCCATCGGCCGCCGTGGCCAGAATGTGCGCCTCGCCTCGCAGCTCACGGGCTGGGACATCAAGATCATGACCGAGGCCGAGGAATCGGAGCGCCGCCAGAAGGAATTCCAGGCCCGCACCGAAATCTTCATGACCGCGCTGGATGTCGATGAGACGCTGGCCCAGCTTCTGGCGGCCGAAGGCTTCGCGAACCTCGAAGAGCTCGCCTATGTCGAGCCGCACGAATTGTCGTCCATCGACGGCATCGACGAAGAGACCGGCGCCGAACTGCAGCGCCGCGCGCTCGACGTGATCGAAGCCGCGAACCGCGAGGCCGACGCCCGGCGCCGCGAACTCGGCGTGCTGGACGAGGTCGGCGAGATCCCCGGCGTGACGCCGCAGATGATGGCGGCGTTCGGCGAGAACGACGTGAAGTCGATCGAAGACGTCGCCGGCTGCTCGGCCGACGACCTCACCGGCTATGACGACAGCAAGAAGGGCGAGCGCTTCCACGTGAAGGGCATCCTGGAAGATCTCGGCATCTCGAAGGACGAGGCCGAGCAGCTGGTCATGCAGGCCCGCGTGATGGCCGGCTGGGTGGAAGCCGCGCCGGAAGAAGAAGACGGCGAGATCGAAGCGGAGGCCGAGGCCTGAACCCATGAGTCGTAAAGCCGCCCGCGAACGGCGCGACCGGATCCGCGGCGGCGACCACGACGCCAGGGGAGAAGGCTCCGAACGCCGCTGCATCTCCACGGGCAAGACCTTGCCCAAGGAGGAGCTGATCCGTTTCGTCGCCGGACCGGACGGCGAGGTCGTGCCCGATCTCGGGAACGACCTGCCCGGCCGGGGCGCCTGGGTGAAGGCCGAGCGCTCGGCGATCGACCGGGCGATCGGCAAGGGGCTTTTCGCCAAGGCCCTGGAAACCCATATCCGTCCGGCCGACAGCTTCAGCCATCTGGTGGAGGGGCTGCTGGTGAAGCGGACCCTCGGACTTCTCGGTCTGGCGCGGAAATCCGGGCTGATCGTCACGGGCTTCGAGCGCGTGAAGGAGACGATGGACGCCCATGAAATGGGCCGGGCGCGCATCGCCGCCCTGCTCGAGGCCTCGGACGGGGCCGCCGACGGGCGCCGGTCGATCCTGGCGAAAGCCAAGGCGATGGAGCTGGAGGCCCCGGTCTGCGGGCTCTTTTCCTCTTCGGAATTGAGCATGGCCTTGGGCGACGCGAATGTGATACACGCCTGCCTCCTGTCGGCAGGCGCCGGCACGCTCCACGCACGCTTTCTTCAGGAGGCCGGGCGGACGGCTGGGTTCCGGGCGATGATGCCCGCGGCCTGGGCCGGGCAGGTGACTGAGTACTAGGAACGAATTTCAGGCAGTTGATGACGGATAAGACGGATCAGACGGGAAAGACCTTGAGCACGGGCGCACAGCCGCCGCGCGCGCCTTTGGGCGTGAAGCGGCCGGCCGTCACCACGGAGACGGGCACCGTCAAGCAGAGCTTCAGCCATGGCCGCACCAAGGCGGTGGTGGTGGAAAAGAAGCGGACCGTCACCGTGCCGCCGCGCGGGGGCGTCGCGCCTGCGCCGGCCGCTGCCCAACCGGCCCCCGAGCCGGTGAAGCCTGCCGCGCCCGCCCAGCCGTCCAAGCCGCTGCCGCCCTCGGCGCAGCGCTCGGGCATGGTGCTGCGCACCCTCACCGAGGAAGAGAAGATCGCCCGCGCCAAGGCGCTGGGCAATGCGCAGATCGCCGAGGCCGAAGCCCGCGCGCGCGCCGAGGAAACCGCGCGCCGCCGCGCCGCCGAAGAGGCCCGTCTCGCCGCCGAGGCCGAGGCCGCCGCCAAGCGCAAGGCCGAGGAAGACGCCCGCAAGGCCGCCGACGACGAGGTCCGCCGCCGCGCCGATGCCGACAGCGCCCGCCGCGCCGAACCCGAACCTGCGCGTCCTGCTGCTGCGGCTCCCGCCGCGCCGGCCCGCCCGGTGCCCGGCACGCCGATCCAGCCGGTCCAGCGCCCGAACGTCTTTGAAAGCGAAAGCGAAAAGAAGCGCGCCTCCGCGATGACCGGCATGCGCCGCCCCGGCGGCCCGGCTCAGCCCTTCCGCGCTCCGCCCGCCGCCCCGCGCGGCCCCGGCAAGACCGATGCGAAGCGCCGCGATGGCCGCCTCACCGTCACCGCCGTCGCCGGCGGCGATGTGGAAGAACGTCAACGCTCGCTCGCCGCGATGCGCCGTCAGGGCCAGCGCCGCGCCCATCAGGGCATGCAGCGCGGTGGCGACCAGGCCGCCGTCGCGCCGCGCGACATCATCATCCCCGAAGCGATCTCGGTGCAGGAGCTGGCCAACCGCATGGCCCGCCGCGCCGTCGACGTCATCAAGGTGCTGATGAAGAACGGCGTCATGGCGACGATCAACACCTCGATCGACGCCGACACCGCCCAGATCATCGCCGAGGAATACGGCCACGTCGTGAAGCGCGTCGCGGAAAGCGACGTTCTTGAAGGCCTGAAGGGCGAGGCCGATGCGGCCGAGCACCTGCAGCCGCGCGCGCCGGTCGTGACCATCATGGGTCACGTCGACCACGGCAAGACCTCGCTGCTCGACGCGCTGCGCTCCACCAACGTGGTCGCTGGCGAAGCCGGCGGCATCACGCAGCATATCGGCGCCTACCAGATCGTCGCGCCTTCGGGCGCCAAGATCACCTTCCTCGACACGCCCGGCCACGCCGCGTTCACCGCGATGCGCGCCCGCGGCGCCAAGGTCACCGACATCGTCATTCTGGTCGTCGCGGCCGATGACGGCGTCATGCCGCAGACGGAAGAAGCGATCGCCCACGCCAAGGCTGCGGGCGTTCCCATCATCGTCGCGATCAACAAGATCGACAAACCCGACTCCAACCCGAACCGCGTGAAGCAGGAGCTGCTTCGCTACGAGATCGTGGTGGAAGACATGGGCGGCGAAGTTCAGGCCGTCGAAGTGTCGGCGCTCAAGAAGCTGGGCCTCGACAAGCTGGAAGAGGCGATCCTCCTCCAGTCCGAACTGCTCGAACTGCAGGCCAATCCGGATCGTCCGGCCGAAGGCGCCATCGTCGAAGCCAAGCTCGACAAGGGCCGCGGTCCGGTCGCGACCGTCCTCGTCCAGCGCGGCACGATCAAGGTCGGCGACATCGTCGTCGCCGGCGGCGAATGGGGCCGCGTGCGCGCCCTCGTCAACGATCAGGGCAAGACCGTTCCGTCCGCCGGCCCGTCCGAACCCGTCGAGGTTCTGGGTCTGCAGGGCACGCCGGAAGCCGGCGACGAACTGGTGGTCGTGGAAAGCGACGCTCGCGCCCGCGAGATCGCGGACTTCCGCACGCGCAAGCGCCGCGAGGCCCGCACCACGTCGGGCCGCGCGACGATGGAAGACCTGCTGAAAGACCGTCAGGCCGGCGAGAAGAAGATCCTTCCCGTCGTCATCAAGGCGGACGTGCAGGGTTCGGTCGAAGCGATCGCCCAGGCCCTGCGCGGCCTCGCGACCGACGAAGTCGGCGTGCAGGTGCTGCAGTCGGGCGTCGGCGGCGTCACCGAATCCGACGTCATCCTCGCCCACGCCTCGGGCGCGGTCATCATCGCGTTCAATGTGCGCGCCCATGCCGAAGGGCGCGAGCGCGCCAAGCGCGACGGCGTCGACATCCGCTACTACTCGATCATCTACAACATCATCGACGACGTGAAGGCGGCCATGGGCGGCCTGCTCTCGCCGGTGATCCGCGAGAACTTCCTCGGCAACGCCACGATCCTCCAGGTCTTCAACATCACGAAGTTCGGCAAGGTCGCAGGCTGCAAGGTCGTCGAAGGCAATGTGCGCCGTGGCGCGCGCGTCCGCCTCATCCGCGACCGCGTGGTCATCCACGAAGGCAAGCTCTCCACCCTCAAGCGCTTCAAGGACGAAGTGCGCGAAGTCCAGCAGGGCTACGAATGCGGCATGGCGTTCGAGAACTACCAGGACATCCGCGAGGGCGACACGATCGAGTGCTTCGACATCGAGGAGGTCGCGCGGACGCTCTAGTCCGCGCGGCATAGGCCCTTTGCCCCGCAAGAGAAACGCCAATACCGGTCCCACGCAGCGCCAGCTGCGTGTGGGCGAGGAAATCCGTCGCACCACGCACGAGATCCTGACGCGCGCGCACTGGCGCGATCCGCTGCTGGTGGATCAGTCGATCTCGGTGACGGGCGTGCGCATCTCGCCGGACCTTTCGGTCGTCACGCTCTTCGTGAAGCCGCTCGCCGCCGAGAACGAGCTTGAGATCGTCGCGGCGCTCAACAACGCCAAGGCCTATGTGCGCGGCGAGCTCGGCCACGCGCTGAACCATCTGCGCATCGTTCCGCAGCTGCGCTTCGAGATCGACCGCTCGTTCGACGAAGGCAGTCATATCGACGCCCTGCTCCGCAGCCACGCCGTCGCGCGCGACCTGAAGGCAGGCGATGCCGGCGAAGACGGGGAAGAGGGCTGATGGGCCGCAAGCCCAAGGGCGAGAAGATCGACGGCTGGCTGATCCTCGATAAACCCTCCGGCCTCACCTCGACCGACTGCGTCACCCGCGCCAAGCGCCTCTTCAACGCGCAGAAGGCCGGTCATGCCGGTACGCTCGACCCCATGGCGACCGGAATCCTCGCCATCGCGTTCGGCGAGGCGACCAAGACCGTGCCCTATGCGATGGACGCCGAGAAGGTCTATCGCTTCACCGCCAAATGGGGCGTCGCCACTACCACGGACGACGCCGAAGGCGCCGTCACCAAGACGGTCGATCTGGTCCCCGCGCCAGACGCGGTGTTGCGTGAACTGCCCAAATTCCTCGGCTGGACCCAACAGACCCCGCCCGCTTTCTCCGCCGTGAAGGTCGATGGCGAGCGCGCCTACGATCTGGCGCGTGAGGGCCAGGAGGTCGAACTCAAATCCCGTCCGGCCTATATCCGCCGCCTGGAGATCGTGGAGACGCGCCCCACGAATGAAACCGTTTTCGAAATGACCTGCGGAAAGGGCGTCTATGTCCGTGCCTTCGTGCGCGATATCGCCCTTAACCTTGGCACCTACGCCCACGTCACCGAGCTGCGCCGGTTAAGTGTCGGCAGCTTCACGGAAAACCGGGCGATTTCCCTAGCGGCGTTGTCGGATTTGACGTATAGCGACGCCGCAAATTTGCACCTGCACCCCGTCGAGACCGCGCTGGACGACATCCCGGCACTGGCCATAGGCGAGGCGGACGCAAGCAAGATCCGGTCGGGTCAGGCTGCTCCGGTGCGCGGAACGGCTTTTTCGACAGCCGAAGCGCTTCTTGAGGATGCCGGCGATGAACCGCCGGTGGTCCTGCTGAAGTCTTCGTCGGGAAAGCCAGTGGCGATGGCCGAGCTGAAACTCGGCGCTTTCCACCCGCTGCGCGTGTTCAACCTTTAGACGTTAAGGAGATCCCGATGTCGATTACCGCAGCGCGTAAAGCTGAAGTCATCAAGGACAACGCCCCCAAGCAGGGCGATACCGGTTCGCCGGAAGTGCAGGTCGCGATCCTCTCGGAGCGCATCACCGCCCTGCAGGACCACTTCAAGGCGCACGCCAAGGACAACCATTCCCGCCGCGGCCTCATCAAGATGGTGTCGCGCCGTCGCAGCCTGCTCGACTACCTGAAGGCGAAGGACAAGGACCGCTACGCGGCCCTCATCGCCAAGCTGGGCCTGCGCCGCTGATCCGGCCACGGCCGTATCCGACTTAGACGACGCGAAACGCCCGGCCGTGTGCGCCCGGGCGTTTCGTTTATCCGCAATCGCGCACGCGACCCGTATGAGCGTCCGGCAGGGCCGGCGCTGCTGACACGAAAGAAGAAATCCATGTTCGATATCCACAAGCGCGAAGTCACGTGGGGCGGCCGCAAGCTGACCCTGGAAACCGGCCGCATCGCGCGCCAGGCCGACGGCGCCGTCCTCGCCACCTATGGCGAGACCAGCGTTCTGGCCACCGTCGTCTCCGACCGCCAGCCGAAGCCCGGCTTCGACTTCTTCCCGCTGACCGTCCACTATCAGGAGCGCACCTACGCCGCCGGCAAGATTCCCGGCGGCTTTTTCAAGCGCGAAGGCCGTCCGACCGAGAAGGAAACCCTCGTCTCGCGTCTCATCGACCGCCCGATCCGCCCGCTCTTCGTGGAAGGCTACCAGAACGAAACGCAGGTCATCTGCACCGTCCTCAGCCACGACCTTGAGAACGATCCCGACATCGTCGCCCTCGTCGCCGCTTCGGCCGCGCTCACCATCTCCGGCGTTCCCTTCATGGGCCCGATCGGCGCCGCCCGCGTCGGCCTCGTCGATGGCCAGCTCGTCCTCAACCCGCTCATGGAGCAGGTGAAGACCTCCAAGCTCGACCTCGTCGTCGCCGGCACCACCGACGCCGTGCTGATGGTGGAATCGGAAGCCCAGGAGCTTTCCGAAGACGAGATGCTCTCGGCCGTGATGTTCGGCCACCGCTCGATGCAGCCGGTGATCGATGCGATCATCTCGCTCGCCGAAGCCGCCGCCAAGCCGCCGCGCGACCATGTCGTTGAAGACAAGTCGGCGCTGCTCGCCAAGGTGATCGGCCTCGTCGACGCCGACCTCCGCGCCGCCTACCAGATCCGCAAGAAGTCCGACCGCCAGGCCGCCGTCGGCGCCGCCAAGGCCAAGGTCGTCGCCGAACTCGGCGGCGAGGAAGAGGGCAAGTACAGCCCCGCCGTCCTCTCCAAGATCTTCAAGGCTGCGGAACAGAACATCGTCCGCAACGCGACGATCGACGGCCACCGCATCGACGGCCGCGCGCTCGACGCCGTCCGCCCGATCCTGGCGCAGGTGTCGGTCCTGCCGCGCACGCACGGCTCGGCCCTCTTCACCCGCGGCGAGACGCAGGCCCTCGTGGTCACGACGCTCGGCACGGGCGACGACGAGCAGATGATCGACGCGCTCGAAGGCCGTTACGACGAGCGCTTCATGCTGCACTACAACTTCCCTCCGTACTCGGTCGGTGAGACGGGCCGCATGGGCGGCGCGGGCCGCCGCGAAATCGGCCACGGCAAGCTCGCCTGGCGCGCGGTTCACCCGATCCTGCCGTCGAAGGAAGCCTTCCCCTACACGATCCGCGTTGTCTCGGAGATCACCGAGTCCAACGGTTCGTCGTCGATGGCTTCGGTCTGCGGCGCCTCGCTCGCCATGATGGACGCCGGCGTTCCGCTGAAGCGCCCCATCGCCGGCATCGCGATGGGCCTCATCAAGGAAGGCGACCGCTTCGCCGTCCTCTCCGACATCCTGGGTGACGAAGACCATCTCGGCGACATGGACTTCAAGGTCGCCGGTACGTCGGAAGGCATCACCTCGCTTCAGATGGACATCAAGATCACCGGCATCACCGAGGAGATCATGAAGGTCGCGCTGAACCAGGCGCATGGCGGCCGCGCGCACATCCTCGGCGAGATGGCCAAGGCGCTCGACGCCGGCCGCTCGGAAGTCGGCCCGAATGCCCCGCGCATCGAGACGATGAAGATCCCCACCGACAAGATCCGCGAAGTGATCGGTTCGGGCGGCAAGGTCATCCGCGAGATCGTGGAGAAGACCGGCGCCAAGATCGACATCGAGGATGACGGCACGATCAAGATCGCCTCGCCCAACGCGGACTCCATCAAGGCCGCGCAGAAGTGGATCAAGGGCATCGTGTCCGAGCCGGAAGTCGGCGAGATCTACGAAGGCAAGGTCGTTAAGGTCATGGACTTCGGCGCCTTCGTGAACTTCTTCGGCGCGAAGGACGGCCTCGTCCACATCTCGCAGCTGTCGAAGAAGCGCGTCGCCAAGGTCAACGAAGTGGTCAATGAAGGCGACAAGGTCTTCGTGAAGCTGCTCGGCGTCGACGATCGCGGCAAGGTGCGCCTGTCGATGAAGATCGTCGATCAGGCGACCGGCGTTGAGATCAAGGAAGAAGAAGGCGCGGCCGAGGCTCCGGCCGAAGCCTGAGCACTTCTCTCCTTAGGGGGCGGGAAAGGGCGGCCAGCAGGCCGCCCTTTTCTTTTGCGCCTGCGCGCGCGAGGTTTTGCAGAAGACATGGCGAGGAGATGCGCATGACAGGCCGCACGGCACCCGATGGCTTCCTCTGGGGCACCGCCATCTCGGCGCATCAGAGCGAAGGCGGCAACACCAATTCCGACAGCTGGCTGCTGGAGCATATGACGCCCAGCGCCTACGCCGAACCGGCGCACGACGCCTGCGATGCCTATCACCACTACGGGGAGGACATCGCCCTCGCGGCCTCGCTCGGCTTCAACTGCTATCGCTTCGGCATTGAATGGGCGCGCATCGAGCCGGAGCCGGGCTTCTTCTCGAACGCCGCACTCGGCCACTACCGGCGCATGCTGGAAACCTGCCACGCGCACGGCCTCCAGCCGATGGTCAGCTACAATCACTTCACCGTGCCGCGCTGGTATGCCGCGCGCGGCGGGTTTGAAGCCGCCGACGGCGCGGAGATTTTCGCCCGCTTCGCCGGCAGGGTGACCGCAGCTCTCGGCGATCTCATCCCCTATGCCGCGACGTTCAACGAGGCGAACATCGCGCTTCTGGTGCGCATCATGCGGCGCGGGCGGGGAGCCGAAACCATCGCGGCGATGCTGGCCGCCGCGGCGAAGGCCAGCGGCTCCGACATTTTTTCGTCCGTTCTCTTTTCCGATCCCGACCGCATCAATGCCGGACTCTACGCCGCCCACAAAGCCGCGATGCAGGCGATCCGTGCGGAGCGCAGCTCGATTACGCTCGGCCTTCTTCTTACGATGCAGCAGGTCGAGGGCGTCGGAGAGAACAATCTCGCCGCCGCCGTGCAGCAGGCGCTCTACGGCAACTGGCTGGCCGAGGCCGACAATTGCGATTTTCTCGGCGTGCAGACCTACACGCGCTTCCGCGTCGGCGACAAAGGCGCGCTGCCGATCCCCGAGGACGCCGAGCGCACCGCGTCCGGCTACGAGTACCGCCCTCAGGCCCTTGGCGCGACGATCCGCCTCGCCGCGGCCTCCACCTCCAGACCCATCTACGTCACCGAAAGCGGCATCGCGACCGATGACGACACGCGCCGTGTCGCCTTCATCGACGCGGCGCTCGACGAGGTTCGCGCCTGCCTCGATGAAGGCATCGACGTACGCAGCTTCATCCAGTGGTCGATGCTCGACAATTTCGAGTGGACAGCCGGCTACGGCCAGCGTTTCGGCATGGTGGATGTCGATCGGGCGACCTTCAAACGCATGCCCAAACCGAGCGCCTATCACTTGGGCGCACACGCCAGGGCAAACCGGATCTAGCGCCGCAATAGGCGCCCGGCGATCTTCATTGTGGAAAGGGCGGCCCATGGCCGCCCTATTTCGCTTCAGTCCTTGAAGTGCCGCGCCCAGACCGGCGCGATTTTCGGATGCGCCTTCACCGCCTGGCGCAGCGCCTCGATGCGCGGCGCGTTCGGGGCGCGCCACTCGATCGGGTTCTCCCACCCGGCGATATTCGCGACATAGACATCCAGCGCCGAGATTGTCCCGCCGAACGCGAACGGCCCGTTCAGATTGCGCCGCGCCAGTTCGCGCTCGAACAAGATCCAGTACCAGCGGATCTCCGACTTGGCCGACGCGGCCACCGCGTCACGGTCGTAATAGTTCGAGGTGTAGCGGCCGGGAAAATCGATCCGCCCGATCGCCTCGTAGATGTTGTTGGAGATGAACATCAGCCAGCGCAGCGCCCAGGCGCGCTCCGGCGTCCCGATATCGGGCAGCAGCTTCGCGCCGCGATGCTGCTCGTCGATGGTCAGCAGCACCGCCGCCGATTCCGTCACCACCGTGCCGTCGGCCAGCAGCAGCGCCGGCACCTTGCCCATCGGGTTGACCGCCTTGTAGGGGTCTTCCGTCTGCTCGAACTTCTCCAGATCCACGCCCTTCAGTTCATAGGGCGCGTCCAGCAGCGCAAACAGCGCCTCCGGCGTGAAGGAACCGGAATCGGCATCACCGTACAGCGTGTAGGTCATTCGGCGGCGCGGGCCTTCACATCGTTTTCGTCGGGCAGGCCCATGGATTTCAGGCTCGCGGTCGAGGGCATGCCGACAATGTTGTAGCCGCTGTCGACATAATGGATTTCGCCGGTGACACCGCCGGACAGATCGCTGAGCAGATAGAGACCGGCATTGCCGACATGCTCCAGCTCGATATTGCGCTGCATCGGCGCGTTCATCTTGTTCCAGCGGAACATGAGGCGCGCATCGCCGATGGCCGAACCGGCCAGCGTCCGCATGGGGCCGGCCGAGATGCAGTTCACGCGAATGCCGTCAGGGCCGAGATCGGCGGCGAGATAACGCACGCTCGCCTCCAGCGCCGCCTTGGCGATGCCCATGACGTTGTAGTTCGGGATCACGCGGATCGCGCCCATATAGGACAGCGTGATCAGCGAACCGCCCTGCTTCATCAGCGGCGCGGCGCGGCGCGCGACGTCGGTGAACGAGTAGCAGGAGATATCGAGCGCGCGATTGAAGTTCTTGCGGCTCGTCTCGATGTAGCGGCCCTTCATCTCCGCCTTGTCGGCGAAGGCGATGCAGTGGACGACGAAATCCAGGCCGCCCCATTCGCGCTCCAGCGTGCCGAACAGGCTTTCCATGCTCTGCTCGTCTTCCACGTCCGCCGGCAACACCAGCCTTGCGCCCAGCGTCGCGGCCAGCGGCTTCACGCGCTTGCCATAGGCCTCGCCCTGATAGGTGAAGGCCAGCTCAGCCCCCTGCGCCGCGCAAGCCTGCGCGATGCCCCATGCGATGGAATGATCATTCGCGACGCCCATCACGAGCCCGCGCTTGCCTTCCATCAATCCCGAAATCGCCATAAGCGGCCCCTCAGCCCTGATGACGCTGGAAGACCAGCGATGCGTTGGTGCCGCCGAACCCGAACGAGTTCGACATGGCGGTATTGATCTTCGCGCCGTCGATGCGCGAACGCACGATATTCGCGCTCGCGACGGCGGGATCGATCTCTTCGATATTCGCGCTCTCGCAGATGAAGCCCGACTGCATCATCAGCAGCGTGTAGATCGCTTCATGCACGCCCGCCGCGCCCTGGCTGTGGCCGGACAGCGACTTGGTCGCCGAGATCGGCGGCATGTCGTCGCCGAACACGGCGCGGATCGCCTCGATCTCGGGAATGTCGCCCACCGGCGTCGAGGTCGCGTGTGGATTGATGTAGTCGACTTTTTCCTTGATGCCCTGCAACGCCATCTTCATGCAGCGCACCGCGCCTTCGCCTGACGGGGCGACCATGTCGGCGCCGTCGGCGGTGGCGCCATAGCCGGTCAGCTCGGCATAGATCTTCGCGCCGCGCGCCTTGGCGTGCTCCAGTTCCTCCAGCACGACGATGCCGCCGCCGCCGGAAATCACGAAGCCGTCGCGGTTGACGTCATAGGCGCGGCTCGCACGCTCCGGCGTGTCGTTATATTTCGACGACATCGCGCCCATCGCGTCGAAGAGGACGGACAGCGTCCAGTCCAGCTCCTCGCCGCCGCCGGCGAACATGATGTCCTGCTTGCCCCACTGGATCATCTCGGCCGCGTTGCCGATGCAGTTGGCCGAGGTCGAGCAGGCCGACGAGATCGAGTAATTGACGCCCTTGGTCTTGAACCATGTCGAAAGATTCGCCGACACCGTCGACGACATCGCCTTGGGCACCGCGAACGGACCGACGCGCTTGGGGCCTTTGCCCGGCTCGCGCGTCACGTCGGCGGCGGCGACGATCGCCTTGGTCGAGGGGCCGCCCGATCCGGCGATGAGGCCGGTGCGTTCGTTGGAAACGAGATCAGGCGTCAGGCCTGCGTCCTGGATCGCCTGGCTCATGGCGATCCAGGCATAGGCCGCGCCGTCGCCCATGAAGCGCCGGGCGCGGCGGTCCACCGCCTCGTCCAGATCGATCTTAAGGCTCCCGTGTACCTGGCTGCGGAAGCCGTGCGCGGCGTAATCCTCGGCTCTGACGATGCCCGAACGCGCTTCGCGCAGCGAGGCGACGACTTCCTGGGCGTTGTTGCCGAGCGAGGAGACGATACCCAGGCCGGTGACGGCGACGCGTCTCATGTGTCCTCTTAGCTAGGTCAGTTTCTGCCGCGCCGTTCTAGTGCGCCAAGCCCCTTGAGGGAAGGCGGCGCGGCTCTCATCCAGCTTCCGTCAGGCTCAGCAGGTTGCCGTCGGGATCGTTGAACCAGGCAACCTTGGCGGCCCCGCCCGGCGCTGTCCAGAACCCGTCCGCCTCCATCCCCATGCCGGGATAGATCAGGAACGCGACGCCCCTGGCCTTCAGCGCCGCGATCGCCCCGGTCATGCTGGCGACGTTCCAGCCTAGGGCCGGATGCGGGCCTGGCGTCCAGTCGGGCAGTTCGGTCACACGCAGCACGGCGCCGCCCAGCTTGAAGACATGGGCGAACCCGTCGAAACCGGCATGTTCAAGCCCCAGGACGTCGCGATAGAAGGCCAACGCCTTCCCGCCGTCGCGCGTCTGAATGAAGGTAACCGTCGCTCCAAGCGTCATGCTGTCCTCCCCGGTATCGCTGTCCGGCGAGGAACGGAGGGCGCTCCGGCTCAGGCCGGAACGGCCGCCGGCCCGCCCGTCGTGAAGAGACCCACTTTCAGGTCTTTCACTTCAAATGCCGTCTTGCCGTCCACCTCGACGCGGCCATCGCCCACGCCCAGAACCAGCTTCCTCAGGATCACGCGCTTCAGATCGACGATATAGGTCACCAGCTTGGAGTCCGGCAGGACCATGTCGGAGAACTTCACTTCGCCCACGCCGATGGCGCGGCCGCGGCCCGGCGCGCCCATCCAGCCGAGGAAAAAGCCGCACATCTGCCACAGCGCATCGAGACCCAGGCAGCCCGGCATCACCGGATCGCCCTCGAAATGGCATTTGAAGAACCAGAGGTCCGGCTTCACATCCAGCTCGGCCACGATCTGGCCTTTGCCGTGCGCGCCGCCCTCGTCCGAAATATGCGTGATGCGGTCGAACATCAGCATCGGCGGCATCGGCAATTGCGCATTGCCGGGGCCAAAAAGCTTGCCCTTGGCGCAGTCGATCAGGCTGTGGAAATCGAAGCTCTTCGCCCGCTTGATCACGTCCACCGCCAACCCGCTCCCAGACATCGCGTTCTTTCCGCAGATCGGGGGTTTAACCCCGAAATTTCAAGGGTTCTCAGGTAGCAGCCGACGGGGTCGCTCGCAAGCAATCCGGAACGGCGGGGAGCCAAATCAGGCTTCACGCCGGGTAATCATGCGCCAGACCTCGACCAGCCGGGGCGGCTGGCCAGTGCGGAGCACTGCATTCCGGAACAGCCGGGCCATCGCCCACAGCACCAGCAACGAGAAAACCAGCGTCACCGCGCCCGACATCACCACCTCGCCCCAGGAGGGGTTGGTCGACAGGCGCACCATCATCACGAAGGGGGTGTAGAGCGGAATCCACCCGACGGTCGTGGCGATCGGCCCGTTCGGATCTTCCATCATCGGCATGATGAGGAAGAAGGGCAGCATCAGCAGGAAGACCAGCGGGGTCAGCAGCGACTGCGCCTCCTGCTGCGAGTTGCAGACGCTTCCCAGCCCCAGGAATACCGAGGCGATGGTCAGGTACCCGACCACGAAATAGAACGCGAAAGCCGGGATATACGGCCCCGACAGGATCAGATTGATCGCGTCATAGGCGAACTGGACGGAAGGGCCGGAGCCGTTCACCAGGATCAGCAGGCCGACCACGATCCACGCCAGCAGGATCGTGAGGCCGATCCCGGCGATGCCAAGCAGCTTTCCGGCCATGAACTCCTCCGCCGAAACGGACGAGAGCAGAACCTCGATCAGCTTGTTCGAGCGCTCCTCGATCACGCCGAGCAGCAGCAGGTTGGCGACCGTGAAGATCGACATCCACAGGAGCAGCGCGAG
The DNA here is from genome assembly GCA_047602465.1 of Micropepsaceae bacterium. Taxonomy (GTDB): domain Bacteria; phylum Pseudomonadota; class Alphaproteobacteria; order Micropepsales; family Micropepsaceae; genus JADZAI01. The sequence continues at coordinate 1,978,286 of JASGHF010000001.1, forward strand.
GCCGAGCGGCACGATGTTGAGCAGGCGGTCCTTCATCTCCACCTGACCGCCCGAATCCACCTTGTCGGGGCTGAAGCCCTGCAGGCCGACGCGGCGCGCGGCGATGGTGTTCACCGCCTCCTCGCTCATGCCCTGCTCGCGATACATCGCCTCCTGCGCGGTGCGCGTCAGCGCCTTCTCCACCAGAGTCTGCAGGTCGTATTCGTTGATGTTGACCGACCAGTACTGGATCGCCGTCTGCGGCTTGATGAGGTCATAGCCCGGCGGCACGATGATCGCGCCCGAGAGATAGGCCGGCGCAGTCTCCTGCACCTTCTTCTCGGACCGCAGATAGGGCGACAACGCCGCACCGATGGCCGATGCATCGGCGCCGGCGTCGATGCCTTCGGGCAAGGCCACGCGTATAAAGCGCGGGCCGGGCGGCACGAAGGCCGGCGCGCCCTCACGGGCAAGCCCCGGCAGCACGCGCTCCGCATGCTCGATGCCGCCCCAGGCGCGGAAAGCCGCGAGGTCGGCCTCGGTCAGCTCGCCGCGCGACGGCGCCAGCGGCGACAAGGCCGGCACCGACTCGGGCGGCAGGTTGTCGGCGGCATAGTCCTTCAGCGCCGACAGCGCGCGCTTCTCGGTGTCGTCCGAAACCGCCTTGTCGATCGCCGCCTCGATCGCCCCGCCCGTCTGGTCGACGACCAGAAAGGCGCGGGCCGGCTTGTTCTCCTGCACCCATTGCGGAATGAGGCCGGCCAGCACCGCGACCACCGGCACCGCCACCATGGTCAGCCAGAAACCCTTGGAGCGGGCGTGATGTTTGTACTCGCGCTTGGCGACCTGGAAGATGCGGGAGAGCGCGCTCATGACGGCTTGCCTCCCCGGTCATCGGCCTCGCGTGCGCCATCGCCCACCAGGCTCACGAAGATGTCGTGCAGCGCCGGCTCGCTCATGTCGAAACTCTCCAGCGCGATACCCCGCGCGAAACACGCTTTCAGCAAAGCCTCGCCGTCCGCGCCATCCTTCAGCTTCAGCTCATAGCGCCCATGCGCGCCGTCTTCGTCCGAAACCGAAACGACGCCCGGCAGTTCGGCCAGCGTCTGCGCGACCGATGTCGTCTTCAGCCGGATGACGCGCGGCATCAACGCCCGCGCCGCATCCAACGTGCCCTCGAAAGCCAGCTTGCCGCGCGCGATCAGCACCAGCCGGTCGCACAGACGCTCGGCATGCTGCATGACATGGGTGGAGAACAGCACGGTGCGCCCCTCGGCGCGCAGATCCTCGATCAGCTCCTCCAGCACCTGCTGGTTCACCGGGTCGAGACCCGAAAACGGCTCGTCGAGGATCACCAGATCCGGGCGGTGCGCGATGGTGCCGAGAATCTGCACCTTCTGCGCCATGCCTTTCGACAGCGCCTCGATCTTGGAGTTGCCGAACGCGGCGAGGCCGAACCGCTCCAGCAGCTCCAGCGCGCGGGTCTTGGCCGCCTTCGGCTCCATGCCTTTCAGGCGGGCGAGATAGACGATGGTCTCGACGGGCGTCATGCGGCGATAGAGGCCGCGCTCCTCGGGCAGGTAACCGACGCGCTCGCGCACGCCCATCGCGCTTTCCGACCCCAGCACCGAAATCGTGCCGTGGGTCGGGCGGATCATGCCCAGCATCATCCTCAGCGATGTCGTCTTGCCCGCGCCGTTGGGGCCGAGGAAGCCATAGATCGCCCCCTTCGGCACGGCGAAGGTCAGATCCTCCACCGCACGGAATTCGCCGTAACTCTTCGCCACGCCCTCAAAGGCGACAGCGTATTCGCCCGAACCGCTCACAGCCCCTCGCTTCTACTCCGCCGGCACCTTGGGAATCAGCAGCACCGAAATGTCCTTATCGGGGGTGAAGTCCTTCTTCTCCACCACGAAGGTCGTCGCTCCCGTCTTCTTGATGCCGTCGATGCAGAGCGAGATGACGCTGTCGGCCTTGCCCTTGTCGAGCGTCAGCCTGAAATCCTTGATCGGCCCGTTCCAGGTGCGCGCCGTCTTCAGCACATAGTCGATATAATAGGCCGAGCCGACCCAGTAGCTCTTGTCGCCCTCGTCCTGGCGCAGCGCTTTCTTGATCGCTGCCTGCGTGCCCTCGTCGATGCAGTACTGACTGGCGAGGTGGGCAGCGTATTCGCCGTCCTCGCTCTTCGGATCGCGCCAGATGAAGATGCCGCCGGGAGGGGCCGCCTTATATTCGTGAGCGATCTTCACCTCTTTCCCGTGCGGGAAAACCTGCGTCCAGTGATAGCGCTCGATGATCGACCACATCGGGTAACCGGCGGAGTCGTCGAAGGTCGCGATATTGGCGGCGGAGAGTTCGTCCTTCGCCGCCTGCGGCAGCTTGTCGAGCGCCGCCGACACGGCCGCGACGTCATAGGACAGCGGAATATCGTACTTCTTCAGAAGCGCGGTGACATCGGTGCCGGGCGAATCGTAGTTCGCCGAAGCCGGCGGCTCCTCTTCGCCGGTATTGTCTTCCAGCACCGCAATGCGGTCGACCTTCACCGGCACGGACTTGCCGTCCACATTGGCGGTGAAGCCGACGATATTCTCCTTCGCCAGCTCCTCCTGGCTCAGCGCGAAATCCGATTCCATCAGCGCGCCAAGATTGATCGGCGGCAGCGGGAAGATCATCTCGCCTTCCAGATCCTCGTCGCCGCCATGCAGGAAGACATAGGAGACCTTGATCTTCTCCGGGCTGATATAGAGGTCTTCCGACAGCATCTGGACGGGCGAATCGCGGAACTCCAGGCCCGCGGCGGTCAGGCCGCCGAAACCATCATTGGCATGGGCCGCACCGGCCAGAACCGCCGCCAGCGCCGTCGTTTTCAGGAAACGTGACAACACAGGACTACTCCTTGAACGCCGTGTCGGCGGTGATGACCAGAATCTCCAGATCGCGATCCGGGGTGAAATCCTTCTTCTCCACCGTGAAGGTGGTGTCGGACGCCTTGGTCACGCCGTCCAGGCACACGGACAGCACGTTCTTCGCGTCGCCCTTGTCGAGCGTCAGCCTGAAATCGCCGATCGGGCCTTTCCACGTCTTCGCCGTCGTCAGGATATAGGCGATGTTGTAGGCGGTGCCGCCGCGGCTGCCGCCCGCCTCCGGATCGGCGGGCAGGGCCGTCTTGATCGCTTCGGCGGTCGCGGCGTCGATGCAGTATTTCGCCTTTTCATCGCCGTTGGGGTCGGTGTCCCAGTTTTCGTCCGGCTTCTGCCAGTCATACCAGTAGAAGAGGCCGCCATTGGGAAACGCCTTGTAGGCGTGTTCGATCTTCACCTCGGCCCCGGCCGGGAAGGTCTGGTCCCAGTAGTGGCGGATGCCGATCGACCAGCCGATGATCCAGCGCATCTCGGGGCCGTTTTCGCCGGTGTCCTTTTCGGCGAGACCCTTCTCCTCCAGCTCCTTCACCTTGTCGGCGGGCAGCTTGTCGAGCGCCGCCATGATCTGCGCCGTGTCGAAGACCAGCGGAATGCCGAGGCTCGCCAGATAATCGGTGATGTCCTCGCCGGGGGCCTCGTATTCCTCCCTGGCGGGCGGCGGCACATAGGGCGCGTCCGGCTCGGCCGGCTCGACATAAGGCTTGGGCGCATAGGCGCGGCGGTCGGTCTTCAGCGCCACCGCCTTGCCGTCGACGGTCGCGGTGAAGTTCAGCGGGTTCTCCGCGTCGAGATCGGTGGTCTTCATCTGGGTCGGCGAGAAGACGAAGGTCGACACCGCCACCGGCGGCATCGGGAAGGCGACCGTGCCGCTCACGTCTTCCGCGCCCGTGTTCCTGAACACATAGGCGACGCGGATCTCGTGCATGCCGATATAGAGGTCTTCCGACTGCATCGCGATCTGGTCGGTCTTCTGGAACTCCAGGCCTGTCGCGGTGATGCCGGCAAAGCCGTCATTGGCGGCGGCGGAAAAGACGAGGAGCGCGGCCGTTGCGGCGGCCGTCATCAGGCGGTTCAGGCTTTTCGGCATGTCAGGCTAAATCCCCAGGGCGGTCGGACCGGGCCATGATGGCACGCGCCGCAGAGGGTCATAAAGCCGCAAGATCAGGAAAACACGGCGCGGGTGCTGCGGCCTATTCGACCGTTTCGTCCCGGTACACGCCCCAGATGCGCTGACGCGGAACGTAAGCGTCAATCGACTTCGCCTCGATCTCGCAGAACTCGCCGCCGCAGGCTTTCAGGCTGGCGATGACGCCGGCCTCGGCATAGGCGATGACCGGGGCGTCGGCGGCGGGGCCTTCGCGCAAGGGCACGTTGTCGCCGGCCGTCATGACAACCGAACGGCGGCCGTCCAGCATGCCCTTGTGGACCCAGCCCGTGGTGCCGTCGGCGTCGCGGATGCGCCGCCAGACATCGTATTCGGCGATCACCTCCACCGGCAGGCCCCGGCGGACATAGACCCATTGGACCTTGTGCTGCGGCGAGGGGCCTTCACGCAGATAGACCTCGCCGGATTTCAGCGACACGAAGCGCGGCACAGGCAGGCCGCTGTCGCCGATCCGGGTTTCCCCGCGCGTTTCGGGCGCGAAAAGCGGCTCCGTGACGGCGTCGGTGGCGGTGACAGGCTCGCTGTGGACGGCGGCGAGCCGGGTCGGCGCCGCCGCGATCTCGAGATCGGGCTTGGGCAGCGGCACGGGGGCCTCATCCTCCGCCCGCGCGAATGCGCCAAGGGCGAGGCCAAGCCCCAGAAGAATGGAAATAGGAACCCTGAACACTGTCTCGACGCTTGAACGAACACCCCTTCGCGTCTGTCCGCCCCGCCTTTCTGGCGCCGGCCGTCCCTTCGGGACCGAGCTCGATCACGCGATGGCAGGAACACTGCGCCCCGCCGGGTTAATGGTGCGTTGACCAAGGGGCACGGGTTTCCGCCCGACCTGCGCTTTGCTAGAGGACATGCGCAGGGGAAGGCCCTTGGGGATCACGCTCGTGAAAAAGCCGCTCGTCATCGTCACGCGCAAACTGCCCGACATCGTCGAGACGCGGATGCGCGAGCTGTTCGATGTCCGCCTCAACGCCGACGATCACGCGATGAGTCAGGCCGAACTGGTCGAGGCGATGAAGACCGCCGAGGTGCTGGTCCCCACCGTCACCGACCGCCTCGATTCCCGCGCCATCGTGCAGGCCGGCCCGCAATTGAAGCTGATCGCCAATTTCGGCGCGGGCGTCGACCATATCGACGTGGAAACCGCCCGCCAGCGCGGCATCGCCGTCACCAACACGCCGGGCGTCCTCACCGAGGACACCGCCGACATGACCATGGCCCTCATTCTCGCCGTGCCGCGCCGCGTGGTCGATGGCGCGCAGGTGCTGATGAGCGGCGGGTTCAAGGGCTGGTCGCCGACCTGGATGCTGGGCAAGCGCATCTGGGGCAAACGGCTCGGGATCATCGGCATGGGCCGCATCGGCCAGGCCGTCGCCCGCCGGGCCAAGGCGTTCGGCCTGCAGATCCATTACCACAACCGCAAACCCGTCCCGAAGGCGGTGGAAGGCGAGCTTTCCGCGACCTACTGGGAATCGCTCGACCAGATGCTGGCCCGGGTCGATATCGTGTCGGTGAACTGCCCGCACACGCCCGCGACCTATCATCTGCTCTCGGCCCGGCGGCTGAAGATGCTGAAGCCCACCGCCTATGTCGTGAATACGGCGCGCGGCGAGGTGATCGACGAGAACGCCCTCGCCCGGATGCTGGAAGCGGGGGAACTGGCCGGCGCCGGGCTCGACGTCTTCGAGCACGAGCCGGCGGTGAACCCCAAGCTGCTGAAGCTGAACAACGTGGTGCTTCTGCCCCATATGGGTTCCGCCACGCTCGAAAGCCGCGTGGACATGGGCGAGAAGGTCATCGTCAACATCAAGACCTATGCCGACGGCCACCGCCCGCCGGACCGTGTCATTCCTGCCATGCTGTAAACCAATCCTGTCGCTCGACAGGATCGTTCCGGCTTCTTAAGTGTTGGAGGATACAGCGGACTTCGGGGCCGGCGGCGTATGCGCTTGCGCATCATTCTTGCGCTCTTGGGGGCAGCGGCGCTCGGCGCCTGCGCCAGCCCGAAACCTGTGCCGCTCGACACCATCACCAGCGCGGCGGCGGCCAGCCCCGGGGGCGGCGACCCGCAGGCGCGGCTGAAGGCGCTTCTCACCGACGAACAGCGCCTGAACGATGTCTTCGGCCGCCTCGTCACCTCCAATGCCGATCTGTGCGGCGCGGACTATGTGCCGGCCTTCGGCTTCCGCCTGTGGTCGCTCAGCGACTTCGCCGACCCGATCAAGCCTGCCGCCGTCGCTGCGTTCGGCGTCGATGAGCGCCTCCAGGTCTATGCCGTCGCCGCCGGACAACCGGCCGCCGAGGCCGGCATCCGGCCCGGCGACATCCTCAGGACCGTCGAGGGCAAGGCGCTCGCCGATGGCCTCGACGGCCGCCGCCAGTTTGCGGAAGGCGTCACGGCGGGCCTGCTGAAGCGCGGCGCGGTGCGCTTCACCTTTCTGCGCGGCAAGAAGACCGTGACGGTCCGTCTCAAGGCGCTGAAATCCTGCCCCTTCGCCGTCGCGCTGGCGGTGGGCGACGATCCCAATGCGGCGACCGACGGCGTCACCGTCTTCGTCACCACAGGCATGCTGGATTTCGCGACCCAGGACCGCGACCTCGCCACCGTGCTCGGACACGAGATCGCCCACGCCATCCGGGGCGATGCCCAGATCAAGACCGATCCCGCCAAGCCGCGCCGTTCGGGCGCAGGCCGCGTCGTCGGCGCGGTGATCGACGCGGCCGCCGGGGTCGGCGATGCCGCGTTCGAGGCGCTGGGTCTCAGCGCCGCGCGCCGCAACTCCATCGCCGCCGAAGTCGCCTCCGACCGTCTCGGCCTCTATCTCGCGGCGCGGGCCGGCTACGACGTTTCGGCCGCGCCGGATATCTGGCGGCGGCTCGACAAGGAATATCCCTCGACCTCCGATGGCGGCTGGACCCATCCGTCCTCGTCCGACCGTTACGAGATGATGCGCGAGACCGCCGCCGAGATCGCCGAGAAACGCGCGGCGGGCGAGGCGCTTATTCCGGACCCTTCGGCGGCGCCGCAGTCCTGAAGACGAGCCGCGACGAGGCGGCATAGTTGAAGACGAGACCGGCGAGCGCCCCGCATCCCGCCGCCACATAGGGGCTGCCGAGCAGTCCCGGCCCGATATTCAGAAGCGCGACATAGACGCCGTAATTGACGGCGAGGCCGATCGAGTTCGCCGCCACGAAACGCGCCCATTCCCTGAGCACGCCGCTGAACCCATAGGCCTTGCGTTCGCCGAAGGTCAGCTGCCGGTTCAGCGCCCAGGTGAAGGTCACCGTCACCGCGAAGGACAGCGCACGTCCCCAATAGGGTCCGATCCCCAGCCCCTCGATGGCGATGATGAGAATGCCGAGATCGAGAAAGAAGCCGAGCGTCCCGACAAAGGCGAAACGCAGGAACGGCGGCAGACGCTGCATCATCTAGGGCGGCGGCAGCGAGAGGTAATGCAGCCGCTTCACCTCCCAGCGCCCCTTGGTGACGCTGTCGAGGATGAGGCCGGTCATCGCCGACAGCGCCGAGAGCAGCGCCAGGCTCGCCGCCAGAACGGCGCTGGGCAGCGTCGTGACGAGGCTGGTGCGGATGAATTCGATCACCACCGGAATGCCGATGCCGAGCGAGAGCAGCGCCAGCAGGATCGCGATCAGCCCGAAGAACACCAGCGGCCGTTCCTGGCGCACCAGCTTGGCGATGGTCATCAGAATCTTCCAGCCGTCGCGATAGGTGCGCAGCTTGGAGACCGTGCCCTCGGGCCGTTCCTTGTAGTGCGTGTCGACCTCCGCCACCGGCGTCATCATGCGCGCGACATGCACGGTCAGTTCGGTCTCGATGCCGAAGCCCGACGCCATGAAGGGCAGCGACTTCACGAAGCGCCGCGACATCACGCGGTAGCCGGTCAGCATGTCCTCGAAGGGCGATCTGAAGAACAGGCGCACCAGGCTGGTCAGCAGCCAGTTGCCGAATTTGTGCCCGCGGCGATAGGCGGCCTCCGCCGTCTCCACGCGCTTGCCGGCGATCATGTCCAGCTTCTCGGCCACCAGCTTCTCGATCATCGCCGGTGCGGCGGCGGCGTCATAGGTGTCGTCGCCATCGGCCATCACATAGATATCGGCCTCGATATCGGCGAACTGCCGCCGCACGACATTGCCTTTGCCCTGCGCCGGCTCGGTGCGGACGATAGCCCCCGCCCCGCGCGCGACCTCGGCGGTCCTGTCGGTGGAGTTGTTGTCGTAGACATAGATCGCCGCGTCCGGCAGCGCCGTGCGGAAATCGGCCACCGTCTTGGCGATGGCGCCTTCTTCGTTATAGCAGGGCAGCAGAACGGCGATCTTCATCCGCGATTACTGCGCCACAACGCGGCACCAGCGCAAGGCAGGCGCAAGATTGCTCGTCACGTCGGTGCAGTCCTCTGTCCGCTTCAGCCCGATCAGGGTCAACGCCCTGTCGCCCCGTCCGGCTTCGCCGGGCAGGAACAGCGTGAAGAGGTCGCCGCCGGCCGCCAGATGGGCCTCGATGCGCGTCGTCATGCCCGCCAGGAACGCCGTGTCCCTGTCCGGCCCCACCAGGAACCCGTCGACGCGCAGGAAGGGAATGGCCGCCGGAAATTCCGGAATGACGAAGCCCATCGGCTCCACCCCGGTCATCAGCGCCATGGTCGCCTCGGGCCGCGCGATCTCCGGCACGTCCACCACCACCATGCCCCCGGCGAACGGCGCGCGGTTGCCCTTGTAGAGCGTCGTCAGCGCCGCCACCGCGATCAGAGCCGCCGCCACGCCCGCGCGCCTGACGCCGCCCGGCAGCGGCAGCAATCCCAGCGCGGCCACGATCAGCAGCGGCGCGATCATCTCCAGCGGCGTGATGTAGCGGTAGATCGCGAAGATCGCGATCCAGCTCACATAGGCGGCCGCCGCAAAGGCGAAGAGAATGCGCGCCGCCCGGCGCGGCACGACGGGCGCGCGTGACGCCATGCCGCTCGCCCCCGCGATCAGGCCCAGCGGCACCGCGACATAGGCGAAGGCGATGCGCCAGTCGTTCACCGCCCAGTCCGACGAGACGCGCCAGTTATCGGCGAAGCGGAACGGCAGCGTCAGCGCATCCAGGAACGACCCGGGCAGGAAGCGCGTGTCGCGATAGGAGGCATCGAGGATCAGCGTCGAACCGATCAGATCGTTGAAATAGGGAAAGAGCGGGTTGCCCGTCTCGCGCCACAGCACGAAGAACCACCAGCCCGAGGCGAGCATCAGCCCGCCAAACGCCGCCAGCCCGCACCAGAAGACGAGCGCGATGCGCCGGACGTTCAGCGACGGCGCCGCCGCGACGGCCGCAAGGATCGCCAATCCGAACGGCGCCGTCGGCAGCTTCAGCCCCACCGCGATGCCGGTCAGCAGACCGGCGATCATCACGATGCGGCGCGCGTCTTTCGTTTCGCCCGCATCCAGCATCACGCGGTGCTTCACTATCAGCCACAGCGCCGCCAGCACGGGGATCGAGACGACATTGTCGTAGTAGGTCGTGCCGGTGAGGATCACCGCATAGCCGCCGGTCACGCCCAGCACCGCGATCAGCGCCGCCAGGCCGCGCCGCATCACCGTCTCCGGCGCGATCGCGTCGCGCGCGATCAGATAGAGGAACGAGAAGTTCAGCCCCTGCACGAGGCCGAGAAACGCGCCCGCCACCCAGCCGGGTCCGATGTGTCCCACCACCCATAGCGGCAGATCGATCAGCGGATTGTAATAGGTCGCGTGATGCGCGACCGCCGCATCGAACCCCATGCGCCCGGTCAGCAGCGCGTAAGGGTTATACCAATGGTAATTGCGCAGATCCCACGAGGTCGACTGGCCGAGCCAGATCGACAGCGCGGCGATGGCCAGCGGCCCGGCGATGAACGGCCAGATCTCGCCGCGGCGCGGCGCAGCGGCGGTCATGGCGCTCAGCGGCGGGTCAGCGTCATCGGCGCGGTGTTGCGCCCGTCGATCATCTCGCCTCTCAGCACGCCTTCGCTTTCGGCCTTCAGGCGGAAGGCGAGCACCTCGTCGGCGTCGTATTCGCCGTCATCCTCGATCTCCAGGATCACGAACGACACGATGAAGCCGCCGTCGGTTCCGGCCTCGACGATGCCCCAGACGCCGCCGCCATCCTTGCTGCGCCCCGGTTCTGCGGCGCGCCTGACGCTCAGCGTGAAGCGATTGCCCGGCTGGATCGCCAGGTCGCCGGTATAGGCATCGCCCTCACGGTTCAGCTCCAGCGTCCATGAGGTGCCCGGCGCAAACAGCGATGCGGCGACCGACGCCGCCGTCGTGTCGATCTGCGCCGGCAGCGGCGCAGGCGGCGGCGGCACGTCGGCCATCGCAGGGGCCAGCGCGGGGCCGGCGAACGCCAGCAGCGAAGCGGCAAGAACGGCGATCTTCATGCATCTCTCCCGGATCTCGCTGCCGACACTAGAGCACGGCCGGCGTCAGCGGAATCCATCCGGCGCAAATGATCATGGCCGCCCTCGGGGCGGCCATGAGGCAGGATGAATTCCCGATCAGATGACGCCGAACTTCTCGTCCAGCGGGGTCTTCGGCTTCTGGTTGCGGATCGCCGCAGCGACATGCTTCGCCATCAGCGTCTCGCTCTCAGCGATCGTCCGCCAGCCGTCCATGCCGGAACGCCAGACCAGGCTCGCCGAGGTGATCTCGCCCTTCTGCATGCGGCGGATCAACGCCTCATCGGTCAGCGGGCCGACCTTTGCGCCGTCGATCACGACATACCACACGGCCCCGGCCTCGACCTCCGCCGGCAGCGGCGGGGGCGTTTCGGAGGCGGTGGCCGCGGCGGGCGCCGCAAGCTTCGGCAACACCGTGCTGCCGGCTGCCCAGGCAGCGGGGGGCAGCGCACCGGCGATCAGCGCGGCCAGCGAACCGGAAGCGACGAAACGGGTGACGGACATGGCGAAACCTTCGAACTCCCTGAGCAGGGCCATCTGCCCCGACGCCTAAGAGTATCAGCGGAAACTGCGCCTGAATTGAGGCGCGGAACCGGCGCGGAAATCCGCCGGAATCAGCGAATCCGGCTGAATGTCACGCCGGTCTCGATACTGCGCATGGCGGCGTCGTTTTCGATCCGCATCGTCTTCTCGTCGATCGTCACGCCGTCCGGCCCCTCAATGGTCAGCACGAAACGGTCGGGCGAGAGCGGCCGGATGCGCCAGACGCCGGAGACCTGGTCACGGCGCGGCGGCATGCCAGTGACATGGGGAAGCGTCACGAATATCGCCGCCTCGTAGCTGCCGCCGGGATGGAAGGTCTGCTCGGTGACCGTTTCGAAGGTCGAGCCAGAGACCTCCTGGATCACGGAAGACCGCCAGCTTCCCACCAGATGCGCGCCCAGCGCGCGCTCCAGCTCCGCCTCGACGCTGGCCGGCGGCACGTCATGGGTCGGCGGCGGCGTCACGCCGGCACGGGGGGCCTCCGCCCGGGGCGCCGGCATCACCAGCGGCCCGCTCCAAAGCTCCGCCTCAGAGCGCTGCGGGCGCTGCGGCGCGGCGCTGCGGCCGCCCGCAGCCGCCCCGCCGACATGGGGCTGAAGCGCCGGAATATTCCTCGCGAAGGTCCAGCCGCGTCCGGGTTCGAAAACCTGCGTCGAGGCACGGATGACGCCATCCTCGGCCAGCTCGACGATCTGGCGCTCGTAGAGCGGACCCTTGGTGACGTTGCGCTCGATATAGAACCAGGACTCGGCCTGCGTGATGCCGTTGGGACCGGCGGCGGCAGGCAGGGCCAGCACGATCATCGCGGCGAAGGCTTGGATCAGGCGCAGCATCGGGACCGCAGTCTTTCTGAAAAAAGTTCCCTCGCACTATCGCCCGCCAATCGGACCGAAATGAGGCGTCAACCGCCGCAGGCCGGGCATTCCGGGTCGCGCTTCAGGCGCACCTTGCGGGTCACCGCCGATAACCCGTCAAACAACACAATGTTCCCGGTCAGGCTCTCCCCGAACCCGGCCAGCTCCTTCACCGCCTCCAGCGCCGCCCATGTGCCCAGCACCCCGGCCAGCGCTCCGACCACGCCCTGCTCGGTGCAGTTGGCGACGCCTTCCGGGATCTCCGGCACGAAACAGCGATAGCAGGGCTGCGTCCTGCGGTCGGGCCGGAACACCGCGAGCTGGCCGTCGAACTCGCCGATCGCCGCCGAGACCAGCGGCTTGCCCAGGGCCAGGCACGCCGCATTCACCGCAAAGCGCGTCTGAAAATTATCGCAGCCATCCAGCACAAGATCGTAAGGGCCGATGAGATCCGCCGCATTCGCCTCCGTCAGGCGCACCTGATGCACGGTCACGGCGACATCGGGATTGATCGCATTCAGCCGCCGCGCCGCGCTGTCGCCCTTGGGCGCGCCCACCTCATCCGTCGCGAAGATCACCTGGCGCTGAAGATTCGACAGCGAAACGATGTCGTCATCCACGACGCCGATCGTGCCGACGCCCGCCGCCGCCAGATACATCAGCGCCGGCGCGCCCAATCCCCCCGCGCCGACCACCAGCACCTTCGCATCCAGCAATTTGCGCTGGCCCGTGCCGCCGATCTCGCGCAGCAGGATATGCCGCGCATAGCGCTCCAGTTGGTCATCGGTCAGGGGCAGTGCCATCGCGCCATCTTGTCATGCGCCGCCGCTCCAGCGGAAGCTGGGGCATGAGCGGACATCTCTTCATCTTCGGATATGGCTATGTCGCGGGCGCGCTGACAGAGCGGCTGCAACCCAGGGGCTGGAAAATCTCCGCCAGCGCCCGCCGCCTCGACAAGGCGGGTGCGCTCACCGCCGCCGGCATCCCGGCCACCGTCTTCGGCCCGCACGGCTTCACCGATTTCGCGCGCACGCTGTCCGGCGTCACCCACATCCTCATCACCGCCCCGCCGGGCGAGGACGGCGATCCGGTCCTCCGCGCCCATACGCCCGGCCTCGAAGCGCTGACCGGCCTTCAGGGCATCGTCTATCTCTCCACCACCGGGGTTTACGGCGATGCCAACGGCGCCTGGGTCGACGAGGCAGCGCCCATCACCCCGGTCCACGAGCGCGGCAACCGCCGCGCCGATGCGGAACTGGAATGGAACGAGATCGGCGAGATGACCGGCGCGGCCGTCACCGTGCTGCGCCTGCCCGGCATATACGGCCCCGGCCGCAGCGCCTTCGACCGCCTCCGCGACGGCACGGCCAGGCGGCTGGTGAAACCCGGCCAGGTCTTCAGCCGCATCCATGTCGACGACATCGTGCAGGCGATCGAGGCCTCGCTCGCCCTCGACCACGGCACCGTCCTCAATATCGCCGACGACGAACCCGCCCCGCCGCAGGACGTCATCACCGAAGCCGCACGGCTTCTGGGCGTCGAGCCGCCGCCGGAGGAGGATTTCGAGACCGCCAAAGCGCGCATGACGCCCATGGCGCTTGAGTTCTATTCCGCCAACCGCCGCATCGCGAATGCCCGCATGAAGGCGGAGCTGGGCCTCCGGCTTATCCACCCCACCTATCGCGAAGGCCTCCGCGCCATCCTCGCCGCCGAGGGGAACGGCTGACGCCGTTCAGCGTTATTTCACACGTCGCGCGTAGCATTTCGTTTCGCAGCGAAGGACGTAACGCGTCCAACCCAAGGGAGGCTGCGATGACGACGCTGATCCAGTGGTTCACCGGCGAAAACCAGCCGGCCGAGGCTCCTGACGACGAGGCCGACACCCAGATTCTCGCGGAAACCCGCGATGCCCTGCCGGCTCACGTCCAGGAATTCCTGACCCTCAAGGCGACCGCCGGCTTCTAGCCGAGCCGCGCCAGCCAACTGCCGAGGCGCTGGCGCATCGCGTCCGCCGCCTCGACCGGCGCCATGTGGGTTTCGCGCGGCAGAAGCGCGATCTCACCCGCCGAAACCCCGGCCGCCATTTCCGGCATCACCGCGCCGAAAAACTGGTCCTTCCCGCCGCCCAGCACCAGCACCGGGCGCTTCGCCGCGCTCAAATCCACCGGCCCCGCCGCCCGCGCCAGCTCCAGATAGCGCACGATCGCCGCCGGGTCGGCCATCCCCGCCGCAATCCGTTTCCGCATCAGGCGCACCATCAGCCCCATCGCGGCGTTCCTGAACCCGCTGCGGAACAGCGCCCCGAATTCCTTCAGGAATTCCGCCCAGTCCCCGGCCTCCAGCGCCGCGATCTGACGCCCCAGCCGCGCCCTGCCTTCCTCCGAGAACCGGTCGGCGCTGGCGATCAGCGCCACCCCGCGCACCATGTCCGGATACCGCGCCGCCAGCCGCATCGCGACCGGCCCGCCAAACGAGATCGCCGCCAGGACCGGCGGCCGCTCAAGGCCCTTCAGCGCCGCGGCCAGGCCGTCCGCAATGCCCTCCAGCGTCAACCCGTCCCCCGGCGCGGGATCGTATCCCACCAGCGCAAACCCGGTTCCCGGCGGCAACAGGCGGGCGACCCGCCTCGCCTCGCGCGCCGCCCGCTCGGCGCTATGCCGCCGCACAAAGCCTTGCCCGCCCTGCAGCACGACCACAGATAGGGGTTCTGCCCCGCCATAGGTGACCGGCGCGCCCGCGATGATTTCTCCCAAGGGTGACATGGCCGTTCCTTGACTTGGACCCCTCCGGCGGGGAGTGTCCGCCCCCCGCCGGTTTTGGCGGTATAAATACAAGGAATCCCGCCGTGTCAGCCGCCCCTTCAGCCGAGATCCGCATCACTCTGCCCGACGGCAGCGTGCGGACGACTACGGCCGGAAGCTCGGGTGCTGACCTCGCGGCTTCCATCGGACCCGGCCTTGCCAAAGCGGCGCTGGCCATCGAGGTCGGCGGCAAGATGCGCGACCTTTCGGCCCCGCTCGCCGATGGCGACAGCGTCCGCATCATCACCCGCAAGGACGAGGCGGAAGCGCTCGATCTCATCCGCCACGACACCGCGCATCTGATGGCGCAGGCGGTGCAGGAGCTGTTCCCCGGCACCCAGGTCACCATCGGCCCGAATATCGAGGACGGCTTCTTCTACGATTTCGTCCGCGACGAGCCGTTCACCACCGACGATCTGCCCAGGATCGAGGCGCGGATGCATGAGCTGATGAAAGCCAATCTGCCGACCACGCGCCAGGTGTGGCCGCGCGATCAGGCGATCGCCCACTTCGAGGGCATCGGCGAAAAGTACAAGGCCGAGATCATCCGCGACTTGCCTCAGGGCGAGGACATCTCCGTCTATTACCACGGCAACTGGCACGACCTCTGCCGCGGCCCGCACCTGCCCTCCACCGGCGCGATCGGCTCGGCCTTCAAGCTGATGAAGATCTCCGGCGCCTATTGGCGGGGCGATGCGAAGAACGCGCAGCTTCAGCGCATCTACGGCACCGCCTGGCGCGACGAGAAGGAACTGAAAGCCTATCTCACGCGCCTCGAAGAGGCCGAGAAGCGCGACCATCGCAAGATCGGCAAGGAGATGGACCTGTTCCACCTCCAGGCCGAGGCGCATGGCAGCGTCTTCTGGCATCCCAACGGCTTCGTCATCTACCGGGCGCTCGAGGCCTATATGCGCCGCCGTCTCGATGCGGCGGGCTATCAGGAGGTGAAGACGCCGCAGGTGATGGACGCCCGCCAGTGGGAGCAGTCCGGCCACTGGGGCAAGTATCGCGAGAACATGTTCGTCATCCCGGACGAAGTGCCCTCCACCGAGGACGACGCGCCGCTCGTCACCGGCAAGGGCGACTGGATGGCGCTCAAGCCCATGAACTGCCCCGGCCACATCCTCATCTTCCGCCAGGGCATCAAGAGCTATCGCGACCTGCCGCTGCGCCTCGCAGAGATGGGCTGCTGCCACCGCAACGAGCCGCATGGCGCGCTGCATGGCCTCATGCGCGTACGCCAGTTCACGCAGGACGACGCCCACATCTTCTGCCGCGAGGACCAGCTCGTCGACGAGGTCGCGAAGTTCTGCGACCTGCTCGACGTGATCTACAAGGATCTCGGCTTCCCGGAATATGCGGTGAAGCTGGCGCTGCGGCCTGAAAAGCGGTTCGGCACCGACGAGATGTGGGACTGGTCGGAGCAGGCGCTGCGCGACGCCGTCGCCGTCACCGGCCGCACCGACCTGGTCGAGCTGCCGGGCGAAGGCGCGTTCTACGCGCCGAAGCTCGAATTCCACCTGACCGACGCGATCGGACGCACCTGGCAGGTCGGTACGATCCAGACCGATACGGTGCTGCCGGAACGGCTCGATGCGTCCTATGTCGGCGAAGACTCGACCCGCCACCGCCCGGTGATGCTCCACCGCGCGATCCTCGGCAGTTACGAGCGCTTCATCGGCATCCTCATCGAACACCACGCCGGCAAATTCCCGCTATGGCTGGCGCCGGTGCAGGCCGTCGTCACCACCATCGTCTCCGACGCCGACGACTACGCGAAGACGCTGCAGGGCAAACTCCGCTCGGCCGGCATCCGCGCGGACATCGATCTGCGCAATGAGAAGATCAACTACAAGGTGCGCGAACACTCGCTCGCCAAGGTGCCGGTCATGCTCATCGCCGGCCGCCGCGAGGCGGAGGAAGGCAAGATCACGCTCCGCCGCCTCGGCGTCGAACAGCAGCAGACGATGACCATCGAAGAGGCCATCGAACTGCTCCGCGTCGAGGCCCTGCCGCCGGACCTTCGCTAACTGTCATCCCGGCCCTGAGCCGGGACCCAGAGCCACCAACGCAAAACGGGGAGAGGCCACCACCTCTCCCCGTTTTCATTTTCAATCACCCGCACCCCGAACCCATCCCCCACCTGTAATGGTCGGCGAAGGCCGACCATCCATGCCTTTGGCTACACGCTCATTCACCGCCGGGAGGCGGCCACCTCGCCGCCAACCACAGCCAACCCCTCTCCGCGCGGCTGGATGCGGAGTGTTCCGCCTTACGAACTCAATCTGGAAAGATCGTTCAGAAAACGCGCATCACCCTTCGCCCAACCCAGAAACAGCGGGCGTGGCTTGAGGTCGATGCGGACCAGCCGTCCTGTCGGCACGACGCCATGGTCGCCAAACAGCGCAACGAAGCGCTGGAAGTCCTCCAGCCACATGTCGTTCGCAGCAAAAGACTGCACGACCATGGCTGCGGCGTCGGTCCTGAAGCGCTCTGCCTCGATCATCGCCGACGCCGTGCGGTGCAGGAGCTGGTAGCGCACATCGCCGAGATCGTGCGTTTCGAGACCGAGCTTGCTGCGCAGAAAATGGAGCCGCGCCTGTCTGCTGCCGGAATCGCCCTGAAGCCAGGCCGCGACCGTATCGCCGAAGGGTTCTTTGACCTTGCCTTCGACGGCCATTGCGATGGTCCGGGTCTGGTCGCGAACGATCGCAAACACGTCGTTCTGGCTTGGGCGCTTTCGCGTATCGAGATGGACCTGATGTTCGGGAAAGGCGGCGAGCAGTTCGGGGGCATCGAACGACTGCGCCAGCAACGCCGTGATTTCGGGCGGCAACCCGCGTGCAGCCTCCCAGCTCTGCGCCACCGCCATGGCCGAGTGATCTTCGGCCCAATGCTTCACCGGATCGGCCAGCAGCCGGCGCCAGCTTTCCGTTCCTTCCGTCGGCACATAGATCGGCATTCTCTCTCCCTTGCGTGCGGGTCGCGCTGTCGTTGAAGCTGTCATGAAACTGAGGGAACCCTGCGCCCATGACAAACCGTGTCATCCTCATCACCGATGCCGCCCATTTCGTCGCGCCGGCGGTCGCAGGCCGCCTGCGCAGCGGCGGGGCGCGCGTCATCGCGGCGGATGAGAGCTTCGCCGACACGGGCGACAATCTGAAGCAGACGACGCCGGAGGCGACGGTCGCCAGAGCGCTCGCGCTTTCGGCCGGGCGGCTGGATGCCGTCGTCATCGCCGGCACCCATCCCGCGCCGAAGACGCCGGCCGAAGGCCTCACCCCCGAAACCACGCGGCCCTTCTTCGAGAAGATCGCCATCGAGAGCCTCGCCTATGTCGCGGCGGCGACCCCGGCGCTGAAGGCGGCAGCGGCAGGCGGGGGACAGGCGGCCATCGTGTTCCTCTCCTCCGCCGGCCCCTTGCAGGGCATTCCGGGCTTCGCCGCCTATGCCGCCGCCCGCTCGGCCATCAACGGAGCGGTCAAAAGCCTGGCGCTGGAACTGGCGCCTTCAGGCATCAGCGTGAATGCCTGCGCCTTCAACTACATCCAGACCGAGGCCTACTACCCCCGCGCCTGGCTGGAGGATGCCAAGAAGCGCGAAAAACTGCTGGCCCGGGTGCCCATGGCGCGTCTTGGCGACCCGGCGGAAGCGGCGGAAATGGTGGCGCTTTTCGCCGAAGGGCGCGCCGGTTTCGCCACAGGTCAGGTTTTAAGCATGTCCGGCGGCACCTCGTGACGCGTTCCGCCTTCACAGCGCGCTTCAGCGGGATTACATGTGTCGCCGCAGCGGGGACCACGGCCTCGCGGCATCGGGCGAACTTCAGGGAGCAGCGCTTCACGCATGGATCGATTTGGATCGGCGACAGGCGAAACTCCGGCGACAGAGCAACGTCTTGAGGCCCGAACCGATCAGACCCGTGTGTTGAAGGAGAACTGCCCTGCCGCCTCGTAGACCCAGCTTCGCCGGCCCGCCGCCCAAGAACGACGACGGCCCCCGCATCAACGGCGACATCACCGCGTTCGAGGTTCTCGTCATCGACGAGGCCGGCGAAAAGCGTGGCGTGATGAGCCGCCGCGATGCCCTGCGTATGGCCGAAGAAGAAGGCGTCGATCTGGTGGAAGTGTCGCCCATGGCGAAGCCGCCGGTCTGCCGCCTGATGGACTACGGCAAGTTCAAATACGAGCAGCAGAAAAAGGCCAACGAAGCCCGCAAGAAGCAGAAGATCATCGAGATCAAGGAGATCAAGATGAGGCCGGGCATCGACGACCACGACTATGACGTGAAGATGCGCGCCGCGCTGAAGTTCTTCGGCGAGGGCGACAAGGTGAAGTTCACGCTGCGCTTCCGCGGCCGCGAAATGGTGCATCAGCATCTCGGCATGGAAGTGCTGCACAAGATCAAGGCGCAGATCGGCGATCTCGCCAAGGTCGAACAGGAACCGCGCCTCGAAGGCCGCCAGATGCAGATGGTGATGGCGCCGCGGTAAGCATCCGCCCCGCGCCCGTCCGGACAAACGAAAACCCCGCCTTGCCGGCGGGGTTTTCTCTTTGACGGGACCTTGAAGGGGGAAACCCGTTACGGCGCGTAGCTGGCGTTCTGGACGCCACCTTCGGCCGCGAAGCTCTCTTCGGCATCCTCGATCGCCGCCATGGCGAAGCCGACGGCTTCCCTGGCTTCGGCGATGGCGCCAGCCTTGTCGGCATCGGTCAGCGGCTTGCAGGCGGAATTGGCTTCCACCTCGCCGCAGCGCATCGCGCCGTCATTCCCGATGACGAAGATATTGGCGAAATTGCCGGCTTCCAGTTCGGCGAGCCACGCTTCCGCATCGGCGAGGTCCACCGCCGCGCCGGCGACATCCGACGCCTCGGTTTCCACCGCGACGCTGTCACCCGTCACAGGGCCGGTCGTGCGCGCCGCCGCATCGAGGCCCGAGCCGGCGAGGGCCGTGCCGGCCATCAGGACCAGAGCAGCGCTGAACGCGACATTGCGGGACACCAGACGCACGACACTCACCTCCGTCAAAATCTTGACGATGTATGAACGTGCGAATTGCGGAAAAGATGCGGCCTGGATCACACTTTCCGATGACAGTCTGTCACCGGTCTGTAACAGACGCCTTTGCCTCGGTTTCCGCGGCCTTGAGGTCGGCCTCCGCCTTGGCCAGTTCGGCTTCCGCGTCCGCCAGATCCGACCGCATCTCGGCCAGCATCTCTGCTTTTTCAGCATCGCTGTAGGGGGCGCAGTTCAGCTCCGGGTATTTCGCCGGATCGCCGCATTTGACGATGTCACCGCCCTCGATGGTCAGCGAGCCGGAGAAGTCGCCGGCCTCGATCTTCGCCAGGTCGCGGGAGATCTCCTTCACCGCGATCCGGGCGTGGGTCACATCCCGGCGGGCATCCTCCAGCCGCTCATGCGCCATCGCCGTTCCGGCCAGCCCCAGCGCAAGCGTGAGAACCGCCCGGCGCACGGGCTCAGTCCTCGATGGCGCGGTCGGCTTCGCGGATTTCCGCCTCGATCCGGGAGGCGGCGGCTTCCGCACGCTCGGCGGCTGCATGAATCTCGGCCTCGATGCGGGCCTTTTCCTCGGCCGTGAACGGCGTGCAGCCGGTGCCGGGATATTTCTCCGGATTGTTGCAGCGGACGACCTTGCCGTCACGGATCTCGACGGCGTTGCGCCAGTCGCGCTCGTCCATCTTCATGTCTTCGACGCCCTGCCTCAGCTGCACATGGGCCTCGCGCAGCTTCTCATGCGCCTCGCGCACCGCCCGGTCGGCCGTCGCCATGGCGCGGGAAATCTCGACGCGGGCCTCTTCCATGGCTTCGCGTGCCGCCCGCTGGGCTTCATGCGCCGCTTCACGGGCCGCCGCGCGCGCTTCGTCCGCAGCCGCCCTGGCCGCCTGCCGGGCTTCATGCGCGATCACCTTGGCGTGGGCGCGGGCCTCGATGGAAATCCTGCGGGCATGCGCCCGGGCTTCATAGGCAGTCCTGCGGGCGTGGTCGCGGGCCTCGGCGGCGGCGATGCGCGCCTGGTCCTCGGCCTCGTCATGGCTGCGGATAATGGTGCGCTCGACGGCCAGTTCGACATGACCGGCATCCTCGCGCTCATCGGCATCCATGGCCGCCTGGAAGCTGGCCGTGTCGCCGCCGAAATCGGTGACGCCCTTGCTGGAGATATGGACCGGACCTTTCACCTCGCCGGTGGCGGCGAAGGCGCTCGCGCCCAGGATCAGGGCCAATGCGGTCAGTCCAAAACCGGATGCCAGTCTCATGGCGCTCTCCCTCGCACGTAATCTCGACGGGCGAAGATGGCCACGACACCGGCGCGGCGTCGTGTGGCGGTTGTCACATCTGCGGGATTTGTGACCTGCGTCTCAACGCGGCGCCGGGGATTTTCCAACCGTGGGCGGCGGCGGCGTCTGCCCCGGCGGCCAGGCGGCGAAGTCGAGCGCCTTCAACGCCGTCATCAGGCGGCGGCCCTTCTGGAAAGCGTTGTCGTAGAAGCGCCAGGGCACCGAGATATCCGGTTCGATGCCGCCGACCTCGTTCTCGCCGGCCGCATTGGTCCAGATGCAGTCCGGCACATGCAGTTCGGCCCGCGACTCCTCCAGCACGATGGGCACGTCGCCGTTCGACATCCAGCCGCACCCTGCGCCGAAGGTCGGTTCGCCGATCAGCACGGCGGCGTGGTTGTCCTTCAGCAGGGTCGCGAAATGCTCGGCGGCGCTCGCCGACCCCTCGTCCATGACCACATAAAGCGGCCCGCTCCAGACGCCTTCGTCATAGGCATAGAGCGAGGAGAAGAAGAGCGCGTAGCCCGAGCTCAGCAGGCTGTACTCGCCGGGCGGCGCATAGTCCTCGATGCCGGTCGCGTACAGCTTGCCCGGCACGATCAGCGAGCAGTCCGGCATCTGGTTCGCCCAGATGCCCGACCGGTCGCAGGGCTTCATCGCCTCCGCCAGCGCCGCCACCAGCGTCTCGCGCGCCGCATTCAGCACGCCGCGATAGGCGACCCCGACCACCGCATTGGCGAGATCGGCATCCACCCCCGCGAGATGGGAGGCCAGCGCATCGCGCCATGACTGGGTGCGCGTGAAGGCGAGGCGCGGGGCTTTCAGCTTGATGGGGGTCAGCATCCGCGCGACCGGGTCGAGCCACAGCGAGCCGCCGCCGTTCTGCGTGATGTCGACGGCGAGCGCGACAACGCCTTCCGCCTTCAGCGTCTCGATCTGCCGCGCCACCGCCTCGGTCAGCAGCTGCGCCGCCTTCTGGCCGATGGCGGCGCCGCAGGATTCGTCGCACTCACCGTTCGCCGGCAGACCGATCTCGGCGACGGCGAGCGGGCAATACTGGTAGTAGCCCCACTCGTAGAACGAGGGGATGCGCAGGATGCCCAGCTTGCCGCCCGGCAGGTCTGCGACATGGATCGGGAAAACAGCGCTGTCGTCCGTCGTCACCGCCCGCGCGCCCAGCCGCTCCAGCGGCATGCCGGCGCTGCGCTGCTCGTCCTCATAGCCAAGCCCCCGGCAGATCGAGGCGGTCCCCCAGGCCTGGTCGTCCACCGGCTTCTCGTCGGGGAATTGCAGGCTGATATGGCCATCGCCCAGCGCGATCAGGAAATTGCGCAGCGCGGCCCGCGCCTCGTCTTCGGTGGTCGCGGCGCGGATCTGGGTATCGGCATCCGAGGCGAGCTTTGCGAGGTCCAGCCCGCGCTCGGCGATCGACCATTCCAGATTCGGCGCCCGCTCGGCCAGTTCGCGCTTCACCTGCTCGAAATCGGTCAGCATCCGGTCCGGCGTAAAGGCAGCCGCCAGCGCCGGCCCGCTGAACGCGGCAATCAAAGCGAGGCTGAAAAAGGCGCGGCGCATGGCCCATCCTGACACAAGGAAAGGCCCATCCTACAGCGCCGCGCTTAAATCATGGTTTCGGAATGGCCCCGCCAATGGCGTCCTTGGCGGTTCCCGAAGATCCTGCGCGGGGCCAAGCGGGTTGGTTTCGTCCCGCTTTTCCTCGATCTGCTGGGTGCCGGACCACAGCTTGTAGACGACCACGTCATCGACCAGCAGCAGCAGCATCGAGGCCGCCCAGCCGGTCTCCTCGGTCTTGCGCTGGAAGCCCAGCACGTCGAGCGAGATATGGCCGGTGCGCTGCGTCCCGCTGGCGCCGGGGGCCATCACATAGCCGGTGCAGGCGTTTCCGGCGCCGATGCAGCCCTGAACGGCGGGGTCGAGGTCTTTCAGCGTCACCGAATCCGTCGGCATGAAGACCCGCATCACCTCGACATAGTTGATGACGCGCAGGTTCGGCGTCGTCTTCGGATCGATGCCGTATTCACGCAGCTTGGACGAGGTCGTCACGCCCGGCTGGATGATCTTGTAGGCCGTTTCGGCGATCTCGTAGGTCGGGAACGGCCCTGCCGTCTCGCGCGAGGTGGAGGGCAGGATATCCGTCGCGCAGGCAGCCAGCGGCAGCGCGGCGAGGACGGCAATGACGGCGAAACGGGACATGCGCCCTCCATAACAACCACGGGGTGGCGGAATGAAGGCGAGTGGTGAACGAAGTCTTACTTTTCGTTCGCCGGATACGCCTGGAGCTGCAGGTAGTTGTCGAGACCGACGCTGTCGAGGATCGAGAGCTGGGTTTCCAGGAAATCGATATGCTCTTCGGTGTCGTCGAGGATCTGCTTCACGATCTCGCGGCTGATGTAATCGCGCGCCTGCTCGCACAGCTGGATCGCCTCGATCAGCGTCGTGCGGCCGCGCTTCTCAAGCTCCAGATCCGCCGACAGACCTTCCGGCACCGTCTCGCCGATCGACAGCTTGCCCAGATCCTGAAGGTTCGGCAGGCCTTCCAGGAACAGCACGCGCTTGATCAGCAGATCGGCGTGCTTCATCTCGCCGATCGATTCCTCATAGGTCTTCTTGCCGAGCTTGTTGAAGCCCCAGTTCTCGTACATGCGGGCATGCAGGAAATACTGGTTCACCGCAGTCAGTTCGTTGGTCAGGATCGCGTTCAGTTTCGCGATGACCGCGGGTTCGCCCTTCATGGGAGCAGCCTTTCAAGCGTTTGAATCAGCGCCGTGACGCGCGCGCACTGTGCCGCACGAAGCCCATGGAAAAAAGCGCTTTAACCGCGCCTGCCTCGCAGAGACAGATGCATCTCGCAGAGACAGATGCACCTCGCAGAACGAGAGGCCGCTTCCTATTCCGCCGCCATGGCGAGCGAGGGGCGCATCGCATCGTCGAGCATGCGCTGGATGTCGACCTTGCAGCGGCCGCATTTGGGCGCGACGCCGCACTGGGCATAGACCGCATCGACCGTCGGCGCGCCGCACGACGCGACGTGATCGACTGCCGCGCTCATGTCGCGCTTGCGGACGCCATTGCAGTTACAGACGAACATCTGAACCCCAAAAGAAACGCCCGCACTTGCGAGCGCATCGCAGTCTCTCTACCCGAAGCCGAGCCTGCGAGTCAATCTCAGACGCAGCCGCGACAGCGTGCCGCCGTCACAACGCCTCAAAAATCCCGGATATCTGGGCGTGACGAGGGGATGCGCCGGAATGCACAATGCGGCGTCCGGTTTCAGATACCGGGCTTTCATCAGCTACAGCCACCGCGATGCGGCCGATGCCGACTGGCTGCACAAGGCGGTCGAGCGCTATCGGGTGCCCCGCGCGCTGGTCGGCCGCACGACCCCAATAGGCGTCGTCCCGGCCCGCCTGACGCCGCTGTTCCGCGACCGTGAGGAGCTGGCCGCCTCGAGCGATCTCTCGGCCGTCATCACGACGGCGCTCCAGGCCGCTTCGCATCTCGTCGTCCTCTGCTCGCCACGCGCCGCGCGTTCGAAATGGGTCAACGAGGAGATCCTCGCCTTCAAGCGCCTCGGCCGCGCCGACCGCATCTTCGCGATCATCGTCGATGGCGAACCGGGCAGCGGCGATCCGGACACCGAATGCTTCCCCGAGGCCCTCCGCTTCCAGCTCGGCGCTGACGGCGACATCAGCCGGGCACCTGCCGAGCCGGTCGCCGCCGATGCGCGCGAAACCGGCGACGGACGCGACAACGCCAAGCTCAAGCTGATCGCCGGCCTCATCGGCGTCGGCCTCGACGACCTCAAGCGCCGCGAATTGCAGGCGCAGCGCCGCCGCACGCTTATCGCCTATGGCCTCAGCGCCGTCTTCGCCGTCCTCGCCCTCGCCGCCGTATGGTTCGCCATCACCGCCGCCGAGCAGCGCGCCCGCGCCGAGGCCGGCGAAACCGAGGCCGTCACGCAGCGCGACCGCGCCAATGCGGCGGTCGATGCCGCGCGCACCACCGCGACCGTCATGGTGACGGACTTCTCCGAGAAACTGCGCACCGCCCCCGGCGCGCAGGTCACCGTCACGGCCGAAATCCTCGACCGCGCCATCACGCTGCTCGACCTGCTGGCGAAATCATCCCCGCTCGGCCCTAAGGAACTTTACGTTCAGGCGGTCGGCCTCATCCGCCTGTCGCAGGCGGACAACCGGATGGGCGAAACCGATCGCGCCATTGAGGAGGCGACCCGCGCGATCGCCATCCTCAAGGGCATCGAGACAGATGCCGCCGCGCCGTCCGAAACGCGCGCCGACCTCGCCACCGCCTATGACGTGCTCGGCAATGCCTATCGCAATCTCGACCGCCGCGCCGATGCGCTGAAAGCCTATCGCGAGGCGGAACGCCGCCGCATCGCGCTCGCCGCCGAAGCCCCGGACGACCGCCATCTGAGCCGCGCGCTGGAGTTCAGCCACCGCAAGATCGCCGACATACTGGAGAACACGGGCGACTATGCGGGCGCGCGCAAGTCGCTGGAGGCCGCGGTCGGCATCGCCGAGGCGCTCGATCCCGGCTGGAAAAAGGACGAGGTCGAGATGCGGCTCGATCTGCCCGGAACGCTCGGCCTGTTCGGCAGCCTGCTCAGCCGCCAGCATGCGGGCGCGCAGGCCGACGCGCCGCTCCAGCGCGCACTCGATCTCATGACAGCTCTCGCCGGGGAACTGCCGGACGACACGTCGGTCCAGTACGCCTATGGCGGCGCTCTCTCCGGCCTCGCCTGGCACATCGAAAACCGCGATCCGGCCAGAGCGCACGACCTGCTGCGCCAGGCCCTTCCGGTGCGCGAGCAGCTTTACGCGCTCGACGCGGCGAACATGGTCTGGGCGCAGGATCTCTACCGCAACTATGCCGACCTCGCGAACCTGTCCTCCGCGCTGAACCGCAAGGGCCACGCGCTCTACTATATCCGCCGGGCGATTTCGGTGCTGGAGGCCATGGTCGCCGTCAACGACGCCGTTCCCGTATGGAGCGGCGATCTGGAAACCTTCAAAGGCTGGGAAGCCGAGCTGATCGCCAGCGGCGCAACCGAGGAAGCACCATGACGCCACGCCAGGCCCGCCGCATCCTGCTCACCATGCTGGTGATCGCGATCATCGGCCTTGGTATCTGGGTCTGGATCTACACCAACACATTGTGCTGCGCCCCGCCCCACATTGTCCCCTGACGCAGCGTCCGGTTGTCGGCAAGGCCCCCAAAGGCTAGAGAACCCGCGCATTTCAAGCGCAAGGCCGATTTCTCCCATGTCCCGTCTCGTTCCCCGCATCGTCAAAGGCTTCAAGGACGCGCCGGCCGCGTCCCTGCATGCCCGGCGGCGCATGATCGAGACGGTCCGCACCGTCTATGAAAGTTTCGGCTTCGAGGCGCTGGAGACCCCGGCGGTCGAATATGTCGAGACGCTCGGCAAGTTCCTGCCCGAGAGCGATCAGCCCGATGCCGGCATCTTCGCGCTGCAGGACGGCGACGAGCAGTGGATCGCGCTGCGCTACGATCTCACCGCCCCGCTCTCGCGCTATGTCGCGCAGAACATCAACACGCTGCCGCTGCCCTTCCGCCGCTATCAGACGGGTTCGGTGTTCCGGAACGAGAAACCGGGGCCGGGGCGCTTCCGCGAGTTCACCCAGTTCGATGTCGACACGGTCGGCAGCGCCTCGATGGTGGCCGATGCGGAAAACTGCGCCGTGCTCGCCCGCTCGCTCTCGGCGCTGGGGCTCGGCGGCCAGACCCGCATCGCGGTCAACAACCGCAAGATCCTCGACGGCGTGCTGGAACGCGCGGGCGTCGAACAGGGCACGCTCGCGGCCGTCACCACGCTCCGCGCCATCGACAAGTTCGACAAGTTCGGCCCCGAAGGCGTGAAGCTGCTGCTCACCACCGGCCGCAAGGACGAGAGCGGCGACTTCACCAAGGGCGCCGGCCTCGACGCGAAAGCCGCCGACACGATCCTCGCCTTCATGGCCGCCGGGCAAACCTCGCGCCTCGCCACCTGCGATGCGTTGGGTGACGCCGTGCGCGGCTCGGCGCGTGGCGAAGAAGGCGTCGCGGAACTGCGCGAGATCGCCGATCTGCTTTCCGCCATGAATCTCAGCGATGAGACCGTCGCCTTCGATCCCGCCATCGTGCGCGGCCTTGGCTATTACACCGGCCCGGTGCTGGAAGCGCAGATCACCTTCGAGATCACCGATGAAGACGGCCGCGCGCGCCAGTTCGGCTCGGTCGCGGGCGGCGGGCGCTATGACGGCCTGGTCGGGCGCTTCCTCGATCGCGAGCTGCCGGCCACCGGCGTTTCCATCGGCGTCGACCGCCTGCTCGCGGCGCTGGAGGCGGCGGGCCGCATCGACGCCAATGCGGCGCAGGGGCCTGTCCTCGTCGTCGTCTTCGACCGCGCCCAGATGGCCGAATATGTCCGCATCGCCGAAGAGCTGCGCGCCGCGTCGATCCCGGCGGAAATCTTTCTCGGCACGGGCGGCATGAAGCCGCAGCTCAAATATGCCGACCGCAAGGGCGCGCCCGTCGCGATCATCGCCGGCGGCGACGAATTCGCCGCCGGTACGGTGTCGATCAAGAATCTCGTGCTCGGGGCGCAGGTCGCCGCTGCGGCAACGACCAACGAAGACTTCAAGGCCGAGGCGAAAGCCAAGGCGCAGGTCACCGTCGCCCGCAGCGACATGGCCGCGACCGTGCGCGCCATGCTCGCCGACATCGCAAAATGAGCGCCGCCCTCGACGCCGCACGGCAGGCGGCGAGCGCCGTCTTCGCCGGCGCGCTCTACGATCCGGTCGAGCCGCCCATCGTCGCGCCGGCCGAACTGTTCCTGGAACGGCTCGGCGAGCGCTTCCGCCGCCTCACCTCGTTCTTCGAGGACGGCACGGGCGAGGAGAAGTGCCTGCGCCCTGAAATCACCATTCCCGTCTGCCGCATGGCGCTCGCCGCCGGCTATGACGGCGCGGCGCATCTGCGCCTGCGCTATGCCGGCCCCGTCTTCCGTCTCGCCGATGACGGCGCTGGCGCCCTCACCGAAAGCGCACAGGCGGGGGCTGAATTCCTGGGCGGGCGCGACGCCGCGAAATCCGACACCGAAATGCTGGTGCTCACCTTGAGCGCCCTCGCCGCCTGCGGGATCGGGAACCCCCGCGTCGTTCTCGGCGATGCCGGCGCGTTCGGCGATCTGGTGCGCGGCCTTGGCCTGGAGACACGCCAGCAGACGCATCTGATGCGGCTCTTCGAAGCGCACGGCTCCGCCCTCGCCGACCACCTGCCGCCGGAAGGCGCGCGCGCCGAGCTGACCCCGCTCGATGGCGACCTCGCGCTCGCCGACACGCTGGCGCGGCTTGAGGGGGACAATCTCGTCATCACCGGCGGCCGCACGGCGGAGGACATCGCCGCCCGTCTCGCCGACCGCGCAGGCCGCGCCTCCGCCGAAGCCATTCCGGCCAGGGCGCGCGCCGCCATCGCAGCGTTCTTCGCGCTGAAGGCAGGCCTCACCGACGCCTCGCTGATGCTGGAGCGCTTCTTCACCGCGCATGGCGTCGCCAGCCGCGCGCCGGACCGGCTTGCCGCGCTCGCGGCTGAACTGGCGCGCGCCGGGGCCGCCGAGGACGTGATCGTCTTCGATGCCGGCGTCCACGCGCCGCTCGGCTATTACACCGCGCTCGAATTCCGCGTGGACGACGAGGCCGGCCGCACCGTCGCCAGCGGCGGGCGCTACGACGCGCTGATCGCCGAACTCGGCGGGCCGGATACGCCCGCCGTCGGCGTCGCCCTCTTCCTCGACGTCATCGCAGGAAGCGCGCCATGACCGCGCTCTTCGCGATCCCCAGCAAAGGCCGCCTGAAGGAGGATTGCTTCGCGCTGCTCGAACGCGCCGGCCTCAAGGTCGCGCCGCCGCCCGAGCGCGCCTATGAAACGCATATTCCGGCTCTGCCCGGCCTCCGCGTCATCCTCATCTCCGCAGGCGAAATCGCCGAGCGTCTGGCGCGCGGCGATTTTCACGCCGGCATCACCGGCGAGGACGTTCTGCGCGAACGCATGGGTTCGCTCGACGGCGCCGACGATCACGCCCGCCGCGTCGTCATCGGCGCGAACGGGCCACAGCGCATCAAGCGTCTCGGCTTCGGCCCCGCCCGTCTCGTCGTCGCCGCGCCCGAGGCCTGGCTCGACTGCACCCGCATGAGCGATCTCGCCGACATCGCGCTGGAGATCCGCGCGCGCCAGCAGCGCCCGCTTCGTGTCGCGACCAAATATGTGCGGCTCACCCGCGCCTTCTTCGCGCGCCACATGATCGCGGACTACCGCATCGCCTTTTCCACCGGCGCGACCGAAGCCGCGCCCGCCAGCGGCCTCGCCGACATCATCGTCGACATCACGACCTCAGGCGCCACGCTCCGCGACAACCGCCTGCGCATCCTCGACGACGGCGAAATCTTCGCCTCCGAAGCGGCCCTCTTCCTCGGCCCCGCCGCCGCGCCCATCTGGCGCGACGGCAAATCCGAAATCGACCGCCTCGCCGCCGCCCTGACGGCCTAGCCGTTGATGTGCTTGGCGAGGAACGCTTCGATCGCGTTCAGCGTCTTGATCATCGCGGGGCCGAAGGGCGTGTGGCGTTCGTCGGGAAGCTTCAGGAACTCCACCGGCTTGCCGGCCTTGACCATCGCCGCCTCCATGATTTCCGACTGCTCATAGGGCACGTTGAGATCGCGATCGCCGTGAATGAGCAGCAGCGGCGCCTTCACATTGGCCGCGAAGCGCGCAGGGCTGGCGGCCTTGCGCGTTTCGACATCGCCCATGCGCTCCAGCCAGTAGCTGAACGCCTGGCTGTCGCGTCCGTATCTCTCGCCCTCCCAGGCCAGCATCGAGTCGACATCGGCGACAGGCGCGCCGGCGACCACGCAATTGTAGAGATCCGGGCTGAACGTCGCGCCTGCCAGCGCCATATAGCCGCCATACGACCAGCCGAAGATGCACATGCGCTTGGGGTCGGCGATGCCGTCGGCGATCAGTCTGGCGACGCCGGTGGTCACGTCGTCCTGCACCAGCTTGCCCCACTGGCCGTGTCCGGCCTTTTCATGGGCGGCGCCGAAACTGTCGCCGCCGCGGAACTGCGGCTGGAACACCGCGTAGCCGCGGCTCACCAGAAACTGCCGCCAGGGATCGAAGCTGAGATCGTCCTGCGATTCCGGGCCGCCATGCGGCATCACGATCAGCGGGACATTGCGGCTCGCCCCGGCCGGCAGCGCCAGATAGCCGGTGATGATGCGGCCATCGCTTGAGGGCCAGGTCAGCGTGCGGACCTCGCCCATGCCCGAGGCGTCGAGGCTCAGCACGGCGATCGGGTTCGAAACCGACATCGTGCGCGCGTCGAGCAGGATATAGACGGGCGGCACCGACGGCCCGTCGGCGTAGACGGAATAGACTCCGAGATCCTGCGAGTACCCCCGGATGGTGATATTGGGATAGTTCGGGAAGTTCTCTTCCAGAACGGCCTGCGCGGCGGCGAACGGCTTGGACTGATAGACCCATTTGGTCTTGCCGGCCGTCGTCACGGCATAGCCCACCGCAGCGCCCTTGTAGACGTTCGAGACCAGGCCATCGATCTCGCCGGCGGGATCGGAGAAGACCTTGCGCACGGGCTTGCCGGTGACGAGGTCGAATTCCCAGATCGCGCGGCGGTCTTCATTGGCGCGATAGACGAGATAGGCCGTCCGCTCCGACGCCATGCCCTCGAACGAGATTTCGCGCGCCTCGAAGATGTTCGGGAATTCCGTCAGCTTCGTCCACGATCCGCCGATCGCCCGGCCATAGACGATGGTCGTGTTCCTGCCCTCGTTATAGTCCTGCCGGATGTAGGGAACGCCCGTCGGCGTCACCTCCCATCCGGTCGTGAAGATGTAAGATTCCTTGCGCGTCATGCCTTCACGGCGCGTCGAGCCTTCCTCGACCAGCTCCACCTCGCCGGTATGGATGTTCGCCCGGTACAGATTGACGTGGTAGGAGGCCTTGGTCGCCTGGAGCAGGACATGATCGGGGTCCTGCCGAAGGCCGGAGATCACCGACGCCCCGATCTCGTTGTCGGGCATCATGACCTTCATGTCAGATCCGTCGCGGTTGATGGCGACGACCAGCGTGCGGTCGACCAGCATGTCCTGGCCTTCGCGGTTGCGCACGCCCGCCACCTTCATGTGCCGCTGCAGGATCGTGACGATCAGCCGGTCGTCGGTCTTGAAGAAGGCGCGCATAACGATGGCGTCACCCAGATCGGTGCCGGAAAACTTGCCGATCTGCCCGTCCTTGAACGGCGCGATCGCCAGCGCCTTCTTGTCGTTTCCGATCGCCGTGATCACGGCGATATAGGCGCCGGACGGCGACACCGAGACTTCCGTGGTGACAGGCTTGACGAAGTTTTCCGCAGGCGACGCCGCCCCCGCGGCGGAAATCCAGACCACGGCGCAGAACGCGGCCACGAGCTTGAAGAACATTGAAATCCCCGAACCAGCAATTTGGGCCGATCCTAGCAGCGCGCTCACGCATCCGTGAAGGCGCTAGGAGAAGCGGCGGAAGCCATGCTAGGCGCTTGCCCATGATCGAAGCCGTTATCTGGGATTTCGGGGGCGTCCTCACCTCCTCGCCGTTCGAAGCCTTCGCGCGCTTCGAAGCCGAGCGCGGGCTGCCCAAGGACATCATCCGCCGCACCAATGCGGAAAATCACTACGAGAACGCCTGGGCGAAGTTCGAGCGCGCCGAGGTGACGCTGGACGAATTCGACGGCCTCTTCGCCGCCGAATCGAGGGCGCTCGGGGCCGAGGTCAGCGGCCGCGACGTGATCGGCCTGCTCTCGGGCGATCTGCGCCCCGAAATGGTCGAGGCGCTCCGCCGCATCAAGGCCGGGCACAAGACCGGCTGCATCACCAACAACGTCCCCGCGAACCAGACCGGCTCGGCGACCGGGCGCTCGCTCTATGTCGCCGAGGTCATGGCCCTCTTCGATCACGTCATCGAAAGCGCCAAGATCGGGCTGAGGAAGCCCGACCCGCGCATCTACACCATGATGACCGATGCGCTGGGCGTGAACCCGGCCAACTGCATCTATCTCGACGATCTCGGCGTGAACCTGAAACCGGCGCGCGACATGGGCATGGCGACCATCAAGGTCACCGATGCGGCCTCCGCCATCGCCGCGCTGGAAACAGCGACCGGACTGAAGCTCACATGACCGCCACGCCCATCGTCGTCGCAGGGGCCGCCGGCCGCATGGGCCAGGCGATCCTCGAGGCCATCGCGGCGGACCCGCGCGCCTCAGTCCACGCCGCGCTGGAACACGAAGGCAGCCCCGCGCTCGGCCGCGATGCGGGCGGAGTCCCCGTCACGTCCGATGCCCTCGCCGCCGTGCTGCATGCCCGCGCGATCATCGACTTCACGACGCCGGAAACGACCGTCGCGCTCGCCGCCCTCGCGGCGCAGGCCCGCATCGTCCATGTCATCGGCACCACCGGTCTCACGGCCGAGGACCAGAAAAAGATCGTCGCCGCCTCGCGCCACGCGCCGGTCATCCAGTCCGGCAATTTTTCGCTCGGCGTGAACCTGCTCGCGGCGCTCACCAGGCGCGCGGCGGAAACGCTCGGCCCCGCCTTCGATATCGAGATCGTCGAAATGCATCACCGTCACAAGGTCGATGCGCCCTCCGGCACCGCGCTGATGCTCGGCCGCGCCGCAGCGGAAGCCCGCAACGCGCCGCTGGAAGACCTGAAAATCTCCGGCCGCGACGGGCACACCGGCGCGCGCGAGGAAGGCAAGATCGGTTTCGCCTCCTTGCGCGGCGGTTCGGTGGTGGGCGATCACACCGTCATCTTCGCCGCCGATCACGAGCGCATCGAGCTTACCCACAAGGCGGAATCGCGCGGCATCTTCGCGCGCGGGGCGCTCGCCGCCGCGCTCTGGGGTCAGGGCCGGAATCCCGGCCTCTATTCGATGCAGGACGTTCTGGGGCTTTAGCTTCTGAGCGCGGCGGCACGCGCGCCCAGCGCCGTGTTCAGCGCGCCCGCGATCTCGCGCCGCTCGCGCGGCGTCAGGAACGCGCCCACCGCCACGCCCTTGCCGTGCGTCGTCACCGTCACCCAGCCCCCGGCCCGCGCGCCTTCCTGCACCCCGACCCGCACCCAGGCCGGCTCGAAGCGCCAGGTCCGCGTCCGGCCCGACGGCTCCACATGGGTGATGGTCAGCACCTCGCCGTCCAGCACGATGCGCTCATGCATCCGCGCCGCCCGGTTGTTGAGCCAGAACGCGCCGATCAGCGCCGCCACATCCAGCCCCAGAAAGGGCAGGATGGGCCATCCGCCGGCGCTGAGCGCCCTCAGGGCCAGCGCCATGTTGGCGCTCACCACCAGCGAGATGAGGATCACCAGCCCGCGCCGCGTCAGCGAGCGGGAAGGATGCAGCGTTGCGTCGAAATAGACCGCGCCGGACATGGCCCCACCATATTCACGGAGGCGTCCAAGTCGAGCATAGTCGACCCATGAAGCGCGACGCCATCGAGGCCTTTTTCTTCCGCCTCGCGGCGATCAACCCGGAGCCGAAAGGCGAACTCGACTGGGTGAACCCCTACACCCTGCTCGTCGCCGTCGTCCTCTCGGCGCAGGCGACCGACAAGGGCGTCAACAAGGCGACCGGGCCGCTCTTCGCCAAGGCCGACACACCCCAGAAAATGGTGGCGCTGGGCGAGGATGTCGTGCGCGACCATGTGAAGACCATCGGCCTCTTCCGCGGCAAGGCGAAGAACGTCATCGCGCTGTCGCAGCGCCTGATCGACGAATTCGGCGGCGAGGTGCCGCGCGACGCCGCGATCCTGGAAACCCTCCCCGGCGTCGGGCGCAAGACCGCCAATGTCGTCATGAACATCGCCTTCGGCGAGCCGACCATCGCGGTCGATACCCATGTCTTCCGCGTCTCCAACCGCACCGGCCTCGCGCCGGGAAAGACCGTGCTGGAGGTCGAGAAGAAACTGCTGAAGCGCGTGCCGGCGAAATATCTCACCCACGCGCATCACTGGCTCATCCTGCACGGCCGCTATATCTGCCTCGCCCGCACACCCCAATGTCCCAGATGCCCTGTCGCCGATCTCTGCGATTTCAGGCACAAGACCAAAGAGCTTGACCGAAAGCCTTGACCTTGGGCGTCCTGCCGGGCGACGTGACGCCGCCTGAAAACACAAGGATTTCCATGACCGCCCGCTACGACGTCGCCGGCCTCGGCAACGCCATCGTCGATGTGATCGCCCGCGTCGAGGACAGCTTTCTCCTGACCCACGGCATCGCCAAGGGCGGCATGACGCTGATCGACGCGCACCGCGCCAAGGCGCTGGAAGACGCGATCGCGGATGCGACCATCACGCCCGGCGGTTCGGCCGCCAACACCATCGCGGGCATCGCCTCGTTCGGGGCGCGCGGGGCTTATATCGGCCGCGTGCATAATGACTGGCTGGGCGAAGGCTTCGCCGGCGGCACGAAAGCCATCGGCGTCCATTACGACACGCCCTTCGCTTCCGAAGGCGCGCCGACCGCGCGCTCGGTCATTCTCGTCACGCCCGACGGACAGCGTTCGATGAACACCTATCTCGGCGCGTCGGTCGAAATGGACGAGACCGACATCGACGACACGCTGATCGCCAATTCGAAGATCCTCTATATCGAGGGCTATCTGTGGGACAGCGACAGCCTGAAGAGCGCGGTGCGCCGGGCCATCGCCGCCGCGCGCAAATCCGACACGCTCGTCGCCTTCACCTGCTCGGACAGTTTCTGCGTCGGCCGCTTCCGCGCCGAATTCATCGAGCTGATCGAAACCGAGATCGACATCGTCTTCGCCAATGAAAGCGAGCTGACGGCGCTCTACGAGACCGACGATTTCGACGCCGCCTTCCAGCAGGCCCGCGCCACCGGAAAACTCTTCGCCATCACGCGCTCGGAAAAAGGCGCGGTCATCGCACAGGGCCAGGCCGTGCATCTCATCGACGCCGCCCCGGTCGCCTCGGTGGTCGACACCACCGGCGCCGGCGACCAGTTCGCCGCCGGTTTCCTCACCGGCATCGCACGCGGCGCGTCACTCGATGTCGCCGGCCGCCTCGGCGCGCTCGCCGCCGGAGAGGTCATCTCCCATATCGGCCCCCGCCCGCTCGTCTCCTTGAAGGATCTCGCGAAGGCCGGCGGGCTGATCTAGCCCTTCGCCGGCTTCATCACCGTCACGGGATCTTCGGTCAGCAGGCCGCAGAAGATCTCGGTCGGCTGGGCGGTCAGTTCCGACACCGGCCCGTCGATGAAGTCGCAGCCGATCAGATTGTCTTCCGACGATTTGCGGCCCGAGAAAATGTTGACGTTCACGCTGACCGGCCCGGTCGTCAGCTCCAGCCTGGCCGGGTCGATGACGCCGTTGACCGGCACGGGGCCGGAGGCGGGCGGCAATTCGGTGCGCTCGTCGCCCAGCGTGATGCGGCCCATATCGTCGATCTCGGCCGCGCCCTTCTCGTTGGCGTCGGCGTAGTAATAGGCGGCGACGATGATCGTCTCGTTCTTCGCCGTCAGTTCGGCGACCAGCTTCTCCGACAGCTTCAGCGTGATCTCGAAATTATAGCTGGCGGGCGCCACAGGGGTCGTTTCGGCGGTCGCCGAGGCCAGGCCACCGGCCAGCAGCGCGGCGATCAGGATGCGGATGCTCATGGAATTTCCCCTCGTCTCGTTCAACCCGGCTTGCGGGCCAGTTTTTCATCGAGGCCCGACGAGGCGCGGCGGCGCACCAGTTCGGCATAGACCTCGTGCAGATGCACATCGCGCGCGGCGATCAGCACCAGCAGATGATAGAGTACGTCGGTGCATTCGGCGACGAAATGCGGCTTGTCCTCGGCCAGCGACGCGATGACGGCCTCGACCGCCTCCTCGCCCAGTTTCTTGGCGATGCGCGGCGGGCCGCCGGCCAGCAGCTTGGCGGTATATGACTTGTCGGGGTCGGCCGCCTTGCGCGCTTCGATCTCGGCGAAGAGCGCGTCCAGCGGATGGATGGCGGCGGTCAGGGCAGTCGGTCCTTCAAAGCTCAGATCGATTCGCAGTCACTATAGACTGTCGGTCCAAAAAGGCTTGGCCTCGGTGAAGCCGCGCCACTCCGCCGCGGCGTTGCGCCAGGCGAGTTCGGATTCATACGCCGCCCAGCCGGTCAGGAAGGTCGCGGCCGTCGTCACCGCCGGATCGGCGCGTCCCTTGCCCGCGACAAGCGCGCGCTGCAGCAGGATCGGCGCCACGGCCGCATCGTTGAAGGCGCCCAGCGCATCCTGCAGCCGGGCCAGCGCCTTCACCTCGCGCTTCACCGCTTTTTGCGGGAACACACTGGCGAAGAAATCCGCCGCATAGCGCAGCTTCTTCAGGGCGAGCCGCAGCCGGTGCCGCGCCTCGACATCCATCGCCGCGATGCCCTCGCCTGCGGTCAGCACCTTCTCATAGCGCCGCTGCAGCGCCCCGGCCGCCAGCGCCTTCAACGCCGGAGCCTCCGCCACCGGCTGCAAGGCCCCTGCCGTCTCCGCCAGATCCAGCAACAGCGCCTGCGCGCGGGGCGAGGCCGCCACCGTCCGCGCCGCCGCCCGGGCCGTGCGCCGCTCGGCCGCCACGCGCCGTTTCAGGCCCGCGAACCCCGCCGCGATCTCCTCCGGCGGCTGGCAGGCGCTCAGCGCCCCCAGGCTCAGCACGTCGAGATCGCGCGCCGGTCCCAGCGCCCCGGCCAGCCACCCGGCTTCACGCCGCAGATGATGCCGCGTCTCGCCCGGAATCGCGTCTTTCAGCAACACCAGCGCGGCCCGCAGCCGCCGCAGCGCCACCCGCCCCTGGTGAATGCTCTCCGGCGCGCCGGACGATGCGATCAGGCCGAGATTCGCCGCCGCATGCGCCGCCGCGGAATTGAGGATCGCCGCCGCCGCCAGATGCAGCGGCATTTCCGCATCGAGATCAGGCTCGGCCGCCTTCTCCGCCTCCGCCGCCCGGCCCTCGGCCAGCTGAAATCCGCGCCCCGCCTTGGTCGTGAACCCCACCGTCACACCCGGCAGCATCACCAGCTCCCGCGCCAGCGCGAACAGGGCCTCAGGCCCGCCGCGCTTCACCTCGATCTCCAGCTCCGACACCGGCGCGGAGCGCCGTCCGGCCCGGACTTCACCCACATCCAGCGCCAGCTCCAGCACCGTGCCCTGATGGTCATAAAGCGCGATCCGC
This sequence comes from Micropepsaceae bacterium, assembly GCA_047602465.1. Taxonomy (GTDB): domain Bacteria; phylum Pseudomonadota; class Alphaproteobacteria; order Micropepsales; family Micropepsaceae; genus JADZAI01. Next base: position 2,015,565 of record JASGHF010000001.1, read on the forward strand.
CGCTCGATATGGCTGGCGAAACGCATCGTGAGGCCGCCCTTCTTCACCCGCCGATCCAGCGCCTTCACCCCTGACGTCACCGCCAGATCGAGGTCCGGTTCGGCCGATTTCACCGCCCAGTTCCACTCGCCGCGCCGCGCCAGCACGCCGCCCTCGCCGGCCGTCTTCACCGTCTGCTCGATGCGCCCGCCACTCTGGCGGATCCGCAGAAACACGCCCTTTTTCTTCAGCGCGCCTTTGGCCGTATCGTAATAGCTGGTCACCATCCGGCGCGGCCGCCCGAAGCGGATGCCGCGCGACTTCAACGGCGCGCTGGTCAGCAGAGACGGCAACGCCTCCGCCGCGACCGACAGCTTCAGTTCAATCTCCTCGCCCACTCAGCTTTTCCAGGACAGTTTCGTGACACCTTGACGCTAGACGCGGCGGCGCGCCCAAATCTATCGCGCGGCGAAAGAAATTTGCCTTGCGCGAAATCAATTCCGGACGGGATAGCCCGCTGCCGCCATCTCCGCCCGCGCCTCGGCGATCGTGTGCGTGCCGAAATGAAAGATCGACGCCGCCAGCACGGCGCTCGCATGACCCTCGCGCACGCCAGCAACCAGATCGTCGAGGTTTCCGACACCGCCCGATGCGATCACCGGAATCCGCACCGCATCGCTGATCGCCCGCGTGAGGGCCAGGTCATAGCCCGATTTCGTGCCGTCCTTGTCCATCGAGGTCAGCAGGATCTCCCCCGCCCCCAGGCTCTCGACCTCACGCGCATAGGCCAACGCATCCAGTCCGGTCGCGTTGCGCCCGCCATGGGTGAAAATCTCCCAGCGGCCCTCGCTCACGCGCTTGGCGTCGATCGCCACCACCACGCACTGGCTGCCGAACCGTTCAGCCGCCTCGCGCACCAGCTCGCGCCGTTTCACCGCCGCCGTATTCACCGACACCTTGTCGGCCCCGGCGAGCAGAAGCTTGCGGAAATCCTCCGCCTCGCCCACCCCGCCGCCTACGGTCAGCGGCATGAAGCACTGGTCCGCCGTCCGCGCCACGATATCCAGCAGCGTCCCGCGCTTCTCGACGCTGGCGGTGATGTCCAGGAAACACAGCTCGTCCGCGCCCTGCGCGTCATAGGCCCGCGCCGCCTCCACCGGATCGCCGGCGTCGCGCAGCCCCTCGAAGTTCACGCCTTTGACGACGCGGCCATCCTTGACGTCGAGACAGGGGATGATGCGGACCGCGAGCATGGGGGGAGCCAATACCCTTCCCCCTCGCTTGACGCAAAGCCCGCCGCGTCGGACGCTTCGCCCAGAAGAGAACCAGACCCTCCGGGAGAGAGACATGAAAGCCGCCGTCCTGCGCGAGACGAAGAAGCCGCTCGTCATCGAGAATGTCACCATCAACAAGCCCGGCCCGCGCGAAGTGCTGATCCGCACCAGGGCCGCCGGCGTCTGCCATTCCGATCTGCATTTCGTCGAAGGCCTCTACCCCTACCCGCTCCCAGCCGTTCTGGGGCACGAGAGCGCCGGCATCGTCGAGCAGGTGGGCAGCGAAGTGCGCAGCGTCAAACCCGGCGATCACGTCATCACCTGCCTCTCGGCCTTCTGCGGCCGCTGCGAGCACTGCATCACCGGCCATCTCTCGCGCTGCGTCAGCCCCGACACCAAGCGCGAAGCCGGCGACGAGCCGCGCCTCGTCGAGACCACCGGCCCGATGAACCAGTTCCTCAATCTCTCGTCCTTCGCCGAGATGATGCTGATCCACGAGAACGCCTGCGTCTCGATCCGCAAGGACATGCCGTTCGATGTCGCGGCCCTCATCGGCTGCTCCGTCATCACCGGCTATGGCGCGGTGGCGCACACATCGGGCGTGCGTCCGGGCGAGACCGTCGCCGTCATCGGCTGCGGCGGCATCGGCCTCGCCGCGATCAACGCCGCCGCCATCGCGGGCGCCAGCCGCATCATCGCGATCGACATGGTCGGCTCGAAACTCAATCTGGCGAAGCATTTCGGCGCGACCGATATCGTGAACCCGAAGGATGGCGACCCGGTGAAGCAGGTTCAGGATCTCACCAAAGGCGGCGTCCATCACGCCTTCGAAGCGGTCGGCCTCAAGCAGACCGCCGAACAGTCATTCAGGATGCTCGGCCGCGGCGGCACCGCCAACATCATCGGCATGATCCCCGTCGGCGTGCATATCGAACTGCACGGCGCGGAATTCCTCGGCGAGAAGCGCATCCAGGGTTCCGTCATGGGCTCCAACCGCTTCCCGGTCGACATGCCCCGCCTCGTCGATTTCTACATGGCCGGCAAGCTCAAGCTCGACGAGATGATCTCTCAGCGCGTGAAGCTGGAGCAGGTCAACGAAGCCCTGCAGGAGCTCAAATCCGGCAACCTCGCGCGCAGCGTCATCATGTTCGACGCGTAACGTCCGCAGGCGGCGCGGCTAGGCGACCTTCGCCATGCGCGCGAACGGGCTCAGTCCCAGCCATGTCTGCATATTGCCCTGCAGCGCCTTGTCGCCGGTCAGCTTCATGCGGCCGGAGGCGAGCGCGGCGCGCACCGTGTCGCGGCCCATCCAGATCGCGGTCATGGTGCGCAGATCGGTCGCGACATAGAGATCGACGTCAAACCCCGGCGAGACGGAGCAGAGATCGACGGCCATTTCCGGTTCGACGATCAGCCAGAACGATCTCATGCTCGGGGTCTGTTCGGGATAGGTGAACTGGACGACGCTGCGGCGCGGCGGCATGGGCGAGATGTCGAGATTGCGCCGCATGTCCCACATCAGCAATTGCGCATCGAGATGCTGCAGCGAGACCTCGCTGTCCACGAAACGCTGGCCCCATTGCCCGAACGCCATGACGATCGGCTCCAGCGCGCGGCCTGACGGCGTCAGGTGATATTCCAGGATGCCCGGCTCGCGCGGCGCCGCGATGCGCTCCACGATGCCGGCCGCTTCCAGCTCCTTCAGCCGCTGCGACAGCAGCGCCGGCGACATGCGCGGTACGCCCCGGCGCAGATCGTTGAACCGGGTCGAGCCTGCGATCATTTCGCGCAGGAGAACCACCGTCCAGCGCGTACAAAGGATTTCCGCGGCCATCGAAACCGGACAAAACTGTCTGTAACTGCCTGCCGCCATGGGACGCCCTCCAGCCTCGCTGCAGAAAACTAGCGCTAGGGTCCGGACTCAATTGAGCCAATAGGCGCATATAGCGGCGATGAGAGCGCCAGAGAGGAAGTTTCTGGCGAGCTTGTCGTACCGGGTTGCGACCCGTCGAAAGTCCTTGAGACGACACCACATGCGTTCGACGCGGTTTCGGTCGCGATAGGCGATTTTGTCGTAGGGGATAGGCACGCGGCGAGAGGTGGTTGAGGGAATGACGACCTCAGCCCCACGCCGGGCAAGCAACTGGCGCAGGTGGTTGGCGTCGTAGCCCTTGTCGGCGAGCAGCTTGGTGAATGGCCCGGCTGCTTCGATCAGGGCAGCCGCCATGGTGACATCGTTGGTGTTGCCAGGGCTGAGCAGCAGCACGCGCGGTTTGCCGTGATGATCGACCAGGCCGTGGAGCTTGGTGGTGCGGCCGCCCCGTGAGCGACCTATCGCTTGGTCGAAGTCCCCCCTTTTGCGCCCGAGGCTGAGCGGTGCGCCTTCACATGCGTCGCGTCGATCGAGGCCGAGGAGTAGATGCCGGTGTGGCCGGTCAGGGCATAGAAGATCTCATGCCACAGACCCTGCCGGCTCCAGCGGTTGAAGCGATTGTAGATCGTCGTGTACGGCCCGAACTCCGGCGGGCAATCGCGCCAGCGCGCCCCGCACTTCAGCATGTGCACGATGCCCGAAATCACCCGCCGGTCATCGACCCGGTGCGCTCCCTTACGACCGCGCGGCAGCAAAGGCTCAATCCGTGCCCATTCGGCATCGCTCAGCCATTCAACCCGTCGTGCCATCCCAAGGTCCCCCTTCAGGAACCTTGAATCAGCACTCCACCCAATCCGCTAGACCTTATTGGGTACAGACCCTAGGCCGCCGGACTGACCAGTTCAGTTTTCATACCGGGTCGCTTCAGTTGCTGAACTATCGCCGGGACCGGCTTGAGACGATGCTCCCTCTCATGCGGCGCCTGACGCGCCACCAATGATGAGAGAACGACATGTCTGCTGCTATCGCCACCTACCCCGCCCCCGCTGAAAGCTGGGCCGACCGCGCCCGGCGCGTCGCCGCCGAATTCGGCCGCAACGCCGCCCGGCACGACGCCGACGACAGCTTCGTCGCCGACAATTATGCCCGCCTGAAGGCCGAAGGCTTCTTCAAGGCGCATGTCCCTGCCGAACTCGGCGGCGGCGGCGCGTCCTACCGCGACATGTGCGATGCGATCCGCTGCATCGCCGCGTCCTGCGGCGCGACCGGCCTCGCCTTCGCCATGCACACCCACCTGGTCGCCGCCGCCGTCTGGCGGCGTCAGCACCAGAACGCGCCGACCGAAGGCCTGCTGAAGCGCGTCGCGGCGGAAGATCTGGTGCTGGTCTCCAGCGGCGGTTCGGACTGGCTGAAAAGCGCCGGGACCGCCGTCAAGACGGACGACGGCTTCCTGATCACCGCGCGCAAGGCGTTCTCCAGCGGCTGCCGCGCCGGCGATCTGCTGATGACCAGCGCTGTCTATGACGATCCCTGGGTCGGCCCGACCGTTCTCCATTTCGGCGTGCCGCTGAAGGCCAAGGGCGTCACGATCAACGAGACGTGGAAGGTCATGGGCATGCGGGAAACCGGCTCCGACGACGTGGTCATGGAAGACGTCTTCGTCGCCGAGGCCGCGATCTCCGGCCGCCGTCCCCAGGCGAAATGGCACATGCTGTTTCACGTCATCTCGATGATCGCCTTCCCGCTCATCTACGCCGCCTATGCCGGCGTCGCCGAAGGCGCCCGCGCCGAGGCGTTGAAGCTGGTGAAGGGCCGGGCCGACGATGGCGATCTGCCGATACTGGCGGGAGAGCTGGAAAACGCCTTCGCGCAGACCGAGATGGCGCTTGAGCGCATGATCGACACTGCAGAAACCCAGATGCCGGGCGCGGAGACGACGAGCCGCACGATGGTCGCCCGCACGCTGGCCGGCGAAGCGGCGATCCGCACGGTGACCCAGGCGCTCGAACTCGCCGGCGGCGGCGCGTTCTATCGCAAGCACGGTCTGGAGCGCGCCTTCCGCGACGTTCAGGGCGCGCGCTTCCATCCGCTTCAGGGCAAGGCGCAGCTGCGCTACTCCGGTCGTGTCGCGCTGGGTCTCGACATAGACGGTTGATCCGGCGAACTAGCCGCCGCGCGACAGCTTCAGGGCGTCGCGCGGCGACAGTTTGCCGTCATAGAGCGCCCGCCCGCAGATGACGCCGGTGATGCCGGGCGTCGCCATGCAGGCTTTCACGTCGCCAAGGCCCGCAAGGCCGCCCGACGCGATCACCGGCACGCCGTGCGCCGCTTCCACGACGCGCGCCGTCTGCTCGATATTGATCCCCTGCCCCGTGCCGTCGCGGCCGACATCGGTGAAGATGATCGCCGCCACCCCGGCATCGCGATAGCGGCTGGCGAGCTCGCCCGCATCCATATGCGTGTCTTCCGCCCAGCCTTGCACCGCCACCTTGAAATCCTTGGCGTCGATGCCGACCGCGATCTTCCCGGGAAAGGCGCACGCCATATCCATCACCAGATGCGGATTGCGCGCCGCGACGGTGCCGAGGATCACGCGCGTCACGCCTGCCTCGATCCAGCGCTCCACCTGGCGCCGGTCACGGATGCCGCCGCCCAGTTGCACCGGCACGTTCACGGCTTTCAGGATATCGCTGACCGCCTCGTAGTTCACGGGATGGCCTTCGAACGCGCCGTTGAGATCGACGACGTGGATCCACTCAAATCCCGCCGCCTGCCAGGCGGCCGCCTGCTTGCCGGGCTTCAGCGAAAACACCGTGGCCGACAGCATGTCGCCTTTCACAAGGCGCACGCACTGGCCGTCCTTCAGATCGATCGCGGGATAAAGCGTGAAGCTCATGGCCGCCATTTCAGGAACTGGGTGAGCAGCGTCAATCCGGCCTGCTGGCTTTTCTCGGGGTGAAACTGCGTTCCGATCATGTTGTCCCGCCCCGCCACCGCCGCGAATTTCACGCCATAGTCGCAGACGCCCAGCACCTCGTCCGGTGCGCCGTTCTGCAGCGCATAGGAATGGACGAAATAGACATGCGCGCCGTCGAGGCCCGCCGTCACGGGGTGATCGTGGCGGAGCGTGAGCGTGTTCCAGCCCATATGCGGAATTTTCAACGACGCGTCCGGCGGATCGAGCCGCGTCACCTCGCCCTTCAGCCAGCCAAGACCTTCATGGCGGCCGAACTCGACGCCGACTTCGCTCATCAACTGCATGCCGACGCAGATGCCCAGAAACGGTTTGCGCTTTTCGATCACGCTTTCGATCAGCGCGTCTTTCAATCCCGCAACGCCCGACAAGCCCGCCATGCAATCGGCGAACGCGCCGACGCCCGGCAGCACCACGCGGTCAGCGCGATAGATGGCATCAACATCGCTCGTGATTTCGATTCGGCTCGGCAACGAGGCATCGCTCGCCGCGCGTTCCAGCGCTTTCGCGCAAGATCGCAGATTGCCCGATCCGTAATCGATGACTGCGATGGTTTCGGCCATGCGGCCCTACAACACGCCCTTGGTCGAGGCGAAGCCATCGCCCAGCCGCTCGTCGCGCTCCACGGCGGCGCGCAGCGCCCGCGCGAACGCCTTGAAGCAGCTCTCGACGATGTGGTGGTTGTTCTCGCCGTAGAGATTTTCCACGTGCAGCGTGATGCCCGCATTCTGCGCCACCGCCTGGAACCATTCCTTGAACAGCTCGGTGTCCATCTCGCCCAGCTTCGGCCTGGTGAAGTTCACCTTCCAAATCAGGTAGGGCCGGTTCGACACATCGATAGTGCAGCGCGTCAGCGTCTCGTCCATCGGAATGGTCGCCTCGCCGAAGCGGCGGATGCCCTTGAAATCGCCCAGCGCCTTGGCGATCGCCTGGCCGATCACGATGCCGGTGTCTTCGGTCGTGTGGTGGAAATCGATGTGCAGGTCGCCCTGCGCCCGCACCTTCAGATCCATCATCGCGTGGCGCGACAGCGCCTCCAGCATGTGGTCGAGAAAGCCGATGCCGGTATCGATGTCGTAATCGCCGGTGCCGTCGAGATCGAGCGAGACCATGATCTCGGTCTCGCGCGTCTTTCGCTCGATCATCGCGGTGCGCATGGGGGACACGTCCTTCAATCCGGGCGTTTCCTTACGTCCGTGACCCCATTTGCGCAATGACCGGCAAACTTGACGTAAACGGGCAGGGGCATCACATCCCGTCCTCGTATTTCGAGGACCAGATGGCCGACAAACCCCACGACCCTCTCGACTGGCACGGCACGACCATCGTGTCCGTCCGCAAGGGCGGCAAGGTGGTGATCGCCGGCGACGGCCAGGTCTCGATGGGCCAGACGGTCATCAAGGGCAACGCGCGCAAGGTGCGCCGGCTGGGGAAGGGCGACGTGATCGTCGGCTTCGCCGGGGCGACCGCCGACGCCTTCACGCTGTTCGAGCGGCTGGAAGCCAAGCTCGAGACCTATCCCGGCAACCTCACCCGCGCCTGCGTCGAGCTGGCGAAGGACTGGCGCACCGACCGGTATCTCCGCCGTCTGGAGGCCCTGATGATCGTCGCCGACCCCAAGGTCTCGCTGCTGCTGACCGGGCAGGGCGACGTGCTAGAGCCGGAAGACGGGGTCATCGGCATCGGCTCGGGCGGCAATTACGCCCTGGCCGCCGCCCGCGCGCTGGCCGACACCGACCTCGGGCCTGAGGAAATCGCCCGGAAAGCCATGAAAATCGCCGCCCAGATCTGCGTCTACACCAACGGCAATCTGACCGTGGAGACGCTGGAAGAGAAGTAGGGTATAACGCTCGTTAGAACGTCCTTGCCTCGTGGTTTTACATTCGTTATAACATGAAGCTCAAAGTCACGAAAATCGGGAATTCTCTGGGGGTTATCTTGCCCAAGGAAACCATCGCCAAACTGAAAGCTGCCCAGGGAGACGAGCTTTTCGTCACCGACACGGCCAATGGCATCCAGCTTTCTGCCTACGATGCCGATTTCGAGGCCCAGATGACCGCCATGCGCGCGGTTATGAAAAAGCGCCGGAATGCGCTGCGCGAACTCGCCAAATGACCTGGCGCTGGCTCAACCGCCAGGCCCTCCTCGCTGCCCATGACGAACAGCTCGCCGAGCATGGCGGTGCGACCGGCGTGCGGGACGAAGGCCTCTTCGATTCCGCGCTCGCAAGGCCGGAAAACCTGGCCGCCTATGGCACGCCGGACGTGTTCGCGCTGGCTGCCGCCTATGGCTTCGGCCTCGCCCGCAACCACCCGTTTGTCGACGGCAACAAGCGCGTGGCGGCGATCGCGACGGAAACCTTTCTCGCTCTCAACGGCATGGCGCTCGAGGTGGACGACGCCGCCTTTGTCATGACCTTCCTGTCGCTTGCGGCGGGCGAGATGGACGAAGACGCCCTCGCGGACTGGCTGCGCCGGCACGGCACGCCGCTCTAGGGTCCGGACTCAATTGAGCCAATAGGCGCATATAGCGGCGATGAGAGCGCCAGAGAGGAAGTTTCTGGCGAGCTTGTCGTACCGGGTTGCGACCCGTCGGAAGTCCTTGAGACGACACCACATGCGTTCGACGCGGTTTCGGTCGCGATAGGCGATTTTGTCGTAGGGGATAGGCGCGCGGCGAGAGGTGGTTGAGGGAATGACGACCTCAGCCCCACGCCGGGCAAGCAACTGGCGCAGGTGGTTGGCGTCGTAGCCCTTGTCGGCGAGCAGCTTGGTGAATGGCCCGGCTGCTTCGATCAGGGCAGCCGCCATGGTGACATCGTTGGTGTTGCCAGGGCTGAGCAGCAGCACGCGCGGTTTGCCGTGATGATCGACCAGGCCGTGGAGCTTGGTGGTGCGGCCGCCCCGTGAGCGACCTATCGCTTGGTCGAAGTCCCCCCTTTTGCGCCCGAGGCTGAGCGGTGCGCCTTCACATGCGTCGCGTCGATCGAGGCCGAGGAGTAGATGCCGGTGTGGCCGGTCAGGGCATAGAAGATCTCATGCCACAAACCCTGCCGGCTCCAGCGGTTGAAGCGATTGTAGATCGTCGTGTACGGCCCGAACTCCGGCGGGCAATCGCGCCAGCGCGCCCCGCACTTCAGCATGTGCACGATGCCCGAAATCACCCGCCGGTCATCGACCCGGTGCGCTCCCTTACGACCGCGCGGCAGCAAAGGCTCAATCCGTGCCCATTCGGCATCGCTCAGCCATTCAACCCGTCGTGCCATCCCAAGATCCCCCTTCAGGAACCTTGAATCAGCACTCCACCCAATCCGCTAGACCTTATTGGGTACAGACCCTAGGCTTTCGCGCGACCCCGCGACCCCCTATCTCTCCCGGCCATGACCCATTTTTCGCCGCGCGAAATCGTCTCCGAGCTTGATCGCTTCATCGTCGGGCAGGCCGCCGCCAAACGGGCCGTGGCCATTGCGCTCCGCAATCGCTGGCGGCGTCAGCAGCTGCCCGAGGCGCTGCGCCAGGAAGTGACCCCGAAAAACATCCTCATGATCGGGCCAACCGGTTGCGGCAAAACGGAAATTTCCCGCCGTCTGGCCCGCCTCGCCGAGGCGCCGTTCCTGAAAGTGGAAGCCACCAAGTTCACCGAGGTCGGCTATGTCGGCCGTGACGTGGAACAGATCGTGCGCGACCTCGTGGAAGTCGCCATCGGTCTGGTGAAGGAGGCCAAGCGCAAGGATGTGCGCGTGCGCGCCGAAAAGGCGGCCGAGGACCGTGTGCTGGAGGCGCTGGTCGGAGCGGGCGCATCGGAAGCCACGCGCGAGGCCTTCCGCCGCAAGCTGCGCGCCGGCGAGATGGACGACAAGGAAATCGAGATCGACACGGCGGAGCAGGGCGGGGGCTTTCCGCTGGAAATCCCCGGCCAGCCGGGCGGCCTCGTCAATCTCCAGGAGGCGCTGGGCAAGGCGCTGGGCGGCCGGCGCAAGAAGCGCCGCGTCACCGTGAAGGAGTCGAACCCCCTTCTCCTCGCCGAGGAAAGCGACAAGCTGCTCGACACCGACGAGGTCACCCGCGATGCGGTGCGCCTCACCGAGAATGACGGCATCGTCTTCCTGGACGAGATCGACAAGATCTGCGCCCGCTCCGAGGCGCGCGGCGCGGATGTGTCACGCGAAGGCGTGCAGCGCGATCTGCTGCCGCTGATCGAAGGCACCACCGTCGCCACCAAGCACGGTCCGGTGAAGACCGACCATATTCTCTTCATCGCGTCCGGCGCGTTCCATTTCGCCAAGCCCAGCGATCTGTTGCCCGAACTTCAGGGCCGCCTGCCAATCCGCGTGGAGCTGGCGGGCCTCACGCGCGACGATCTCCGTTCGATCCTGACCGAGCCGGAGGCCAGCCTCGTCACCCAGTACGAGGCGATGCTGGCGACCGAGAAGGTCACGCTGACCTTCACCGAGGACGGCATCGACGCGCTCGCCGATGTCGCCGCCGAAGTGAACGCCAGCGTCGAGAATATCGGGGCGCGCCGTCTCCAGACCGTTCTGGAGCGCGTGCTGGAGGACATCTCCTTCGCCGCCGCCGACAAGGCGGGCGAGACGCTGACCATCGACGGCGCTTACGTGCGTGAGAAGATCGGCACGCTGGCCAAGAACACCGATCTCTCGAAGTTCATCCTTTAAGGCGAGGCTTGTGCAGCAAGCGGGGGCTGTGATGGGGTCGGGCACATGAGTCTGACCCCGATCTCCCTCCTCGCGGCACTTCTTCTCGCGGCCTGCGGCGAGGCCGCTGCACCGGCCGCCGTCACCGTTTCCGCACCTCAGCCCGTCACCGGCTGGAAGGGCGGGGCGATGGTCGCCGCCGCCAATCCGATGGCGGTGGAGGCGGGGCTGGAGATCCTGCGCAAGGGCGGCAGCGCCGTCGATGCGGCGCTCGCCGTTCAGACCGTTCTCGGCCTTGTCGAGCCGCAATCCTCCGGCCTCGGCGGCGGCGCGTTCCTCATCCACTATGATGCGAAGACCGGCGCCGTCACCGCCTATGACGGCCGCGAAACTGCGCCCGCCGGCGCGCGGCCGGACATGTTCCTCAGCGACGGCAAGCCGATGCCGTTCCCGGACGCCGTCACCAGCGGCGATTCCATCGGCACGCCCGGCCTAGTGTCGCTCCTGCTCCTCGCTCACGCCGATCACGGCAAGCTCACCGTCGCCGACGACTTCGCCCCGGCCGTGAAACTCGCCTCCGCAGGCTTCCCGGCGCCCAAGCGCATGGCCGCCGCCGCCCCGCTATCCGCCGGTTTCTACGGCCCGATGACGGGTGACGCCGCCGCCTATCTCTTCCCCGGCGGCACGCCCATCGCGGCGGGCCAGACCATCCTCAACCCCGCCTATGCCGACACGCTCACCCGCATCGCCAATGAAGGCGCGAAGGGTTTCTATGAAGGCCCGGTCGCCGAGGCGATGGTCGCGGCGGCCCGCGCCGGCAACCGCCCCGGCACACTCAGCCTTGAGGATCTGAAAGGCTTCAAGGCCCGCAAACTCGACGCGTTGTGCGGCCCCTATCGCGCGCTGCTCGTCTGCGGCATGGGGCCGCCGTCGTCCGGCGGCCTTGCGGTGCTGCAGACGCTCGGCCTGCTCGGGCGCTTCGACATGGCGGCCCACAAGGGCGACGCCACCGGCTGGCACCTGCTGATCGAGGCCGAGCGCCTCGCCTATGCCGACCGCGACACATACGCCGCCGACGATACCGCCGTGCCGGTTCCGGTCGCCGGCCTGCTCGATCCCGCCTATCTCGCGGAACGTGCAAAACTCATCTCGCCCGACAAGGCGATGACCGAGGCCACCGCCGGCACGCCGCCCGGCGCGCCGAAATGGGCGCAGCAACTGGCCGACTATGCTCACGGCACCTCGCATTTCGTTGTGGTCGATGCGAGCGGCAATGTCGTCTCGATGACCACGACGATCGAGGGCATCTACGGCTCGCAGCGCATGGCCGCCGGGTTCTTCCTCAACAACGAGATGACCGACTTCGCCTTTCACCCGGCGGGCGATGACGGCACGCCCATCGCCAACGCCGTCGCCCCTGGAAAACGCCCGCGCTCGTCGATGTCGCCGACCATCGTCTTCAGGGACGGCCAGTTCCTGCTCGCCGTCGGTTCGCCCGGCGGCTCCTCGATCATCGGCTATGTTCTGAAAAGCCTCGTCGCGATGCTCGACTGGGGCATGGAGCCGCAAGCCGCCTTGGCCCTGCCCAATGTCGTGGCGCGCGGCACGCCGTCGGTGGAAGCCGGCTTCGATCCGGCGCTGCGCGAGGCGTTGAGCGCGATGGGTCAACAGATGCGCGATGCGCCGCCGGGCGAAGGCTCGGGCCTTCACGCCATCATGGTGATGCCCGATGGCACGCTGAAGGGCGGGGCCGATCCGCGCCGCGAGGGTCTGGCCGCCACGCCCTGAGGTTGACCTTGCGTCAAGCCCAAGGGCTGACAGGGCGGGGGCGGGGGGCTATAAGCCCGGACCGCTTCGGGGGCCATGACAAGAGGACAACCCGCCATGATCCGCAGCCTGACCGTTCTCGCGTTCGCCGCCGCCTTCGCCGCGCCCGCCCTCGCCTTCGACAACACGACCTGCAAATCGTTCCTGGCCGGCACGTGGGAAACCGACGTCGCCACCGATATGGGCGGCCGCCCCGGACGCATCGCCTCGCGCGCCATCTATGCGCCCGGCGGCGCGTTCAGCGCGATCATCAGCATTTTCCCCGAAGGTCTCGCGACCGAGACCCAGACGCTCGCCGGCACCTGGGACGCCGCCCCCGGCCCCTCCAGCGACAGTTGCAACGCCAGCGTCGCCACCGGCGGGCGCGACCAGATCGACACGGTCCTCATCGTCCTCGACCTCAACACGATCCGCACCGAGGACGGCGCCACCGCCCGCCGCGTGCCGGCCGCCGGCATCCGCGCCGCCTCGATAGCGCCCTGACGGCGTTGGCGTTAGGCTGACCGCCGGAAGCGGCGCATTTCCGCGCCGACAGACGTTCGAGGACACATCCATGAAGCTGATCGCCGCTGCGGCTCTGGCCGTGGCTTTCGCCGCGCCCGCCAGCGCCTTCGACAATGCCGACTGCAAGGCGTTCCTCACCGGCTCGTGGACGCTGGAGACCGAACAGGACATGGGCGGCACGAAGGCGAAGATCGAGGCCCATTCGACCTACAGCGCAGACGGCACCTTCACCCAGACCATGACCATGACGGCGGAAGGCGCGCCGCCGCAGAGCCTGGCCCGCGAGGGCAACTGGGACGCCGGCCCGGGATCGAAGCCCGACACCTGCCTCGCCAGGCTGACGCCGAAAGGCGAACCGGAAAGCGCACTGGAGCTGACCGTCGTGGACGGCGACACCGTCGCGACGCCGGACGGCCTGCAGTCGAAGCGCGCCACGGACTGACGCTGCGGCGAGGCGCACAAGAAAAAGGCCCGCGTTCGTCACGCGGGCCTTTTCAGTTCAGGCGATCGTCAGATCACCAGATCTTCACGCGCTTTTCCGGCGCGATGAACATCTTGGCGTCGGCCGGGATCGAGAACGCGGCGTACCAGTCGTCGACATTCGGCACGACGCCGTTGACGCGATAACGCGCCGGGCTGTGCGGGTCGGAGAGAACCTGGTTGCGCAGGGTCTCGTCGCGGTATTTCGAGCGCCACACCTGGCCCCAGCCGAGGAAGAAGCGCTGCAGGCCGGTGAAGCCGTCGATCACTTCCGGTTCAGCGCCGTTCAGCGAGATCTTGTAGGCCTCGAGGCCGACTTCAACGCCGCCGAGATCGCCGATGTTCTCGCCCATCGTCAGATCGCCGTTGACCTTGATGCCGGGCAGCGGCTCGAACGCGCCGTACTGCGCGCCCAGCGCCGCAACGCGCTCCTTGAACTTCGCCTCGTCATCGGGCGTCCACCAGTTGCGGAGGATGCCGTCGGCGTCGGTCTTGGAGCCCTGGTCGTCGAAACCGTGGCCCATCTCGTGACCGATCACGCCGCCGATGCCGCCATAATTGATGGCCGGGTCAGCGTTCAGGTCGAAGAACGGCGCCTGCAGGATCGCGGCCGGGAAGACGATCTCGTTGAACGGGGGGTTGTAGTAGGCGTTCACCGTCTGGGGCGACATGAGCCACTCATCCTTGTCGACCGGCTGGTCGAGGCGGGCGGCATAGCGGTTCCACTCATAGACGGCCGAGCGCTTGGCGTTGCCCAGCGCGTCGTCGACCTTCACGTCGAGGGCCGAGTAGTCGCGCCACTTGTCGGGATAGCCGATCTTCGGACGGAAAGCGGCCAGCTTCTTCAGGGCTTCGGCCTTGGTCGCTTCGCTCATCCAGGGCAGGTTCTCGATGCGCTTCTTGTAGGCGGCTCGCAGGTTCTCAACCAGCTTCAGCATCTCCGCCTTGGCTTCCGGCGGGAAGTACTTGGCGACGTAGAGCTGGCCGACGGCTTCGCCGAGCGAACCGTTGAGCGCGCTGATGGCGCGCTTCCAGCGCGGACGCTGTTCCTTCTGGCCGGTCAGCGTGGCCGCGAAAGCGAAGGCTTCGTCATCGAAGGCCTTGGGCAGAACCGCAGCATAGGCCGAGAGATAGTTATAGGTCAGATAGGCCTTCCAGGTGTCGACCGGGGTGTTGCGGAACACCTTGGAGAGCTTCTGGATGGCGTCGGCCTCGTTCGCGACATAGCGGTCGAAGCTCGGGATGCCCAGCACGTCGAAGCTTTCAGCCCAGGGATATTCCGGCGCGAAGGCGATCAGTTCGGCGCGGCTCTTGGGGTTGTACATGGCGACCGGATCACGGCGCTTCGCCATCTCCCAGCTGTCCTGCGCGATGGCGGTTTCCAGCGCCATGATGTCGGCGGCGTGCTTCTCGGCGTCGGCATAGCCGGCGAGCGTCAGCATCTTGCCGATATGCGCCTGATAGGCGGCGCGGATGTCCTTGAACTGCTGGTCCTCGCGGAAATAGTAGTCCTTCTCCGGCAGACCCAGGCCCGACTGGTAGATGTCGATCGTGTAGATGCCGGGGTTCTTGGAATCGACGCCGGGCGAGATCGCCACCGGGCCGCCCGGCATGCCGGGGGTCGCCATGATCTTGGCGATGTCTTCATACGTCGCCGCGGCGGCGATGGTGTCGAGGTCGGGCTTCGCGGCGTCCAGGCCCTTCTGCTCGATCAGGTCGGTGTTGAGGAAGGCGTTGTAGAAATCGCCGACCTTCTGGCCGGCCGAGCCGGGCTCGTGCTGGGCCTTGGCGTTCTCTTCGACCGTCGCCTGGACGTCGGCTTCGGCCTTGTCGCGCAGGATCGTGAACGAGCCGTAATTGGTCTTGTCGGCCGGGATCTCGGTGTTCTTGATCCAGGTGCCGCCGACATATTCGAAGAAGTCGTCGCCCGGCTTCACCGACGTATCCATGCCGGCCGTGTCGAAACCCCAGGCGCCGATGGTCGGCTTGCCGTCGGCGGCGTAGGAGGCGAAGCCCGCAGCAAGGGCGAGCGCGAAAGCGGAGGCGGCCATGGAGGCGCGGTGGCGAAGAGAAGACATGCTGTTTTCTGGATCCTTCAAGGAGAAACCTTGGGGTGACGCTCTAGCCCTTCGCGATAAGGGAATCAAAGCCCATCCGGGCGAGCCGGATCACAGAGTCGCGACAAGGGGCTCAGGGCGCCGGGGCAGGGGCGGCCGGAGGCCCCACCCTGAACGCCGCCCGCGCACGCACCTGCCTGTCTGACGTCGAATCGTCGAAATAGGCGCGGATTCTCATAGTCGCCCGGCTCGTCGGGGGCGCGGAACGTCTCGGTGCCCGACGACGCCCCGTCGGTATAGTCATAGGTCAGGTAACCATCGTCGCCCGCGCGGGCGAGGGCGAACCAGTCCTTCTTGTTGCCGGGCATCGAGTTGAAGCTGACCGTGATCGTCGCGCCCGGCGCATAGGTAAGGGCGTCCAGCACCAGGTTCACCGGCGGGGCCGGCAACACCTCGAGAGGGAGGCGCGCCTGAACGGTGCGGTCCGAGGTGAGGTCGTCGAAATAGACGCGGATCTCGTAGGCGCCGGGCTTCATCAGCGGCTTGAGGTCGAGCGAGCCGGCCTCCGCGCCGTCGGTATAGGTGTACGAGATATATTCGCCGTCCGAGGCGCCGGCCTCGGCGGTCGCGATCCAGTCCTTCTGGTTGCCGGGAAGCCCCGCGAAGGAAACCCGCAAGGGGCTGCCTTCATAGAGCGTCGTCGCCGCCGGCGTCAGGGTGATCGGCAGGGCCGGCGTGATGGTCAACGGCGCGGAGAAGCGGATGACGTCCGACTTGTTGCGCTCCAGGTCGTTGCCGAAGAACAGGCGCACTTCGTAATTGCCGGGCTTCATCACGCCGCGCAGCGTGATGTCGGCCTCCTTGCGGCCGCGCAGATATTCGTAGCGCAGTTCGCCATAGCCGGGCGATCCGGCTTCCGCGATGGCGACATAGTCGTTGTTGCCGCCCGGCATGTTGACGACGCGCAGCGGAATCGCGCGGCCGACCGGATAGCTGTCCTGCTGCAGGATCACGCGCGCATCGCCCGTCTCGATCTCCGCAGGTGTCGGGCGCGGCGGGGTCGGCGTCCCGGTGTCGGGTTCCTTGGCGTTGGTGGTGGTGGAACTGACGGCCACCGGCGAGCCTGCGCCGGTTTCCGACATCGCGGCGCGCTGGTCGTTGTTCTGCAGAAGCACGATGGCGCCGATCACCAGCACGGTTGCCGCGGCCGCGCCGCCATAGGCGAAAAGGCGCGAGGCCCGCGTGGATGAGGCCTTCACCACGCCGGCGTTCGATTTTGCGAGCGGATCGATGCGCGTGACCGGGGCCGTGGCGTTCGATGCGGACGCGGTGCTTTCACGCGCCACGGTCTCGCCGCCGATCGTCGCGCTTTCCGCAACGCCCGACCCGGCGGCCGTCACGCCCGCGCCGCTCAGCGCCATCAACAGGGCGCGGCGCTTCTTGTCGGGCGGCGTTTCGTCGAAGGCTTCGACGGGATTGTCCAGCGGCAGCAATGCGGGCGGAATTTCATCCGGGATCGCAAGCGGCTCCAGGAGAACCGGGACGATCGTCCTGCCGCCGGCGCGCGCCACGGTGATCGTTTCGGCCGTGCGGGCGTTCGCCAACGCAGCGCGCGAGACAAAAAACACAAGAACGGAGCTGCCGGGATCGGCGGTTACGCCAAGACCCTGCAACAGCGCGGCGATGCGCGCCGCATCGGCGTCGTCGTGGAACAGGGCGACGCCCGCCCGGGCGGTCAGGTCATCGGTCATGTTTCAGCTCAGGGCGATACGCCGAGGCGCTTCAGCGAATTCAGCGCCTCTTCCTTGATTTCGGCATCTTCCGACTGCGCGGCGGCGCGGCGGTAATAGGCGATGGCGGCGCCGGAATTCTTCTCGATGCCGATGCCCTGCTCCAGCACGCGGGCATAGTTGATCATCGCGCGCACATCGCCGAGATCGGCGGCGCGGCGATAGAGTTCGGCGGCGCGCGCATCGTCCTCCGGCACGCCGCGGCCCAGCGCATAGGCAGCGCCTAGACGGTTCATCGCCGGCGGATAATTCTGGTCGGACGAGGCGGTCAGCCAGCGGATCGCCTTGGCGATGTCGTACTCAACCAGCTCGCCGTCCTGATACATCATGCCGAGATAGAACTGGGCGATGGCGCAGCCGCCTTCCGCCGAGCGCATCACGGCCTGCGCCGCGCCATTGCCGTCGACCGTCACGCCGCAGCCGCGCTGCTTGAGCCAGCCCTGGTTGAAGACGGCGCGCCAGCTTCCCTTGGCGCCCGCCTGTTCGCAGGCCGCATAGGCCGGGGCGAGGCCGCGCGGATCGCCGCCGCCGGTGCAGGCCTTGTTGGCGGAGAGACATTGCAGCGTCAGCGCATCGCGGTCGCCCGCGTCGGCCGCCCGCTTCAATGCCTCCATCCCCACCTGCGCCTCGGCGGCGCCGAGCAATGCGGGGGCGGAGGCGAGACACCATTGCTCCGCCGGAATATCGAGCTTCGCCGTCGCGCCGCCGATGACGCCCGTGCCGAACAGCGCCGCGGCGGCGGCCGCGACAACGGCCAGCGCAACGCCGCCGATGACCAGCGGCGACAGGCCTTTGCGCGTTGCGGGGGCCGGAGCCGGGGCAGACGCCGGACGCAACGGGGGCGACGGCGGCGATGCCGCGACAGCCGGCGCGGGCGTATCGGCGCGCGGTTCGGAGCGCACGCCGAAACCCTGAAGGGCGCGCATGATCTGGTCGACCGGGTCGCCCTCCGCGCCCGGCCAGGCATCGACCGTGTGCCGCGTCTGCAATGTCAGAACCAGCCGGTCGGGCAGATCGTCGGGAATCCGCAGCGCCTCGACCAGCACCGGAATGATCGGCCGCTTCAGCGTGCGCGCCGCCGAGACCTCGTCAAAGCAACGGTCTGAAGCGAGCGATTCCTTCGAGGCGAAGAACACCACCGCTTTCGCGCGCCGCATATTGCGGGTGATGGTTTCCTCCCACAGCGCGCCGCCGGGGATGTTCTTGTCGAACCATACCTTGACGCCCCGCGCCTTCAGCGCATCGAGCAGCGGCACCACGGCGGCGGCATCGCGGCGCGAGTAGGAGGCGGCGATATCGATGTCGTCGGCGGGGTCGGCGCTCACGGGGCAGGGATCCTTGTCACGGGGCGGAGAATGGCGGAGCGGGCGCGCTTTCTCAAATCCTTGTGGCGCGGCACTGCGCCTCAGCCCCGCTTGCGTCTCAGATAAAGGTAAAGCGCCCCTTCACCGCCATGCTGCGGTTGCGCCGCGGCGAGGCCTGCAATCATCGCGTTGAACGGCGGGGCCGACAGCCATAGCGGCACCAGCCGCTTCAGCGCCCCGCCTTTGCCTGCGCCCTTGCCGGTGATGACCAGCACCATGCGGTGTCCGCGCCCCCGCGCCTGCATCAGGAACCCGGCCAGCGCCTTGTGCGCGAGATCCAGCGTCAGTCCGTGCAGGTCGATGCGGCCCTCGATGGCGAGCGCGCCTTTGAGGAAATTCTTCGCCCGCTTGCCGTCCATCTGCGGCGCGGCGAAGGGATCGGCGGCCGGAATCGAGAGCGTTTTCGGTTCCGGCTTCGGTTCCGGCTTCACCGTCACCGCCCGCCGCCGCACGGCTGGCCCGGGCACCGCCGCCGTCGTCACATCCTCCGTCTTCACGGCCGCTTTGATCGTCCGGCGGCGGCGCGGCGCGACGGCGGCGGTCACGTGATCCCACAGCGCCTGCTCCTCAGGGGTCAGACGGCGCTTCATTTCGGCCTGAGCACGATGAAACCCGCCGGCGCATTGGTCGCCCCGGCGACGCTTTCGGCCTCATCGCCCCAGCCGAAGAAGATATCGCCGCGCACCACGCCGCGGATCGCCCCGCCGGTATCCTGCGCGATCATCAGCCGCGCGAGATCGCCAGCGCCTGTTCCTTTGGCCGTCACGAAAACCGGCAGGCCATAGGGATAAAGCCGTGAATCCACCGCCAGGCTCCGCCCCGGCGTCAGCGCCACGCCCTCGCCGCCCGGCGGCCCCAGCGACGGATCGTCCAGCGGCAGTTCGCGGAAGAAAACGTAGGACTCGTTGAGATTCATGATCCCGGCGGCGCGCTCCGGGTTCGCCGCCAGCCAGGCGCGGATCGCCTGCATCGACATCTTCGCGCGCGGGATCGCCCCCTCCGCGATCAGCGCCGCGCCGATGGCGGTATAGGGCCGCCCGTTCTGCGCCGCATAGTTCAGCCGCACCGCGCCGCCTTCGGCCAGCGTCACCCGGCCCGAACCCTGCACCTGCAGGAAAAACGCATCCGCCGCCGAAGGCAGAAAGAGCAGGGCGTCCGCCCTGTCCTTCAGCCCTCCGGTTTCGATTTCGGCGCGGGTTTCATAGGGCTTCAGCACCCCGTCGATCACCTTGCCCGCCAGCCGCTCGCCGCGCAGCAGAGCGCGGAACGCCTCGGGATCGGCGCTGACGAGATCGCGCGGGCGGGCATAGACCGGGGCAGGGTAGGCGGCGCTGGCGAGCCGGGCGCCTTTCAGTTCCGGCTCGTAATAGCCGGTGACCTTGCCCCCGGCATTGTCGCCGTCACTGGCGCGCGCGGGCACGAAATTCGCCTCGAAGAACGTGCGTGCGCCGCCCGGTTCGGCCGCGAAGGCCGCCGCGCAGGCGCTGGCCCAGGCGCCGGGCGTTCCGAAGCCTGCGAATTTCGTGAAGCGCCCGGCATCGACGACGATCCCGGCGCAGCTGACCCGGAACGCGGCCAGAGCGGGTTCCAGATCGTCTTCGGTCCAGCCTGGAATTTCGGCAAAACCGATATCGGTCAGCGTGACTTGCGGGATGGGCGGTTCGGGCGGCGGCGGACAGCCGGTCTGGCTGCAGGCCGGGGCCGGCAGCAGCGCCCAGGTGAAAACCCCGCCGGCCGCGAACGCAAAAAGAAGCGCGATAACAAGCGACGGGCCGGTGCGCCGCGCGTCAGCGGACCGGGGAAACATGGCGCGCCGTCAGTCGCCGTAATCGGTGTCGGCCAGCTTCCAGTTGGGGTCGGCGGCGCGGGTGTCGCGCACCCAGGTCCAGCGGTCGGTGACGCGCTGCACCGCCGATTCCGATCCTTCCACGGTCTCGCCCGCCGCGTTGCGGCTGTACTGGATGAGTTCGTTCTCGTAGCGCACGTCGATTTCGGCCATGCGGCCCTTCAGCGCCGCCGAGACGAGCTGCGGCGTTCCGGCCTTCACCACGACCGTCGAGGCGGTGAGGCCGCGCGCTTCGCGCGCCGCGATGGCGCGGTCGAAGGCGGCATAGACTTCATCGCCCAGCATCATTTTCAGCTCTTCGCGGTCACCGGCCGCGAACGCCTCGATCACGCGCTCATGCGCCATGGCCGCGCCGGCCACGAAGGCCTCGGGGTCGAAATTGCGATCGACGCCGGCGATATCGGCAAGGCCGCGCGCGGCGGCGGCGGGATAATTCGGCAGCGGACGCGGCGCGATGACGGGCGGCTGATCGGCCGCAGGCGCCGGCGCGTTGGGGGCGCGGCGCGCGGTTTCCGGCGGCGGAGCCTCATGGCCCGTGCGCGTGCCCAGCACCGACCACAGCCGGAAGAGGATGATCCCGGCCACAGCTCCGAACAGAAGGATGTCGATAAATTCCATCGTGTTCATGCCGATCCGCTCAAAACCCGCCTGTTTCCAAAACCGGACGAATGTTCCGTCCTCAAAAGCGCCGTCGCGCTTCAGCCACAGGATGAACCCCTATTCTGGCTGAATGAAGGCCCCGGCGAAAGCCGAATGCATCTGTATCACGCAAAATATAGGGCGGGCCTCAACCGCGCGCCAGCGCTTGGCTTGCTTCGCGCCGCCGCAGCATGGTAGCAGCGCCGCCTTTCCGGCCTTTCCTGCGGCCCAGACAGACTTCAAGAGAATTTGCCATGACCGACGCCCCCGACGCAGCCGGCCTGCCCCAGATCGCCGTGCTCGCCCAGTTCGTGAAGGATCTCTCCTTCGAGAACCCCGGCGTCGGCCAGCCGCAGAGCCAGGCCAAGCCCGCCATCCAGGTCGGCATCGACGTCCAGGTCCGCCCCGTGGGCACCGACCAGTTCGAAGTGGGCCTCCGCGCGATGATCGAGGCGAAGGCCGGCGAGCAGCCGATCTATGTCGTGGAACTCGTCTATGCCGGTATTTTCGGCCTCAAGAACCTGCCCGCCGATCAGCAGAACCCGTTCCTGCTGATCGAGGCGCCGCGCATGCTGTTCCCGTTCGCCCGCCGCATCATCGCCGATGTGACGCGCGACGGCGGCTACCAGCCGCTGATGCTCGACCCGATCGATTTCTCCGCGCTCTACCGCGCGCAGCTTGAGCGTCAGCGCCAGGCGCAGGCCGCCGGCCAGCAGGGCACGGCCTGAGCCTCAGCGCTCAGCCGTACTGCTTCCACATCGCTTCGGTCTTGAACGCCGCGATATAGGCGGCGTGGGCGGCCGCCTCGTCTTCGGTCAGCAGCGGCGCCAGCGGCGCCGGCCGGGGCTTGCGGGCGGCGATCAGCGCCGCTGCGTCCAGATCGGTCTGCAGCGACATCGCGAACTGACGCCCGCCGCAAAGCTCCAGATACACATCCGCCAGCAGCTTGGCGTCGAGCAGCGCGCCGTGCTTCACGCGCTCCGAGAGGTCGATATTGTAGCGTTTGCAGAGCGCGTCGAGCGATGCCGGCGCGCCGGGATATTTCCGCCGCGCGATCACCACCGTGTCGATCGCCCGCTCCGGCGGCAGGGTCGCCAGGCCGCAGCGCGTCAGCTCGGCGTTGAGGAAGCCCATATCGAACGATGCGTTGTGCGCGACGATGGGCGCATCGCCCAGGAAGTCGAGCAGGGTCTGCGCGACGTCGGCGAAGCGCGGCATGCCTTTCACCATCTCATCGGTGATGCCCGAAATCTCGCTCGCCTTCGCATCGATCGGCCGCTCGGGATCGATGAGGGCGCGGAAGGTGCGGCCGGTCTGGACATGGTTCACCAGCTCCACGCAGCCCAGCTCGATGATGCGATGGCCTTCCTCGGGTTTGAGGCCCGTGGTTTCGGTATCGAAGGCGATCTCGCGCATCATGTCTGGGAACTGGCCTTTCGCGCCGACCATATCTTCGCCTCGCGGCGCTTCAGGTCTTCCAGCACATAAGCGACGCGTTCGCGCGCATGATCAAGCCCAAGATGCGTGTCGATCACGTAATGCGCCTTCGCGCGCTTCACCGCATCGGCCGTCTGACGTTTCAGGATCTGCTCGAATTTCTCTTCCGTCATGCCGGGGCGCGCCAGCACGCGGGCGCGCTGCACGTCGGCGGGCGCGGAGACGACGATGACCGCATCGACGCGCATCTCGCCCCCGGTTTCGAACAGCAGCGGAATGTCGAGCACGACCAGCGCCGCGCCCTTCGACTCCGCGTCATGCAGGAAATCCATCTGCGCCTTGCCGACCAGCGGATGGATGATGCTTTCCAGTTTCCTGATCGCGGCCGCATCGCCCAGCGTCATCGGCCCGAGGACGGCGCGGTCGACCTTGCCGTCCTTCACGCTGCCCGGAAACGCCGCGCCGATGGCTTCCACCGCCGCGCCGCCAGTGTCGTAAAGCGCATGCACCGCCGCGTCCGCGTCATAGACCGGCACGCCCAGCGCCCTGAACATGCGCGCGGTTTCGCTTTTTCCCATGCCGATCGAGCCGGTGAGGCCGACGAGCAGCATGGCCCTAAAGCCTCTTCGCCTTGAGATCGAACTCAAGCATGTCGATCAGCTCCGGCGTCACCGGCGGCAGTTCGCCGAACCAGGCCTCGAAGCCGGGCCGCGCCTGTTCGATCAGCATGCGAAGACCGTTCAGCGTCGTCAGGCCCAGTTCGCGCGCCGCCGTCAGCAGCGGCGTTTCCAGCGGCGCATAGACGATATCGGCGACGATGGCGCCCTGGCTCAGCGGCGCGAGATCGATCTCCAGCGTCGGCTGGCCGCGCATGCCCAGCAGCGTCGTGTTCACCACCAGGCTCGCGCCATCCAGCGCATCGCTGCGCTCGTCCCACGGCACGACCTCGATCGCCACCTTGGGCGTCCGCATCGCGTCGGCGATGGCCTTCGCCTTTTCCCCGGTGCGGTTGGTGATGCGGATGAGGCGGCACTTCTCGTCGATCAGCGCGGCGACGATCGCGCGCGCCGCGCCGCCGGCGCCCAGAACCACCGCCGTCGCGCCCGCATTGCTGTCCGAGCCGGAGGCATAGTCGAGGCTTTCGCTGAAGCCATAGACGTCCGTGTTGCGGCCTTCCAGCTCGCCGTCTTCCTTGACGACGATCGTGTTGACCGCACCGGTGCGCCGCGCGGCGGCGTCCAGGCTGTCGACCAGCTTCACCGCCGTTTCCTTGTGCGGCACCGTCAGGTTCACGCCCTGGAAGCCCATCTTGGGAAGGGCGCGCAGCGCCGCTTCCAGATTCTCCGGCTTCACCGGCATCGGGATATAGGCGGCCTCCAGGCCCAGCGTCGAAATCCAGTGATTATGCATCAGCGGCGAACGCGACTGCGCGACGGGCCAGCCCATCACGCCTGCCAGCTTCGCGGTACCGGAAATGGTCACGGGCGCAGCGCCCCCTGGGCGCGAAGGAAATTGAGTACGGGCAAAATCGGCAGTCCCAATATGGAAGTGTAGTCGCCGTCGATGCGGCTCATCAGATGAACGCCCAGCCCCTCCAGATGGTAGCAGCCGACGCTGCCCAGCACCTCCGGTCCGGCGGCGGTGAGATAGTCCTCTATCGCGCCTGCGTCCATCGCGCGGAGTGTCAGCCGGGCAACACTCACATGCCGCCAGATCACCGCGCCGCCCGTCGCGCCGCAGATTCCCCCGATCAGCTCGTGGGTCTTGCCCTGAAGGAAGGTCAGGTGCGCCACGGCCTCGGCGCGGTCGCGCGGCTTTTCGAAGATTCTGCCCTCGCAGACCAGAAGCTGGTCGGCGCCGATGACGAGGCGCGGCGGCGGCACGCTGCCGGCGACCTTCAGCGTCTTCGCCTCGGCCAGCGCATCGGCGATATCGCGCGGCTTCGCGCCCTCGGCCTGGAGGCTTTCGATGAGCGCGGTTTCATCGATCCGGGCCGGGATCGCGGTGAACGACAGGCCCGCCGCTTTCAGGATCGCGGCCCGCGAGGGGCTGGACGAGGCCAGCACCAGCGGGCGCTGAAGATCAGAAATCATTGCCGCCCGCGAGGCTGAGGCGGCCATCCGTCTTGCGGCGGTTCAGCAGCGCGACGATCGCCGCCGCGGTTTCCTCGATGGCGCGCCGCGACACGTCGATCATCGGCCAGCCTTTCATCAGGAACAGCTTTCGCGCATTGGTCATTTCCTCGCGCACATGCGCGTCGTCGACATAGTCGGTCTCGTCACGCTCGTTCAGCGCCATCAAGCGGTTGCGGCGGATCTGGACGATGCGGTCGGGGCTGGCGACCAGACCGATCACCAGCGGGCCTTCATTGAGGCCTTCCAGCGCCTCGACCTCGGGCGGCAACGGTACGCCCGGCACCAGAGGCAGGTTCGCGGCCTTGAAGCCGCGATTGGCGAGGTAGAGACAGGTCGGGGTTTTCGAGGTGCGCGAGATGCCCAGCAGCACCACATCGGCCCGGTGGAAGCCGGCGACGTTCTGCCCGTCATCATGGGCAAGGGTATAGTTCAGCGCCTCGATGCGGTCGAAATAGGCCTGATCCAGCTCGTGCTGACGGCCCATCTTGTGGCTCGATTCGATACCGAGATAACGGCCGGTCATCGCAAGCGCCGGGTCCAGCACCGAAAGATGGGGCAGGCCGAGGCGCAGGCACAACGCCTCCAGCGCCTCGCGCTTCTCCGGTTTCATCAGCGTGTAGAGGACGAGGCCCGGCGCGTCCTCCACCATCGTCAATGCCCGCTCCAGCTGCCGGTCGGAACGGATCAGGGGGTGGATGTGGAGGATCGGCCGCGCCTCCTCGAACTGGGCGCAGACCGCCTGGGCATAGGCCTGCAGCGTCTCGCCGGTCGAATCCGACACGAGATGAAGGTGGAAATAGACATTGGCCGGCCCCCAGCCGCGGCTCAGCGCCGTCGCGGGGATCTCGTCGCTCATGGGACAACCATGTGGAGAAGTCAGCTCACAAGTCTGGGGAGAGCGAACGCCCCCCGGTTTCGCCACCGTCATGCGCCTGCCATGCACGCCGCTCAAGGCCGATTTTCACGCGGGATGTTCGGCCGTGGACAGCGAGCAGCCCGTCTCAGGGGAATCGGGGATTGCCGGTCCGGCGGACCATGATCCCCGCTTTCCCCAACTCCCACAGGCTTTTCAACAGGCCGGACTCCTGCGGAATTAAGGTCTGATTAACCCTTAATCCCCGGAAACCGGACTCAAGGGACTCTTCAACAGGCAGGTGTGGACCGTTTTCATGACAGCTTGATCCACTTTCCTCACAGGCCCCACTACCTCCAACCACCACTACCTTTCTCTTCTAGAGTCATAGATAGAGAAGCGATGAAGCCCTTCCTCGACGTTCTCAGCGGCTCGGCACGCGCGGTCCCCCCGATCTGGATCATGCGGCAGGCCGGCCGGTATCTGCCGGAATACCGGGCGATCCGAGCCAAAGCGCGTGATTTCGTCGATTTCTGCCTGACGCCCGACCTCGCCATCGAAGCGACGCTGCAGCCGATCCGGCGCTATGGTCTCGATGCTGCGATCCTCTTCGCCGACATCCTGCTCCTGCCCCAGGCGATGGGCCAGAGCCTTGCGTTCGTCGAGGGCGAAGGCCCGAAGCTGGACCCCATCCGCGACCGTGAGGGCCTGAAACGTCTCACCGTCGCCGGCGCGGCCGAGCGTCTCGCCCCGGTCATGGAAACGGTCAAAGGCGTGCGTGCGGCCCTGCCCGGCGATGTCGCGCTCATCGGCTTCGCCGGCGCCCCCTGGACGGTCGCGACCTATATGGTCGAAGGGGGCGGAGGCAGCGATTTCGCCACGATCCGCCGCATGGCCTGGGCCGAACCCAAGCTTTTCGGCGACCTGCTCGATGCCCTCACCGAGGCGACGGCCGCCTATCTCATCGCCCAGATCGACGCCGGGGCCGAGGCCCTGCAGCTCTTCGACACCTGGGCTGGCAGCGTTCCGGCGCCGCTATTCGAACGGGCGGTCATTCAGCCGGCGGCCGCCATCGTCCGCGCGGTGAAGGCCCAC
Source organism: Micropepsaceae bacterium (assembly GCA_047602465.1). Taxonomy (GTDB): domain Bacteria; phylum Pseudomonadota; class Alphaproteobacteria; order Micropepsales; family Micropepsaceae; genus JADZAI01. The sequence goes on from JASGHF010000001.1 coordinate 2,042,346, forward strand.
AAGCCCGGCATCCCGGTTATCGGTTTCCCGCGCGGGGCGGCGGCCTATCTCACATCCTACGCCCAGAAAACCGGCGTCGATGGGGTCGGCATCGACCACATGACCCCGCTCGCCTTCGCGGCGGCCCAGGTGCCCGCGAAAACCGCGCTGCAGGGCAATCTCGATCCGATCCTCCTGCTCGCCGGCGGCGAAAGCCTCGCCGATGAGGCCCGGCGCCTCGTCCGCGCCATGGCCGGACGGCCCTATATCTTCAATCTGGGGCATGGCGTCCTGCCGCCGACCCCGCCCGAACACGTCGCGGAGCTGATCGCGGCAGTGAGGGGCGCATGAAGCTCGGCGTCGTCCTCTTCAATCTGGGCGGCCCCGATACGCTGGATGCCGTCCAGCCCTTCCTCAGAAATCTCTTTTCCGACAAGGCGATCATCCGCGCGCCGTTTCTGGTGCGCTGGCCGCTGGCCCGGCTGATCTCCAGCCGCCGGGCGGCCTATGCCAAGCAGATCTACGCCTCGATCGGCGGCGGCTCGCCCATCGTCAGGGAAACCGAGGCGCAGGCCCGGGCGCTGGAAGCGGCGCTCGCCACGGACGGCACCGAGGCAAAAGTCGTCATCGCGATGCGCTACTGGCACCCTTTCGCGGCCGAGGCGGCTCAGGCGCTGAAAGCCTGGGGCGCCGACCGGATCGCCCTCATCCCGCTCTATCCCCAGTTCTCGACCACCACCACCCAGTCCTCCCTGGATGATTGGGCCAAAAAGGCCAAAAAAGCGGGTCTCTCCGCGCCCGGCGCTGCGGTTTGCTGCTACCCCCTCCACCCCGGTTTTATCGCCGCCTATGCGGATCTGCTGAAATCAGCCCTCGCCAGGCTCCCCGGCGGCACCGCCCCTCGCATCCTCTACTCGGCGCACGGTCTGCCCGAACGCATCGTGCAGGCCGGCGACCCCTATCCGGCGCAGGTCGAAGCGGCCGCCAGGGCCATCGCCGAAGCCTCGGATACGGCAGGCCTTCAGTCCCGCGTCACCTATCAGAGCCGGGTCGGGCCTTTGAAATGGATCGGTCCCGATACAGACAAGGAAATCGAGGCGGCTGCGCGCGAGGGCCTGGTCCCCGTGGTCGTGCCGCTCTCCTTCGTCTCCGAGCATTCCGAGACGCTTTACGAACTCGACCAGATCTACCGCGATGCCGCGCTGGCGGCCGGCGCGCCGGCTTATATCCGGGTGCCCGCCACCGGAACGCATCCCGATTTCATCGCAGCGCTCGCCGATCTCACCCGCCAGACCCTGACCCGTTCGGGGCTTGCGCCCGACCCCGCCTGGCCGGGCTGCGGCGCCGCCGCCGCCTGCCCCTGCCGCCTGAAGGCCGCCGCATGATGGATTGGCTCGAAGGCGCCGGCTTCGACTGGATGAAGGCCGGGCACGTCATCTTCGTCATCTTCTGGATGGCGGGTCTGTTCATGCTGCCCCGTTACCTCGCCTATCACAGCGAAACCGCCGCCGGATCGGCCGAAAGCGAGGTCTGGAAGGCCCGGGAATCCCGGATTTTGAGGGTGATCCTGACGCCTGCCATGGCGATGGCATGGATCTTCGCCATTCTGATGCTGGTGGCGCGGCCCGAGCTGCTGCAGAGCGGCGGCTGGCTTCACGCCAAGATCGCCCTGGTTCTGGGGCTTTCGGGCTTTCATGGTTTTCTCGCCGCGCAGGTGCGGAAGTTCCGGTCGGACGGCGGCATCCGCAACACCCGGACCTGGCGCATGCTGAACGAAATCCCCAGCTTCGCGGCCATCGCCATCGTCATCCTGGTGGTCGTGAAGCCCTTCTAGCGGGGCTTGAACACCGCCGGGAAACGGCGCTATAGAACAACCCAAGACAGCGCCTGCCGCGCGGCCCGCCTTTCATCAAAGGCTTGGAAGACGGCGGCGCAACCCGGCGGGATCCAACCGCCGGCGCCTTTCAAAGCACCTCCCTTGTCATCCGCCGGGCCTTGATCGTCACCGACGGCTGAACCGCGAATTTCAGGCCCTTGAGGGGCGTGTTGTCCGCAAATCCCCCGATTTTTTCCATCGAAGACCAGGTTACCCCCATTCCTACCCCGACACGTCCCACCCTGACCGGCCGCAAGAAGGCCGCGCCAGCTCCCCAGCCCGAAGTCGAAGTCGAAGCCGCCGAGGCAGCGCCCGCCGCAAAGGCTGAGGCGAAAGCCGAACCGAAGGCGAAGGCCGAGCCTGAAAAGCCCACGATGACGCTGGCCGATGTGCGGTTCCAGATCGTGAAGCTGCAGGATCTCAAGGCCAAGTCGCCGGTCGAGATGCTGGCCTTCGCGGAAGAGCTGGAGATCGAGGGCGCCGGTTCCATGCGCAAGCAGGAGCTGATGTTCGCCATCCTCAAGGCGCTGGCCGAGAGCGATATCGAGATTTCCGGCGTCGGCGTGCTGGAGGCCCTGCCGGACGGGTTCGGCTTCCTGCGTTCGCCGGAATCCAACTACCTCCCCGGCCCCGACGACATCTATGTCAGCCCGGCCCAGATCCGCCGCTTCTCGCTACGCACCGGCGACACGGTCGAAGGCCTCATCCGCGCCCCGAAGGACGGCGAGCGTTACTTCGCCCTGGTGAAGCTCAACGAGATCAATTTCTCCGATCCCGAAAAGGCCGGCCACACCGTCCATTTCGACAATCTGACGCCGCTCTACCCGGAAGAGCGGCTGAAAATGGAAGTGAACGATCCGACGCTGAAGGATCGTTCGGCCCGCATCATCGACATCGTCGCGCCGCTCGGCAAAGGCCAGCGCGGGCTGATCGTCGCGCCGCCGCGCACCGGCAAGACGGTTCTGCTGCAGAACATCGCCAAGTCGATCACCGCCAACCATCCCGAGTGCTACCTCATCGTTCTGCTGATCGACGAGCGTCCGGAAGAAGTCACCGACATGCAGCGCACGGTGAAGGGCGAGGTCATCTCCTCGACCTTCGACGAGCCTGCGACCCGTCACGTGGCCGTCGCCGAAATGGTCATCGAGAAAGCGAAGCGCCTGGTCGAACACGGCCGCGACGTCGTCATCCTGCTGGATTCGATCACCCGCCTCGGCCGCGCCTACAACACGGTCGTGCCCTCGTCGGGCAAGGTGCTGACCGGCGGCGTCGACGCCAATGCCCTGCAGCGCCCCAAGCGCTTCTTCGGCGCGGCGCGCAATATCGAGGAAGGCGGCTCGCTCACCATCATCGCGACGGCCCTCATCGACACCGGCAGCCGCATGGACGAAGTCATCTTCGAAGAGTTCAAGGGTACGGGTAACAGCGAAATCATTCTCGACCGCAAGGTCGCGGACAAGCGCGTGTTCCCGGCGATGGATATCCTGCGCTCCGGCACCCGCAAGGAAGAGCTGCTGGTGGAGAAGGGCATCCTCTCCAAGATGTATGTGCTGCGCCGTATCCTCAATCCGATGGGCACGGTGGATGCGATCGAGTTCCTCATCGACAAGCTGCGCTCGTCGAAACAGAACTCCGATTTCTTCGACAGCATGAACACCTGAACGTGGCGGTCGATTTCGGCGCCTATCACGAGCCGCGGCTGGAAACGCCGCGGCTTTTGCTTGAGCCGGTCAATGCCTGGCACGGCGAGCCGATGTTCGCCGGCCTCAAAGACCCGCAGCTCTACGTCTTCACATCCGACGAACCCCCGCTCGCGGTCTCCGATCTCTCGCGGCGCTACGAGAAACTGGAAAGCCGGCGCTCTCCGGAGGGCGATCAGCTCTGGCTCAACTGGGCCGTGCTGGACCGGACCAGAGGCTATGCCGGGCACATGCAGGCGACGGTGAAGCCTGACTCCACGTCACTCGTCGCCTGGCGCATCTTCACCGCCTTCCAGCGCGGCGGCATCGCGCATGAAGCGGCGGACGCGATGCTGGATCATCTGGCCGCCATCGGCGTCACCACGGCCATCGCCTTCATCGACACGCGCAATACCGCGTCCATCCGGCTTGTTCGGAAGCTCGGCTTCACGCTGGCCAGGACCCATGAGAAGCGCGAAAAACTGCGCGGCCGGTGGGTCGACGATCATGAGTTCCGCAAGACGCTGAACGGCAGATGAAAGAACGCTGCGGCCAAATGCGGCGTTGAGCGGCGCGGGCGCGCGGCGGATTTTCCGCGCATTGTTCAGGAGCCTGTCATGCGCCGTCTATCACTGCCCCTCGCCGCCCTTCTCTGCGCCCAGACCGCGTTCGCAACCTCGATGGCGGCGCCGCCTGAGAGCGCGAACGAGGCGCAGACGCTGCTCGCCGGCGGCTGGCGCTACGAGCCGGACGGCGGCGTGCCGCCAGCCTGCGATCAAGGCCCCAGCGAGTTCGGCGAAGTCATCACCTTCGAATTCGCCGTCACCGGCGGCCGCGCCCAGTGGACCAACCCGAACGGCGAGGGGATGAATCTCGGCATCGAGGCCTCGCGCGACGGCAGGACGGTTGCGCTGATCTCTCCCGATGGCCCCAGCCTCAAATTCGAACTGAACGACGACGGCACGCTCTCAGGCCTCGAGATGGCCGAGTTCGCGTCCGATCTCACCGGCAAACAGTTCCGCAAATGCTACGAGCCGGCCGACCGGGCGAATATCGACGGCAGCGCCAAGGCGCTGGAATTCTTCGGCGGCGGCGCGGAGGCAGCGCCTGTCCGCTTCGTCGACACGCGCTTCGCCAAGACCGGCAAAGACCTCTGCCTCGAACCGGAATCCCAGTATCTGCGCCTCGACATGGTCGGCCCGCTGGGTTTCGAGCTCAATCGCTGGAACAGCGCGGCCATCGCCGAAAAGCTCGCGGTCGATGAGAAGGCTGAATTTCCGCTCGACGATCTGGCCGACTACACGCTCGACGCGCTCATTCCCACCGGACTTGGCTGGGAGGCGACGATCACGGAACTCATTCCGCCCAACGGCTCGCGCGGCGACACCTCCACCATCCGCCTGCAGGTAAAGGGCGATCATGTGACGATTCCCGAATGGCAGCGCGATTACCTCCGCTGTACCACGGGCCACGAAACCACCATCGTCGCGCAGTAGGGACCACACGACATGCGCCTGATCCTCGCCGCACTGCTCGCCTCCACGGCGCTCGCCGACTCCCTGCCCGCGCTGGACAAGGCGGCGCTGGAGCCGGTCCTCACCATGTCATGGACCTCCGGCGGCAGCTGCGATGCCGACATCACCGATTTCGTCATCGACACCGACGGCCAGCCCTATATCCGCACCGTCGGCAGCTTTACGCCGCTGACCTCGATCGCGCTGCAGGCCGGCGATCTCACCATCGTCGATGAAATCGGCATCGGCCGCACGACCACGATCTACAAGCTCGGCGCGGACAAGACGCTGCGCCTGTGGTCCGAGTATTACGACCCGAATTTCGGCAACGAGCCGGAACCCGGCGCGCCGGCGGAAGAGCCGATGGAGCGCGTGAAGGATGGCCTCATCGTCATCGATGAAACCGGCGCGCCGCAGGCCGCCGCCCCCACCGTGCCGATGACGCCATGCCCGGCGCGCGCGTCCGTCTATCCCGCGGAGATCATCACGGCGCTGGAAGGAACCTGGGCGACCGGAGACGGCAAAGGCGGCATCTGCGCCAGGGACGCCGACAGCGTGACGTTCCAGCTGAGCCGTCCGGTTCCCCATGTCCTGCGCGGGCCGTTCGGCGGCGAGGTCTCCTCCACGTCCTACGCGCTCGCCATCGCCGCCGAGGGCGAGGCTTATGTCGTCACCGAAGGCAATGCGTTCGAGGCCGGCGACTACACCTTCACGCCGGATGGCAAAGGCGGCCTCGTTCAGGCCAACCCCTATGCCGACGGCCCGCTCGAACTGCATCGCTGCCCATGATCGCGGCGCTTGTTGTCGCGGCCGGCCTGATCGCGCCTGAGGCGCAGGCCATTCTGGATCAGGGCCATTGGGGCCTCATCACGGCCGATCTGTCGGCGCAGTCCGTCGCGCAGGCGCGCAGCTGCGAAGGGACGTGGATCTCGTTCGCGTTTGGCGAGAGCGAGGTCCAGATCATCCCGCATGAGGGCAAGGCGCCGCCATCCGTGCCGCCCGAGGTCTATCTGGCGGTGCGTCCGGCGGCCGATGCGGCCGATCGCCTCGAGTTCTTCTCGGGCATCGCCGACGAAAAGCCCGCGCGCGTCTATCTCTACGACCCTTCCGTCAGATCGCTGATGCGGCTGATGGAGGACGGCGACGGCGATGCGCTCTATGTCCTCTGCGACTAGGCTTGTGAGCGCGTCCGCCCCCGCGTAGAACGCCGCACGTTTTGTTCTCCTGGATGAGGTGACGTGTCGTGACGGGTTCTCCTGTCGTCGCGGTCGCGGGTGCGACCGGCGCTGTCGGTGTCGAGCTGCTGAAGTGTCTTGAGACGCGGAAATTCCCGCTCTCGAAACTGAAGCTGCTCGCGTCCAGGCGTTCGGCAGGCCGCACGATGACCTTCAAGGGCGAGGAGCTGCCCGTCGAGGAGCTGACGGAAGCGAGCCTTCAGGGCGTCGATATCTCGCTGTTTTCGGCCGGCAGCGCGATCAGCAAGCAGTTCCTCGCGGCCAGCAAGGCCGGCGGCGGGGTGATGATCGACAATTCGTCGGCCTTCCGCATGGACGCCGATGTGCCGCTGGTCGTGCCGGAGGTGAACCCGGAAACCGCGAAGCTGCACAAGGGCGTCATCGCCAACCCCAATTGCTCCACCATCATCGCCAATGTGCCGCTCTGGCCGCTGCACAAGGCGAACCCGGTGAAGCGCCTGATCGCCTCGACCTATCAGGCGGCGTCGGGCGCGGGCTGGGCGGCGATGGAGGAGCTGAAGGAGGCGACCCGTGCGGCGCTCGACGGCAAGCTGTTCGAGCAGAAGATCATTCCGCACCCTTACGCCTTCAACGCCTTCAGCCATAACTCGAAGGTCGATCCGGTCACCCTCTACAACGAGGAAGAGACCAAGCTGCTGAAGGAAACGCGCAAGATTTTCGGCGACGATACGATCCGCGTGTCGGCGACGTGCGTGCGCATTCCGGTGCTGCGCGCCCATTGCGAGGCGCTGACGGTCGAGTTCGAGCGGCCGATGACGCCGGACGAGGCGAAGGCCATTCTCGCCAGGGCGCCGGGCGTCCGTATCGTCGACGACGTGGCCGCCAACCACTTCCCGATGCCGAACGAGGCGAGCGAGCAGGGCGATATCCTGGTCGGCCGCATCCGGCCGGATACGTCCGACCCGACGGGCAAGTCGCTTTGCATGTTCATTGCGGGCGACCAGCTTCTGAAGGGCGCGGCGCTCAACGCCGTCCAGATCGCCGAGCTTCTGGTCTGATACCCGCATCCGCGCTAGGGTCTCTCCCGCAGGTTTCGGGGGAGGCATCCATGTCCGCGCACGGTGACGCCAAATTCCACGCCATGACCGATGGCACCCAGGAAGACTGGATGGCCATTACCGGCCATGCGGCCGATTTCGGCCGGGGTCTGCCGAAGCGCATCGTCCAGCACCTGAAGCTGCTCGACGGCGATTTCGGCGGCTATGCCGTCGACCGCCTGACGCACTCGCTCCAGACCGCGACCCGCGCCCATCAGGCGGGCATGGACGAGGAATATGTGGTGATGGCCCTGCTTCACGATATCGGCGACACGCTGGGGCCATCGAACCACGCCGACATCGCCGCGGCGATCATGCGGCCTTACGTCAGCGAGAAGAACCACTGGATCGCCGAGAAGCATGCGATCTTCCAGGGCTATTATTTCTTCCACCATCTCGGCCTTGACCGCGACATGCGCGAAGCCCATCGCGGCCACCCGCATTTCGAGGCCTGCGCGCAGTTCTGTCATCTGTTCGACCAGAACTCGTTCGACCCGAATTTTGAATCCATGCCGCTGGAGGCGTTCGAGCCGATGATCGGCCGCGTCTTCGCGCGCCCGAAGAACTCGATCTATCTGCGCCGGGACGCGGCGCTGGCGGCGGAGTAGCGGTGATGTCCGCGCAGGCTCACAAAGACCTGATCTCCGCGATCTATGGCCGGATGGCGGCGGGCGAGATCGATGTCCTTCTGGAAAATCTCACCGATGACATCGAGTGGACGCACCAGATCAACCCGCAGCTTGCGACATTCGGCGGGACGCATAAGGGCATCCCTGCCGTTCGGGCGAATTTTCAGCAGATCAACGAGGGCATGCCGCCGCAGGCGATCGAAGGACACCAGATGATCGCGGAAGGCGACCATGTCTGCGTCCTCTGCCAGATCACGCGCACGGACCCGGCCGGTCAGCCGGTGTCGACCAAGTCGCTGCATCATTTCACGTTCCGCGACGGGAAGATCGCGACGTTTCTGGAGATTCTCGATACCGCCGAAGTCCTGACATATATTCAGGATTCCAAGCTGGCCGCCGGGACGATCTAGGGTTTCAGGATGATGCTGCCGGTGGTGCGGCGGGCCTGAAGGTCGTCATGCGCCTTCGCCGCATCGGCGAGCGCATAGACGGCCGGCGCGCCGATCTTCACCTTGCCCGAAAGAACGATGTCGAACAGCGCGGTGGCGCTCTCGCGCAGCTCCGGCGTCGTGCCGACATAGGCGAAAAGGCCGGGCCGCGTGAGGTAGAGCGATTTCGGCGACAGCACGGCGGGCGAGACCGGCGGCACCGGGCCGGAGGCATTGCCGAAGCTCACCAGAAAGCCGCGCGGGCTGAGGCTGCCGATCGAGGCCTCGAACGAATCCTTGCCGACGCCGTCATAGGAGACCGGCACGCCCTTGCCGCCGGTGATCTCCATGACGCGCGCCGCGATATCCTCACGCGTCGATACGATCACGTGGTCGCAGCCGAAGGATTTCGCGAGGTCCACCTTGGCGTCCGAGCCGACCGTGCCGATGACCGTCGCGCCGAGCGCCTTCGCCCACTGGCATGCGACCTGGCCGACGCCGCCGGCCGCCGCGTGAAACAGGATCGTTTCGCCCGCTTTCACCGGGTAGGTGCGCCGCAGCAGATATTCCGACGTCATCCCCTTCATCAGGATCGATGCGGCGATGTCGTCGGAGATCGCATCGGGGATTTTGACCGCACGCCCGGCCGGCAGGTTCGTGGCCTCGGCATAGGCGCCGATCGGCCCGGTGCAGTATCCGGCGCGGTCGCCGGCCCTGAAATCGGTGACGCCGTCGCCCACCGCCTCGACGATGCCGACAGCTTCGAGGCCGACGCCGGAGGGCAGCTTCACCGGGTAAAGGCCCGAGCGGTGATAGGTGTCGATGAAATTGACCGCGATAGCGGTCTGCCTCAGGCGGATTTCGCCGGGGCCGGGCGGCGGCAGCTCGATCTCCTCGAGGCGGAGGACATCCGGTCCGCCTGCAGCGCTGAACCGGATGGCCCTGGTCATATCGTCCGCCTACGGATTATTTCAGGTTCGCCGCGAAGAAGGCTGCGCTCGCCGCGTTGGCTGCAAGCGCCGCGCCGGCATTGTAGTGCGCGCCGCCGATACGGGCGAAGGCGTGGTCCTGTCCGGCATAGCTGATCATCGTCGCGTGCGGATTGGCGCCCAGCGCATCGGCCATCTGCTTCTGCGCTTCGGCGGGAACGAACTGGTCCTTCTCGGCGACGTGAAGAAGAATCGGTTTCGAAATCTTCGCGGCATCGCCGAGCAGGCTCGCGATGTTCACGCCGTAATACGAGACCGCGACGTCCACATCCGTGCGCGCCGCGGTGAGATAGGCAAGCAAGCCGCCAAGGCAGTGACCGACGGCGCCGACCTTGCCGGTCACCTCGGCCATCTGGCGCAGCGCGCGGATGGTGGCCGCGATGTCCTCGACGCCGAGATCGACATTGAACTTGCCGAAGAGGTCGAAGGCCTTCGCCCACTCGGCTTCGCTCTGGTCCGTGATGTCGACGCCCGGCTCGATGCGCCAGAAGAGATCGGGGGCGAGCGCCACGTAGCCCGATGCGGCGAGATCGTCGCAGATCGCGCGAACGTTGCGGTTCACGCCGAAGATCTCCTGGATCACCACGATGCCGGGGCCTTTGCCGCCGGCCGGCAAGGCCAGATAGGCGCCGAAGACGCCATCGCCGGTCTTGATCTCGATCTTCTCGCCCATCGTGATCTCCTATCGGTTGTTGGCGGCCACGTTGCGCAGGGCGGCCTGCTGCTGGGCCTGCATCTGCGCCTGGATCTGGAACGGCCGGGGCAGCAGCATGTTGGAGAGCTGGACCGGGTCGTTGACCGGCTCGGAACAGGTGGTTCCGACGCAGGCATAGGCGGTGGCCTTGCCGTTGACCTGGCCCTTGCCGAAGGCCGGGTGGCCGTTCGGCAGTTTCTGGCCCGGCTTGAGAATGGTCATCATGCGGCACGGGACCGAGCGTTCCAGGACCGCGCGGACGAGGTTTTGCGTTTCCGGCGCGCGCTCGTCGCCGATGATGACGATCTGCGCAGCCACCACCACGAATTCGGTGGCGTTCAGCAGCGTCGGGACATTGGCCGCCTGCCGGATCACTTCCTGACCGAAGGCTGCGACCGTCGCGTTGACGTTCTGGCGATAGGTTTCGTCGCGGGTCAGGAAGTAAAGGCGCGCCAGACCCTCGGCGATCACGCCGTTATAGTTGGGCGTGTTCTGGTCGAGGCCGGTCCGGACGCGGATGATGGCGTCGGCCGCATCGACGCTGGTGAGGTAGTAGCCGCCGCGGGTTGCGTCCTTGAACGCGGTGTCCAGGCGGCCCATCCATTGCCGCGCCCTGTCGAGGAAGCGCGCGTCGCTGCCGAACTCGTGCAGGATCAGGGCCGCACGGATCATCTGGGCATAGGATTCCGCCGTCGCCTCGGCGGTGCTGCGATAGCCGTCATGGCCGGCCTGGTAGAGCCTGTCGCCGTCGGCCAGCGTGTCTTCGACCGCGCGGAAGGCGCGGATGGCGGCGAGATGCCATTCCGGCTTGCGGAACACCGTGCCGGCCTGGGCGAGCGCGGCGATCGCCATGCCGTTCCAGTCCGCCAGCATGCGCCGGTCGAGCGTCGGCCGGACGCGCTTGGCGCGCGCCATCAACAGCATGCGGCGGCAGCGCGTCAGCACAGCTTCCTGGTCGGGCCGCAGGAAACCCATCGCGGCCAGGCGATGCAGGACGCTCTTGCCCTGCCAGTTGCCGTTCGGCGTGACGCTGTAGACCTGCTTGAAGAAGGGCGCGTCGTTCGGCCCGAGAACCTCGTCGATCTCGGCTTCGGTCCAGACATAGAACTTGCCGTCCTCGCCTTCGCTTTCCGAGTTCAGCGAAGTCGCGAAGCCGCCCTCGTGGGTGACCATTTCGCGCAGCAGCCAGTCGACGGTTTCATCGACACGCGCGGCATAGAGCGGCGAGCGCGTCAGCTGCCACACAAGGGTAAGCATCTCGACGATGGCGGCGTTGTCGCTCAGGTGTTTTTCAAAGCTCGGGACGATCCAGCGCTCGTCGGTCGAATAGCGGCCATAACCGCCGCCGAGGTGATCGTACATGCCGCCCTGCGACATGTTGTCGAGCGTCAGGGTGACGGCGTTGCCGAATTGCGGGGCCGCCGTCCGCATGAACGCGCGCCAGATCAGCGCGAGCGTCTGGGTCTGCGGGAATTTGGGCGCGCCCTCGAAGCCGCCGAAGAACAGATCGATCCGCTGGGTCAGCCGGCGTGACACCGGCTCGACGATATTGGGGTCGAAATTGAGCGGGGCGTCGGTGTTCCACACGCGGGTCAGCGCATCCCGCACGCCCTCAGCGGCCCGGTCCACGTCCTCGCGGCGGTTCTGGAAGGTGGTGGTGACCTCCGTCAGGGTGCGACGGAAGGAAGGCCGCCCGTCGCGCTCTTCAGGCGGCAGATAGGTCGTGCCGGTGAAGGCGACGCCGTCGGGCGTGAGGAAGAGGTTGAGCGGCCAGCCGCCCGGCTGCCCCAGCGCCTGGATAGAGGTCTGGTAGATCTGGTCGATATCGGGCCGTTCGTCGCGATCCAGCTTCACGTTGACGAAATTGGCGTTCAGAAGCTCGGCGATCGCGGGGTCCGAGAAGGTCTCCCGCTGCATGACATGGCACCAGTGGCAGGACGAAAACCCGGATGACAGGAAGATCGGCTTGCCCGTCGCCTTGGCCTCGTCCAGCGCCGCCTGGCCCCAGGGGTGCCAGTTCACCGGGTCGTCCTTGTGCAGCTGCAGATAGGGGTTGGTTTCGTGGGCGAGCAGGTTGTGCGCGGTGGAGTCGCTCATGTGAAACAGGTCCAGTTGGGGGCCGCACCGGAGCGGCCGCACGGGCGGATGATTGGGTCCGCCGGAAGGGCCGGGTGACTCGCATGTTTGCCGCTGTGAGTCCAGAATGCGAACACGGTGCCCCGGTGCGTCGCGGAGGACGAATTCCCATGAAGATCAACGTCGAGATCGACGTCACGCCCGAAGAAGCGCGGACCTTTCTGGGCCTGCCCGATCTTGAGCCGATGCAGCAGGCGATCCTGAAGGACGTGCAGGAGCGCATCCAGAAGAACATCGCCCGTCTGGAACCGGAGGCTCTCGTGAAACAGTGGTTCTCGCTCGCGCCGCAGGGTCTCGACCAGGTCCAGAAGCTGTTCGGGAACATCGCCAGCATGGCGACCGGCGGCCGGCGCAAGCCGTCGCCCAAGGAATAGGGGAATCCGCCTATCGATTCGGACTCGATCTATGCGCTGGCGAGCGCCAGCGGACGCGCCGGCGTGGCCGTGGTGCGGCTTTCGGGTCCGGCTTCACGCCGCGCCCTGACGGCGCTCGCCCCCGGTTTCGAGGCTTCACCCCGCACGGCGCGGCGTATCACGCTGCGCGATCCGTCGGATAATGCGCTGATTGACGAGGGCCTTGCCCTCATTTTCCCAGCCCCCAACAGCTTTACCGGCGAAGACGTCGTCGAACTTCACATCCACGGCAGCCCCGCCACCCTCCAGCGGCTGTTTCCTGTGCTTTCGGGGCTTGGCCTCCGGGCCGCCGGGCCGGGTGAGTTTACCCGCCGCGCTTTCACCAACGGCAAGATCGACCTGACGGCCGCCGAGGGTCTGGCCGATCTCATCGCTGCCGACAGCGATGCCCAGCGAGCGCAGGCGCTGGCCCAGATGGGCGGCGCGTGGGCGAAGGTCATCACCGACTGGCAGACGCGGCTGCTGGATGCGCTGGCTTTGCTGGAGGCCGGGATCGACTTCGTCGACGAGGATGATGTGCCGGACAGTGTGACGGATTCGGTTCCGGAACGGCTGACCTCCATTGCGGCGGAGATGGCTGCGCATCTCGCCAACGGCCATCGGGGGGAAGTGGTACGCGATGGGTTGCGGGTCGCAATCATCGGGGCACCAAATGTGGGGAAATCGACGTTGCTGAACGCGCTCGCCGGCCGCGAGGCAGCGATCGTTTCCGATATCCCCGGCACGACCCGCGACATTGTTGAGGTGCGGCTCGATCTCGACGGTTATGTGGTCGTTCTGGCCGACACGGCCGGCCAACGGCTGACGGATGATCCCATCGAACAGGAGGGCGTCCGCCGCGCCCGCGCCAAAGCGCGGGAAAGCGACCTGCGCATCTTCGTCATGGACTCGGCCTCTCGAGTCGGACTCGAAACGGATGACTTGATGCAGCCTGGCGACATCGTGTTCCGGAACAAGGCGGATCTTGCACCTGCGGCCGGTGTGGCCCCTGCTGACCTCGTCTCGCTGGCGGGTTCCGCGCTGACTGGCGCCGGGCTCGAGGCGCTGCAGGACGCGCTGACCGCGCGGGTGCGGAATGCTGCGTCGGGGCCGGCGGTGTTGATCACCCGCCAGAGGCATCGCGAGGCATTAGGTGACGCGAAGGAGGCTCTGTCCCGGGCGTCGAATGCGCATTACCCGGCCGATCTCGCCGCTGAGGATGTCCGGGTCGCGCTACAGGCGCTGGCACGTATTACGGGGCGCTTCGATGTGGATCAGGTGCTCGATCGGATTTTCGCCGGATTCTGCATCGGAAAATGATTCACGTGAAACAAGGGTTCCGCGGGTTGTTTCACGTGAAACCTGGAAGTGGTGTTGGCTGTTTCACGTGAAACGGCGTTGATTTCGCCGGATTCTTGACTTCCGGGCCGGGCCGAGTCCTTTGCGCGTCATGAGCTACGACGTCATCGTCATTGGGGGCGGGCACGCCGGTGTAGAAGCGGCGGCCGCGTCTGCACGGATGGGCGCAAACACGGCGCTGGTGACGCATAAGCGTGCAACTATTGGCGAGATGTCCTGTAACCCGGCCATTGGCGGGCTCGGGAAGGGGCATCTGGTGCGTGAGATTGACGCGCTGGACGGCCTGATGGGACGGGTCGCCGATGCGGCCGGTATTCAGTTCCGGCTGCTGAACCGGCGCAAGGGTCCGGCCGTGCAGGGGCCGCGCGCCCAGGCTGACCGGAAGCTCTACCGCATGGCGATGCAGGCGGCGCTCTCCGCGACCGCCAATCTCACGATCCTCGAAGGCGCTGTCGAAGACCTCGTTATGAACGAGGGGTCGGTCACCGGCGTGATGATGGCGGATGGGCAGACGCTTGCCGCCGGTGCGGTCGTCCTTACGACCGGCACCTTTCTGAATGGCGTCATTCACATCGGGTCCGAGCGGATGGCGGCCGGACGCATGGGCGATGCGCCGGCGCTGGGCCTCTCGAAGACGCTGTATGGTCTCGGGCTTGCTGTCGGCCGTCTCAAGACCGGTACGCCGCCTCGCCTGGACGGCAGGACCATCGACTGGGCGGCGCTTGAGATGCAACCGGGCGACGATCCGCCGACGCCCTTTTCATTCCTGACGCGCCAGATCACCACGCCGCAGATCCAGTGCGGCATCACCCGGACGACGGCGTCGTCGCACAAGGTCCTGACCGACAATCTCGATCGGCTGCCGCTCTTCTCGGGTCAGATCGCGGGGCGGGGGCCGCGCTATTGCCCCTCCATCGAAGACAAGGTCACGCGCTTCGCCGAGCGGGACAGCCATCAGGTGTTTCTCGAACCGGAAGGCCTGGACGACGACACGGTCTATCCGAACGGCATTTCGACCTCGATGCCGGAGGATCTGCAGCGCGCGTTCCTGAAGACCATCCCAGGCCTCGAGCGCGCGGCCATGGTTCGGCCGGGTTATGCGATTGAATACGACTATGTCGATCCGCGCGAGTTGGCGCCGACGTTTCACGTGAAACGAGTCCCCGGCCTGTTTCTCGCCGGGCAGATCAATGGCACGACCGGCTATGAGGAGGCGGCGGCGCAGGGGCTGCTCGCCGGTCTCAATGCGGCCGCCCATGCCGGTGGCGGGACGGGGATCGTCCTTGACCGGGCTGAGGCCTATGCCGGGGTGATGGCGGACGATCTGGTGACGCGCGGCGTGAGCGAGCCGTACCGGATGTTCACAAGCCGGGCGGAATATCGCCTCAGCCTTCGCGCCGACAATGCGGATCAGCGACTGACGCCTCTCGGGCTGAAGATCGGTTGCGTCGGGCCTGAGCGGGCCGCTGTCTTCAGCGACAAACGAATAGCGCTGGAGGATGCACGGCGCCGGCTGGAGGCGATCAATCTCAGCCCTTCACGGCTCAAAGCCCACGGCGTTGAGATCGCGCAAGATGGCGTGACCCGCACGGCGCTGGAGCTGTTGCGCTTCCCGCAAATCGACCTTGAGGTGCTGAAGGGGATATTCCCTGAGCTGGGCAATATTGCGCCCGCCATTGCCGAGCAGCTTCAGACGGACGGGCACTATTCCGTCTATCTGGCGCGGCAGGAGGCGGATATCGCCGCGTTCCGGCGCGACGAAGGGCTGAAGCTGCCGGGTGATTTCGACTATGCAGGCGTGCCGGGCCTCTCCAACGAGGTGGTGCAGCGTCTCAGCCAGATCCGGCCGGCCACGCTGGGGCAGGCGGGGCGCATCGAGGGCGTGACGCCGGCCGCCCTGACGGCGATCCTGGCCGAAACCAAGAAGCGGGAAATGCGCCGTGCCGGATGACGATTTCGGCCGTGACGCCTTCATCGCCGCGACGGGGGCAGGTGCGGCCGGGATGGCGCGGCTCGACGCCTATGCAGCAACGCTGACCGACTGGAACGCGCGGATGAACCTCGTCAGCCCGGCCTCGTTGGCCGATCTCTGGCGCCGGCACATGTTCGACAGCGCCCAGCTGGTGCCGCTGATTCCAGATGGGACACGCCGGATCGTCGATCTCGGCAGTGGGGCTGGGTTTCCGGGACTCGTTCTGGCCGCCCTCAGACCGGATGGAGTCGGACTCGAAACGGTCCTCGTCGAGAGTATCGAGAAGAAGTGTGCGTTTCTGCGTGCCGCCGCCGAGGCCATGGGCCTCGGTGATACGGTCCGGGTGCTGCGGGCGCGAGCAGAAGAGGTGACGGGCATCAAGGCCGATCTGGTGACTGCGCGGGCCATGGCGCCATTGGACCAATTGCTCGGTTACGCAAAAAGATTTGCGGACAAGCAGACGGTTCTGCTGTTTCCCAAGGGCCGGACGGCGGCGGATGAATTGACCGCCGCGCGGCGCTCGTGGACATTGGAGGCAGAGATGATCCCGAGCCGGAGTGACGGCGAGGCCTCGATCATCGTCATCCGCCAATTTGCCGACAAAGGCCGCCGATCGTGACCAGCGCCGCCGTATCCCAGGCTCGCCCCCGTATTCTGGCCGTCGCCAACCAGAAGGGCGGCGTCGGCAAGACGACGACCGCCATCAATCTCGGCACGGCGCTGGCCGCCGTGGGCGAGAGCGTGCTGCTGATCGACTGCGATCCCCAGGGCAACGCCTCGACCGGCCTCGGCATTGACCGGAATGCCCGCGCCCGCACCACCTATGAGGTGCTGATCGGCGAGGCGAGCATGGCGGAGACGATCGTGCCGACAGCCATTCCGCGCCTTTTCATCGCGCCGGCGACGCCCGACCTCGCCGGCGCTGAGCATGAGTTGTATACCGCGCAGAACCGCAATTTCCGCCTCAGAGATGCGCTCGCGGCCATGGGGGCGCGCGGGCCACATTTCAGCTATGTGCTGATCGACTGCCCGCCCAGCCTCAATCTTCTGACCATGAACGCCCTCGCGGCAGCCGATGGATTGCTGGTGCCGCTGCAATGCGAGTTCTTTGCGCTGGAGGGTCTCAGCCAGCTGCAGCGGACGGTTGAGCTGGTGCGCGGGTCGTTGAACCCGACGCTGTCGATCCAGGGTGTCGTTCTGACGATGTCGGACAAGCGCAACCGCCTGTCGGAACAGGTGGAGGCGGATGTGCGCGCCCATATGGGCGACACCGTCTATAGGACTGTTATTCCTAGGAATGTTCGCCTATCAGAGGCTCCCAGCCACGGCCTGCCGGCGATCGTCTATGACATCAAGGCGCCGGGTAGCCAGGCCTATATCCAGCTGGCGTCTGAAATGATCCAGCGCGAGCGCGCGCTGAAAGCGGCGTGAGCGCCATGTCGATTCGCTTTTGCAACGGAGTACGCGGATGACCGCGAAGCCTTCTGCCCCGCGCGGTCTCGGTCGCGGTCTCTCTGCCCTGCTCGGCGACGCGCCGATGGCGCAGGACAACAATTCCAAGGGCAACGGGGCGCGCGCCGTCGCGGTCGATCTGATCAGCCCGAACCCGTTTCAGCCGCGCCGGACGTTCGACGAGCAGGATCTGCGTGAGCTGACGGAATCGATCCGCGCCAATGGCGTGCTGCAGCCGATCGTCGTTCGTACCGATCCGAAAAATCCCGGCCGCTTCCAGCTGATCGCCGGCGAGCGGCGCTGGCGTTCGTCGCAGCGCGCCGGGCTGCACGAGATTCCCGTCGTGATCCGCGAGATGAGCGATGACGACGCGCTGGAAGTCGCGATCGTCGAGAACGTCCAGCGTGCGGGCCTCAACGCCATCGAGGAGGCGCTTGGCTATCAGGCGCTGGTCGAGCGCTTCAACTACACGCAGGAAGACCTCGCCACGAATATCGGCAAGAGCCGCAGTCACATCGCCAATATGCTGCGCCTGCTGAACCTGCCGATCCAGGTCCGCCAGATGGTGGAGGACGGCAAGCTGACCGCCGGACATGCCCGCGCGCTGGTGACGGCGAAAGACCCGGTGCGCCTTGCCGAAGAGGCGGTGCGCGGCGGCCTCTCGGTCCGCGAGATGGAAGCGCTCGCCAATGCCGAGCGTACCGAGCCGGCCAAAGGCGGGCGCAAGGGCAAGCTGCCCAAGGATATCGATACGGTGCGGCTTGAGCGCGACATCAAGGCGGCGACCGGCTGCGCCGTTTCCATCGACGTCGATGCGCACAAGGAGTCCGGCAAGCTGGTGATCCGCTTCGCCGACATGGACAAGCTGGACGCGGTCACCCAGAAGCTGCTCAGGGGCTGACGCCTTGGAGGTGAAGGGCCGCCAGGTTGACGCCTTCGTGAAGGCCCCGCCCAAGGGGCTGCGGCTTGCCCTCTTCTACGGCCCCGACCAGGGGCTTTCGCGCGAACGCGCCGACGCTGTCGCGCGGACGGTTTGCGACGACCTGACCGATCCCTTCCGTATCGCCGATCTGACGGCGTCGGAGGTGAAATCCGATCCTGCGCGTCTTGGTGATGAAGCGGCCGCCATTTCGATGATGGGCGGGCGGCGGGTGGTGCGGGTCCGTGATGCCGACCATGCTTCATCCAAGGTGATCGAAGCTTTCCTTGAAGATCCGCCGGGCGATGCGCTGGTGGTCGTGGAGGCGGGGGATATCGGCAAGGGCGCGCTGACCCGCGCGGTCGAGGCTGCGGGCGAGCAGGGGGCGGTGATCGCCTGCTATCCCGATGAAGGTGAGGATTCTGAGGTCGCTCATTGCAAATGCGCTGAAGGCCGACGGCCTGAGCGTCGCGGCGGACGCCTTGGCCGATCTGACGGCGCGGCTGGGCGATGACCGGCGCATGACGCGCAGCGAGCTGTCTAAACTGGCCTTGTTCAAAGGCCCGGACGGCGCCCGCTCGGGCCAGGTGACGCGTGAAGATGTGGAAGCGGCGCTCGGTGTTGAGGCCGAGGCGGATCTAAGTGATATCGCCGATGCCTGCGGCGGCGGTGATCTCGGTGCGCTGGACGATTGCTACGCCCGGGCCATCGCCGGCGGCGAGACGGCGCCCGGCATTCTGCGCGTTGTGATGATGCATATGCAGAAGCTGCATCTGGCGGCGGCGCTGGTGGATGAGGGCCTGGACGCGGAAAAGGCTGCGGACAAGGCGTTTCCGCGCCTTCTTTGGAAGCGCAAGGCGGCGATCCAGCGGCAGGTGCGGGCGTGGTCGCCCGAGACGGCGATGCGGGCGATCGAGCAATTGGCGGAAGCCGAAATCCTGACGCGGCGGACGGAAATTCCTGCCGATGCGGTGACGGGGCGGGCGCTACTGCTGATTGCGGCGCAGGCACGGCGCGCCGGGCGCGCACGGGCCTAGGCGATCATTTCTGAATCAGGGCGACGGCCAGGCGGAGCTTGATCTGCTCGGCGATCTCACGGGCCGCGCGGTCTTCGGCGTCCTTGCGGGCGATCTGTGTCGCGTATTGCGAGTCGACCACGTTGTAGGACGACGTCGTTTCGGCGCGGCCGGTGGCGACGGGCGTGGTTGACCCGACCGGGATCAGCGTCCAGTCGGCGGTCAGGCGGTAATTGTAGCGGGTAGTCGAGGTGTCGTCCTGGATCGACAGGCCCCGGCGCTCGTCGGCAAGGGCGAGTTTCAGTTCGTAGCGTGCCGTCTCATTGTGACCGGGCGTGTGAAGCGCGCGGTCGAGCGCGTCCGACACGAGATAGCCGATGCGGTCGCTGTCATTGGTCGCCGCGACGGGCGCGATGCGGATGGAGCCGAACGCGGTCTCGGCCCCTTCCGGAATGGACGAGGTGCCATAGAGCGGGCGGAATCCGCAGGCCGACAACGTCAGCGCCGCAACAAGCGCAAGGGCGGCGCGGCGCTTCATCAGGCGACCAGGTTGACGATGCGGTTGGGCACGACGATGACCTTCCTTGGAGCCTTACCATCCAGCGCCCGCTTCACGCTGTCCAGCGCCAGCACGGCAGCCTCGATTTCGGCTGCGGGAAGATCCTTCTTCACCGTGATTTCGTCGCGGCGCTTGCCGTTGATCTGGATGGCGAGCGTGACGCTGTCCTGGGCGACCAGCGCCGGGTCGGCCTGGGGCCAGGCGGCGCTGACGATCATGGTGTCGTGGCCGAGCAGCGCCCATGCCTCTTCGGCGAGGTGCGGCATCATCGGCGCGATCATCAGCACCAGCGTTTCACAGGCTTCGCGCAAAGCCGCCGGCGCGTCGCCGTCGAAGGCGGCGAGCGTGTTGACCAGCTCATAAAGCCGGGCAACGCCACGATTGAATCGGAACTGTTCCAAATCGCCGGTAAGGCCGTCGAGCGCGCGATGCACGGCGCGGCGCAACTCCAGCGCTGCGCCGGTCTCGCCGCCGGGGGCCGTGCCGCGTGGCGCGAGTTTCGGCAAGGCGTCATTCAGCAGGCGCCAGGTGCGCTGGACGAGGCGGGCGGCGCCGTCGACGCCGCTTTGCGTCCATTCGCTGTCGCGTTCGGGCGGCGAGTCCGACATGAGGAACCAGCGCGCGCAGTCGACGCCGTAGGTGGCCGCGATATCCTCGGGCGGCACCACGTTCTTTTTCGACTTCGACATCTTCTCCGGCGGGCCGACCGTGACGATCTGGTCGGTGCCGCGCACGAAAACCTGACCGTCGCGCCGCTCGATCTCCTCGGGCGCCAGCCATTTGCCGGCCGCATCGCGATAGGTCTCGTGCGTGATCATGCCCTGCGTGAAGAGGCCCGCGAACGGCTCCGACAGCGAAAGATGGCCGGCCGCCTTCATGGCGCGCACGAAGAAGCGCGAATAGAGCAGGTGCAGAATCGCGTGCTCGATGCCGCCGATATACTGGTCGACGGGCAGCCAGTAGTCGGTGGCTTCCTTGTTGGTCGGCGTGTCGGTGGGCGTCGCATCGCAGAAGCGCGCGAAATACCAGGACGAGTCGACGAACGTATCCATCGTGTCCGTCTCGCGGCGCGCCGGCTTGCCGCAGCCGGGGCAGTCGACATGCTTCCAGGTCGGGTGGCGGTCGAGCGGATTGCCGGGCTGATCGAAGCTGACATCTTCCGGCAGCGTGACGGGGAGCTGGTCGAGCGGCACGCCGACCGGGCCGCAGGCCTCGCAATGGATGATCGGGATCGGGCAGCCCCAATAGCGCTGCCGCGAGACGCCCCAGTCGCGCAGGCGCCAGTTCACCTGGCCCTTGCCGGCACCCAGCTTCTCCAGTTCCGCGATGGCGCGCGTCTTGGCGGCCGCCGGATCGAGGCCGTCGAGGAAGGCGGAGTGCGCGAGCACGCCCTCGCCCGAATAGGCCTCCGAGCCGACGACAAAGGTGTCAGGGTTTTCGCCCGGCGGGATCACGACGGGTTTGACAGGCAGGCCATATTTGCGCGCGAACTCGATGTCGCGCTGGTCGTGCGCCGGGCAGCCGAAGATCGCGCCCGTGCCGTAGTCCATCAGCACGAAGTTCGCGACATAGACCGGCAGCGTCCAGTTCGGATCGAAGGGATGGACGGCGCGCAGACCCGTATCGAAGCCCATCTTCTCGGCCGTCTCGATGGCGGCCTCGTTGGTGGCGCTGTGGCGGCATTCCTCGATGAAGGCGCCGAGGGCCGGATCGGTTTTCGCGGCTTCAAGCGCCAGCGGATGATCCGCCGCGATGGCGACGAAGCTGGCGCCGAACAGCGTGTCGGGGCGGGTCGAATAGACTTCGACCCTGTCGATCTCACCGGGATCGGAGGTGAGCGCGAAGGAGAAGGTCGCGCCTTCCGAACGGCCGATCCAGTTCGCCTGCATGGCGCGGACCTTTTCCGGCCAGCGGTCGAGCGTCGCCAGATCGTCCAGCAGTTCCTGGGCGAAATGCGTGATCTTGAAGAACCACTGGGTCAGCTTCTTCTTTTCAACCAGCGCGCCGGAGCGCCAGCCGCGCCCGTCCACCACCTGCTCGTTGGCGAGCACGGTGTGTTCGACAGGATCCCAGTTGACGGCGCTTTCCTTGCGATAGGCGAGGCCGAGCCTCACGAAATCGAGGAACATGCGCTGCTGGTGCTTGTAATATTCCGGCTCGCAGGTCGCGAATTCCCGGCTCCAGTCGAGCGAGAGGCCCAGCAGATCGAGCTGGTCCTTCATCGCCGCGATGTTCTGGCGCGTCCAGGCGGCGGGATGGACCTTGCGCTCCATGGCGGCGTTTTCCGCCGGCAGGCCGAAGGCGTCCCAGCCGAAGGGGTGCAGCACGTTGAAACCGGCCATGCGCTTGTAGCGCGCGACCACGTCGCCCATCACATAGTTGCGGCCATGGCCGATGTGAATTTTCCCCGACGGATAGGGAAACATCTCAAGCACGTAGTATTTCGGCCTGGTGCTGTCGGTGCGGGCGCGGAAGACATCTTCCGCCTTCCAGCGCTTGCGCCAGCGGGCTTCCGACGCCGCAGCGTCATAGCGGATCGGCTGTTTAGGATCGGCAGACATGGGGCTTTGCTTGTGAAGGCGCGCCCCTTGCGGGGCGGCGCGTCAGTACATTTCTTCGTCGAGCGCGGTCTTGATCTGGCGCGCGCGAAGCAGGATCGCCTGCTGCACCGTGATGGCGGTCTGCGGGTTGACGCCCGCATCGACCCCGTTCACCCGGCGATAGACCGAGACGGCGACGGACGAGGCGTTCACCTGGCCGGGATAGATCTGGACGATCACGCGGACCTGCTCGCCCGAGCCGGCCGAGACCTCGCCCCAGCCCGTCTCGATGCGACCGGTGACGGGGTCAGCCGAGGCGATGGGCAGGAAGCTGAGCGTTTCCTGCGCGCCGGCCCAGATATAGGGGTCGACGGTGAGGTTTTCCGGCGTGTTTTCCGGGATGAAGGGCACGGGTACGAGGCCGAGCGTCTCGCAGGCGGCGAGGCCGGGAACGGCGGCGACCAGCGCGATCAGCGCCGCTTTACGGAACCGGGAAGAGACGACGGCGGGCATACGCATCGCAAAAACCTTTGGCCGAGGCGCGGCGGGACCGGCCTTCAAGGGAATGCGTCTTAACCGTGCCCGGCTTTCCCGGCAAGGCAAGCGCCCAAAAGCACCGCCAAAAGCACTGGCGGCGGCGTTGAAACGTGACCTTGCAGCCGGGAGTTGGTAAATGCGCGTTAACCTTGTCTCGGCGATGTAAGTCGCCAGTCTCTAGCGTCCCCGTTCCAGGAGTGCCCCTCATGACCCGTGCTGCGTTTCTCGGCGCGAGCCTGATCGTCCTCGGTGGGGCCGGGGTGGCGCTGGCGGATGACGGGTTCAAATTCGACGTGACCGGGTTTCTGGATGCAGCGCTCTTCAGCCGCGACCAGGACACGAGCGGGTTCGCCACCGATGCCGACGATTTCAGCGGACTGCTGAACGGCAAGGTGCAGCTGCGCGGCTCGATCCTGACCGACGGCGGCTGGGAGTTCGGCGGACGGGCGGAGTTGCGCCTGCAAAGCGGCGAACAGTCGAATTCGACCAGCGGCGCGGATGACTGGCTTCAGGCCGAGAAGCTGTATCTGTGGGCCGAAAGCGGGCTTGGCCGGTTCGAGATCGGCGCACAGGACGGCGCGGCCAAGCAGGCGAACGCCGCACCGCCGTCGATCACCAAGTCGATGCGGATCGACAATCCGCTGATGATGCCGGTGGTGGACGGCGAAGGCGCCTATTACCGCCCGGCAGGGCTGATGCTGAGGACCGACAGCTATGCTTCGGATCAGAGCCTCAAAGTCATTTATCGCTCGCCGCGGCTGTTCGGCCTGCAATTGTCGTTGAGCTATACGCCGGAATTCTCGGCCAATCTGGAACGCTTCGTGAAGACGGCGGCGACCGACATCGACCAGCAGTCCGACATCTTCGAGGCGGGGCTGAACTATGACACCAATCTGGACGATGTGCGCGTCCGCGCCAGCCTCACCTACCTGCTCGCCAACAACGAGGCGGAAGGCGATGTGACCTCGACGATCGCCAGCCCCTGGGTGTCGGGCGATCTTTTCGAATGGAGTGCGGCGCTGAACCTGAAGATGAAGGGCCTCAGCGTCGGGGCGGCCTATCGCCATTCCAACGCGCGCGGCGGCTTCGTGGACCATGCGCCGGTGGTGCTGACCGGCGGGGCGAGCGACAGCGAATTCTGGTCGCTCGGCGCGCTCTATGAATGGGAGAGCTGGAAGGTCGGCGCCAATTACGTGCGCGGCAAAACGAATGTCGCGGTGAACGACCTGCTGGGCGGGCGCATCGAAACCCAGGATGGCGAAGGCTGGCAGATCGGCGCCGCCTATGCCTTCACGACCGATATCCAGCTCGCCGCCGGATGGCAGAGCTATGATTTCGGCGCGAGCAGCGGGATCAATCCCGACGGGCTGGCGCAGAACGGCATCTTCGCCGCCTCGCGCCCGACCTATGCCGGCGATCTGAAGGCCGACATTCTGTACACGGAAATCTCGTTCGGCTTCTGACGCCTCAGGCGAAGGAGATGCCGGCGAAGCCATGCGCGCGGCTGCCGTTCAGGCGGCCGAAGCGCGCGGCGTTCATGCCGCCCAGCGCGATGACGGGAATGGATGAAGCGTGCGCGAGCGCCGCGAAGCGGACAGGACCGAGCGTGCGCGCCTGCGCGTGGCTGGCCGTCGCGAAGACAGGCGACACGAGGATCGAGTCGGGCGCGTAACGCTTTGCGGCCGTCAGGCCGCGTGCATCGTGCACCGCCATGGTGACGATGCCGCGCGGCAGAAGCCGGCGCGCGAGAACGATGCGGTGGGCGAGCGCCTCAGGCGCGTGGAAGCCATCGGCATCCAGGCGCGCGGCAAGCCGCGGATCGCCGGCGACGAGGAAGAGATGGCCGAGTGTGCGGGCGAGGCTGTGAAGGCGGGCGCCGATCGCTTCGCGGTCCGGCGCGGCGTAGTGGCGGAAGATGATGCCCGCGCCTTGCGGCAGGCGCGCCATGGCGGCCTCGGCATCGCCGCGCGCGTCGTCGGTCATCAGCCAGAGGCGGGGCAGCGCGGGCGGCATGCGCCTTCCTCGCGCCTTGCGGTCAAGGGTGCAAGCTGGCACTGCCCTCGTCCATGACGATTGCGGACAATCTGGCCGATGTGAAGGCGCGCATCGCGGCGGCGGCGAAGGCGGCCGGCCGCGCCGATGCGCCGGAGCTGATTGCGGTGTCGAAGACGCATGATGCGGCGGCGATCGAGGCGGCCATTGCGGCGGGCCAGCATGTGTTCGGCGAGAACCGTGTGCAGGAGGCGCAGGTGAAGTTTCCGGCGCTGAAGGCGGCCCATCCGCAGGTGCGGCTGCATCTGATCGGGCAGTTGCAGTCGAACAAGGCGCGGGAGGCGGTGGCGCTGGCGGACGCGATTCACGGGCTGGACAGGCCGAGTCTGGCCCGGGCGCTGGCGGCGGAAATCGCCAGACAGGGGCGCAGTCCTGAGCTTTTTCTGCAGGTGAATACGGGTGAAGAGCCGCAGAAGGGCGGTGTGATGCCCGGGGCGGCGGATGGGTTTCTGCGTGAATGCCGGGCGCTGGATCTGAATGTTTCGGGCCTCATGTGCATTCCGCCGGAAGGTGAAGAACCGGCGCTGCATTTCGCGCTGCTGGCCGCGATGGCGCAGCGCATGGGGCTGGTGAAGCTCTCGATGGGGATGAGCGGCGACTATGAGGTCGCCGTGAAGCTGGGCGCGACGCATGTGCGCGTCGGCAGCGCGATCTTCGGTGCGCGGGACTAGGCTGCCTCGATGAGGATCGCCGTTTCGGGGCTGGCGAGGGCGAGGAGCTTCATCATGTCTTCCAGCTGCACCGCGACGCAGCCGGCCGTCGGGCTGTAGTCGCTGCGGCTGAGGTGAAGGAAGATGGCGCTGCCCTTGCCGTCGACGACGGGATCGTCGTTGTAACCCATCACCACGATGACGTCGTAGATCGCATCGCTGCGCCAAAGCTCCTCATGGCTTGCGGCATAGGGCAGGCGGACGGGGCGGTTATAGTTCGGATCGCCGGGGGCATCGCACCAGCCGGCCTGCGGATCGAGCGGCGTCAGCTTCAGCCGCGTTTCCGGCGCGGGCATGCGGTCGGGGCGATAGAAGGCCTCGCGCAGCCGCCAGCGGCCGATGGGCGTCGCGCCGTCGCCTTCGTGCTTGTCCTGCTTCACGCCGCCGCGCCCGATGGCGCAGCGCATCGCGAACCCGTCCGCTTCCAGGATGTGACCGCCCGAGGCCCAAGATCTTACCGTCCATTGCATGGGGTCGATGCTAAAGCCGTCGCAGGCAGGCTCAAGAGCCTCAGCGGCCATTGCGCTTCATGCCGCCATACGCGCCCAGATTGACTTCCATCTGCTGCATCGCGCGCAGATAGGTGTCGCTGGCCGACAGCTGCTGCCGCGCGTTGGCGGCCTCGGTATTCAGCGGGAAGTAGCGGAGGTTGTCCTGCCGGGCCTGTGGGATGGCGGTGGCGGCCATGGCGGCGGCGGTCTGTGGCGGGGCCATGTCGTCCGGTGACGCAGCCGGGGCGGGGGCCGGGGCCGGGCTTTCCTTGCCGAAGCCTGCCATCAGCACGGCCATCTGGTCGTCGGAGAGCGTGGGCGCTGGCGTTGACGGAGCGGCTTGCGCCGTTGCGGGCGGCGGCGCTTCCGGAAGGGACGCGCCCATGCTGGCGGCGAGAAGCGCGGCCTGATCGGCGCTGAGCTGCGGCATCGGCGCGGTAGCTGGCTGAACGGCGGGCGGGACCGGTGCAGGCGGTTCGGGTGTCGCTGGAGCGGCCGCAGCGGCTGGGGCGGGGGTGATCTGTTCGACGGCGGCGGCGAAGGTCTGGGCCGGCGGGGGTGCAGCGGCCTGCTTCGCGTGCTCGCGCGCAAGGATGCGCTGATGGCGCTCAAGGCTCATCATCTGCATCTGGAGGTCGTTCATGCCGCAGGCATGAGCAAGCGGTGGGCCAGCCGCGAAACCCTGGATTTCCGGTCTTTGCTGCGCAGCACGCCCGGCAGGCTTTGCCGCCTGTTACAGGTCGTGACCGGCCTTGATGCGCTTGGTCTGCAGATATTGCGCGTTGTGCCGGTTGGGCGGGAAGGCGTGGTGGACGCGTTCCGTCACGGTGATGCCGTGGGCGGCGAGCTGCGCGACCTTGTCCGGGTTGTTGGTGAGGAGGCGCACGGCGGTGAAGCCGAGCGTCTGCAGCATGGTGGCGGCGGGCAGGAAGAGCCGTTCGTCGGCATCGAAGCCGAGGCGCTCGTTCGCCTCGATCGTGTCGAAGCCCTGGTCCTGGAGCTGATAGGCGCGCAGCTTGTTCATCAGGCCGATGCCCCGGCCTTCCTGCGCAAGATAGAGCAGCACGCCGCCGCCATGTTCGGCGATGGTGCGGATGGCGCCGCGCAGCTGGTCGCCGCAATCGCATTTCAGCGAGCCGACGAGATCGCCGGTGAAGCATTCCGAATGCAGCCGGGCGAGCACCGGGCCGGGCGGCGCGGGCGGGTTGCCGTCGGCGTCGCCGATGAGGAAGGCGAGATGTTCGGGGCCGCCATCGCTGGCGCGGAAGGCGACGATGGAGGTGTGTTCGGCCCCGGCGAGCGGGACGCGGGCCTGGGCGACGGCCTTCAGGGTGCGGGCCGAGGTTTCGTCATAGGCGGCGATGGATTCGGCCCCGACACGTTCCAGCCGCCCGGTGTCTTCCAGCGTATAGGCGGCGTCGCGGCTGAGCGCGGCGGCGGCGAGCGCGGGGAGCAGCCCGGCGAGCTTCGCGAGCTTCACCCCGGCCTGATAGCCCTCGGGCAGGGTCTGGCGGAGGGCGGTGAAGGGACCGGCGAGCGGGTTGGCGAGATCGTTGGTCGGATCGGCAAGGGTGCGCAGGCGCGTCAGCGGCTCGTCCGTGCCGAGGTCCAGCGCGACGACGCCATCGGTGTAGAGCCGGGCCTTGAGGGTCATGGCCCGGGCGTGGGTGATGACGCCATGGACCGGATGGCCCGTTCCGGTCAAAGCGGCGAGGCGGGCGCCGGTTGCGGTTTCGGCGGCGAGAATGAGAACCGGAATGCCGTCGGTTCCATCGACAAGCACAGGCTCGCCCCGGCGCAGGGCCGCAGCGGCGCGTTCGACGGCGTTCAGAAGGACGAAACTCATGGAATCGGGCCGGTCGCCAATGGAGCGCCTGTCACAGTTTGCCGGGGGCTTTGCCTATAAGATAGAACGTCTTGTCACAATGCCGGGCCGCTTGCCGTCCCGGCATGCAGCCCGAAGGCCCCATGAGCGCCAAGCGCCGCCTCCTCCTCGTCGATGACGACAAAGACCTGCGCGAAGCGCTGGCCGAGCAGCTGGTCCTGACCGGCGAGTTCGAGACGACGGAGGCGCAGACCGGCGCCGCCGGTGTCGAGACGGCGAAGGAGGGCGGGTTCGACCTGATCCTTCTGGATGTCGGCCTACCCGATATCGACGGCCGTGAAGCCTGCCGGTTGATGCGCAAGGCGGGCGTGAAGACGCCGATCGTGATGCTGACCGGAGCCGGTGAGGAAGCCGACCAGGTGCAGGGCCTTGAGGCCGGCGCCAACGACTATGTCACCAAGCCTTTCCGCTTCGCCGTTCTGCTGGCGCGGGTGCGCGCGCATCTTCGCAGCCACGAGCAGAGCGAGGACGCGACCTTCGCGGTCGGCCCGTACACCTTCAAGCCGGCGGCCAAGCTGCTGGTGACGGCGGCGAACAAGAAGGTCCGCCTGACCGAGAAGGAAACGGCGATCCTGAAATATCTCTACCGCCAGGGCAAAGCCGTGGCGCGCGAAACGCTTCTTCACGAAGTCTGGGGCTACAACCCCGCCGTGACGACGCATACGCTGGAAACCCACATCTACCGCCTGCGCCAGAAAATCGAACCCGATCCCGGCAAGGCCGCGCTCATCCTCACCGAGAGCGGCGGCTACAGGCTGGCCCCGTGAGCGACGTGCTGGCCCTCGCAGACCGTTTTTTCGCCGCCATCGAGGCCGGCGACATGGCGGCGATCGACGCGATCTACGCGGACGACGCGACGGTCTGGCACAATCACGACGGCAAGCATGAGAGCCGCGAGCGCAACCGCCGGACGCTGGCCTTCCTGTGCCAGACATTGTCCAGGAGGCGTTACGATGTGCATCGCCGCTATGAGGTGCCGGGCGGGTTCGCGCAGGAGCATACGCTGACGGGCGTGCTGCCCGACGGCACGGCCTTTGCGCTCAGCGCCGCGATCTTCGCCGATGTGAAAGCGGGGCGGATCACGGCGATCCGTGAGTATTTCGACGGGGCCGCCGCCAACGCGCCCTTCATGCCCTTTGTGCCCAGGCGTGCCTGAATGAGCGACGATTTCCTCATCCGCTTCTGGGGCGTGCGCGGCTCGATCGCCTGCGGCGGGCCTGACTATGCGGTCTATGGCGGCAATACCTCGTGCCTGGAGATGCGGGTCGGCGGGCATGTGCTGATCTTCGACGGCGGCACCGGCATCCGTCCGCTGGGCGAGGCGCTGACCCGCGAGGGCAAGATCACCTCGGCGATCTATCTGAGCCACACGCATTTCGATCACATCTGCGGCCTGCCGTTCTTCGGGCCGCTGTTCGACCCCAAGAACCATTTCGACATCTGGTCGGGCCATCTGGAGCCGCCGCTGACGACGCGGGCCGCCGTCGCCTCGCTGATGTCGGCCCCGGTGCTGCCGATCGATCCGGACATCTTCCAGGCCGAAGTCAATTTCCGCGATTTCAAATCGGGCGACACGCTGACCCCGGCCGAGGGGATCGTGCTGAAGACGACGGCGCTGAACCACCCGAACGGGGCGACCGGATACCGCATCGAGCATGGCGGGCGCTCGGCCTGCTACATCACCGATCTGGAGCATGAGAGCGAGACGCCGGACCCGGCGCTCGTCAGCTTCGTGCGCGGCACGGACATCCTGATCTACGACGCCTCCTATACCGAGATGGAATACGCCACCCGCAAGGGCTGGGGCCATTCGACCTGGGTGGCGGGCCTGGCGCTGGCCAAGGCGGCGGGGGTGGGCCTCTACGTGCCGTTTCATCACGATCCGGCCCATACCGACGCCATCATGCTGAATCTGGAAGCCGAGGCGGTGGCGGCGGCGGCGAAGGCCGGAATCCCCTGCCGCTTCGCGCGCGAGGGGCTGGAACTGGTCCCCGGCCGGATTCCCGTTCCGGCCTGAAAATCCGGTCCAAAGCCCCGGATATCCGATCACGAATAACATTTCTCCGCCGTGTGACCCGGATCACCGCCGCGTTACGGCCACTATGCGACGGTTCCGTCACATCACCGGGCCTGGGGCTTTCGGATGGAGCGTTCAATGTTCAAGAGCCGTCTCATCGCCGCCGTGGCGCCGCTCGCTCTCCTCAGTTCCATCGCCGTCGCTGACGACCAGACGGTCAGCCAGAGCTTCCAGGCCAAGCGCGTGCAGATCGACGCGCTGGTGGGCAATCTGAAAGTCATCGTCGCCGACGGTTATCCCTCGATCGACATCGCGCTCTCCGGCACCGACGAGATGGTCCAGAAGGTCCGCCTGTCGACCTCGGGCGATGCGGTGGTCATGGCGATGGAGGGCATGGAAGGCGACTGGTGGGACGACATGTGGGACTGGAGCTCGGTCTCGTCGGAAGATCTCACCGTCACCATCAAGGTTTCGACCGGAACGCCAATTCGCGTGGACAATTATATCGGCGATGCGGATATCGGCGATCTCAACGCCTCGCTGAAAATGAACACCAGCGGCGGCGAAGTTCGGGCCGGAAACGTTTCGGCGGCCGACGTCGCGATCGCCGGTTCGGGCGATATCCGCCTCGGCCATGTCGCGGGCGACCTCGATGCCTCGATCGCCGGTTCGGGCAGCGTGAGGGCGGGTGACTGCCACTCGGCCGATGTCGAAATCGCCGGCGGCGGCGAGGTGAAGGTCGGCACGGTCAACGGCGACTTCGATATCGATATCGCCGGCTCGGGCGAGGTCTATGCCATCGCGGTGAACGGCAAGGTGAATATCGATGTCGCCGGTTCGGGCGATGTGAAGATCGACGGCGGCGTCGCCGATCCGTTCAAGGTGGATATCGCGGGATCGGGCGACGTGCGCTTCGGCGGCACGGCGAACAACCCGGATGTCTCGGTGATGGGTTCGGGCGATGTGTGGATCGCCGCCTATACCGGCACGCTGTCGAGCGACGGCGCGGACATCAAGATCGGCAAGGCGGAGTAGGGTTTCGCCAGATTGAAGTAAGAAAGCCCCGCGAGAGCGGGGCTTTCTTCTTTGCGCCTTTGCCTGACGGGCCAGCGCTGGCCCTCACCTGATTTGCTTCGCAAATCTGTCCTCTCCCGCATGCGGGAGAGGGGTTGGCTGTGGCGGGCGTCGAGATAGCCAATGTCTCAAGCGCAGTGATGGCGATAGCCGGCTCTTCTTCCGCTTGGCGGAGAAGGTGGCGCGCGTAGCGCGACGGATGAGGGTCTTACTCGTAACGCAGGGCGTCGATGGGGTTCATCTTGGCGGCTCTGCGGGCCGGGAAGAAGCCGAAGGAGAGGCCGAAGGCGGCGGAGAAGAGCGTCGCGCCGATGATGACGCCGATCGAGGGCAGGAAGGGTGCGCCCATCACGCTGACGCCGATGACCGCGATGCCCAGGCCGAAGACGACGCCGATGAGGCCGCCCAGCATGGCGAGGATCGCGGCCTCGGTGAGGAACTGCATCAGCACGTCGCGTTCCTGCGCGCCGATGGCGAGGCGGATGCCGATCTCGCGCGTGCGCTCGGTGACGCTCACCAGCATGATGTTCATGATGCCGATGCCGCCGACGATCAGCGAGATGAAGGCGACCGCCGCGACGAAGAGCGTGATGAAGCCGAAGATGTTCTGGGCTTCTTCAACGAAGCCCTGGAGATCGCGGACGGTGAAGTTGTCGCCGCTATCCATGCCGACGCCGCGCGACTGGCGCAGCGCCGCGCGGATGCCTTCCATCACGCGCGGCACGTCTTCGCGCGTGGCGGCGGAGATCTGGATGTTGAAGATCGCCGTGTTGCCCTGGATGCGGCGCAGGTAAGCGCGCATCGGCATGAAGATCCGGTCGTCCTGGTCCCCGGTGATGAAGGACGTGCCCTTGGGCTTCAGGACGCCGATGACTTCGCAGGGCACGCGGCCGAGACGGATGCGCTGACCCACCGCCGGGCCGCTGGCGAACAGCTTGTCGCGCACCGTCTTGCCGAGGACGCAGACGCTGCGGCCTTCCTCGGACGTCGTGAAGCCGCGGCCTTCCGCGAAGCCCCACAGGCCGATCCGGAAGATCGAGGCCTCGCCGCCTTCGACCTCGGTATTGGCTGTATAGCCGCCGAAGGTGACCTCGACGTCCGTATCGGCAGAGGGGCTGATATCGACGATGCCGGGCACGCCGTGCCGCAGCGCTTCGATGTCCTGGCGGTCGAAGGGCGAATCGTTGCCCCGGCCACCGGCGTCCGGCCCTCCCGGGAAGGCGAAGATCAGATTGTTGCCAAGGCTTTCCAGCGTGGAGGTGATCTGCGCCGTGACGCCCGCGCCGATGGTGACGAGGGCGATCACCGAGCCGACGCCGATGATCATGCCGAGGCAGGTGAGGAAGGTGCGCAGCTTGTTGGCGCGCAGCTCCCGCAAAGCGAGGCGGATGGTCGTCCAGTTCATGCGGCTTACTCGAAGCGCAGGGCGTCGATCGGGTTCATCCGCGCGGCGCGGCGCGCCGGGAAGAAGCCGAAGCCGATGCCGATAAGGGCCGAGAAGAGCGTGGCGCCGAGGATCAGCGGCACGGAGGGCAGGAACGCCCAGCCGAGCGCGCCGGTGACGACGAAGGCGATGCCGAGGCCGAGCGCAACGCCGACAAGGCCGCCGAGGACCGCGAGGGCCATCGCCTCGATGAGGAACTGGGCCAGCACGTCGCGCTCCTGCGCGCCGATGGCGAGGCGGATGCCGATCTCGCGCGTCCGCTCGGTGACGCTCACCAGCATGATGTTCATGATGCCGATGCCGCCGACGATCAGCGAGATGAAGGCGACGGCGGAGACGAACATCGTCACATAGGTCAGAACCTGGGACGATTCCTCGCCGAAGGACGAGACGTCCTGCATGGTGAAGTCGTCGGGCTTGCCGTTGGGGATATTGCGGAGGCTGCGCAGGACCTGGCGCGCGTTCTCCATCATCAGCGGGACATCGCCTTTGTTCGCGGCCATGAGCTGGAGCGTGTTGATGAAGTCGTCGCCCGTGAAGCGGCGCTGATAGGCGCGCAACGGCACGATGATGCGGTCGTCCTCGTCGTCGCCGAAGGTGGAGGCGCCCTTGGGCTTCATCAGGCCGACGACCTCGCACGAGACGCCGTCGACGCGGATGCGCTGTCCGACGGGGTCCATCGACCCGAACAGCTTTTCACGGACGGTCTTGCCCATCACGCAGACGAGGCGGCCGGCGTCGGATTCGGCCTCGGAGAAGAAGCGGCCGCTGGCGAGCGCCCAGAGGCGGATGTCGAAATAGTCCGGTGTGGTGCCGATGATCGTGGTCTGGGTGTCGAGATTGCCGAACTTCACGGTGGTTCCGCCGCCGACCGACGGCGCGATCTTCACGACCTGCGGCACGGTGCGGCGGACCAGATCGAGGTCGCGCCACGTGAACCTGCGCGCCTCCTGCTGCGGCCCGCGGCCGCCTTCGCCGCCCGGCCAGATCCAGACGAGGTTCTGGCCGATCGAGGCGAACTCGCGGTTGATCGAGGAGGAGACGCCCGCGCCGATGGTGAGCAGGGCGATCACCGCGCTGACGCCGATGATCATGCCGAGGCATGTCAGGAACGTCCGCATCTTGTTGGC
The DNA here is from genome assembly GCA_047602465.1 of Micropepsaceae bacterium. GTDB lineage: Bacteria > Pseudomonadota > Alphaproteobacteria > Micropepsales > Micropepsaceae > JADZAI01. Next base: position 2,076,112 of record JASGHF010000001.1, read on the forward strand.
CCAGAGCTCGCGCAGCGCCAGTCTGAGGCCGGAGAAGATCATGACTGCATCGCCTCAAGCTCGGCCTTGGTGGTCGGCGGGCCGTCATAGGCGATCTTGCCGTCCTTGAAGCGGATGTGGCGCTTCGTATAGGCGGCGACGTCGTCTTCGTGGGTGACGAGGATGATGGTGATGCCGCGCTTCTCGTTCAGGTCGCGGAAGAGACGCATGATCTCGTGCGTGCGCTGGCTGTCGAGATTGCCGGTCGGTTCGTCCGCCAGCATCACGGCCGGGCTGGTGACGAGCGCGCGGGCGATGGCGACGCGCTGCTGCTGGCCGCCGGAAAGTTCGGACGAGGTGTGATCCACGCGCTCGGCGAGGCCGACAAGACCCAGCGCCTCGCGCGAGAGGCGGTGACGTTCGCTGGCCGAGGTGCCGCGATAGACGAGCGGCAGCTCGACATTTTCCTGCGCCGTGGTGCGCTTTAGTAGGTTGAAGCCCTGGAAGACGAAACCGAGATAGTTCTGGCGCAGCAGCGCGCGCTGCTTGCGGTCGAGCGTTTCGACCGGCACGCCCATGAAGTCGTAGGTGCCGGCGGTGGGCACGTCGAGACAGCCAAGAATGTTCAGCGTCGTCGACTTGCCCGAACCCGACGCGCCCATGACGGCGACGAATTCGCCGGGCCAGATCTCGAAGTCGACGCCGTTGAGGGCGCGCACTTCCGTATCGCCATGGCCATAGACCTTGGCGACGTTGCGGAAGGCGAGGACCGGGCCTTTATGCTCGCTCATCGGGATGCCTTAGCCCTGCGCCCCGGAACCGGCGCGTTCGACATCGGTGAGGACTTCGTCGCCTTCCTTGATTTCGCCTTCGAGGATCTCGGTGATGACGCCATCGGTGACGCCGATCTTGACCTTGCGCTCGACCGGCTGGCCGTTGCCGTCCTTCACGAAGACGCGGCCGGCCGAGGGATCGCGCGGGGCATCGGCGGCGGGCGCGCCTTCACCGCCCTGCGGGGCCTGGGCTTCTTTCATGGCGATCGACTGCGGCACGAAGCGCAGCGCGGCGTTGGGAACCAGAAGGGCGGATTCGACCGTCTTGACGGTGACTTCGGCGGTCGCGGTCATGCCGGGCTTCAGCAGGCCGCTCTCGTTATTCACGCTGAGTTCGCCCTGGTAGACGACGACGCCCTGCGACGAGGCGGACGTTTCCGACTTCTTGGGCGCGTTGCGCATCGAACGGATCTGCGCGTCGAAGGTGCGGTTGGGGAAGGCGTCGACGGTGAAGCTGGCGCCCTGGCCTTCCTGCACCTGGCCGACATCGGCCTCGTCGATATCGGCGAGGAGTTCGAGTTCCTTGATGTCGGAGGCGAGGGTGAAGAGAACCGGCGTCTGGAACGAAGCGGCGACGGTCTGGCCTTCCTCGATGCTGCGGTAAAGGACGATGCCGTCGATCGGCGCGCGGATCACCGCCTTGCCGATATCGCTGACGGCGACCTGGAGGTTGGCTTCCTGGATGGCGACCTGGGCCTTGGCGACCTCGAGCGAGGCGACGGCGCGGTCATAGGTCGACTGGGCGGTGTCGAGATCCTGCTGCGAGACGTTGCGGCTTTTCGCCAGATCGCGCACGCGCGACAAGCGGCGCTGGGCGTCGGAAAGACCGGCCTCGGCTTCCTTCACGCCGGCCTTGGCGGCGGCGAGCTGGGCCTCGGTCTGGACGCGGCGGGCTTCGAGCTGGGTCGTGTCGATCTGGGCGAGAACGTCGCCCTTCTTCACGACGGAGTTGAAATCGACCTTCACCTCGACGACGCGGCCGGAGACTTCGGCGCCGACATCGACCTGATCGACGGGCTGGAGCGTGCCGGTGGCGGTGACCTTCACCGAGAGCGGCCCGCGCTTCACGGCTTCGGCCTTGTAGCCGACCGGGCCGCCGTCGCCGCCGGAGAACATCATGAAAAGGAGGACGAGCGCGCCGAGCGAACCGCCCAGCCAGATGAGAGCCTTCTTGCGGCTCGACATCTTCTTCTTGCCGACGCCAAGCGTCTTCTCGATGCCCTTCGGCGCGGTCATGTCATTCATGGAATAATGGCCCCCGCTGCGCCCCGCAGCGTTTCATCGCGCGCTTTTACTAGTGTGATGGGAGCTTTCAGTCCGTGACGTGAGTCACAGTGGCGTGAACGATCAGCTGTTCGCGCGGTACGGATCGGCCGCGTCGCGAAGGCCGTCACCAAGGAAGTTGAAAGCCAGGACCGTTAACACGACGGGAACGACCGGCAGCAGCAGCCACGGCGTGACGGAGAGCGCTGCGTAGCTCTGCGCCGCATTCAGGAGCGAACCCCAGGAGACCTGCGGATCGCGGATGCCGAGACCGAGGAAGGAGAGCGCGGTTTCACCCAGAATCATCGCCGGGATCGCCAGCGTGACGCTGGCGATGAGATGGCTGGAAAAATTCGGCAGGAGGTGCCGGAACAGGACGCGGCGCGGTCTTGCGCCCATCAGCACGGCGGCGGCGGCGTAGTCTTCCTCGCGCAGCTGCATGACCTTGGCGCGGACGCCGAGGGCGAGGCCGGGCCAGTCGAGCAGGCCGAGAATGACGACAAGCCCGCAGAAGACGAGGATCGGCGGCCAGTCGGCGGGGATGGCGGCGGAGAGCGCGAGCCAGAGCGGCAGTTCCGGCATGGCGCGCAGCAATTCGATGAGACGGAGGATCAGCCAGTCCGTCGCGCCGCCGAGATAGCCCGCCAGACCGCCGAACATGACGCCGAGCAGGAAGGAGATCGCGACGCCGACGAGGCCGACGGTCAGCGAGATGCGCGCGCCGAAGATGACGCGGCTGAAGACGTCGCGCCCGACCGTATCGGTGCCGAAGAGGAAAAGCGTGCCGCCCTCCGCCGCGCAGAACAGGCGGGCGCGGGTCTCGATAAGACCGAGCAGCCGATAGGGTTCGCCCTCGCAGAACCAGCGCAGCGTCTGCTGCTTCGTGCGGTCCTCGGTGTAGATGCGCCTGAAGGCTTCCAGGTCGACCGTCATCGCGGTCGCGTAGGCGAAGGGAAGGCCGAGGCCCTGATCGCCCCACACGCGCACGAGCTGGGGCGGGTGGCTGATCGCGTCGGGGAAGCGCTGGTCGCGGCCGTAAGGGGCGATGAATTCCGCGAAGGGGACGACGACGAGATACATGAAGGCGAGCAGCCAGAACGCCACATAGGCGAGGCGGCGGCGGCGGAAACGGCGCCAGAACTGCCCGAACGGCGAGGCGCTGTCGGCGGGCGTGGATGGCGGCGCAGGGGGCGGGAAGGGGTGATCGTCCACCACATGAGGCGGATCGCCGTCGCGCAGGGGGAGCGCGCCGCTCATGATTTCGCCTTCTGGCCGAGGCGGACGCGCGGGTCGAGCCAGGCAAGGATGAGATCGGAGATCAGCATGCCCGCGAAGGTCAGGGCGGCGGTGAAGGTGAGGATGAAGGCGGCGAGGAAGGTGTCCTGACCGCGCAGCGCCGCGAGCAGGACAGGGCCGACGGTCTGAAGGTTCAGCACCACCGAGACGATGACCGAGCCGGAGACGAGGCTGGGCAGCAGATTGCCGATATCGGCGACGAACGGCGCGAAGGCGAGACGCAGCGGATAGCGCGTCATCAGCCGCGTTTCCGAAATGCCGCGGGCGCGGGCGGCCGCGACATAGGGGCGGTTGACCTCGTCCAGAAGATTGGCGCGCAGGCGGCGGATCATGATGCCGGCCGAGCCGAGCGCAATGACCAGCGACGGGATGACGAGATGCGCGGCGACGGAGAGGAACTTGTCGAGCGACATGGGCTGGCCCTCGAAGCGCGGGTCCATCAATCCGCCGATCGAGAGGCCAAACCAGGCCTGCGCGCTGACGAGGAGGACGAGGGCGAGAAGGAAGGAGGGGATGGCGAGGCCGAGATAGGAAAGCGTCGTGGCGGTCGTGTCGAAGAGGCCGCCGGGCCGCCGCGCCGAAAGCAGGCCGACCGGGAAGGCGATGAGATAGACGAGCAGGACGGTCGCGAAATTGAGAAGCGCGGTGAGGCCGACGCGGTCGCCCAGCACGTCGCCGACGGGCTTGGCATAGAGGAACGACCAGCCCCAATTGCCCTGGATGAGGCCGTCGAAGCCGTGCGGGCCGGGGAGCAGACCGGCCCAGATCGCGTAGCGGTGAAGGAAAGGCTCGTCGAAGCTGAACTCGCTGCGCAGGAAAGCGACGCGCGCGGCGCCGGCGCCTTCGCCCTGCGCCATCAATTCCTGCATCTCGTTGGAGAGATAGTCGCCGGGCGGCAGCTCGACGACTGCGAAAATGAGCAGGCTCGCCGCGAGGAGCGCGGGGATCATCGCCAGAATGCGCCAGGCGGCGTAACGCAACATCAGATCGTCACCGGTCGAGCCACAACGCGTCGAGACGGTATATGCCGAACTGCGCGCCGGGATCCCAGCCGAAGAGGCCGGTCTGAGGCACGTTGCGCAGCGCGTTCGAGACGATCACGGGCTGAAGCACGCCCGAGACGATGCCGATGGAGAATTGCTGGTCGGCGTGGATGTCGAGCATCTGACGCCAGATCGCGGCGCGCTGAACCTCATCCGCCGTGCGTGTCCAGGTCTTGTAGAGTTCGAGAAGCTGCATGGCGGGCACGATATCCACCGCCTCGCCCGACGCACCGCGTGTCGCGACATACTGGCCCCAGCGCGGCCATGCGAGGAATTCCTGGTGAACCGGCGCGAGTTCGTCGGGGCTGGCGTTCGCGGTGGGCACGCCGTTCTCGAAGCCGGACCAGACCGTCATGTGGCTTTCGCCGGCATAGGCGCGGTTGCGCAGCACCGCGCGCTCATAGGGGCGCACGACGATGCCGATGCCGGCCTTGCGCCAGGTCGCGGCGATCAGTTCGAGGATCGCCGCCTCCTCGCCGCTTTCGCCGGAAGTCTCGACGATGATGTTGAGGGCGCGTCCGTCCGGCATGATGCGGATGCCGCGCGCATCGCGATTGGTGAGGCCGACCTCGTCGAGCAGGGCGTTGGCCTTTGCGAGGTCGAACACGGCTTCGCGCGTGGTGCGGGCGGGATCGTAAAGCGGGCTTTCCTTCAGCGCCGTGTTGTTGCCGGCGGTCGCGAGGCCGAAATACAGCGAGCGGTTGATGTCGTCGCGGTCGATGGCGGCGGAGAGGGCGCGGCGGAAACGCGGATCGCGCATCAGCGCGCGCCATTGCGGGTCGGCGGTGGTGAGGTTGGGGAAGAGCGCGACCTGGGCGCCCTTGGTGACCGGCCACAGCCGCACCTTGAAATTGCCGCCGCGCTCGGCCGCCTTCAACGCGCCGGCATCGGAGAAGGCGAGGCCGCGAAACTGGAGATCCGCATCGCCCGCTGCGGTTTTCGCGGCGATCAGGCCCGACTCCACGACGGTCACGTCGATCCCGTCGAGATAGGGGAGCTGGATGCCGTTCGGATCGAGGCGGTGGAAATAAGGATTGCGGCGGAAGCGGAAGAGCGGGCCGCCACCGGCCTCCACCAGAAAGGGCTGCAGGCTGGGGATTTCAGGGTTGTCGTTGTCGTACATGGAATCGCGCCGGTTATGCAGCGCGGCCCAGCCCTTCACCTTTTCTGCGGCGACGAGGGCTTCGATGTCCTTGGGGTCGCCATACTTGATGTGGAAGCGCTTCAGGTAGTGGGCGGGGCGGTAGATGTAAGGCTCGCGCGCCTGGGCGAGCTGCGCGAGGAAACGCGGATTGGGCGTCGGCCATTCATAACGGACGGTCAGCGCGTCGATGATGGTGACGGTCGGCGGCGCGCCGTCGACGGTGAGTTCTTCGGGAATGCCTGCCGGAGTGAGATCGGCATTGCCTGCGATGTCTTCCCAGTAGTAGCGGAAGTCTTCTGTGGTGAAGGGCGCGCCGTCGGACCATTTGTGGCCCGGGCGCAGATGCATCGTGAAGATGCGGTTGTCCTCGATGTCGATGGCCTTGAGGATGTCGGGCCTGATCTGCAGCGTTTCGTCATAGCCGACGAGGCGGGCATAGCCCCAGACATTGAGCAGCCGGATGTCCTTGTCTTTCGGCAGCAGCGTGCGGAGGCGTCCGCCGCTCTTGCCCGTGGTACGGCCGAGGGTTTCGAAGCCGCCGACGAGGGGTTCGGACGGCACGCGTTCTGCGGCAGGCGGCAGTTTGCCCGATGCGACATCGGCGGCAAGCGAGGGCGGATCGATGGGCGCGGGCGTTTGCGCCGCAGCCGGGCCGAGCAATGCGAGGGCGAGAACGATCTTAAGCAGCGCGCGCATCGCGGCCTCCGACAGCGGCGCGGTGGCCGGGCGCGATCTCGATGAGGGGCGCGTGCGGATCTCCAAGATCGGCGCCCGCGCGCGCGGCGACGGCAGCGAGGTCGAGCCGGTTGGTGCGGTCTGCCTCCGGCGCGGCGGCGATGAGCGCGCGGGTGTAGGGGTGGACGGCGGCGCGGAAGAGATCGGCGGCGGGCGCTTCCTCGACGATGCGGCCGCGGCGCATCACGGCGACCCGGTCGGCGACATGCTCCACCACCGCCAGATCGTGGCTGATGAAGAGATAGGCGAAGCCCAGCTCGGTCTTCAGATCGGCGAGGAGGTTCAGGATCTGGGCCTGCACCGAGACATCGAGCGCCGAGGTCGGTTCGTCGAGAATGATGAGTTCGGGGCGCAGCGCCAGCGCGCGGGCGATGGCGATGCGCTGGCGCTGGCCGCCGGAGAAGGCGGGCGGGAAACGGTCGAGGGCGCTCGCGGGCAGGCCGACGAGATCGACGAGTTCGCGGGCGCGAATCTCACGTCCCTTGCGGCTGGCGAGGCGGTGGATGGCGAAAGGTTCGGCCAGCGTCTCGCGGATCGTCATGCGCGGATTGAGCGCGGCATAGGGGTCCTGGAAGACATAGGCGACGCGGCGGCGATAGCGCGCGAGCGCCGGGCCGGTGATGGATTTCAGATCGTGCGCCCCGCCCTTGGCGTGGAACAGCACCTTGCCGCTGTCCGGCGTCTCGGCGCGCATCAGCATGCGGGCGAGGGTGGATTTGCCCGAGCCGCTCTCGCCGACGAGGCCGACGCTTTCGCCGTGATTTATGGTGAGCGAGACATCGTCGAGCGCCCGGGCGCCCTCGCCGCCACGGCGCGCGCCGAAGGTTTTTGAGACGCCGATCGCCTCGATCAGCTTGCCTGCCGGCCGTGCAATGTCGCGGCGGCGGGACGGGCGCGCGGCATAGGCGCTGGCGGCGGCGCCGGAGGCAGCGCCGCCGATCACCGCCAGGCGGCCTTCGCGGCGGTGGAGCGACGGGTTCGCGCCTTTCAGCGCCTGGAAATAGGGATGCCGGCTCTCGGCGAAGACCGCGTCGGCGGTGCCACGCTCCATGACGCGGCCGCGATACAGCACGACGAGATCGTCGGCCAGCGCCGCGACAAGGCCGAGATCGTGCGTGATGAACAGGACCGAGAGGCCGAGTTCGCCCTGCAGGCGCTGAAGCAGCGCCAGAACCTGCGCCTGGATGGTGACGTCGAGCGCGGTGGTCGGTTCGTCCGCGATGAGGACGGAGGGGCGCGCGGCGAGCGCGGCGGCGATCATCGCGCGCTGGCGGAGGCCCCCGGAGAGTTCGAACGGATAGGCGTCGAAGCCGCGGGCGGGATCGGGGAAGCCGGTGAGGCGCAGCATCTCCACCGCGGCGGCGCGGGCGGCGCGTCTGGAGACATTGTCGTGGGCGCGCATCGCTTCGGCGATCTGACTGCCGACCGTGTGGACGGGCGAGAAGGCGGAGAGCGGTTCCTGGAAGACAAGGCCGATGCGGCCGCCGCGCACGCGGCGGAACTGGGGGTCGGAGGGTTTCAGTCTGGCGAGGTCGATGGCGGGGCCGCGTCCGTCATCGAGGATGATCGAGCCGCCGAGTTTCGCGCCCTGCGGCAGGAGGCCCATCGCGGCGAGCGAGAGGGCGCTTTTGCCGGAGCCGCTTTCGCCGACAAGGGCGGTGATGCGTCCGCGCCCGGCGTCGAAGCTGACGCCGTTCAGCGCCTGCACCGGCGGGTGGCCGGCGAAGGTGAGCGTCACGTCCCTGAACGAAAGAACCGCCATCGCCGGACCTTAGCCGTTGCCCGCGATCTCTGCGAGACGCCGGGCGGAGGCTTCCGCACCGTCGAGGCGGATCGCGTCCGGCGGCGGGGCGGGGCTTTCGAGCGCGGCGCGGGCGGCGGCGGCGAGGCTGCCGGGCGTGAGATCGGCCTCCGGCAGGCGGGTGAGGAGGCCCATGGCGGCGAAGCGTCTAGCGCGAATGTCCTGTTCGGGTTCGCCGTCGGACGCGAAGGGGATGACGAGGGCGGGGGTGCCGGCGGCTATGGTTTCGGCGACCGTGTTGTAGCCGCCGCGCGAGATGGAGAGCTGTGCGCGGGCGATGCGGGCCGGGAGATCGGGCGCGGTGTGCAGGATTTCCGCGCCGAAATGGCGCGGCGCGGCGGCGATGAGCGCCTCGTGCAGGCCTTCCGGGGCGTGCTGGCCGGTGATGAAGGTCCAGGGCTGGTCGGCCAGAAGGCCACCCTGCCAGGCCGACAGCGCCGCGCGCAGCAAAGGTGCAGCATCGCCGCCGCCGCCGGCCGAAACGACGACGCCCCGGCGCTCGGGCTGCGGCGCCGCTGCGGTCGCGACATAGCCGGTGAGATAGGCCGGGACGGGGATTTCACCCGGCCAGATGTCGTTGAGCGGCGTGATGGCGGGGTCACCGTGGATGAGGACGGCGTCGTAATGCGTCCGCAGGCGATCGGCGCATTCCTCAAGGCGTCTGGCGCCGGCGGGCGGGGTGGGGACGTCGCGCAGGCTGGCGACGATTTTTGCGCCGCCTGCCTGTGCCGCTTCGATCAGCGGCAGGATTTCGCGGGCCAGCTTGCGGCGGCCGAAGGGGAAGGTCTCGGTGATGAGGATGTCCGGGGCGCAGGCCTCCAGCGTGCCGGCGATGATGGCGGCGCGGCGCGTCCATTGCTCCTCGCTGACCGGCCAGTCCTGCGCCGTGACTAGGCTGGAATAGGTCGTGTCCCCGGCGCGGATGGCGGGGAGGGCGACGAGACGGACGGCGCCGGCGAGGCGGCCGGAGACGGGCGTGTTGCCGGACAGGACGGTCGCTTCGCCGCCCGCCGCCACGACGGCGTTGGCGATGGCGGCGATGCGGGTGAAGTGTCCGACGCCCCAGAGGTGATTGACGTGAAAGAGCGCCTTCACAGACGCTTCCCGAGAAACAGGTTCGGGGCCTCAAGCTTCACATGGCCGTCAGGGAAAATGCGGAAAAGATGGGCGGCGCGCCATTTCAGCTTCATGGGCGGCTTGTCTTTCATGTCCCACCCGATGGCCAGCGAGAGCGTGGCGCGGATGATGCCCTTATGCGTGACGCCGACGGCGAAATCAGGGCCTTCGGCGGCGAGGCGGACGAAAAATGGCTGCAGTCTTTGCTGCACCTGACGCGGGCTTTCGCCGCCGGGGGCGTGGAAGTCGAGACCGGCCTCGCCGCGCGCCGAAATCCGCTGGCTGAGGGCTGAGGTGGCGGCGCGGGTGAGGCCTTCATAGGCGCCCCAGTTGGTCTCCAGCAGGCCGGGTTCGGGGCGTGGCTCGTGACCGAGAAGCCGGGCGGTCTCGACGCAGCGGCGGCGGGGCGAGGCGAGCCAGACCGCGCCGCGCAGGGCCGGGTGAGGTTCGAGCTTGCGCAGTTCGGCGCGGCCTTCGGGCGACAAGGGCACATCGGCGTGGCCCTGAAAGCGGCCCTCCTCGTTCCAGGCGGTGGCTCCGTGGCGGATGAAGGCGATGAGAGTCATGGGTCAAGAGGCCCAAGAATGCTGCGGAGGCGGGCTGCAGCATGGGTGATGTCGCGCTCGCCGTGGACGAATTCGGCGGCGACCTCGCCCATGATGTCGCGGGTCTGACGGTTCATCAGGAGGATGCGGAGCGACTGGGCGAGGGCTTCGGCGTCACCGGCCGGGGTGAGGAGGCCGCCGCGCCCCTGCTCGACGACGGCGGGAACGCCGGCGGTGTCGCAGGCGGCGACGGGCAGTCCGCTCGCCTGCGCTTCCAGATAGGACAGGCCGTACGCTTCCTTCAGGCCCGGCCAGAGATAGAGATCGGCGCGGGCATAGAGATTGGGCATGGCATCGGGCGGGACGGCGCCCATGAAGGTGATGCGGTCCCTGGGGAAATTGGCGAAGGCGGCCTTGGCCTCGGCTTCGCCCTCGCCGCCGCCCGCGACGACATAGAACCATTTGAGGTCGGCGATGCGGGCGAGCGCCGCTGCGATCAGCGGGAAGTTCGCGAGTTTCTTGCCCGGGCGCAGCATGGCGGTGGTGAGAATGAGCGGTGTGAGGCCGCTTTTGCGCGGAATGTTTTTGAAACGCGCCGTGTCGATGAAGGGCGGGAGGCGATGCAGGCGCTCTGCGGGCACGATCTGCTGCAGCATGGCGGCGTCGTGATCCGTCATGGCGATCACGGCGTCGGCGGATTCGAGCGCCGATCTTGCTGCAGCATAAGGTGCAGCAAAATCGCCGGTGGCGCGCTTGGGCGCGTGGCTCGCCTCGACGATCACATAGGGGATGCCGAGCGCCTTCGTGACGTGCGGGCCGAGATGATCGGGCGATTTGTAGTAGGTGAGATAGGTGATCCAGAGCGCGGGCGGGTTGGCGGCGTGGGCCGCAATCAGGCGCGGAATCTCGGCCTTTGCGGCCTCGGCAATGGCCGATTGCTGCGCAGCATCGCCTTTGCCTTCATAGGCGCGAAGCTGCGAGGCGGGTTCGGTTCCGATGCCGATCCGTTCGAGGGCGCGCGACAGCAGCCCCGTCATGGCGCGGTCGCCGGAGGGCGGTGCGCCGGGGGCCGGTGGGTTCATCGGGGCGTAGAGCAAAGCGCGTTTCATGCTGCAGCCATGTCCTGCAGCATTTTTGCGATGGCGTCGGCGGTGGGGCTTGCCGAGAAGTCGCTGGTGACGCGGGCGCGGCCGGCCTTCCCCATGGCGATGCGGCGGGCGGGATCGGTGATGAGGGCGGCCAGCGCGGCGGCGATGGCGCCGGCGTCGCCCGCCGGGGCGATGAGGCCGTTGGTTCCGCTGGTGATGAGTTCGGTGACGCCGCCGGTGGGGGTGGCGACGACGGCGAGGGACTGGCTCTGCGCCTCGACCAGCACGTTGGGGAGGCCGTCGCGGTCGCCGTCAGCGGCGATTTCGGGGGTGAGGGCGAAGAGGTCGGCGGCCTGCAATGCGGCGCGGACATCGTCTTCCGAAAGGCTGCCGCGCCAGGTGATGCGGGCCGAAATCCCCAGCGTTTCTGCCTGTTTTTTCAAGCTCTCACGCAGCGGGCCGCCGCCGATATGGGCGAAGCGCCAGTGAAGTCCGGGCGGCAGTTCTGAAAGGGCGGTGAGGAGGGTCGGATAGCCCTTTTTCTCCACCGCGCGGCCGACCGAGAGGATGGTGACGGGGTCGGCGGGGTCCATGCCGTCACGTGGCGGGCGGGGCGCGGCCTCGGGCCAGGCGGCGAGATCGAGGCCGTGACGGCCGAGATGGGGCGGTTTTCCGGGGGAAAGAGCTGCGAGACGGGCGTGGCCGTCGGCGGTGCAGGTGGTGGCGAACCGGGCCTCTGCCAGCTTGGCGGCGAGATCCCAGTCGGGCGTCGTCCAGATATCGCGGGCGTGGGCGCTGACGCCGAAAGGAAGGCCGGTGAGGGCGGCGGTGTAGCGGGCGACCGAGCCGGGCGTGTGGATGAAGTGGGCGTAGAGCGCCCTGATATCCTTGGGCAATTCGGCCGCCAGAACGAGCGCCTGGCCGAAGCGGCGGATGCGGTTGCGGGTGCGGTCGCGCTTCCAGTCGGCGTTGAAAAGAGCCTTCGCCGCCCTGTAGCCGGGGGTCCAGCGGAGCTTCCGCCAGGCCCTGAAAACCCGGGCCGGTTCGTTGTGAAGATACTCCGGCAGATAGGTGACGGGCGCGCGGACCCGGCCGTGGACGGGGTGGGTTTTGGTGTCGGTCGGGTGGCGCAGCGACCAGAGGGCGAGGGTGAGGCCGCGCGCCTCCAGCGCCTCAAGCTCGCGGGCGATGAAGGTTTCCGAGAGGCGCGGCCAGCCCTTGAGGATGATGGCGATCATTGCGCCAGCCAGAGACCGGCGAGGCGCACCATTTCGTCAAGGCCGTCCATCATGCCGGGCTTGAGCGCGGCAGAGGGGCGGGGCTGGCGCATCACGCCCTTGATGGTTTCCGCCATGACGGCGATGTCGCGGGTGCCGCCCTGTTCGGCGGGGTCTTCCAGCATCCGGGCGAGGCCGAGTTCCTGCGCCCGCGCGGCGCGTATCCACTGTTCGCGGCGGGGCTTTTCGCGCGGCACGATGACGGCGGGTTTGTCGAAGGAGAGGATCTCGCAGAACGTGTTGTAGCCGCCCATGGCGATGACGCCGCCGGCGCGTTCCACGATGCGCTCCATTTCCGCGTCGAAGACGGTGGCCGACACTTCGGGCAGCGCGGCGGCGCGGGCGAGAAAGCCCTCCTGATGGGCGGGGTCCATGAAGGGGCCGAGGACGAAGACGGCGGGCGGCAGGTCGTCGCCGAAATGCTCATAGGCCGCGAGCGCCCAGTCGATCAGGCCCTCGCCGTCGCCGCCGCCGCCGGTGGTGACGAGGACATAGGGCGTGTCGGGAAGGGGCGTGCGGGGCTGGCCGCGCCCGATGGCGGCGGTGTCGCGGCGGAGATAGCCCGTATAGCGGGTGCGGGCGTCGAGGCCGGGCGGCAGTGTGAGGCCGGCGAGGGGGTCGAAGATGTCCCTGACGCCATAGATCCAGATCTCGTCATAGAGATCGGCGAGCGCCGGGCCGACATTCTTGCGCGCCCATTCCTGGTCGAGCGCCTCGGCGTCGTCCAGCACGTCGCGCAGTCCCAGCACAATGCGGGTGCCGGCGTCTTTCGCGGCGCGAAGGGTCTGGGTGAGTTCGCCCCGGAGGCCGAGCGGTTCCTTGTCGACGATCAGGAGGTCGGGCCGGAAGACGCGGGCGGTCTCCTCGATGATCTCGGCCCGGAGGCGGAAGGCATCGGCGGTTTCGACCGTCAGCTTGGTCGGGGTGTAGGCGCCGTCGCGCAGCTTGATGACGCCCGGGACGCGGACGAAATCGACCCGCTCGGGGAACTCGAAGGCGCCGATAATGGGCGAGCCGGAGATGATGAGCGTGGTGAGATCGGGCCGGGCAGCCGTCAGCGCCCCGCCCAGCGCCCGGCAGCGCCGCAGATGGCCCAATCCGAAACTGTCATGGCTGTAGAGAAGGACGCGGGCAGGCGGCGGCGTCACACGGGCGCTCCGGAGAATGGCGGGACGGCGCGACTTTGCATGGTGCGGCGCGGCTTGTCAGCCGCCGGGTGGGGAGGCGGTCGTCTCCACACCTGTCATACCCGTGCAGGCGGGCATGACAATCCTGGCTGTGTGACTGCTGCGCCTTGCGTGTCCCTGTCCTGACCCCTAACCATCGGCGCGATGGAGCGGCGGCTTTTTTCCTATATCTGGCGGCACAGCCTGAACGAGCAATTGCGCGTTCTGGCACTGATCGTCGTGTCGCTGCCGTTCTATTTCTTTGCGCTGAACCTGCCCAAGCTGATCGTCAACGGGCCGCTGCAGGGCGAGGGCTTCGAGGGCGGCGCGTCGCGGACCTATTTCACGGTGCCGCTGCCCGACTGGCTGGGCGGCGGGCAGATGTTCGACGGGCTCAGCCTGGACCAGATGAGCGCGCTGTTCGCGCTGTCGTTCACGTTTCTCGGCCTCGTCTGCGTCAACGGGCTTTTCAAATACCGCATCAACGTGATGAAGGGCCGGATGGGCGAGCGGCTGCTGCGCCGCCTCCGCTATGAACTGGTCGACCGGGTGCTGCGCTTCCTGCCCTCAAGGCTGAAGCGCACGAAGCCCGCCGAAGTGGCCTCCATGGTGAAGGACGAGGTGGAGCCGCTGGGCGGGTTCGTCGGCGAGGCCTTCGCGACGCCCGCATATCTCGGCGGGCAGGCGCTGACCGCCGTCGTCTTCATCCTGCTGCAGAACGTGCTGCTGGGAATGGTGGCGGTGGGCGTCGTGTCGATCCAGGCGTTCCTGATCCCGTATCTGCGAAAGCCCATCCTGGCGCTGGGGCGGCAGCGCCAGCTGACGGCGCGCGAATTGTCGGGCCGGGTCGCCGAGATCGTCGATGCGGCCGCGGACATCCAGGCGAACGACACGTCCAACTGGGAGCGCGCCGACATCACGCGGCGGCTGGGGCGGATCTACGACATCCGGTACGAGATCTATCGCCGGAAGTTCTTCGTCAAATTCCTGAACAACTTCCTCGCGCAGGTGACGCCGTTCTTCTTCTACGCGGTCGGCGGCTACTACATGATCATGGGCGATCTCTCGATCGGTGCGCTGGTCGCGGTGATCGCCGCCTACAAGGATCTGCCGGGGCCGATCAAGGAACTGCTCGACTGGTATCTGGAGAAGCAGGACGCGCAGATCAAATACGAGCAGGTGATCGAGCAGTTCGGGGCCGAGACGCTGATCGAGCCGCATCTGCACGAGCCGCACGATCCGCCGCCGCTGGAGCATGGCATCGAAGTGCGCGAGGCGACGGTCGCCGACGATACCGGCGCGCGGTTGCTGGACGCGGTGAGTTTCGATGTGCCGGCGCGCGCGCATGTGGCGCTGGCCGGTCCGCCCGGCGGCGGCAAGGAAGCGGCGGCGGCGCTGATCGCGCGGCAGGCGACGGTGCGGTCGGGCAAGGTGCTGCTGGACGGGCAGGCGATCGACAGCCTGCCGCAGGCGGCGACCGGGCGGCGCATCGCCTATGTCGGCCAGGAGGCCTATGTCTTCGGCGCGAGCCTGAAGGACAATCTTCTATATGGCCTGAGGAACCAGCCGCGCCGTCCGCGCGACCGGAACGGGCCGGAGGCGCTGAAGGCCCGCCTGCGGCATGACGAGGACGCGCGCGCCGGGAACGCGCCCTATGACGCGGAAGCGGAGTGGATCGACTACGTGGCGCTCGGCTGGGACGACGCGCGCGGGGCCGATGCCTGCCTCATGAGCTTCATCACGCTGTCGGGAATGGAGAGCGACGTGTTCCGGTTCGGCCTGCAGGGCCGCTTCGATCCGGAAGACGCGCCGGTGGTGGCGGAGCGTCTGCTCGCCGCGCGGGCGCTGTTCAAATCGCGCGAGATGAGCGGCGATGTCGACATCGTCGAGCCGTTCGACGCGGCGCATTACAACAACCAGGCCTCGATCGGCGAGAATTTGCTGTTCGGCGTCGCCATCGGGCCGGCCTATGCGCCACAGAACCTGGCGCGCAACCGCACCGTCTCGGCGCTGCTGGAGGAGACCGGCCTCGACAAGCCGCTCTTCACGCTGGGCCGGGGCATCGCGGAGACGATGGTGGAAATCTTCCGCGGCCTGCCCGCCGACCACCCGTTCTTCGCGCAGTTCAGCTTCATCGCGGCGGCGGACCTGCCCTTCTTCGAGGCGATGCTGGCGCGGCTGTCGTCCGGCGCGCCGCCGACGCCGGAACAGCGCACGCGCGCGATGGGCCTTGCGTTCAACTATTCCGAAGCGCGGCATCGTCTCGGCCTGCTCGACGACCGGCTGCGCGCGATGCTGCTGGCGGCGAGGCTGCTGTTCAACGAGCGGCTGCCGCGGCACGAGCGGTCGAAGATCGCCTTCTACGATTCGGCCGAATACAACGAGGCGGCCTCGGTCGAGGACAACATCCTGTTCGGTCGTATCGTCTATGGCGCGCCGAACGCGCAAGGCCGGATCGAGGAGATCCTGCAGGGCGTGATCGCCGAGCTGGGCCTGAAGGACGACATCGCGCGCATCGGCCTCGGCTTCCACGCGGGCGCGGCGGGCAAGCGGCTGACGCCGTCGCAGCGCCAGCGTCTGGCGCTTGCGCGCGCGCTGGTGAAGAACCCCGACATGCTGGTCGTCAACGGCGCGCTGGCCGTGCTGGACCCGCAGGCGCAGGCCGACATTCTGAAGAAAGTGATCGAGGCGCGCGCCGGGCGCGGCCTCGTGTGGACGCTGACGCCCGGGCAGGACAGCACGCCGTTCGACCGCGTGATCGCGTTCGAGCATGGCCGCGTGGCCGGGATGGGATGAGGTGAAGATATGAGCATCATCGACGAGGTCGAGGCGCTGCGGCGCATTCCTTATTTCGCGACGATGGACTCATCGAAGCTGAAGCTGCTGGCCTTCGCCAGCCACCGGCTGCAGCTGCCCGAAGGCGGCGTGCTGTGCCGCGAGGGCGAGCCGGGCGATGCCGCCTATATCCTGCTGGAAGGCGAGGCGGCGGTGATGGTGAAGACCGACGAGGGCCATGACGTCATCGTCGCCAAGGTTCCGAAGAACACCTTCATCGGCGAGATCGCGGTGCTGCGGAACGTGCCGCGCACCGCGACGGTGGTGGCGGCCTCGGCCATCACCGCGCTGAAAGTGGACAAGGACGCATTCTTCCAGCTGCTGCGCGACGTGCCGCAATTCGCGTTCGAGGTGATGCGCGAACTGGCCGAGCGGCTGGAGGATACGACGGAGCGTCTGCGCGAGGCGCAGGGGCGTCTGGATTCGGCCGGGCTGGGGAACTGACGCATATGGGCGCGCTGACGGTCTGGGGTGAAGGCCGCGGCTTTCGCGTCGTGTGGCTGCTGGAGGAGATGAGCCTCGCCTATCGCCTGCGCGATGTCGATCTTCTGAAAGGCGCGGAGAACGACACGGAATTCATGGCCGTCAATCCGGGCGGGTTCATTCCGGCGTTGCAGGACGGCGAGACGATCATCGTCGAGTCGATCGCGATCATGGAATATCTGATCGCCCGTCATGGCGGCGCCGCGCTGGCGCCCGCGCCGGACGATGAACGCTTCGCGCCGTATCAGCAATTCCTGCATCTGGGCGAAGCGGGCCTCATGGGCACGATGTTCTTCGCCGCGATCCCGCCCAAGATCGCGCCGGACGGTGCGGGCGACAACTGGACGTCGCGCTGGGCGGGCGAGATGTTCGAGAGCCGCCGCCGTCTCGTGGCGCGGCAGCTGGCGCGCGCCCCCTATATGGCGGGCGAGGCGTTCACCGCCGCCGATATCTCGGTCACCTATGCGCTGGATTTCGCGCGCCGTGTGGGCGGGGTGGCGATGAGCGCGGACGAGGCCGCCTATGTCGCGCGCACAAGCGGACGCGACGGCTACAGGCGCGCGATGCGGGCCTGTCCCGCGACGCGCGGCTGGGCGGAGTCGCTCGGCGAAGGGCCGTTCTAGCGTTCGATCGAGACGACGATGGGGACGTGGTCGGACGGCTGCGGCCAGTCGCGCACGTCGCGCAGGATGGAATGCGCGCTGACATGGCCGGCGAGCGCGCGGCTGGCCCAGACGTGATCGAGCCGGCGGCCGCGATCCGACACTTTCCAGTCGTGGTTGCGGTAGCTCCACCAGGAGAAGATCTTGTCCTGAAGCGGCACGAACTGGCGCGTCACGTCGATCCAGTCCCAGCCTGAAAGGATCGCCTTGAAGCGGTCGGTCTCCGGCGGGGTGTGGCTGACGACGTTCAGCAGCTGCCTGTGGCTCCACACATCGGTTTCGTGCGGGGCGACGTTGAGATCGCCGACGACGACGATGCGCTCGGTGCCCTTGCCTCGGCGTTTCGCCCAGTAGGCTTCCTTCTCGTCGAGGAATTGCAGCTTGTGGGCGAACTTCTCGTTCAGCGCCGGATCGGGAATGTCGCCGCCGGCGGGGATGTAATAATTCTGGATCTCAAGCCCGTCGGCGAGACGGACGGCGAGATGGCGACCGTCATCCTTGCCGCACCATTCGACCCTGGAGATTTTGGCGAACGGTTCGCGCGAGAGAATGGCGACGCCGTGATAGCCCTTGCGGCCGTTGATGGCGCGATACGGATAGCCGAGCGCCTGTATGGGATCGTGCGGGAAGAGCGGGTCGTCGACCTTGGTTTCCTGAAGGCAGATGACGTCGGGCTGTTCGTCCACGACGAGGCGCGCGAGCAGCGGCATGCGCAGCCGCACGGAGTTGATGTTCCAGGTGACGAGCTTCAGCGGTGCAGGCTTCTGAGGCGGGCGCGCGGGCATGGGGTGCTTGTGGTCCGGCCCGCCCGCGCGTGCAAGCAACTAAAGCGGGCGCAGCGAGCGGACCGTGGTTTCGAAGATGTCCTTGAAGTCGTCATACTTCGCGGTTTCGACGATGCAGGCGCCGATATAGACGATGCCCGGCGTGGCGGAGACGACGATGCGGCTGAGCGTTTCGAAGGGGATCGATTCAAAACCGGCGCCCAGCTTCAGCGTGGCGATCTGGACCTTCAGGCCGTTCGCCTCGATGATCTCGCCGGCTTCCAGCGTGATGAGGCCGGCATCGGCGCCCAGCACGCTCGCCCAGTCCGCCGCCCCGAAGGGATTGGCGAAGAGCTGGGCATTGATCTCGTCCTGGGTATAGGCGGCGAAGGCCGGCACGGCGGCGGCCTTGGCCCCGCAATTGGTCACCTTGTCGGGCGCGTGGGCGAAGGTGAAGCCTTCGGCCGAGGCCGGCGTGGTGGTCCAGCCCTCGGGGAAGTCGATCACATACTTGCCGGCCGGATCGTCGAAGGCGGCGAGGCCCATGAAGGCGGCGAAAGCGAGGGTCAGGCGGGCGAGGCGCATGGCAGGCATCCTTCGTGACAGTCCAGGCGATCCTAGTCGGCAGGACAGCGGGCGGTCCAGAGCCACCGGCGCGCATGGGCCGCAGTGACGGCACACGGGGCACGGCGTAGTCTTGGCGGGGAACTTTAGCCTTGGGGGATCGCCGCCATGCGCCGCCTGATCGTTCTGTTTGCCGCCGCCCTGATGACCTCCGGCGCCGGGGCGTTCGGAACCGTCGAGGGGCTGGGGCAATCCAGCGAGCATGAGAAGATCACGCGGCTGGCGCTGATGGTGTTCCATCTGGGGCCGGACACGCTGGATTCACTGGCCGGGGAACGCGGGGCATTCGGCGCGGTGGGCGCCCCCGACCGGCCCGACCGGGGCCTCATGTCGGAGCGGGCGGCGCATTGCGATGGCGGCGACTATGTCGGCTCGTCCGGTTACCCGCAGTCGAAGGCCGAGGCGGAGGCGAAACTGACCGCCTGCCGCGATTTCATCTTCACCGCGCTGGATGCGGCGGTGAAGGCGGCCGGGCGCATCGTGCCGGAGAACACGCTGACCATCATGGACGAGGAAATCCCCACCCTGATCCCGTGCCTCTATGACGGATCGCCGGGACGGGCGAAGTGCGACGTTCTGGAGCAGCTGGGCCTCGCGATGCACGCGGCGCAGGATTTCTATGCCCACACCAACTGGGTGGATGTGCCGGCGCCGGGCGCGCTGACCACCGACAATCCGGCGGGGCTGAGGCAGGCGGAGCCGTCATCGTTCATCGACCCGGCCTTCAAGCGCGCGTTCCCCGAAGGCCTGATCAGCGGGTGCTATGAAGGTTTCCCCGAGAGCCAGCACTGCACCTATAACGGCGACTGGGCGCGGGTGAAGCACGCGGTCCTCAACAAGGACAACGGGCCGATCGATCCGCTGAAAGGCGCGACCGGCCCCGGCACGACGCCGCGCGGAGCCATCAATGGCAATTTCGAACGCGCCGTGATGGCGGCGGCCAGCGACACGCGCAGCAAATGGGCCTGGTTCAAGTCGGAGCTGCTGGTCGTCTATGGCCCCGAGCGCGGCCGCCTGATCGCCTGTGCGATCGAGAAGGACGACCCGGACGATTGCAAATAGCGGCGGACAAGCGAACGGCCGGAGCATCGCCCCGGCCGCCGCAGATACGCGCGATCGAAGGGGTCAGGTCGCGCGCTCGATCAGCCAGGCGGCGGCGCGGGTTTCGAAGAGGTCGCTTTTTGCGCCCTTCATCAGGTTCGGAAAACTGTCGGCCAGCGTCTTGTGGGCGGTCATGGTGTGGTCGAGGCCGGGGACGGTTTCGAAGGCGGCGTGGCCGGGATTGTTGGCGTTGACGATATAGGCGCTGAGCGCATCGTCGTAGTCCTCCGACACCCAGTCGAACTCGCCATGCAGGGCGAGTAGTTCGCCCTTATAGGACTGCCAGCCGGCGGCGATGTTGGCGGCATCGCATTCGCGGCCGAATTTCAGGCTGCGGCCGCCGATCTCCTCAAGACTGCCGGCGCTTTCTTCAAAGGCCTTCAGATCGTCCGGCATCTTTGCCGCGATCTCGTCGCGGCTGAGATTGTCGACGAAGGCCGCGGCGAAGATTTTCCGCCAGACGCGCAGCATCGGCTCGACCTCGGCCGCGGGCTGGTTCTGCAGCACCATGCGGCGGCGGAAGGTGGCGATCATGTAGTCGTACCAGGGCATCACCGCGCCGCCCCAGGTGACGATGCCCTTGAAGCCCACCTCGCTGGCGATCAACGGCACCTGGATCGCGCCCATCGAGATGCCGGCGGCGAAGAGGCGCGCGGGGTCGATGCCGGGCATCGCCTTCAGATGCAGCGCGGCGGCGCGGAAGGCCTCGACCTCGATGTCGAAGCCGCCGGTGCGGCAGTCCTCGCCCTCGCTGTCGCCGACGCCGGGCTTCTCGACGAGGAAGATCGCGAAGCCTTTCTCGTTCAGCCGCCGGTAGAGATCGCCGATGGGCGAGATGGTGGTGGAGAAGGTGTCGTTGGTGATGCAGGGAATGCCCTGCACCATCATCAGCACCGGGGCCTTGCCGTCGCGGGTGAGGGCGTCGCTGCCGGGTTTGAGGAACTCGGTGCGGACGCGGATGCCGGAGGGCAGCGTGACGGAGCCGAGTTCAAACGGCTTGCCGTCGAGCGCGGGTATCGCGGCGGGCATCAGCCTCGCCTCGACGGCCAGCGCCTCTGCGCCGCGCTTCAATTGAAGCGGGACGAGATCGTCGGCCTTGCGCCGGCTGAGCGCGGCGATGACCTGCCCCGGATGCGTCACCGGCGCGCCGTCGACCAGAACGATCAGGTCGCCGGCCTTCACAGCATCGAGATTCGGGTTCAGCACTTCCTCGACCTTCACGCCGCCCTCCGCCGGGCTGAGCTTCACGCCCAGAACGCCGCGCCGGGGCAGATCGTCCGCAAGCGCGGCGCCTGCGAGGAAAGTGGATGCCATCGCGGCCGCGATGAAGCGCTTGATCGTTCCGGTCTTCATGTATGTCCCCCTGCAATCGTCGTTGCGCGCCAAGGGTGCGTGAAGCCGCGCCGTTGGCGAGACACGCTCGCGTGAAGACGCGGCGTCTCGCGCGGCTGTGATCGGAAAATCATCTGTCTACGGATGATCTGCGCAAGCGAACGGCCGGAGCGATGCCCCGGCCGCCGCATGAGCGCGCGATTGAAGGGGTCAGGCCGCGCGCCCGATCAACCTGGCGGCGGCGCGCTTATCGAACGGATCGTCCGGGCTGTGCGCGCGCCGCGGACCAATCCCGGACGCGATGGTGGCGGCCCGCCGGCGCGATACGCCAATGACGCCCGCGTGAGAACGCGGCGGCTCTCGCGGGTGTGATCGGGGGATTCCGGTATGGCAGGAAAATGGAGCGGGCGAGGCGATTCGAACGCCCGACCCCAACCTTGGCAAGGTTGTGCTCTACCCCTGAGCTACGCCCGCTCATCTTTAGTCCGCCTGGCTGAAGGGTATGGCCCGGCGCGAAGGCGCGCCTTATTGCCGAAAACGCCGGGCGATGCAAGACAGACCACGCAAATGGACACAAATGGACAAAGGGCCGCCCGGCTCGCCGTAAAAGCGGCCAGATCGGGCGTCTCAATCGGGGTCGGCAGGCGTTAACGCCGCACAGCCGGCAGGCTCAGGGAGGGCCGACGCGCATCATGGGTTTGAAGCTTGGGGTTTTGGGCGTTGCGGCCGCTCTGGCGGTTTGCGGGCAGGCGCTGGCGGCGTCGCCCGTCGGCATCCAGATCGTGACGGGGACGCTGGATTTCGGGGCGGCGGACGGCTCGGAAGAGCGCGATGCCTCGCTGAAGATCCTGGAGAATTTCCCGGCCGCGCCCGCCCTTATCTATCTCGATCTCAATATCGCGCCGGCGGTGGCCGACCCCAACGCGGCCGAAAAAGTGCTGGATTTCGGGGTCATCCTGTATGGCGGCGACGGGCAGCCCCTGGCGGCGGTGCCCTGTGCCCTGGGCGGGTCGCAGATGATCGACCGGGGCAACAGGGGGATCTCCATCCAGGCCGGGGCGATCTATCCCCATATCGTGCTGGAGGCCGAGTTCGCAGCCCCCGAACACGCGCCCTATAACGCGCTCTCCTGCGACTACGCGCCGGGCCTGCCGGGCGAGGTGTCGCTGCGGCTGACCGGGTTCTTCGTGGTTCAGGACACGATGATCCCCACGGCGCGCGGGGTGCGTCTGGTGCCGTTCATTCCGCCGATGCAGGAAGCGCTGGACGCGCTGGCCAAGAGCCATGCGGACCCGTGAGCAGGATGGCCCGTGAGCGGGGCTGACGCCGCCGAGGCGGCGCTGCTGGCGCGGCTGGACGCCCTGAACATCGCCTATGTCCGCTATGTCCACGCGCCGATGTTCACGGTGGAGGACGGGCACGCGCTGTATGCCGGGATGCCGGGCGGGCATGCGAAAAACCTGTTCCTGAAAGACAAGAAGGGCGCGCTGTTCCTGGCGGTGGTCGAGGCCTCGACGCCGGTATCCATGCGCGCGCTGGAAAAGCGGCTGGGCGCGGCGCGGCTGTCGTTCGGGCGGGCGGAGCTGCTGGCTGAAATTCTGGGCGTGACGCCGGGGGCGGTGACGCCCTTTGCGCTGATGAACGCCGCGCCCGGGCAACTGACCGTGGCGCTGGACGAGGGGCTGATGGGGTTCGGGCGGGTGCATTTCCACCCGCTGCGGAATGACGTGACGATCGGGGTCAGCCCCGCAGGATTGCTGAGCTTTCTGGAGGCGGTGGGGCACAAGCCGGTGCGGCTTGCCTTTCGGGATATGGAAGCGGCCCCTATATAGTCGCCCACGTTTCGTATTCAGCCGCCAGAGTTCCCGATGCAGACCGATCCCTCGCTTGCCGCCATCGATGCCGCCGCGCCGCCGGCGGAGCTGATCAAGGACACGACCGATCGCGCCTTTGCGGCGGACGTCATCCAGGAATCGATGAACCAGCCGGTCATCGTCGATTTCTGGGCGCCGTGGTGCGGGCCGTGCAAGCAGCTGACCCCCGTGCTGGAGCGCCAGGTCGCCGCCGCCAAGGGCGCGGTGAAGCTGGTGAAGATCAATATCGACGAGAACCCGCAGATCGCGGGGCGTCTGCGCATCCAGTCGATCCCGGCGGTCTATGCCTTCCGGGGCGGCCAGCCGGTGGACGGCTTCATGGGTGCGCTGCCCGAAAGCCAGGTGAAGGATTTCATCAAGCGCCTGGCCGCGATGGCCGGCGGCGGGCCTTCGCCGGTGGACGAACTGGTCGCGGGCGCGGCCGAGGCGCTGGAAGCCGGCGAGGTGGCCGTCGCGGCGCAGGCCTATAGCGAGGCGCTGGCGGCGGAGCCGGACAACATCCCGGCGCTGACCGGACTTGCGCGCTGTTATCTGGCGACGGGCGATCTTGAGGGCGCGAAGCAGGTTCTGGCCACCGTGCCGGAAGATGCGCGGGGCAAGGAAGAGGTGAAGGCGGTCGAGAGCGCGCTCGCCATCGCCGAGAAGGCAGGCCCGGCGGGCGAGGCTACGCGGTTTGCGGCGCTGGTGGAGGCCGAGCCGAACAACTCCCAGGCGCGCTACGACTATGCCATGGCGCTGCTCGCCGAAAACCAGAACGAGCAGGCGATCGACGAGCTGCTGACGATCTTCCGCCGCGACCGCAAATGGGAAGACGAGAAGGCGCGCAAGGAATTGCTGACGCTGTTCGAGGCGCTGGGGCCGAACGATCCGCTGGTGGCGCAGGGGCGGCGCAAGCTCGCCTCGCTTCTGTTCAGTTGAGCGCGGGCATGAAGCCGTTTCCCGTCACCTATGAAGGGCCGGACGATCTGCCGGAGATCATTCCGGTGTTTCCGCTTTCGGGCGCGGTGTTCTTTCCGCGCGCCAATCTGCCGCTGAACATCTTCGAGCCGCGCTATCTGGCGATGGTGGACGATGCGATGCGCACGCACCGCATCATCGGCATGATCCAGCCTTCGAACGAGGCCAGGCGGCCGGCGCTGCATGCCGTGGGGTGCGCGGGGCGCATCACGCAATATGGCG
Source organism: Micropepsaceae bacterium (assembly GCA_047602465.1). Lineage (GTDB taxonomy): Bacteria > Pseudomonadota > Alphaproteobacteria > Micropepsales > Micropepsaceae > JADZAI01. The sequence goes on from JASGHF010000001.1 coordinate 2,100,252, forward strand.
AAACGGATGACGGGCGCATGGTGATCTCGATGCGCGGGATCTGCCGCTTCCGCGTGAGCGAGGAGCTGACGGTGATGACGCCCTATCGCCAGGTACGCGCCGGCTATGCGCCGTTCGTGGACGATTTTCTGGAGCGCGATACGGCGCAGCAGGAAGCGGGCTTCGACCGCCGGAGCTATCTGGCGACGCTGAAGCTGTATCTGAAAGCCATCGCCGTGCAGATCGACTGGGACTGGGTGGAGAAGGCGCCGGCCGAAGTGCTGATCAACGCCTTCGCCATGCTGGCGCCGCTGAGCGCCGCGGAAAAACAGGCGCTGCTGGAAGCGCCGGACCTTGCCGACCGCACTGCCGCCGCCGTCACGCTGATGGAGGTGGCGGTCGCCGAAGCCGGCATCGCCGCCGGCGGGGCGCCGGGGGGCAGCAGCATCAATTGAGAGGACGCATCATCCCGGACAAGGGGACGCCGGTGTTCCGGAATGACGATGCGCAAAGTGAGACGACATGGATGCCGATCCGAAGCTTCTGGAAATCCTGGTGTGTCCGCAGACGCGCGGGCCGCTGAGCTATGACCGTGAAAAGCAGGAACTGATCAGCCGCCAGGCTGGCCTCGCCTTTCCCATCCGCGACGGCATCCCGATCATGCTGATCGGCGAGGCGCGCGAACTCTCCGACGACGAGCGCCGCGCGCGATGAGCGGCGCTCCGGCCAGTGCTGCGCCATGGCCGGTGGAGCTGCGCTATGTGCGGGCGCGGCGCATGCTGGAAATCGATTTCGACGATGGCGCGTCGGTCGCGATCAGCGCCGAGACGCTGCGCGTGAAGTCGCCGTCCGCCGAGGTGCGCGGCCATGGCGGCAAGGCGCCGCCGCCGGTGACGGGCAAAGAGAACGTCGCCGTGGAGCGGATGGAGCGGGTGGGGAATTACGCCGTCCGCATCGTCTTCGACGACGGACATGCGACGGGCCTCTACACCTGGGCTTATCTGCGCGAGCTTGGGACGCGCTGATGTTCGGCTCCAACCCCGATCTGTGGTGGGCGATCATCGGCGGCTTCGCGCTGGTGATCGTGACGGGGATGCGTCACCACATCTTCGCGTGGCTGTTGCGGACGGAAGCGAACAAGGTCGCCTGGCGCGCCGAACAGGACCGGCAGGCGAGCGATCCGCTGGCGCATTTCTATCTGACGGTCGCGGAGATCGACGCGCGCACCCCGCAGCCGGAAACGTTCGAGCGTTTCGGCCGCACGATCTGGAAGTTCGAGGGCAAGAACCACCTGAACCAGGAAGACGCCGACGAGGCGCGGCGTCAGGCGGTGCTGCGCGATGCGCGGGCTTTCTATCAGGACGTCGACCGGCTGAGGCTGGGGCGGCGGTGAAGGGCCGGTTTTGCTTCGTCGGATTTGACTCCGCGTGGACAGACAAGGCCATACAGCCTGGAGCGATTGCCGCCGCCGTCTTCGAGAACGGCCAATGCGTGCTGGAGTACGAGCCGCAACTCGCCCGTTTCTCCGATGCACTGTCCTTCATCAAAAAAGTTTCTCAAGACGCAGACTACACGTTGATCGCACTCGACCAACCCACGGTCGTTCCCAACCAGACAGGCGGGCGTCCCGCAGAGCGCGTTGCGCGCTCTGTCATCAGCGGCGTGCAGCCGGCGCGCCGTGAGGTCGTCAGTATGTTTGGCGATTCTGCGCCGATCTGGACGTTCCTGAAAGCTCTAGGCGCGCGCCAGAACCCGCCAGCGTCGCGCGTCGCAGATCGCGGCACATTCTTGATGGAGGTCTTTCCCGCGCTGAGCATCCCCTCGCTTGAGGCGATGTTCTGGAAGCGCAAGAAGCCAGCCAAGTACAATCCCGGAAACCCAAAGTTCGACCTGTCAGACTGGCGAATCCTGACGCAGTCTCTCGCCGGTCATGCGGATCGCTTGGGTCTTCAGCAGGTTTCTGCGTGGCTTCAGGAGCAGCACGAGAATAGCGCGCCGACAAAGTCTGATCAGGACAGGCTGGACGGGGCGTTGTGTCTCATTCTTGCTGTCGAATGGCGCGCTGGCCCGCTCAGCTCAATGCTCTGCATCGGCGATGCGCTGACCGGCTACATCGTGACGCATGCCACCGGTGCAACGCGTGATGTCATCCTACGCAGCGCTGGCCTGAGGGGTGTCCCGGTTGACGACTCTTGGCCCGCCGATGTCGCATATGACGGGTTCGAATCCATGCCGCTTACGCCCTCAAAGCCCAGAACGTCGAAAGCGGCGCCGTTCAGCGCGCCAGCGCAAATCCCTGCAATCAAGGCGTCACAGCCCGAGAAGGTAGTGTTTGAGCCGAAGGCGTTGCGCAATCTCTTGATTCAGTGCGCGCGAAACAGCCGAACGATCACCTATGGCGAAGTGGCTCGGCACTTCGGCTTTAAGTGGAGTCAAGGCGCTGGCAGCGCGCTCAATCCGGTACTCAACGGGCTGGGCGATGAAAACATGCGGCGGAACGAGCCTCTGCTTATGGTGCTGGTCGTCGGTAAGTCGTCCGGCCTGCCGGGGCCGGGTTTTTTTCCGCGGGACCAATACGCCTGCTCACAATCAACGCGCGGTATTTGAACGCCATCGCGCCGCGGCCTTCGCTTACGACTGGCGCTAGAGCGCCTTGCCCTGCAGCAAACGCGGGGCGTCGAGGCCGCCGCTGGCGGCGCGGGCGATGAGGCGGCGGAGCGGGGGGATCGCGTTGACGAGGCCGAGGCCCGCTTCGCTCACGGCGCGCACCGGCGCGATGTCGTTGGCGAAGAGACGGTTCAGCGTGTCGGTGGTGGCGGCCATCAGCGTCGCGTCGATACGGCGGCGGCGCTGATAGGCGTCGAGCGGCGCGACCCCGCCAATGTCGAGGCCGAGGCGTCCGGCGTCGGTGACGCTTTCCGCGAGGGTTGCGGCATCGCGCAGGCCCAGATTGAGGCCCTGACCGGCAAGTGGATGCACGACATGGGCGGCATCGCCGATGAGCGCGAAACGCTGCGCGATGTAGTCGCGCGCCAGGAGCGTGGAGAGCGGATAGCCGAAGCGCGCGCCGACGACTTTGGTTTCGCCCAGATAATCGGTGAAGCGGCGGGCGATTTCGGCGTTGAAGTCGGCTTCGCTCAAGGCGAGGAAGCCGGGGGCGAGGTCTTCGCGTTCGGTCCACACCAGGGACGAACGGTTGCCGGTCATCGGCAGGATGGCGAACGAGCCGGAGGGCAGGAAGTATTCCTGCGCGACGCCTTCATGCGGTCTTTCGTGTTCGACCGTGCAGACGATGCCCCACTGTCTGTAGGACCAGCCGGAGGTCTTGATGCCGTAGGCTTCGCGCAGCGGGCTGTCGCGGCCTTCGGCGGCGACGAGGAGGCGGGCGGCGACGGCCTCGCCGTTTGAGAGTGTCGCCGTGACGGCGGCGCTGGTGCTTGCGGCCTTCGCGATGCGCGTGCCGGAGGTCAGCGTCAGGCCGGGCGTGACGCGGGCGCGGGCGAGGAGGGCAGCGCGGAGATGGCGGTTCTCCACCATGTCGAAGGCCGGGGCGCCGCCGTCGCTTTCGCCGACATGCAGGAAGAACGGTGAGGCCGCGCCCTCCAGCGTGCCGCCGGAGACGACGATGTCGGTGACGGTCTGGAATTCGGGAAGACCCTGCCAGACGCCAAGCGCCTCCAGCATGCGGCGGACATCGGGGGCGATGGCCGAGACGCGGCCGTCGAAGGCCGGGGCGAGGGCGGCGTCCATATCGCCGGACTCGACGACCCGCGCCGCATAACCGGCCCCGGCCAAAGCAAGGCCCAGTGTCAGGCCGGCGAAACCGCCGCCGGAGATAAGGATTTCGGTGCTGGAAGGGGCGCTCATGGCGGGCCTTAAGTGCGCCAGCGCCTTGCTTGCGTCCAGCCCCCAAGGGGTCTGCCTAAATATTCAGCAAGAATTCCTTGTTGGCGACAATTTAGCCATCAGCCCGCCCCGTCGATGGCGGGGTTCACCGGAAAAACCAGAAAATCCATTGATATTCAACGCCTTGCTGCGGCGCAGCAGCTTGGCACGAGTCTTGATTTGCCGATCGCGCTTGTCATCCGAAACGCGCCACAGGGGCCAGCGCACAAACCAAGGGGGGCTGAATGAAGCTCATCACCGCTGTCATCAAACCGTTCAAGCTGGACGAGGTCCGTGAAGCGCTGACCGCGCTCGGCGTCATGGGCCTCACCGTCACCGAGGTCAAAGGCTATGGCCGCCAGAAGGGCCATACCGAAATCTATCGCGGGGCCGAATACGCGATCAGCTTCGTGCCGAAGCTGAAACTGGAAGTCGCCGTGAAGACCGAGCTGGTCGATGCGGTGATCGAGGCGATCGTCTCGAAGGCCAAGACCGGCCAGATCGGCGACGGAAAAATCTTCGTCTACCCGCTCGATCACGTCGTGCGCATCCGCACCGGCGAAACCGACACCGAGGCGCTCTGATCATGGACGCCGCCAATTCTTACGGACACAGCCAGGGGGAACAGAGAATGTCCTTGATCAACCGCCTGACCGGCGCGTTCGGCGCGGGGGCGCTGACGGCGCTCGGCCTCGCCGGCACGGCGCTCGCGCAGGATGCCGAATCCACCATCGTCGCGGGTGACACCGCCTGGATGCTCACCTCCACCGTGCTCGTCACGCTGATGGCGGTGCCGGCGATCGGCCTGTTCTATGGCGGCCTCGTGCGCTCCAAGAACATGCTGTCGGTGCTGACGCAGACCTTCGGCATCTTCGCGCTGGGGTGCCTCGTGTGGCTGCTGTGGGGCTACAGCCTCACCTTCACCGCAAATCCCTCCGAAGGGGCCAACGCCTTTATCGGCGGCTTCGACCAGTTCTTCCTGAAGATGTCGACGCCTGAAGCGGCCTCGCCGGTTCTCGCCAACATTCCCGACTATGTCTTCATCTGCTTCCAGATGACCTTCGCGGCCCTGACGGCCTCGCTGATCGTCGGCGGTTTTGCCGAGCGCATCAAATATGCGGGCCTCCTCGCCTTCACGGTGCTGTGGATCACGCTCGTCTATGTGCCGATCGCGCATATCGTGTGGGGCGGCGGCTTCCTGTTCGCCGATGGCGCGCTGGACTTCGCAGGCGGCACGGTCGTTCACATCAATGCCGGTATCGCGGCGCTGGGGGGCGCGATCATCGTCGGCAAGCGCGTCGGCTACGGCAAGGACGCCATGCCGCCGCACTCGCTGACCATGACCATGATCGGCGCTTCGCTGCTGTGGGTGGGCTGGTTCGGCTTCAATGCAGGCTCCGCCGGCGCCGCCAACGGCACGGCCGGTCTCGCGATGGTCACGACCTTCGCCGCCACCGCCGCCGCCGCGCTCGCCTGGCACTTCGCCGAATGGCTGATCAAGGGCCACCCCAGCCTGCTCGGCCTCGTCTCGGGCGCTATCGCCGGCCTGGTGGCCGTCACCCCTGCGGCCGGCTTCGTCGGCCCTATGGGCGCGATCGTCCTCGGCCTCATCGCCGGCGTGATCTGCTTCTTCGCCTGCACCGTGCTGAAAAACGCCTTCAAGTATGACGACTCGCTGGACGTGTTCGGCGTGCACGGCATCGGCGGCATCGTCGGTGCGCTCGGCACCGCGGTCTTCGCGGCGGCCAGCCTCGGCGGCGTGAAGGGCGACGATTACGACATGATGGCGCAGCTGATGATCCAGCTGAAATCCGTCGGCTTCACCCTCGTCTATGGCGGCGTGGTGAGCGCGGTTCTGTTCCTCATCGTCAAGGTCGTCTTCGGGGTCCGCGTCACGGAAGACGCCGAGCGCGAAGGCCTCGACATCACCAGCCACGGCGAGCGCGCGTACAACTAGGCGTCTCGTCTCAACCAACCGGCCGTCCGTCTCTCCTCCTGACGGCTTCACACTGGGCCCGGCGTCATCGCCGGGCCCTTTCTTTTGCCACGATGGCGGGTCCATGCTGTGCCGACCGCAAGGAGAGACGCCATGAAACCCGCCGCTTTCGTTTTCGCCGCAGCGCTCGGCGCTTTCGCCGCCCGCGCCGATGTCATCCCGCCGCCCGAGCCGATCACCGACGTGCAGCAGGCCATGGCGGGCGCCTGGCAGCAGCAGGGGCCGAGCGGGAGGATGGGCCATGGCGAGGGCGTCGAGACGCTGGCCTTCGACAAGGAGCGCGTCGCCTCGATCTACATGTTCGCGCTGCCGCCCTCGGCCATGTATCAGGTCGCCAGCAAGCGCGGCACGTGGACGGGAGAGCGGATTTCCGACACCGAGATCAATGTCTCGATCCTGTGGGAAGGCGCCACGACGGCGGAGGAGAGGATCTTCAAATTCTCCGGCGAGACGGAGATGCAGACCTCGGTCGCGGGGCGCGGGGGCCTCGCCGTCCTCGCCTTCAAGCGGGTTTATCCGTAGGCGTCAGCCGGGCGGCTGGAGCCTGCACTAGGAAATGCTCTAAACGGTGCGGCATGACGTCGTTTCCCTCCCGCCTCGCCGCGCTGCCGCCCTCGCCGTTCCTGAAGCTGAACGCATTGCTGGAAGGCGTGACGCCGGCTCTGCCGGTGATTGCGCTGTCGGTGGGCGAGCCGCAGGGGCCGGTGCCGGCGTTCGTTTCCGAGATTCTGGCGCGTGAGGCGGCGGGGTTCTCCAAATATCCGCCGATCAACGGGACCGATGCGCTGCGCGGCGCTATCTCGGCCTGGCTGACGCGGCGCTTCGATCTGAAGGCGCCGGTCGATCCGGTGAATGGCATCCTGCCGCTGAACGGCACGCGCGAGGGGCTGTTCCTGGCGCTGTTCGTGATGGTGCCGGAACGCAAGAATGGCGGCCGGCCGGCGGTGCTGCTGCCCAATCCCTATTATCAGGCCTATCCGGCCGGCGCGCTGGCGAGCGGGGCTGAGCCGATCTACGTCAATGCCAGCCGCGAGACGGGCTTCCTGCCGGATTACGGGGCGCTGCCGAAGGACGTGCTGGCGCGGACGGCGGCGGCCTATGTCGCCTCGCCGTCCAATCCGGAAGGGGTGGTGGCGGATCTCGGTTACTGGAAGCGGTTGTTCGATCTGTCGGACAGCTATGGTTTCACCGTGCTGTCGGACGAGTGCTATTCGGAAATCTGGCACGAGACGCCGCCGCTGGGCGCGTTCGCGGCGGCCGAGCTTCTGGGCCGCGGGCGCGAACGGTTGCTGGTGTTCAATTCGCTGTCCAAGCGGTCGGGCCTCGCGGGGCTGCGGTCCGGCTTCGTGGCCGGCGATCCGAAGCTGATCGCGGCGTATAAAGAATTACGGGCGCAGGCGGCGCCGCAGGTTTCCGGGCCGATCCAGGCGGTGTCGGCCCATGCCTGGGGCGACGAGGCCCATGTCGCGGCCAACCGGGCGATCTATACGCAGAACTTCCAGATCGCGGCGGAGGAGCTGGGCAACCGGCCCGGCTTCGCCTTGCCCCAGGCCGGATTTTTCCTGTGGATGGCGGTGGGCGAGCCGGTCGATTTCGTGCGCCGGGCCTTCGCCGAACAGGGCCTCAGAATGCTGCCGGGGGCTTATCTCGCCAGCGATTCCGGGGTTGGCGCGAGGCCGGGGAACCCGGGTGAGGGTTATGTCCGGATCGCCCTCGTTAATGGGCCGGAAACCACGCGGGCCGCATTGAAAAGGCTCGCGTCCTTGGCCTGAGGGGCCGGCCGGGGCGCGGCGTCGGTTCACGTCCGCCCCAGGTTGTCCTTCCATGCCGTCACGCATCGACCGGCCAGCTCTTGTCCGCACGCCGCCCCGCCGCGGCGGCCGCGCCGTCGCGCGCCGGCAGGAGAGCTTCGCTCAGCGGTTGTGGTCGCCCATCGCGGCGCTGACCGAAGGCCGCGCCGCGCAGGCACTGGGGCCGTGGGTCGTGCAGACGGCAGGGCTGTTGTCTCTGACTGCGGGCCTCGCGCTGCTGGCGGCGCTGCTGACCTATCATTCGACCGACCCGTCGCTGAACAACGCGACCGCCGACGAGCCGCTGAATGCGCTCGGCAATACCGGCGCGGCGCTGGCCGATCTCGCGCTGCAGACGTTGGGTCTGGCGTCCCTCTTTCTCGCCATTCCGCTGATCGCCTGGGGCGTGTTCGGTCTCTATGGCCGCACGGTGCGGTCGCTGTGGTTCAGGACGGCGCTGATCCCGCTGTCGGCGCTCGCCATGGCGATCGCCCTGGCGGGGCTGCCGTCGCCGGAAAGCTGGCCGTTGCGGACGGGGCTGGGCGGTCTCATCGGCGATGCGGCGCTGGGGACGCTCTCCACCCTGCTGGCGCTGGGGCCGGGTTTGCCGGTGACGCCGGTGATCGCATTGCTTGCCGCAGCAGGCGGGTTGGCGCTCGCCACCTATATCGCGGGCTGGACCTGGGCCGGTGTGGGCGTCTGGTCCTCGCGCGGTCTTGCCTTCGCCGCCGTTCCGGTCGCGGCCGGATGGCGCTGGGTGTCCGGCTTCATCGCGCAACGCCGGGCGGCGGGCGCGGAAGCCGAACATGACTGGGACGACGAGGATGAAGAGGCCGAGGACGACGAGACGCCGCCGCGTCCTTCATTGTGGTCGCGGATCAGCGGGCTTTTCGCCGGCAAGGACGACGAGGACGAGGCCAGCGAGCGCGTCGAGCCGGGCTTCGGCGACACGCCGCCGCGCGCCCGCAAGCCGGCGCGCGTGATCGCGCCGGAGGCCGACACGGATGAAGACGAGGCGGAGGAGGCCGCGCCCGCGCCGCGCCGTGTCGCGCGCACCGCCCCGGCGGTGAAGGAAGGCAAGCGCGCCAAGGCCGAGGCGCAGCCGATGCTGGATCTCGACAAGGGCAGCGATTTCGAACTGCCGCCGCTGAACCTGCTCGCCAAGCCCAAGGCGACGGGCGAGGTGGTGCGCGACAGCGACGACGCGCTGGAACAGAACGCGCGCATGCTGGAAAGCGTGCTGGCGGATTTCGGCGTGCGCGGCGTGATCAACGCGGTCAGGCCGGGTCCGGTCGTCACGATGTACGAGCTGGAGCCGGCGGCTGGCATCAAGGCCTCGCGCGTCATTGGATTGGCCGACGATATTGCGCGCTCGATGAGCGCCGTGTCGGCCCGTGTCGCCGTGGTGCCGGGGCGCAATGTGATCGGCATCGAACTGCCGAACCGCCGCCGCGAAACCGTTTACCTGCGCGAGCTGCTGGCGGCGAGCGATTATGAGAATCCCGGCTCGGCCCTGACGCTGGCGCTGGGCAAGGATATTTCCGGCGCGCCGTCATTCGCCGATCTGGCGCGCATGCCGCATCTGCTGATCGCCGGCACCACAGGTTCGGGCAAGTCGGTCGGCATCAACACGATGATCCTGTCGCTGCTGTATCGCCTCCGCCCCGATCAGTGCCGCTGCATCATGATCGATCCGAAGATGCTGGAGCTTTCGATCTATGAAGGCATCCCGCATCTCCTCGCGCCGGTGGTGACGGAGCCGAAAAAGGCGATCGTCGCGCTGAAATGGGCGGTGCGCGAGATGGAAGACCGCTATCGCAAGATGGCGAAACTGGGCGTCCGCAATATCGACGGCTTCAACGAGCGCGTGAAGAAGGCCGCCGCCAAGGGCGAGGTGCTGAAGCGCACGGTGCAGACGGGCTTCGACCGCGAGAGCGGCGAGGCGGTGTATGAGGAAGAGCGTCTGGATCTGAAGCCGCTGCCCTTCATCGTCGTCATCATCGACGAGATGGCGGACCTCATGATCGTCGCGGGCAAGGAGATCGAGAGCCTGGTGCAGCGTCTGGCGCAGATGGCGCGTGCGGCCGGCATTCACGTCATCATGGCGACGCAGCGCCCGTCGGTGGACGTGATCACCGGCACGATCAAGGCGAACTTCCCGACGCGCATCTCGTTCCAGGTGACCTCGAAGATCGACAGCCGCACCATTCTGGGCGAGATGGGCGGCGAGCAACTGCTCGGCCAGGGCGACATGCTGTTCATGGCCGGCGGCGGACGCATCCGCCGCGTCCACGGTCCTTACGTCTCGGACGGCGAGGTTGAGGAGATCGTCAACCATCTCAAGTCTCAAGGCAGGCCGGATTATCTGGACGAGGTCACCGCCGATCCGGACGAGGAAGATCCCGAGGTCACTGCGATGCTGGACGGCGACGAGCCGGGCGGCTCGGGCGACCAGCTCTACGATCAGGCGTGTTCGGTGGTGCTGCGCGACCGCAAGGTCTCGACCTCCTACATCCAGCGCCGGTTGCAGATCGGCTATAACCGCGCCGCGCGCATCATCGAGCGCATGGAAGAAGAAGGCCTCGTCACCGCCCCCAACCATCAGGGCAAGCGGGACATCATTCCGGACGGTTAGGGCGCGCTGCCCTCGCCAAATTGACCTTTGCCGCTTCGACATACGCTCCTACCTCCCAATAGAACGCTGCAAGAAAGATCTTTTCAAAGATCTATTTTGTGCTAACTGTTTGGGCATGCTCACCCAGACCAACCCCCTCCGACCAGAACTAGAGTCTGCCCCATTGCCTCGAGTGGTGGGCGGTTTTTCGACTATCCTCGCGGATCCCCCGTGGAGGTTTACAAACCGCACCGGCAAAGTTGCGCCTGAGCATCGACGGCTTGACCGCTATTCGACCATGTCTCTTGACGCAATAAAGGTGCTTCCCGTGAAGGACGTCGCTGCTCGAAACGCACACCTTTATCTTTGGGTGCCGAATGCTCTGCTGCCTGACGGGCTAGACGTTATGTCTGCGTGGGGCTTTCGCTATGTGTCAAACATCATATGGGCCAAACGCCGCAAGGACGGAGGCCCCGACGGTCGAGGCGTCGGTTTTTACTTTCGGAACGTGACTGAAGTTCTTTTGTTTGGCGTGAAGGGTTCAATGCGCACACTTTCGCCAGCCCGCTCCCAAGTGAATATGATCGAGACGCGGAAGCGCGAACACTCTCGAAAGCCTGATGAACAGTACGCGTTGATCGAACGCTGTTCATCCGGACCCTATCTTGAACTGTTTGCCCGTCACCCCCATCCAAACTGGACGTCATGGGGAGACGAGTCTGCAGAAAGCCTTGTGCCACGAGGCAAGGCTCACAAAGGGTACTCCGGCGGCGAAATTCTTCCCCCGCTGCGCGCCAACAAACATCTTCAGGCCGGGATTGCCGAAGCACTCGGGATTGAATTGAAGAGCCGTTATGATGCTGGAAGTAGCGTGCGAGAAATCGCAGAGCGAACCGGGTACTCAATACAAAGAGTTCGATCATTGCTCACTGGAGCAGAAACTAAAATGCGACCGAGGGGACGGGTAGGGAGTTGAGCTAGTTGTACGGGTTGCCATTCCAGGTGCTCTGGTTGGCCGCAACGATCAGCACTGGACATGATCCCATCACGCCCCGCCGCATTCTCATCTGAGCCTTGTCGAACGCCGTAACCGTCGAGGTGGCCAAATCAATTGGCAGCTTTGCGACCCGTTTTTTCAGCGGAAGGGTCTGCTGGTAGTCGTCCCAAACCTGCCGAGCCAATTTCAGCAGTGCTGGCCTGTCTTTGGTGATGATGACACCAGCAGAAATGATGCCAGCGTCAAACCATGAGCGGTAGGAAGCAAGGTCGCGGTCAAGGTTGCCGTCCTTGGCGTTCCATTCGACGTCCAGCACAACCCTGTTTTTGAAATTGTCGACCAAATAGCCTTCTTGCCGAATTACGGGCAACTGACCTGCGGTTTTCCCATCTTTGTCGAACAGCAAGCCGCGCGTTTCGAGGTCCAAGCGGGTCTCCCTCCAGCCCCTCTTCCCGAACTCGTTGTCAATCTGCTCGGCAATGTCTCCCCGATTTCCTCCAGCCTTCAGCCAGCTTTTCGGGTCCAACCGATAGGTTGAGAGAACTTGAACGATGTCATCCCACTCACTCGGACACACCGCCTTCATCACGGCTGAGGCAGAGTTGCTCTCCATGAAAGACCAATGATTGCGTGCCTTCGTCGGAAGAACAGCGGGGTCGTTGTAGGTGAAGGTTTCATACATAAGACCACCATGGTGCAATGTAGTGTACGCATCAACGGCGCACGTGCTGACCAAGGAAGATGAAGTTAGTGCTACTTATCTCAGAATATCTAAGTGCGTGAACCGCCGTTCAGGGCGGTTCACAGGGTTGGCACCGGAAGGCCCCAGCCTTGCTTTCGCCGGAATGGGGTTTTAGCTCCACGGGCATGATGAAGCGCATTCTTGCCGCCGCCTTTGCGTTGGTCCTTGCCGGGCCGGCGTGGGCCTTGAACGACCTCCAGACGGCGGACCTGAAGCGGATCACCGATTACTGGAATTCGATCCAGACGGTGCAGGGCACCTTCACGCAGGTCGATAGCGGCGGCGGCAATGCAAGCGGCGATTTCTACATCAAGAAGCCGGGGCGCTTCCGTTTCGACTACAAGCCGCCCGAGCAGCTGACTGTCATCGCCGACGGCTATACCGTGGCGGTGGAAGACAAGAAGCTGGAGACGCAGGACCGCTATCCCCTCGTCGAAACGCCGCTTTCGATGCTGGTCGATCAGAATATCAACCTGCAGCGCCCCGATCTCCAGATCCTCGATGTCGCCCGCAAGGACGGCGCGGTGGTCGTGCATATGAAGTCGCTGAAGGAAGACGCGCAGGGCGAAATCCTGATCGCCTTCAACCAGGATGACCTGACGCTGCGGTACTGGGTGGTGCGCGACCCGCAGGGGACGCAGGTGACGGTGCGCGTCGCCGACGTGAAGCTGCAGGGCGATATTTCGGCCTCCAAGTTCTTCATCAAGCAGCAGGAAGAGGACGACGGGCGGTAACGCCCCTCCCTCGTGGATGCCCGCCTTTGCGGGCATGACAGGAATGGGATTGGGTCGACAGGCGGGGGGAGGACCGGGCTAGACTGGGGGCGGAACAGGAGCCTCCCATGCCGAGCCGTACGGCCGCCGAGCTGAAAGACTGGATCAAGGAACGCGGGATCACGGAGGTGGAGTGCGTCGTGCCCGATATGGCGGGCATCCCGCGCGGCAAGATCCTGCCGGCCTCCAAGTTCATCTCGTCCATCGACAGCCAGACGCTGCGCCTGCCCGACAGCGTGTTCGGGCAGATGGTGACCGGCGATCACGCCGAGACCGAAAGCACCACCTATCAGTCGCCCGACATGGTGCTGATGCCCGATCCGGAAACGATCAGCGTCGTGCCCTGGTACAAGGAGCCGACGGCGCAGGTGATCTGCGACTGTCTCGATCGCGACGGCAAGGCGGTGAATGTCGCGCCGCGCCAGATCCTGAAGAACGTTCTGGCGCTGTATGAGGAAAAGGGCTGGCGGCCGGTGATCGCGCCGGAGCTGGAGTTCTATCTTTCCCAGAAGAATCTCGATCCGGATTATCCGCTGCAGCCGCCGGCGGGGAAGTCAGGCCGTCCGCAGACGGGCCGTCAGGCCTATGGCATCGATGCGGTGAACGAGTTCGATCCGCTGTTCGAGGATGTCTACGATTACTGCGAGAAGCAGGAGATCTCGATCGACAGCCTGATCCACGAAGAGGGCGTGGCGCAGTGCGAGATCAACTTCAATCACGGCGATCCGCTGGATCTGGCCGATCAGGCCTTCATGTTCAAGCGCACGGTGCGCCAGGCCGCCATGCAGCACGACATCTATGCGACGTTCATGGCCAAGCCCTATGAGGCGGAGCCGGGCAGCGCGATGCATATCCACCAGAGCGTGACGGATACGCGCGGCCGCAATCTCTTCTCCAACAAGCAGGGCAAGGACACGCGGCTGTTCCTCGCCTATATCGCGGGGCTGCAGCGCCATCTGCCGGCGGTGATGCCGATGTTCGCGCCTTATGTGAACTCGTATCGCCGTCTGGTGCGGTTTCTCTCGGCGCCCATCAACACGCATTGGGGGCATGAGAACCGCACGGTGGGTTTGCGCATTCCGGAATCCGGGCCTTCAGGACGGCGCGTCGAGAACCGCGTGCCGGGAGCAGATGCCAACCCGTATCTGGCGCTCGCAGCGACGCTGGCGTGCGGCTATATCGGCATGCGCGACAATCTGAACCCCACCAAGGCGATGGAGGGCAACGCCTATGCCTCGACGCGCTTTGCGCTGCCGCGGCATCTGCTGGATGCGATCGCCAAGTTCCGCGCATCGAGCGATCTGCGCGAGATTTTCGGCGATGCCTTCGTCGATCTCTATTCCGACGTGAAGGCGAGCGAACACGACGCCTATCAGCAGGTGATCTCACCCTGGGAGCGTCAGCACCTGCTGCTGAACGTCTGAAGCCTCAGCCGCCGGATGCGGCCTTGATCTTGTCCTGCGTCTTCGTCTCGAAGTCGCCGGCGTCGTGGCGCTCGTGCAGCTGGCTCGCCGGATCGCCCATCACGCGGTTGACCATGCGGCCGCGTTTCACGGCCGGGCGTTCGGCGATCTGGTCGGTCCAGCGCTGGACGTTCTTGTATTCGTGGACGCTGAGGAACTCGCCGGCCTCATAGACAAGGCCCTTCACCAGCGCGCCATACCAGGGCCAGACCGCCATGTCGGCGATGGTGTAGTCGTCGCCGCCGAGATACGTGCTTTCAGCGAGGCGGCGATCCAGCACGTCGAGTTGGCGCTTGGTCTCCATCGCGAAGCGGTCGATGGCGTATTCGATCTTCACCGGCGCGTAGGCATAGAAATGGCCGAAGCCGCCGCCGAGATAGGGCGCGCTGCCCATCTGCCAGAACAGCCACGACAACGTCTCGGCGCGCTTCGCCGGATTGGTGGGAAGGAACGCGCCGAATTTCTCGGCCAGATAGACGAGGATCGCGCCGGATTCGAAAACGCGCACGGGCTTCGCGCCGCTGTGATCGACGAGAACTGGAATTTTCGAATTGGGATTGGCCGCGACGAAGCCGGACGAGAACTGGTCGCCTTCATTGATCCTGATCAGCCACGCATCGTATTCGGCGCCGGTGTGGCCGAGGGCCAGAAGCTCCTCCAGCATCACGGTCACCTTCACGCCGTTGGGCGTCGCCAGCGAATAGAGTTGCAGCGGATGCTTGCCGACGGGCAGGTCTTTCTCGTGGGTCGGGCCGGCGATGGGGCGGTTGATGTTGGCGAAGCGGCCACCGCTGCCTTTGACCCAGGTCCAGACTTTGGGCGGGACGTAGCCGGTCGTATCGGTCATGGCGCTTCCTTCGGGGTTTCTGCGCCTATGACATAAGGAACCGGGCAGGGGTTTCCACCCTGCCCGGTGCGCCAAATTGACGGGGGCGGTTAAGACGCGAGGCGAACCGTCGCCGTCTTGTCCTTGTAGCCCTGCTTGGGATCGCTGCCGAAAAGGCGCTTGATGCCGGCCATCAGCGAGGTTTCGTTGAGCCAGATCTGCGCGCTGGCTGCGTCGAACCGCAGGAGCTGAAGGTTCGGGTCGTCCTTGCCGCCTTTGTACCAGGCGGCGATGTGGGGGTTCCACAGGCGGTCGATCACCGCGCGGTCGTTGTCGGGGGTCAGATGGCCGTCGATGGAGGCGAACAGGCTGTGCCCCTTGGCGGCGAAGGTGGCGACGGCTTCTGCGCCGGAACTGAGCTTGCGGACGAGATCGACGTCCCTGGCGCTGAAAATCCAGATGGGGCCGTGGCCGTCGCCTTCGACGAGGGCGGTCATCGGCTGGAGGTCGTCATGGCCGGAAAGACCGATCATGAATGTCATGTCGGATTTCAGGGCCTTCCAGAATTTCGCTTCGATGTCGGCGTTGTCGGTCATAGGTGTCTCCTCGGGGGTCGAGGAGGAGAACCGTCATCGCATCGCTTCGTTCCGGGAACTTCGCGTCAGTGCCGGTGAATCCTGACGCGCGCCGGCACGGCATCGCGGCCTTCAAAGGCGCGCCAGGCGCGTTCGTGGAAGAAGAAGGCGACCGTGTTGACCATCGGCTCGATGAGCGCGAGGCCGGTCGCGACCGGCACCGAGCCGGTCAGCGCATAGGCGACGCCGAAAGCGACTGTGAAGTGGACGAGGGCGAAGGTGATGGTTTTGGCGAGATCGCGGGACATGATGGCTAGTTGAGAATCGTTCTCAACTATATGGGTGGCGTCGGGAACTGTTCAAGGGCTTTGATCGCGCCCGTAAAATCTGTCGGCCATAAAATCTGTCTGGAGGACGACCCATGACCGCACTCACCAATCGGCGCTGGCTGCTGGCCGCGCGGCCTTCGGGCAATCTGAAGGACAGCGACTTCACGCTGGATACCGAGACGGTGCCGGAGCCCAAGGATGGCGAGTTCGTCATCAAGGTGACGCATCTGTCGTTCGACCCCACCCAGCGCGGCTGGATCGGCGGCGACACCTATCTGCCGGCGGTGAAGATCGGCGAGGTGGTGCGGGCCGGCGGGGCGGGCGAGGTGGTCGCCTCCAGAAATGAGAAATTCCCGGTCGGCATGAAGGTGCAGGGCGCGACGGGCTGGCAGGAATACTGCCTGACCGACGGTAAGGGCTGGTGGCCGACCGTGCCGCTGCATCCGGGCCTCTCGCCGGAGCTGGCGCTCGGCCTTTTCGGCACGACGGGCATCACGGCCTATTTCGGCCTTCTCGATATCGGCCAGCCCAAGGCCGGCGATGTGGTGCTGGTGTCGGGCGCGGCGGGCGCGACGGGTTCGGTGGTCGGACAGATCGCCAAGGCGATGGGCTGCACGGCCATCGGTATCGCGGGCGGCAAGACGAAGTGCGACTGGGTGGTCGAGACCGCCGGGTTCGATCACTGCATCGACTACAAATCGGAGCCGGTGGCGAAACGGATCAAGGAACTGGCGCCCAAGGGCGTCAATATCGTGTTCGAGAATGTCGGCGGCGAGATTCTGGATGCGGCGCTGGCCAATCTGGCGCTGAAGGCGCGCGTGATCCTGTGCGGCGGCATCTCGTCATACAATGCGGCGAGCGCGGCCGAAATCCAGGGGCTGAAGAACTATATGCAGCTCACCGTCATGCGGGCGCGCATGGAAGGCTTCATCGTGCTCGATTACGCAGCCCGCTTCGGCGAGGCGGCGGCGGCGCTGGGCAAGTGGATGGCCGAGGGGAAGGTCAAGTCCATCGAGGACGTGCAGGAGGGGTTCGAGAACATCCCCACCACGCTGCGCCGCCTGTTCGAGGGCAAGAATTTCGGCAAGCAGCTGCTGAAGCTGTAGTCCAACATCCTCATGGCCGCCCTTGAGGCGGCCATGAGGGATGGGGTTAGCCGCCGCGTTTCAGACGTTCCCAGACTTCGCGCGACAATTCCCAGTAGTGGGATTTGCGGATCGACTTGTCGGGGCGCAGGGCGTCGCGCGTGCCCATGCGCTGAAACCCCGCGCGGTCGATGAGGCGGATGGAGCGTTCATTGTCCATCGCGGCGGTGAGGCAGATGAGCCTCACCTTCAGCGCGGTGAACATCCAGTCGAAGACGCGCATCGCGCCTTCGCCGCCGCCGCCAGCGCCCTGCATGTCGGCGCGCACGGCGCCGGCGAGTTCGGCGGAGGCGCGGTCCGGCCAGACGGTGATCTGCGAGTACGAGACGACGCCATTGCCCCAGTCGGGCACGACGATGAGCAGGCCCTCGCCCCGTTCGCGCCGCGCGGCATAGTCGGCGACCCACGCGGCGACGTGATCGTGGTCGATGGGGCGGGGCAAATCGTAGATCGCCTCGGAGACGGACGGGTCGATCAGGAGATCGACGAGATCGTCGATGTGCTTCTCGCCGGCGATCTCGCGGCCCCTGGCGAGGGTCTGCGGATCGGCAGTGCGCACGGCTTCACGGATCGCCGCCTCTTCTTCGGCGGTCGCAGCCAGAACGGTCTTCGGCGGTGCGCTCATGGTGGTTCGACAAAGGCGGGTTTCGCCGCCTATCCTTCACCCCAAGACAACCCGCATCAAGTGTACCCATGAGCGCCATCGCCCACCTGATCCGCCCCAAGACCCGCGACCTCGGCGACGGCCTGACCGTCCGCCGCATCCTGCCGGCCATCGAGCAGCGCAGCGTCGGGCCGTTCGTGTTCCTGGATCATATCGGGCCGGTGACCTTCCATCCCGGCACGGGCATGGATGTGCGCCCGCATCCGCATATCGGACTCGCGACCGTCACCTATCTGTTCGAGGGCGAAATCCTGCACCGGGATTCGCTCGGATTCGTGCAGCCGATCCGCCCCGGCGACGTCAACTGGATGACGGCCGGCAAGGGCATCGTGCATTCGGAGCGGACTTCGGATGAAAAGCGCGCAAGCGGGTTCTCGCTGCACGGGCTGCAGTCCTGGGTCGGGCTGCCGCAGGCGGATGAGGAGGTCGACCCGACCTTTCATCATCACCCCTCCGCCTCGCTGCCGGAATGGGACGAGGGCGGGGTCGCCTTCAAGCTGATCGCCGGCAAATCGTTCGGACGGGAAAGTCCGGTGAAGGTCTATGCCGACACGCTGTATGTCGCGGCGGTGTTCGGCGCCGGCGCGGCGATGACGCTGCCCGCCGAGCATGAGGAACGGGCGATCTATGTCGCCGAAGGCGCGGTGGCGACCGAGGACCAGACCATCGAGGCGGGCGAACTCGCCGTGTTCAAGCCGGGCCGGGCGGTGAAGCTGACCGCAGGGCCGGAAGGGGCGAAGACGATGCTGCTGGGCGGCGCACCGATGGATGGGCCGCGCCATATGTGGTGGAATTTCGTCTCCTCGTCGAAAGAGCGCATCGAGCAGGCCAAGGCCGAATGGCTGGCGCAGGCTTTCGGCACCGTGCCGGGCGAAACCGAATTCATCCCTCTGCCTGAGCGATAAGAAAAATGGACAATGAGAAGATCGAGGCCGTGCTGGCGCAGCTCGGCCGCCCGCGCCGCGTGAACCGTCCGCACCGGCATTTCGACGGCGACTACGTCACTGCGCCGACGGGCAAGGTCGCCTACACGGCGGAAGGCTTCGGCCCCACGGTGCTGCTGGTCCATGGCTGGGACGGCTCGGCACGCGACATGTCTGACATCGCGCTGGCGCTGGACCGCGCAGGGGCGCGTGTCGTGGCGATGGATTTACCGGCGCACGGGTTTTCGGATGGCGAGAAACTGACAGCGGAGGATGCGGCGGCGGCGATCCTGGCGCTGGAGGCCAAGGAAGGCCCGTTCGAGGCGGTGATCGCGCACTCGTTCGGTTCGCCCTCCACAGTGCTGGCGCTGGAAGGTGGGTTGAAGGTGAAGGCGGTTGTCCTGTTCGCGCCGCCGCTCCGACAGATCGATCAGTTCCGGCGGCTGGGCGGGCGCTATGGTCTGGACGCCGACGAGATCGAGGAGACGATCGCAAGGCTGCGTGCTGCCGGCTCGACGATGGACCAGATGGATCTGGGCCTGAAGGGCGCCAAGCGCCAGGAACCGTTGCTCATCATCCATTCCGCAGACGACGAGATGACGCCCATCGAAGGGGCGCGCGAGCTGGCCAGGGCATGGCCTGGCGCGAAGCTGCTGGAGGCGGATGGCCTCGGGCATAATCTCACCATGCGCGATCCGGCGATGGTGGGCGCAGCGGTGCGTTTCGCGCTCGGCTGATGGGTTCGTTCGACGGCGACACGATCGAGACGGCGTTCCGGCGGATCGCGCCGTCGCTCTACCGGATCGATGAGGGCGCGCTCTTCTGCATGGACCGCAACTATCCCTGGACGCTGGAGATCGAGGAGCGCGAGGGGCGGTCGTTCATCGCGGAAGCCTTCGCCGCCTTTCCGCGTTTGGCGGAGCTGATGCCGGCACGCGCCGAAGCGCTGGCGAAGGGCGAATTGCTCGGTAACGCGCCGTTCGCCTCGGAGATCGACAAGGCGCGGAAAAGTCTCGGCGTGAAGCTGCCGCGCCGGACGTAGTACGATCGGGCCTTCAGCCCGCCGGTGGCGGCGCGATGGGTTTGCAGTTCTCGTAAGGCGCGCCGGTAACGCCGGCGCCGGTGAGCGTGACGGCCGGGTATTTCAACACCAGCAGCGTGTCGCCTTCGCCCCTGTAGTCGCCGTCCTTGAAGCCGGCCTGCTTGTCTTCATCGGCCGGCACGAGGGTCAGCGTCGAGGCATCGTCGGCGTTCAGGCGCACGCCGATGGCGAGGCCGTCCGACAGATATTTGACGTCCAGGGTTTTGCCGGCATCGCAGGCGAACGGCTCCCACGGCAGATCGCCGGGCATGGCGAAAGCGACGGACGCGCAGGCGAGGGCAGCGAGGGTGATGCGGCGCATGGGCGGCTCCTGTATGCCTGCATACTTGCCGGCGATTGAGGCGGCGCAAGGGCGCTGCTAGGGTCTGCGTCACTATGACGGATAAGAGCGCGATGCTCATTCTCTGCGCCCGGATCGGCTTCAACCCGCCGCGTTGATCGCGCGCGCCTGAATCCCTTCCCATCTCTATCTTTCCGAAAGCCTTCTCATGACCGTGCATAACCAGACCCGCCACTGGCAGGAACTCGACGCCGCGCATCACATCCATCCCTTTTCCGACACCGCCGCCCTCAACAAGGAAGGGGTGCGCGTCATCACCTCGGCCAATGGCATCTGGCTGACCGACAGCGAGGGCAAGAAGCTCATCGACGGGATGGCGGGGCTGTGGTGCGTGCAGCTCGGTTACGGCAATGATGAGCTGGCGGAGGCCGGCGCGAAGGCGCTGCGCGAACTGCCCTATTACAACTCGTTCTTCAAAACCTCGACGCCGCCGACCATCGAGCTGGCGGCGAAGCTGGCCGAGGTGCTGCCCGATGGAATGAGCCGCGTGCTGTTCGCCAATTCCGGTTCGGAAGCGAACGACACCGCGCTGAAGCTCATCCGCTATTACTGGAACCTCAAGGGCAAGCCGCAGAAGAAAATCCATCTCAGCCGCGAGATGGCCTATCACGGCGTGACGATGGCGGCGGCTTCGCTGTCGGGCCTGACGCCCATGCATCCGCAGTTCGACCTGCCGCTGCCGGGCTTCGAGAAGGTGCCGACCTGCTATTGGTATGGCGCGAAATCGGCCGGTTATGGCGATATCGGCGAGGACGAATTCGGCGAGCTGATCGCGAGCAAGCTGGAAGAGCGCATCCTGGAAATCGGCGCCGACAATATCGGGTCGTTCTCGGCCGAGCCGATCCACGGCGCGGGCGGCCTCATCGTCCCGCCGCGCACCTATTGGGCGGCGATCCAGAAAGTCTGCCGGAAGTACGACATCCTTCTGCATGTGGATGAGGTCATCACCGGCTTCGGGCGCACCGGCAAATGGTTCGGCTCGCACACCTACGACATCCAGCCCGACATCATGACGATGGCGAAGGGCCTCTCCTCCGGCTACCAGCCGATCTCGGCGGTGGCGCTGGGACCGCGCGTCGGCGACGCCATCGCCAACGCGAACGAGGAGATGGTGCATGGCTATACCTATAGCGGGCACCCGGTCGCCTGCGCGGTGGCGCTGAAGAATCTCGAGATCATGCAGCGCGACCGCCTGGTCGAGCGGGTGGGCGACGATATCGGCCCGTATTTCCAGGCGAAGTTCCGCGAGGCGCTGGGCGATCACCCGCTGGTGGGTCAGGTGCGCGGCGTCGGCCTGCTGTGCGCGATCGAGCTGGTGGACGACAAGGCCGAGCGGCGCTTCTTCCCCGATCCGGGCGATGTGGGGACGATCTGCCGGAACCACTGCTTCCGTGAAGGGCTGGTGATGCGGGCGATCCGCGACACGATGGTGTGTTCGCCGCCGCTGACCATCACCAAAGACGAGGTGGATCAGCTTGTGGCGCTGGCGAAGCGGTGCTTCGACCTGACGGCGCAGGATCTGGGCCGGGCTAGGCCCGGTTTTGGCCCGGTTTGACGCGGTCAGTCCTTCCGGGCCAGCCCAAGCAAGAATTGTGACAGTCGAGTGTCACATCTGCAACAATGATCAACTTTGCGACAATAGCCCGATTTTAACCGTCGAATATTGCGCGCTGTGGCATTCGCGCCTATATTCAACCCGTGAAGAGGGGCGGTTGGACCTGCGTTGCCCCCCGCTAGCGGGTTTTCCCCTCTTCGCCGCGCCGGTTTATCCCCTCCCGGCGCTTGCGCTTACAGCGCATGGCGTCCGTCCTTCGGGACGGACGCCTCTTTTTTTGGCAAAAGGCCCTCCATGAGCGACGACGACTGGGATGACGAGGACGAGGCCGGTGAAGGCGACGAGTTGGCTGCGCTGCAGCTGATCCCGCGCTTCGTGGCGGCGGCGGCGGGGCCGTTCTGGTTTTCGGCGGTGGGCCAGCCTCTGCGCGGGCCGCTGAAGACCGAAGCGCAGGCCTGGCTGGACGCGCTCGGCTTTCCCGACGCCAGCCCCGTCGTGCTGCGCGACTGGAGCGAGGCCTCCGAGGCCGCCGAGAGCACCGGCGTCGACGACCCGGCTTTCGAGACCGAAGAGCAGCTCCGCGCCGCGTTGACCCAAGACGCCATCGACCTGCACGGCGAGGACGCGGTGACGGTGGTGCTGACCCATGTGGCGGCGGAGCTGGGACCGGCGATCGGCGAGGCGGCGCTCAACGCGACGCGCGTCTGGGGTCTCGACGATATGGAGCTGGTGAACGCGGCGGCGGGCGCCGGCGTGCAGGCGTGTCACAACGCGGCGTTACTGCTGCTCGCCGGCCGCGCGGAGGACGATCATCCGTTTGCGCTGAAATACCGTCTGTTCGAGCGCGGCCGCTGGCCGGTCGCGCTGATCGGCTCAAGCCTGCATCTGTTCTGAGGCGGTTTTCGCGGCGGCGCTGATCACCCGAACTTCAGAAGATCGTCGTCGCCGCCCAGCTTGAACTGGCTTTCCATCTGGCAGATGTCCGCCGCGACGGTGCAGAAGATTTCGGCCGGCAGGCGCTGATGGTCGAGGCCGCGTGTGCGGTAGGTCCAGTAGGACAGAACGTGGTCGATGAGCGCCGCGAACCCGCCGAAGCCGTTCACGGCCTCGGGCAGCTCCTCCAGATAGGTCTTCAGCTCGTTGATCCGGCCGCTCTCGATGATCGAGGCGCGGCGGGCGGAGTTGAAGGCGAGCGCGCTGTCGAGGCTCTGCTGGAAGGCGCGCTCGGCGAACGCCTTCAGATTGCTCAGATGGCTCTCCACGAACGAGCGCGGGTAAAGCTCGTTGTGGCCGTAGGTCTTGAGCGTCTTCAGGTCTTCCAGCATCGCCTCGAAGCGGCGCTGGGTGCTCGCGAACTGCGTTTCGTAGAAGAGAGCCGCCTTCCAGGCGAAGACGACGGTCGACCAGCGATTCTGGGCGAGGCCCAGCGACTGGAAGAAGTCCGCCGCCTGCGAGCCGATCTCGGCGCCGAAAATGGAATCGACGAATCTGTTCACCTTGGCCGCGTTCGCGCTCTCGATCGCGATGCGGATCAGCGGGGTCAGTTCGCGCGTGATGTAGGATTTGATCGCGCTGTCTTCGATGAGCGAGACCTGGAAATAGTCCTTCGGGATGGCGAATTCGTCGCTGCCCAGCAGCTCGCGCAGGAGAAAAAGCTCGAGCGAGGGCGTCTCGTTCAGCTTGGCGAGGATGAGCGCGTCCTTGTCGGCGCCGGATGCGCCGCCCAGCGTGTTGACGCCGAACGACTGACGCATGATCGAGGGATAGGCGCGCTCGCCCACGAAGAACGAGACGGCGCCCGTCGCCAGCGAGTTCTCGTCCAGCGGCACCAGTACCTTGGTCGCGACGATGGGAGCGTCCTCGAACATCTGGCGTTCGTGGTCGCGCAGCGTGTGCTTGATGATGATCGAGGTCGCGAGGCGCTTGTTGCGGAAGAACGTGCCGACATCGTTGCCGTGCACCTGGCGCAGCATGCGGGTGGCGCGGTTGAGGTTGAGGATACGCCAGTTGGAAGGCGTCGCCGCAAGTTTCTCCATCTGCTGCGCGTCGCGCTGCTTGTTGATCGACATACCGCCCCCAATTCCAGTACGTGAAACTAGGAGAACGGCTTTAACGCGGGGTTATCGGTAAACTTAGACGCGGTTAACGCGTCAGACCCCGTGCGGCCCGCGCTATGCCTTCGGCATCGATGCCGTAATGGGCGTAGAGTTCCGCGATCGATCCGGTCTGGCCGAAATGCTCGACGCCCAGCGAGCGGGTGCGGTGCCCGGCGACCGCGCCCAGCCAGGCGAGCGTGGCGGGATGGCCGTCGATGACGGTGACGATGCCGCAGTGACGGGGCAGGTCCGCGAACAGGCGGTCGACATGGCTGCGCGCCTCAATCGTGCCGCGCTCGCGGGCGCGGGCGGCCGAGGTCCAGCCGGCGTTGAGGCGATCGGACGAGGTGACGGCGAGGACGCCGATATCGCGCATCCGCCCGCCGATCATCCCGGCGGCGGCCATCGCCTCGGGCGCCAGCGCGCCGCAGAAGGCGATGACCATCTCGCAATTGGGGCCGGGCGGGCGCAGCCAGTAGGCGCCGTCGATGATGGCTTTCGCCAGTTCCGGCGCCATCTCGCGGATGGGCTGTTCCAGCGGCCGCGTGGTGAGGCGCAGATAGACGCTGCCCCCTGTCTCGTCGCGCAGCCAGGTGTGGGTGTCGGGGCCGGCTTCGTCCTTGTCGGCCTCGCGCTGCATGTAGTCGAAGGCGAAACGCATCATGACGGCGAGTTCGTCGGCGAAGGACGGCTCGAAATAGCAAAGACCGTCCTGCGCCATGCCGATCAGCGGCGTCGAGATCGACTGGTGCGCGCCGCCTTCGGGAGCCAGCGTCACGCCCGATGGCGTCGCCGCCAGAAGAAAGCGCGCGTCCTGATAGCAGGCATAGTTCAGCGCATCGCCGCCGCGCACGATGAAGGGATCGTAGAGCGTGCCGACGGGCAGCAGCCGCTCGCCGAACAGCGAATGCGAGAGGCCGAGCGCCGAGAGCATCAGGAAGAGGTTCATCTCCGCGATGCCCAGCTCCATGTGCTGGCCGTCTTTCGAGAAGTGCCAGTTGAAGGTCGAGGGAATGCGTTCCGACTTGAAGAGATCGGCGAGTTCATCGCGCGCGAAGAGGCCGCGCCGGTTCACCCACGGCCCCAGATTGGTGGAGACCGTCACGTCCGGCGAAGTGGTGACGATGCGCCGGCTGAGCGCGCTGTGGCCCTTGCCCAGTTCATCGAGGATGAGGCCGAAAGCCTGCTGGGTGCTCATGTCCTTCGCCGCGCGATAGGTGAGCTGAGCCGGCACTTCGATGGCGGGCGCGGTGTAGCGGCGGCGGCCCTTGGCGAAGAACGGCACGTCCTTCAGATAGGCGGCTAGGGCCTGCTCCGTGAGCGCCAGGCCCTCGAACGGTTCCCATTCATGGCCCTCGCGCACCTTCATGGAAGCGCGGAACGCTTCCATCTGCGTCGGCGTCATCAACCCGGCGTGGTTGTCCTTGTGACCGGCGAAGGGAAGGCCTGAGCCTTTGATCGTGTAGGCGATGAAGCAGACCGGCCGGTCGTGATCGACGCCCTCGAAGGCCTTCAGCAGTTCGGGCAGGTCGTGGCCGCCCAGATTGCCCATCAACGCCGCAAGCTCGGCGTCGGTGCGCGCCTCGATCAGTCTGGAGACATCGCCCTGATCCCCCAGATCGTCGGTCAGGCGTTTCCGCCAGGCCGCGCCGCCCTGATAGGTGAGCGCGGAATAGAGCTGGTTGGGGCAGCTATCGATCCAAGCCTTCAGCCTGTCGCCGCCGGGCTCAGTGAAGGCGGCCTGTTGCAGGCTGCCATATTTCAGGATGACGACGTCCCAGCCGAAATTGCGGAAGAGGCTTTCGAAGCGCTCCCACAACCCCTCGCGGATCACCGCGTCCAGCGACTGGCGGTTATAGTCGACCACCCACCAGACATTGCGGACGCCGTGCTTCCAGCCCTCCAGGAGGGCCTCGAAGATATTGCCCTCGTCCATCTCGGCATCGCCGATCAGCGACACCATGCGGCCGGCGGGCTTGTCCTTCGCCCAGCCATGGGCGTGGACATAGTCCTGCACGAGGCTGGCGAAGAGGGTCTGCGCCACGCCCAGGCCTACGGAACCCGTCGAGAAATCGACGTCGTCGCCGTCCTTGGTGCGCGAGGGGTAGGACTGGACGCCTTTGTAACCCCGGAAATTCTTGAGTTTCTCCAGCGTCTGCTGACCCATCAGATACTGGATGGCGTGAAACACCGGCCCGGCATGGGGCTTCACCGCCACCCGGTCTTCCGGCTTCAGGACGGCGAAATAGAGGGCGGTCAGGATGGTCGCCATCGAGGCGCTGGAGGCCTGATGGCCGCCGACCTTCACTTCGGCGTCGTCGTCGCGCAGGTGATTGGCGTTGTGGATGGTCCAGGCCGACAGCCACAGGGCCTTGCGTTCCAGGTCTTTCAGGAAAGGCAGACGCGGGTCGGACATGGTCAGGTTCTGTGGTCCGGCTGCGACCTTGCGTCAAGCTGGGGGGCTAAGCTATTCGGACTTTGTTAACTGCCGCTGTGGACCTATGGCGTTAACACTTATCAACCATCGCCCTATGCCCCTTTCCATGCGCCTGCGTCGCCTGCGCTTACGTTTTCGTGCTTTCGCGGCGGCGTTCGCCTGCCTCGCGGCGGCGGCGTGCGCCACGGCGCCGGAACCGCCCGCGACCTGCCAGCCGCTTCAGGGTCTCGATCCCACCTGCATGATCGACCGGGCGCTGCTGAACGAGGCGCTGGCCTCCTACAAGGCGCACTACAAGAAGATGCAGGTCGGCCAGACCGTCGCCTATACCGAGGGTGGCGTCGCCATTCCCTTCACGACGCGCTGGCTGCGCACCGACAAGATCATGGTCGTCGACTTCTCGAAGCCCGCTTACGAGAAACGCCTCTACATCATCGACTGGAAGACCGGCGCGGTAGAGGCCTATCACGTCAGCCACGGGCGCGGCTCGGCGCTGAACGAGCGCTCGTTTCTGGCCAAACGCTTCACCAACCTGATCGGGTCGGGCACCTCGTCGGTCGGCGCCTATGTCGGCGGCCAGCAGTATCAAAGCCCGAAATGGGGCCTGGCGCTGCGCCTGCAGGGTCTCGACGCCACCAACAGCCGGGTTCTGGAGCGCACCATCGTCTTTCACGCCGACGAGCGCTTCTTCGACAAGGAGCGCAATATTTTCGGCTGGTCCTGCGGCTGTTTCATGATGGACAGCGCCGAACTGCCCAAGGCCGTCAACGTGCTGATGGAGGGCGGCTTCATGTATGCCGGTCCGGTGTCGATGTTCGACAAAAGCACGCTGAACCAGACGCGCGAATGCAACCCCTATTGCGGCGATCAGGATCGCTGCAAACCCAAGCCCGGCGTCGACACCACCGGCTCGGTGCCCGGCGTCGTCGCGCCGCCGCAGCCGCCGATGACGGCCCCCGGCGGCATCCGCATCCCCGACCCGTTACCCGGCCAGACGCCGGTGCCGACGGCTAAACCCGATGTAATCCGGGCCATGGGGGCGGCGGGTTGATTCACGCGGCGGCCTCGCGCTTCATGCGCCCCATGAAGCGAGCGGTCCTTGCTGCGGGCGCCATCCTGGCGCTCGCCCTCAGCGTTATTGCGCCCACGGCCGTCGCCGCCACGTCGCTGAACGGCGCGAAGTTCGATCCGCAGAATCTCATCGACGATCAGCTGGAGACCGAGGCGCTGAGCGCCTATGCCCGGCACGCCGCACGGCGCCCCTTCAAGGGCGATGAAATCGTCATTGTCGACTATGCGCTGCCCTCGACGGCCAAGCGGCTCTATATCGCCAATATCCGCACCGGTACGGTGGAGGCGCATTATGTCGCCCACGGGCGCGGTTCGGACCCCGGCCACTCAAAACTCGCGGTGCGGTTCAGCGATGCCGAAACCTCGGGCATGTCGTCGGTCGGCGCCTATCGCGGGCTTGAACGCTATCGCAGCGGCACGCACGGCCCCGCCCTGAAGCTGGAAGGTCTCGACCGCACCAATGCCAGCGCCTATCGCCGCCTGATCGTCTTTCACACCGCGTCGTATTTCGATCCCGAAAATGGCCGCTTCGGCCGCTCGTGCGGCTGTTTCGTGGTGACCAAGGGCGACATGACGCGCGTCTATGACGTGATCGCCGACGGCGGGTTTCTGTATGCCGGTCCGGCCCGTCTGCACGATCCTTCGGCCACGACGGCAGCAGACTGCAACACGGCCTGCGGCAATTCCTGCCCCAACGCGCCGCTGATGGCGAAGGCGACACCGGCTCCGGCGCCGCGCCAGCCTGCGCCGGTGCTGGTTGCGAACGCTGAACCCGCGCCGGCCCCAGCGGCCCCGGCCCAGCAGCAGAAGCCGCAGCCCGCGCCCGTCGTGATGGCGGCGCTGAAGGATGAACCGAAACCTGCGAAGGCGCAGCGCGCGGATTTCAATGCGCCGGTGCCGCTCGCCAAGCCGAAGCTGGACGCGGCGATCGAGGTTGCGGCGGCCCTCGATGCACCGATCCCGAAACTGAAGCCGGCGCTCGATTCCGACGCGATCGACGGCGAAGCGCGGCAGGCCGCCATCGCGCTGCTCGCGCGCCGCAATGCGCCGCGTCTCGTCGCGATGGCGAACCGCCCGGCTGCCCAGCCGGCGGCGGCCGCCATGGCCGATGTGCCGGTGCCGGCGGCGAAGCCCGATCACGTCCATGACGATGCCGTGCCGCAGGTCGCTGCTGCGCCGCTGGTGCCCGATGTCGCGCCCGGTGAAACGCCGGTGCCATCGGCCAAGCCTGCGGGCCTGCGCCAGACCGCCGGTCTCGGAGGCCGCTCGTGAGGGCGCTCCTGTTCGCCGCTGCCCTGGCCCTTGCGGGTTGCGCCAGCACGCCGCCGCCGCCACCGCCGGTCGTGAACGCTGCGGCGTTGACCGTCGATGGCGTGCGCATGGACCCGGCCGGTCTGATCGATCCGGCTTTGCTGGGCGAGGCGCTCGCGTCCTATGCCCGGCACTACGGCACGGTGCGTGCGGAGACGCGCATCTTCGATCTGCCGGGCCGGCGCATCGAATCCGCCGTGTCGCCGATCCGGCGCGACACGATGAGCGTCGTCGATTTCCGCATTCCGGCCAATCGGCCGCGCTGGTTCATGATCGATCTGAGGTCAGGCGGCGTGACGGCGTTCCGGGTGGCGCATGGCCGCAACTCCGATGCGGCGGGGCCGATGACGCCTCTGCCCGGGCGGCTCGCGACCCATGGCGGCGTCGCTGCCGCCTCGAACCTGCTCGATTCCAACCAGAGCGCGGTCGGCGCCTATGTGGCGGCCAACCAGTACGAAGACGGCTTCGTGCCCGGATCGGTGCGTCTGCACGGGCTGGACCGCACCAATAGCTGCGCGTTCTGGCGCGCTCTGGTGATGCATCAGGCGCGCTATATGACGCCCGATCCCGGTAATGGCGATGTCGGCACCTCCGACGGATGCCTCGCGGTGGAAATGGAACAGCGCGCCGCCGTCGCCGGCTATATCCGCGATGGCGGTTTCATCTATGCGGGGCCGGTATCGCTGCATCGGCCCTCGGCCGCAGACGGGCTGACGACGCAGCTCGACTGCGAGGCGGTCCGGCTGAAACCCGAAAACGGTCCACAGCCGCCGCCGGGTTGAGGCTTCACGCCAACGTCACGTCCGGGCGATAGTGGCCGCCGCCATGACAAACAACGCACGCTTTTCCGACCTCGCCGATCGTTTTCTGTCGCGCCGCGCCCTGCTGAAAGGCGGGGCCGCCGCCGCCGTTCTGGCCGCAACGCCGCTCGGCCGTCTCGCCGTCACGCCGGCCCGCGCCGCCGCGCCCGGCTTTGAGGAACTGCCGTTCTATCCGCAGGATGAGCCGACGCATCACGTTGCGGCGGGGCACCGCGCCGACATCCTGATCTCGTGGGGCGACCCGGTTCTTCCCGGCGCACCTGCCTTCGATGCGATGGCGCAGAGCGCAACCGCGCAGTCGGCGCAATTCGGCTTCAACTGCGATTTCATCGGCTATCTGCCGCTGAAGGACGGCGCTGCAGACAAGGCGGCGCATCTGGCCAGCGGCGAAAGCGGGCACGGCCTGCTATGCGTCAACAACGAGTACTCGCTGCCGCATCTGATGTTCGCCGGCTTTCCGGATTCCGACGCCGCGAAAGCCGGGGCCAGCATCGAACAGATCGCGGTGGAACAGGCCTCGGTCGGGCATTCGGTGATCGAGGTCCGGCGCGCCGGCGATGCCTGGCAGGTGGTGCCGGACAGCCGCTATGCCCGGCGCTTCCACGCAACGACACCGTTCGCCATGCACGGCCCGGCTCGCGGCCACAAGCGGCTGCGCACAGAGGCCGATCCCGACGGCATGACGACGCTGGGCACGTTCCACAATTGCGCGGGCGGGGTGACGCCCTGGGGCACGATCCTGTCGGGCGAGGAGAA
This sequence comes from Micropepsaceae bacterium, assembly GCA_047602465.1. Classification (GTDB taxonomy): domain Bacteria; phylum Pseudomonadota; class Alphaproteobacteria; order Micropepsales; family Micropepsaceae; genus JADZAI01. Next base: position 2,130,442 of record JASGHF010000001.1, read on the forward strand.
CGTGCAGGGCTATTTCATCTGCGACCGCGAGGCGCTGGAAGCGACTCATCCGCGCGAGACGATGAGCGCGGCGTCGTTCGACGTGAAGCAGACGGCGTCATGGCATCGCGCCGACAGGCGTTTCGACATGAACGCCGTACCGCACGAGTTCAACCGCTTTGGCTGGGTGATCGAGGTCGATCCTTACGATCCTGCCGGAACGCCGAAGAAGCGCACGGCGCTTGGCCGTTTCCGCCATGAAGGCGCGACGGTGGTGGCCGAAAACGGCGTGCCGGTGACGGTGTATATGGGCGACGACCAATCGCTGGAGCATGTCTACAAATTCGTGTCGGCGCGACCGTATGTGGCGGGCGATCCGGCGGCGAATACCGATATTCTGGATGAAGGCACGCTCTATGCCGCGCGCTTCCACGATGACGGCACGGGCGTCTGGCTGCGGCTCGTCCATGGCGAAGGGCCGTTGACGGCGGAAAACGGCTTCGACGACCAGGGGGATGTGGTGATCGATGCGCGCCGCGCCGCCCGCCTTCTGGGCGCGACCGAAACCGACCGCCCTGAGGATATCGAGACCGATCCGGTCACGGGGCGCACCTATGTCGCGATGACGGGCGGCACCGAGCGCACGGCAGCCGTGCCGGCGGCGCCGCGCGCCCCCAATCCCTATGGGCATATCGTGGAGATACTGCCGCCCGGCGAAGACGGGGCGCGTGACCACACGGCGGAAACCTTCGCCTGGGACATCCTGTTTCTGGCGGGCGAAATCGATGGCGAGGCCGAGGGCAAGGGCGTCTATGCGGACGGCGTGACCCGGGCGGGCGCGCTGGTCCAGCCGGACAATCTGGTGTTCGACCCGAGCGGGCGGCTGTGGATCGCGACCGATGGCGGCAAGGGCATCAAGGCGGCGGACGGTCTGTGGGCCTGCGCCATCACAGGGCCTGAGCGGGCCGTGACCCGGCACTTCTTCTCGTGCCCGCGCGGCAGCGAGATGACAGGTCCATGCTTCACGCCGGACGGGACAACGCTGTTCGTGTCGATCCAGCATCCCGGGCACGAGAAGGGCGCTTCGTTCGACTTTCCCGTCAGCCGGTGGCCGGCCCCGGCGGACAGCGCCATGCCGGCGCGCCCCTCCGTCGTCGCGATCACGCGCGAGGGCGGCGGGCCGGTCGGCGGCTAGGCTTCGCGGCGTCTAGCGCGTCACGTCCAGCCAGCGCGAGGGGTGATAGCCGATCGGGTTGGGGCTGTAGCCCGTGACCCAGTTCTGAACGAGGGCGCGATTGACGGGGATATAGACAGGCGCCAGTGCGGTGTCGTCGATCGCGATCTTTTCGGCTGCGGCGTAGAGTTCGCCACGCTTTTTGAGATCGCGCTCGCGATTGCCCTCATTGGCGAGGCGGTCATACTCGGCGTTCGACCAGCCGCCGAAATTCACCTCCGACTCGCTCTTCAGCAGATAGATGAAATACTCGGCGTCGGGCGGCGCGGAGAATCCGGCGTCGGCCACCTCGAACTGCTTCTCGCGCAGCTTGGCGTAGTGGATCTTCACCTCGTTCGCTTCGATCCGTGCGTTCACGCCGATGGCCCGCCACATGTCCACGATGGCCAAAGCTGCGCGTTTGTTGGCCTCGCCGATGCGGTGCATGAGGGTGAAGGTCAGCGGATTGCCGGAGCCATAGCCCGCCTCGGCCAATAACCGGCGCGCCTCTGCCTGGCGCTCCGCCATGGGCATGGCCGAGAAATCGCCCGCGCCCGACGAGACGAAATCGCGCATGCCCGGCGGCGCCACGCCCCATGCCGCCAGCTCGCCATTGTTGAGCACGCGCTTCACGATGGTTTCGCGGTCGATCCCCAGCGACAGCGCCCTGCGCACGCGGGCATCGGCGAATTTCGGATCGGCATGGTTGAACACCAGATAGCCCATCCACGAGGCCGGGTCCGTGCGCGTTTCGGACGGCATGTCGCGCTTGAGCATTTCGAACATGCTGGGCGGGAAGCGGGGGTTGAGACCCAGCTCACCGGCGCGGAAGCGCTTCACCGCCGCCGCGTCGTCGTCGGTGGGATAGTAGAAGACCTTGTCGATCTTCACGCTGGCGGCGTCGAAATAGTTTTCGTTCTTCGCCAGCGTGATGCGGTCCTGCGGCACCCAGGCTTCCAGTTTGTAGGGACCGTTGGACACCATCCTGCCGGGCTGCACCCATGCCTCGCCATACGCGGCAAGGGCATGCGCCGGGGTCGGGAAGAAACAGGGATAGCCGGCGAACAGCCACAGGATCGTCTGGCTCGGCTCGTGCAGTTTGACCTCGAAGGTCAGCGGGTCGATCGCGCGCACGCCCAGCTGATCGACCGGCACCTTGCCTTCGACGACTTCCCGCGCGTTCAGGATGACATAGCCGAAATTTGCATAGGCCGAGATGGTCTTGGGGTCGAAGGCGCGGCGGAACCCAAGCACGAAATCGTCGGCCGTCACGGACTTTCCGTCCGACCATTTGCCGTCCGCGCGCAGCTTGAAGGTCAGCGTCATGCCGTCGTCGGAAATGGTCCAGCTTTCCGCCGCGCCGGGGATTTCATTGCCCGCGCTGTCCACCTGCAGCAATCCGTTGAAGAGGTCGCGCAGGATTTCGGATTCGTACGTCGTGAACCACTTGGCGGGGTCCAGCGTGTCGGGTTCCGCGAGATTGCCGCGATGGAGTTCCTTCCCGGCCGCCGGGACGGCGAGCATGACGGCGAGCGCCAGGGCGGCGACAAGATGCCTCATCATTGACGTCACTTCTCGATCCTCAGATCCGCGCTGCGATGCGTGTTGGTCGGATTGCCTTCAAAGCCCTTCACCCATGTTTGCACCAGCGCGCGGTGGGCCGTGTTGAAGAGCGGCACCAGGGCCGTGTCGGCGATGGCGATGCGGTCGGCCTCTGCGAACATCTCCATGCGCTTCACCGGGTCGATCTCGATGGCGGCGGCGCGGGTCAGGCGATCGAAATCGGCGTTCGACCAGCCGCTGTAATTGCTGTCGGAGCCGGTCTGCAGCAGGAGCGCGAAGAAGGTGGGATCGGGCGTTCCCTGCCAGCCGCCGTCTGCGGCCTCGAAATCGCCTTCGCGCAGGCGGGCGTAGTGAACCTTCACTTCATTGGCCTGAAGGTTCACCTTCACCCCGACCCGCTGCAGCATCGCGGCGATGGCGACGACGACTTTCTTGTTGGCGTCGCCGGCGCGATGGTCGAGGCGGAACTCCAGCGGGTTGGCCGGGCCGTAACCGGCAGCTTCCAGAAGCGCGCGGGCCTCCTTCTGGCGTTCGGCGAGGGGAACGGCGCTGAAATCGTTGTCGGGCGAGGGCGTGAAGCCGGGCACGACCCTGGGGATGACGCTGTAGGCGACGGTCTGGCCCACGCCCAGAACCCTGTCGACAATGGTCTCGCGGTCGATGGCGAGCGAGATGGCCCGGCGGACGCGGGCATCGGCGAATTTCGGGTTGCGCTGGTTCAGCGTGAGGAAGGTGATGACCGAGGCCGGGGTCACATTCACCTCATCAGGCATCGACCGCTTCAAGGCCTGGTACTGGTCGACCGGAAAACCAAGATTGAGATCCAGTTCGCCGGCGCGGAACTGCTTCAGCGCGGCCGCCTCGTCGGTGGTGGGATAGAAGATCACCTCGTCCAGATGGACGTTGGCGGCGTTCCAGTAGTTCGGGTTCTTCACCAGCCGCACCTGCGCCTGCGGGGTCCATTCGGCCAGCGTGAAGGCGCCGTTGGAGACCATCACCCCCGGTTTCGCCCAGCCATCGCCAACCTGGTCGTAAAGATGGCGCGGAAGGGGGAAGAAGAGGCAATAGCCGGCGACCAGACGGATGAAGGCCGCGTCGGGGGCTTCCAGCGTCACCTCCAGCGTGCGGTCATCGATGGCGCGGACGCCAAGCTGGCCGGGCGGCATCTCGCCGGCGGCGATGGCCCGGGCGTTCTTGACCGTATAGGCGAGATCGACGAGCTGGCCGCCGGTTCGGGGGTCGAGCGCGCGGCGGAACCCGGCGGCGAAATCCTCGGCCGTCAGCGGCGCGCCGTCGGACCATTTGAGGCCCTCGCGCAGCGCGAAGGTGTAGACCGCGCCGTCCGCCGACACCGTCCAGCTTTCGGCCGCGCCCGGCGCCGGCTCGCCCCTGGGATCGGTGATCACCAGCCCGTCGAACAGGTCGTTCAGGATGTTGAGTTCGATGATGAGGTTGTATTTGGGCGGATCGAGCGAATCCGGCTCGCCCTGGTTGCCGCGCTTCAGCGTGACCGCCGAGGCTGCGCCGGCAAGGCCGAGCGCCAATGCTCCGACGATCAGACGCCGCGTCCAGCCCATGCTCATGCTTCCCCAAGTGAGACGCCAAGGTCAGATTGGGGGTCACGATAACGCAAACGCGAACCGCAGCCAGCCGTGTTTCACGCCGTCGTGACGGCCGCCGCATTGCGCGCGCCGCCCGCGTCGGGTCTATGGCCGGCAGGGGATACGACAAAAGGGGACATCCACCGATGCTGCGCCATCTTCGCGCCATTCTGATCGCCGCCACCGCCTTGACCGCCGTCGCCGCCGCGCCGGCCTTCGCCCAGGACGCCGCGCCGGCGGCCGCCGCCGCGCCGTCTGCGGAAGCAGGCGTCTGGAATCTCGGCGATCTCTACGCCAGCGATGCCGACTGGAATGCGGCCTATGAGAAGCTGAAGGGCGAGGTCGCGCCGCTCGCCGCGTGCAAGGACAAGATCGTCGCCGACAGCGCCAGCCTGCTGGCCTGCCTTGAGGGTATGTCGGCCTTCCAGAAGGACGCGCTGCGCCTCTTCACCTATGCGATGCTGAAGTCGGATGAAAATCTGGGCATCGCCGCGAACACCGAGCGCAAGCAGCAGGCTCAGATGCTGTTCGTGGAATACGGCACCGCCGTTTCATGGTTCAATCCGACCATCCTCGCCGCCGGCAAGGACAAGATCGACCAGTTCCGCAGCGAACAGGCGAAGCTGAACGACGTGTTCGGTTTCATGCTGGACAACGTGCTGCGCGCCGCGCCGCACACGCTGTCGGAGGAATCGGAAACCGTGATGGCGCTGGCCGGCGACGTGGAGGGCAAGGCGGGCGACGTCTATGACATCTTCTCGGCCGCCGAACTGCCCTTCCCGACGGTGAAGCTCAGCTCGGGCGAAGAGGTGAAGATCGACCAGGCCGCCTACACCAAGTACCGCCAGGAAAAGGACCGCAACGACCGCAAGGCGGTGTTCGACGCGTTCTGGGGCAAGTGGAAGGAATTCGAAGGCACGTTCGGCGCCAATCTCTCGGCGCATGTGGCGGGCCATGTCTTCAACGCCAAGGCGCGCCACTACAAGAACGCGCTGGAATCGGCGCTGTTCGGCGATGCGATGCCGGAGGCGGTGTACCGTCAGCTGGTGACCCAGGTGAACGCGGCGCTGCCCTCGCTCCACCGCTATTTCAAGCTGCGCAAGAAGATGCTCGGGATCACCGACGACCTCGGCTATTACGACATCTATCCGGCGCTGGTTCAGCTCGACAAGACGTTCGACCTCGCCGAAGGCAAGCGTCTCTCGCTGGAAGCGCTGGCGCTGCTGGGCGATGAATATCTCGGCTATCTCAAGGAGATGTTCGAGAAGCCGTGGATGCATGTCTATCCGCAGCCGGGCAAATCGTCGGGCGCCTACATGATGGGCGCGGCCTATGACGTGCATCCCTTCCTGCTGATGAACTACAACGACGACTATGAATCGATGTCGACGCTGGCGCATGAAGCCGGCCACGGCGTCCACACATTGCTCGCGTCGAAGGCGCAGCCGTTCGAGAAGTCGGACTATTCCACGTTCACGGCCGAGACCGCCTCGATCATGAACGAGATGCTTCTCCAGGATTACATGGTGAAGAACGCCGCCTCGAAAGAGGAGAAGCTCTATTATCTGGGCATGGCGCTGGAGACGATGCGCGGCACCTGGTTCCGCCAGACCATGTTCGCGGAGTTCGAGCTGAAGATCCACGAAGAGGCGGAAGCCGGCAAGCCGCTGTCCGGCGCGCGCATGACGGAGATCTACTGCGATCTCCTGAAGAGGTATCACGGCGAGGCGGAAGGGGTGATGAAGATCGACCCGACCTACTGCATCGAGTGGGCCTACATCCCGCACTTCTATCGCAACTTCTACGTCTATCAGTACGCGACCTCGATCACCGGCGCGGCGCTGCTGGCCGAGCGCATCGAAGGCGGCGATCCGGCCCAGCGCGATATCTTCCTCGACCTGCTGCGCGCCGGCGGTTCGGACTATCCTTACGAGCTCTACAAGAAAGCCGGCATCGATATGGCCTCGCCGGAGCCGTACCTCGCGCTGGTCGCGCGCATGAACAAGATCATGGACGAGATGGAGGCGCTGCTCGCGCAGCCGTAACGGCCGGTTCCGGTATGGATCGGGGCGTGGTTGCGAAAGCGGCCGCGCCCCTTTTCATTGGTTCATTCGTGCCGAAAGGCGCGGACCATGACATTCTGCAGTGAATTCACATCCGGAGTTCTCCCATGTACGTCACCGTCAACGGCGCGCGGATTTTCTTCGACGTGGCGGGGCCGTCCCTCGCGGCCACCGCCGATGGTCCGCGTGAACGCCCGGCGCTGATCGTGCTGCATGGCGGTCCGGGTTTCGATCACTGGGCGCTGCGCGGGTATTTCGATCGCTTCGCCGATGTGGTGCAGGTCATCTATCTCGACCATCGCGGCAACGGGCGCAGCCGGGGCGGCAACGGCTCCGATCCGACGCTGTGGAACCTCGACCAGTGGGGCGACGACATCGCCGCCTTCGCCGATGCGCTGGGTCTCGACCGGCCGATCGTGCTCGGCCAGTCGTTCGGCGGCTTCGTCGCGCAGTCCTATGGCATCCGCCATCCCGGCCATGCGCGGGGCCTCGTGTTCTCGTCCACCGCCGCGACGTTGAAGCTGGACGAGGTGATCGACGGGTTCGTCGCGATCGGCGGCGAAGAGGTGCGGGCCGCCGCCACCGGCTTCTGGACCAACGGCAGCGATGCGGACATCCGCACGTTCCTGAAGCTCTGCACGCCGCTCTACAACACCGCCCCGCGCGACAGCGTGGCCGCTGCCGGGACGCTGTATCGCTGGGACATGTACCGGCATTTCAGCCTGCCCGGAGGCGATATCTGGAAGATGGATTTGCGCGCAGGTCTCGCCGGCGTGCCGGGGCCGATCCTGGTGCTGACGGGCGAGCGCGATCCGGTGACGCCGCCGGCGAAATCGCGCGAGATCTTCGACAGCCTCAAAGGCGATGCGGGCGTCTATGTCGAAGTGCCGGGCACCGGCCACGGCGCCTTCCGCGACAAGCCGGACGAGGTGGAGGTGATCCTCCGCGACTTCATCAAGACCTGCGGCTAGACCCGCACGTCGATGCTGGTGCCTGCAACGGCGCCTTCGACGCCCAGGATGCCGTTGACGAGCTGTACGTTCTGCGCGGCGACGAAGGTGGAGGCATCGGCTGCCTGGCGCTGCTGCTGCTTCACTTCGGTCGACTGCCCCGTCGAGCCGCTGAGCGATGCGATGCGCTCGCCCGGATAGGCCGTCACCGAAGGCGACGGCTGGAAGCGGGGGATGGCAAGCCCGTTGGCGGCGAAGATCTCCATAGCGGCGGCAGGCTGCGCCGCCTTCCGGCGCGCGTCCAATCGACTTGGACTCAAATGAAATTCAAACGGCGGCCTTCGATACCGTCGTGAAGACGCCGAAATGATCGCTGAGCGGCTTGGGCCGGCCCCAGCCGAGCGGATGGCGCTCGGTCATCGCGATGGCGGCGTCAGAGGCGGCGAGGCCGGGACCGGCGAAGATATAGTCCAGCCGGTTGTCGCCCTCGCGCGGGTCAGCCCACGGGTTGTGGGTGGCGGTGAAGGTGAGGAGGCCTGCCGCCTCCGGCGCTTCGGTGAAGCCGGGCAGGGCGGCCTCGATGGAGAGCGACGGGTCGTGGCTCCAGGCGGGCAGAGGGCCGACCGAGGGCGGGGCGACGTTGAAATCGCCGCCCGCGATCACCGGCGCGCCCGTGAGGCCGGCGACGATCGCGCCCAGTTCCTGAAGATGGGCGGCCCGGGTGGGGGTGTTGGTGGTGTGCGGGTAGGCGGCGCAGAGATGGGTGTTCACCACCCAGACCGGGCCGAGATCGGGGCTGTCGATCAACGCCGCGAGGGCCGAGCGTTTGGCAGGCGAACGGCCGGCCTTGTAGCGGAGGCGGCGGATTTCCTTCACGGGGTGCTTCGACAGGGTCATCAGCCCGCTGTCGATGGTGAGATAGCGCCCGCGCAGGGCCTCGACAGGCCCGGCCAGCCAGTTCAGCGGGTTGCGCCAATAGGTCTCCGCCTCGGCCACATGGGGATAGATCGGGCGCAGCAAAGGCCGCCGCCGGGCCGACCAGACCTCCTGCAGCAACACCACGTCCGGGCCGGCGGGATCTGCGGCCATGGTGCGCAGGGCGCGGGCGATCCGGGGCAGGCGCTGTTCGCGCGCCCGGGCGGTGGGAATGTCCCAGATATTCCAGGTGAGAAGTTTCACGGTCCCGTTGCCGTAACGATAGGGGTTGGTTGAGGATTTAGGGTAAACCATGCCGCAAATCACCGGCCGTGAAGAGGCCGGGCCGGGCCTTTCGGCCGCCTGAGGAGTATGCATGACCGATTTCACCGCCGTCCGTGACGAGGCCATCGCCCGTGCGGGCGAGGCGGGCGGACCTGCCGCCGCGACCTTCGCCCGCGCCTTCCTGCACACCGCGCCGCCGGAAGACATCGCCGCCTTCGCGCCTGCAACCCTGGCGCGGCTGTCGAACCTGGCGCGCGAATTGTCGACCTCGCGCGGGCCGGGGGAAGCGCTGGTGCGGGTGTTCGCGCCCGATCAGGCAGCGGACGGGTTCAGCTATGACGGGGCGATCCTCGTCGCGATCAACGACGACAAGCCGTTCCTGTTTGATTCCGTGCTTGGCGAATTGTCGCTGCAGGGCCTGACCGTCGCCGCCGCCTTCCACCCGATCGTGGAAAGCCAGCGCTCCGGGGCGTCCGTCGAGGGCCGTGAATCCGTCATCGTCATCGCCATCGCGCGCGAACGTGATCCTGCGCGCCTGATGGCGGTCGAGGAAGGCGCGCGCCGCGTCTTCGCCGATGTCGCCGCCGCCGTCGGCGACTGGCGCGCGATGCTGGAGAAGCTGGCCGACTCCACGGAGGAACTGAAGCGCAACCCGCCGCCGATCGAACCTTCGGAGTTGAGCGAGGCGATCGCGTTCCTGAAATGGCTGGCCGACAACCACTTCACGCTGCTCGGCTGCCGCGACTACGTGTTCGACGCCGCCGCCAACAAGCATGCGGCGATCGAGACGAGCGGGCTTGGCGTGCTGCGCGATCCGGCGGCGCGCATCATCCGCAATCCGGAAGACGCCGAAGGCCTGACGCCGGAGGTGATCGGCTTCCTGACCGACCCGCACCCGATCATCGTCACCAAGTCGACCGTGCGTTCGCGCGTCCATCGCCCGGCGCAGCAGGACTATATCGGCGTGAAGCGCTTCGATGCGGCCGGCCGTCTGATCGGCGAGCGGCGCTTCGTCGGCCTCTTCACCTCGTCGGCCTATCATCAGCTGCCGTCGGAAATTCCGCTGCTGCGCCGCAAGGTGACCTGGGTGGTGGAACGTGCGGGCTTCGGCGCGCGCAGCCATGACGGCAAGTCGCTCGCCCATGTCATCGAGACTTTCCCGCGCGACGATCTGTTCCAGATCGCGGAAGCCGACCTCCTCGCGCAGGGACGCGGCATCATGCACGTGCTGGAGCGGCCGCGCGTGAAGAGCTTCTACCGCCGCGACCGCTTCGACCGCTTCGTCTCGGTCCTCACTTTCATGCCGCGCGACCGGTATGCCGGCGTCGTGCGCGCGCGGGTGGGCGATATTCTCGCCCAGGCCTTCGGCGGCGAGGTGACGCTGTCGAACCCGACTTTCGACGAAACGCCGGTGGCGCGTGTCCACACGATCATCACCCGCGCGCCGGGCGGCCATCTGAAAGAGCCGGACTACACGACGCTGGAAGCCGAGATTGAGGCGGCGACCGTCACCTGGGGCGATGCGCTGGCCGCAGCGATCGCGCAATCGGGCGATGCAAAGATCGCCGATCTCGCCGGGCGCTATGCCGAGGCCTTCCCCGCCGCCTATCGCGATCAGATCAAGCCGAGCGAGGCGCTCGCCGATATCGCCCGGCTCGAGGCGCTGAACGCCGGCGGTCTCGCCGAAGGCGCGGCCTCGTTCCATGCCTATCGCGAACCCGGCGACGGGCAGACGGCGCTGCATCTCAAACTGCTGCGGGCCGGCGGACCGGCCGAGTTGTCGAGCGTGCTGCCCATACTCGAGAATATGGGCCTGACCGTCGTCGAGGAGCAGAACTTCAAGGTCTCGCCGCGCGGCTTTGCGCGGCCGATCTCGATCCACGCCTTCGCCATGCGCCTGAAACGGCCGCAGCCCTTCGATCTCGCCGCGATCCAGAGCGCCTTTGAAGACGCCGTCGCGGCCGCGTGGAGCGGCGCGACGGAGAATGACGGCTTCAACGGCCTGACGCTGGCCTCGGGCCTGGATCGCCATGCGGTGACGATCCTGCGCGCCATCGCGAAATTCCTGCGCCAGGCCGGCATCCCGTTCAGCCAGCCCTATATGGAAGAAACGCTGGTCCGGAACGCCGATATCGCGGCGCTGATCCACGATCTCTTCGCGGCCAGGCTGAAGACCGACGCCACTGGCGAACCGGCGCACCCGGTGAGCGAGATCAACGAGGTGCGCAGCCGCATCGAAGGCGCACTCAGCGATGTGAAGAGCCTGGATGAAGACCGCATCCTGCGCCGCTTCTGGAATGTCGCGGAGGCGGTGCTGCGGACCAATGCCTGGGCTCGCGGGCCGGATGGGGCGGAGCGCCCGGCGCTCTCGTTCAAGCTCGACAGCCACAAGCTGGACGATCTGCCGCCGCCGCGGCCGTGGGTGGAGATTTTCGTCTACAGCCCCCGCGTGGAGGGCGTGCATCTGCGCTATGGCCGCGTGGCGCGCGGCGGCATCCGCTGGTCGGACCGGCGCGAGGATTTCCGCACCGAGATCCTGGGCCTCGTGAAGGCGCAGCAGGTGAAGAACGCCGTGATCGTGCCGGTCGGCTCGAAGGGCGGCTTCTATCCCAAGATGCTGCCCAAGGAGGCCTCGCGCGAAGCGGCGAACGCGGAAGGCGTCGCCGCCTATCAGATCTTCATCGGCGCGCTGCTGGATCTCACCGACACGATCGCCGCCGACGGCGCCATCGTGCCGCCCGCCGGGGTCGCGCGGCTCGACGGCGATGACCCGTATCTGGTGGTCGCGGCCGACAAGGGAACGGCGACGTTCTCCGACATCGCCAACGCCATCTCGCAGCAACGCGGTTTCTGGCTCGATGACGCCTTCGCCTCGGGCGGTTCGGCCGGGTACGACCACAAGAAGATGGGCATCACGGCGCGCGGCGCGTGGGAGGCGGTGAAGCGCCACTTCCGCGAGACCGGCACGGATATCCAGACGACGCCCTTCACGGTGGCGGGCGTCGGCGACATGTCGGGCGACGTGTTCGGCAACGGCATGCTGCTGTCCAGGGCGATTCGTCTCGTCGCGGCCTTCGACCATCGCGACATCTTCATCGATCCCGATCCCGATCCGGCGACATCGTGGGACGAGCGCAAGCGCCTGTTCGATCTGCCGCGTTCGTCGTGGGCCGATTACGACAAGTCGCTGATCTCGCAGGGCGGCGGCGTCTTCTCGCGCTCGCTGAAATCGATCGCGATCACGCCGGAGATGAAAGCATTGCTCGGCCTCACCGCCGACAAGATGACGCCGTTCGAGCTGATGACGGCGATCCTGAAAGCCGAGGTCGACCTTCTCTGGTTCGGCGGCATCGGCACCTACATCAAATCGTCGGCGCAGAGCCACGCGCAGGCCGGCGACCGCGCCAACGACGCCATCCGCATCGATGGGCGCGATGTGCGCGCCAGGGTGATCGGCGAGGGCGCCAATCTGGGCGTGACGCAGCCGGGCCGCATCGAAGCGGCGCGCGCGGGCGTGCGCCTCAACACAGACGCCATCGACAACTCCGCCGGCGTCGACACCTCGGACCACGAGGTGAACCTGAAAATTCTTTTCGCGGCGGCCGCCGGACGCGGCGAGGTGACCCGCGAACAGCGCGATGTGATCCTTGCCGAGATGACGGACGACGTCGGCGCGCATGTTCTGGAGGACAATTACCGCCAGACGCTCGCGCTGTCGGTGGCGGAAAGCACGGCGTCGGCGGAGATCGACGCGCACCAGCGCCTGATCCGCGCGCTGGAGGTCAAGGGCAAGCTGGACCGGCCGGTCGAGTATCTGCCCGACGATGCGGCGATCCAGACGCTGAAAAGCGGCGGCCTCGGCCTCACGCGGCCCGAACTCGCAGTGCTGCTCGCCTATGCCAAGATCGACCTCAATCAGGCGCTGCTCGACAGCGAAGTGCCGGACGATCCGGCCTTCGCCGACGATCTGGCCTCCTACTTCCCGCCCCAGGTGCGGACGCGCTTCGCCGTCGATATCACGCAGCATCGCCTGCGCCGCGAACTCGTCGCGACGCTGATCTGCAACGATCTCATCAACCGGGCCGGGCCGGATTTCATTCAGGGCATCTCTGAGGCGACGGGCGCGGGTCTTTCCGCCGTCGCCCGCGCCGCCGTGATCGCCAGCGGCGCGTTCCGCCTGGCCGATCTCTATGGCCGCATCAACGCGCTGGACGGCAAGGTTTCGGCGGCGACGCAGATCGACGTTCATCGCGATACGATCGAGCTTCTGCGGCGCGAGACGATCTGGATGCTGCGCAACGTCGCGCCGGACGCGGCCATCGACGCCACGATCGCGCAGTATCGCGCCGGCATCGACGCCTTGAAGGGCACGTTCTCGGGCCTCGTCTCGCCGCTGGAGCGCGAGGCGGTGATGACGCGCATCACGGCGCTGCAGCAGGCGGGTATGCCGGACGATCTGGCCGATGAGGCCGGCGCTTTGCCGCTCTTCGCGACGGTCGCCGACATGGTCAGCCTGGCGCGCGAAACGTCGATCCCGCTGGACGCCGTGGCCGGCGCCTATTTCGCCGCCGGCGCTGCGCTCGGCATCGACCGCCTGCGCGAGCAGGCGGCGCGCATCGCGCCATCGGGCCATTGGGACGCGCTCTCGCTCACCCGCATCGAAGACGATCTTTTCGCCATTCAGCGGCTGGTCGCTGCGAAGGCCCTGAAAGGCCTGAAGGCGGAGGGCGCGAAGCGCGACGAGGGCGCCGCCGCCGTCGCGAGCTGGACCGAAGGCGCCAGAAGCGGCATCGCGCGGGCGCAGGCCCTGATCGCCGAACTGGAAAGGGACGGCCCGTTCACCCCCGCCAAACTGGCGCTGGGCGCGGCGCAATTGCGCGATCTGGCTATGTGAGCTTCAGCACCGCCGCGCCGCAGAGGACAAGACACGCTCCTGCGACGCGGCGTTTGCTCATGGGGTCGCCCATGAACCACCAGCCGATGAACACGGCGATGGCGACGGATGTTTCGCGCAAGGCGCTGACCCCCGCGACGGGGGCGAAGCTCATCGCCCACAGCACGAGGCCATAGCCCAGCGCCCCGGCCGGACCGCCGATGGCGGCGCGCCGCCAGTTCAGCCGAGCATAGCGGGCAAGCGGCCCCGGCCCGCGCCAGCTTGCGACCAGCGCCACGAAGACCGCGCCCATCAGCACGAAGAACCAGACGGCGTAACCGATAGGCTCACCGCTCGCCCGTGCGCCCAGGCCATCGAGGATGGAATAGCTGGCGATGGTGAGGGCGACGCAGAGGGCCAGCAGGGTCGCCTTCACCGGCGCATGCGGCGCGACGCCGGTGATGAGGATGCCGAGGCTGATGATGCCGATGCCGAGATACTGCCCCGGCGTCAGCGTCTCCACCAACGCCGCCGTCGCGATGGCGATCAGCATCGGCGGGGTGCCGCGCGCCACGGTGTAGACATGGCTGAGGCTGCCGGCGCGATAGGCGGCGGCGAGCAGCAGGCCGTAAGGCATGTGGATCAGCAGGGTGCTGAGCAGATAGGGCCAGGCGGCGGCCACGGGAAACGCCACGAACGGCACGCAGACCAGCGCGATCAGCGCCGAGCCGCCCCAGACGAGAGCGAGGTCCAGCAGCGGGTCGCCGCCGCCTTTGACGAGGGCGTTCCACACCGCGTGCAGGAACGCGGCGGCCAGGGCGGCGAGGGCGGCTTCGACGGGCAAGGGCGGCTTGAGGGCGGTGCGAATTCGGCGGGTCGTTCCGCCTCGCATGCCGCGCCGCCCAGCGTCAATCGGCCACCGGCCATGGTGCGGCGCACGCGCGGAATCGGCCTTGCGTTGGCGCCGGGGCGGGAGGACGGTGGCTCAAAGACATTCGATAAAAAGTCTTCAGGGAAACGTCCATGTCACTCAACGCCGTCGCAGACCCGGCTGCGGTCGACCATTCCGTGTCGGCCACAGGCGGCAAGGCCGCCACGCGGCTCGGTCAGTTCTCGTGGGCGTTGTTCGAGTGGGCGCGTAACCCCTACGTCCTTCTCATCACCATCTATATCTACGCGCCGTACTTCTCCGGCGCGCTGGTCGGCGATCCCGTCAAGGGCCAGGCCTATTGGGGCAATATCTCGGCGCTCGGCGGCGTGATCATCGCCATCCTCGCGCCGCTCCTCGGGGCGATCGCGGACCTTGGCGGGCGGCGCAAACCGTGGATCTTCGCCTTCACCTTCATCATGGCGCTCGCGACGTATGCGCTGTGGTTCGCGGTGCCGGGCGAAGTGATGATGCCGCTCATCGCGGTCGCGGCGCTCATCGTCACCGCGAATGTCGCGTTCGACTTCACCGCCGTGTTCCACAACGCGATGCTGCCCGATATCTGCGGACACAAACGGATCGGCGGCCTGTCAGGCCTCGGTCTCGCGCTCGGCAATTTCGGCGGCCTCGTCATCCTGCTCTTCATGCTGTGGGCATTCGCTTTGCCCGGCGCGGTTGACTGGGGTTTCGTGCCGGGGGCGCCGCTCTTCGGCATCGACCAGGCGGCGTTCGAGCATGTGCGCATCGCGGGGCCGATCTCGGCGATCTGGCTCGTGATATTCGCGCTGCCGATGTTCTTCTTCACACCCGACCGCGCCCGCTCGGGCATGTCGATGGGGGCCGCGGCCCGCGCCGGCGTCGGCCGCGTGGTCAAGACGGTGCGGGATCTGCGTCACTACAAGAATGTCGCGATCTATCTCGTCAGCCGCATGTTCTACAATGACGGCAAGACGGCGATCCTCACCTTCGGCGGTATCTACGCGGCCGGCACGTTCAGCTGGGACGCGCTCGACATGCTCGCCTATGGCATCTTCCTGTCGGTCTTCGCCGTGTTCGGCGGCGTCTTCGGCGGCTGGCTGGACGACACGTTCGGCTCGCGCAACGCGATCCTCATCTCCATCGGCGGCACGTCGGTGGGCCTCATTCTTACGCTGCTGATGGGGCCGACGAGCATTCTCGGCATCTGGAACTTCGCGCCGGATCAGGTGCCCGTTCTCTATGACGGGCCGTTCTTCAACACGGTGCCCGAAGCGATCTACGTGACGCTCGTCATCATCATCGCGATCTTCATCACGGCGGCCTATGCCAACAGCCGCACGATGCTGGCCCGCATCGCGCCGACGACGAAGATGACGGAATTCTTCGGCCTCTACGCCCTCTCGGGCACCGCGACGGCGTTCATGGCGCCGTTCGTCGTCGGTATCTTCACCACCGCCTTCCACAGCCAGGCGGCGGGCATGGCCTCGATCCTGATCTTCATGGTCATCGGGCTTGCCGGCATGCTGTTCGTGACAGACACGCGCGCGGTGGCCGTCGACTAGTGGCGGAAGTGGCGGACGCCGGTAAAGGCCATGGCGATGCCGGCCTCGTCGGCGGCGGCGATCACTTCCGCATCACGCATCGATCCGCCGGGCTGAATGACGGCGGTCGCGCCGGCTTTCACGCATTCCAGCAATCCGTCGGCGAACGGGAAGAAGGCATCCGACGCGGCGGCTGAGCCTTTGGTCCTGGCCTCGGCCCAGCCGGCGGCCTCGCGTGCGTCTTCGGCCTTCCAGGCGCCGATGCGCGAGGATTCGCGGCGGTTCATCTGGCCTGCGCCAATGCCGGCGGTCTGGCCGTCTTTCGCGTAGACGATGGCGTTCGATTTCACGTGTTTCGCGACGGTGAAGGCGAACAGCATGTCGGCCAGTTCCTGCGCCGTGGGCTGGCGCTTGGTCACGATTTTCAGATCGGCGGCGGTGATGCGTTTCGCATCGCGCTCCTGCACCAGAAAGCCGCCCGCGACGGTCTTGAACGCCATGCCGGGCGCGGCCGGATCGGGCAGCGCGTCGGTCAGCAGCAGGCGCAGGTTCTTCTTCGCCGCGATGATCGCCATCGCCTCTTCGCTCGCGCCGGGCGCGATGATCACCTCGGTGAAGATTTTTGCGATCTCTTCCGCCGTCGCCGCATCGAGGGCGCGGTTCAGCGCGACGATGCCGCCAAAGGCGCTGACCGTGTCGCAGAGATAGGCCTTCTCGTAGGCGTCCTTCAGCGATGCGCCCGTCGCGACACCGCAGGGATTGGCGTGCTTGATGATGGCGACGGCAGGCGTCGCGGCATCGAACTCGGCGACCAGCTCATACGCCGCGTCGGTGTCGTTGATGTTGTTGTAGCTCAGCTCCTTGCCCTGTACCTGCCGCGCGGTGGCGACGCCGGGTCGCGCATCGGTCACGTAGAAGGCGGCGTGCTGGTGCGGGTTCTCGCCATAGCGCAGCGCCTGGCGCAGATTGCCGGAGATCGACATGCGTGCCGGCGCGGTCTCGCTCTCGCCCGCCTTGCCGCGCCATTTCTCGAACCAGCCGGAAATCGCCGCGTCGTAATTGGCGGTGCGGCCGAACGCCTTGGCCGACAATTCGCGGCGCAGCGCTGCGGTGACGCCGCCATCGTCGTGCTGGACGAGGATGCGGTCATAGTCGGCCGGATCGGTCGCGACCGTCACATAGGCGTGGTTCTTGGAGGCGGCGCGGATCATCGCCGGGCCGCCAATGTCGATCTGCTCGACGATGGCGTCGAAATCGTCGGTCGACGCGACGGTTTCCTCGAACGGATAGAGGTTCGACACCAGCAGATCGATGCCCTCGATGCCGTGCTGGGTCATGGCCCTGGCATGTTCGGCGTTCTCGCGGATCGCCAGCAGCCCGCCATGCACCTTGGGGTGCAGCGTCTTCACGCGGCCATCCATCATTTCCGGGAAGCCGGTGATGTCGGCGACGTCGGCGACGGGCAGGCCGGCGGCGCGCAGCGCCTTGGCCGATCCGCCGGTCGAGATCAGCGCCACGCCGCGCGTGTGCAGCGCCTGTCCCAGCTCGACGAGGCCCGTCTTGTCATAAACGGAGATGAGCGCGCGGCGGATCGGACGGCGCGTCGTGTCGGTCATCTTGGATAGCCTTGGCTGGATCGCGATTTCGCGGGGCTGGTAGCACGCGCCGCCGTGTCAGACCAAGCGCCGCTTGGGCCTGTGCGCCGGGCTTTCGGTCTTCAGCGCCCAGCGCAGTTTCCAGGCCGCGCCCGTGACCGCCGCCCGCACCACGATGGCGACTGTTTTCCGCACCGTTTCGCCGCCCATATAGACGGCGTCCTCCAGCCGCAGCGTCGCATCGGCGCTTCCCGCTTCGGCGCGAAACCGCCAGGACGGGCCGCCCGGCGGGGCCAGAATCACGCTGTCGCCGCCCTGCGCCAGCGTCGCCCTCACATCGGGATGCAGCGGGAATCGCACCGCGACCTCCAGCGCGCCACGCGGCCGGATGCGGATCAGGCTGTCTTCACCGCGCAGGTCTTCGCCCTCCGCATCAAGGAACAGCCGCCGCCGATGCTCCGCGCCAAAGCGCGGCAT
Source organism: Micropepsaceae bacterium (assembly GCA_047602465.1). Taxonomy (GTDB): domain Bacteria; phylum Pseudomonadota; class Alphaproteobacteria; order Micropepsales; family Micropepsaceae; genus JADZAI01. The sequence continues at coordinate 2,148,404 of JASGHF010000001.1, forward strand.
CCAGAAATCATGAGCGCCCTCGGCCCATCCACCGGCCTCGCTGAAGGCGGCCTCGCCGGTGGCATGCCCGCCATAGAGCCGCGCACCCAGACGTCTGGCCGCGCCGCCGTCCAGCAGCGCGCCGGCATCTGCGCCGCCGATCTCCAGCGTCGCATGGGCGGCGGTGCGCCGCGCGGCGTCGATCCAGGCCGCGCCGCGCCGCCGCGCTGTCCCGCCATTGACGATGAGGCGCTGATCGCGGTGCGTGAACTCGAAGGCCAACGGCGCGGCATGGGCATTGGCGGCGAACGCGCCGGGCGGTGGGCCGCCATGGTCGAAGATCAGCAGGCTGTCGCCGCTCGCGAGGCGCGCATAGCCCATGTCCGTCGCGGCATCCGGTCCGGTCCGCCGCGCGCCCACGACAAGCTCGCTCAGATAGGCCGGGTCGCCTTCGCCGCTGCCGTGAAAGCAGGCGAGGCCCCCATCGCCATGGCGCAGCATGGCGAGGCGCGCCGTTGCAGCGGTCAGCGCCGTCTCCAGGGCCGGCGGCAATGCGATGCGGGCGTCTTCCAGCGCGCGCCGGGCGCGCAGCAGGGCGGCGGTGGCGGCGGCCTGATCGGCCGGGCTGCGCGTGACGATGCCGCCATCGCTGCCCAGCGCGGCCGCCATGGCGCGGTCGAGGGCGGCGAAGGCGCGCTCGGGCCGCTTCACGCCATCCGGCAGTGCGGCGGCCATCACCACCAAAGCCGCAGCGGCGGTCAGGCGCGGCAGGCCTTCGCAGGCGTCCTCGACGCTGCGGGCGAGGTGCCGCGTCTGTTCGGTCATCGCCTTCATCAGGCGCGAGCGGAACAGCAGGTCGTGGTCGCCGGTGAGGAAGCGGAAATGCGCCGCCCAGGCGACAAGGCGCGGGCCAAGCACATCGGGCCGCCAGGCGAGCGCGTGCCAGGCGGTGAAGCGGTCCAGCCAGTCTTCGGTCAGGGCGCGTGCGATCCCGGCGGCGGTGCGGCCGCCGCCTTTCTCAAGATGCGCGAGCCACTCGAAGCGGTGAAGTTCGGCGCGCACGGCGTCATCCGCGCCGGCGTCGAAGGGTGACTGGCCGCGCACGGTCAGCATGCCGGAAGGGAGCAGGAAGCTGCCGCGCAGGATGTCCTGCGCGCCCTCCAGCGTCGCCGGGGTCAGGGCGTCGGGCGTGACGGTGAGATGCGCCGGCAGGGGGCCGCCCAGCGCCAGCCGGGCGACCATGCTGCGGTAGAACCCGGCCCGCGCCGTGTCTTTCAGGCGTTCGGCTGTGTCGCGCGCCAGCGCCGCCGCGAGTCCCGGATAGGACAGGCGCGGCGCCGCCGGCGGCGCGTCAGCCGCGAAGCGCTCGGATATTGCCCGCATAGGCGGCGTCTCCGCCCTTGAAGACGGCCGATCCGGCCACAAGAACATTGGCCCCGGCGGCGACGCACTGGCGCGCGGTCTCGGGGTTCACACCGCCATCGACCTCAAGCTCGATCGCGCGGCCCGTGGCGGCGATACGCCTGGCGATGGCTTCGACTTTTTTCAGCTGGCTGGTGATGAAGCTCTGTCCGCCGAAACCGGGATTGACGCTCATCACCAGGATGAGGTCGGCGAGATCCATCAGATTGTCGAGAACTTCGACCGGCGTGCCGGGGTTCAGCACCACGCCGGCCTTCTTGCCGAGGCTGCGGATGAGCTGAAGCGTCCGGTGAACATGCGCGCCGGCTTCCGGATGCACAGTGATGATGTCGGCCCCGGCCTCGGCGAAGGCGGCGACATAGGGGTCGACCGGCGAGATCATCAGATGCACGTCGAACGGCTTTTTCGTGTGCGGGCGCAGCGCCGCGACGACCGCCGGGCCGATGGTGATGTTGGGGACATAGTGCCCGTCCATCACGTCGATATGGATGTAGTCCGCGCCGGCGGCGTCGATCGCGCGGATTTCCTCGCCCAGACGGGCGAAGTCGGCCGACAGGATCGACGGCGCGATTTTCAGCGAAGCAGCCATGCGCCTGCCTAACACGCAGTTTGCGGCACGCTCAAAAGAAAACGGCCGGAAGTTCCCTTCCGGCCGCTGTCTTTGGAAGTGAAGCCTGCCTTAGCGGCGCGGCACCACGCGGGCGCGACCGCCGCCATACACGACGTCGACGCGCGTGCCGTTGCGGATGATGTAGTCCGCCGGCTGGATCACGTAGATCATCTCGCCGCTGTCGAGGCGGATGGCGTACTCGATGCCCGGCTGCTTGGTGGCGCCTTCCTCGACCGCATCGCCGATCAGGGCGCCGGCCGTCGCGCCGATCACGCCGGCGATGATGTTTTCGGTACGGCCGCCGCCGATCTGCGAGCCGGCCGCGCCGCCGGCAACGGCGCCGACCGCCGCGCCGACACCCGACTTGGTGCCGCCGATGGTGACCTGACGCGCATCGACGATGACGCCGGACACGGCGCGGTCGATACGGCCCACATCGCTGCGGTCGACCGTGTTGGAGCTCATCATGGAGGAGGCGCAGGCCCCGAGAGAGCCGGCCAGCGCGATCACCATGGCGGCGCGCAGTCCGAGAGTCATGATCTTCATGGAACTAATCCCTTCGTCCAAAAACCTGTTCGCAGTCTCCCCCTGCGCCTCGTGAAATTAACCCCCGCTGAACGGGGCGTCCATCACACGGCGCGCTGAAGCGCTGCGACGAAAAAGCCGTCGAGACCGCCGAGTTCCGCCCTCATGGACGGAATCAGACGGAGGCCCGGGGGAATGCCAGATTCCGGCGGCAAACCGAAGGTGGCCGGGTCAATCGGACGCAGGCTGGCGGTGGGCGTGCGGGCCAGAAACGCGGCGATCTGGTCCTCGCCCTCCTCAATTTCCAGAGAGCAGACGGCGAAGACCAGGGTGCCGCCGGGCTTCAGCATCGCAAAGGCGGCGTCCAGGAGGGCGGAGGTGACGGCGGCGGGGCGGGTGACCGCACCTTCGTCGCGAATCCAGGGGAGTTCGGGGTGGCGGCGGATGGTGCCGGTGGCGCTGCAGGGGGCGTCCAGCAGGATGCCGTCAAAGGGGCTTTCGGGCGTGAAGGTGCGGATATCCGCCTTTTCGACATGGGCGGAAAGGCCCGTGCGGGCGAGGTTCTCGGTGAGGCGTTTGAGGCGGGGGGCGGAGGTGTCGACCGCGGTGACGGCGGCTCCGGAGGCGGCCAATTGCATGGTTTTGCCGCCCGGCGCGGCGCAGAGATCGGCGATCCGGGCGCGTGATGGGTCCGGGAAAAAGCCCAGAAGCACGCGGGCCGGAATGGCCGCAGCGAAATCCTGGACCCACCAGTCTCCGGTGTCGAAGCCGGCAAGGGCCTCGACGGGGCCGGATTTTGCGAGCCGGAGGGTGCCGTTTCCGAGCGATTCCGCGTCCAGCCTGGCGGCCCAGACGGGTGATGCTGCGGGGTCTTTCAGGGTGATGTCGAGCGGCGCCGGGGTCTCGTGGGCGAGGGCGATGGCGCGCGCCGAAGCCTCGCCATAGGCGTCCGTCCAGCGGGTCCACAGCCAGTCCGGAACATTGGCGCGGGCGCGGTCCAGCCCGTCCCAGATCGCGTGCCCTTCACGGGTGACGCGGCGGAGGACGGCGTTGATGAGGGCCTTGAAGGGTTTCGCCTCGCGCACCGCCAGGGCGAGGCGGTTGGCCCCGTCGACGGCGGCGTGCGGCTTGCCGCCGAGGATCATCAGTTCCGCCGCGCCGGTGAGCAGCACGCGGCTGGCGGCGAGGCCGTGTTCGGGCAGCGGGCGCTCGATGAAACGCTTGAGCAGCGCCTCCAGCGCGCCCTTGTGGCGCAGGCTGGCATAGGCGATGGCGCGGCCGAAGGCGGCGTCGCGCGCTTCCATGCGCGCGGCGACGGCGGCGAGGGCCTCGCCGGCCTCTTCCAGCGTGACGCGCTGGTCCAGCACGCGGGTGACGAGCGAGAATGCGAAACGGCGGGCCGGAAGGCCCGCCGCCTCGTCCTCAGGATGCGCCGCGCGGTTCAACCCCACGGGCCACGCGCGGGCGCTGCGCCCCAGGCACCCTGATAGCCGGCGCCGGACGGGCGGCTGTCGCCGATGCCCATCTCCATCGCCATGCGGCGCAACCGCTCGATACGGTTGGCGGTGGAGGGGTGGGTGGTGAAGAGGCCGTCGACGCTCTGCGCGTGAAGGGGATTGATGATGAACATATGGGCGGTGGCCGGGTTGCGCTCGGCGGGGATGTTGTCGATGCGCGGCGCGGCGAGGGCGATCTTCTCCAGCGCGCTCGCCAGCCAGTCGGGCCGGCCGGAGATTTCAGCGCCGCCCGCATCGGCCTCGTATTCGCGCGTGCGGCTGATCGCCATCTGCACCAGCATCGCGGCGATGGGCGCCAGGATGACCATCAGGATGACGCCGATGGCGCCCAGCGGATTGTTGCGGTTGTCGCCGCCGCCGAAGAAGAGGCCGAAATTGGCGAGCATGGAGATGGCGCCGGCGAGGGTCGCGGTGACCGTCATGGTCAGCGTGTCGCGGTTGCGGATATGGGCCAGCTCATGCGCCATCACGCCGGCGATTTCCTCGCGGCTGAGGCGCTGCAGCAGGCCGGTGGTCGCGGCGACGGCGGCGTTCTCAGGGTTGCGGCCGGTGGCGAAGGCGTTGGGCTGCGGGTTTTCGATCACATAGACCTTGGGCATCGGCATGTTCGCCTGGCTCACCAGGCCCTCGACGATGCGGTAGAAATCGCCGCCGCTCGCGCGGTCCAGCGGCCTGGCGCCATACATCTTCAGGACGATCTTGTCGGCGTTCCAGTAGGCGAAAAGATTGGTGACCGCCGCAACGCCAAGCGCGATCACCATGCCGGCCGGGCCGCCGATGAGATAGCCGATGCCGCCGAACAGGGCGGTGAGGGCGGCGATCAGCAAGCCGGTGCGAAACTGGTTCATGGACTCCTTCAGGCTCCGAGCCGGATCCCTTTGAATGCGCGACGGGATGACGCGGCGGGGACCATCCCTTATGTAAGTGCCTCTCCTGCCCCCCGCAATTCCATGGGGTCACAAGGGATTTATCGCGTGCCGGAATCGAACAACGTGCCGGAAAAGCCTGCAGAACCGCCAAAAGTCCTGAGCGAGGCCGCCAAGCGGGCGCTGGCCGAGGCGGCGGAGCGCCGCGCGAAGGCCGAAGCCGAGGCGAAAGCGGCGCCGAAGGAAATTGGCGGGCCGGGCGGGCTGGAGCCGACCCGCTATGGCGACTGGGAGCGCAAGGGGCTGATCAGTGACTTCTAGGGGATCAACCGAGGGGCCTCGTGCGCGGAAGAAGGGCAGGGGCATCACGTTCAGAACCTGCGGCCGAAAGCTAAGCGGCCCTACTTTCTATTCCGACGAAGACGAGCGAGCGTTTGTTGAGTGGGTCGGCCGGCTTAAGTTCGTGGAGGCCGTCGATCCGGAGTTCACGCACGGCTACCTCCGTATGCTCAAGAGACCCAGCCGCGAGGAGATATGCGAATTGATCGCCTTGTTTCGCCGCTACCATGTGCATATCGGTCAGCTTGAAGCGCTTGAGACAGCAGCGAACCGGAAATGGCTGCGACCGCTCCTTCGCAACGGGGTCGAGGATTTGGATGCCTATGAGAGGGCCTGGATGAAAAGGCACCCCGGCCTCACTTAGCATTCGAGACCTTCAGAGAGGGCTATTTCGCGTAGGCGTAGGGGCCGCCTTTTTCCAGGCCGCGTTGATAGGCGGGGCGGGCCTGCATCGCTTTCATGTGACGGGTGAGTTCGGGGTAGGCGGCCAGCACGCCGCGTCCGTTCGCCGCCTCGCTGGTGAAGGAGAGCTGGATGTCGGCGCCGGTCAGGCTGTCGCCGACGAAGAAGTCGCGGCCCCTGATCGCATTCTCCATGTAGCGCAGGTGGTTCTCGATCTCGCTGTCGATGCGGGGGTGGAGCGGCGCGCCGGCCTCGCCCAGCAGCGAATTGTAGAGCTTCAACATCAGCGGCAGCATCGCGCTGCCTTCGGAGAAGTGCAGCCAGTGGATGTAGTCCACATAGGCATCGGTGCCGCGCTGGGGCGCGAGGCGATCGGGCGCGAAGCGTTCGATCAGCAATTCGACGATGGCGCCGGATTCGGCGATGGTCTTGCCGTCCACCGTGACGACGGGGGATTTTCCCAGCGGATGCACGGCCTTGAGTTCCGGCGGAGCGAGCGGCACCGGCGACATGCGCTTGTAGTGTCTGATCGTGTACGGCTCGCCGATTTCCTCCAGCAGCCACAGGATGCGCTGCGAGCGGCTGTCGTTGAGGTGGTGGACGATGATCTCCGCCATGGCGGCCTCCCGGATTTCCTGCGGGCGCAGGCTGCCCCGGATGGCGGCGGGGCGCAATCGGGTAAGAATTTTGTCATAAGTCTCTTGTCCTAGGCTAATCTTCCTGCTATCATGCCTCCATGATGCGGGTGTTTCTTTTCGCCGGGCTGTTTCTCCTCGCGTTGTCCGCGCGGGCGGAGACGCTTGCCGGGCCGTATGAGGCCAGCGTCGTGCGCGTTCTGGACGGCGACAGTTTCGAGGCGCGGGTGCGTATCTGGCTGGGCCAGGACGTGACGGTGATCGTGAGGATCGCCGGCATCGATACGGCCGAGATGGATGCGCCCTGCGCCGCGGCGCGGGTCATGGCGCAGCTCGCCAAAGCGGCGCTGGCGGCGCGGCTGGCGCGCGGCGGCGTCAGCCTGACGGCCATCGCGCGGGACAAATATGGCGGGCGGGTGCTGGCGAACGCCGCCGATGCGACGGGCGCGGATATCGGCCCGGCGCTGATCGCCGCCGGGCTGGCGCGCCCTTATGAGGGCGGCCGCCGAAACTGGTGCCCCCGGCGCGTGAGGGCTGCGCGACATCGCGGCACGGGCGACAGGCGGGCGACACGCTGGCGGGGGCGTGAGGCTGCGCTATGCTGCGGCCTGCCGCGCCGGTGCGGCGGACAAGGCCATGCAGCAGATCGGTCCCGGTTCTTCCTCGCTCTATGTGCGGCTGGCGCAGCATCTGCTGAACAGCCGCCTGCGCCGCACGGCCGGTTTCCACCGGCTGCGCGAGGACGGGGCGTTCGGGCCGCGCAGCGCCGCCGCCGTGCGTCTCTTCCAGGCGATGAACCATATCACCAGCGAGAACGGCGTCGTCGGACCGATGACCTGGCGGGCGCTGGGCATCGCGGTGGAGATCGACCATCGCGTGACGCTGCGGCCGCAGCATTACGACATGGGCTGCTGGGCGGCCTCGGCCGCGATGATGCTGGACCGCGACATGAGCGTCGGGACGAACGGCGCGGAGCTGGGGCTGACCCGTGGCCTCATGCCGACGGTCGAGAATGTGGAGACGTTCACGCGGCAGTTCGGGTGGCATGTGATGTCGCCGCCCGCCAATGTGATGGCGCTGGCCGACATATTGCGCGGCGGGCCGATCTGGCTCGCCGGTTCGGTGATCCTGGAGGACGGCAGCACCGGCGGGCATGTGATGGTCATCAGCGGCGCGTGGGGCGATGGATCGGCCTATGGCACCTATGTGCGCATTCACGATCCCTGGCCGGTCAATCACGGCGCGATCTCCGTCTGCACCTATCCGGGCATGGTGACCGCCGACGGCCTGCCCTTCGATCCCTACATGATCGCCGGGCCGTTCTGAGGCCAAAACAGCATCGGGCGATTTCGCAGCCGGGCGAACCCGGCGGCGGCGCGGGCAGGTCAGCCCGCGCGGTTGGCGATGAGGTTGTCCACGACGCCGGGGTCGGCCAGCGTGGACGTGTCGCCCAGGCTTTCGGTTTCGTTCTCGGCGATCTTCCGGAGGATGCGGCGCATGATCTTGCCGGAGCGGGTTTTCGGCAGGCCGGGCGCCCACTGGATGACATCGGGCGTGGCGGTCGGGCCGATGACGCGGCGGACTTCGGCGACGAGCGCCTTCCTGAGGTCGTCGCTCGCCTCGACGCCGATCTTGAGCGTCACATAGGCGTAGATGCCCTGACCTTTCAGATCATGCGGGTAGCCGACGACGGCGGCCTCGGCGACATCGGTGTGGCCGACAAGGGCGCTCTCCACCTCCGCCGTGCCGATGCGGTGGCCGGAGACGTTGATGACGTCGTCCACGCGGCCGGTGATCCAGTAATAGCCGTCGGCGTCGCGGCGGCAGCCATCGCCGGTGAAGTACTTGCCGGGATAGGTGCGGAAATACGTGTCGATGAAGCGCTGGTGGTCGCCATAGACGGTGCGCATCTGGCCGGGCCACGAGTCGGTGATGACAAGATTGCCGCTGACCGCGCCGTCCAGAACCTTGCCGCTCTCATCGACGAGCTGGGGCTTGATGCCGAAGAAAGGCAGCGTGGCGCTGCCGGGCTTCTGGGCGATGGCGCCGGGGAGCGGCGAGATGAGGATGCCGCCCGTCTCGGTCTGCCACCAGGTATCGACGATGGGGCAGCGGCCATCGCCGACCACGCGGTGATACCAGAGCCAGGCTTCCGGGTTGATCGGTTCGCCGACGCTGCCGAGCAGGCGAAGGCTCGCGCGGCTCGTCGCCTTCACCGGCGCATCGCCCTCGCGCATCAGGGCGCGGAGGGCGGTGGGGGCGGTGTAGAAAATGTTCACCTTGTGCTTGTCGATCACCTGCCAGAAGCGCGAGGCGTCGGGATGACTGGGCACGCCCTCGAACATCAGCGTCGTCGCGCCGTTCGCGAGCGGGCCGTAGACGATATAGCTGTGGCCGGTGACCCAGCCGACATCGGCCGTACACCAGTAGATGTCGCCGTCGCGGTAATCGAAGACGAGCTGGTGCGTCATCGCGGCATAGACGAGATAGCCGCCCGAGGTGTGCAGCACGCCCTTGGGCTTTCCGGTGGAGCCGGAGGTGTAGAGGATGAAGAGCGGGTCTTCGGCGCCCATCGGTTCGGCGGGGCAGACGAGACCGGCGTTCCGGGCCTCGTCGTCCAGCCAGGTGTCGCGGCCCTGGATCATGTTCACGGGGCGGCCGGTGCGTTTGACGACCAGCACGGAGGTGACGCCGGGGCATTGCTTCAGCGCGGCATCGACATTGGCCTTCAGCGGCACATGCTTGCCGCCGCGCAGGCCTTCATCGGCCGTGATGACGAGGGCGCTGTCGCAGTCGAGGATGCGGTTGGCGAGGCTGTCGGGCGAGAAGCCGCCGAAGACGACGGAATGGATCGCGCCGATGCGGGCGCAGGCGAGCATCGCGTAGGCCGCCTCGGGGATCATCGGCAGATAGATGGTGACGCGGTCGCCTTTGCGGACGCCCTTGTTTTTCAGGATGTTGGCGAGGCGGCAGACATGGTCGTGCAGCTCGGCATAGGTGATGTGTTTCGATTCAGACGGGTCGTCGCCCTCCCAGATGATCGCGGTCTGGTTCGCGCGCGCGGGGAGGTGGCGGTCGATGCAGTTGGCGGCGACGTTGAGCTGGCCGTCTGCGTACCAGCTTATGTGGAGATCGTCGGCGGCGTAGGAGACGTCCTTCACGCTGGTGTAGGGGCGGGTCCAGTCGAGGCGGTGGCCTTCGCGCGCCCAGAAGGCGGCGGGGTCGGCGACGGATTCGGCATATCCGGCGCGGTAGCCGGCTTCGTCGATATAGGCGCGCGCCGCCCAGGCCGGATCGACCGGGAAAAGTTCATCGCTCATGGCCGCTCCTGACGTTTCCAAGATGTCCGGCGTTCGGCTGCCGGGGCTTTGACGCCGATCTTGGGACGGCGATAGAGAGCTTTCAACCGCGCGCGGCAAGGTTCGGGCAACGGATAGGTGCAATCGTGGCGTCCATGAAACCTCTGGTCGTTAAGCCCCTGATCATTCTGGCCGCTCTTGCGTTCGTGTTTCCGGCCCGAGCGGCGGGCGATGCGGCGAAGGTCTATGGCGACCTGATCGGCTGTTATGTCGCGTTCGAGCAGGACAAGGCGGACAGTGTGGTGCGCGGCGATCCGGCGCGCGGGGCGAAGCGGGATGCGCAGATCCCGCCGGTGCTGAAGCTGCTGGGCCAATACGGCCTGGCGCTGGGCAAGGATCAGGCGGCGATCGAGGCCGACATGAAGGCCGGGATGACTGCGTGGTTCACCGGCATCGCATCGGGAACGGTCGATCCGGTGTCGCTGGGCGGGACGGTCGCGGGCTGCGAGGCCTGGCTCAAGCTTTGAGTTCGGCGAGGATTTCGGCGGTGTGCTGACCAAGGCCCGGCGGGTCGCGGCGGACGCTTGAGGGGGTTTTCGAGAACCTGATCCCCGGCTTCATCGAGCGATAGCCGCCGGCGTCGCCTGGAAGCCGGCGCTCCTGGAAGAAATCCGTCGCCTTGAAATGCGGATCGTCGAACACCTCCGTCAGGCGGTTGGCGCGCATGGCGGGGATGTTGGCCTCGGCGCAGATCGCCATCCACTCGTCGGTGGTATGCGTCAGCGCGACTTCCTTCATCAGGCTGTAATAGGCGTCGACCCGCTCCTTGCCGTCTTTGGCGGCGAGGAAGCGCGGCGAGTTGTAGGGATTCTTCAGGCCGCCGAGTTCGAGGAAGCGGTTCGACGCCTCCTGGCTGGCCGGCATGATGACGATGAAGCCGTCTTTGGTCTGATAGGGGCGGCGGTGCGAGGTGATGGTGGTGGGGTGTCCCATCCTGCCGCGGGCGGGCACGAAGCTCTGCCCGTGCAGGTGTTCGGCCAGCATGAAGCTGGTGAAGGTCTCCAGCATCGGCACCTCGACATACTGGCCCTCGCCGGTGCGGGCGCGGTGGGTGAGCGCGGCGAGCGTCGCCATGGCGGCATAGAGGCCGCAGGTCTTGTCGGCGATCAGCGACGGCAACGGGCGGAGCGCCGGATCTCCGTCATAGAGCGGCAGCAGGTCGCAGGCGCCCGACGCGCCCTGGATCAGGTCGTCGAAGGCCTGACGCCCGGCATAGGGACCGTCGGAGCCGAAGCCCATGGCGACGACATAGACGATGTCGGGCTTGATGGCGGCGACGGCCTCGTAGCCGAAGCCGTGCCGCTGGATCGAGTCCGGGCGCATATTGTGGATGAAGACGTCCGCCGTCGCGATGAGGGCCTTCAGGGCCGCCTTCGCCTCGGGGTCTTTGAGATCGAGCACGACCGAGCGCTTGTTGCGGTTGAGCTGAACGAAGGGGCCGGAGAGGTCGGGCGCCGGGGCGGTCTTGCCCGTGCCGCGGCGCTGGCGGTCGCCGCCGGCGTCCTCGACCTTGATGACGTCGGCGCCCATATCCCCAAGCTGCTGGGTGCAGAACGGGCCGAGTACGAACTGCGTGAGATCGACCACGCGGATGCCGTTCAGGGGTCCGGAAACAGGGTTGCGAGGGGCGGGATTCGTCATGGCACTGTCATCCGGTTACGATTATTGCAGCTTGTCGCCGTGCCCTCTCAGGGGCAAGACCCCGGCGCGCGCCGTGCAAACCCTTCAGGATTTTTCATGCGCCTTTCGCGTTTCGCTCTCCTCGCCGCCGCGCTTCTCGCCGGAACCGCCTCGGCGGCGGAACTGAAGCTCCGCATTCTCGCGACGACCGATCTGCATATGAACCTGGTCGACTATGATTTCGTGCGCGACAGGCCGGACGAGACGATCGGCCTCAGCCGCACGGCGGCGCTGATCGAAGAGGCGCGGGGCGAGAACCCGAACAACATCCTGGTCGATGCGGGCGACCTGCTGCAGGGCTCGCCCATGGGCGATGTCGTGGCGCGCGAAAAGCCGCTGGCGGAGGGCGAGGTCCATCCCGCCTATCTCGCCATGAACATCCTGAAATACGACGCGGCGGCGATCGGCAATCACGAGTTCAATTTCGGGCTGGAGCTTCTGGAGCGCGCGCAGATCGGGCGTGATTTTCCCATTCTTGCGGCCAATGCCTACAGACTGAACGCCGACGGCGCGCCGGGCGAGACGCTGTTCCAGCCTTCGGTGCTGCTGGAACGCCAGTTCAAGGACGATGCGGGTGCGGAGCGCACCGTGAAGATCGGCGTCATCGGCGTGCTGCCGCCGCAGATCATGAACTGGGACAAGGACAAGCTGGACGGCAAGATCACCACCGGCGACGCGGTCGAGGCGGTGCAGCGGGAAATCCCGAAGCTGAAAGAGCAGGGCGCGGACGTCATCGTCGTCCTCGCGCATTCGGGCATCTCGAACGCGCCGCGCGAAGGGGGCGATGAGAATTTCTCGGCGTATCTGGCGACGATCGACGGCGTCGATGCGGTGGTGACGGGCCATTCGCACCGCGTCTTCCCCGGCAAGGACTATGAGAACCTGTCCAATGCCGACCTTTCCAGGGGCACGCTGGACGGCAAGCCCTATGTGATGGCGGGGTCGTTCGGCAGCCATCTGGGCGTCATCGACATCACGCTCGACGACGCATCGGGCAAATGGGTGGTGAAGGACGGGCGCGCCGAGGCCCGCCCTGTCGCCACGAAGGGCGCGGACGGCGAGATCAAGGCGCGGCTGCCCGCCGACGCGCGCATCACCGAGGCGATGAAGCCCTGGGTCGATGCGACGCTCGCCTATATCCGCGAGCCGATCGGCGAGGCGAAGGCGCCGTTCAACACCTATCTCACGCTGATGGGCAATACCGAGGCGCTGCGTCTCGTCGCCGACGCGCAGACGCTGTACGCGGAGAAATTCGTGAAAGGCACGCCCTATGAGGGGCTGCCGATCCTGTCGGCCATCGCGCCGTTCCGCGTGGGCGGGCGGCCGGGGCCGGACTACTACACCGACATCAAGGCCGGGCCGGTGGCGATCAAGGACGCGGCCGACCTCTATTTCTATCCGAACATCTTCACCATCGTGAAGCTGAAGGGCAGCGAGGTGCGCGAGTATCTGGAGAAATCGGCGCGCCTCTTCAACCAGATCGATCCGGCCAAGGCGGGGCCGCAGGCGCTGATCGGCACCATGCCGGCCTATAATTTCGATATCCTGTTCGGGCTGACCTACACGATCGACGTGACGCAGCCCTCGCGCTATGGCCGCGAGACGGCGGTGGAGAAGCCCGATGCGCGCCGCATCGGCGACGTGCTCTACAAGGGCCAGCCGCTCGACGACAATCAGGACTATCTGATCGTCACCAACAATTACCGCGCCAATGGCGGCGGCGAATTCCCGCGCATGGACGGCAGCGCCACGGTGCTGGAAGCGCCGGACACCAATCGTGACGTGCTGATCGACTATATCCGCGCGACGAAGGAGCTGACGCCCGACAACACGCCGGTATGGTCGTTCAAGCCTGTGCCGGGCACGCCGGATATCCGCGTGGAGATCGGCCCCGGCGGCGCGGAAACGGTGGCGACCGACAAGCGGCTGACCAAGGTGGAGACCACCGAGACGGGCTTCGACGTCTACAAGGTCGATCTGTCGGGCGCGGCGCCTTGAGCGTCCGCGACGATTACGAGGCCTGGACGCAGAGCGCAGGCGTGATGAAATTCGCGCTCGATCTGATCGAGGGTGCGGGGCTGAGCGACGAACTCGCCAAGCTGCGCCCCATCGCGCACCGGGTGGTGGCGGAATGGGAGGCCTGCGCGAAGGCGGCCGAGGTGGACGAGGACAAGCGCGTCATCGACCTGACCGAAGCGGCGACGCGGGCGGCGCGCGAACTGGGCGAAAACCCGGCCGCGCTGAGCGCGGCGCTGGCGGCGACGGCGCGCGCCGTGGGCGTCACATTGACGACAGCGGACTAGCCTCGCCCGCGCATTGGGTCTAACCCGGACGAAACGGTTCGGGTGGTCCCATGCAGCTTCATCAATCGTCCTGGCAGGAAATCGACGCGTATCTGGCGAAGTCGAAGGGCATCATCGTGCCGATCGGCTCCACCGAACAGCACGGGCCGAACGGCTTGCTGGGCACCGACGCGATCTGCCCTGAAGTCATCGCCCGGCGCGCCGGAGACGCGAGCGGCATTCTGGTGGGGCCGACCTTCAATGTCGGGCAGGCGCAGCATCATCTGGGGTTCGCCGGAACGATTTCGCTGCGCCCCTCCACGATGATCGCCGCGATCTATGACTGGACGGCGAGCCTGACGCGGCATGGCTTCGAGCGCGTCTACTGGTTCAACGGACATGGCGGGAATATCGCGACGATCACCGCCGCGTTCAGCGAGATCTATGCCGACTGGTCGCTGAAGCGGGCGGGCGGGAACGTGACGCCGGTGCGCTGCACGTTGCGCAACTGGTGGGATCTGGATGGCGTCACGGCGCTCTGCCGCGAGATGTTTCCCGTCGGCGAAGGCAGCCATGCGACGGCCTCGGAAGTGTCGGTGACCTATGCCGCCTATCCCGACGCGATCAAGCGCGTGGAGATGAGCCCGAAGATCGCGCCGAACGGGCCGATCCTCGACGCCGACGATTACCGCCGCCGCTTTCCCGATGGCCGCATCGGCTCCGATCCGAGCCAGGCGACGCCGGAAAAAGGCGAGCGCCTGATCGCCGCCGCATCGAAGGCGCTGGTCGGCGATTTCGAACGCTTCATGGCCGCAGCGTGAGGCTGCGGTTTCAGGGCCACATCTGAATATCGGGGGAGATCATGATCGGTTACATCACACTCGGCGTCAGCGACGTGACGAAGGCGAGGGCCTTCTACGAGCCGATCCTCGCCACGCTGGGCATGGCGCGCAACGCCGCGTTCAGCAGCGACGATCACCTGACTTTCTATGAGCAGGCCAAGGGGCGCGGCGCGATGCTCGCCATCGGCAAGCCCTATGACAAGAACCCCGCGACTTTCGGCAACGGCACGATGGTGGCGCTGGCCGCCGCCGATCGCGCGACGGTCGACAAGGCGCATCTTCAGGCGCTGGCCGCCGGCGCGAAGGATGAGGGCGCCCCCGGCGAGCGCGGTGCGTCCTTTTACGGCGCCTATTTCCGCGATCACGACGGCAACAAGTTCTGCATCTTCAACATGACGGGCGCGTGAGGGTGGCGTGACGGCCGCTCCGGTTCAGCTCGACGCCGCGCTCGCCGCGAAGTTTCAGCGCATCGCGCTGGGGCATGTGACGCGCATCTATCCCAGTTCGATGATGCTGCGGGTGGGCGGGCCTGAGGATGTCGGCACGCCGGATCGATTGACGCCGATCTTCTATGGCAGCTTCGACTGGCATAGCTGCGTCCATGGCTACTGGACGCTGGCGCGGCTGAGGCGGCTTTATCCGCAATCGGCGGAATTGGAAGAGGTGGCGGCGCTGTTCGCGTCGTCGTTCACGGCGCAGAAGGTGGAAGGCGAGCGCAGCTTTCTGCTGCGGCCGGGCAATGCCGGGTTCGAGCGGCCTTATGGCTGGGGCTGGCTGCTGAAGCTGGCGGCGGAGGATGATCTCACCCGATTGCAGCCGCTGGCCGATGTGATCGTCGAGCGGCTTCATGCCTATCTGCCCAAGCTGACCTATCCGGTGCGCAGCGGCGTTCATTCCAATACGGCGTTCGCGCTGATCCTGGCGCTCGACTATGCGGCGGCGACGGGCGATGCGCGCCTGCGCGATCTCATCCACGAGCGCGCGCGCGCATGGTTCGGCGCGGACGAAAACTGCACGGCGTGGGGCGAGCCTTCGGGTGAGGATTTCCTGTCGGCATCGCTGTGCGAGGCGCTGTTGATGAAGCGCGTTCTGGGGGATGACTTCCCGCAATGGTTCCAGCGGTTCATGCCGCGCGTGCCCGATGTGCTGAACACGCCCGCGACGGTGTCGGACCGCAGCGACGGGCGGATCGCGCATCTCGATGGGCTGAATCTCAGCCGCGCCTGGTGCTGGCGCGGGATCGGGATGAACGAGGCGGCGGCGTCAGCGCATCTCGCGGCCAGTCTTCGCCATGTGGCGGGCGACTATATGGGCGAGCATTGGCTGGCGAGCTTTGCGCTGCTGGCGCTGAGCGAGCCGGCCAACGCCGTGTGATGTCGGTGCGTCCTTCGAGACGGGCGTGAAGCCACGCCCTCCTCAGGATGAGGAAGAGGGGAGCAATCCCAATTCCTCATCCTGAGGAGGCGGCGCAGCTGCCGTCTCGAAGGATGCAGGCTGGCTCAACATCTCAGAACGGATCGCTGGCGGCGGTGTAGAGCGCGACGAGCGCCTCGCAGCCTTTTTGGTCTTCGGCGTCGAAACGGGCGGGCAGCGGGCTGTCGAGATCGAGAACGCCGATCACGGCGCCGTCGCGGATGATCGGGACGACGAGTTCGCTGCGCGAGGCGGCGTCGCAGGCGATATGGCCGGGGAAGGCGTGGACGTCCTCGACCAGCATCGTCGCCTTCTTCGCGACGGCGGCGCCGCAGACGCCTTTGCCCACCGCAATGCGCACGCAGGCCGGCTTGCCGACGAAGGGGCCAAGCACCAGTCCGCCGCCCCGCATGATGTAGAAGCCCGACCAGTTGAGATCGGCGAGGCCCCAGCCGATGAGGGCGGCCATGTTGGCGGCGTTGGCGATGGGGTCGCGCTCGCCCTCGAAGAGGCCGCGGAGCTGCGAGGCGATCTCCGCGTAGATTTCGGCCTTGGTGCCGGTGGGGCGTTCGGTCGCGTCAAACATCCAGGATCACATCGTTGCCGTCGAGACGGATCGAGATGGGGGTGAGGTGGCGGCCCGTGCAAGGGCCGGAGACGCACAGGCCCGATGCCGGCAGGAAGCGCGCGCCATGCGTGGTGCAGACCAGAAGCTGGCGCTCGGCGTCGAAGAAGCGGTCGGGCAGGATTTCCAGCGTGGTGCCGTTATGCGGGCAGGAATTGAGGAACGCGCGGGGGCCGCTGCTCGATTCCACCACGACGATCTCGCGGCCGTCGGCGAGGGTGATGCCTTTCGCGCCGGTCCGGGCGAGATCGCTGACGGTGCAGAGGCGTGTCATGTGGCGCGCTTCAGCGCCTTCAGGAACGCCGTGCGCTCGGCGGCGGTGCTGACGCGGAAGCGGATGAAATCCCTGTCGCCTTTGGCTGCGCGCCAGTCGGCGAACAGGCCATCCGGGTCTTCGTGAAAATGCAGCGCGGCCTCAGCCCCGCGATAGAAGATGCCGGGCTTCTTTTCGGTCAGCGGGACGGCGGTGCGTATCGCCGCCAGCAAAGAGGCGAGTTCTGCCAGCGCGGCCTCGCCTGCGTGCTTCAAGGTTTGACGCCGCCCATCCTGCAGACCGTCTTCCATTCATCCGCCGTGACGGGCTGGACCGAGAGGCGCGAGAATTTGATGAGGGCCATCTCCGACAGTTTCGGTTCGGCCTTCACGTCTTCCAGCGTGACGGGTGTCTTCAGCGGCTCGACGGCGACGAAATCGCAGACGACCCAGGGCGCGCCTGTTTCGGCGGTCGGATCAGGATAGGCTTCCTTCGCGACCTCGCAGATGCCGACGACCTCTTTCCCGATATTGGAGTGATAGAAGAAGGCGCGGTCGCCCTTCTTCATCGCCATCAGGTTCAGCTTGGCGGTGTGGTTGCGGACGCCCGACCACGGCTCGCCGGCCTTGCCCTTGGCGACCTGCTGGTCCCACGACCAGGCGTCGGGTTCGGATTTGATGAGCCAGTATTTCATCGGCGTCAGGCCTCGCGCTTGCGGCCGTCGGCGAGCGTCCAGTTGAAGGGGCGGATGTCGACATGGCCGAAAAGGCCGACCTTCGTATAGGGGTCGGCGGCGTTCCAGGCGCGCGCCTCGTCGATGGTCCCGGCCTCAAGCACGATGAACGAGCCGGCCATGCGCTCGCCGTCTTCGGTCATCAGCGGGCCGGCGATGCGGATCTTCTCGCCGCTGGCGATGACATAGGCGAGATGCTCGTCGCGGGTGACCGAGCGCAGCGCCGTGGAGAGCGGCTTGTCGAGGCAGTGGATGGCGAACAGCATGAAACGCTCCTTGGCGATGTGGCCGGTTTAGCTATTCAAGTTCGGCGCGCAAGGGCCGGGCGAGCAGGGCGGCGATGGCCGTCTCGATCGGCTGGCCGTCGACGATGGCGGCGACGGATGCGGCGATCGGCATGTCGACGCCGAGGGCTGCGGCGCGGTCGACCACAGGACGGGCGCTGGCCTCGCCCTCGACGACGCCGCGGGCATGGCCGTCGGCCTCCGCCACGCTTTCGCCCGAGCCGAGCGCGAGGCCGAAGGCGAAATTGCGCGACTGCGCCGTCGTGCAGGTGAGGATGAGATCGCCGAGGCCGGAGAGGCCCGACATCGTGTCGGGCCGCGCGCCCAGCGCCGCGCCGAAGCGGCGCATCTCGGCGAAGCCGCGTGCGATGAGGGCGGCCCGGGCGCTGGCGCCGAAGCCTTTGCCCTCGGCGATGCCGCAGGCGATGGCGAGGACGTTCTTCACCGCGCCGCCGATGGCTGCGCCGACCGGATCGTCGCTGGCGTAAGGGCGGAAGGCCGGGCTGGCGAGTGCGGCCGCGAGGCTTTCGGCGAGGGGGAGCGTGCTGGCGGCGAGGGTGACGGCGGTGGGGAGGCCGCGCGCCACGTCTTCCGCGAAGCTGGGGCCGGAGAGGATGGCGGCCTCCGCTCCCGGCGCGGCCTCGGCGACGAGTTCGGTCATCAGCCGCGTGGTGCCGCGCTCAAGACCCTTGGCGCAGATGATGAGCGGCGTGCCGGGCTTCACGGCGGGCGCGATGGCGGCGAGCATCGGGCGGAGATGCTGGGCCGGGGCGGCGAGGAGAATGGCCTCGGCCATGGCGGCGGCCTCGGCGGCGTCCTGGGGGAGTTCCAGGCCGGCGGGGAGTTTGATGCCGGGAAGGAACGGCGTGTTCTCGCCCCGCGCGGCGATGGCCTCGCGCACTTCGGCCTCGCGCGCCCACAAGGCGACGCGCCGCCCGGCGCGTTTCGCGGCGGCGGCGAGGGCCGTGCCCCAGGCGCCTGCGCCTAAAACTGTGATCGAAGAGGGAGCGGCAACCATGTGTGCAACTGAACGTTTCGTTGATTATTCACTGAAATTGGTCTAGTCTCGATAGACACACAAAGTCCGGGGCTATGTTCCCCGGGCAGGATGGCTTTCGGGGGAAGGCGGTACAGGATGGTCAGCAAAGACGCTATGCGCGAGCGGATTCTCGAGGCCGCGACCAAGCGTTTCAAGCATTACGGATACGCCAAGACGTCGATGGCCGAAATCGCGGCCGATCTGCAGATGTCGCCCGGCAATCTCTATCGCTATTTCCCCGGCAAGATCGACATCGCGCTCGCCATCGCCGACCACGGCGTCGAGAAGCAGATGGCGCAGCTGCGTGAGGCCATCGATACGCCCGGCGCGCCGGTGATCCTGCGCCTGCGCAATTTCTTCCATACCGACATGGTCTGCACCTATGAGCAGATCGAAAGAGATCCGCGCACCTTCGAACTGGCGCAGATCATCAAGACCGAACGCCCGGCCTGGGTGAACGAGCGCCTGGCGCTGGAGCGCGAGATCGTCAACGCGCTGCTGGCCGAGGGCGTCGCCAATGGCGAGTTCGACATCGCCGACATCCCCCACGCGGCGGAGATGCTGCAATCGGCGCTGATGAAGTTCCGCTATCCGCAGCTCTGGTCGAATCTGAAGCTTCCGGCCCTGGAGCGCGAGTTCGACGGGGTCTGCCGGCTGCTGCTGGTGGGTCTGGCGGGCAAGGACGGCACCGCCCGCGAATGCCCCTTCACCGAGGCCGACATGCCTCAACCGCAGAAAACCGCCACTTCGTCGAAGGCGGCCTGACGGAAAATGTGACGGATGAACAGTGACGTGTGATCAGTGAACGAAATTGGTTTTGTTCATTGATTATCTCTCAGAGCCGGGTTACCTTCCTCCTTGTCGACGCGGTGATGAACCCCGCCGGCCAGCGAGAGAAGCGCTTGAGGCCCGGATAGCCGGGTAGACGCCTCTCCCGCCGTCCACGGCAAAAAGGAGAGACGTCATGTCCACGAAGTCCAAGATCAGCGAGACGGTTTCGCAGAAGATCACCGCCATCCTCATCGGTGCGGGTCTCCTGGCGTATGCCATCGTCTTCGCGGTCCAGGGCGTCGGCGCGTCGATCGCCTGATCGCCCTGGCCTCCGCCTCTCCGGCAACATCGAAATTCGAGAAGGGGTTCGTCATGAACACCATCAACAGCACCAGCCAGCGCCTGTGGACCTTCGTGATGGGTCTGGGCCTCGCCGCCTACGCCGCGGTCTTCGTCGTCGAAGGCGTCGGCAGCTTCATCTGAAGCGGAAGCTCTGAAGCGCTGCCCCTCACTCCTGAGAGCAGTCCCGCGGCGCTTCATTCCTCAAGGGGTTCGGCCACACGGCCGGACCCCTTTTTCTTTGGGTTATGCGCCGAGCGGCCAGCGGGCGCGGGCTTCGACATCGAGCGGGGCGGCGGCGCCGTTCTGGAACTGCTCCAGCCCTGCCCAGGCGATCATCGCGGCATTGTCGGTGCAGAGCTTCACCGGCGGCACGGCGAGGCGGAAGCCTTCGCGCGATGCGACTTTTTCCAGTGCGCGGCGGATCTCGGTATTGGCGGCGACGCCCCCCGCAACCACCAGCGCCGGCGTCTCAGTGTTCCGGTTGTCGCGGAACCAGCGCATCGCGCTGCGGCTGCGGCTGACCAGAATGTCGACGACGGCGGCCTGGAAGCTGGCGGCGATATCGGCGGCGAACTGCGTGCCGGCCATATCGCCGCCATGGCCTTCGCGCTGCACGGCATAGCGCACGGCGGTCTTCAGGCCCGCGAATGACAGGTCGAAGCCCGGCCGGTCGAGCAGCGGGCGCGGGAAGGCGAAGCGTTTCGGGTCGCCGTTCAGCGCCGCCTTCTCAACCGCCGGGCCGCCGGGAAAGCCGAGGCCCAGCAGTTTGGCGGTCTTGTCGAAGGCCTCGCCCGCCGCGTCGTCGATGGTGCCGCCGAGGCGCTCGAAGCTGCGCGGGCCGTCGACGACAAGAAGCTGGCAGTGGCCGCCGGAAACCAGCAGCAGAAGATAGGGATAGGCGGTGCCTTCCGTCATGCGGACGGTGAGGGCGTGGCCTTCCAGGTGATTGACCGCGACCAGCGGCTTTCCCGCAGCGAGGGCGAGGGCCTTGGCGGTCATCAGCCCGACCAGCACGCCGCCGATGAGGCCCGGCCCTGCGGTCACCGCGACGGCGTCGATCTCGTCCAGCGACAGGCCTGCCACCGCGAGGGCGCGCCAGGCGACGATGTCCATCTTCTCCACATGCGCGCGTGCGGCGATTTCCGGCACCACACCGCCGAACGGGGCATGGGCCTCGTCCTGCGAGGCGACGATGCTGGACAGGATGTCGCCGGGGCCGGGCGCGACGCCGCGCACCACGGCGGCGGCGGTCTCGTCGCAGCTGGATTCCAGGCCGAGAATGGTGAGGGCGGCTTGCGTCACGGCCTCCAATAGCGGCAAGTCGGCCCCAGAGCCAAGCCATGAGCCAAGCCCATAATCCCTTCCGCACCGTGCTCGTCACGCGCCCGGCCCATCAGGCGGCGAGCCTCATGACGGCGCTCGCTTTGCGTGGTTACACGGCGGTCGCCGCCCCGGTTCTGGAGATGCATCCGACGGATGTGGCGATCCCCAAGGGTGATTTCGATGCGCTGGCGTTCACGTCTGCGAATGGCGCGGCGGCTTTTGCGGCCCGCGATCCGCGCCGTGATATCCCGGTCTTCGCCGTCGGCCCCGCGACCGCGGCGGCGGCGCGCAAGGCGCATTTCGAATGGATCATGGCGGGCGATCAGGGGGCCGAGGCGCTGGCCGGGATCATCGCCGGCCGCCTCGCCGCAGGATCGCGCGTGCTGCATCCTGCAGGGCGCGATGTGGCGGTCGATCTGGGTGCGGCGCTGGCGCAATCGGGCATCGCTGTGGACCGCGTCACGCTCTACGCCATGGACAAGGCTGCGGCGCTTTCGGACGACGCCCTTCGCGCCATCGAGCGCGGATGCATCGCGCTGCTCTATTCCAGGCGCAGCGCGGAGGCGCTGGTTCAGCTGGCGGACGAATCCGGCGTATCGCTGGCCAGAACCATCGGCGTTCTGCCGCTCCAGACCGATTTCAGGAGCGACCGGTTCCGGTCGGTCATGAGCATCGGAACGACGACGACCGGCCATGACGACCTGATCGGCATTCTCGATAGTCTTGAGGCTGTTACGCGCCAATTGTAGGGTCGCCCCGTGACCGACATCGACGCGAAAGACACTCCGCCGGAGGCTCCGACCCCCGGCGACATCGAGGCCGCGCTTTCGGACCTGCGGGTCCAGATCGGCGCGCCCGAGGCGCCGCCTCTTCCGCCGCCCCCGCCTGTCGTGCAGCGGCGCGGGCCGGGATGGGGCGCGAGCCTCGCCCTGATGCTGGCGGCAGGCGTGGCGGGCGGTGTCGGCGCCAGTTTTCTTGGCTCCGGGCCGGCCGCTGTCCGCAGCCAGACGCCGGATAACGGGGCGGAGGCGCGTATCGCGGCGCTGGAAGATCGCCTGTCGCGGCTGCCGGAGAAGGCGGGCGTCGATCCGGCGGCGTTGTCCGATCTGGCGGCGGATATCGAGGGCCTGAATGTCCGCGTCCGCGCGCTGGAAGCGGCGGAAGCGGCGCAGCCCACACCGGGCGTCACGCCGCCTGCCGGGGCCGGGCCGGAGACAGCCGCGCTGACGGCGGCGTTGGCCGACCTCATGTCGCGGATGGACGCGCTTGAGACACGGCTGAATGCACTGCCTGCGACCCCGGCGATGCCCCTGGAGCCTCAGGCCGATCCGCAGATTGCGGCGGATATCGCGGCGCTGAAGATGGGCTTAGCCGAACTCGTGACGCGGCTTGCGTCGCTGGAACAGGCGGCTCCGGCGAGCGAACTCATCGCCTCGCTGGATGGGCGGCTGTCGGCGCTTGAGGACGCCGATCCCGGCCGCGCCTCGCGTCAGGCGGCGCTGGCGCTGATCGTTGCGCGGCTTGGCGCGGCGGCGGATGAAGGCCGGCCCTTCACGGCGGAACTGACGGCGCTGAAAGCGGCGGCGCCCGCGACCGACACCAGCGCCTTCGAGGCCTATGCCGCAAAGGGCCTGCCGACCGTACGCGCGCTGGCCGAAGGGCTGGAGGCGATCGACGGCGCTGTGCGCGATGCCGCCGACTATGAACGCGGCGGCGATTTCTTCGACCGGTTGTGGCGCGGGATCGGGCGTCTGGTGACGGTGCGCGTCGACGGCCTCGCCGAAGGGCGCGAGCCGGAAGATCATCTCGCCCGCGCGCAGTATCACGCCGGGCGCGGCGATCTGAATTATGCCTATGCCGAGATGGATGCGCTGACCGGCGCGCCGCGTGGCGCGGCCGCCGTCTGGCTGGCCGACGCCAAAGCGCGGCTGGCGCTGGATGCGGGCCTGAACGATCTCACCGCGCGCATTCTCGCCGATCTCGCGCGGCCAGCACCATGAGGCAGGCATGATCCGCCTCGTCTGGCTGTTCCTGATCGCGGCGGCGCTGGCGGCCGGCGCGGCGATCCTGTCGGGCCAGACCGGCGATGTGGCGATCAGGATCGGTGCGGCCGAATACCGGATGGCCCCGGCCGTCGCGGCGGCGTTGTGCGTGCTCGCCATCGGCTTGCTGATCGGGGTGTGGCGGCTGATCGGCCTCGTCTTCGATCTGCCCGGCGCGATGAGCCGGTCGCGGCGCGAGCGGCGGCGCAAGGCGCGCTATCTCAGCCTCGCGCGCGGCATGGTCGCGGTCGCGGCTGGCGATGCGCGCGAGGCGAAGCGCCATGCGGCGCGGGCGCAGTCGCGCTCGCGCGGCCCCGGCGGCAAGGACGAGCCGCTGCTGGCGCAATTGCTGAACGCGCAGACGGCGCAGCTCGATGGCGACGAGGCGGCGGCGGCGCGCGCCTATGCCGACATGCTGGGCGCGGAGGAGACGGAGTTTCTGGGCCTCAGGGGCTTGTTCGTGCAGGCGACCCGGCGCGGCGACAAGGAGGCGGCGCGGCGCTATGCGGCGCGCGCCTTCCAGCTGAGGCCGCAGACGCCGTGGGTGGCGGCGGCGGTGTTCGATCTGGAAGCGGCGGCCGGCGACTGGGCTGCGGCGGAACGGGCGCTGGCCGGGCAGGCCAAAGCGAAGCTGCTGGACGCAGGCGTCGTCACCCGGCGGCGGGCGGTGCTGGCGGCGGCGGCGGCGCGGGATCGCATGGCGGCGGGGCGTCCGGAACAGGCGCTGAAGCTGGCCGGGGCGGCGTTGAAGACATCGCCGGGTCTGCTGGAGGCGGCGCTGGCGGCGGCGGGGGCGTTCCGCGCTGAGGGCAAAGCGAAACGCGCGGCGAAAGTGCTGGAGAAGGCGTGGGAGGCGGAGCCGCATCCGGCGCTGGCGGCGGCCTATGCGCCGCTCGCTCCGGCGGCGGGGCGCAGCGTCGAGGCGCTGATCGCGCTCCGGCCTGAACATGGCGAAAGCCGGTTGCTGTCGGCGGCGCGGGCGGCGGTGCGTGGGGATTATCGCGCCATCGAAACGATCCTCGGACCGTTGCTGGACGGTGTCCCGTCGGCGCGGGCGGCGCGGCTGATGGCCGATGCGGCGTCGGCGCGCGGTGATATCGAGGCGGCAAGGCTGTGGGCCGATCTGGCGCTCGCCGCGCCGCGCGACGGCATATGGCGCTGCACCGCCTGCGCCCATGAAAGCCCGAACTGGGGTCCGGTCTGTGAAAGCTGCGGGGCGTTCGACATGCTGAGCTGGCGCGATCCTTCGCAGCCGCATGCTCTTGCGGGCGATGCGGCGACACTGCTCTATCGCCTCGCGCCGCCGGAGAGCGGCCGCGATCTGACGGCGCCGCGCGCGGACTGATGCGCGCGATGGGGGATTTAAGGCGATGCTGAAATGGCTGGGGCGGATCGTCGCCACATTGCTCGTACTCATCGCGGCGGCGGGCATCGCGCTCTACCAGTCCGATGTGCCGCGCGCCGAGGCCGTGGCGCGCTATGGCGGGCCGCCGTCGAAATTCGTGACGCTGATGTCGGGCGCGGTCGCGCATTACCGCGTTCACGGGCCGGACGGCGCGCCGGTCCTGCTGCTGCTGCACGGCTCGAACGCCTCGCTGCATACATGGGAGCCATGGGCGGCGCAGCTGGCCGGCGACTTCCAGGTGGTGAGCGTCGACCTGCCGGGACACGGCCTCACCGGCGCGGTGCCGGGCGATGACTATACGCAGCAGGGCATGGCGGCGTTCGTGCTGGAATTCGCGGCGGCGCTGGATCTGAAATCCTTCGCGATCGGCGGCAATTCGATGGGCGGCGGCGTGGCGGCGCGCTTCGTCGTCGACAATCCCGGCATCGCCACGGCGCTGGTGCTGGTGGATGCGGGCGGCCAGCCCTCGGCCCAGCCGCGCGATCCGGGCCTCGGCTTCAAGCTGGCGCGGATGCCGGTGATCCAGGAGATCATCCCCTATCTCGGCGCGCGCATGATCTATGAGGGCGGGCTGAAGCAGGCCTTCGCCGACGACGCGCTGGTGACCGACGCGATGGTCGACCGCTATGCGCTGCTGAACCGGGTGGCGGGCACACGGCAGGCGACGCTCAAGCGCTTCCAGGCCCCGCCTGACACGACGCTGGAAAGCCGGGCCGGCGAGATCGCTGTCCCGACGCTGATCCTCTGGGGCGCGGAAGACCAGTTGATCCCGGCCGATGCGGCGGAGGTCTGGCACAGCAAGGTGAAAGGCTCCCAGCTCATCGTCTATCCCGGCATCGGGCATATCCCGATGGAGGAGATCCCGGAAAAGAGCGCCGCCGACACCGCGAAATTCCTCGCCGCACATCTGACGGCGCCCTAGCGCGTCGTCGTTGCGCGGCGCTCAGTTTCGTGGCACATGCGCCGCCACCGAAGGAAAGCCGCCTTAGCTCAGCCGGTAGAGCACATCATTCGTAATGATGGGGTCGCGTGTTCGAGTCACGCAGGCGGCACCATTCCCCAGCCCTTGAAAATTCAGGCGCCGGACGCCTTCGCGGCGCAGGCCGCGCATGTGCCGCTGATCTCGACGATGGTGCGCGAGGGCCTGAAGCCCTGGGCGGTGACGCTGTCGCGGATCGCCTCGTCCAGCGCGGCGTCGGCCATCTCGGTCACCGAGCGGCAGGATTCGCAGATGAGAAAGCCCGCCGCATGGCTTCTTTCGGGATCGAAACAAGCCACGAAGGCATTGAGAGAATCAATCCGGTGGGCAAGGCCCTGCTCCACCAGGAATGACAGCGCGCGATAGACCGTCGGCGGCGCGGCGCGGCCGCGCTCCTCCGACAGGCGCTGGAGGATGTCATAGGCGCCGATGGGGCGATGGCTCTCGGCGACGATCTCAAGCACGCGGGCGCGGGTCGGCGTCAGGCGCAGGCCGCGCCGTTCGGCGACACGCTCCGCCGCCTCGCGCGCCGAGGCGCGGCAGTGGCTGTGGTCGTGACGGGGAAGGGGGGCTGCGGCGCTCATGTGTAACCGGACTCTTAACACGAAATGGGGCGGGTGGACCGCCAGGTCCAGCGCCGGCGCGATTGCTGCACCTGCTAACGTTGCCCAAATGCCATAGAGCGAAAAGAGCGTTTGTCTGGAATCACTTAAGTCGTGTGGGCGGTTGACACCTGCGGGAAAGCCGTATGGTCTCGCCCACGGACTGCAAATCAGGCGCCGGGGGGGCGTCATTCCACGCGACAAGCCCGAAAAAGGGCGCGCGGGAAGAGGCACAAAAGCCCCCAAGTGATCTGTGCGCGCGTCAAGACATTCGACGTCACCAGAAACTTTCCTTAGGGGGAAACAACATGACAAAGACCAATCGCCTGCGCGCTGGTCTGATGGCGACCGCGGCTGGTGCGAGCCTTATTGCGCTCGCCGGCGCCGCCGCCGCTCTTGAATACAATGTCGGCAGCCTGAAGATCTCGTTCGACACGACGATCTCGCTCGGCGGCTCGATGCGCCTGGCCGACCGCAACAAAGAATTCCTGCCGGAAGCCAACGGCGGCAACCGCGATCCGCGCTCGGGCACGGGCGGTACGGTGCTTTCCAACACTGCGCCGGCGGGCTTCGGCCTCCAGGCGCCGGTGAACCTGACGGGTTCGCAGGTGCTGCCCAGCGTCGTCACCGTCACCAACAACGTCAACAACTTCGACGGCTCGATCAACACCGACGACGGCCGCCTGAACTTCGACAACGGCGACTGGATCGGCGCGACCGCCAAGGTCAACCACGACCTCCAGTTCACCTATGAGAACTTCACGGTCTTCTCGCGCTTCTACTATTTCTACGACAACATTATGTCGAACGACGTGGGCCGCTCGGGCCTGTCGGATCGCGCGCTCCACCAGGTCGGCTCGTCGGTCGAGCTGCTCGATCTCTATATCTCGGGCAATTTCAACCTCG
Source organism: Micropepsaceae bacterium (assembly GCA_047602465.1). Lineage (GTDB taxonomy): Bacteria > Pseudomonadota > Alphaproteobacteria > Micropepsales > Micropepsaceae > JADZAI01. The sequence continues at coordinate 2,175,579 of JASGHF010000001.1, forward strand.
GCGACCTGCCGCTGAACGTCCGCGTCGGCAAGCAGGTGGTGAGCTGGGGTGAAGGCACCTTCCAGCTGAACGGCATCAACGTCATCAACCCGATCGACGTCTCCGCCTTCCGCCGCCCCGGCGCGGAAATCAAGGAAGGCCTGCTGCCGGTTCCGCTGGCCTATATGTCGCTCGGCCTCCCCTCGAACCTCTCGCTGGAAGCGTTCTACCAGTTCAAGTTCGAGCCCTATCAGATCGACGCGCCCGGCACGCCGTTCTCCGGCGCCGACATCCTGTCGCGCTACAACACCAATGGCCTGGGCAATCTGGGCGGCCGCTCATACACCTCGGGCAGCATCCTGGGCGGCACGCGCCGCAACTGCATCGGCGACAGCGACCCCTCCGGCGGCTCGCTCACGAACGGCACGGGCGACAACAGCACCGCCGGCACGCTCAACAATAACGGCCTCTCGGGCGGCGTGAATGTCGGCCTGCTGCCGGCGCCCACCTGCGGCATCGGGTCTCTGCAGGACTTCCTGACGCCCAACACGCTGGGTCTCGCCGAGCGCGACCGCAACCTGCGCGGCGACCTCGACGTCGTCTTCCGCGGCCAGGACATCAACCCGTCGAATGACGGCCAGTTCGGCGTGGCGCTGCGCTGGTATGCCGAAGAGCTGGGCGCGACCGAGTTCTCGGTCTACTACGTCAACTACGCCAGCCGTCTGCCGTTCCTGTCGATCACGGCCGGTGCGCCTTCGCTCGGCATCTCGACGACCGGTCCCACCGTCAACCTGACGCCTCAGCAGCTCGCTGGCGGTCCGGCCGCCATCCAGAGCGCGCTGGCGGCCCGCTTCGCGCCGGCGGTCGGTTGTATCAACCCGGCCTTCGGTCCGGGCGCTGCGCCGGGCGTCTTCGTCGATCCGCGCTTCGCGGCGCTGGCCGCGCAGGGGATCGCCGATCCGTCGAACCTCATCAATGCGACCTCGATGACGGTGGCGAACGCCTATCTGGGCGACGCCGATCCGGTCACCCCGGGCGTGCAGCCGTTCTTCTCGGCGGCGCAGATCGCCAATCCGTCGACGGCCAAGAACTTCCGCTCGGCGATGGGCATCAACTGCGCCCTCGCGCTCGCCCAGTCCAAGCTGGTCGACACGGACGGCAACGGCGTGCTCGGCTCGGCCGGCGACCTGCCGATGATGGTCAACGGTTCGGAAGTGCTGAACGTCCAGTATGACAGCCAGCTCGATGTCATCTATCCGGAAGACATCCAGATGTTCGGTTTCTCGTTCAACACGACGATCGGCGGCTGGGGCGTCCAGGGCGAAATCTCGTACCGCCCCGATGCGCCGTTCCAGACCGACACGGACGCCCAGACCATCGAAGCCGCGGCGGCCTCGTGCTCGTTCCCGGTCGCGGTTGCGGACCTTGGCTTCTCCAGCTTCGAGCCGCTGAACGTGAACGGCGTCGCGAACTGCAACCCGGGCGCGATCAACCACCTCGACGGCGTCGGCCGCTATCGCACGGCGTCGATCATCGAGAACGACATGTGGACCTTCTCGCTGGGCACCACGGCGACGTTCACGACCTCGGATCCGATCGTTTCGTTCATGGGCGCCGACCTCGGCATCCTGGTGACCGAATTCGGCGGCATCTATGTCGGCGGCGTCGAGAACACCTGGCTGACCAACGACGATGGCTCGGCGACCGCGATCGCCCGTTCCACGCTGCAGTACCAGAACCTGGGTTGCCAGGGTTCGGACCTGCCGCTGGGCGGCCTGCTCGGCCTCGACTTCAAGCCGTCCTCGGCCTGCCGTCCGACCGACTTCTCGTTCGGTTACGTGCTGCTCGCGCGCCTCGACTACAACAACGCGTTCGGCAGCGGCTGGGTCGTCAGCCCGCAGCTGGCCTTCAGCCACGACGTGCTCGGCTTCACGCCGGCGCCGTACGGCAACTACATGGAAGACCGGATGTCGATCAACTTCTCGGTCTCCGGCACTCTGGACAACGCCTGGCGTATCGGTGCTAGCTATACGAACTTCTTCGGCGGCGACATCCGGAACAAGGCTGTCGATCAGGACTTCGGCTCGCTGACCTTCTCGTACTCGTTCTAAGGAGAACGAACGTCAGACTACCCGGCGAGGCGGCCCCTTCTGCAAGGAAGAGGGCCGCCGGCCACGGAATTTCGGAATGCGGGGGACACATCCGCAACCGCGTTGCAGGAAACATCTCTCAGGAGGACTAACCCTAGATGCGTAAGACCACCATTCTGCTTGCTTCGACCTGCGCCGTGGCGCTCGCCGGCGCGGCGGCGGCCAAGGTGCCTGCGGAAGTCGCGGCACGCCTCGGCAAAGATCTCACCCCGTTCGGCGCTGAAGTCGCCGGCAATGCCGACGGCTCGATCCCTGCCTGGGACGGCGGCCTCACCGCGCCCCCGTCGGGCGTCAGCTTCGACCCGAACGCCAAGGGCTATCCCGATCCGTTCGCGTCCGACGCGCCGCTCTACACCGTCACGTCCGGCAATGCCGGCAGCTATGGCGACAAGCTGACCGAAGGCTACAAGACGCTGCTGGCGAAGAAGTCCGGCTACAAGATGCCGGTCTATCAGAGCCGCCGCTCCTGCGGTTATCCCAGCTTCGTCTATGACGCGAACAAGAAGAACGCCACGATCGGCGAGCTGCTGAAGACCTCCGACGGCCAGCTCGACGGCAACGGCGTCTCGGGCGCCATCATGGGCGCGCCGTTCCCGATCCTGTCGAACGGTCTGGAAGCGGTGTGGAACCACACGCTGCGTTATCGCAGCTTCAAGCTGACGCGTCAGTTCGCGGCGTTCCCGGTGCAGACGTCGGGCGATCCGCTCTCGGGCAAGATCACCTTCCAGGATGAAGCCATCCTGCGCTGGTCGGACCCGTCGAAGGCGCGCGCCGAAGACCTCAACAACATCTCGCTGTACTACATCGCCAACACGATCGCGCCGGCCCGTCTGGCCGGCAACGTGGTGCTGGTGCATGAATCGCTGAACGCGGCCGTCGAGCCCCGCAAGGCGTGGCAGTACAACCCCGGCACGCGCCGCGTGCGCCGCGCGCCGGACATCAGCTTCGACAACCCCGGCACCAACACCGACGGTCTTTCGACCTCGGATGCGTTCGACGGCTATAACGGCTCGCCCGAACGCTATGACTGGCAGCTGATCGGCAAGTCGGAAAAGATCGTTCCGTACAACAACTACAAGATGGCCAACTCGACCTATGCCGAGCTGGTGCTGAACGGCTCGATCAACCAGGACCTGATGCGCTATGAACTCCACCGCGTGTGGACCACTCAGGCGACGCTGCGTCCCGGCACGCGCCACGTCTATTCGCGCCGCGTGAACCATCAGGACGAAGACAACTACTCGATCCTCGCGGTCGACCTCTATGACGGCCGCGGCGAGCTGTGGCGCATGCAGGAAGAGCCGCAGATCGCCTACTACCACGTGCCGCTCTGCGGCCTGGCGGGCGAGATCGTGTACGACCTGCAGGACGGCCGTTACCTCGCCGGCTCGCTGCGCAACGAAGAGCCGCCGGTGAACTACACGGCGAACGAGCTCAACGAAGCGCGCTACTCGCCGGACGCGATCCGCCGTCTCGGCACGCGCTGATCTGCCAGCTTGAGATTGCCCGGCCCGGCCCTTTGACAGGGGCCGGGCCGTGGCATCTGATGCCCCAGTAAAATTTTCCAAGCGGACGCACGACGATGACCTCCCGTCTCACGCGCAGCCTCGCCCTCGGCGGCCTGTCGCTGCTCCTTCTCTCAGCCACGGCCCGCGCCGACGACGGCGGCTATGCCCCGGTCGCCAATCCGCAGTTCCGTGCTGGCGATTCGACCCCGACGGATTCTGATCCTCGACGATCTGCTGCTCGCCGCCGCCCATGCCGGCAAGCGCCTCGTCGCGGTGGGCGAGTTCGGCCATGTCGCGCTCTCCGACGATGACGGCAAGACCTGGCGCCAGGCCAAGACGGTGCCGACGCAATCGACGCTGACTTCCGTCGTCTTCGTCGATGAGAAGACGGGCTTCGCCGCCGGCCACGACAAGACGATCCTGACGACGGCCGATGGTGGCGAAACCTGGTCGGTGCAGTACACGCGCGAGATTTCGGCGGAGGCCGGTATCCGGCTGGAGCCGCGCGGGCGCGGCGAAGAGGCGGCGCCGGTCGAAGATCCCGCGCTCGCGCCCGATGGCGCAGCGCCCGTTGAAGGCGCGCCTGCCGACGATGCCGCCGCCGATGGCGCGGCCCCTGCGGACGGCATGGCCTCTGCCGATGACAGCGCCATCGTGGACGAACCCGGCGCTTCGACGTCGCAGGACGGTTTCGTCGACAGCGACACCAGCGGCACCGAACCGGAGCCGGACGTGCCGTTTCTCGGTCTCGTCTTCACCTCGCCGACGCATGGCATCGCGGTGGGCGGCTTCAACTACGCCGCCGAAACGACCGATGGCGGCAAGACCTGGACGCCGCGCCGCCTCGTGAAGACCGCGTCGGACGACTTCCACCTGAATGCGGCCTTCGCCGGCCCCGACGGGTCGCTGTTCGTGCCGAGCGAACTGGGCCAGGTCTATCGTTCGCTCGACGGCGGCAAGACCTGGGACATCACGCAGACCGAGTATGAAGGCTCGTTCTGGGGCGGCCTGGCGCTGAAGGACGGCTCCGTCCTCGTCGTCGGCATGCGCGGGAATATCTGGCGCAGCAAGGACAAGGGCACCACCTGGGAGCAGCTCGGCGCGGAGACGACGCCGGAATCGCTGTCGTCCGGCATCCAGCTCGATGATGGCGAGATCATTCTCGTCGGCATCGGCGGCGTGATCCTGCGCTCCAAGGACGATGGCGCGACCTGGGATACCAGCCTCAGCCAGACTGACCGCAAGGGTATCGCCGCCGTCGTGCAGGGCTATGACGGCGTGCTGCTGCTGATGGGCGAGGTGGGCCTGCGCAAGAAGGCGCTGGACGGCACGACGCCGCAGGGCTGACTTCACTCAAAACGCCGGTTTGCAAAGGCCCGCCCGATGGCGGGCCTTCTGTTTTTGCGGTGTCCGACTCCGTATTCGTGACTCTCCGTCACGAAAGTGACGATTGCGTCATTTTTACTTGCCGTTTCGACGGACCATGGCAGGCTGAACGGAATAACCATTCGTCGCAGTTCAGCGCCGGAGGCAGGCTTGGGAGAGCCATATGAGCAATATCACCAAGGACCCGGCATATAACGCCGTCGATCCGCAGGACTTCCCCGCGATGATGGATGTCGAGCGCTACGGTGCGCGCTCGACCGCCTTCGACAAGATCATCTCCGCGACCCACGACCATTTCTGGGATCCGCTCGACCGGAAATATATCGACTTCACGGCGCCCTGGGATCTGGAGACCGACTATCTCGTCGATCCGATGTCCTCGCCGGACTTCCGCACGGCGATCGCCGACAAGCTGGACGAGCGTGGCAAGATCAAGCTCGTCAACATGAATACGCTGTGGTCGCTTTCCTCGATCCTCCACGGCGAACAGGGCGCCCTCGCGCTGTCGGCCTCGCTCTGTCATATCCTCCGCGATCCCGGCGCACAGGAATACGCCGCCAACCAGACGCGCGAGGAAGCCCGCCACGTCACCGCGTTCAGCGCCTATGTGAAGGCGCGCTGGGGCAAGCCGCGGCCGGTCGGCCCGGCGCTCGGCAATCTCCTCACCGAACTCGTCCTCTCGCCGCTGGTCTGGAAGAAGATCGTCGGCATGCAGATGCTGGTGGAAGGCCTCGCCATGGGCGCTTTCGCCATGATGTACAAGGACGGCCGCGATCCGCTGCTGGTGAAGCTGATGCAGCTCGTCATGACCGACGAGGCTTTCCATCACAAATTCGGAAAAATCTGGGCCGATCGCACCATTCCTCACCTGTCGAAAGGCGAGCACGAACAGATCGAGGACTGGGCCTGGGACGTCTTCAACGTCCTTATCTACAACCTCGCCAGCCCGGACCAGAAAACCTGGATCTATCAGGAGCTGGGTCTCGATCCGGTGTGGTGCCAGCAGGCCTTCATGGAGGCGCTCACCGACGAGGCTATGCGCAAGGACATGCAGGACGCCTCCAACATCTTCCGCGTCCTCGTCAAAACGCTGCTGAAGGCCGGCATCATCACCGACCGCACGCGCGGCAACTACGCGGCCTTCCTCGACATGGCGGAGCTTCACAACGAAAGCGACCGCATGATCGGCGACGACATCGCCGAGGAAGGCATCCGCCAGCTCATCAAGCTGAATGGCGGCAAAAGCCTGCTTGGGCCTCAATTGCTGGCTGCAGAATAAGCGAGGAATCATGACCGACGGACTGAGCAACATCACCAAAGACCCGGCCTACGATGCGGCCGATCCGTCGGACTTTCCGGCGATGATGGATGTCGAGCGCTATGGCCGGCGCTCGACCGCCTTCGACAAGATCATCTCGGCGACCCACGACCATTTCTGGGATCCGCTGGACGCGAAATATATCGACTTCACGGCGCCGTTCGATCTCGAGAACGAATATCTGATGCCGCCGAACATGAATATGGAGCTGCAGACGGCGGTCGCCGACAAGCTGACCGAGAAGCAGAAGATCCGCCTCGTGAACGCGTCGGTTCACTGGTCGCTGTCGTCGATCCTGCACGGCGAGCAGGGTGCGTTGTCGCTTTCGGCGTCTCTCTGCCATGTGCTGAAAGACCCGGGCGCGCAGGAATATGCCGCCAACCAGACGCGCGAAGAGGCGCGTCACGTCACCGGCTTCACCAAATATGTGCATGCCCGCTGGGGCAAGCCGCTGCCCGTCGGGCCGGCGCTGGGCGGGCTGCTGACCGAAATGGTCAACTCGCCTTTCGTCTGGAAGAAGCTGGTCGGCATGCAGATGCTGGTGGAGGGCCTGGCGATGGGCGCCTTCGCGACCTTCTACACCTATGGCCGCGACCCGCTGATGGTGAAGCTGATGCAGCTGGTGATGACCGACGAGGCCTTCCACCACAAATTCGGGAAGATCTGGGCGGACCGGACGATCCCGCATCTGTCGGATGCCGAGCGCAATCTGATCGAGGACTGGGCGGCGCAGGTGTTCCAGGGATTGCTGTTCAACCTGGGCAGCCCGGAACAGAAGAAGTCGATCTATGCCGAGTTCGGGCTGGACTGGCAGTGGGTCCAGGGCGCGGTGGCCGAAGCGTTCACGACGCCCAAGATCCGCGAGCGGCTGAAGGACTCCACCTCGATCTTCCGCGTGCTCATCAAGACGCTGCTGAAGGCCGGAATCATCACCGACCGTACGCGGCATGTCTATGCGGCGTTCGTCGATATGGCCGAGCTGCATACCGAAAGCGACCGGATGATCGGCGACGACATCGCCGAGAAGGGGATCGAATATCTCCAGCGCATCAATGGCGCGGGCGGGTTCGGGGCGAGCCTTCTGGCGGCGGAATAACGGCCGAACCTAGCTGCGCCGGTTATCGGCGCAGCCGGCTACGCCGAAGCTGTTCATCGGGTGGACACGCTGCGCGAAGCTGGCGACGCTCATCTGCTTTCGCGCAGCGTCCCATGGGTCGATGTAATAGACGCCGCCGAAGGACTCGGTGATTCCGTAGATGCAGATGGCGTGCTGGTCGCCATTCATGCGGTTGGACGCTGTCGGTGCGACCGGGCTGAAGATCGGGTTGTTGTCGTCGAGGAAGAACAGGCCGTAGGCGTAGAGCGGACCCCACTCGCGAAGGGCCGCGCAGATCGCTTCGGGCGACCAGACTTTGCTGGCGCTTCCGAGCGGCGAGAAATTCAGGCTGCGCAGATGTTCTTCCTGCTTCAGGAAGAGTTCGATCCGGGCATCGGATGAACGGGCCGGATTGAACGCCGGGCGTTTGACGCGCGCGCCCGGCGTGCGCGCCGTCTTGACCATCTCGGCGGCTGCGACCCAGCAAGCGTACCAACCCACATCCTGGTCGTAGCCGAGCTTGTTCTGGTTGAGTGCGTGGGGCGCATTCAGCACAATATTGGTCTGGGCCAATCGCCGCCTCGTAGAACCGGAAATTTACGTCGCGACGGCGTCAGGCATGTCTGCGAGCCGGCGAAGGCGGACACTAGGTGACGTTGCGTCGGCCGGGAAGGCCCCCCACACTGCGGCAAAACAGAACACGCGGGAGAGACATGCACACGTCCATTGAGGCGCGCGGCTGGAAGCGCATCAAGGTGTCACGCGACAAACGCATCCTGACGCTGACATTGTCCAATCCGGGGATGCGGAACGCCGTGGACCCGGTGATGCATGAGGAACTGGCGGAGGTTTTCTACGAGGCGAACCGCGATGCCGGCAGCGATGTGGTGGTGTTGACGGGCGAGGGGGCGGACTTCTGCGCGGGGGGCGATATCACCTGGTTCAGGCGGGCTTTGGCGGGGGAAATCCCCAAGCCGAGCGCGTTGGAGGGGAAGAAAATCATCGCCTCGATGCTGGACCTGGAGAAGCCGTTGATCGCGAAGGTGCGCGGGCCGGCAGTGGGGTTGGGGGCGACGATTGCGCTGTTCTGCGATGTGATTTTTGCGGCGGAGAATGCGGTGTTCATCGATCCGCATGTGAAGGTGGGGATCGTTGCGGGCGATGGCGGGGCGGTGATCTGGCCGCATCTGATCGGCCATGCCCGCGCCAAGGAATTCCTGATGACGGGCGATCCGGTTCCCGCGCAGGAGGCCTGGCGGATGGGTCTCGTCAATCATGTCGTGCCGGAAGGTGAGCTGGACGCGCGGGTGGAGGCTTTTGTGAAGAAGCTGGCCGGCGGGGCGACGCAGGCGATCAGGTATACGAAGGTTTCGGTGAACCTGGGGCTGAAGGCGCTGGTCAACACGATCCTGGACGCCTCGATCGCCTATGAGATGACGACGTTCGAGACGGACGACCACAAGGAGGCGGTGGCGGCGTTCCTGGAGAAGCGGCGTCCGAGCTTTACGGGGCGCTGATGAGCGCTTTGCAGCACGATCTGTTCGTGACGGAGCCGGTGATGCCGGCCGGAATCACGTTGTTCCGCGGGCGGATTTCGCCGGAACAAAGCCGCGCCGTTCTGGACGGGATGCTGACGGTTTTCGAGGCGGCGCCGCCCTATCGGCTGCGCGTGAAGTCGGGCGCATATGTCATCAACCGGATGACGAATTGCGGTGAGCTTGGCTGGCATTCCGACGAGCGCGGTTATCGTTACATCGACCGCCATCCGGAACTGGACGTGCCGTGGCCGCCGATACCGCCCGCGATCAAGGCGCTGGCGGTGAAGGCGGCGCAGGAAGCGGGGGCGCCGTTCGTGCCGGATGCGTGCCTGGTGAATTTCTACGAGGCGCAGGGAAAGATGAACCTGCACCAGGACCATGACGAAAAAGACTTCGCCTGGCCGATCGTCAGCTTCTCGTTCGGGTGTGATGCGATCTTCGCGCTGGGCGGGGCGAAACGGCGCGATCCGGTGCAGGGCGTGACGCTGTCCCACGGCGATGTGCTGGTGATGCACGGCGAGAGCCGGATGCGGTTTCATGGCGTGAAGAAGATCGTGCCCGGCACCGCCCCGTTCGCGCATCCGGCGGTGCCGGAGGGCGGGCGGCTGAACCTCACCTTCAGGCGGGCGGCATGAGCGTGAACTATGACGAGCCGGAGCATGTGACGGCGCTGCGCGAGAGCGTGCGTAAGTTCGTGGCGAAGGAGATGCCGCGCGAAAAGGCGCGGGCGTGGGACCGGGATAATCACTGGCCGCGTGAGGTTCACGCGAAACTTGCCGGACTGGGGGTCTTCGGCCTGACGGTGCCGGAGGCCTATGGCGGGCTGGGGCCGGATATTTCCGCGACCATGGCGGTCATCGAGGAACTGGCGAAGCGGTCAACCGCCATCGCCTGCTCGTACATCATGGGCGTCTGCTATGCGGGCATGAATCTGGTGGAGAGCGGTAGCGAGCAGCAGCGTGCCGAATTGCTGCCGCGCCTCGCCAGGGGCGACCTGATGTTCGCCTATGGGCTTTCGGAGCCGAATGTAGGCGGCGACCTTGCGAGCGTCGAAACATCGGCGCGGATCGAGGGCGGCGAGGTGGTGATCGACGGGGCGAAAAGGTGGTGCACCGGCTCGCATATCGCCGATTACATTTTCTGCCTCGTGCGGTCGGGCGAAAAGCAGGAGAAATATCGCAATCTTTCGGTGGTGCTGATCCCGCCGCAGTCGAAGGGCGTGACGATCACGCCTTTGGGGCATCTGGGCATTCGCGGCGTCGAAACCAAGGACGTGTCGTTCGACGGCGTGCGCGTGCCGGTCGCCAATATTCTGGGCGGTCCGGACAAATGGGGGCAGGGCTGGGCGCAGCTCGCGGGCCGGGCGCTGGAGGTGGAGAAGCTGGAGCTTTCGGCCTGCGCGCTGGGGATCGCGACGGCGGCGGTCGAGGATGCGACGGCCTACGCGCAGGAGCGGGTGCAGTTCGGGCGGAAGATTTCCGCGCACCAGGCGATCCGCCATTCCATCGCGGAGATGCGGACCAACGTGCAGGCGATGCGGCACATGCTGTATCACGCCGCCTGGCTCGCCGATCAGAACCGGCCCTGTTCGGTCGAGACGTCGATGTCGAAGCTGTTCTGCTGCGAGATGGCGAGCGAGGTGACGCAGGCGGCGATGCGGGTGGCGGGCGCTTACGGCCTGTCGGACCAGTTCGATTTCGAGCGCTACACGCGCGATGCGATCTCGCTGCCCATCGTGGGCGGCTCGTCGAACATGCAGAAGAACAACATCGCCAACAGGTTGAGGCTGGAATCATGAGCGTGAGCGGCGAGGGCCTTCTGGCGAAGGCGCGCGCCTTTGCGCCGGAGCTGACGGCGCGGGCGCGGGAATTTGAGGACGCGCGGCGTCTGCCGGCCGACATGGCGCAGAAATTCGCGGAAGCGGGCCTCATGGGCATGCTGGCGCCGGCGGCCTATGGCGGCGGCGAGACCGATCCGCTGACATTTCTGGACGTGGTGGAGACGCTGGCGACGGCGGACGGATCGGCGGCGTGGTGCGTCTTCATCGGCGCGACCAGCGGCGTGACGGCGGCGTATCTGCCCGAACACACGGCGCGGGAGATCTACCGGCCGGGCGTCATCACCGGCGGCGTGTTCGCGCCGCGCGGGAAGGCGGCGGACAGGGGCGACGGGACGTATGAGGTCGCCGGGCGCTGGCAATGGGGATCGGGCACGCAGAACGCGGCGTGGATCATGGGCGGGTGTCTGGTCACCAGAGACGGCAAGCCGGAGATGCTGCCGTCAGGCCTGCCGAATATGCGGATGTTCCTTCTGCCCAAGGACAAAGTGACGTTCCACGACACCTGGCATGTGTCGGGGCTGAAAGGCACCGGCTCGACCGATATCGAATTCAGGCCGCAGACCATCCATCGCGATTATTCCGTTGGTCTGACGAGCGATACGCCGCTGGCGCGGCCGCTCTATGCGTTTCCGGTGTTCGGGCTGCTGACCATCGCGATCGGCGGCGTGGCGCTGGGTCTTGCGCGCGGGGCCATCGACGCGCTGGTGGAGCTGGCGGGCGGCAAGACGCCGGAAGGCCATCGCCGGCCTCTGGGCCAGCGCGCAGAGACGCAGGAGAAGGTGGCGGAGGCCGAGGCGCTGGTGCGTTCGGCGCGGAGCTGGCTGCGCGAGAGCGTGGCGGCGGCGTGGGAGACGGCGCAGCGTGACGGCAGGCTGACGATCGAGCAGCGGCGCGATATCCGCCTTGCGACGACGCATGGCACGCGCGCGGCGGCCCGGGCGGTGGACCTGATGTATAATCTGGGCGGCGGGTCGTCGGTCTATGACAGCTCGCGCCTGCAGCGGTGTTTCCGCGACGTGCATGTCGCGACCCAGCACATGCTGGTGGGGACGCCGACGCTGGAGCTGACGGGGAAGCTGTTTCTGGGACTGGACGCGGAGACATCGCAGCTATGAGCGCGGCGGATTATCAGCCGCGCGGCGGCGTGAGCCTTGTCGTCAGCGATGGAATCGCCCGCGTAACGATCAGGCGCGGCGACCGTTTCAACGCGCTCTCGCAGGAGACGCTGACGGGACTGCGCGATGCGGCGCGGGCCTTGAGGACCGAGACGGCGGCGCATGCGGTGATCGTGCATGGCGATCCGGCGTTCACGGCGGGCGCGGATTCGAAAGACCCCGCGATGCAGACGCGCAATGCGCTGACCCTTCTGGAGAAGCGTGAGGCGCTGCGGCTGGGGCCGGATATGTGCGACGCATGGGCGGCGCTGGATCAGGTGACCATCGCGGCCATCGAGGGGTTCTGCATCGGCGGCGGCGTGGCGCTGGCCAGCGCGTGCGATTTCCGCGTGATGGCGCGGTCGTCCTATATGCGGCTGCCGGAAGTGCCGCTGGGCATGAATATGAGCTGGCATACGATCCCGCGCCTCGTGGCGCTGGTGGGGCCGGCGCGGGCGAAGACGCTGACGCTGTTCGGCGAGAAGCTGGGCGCAGAGGATGCGCTGGGCTGGGGCCTTGCCGATCAGGTGGCCGACGATGGCGGCGCATTGGGCGCTGCTGAAAATCTCGCAGCGAAGGCGGTTTCGTTGCCGCCTGTCGCGGCGCGCATCGCCAAGCGGGCGATCAGCGAGGCATCGGCGGCGCTGCATGGCGCGACGAGCTATGCCGATCTGGACCAGTATGCGCTGGCGAGTGCGACGAGCGATCACAAGGAAGCGGTGGCGGCGTTCATCGAGAAGCGGACGCCGCAGTTCAAGGGGGATTGAGTTTCCGGTAGCGGTGCGACCCCCACCCCCGGCCCCTTCCCGCAAGGAAGAGGGGAATTTCGACGAGCGATCACAAAGGACATCCGAGTATGGCAGGACGGGTTGCGGGCAAGATCGCGCTGGTGACGGGCGCGGCGCAGGGACTGGGCGAGGCGACGGCGAAGATGCTGTCGCGCGAGGGCGCGCGGGTGATCGTCACCGACATCAATCTGATGGGCGTGGAGAAGGTCGCGGCGGAGATCAATGCGGAGCGCCCCGGTACGGCGGCGGCGTTCAAGCAGGATGTGACGAGCGAAGCGGAATGGATCGCGACCATCGAAGCCGCCGTGAAGGCGTTCGGCGGCCTGCATGTGCTGGTGAACAATGCGGGCATCGGCGGCGGCTCGACGGTGACGGAGACGGAGTTCGCGCTGTGGAAGAAAATCCACGAGGTGGATCTCGACAGCGTGTTCCTGGGCTGCAAATACGCCATTCCGGCGATGACGAAGACGGTGAAGGACACCGGGCTTGGCGGCTCGATCGTCAATATCTCGTCGATCGCGGGAATCATCGCCGGTCACAATATGGCGGCCTACAACTCCGCGAAGGCGGGCGTGCGGCATCTGTCGAAATCGGTGGCGCTGCATTGCGCACGGCAGAAGACGGGCATCCGGTCCAACTCGGTGCATCCGGTCTTCATCAAGACGCCGATCCTCGATGCGATGGTGGGGCGGTATGGCCTGGAGGAAGGCTATGCCAAGCTGGCGCGGCAGGTGCCGCTCGGCGAAATCGGCGAGCCGGACGATATCGCCCATGCGGTGCTGTTCCTGGCGTCGGACGAGAGCCGGATGATCACCGGGGCGGAGATCAAGGTGGACGGCGGCATTTCCGCGATGTGACCCCTCCCTATCGCGAAGGGCGATGGAGAGGGGGGAAACGTTTTTATTGAAAATAATCCTATGCGGCCTTGACGAGCGCGCGGTCGAACCGTATATAGGAATTATGTCCGGAGCAGTGGGCGGGGCGGCACCCCCTCCGTCGCTTCGCGACACCTCCTTACGTGAATGACGGGGGAGGAAAGAGCGTAGAGTCGGGTAGCTGCCAGTTGTGATGACTTTCCTCCCCTGCGGAGCGGGGGAGGTGGCGCGCGAAGCGCGACGGAGGGGGCGTGCGCGAAAAGGAGAAGCGGGCGCGAGGTTTCGCCAGGCAGATGCGGCGTGCGCTGACGGAGGCGGAGACTATTTTGTGGTCGCGGTTACGCAAACGCGAGCAGCCCGGCGCGCTGTTTCGCCGGCAACATCCGATCGGCCCCTATATCGCGGACTTTGCCTGTGTTGCGGCGCGTCTTGTCGTCGAGCTGGATGGAGCGACGCATGGCAGCGATGCGGAACTGGCGCACGATGCACGTTGTGACGCCTGCCTGACCGCCGAGGGATGGCAGGTCATGCGGTTTCCGAATGAAGAGGTGTTCCGCGCGCTGGGTGGCGTGCTGGATGCGATCCATGCGGCGGTGGCGAAGAGGGCCCCCTCCGTCGCTTCGCGACACCTCCCCCGTGAATGACGGGGGAGGAAAGGTTTTTTACTTCTCGCGGACGACGGCCTGGAGGAGGAGGATTTTGGCGCCGGGCGCCCCGAGAAGCTGGTCGGTGGTCGTCTGGAGGCGGCCGGTGAGGACGTCGAGATCGGCCTGGCGGCCGACGCGCATGCGGGTGGCGGCGAGGTCGGAGACGTTGCGGAGCCAGGCGTCGCGCAGGATCGGCAGGGTTTCGGCCGCCCGGGCGCGGATTTTCTCGTCCTGGATGTCGAGGCCGAATTCGACCAGGAACATGCCCTGGATGCGGTTCTGGCGGAGGATCGCGACGGCGATGGGATCGACCGACACCCAGCTGGGGGCAGAGGTGATCTTGCGGTCCTGCTTTTCCGCCTTCGGGGGCGCGGGCGCGGCGCCGGACGCGGCGGCGGGCGCGGCGAGTGCGAGGCCAAGGCAGAGGAGGGCGATCAGGCGCATGCCGGCAGGGTGCCGGAGGGCCGTGAAGATCAGGTTAGTGGGGGGAATTCGCCGGGAATTCAGCGCAAAAGGCGGCGGATGGTGGAGTTGAGCGGGATCGAACCGCTGACCTCGTCATTGCGAACGACGCGCTCTCCCAACTGAGCTACAACCCCGTTCCGCCGGGCGGCAGGCGGTGAGGCCTGCCGAAGGGAGCCGCGATTTACGGCGCGGCCCCCTTGGTGTCAAGCGAAGCGGATGGGCGGAACCTTACGGTCCGGTGACCTCGATGCCCTTCGCGCGGAGCATGGTGGGGACGCCCTTGTCGCCGGCCAGATGCGCGGCCCCGACGATGACGAGATAGTTCTTCGTATCGTTCATGTAGACCGAGGTGATCTTGTCGACCCAGCGGGCGTTGCGGTCTTCCAGCAGCGCCTTGCCGAGATCGGGCATGGACTCGATGCCGGAGTTCATCACCTCGTCGATCTTTGCCGTGTCGCCGGCCGCCCAGCTGTCGACCAGCTCGCCGAGCATATGCGGGTTATCGACCATCTCGGCCGCGCCGATGACCAGGAAGGCCTTTTCCTGTTCCGGCGGCAGGTTGATGAAGATGTCGATCTGGTCCTTGCCGGTCTCGAAGCTGTCGAGCGTCTTGCCGGCGGCTTTGGCCTCGGCCTCGATCTTCCTGTCGACGCCGGAATTGGGATCGAAGCCTTCCTTGAGGACGAAGCCCATGGAGAGCTGGATCGCCGCCATCCACGGGCGGAAGGGTTCGAGCATGCCGAAGGGCGCGCCGACCGCCGTGGCCGCGGCCTCGACCCTGGTCTTCTCCTCAGGGGTGAGGAGGGTCGAGAGCGTGACGCCCGGCGGGTTCATCATGTGCTGCTGCACATAGGACATGAATTCCGGCGAGGTGGCGTCGTCGAGCGGCATCTCGAAGGTGACGACATCGGCCTTGGCGAAGGCCTCGTTGAAGGCGGCGGTGCGCCATTCAAGGTTCGGCGGCAGGAGGTGAACCGAGCCGAACATGGTGATCGTGCCGCCGCCCGGCTTGGCGATGGTCCAGATAGCGGGGGTGGCGGTTTTCGTTTCGGCGGCGGCCGGGGCAGCGGCGGGGGCCGGCGCTTCAGCGAGCGCGGAGCCGGCGGCGAGCGCGATGGCGGTGGCGGCGGCGAGGCGTGAGACGAGTTTGAACATGGATCCTCCTGAAACCGAACCTAGCAGAGAACTGCGTGACTATGGCGTGAACATCGATGTGAAGAACGTCTAGGGTTCCGGCTCTTCCGGATAGGTCCAGGCGAGGGCCAGGGTGGGCAGATACATGGCGAGGAAGAAGGCGGCGAAGGCCAGCGCCGCCTTGAGGCCGGGCGCGGCGCCGGTCATCGCGCCGACATAGCCCGCGCTGCCGAGAATGAGGAGCGCCGGCCACCAGCAGAGGCGGAACATCGCGTCGCGCCGGGCGATCTGCCACTCGTCGAGTTCGGCGGTGCGGATATCGGTGAGGCCGCGCACGCTGGCGTTGATCGAGCCGATGACGAGGATGAAGACCGGAAGCGTGAGGGCGACGCCGGCGATCAGCCAGATATTGCGGTCTGTCGTGCCGAACCCGAGCAGAACCGCGCCGAGGGCGGTGAGCGCGACATAGGCGATGCAGAGCCGGCGGCGGACAGTGCGGTTGCGCGCCCAGTCGAACTGCGGGTCGTTCATGATGTCGCGGCGGGACATGGCGAGGGTTTCGCGCAAGGTGCGGGTCATGGGGTGGTCTCTGCGGCGCGGGCGAGCTGCGCGGTGAGGGGTTCGAAGGGGGTGAGGGAGAAGAGGAGATCGACGGGGACGCCGAAGAAGCCGGAGATCTTCAGCGCCAGCTCCAGCGAGGGGCTGTAGTCGCCGCGCTCGAGATAGCCGATGGTCTGGAAGTTGACTCCGACCGCCTCGGCCAGCTCCTTGCGGGAGACCGAGCGCTCGGCGCGGAGAAGGGCGATCCGGTTGAACATGTGTTGTGTATACGCAATAGGTGTTGTGGGGGTCAATCGGATTGTTGTGTTAACACAACATCGTGTCTTGAGACGATTCAGGGACTTGCAGGCGGGAGGCGGCTCGCCTAGGTCCGGGGGAACATGAACGACCCCTATTATCCGATCTTCTGGGCCATCGATCAGGTCCTCACGCTGTTCCTGATCGTGATGGTGGTCAGGATCGTGCTGTCGTGGATGTTCTCCTTCCAGGTGATCAATCCACGTCACCCCTTCGCCTGGCAGGTGGACCGGGTGACGCGGGCGGTGACGGACCCGATCCTGAGGCCGATCCAGCGGGCGCTGCCGGCGATGGGCGGGGTGGATTTGTCGCCGATCGTGGTCTTCATCCTGATCTATGTGATCCAGATGTATCTGTGGCAGCTCTACGCGGCGCTGACCTGAGCGGGGTTTTCCGCGTCGACGGCGACGATGTCGTGCTGGCCGTCCGGGCGCAGCCGGGGGCCAAGGCGCCGGGATTCGACGGCGCGGCGGAGGGGCCGGGCGGGCGCGTCTTCCTGAAGATCAGGCTGAGGGCCAAGGCCGAAGACGGGGCGGCCAATGCCGAGCTGCTGAGCGTGCTGGCCAAGGCGCTGAAGCGGCCCAAATCGGCGATCCGGCTTGAATCCGGCGAGACGGCGCGCTTCAAGTCCGTGCGGATCGCGGGCGATTCTGACGCCGTCGCGGCGCGCCTGAAGGAGCTGATGTCATGACCGCCACGCTGATCGACGGAAAGGCGGAAGCCGCCAGGCTGCGCGCCCGGGTGAAGGACGCGGCGGCGGCGCTGAAGGCGGCGCACGGGCTGACGGTGGGGCTGGGCGTCGTGCTGGTGGGCGATGATCCGGCGAGCCAGGTCTATGTCCGCAACAAGGGGATCGCGGCGCGCGAGGCGGGGCTGCATGCGGTGGAGCGCATTCTGCCCGGATCGAGCAGCGAGGCCGAGGTGCTGGCGGCGGTCGCGGAGATGAACGCCGACCGGGACGTCCATGGCTTTCTGGTGCAGTTTCCGCTGCCCGATCAGGTGCGCCAGACGGCGGTCATCGACGCGATCGATCCGGCCAAGGATGTCGACGGACTGACGCCGCTGAACGCGGGATATCTGGTGTCCGGCCGGCAGGGGCTGGTGCCCTGCACGCCGTGGGGGGCGCTGCTGATGGCGCGCAGCGTGCGCGGCGACCTTTCGGGGCTGAACGCGGTGGTGATCGGGCGCTCGATCCTGGTGGGCAAGCCGATGGCGCAGCTGCTGCTCAACGACAGCTGCACGGTGACGGTGGCGCATTCCAGGACGCGCGATCTGCCGGCGCTGTGCCGCACGGCGGATATCCTGGTCGCGGCGGTCGGGCGGGCCGGGTTCGTGAAGGCGGACTGGGTGAAGCCGGGGGCGACGGTGCTGGATGTCGGCATCAACCGGATCGATGCGGGCGGCGGCAAGTCGAGGCTGGTGGGCGATGTCGACCCGGCGGCGATGGCGGTCGCGGGCGCGATGACGCCGGTGCCGGGCGGGGTGGGGCCGATGACTATCGCCTGCCTGCTGCGGAATGCCGTGGTGGCGGCCTGTCACCAGCGGAATCTGCCTGTTCCGGCGGGTATCTAGGGCGGACGGGGCTTCAGGCGTTCAGCCCCTATTCACGCCTCATCGCGATACTCTGCCACGCTTCCGCCACGCGGGAAGTTGAGATTAGAGTAGTGACGATGCCGACTCGCGCTTTCACCTTTGTCCTCGCCGCCGCGACCCTTGTCGCGTCGATCGGCGTCGCCGAAGCGTTCGATCGCCGCATCCGCATCAAGAACGATACCGGCAAGGCGATCGTGTCGCTGTCGGCGTCGAGCGCGGAGAGCGGCTGGTCGGGCCAGGTGCTGGGCGGCCTCGCCGCCGGCAAGGCCGCGATGGCGACCATCGACGACGGTTCGGGCGCGTGCGTCTATAATTTCGTCGCGCAGCTGGAAGACGGTTCGACCGCCTCCTCGCCGGGCATCAATGTCTGCGACCTGTCGGTCTTCTCGATCCAGTAAAGCTCAAGAACCGCTGACGCCCATCGCGTGACCGAGCGCGATGAGGCGTTCGCGTTCGCGGCGCAGACGGTCGGCATAGAGGCCGCAGCCCGCGAGCCACAGCACCATCGCGCCGAAGCCGGCCGTCACCGCCCAGAGCGAACGCTCAAGCCGTTCCGGCTGGGTCATGCCGCCGAGCGTGTCGGTGACGACCATCAGGCCGATCAGCGCCACGGCGGCGATGGAGACGATGTAGTTGGCGACGATGTAGCGCTGCAGCGCCGTGTTGCGGGCGAGGGCGCCGGCGATGGCGTCCGCCGGGGTGCCGGACTCGACGGTGAAATTGCCGCGCCAGATCGTCCAGCTCATGCCCAGCGCGAAGACGGCGAAGGCGATGACGCCTGCGCCGAGGAGAACGAGGTCGAGCTTCACCATCATCCAGACGCCGAGGGCGCTCGCGCCGAGAGCGAGCGCGATCTCATGCGCGAACCAGGCCCTGATGTAGAAGCCCTGACGCCGCAGCCGCTTGCGCAGATCGCCCAGTTCAGGCGGCTCGTTGCTGCGCCACAATTCCCCGAGGTCGTCCCAGTCACTCATGTTTCGCTCCGGAGCGTGTGCTTGAGCATGATCTTCGCCCGCGTCATGCGGACCGCGACATTGCCGGGGGTGAGGCCGAGCGTTGCGGCGATCTCGTCGGTCGAGAAGTCCTCCAGCACGAGGCTGACCACCTGCGCGTAGGCGATGGGCAGGGCGCGCACCGCCGCGACGAGGCGCGCGCGGCGGTCATTGTCCATCAGCACGGCCTCGGCCAGCGGGGCGGTCGAGGGCATCTCGTCGTCGATCTCGGCGGTGCGCGGTTCGCCCTTGGCCTTCACGACATGGGAGATGGCGCGGTTATGGGCGATGCGGGCGATGAAGGCCTTGAGCGAACCCTCGCCGCGAAAGCCGGGGAGGGCGCGCCACAAAGCGAGGGCGATGTCCTGGGTGAGGTCGCGCGCCTTTTCGCGGTCGGCCTCATAGGTGGCGGCGATGCGCGCCACCATGCCGCCATGGCTGGCCCATGTATCCTCGAAGCGGGCATCGCGTCCGCGCATGATCCTCTCAGCTTTCCGCCAGCAACCGTTCGTCGCGAAGACGCCAGACCGAGGAGGCGAGGGCAAGGGCCGCGATGCCGAGCGAGAGCGCGGCGGAGATGCCCCACATCGTGAGATCGGGCCAGGGCGCGCCGAGCAGCGGGGCCTTCAGCGCCTCCATCTCGAACATCACCGGCCAGGGCTTGATCGACCCGCCGCCGCCCGTGAGCGCGCCGAAGCCGAGGGCGACGGGCGTGAAAGCGAAGAGGAGGGCGTAGGTCTGGCCTTCCTTGAAGGTGCGCGACCAGAGGCCGATCGCCATCTGCAGCGCCGCGACCGCGGCGGTGAGCGGGATGAGCATGGCGGTGGCGATGAGCGCCGTCTTCACGTCGAGCGACATGACGACGCCGAGATCCTCGATCGGCGTCCTGCGGATGACGATCAGGCTGATGGCGATGGTCGCCAGGGCGCCCACGATGCCGATGAGAAAGGCGATGGCGAATTTCGCGAGGATGAGCGCGGTGCGCGGCATGGGCAAAGTCAGCATCGGCTCCAGCCCCCGCCGTTCGCGCTCGCCCGCCGTCGCGTCGATGGCGGTCGACTGGCAGATGAAGAAGGGCGCGCAGATGAGGAAGAGGACCAGCGCGCTGACGAGACGGTTCGCCATCACCCCGATATGGGAGGTGTTGCGCAATTCGACGGCGAGCGGTTCGGCGATGTCCGCCGCGACGCCGGCGGCGGCGAGGCGCGCAGCGCTCAGCTCCTTGCCATAGGCTTCGAGCGCCAGCTTCATCTTGCGCGCTTCCTTGTCGGCGGCGTTGAGGTCGGCGACGACGGCGATGCGCCCGGAGCGGCCGGCGGCGAGCGCGGCCTCGTAGTCCTCAGGCACATCGAGGCAGATTTTCGCGTCCGTGGCGCGGGCGAGGCCTTTCGCTTCCAGCGCGGCGGCGAGCGGGGCGGGCGCGGCGGAGGCTTCGCAGAAGCGCCAGACGGGCGGCGTCGTGTCGGAGAGATCGCGCGCGGTGCTGGTGATGAGGAAGGCGATGAGCAGCGGCCCGGCGAGCGCATAGAGAAAGGCCGAGGCGAGTTCGCGGCGTTCGCGGATGGCGGTCAGCCATTCTTTCCAGAAGGCGGCGGTGAAGGCGGTCATGCGGCGGTCCTTTCGGGCGTGGACGCCGACAGCGCCACGATGGCGTCTTCCAGCGTCGCGACGCCGGCCTTCGCGCAGATTTCGGCGGGCGTGCCGGTCGTGACGGTGCGGCCATGGGCGATGAGGGTGATGGCGTCGGAAAGCTCGGCGACCTCGGCCATGATGTGGCTGGACATGAGGATGCAGAGACCATCGGCGCGCAGGCGCTTCAGCAATTCGCGCAGCAGCCGCACCGCGAAGATGTCGAGGCCGCGTGTCGGTTCATCGAGGATGAGATTGGCGGGCCTGTGGACGATGGCGCGGCCGAGCGCCGCCTTCACCTGCTGGCCCTGGCTCATGCCCGCCGTGCGGCGGTCGGCGATGGCGCCCATGTCGAGCAGGGTGACGGTGCGCTGGACGGCGCCGGTGAGCGCCGGACCCTTGAGGCCGTGGATGGCGGCGGAGAGTTCAAGATGCTCGCGCACGGTGAGGCGGGGATAGAGGCCGAAGCGATCGGCGAAGAAGCCCAGACGCTTCAGCGCCGCGATGCGGTCGTGCCGGACATCGAGGCCGTCAATGGCGGTGCGGCCGCTGTCGGGGCGGATGAGGCCGGCGATGGCGCGGAGCGTCGTCGTCTTGCCCGAGCCGTTGCCGCCGAGCAGCGTGGTGATGGCGGCGTCGTTCGCCTTCAGGCTGACGCCCTGGGCCGCGTGAACCGCGCCATAGGATTTGAAGTAGTCCTGGACCTCGATCACGGTGCGGCCTCCTGTGCCGTCGGCGCAGATGCGGGAACCGGTTCGGCATGGGCCATGGCCAGCGCGAGGGCGGCGGCGAAGAGCGCCGCGGCAAGCGGCACAAGGCTCCAGATCACCGGGCCAAGGCTGACCCGGTCTTCGTCAGGCGGTGACATGAGGCGTTTCCCTTTTTTGGGTCTCGCTTGTGTCAGTCTGCGCCCGGCGGCGTTTCTTACAGCGATGCGCGAATTATTTTGCGAGGCGGCGGGCGACCGGCTTCACCGTCGCGCAGGCCGGCGTGCCATCCCGGCCCGTTCCGTCAACGACCGTTTCGATGACGCCGCCGCCTTTCACGGCCCGGCCGATGAGTCCGGCGTCGATATCGTGGATATCGATCTTCATGCGGCGTGACCATTGCGAGGCGGCGTCGCCGGCGGATGCGCCGACACGGATATAGACGAAGCGGCGCAGCGCGCCCTCGGGCCGGACCTGATCGCCGTAGAATCTGGGGCCGGGCGCCACGCGGACGGGAAAGTCGAAGCTGAGCGCTTCGCCGTCACGCGATGTCCGGGGATCGAGCGGCGTGCTGTCCTTGGCCTGCAGGCTGTGCATGACGCCGGGGACCGGCCGCTCGATGCGGATGCGGAAGGTGAGGGCGACCTGACCTGCCTTGGTCATCCGCGCCGCCCGCGCCTTACTTTTTCAGGCGGCGGGCGGCGAGCGTGCGCAGGCGGAGCGCGTTCAGCTTGATGAAGCCGGCCGCATCCTTCTGGTCGTAGGCGCCGCCGTCTTCCTCGAACGTCACGAGGTTCTTGGCGTAGAGCGAATTGGGACTTTCGCGGCCGGTGACGATGACATTGCCCTTGTAGAGCTTGAGGCGGACCGTGCCGGCGACATCCTTTTGGCTGAGGTCGATGGCGGCCTGCAGCATCTCGCGCTCCGGCGCGAACCAGAAGCCGTTATAG
The DNA here is from genome assembly GCA_047602465.1 of Micropepsaceae bacterium. GTDB lineage: Bacteria > Pseudomonadota > Alphaproteobacteria > Micropepsales > Micropepsaceae > JADZAI01. The sequence goes on from JASGHF010000001.1 coordinate 2,198,186, forward strand.
ATCAGCTCGGCATAGCGCGGCATCAGCTCGTCCTTCAGATGCGCGGCGCCGCGGTCGAGCGTGATGCTCTCGATGGCGCGGTGGGCCTGAAGCAGGATGGTGCCGCCCGGCGTTTCATAGACGCCGCGCGACTTCATGCCGACGAAGCGGTTTTCCACCAGATCGAGGCGGCCGATGCCGTTGTCGCGCCCCAGATCGTTCAGCTTCGCCAGCAGCGCGGCGGGGCCGAGATTTTCGCCGTCGATCGAGACAGGGTCGCCCTTCTCGAAACCGATGGTGATCTCGGTCGGCTGGTCGGGCGCAGCCTCCGGGCTGATCGTGCGCTGATAGACCATCTCGTCGGCTTCGACGTCGGGGTCTTCCAGCACTTTGCCTTCGGAGGAGGAGTGCAGGAGGTTCGCGTCGACCGAGAACGGCGCTTCGCCGCGCTTGTCCCTGGCGATGGGGATCTGATGCGCCTCGGCGAAGGCGATGAGCTTGGTGCGGCTTTCCAGAATCCCACTCGCGCCAGGGGGCGATGATCTTCACGTCGGGCTTCAGCGCGTAATAGCCGAGTTCGAAGCGGACCTGATCGTTGCCCTTGCCGGTCGCGCCATGGGCGACGGCGTCGGCGCCGAGGCGGTTGGCGATGTCGATCTGCTTTTTCGCGATGAGCGGGCGGGCGATGGAGGTGCCGAGCAGATACTGGCCCTCATAGACCGCATTGGCGCGGAACATCGGGAAGACGAAGTCGCGGCAGAATTCGTCGCGCACGTCCTCGATGAAAATGTTCTCCGGCTTGATGCCCAGCAGCAGCGCCTTCTCGCGCGCCGGTTCAAGCTCGCCCCCCTGGCCGAGATCGGCGGTGAAGGTGATGACCTCGCAGCCATATTCGGTCTGCAGCCATTTCAGGATCACCGAGGTGTCGAGACCGCCCGAATAGGCGAGGACGACTTTCTTGGGGCTGGCGGCCATGGGCGTTGGGTTCCGGCGCTGAATTGCGGGCGCTTGGTAGCGTTTGGGGCGGCGGGACACAACACGGGGCGCTTAAGGCACGGACAAGGTTGCGTGCGGGAACAATACGGAAACCATCGGCTGAGATGATGCGGCATGGACTTGTGGGACGCGGTCGCAAGGCGCATCTCTAGGCGTGAAAGGAACAGTTCCGCCGATGGCCGACAGCCAGAAATTCCATGTCGCGGTGCATATGCTGATGATCCTCGCGTCGCACAAATCGGGTGCGGCCGAAGGGGCGATGACCTCTGCCGAAATGGCCAAGAGCGTGAACGCCAATCCGGTGGTGCTGCGGCGGGTGATTTCGGCGCTGGCGCAGGCCGGCATCCTCAGCACACGGGCCGGCGCGCATGGCGGCGTGTGGCTGGCGCGCAAGCCCGACGCGATCGCGCTGGACGGCGTGCGGCAGGCGGTGGACGGATCGAGCCTGGTGTGCAGCCGCGCCAATGTGAACAATGAATGCCCGGTCGCCGTGGCGGCGCTGGGCGTCATCGACGGGGTGGCGAAGCGGGTGAACGGCGCGGTGAACGCCTCGCTGGCTGAGCTGACGCTGAAGGATCTGGTCGCGCAACTGCCGGACGGCGAAGCGCCGGAAACGGCGTTCTGCTGAGGCCGCCTAGCGCGCGGATGCAGGCTGCGGCTTGCTGCGCATCCACTTGGACAGCACGAATTTCTCCGACGAGCGCGGCGGCGTGCCCTCGTGCTGCGAGCGGATGTCGATCTCGCCCGCGGCATCGACATTGTCCCACATCAGCGCATCGCCGCGCTTGCCCTTGAAGCGCCAGCCGACGCGCGGGAAGACCGTCTCGCCGCCCTCATAGCCTTCGTTCAGATAGACGACGAGCGACCGGATGCGCTGGCCCCCGGTTTCGATCATCTGGTGCTGGGCGGGGACGGAGGGATCGAGCCAGTCCCAGTGCGGGCCGAAAAGCTGGCCCGGCACGTAATGCAGCATCGACAGCGTCTCGCCGTTGGCGGACGGCTCGCCGAGCGCGCGGCTGATGAGTTCATCGAGGCTCTGGATCAGCGCATCGGACTCAACGAGGCCCAGCGGGGCCAGCATATATGTGCGCAGGCCGTAGCCCGGCATGCCGGGCCGTTCCACGACCCGCAGATAAGGCGCGGCGCGCGAGATGACGTAGTCGCACTCCTCCGGCGTGAGGAGGCGGTTGAAGGTGGCGATGCGGGGCGCGGCGTGGCGCATGAAGGGCCGGGGCAAGGCGCGCTCGTGCGGCCAGCGCATCGCCTCGGCGATGCGCGTCCAGTTCACCTGGCCGAGTTCGAAGACGGGCGAGGACGGCTCGGGCGCCGGGGTGCGGCGGCTGCGGAGGAGCTTCAGCGCGTTCGGCTCGTTGGCGCGTGCGGCGAGGGTGAGGCGGGCGAGCGCCTGGGCCTCGCCGCCTTCGTCGAGCAGCAGGCGGCCGGCGACATAGAGCGCGGACGGGAAACCCTTGCCCGCCGCGCGGTCGGCGAGGGCGAGGCGGGTCTCGTGCCATTTGCGCTCCTGCGGCAGCATGAGCGCGACCTGGAGAAGCGCGCGAGGCTCGTGCGCCTCGGCGGCTTCGAGCAGCTGGCGTTTCGCGCCGTCCCAGTCGCGCGGGCCGAGCGCGGAGGAGACGAGGAGATTGGCGTAGAGCGCCTTGGCGGTGGCTTCGCCGGCGTCGGCGGCGCTGCGGATGATGGCGGCGCCGCCTTCGACATCCCTGGGGCCGCGATGGCCGATGAGTTTCCACACGCCGGTCTGCATCAGCGCCGCCTGCTGGCCCGCGGCGGCGGCCTCGATGATCCAGTGTTCGGCCTCGGCGCGCTTGCCTGCCCGGTTGGCGGCGCGCGCGAGCTCCATGCGGGCTTCGCCATCGCCCGCTTTCGCCCGCACCAGAAGCTCGGCAGTCATCCCGGCATCCGCTGGAGTTCGGCGGAGCGCAGTTCGGCGAACTTCGCGGACGCGCGTTCCTTGACGCTCTCGCTCTTCAGCTGGCCGCACGCGGCCATGATGTCGCGCCCGCGCGGGGTGCGGATGGGCGAGGCGTAGCCGGCGGCGTTGACGACGTCGGCGAATTTTTCGATCTGCGCCCAGTCGGAACATTCGTACGGCGCGCCCGGCCAGGCGTTGAACGGGATCAGATTGATCTTGGCGGGGATGCCCGCGAGTTTCTTCACCAGCAGCCTGGCGTCGGCGACGCTGTCGTTCACGTCCTTCAGCATCACATATTCGAAGGTGATGCGGCGGGCGTTGGAGGCGCCGGGATAGGCGCGGCAGGCGGCGAGCAGTTCGTCGATCTTGTACTTCTTGTTCAGCGGCACGATGACGTCGCGCACTTCGTCGCGCGGCGAGTGCAGCGAAATGGCGAGCATCGAGCCGATCTCGGCGCCGGCCTTTTCGATCATCGGCACGACGCCCGCGGTTGAGAGCATGATGCGCCGTCTGGAGAGGGTGAGGCCCTCGCCGTCGGACATGATCTCGATCGCGTCCTTGACGTTGTCGAAATTGTAGAGCGGCTCGCCCATGCCCATCATCACCACATTGGTGACCTTGCGCAGTTCGGTGGGCTTGCCGGCCGGGTAGTCGCCGAGCGCATCGCGGGCGACCAGCACCTGCGCGATGATCTCCTCAGGGGTGAGGTTGCGCACGAGCTTCTGCGTGCCGGTGTGGCAGAAGCGGCAGGTCAGCGTGCAGCCGACCTGCGAGGAGACGCAGAGCGTGCCGCGGTTCTCTTCCGGGATATAGACCGCCTCGATCTCGATGCCGGGGCCGAAGCGCAGCAGCCATTTGCGCGTGCCGTCCTCGGATATCTGCTGGGTGACGATCTCGGGCCGGGCCAGCGTGAACTTTTCGGCCAGCACCGCGCGCAGCGCCTTGGAGACGCTCGTCATCTCGTCGAACGTCGTCGCGCCGCGCTGATAGATCCAGTGCCAGACCTGGCCGGCGCGCATGCGCGCCATCCGGGTCTCGACGCCCGCCGCGATCAGTTCGGCGGCGAGCTTTTCACGGGTGAGGCCGACAAGGCTCTTCAGGGACATTCCTGGTTGATCCGGTCGAGCGCGCCCGAGGCGCCCGACAGCGAGTAGGTATCTGTGGTGTTGGTGCCGCGCTTGGACGTGCCCTTCACGCTCATGTTCGAGCCGCCGCGCATGGCGGCGATGAGCTTCTGCTCGGTCGCGCCGTCGACGATCCAGGCGGCGCCGTCGGTGCCGGCGTTCACGGTGACGAAGGAGAAGGTCGCGCCGCCGACCGTCACGGTCGCCTTGGAGCCGTCCTTGAAGGGATAGCCGATGACGATGGAGGGTTCGCCCTTCACCTGACGGGCCGGGAAGTTGGAGATGATGAAGAAGATCGGGTCGCGCTTGACGTTGCCGGGTTCGGACTTCTTGGGCTGGGAAAGCGCGTAGCACACGGTCGCGCCGCCATCGGTCGACTTGAACGCCTTCCAGTCGTTGAACTCGCCGAGCAGTTCAGGCTTGGCGAGGGCGGCGCCGCCGAAGCACAAAGCGGCGCTGAGGGCGGTGACGCAGGCAATCGTCGAACGCATGGGCGAACCTTGTTCTGGCGCGCCGCCGAGGGGTGCGGCGCTTTTCGGGGGCAGATTTGGCCTATGCCGGGCGGGCTGACAAGAGAAAGGGACGCTTGACGGCCGCAGATCGGGGTCGGGGCGGTCCCAGGATCGCGGCCAACCGGGGCGATTTCATGGCGGAGCGCCCGTCCTGCAGGGGCGCGGGATCAGCCGCGCTTCAGGGGCTGGATGAAGGGACGGGCGCCGGGGCCGGGATGGCGCAGGACCGGCGTGCCCCATTCATGGCCGGCTTTCGGCCTGTAGGCCTCGCGCGGGCCGCCGGCGGCGACGGGGCGCTCGGCGAACCGGCCGGCGGTGAGAAGGCGGTCATACATGACGATGGCGCCGGCGGTGGCGACGTTGAGGCAGAAGGCGGTGGGGATCTTGACCGTGAAGGCGCAGAGATTCTGGACGCGCTCGCTGAGCGAGCCGCGTTCGGAACCGAAAATATAGGCGGCGCGGGCCGGGTGGCGGAACGAGGGCATGGGGATCGCGTCTTCGGTGAACTCGATCCCGACCAGATCGCAGCCCCTGGGCAGCAGGAAATCCTCGAAGCGGGCGAAGGGGTAATGCGGCACCTGACCCTCGGCGGCGGAGGTGTCGGCATGGCGCACGATGCGGGATTTGGCCTCGGCCTCGATGGTGAAGGTGAAGCTGGCGCCGAAGGCATGGGCCGTCCTCAGCAGATTGCCGAGATTCATGGCCTTGGAGATGCCCTCCGCCCCGATGCCGAAATAGCCGCGCATGGGATGAAGAAGCGCAGTCTTGCGGGGGCCGTCAAGGCGGCCTAGGAGGCGGCCTTAAGGAGCCGCCATGACGCTGAAGCCCGATCCCGTCCTCGTCGAAGTGACCCGCGGCAAGCTGGTGGAGAGCCGGCACCGGGGCGCGGTCGCGGTGTGCGACGCTTCCGGGCGCGTGACCATGGCGCTGGGCGATATCGTCAGTCCGGTCTATCCGCGCTCGGCCTTCAAGATGCTGCAGGCTCTGCCGCTGGTGGAGAGCGGGGCGGCGGATGCCTTCCGCCTGACGGGCCAGGAATTGTCGCTCGCCTGCGCCTCGCATTCCGGCGAGGCGTTCCATGTGAAGGCGGCGGCCAGCATGCTGAAGAAGATCGGCTGCAAGGCGGATGATCTCGCCTGCGGGCCGCATCTGTCGCTGGGTCCGAAAGCCGCCGCAGCGATGCTGCGGGCCGGGACGAAGCCGACGCGGCTGCATAATAACTGTTCCGGCAAGCATGCCGGGTTCCTGTGCTGCGCGGTGCATGCGGGGCTGGACGTCAAAGGCTATGAGCGCGTCAGCCATCCGGTGCAGAAGGCGGCGCGGCGGGCGATCGGCGAGATGTGCGGCGTTGCGCCGGCGTCGATGCCGGTCGGGATCGATGGCTGCGCGGCGCCCAATTTCGCGATGCCGCTGAAGGCGCTGGCGACGGGGTTCGCGCGTCTCGCCGACCCGTCGCGGCTTGGCGAGGCGCGGCAGCAGGCGATCGCGCGGCTGATGCAGGCGGTCACCAGCTATCCGCTGTTTGAATCCGGCACCGGCCGCGAGGATGCGGTGGTGATGGCGGATGCCCTGCCCGGCACGATGACCAAGGTGGGCGCCGAAGGCGTGATGGCGGCGGCGATCCCGGCGCTGGGGCTGGGCGTCGCGGTGAAGGTGGAGGACGGCGCAGGCCGGGGCGCGGCGACGGCGATGGCCGCGCTGCTGGTGAAGCTGGGCGCATTGCCGGCGCGCAGCAAGGCGGCCAAAGCCTTCGTCAACGCGCCGGTGACGAACTGGCGCGGCGATCTCTGCGGCGTGAAGCGGGCCGGGGCGGCCCTGGCGGCGCTTTAGGGCGCGGGCGTCGCCTCGGGCGCGGCATCCTTCGCGTCATCCTTCTCGATATAGGTCACGCTCTTGGCGATGCAGGTCTGCGGAAAGCCCGTGGAGTCGGAGAATTTCAGCGTGTCGCCCGCGCCGAAGCAGCTGCTGTGCGAAACGGCGGCGACATCAAGCGCGGTGTCGAGACCGATGCACGGACCCATCAATTCGACATGCCAGTTCCGGCTGCCGGCGGTGAGCGTCACCGAGTCGCGTTCGGCGTCGCGGAACCCGTCGATCTGGTCGGCGATCAGGCAGCGCTCGGCCGCCAGAGCGGGCGCGGCCAGCAGGACGGCGAGGGTGAAGGTGGCGATGCGTTTCATGTGTTCGGGCCTTTTCGATATCCCCGCCGGGCATCCTAACCGATAACGCGGCGACAGGCGATTTCGTCCTGCGCCGAGCATTGCCGGGGCCGCCCCGCGCCGCCTAGGGTGCGGCCATCGACATTCAAAATAACGAGAGCTGGAGGAAACCGACATGCGCGCCGTGCTGTGCAAGGAATATGGCCCGCCCGAAAGCCTGGTGGTGGAGGAGCTTGCCTCGCCCAAGCCCGGCAAGGGCCAGGTGGTGCTGTCGGTGAAGGCGTGCGGGGTGAACTTCCCCGACGTGCTGATCATCCAGAACAAATATCAGTTCAAGCCGCCGCTGCCGTTCTCGCCGGGCGGTGAAGTGGCCGGCATCGTGAAGGAGCTGGGCGAGGGCGTGACCCATGTGAAGGTGGGCGACCGGGTGATCGGCTCGACCGGCTGGGGCGGCTATGCCGAAGAGGTGGCGGTGGATGCGCCGCGTCTCATACCCATTCCCGACGAGATGGACTTCACCACCGCCTCGGCCTTCGTGATGACCTATGGCACCTCGCACCATGCGCTGAAGGACCGCGCGAAAATCCAGCCGGGCGAGACGCTGCTGGTGCTGGGCGCGGCGGGCGGCGTGGGCCTGGCGGCGGTGGAACTGGGCAAGGCGATGGGCGCGACGGTGATCGCCGCCGCTTCGACCCAGGAAAAGGTGGATGTCTGCCTCGCGCATGGCGCGGACAAGGGCCTCGTCTATCCTTCGGGGCAGCTGACCCGCGACGACCAGAAGAGGTTCGGCGAACAGCTGAAAGCCATGTTCGGCGAGAAGGGCGTGGACGTGATCTACGACCCCGTGGGCGATGCCTATGCCGAGCCGGCGCTGCGCTCGATCGCCTGGGAGGGGCGCTATCTGGTGGTGGGGTTCGCGGCCGGTGAAATTCCCAAAATCCCGCTCAATCTGGCGCTGCTGAAGGGCTGCCAGATCGTCGGCGTGTTCTGGGGCGCGTTCGTGGCCCGCAACCCGAAGGCCAACCAGGAAAACCTGAAAGAGCTGATGGGCCTGTTCAACAGCGGCCGGATCAAGCCGCATGTTTCGGCGACCTATCCGCTGGAAAAGGCCGCCGATGCGCTGAACGCCATGGCGAACCGGCAGGTGAAGGGCAAGGTCGTCCTGACCACCTGACAGGCCGGCGCAGCTTCTCCGGCGTCCGTCATTTGCGTAATTTGTGTAAATCTACGCAAAAATGCGTGGATTTGGCTTGCTTTACGAAGCGAGTCTTAAGTTGCGGCGCGAAAACGCCATTCTGGGCTTAGCTGGAACTTCAGCCATGTGCGGTATTTCTGCCCTATGCTTGAAGTGCTTTCCTGCATCGGCGCCGAACATGACTTGAAGCTTGTCGCTCTGGCGGCGCTGGTCTGCCTGTTCGCCTGCTACACGACGGCCGAGCTGCTGAGCCGCGCCCGCGATACGGCGGGACGCAAACAGATGGGCTGGGTTCTGACCGCCGGTACGGTGGCGGGCTGCGGCATCTGGGCGACCCATTTCGTCGCCATGCTGGCGTTCAAGAGCGCGCTGCCGATTTCCTATGATGTCGCGCTGACGGCGCTGTCGATCCTTGCGGCGGTCGTGATCGCGGCTGCGGGTTTCACGGTCGCATTGAAGACCCGCTTCCGCCTGCTGGGCGGCGCGATCACCGGCGCCGCGGTGGCGACGATGCATTTTCTGGGCATGGAGGCGCTGCGCGGTCCGGTGACCGTGCAGTGGGAGGCGGACTATGTCGCCGCCTCGCTGGTGGCGGGGATCACCCTGTCGGCGCTGGCGCTGAGCGCGGCGCTGAAAGCGCGGACGGCCTCTGCGACGGTCGGCGCTGCGGCGCTGATGACGTTCGGCATCTGCGCGATGCATTTCACGGCGATGACCGCCGTCACGCTGACGCCCATCGCGGGCGAGGCGGAGACGAGCAATGCGGTGGCGCCGACCTCGCTCGCCGTCGCGGTGGCGGCGGTCGCGATGCTGGTGATCGGGCTTGGCGCGGTCGCGACGATGATGAAGCATCATCGCGACGAGCGCGCCCAGGGCGAAGAGCTGCGCGGGCATGTCGCCGCGCTGGAGGCCGCGAAGAGCGATCTGGAAACGACCTCGCGCGAACTGGAGGCGGCGCTGCGCGATGCGGCGCGCGGCAGCGAGGCGAAGTCGCGCTTCCTGGCCGGGATGAGCCATGAACTGAGGACGCCGCTGAATGCGATCATCGGCTATTCGGAGTTCATGAGCCTGCAGCCCTTCGGGCCGATCGGGAATGCGCGCTATCTTGAGTATGTCGGCGATATCCGGAAGAGCGGCGGGCATCTGCTGGCGTTGATCAACGATGTGCTGGATCTGGCGCGGCTGGATGCCGGGCATGTCGAGCTGCTGGACGATACGCTGGATATCGGCGAGCTGATCGAGTCCTCGATCAGCCTCGTCGCGCCGCAGGCGCTGAAGGGCGGCGTGACGGTGGAGGCCGACGCGGCGAACGCGGCGCTGAGCGTGCGCGCCGACGAGCGGCGGCTGAAGCAGGTGCTGGTGAACCTGCTCTCGAACGCGGTGAAGTTCACGCCGCCCGAGGGCCGGGTGAGGGTGAGCGTGCGTGAATGCGACGGCGGCGCCATCATCGCGGTCAGCGATGACGGGATCGGGATGCGGCCAGAGGACATTCCCGTGGCGCTGGACCGTTTCGGCCAGGTGGAGAGCGCCATGGCGCGCAGATATCACGGCACGGGCCTGGGCCTGCCGCTGGCACGCGAGCTGATCGAGAACCATGGCGGGACGCTGACCATCGAGAGCGTCTTCGGCGAAGGCACCACCGTGACGGTGACGCTGCCGCAGGACCGGGTGCTGCCGTCCGGGGCCGGTCTGGTCCGCGCGGCCTGAGGTTCCCAAAGATTCAAGGGGATCTGAAAAAGCGAAAGGCCCGGGAGGGGGTTCCCGGGCCTCTCTTATGTCTGGCGCTTCCGCCCCGTCTCAGTACATCCGCTTGAACAGATGGACCAGGAAACGGAAGGGGTTTTCGGCGGACACGACAGATGAGGGCTTCTCATCCCGCGCCGCGAAGACATGGCCGTATGCACGAAACATGGGTCTCTCCACGGGTTGGGTTTCAAACTCGTTCGCGAGCCATTTGCTTGCGATGACGGTGATATAGGGGAGGCCCCCTCATTATGACAAACGATCAGTTCTCATTCGATATATGAGAGAAATTGATGTATGATCACCCCTGACGCTGGGTGAGGGGAACCCGATTTCCGCGGGTTTCCAAGGGTTTTTGAGGGGCCGTCATGAGCCGCAAGCTGCCGCCGCTGAACGCGCTGAGGGCCTTTGAAGCCGCCGCCCGGCTGAAAAGCGTGTCGAAGGCGGCCGATGAGCTGTCGGTGACGCAAGGGGCGGTGTCGCACCAGATCAAGCAGCTGGAGGACTGGGCGCAGATCGAGCTGCTGCGGCGGTCGGGCCGGGGGATCGCGCTGACCGATGCGGGCGAGCGCTATGCCAATGCCCTGTCGCCCGCCCTCGATCAGATGGATGCCGCGACCCGGCGCCTGCTGGCGTCGGACCCGCGCAAGGGCTGGCTGACGGTGTCGACCATGCCGTCCTTCGCCGCCAAATGGCTGGTGCCGCGTCTGCCGGCGTTCCGGGCGCGGCATCCCGAAATCGACGTGTGGCTGTCGACCTGGTGGAATTTCGGCGAGGACGAGGATTTGTCGGCCTTCACCGACAGCGAGGTCGACATGGCGATCCTCTATGGCCGGGGCGAATGGCAGGGTGTGTCGGCCACGTTCATGATGGACGAGGAGCTGTTTCCGGTATGCGCGCCAGCCTATGCGGCGCAGATGAACCTGACATCGCCGGAAGACCTGAAGCGCGCCACGCTGCTGCATGACGAGATGCGGCAGGACTGGCGGCTGTGGCTGAAGGCGGCGGGCGTGAACGGGATCGAGCCGGAGCGCGGGCCGGGCTTCGACGACAGCGCGTTGCTGATCCAGGCGGCGATGGCGGGGATGGGCGTGGCGCTGGGGCGCTCGGCGCTGGTGAAGGCCGATCTCGATGCCGGGCTGCTGATCGCGCCGTTCGCCCTGAAGCTGGATGCCGATCTCGACTATTATGTCGTCAGCCGGCCGGGGACGGAGAACCTGCCCAAGATCAAACTGTTCCGCGACTGGCTGATCGAGAGCGCCGCCGTCTGATTTCGGCTGCGGCCAGAGCGCGCATTGACCGCGTGCGGGGGCGCAAAGTCTGCTCCGGCGCATGACCCTTCGCCTGTTTCTGATCGCCGTCGCCTTCGCCCTTCTGACGCCGGCGCAGGCGGCGCCGCCTTTGGCGGACTGCTCCACGGCCGCGTTCGGGTTGGCGTCGGCCGGAGCGGATGCGGGCTGGTCGTGCGAGGAGCTGGGCCGGCGCGAGGTTGCGGCCGGCGGCGGCGTCATCGTCCGCGTCCTTCATGACGCGACCACCGACGCCAATCTGGTGAAGCAGCATGGCGAGGTGTTGCTGGAGGCCGCCGTGCAGGCGCTCGGCGTCTATCGCGACTCCGGCGTGCCGTTCACGTTCAACAATATCTCGATCGTGCTGATCGATCCGGCGAACACCGGAAAGCTGAAATGGTCGGAGCGGATCGGCGACCATGCGGCCGATGCGTCCGCGCTGACCTATCCGACCGACTGCATCGTCCGGTTCGAGCCGACCATGCAGGACGGCAGCGTCGCGGACGGCCCCATCGCCACCATGCAGTTCACGGTCGCGCATGAAGTGTTCCATTGCGTGCAAGGGTGGAGCTTCACCGACGCCTACAAGCTCCATCGCAAGGGCGCGGACTGGTGGGTGGAGGGATCGGCCGAGTTCTTCGCGCATCTGGCGTTTGAATCGCCCGAGATCGCCAAGGTCTGGGGCGACATGTTCAAGGCGGACTGGCCGCAGAGCGAACCTCTGACGCGGATGAAATACGCCGCCTTCGTCTTCTTCGCCTGGCTGTGGGGCGAAGGGCCGGATGCGATGGCGGGCTTCTTCGCCGGTCTCAACTCATCCTATGAAGGCGAGGAGGCGCAGCAGAACGCGCTGCGCAAGGCGGTTTCGGACGAGCAGCTGACGCATTTCGTCGAGGCCTATATGGGCAGCGGGATTTCGCTGCCCAAGGGGACGGCGCGCTTCCAGGGAACATGGGACGAGAGCCAGACGATCCAGGGCGACAGCGAGCTGAGCTATGAGTCGCTGCCGTTCCAGATCGAGGTGGACGATCTCAATTTCAAAAGCGGCGTCTACAACGTTTTCGGCAACGGGGCGCTGGACTGGAGCATCAGGATCGACGGCGGCGACTGGCAGCCCTTCGATCCGATGCAGGAGATCGACGCCTGCGACAAGACGGTGAACGTGAAGGTCGCGCGGCTGCGCGTGAACAGAGAGCGGGCCAAGATCAGCGTGACGCGGCAGCCCAAGGGCTGCGAGCCTTGCCTGACGCTTGAGAAGAAGGAGCAGTGCTTCGTGGGGACATGGAAGCTGTCGGATCAAGCGATCCTCGACATGCTGACCGGATGGACCAGGAACAAGACGATGACGTGGGACACCTCGAGCGGCGAGGCGTTCATCAAGTTCGACAAGGACGGCAGGATGTTCATGCAGTTCGCCGATTTCACGATCGGCGGCACGGACACGCGCCAGGTCAACGAACGCGAAATGACCACGATCATGACCGTGCATATCGACGGGATCGACGAGAGCCGCTGGACGTCAGGCGGCGGCCGGCTGGCGAGCTGCAAGGAGAGCGAGCAGATCGAACTGACATCGACGGTGGAGATCGTCGACATCGCCAAAACGTCGATGACGCATACGGGCCTGATGGGCAACCAGACATTCGCCGCCCAGTGTTCGGGCAGCGAACTGATCCTCGTCTATGAAGGCGATGTCGGCGACCACGAGAAGCCGTACTGGACGGCGACCCGCGTGAAGTAGCCCTCAGGGCAGCGGGTCGAGCGCGCCGGTCATGCCGGTGGCTTCGTGGGGGCCGATGAACATCTGCTCCACGACGCCGATGCCCTTGTGCGTGCGGCCGCCGACATCCAGCTCCGCCGGCGAGATGGCCTGGATGTGGATGAAGCGCGGGTCGGAATCGTCGACCGTGGCGAGATCCAGCACCTCATGGGCGACGCCGAGCGGGCCGCGATCCATGCCGTGGCCCCATTCGGGATGGGTATAGCCGATGCCCTGCATGTAGAAATGCGTGGCCGTCCTGAAGCGGAGTTCGGCGTCGCCCTCATGGCTCTTCATCCTGATGGCGAGCGTCTCGATGCGGCGCGAGTTCGGCTTCCAGGTGTAGCGCGGGGTCACGTCCTCGTATTCGACGGCGGGCGTGTTGGACCCGCCGGCGCCTTCGACCACCGCGCGGCGGTTCCAGGGGCGGCCATGCTCGTCGTCATTGGTGTGGCAGAACGTGACCTGGCCGGGGAAGTTGGCCGGCGTCCAGAGCCAGAAGAACTGGCGCAGGCCGCCTTCAGCCGGGGGCTGGCTGTCGGCCTTGCCGACCGGGCGCACGCCCCATGAGCGGTCGCGCGTGCCGAAATATTCGTCCGGGTTCACGTCGATCTTCCGGCCCGCGACGGTGATCTGGCCGGACCAGGCGCCGTTCTGGGTGAGGCGGGTGTAATCCATGAAGGCGCGCGTGCCGATGCGGCGCATGAAGCGCGGCTCCTCGATGGGCGCATGGCGGGTTTCGAGCGTGAGATTGGCGGCGAGGCCGCCCTCGTTCGGCGCGACGCGGATGCGGAGCTTCTTCAGCGGCTGGAGGATTTCGATGGAGAGCGGGCCGACGGTGAGGTCGAGCCGGTCGCCCTTCATGTGCTTGGAGACGCGCAAGGAGTGCTGCTTGCCGTCGACGATGACAGAGAAGGCGCCGTCCATGATGTCGAGCTGGGGGTAAATGCCGAAGGCGACCGCGAAGAAGACCGAGCCGTCCGGCGACATGCCGTTGAAGAAGTAACGGTCGTAGAAATTGCGGTCGGTGCCGGCGAACGCGATGGGCTCGGGCGTCTGGTGCAGCGGATAGTCGTCGCCGGGCGTCAGCATGGGATTTCCTCCTGAATATCGTTATGGCGGCGATTGTTGACGATGCCGCGACAGGGCGCAATTCGGCACCGCCCCGGAAACGTGACGGAGGGGCAAGGGGATTGCGGTGGAAAAGCCGTGGAACTTGGCCTAATGCCAAGCGGATACAGGCAATCCCGGGATACAGAGGCACGCCATGGTGGAAACGGCCGCGAAGACTTTCGACTACATCATCATCGGTGCGGGTTCGGCAGGCTGCGTGCTGGCCAACCGCCTGTCGGCCGATCCCAATGTGACGGTCCTGCTTCTGGAGGCCGGGCCGCGCGACAAGTCGGTGATGATCCACATGCCGGCGGGCGTGGGGCAGCTGCTGTCCAAGCGCACCAAGTTCAACTGGTACTACGAGACCGAAGGCCAGACGCAGCTGGGCAACCGGCGCATGTACTGGCCGCGCGGCAAGACGCTGGGCGGATCGTCGTCGATGAACGGCATGATCTATATCCGCGGCCATGCGCGCGATTACGACCAGTGGCGTCAGCTGGGCCTTGAAGGCTGGGGCTGGGGCGATGTGCTGCCCTATTTCAAGCGGGCCGAGACGAACGAGAACGGCGGCGACGATTTCCACGGCGCGGACGGGCCGCTGCGCGTCTCCAACGCCAAGTCGCGCCATCCGCTGTTCAAGACGCTGATCGAGGCGGGCCTGCAGGCCGGCCATCCCTATACCGCCGACTTCAACGGTTTCGCCCAGGAGGGCATGGGGCCGTATCAGCTGACCATCCATGGCGGCCAGCGCTGGAGCGCAGCGCGCGGCTATCTGACGCCCGTGCTGTCGCGCCCGAACCTGACGGTCGAGACCGAGGCGCTGACGACGCAGATCCTGATCGAGAACGGCAAGGCGACGGGCGTCGAATACGCGCAGAAGAAGAACAAGGTCGTCGCGCACGCTGCGCGCGAGGTGATCCTGTCGGGCGGCGCGGTGAACACGCCGCAGACCCTGCTGCTGTCGGGTATCGGGCCGGCGGAGTATCTGAAGAAGTTCGGCATCGCGGTGAAGGCCGACCTGCCGGGCGTCGGGCAGAACATGCAGGATCACCTGGACGTGCTGGTCCAGTATGAATCGACGCAGCCCGTCACGCTCTACAGCCAGATCGAAAGCCCGCTGGCGCAGATCAAGACCGGGCTGCAATACCTCATCTCGAAAAAGGGCGTCGGCACGCAGAACGGGCTGGAGAGCGGCGCGTTCCTGAAGAGCCGCCCCGATCTGGAGATCCCCGATCTGCAGCTGCATTTCGTCAATGCGCTGATGATGGATCACGGGCGCAAGAAGGCCGACCGGCACGGCTTCACGCTGCATGTCTGCCAGCTGCGTCCGGCGTCGAAGGGCTATATCGCGCTGAAGAACACCGATCCGTTCTCGCCGCCGCTGATCCAGCCGAACTACCTGACCGTGCAGAGCGATCGCGAGGCGCTGCGCGCCGGCGTGAAGATCGCGCGGAAGATTTTCGCGCAGGGCGCGTTCGATCCGTATCGCGGGCCGGAAGTGAATCCCGGCGCGCATATCCAGAGCGACGCCGAGATCGACGCCTGGATCAACCGCACGGCCGAGACGATCTATCACCCGGTCGGCACCGCCAAGATGGGCACCGACCCACAAGCGGTGGTGGACGCGCAGCTGAAGGTGCGCGGCATCGAGGGCCTGCGCGTCGTCGACGCTTCGGTGATGCCGACGCTGGTCGGCGGCAACACCAACGCGCCGACCATCATGATCGCGGAGAAGGCGTCCGACATGATCCTGGGGCGGAACGCTTTACCCTCTGAAAACGTCAATGTGGCAGAAGACCGTGCGGAATCCCGCGCGGCGTGAAGGACAGGTAAGATGAGAGCGGTTTTTGCGGGCCTGGCGGCGGTGATGCTGGCGAGCGGCCCGGCTGCGGCGCAGGAACTCGATTTCGGCGTGTGGTGCAGCGACATCGCGCGCTTCAGCGCCGATCGGTGTCTGGAAGAGCGCGCCGAAGACAAGGCCGCCTATGACCGCTACGCCAAGAGCGTCCACGGCTTCGAGGCGGAGAAGATGCGCAAGGACGAGGCGAAGCGCCTGCTGAACGAGCGCGTCGACCGCATGGGCGACGTGACGCAGGACCAGACGCGGGATAACGCGCTGGGCCGCTAGTCGCGTTTCACCTGCCGAAATGAAAACCGCCGCGCGAGGCGATCGCGCGGCGGTTTTGTTTGGGGCTGAGAGCCGCCGCTACTGAGCCGGACACTCGTCGGGATGCTGGGCGGCGACTTCCGGATCTTCGCAGTCGATTTCGGGGGTGGGTTCGGCTGCAGGCTCTGCGGCCGGCTCTTCTGTGGGTTCAGGCGTCGGTTCCTCAGTCGGCTCGGGCGTCGGCTCCGGTGTCGGCTCTTCGGTTGGCTCCGGCGTCGGTTCGGCTGTCGGTTCCGGTGTCGGCGCGGGCGTCGGTTCTTCCGTAGGCTCCGGTGTCGGCTCCGGCGTCGCTTCTTCGGCAGGTTCTTCGGCCGGCTCTTCCGTCGCTTCGGGCTGCGCTTCTTCCGTAGGCGTCGCCTCCTCCGTTGGCTCCGGGGTTGGCTCCGGCGTCGCTTCCACAGTCGGCTCCGGGGTTGGCTCCGGCGTCGGTTCTTCCGTCGGTTCGGCGGTCGGCTCCGGCGTCGCCTCTTCGGTCGGCTCGGGAGTCGCTTCCGGGGTCGGCTCTTCCGTTGGTTCAGCAGTCGGTTCAGCGGTCGGTTCGGGCGTCACCTCTTCGGTCGGTGTTGCTTCGGGCGTGGCTTCCGGAGTCGGTTCCGGGGTCGGCTCAGCTGTTGGTTCGGGTGACAGCTCGGGTGTCGGCTCTCCGGTCGCGCCTTCGGGCGTGACTTCAGGCGTCGGCTCGGCTGTTACCTCCGGCGTCGGTTCCGGGGTTGGCGCGTCGGTCGGTTCGAGCAGCACCTCCGGGGTCGGCGTTGCAACCGGGGTCGGGGCGGGCGTCGGCGGCGGGACGGTCGGCTCCGGCGGCGGCGGCGTGAAGCCGGTGCAGGAGAGCTGGCCGTTGGCGTTGACGATCTCCGCGCCGTTGCAGGACGAGACCGGCAGCGCGGTCGGCACCCAGTTGCCGGCGCCGTCGAGGCATTCGGCGGCGAGGATGTCGCCGGAGAGCGTCGCGTTGCGGCACGAGGCGCTCCAGCTGCCGGCCGGCAGGCGGCGCATGCCGCGCGGCGAGGCGAGGGCATCCGGCGGCGGCTCGCTCTCCACCACCGGCACCGGCGCGATGGCCGGAGCGATGCGCGCGTTGACGCCGTCGCAGGCGAGATCGCCGTCGCTGTTGAAGATGTCGCCCTGGCACTGGCGGTAGGGGATGGAGGTGAAGTTCACCGCACCGCCGGAGGCCGCGCACTCGGCGCTGAGATAGATGCCGGCGATGGCGGCGTTGCGGCACGAGTCGCGATACGAGCCGCGGGGGATGTCGACGACCACCGGGCGCGGCGTCGGGCGCGAGACGCCCTCGCAGACGAGGACGCCGTCATCGTTCCAGATGTCGTCGCCACGGCAGCGGCGCATGTCGAGCGCGGCCGGGGCGTAATAGCCCTGCCCGGTGAGGCAGTCGGCATAAAGACGCGGGCCGGAGACCACCACATTGCGGCAGGTGGCGGCATAGCTGCCTTCCGGGATCTGCGGCTGGGGCTGCGGCTGCCAGGGTTCGGGCGCCTCGCAGATGAGGACGCCGTTCCGGTTCTGCACCGGGCGGTCGCAGCTGGAGATGTCGAGCGAGGCCGGACGCCAGCGGTTGCGGCCGTCGTCGCAGCTGGCCGAGAGAACGTCGCCGTTCATTTCGGCATCGCGGCACGAGCGCGCCCACGACCCGGCCGGGAAAGGCCGTGACGGGACGAGGCAGGTGAGGCGGCCATCGACATTCCCGATCGGGTAGGAGCAGGCGCGGGTGTCGATCTCGGTGTAGTTCCAGCGGCCGCGATCGGTGCGGCATTCGGCGGTGATGTAGTAGCCGTCCCAGCCGGCATTGCGGCAGCCGTCGATCAGATCCTGGCGCGGCGGTTCGCGGCGGACGTCGCCGCAGACCAGACGGCCGCGATCATTGTCGATGGGGTAGGGGCAGTAGCGCACGTCGAGCGAGGTGCGGCGGTAGCTGCCGCGCGTATTGCGGCATTCCGCCGTCAGGCTGTAGCCGTCGAACGCGCCGTTGCGGCATGAGCGCTGCCAGTCGCCGGCGGGGAGGGCGAACTCCCAGCGGTCGGGGCGGGTGCGCGTCTCGCAATCGAGCTCGCCGTCATAGTTCCAGATATCGGTGTCGCAATCGGCCCAACGGATGGAGTTGGCGCGCCAGTCGCCGTTCCAGTTGATGCACGAGGCATAGAGCCAGTCGCCATAGACCGAGGCGTCACGGCAGCTTTCGTACCAGGAGCCTTCGGGCAGATAGTAGAACTCGTCCGGCAGCGGCTCGTAATAGTCATCATAGCCGGTGTCGTCATAGCCGCCGTCGCCTTCGGCGATCTCGTCGTCATAGTCGGGACGCGGGCGCGGCTTGGCCTTGGGCGGCGGCACCTTGACGACATCGTCTTCGGCGCGGGGGCGGTCACGCTCGCAGATCAGGCGGCCGCGCGCGTCGACGGCGATGGCGGCGTCGCATTTGCGCCAGTCGACCTTGCTGGCCTGATATTTCTTCTTGCTGTCGCGGCACTCGGCCTTCAGTTCGCCGCCGGTGACGAAGGCGTTGCGGCAGGTGCGCTGCCACGAGCCTGCGGGGGCATAGGCGGCGGCTTCGCGCGGAAGCGGCAGGGAAATGGCGATCGGCGTCGTTTCGACCCTGGAGTCGCAGACAAGCGTGCCGCCGATATTGGAGATCGGGCCGGCGCATGACTTCCAGTCGGTGCGGCTGGCGGTTTCCTTCTTGCCCCACGACTTGCAGTTGGCGGAGAGGATGTCGCCTTCGACGTCGAAGCTGGAGCAGGTTTCCGCCCAGGTGCCGGGCGGCACGAATTTCTGCCGCTCGCAGACGAACTGGCCCTTCTCGTCGACGCCGTAGCCGGTGGCGCAGCCGTCTTCCCTGGCGGAGGCGAGCGTCCATTTGCCCGCGCGGTCGAGACATTCGGCGGTGAGCGTGCCGGCCTCGACGTCGAAGACGCGGCAGGATTTCAGCCAGGCGCCGGCGGGGCGGACACCCTCGCCATCGCAATAGAGACGGCCGTCGCGGTTGACGAGCGCGGTGCCGCAATCGCCGGCGGCGACGCGGGTTTTGGCGAAGTCGCCGCCGATATTGCGGCAGGAGGCGGTGAGGACGCGGCCGTCATAGGCGAAGTCGCGGCATGCGCTGGTCCAGATGCCCTCGGGCAGTTCGCTGCGGCGGACGCAGGCGAGCGCGCCGGCATCGTTGCGGATGTCTCCCAGGCAGTCGGAAAGATCGGCGAGGGTGGTTTCGGCCTTCTTGCCGCCGGGATCGGTGCAAATGGCGGTCAGCGAGCCGTCAGCGCCGAGACGGGCGCCTTCGCAGCTGGTGCGGTAGGTGCCGGTCGGGGCGTTGGCGTCGGAGGTCTTGGGTGCGCTTGCGCCGCCGCCGCTATTGTCGCCGCAGGCCGCAAGAAGCAGGGCGATGACGCCCGCGCCAAAAATACCGAACCGCATGCGCTTCGCCTCCCAACCGATGGCGTCACAATGCTGACCCCGCACGCCGCCGCAAGGGACGCGAAGTCGCGCTGTCATGCGAGCCGAAGCTGCCTGAACCGGACTTGAACGCGCGGAGGGGCGTTTCGATGCGCCGTGCGGCGATCAGGCGCGGCGGAAGAGGCGGACCGCCAGCAGAACGGGCAGGAGAACAGCCAGGATGACGAGGCCTGCCGCTGCAGCCAGCAGCCACAAAAGGCCGGCGCCGGCCCGGCCAAGCGCGCCGCGTATCGTTTTCACCTGTGCTTCGCTCCCCCGGCCTGCCCGTCTTCGACCATGCCAGACAGCCGATACCAGCGTTCATATGCCGGTGGCGACAAACTGACGATGCTGCAGGGCAATAGCTGGGCGGAATTCGCGCGCGAAGGCCCTGGATTTCCCGGAAAACCAGGGTCAGGGAGCCGTGAACGGGTTACATTGATGTAACCGCAAAGCCCGGCGTTTTGTGAGGGCGGGCTGAAGCCGCCCGAGGCGCTCTAGACGTCGAAATAGACGCCGCCGAAGCCCATGGGTTTGGCCGCCGGCATACGGGCGCGGCGCGGCACCAGCGTCCGCAGGCCCCGGCTGAGCGTGACGCTGAGCGTCTCGCCGCGCTCGCCTGCCATCACCCAGGTGAGAAGATGCCGCCCCGGTTCGAGTTCGACAGCGCCATGGCCGTCGATGACGGCGAGCGGGGCGGCGTCGATCCATAGCCAGCTGCGCGAAACCGACCCGCTGACGGTGATGTTGACCTTCGATGTCATGCCGTCAGCTCCGCAGGCCGGGGATAGAGGTAGACGACGCGCTGTTCGATGCCGCGCCATTCGGGCAGGGGATCGCAATGCGCCGTGCGCCAGGTCAGACATGAAGTGCGCCGCGCCGGGCCGAAGACGACCCGGAACAGCGCGGGAACGCGGGCGCCGGCCCGGGCGACGCGGCCATCGACGGGCCGGCCATGACGCTGTCCCGCGCGCGCGATCACGACATAATCCTTCGCCATGACTCCCTCGCCTTCGCCGCGATGTCCCGATGCCGCAGTCCGATAGACTCTCGTGTCCGGCATGCGGCGTCTGTGGCGTTTTGCACGTTGCCAGTGTGATTTTTTGCACGATCGGCGATTGCCCGATGGCCGGCCTGCCGCTCTAGTCGGGACATGACCGATCCCGAGCCGTTCGCCTTTCTGACGACCGGAATGCGCCGCGCCTTCGGCGCCCGGCTGCGGATGGTCAAGGCCGTGAAGGGGCGGCTGCTGTTGGCGGCCGGAGCGGACTCTTCCGACGTTTTCTGTCTGCTGGAAGGCCGGGCGCATATCGCGCTGCACAGCCCGCAGGGACGCGAAGTACCCGTGCGTGAACTGGAGCCGGGAGATGTTTTCGGCGAGCTGGCGGCGCTGGATGGAGGGCCGCGCTCGGCCAGCGTCGTCGCGATCACCGGCGTCCGATTGGCCGTCATGCAGCGCAAAGACTTCCTCGCCTGCCTCCAGGCCTCGCCCGAGGCGTCTTTGTGGCTGGCGCGGCGGCTCGGCGCGGAGGTGCGGCGGCTGACCGAGCGTGTCTTCGAACTCAGCGCGCTATCCATGCGCGCGCGGCTGCATGCCGAGCTGCTGCGGCTCGCGCGCGTCGCGGCGCCGGCGGTGATCGTGTCGCCGGCCCCGACGCACGAAGACCTTGCGCGCCGCATCGGGGCGACCCGTGAGGCCGTAACGCGCGAGCTGCGCGAGCTGACCCGCGCCGGGGTCATCGCTTCCGCCAAGCGCCGGATCGAGTTTCTCGATTTCGCGCGGCTGGAGGAATCGGCCGTCGCCGCCAGCGGCTTGTGATTTCATCCGGCGCGATGTTCAACTGATCCCACGGGGATCGCTATTCATGGCTGCTTCACGACGAAGGCGGGCGTCACAGCCGCGCGCGGCAGGCCGCGCGCAGCGCCGCCAGGTGAGCGTGCTGATCTGTGACCTCGCGCGGTCGGTGGACCTCGCGGCGCGGATCGATCCTGAGGACATGCGCGATGTCGTGCATGCTTATCTGAACGCCTTTGCGGCGCGCATCGAAGCGGCCGGCGGTTTCATCGCCCGGTATATGGGCGACGGCGTGATGGCCTATTTCGGTTATCCGCTGGCCCGTGAAGGTGACCCGGCCCGCGCGGTGCGGGCGGCGATGGCCATCACCGCCGCTGCACAGGAACTGACGCCGCCGCACGGTCATCGCCTCGCAGTGCGCTGCGGCGTTGCGACCGGTCTGACCGTGATCGGCGATCTGGTCGGCGAAGGTATCGCCGCGGAGCGCGGCGCGTTCGGCGCGGCGCCCAATCTTGCGGCCCGGCTGCAGGCCGCAGCGAACGCAGGCGAAACCGTCATCTGTCCGGCGACGGCGAAAATGACGGAAGGTCTGTTCGCCCTCGATCCGACGGGCGCGCTGGATCTGAAGGGTTTTCCGGAGCCGCAGGCGGCGTTCCGGGTGCGCGGAACGCTCGATTCTCCCGGCCTGCTTGCAGAGCGTTTCACGCCGCTCGCGACGCCCTTCGCCGGGCGGGCGCAGGAAATGGCGGCGCTGGCGGCGGCCTGGCGCCGCGCCGCCGGCGGCCGGACGACCCTGGTGGCGTTGTCGGGCGAGGCCGGAATCGGGAAGTCCCGTCTCATTCGCGAATTCCAGCGTTCGCTGAGGGACGTATCGCATTTCTGGTTCGAGGCGTCGGCGGATTCGTCACTGACCGATGAAGCCTATGGCGTTGCGCGGCGTCTCATTCTTGCGCCGTCCGGTACTGACAGGATGTCGGAGCGGCGGCTTCGCGAGATGCTGGCCACAGCAGGGCTGAAGCCCGAGGCGAGTCTGCCGCTGATCGCGCCCCTGATCGGCCTCAGCGCCGCGACAGGCACGGCGCCTCAGGCGCCGCCGGCGGCCGACCGGCGGCGGACGCTCAACGATCTCCTGCTGAAATGGCTGATCGCGCGGACTTCCGTCAGGCCGGCCGTCGTCGTGATCGAAGACCTGCAATGGGCCGATCCATCGACGCTCGATGTCCTGCGGGCGGTCGCGACCGCCCAGCCGCGCGCGCCGTTGCTGGTCGTTCTGTCGGTGCGCGATCCCGAAGACACGGCGCTCAATCTGCGGGGGCCGCTGCGGCGTGTTCATCTGGAGCGCCTGGACGATGCGGCGATCGGCGGCATCGTGCGGCGGCTGGCGGGCGATCTGACACCGGACCGGATCGCGGCGCTCGTGCGCCGGTCGGACGGCAATCCGCTCTTTGCAGAAGCGCTCTCGCAGCAATCGGCGTCCGGCGCGGGCGACGGTGTGGTGCCGGATACGCTGATCGGTCTCCTGACCGCGCGCCTGGATGCCGCCGGCGCTGCGGCGCATGTCGCGCGGATCGCCTCGATCCTCGGCCGGTCGTTCAAGCCGGCCTTTCTCGCGCGGCTCGCCGGACGTCCGGCGCGCGCGATCGAGGCGGCGCTCTCCGTGCTGGCGGATACCGGGATCGTCGTCCGTTCCGGCGAAACGGCGCAGTTCCGTCACGCGCTGATCCACGAGGCGGCCTATCTGTCGCTGCTGAAAGAAGACAGACGCAGTCTGCATCGCCGCGCCGCCACGCTGCTGCTGCGCGCGGCGCCGCGCGATGCCGGCGTGGCGCGGCACTGGCGTGCGGCAGGAGAGAGCCGCCGCGCCGTCGACGCCTTCCGCGTGGCGGCCCGTGCGCATGTCGCGGACCACGCCTATGGCGAGGCGGCGCTCGCCTATCGCGCGGCGCTGGAGACCCTGGGCGAGGTGTCCTCGACGACGGCGCGCGACATTGAGGAGCTGGAGCTGTGCAGCGCGCTGACGGCTGCGTTGCAGATCGCCGAAGGCTATTCGGCGTCGTCGTCCGTCGCTTCGGCGACCCGCGCGCGGGTGCTGGCCGAGCGGATCGGCGACGGCGCGCGTTTGTTGAAGCAGATCACGCCCGAATGGGCCGCCGCATCGAGTGCCGGAGACTATGTGATGGCGCGCGAATTCGCGGCGCGCGCCATCGCGCTCGCCGAGGCTGCCGGCGCGGCCGATATGCTGGGCAGCGCGCATATGATGCTTATGACGGCTGTCTATCGCGCCGGCGCGCTGGCCGAAGGCGAGGCCGTGTTCCGGGCAGGGGCGCGGCATTTCCGGGCGCCCGCGTTCCTGCGCCAGCCCGGCGCGCTGCCGCAAACCTTTGGAAATGCCGCAGTGAATGCCTGGCTTCTTGGACAGGACAGAGCGGCGCGTCAGCGCAATGCCCGCGTCGTCGCCCATGGCGCGAAGACGGACGCGCCCTATCTGCGGGCCTTCGCGCACTACATGGCGTCGATGCAGCACGTGCTCATGGACGAGGCGGCCGAGGCCGAGGCGTTCGGACGCGATGCGATGACGATTTCCGATCGCGAAGGCTTTCCCCAGTTCGCCGCGACCGCGCGCATTGTGCTGGGCAGGGCGCTCGCCATGCAGGGCAAGCGGCGCGAGGGCATCGCGCTGCTGCGTGCCGGGATCGACCGGATGGCGATCAACCGGTCACGCAACGGGTTGACGATGTACCTGACCTGGCTGGCCCAGTCCGAAGCGGAGGCGGGCAATGTCCGCGCCGCCCGCACGGCGGCGGAAACGGCGCTGACACTCAATCCGGGTGAGCGTTTCTTCCGCGCCGAGACGCTGCGCATCCGGGCGCTGGTATCACCGCCCGATCAGGCGCGGAATGATCTTCTGGAAGCGATCGGGATGGCCGCCGCGATGCGCGCCGCCTGGCAGGAAGCGCGGGCGCGGGCCGATCTTGCAGCCATGGCGGCCGGTCGCACCGTCAGGCGGAAAGCCTGATGAGTTCTCCGGCGACCGCCTCAGCCGCCCATGTGCCCAATGTCTTGTTGCGTGCGCCGGACGAGATCAGCCAGTAGCGATCCTTTCCTGCGGGCGCAAAATCGAATGTGCCGGTCAGGGTCTGATCGACGGGCAGCGTTTTGCCCTGCGACGCGGCGCCGGTGCAGACGAAGGTGATCGTCGCCGCGATGAACCCGCCGGCCGCCTTCACCGTTCCCGACAGTTTGAACGACGTGTGCGTCAGCGCCGCGTCCTGGCCTTTCAGGGGCAGGATCGACGAGCGGTGCGTGCCCGTCACCTTTCCCCCGGCGATCTTCATCAGGCCGATGCCGACGAGATGCCAGGCCGTGCCTTCCGCCATCGAAGACCCGTCGAACCTGTAAGCGTACCGGCCGTCCTTCATCGCGTGTCCCTTCATGCCCGTTGCAGAAGGATCAACTACACTCTATGGGTGAAAGCGCCAAGAGCGCACAACCTGGAGGTGTATCATGGCAAGTCGCGACAAGTTCACTCAAAGCCTGGCCGCCGGTGGCGCCCAGATCATGTGTATGGATCCGAAGTCGATCGCCGGTCTGTCGGCGGAACAGATCAGCGCCCTGCATGTCTGCAAGCACGAAATCCTGGCGGCGATCTGCCGTGTCTATACGCAGGTGCCGCAGAAGAAGGCGGACGCCGTCCTCAAGCAGTACCTGAATTTTCCGGCGTTGAAGAAGTAGCAGGCTTCACGGACCCCGGCGCTGCGTGCCGCCGGGGTCGACGAGGTGAAGCGTCAGCGGCGCAGAATCGCGTCCACGTCGGCCTGGCTGATGCCGCCGCCGTTCGGCAAAGCGGGGCCTTGCAGAAGCAGATCGTCGACGCCGTTCAGATCCCCGTCCTCGGCATCCAGCCCGAAAGGTTCACCGAGCTCCGCCTCCAGAGCCGCAAGGCGGCCCTCGATCAGCGTGAGCATGGTCGAGACCTTGTTGATGCGCTGTCCGGTGAGATCCTGGAACGCGCAGGCCTCGATGATCTCGAGGCAGGCATTCGTCACGCGGGCGCGGAACTTCTCCGGCGCCTCATCCGCCGGAGCGCCAAGGCAATCCTCGGCGCGCGCCATGATGAGATCAGCCGCCGATTCAGTCGTCTCGACGACGGCTTTCATCTGCGCCTTGGCCTGGTTCATCCGGTCGCCGCGCAGGGCCGACGGCGCGAAATCCTCGATCGCCTTGCGCGTGCGGCGCACATAGTTGACGAGATCCGCGCGCTGCCGGCGCAGCTGGTCGATCGTGTCGTGCAGGCGATTGTGCATGGGCTCGGTCATGGCAACGGTCCCAGCACTGCGGAAATTTTCGACTTCAATACGTTCAAATTGAACGGCTTGATGATGTAGTTGTTGACGCCGGCGCCGCGCGCCGCGACCACATTCTCGGTCTTGGACTCGGCCGTCACCATGATGAAGGGCGTGGCCTTGGTCGCCTCGTCGCCCCGCACCATCTTCAGCAGATCGAGGCCGGTCACCGGCTGCATGTTCCAGTCGGACATCACCAGCCCATATTTCTTCTGCTTCAGAAGGCTGTAGGCCTCGTTCCCGTCCATGGCTTCGTCGATGTTGGAGAAGCCAAGCTGAATCAACAGATTCCGTACGATCCTCAGCATCGTCTTGTAATCATCGACGATAAGAACGGGCATCGTCATGTCCACTGCCATCTGTTCCCCCCTGAAATGGCCCGTGGCAACGTAGTTTTCATTCGCTAACATTGAGTAACTGGGCAGTTATCCGGCCATTTTACGTAAGTTACAGATATCAATGCTTCGTCGAAAAGTAATATACGTAATTTATGTACAATTATCGGCTGAGTTCGTCTGATTACTTGCTAATAGTTCTCAGTAATACGTATCAAACAATTTGGCTGTTTGATTTTGATTAACAATGTTCGCGGAATCTCGGCCCCGTGAATCGCGCTGATCGGCGCGGCCGGGGCGAGCATGGACGACGTTCTCAGAGAGTTTCTGACAGAGGCGTTCGAGAGCATCGAGGCTCTCGATACGAGTCTCGTGCAGTTCGAGAAGCATCCCGACAATCCAGCCCTGCTCGGCGAGATTTTCCGTGTGATGCACACGATCAAAGGAACATGCGGGTTCCTGAACCTGCCGCGGCTGGAACGCATCGCGCATGCCGGCGAGAACGTGCTGGGCCTGTTCCGCGACGGCGTTCTGGCGCCGACGCCTGCGAGCGTCGGGCCGATCCTGATGGCCATCGACACGATCAAGCACCTGCTGAATGTGCTTGACCGGACGGGTCAGGAAGAAGCCGGTGGCGACGAGGTCTTGCTCGCCCGGCTCGCGGCGGCAGAAGCCGGCGAGTTTGCGGAAGCTGCGAGCGCCGGTCCGGCGCAAGCGGCTGAATTGCCCTCACTCGACGAGCTGGGCGGTCTTGCGACGCTCGATGCCGCAGCAGAGATCATGCTGCGTGTCCTGGCCGATACCTGCTTCTTCGCAGCCCGCGCCACACAGGAAGACCTCGATCTCGCGGCCGGTTTCTCGCGCGATGCGCTGGCCGCGATCCTTCGCAACGAAAAGCCGGGATCAGCCTTTGTCGCGGCCCTCGCGCGCGCCCTGCCGGGGGCGAGCGATGTGTCGGTCGTGCCTACAGTCCTCGCGGCGCTGGATGGCGCGCTGGAAGAGCTTGGCGTCGAGCCGGCGGCGCGTGACGCGCTCGCCGTCTTTCTGGAACCGGGCGGCGCGGCGCAGCCCGTTCAACGATCAGAAGGCGTCCCGTCAGCTCCGGTGCCGCTTCCGCCGCAGTCTCCCGTTTCACCGCCGCCGCAGGCCGAGACGGCGGCAGCCGCCGCGCCTGCGAAATCCGCCGAGGACAGCGCAGGCTCGGCAAGCTCGCAGACCATCCGCGTCAGCGTCGATGCGCTGGAGCAGCTGATGAATGTGGTCAGCGAGCTGGTGCTGATCCGCAACCAGCTGCTGCAGACCAGCCGCCAGATTCCCGACAGCCCCTTCGCGGCCCCGCTTCAGCGTTTGAACCACGTCACGACCGAGCTGCAGGAGAGCGTCATGACGACGCGCATGCAGCCGATAGGCAATGCCTGGCAGAAGCTGCCGCGCATCGTCCGCGACCTCGCCGTCGAACTCGGCAAGAAGATCGATCTGGAAATGCTGGGCGCGGAGACCGAGCTCGACCGGCAGGTTCTGGAGCTGATCAAAGACCCGCTGACCCACATGATCCGCAACGCCGCCGATCATGGTCTGGAAGGACCGGAGGAACGGCGCGCCGCCGGCAAACCGGACACGGGCCGCGTGCTGCTGCAGGCGCGTCACGAGGGCGGTCATATCGTCGTGGAGATCTCCGACGACGGGCGCGGCCTGCCGCTGGCGCGGCTGCGGCAGAAGGCGGTCGACAATGGATTGATGTCGCGAGCCGAGGCCGACGCGGCCCCCAACGCGCAGATCCAGCAGCTGATCTTCCATGCCGGTCTGTCCACGGCCGCCGCCGTCACGAACGTCTCGGGCCGCGGCGTCGGGATGGACGTGGTGCGCACGAATATCGAGAAGATCGGCGGGACGATCGAACTTGCGTCGCGTGAGGGCGCGGGCACACGGTTCACGATCCGCATCCCGCTGACGCTGACCATCGTTTCGGCGCTGATCGTCGAGTCGGCCGGCCGGCGCTTCGCCATGCCGCAATCGAGCGTTCTGGAGCTGGTGGGCACCAAC
The DNA here is from genome assembly GCA_047602465.1 of Micropepsaceae bacterium. Classification (GTDB taxonomy): domain Bacteria; phylum Pseudomonadota; class Alphaproteobacteria; order Micropepsales; family Micropepsaceae; genus JADZAI01. Next base: position 2,226,112 of record JASGHF010000001.1, read on the forward strand.
CCGTCGTCGCGCAATCTCATCGAATATCTGAACGGCGCGCCGGTGCTGAGGCTGCGCGACAGGCTGCTGCCCCTGATCTCCCTGCAGAATCTCCTGAAGCTGCCGCCCGCCGACGATCAGCCGGTCGAAGGCTGCATCATGGTCACGCAGATCGGCTCTTTCTCGTTCGGGATCATCGTGGACCGCGTCTTCGATACCGAGGAAATCGTGGTGAAGCCGGTCGCGCGCGTGCTGAAGCATATTCCGCTGTTTTCGGGAAACACCATTCTCGGCGACGGATCGGTCATCATGATCCTGGATCCGAAGGGGATTGCGGCAGAGACGGGCCGCATCGACACGAGCGCCGGCGAGCATGCCTTCGCCGACCGGCGTCAGCCGCCGAGCGAGCATCATCCGATCCTTGTCGTGCGTTATGGCGGCGACCGCTGGAAGGCGGTGCCGTTGTCGCTGGTGGCCCGGATCGAGGAGCTGGAGGCGGGCAGGGTCGAGGCCGTCGACGGACGCAAGGTGCTTCAGTATCGCGGCCGCCTGATCCCCGTGATGACCATCGACGACGCGCCGCTGGAGTTCGCCGCGGGCGGCGCAACCAAGCCCGTGCTGGTCTTCGAGAATAACGGCCGCGATTTCGCGCTGGTCGTCGACGACATCCTCGACATCGTCGACCAGAGTCTCGTGACGCAACTGGAGCCTGCTTCGCCGGGGCGGCTCGGCAGTCTCATCGTTTCGGGACGCGCCGCCGATCTGCTCGATATTGGCCACTACTGGTCGGCGATCATCGGTTCATCCCGCCCGGCGCGATCCGAAGGCCCGGCGAGCATTCTTCTGGTCGAGCCTAATCCGTTCTTCCGGCGCATTCTTCAGCCGCTCCTCGCATCCGCCGGTTACGCGGTCACGTTGGCGGGGTCGGCCAGCGAAGCGCAGGCGATCGCGGCCTCGGGCCAGTCGTTCAGCCTCGTTCTGGCGGACACTGCAGAGGATGTGAGCGATCTGAAAGCCCAGGCGTTTGCACGGTCCGGCGATGGCGGCGGCATTCCGCCCGTCGTCGGCCTGTCCGATTCCGACGACGATCTCGCGGCCGGTCATTCGGACGCTTTCGCGGCGCTCGCCAACAAGCACGATCGCCGCAACATCCTTCGCGCCATTCGCGCCGCCTCGGCCCCGGCCGGGAGGGCGGCCTGATGACGACCCTGGAGATGGTCCACAAGCGCCGGGTCGAAGACCGGGAACCGACGATGTGGCTGACGGTCTTCGTTCATGGCCAGACCTTCGGCCTGCCGGTGCTGAGGGTGCGCGACGTCATCGCGTCGCCCGTGATCAACGCCGTGCCGCTTGCGCCGGCGGAGGTTGCAGGCTCGCTCAATCTTCGCGGGCGTATCGTGACGGCTATCGACATGCGCATTCGTCTCGGTCTTGCGCCGCGCGATCCGGCCGAGAAGGTCATGTGCGCCATCGTCGAGCTGGGCGAGGGCGTCCAGGCGGAACACTACGCGCTGCTGGTCGATGAAGTCGGTGACGTTCTCTCGCTTGGTGGCGATATCTGGGAGAAGAGCCCGGTCACGCTGTCGCCCGGCTGGCAGACGCTTTGCTCGGGTCTCTTTCGCCTCGATCAGGGGTTGATGCTGGCGCTCGATGTCGATGCGATCATCGGGGGCATCGTTGACTGACGCGGCATCGGTGCGACCACTGCATAAATTACGTAACTATCTGAAATATCTGCTTTTTTTTTAGCGGACGTTTAGGGCTGGATTAACAATAGGCGGGCAGGGTGTCCGCAAAGGGGCGCAGCGCGCCCGAGGGGGACTGGACATGGCGCGTACGTGGTACGGACTGGCGAGCAAGCCGGCCAATTCGGCAGCGGAACAGGTTGAGCCGGCGCAGGTCATGCCGCGCACCGCCGAGCAGGTTCTCGAAGCGATCAGCCGGTCGCAGGCGATGATCGAGTTCAACCTCGATGGCACCGTCATCACGGCGAACGAGAACTTTCTCGCGACGCTCGGCTACACGCTGGACGAGATCAGGGGCCGGCATCATTCGATGTTCTGCGACGCTGAAACGCGCGACTCCGCCGACTATCGCATGTTCTGGGTGAAGCTCGGCCGCGGCAATTTCGATGCCGGCCAATACAAGCGCATCGCCAAGGGCGGCCGCGAAGTGTGGATCCAGGCAAGCTACAACCCTGTGATGGACGCCGCCGGCAACGCCGTGAAGGTCGTGAAGTTCGCAACCGACATCACGCAGCAGAAGATGGTTCTCGCGAACTACGAGGGCCAGATCGAGGCGATCGGCAAAGCGCAGGCGGTGATCGAGTTCGACCTCGACGGCACCATCATCAACGCCAACAAGAACTTCCTCGACACGCTCGGCTATTCCCTCGCCGACATCAAAGGGAAGAACCACGCGATCTTCTGCGACGCGGCGATGCGGACCTCCGCCGAGTACAGGTTCTTCTGGGACAAGCTGTCTCGAGGGGAATTCGACGCGGGCCAGTACAAGCGCATCGCACGCGATGGCCGCGAGATATGGATCCAGGCGAGCTACAATCCCATCATGGATATGAGCGGCAGGCCGTTCAAGGTCGTCAAATACGCGACCGATATCACCGAGCAGAAGCAGGCCCAGGCGAATTTCGAGGGCCAGCTCGCCGCCATCAGCAAGGCGCAGGCCGTCATCGAGTTCAATCTCGATGGCTCGATCGTCACAGCGAACGAGAACTTTCTGAAGACGCTCGGCTATACGCTGGACGAGATCAAGGGCAAGCACCACTCGAACATTCGTCGATCCGGAAACGCGCAATTCTACCGACTATCGTATCTTCTGGGAGAAGCTGGGGCGCGGCGAGTATGACGCCGGCCAGTACAAGCGCATCGCCAAGAATGGCGCCGAAGTCTGGATCCAGGCGAGCTACAACCCGATCATGGACATGAGCGGGCGGCCCTTCAAAGTCGTCAAATATGCGACCGATATCACCGCGCAGATGGGGATCGCCGAGCGCGTGAAGGAAATCTCCGGCATCGTCGCGTCGGCCTCGGCAGAAATGCGCGCGACGGCAGAGGCGATGTCGGAAACGGCGGCGGAAACGACGCGCATGGCTTCGGCGGTGTCGAATGCAGCCCATGTCGCCTCCAGCAACGTGCAGACCGTGTCGGCGGCGGGCGAAGAGCTTTCGGCCTCGATCGGCGAGATCGGCCGTCAGGTGACGGACTCCAATGTCATCACCCAGAATGCGGTGATCGAAGCGGACCGCACCTGCGCTTCGATCCAGACGCTGGCCGACGCCGCGTCCAAGATCGGCAACGTCGTCACGCTGATCAACAACATCGCCGGGCAGACGAAGCTGCTGGCGCTCAACGCCACGATCGAAGCGGCGCGCGCCGGCGAGGCGGGCAAAGGCTTCGCCGTCGTCGCCTCGGAGGTGAAGAGCCTCAGCGACCAGACCGCCAAAGCGACGGACGAGATTTCCTCGCAGGTGAACGCCATGCAGGCGGCGACCTCGACCTCGGTGACGGCGATCCAGTCGATCGCCGGCACGATCCGCAAGGTCGCCGAAATTGCGGCGGCCATCGCCGGCGCGGTGGAAGAGCAATCGGCGGCGACGCGCGAGATCGCGGCGAACGTTACGCAGGCGGCCGACGGAACGGAGCGGGTATCGTCGTCCATCGGGCATGTGAACGAGGCGGCGGTCCAGACCAGCGGCGCCTGCGCCGAACTGCTCAACTCGTCCAGCGAACTGGCGAAACAGGCCGAAGCGCTGCGCGGGGAAATGGACAAGTTCCTTCCGAAACGGAAAGTCGCTTGAAGCACTTCGAACCCTTTGATGGCGTCAAAGCTGCGGCGGCCGCATGAGCGCCGCCGCAGCAATGCCGCGCGGCGGACCGCCGGCGCCGCCCGTCCGCGTCATGCTCGTGGACGACAGCGCGGTCATGCGCGGGTTTCTGCGCCGGGTTCTGGAGCCGGAGACTCGCATCCAGATCGTCGGCGCCGCAGCGAACGGCAAAGAGGCCATCGAACTTCTGGGGCCGCTGAAGCCTGACGCCGTGATCCTCGATATCGAGATGCCGGTGATGGACGGCATCACGGCGCTGCCGCTGATGCTGGAGGCGCATCCAGGGCTCAAGGTTCTGGTCGCATCGGTCCTGAGCAAGCGGAACGCGAGCATCAGCCTCGATGCGATGCGTCTGGGCGCGGCGGACTATGTGGCGAAGCCGGAAAAGGCCTTTGCGCCGGAAGTGGCGAGTGCCTACGGAGCCGATCTTGCGGAGCGCATCGTCGCGATCACCAAGCGCGGCGGCGTGACCCAGCCTCAGCGGACTGAGGCGTCTGCGGTGATTCCAGCGGCGGCCCCTCGAACGACGGCGCCTTCCACCGTCGCGGCGATCGCCATCGGTTCATCGACCGGCGGACCGCCGGCGCTCATGCAGGTGCTGGGCGCCATCCAGACGGTGACGCAGCCGATCTTCATCACCCAGCATATGCCCGCGACCTTCACCTCGCTGCTGGCCGAATCCCTGGGGCGCTTGACCGGACGCCCCTCGGCAGAGGCCGTCGACGGCGAGGCCGTGCAGCCGGGCCGCATCTATGTCGCGCCGGCAGGGCTGCACCTCACGGTGCAGCGTGTCGGCACCAAGGTCTTTGTGCGTCTCAACGACGATCCACCCGAGAACTACTGCAAGCCCGCAGTCGATCCGATGTTCCGGTCGCTCGCCGAGGCCTACGGGCGCGGTCTGCTCGGCGTCGTCCTGACCGGGATGGGCAGCGACAGCGCGAAAGGTTGCGAGGCCATCGCCCAGAAGGGCGGCCGCTTCATCGCGCAGGACGAAAAGACCAGCGTCGTCTGGGGCATGCCGGGTGCGGCGGCCAAGACGGGGCTGGCTGATGCCGTTGTGGCGCTAGGAGATATCGCCGCATTCATTTCCAGGTTGTGTGGACACAAGTCATGACGATCCGCGAGTCCTCGTTCCTGGCTTTGATCAACCTCCTGAAGCAGAAGTCCGGGCTGATCATCACGCCGGACAAGCTGTATCTCGTCGAGAGCCGTCTTCGGCCTGTCGCGGACATGCTCGGCTTCCCGAACATCGCCGCCTTCGTCGACCATCTGGCATTGGCGCCGTCGGAGCGCGCCGTGCAGCTGACGGTTGAGGCGATGGCGACGCACGAAACCTCGTTCTTCCGGGACAGCGTGCCCTTCGAGCGGCTTCGCGACGAGCTGTTGCCGACGCTGCTGCGGGCGCGCCCCACCTCGTCGCCGCTGCGCTTCCTATGCGCCGCCTGCTCCAGCGGGCAGGAGCCGCTGTCGCTCGCGATGCTGCTGGACGAACAGGGCATTCTCGCCGGGCCTCGCCCGGTCTCGATCGTCGCGTTCGATATCTCCGATCAGATTCTGGAGCGCGCGAAGACGGGTCTTTACAGCGATTTCCAGGTCAATCGCGGCCTGACGCCGGAGCGCATCCAGCGGCACTTCTCGAAGGCCGGCGATACCTATCGCGTGCAGCCCAAACTGATGTCGCGGATCGACTATCGCAAGGTCAACATCCTGACGGGTCTGTCCGCGCTCGGTATGTTCGACGTCATCTTCTGCCGCAATGTGCTGATCTATTTCGACGACGCGACCAAGGCGCAGATCCTGAATGCGCTTTCACGTCTCCTGCCGGCCGATGGCGTGCTGATCCTGGGCAGTTCGGAGACGGCGTTGAAGGAAAGCGCGGTCTTTGTGCCGGAGCGGGTGGGGCGCGGAATCTTCATGAAGCCGCAGACCCCTCAGGCTGTGGTCAAGCCCTTGCAGGCGCGGGCTTGAAGGTCAGGGCGTCGCCGCTGTCTGGGCCTTGTAGTCTTCCTGCAGCCAGGCGATCAGATCGGCGCGCTCTTCGGGCTTCTTGATGCCGGCAAAGGCCATCTTGGTGCCGGGGATCTTCTTCCGCGGATTTTCGAGGTAGTCGAACATCTCCTGTTCGGTCCAGGTGATGCCGGATTCCTTGTTGGGCTTTGAATAATTGTAGCCTTCGACCGTGCCGGCCAGGCGGCCGATGACGCCATACAGCGTGGGTCCGATCTTGTTGTCGCCGGGCGCCGTGCTGTGGCAGGCGCGGCATTTTGCGAACGACTTTTCGCCCGCGACCGGATCGCCCATCATCTTCTGGCCGTCGGCGCCGGTGATGTCGGTCGCGACCGGATCTGCCGCAGCACTCACCGTCAGCGCCAGAAGTCCGGCAAGTCCAGCAATCAAACGCATCTCGATCCCTCGTTGCATGATGTTCCGGCGTGGCCTTGTCTCGCTGGGGACCATACGCTTTATCTCGGTGCGCCGCGACACTGTTGGGGATCGCCCCGTGTGTCAAATTGACGGGAAAGGCAGTTCAGGATGGCGCGCGCGTGAGATCCTTTCGCATCGGAACGCGCGGCTCGCCGTTGGCGCTCGCGCAGGCGCATGAGACGGTCGCACGCCTGACGGCCGCGCAGGGATGGACGCCCGGCGAGGCGACCGCGCGGCTGGAGATCGTCGTCATCAAGACCAGCGGTGACCGGATCACCGACCGGCCACTCTCCGAGGCGGGCGGCAAGGGCCTCTTCGTCAAGGAGCTGGAAGAGGCGCTGTTCGACGGGCGTGTCGATATGGCCGTGCATTCGATGAAGGATGTGCCGGGCGTTCTGCCGGATGGCCTGGTGATCGGCGCCGCCCTGCCGCGTGAGGATGCGCGGGATGCGTTGATCGGCGCGGCGTCGGTCGAGGCGCTGGCGCAAGGCGCGCGGGTGGGAACGACAAGCCCGCGCCGGGCGGCGGCGCTTCTGAATCTCAGACCGGACCTCAGAATCGTCCTGTTCCGCGGAAATGTGCAGACCCGTCTCGACAAACTGGCGCGCGGAGAAGCGGACGCGACGCTGCTGGCGATGGCAGGCCTCAACAGGCTGAATCTGCGGCCCGCGCTGGCGCCGCTGGCGGTAGATGCATTCCTGCCTGCCGCAGGACAGGGCGTCGTCGGTCTGGAGTGCCGGTCGGGCGACGGTGAGACCCTGGCGCTCGCCGCGTCGATCAACGACGTGCCGACCTCGGTCGCGCTTGCGGCCGAGCGAGCCTGTCTCGCCGCGCTCGACGGCTCGTGCCGCAGCGCCATCGCCATTCACGCGGCGCCGCAGCCGGACGGCACGCTGGATTTGTCGGCGGCCGTCTATGCGCTGGACGGTTCCCGATGCGAGACCGCTCGTGTTGTCCTGCCCGCTGCGATGCAGGCCGATGCCGCGTTCTCGGCAGGCCATGCGCTCGGGTCGGCGTTGCGCGGCCGCGCTGCGGCGCTGCTGAACCTTTGAGGCGTTCCTGCGTTTGTTGCTGTTTCATCAACTCAATTGACAATATCGAGCTGACCTCATCGCCTCGGCCAGGATGAGGGAAAGAGCGGGAGCAGACGCGTGAAGGCGCTTGAGAACCTGACCGTACTGGACCTGACGCATATGCTTTCCGGCCCGTACGGCACGCTTTTGCTGGCCGATCTCGGCGCGCGGACGATCAAGGTGGAGCCGCCGGGCAAGGGAGAAGGCACCCGCCGTCTTCTGGAGAATGCGCCTGAGTTTTCGCGTGACGGGATGGGCGCATATTTCCTCACGCTCAACCGGAACAAGCAAAGCGTTGCGATCGATCTGAAGACCGAGGCTGGGCTGAAGCTTTTCTATCGGCTGGTCGAAAAGGCCGACATCGTGGTCAGCAATTTCGGCGCGGGCGTCACCGAGCGGTTGAAGATCGACTATGCGCGGCTGTCGGCCATCAATCCGCGCATCATCACCTGCGCGATCTCGGGGTTCGGCGAAACCGGCCCGCTGCCGAACCGACCGGCCTTCGATCTCGTGGCGCAAGGCATGGGCGGCGGCATGTCGCTGACCGGGCACGCCGACGGCGAGCCGCTGCGGGCGGGCATTCCGATCGGCGATCTTGCGGGCGGCATGTTCGGGACGATCGGCGTTCTCGCCGCTGTCGAGGCGCGACACACGACCGGGCGGGGGCAGCATATCGACATATCGATGTTCGACGCGCAGCTCTCGCTGCTCAACTATATGGGCACGATGTATCTGATGTCGGGCATCTCGCCGGGGCGCAGCGGCAACGGGCATTTCGTGCATGTGCCCTACGACACGTTCCGCACGACGACGCGGCACCTGATCGTGGCGGTGATCGCGGACAGCGGTTGGGCCAATCTCGTCGCGCTGTTGGGTGACGAAGCGCTGACCAATCCGCTTTTCGCCGATCAGCGCGGGCGGTTCGCGAACAAGGCGTTTATCGTGGAGCGGGTGCAGGCGGCTTTCGCGCGCGAAAGCTGCGAGCATTGGTTGGCGGCGCTTGCCAAGGCGCAGGTGCCGGCGGCGCCCGTGAACGAGTTGAGCCATGCCTTTGCGGACCCGCAGGCACTGGCGCGGCAGATGCGGGTGAGCGTGCCGCTGGACAGCGGCGGGGTGGTGGACCAGCCTGGAAATCCGGTGAAATTGTCGGAGACCTACGAGGACAGTTTCACGCCGCCGCCGGCCGTTGGGCGGGATACGGCGGCGGTTCTGCGTGAGGTTCTGGGGCTGGATGAGGCGGAAATCCGACAGCTTGCGGCGCAGGGTGTCGTTGGAGTGGCGGCGTGACGGCGATCGAGATCATCGAGGTCGGGCCGCGTGACGGTCTGCAGAACCAGGCGGAAACGCTGGGCACCGCCGACAAGATCGACTTTATCGAGCGGTTGATCGGGGCGGGTGCGAAACGGCTGGAAATCGCCAGTTTCGTGAACCCGGCGCGGGTGCCGCAGATGGCCGATGCGGAGGCGGTTATCGCCCGCATTCCGGCCCGGACGGGCGTGACGCGGGTGGGTCTGGTGCTGAACCTGCGCGGTGTCGAACGGGCTATCGCCAGCGGTATCGATGAGATCGGTGTGGTGGCGGTGGCGAGCGATATCTTCGGCGTCAGAAACCAGAAACAGACCAGCGCCGAGTCCGTCGAAATGGCGGTGGCGGCGATCGAAAAGGCGCGTGATGCTGGCGTGCCGGCGCAGGTGACGATCGCCACCGCGTTCGGGTGTCCGTTCGAGGGCGAGGTGCCGGCGGCGCGTGTCGCCGGAATGGCCCGGCGGCTGGCGGCGGCCGGCCCGACCGAAATCGCCCTGGCCGATACGATCGGGGTGGCGGTGCCGGCTGAGGTGGAGCGGCTGTTCCGGATGGTGGCCGAGGCGGTGCCGGGGATGCCCCTGAGGGCGCATTTTCACAACACGCGCAATACCGGCATCGCCAACGCGCTGAAGGCCCTCGAGTGCGGCGTGACGCGGCTGGATGCGAGCGCGGGCGGGATCGGCGGGTGTCCGTTCGCGCCGCGCGCGACGGGCAATATCGGCACCGAAGATCTGGTCTATGCGCTGGAGCGCAGCGGTGTCGGAACCGGGTTCGATCTTGAGAAGCTGACGGCGCTCGCGCCCTGGCTGGCCGGAAAACTGAAGATCGCCGAGGTGCCGGCGATGCTGAGCCGGGCCGGCGGGTTTCCCAAAGGCGGTTGAGGCCGGGGCGCAGGCCTCAGCATTTTTTTCTGCAGGAAAGCCTGCGGCACATCATCGAACCAGAAAAAGCCCTGCAGCAGGGGAACGATGAGGAAGCGGGCCTCTTTCATGCGGCCTGCGTGGCCGTTCCGATTCCGGACCCTAGCCGTCGAAGCCGACGAAGACGGTCGCCTCGGCGACGCTCTTGCGGGTCGAGACGACGGCGTTGGCGGGGAAGGTTTCGTCAGGCCAGCCGAGCGCGATGCTCTTCATGATGACCTGGTTCTTCGGCGATCCCGGCATGCTCGCGCACCACCGGCGACTGCATGATGCCCTGGCTGTTGATGACGGCGCCGAGGCCGCGCGACCATGCGGCGTTGACGAGGGCGGTCGCGACCGCGCCGCAATCGAACGGCGCGTCGTCGCTGCCGTGCAGGGCGCGGTCATAGGTGACGATGATGCAGACCGGCGCGTCGAACTGGCGGAAGCCGCGCAGCACCCAGTCCTGACGCTTCTCCTTGTCGTCGCGGGCGATGTCCATGGCGGCGAAGAGCTGTTTGGCGACCCCGATCTGGCGTTCGCGGTGGACGCCTTCGAATGCGCCGCCGATGCGGAACTCGCGCGAATGGGGCACGCCGGCGATGTTGCGTTCGGTGTTGCCGGCGCGGATGCGGTCCAGCGGTTCGCCGGCGATGACGTAGAAATTCCACGGCTGCACGTTCATCGAGGACGGCGCGCGCATGGCGAGGCCGATGATCTCCTCGATCAGCGCCCGCGGCACAGGATCGGGCTTGTAGCCGCGAATGCTGCGCCGCCCGAGAATGACATCGTCGAATTGCATGGCCGGACTCTGGATGAAATGGCGGTCTTCCGGTGTTAGCCCGATTGCGGCGCGCCGTCGACAGAACCCCGCCTTGTGCGCCGAAACCGAAGCTTTCAGCCTGCTGTGTCTTCCCGCATAGTCCGGGCGGTTCAATTTCCGGATTTTCCGTTTCGATGTCGTTCGCCGAAATCGAGTTCTCGCCCCGGACGCTGCCCGATGGAGATCCCATCGAGGTCATGAAGGACTATGTCGGGCGGGAGCTGATCCGTCTCGATATCGACCTGCCCGAGGCGGATGCGCGGCTGGACTACAGGCTGGGTCTGCATGTCAGCCCGTCGGCGCAATGGGGGCACTGGTCGACCGTTCCGGTGGTCTATGAGCGCTCCGCCGATCTGCTGGATGACGGCAATGACGACGTGATGGCGGCGATCGTCGACGGCCCGATCGTGATGCGCGCGCCGGGGGTCGAGGATTTTGTGGTCGAGAAAGGGCAGATGCTGCTGTTCTCGCAAGCGCGCCGCTTCCAGTACGCGCTGCCCAGGACGACGCGCGGATGGTCGATCCGCCTGCCGCACAGCCTGGTGAAGGCGTTGACGCCGGATATCGGCGAGGCTCCGCTGCGGGCCATTGCGGCGGATGCGCCGGGTCTGATCCTCCTGAAATCCTATCTCAGGGCGACGGCGCTGGAGCGTTTCGAGGCGCCCGATATCTGCGACATGGCGGGGCGGCACCTGAAAGACCTTGTCGCGCTGGCCATCAGGGGCAGGGAGCGGCGGCCGCCCGAAGCCCTGCAGGGCGCCGTCTCGGTCGCGCGCCGCAGGGCGATCGAAGCGGACATGCTCGCTCATCTTCACATGCCCGATCTCGACCTTGCCTGGATCGCGGCGCGTCAGGGCGTCAGCCCCCGGCATGTCCAGCGGCTGTTCGAGGCGGAGGGGCGCAGCTTCTCCGAAGTTTTGCGCGCGCTGCGGCTGGAGAAGGCTGCGGCCATGCTGGCCGATCGCCGCCATGACCACCGCACCGTTCTTTCAATCGCCATGGATGCGGGATTTGCGGACGCGCCCGGATTCAACCGCAGCTTCAAGCGCCATTTCGGCTTCACGCCCGGCGAACTGCGCCCGCGCCGCTGAAGAGCGCGCATGTCGTCTGGCGCAAAGCCGGGCGTCGTCCAGCGAAAAGATCGGCGTATTTCCGCGTGTTAGACGCGTGCGACCGGCCGTGGGGGCCGTTGCATACGAGGAACTTACGTGGTCCGCGCCGCATCCGCCGCATTGTCTTTTGTCCTGCCTGTTCGCCGCGGGGTCGTGACGGCTGCGCTGCTCTGTTCGGCGGCGCCCGGCGCGCTGGCGGCCAACTGGGTCGCCGATGGCGGCAACTGGAGTGGGTATTGGGACAATCCCGCTCATTGGAGCACCGGGACCGTGCCGGGCAGCGCCACGCCGGTCGTCATCGGGCCGACCAGTGCGCTGATCCAGATCGACACGCCGAGCGACGCGCTGTCGGTGCAGCTGCTGGGCGGGTCGCAGATCATCTTCTATTCCGGGGGCAATCTGGTCGTCGGGCAGGATTTCTATGCCGATGGCAACAATGTTCGCGTCACGGTCCAGAACTCAGGGACTTATCTGAATATCGGGGGCGAGCTGACGCTCGGCTCGGTGACCAGCTTCGTCGTCGAGAACGAGGCAGAACTGATCACGCGCGGGGCGGTGATCGGCGAACTGGCCGGGCAGCAGGCCGGTGTGGGCCTCTTCGACGGCGCGCATTGGGAGAACTTCGCCTCCAGTCTGGTCGTCGGACAAGGCGGGCGGGGCTATATCACGGTGGCGAGCGGCAGCTCGCTGGAAACCGGCAGCCTGACGATCGGCAATGGCGATGCGGAGAGCGATGTCCGCCTGAGCGGCGCGGGCAGCTCGATCGAGGTGACCGACACGACCATCGTCGGCGGCACCGGCGAAGGCGAACTCACCATCCAGGGCGGCAACTTCAGCACCGGCTTTCTGACGGTCGGAGATGCGGCGGGATCGTCGGGCTCGGTCGCGGTGCGGGACAGTTTCAACGCTGACGGCTCGCTGGTGAGCTATGGCGCGATCCGCATCGGCGCGGCGGGGTTCGGCGAGCTGATCATCGAAAGCGGTGGCGGCGTCGGGACGCTGAGCGAGATGATCGTGGGCGAAAGCACGACGGGCGATGGCGCGATTTCGATCTCGGGTGCGGACTCGCGGCTGGGCGTGCTGGGCTTCGTCGAGATCGGCGATGAAGGTACGGGGCTGCTGACGGTCTCGGATGGCGGGCTGTTCGGGGCGAGCCACTATGTGACGCTAGGGCACGAGGAGAGCGGCGACGGCACGGTGATCGTGACAGGCGCGCGCTGGGAGCAGGACGGCCTTGGCGTGCTGATCGTCGGCGGCAAGGGTCGCGGACGTTTCACGCTCGACGACAGTACGGCGCAGGTCAACGCCTTCACGCTCGGCGACTACGAGAGCGGCGATGGCGGGGTGACGCTGACCAACGGCTCGACGATGAATATCGCGACCAGCGGACTGACGCTCGGCTATGAGGGCCGGGGCAGCGTCCGCGTCGAGGGCGGCAGTATCCTGACCATCGGCGGCGGGCTGAGGCTTGCGACGGCCCATGAAACGGGATGGGGCGAGCTGATCGTTTCGGGCCCGTATAGCCGCGTTTCGGTCACCGACGACGTGACGCTGATCGGCAATAGCGGCGAGGGCCGCGTGCAGGTCGAGGCAGGGGCGCGGCTGGAGACAGGTGATTTCCGTGCCGGAAGCACTGCGACAGGGTCGGGCATCCTGTCCGTGACGGACGACAACTCGGTCTGGCAGGCGACGGGCAATGCCTGGTTCGGCGGCGAGGGCGACGCGGAACTCGTTCTGGTGGACGGGGGCGTCGCCCTCGTCAGCGGCGACCTGGAGTTCGGCAATGTCGGGGGCGGCGGCCGCGGCACGGTTTCGGTATCCAATGCCGGTGCGCTGATCGGCGGCAACCTGACCCAGCATGCGAACAGCACCTACAACTACATTATCGGCGACGGGCCGGCGGCGGGCGGCGCATTGCTGGTCGGCGGGACTGCGACGATCGTGGCCGGCGCGCAGCTGTCGATCGGGTTCGACGGCGCAGTGCAGGACGGCGATACGTTCCTGGTGCTCGATACCGAAGGCGGCGTCACAGGCGCCTATACGCTGATCAATGGCGGGCAGATCACCGCGTTCCTGTCGGTCGATGCGGTCTATGATCCGCTGAGCGTATCGCTGGTGGTGAGCGCGGCGGCGTTCGCGAGCGTCGCCCAGACCTTCAACCAGGCGGCGACCGCGGACGGGCTGGAGTCGCTCGGCGATGGCGATCCGCTCCATGACGTGATCGTCAATATCGCGACCGAGGCGGAGGCGCGTTTCGCGTTCGACCAGTTGTCGGGCGAAGCGCATGCGTCGCTGAAATCGGCGCTGATCGAGGATATCCGTTTCGTGCGCGACGCGGCGAATGCGCGCCTCAGGGCCGCGCCTGACGGCGGCGCGGGGATATGGGGTCAGGCGTTCGGAGCCTGGGGCGACCGGGACAGCGACGGCAATGCCGCGCATCTGTCGCACGATACGGCAGGGGCGCTGATCGGCGTCGACACGCGCGCCGGCGGCTGGCGCATCGGCTTGCTCGCCGGATACAGCCGCCTGGATCTCGACGTGAAGGACCGCGCCTCGTCGGGCACATCGGACGCCTATCACCTGGGTGTCTATGCCGGATCGGCATGGGGACGGATCGGCGTCCGCTCGGGCATCGCCTATAGCTGGCGTCAGGTCGAGATGGAGCGGGCAGTCGCCTTTCCGGGTTTCGCCGAAACCATCGTGAGCGACTACGACGCCGGGACGCTGCAGGCGTTCGGCGAGATCGGCTATCGCGCCGACCTCGCGCCGCAGACCTCGTTGGAGCCGTTCCTCAATCTCGCCCATGTCAGCCACCGTAGCGACGGCTTCGCCGAAACCGGCGGGCTGGCGGCGCTGTCGGCCGCAGCGCAGACGACGGATGTGACCTTCACGACGCTTGGCTTCCGGCTGTCGCATGGGTTCACGATCGGCGGGAGCGCTGCGTCGGCGTGGGGCATGGCTGGTTGGCGTCATGCCTTCGGCGACACGACGCCGATGGCGGCTCACGCCTTTGCGGGCGGAGACACCTTCACTGTCGCCGGCGTGCCGCTTGACGAGGACGCCGCGCTGATCGAGATGGGGCTGGGCGTGCCGCTGTCGTCGCGGGCTTATTTAGGTTTCGCCTATTCCGGTCAGTTCGGTTTTGGTGCTACGGACCAAATCATCAAGACGCACTTCAACCTGGAATTCTGATCGGCCCTCATGCTCGATACTGTCTATGAATTGAACCGGCCCGACGTGGTGACCGAAGCATTCGACGGCGAATTCGTCGTGCTGGATTTGTCGAGCGGCGTCTATTTCGCCTTTCAGGGCAGCGGCAACGCGATCTGGCAGGCGCTGGAGAGCGGGGTGCGGCCCCGGGCGCTGCTGGATGCGCTGCGCGCAGCCGGCAACGCGCATCACGATGCGGTGCTGGCGTTCATCGAGGCGCTGGTCGCGGCGCAGCTGATTCGGCCCGCCGGCGATCAGGCTGCTGCGGCGGCGCTGCTGCCCAGCATCGACCTGGCCCCGGTGCTGGAGCGATTCGACGATCTCGCCGAGCTGATCCTCGCCGATCCCATCCACGACGCTGACGCCGATCGCGGCTGGCCGCTGATGGCGGGAGCAAAATAGATCGCTGCCCTGTCCGACATTTTGCGGCTGAACGACGATCCGCTGGTCGCCTTCGCCCGCGAAGCGCTCGCGCTGGGCCGTCGCATGATGGCCGGCGGGCCGTCGCGGCGCTACCGGCTGCCCTTCGCAGCGGTCGATCTGACGGCGACGGATGACGCCTATGTGCAGGCCTGCGACCGCGCGCTCGCGACCGATGACGGGCCGGACGGCGGGTCGCCGGCCGCCGCGCCGTTGCGGCTGAGGATCTGCGTCGCCGACGCCAGGGCGCTGGGGCTTGGGGCGTCGCCGGCCTGGTGGGAGCCGACCTATGGCGCGGTTGTCTTCGAGCGGCGGCTGGAGGCGGCGGGGCTGAGCGGCGCCTATTGGCATGACGGGCGGATGTGGACCTTCTTCGACCGCGCGACCGGCGAGGGCGTGCAGGTGCTGTCGCACGCGGGATCGTGGCCGCCCTGGGAGGCGGCCTCGCCGCTGCGCCTGTTCCTGGCGCTGGCGCATCTGGCGGCGGGACGGCGGCTCGTTCATGCGGCAACCCTTGGCCGTGCCGGGCGCGGCGTGCTGATCGCCGGGCAGGGCGGGGCGGGCAAGTCCGGCACCACGCTGGCGGGAATCGCGGCCGGGCTGGATACGGCGGGCGATGACTACGTGCTGGTCGATCCCGGCCCGCGCGGCGAGGGCGGCGTCAGCGTGCATCCCGTCTATCGTCTGGCGAAGCAGGACCGGACGGGGCTGGCGCGTCTCGGCCTCGCGCACCTCGCCGCCGCAACGCCGCCCAACTGGCAGGGCAAGCACGAATTCGACGTCGCGGCGATCGGCGGCGGCCGGGTCGGAGCGCTGAGGCTGACATCGATCCTGATGCCGCGGATTGCGGGCGCGGCGGCGACGACGCTGACGCCAGCCTCGCCGCGCGATGCGATGCTGGCTCTGGCGCCGTCCAGCGTCTTCCAGATTCCCGGCGAGCGCGCGTCCGCATTGCCGTTCTTCGCCGGTCTGGCGCGCCGGCTTCCCTCGTTCCGTCTCGATCTCGGGCACGATCCGGCGGAGATCGCCGGCGTGATCGACGCCTTTATCGCGCAGCAACCATGAAGCTCGGCGTCATCATTCCGGTGTTCAATCGCGCCGGCCTCGTCGGCACCGCCGTGCGCTCGGTGCTGCGCGAGGCGCCGCGCGCCGATCTGGATGTCGTGGTCGTCGATGACGGCTCGACCGACGGCAGCGCGGCGGCAGCGGAGGCGGCGGCAGCCGGATCGGGCGCGGTGCGTGTGCTGCGGCAGGCCAATGGCGGCGTGAACGCGGCGCGCACGGCGGGCCTTGGCGCATTGCTGCCGGACACCGGCCTCGTCACCTTTCTCGATTCCGACGATCTGTGGCCGGAGGGGCGGCTGGCGGTGGACATGGCGGCGTTCCGCGACGATCCCTCTGTCGAGCTGACCTATGGCTATCTGCGGATGGTCGACGGCGTCGACGACGCGTCCATGCAGCCGGCGGCGAACTGCAACGAGATGACGGTCCGGACCATTCACCTCGGCGCGGGACTCTATCGCCGCGCCACGCTGGAGGCGGTCGGCGGGTTCGACTTCGCGCTGCCCATGGCGGAGGACACCGATTTCCTGTTCCGTCTGTTCGAGCGCCAGCCGCGCTACCGGTTGAGCGAGGAGGTGGCGATGATCTATCGCCGGCACGATGCGAATATGACGAACGATGTCGCGACCATGAATCGTTGCTTCATGCGCGCGCTGCACAAGGCGGCCGTCCGGCGGCGCGCCAACCCGGCCCTGCGCGTGCCCGACGATGTGTTCGACCTGCAGCAGATGCGCGCGCGAGGCGGGCGATGACGGGCGCTTATTCGGTCGTCATCCCGGCCTGGAACGCGGCCGCGACGCTGGGCGCCGCGATCCGCTCGGTGCTGGAACAGACGGCTGCGCCGGCGGCGATCTTCGTCGTCGATGACGGATCGCAGGACGAGACACGCGCCATCGCATCGTCGTTCGGCGCCGCCGTCACGTTGATCGCGCAGGCGAATGCCGGACCCGGCGCGGCGATGTCGAACGGCTTGGGCCGGGTCGCAACGCCGCTGGCGGCGACCCTGGACGCCGACGATCTCTGGCTGCCGCACAAGGCGGCGCGGCAGATCGCCCTTATGGACGATCCGCTGGTCGATGCGGCGTTCGGTCAGGTGCGGCTGTTCGCCGACGACGAGGGCGATCCGCGCGGCGGGCGCGTCATGCCCGGCTGGCTGAGAACCACGATGATGATCCGCACCGGCCTGTTCCATGAGACCGGCCCGGTCGAAGACCCGCCCGGACGTCGCGGCGAAATGGTGGACTGGCTGAAGCGGGCGCAGGAACGCGGCGCGCGCATGGTCCATGAAGATGAAGTCGTCGCGCTGCGGCGCATCCGCGCGGGCAGCCTGTCGAGCGGGCGCGATCCGGAGCGCGACAAGGGCTATCTGCACGCCGCGCGCGCCGCGCTGCTGCGCCGCCGCGCCGGCGGAGGCGGGGCGGCGTGAGCGACGGGCACTGGACCTGGCCGAGGGGGCAGCTCGATCTCCTGCTGCGCGCGGTGCTGACGCCCGATGCGGACGCGGCGCTGGCGGCGGCGCGGCAATGGCTCGACCGGAACGAGATCGACAGCGCTTCGTTCCGCGAGCACCGGCTGCTGGCGAGCCTGGCCCAGCGTTTCGGGACCGAGATCGCCGATCACCCGGCCGGGCCGCGGCTTGCAGGACTGGCGCGGCATCTCTGGGCGCGCTCGCAGGTCGCGCAGCGCGAAGCGGCGGGCGCGCTGGCGGCGCTGGCGCGCGACATGCCGGTGATGCTGATCAAGGGCGCCAGCCGCAGCGCCGCCGATCCGCAAGCGTCACGCGGACGGATCGCACATGACATCGACATTCTGGTGCGGGACGGCGACATGCCCGCCGCACTCGCCAGCCTGCTCGACCGGGGCTGGCGTCATGCCGGGGGGGCGAGCCGGTTACGGCTGACCGCCATGCTGCCGGAGTCGCGGGCGATCAATCTGGGAAGCGGCGCGCTCGGCGATATCGATCTGCACCGCGACGCCTATCATGCCGTGAACGCGTCAGCGGAAGACGAAGCCGGGATCTGGGCGCGGTCGCAGGCGGTGAGCTATCTCGGCGCGGCGGCGCGCATTCCCCATCCCAGCGACCGTGCCCTGCTGGCGATCGGCCACGGCGCGCTGGATGCGCACAAGCACAGCGACTGGCTGGTCGATTGCGGTTTCGCCCTTTCGCACGCGGCGTTCGACTGGGACGTCTTCCTGCGCAGCGCGGCGGCGCGGCGGCTCGATGCGCAGGCGCTGATCGCGCTTGGCTATCTTTCGGGGCCGGTCGGCCTCGCGGTGCCGCGCGAGATCCTCGCCGGCCTGTCGCGTGCGGCGCGGCGGCGTCCTTTCGGGCGCGTCATGGCATCGTTGCAGGCGGCGCCACGGGAAAACCTGTCGAAGCCGGGGCACCTGATGCGCGGTCTGGCAAAGCTGTGGCGGAAAGGCCGGGACCGACGATCGGGTCCGGCAATGGCTGCGCCCTCGATTCAGGCGAGCGCCCGGCGCGCGGCTGACGGGATGCCGGACGGCGCGATGCTGAGTACGGCGATCCGGGCGGGCAGCGAAAGTCATATCCGGCTGCGGCTGCGGGTCGCCTATCCTGCGGCGCGGCGCGCGGTGTTCGAAATCAACGCCGCCGATCGCCATGTGGCGACGCTGGTGATGCGGAACCGCTCCAGGACGGCGCAGGTGCTGGAGGCCGGATTCCTCGTGCCTGTGCCCGCATCGCTGCGCGGGAAGCCGCTGGTGATCGAGGCGCGGCCGTCCCGGCTGGTGCGGGAATCGGCGAACCTGCCGTTCCGTGCGGTGAATGACGCACTGCCGTTCGCGCTGGTTGAATTTGGCTGACGCGCCTCGGGCGGGCGGCGCGCCGTCGTCCGCCGCCGCGTCCGGATATTCACCCGCCGGCCGGGCGCGCGCCCGGCAGCGTCACCACATGCACCGGACCGGCGCCGAATGGTGTGTCGAAGCCCAGCTCCACCACGTCGCCGCCAGAGAGCGTAACGCCGCCGCCGTCCGGTCGCGTGGCCGATCGCGCGCCGCGTATCGACGGCAGGCTGACCCGCGCCGCTTTCGGCGTCTCCATGAAGAGGACATGAAGCGCATCGCGCGATGAGGTGACGCGGTAAGGCGTGCCGTCGCTCGCGATCCCCTGCGGCGTCGCGATGCGCCGGGTGCCGTAGATCGCGGCGCCATTGGTTTTCAGCCAATCGCCCAGCGTCCGAAGAAGCCGCTGCTGCGGCTCGGGGACGCTGCCATCGGCATGCGGCCCCATGTTCAGCAGCAGATTGCCGCCATGCGCGACGATATCCACGAACGAGCGGATCAGATCGTCGGGTTTCAGGTAGTCCTCGGGCCGCGCCTGCGCGTTGAAGCCGAACGACATGTCCATGCCGCGACAGGCCTCCCAGTCACGCGCGCCGAATTCCAGTTCGGCGGAATATTCCGGCGTGCGATAGTCGCCGAGACCGCTGTCCGGCATCGCTTCGGTCGCCGCGCCCGATGACCACCGGGCGGTGATGGCCGCATCCAGCGCGGCGCGCCCTGCCGCATCCCGCATGCCCGTGAACAGGCCGCGATTGGCCAGCCAGCGGTCGTTGACCGTTCCGTCCGGCCTCGCTTTGCGGAATTCCGCGAACAGGGCCTCGCGGTCGCCTTCGTCAGGATAGGCGATGTCGTTCCAGAGCATCGCGGTGTCGTAGCGTTCGATCAGCTCGCGATACTGCGCCATCGCATAGGCGCGGTAGTCGTCCTCGTAGGGCACGCAGGCCAGCATGTCGCCGAAGGTTCCGATCGGATGATGACGGAACGTCCAGTCGAGCCCGCCGGAATAATAGGTTCCGAATGTCAGGCCGCGCGCCCGCACCGCGCCCGCCAGCTCGCCCACGAAGTCGCGCTGGCTGTGCCAGCCGGGGCGATGCGGATGGGGCGTCGTGGTGGGCCACAGGCAGTACCCGTCGTGATGCTTGGTCACCAGGACGGCGTATTTCGCGCCCGCCGCCTCGAACAGCGAGGCCCAGGCATCGGCGTCGAAGGCCTGCGAGGCGGCGTCGAATTCCGTGCGGAAGGATTCGTAGGTCCGCTCGCCCCAGGTGGCGCGATGATGGGCCGCCGCCGGAGACTGGGGAAAGCGGATCGAGTTCGGATACCACTCCGTATAGGGCAGGCGCGCCCAGCCATCCTCGGGATGATCGCGGATCGTCTCGTTGATCGTCGCGCCGCGCGGCGCATAGGCCGGTACTGCGAAAATGCCCCAGTGGATGAAGATGCCGAGTTTGGCGTCCCGGTGCCATTCGGGCGTGCGGCTCATGCTGCGCCTCGCTGGCTGATGCTGGTCATGGTCGTCTCTCCCGGTTTTCTGTGCGCCGGAGATTAGGCAACGATGATAGATGAATCAAACACGTTAGAATCAAAGCGGCAGATCAGCGCTTCGCCCGCGCCGGCCGCTGCGCCTCGGCCTGAAGCGCGGCTTTCGCCATCCGCTCGGCCATTTCCAGCGCCGCCAGCGTTTCCTTCTTGAGGTTGAGCCGCCTTGAGTCGGCGCTCCAGCGGCGATGCGCCTCCCAGGCGGCTGAAACCATCAGCCCTGCAACCAGCATCGGCGCAAAGCTGTCCGGCGCGAGGTCGTGGTCCGCCGCGACATATCCCGCCAGCATCACGACCTGGCGATGCTGATAGCTGGCCCAGGCGAGCGCCAGGTCGGGGTCGCGCTCCAGCTCCGACCACACGGTGAGGGCGGGTTCGCGCTCTCCATGCAGCTTTCCGGCGACGTCCATCACCATGTTGCGGAAGAATTCGAAGAACGGCGTTTTCCCGCGCGAGCGGCCGATCAGCAGCTCCATCCGCTCCAGCGCCGCCTCGTTGGCGCTGGCCGCCATGTCCTGCTTGGACTTGAAATGCGTGAACAGCGTCGTGACGTGGACGTCGGCCGCCTTGGCGATGGCGTTCATGGTCGTGTGGCCGTAGCCGACATGCTGGAACAGCCGGGTCGCGGCCCGCAGGATGCGCTTGCGGGTGTTCTGCCGCCTCAGCGTGCGCCGCGGAAAGCGTTCCGCCTGGTCGCGCGTCACTTCGCTCATGTCATCCACGTCCTGCGCCGATCTGTCCGCAGACCGACTGCGGCCACCCTTACCTATCGGAGGTTGTCGGCGCAATCCGGACACGCGCGTCAGTATCCTTCCGTCTTGCCGCTGGGCTGGCCGTCGATGATCTGGTCGAGATACTCGCTCAGCCCGTACCCGACCAGCTCGCCGCAGCGATATTCGGTCATGCCCTCGGTGATGCGGGTGTGGAGTTCCTTGCCGTCCGGCGTGGTCCGGCGGTTCCGCAGCGGGATCAGCGACAGCACCCGGCCCGTCACCTCATAGGCCTTGCCGCCCTCGGTCTTCACCCGGGCGCGAAGGGCGGTCTGATAGCCGTTCTCGTCCCAGTCGCTCTCGATGGCGCATTCGGAGATGAGATCGTAGATGCCGTCCCGGAACACCATGCCGCCCTGGCGCACGCCGCCTTGCCCGTCGCCGATGACGGACAGCATCATCCCGAAATCGCGTCCGAAGTTCATCGGGCACCAGCGGTACCACGCGAGCGCTTGCCAGTAGCGCGGCCCCCACGACTTGTCCCTCAGGCCGAACCCCGAGACCTCGAAACGCTCGTCGCCAACGGCGATGACGCCGCGCGCGGCGCAATGCTGCTCGTAATGCGCCTTTCCGAACGATTTCTCAGGATCGACCGGCAAGGGCGAGCCGTCCGCCATCACCGTTTCGCCGCCATACATCGGCGAGACGCCTTCATAGGCCAGATCGACCGTACAGAGGACCGAAGGGTTCACCTTGTAGGCTGCGCGCGGGCCGGCCATCTCGAACGGCCGCGCCAGCAGCAGCGCCTTGCCCGAGAAGGTGACATTCAGGCGCTTGAAGGGTTCGACGACCTCGATCTTCAGGCCGCCTGCGTTCATTTCGGCATTGCCGGAGATCGGCGCGCGCTGGAAGGTGAACGCCACGCGGCCGTCAGGCAGATAGATACAGACGCTGACCTCCGCATAGCCCTCGTTCGGCCGGTTGCCGATGCGGAACCATCCGCCCACCTTCTGCGCCGGATCGAAGACGTTGAAATACATGCTTTCGTTGTAGTTCGTCGCTTCCCCCGGGGGGTGCGTGTACTCGTCCTGCGGCTCCAGCCGGACCTTGTAGTTAGCAGGCAGCTTGCTCACGGCCGGCTCCTTTCGTGATGGCGGGACTTGGTGCGATCAGGCATCGCCGTTCCCAAGGCGGCGCAGCGCGTCGGCATGGCCCTCGCGCGTGATGGGGTAGAAAGACAGGCAGACGATCGCGACCAGCGAAAGGCCGACCGTCAGCGCGATATAGATCGTCGCCAGGCTGTCCAGCGTCTCCTGCGGCACCTGGCCGGGGAGCGCGCCGGCGGGAAAGGCGACCGTCGTCAGCAGCATGCCGGAGACGAAAACGCCCATGCCCGAAACGGCCTTGGAGATCATCGTGGCGACCGAGAACAGCAATCCCTCGGCGCGCTTGCCCGTCGAAAGGCGGATCTGCTCGGTAATGTCGGCGATCATCGATACGGCCAGGATCGAGGCGCCGATCGTCGCCATCGTGAAGACGATCAGCATCCCCATAAGCATCGGCAGCAGCGCCGCATCACCGTTCGCAGGCGCGATGCCGGCGAGGCGGGAGAGCAGCGGCGCGGTGCCCACGATCAGCGCGATCGACAGAAGGATCGCCGCCGCCTTCTTCTTGCCGAGCCGCGAGGACAGCGGCAGCGCCACCGCGAAGGCGAGCAGGATGCCGATCAGCGCGCTCGACGTCAGGTCGGCGATCTGGCTCGCCGTCAGCTCCCAGAAGAAGGTCGTGAAATAGATCCCGAGAGAAGCATTGAGGCCCGACGACATCGACGCAAACAGGCTTAACAGGATGACCGATAGATAGGTCGGGTGAAACAGAACGGCGCCCATATGGCGCAGCGTCTCGCCGATCGTCGCGCGCCGCTCGACCGGCGGCAGCCGGATCGACGCGATGCGCCGGTGCGTGCCGAGCGCCGAGACCAGCATCGCCAAGGCCATGACGCCGGCCGCGACGAGCGCGTAGATCCAGTATCCGTCCGGATTGAGCTGGCCGGCCTGATAGGCCGGCGTCGGCGCGAAGAACACGTTGAAGGTCAGGATCATCATGACGAGACCGCCGAGCACGCCGAAGAAATAGCGCCAGGCGACCAGCTTCGTGCGCTCGTCATAGTCGTTGGAGAACTCGGCGAGCAGCGCGGTGGAGGGAATTTCGTAAAGGCTGATCGAGATGCGGACCAGGATCGCCGTCACCACCAGATAGGCGAACAGCGCCTCGTTCGACCAGGCCGGCGGATTCCACAGAAAGAAATACGAAACGGCGACCGGAACGATCGCCGCATACATGAAGGGATGCCGGCGGCCCCAGCGCGAGCGGAAATCGTCAGAATACTGGCCGAGCAGCGGGTCGATGACGGCATCGACGATCATCGCGATCATGATCGCCGCGCCGACCAGGTCGGCGCGCAGCCCGACGACCTGATTGTAGAAGAGCATGAGCAGGATCGCGAAACCCTGGTCCTTGACCCCGAAGGCGATCGTGCCGGAGCCGTAGATCGCCTTCGTCTTCAGGCTAAGCCGCTCGCTCATATCCCCTGGTTCCCCGCGTTCAGTTGAACCGGAGCTGCACCTGGACGCCGAACGTCCGGGGCGGCATCAGACCGTAGGTCTGGGAGACGGCGAGGCCGGGCGAGAAGGTGGGATCGTATTGCGTGCCTTCGGCCGAGTCGTAGCCGACCTCGTCGAAGACGTTCTTCACGTAGCCGATCACACGGTAGGCGTCGTCGGCCGACGTCCACACCGCACGCAGATCGACCCTGTCGAAGGCCGGGGTCTGCGTGTAGGTGCGATTGAAGACCGAGTGATAGGTCTCGTCCCGCCAGGTGTAGTTGGCCGCCAGATCGAGCGAGCCGCCCTCCAGGTCGAACGTGTAGATCGCGCTCAGCGCCACCTTGTGCGGCGTCTGCTGCGGCAGTTCCTGCCCGGTGAGGCTTTGCGGCTGCTGCCCTCCGACCAGCGGCCCGACCGGCTGCGCCCCGGGCTGCTGGGCCAGCGGGTCGGCGCCGTCCACGAAGCAACAGGCTTCCTGGATTTCCGATCCCGCGAAGGCATAGCTCGCCAGAAGCTGCAGATTGTCGAGCGGCCGCCATGCCGCCTCGATTTCGAGGCCGTAGGAGCTGGATTCCGCGATGTTGAAGAACTCGGTCAGCTGTGCGCCGCCGGGAATGACGACCGTCAGCGGCACCTGGAGGTCGGTGTAGTTGTAGTAATAGGCCGCCGTATTGATCTGCAGCGTCCGGCCCCAGGCGGTCTTGAAGCCCGCTTCGAAGGCGTCGACATGCTCCGGATCGGTGCGCGGCAGCACCGAAATGCCGCCGGCGTTGAAGCCGCCCGATTTATAGCCGCGGCTGTAGCGGGCATAGACCAGCGTGTCGGCGTCCGGCTTCCACTCAATGCCGGCGGTGCCGGTCACGGCCTCCCAGGAATCCTTCAGCCCGCGGACGGCGCGTCCGGTGATCGGGTCGAAGGTCAGCGGCGTCGTCACGCCCGGCGCGGGCGCGGTGGAGACGAACGCCCCCGTGATATCGATACCCGGCGTCAGGATGCCCAGCTGGTCCGGCGAGGTGCCGGGCGCGCAGCCCAGACAGATGATGCGGAACTGCTCGGTCCCCTCCTTCTCGTCATGGGTGTAGCGCAGCCCGCCGGTCAGGCGGACCGTCTCCGTCACCTGCCAGTCGACCTGTCCGAACACCGCCATAGATTCGGTCGTCATGTCCGATCCGGCGAAGACGAAATCGCCCGACGGATTGGCCGGTCCGTTCGCTGGCGCATTGATCTGCGGCAGGTTCACGGCGTTGAAATGCGCTTCCTGGCGGAAATCCTCGCTGTAGTAGTAGAGGCCGGCGATCCATTGGACCGGACCGTCATCGGTCGACGAGAAGTTCAGTTCGTGGCTCGTGAAGCTCTTGTCCTCGACATAGATGAAGCGCTGCGAGGGTGCTGTCAGTCTAATGCTAGCCTTGCTCCCGAGGCGCGGTTTGCCGCGTAAGCAGCGGGGTGGGGGGATGCGCCGAGTATCGTTCAAGCGGCACCGCTTTCCTCCAGCTGTTATCCGTTACGCGGTCTGGCTCTACTTTCGCTTTACCTTGAGCTTTCGCGATGTCGAGGAATTGCTCGCACAGCGCGGTATTGAGGTGAGCTACGAGACGATACGCTGCTGGACGATCAAGTTCGGTCATCAGTTCGCGGCTAATCTCAATCGCCGGCGTATGCCGCCATCGCCTCGTTGGCATCTTGATGAGATGGTCTGCTCGATCGCAGGCAAACGCTGGTTTCTGTGGCGGGCGGTCGATGACGAAGGCGTCGTCCTCGATATGATTATGCAAAAGGAGCGGGACACCGCCGCGGCGTTACGGCTGCTTACGCGCCTCCTGCGAACGCAGCCCGTCGTTCCAGAGATGATCACGACCGATGGTCTGCGCTCGTACGCAGCCGCGCTTAGTGAAATGGGGCTGATATCGCTTCATCGGCCAGGCCGATTGCGGGACAACAATCGCGCGGAGAATTCGCATCTCCCTATCCGGCGACGAGAGCGAAAGCAGCAGGGGTTCAAATCCCGAAAGTCCGCCCAACGCTTCCTCGCTACTCACGCTGCAGTGTACAACACCTTCAACACCCAACCCCATCTCTCCAAGCGCTGGCACATGCGCCAGATGCGAGCCCGTGCTTTGGCGTCGTGGAAGGCCGCGACCCGAGCGGCCTAACGGGTATCGGGTTGGGGCAATTGCGGCCGATGCGACTTAACCTGTCAGCTCTATGGAGGTACATGAATGTGGTCGCGATGTCGCTCAACGTGTGAGCGACAAAGGCGCGGGCTTTGTTCGTGCGAATTTTCCAGTCAGCTTGTCTCCAGAGGTCGGAGGGATCGATCGAGAACGGAAACTCATAACTAACTTCATTTCCTCCAGAAGGGCCGAGCCAGCCCATCACATTCGGATGAGCTAGGAGCTTGTCGAAGTAGATCATAAGCAGAAGAGGAACAGAGCTAGTTATTGAGATCGTATACCCTCGAGTGCTGTGGCTCACTCGAGCATTGAACTCGCTCTCACGTATCAGCTTGGTCGAAATGGCCCCGGCCTGCAGGCCATATGCCGACTCGACGGCCCGGCTAATTGAAGCGAAGCGACGAACCTGATGCGCATACTGTGCGCGGATGCCGGCATCGCTGATTTTCTCGACATCGAGTTCGTCGTGTAGGGTATTGCGAGGAGCCATTCTACACAGGGTCTCGGGCGTTTTGCGATGTACCAATCGTCGCCCATGTTGGCAGACTGCCGAAACATTGTCGTCTCGTGTGGTAGATCAAAAGGCTATTCCTTCGACTATGGCTACGCGACCTTTATGAATCGAACAGTCTCCGACTTTGTGGCCGCGTTTCATCGGTGCTGTCAGTCTGATGCTTGCGCACTGATGGCGCACGCTACGATCGCGAGCGCATCGTTTGCACATACAACGACAGATTGATCTGTGGCTCTCAAGTAGCTACGAGTAGTGTAGGTGGGGTCACTATTATTCGGGCAAGCTTATGCCGAGCGACAGCGGCGCTTCAGGGCGCCCGAGTTTGCCTCATGATTCTGGCCATGGCGGGAATTCACAGGACAGCGGGCTGGCCGCTTTGGTCGTCGTACTGGGCTTTCTTCAGATAGCAGCCGATCAGCCTCAGCTTCGCCACTCGTTAGGTCACACTGATCCGGCGTCTGCGGGAGACCTTGTGCGCCTCGCCAAACGGCTTGGCGCGAAGGCCAAGCTAGCGAAGCTTAGCCCCGCCAAGGTGGGCCGTGCTCCGGTCCCTCTTGTTGCAGAGGCTTCGGATGGCAGCTTCTTTGTCATAGGCGCAGTCCGGGAGGGCGAGGCGCTTATTCAGTCCCCCGGCGGCACCATCGAGCAGCTTTCGTTGAGCGAGCTCGGCGAGCGATGGACGGGAAAAGCTGTTCTGTTGACGACGCGCGCCAACGAGGTTCGTCAAGGGCGACGCTTCGACGTTTCTTGGTTCGTGCCAGCGCTGCTACGATACCGCTGGATTCTCAGCGATGTCCTTGTGGCGTCATTGGTTTTGCAGCTCTTCGCCCTTGCGACGCCTCTGTTTTTTCAGGTCGTGATCGACAAAGTCCTGGTGCACCAGGGGCTGACGACGCTGGATGTGCTGATCATCGGACTGACAGCGATCATCCTGTTCGAAACGCTCCTGGGCGGCTTGCGAAGCCACATCTTCGTTCACACGACGAGCCGTGTAGATGTCGAGCTGGGCGCCAAGCTCTATCGCCACCTGCTCGCTCTGCCATTGGCGTATTTCGAGCAGCGACGTGTTGGCGACTCCGTCGCTCGCGTTCGGGAACTGGAGACGATCCGCGAGTTTCTGACCTCCTCAGCGCTGACTTTGACCATCGATCTTCTGTTCACGGTCATTTTCCTCGCGGTGATGTGGTTCTATTCGCCGTATCTCTTTGCGATCGTCGCCGCGTCGATCGTTCTCTACGCGATCATCAGCTTCGTGATCACGCCGCCGCTCAAGAGACGGATCGACGAGCGTTTTGACCGAGGCGCCGAAAGCCAAGCATTTCTGGTTGAGAGCGTTACGGGCGTTCAGACGCTCAAAGCTGCGGCTGTGGAGCCGCAGATGCAGAACCGCTGGGAAATCCTTCTGGCCGGCTATGTCCGGTCGGGGTTTCGCGCAGCGAAGCTGAGCATTTGGGGCGGTCAGGCGATCCAGCTCGTCAACAAGCTGTCGATGGCGCTTATTCTCTATGTCGGCGCCAAGCTCGCGTTGAGCGGCCAGATGACGATCGGCGAACTGGTCGCGTTCAATATGCTGGCGGGCCGCGTATCTGAGCCAGTGCTCCGTCTCGCCCATCTTTGGCAGCAGTTCCAGGAGGCGCGCGTCGGCGTCCAGCGTCTCGGCGACATCCTGAACACACCGACCGAGACGGAGCATCGCCCATCGCGCTCGGCTCTGCCGGAGATCGCCGGGCGCGTTACTTACGATCACGTATCGTTTCGGTATGCGCCGGGCGGACGACAGATTCTTCACGACGTGTCGCTCGACATCACGCCTGGCGAGATTGTCGGGATCGTCGGGCCGTCGGGATCTGGAAAGTCCACGCTGACGAAACTGCTGCAGCGGCTTTACGTGCCGGAATCGGGCCGCGTGATGGTCGATGGCGTGGATCTGGCCCTGGTTGATCCTGCGTGGCTCCGCCGTCAACTCGGGGTCGTCCTTCAGGAGAACCTGCTGTTCAATCGATCGGTTCGAGAGAACATCGCGTTGTCGGATTCGGCTGCGCCTATGGATCTCGTCATAGCCGCCGCGCAGCTCGCCGGCGCTCATGACTTCATTCTGGAGCTGCCGGAAGGCTACGACACCGTGATCGAAGAGCGCGGGGCCAATCTTTCCGGCGGCCAGCGGCAGCGTATTGCGATCGCGCGGGCGCTTATCTCAGACCCGCGCATCCTGATCTTCGACGAGGCGACGTCCTCTCTGGATGCGGAAAGCGAAGAGATCATCCAGCGTAACCTGTCGGCGATGGCAGATGGCCGAACCGTCATCATCATCGCTCACCGTCTGTCTGCTCTTCGCCAGGCCAGCCGCATTGTGACGCTGGAAGGCGGCCGTGTCGTGGAAATTGGCAGCCATGAAGAGCTCATCGCGCGAAACGGCCGCTATGCAAGTCTTTGGCGCGCACAAATGGGAGGGCGAGCGCAATGAACGAGTTTGCGCAGGCATCCGGGCGCTCGGGCAAGCGCGCTTATGTCGAAACGGAGTTCCTCCCGGCCGCCCTTGAAATTCTGGAGACGCCGCCCCGCCCGTTGGGACGTCTCGTCCTCTGGACGATCGTGGTCGCCGCGGCGACAGCGATTGCCTGGAGTATCCTGTCTCATGTCGAAATCGTCGCCGTTGCGGAGGGGCGGATTGTGCCGCGTGAGCGGCTGCAATTGGTCGAGGCGCCGGATCCGGGCGTAGTGCGTAGAATACTTGTTCAGGAAGGTGAGCAGGTGAAAGCCGGTCAGGCGTTGGTCGAGCTGGATCCGGCGGTCGCAGGCGCGGAGGCTGTCGCAACCCGAACCGAGTACGAGACCGCGCTACTGACCAAAGCGCGTGCTGCGGCCATGCTCGCCTATATCGATCGGAAGGACCCCGCCTCGACATCGCGCTTGGTGGCACCGGATGGGGTCGACGAAGATGCGGCCGCCGCGGCAGCGGAGGTCGTCAAGGCCCGTATTCAAAGCTACGAGGCGCGCTTGGCAGGCCTGTCCGAGCGCGCGGCGGCTGCGGCGAGTACGAAACGAATGGTCGAAGCTGAGCTGGCCAAACTTCGTGGCATTCTGCCCCTAATCCGCGAGCAGGTTGTGTCGCGTCGTGGACTCGTCGCCAAGGGCCTGTCGCCGCGTCTGCCTCTTTTGCAGCTTGAAGAGCGGCTCGTCGAGATTCAGGGCCAGATCGAAGTCAGAAGCGCGGACATCGAGCGGGCGAATGCCGAGATATCGGCGCTCTCCAACGAGCAGATCGAAGTTCGGGAAACTTTCCGGGCCGACGCAGCGGCCGAGCTCAGTGAGGCTGAAGGGGTGCTCAACACCCGAGTGGCGGCTGTCGCGCGCGCCAAGCAACGGGAAGGTTTCCAGCTGCTCGCCGCGCCGGTCGATGGCACTGTTCACGAAATCGCCGTCACGACTGTCGGAGAGGTTGTTGAGGCGGGCGATCCGATCGTCACCGTCGTGCCTGTTGGCGAAGACTTCATTGTCGAGGCAACGGTCCTCAACAAAGATCGCGGTTTCGTTCGGAGCGGCGATCCGGTTCGCCTGAAAGTCGAAGCGTTCCCGTTCACGCGATATGGCTACATTGAAGGCACCATAGAACACCTGTCGCCCGACGCGATCTCTGACGAGAAGAAAGGGCTTGTTTATCCCGCTCGTATTCGGCCGGCTTCCACCAATCTTGATCTCGAAGGCCGGACAATGCCTATCGCCCCCGGCATGTCTGTTCAGGTCGAGATCGTGACAGGCGAGCGCCGCGTGATCGACTACATTCTCTCACCGATTGCTAAGGCGACGCACGAAGCCGGCCGCGAACGCTAGCAGCTCCGAGCTACGTCTCTTTTGCCGTTGGTATCATGTCTAGTCTGTGCTGTGAGCGTGCGTCGAAGTTCAGAATCGGGTCGAACGAGAGCTGCCTGTGCAATCTCTCTTCTGCACCGGCTGTCTCGTCACGGATGAAAAGGTCCCCTTAGAACTTGCGCAGCCCGGTCGTTGTCAGGGCGGCGCATGCCGACTAAGCTCTTTCACCGATGTACGCCCTCAATATTGCGTTTCTTTGAGTTGGCGCTGACAGCGGAGTCGACAGCTTCCTGGTTGAGTAGCGAATGGTGCGATGAAGAACATCTTACGCCGTCGACACTGCTCTTCTGCTCGAAGAAGCCTCTTTCTATTGGCCTTTTGCAGCGTAGTCGCTCTCGCCGCGTGCAGCACGCCCAATACGGTCCCTATTCCGCCGGGCATGCGAGCAAACTGCGCCGCTCAGACACAATACACGTATTCAACTATCGCCGGCGGTGCCGGGGTGAAGGCGTACAATACCGGAGCGTATACTTGCCCGATCCGCCTTCGGCATGACGCAGCATCTATGCCGATTGATCTACATATTGCATTTGAACCGGCCCTTGCCATGCCGCTTCCAACCGGCAGCGGTGACCCCATCAAGCTCGACCGCGGGCCTAGCGGTTTTATAGAGAAGCCGATGCTCTGGATCGCCTACAAGGCACGGGCGACCGTCGGGGGCGCCGCAAAGACTTACCTAGCGTTTGTTCTTATCGCGCCCGCCACCGGCCTCGGCGAAAACTATATTGACGACGCCTCCGGCGCCGATTGGCGTGTCGTTCCTGGCGGCCCGCCCATTACGAAATGCACGAGCGATCCGAGTCGTGGCATTGGCTTCTCAAAACAATGGAATTGCCGGACGGACTTCATCGTCGATGGGCGCGTCTCAGTTACAGTGGTTACATCCGCCCAGTACGCGGCAGCACGACCTGAACTGATATCTGTCGTTGCAAATGCGATTTTGCAGTGGCTTGCTGACGTATAGCGAGCGCCGTGACTGTTCAAACTGTCAGCGGGTAGGGGGGGGCTGTTGTGATCTGGGGGCAGCGCATGGATCACAAACCGATATTCGGCGATCTTGAGCAGTGTCGTTTCAGCGACGCACGCCAATTTCTATATTATGCTGCATCTATTAGGGATGCGCTCGCTCGTTCGTTGACATACTGCGCTGTGGCGGCCGCCTTGTCGGTCACTGCTTTTGCAAGTGACGCTTGTTCCGATCTAACGCCGTCATTTGTGTATGTTCGCGAATCGAATCTGCATCCAGATCCTGACGCATATGCGTTGAGCGTCGGCGGTCATCGTATCCCGAAAGGAAGGTCGTCTCCTCAGGATGTCCCCGCTGACGCGATGGGCGATTTAGGGACGTACACCGATCGCTCTCTCAGATATGTCGATTGGCCTGTTATGAGCCTCATCGAGCCTTTCTTTTCTCAGGGCGAACTCGATTGTTGGGCAGATGCAGGTGATCAGATAGCGTTGCTTGCGCGTTACGAGAGGCTCAGCCCAGATAAAATTGCTGAATTAGACGATAGTGAGCAAGTAAAATTGCGACTGAAGCGCCGACGCGCAACTGAGGTGGCGGCTGAGTTTCGCTGCCCTGAGAATAAGACTTTGCGAGGCACAAAATATATTTCCCAGTTCGGGCATCCTATCGCGCATGTATTGTTGGCTGGTCGTCTGTTCCAGTCTCCGCCTCCTCCGGGGTCTCCTGAGCGTCAACAGGCAGATTTTCACGCCTGCATCGCCTCATTACTGGGGAATTATAGTTTCGAAAGCTTCGATCTCTTGCCCAAAGACTGCTCTGCAGCCGACGCTGAAATCGCGAGGCACTCATGTTCGAGATAATCATCTCAGATGGCCCGCATCGAAAATGTCTGAAAGCCAAAGCTCTCGCATTTAGAATTATCTAGTCGGAGCGTAGGTGGGTCTATATTTTGAGCTTTCCCATTGTCTTATAATCTAGATGCTTCTACGTTGCCATAGCGTCAAGAGGAGCTGCCAATGTCGTGGGTAATTTGCATAATCGCAACTTACATAGCCGCCGTTGGCGTCATGTTTGATCAGTTCCAAGTAGCTCAGGCCCCTTTGCGTGAGGGGTACTTGTCTAATAATCCTGTTTGTAGGGGCGATTCCCCTTCTTTCTATTACGTTAAGAGATTGGCTCATATGAACGGAGTCGATATTGAAGAAGATTCATCGCTTCCATTGGCTGACAGAGTCAGAAAAGAGTGGGGTTTATCGAACAATATATACCCAGAGTACCTGCTTGATAATTATTCAATAAGAGAAATAATCTGCTGGGCCCTCGCGGGCGATCAAATTGCCAATTATTATCTTGATGCGCGGGGGGCGAGCGAAGAAAAATCTCAGGCATGCGCCGCCGCCGGTGTCGACAAGGGTTGTCGCGAGCGTGCTTTGGTCGTGCGGGTTGACGAGGATGCAGGTTCCGCAACTCAAGCCCTCTACGTATTCAAAGGTGGTGTCCCATCTCTGCATAATTTTGTTGGAAATAGCTTACTGTTTGGACAGCAGCGAAATATCGAGCGTGCCAGGTATCATCTTTGCATGGCGTGGCTCCAGGGAAATCAAGACGCCGCTATATTTCGGCAAGAGGGCGGCATATCATTCGCATGTGATGCTGAGCGTAAGCTCTTGGGGCGAAGCTAATGGACTTTTTTCCTGTACTAAAGAACGTCACGTCCGTAAACGGCGCGCCTGTCATCCAGCGAGCTTTTGTCCCCAAAAACTTGTTCGCTAAGAAATCATATCCGATTATCGAAGTCCGCGGCTTGGCCGATCATGTGCAGGCCGTTGAGCGATTTCTCGACTATTATGCATTTCGCGCGCCGGGCGTAGCGGAGGCATTAAGGCATTATGCCGCCCCGAGTGGGTCGAGTATGCCTATGAGAATTGGTATAATATTTGAGTACGATGTTGACAGCACAGGGCAGTTGCGAGCGGAGGATCGAGATATATATTTGAGTGGAAGTGGGGAGTGGGTATTTGGGAATTTAACATCAGAGGCAAGGGGATATGTCGCCCTTCAGTACGCAGAGCGTACTGCTGAAGGGAAGGTAATGCGATCATTAGACGGTATGTATGATGTAGTGATTGTAATCGATAGCCGAGGCAATACATTACTTATTGATTCTGGGGGTTTTCCGGATTTTGCCGGAGTAAATTTCGGCGCTCTTATTAAGAGCTTGGTTCATGAACTCGGAAGCCACCCTCCTAATGTCCGCTCTGAGCACAATGGCCTGGCGATTTTGGATCGAGCTTACTGGTCTGACGTTCGCGACAGCTGGGCGCTGGGTAGAAAGGTAATAACCACCGTCAACGGTGTTGAAATAGAGTTGGCGCCGTTTAATCTGAACCTCGGTGTTCCGCCGCTTCCGATATTTGGTCCGTTGGCAGTTCTTAGCAAGGCTGTATACTATGCTATATATGGGTTGGCACTGATTGAGGAAGAGCATGGACTTTTTCAGTCTGCGTCGCCGGGCGTTGGTATACTGCCGCTAGATGAAAATTATTCAAATATCTCTATCGATCTTTCGGCTATTGACTGGCAGTGGATGCTGCCCCGCGTGGGCGACGCATTTGGTTCGGCGGTCGGGCGTGTGCTGTTCAAGGGGGATGTAGCTGCGGAAATTATAGGCGGAAGCGTGCTCGCCGAGATTGGGTTAAGGCTGGGGCAGTTGATTGCGTCGTCAGGTTCCAGTGCCGATCTAGGCGAGAGCATTTCATCGATTGTGGATGGCGCGTTTGATGAGTTCGGTGCTGCGCTGGCCCTTAGAGTGCGTAATGAGGCGATTGGCACAGCTAGCTCTATTTTGTTTGCGGAGCTGGGCGAATTGCTGGGCTTGGACGGTTTTGGTGAGGAGCTGTTCGGGGTGGTTGGCAGCACCGTCTTGTCCAAGACGGTCACCAAGATTCTTGATAATGTTGTCGATCCTGCCAAGCAAATCTTCTCGGGCTTCGATTCAGACAGCTTCTGGGGTGAGGGCGGGCCTGGATCGGCATCCGCTCTTGGTAGCGCCGTTGGGGCGTTCTTAGGGGCAAAGCTGGGAGGTCTAATTGTTCGCCCACAAACTCAAGCAGCTATTGTGCTGTCGCAGCTTGGCTCGACAATTGGCGGCACAATAACGGGTAGTTTAAGCTCTGGTGCCATAGGGACTTGGGCTACGGGCATTGGTAGCAAGGTCGCTGGATTTTTTGGGGCTTCAGGCTGGGCCAATACCTTCATCGCCGGTCTGGTATCGACTGGCATAGGTGCGTTGATAGGGTTTGTGCTAGGCGCATTAATCGGAAATCTTTTCGGCAAGAAGAAGCCCAGAGTCCCAAGCGCCTCCGCAGAAACAGTTCTGAATATTCCCGCGGGGGAATATCAGCTAGGTGCCGTCACGCAGCAGAACGGGGGCAATGTCGCCCTTGTGAAATCTATGGCTGAAAGCGCGCGAGATACATTGAATGGCATTCTTGCGTACGCGAATAATGGTGATGCATCCCTTCGATTGGCAAACTCGGCAATTCCTGCCCAGATTTATGGTCACTCAGGAAATCAAGTTTATGCTAAGATCAACGGGATCAAGACTAATTTCGTAAGTGCCGACGAGGCTGTGCAGTATGGTATCCTGCAGTCTCTGCAGGCAGCGCAGGTTGTTGGCGGTAATATTTATGTAAAGCGAGTGCTTCATCGAAATTCTCAAACGGATATTGCGGCACTGTTGGGTGATATTCAGGTTGCATCGGACTATTCCGCTTATCAACTCGACAGACAGTCGATCAACAGCCTGATTGCGTCGAATCCCGATGCACAATTCACGGCCGCGTGGGCGGTGACGTTTCAGCGGGCTGTGGAACTAGGCTTGAATCGTACCGCAGTGTCGGATTTTTTCGGCGGTTTCGGCGGGTTTGTCGACTCGCTCCAATATTTTCAAACAGGCTTCAATCCGGAAGATGCATCATTCCGCCTAGTTGGGGCAGATCTCGAGACGGTGCGGGATCTGAACCGAAATGGCCTGGCCGAAGCAGCTGAGGAAGCGGTTTTTGTTTCCAAGAATTTCGCGGCCGATGGCGGTTATGTCGTTCGAGCGACAAATAGTTTTGGCGTGACGAATGATTTCATAGATCGCCGAGATGCGACGGCGGCGCTTAGCCTTTTCAGTCTCGATGGCAATGATGTCATTCTCGGCGGGCAGTTCGACGATAGCCTCAATGGTCAGGCTGGTTACGACTGGGTCGACGGTGGCGCCGGCAATGACACGATCTCAGGCGGCGCCGGCAATGACACGCTGCTTGGCCGCGCTGGAGACGACATCCTGCACGGTGACGATGGCGACGATCGCCTGTATGGCGGCGCCGGTAATGATCAGCTTTATGGCGGCGTCGGCAATGATCTACTCGACGCTGGTGAAGGATCGAACCAGGCGTTCGGCGGCGACGGCGATGATGTCATTGTAGCGGGTCGTGGCAGCGTCACTGCTGATGGCGGCAATGGCTCTGACACGGTCGATTACCGCGATGCGGCGAGCGCCGGCTCGTGGGATTTTGGTTGGTGGGCGACAGCGTCCGCCGGCGTTTATGTAAATCTGGGCGACGGCAACGCTCTGGGGGCTGCAGCGGATGACACTTGGATTTCCATTGAGAATGCATCTGGGTCAGCGTTCGACGATCTGCTGATTGGTGGCGCTGGTTCTAACCGCCTCTTCGGCGGAGCAGGCAATGACTATCTGGTCTCCCGTGGCGCTGGCGCCGGGGATATTCTGGAGGGCGGTCGTGGTGCCGACATCCTCGTCGGCGAAACTAATGACGATATGGTGTCGTACCGTTCGTCACTTGCGGGTGTTTGGGTCGATCTCTCAACTGGAGAGGCTTTTGGCGGGGACGCTGAGGGCGATGAGATTCGCGCCCACTTGACGTTTGAGCATGTAGAGGGATCAGCCTTTGGCGACGTGCTCAAAGGCAATACTATTGCCAATAAACTGATTGGCGGACGCGGTGACGATTGGTTTATCGCAACGGCAGGTGCCGATCAATTTATCGGCGGCGATGGGGCAGATACCGTCGATTACTCTGAGTATTCTCAAGCTGTTTTTGTAAACCTCGCGAGCGGGACAGGTGCGTGGGCTGCCGCAGGGCATACCTACAGCTCCATCGAGCAGGTGATCGGTTCAGACTACAATGACGAGCTATACGGCACGACCGGCGACGACATTCTGATCGGCGGCAAAGGCAATGACCGTCTTTCGAATTGGGGAGCTAGCGCACCGAATCCCGGTTCAGACACCTATGTCATCCGCCCCGGCGACGGCAATGACTACATCGTCGACAATGGCGGTACGGGCGACCGACTCGCGCTTGATGACACCAGCTATGCCAACGTCCACTTTTTCGTCACACATGACGGCGGCCAGATCAGCCTTGGTTTCCAGAATCGGACGACGGGCGAGCAGGCCTTGGTCAATGCCGCTATGCACGCAACACACTGGCAGGCGCATCGGGTCGAGTATCTGGATGTCGGCGGATCCGGCGATCTGGACCTCTCCGAGATTCGCGCTGTAACCGGCGGCGGGACGGTTGGCGCCAACACGCTCTACGGCGCCAATAATCAGTCCGACCTGGTTCAGGGTTATGAGGGCAACGACACGCTTTATGGCCATGCGGCCGGTGGCTCCGAGCAGGCCGGAAACATTCTTATCGGTGGGCGTGGTAACGATCTGCTCTTCGCCTCGTCGGGCGACGACCAGTATGTGTTCGAGCGGGGCGATGGCTTCGATACCATCACTGATAAAGGCGGCATCGATCGGATTATCTTCGGCCCGAACGTCGCTGCCGAAGACGTTATCTACCAGATTGTCAATCGGGACCTCTATATCGGCATTCGAGATCTGGCCAATACGGCGCTCAGCGCCAGCCAAGTCGCCGACAGAATACGCATCATCGACGGCGGCACGATCTTCCGCGACATTTATATGAATATCGAGACCCATAACACCATCGAGCATATCACGGTGGCCGGGGCAGAGATCGATGTTCGTAAGCTCGGTATCGAATGGCACATCGAAGATGTGGGCAGTTGGAACCCGTATGTTCCCATCGTGCTCGATCTTGGCGGCGATGGAGCAGATCTCATCTCGGTCGACGACTCGGAGGTCGTATTCGCCGCGGACAATGGCGCGCCCTATCTGCGAATGGGTTGGGTGTCAGGAGACGATGGCATTCTGGCGCTCGACCGGAACGGCGACGGCCAGATCACGCGAGGCTCTGAGATCTCGTTTGTCGGTGACCTTGAGGGTGCCCAGACGGATCTGGAGGGTCTAGCCGCCTATGACACCAATGGCGACGGCATCCTCAGCGCCGATGATGAGCGCTGGGGGGACTTCCGAGTTTGGCGTGACATCAATCAAAACGGCGTGGGTGCCGGCAAAGAGCTGATGACGCTTGCCGAGGCTGGCATCGCGTCGATCAGCCTTCAGATCACCAAGACAGGCTTCAGCCCTGGCGAAGCGATCGACAACGTCATCACCGGTAGTTCCGCCTTTACATGGGCGGATGGCTCTGTCGGCACCGCTTACGACGTGGCTCTGTATCGCAAGCTTGCCCACATCAAGGGAACCGCGACCGGCGGCGTTCGGCCTGAGTGGCTGATGGCGAGCGAGGACGGCGAGTTTGGGCGCGTGGAGCGCGGCGATGGGGTGCGTGCCTCGGTCGATCGGATTGATGTCGGCATAGGCGATGAAGCGCCTGAGCAGGATTCTGAGATTTGTCCAGGGTGGCGCGAGCGAGGGGACCGTCGATCTGCCCCCGGTCATCCGCAAGATCACGACGTCGGCTGAGATCCTCGAGGCGCTTGAGCAGGCATATGCCCAAGGCGGCGTCGATCCGTCTGCGGGCCATGCTGCGCCGATCATTATCGACTTGGGGGGGGACGGCGTCACATTGGTGGATCCGGGCTCGTCCGCCATCTCTCTCGACCTGAACGGCGACGGGTTTAAGGATCGGCTGGGTTGGGCTGGCGCCGGAGAAGGCATTCTCGCGCTCGACCGAGACGGCGATGGGCGAGTCTCCCTGTTGTCGGAGATATCCTTCCTCGGTGACGTGGAAGGAGCAACAACCGACCTTCAAGGCCTTGCTGCCTTTGATAGCGATGGCGACGGCGCGTTGACGGCGGCTGATGAACGGTTCGGGGAGTTCCTGATCTGGCACGACGCCAATCAGGACGGCGTCAGTCAGATCGAGGAACTGCGGACGCTGTCTGAAGCCGGTGTCGCGTCGATCGGTCTGGCTGGAACGCCGACCGGGCAAGTTGTCGATGGCCGCCCCGTCAATGTGATCATCAACACGACTGCCGTCACGATGACTGACGGGCGCACATTGACGGCCGCAGATACAGCTTTGGGCTCCATATCTGGTCTGGAGCTTATCAGGCGCGATCTGGAAGCGAGCGCAGCAGTAGGCCGCACCGCCATAGAGAACCTGGGTCACACGCTGATCGCAAACAATGCTGTGTGGAATCAGACCGCTCAGGCTCGGCGTGAGCAGATGCGGGAGACGACCTTGGGAAACGGTACTCCGTGGCAGGCCGCGCCGATCGGCCGGGAGGACTTACTGAACGTGCAGGGCGATGAACCATCGTCACGTACTCGTTCGCTCGATGTCCTTGCATCTCGTTGGGGCGATGTAACTGAAGAGAGGCTGCCGCTCGCCGCGGAAAGCGTGATGGATGGCTCACTAAGCGAGCCGCTTGATTCCGAGAGCGTTCTTCAAACTGCCTCGTCTCTGACCTCAGGCTTTGATGCGACAGCCGCCGCATCCCGGCTACGGCGCGGCCATACTCGGCAGTCATCTGCGTTGGGTAAGTGGACGCCGTGGCTCGATGCCAATGCACCGGCAAGTCGCCGAACACGGACGGGAACGGCTGACGATGCGGTGACGGCCGCCGCGCAAGCCGGTCTTGTTCAGGCGATAGCTGCATTCCGAGGCGGCGCCCGAATGCATTCTATCCGGGCCGGTGCGGCGAACGGGCAATCTATCGATCGTGTGGATCTTCTCGTCGCATCTATGGGTGAACGGTCTGCCTTAAGGGGCTATCGTGCCGTTTGATGGCTCCAATTTTTTTGTCTCTCCGAAGTTCGCAATGACAGATAGCACCCTGACGCCCGGGCCGACGCATCAGCCCGGGCAACCCAAGACCGTCGCGCAGATGCTTGGCGAGATCGTGTGGCTGTTGTCGCAATCGCCGATCCACAAGCAACTTTTCATTGGCGATCTGGAATGGTTTTGCATGCCGCCAATCCTTCTGGAGCAGTACCGCCTGTTCTACGGCCCGAATGCGCCCGCGGCGGTCGCGCTATGGGCGCGCGTATCCCCTGAAACCGACGCGCGCCTGACGGCCGGCGCGCCGCGCTTGCGGCCCGATGAGTGGCAGTCTGGCGACACCTATTGGCTGGTCGAGTTGATTGCGCCTTTTGGCGGCCATGAAGAAATCCTCAAGGACCTGCAGTCTTCGATCTTCGCCGGCAAGCGCTTCAAATTCCACCAACTCGGGCCTGATGGGGCGCGTAAAGTCGTCGAGCTCGGTGGGGCCGCGCCGCACTAATCAGGCGAGCGCCTGTTACATGTCCCTGTTGAAACTATTGTGGATTTTGGTCAGACAAGCGACGCAAAGATCAAACAGGATGAGGGCGCTATGAGCAAAGATACCGTCGCAGTCACCGCAGCATCTGGCGGCGAGCAGTCGGAGCTCTGGAGTTCGCGACGGGCATCGTCTCAGCCTATGTCGGCCGCAACCAGATCCTGCAGAGCGATCTGCCGGTGCTGATCAAATCCGTCTACGACGCGCTGGCTGGGCTGTCGCAGCCGTCTGCTGACGTCGAGGCGCCTGCTGCCCTCAAGCCGGCGGTCTCGGTGCGCAAGTCGGTCACCGACGACTACATCATCTGTCTTGAAGACGGCGCGAAGCTGAAAATGCTCAAGCGCTATCTGCGCACCCACTACGATATGTCGCCGGACGAGTATCGCGCCAAGTGGGGCCTGCCGTCGGACTATCCGATGGTCGCACCGAACTACGCCCAGGCCCGCTCGGAAATGGCCAAGCGCATCGGCCTTGGAAAACTCACGCCTGTTTCAGGGCGAGGCCGCAAGAAGAAAGCGGCCTGATCTTCGGCAGCTTGAGACTTGGTATTTGGCGCGGGCGGCCTTGGTCGCCCGCGAAACTATTTGTGGCTGCGTTCAGGGTGATGGAGGCCGGGTAGTGACTGACGGCATGGCGTCGAGATCGCCCGCAAACGGGGAGAGATTTTAGGCCGGCCTGACATTTCTACTTTGCACAGCCTGACATCTGTACGTTGCTGCTACAGAGTCGTGGCACATATCAGGCGTTATGGAAAAGATCGTCATCGAAGGCTTGCAATCTTATGGGTCGGCGCTCGATGAACTTGGTATTTGGCGACAGCGCAGAAAGCCATGATATCTCTTGGCATTGTCACGCCAAAGCGCCTGCGCGCGGCCTGCCTTAAGGCTGTGGGCGAGAATTCGGCGATCCGATGGGCTGGATGGTCTGGCGGCTCGCAACCTCCGCAATCCGGTTAGCCAGCCTTGGGAAACCGTCGCCGGTTCACCTTGCCGAGAAGCTTCATGTCGCCGTCAGCCATCGTCGGCTTCTCGATCTGTTTGCCCAACATCCGTGACAGCACACGCTGCGCGTTCGCCGTGCAGTCGATGTCGTCGGGCTTCGCCTCGATGTCCTCGATAAGCGCCACGAGCTGCGCCTTGCTTTGTTTGAGCCGCACCTGAAGCGCCTCAATGTCCGTCACCTTCCGGCGAAGCGCCCCGATCAGCGTGTCGTGCCGCCAGGTCTTGAGATCCGGCGGAAGCAGCGTGCGGATCTCGTCCAGGCTGAACCCGGCCTTTTGCGCAGTCGCGATCAATTCGAGCACCATCGCCGCCTCGGGCGGATAGGTCCGGTAGCCGTTCGGCCGCCGGTCGACGGTCTGCAAAAGGCCAGCGCTCTCATAGAAGCGGATGCGCGAGTTGGTCAGCCCGGTCCGCTTCGCCAGTTCCCCGATATTCATCCACGCATCTCCGGAAAAGCTCTTGACCATCAACTTAACTTAAAGGTTACGGTTTGCTCAAGTCCGATCCTGGAGCGCATTCATGTCTCTGTTTTCCCCGCTGACCCTCCCCAACGGCGCCATCATCGCGAACCGCATCGCCAAGGCGGCGATGGAGGAGAATATGGCCGATGACGACCATGCGCCGTCAGCCGAGCTGATCCGTCTCTATCGTGCGTGGGCTGACGGTCAGGCGGGTCTCGTCATTACCGGCAATGTGATGGTCGATGCCCGCGCCATGACCGGCCCTGCTGGTGTGGTGCTGGAGGACGATCGCCACCTCGATCGCTTCAAGGCATGGGCGGAAGCGGCGCGCTCGGGCGGCGGCCAGGTTTGGATGCAGATCAACCATCCCGGCCGGCAGATGCCGGCCGCGCTCGGCCAGGAGACCCTGGCGCCGTCGGCGATCGCGCTCGACCTTGGGGCGCAATCCAAGGTCTTCCCGGTGCCGCGCGAGATGACCGCAGCCGATATCGCCGAGGTGGAGCGCCGCTTCGCGGCCACGGCCGCGCTCGCGGAGCGCGCGGGCTTCACGGGCGTCGAGATTCACGCGGCCCATGGCTATCTGCTGAGCCAGTTTCTGTCGCCGCTCGCCAACCGTCGCGAGGATCGCTGGGGTGGCAGTGTGGAAAACCGGGCGCGGCTGCTGCTTGACGTCGTGCGCGGCGTGCGCGCGGCGGTCTCGCCGGGCTTCGCCGTCGCGGTCAAGCTCAACTCGGCCGACTTCCAGCGCGGCGGCTTCTCGCCCGAGGACGCGCGCGCCGTGGTGCAGATGCTCGCCCCGCACCGCGTCGATCTGGTCGAGCTCTCGGGCGGCAGCTATGAGGCGCCGGCCATGATGGGCTCGGCGCGCGACGAGCGCACGCTGGCGCGCGAAGCCTATTTCCTGGAGTTCGCGCGCGAGATCGCGGCGGTCGCGACCATGCCGCTCATGGTCACGGGCGGCATCCGGCGGCGCGAAGTGGCGGAGAAAGTGATCGAGAGCGGCGTCGCCATGGCGGGTATCGCAACCGCTCTGGCGATCGAGCCGAACCTGCCGCGCAACTGGAAGCTCGGTGCAACGGATGCGCCGGCGCTGAAGCCGATCGCCTGGAAGAACAAGCCGGTCGCGTCGTTGGCGCATATGGCTGCCGTCCGCTACCAGCTGGTGCGGCTCGGCCGCCGCCGTCGCACGGCGCCCAACGTGTCGCCGCTCTGGGCGCTCGTGACGTCGCAAATCTCCGCAAAGCGGGGCGCCCGC
This sequence comes from Micropepsaceae bacterium, assembly GCA_047602465.1. Taxonomy (GTDB): domain Bacteria; phylum Pseudomonadota; class Alphaproteobacteria; order Micropepsales; family Micropepsaceae; genus JADZAI01. Next base: position 2,268,814 of record JASGHF010000001.1, read on the forward strand.
CGGTATCGCCGCTGGATGGCGGCGCGAAAGGTGGTGGCCTGATGGCTGAGGAATTTACAGAGGTCGAATTCGGCGGCCACAAGGTCATGGTGCCGAAAGGCGGCTACTATGATCGCTTCCGGTCCAATCCCGATCTCGACGAGGTGGCGAAGGATCCGGCCGCCGGAAACATCGACTTCTTCCGGCGCATTCCGAAGGTGATGGTCCCGTCGCGGATCGGCCCGACCTGGGCGCCGAACTTCTACTACCGCACCAGCAACGTCCAGGCGCTGATGCTCGCGCCGCTGAAGAAATTGCGCGCGATGCTGCCGCGAGAGCTGAAGCCGCTGCGGGCGCTGCCGGGCCGTGGGCTTGTGGCGCTCACCTTCTTCTCCTACGCGGTCTGCGACAACGATCCCTATAACGAGGTCTCGGTCGCCGTCGTCATCCGCCGGCCCGGTGCGCGCGGGCCGCACGCGCTGGAACTGCTCTCCTCGATGCGGCGGCAGAGCTTCTTCGCGCATGTGCTGGCGCTTCCGGTGGACACCGAGATCGCCCGCGTGCGCGGCGTTCATGGCTATCAATTGCCGAAATGGCGCACCGGCATCGATCTCGACATCGTGCCGGGCGGCGTCACGGCCGCCATCGCGGCGACCGACGGCAAGCCGGACGTGACGTTGACCGCGCCGTTGCCGGCGCTGCGCCGGATCCCGTCGCAGTCCGGCCTCACGACCAACACCTCGATCGGGCTGGTGGACGGCGAATGGCGTCAGACGCAGTTCGTGACCAACCCGATCGAATTCGCGCGGATGTCGTTTCCGCGCGACGTGAAACTGTCGCGCGCCGGCGGTCCGATCAGCCAGTTGCTGGATGGGCTCGGGGCGGGAACCATTCTGCGGCTCGATGTCGTTAAAGAGGCGCAGATGGTCCTGTACCTGCCTCGGCCGTTGCAGACCCTGCCCGCCATATGAAGGCGCGATCGCCGGATCGTCGCTCAACAAGGGAGAAGTCGTCATGGCATTCGTCAAAACGAAGGATGGAACCGAAATCTTCTACAAGGACTGGGGTCCGAAGGACGCGCAGCCGATCCATTTCCACCACGGCTGGCCGCTCAGCGCCGACGACTGGGACAACCAGATGCTGTTCTTCCTCAAGGAAGGCTTCCGCGTCGTCGCGCACGACCGGCGCGGGCATGGCCGTTCGAGCCAGGTCAGCGACGGCCACGACATGGACCACTATGCCGCCGATGCGTCGGCGGTCGCCGAGCATCTCGATCTTCGCAACGCCATCCATATCGGCCATTCGACCGGCGGCGGGCAGGTTGCGCGCTATGTCGCCCGGCATGGCCAGCCGCAGAGGCGGGTCGCCAAGGCGGTGCTGGTCAGCGCCGTGCCGCCGCTGATGGTCAAGACCGACAGCAACCCCGACGGCACGCCGATTGAGGTGTTCGACGGGTTCCGCGCCGCGCTCGCCGCCAACCGCGCGCAGTTCTTCTTCGATGTGCCCGCCGGGCCGTTCTACGGCTACAATCGGCCGGGCGCCGAGCCCTCGTAGGGCGTCATCGAGAACTGGTGGCGGCAGGGCATGATGGGAAGCGCCAAAGCGCATTACGAAGGGATCAAGGCCTTCTCGGAAACCGACCAGACGGAGGATCTGAAGGCGATCACCGTTCCGACGCTCGTGATGCAGGGCGACGACGATCAGGTGGTTCCCTACAAGGCGGCGGCGGTCATGCAGGACAAGCTCTTGCAGAACAGCAAACTGATCATCTATCCCGGCTTCTCGCACGGGATGCTTACGGTCAACGCCGACGTGGTGAACGCCGATCTGCTCGCTTTCGTCCGTGGATAGGCGAGGTGCGACGGACCGATAGGGGTCGAACGATGAGCAAGCGTATTCTCCATGTCGTCAGCAATGTCGCCCATTACGACGACCCGTCGCATCCGACCGGCCTCTGGCTGTCGGAGCTCACGCACGCCTACGATGTGTTCGCGGAAAAGGGCTGCGAGCAGCGCATCGTGAGCCCGCTGGGTGGCGTGTCGCCGCTCGAACCCCGCGCGCTGAAATGGCCGCTTCTCGACGCCTCGGCCAGGGCATGGCTGGCCGACAAAGACCGCATGGCGCTTCTGGCGACGACGGCCCGGGCCGACGACATCGACCCGGCGGACTACGATGCGATCTACTTCACTGGCGGCCACGCCGTCATGTGGGACTTTCCGGGCAGCGAGGGGCTGCAACGGATCACGCGCGCCATATGGGAACGGGGCGGGATCGTTTCGTCCGTCTGTCACGGCTATTGCGGCCTGCTGAACACCAAGCTGTCGGATGGCGCGCTGCTCGTGGCCGGAAAGCGGCTCACCGGCTTTTCCTGGACGGAAGAAATACTGGCCGGCGTCGCGAAACGCATGCCCTACAACGCCGAGGCCGAAATGAAGCGGCGGGGCGCGCTGTACCGGAAGGCGTTCCTGCCGTTCGTCTCCCATGTCGTCGTGGATGGCCGGCTTGTGACCGGACAGAATCCGTGGTCCGCCAAGGCGACGGCCGCAAAGGTGGCGGAGCTTTTGTGAGCGCGAACTTATTCAGTTTGCGCAGCGGATTACGCGTGGGCCGTGCTTCGGGCGTTATAGAAAAGGGGGTAGTGCATTGTGCTCAACTGATGAGAGTGCGCCTGCCGAGCCTGGCCTTCGTAGAGGAATGCGGAGGGGACGCCTTCGTCCCCTCCGCATTCCTCTACGCCGTGGTTTCCCTACCGACTTCCCATTGGTAGGCTCTTGATTAAGGCGTTATTGCCGTGCCGCTAGCCGTGGTTTCCCTACCGACTTCCCATTGGTAGGCTAAATTAAAACACTACTTACTCGTGTAGGTGGCCGTGGTTTCCCTACCGACTTCCCATTGGTAGGCTAAACGCGCGCACCTGTGCTATTCTGGCTGTGCCGTGGTTTCCCTACCGACTTCCCATTGGTAGGCTGTCTCTTGTATCATGTGCAGTTTCAGCGTAGCCGTGGTTTCCCTACCGACTTCCCATTGGTAGGCTCCACCTCAAGCACACGATCAGCACGGCGGCGCCGTGGTTTCCCTACCGACTTCCCATTGGTAGGCTTTGGGAGCGCCGCGCGTGTGGCGACGGTAAGCCGTGGTTTCCCTACCGACTTCCCATTGGTAGGCTGGCTAAGGCCATGTCTCACTCCATCACGTTGCCGTGGTTTCCCTACCGACTTCCCATTGGTAGGCTGACTCCTATTTCCAGCCACGGTTTCCAAAGGCCGTGGTTTCCCTACCGACTTCCCATTGGTAGGCTACGGGCGTCGTCTTGGCCTTGGCTTCAGCGGCCGTGGTTTCCCTACCGACTTCCCATTGGTAGGCTGCTTCCCGGCCACGCTGCGCCACTACCAGAGCCGTGGTTTCCCTACCGACTTCCCATTGGTAGGCTCAAATGAAGCCTCCTGGTGTTGCAGCCGCTGCCGTGGTTTCCCTACCGACTTCCCATTGGTAGGCTATGGGTCAGGATGTCGGGCGGGCGCTCACTGCCGTGGTTTCCCTACCGACTTCCCATTGGTAGGCTGACGACGACGCATCATGCGACGGCGATATCGCCGTGGTTTCCCTACCGACTTCCCATTGGTAGGCTACTGACGAAGGCCGAGGCCGAGTGGGAAGTGCCGTGGTTTCCCTACCGACTTCCCATTGGTAGGCTAGGACCGGCACGTCCTGCCCCTTCTCGTTCGCCGTGGTTTCCCTACCGACTTCCCATTGGTAGGCTCTTCATACGCTCTTGGGCTAGAATCGAGCCGCCGTGGTTTCCCTACCGACTTCCCATTGGTAGGCTTATTAGCTTCCTTCATAGCGTCAGAAAGCGGCCGTGGTTTCCCTACCGACTTCCCATTGGTAGGCTGGATCGGTCATCTTCTTGACCGTGTAGCCAGCCGTGGTTTCCCTACCGACTTCCCATTGGTAGGCTAGGGGGTGCATTGTCCGCATCCGAACAACAGCCGTGGTTTCCCTACCGACTTCCCATTGGTAGGCTAGTGCATGATAATGGGGACGTTGGGTTTGAGCCGTGGTTTCCCTACCGACTTCCCATTGGTAGGCTCTCGTAATAGGCGATGGGGTGCAAGCAGAGGCCGTGGTTTCCCTACCGACTTCCCATTGGTAGGCTGACGGCAAACTCACCAAGGCCGATGCGGTCGCCGTGGTTTCCCTACCGACTTCCCATTGGTAGGCTGAACGATTCGACGACGCATACGCATATCGAGCCGTGGTTTCCCTACCGACTTCCCATTGGTAGGCTTGCCAAGCAGAACGATGTTCCGGCCACGCTGCCGTGGTTTCCCTACCGACTTCCCATTGGTAGGCTAGAAGAAGCCCTCGTCAGATCAACTCTCGCGCCGTGGTTTCCCTACCGACTTCCCATTGGTAGGCTCCATAATTACCGTCTCCTGTCACCTAGCACGCCGTGGTTTCCCTACCGACTTCCCATTGGTAGGCTTTCGACGGCACGGGGAAATTGCGCTCCGTAGCCGTGGTTTCCCTACCGACTTCCCATTGGTAGGCTCCGAAACGGAGCTTGGCCTGACGGCCGAGAAGCCGTGGTTTCCCTACCGACTTCCCATTGGTAGGCTCGAACCTCACCGAAATCAGCGCGGGCAACGGCCGTGGTTTCCCTACCGACTTCCCATTGGTAGGCTCGCGCTGCGGCGCGCGATGATCGATCTACAGCCGTGGTTTCCCTACCGACTTCCCATTGGTAGGCTACGGCGAAATCTCGAAGGCCGAAGCCGGCGGCCGTGGTTTCCCTACCGACTTCCCATTGGTAGGCTCGACGATGATGTCGCCCTCGCTGAAAAGCGGCCGTGGTTTCCCTACCGACTTCCCATTGGTAGGCTCCAAGATAGCGAAGGTACTCGACGTACCTAGGCCGTGGTTTCCCTACCGACTTCCCATTGGTAGGCTGTCCACCAGTGATAAAGTTCTCCCAATCGTGCCGTGGTTTCCCTACCGACTTCCCATTGGTAGGCTCGGGCGTGGAAACAACACCTACCACAAAGCGCCGTGGTTTCCCTACCGACTTCCCATTGGTAGGCTTGCGCGAGCGCGCTCCCGTGAAGCGGGCGGGCCGTGGTTTCCCTACCGACTTCCCATTGGTAGGCTGCGACAAGGTCAAGATGACGAAGGACGTGTGCCGTGGTTTCCCTACCGACTTCCCATTGGTAGGCTTTTCGTCGAGCAGGTGTCCGGCTACTATTGGCCGTGGTTTCCCTACCGACTTCCCATTGGTAGGCTGGCGAATCCAGAACATGCCGGCGATGCCGTGCCGTGGTTTCCCTACCGACTTCCCATTGGTAGGCTGGTGGCCCTGCTCTCCCGCAGCGTAGCTGAGCCGTGGTTTCCCTACCGACTTCCCATTGGTAGGCTGCATCCTGACCACCAGATGCGGCGACGTCGGCCGTGGTTTCCCTACCGACTTCCCATTGGTAGGCTCCACATCGACGGGCTGGCGGATGTAGCGCCGCCGTGGTTTCCCTACCGACTTCCCATTGGTAGGCTGTAAGGGTATGGTTGGCTCGCCAGCGACGAGCCGTGGTTTCCCTACCGACTTCCCATTGGTAGGCTCCGATCGCGGCAAGTGGTTGAAAATGCTCTGATTTCCGCCCTCTTCTGAGGGCCGAAATCAGAGCAGAACCATCTGGAGCGGCGCGAACTCGTTCGGTTTTTTTTGATTCGCCGAGCAGAAGGCGCATGCGGGCATATTGCTTGTCCGTCACCTGCAGCACGCGGACGCTGCCTTTGGAGGGCAGGGTTTTCGTCACGCGCTGCACATGTTTCGAGGCGGCATCCTCGCCCCGCGCCACGCGCGCGTAAACGGAAAACTGCAGCATCATATAGCCGTCGTCCTTCAGGAAATTGCGGAAGCGCGTCGCCGCGCGGCGCTCGGCCTTGGTTCCTACCGGCAGATCGAAGAAGACGAACAGCCACAAGACGCGCGTCTCCTCCGCCTTCACGGCAGCGCCGGCAGTTCGATGAGTTCGGCCGACGCCGACTCGATCGCGCGGGTCAGCGACATCGCCGCCTTCTCGGTCGCGGCCAGCATCGTCATCGTCTCATGGCCCATGCGGCAATCGCCGAGCATCAGCCCGGCCATCACGCGGCGCTGGTCGAGCGTCAGGTCGTCGCGGGCGGCGCGTCCTTCGCCGATCGTGCGCCATACGGCGACATCCACGAACGGACGGAACGGTTCGACCAAGTCGTCGGCGAGATTGAAGGCGTTGGTGGCGCTGGCGTGATTGAGCCCCAGCGCAGGCACGAGGCCGGCGGCGACGATCGCGCGCGCGACGCCGCTGCGGACCACTGCATAGCCGTAATTCAGCATCATGTTGCGCGTGTCGCCGCCGTCTTCGCGGCGGAATCCGGCGAACAGGCAGCCCCAGTACTCGCGCGCGGCCCGCGCCTCGACATTGTCGGGATCGCCGCTGCCGACGAGGCGGCTCATGGCGCGCAGGCCGTCGCCGCCTTCGCGGCCCGTCCGGTCGAGCGCGGCGGCCTGGTTGACGATCTTGGCCCTCACGATTGTCTGCCACAGCCGCTTCTTCAGCGGCAGCGACATCTCCGCCTGCGCGATCGCGATGCCGCCCTGGCGGAAATGGCGGTGGAACGGCATCAGCACACCGTTGGGCGTGTGGGTCGCATCGGTCGAAACGATGGCGATGCCGCTGTCCATGCAGGCGCTGAGCAGCGTCGAGGTCAGCGTGGCGTGCGGCGCATCGAGGACGATCCAGGCGATGTCCTCGAGCGGCAGCCGCACCTCGCCGTCATGCTGTGCGACGACGATCTGTCCGTCGGCGAGGTTCAGCCGCGCGGGCTTGCTTATGTGCAGGCCACGCCACGCCATGTTCGTGTCTCGCGCTGGATTTCGTGCCGGTTACCGAGGCGGTCGATGGCCATTTTGGAGAACCGGACAAGGCGCCGAGGACCGATTCCCCGTATCATCGCTTGTAGGTTGTTATGTGGTGCGACGTTGATATTGCCTGTGAACCGATCAAGGCCCTTGAAATATCCATCAATAAACAGCCCGTCCGACTTCTCTATTTCGACGAAAGAATGCTGATTCAGTGACCAGATAAAATCGTAGTCACGTGTCATTTCCGGCCAATCCGCTTCCGGGGTGGATGCCGTAACTGCCCTGTTTGGCGGCATAGGCCATTGCTCCTTGTCCGCCACCTGATGCGGATAGATCGGTACGAGGAAGAACTCGTAGGTGCCCCTCCTGTTCTTCTTCCGGAATACGTCCACGCGCACCATTTCGCCCCGATCCGCCGCCCCGTCGCGTACCAGCACGTCGACCTTCTTGTTGGTGACGAGGCTGACCTTGCGGATCGGATCTCCCTTGGGCGACAGCGGCGGGGCGTCTTTCGGCTTGCCGGCGGCGATCCAGGCGCGCAGCGTTTCCACGACCTTGGCGTTGCGGCCTGCGTCTTTCACGCGATCGAGGTCTTTCTCGCTGAGGCTATCGACGGCCTTGCGCTCATAGACCACGGGTCCGTGCTCCGTTTCCCCGATGCTGCGGATGGTGGCCGCATGGGCCTCGCCGCGCACCCGGCCGCGTTCGGCGCGGCTGACGAAGACGTGCGGGAAGAGGGTGTCGAACTCCTGCTTGAAGCCCGGCCAGGGCATCGGAAACTCGGCGATGAACCGGCTGGAGCCGCGCTCCTCTTCGCGCTTGGCGGCCTGGGTCAGCCGGTTGAGCGCGCTTTCGGTGGTCGCCGCGACGATCAGCGCGTCGAGCGCATGGTGGCGGTCGTCGGGCAGGCGTTTCCCGTCCGGCCCCTTCTTCAGGCCCTGAATGCCCCATGCGCGGCGCAGCCGGTCGGTCAGCGGGCCGGGCCGCGTGAAGACGCGGCGTCTGCCTTCGTCTTTCGCATACCATTTCCTGGCTACCATTTCGGCGAAAAGGCGCGTTGCATACTGCGTGTCGGTGAGATTGCGCGGGCGGAATTTCTCTTCCAGAAATCTTGGAATCCCGCAGCATGTAATTGCGCTTCTTGCGGCCCTTGAACGCCTTGTTCGTCTCGACGCGGGCGGCGAAGGCGGCCCATGTCGTCTCGTCGTGGCCCAGCCACTCGAAGGGCGTGCGGCCCTTCTTGTCGCGATTGGCCTTCGCCGTACAAAGCGTCTTGTTGATGAAGCTGTCGTCGCCCGAACGGCTCCACGGCAGGATATGGTCCACCTCGGCGAAGTGCGCCTCACCGGCGACCCATTCGACGGGAATGTGATCGCCGGTATAGATGCATTTCGAGCCCTGCTCCTTCCAGAGCTCGTAACGCAGCAGGTCGTCGGCCGTCGCGCGCTCGCGTCCGGTGTCGGCGGTGAACTGCTCGCGCAGGCGGTCCTTTGCCTTGTTGCGCTTTTCGATGCCGCGCGTGATCTCGTCACGCTCTTCCTTGCTCTTGCCTACCTCGCGCGCCAGCTCCACATGGATCGCGCCGGGCAGGCCGTATTCCCGCACGATGGCGTGCACCTGCTTCAGCGCCTCGCCCAGTGCCTTCCGCGCGATGGGGTTGGCGATTGAGGCGAGGTCCGTTTCGGGCTTCTTCGCATGGTCGTATCCGGCCGCCTTGCAGGCGTCGGAATAGACCATGGCCTTCATCAGATGCGGCAGCAGATTCCGCGCCGCCCTGGCCGAGATGTGGGCTGCGCCCTTGAAATGGGCGAAATCGCCGTCGTCCACGCCCTTCATCAGCGTTTCGAGGATCAGCGGTTCGAACTCGATCTCCTCAAGCCCTTTGCGGATGGATTCCGGCGCTTCTCTGAAGGTGATGATCGCCGCCGCACGATCGATCCTTTCCGGTTGCCCTGTCAGCGACTTCCAGGCATCGCCCAAGACCTTGCGAAACGCCTTCGTCCCTGCCGCCTGATCGCCCGCCCGCGAGGCGATCTCGCGCTTGCCTTCCTCTTCAAGGGGCACCTCAAACAAGTCGCCGTCGGGCAGGTTGATCAGCTTTCGCAGCCGCTTGAATGTCAGCTTGACGCCCGGCGCGCCGAAATCGGCCATCGCGCGGCCGATTTCATCCGCCGTCAGCGGACGCTCTCCGCCAAAGGACCGGATACGCAAGGCCGCCAGCCGGGACGCCAGACGGAACAGCTCGAAGGCCGGGCTGTGTTTGGCCGCGCGCCGTTCGTCAGGTTCGAACGGACACCAGCCCACCCGGTCGTCGCGGTCCTGCAGCGGCCGTTGAAAAAACGCGGCTTCGATGAACTCGCGTTCCATGTCCGGATCGGCCAGTGCGTTGCCCATGGCGCGTTGGCGGTCGAGCAGCAGGCGGACTTCGCGCTCCTGATCGTCGCGCAGTACGGAACGGTCGAAATTTCCGTCGCGGTTGCGTTTGCGCGTTTCGAACTGCGCGTCCTTGGCGAACATCTCGCCGATGGTGCGATAGTCCTTCATCCGCTCCTGTGTGCGGGCGATGGCGCCGAGCATTTTCGACGATTCGTCGTTCGCATTCGCGCCCTTGTCGCGTTTGGAATTCGACTTGAAACCGCGATGCTTGGCGATGTGGCCCAGCGCGACGGCCAGTTCCGTCCCGTTCAGCGGGCGGTCGAGCGCCGCCGCCCTCAGCCGCCAGGGATCGAGACCCGTGGACAGCGCCGATTTTCGGTCGTCGGTGATCAGACCGTATCGGGCGAAGAGCGTGCGGACGTCATTCATGCGCTGCCGGCGGCGCTTCAGCACGCGCCGCATCAACCGGTTCTGGCGGCGGATCTGGTTGGTCGGCGTGCGTTCCTTTGCGGTCTCAGGCACGTCGAACATCCGCACGCCCATGGCCACGATGCGTCCATCGCCCGCGTCGGCGTTCTCGATGATGGCCCAGCCGCAGGAGCCGATGCCGAGATCGACGCCGAGCGTCAATCCTTCGTTCGGCGTCTTGGTCTCTTGAAATGTAGACAAGCGAATAATCCCCCAAGTCCGGATTATATTTTCTGGAATCAAATAGAGAATGCTTGACGCCGGATTTCCAGCCTATAGCCTGCTTGTGGGAAGTCGGTAGGGAAACCACGGTAAGTGGTAAACCGCCTCGGCGGTTTCCCATCGAAGGTTCAGGCCCCACAGGAAACTGTGGGGCCTTCCTCTTTTTGGCGCGCTTCCTGCAAGTTCTCAGCCCCTTCAGCTTTCGGGTGCCGGTCTCAGAAAGAGTATTTGGTCTGTGGACTTCCCGCCTCAGCGAAGCATTGCTGCGCTCGTCGCGAGGCTTGATGCCTCCCGCCCCGCAGCCAAAGCCGCTCCGGGGCTCGTCTCAGTGACGGCGCTGATGCCGTTGCAACGAGACGGACTCCACGATGAAACTCACCGACACCCAGCTGATTATGCTCAGCAAGGCCGCGCAGCGCGACGACAACGCGATCGCGGATACCGACAAGCGTTCCGCCACGCGTGATGCCGTCGAAGCGCTGCTGAAAGCCAAATACCTCAAGCACACGCCCAAAATCGCCGGCACGACGTCGTGGCCCGGCAATGATGGCGAAGCTGCCGTCAGCTTGGTTCTAACTGCGAAGGGCTTGAAGACTATCGAAGGACACGAACCCGAGCCGGCTCAGGCCAACCAGCCCGCGTCTCCACCACTTCGCGCGAAGCGTAAGGGCGGTACTGCCGGCAAGAAGGTTGAACGGGCCACGCCGACCGGCGTCCGCGAGACCTCCAAGCTCGGCATGCTGATCACGCTGCTGAAACGCCCTAAAGGCGCCGGCCTCGACGACATGTGCATCGCAACCGGCTGGCAAGCGCACTCGGTTCGCGGCGCGATCTCCGGGTCGCTGAAGAAGAAGCTCGGCCTCACCGTCACCTCATCGGTCGAAGGCGAGACGCGCATCTACCGCATCGCTGTCTGATCGATGAGCCCGCTCATCGCGTTGTCGCGGTGCGCGCCAAAGGGCGCGCGCCGCGCTGGGCCGGAGGAGGTTGAAGTCCTTCTCCGGCGTCTGCCCGAGATGAACGTCGAAGACTTGCGGTGCGAATGGGGAAGCCGGTTCGGCGATGCAGTGCCACCGGCGGGCGCAGGCAGCCGTCCAGGGTGGCTACACCCCCGAGACCGCCAAAGCCCTGACGAAGCTGATGTCGGACCATCAGGCTGCCCGGCCACTGGGCGCATCGCTGAAACCTAAGCTCGGCGCCGGGACCATCCTGACCCGGGAATGGAAGGGCCGGCTGCATCATGTCACCGTCGAGACGAAGGGGTTCACCTATGAGGGGAAGGTATATCGCTCCCTCAGCGAGATCGCCCGCCTGATCACCGGGACACGGTGGTCCGGTCCCCGGCTGTTCGGTTTGGAGGGGTAATGAAGACAACTCGATCCCTCCGCTGCGCCATCTACACCCGCAAGAGCACCGAAGAAGGGGTGGATCAGGTCTTCAACTCGCTCGATGCCCAGCGGGAGGCCTGCGAGGCCTATGTTCGCAGCCAGATCGGCGAGGGCTGGCGGACGATACCGACCGCCTACGATGACGGCGGCTATTCCGGCGGCAACATGGAGCGTCCGGGGCTACAGGCGCTGCTGAAGGACATCGAGAGCGGCCGCGTCGACATTGTCGTCGTCTACAAGGTCGACCGCCTTACGCGTTCGCTGGCCGACTTCGCCAAGATCGTCGAGCGGTTCGACAAGCGGGGCGTTTCGTTCGTGTCCGTGACGCAGGCATTCAATACAACGACCTCGATGGGGCGTCTGACCCTCAATGTCCTTCTCTCCTTCGCCCAGTTCGAACGCGAGGTCACCTCGGAGCGCATTCGCGACAAGATCGCGGCATCCAAGAAGAAGGGCATGTGGATGGGTGGTATGCCGCCCTTTGGCTATGTCGTCCGGGAGAAGAAAATCTATCCCGACCCGAAGGAAGCGCCGATCGTGCGGTGCATCTTTCAGCGCTATCTCGATCTCGGTAGCGTTCTGCCGCTGAAGGCCGAGCTGGCGGGGGAGGGTGTTCGTTCCAAATCCCGGGTCTCGCGTCACGGCAAAACCTATGGTGGCGCAGTCTTCGGCCGTGGCGCGCTCTATCACCTGCTTCAAAACCGCCTGTATGTCGGCGAAGTTCGGCACAAGGATCAGCGCTATGAGGGTGAGCATGAGGGCATCGTGCCGATCGACCTGTTCGAGGCGGTCCAGGCGAAGCTGCAGGAACAGCAGCGCCGGTCGGGCGCATCGCCTGCGGCGCGGCGCAGCCATCCGCTTGCCGGGCTGATCTGGGACGAGGCCGGTCGCCGCATGTCGCCGACGCATGGGCAGAAGGGCGGGCGGCGATACCGGTACTATGCCAGCCGCGCGAACAGCGCCGCCGACGCCCTCCGGATTCCGGCAGAGCCGATTGAACAGCTGGTGTTTGACCGAGTCCGTCTGATCGCCGACTTGCCGCCCGCATCAACGACGGACACTCTGTTTCAACTTCTGAAGCGGGTCGAGATCGGCCCGGAAGCCCTCCGATTGAGTCTTGATGCCGGGGTGCTAACCGATCATCTGCGCGGAGCGCCGGAACTACATCACCATACCGCAGATACCGTCACACGGCTTCAGCAGCGGCTCGGTGACGGCGAGGCGCTGGTCGAGCAAGGCGGATTTGTGGTGCTGAACGTCCCGGTTCGCCCGATCCGCCGCGGTGGCCTCACAGCCCTTGTCCACCCAGGCCACGGCAAGCCCGTCGGTCCGGCAAAGCCCGATCCGGCGCTTTTGAAGGCCATCGCCCGTGCGCATGGCTGGCTGGACCAGATGGTGTCGGGTCAAGCCTCGACCTTTAGGGACGTGGCGAAGGCGGAAGGCATTGAGGAGCGTTATGTGCGCCGGCTCATTCCGCTGGCTTTCCTCCCGCCAGCCATGCTGACAGATGCTCTGACAGGGTGGCAGACGCTCGATCTCACCGTAGACCGCGTGGCGACTCGAGGCATTCCGTTGGAGTGGTAGAGAGTTTCGGGACGATCAATGGCAATGCGCGGAATCGCACGATCGGCGAATACTACCGCTTCCGCCCCGGCCGCCTCTTCGTAACGTCCTCGATATCAGCGCCAAGCGCCGTTGCGATCCGCTGCAGCACGATGACGCTGGGATTGCGCCGGCCCTGTTCGATGCCTGAGAGATAGGTCTGGTGCACCTCGGCTGCATGGCCGAGCTCTTCCTGCGTGAGCCCTCTGGCCCGCCGCAGGGCCTGTACATTGAGGCCGATCCGCTCGCGCACATCCATGGCGGCATGGCGCGTGTCGGCTTGACTTCATGCCATAGACTATCAGTCATATTCCGCAGCCGGCGGACGAGCCGGACGCGGGAGGATGGATGGCTGAGAGACGGTTCGTGAGAATGCTGGTTGTTACTGCGGTGGTTGCTGCCGGCCTGCCCGGCATTGGCACTGCGAAGCAGGTCGACCAGTTCGGCAGGTGGGTCTACGAGGAGAGCATCGACCCCATCACCGATGAGGTCTCCTATACGGGCCATCTCGCCTCCCGGCATGACAGCCCCGAAGCGGCCGTCATCATGATCGGATGCAGTGCGCTGAAGTCGCCGCTGCGGATCGCCGTGAAGTTCGATGCCTATCTCGGCTCCGGCGGCGGGACGCGCGACTTCACCTACCGGGCCGGCAAGGCCGAGGCGGTCACCGAGTCATGGCGCTATCTGGAGGGCGACATCGTCGGGACCGAGCTGCCGACCGACGAGGCGAGCCCGCTCCGCCAGGCGCTGGCGACGCGCGGTATCCTGTACGTCCGCGCCATGGCCTCGAACGGGCGCACGATCGATGCGAGCTTCGATATCTCCAGCGGTGACAATGTCGTCACGCGCCTGATGATCGACTGCAAGCTGGACCCGCGCTTCCTCTGACCTGCGACGATCTGGTGCAGGCCGTATCGGGCGGTTGGGGCCGTTGCCCCGCCTCGTTCGCTTGACTGTTCTCATAGACTATCAGTCATACACGCTCCACCCCGCCGCTGTGGCCGGGGCTTTGGAGACGGAGCGATATGCGGGCGTATTCACGGCCGATGATGGTGCAGGTCCCGGGCGGCGGCGGGGCGGCATGCCTCGCGCTGGAGGCGGTGTCGCTGAAGGCAGGTACTGCCGGCGGTTTCTATAACGAGGCCTGGCTGCAGGGGCTGATCCACGAGAACCCCGCTTTGCTGCCCGTCGGTGCGATCGAGCCGGCCTTCGAGGGGCTTGTGGCAGTCGCCCGGGAGGTGCGGGTCGCTTCCGGCTTCATCGACAACCTGCTGATCACGCCAGAGGGCGGTATCTGCGTCGTCGAGACCAAGCTCTGGCGGAACCCGGAGGCCCGCCGGGCGGTGATCGGGCAGATCCTCGATTATGCGAAGGATCTCGCGCAGCTGAGCTATGGCGGGCTGGAGGCGGCGGTGCAGTCCGCCCGGGGCGACAAGGCCATTTCGCTCTTCCACGCTGTCTGCGGCCCTGACGTGGATGGTGACGAGGCCGGCTTCATCGACGCGGTCTCCCGCTCGCTGCGCCTCGGGCGCTTCCTGCTCCTCATCGCCGGGGACGGTATCCAGGAGGGGGCCGAGCAGCTGGCTGACTTCCTGCAGCGCCATGTCGGGCTGCACTTCACCCTCGGCCTGGTGGAGCTCGGCCTCTGGCGCCACCCCTCGGACGGATCGATCCTCGTCCAACCCCGGGTGCTGGCAAAAACCGTGCAGATCGAGCGGGCGGTCATCCGGATCGAGGGTCCGGCGTCAGGTTCGGCGTCAGCAACGATCCTGCCCTACCAGATCGAGACAGCTCCCTCATCCGCAAGCCGGCCGACCTCGATCACCGAGGAGGCCTTCTTCGAACAGCTGGCGAAGGCGCAGCCCTCTTATCCCGCCCGCCTCCGGGCGATCCTCAAGGCCATGGCGCCGCTCGGCATCCAGCCGGAGTTCAACCGGCGGCTGGGCCTCAAGTGGATCGGGCCGGCCGGGGAGAGCGTCTCGCTCGGGACCATCGACACCGTGGGGCGTATCCACACCTCCTTCGCGCAAGGCAGCGCCGCGGCCATCGGGCGGACCGATCTCTGCGAGGCCTACCAGCGTGGCCTTGCCGAGCTGATGCCTGGCACATGGCTGAAGGAGACGCCGAAGCGCTCCGGCTGGTACCTGACCGAGCCGGACGCGCTCTACCCGCTCATCGGGCCGTTGCTCGACAAACCGGACGACTGGGTTGCCGTCGCGGCGGCCTATGTGACAGCGCTGGCGAAGGCGCTCGACGAGGCGGGTGTTCCGTCTTGAGCAACGCCCCCGCCCCGCCCGGCCGCGATCCCCTCGGACTGCGGACAGCGACGCCGGACGAACGTGCTGCCGCCGGCGGCTGGCTTTTCATGCTCGACCCGCCGGAGATCATCCGCGGTCGGCTGGAGGTTCTGGCGGAGTACGCAGACCTCTTCCGGACCGCAGGCGTTGTGCTCGGGACGGCAGATGACGGCTACATCGATCCGGCCTTCCTCACCGAGCGGTTCATCGCCCGTCTCTACGAGACGGGCTGGGTCGATGCCGAGGCGTCGTATAGCGAGGCGCTGCAGCGCCGTGCCCGTTACATCGGCGCCGGTGCCATCTGCGAACCTGAACCCGATGCCTTCAGGGACGCCACGCCGTTCCAGCTGCATCGCCGGCTCACCGTCATCTGCCGCGGTGACCGGTTCAATCCCGGCATGATCGACCGCGCCTGCGAGAGCGGGCTCATCATGCAGATATTGGTGCGCGCTGAGGCGCTGCTCGCCGCCAATGCGGCGGTGCAGGTTGCTCAGCTGTAGGCGACCTCGAAGGCCGCAGCGGACATCGATCGCCGGATCTCGCCGAGCTCATAAGGCGTGTAGGGCTGCAGCACGATCCGCTTGCCCTTGCCCCATTCAAGCTCGCGATCCTGCGCAAACGGCAGCGCGATGTCGTCCGGCGCCACGGACGGGATGTCGATATGGGTCCAGCCCCGTGCCGCCAGCACGGCGGGCAGCCCCGAATGCGCCTCAGAAAGCACCGTGATCGACGGGATCCGGTCCGGGCGCCGCGACCAGCTCTGCTTCTGCTCCAGCCATTGCGCGAGGGCCTCAAGTCCGGCCTCAGTCGCATCGCTTGCTGATCCGAGCGGATCGCAGACGATCAGATCATCGAGGAAGCGATCCCGGCCCTTGCTGTCGGCCGCAACGCCCCATGTCACCTGGCCCGGGGTCGGCCGCACCCGTTCCCGCTCGCTGCCATCCTCCAGGACCTCGAAGCGGAGCGTCTCTTTCAGCCAGGCGTGATGCGGCAGAAGCGCGAGCCGGCGATGGCGGCGCCGGGCCTCGGCGGCAATCGCGCCCGTCCGCGCCGCGACATGGATCTCCCGCGGTTCCCACTGGCGATAGCCGAGCCAGGCAGGCAGAGCGGCCATCGTCATGGCGGAGCGGCCCATCGTCTTCTCCATGGTGATGACAGTCTGCGCGCCCGGAACGGCCGTCGCCTGCTGGAGCTGCCAGGCCAGCACCTTCAGGGCATTCACCGGCGGCAGCGGTGCGCCACCCTCCATGACCGGATGCGCGAGGCGCCAGAACACGGCGAACCACGCCTCCATCATCCCGAGGAGCTGGCCGCGCATGAAGCCGCGCCCGAGCCGCGGGTTGCGGTAGAGCTCATCGGCTGTGGCCTTGTGGTCGAACCCGTCCGCGCTCATCGCGCATCCCCCGCGGGCCAGCGCTCCCAGCCGTCGATCTTGCCGACCGTGTAGGCGAAGAAGTCGGCGGCAAACCGCATCACCGCCTGCTCGCTATCGGTCAGCGGCGCATCCGGATCGCGCAGCTGCAGTTCGGCGGTCTCCGGCGGTTGCACCGCTCCTGAGATCCGGCTCTTCCCGCCTTCAAGCATCCGCAGCGCATTGAGATTACCTTCGCTGATCAGCTGCGAGAGCCGTCGCGCGGCCAGCTGCGCGCGTGTGTACGAGATGCGTCTCCCGTCGACCGTCGCGACACGCAGCTTGTGCAGATCGATCTCGATCAGTTCGACAACGGATTTGACCTTCTTCTTCCGGCCCGACGGGTTGCCGCTCGTGCCTTTCTGAAACGGCTTGCCCCGCGGCGGTTTGCCGTAGCCGACCTCGTAGTCGCTTTTGTCGCCAGGTTTGCGCTTCGCCATCTCGTCACCGTTCAGTTGCGTTCATGATTGGCAGGCGAACAACAACTGCGATGACCGATCCCGTGGACCGATGAGCGCCGATCACGAGACTAGATGATTCGCATGCGGAGTCCAGAGGTCACAACATCATTTGCTCCGTAGACGGACAACACGAGGCGAACACGCAAAGTACGGGCCGCGCCGCGCCCGCTGCATCACGGGCACGAGACATCTTCATCACATTCCCCGTCTTCTTCGTCTTCATCGCCGGCATCAGTTTCCACATCGTCGATCTCATCGTCGTGGAAGAAGACCTCATCATCATCCAGCACGCGTGGCTCGCGCTCAGTGTCACGGCCACGCGAGGAGATACGTGGCAGATCGTGCGTCGCTCGCGGCGCGCCGCCGCCGGCCATGCGCCGGGCGCGCACTGCCTCGAACGTCTCGCCGGTGTCACGCAGCACCGGCATGCCGCCCGTCTCAGCCATCCAGCGCAGCAGCGCCACGTCGACATAGCCAGGATCGAGATCACCGCCCCGGAAGCGACGGCCGGACCGCTCCGCCGCGATCAGCGTCGTGCCGCCGCCGAGAAAGCTGTCCATCACGATGCCGGTCCGCGTCGTCACGTCCTCGATCGCGTCCTCCACCATTGCCGGGTTTTTCGGGGTTGAGTGGCTCGTGAGGCCGGCGCGGGTTTCTGAGCCGAGCGAGGAGCCGCCCGGATAGGTCCAGACATTCGTGCGGTAGCGGCCGTTCTTCCCCAGCTGGATATTGTTGATGGACCGGGCGCCCGGAACACGCAGCACCAGGATCAGCTCGTGCTGCGAGCGGTAGAATGAGCCCAGTCCGGCATTGGTCTTGTTCCAGACCACGAGGTTCGCGACCGCGTATCCCGCCTTCTCCGCAGCCGCCATCAGGATATGGATCGAGCGCCAGTCCATACAGGAGAAGACAATCCCGCCCGGCTTCACATGGCGCTTGAGCGCCCGGTGGCTCTTGCCGAGAAAGGTGAAGAACGCGTCACGCGACATCTCCCCCGCCGCCATCACGAACTCGGGGTGGTGATCTGCGCCCGTGACATGGCCCTTGATCGGCACGTTGTAGGGCGCGTCCAGGAACGCCATCTCGGCCAGCTCGGTCCCCATCAGCTCGGCCAGGAAGGCGCCGTCCCGCGCATCGCCGCAGCCGACCAGATGGCGGCCGAGCACCCAGATGTCGCCGGGAGCTGAGGTCACGAAGGCCGGTTTCTCCGGCGGGATCTCCGCGCCGTCGTCACCGTCTTCCAGGTCCAAGGCGTCGGCATCTTCGAGGAGCAGCCCGTCCAGCTCGGCGTCTTCGAACAGCGTGTCAGAGAGATCGTCACCCTCCTCGATGAGATCCTCCAGGACGTCCTTCAGGGCTTCGAAGTCCCAGGTGCCGGTTTCTCCGGCGCGGTTGATGGCGATCGCCAGCTTCTCCTGCTCGATCGGCTTCAGATGACCGGCGATGACGCAGGGCAGTGTCGCAAGGCCGAGCGCTTTTGCCGCCGCCCGCACCGCATGCCCGGCGATGATCGTGCGGTCCTCCGCAATCAGGATCGGCATCACCACGCCGAAGGCTTCGATCGAGCGCTTGAGGCGCGCGACCTGGAGCTGCGTCACCTTGCGGGTGTGCCGGGGTGAGGGCTTCAGCGCCGCGACCGCCACATCGACATAGTCGAGCTTCGGGCGGAGGTCGTTGCGGGGCGGTGACTTGCGCTCCGCGCCGGCACGCGATGCCAGTGTCGCGCGGCGCTTGCGGCCCTTCGCCGCGAAGTGCTCCGACAGCTCGTCGCGGTCGAAGCGAAATTTGCGGGTGTCCTTGCCGGCGCGCTTGCCGTGAGGAGTTTTGGGCATGGGATGAACCTTTCGAAGAGAAAGGTCCCGTGCGCATGCGTGCTGCCGGGCGAACGGAAGACATCTCAGGCCTGATCGGTGTGTTCTGAGATGACTTCCGCTGACCGCCAGCAGGAATTCGGCCCGGTGACAGCGCGCTCGCGCCGGTGACCGGATGCGCTACCTCTGCGCCTCCACGGGCGCGACCGTCAATCGCAATCGTACACGCGCACTCAAGTGCGTCCGAACGCATCGCGAACTGCGCCCGCGCACCCCGGCCTGCCCCGGATTGGACTTCCCTGCCGCACCAAGCCTTGGTCGCCTCGGAGGACGAGACCCGTGGCGAACCCCAAGTCAGCACGCGATCAGGCCATCAGCATCCTGCGCTCCGCGATCGCAGCCATCGCGGACGACACGGCTGTCGCCGCTGCCAGCTCAACCGACACACCGGGATCGCCGCGATCGACTGCGCGTGATGCCAGGCTCGCCCTCGACGGGCGCGACATCACGACCCTCGCCGATGCCTGCAACGTCCTCGCGCGGCGGTTCACCAGCTCCAGCCTCTAGGGCGCCCTGCCGATCTACCGCGGTGTTCGGCTGCAGGCCTGTAAACTTCCTCTGCTCTCGGCAAAGCGCGGCTCGCAATTCCGCTGCTTAACAGCTTCACTCGCTGTCCAGGCGAACGCGAAGGCATTGGCGCTGCTCGCGGAATCGATCTCTGGCTCGAAGGCCTCACCGCGGCACTCACCCAAATCCGCTGATATTCCTCTGATACCAGTGGAATGGTGCGAAAGCGGACTGCGGCTACGCCGTCGAGAGCAGGCGGCCCACCAAGCCCGAGCGACTTGCCTGGCTCTGGCGTAAGGACCGGGCGTTCTCTTCTGGGTATGTGCAGAAAGCCGGCGTATGCGGGCGAGTTTGGCGATCAATGAGAGCAGCCTGCTCTGCGTCAGACTGAGTGGCGGAGCGATTAGGATTCGAACTGGCGAGACGCTTTTGATGGTTGTCGAAAGCGGACTGCCAAGATCGCTGTCAGAGCACGGAGGCCTAATATCGGAGGAGTATTTGCACGGTCGGGATTCGAACTCGCGAGACGCTTTTTTATAGTCGCGGAAAGCCGGGAATTTCGCGGCTATTTCGACGCCTTCAGAGCAGCCTGCTCTTGACATAACTGCGTGGCGGACAGGGCGGAATTAAGCCTTCCAAGCATTCTCAACGCGATAGCCGGGCAACCCGCTCGAAAGCTGCTCATGCAAAATCAAAGGCTTGCGAGAGTGGGGGCAAACCCCAAAGCGCCTCGTCTGCCTTCATGGCGCGCAAGCTGGCTTGGCACAGTCGCGTTCTCAAAAGCCACGATCTGACCGCGCTCGCAAAGAACGTCGCGGGCATTCTGCTACACCATCTGAACGCCAAGACGGGCGATTGCTGGCTGGCGCAGACTGAAATGGCGGGGATGCTCGGCGTCACGCGCCGGGCGGTTCAGCTTTCGCTTGATGCGCTCGCACGCGAGGGATTCATCCGCGTGCAGGCGGGGCGCGGTCGTGGCCTTTCCAATCGCTATGAGGCGGTGTTCGCCGAGGAACGCCCGCGCGAAAAGGCGAACGAGGATTCGCATCAAGCGCCGGAAAAGGCGAACGGCGATTCCGAAAAAGGCGAATCCTCATTCGCACAGGAATCCTTGAAGGAATCCTTGAATCCCCCCTTACCCCCCCACGCACGCCAGCCGAGGCGTTCGAGGCGATGAAACGCCTGTGGCCCTTCCCGGTCGGCAACCCCGCGTGGATACACGCCCGATCCAGCTTCAACCGCTGTGTCGATGCCGGACGCTTCGACGTCTCGGCGTTCTATGCCGGATTGCTGGCCTTCCGGCTTTCGCTCGGCAATGGGGACCGCGACCCGCCGTCGCCGCAAGACTGGATCATCCGGCGCGGCTGGATCGACCGGCAGCTTCTCGCCTTCCCGATGGCGAGGGCGGCGTAATGGCGTGGCCGTATCACCTGACCGCATGGCGTCGCCTGCGCCTCGCGAAGCTGGCGGACAAGCCCCTGTGCGAGGTCTGCGAGCGGCGCGGACAAGCGGTCGCGGCGACCGTGGTCGACCATCGTGTCGCCATCGCCAAAGGCGGCGATCCCTTCCCGCCGCTCGACGGCCTCATGTCGCTGTGCGCGTCGTGCCACGGCTTCAAGACGGCGGCGACAGACAACCCTCACGCCTTCGGCGGCGGAAGCGAGGTCGCGTTCAAGGGATGCGGCGTCGATGGCTTCCCGGTCGACGCCGCTCATCCCTTCTACCTGCATAGCGATACGGGGGGCGGGGTGAAGGACGGGGAACTGCCGCCTGAAACCGACGGCCATACAGACAAAATCACTAAGTTCGGAGTCCGCCCATGATGACCACCCGCGAGGAACGGATGCTTGCGGTTCGCAAGGCCGCCATAGCCATTCTCGATAACGGGGCAATCGCCATGCCGGAAACGAACGGCGTCGCGACCCGGTTGCGGGAGGTCAGCGACTTCGTTGTCATCGAGACGTGCATCAAGGGCTGGCGCGTGGTCGACCTCTACCAGAACGGCGCGCGCGTTTTCGCTGCCCGCTGGCACGTCCCCGACCCTGAGAAGCCCAAGAAGTTTTTCAGCATGGAATGTTGCCTTTGGGGCGATCCGACTTGGCATCGCCAGTTCATGCACGTGCGCGAGCAATTCGGAATCGGCGAGGCCGTGTAACATGGGCCTTCGTGGACCCGGCGCTAAGGCGATTCATCTGGCGGTCGTGGATAGCGCCCAGCCGGAATTGTTCGCGCCTGCGCCGCTTCCTGCGCCGCCGTGGGAGGCCGAGGGGCTGACGCGGGCTGGCCGCGTCATCGCGTTCTGCGAAACCCTGACCGTGACCGCCGGTCGCCTCGCCGGGCAGCCGCTCAAGCTGCGGCCGTGGCAGCGCGCCATCATCGAGGAAATCTATGCGGTCGACGCCGAGAGTCAGCGCCCGGTTCGCACCGCCGTTTTGAGCATGGGCCGCAAGAACGGCAAGACGGGCCTCGCCGCCGCGCTCGCGCTTTGCCATCTGGCGGGGCCGGAAGCGGAAATGCGCGGCGAGGTCTATTCGGCGGCGAACGACAAGAAACAGGCCGCCAAGCTCTATGCCGAAATGGCCGCCATGATCCGCGTTCATCCGAGGCTGAACGGTCGAATCTCCGAGCGGTCGCACAGCAAGGAAATGACGGATCATCAAACCGGCTCGATCTATGTTGCTCTGTCCGCCGACGCCAAGACCAAGCACGGCCTTTCGCCCTCGTTCGTGATCTATGACGAACTTGGGCAGGCGCGGTCGAATTCGCTCTATGAGGCGCTGAACACGGCTATGGGCGCGCGCGACGACCCGCTGATGCTGGTTATCTCCACCCAGGCGGATACCGCGACCGCGCCCATGTCGATCATCATAGACTACGGCCTTGAGGTTAGCGCCGGGCAGGTCGATGACCCCAGCTTTCGCCTGTTCATGTTCGCCGCGCCGGAGGATGCCGACCCGTGGGCCGAGGAAACGTGGCGCATGGCGAATCCGGCGCTCGGCGATTTCCTGTCGCTCGCCGAGGTCCGCCGTCAGGCCGATCAAGCGCGCCGGATGCCGTCACAGGAACCGGCGTTCCGCAACCTCATCCTGAATCAGCGTGTCGCGACCGAGCGGCAATTCCTCTCGGCGGCCGAATGGATGGCGAACCGCGAAGCGCCGAACGTCGAGCGGTTGAAAGGTCGCAAATGTTACGCGGCGCTCGACCTGTCCGCCGTGCGCGATCTCACGGCGCTAGTTCTGGTGTTCCCGGACGATGAAGGCCGGTTCGACGTTCTACCGTTCTTCTGGCTTCCGAACGATGTGCTGCGCGAGCGGGAGGACGAGGATAAGAACGCCTATCTTGCGTGGAAGCTGGCGGGCTTCCTCGAAACGACGCCCGGCGTGACAATCAGCTACGATCATGTCGCGCATCGCCTCGCCGAACTGGCTGAACAGTTCGACATTCAGATGCTCGGTTATGACCGCTGGAAGATTGAAGAGTTTAAGCGGGCGCTTGCGCGCATCGGCGTCGAAATCCAGATGGCCCCGTTCGGACAGGGCTTCCGTGAAATGGGGCCTGCAGTCGATACGCTCGAACGCTGCGTTGCCGAACGCCGCCTGCGCCACGGCTCACACCCGGTCCTGAACATGTGCGTGTCGAACGCCGTCGCGGTCGCCGACCCGGCAGGCAATCGCAAGCTGGACAAGAAAAAGAGCCGGGGCCGCATCGACGGCATCGTCGCGCTCGCAATGGCTCTATCAATTGCTGAGCGGTATGCACTTGCCGCTTCGGATATTAATCTCGTCTGGTCGATTTGAGGGTGCAGGGAAATGACGACCAAACAGGAAGCGGCGGCTGCTCAGATTGATGCAGCAATTCAAATGCTGCGCGCAGGCAACCTCTGTGCGGCAATTACGCTAAGCCAAGCTGGAGCAAACTGTATCCCAGATGGGCGGGAGATTTGGGATAAAATGCAGGGCGTCTACAACGACGCACAAGTTCAGTGCGACGCGAAAGCTTCCGTGTGGCTGAATGAAGCCGCAAACTGGCTAAAGCACTGTAATAGCAACACCACACGAAGCCATGAGTTTGAAATTAGCTCAGAGGAAGCGCGCATTTACGTTTGGCGTGGCATTGCAACCTTTCGCACGGTCTATGGAGAAGACACATTGACCTCGACCATGGACGATTTCATGCGAAAGGACTGGCAAGATTTCGTTCGCGAGTGTGAAAGTCAGAAAAGACGTTGACATAACCTCACTTGTCGGTAGAGCTTAGCGTGTTGTTGAGAATCACGCGATGCCCGACCCTGACGTCCCTCGCTATCGTTTGAGCAAAATCGCAAACGTGCTCGGCATGTCGCCGAACATCGTCCACAACTGGCTGAATAGCCCGCAGCGCGTGTTCGCCTTGTCGGACGAAGATGAAGCGGCAGTCGGTTCTGGCGGCAATCATCGCTTCACTTTCGAGTCTGCGCTTCGCATCGGCATCTTGCGCGCCTGTTCGGAACACGGCCTGCCGCCTTCTAAAGGCGTCAACGTGGTCATGTCCTACATGGAAACGGGGTCGGATACTCATTGGAACGGCAAACGGTATCGCCGAGCGCCGGGGCAGGATTTCAAGGGCGGCGTCCAGACTGTTCTGGTCTTGAGCAAGGCTTATTCTCCGCATGGCTTCACGATCATCCCGTGTGCAACGGATGACTCTTGGGTCAGCTTGATCGGCGTGCACATGTTAGGTGCTGCCGTCATCAACCTCACCGCTCTACGCAATGCGCTGCGTGAATATCTGGACGCGCCGACCTCGGAGGATCGCCAGACGTAGAACACCTTTCCTCGCGCGGAAAATCGCGGCTGCGCGGCCCATCCGAGAGCGTCTAGGTGCGCGCGAGGATTCAAGAGGTCTAGCCTACTCGCCTCTTGAACAATCACACCGAACACGCGAGGCCGCACCCTTTTTCAGATTGAGCGTCGTGAGACGGCCAGTCCCTTTGATGGAGAGAACAATGAAGCTTGCTGAACTTGTCTCGCGCCGTGGCCGCCTCGTGGCCGAGGCGCGGGGCCTTCTCGACAAGGCATCGACCGAGAAGCGTGACCTTGCCGAGAACGAGTCGGCGCGCGTCGATGCCATCAAGACGGAAATCGAAACGCTCGAAAAGCGCATCGCGACCGAAACCACGGTCGCGGAGTGGGAGCGCCAGGCATCCGCCGACCCGGTTTCGCCGGGCCGCGACACGGTCGAGGCCGAGGCGCGCAATTTCAGCCTGCGCTCTGTCATCGCCAGCCAGATTCCCGACATCGCGCATACGGTCGATGTGGGCCGCGAGCGCGAGATTTCGGCCGAACTGGCGAAGCGCATGGGTCGTCCCGTTCAGGGCATCGTCGTGCCGATGCAGGTCTTTCAGATCAAACAGCGCGTGCTCACCACGGCCGCGCCGGTCGGCGGTCCCGGCGGCAATCTCATCGGGACCGATCATCGCGGCGATCTGTTCATCGACATTCTGCGCGCCCGCCTGATTACGCAGGGCCTTGGCGCGCGCGTCCTGTCCGGCCTGACGGGCAATGTCGATATTCCGCGCCGCAAGGCATCGAACACCGCGTCGTGGATCGCTGAGAACGCCGCGCTGACGCCGAACGATCCGCAGTTCGACAAGGTGCAGCTTACGCCCAAGCATGTCGGCGCGCTGACCGAGTTCAGCCGGAACATGCTTCTGCAGTCGTCGCCGGACGTGGAACAGCTTATCCGCGCCGACTTCGCGGCTGTGCTCGCCGAGGGCATCGACCGCGCGGCCATTAACGGGGGCGGAGCCAACGAGCCTGACGGCATCCTCCAGACGCCGGGCATTGGCTCGTTCGATGTGTCGCCGCTTTCGTGGAGCGGCGTGCTCGACGGCATCGCGGATATTGAGACGGCGAACGCCGATACCGGCGCGCTCGGCTGGGCGACCCATCCGCAGGCCGTGAAGCTGATGCGCGGCACGCTGAAGGTGAACGCCGATGCGGGCGCGGGCTTCATCATGGACGCGCCCGGCCAGCTTGCCGGTTATCGCCTCGCGTCCTCGACGGTTGTCCCGACGAACGGAAGCCCAGCCCAGCCGTCGCTGATTTTTGGCAACTGGAACGACCTGATGATCGGCTATTGGTCGGCCTTTGAAATCCTCGTGAACCCTTATGAGTCGACGGCCTATGCCAAGGGCAACGTGCAGGTTCGCGGGCTGCTGACCTGTGACGTTGCTGTGCGTCATCCCGTGTCGTTCACCGCCGGGAACGTGAGCGCGAGCTAAGGCGATGCTGCGGATTTATCGCACCGTTGCGCCCGCGTCGCTGCCGGTTTCTCTGGTGGAGGCGTGGGCGCATCTGCGGCTCGACCCGTCAGGGTCGCCGTTGGCGCATCCCGAGGATGTGCTCATCAATTTGCAGCTTGCAGCCGCGACCGATTATCTCGACGGCTGGGCCGGGGTGCTCGGCCGCTGCATGATCGAGCAAACGTGGTGCGTCGAGTTCGCGCGGCCGGGCGATTTCGGGCAGTTCAAGATTGAAATGCCTGTCGCCGGAATCGTGTCGGTCGAGGTTCTGCGCGACGGGGCTTATGAGACGGTTCCGCCGTCCAACTATGCGCTGCGCCAGCGCGACACGGAAGCGTTCGTGCGCCCGCGCTCTGGCCTTAGCTGGGGCCGCTACGACTCCGACGAAGCGGCGTTCCGCGTCACCTTCAGGGCTGGTTACGGCGACGATCCGGCGGCCGTGCCTGCGCCGCTGCGTTGCGCGATCCTGTTGATGCTCGGCGAACTTTTTGAGAACCGTGAGGCCATCGTGACTGGCGGCACGGTTCAGAAAATCCCGGCCTTCGACGCGCTCATCGCGCCCTATCGGATTCGCCCCAATGGCTGACGCTCTTGAACGCCGTGCCTCGGTCGTAGAGGTCCGCGCCAAGGGCCGCAGGCTGGAAGGCTATGCGGCCGTGTTCGGCGAGGAAGCGCGCCTCGGCCCGGTTATCGAGACGATCCGCCCCGGCGCGTTTGCCGCGTCGCTCGCCGAAAAGCGTGACGTGCTCGCCCTTGTCGACCACGATATGAGCCGCGTGCTTGCCCGAACCCGTTCCGGCACGCTTCGCATCGGCGAGGACTCGCGCGGCCTGCCGTTCGACCTCGACCTGCCGGACACGACCGCCGGTCGCGACGTTCTGGCCCTCGCCGAGCGCGGCGACCTCGGCGGGGCCAGCTTCGCCTTCAGGCCGCGCGCGGGCGGCGAGGTCCGCGAAACCGGCCGTCGCATCCTGACGGCCGTGGACCTCTTTGAAATCTCGGTCGTGCAGGCGTTCCCTGCCTATGAAGGAACGCTTGTCTATGCCCGTTCTGGCGCGGGCGTGTCACACGCCCATGAGCCGCGCGGCGTGGCGCTTACCCGCGCGTGGCTGGACACTGTGGGGCGCTAATGGGCCTTCTCTCGTTTCTCGGCCTTGAGCGCCGTTCCGCACCCGCCCCGGTTGCCGACCCCTATTTCGCGCTGAACGCCCCGTGGCGCGGCGTCGGCTCGGCCTCGCCTGACGTGGTTCTGTCCAATCTGGCGGTCGCCGCGCGCTGCGTCTCGCTGCGTTCGGAACTACTGGCGAGCGTGCCGCTGTTCTTGTTCCGCCGCTCCGGCAACGGCGGACGCGAACGCGCGGCTGACACGCCGCTCTATGGCGTGCTGCACGACCTGTTCAATGAGAACATGACCGCTTTCGAGGGCCGCGAGTTTCTTATCCGCTCGCTCGACGTGGCGGGTAACGGCTATGCGCGGATCGAGCGCAACGCGCGCGGCGAAGTCACGGCGCTCTACCCTTACCCGCCCGGTGTCGTCTCGGTCGAACGCCTGCAGTCCGGCCGCCTGCGCTATCGCGTGACCGAGGCGACCGGGCGCGTCGCCGTCTTGCTGCAAGAAGAAATGCTTCACCTGCGCGGCGCGAGCCGTGACGGCATCATCGGCCAGTCACCGCTTCAGATTGCGCGCGGCGCGGTCGCCCTCGCCGTGAGCCAGGCTGAAACCGCCGGAAGCCTGATGACCAATGCGATGCGCCCCAGCGGCGTTCTCGCCTTCCCCGAGAAGCTGTCGCCGGAAGCGCGCAAGGCGCAGCGCGAAGGGTTGGAAGCCTATTACGCCGGGCCTGCGAACGCGGGGCGCCTGCTTATCACCGAGGGCGGCGCGAAGTTCGAGCGGCTGACCTTTACGCCTGAGGACGCCGAATTTCTGGATTCGCGCAAGCTATCCAATGAAGACGTGGCGCGCGTGTTCGGCGTCCCACCGACCTCGGTCGGCATCACGGACAAGGCGACCTATTCCAACGTCGAACAGGAATCGACCATGCTTGTCCGCAACGCGCTCGGTCCGCTCGCCGCGCGGATCGAGGCGGCGATGCTGCGCGACCTGCTGACCCCGGACGTTCGCGCCGACCTCTACGTTGAACACGACCTCGCCGGGCTTCTGCGCGGCGATACGGCCGCCCGCTATGCCGCCTATCGCATCGGCCGTGAATGGGGCTGGCTGTCGCCGAACGATATTCGCCGCACCGAAAACCTGCCGCCGATCCCGGACGGCGACCTCTACACGTCGCCGCTCAATCAAACGCCGCTCGGCGCTCCCTCGATGGAATAGCTCACTTGCGAATGTAGCTTGTTGACGGGCGCAGGGCTGCAACCCTATTGTGCCATCGTTGATGGAGCTTTCGGTGTCTAAAGTGCGCGCATCCATTCTGCCGCCAAGCCTGCCGCCGCGCGGCCTGTCTCGCGTTGTGGCGGCGGCATACATCGGCGTTTCTGTTGGAAAGTTCGATGAAATGGTTCGTGACGGACGGATGCCCCCGCCTAAACGGATCGACGCGCGTAAGGTCTGGAATCGGCCCGATCTCGACGCCGCTTTTGAAGCCTTGCCCGATGAAAGCGGGGCGACGAACGAGTGGGATGGAGTCCTCGCATGACGCGCAAACGCCCCCCGCCGACCGTTCGCACGCCGCCCTATGTCCGCAACATGCGGACGCGGCACGGCAAGCCTATTCGCTATCTGCGGATCGGCCGCCGTAACATCTGCCGCTTGCCGACCGCCGAATATTGGACGCCCGAGTTTCAGGACGCCTATTACGCCGCTCTTGAGGCGCATCGTCTTGGCAAAACCCCGGCTCCGATGATCGGCGCGGAACGCACGCGCCCCGGAAGCATTAGCGCGCTCATCGCGGCCTATTATCAATCGACCGAGTTTCTGACGCTCTCGAAAAGCACGCAAACGACCTATCGCGGAATCACTGAACGGTTCCGCGCCGACTACGGCACTTTTCTGGTTGCCGGGCTTGAGCGCCAGCATGTCCGCGCCATCATCGCGAAACGTGTCGCGACGCCCGCCGCCGCGAGCAACCTTCTCCGCATGGTCCGAATCCTCATGCGCTTCGCCGTCGAGGAAGGATGGCGCAAGGATGATCCGACTATCGGCGTGAAAGGGGTCAAGTGGCGCACTGACGGCTTCCATAGCTGGACCGAGGACGAAATCAGCACGTTCCAAGAGGCGTGGTTCATCGGCACGCGCGAACGCCTCGCTTTCGACTTGTTGCTCCATACCGGACAGCGCCGCTCTGACGTGATCCGCATGGGCCGCCAGCATGTGCGCGACGGCGTTCTGACCGTCCGCCAGCAAAAGACCGCCGTGCAATTGGTCCTGCCGATCCACCCGCGCCTTCAGGCGTCGCTTGATGAGGTCGACAAGGGGAACCTCACCTTCCTGCTGACCGCCAAGGGCGAACCCTTCTCTCCTGCCGGGTTCGGCAACTGGTTTCGCGACGCCATCAATGAGGCGGGCCTTCCCAAGCACTGTTCAGCGCATGGCCTCCGCAAAGCCGCCGCTCGCCGTCTTGCCGAGGCCGGATGCTCGGCTCACCAGATCGCGGCTATCACCGGCCACAAGACGTTGAAGGAAGTGCAGCGTTACACCTTCGCGGCGGACCAATCGCAGCTTGCCCACGCTGCGATGGCGAAGGTCAAAGGCGTCGCATCGGACGGAGAGTGAACGAACTTGGGCAAACCTTTTGAACAGGTTTGCCCATATCGGGCCTAACGGCCTGATACGAAAGGCAATGTTATGGGGCGTGGCGGACAGGGCGGGATTCGAACCCGCGAGACGCTATTAACGTCTACACACTTTCCAGGCGTGCGCCTTCAACCACTCGGCCACCTGTCCGCAAGGGGGTTGCCTCTAGGGTGCGGCGAGGATTTTGACAAGCGATTCCGGAGGCTCGCGAGGCCTGCCCCGGCAAAGTGACGATTTAACGCTTAAGGCGAGCTTCAATTGCGCCCGCCCGGCCGCCCTAGTAGTTTCCGCCCGGCGCCGGGTCGCGGCGCGCCAAAAGGAAGCTGGACATGGCCTTTTTCAGGCTGATCGCCGTCATCTTCATCGTCGCTGGCCTGCTCGTGCTCGGCTACGATGTCATTTCCTCGATCCAGAACGGGCAGGGCTTCAAGGCGCTGCCGCTCGCGGATTTCTGGAAGCTGATCCATGCCGGGTCGCTTGACGGCTATCGCGCCTGGGTGACCGAGACGATCCCCAATCCCGGTCCGTCGATCTCGGAGAGCATTCTCAGCTTCCCGGCCTTTGCCGTTTACGGCGTGATCGGCGTGCTGCTGGGCCTTCTGTTCCAGCGGCGCTCGCGCTACGACGACTGAGCGCGCGAGGTTACTGCGTTGCGTGAGGCGCTGAACGCCGTCGCGTGGATCTTCCTCGCGGTCGGCTTCATCGCGCTGGGGGCCGACGCCTATTGGACATGGAAGGCGAATGGCTGGGCGTTCCAGCCGATCGGCTTCTATCTCGATCTCGCCGCCTCCGACTGGCTGGCCCATGTGCGCGACTGGGCCGCCGACCGTTCGGTGCGGACAGCCAGGCTGGTCGCCGATGGTCTGGCTCTGCCTGTGTGGGCGCCGGCCTTCGCATTGGGCGTTCCGCTTGCATGGCTTACGCGCGAGCGGCGCTGATGCCATGGGGCGCGAAACCAAGACAGACGTCCGGTCAGACAAGATCTCGAGCGAAGCGCGCGTGCATCTCGACAGCGAGCGGCTGACGATCGGGCCGCCTTTCCGCAGGCGGCTTGCGCTGGCGGGGCTTGGCGCCCGGGCCGAAGCGGGCGGCCTGACCGTTACACACGGCGAGGAGCGCTTCCAGATCGCGATGAGCGAGAAGGAGGCGGCGGCCTGGACGAAGTCGATCCTCAACCCGCCCTCGCTGACCGACAAGCTGGGCCTGAAGGCCGGCGTGACGGCGGTGCTGATCGGGGCGCTGCCGGGCGAGGTCCGCGCGGCGGCGAGGGGCGCGGCGGCATACAGGACACCGCCCGCGAAACTGACCGCTGCACTGGCCATTGCAGCGGTCACGTCGCTGGATGCGAAGCCGCTGGCGGCCCTGGCAGCGGCGCTGCCGCCCAAGGGTGCGGTGTGGCTTGTCTATGAGAAGGGCGTGCTGAAAGGCGATGCCCTGATCTTTGCCGCGCGCGATGCGGGCCTGAAGGACACCACGGTCGCGAAGATCAGCGAGACGCATACCGCGCTGCGCTTCATCGCGCGCTAGATCAGCGGGCGCTGTCCGATCGGCTGCTCGTAGTAGTCGGCGAGGCGAGCGAGGGCTTTCGGGTTCAGCATCTCCAGACACCCGTTGGTGAAACGGAAGAGGCCGCGCTTCTCCAACCCTTTCAGTGTCTTATTCGTGTGTGCGAGACTGAGACCCAGCGCATCGGCGATATGGCTCTGGTTGATCGGGATAGCATAGGGCGCCGGGGAGGACGGCCGCAGCAGCGCGATGCGCTTCGCGAGGTGCATCATCAGTACGGCGGCGCGTTCGGCAGCGTTGCGCCGGCCGGCGGTCAGCAGGTTCTCGTCGATGAAGCTTTCCTCATGCGCGGTCAGCCATGTGACATCGTAGGCGAGTTCGGGATAGCCGCGATAGAGATCCCAGACCTTGGAGCGGGCGAAGACACAGACTTCGGCATTCGTGAGCGCCTCGACGCCGTAGGGTGAATCCTCGAACAACCGGTTCTGGAAGCCGACCAAGTCACCTGGGAGGAGGAAGTTAAGGATCTGACGACGGCCGTCGCTCAGCTCCTTGAAACGGAAGGCCCAACCGGAGAAGAGCGTGAAAAGCTGTGCGCTGCGGCTGCCCTGGCGCACGATCGCGTCACCCGGCCGAAAGACGAGATGGTCGGTCTTCATCCGCTGTATGAAATCGACCTCCTCCACGGGCTTGTCGCGGAAAGCGGCCATCGCACGCAGCGGACATTCGTGGCACGAGACGCGCATGATCCCCTTATCCGTGGAGACCGGCACTCTGACGGAACTTTGGGGAACCGGCTATGCGAAATCTCGCAAGGCTTGGGGTATTGGGGCAGCAACGCGGACGGGTGCGGAGGGTGAGGTTCCCGGCATTCTCGCCGTCCGGCATCGACCCGCGAGAAATGCTCGATCGCGTTTCTCCGTGGCTCGGTTGGCGCAGAGCAGGCGAAGTGGCGAGGCCATCGGAAGACCTTCTGCATTGCCGGGCACGATTGTGCAGGCGCGCCCGATGCGCCAACGCGGAACATCGCGGCGATGCGCCGTTAGAACCCTCAGCGGTGGCACAGAATGTCCGCGCGATAATCGGTGATGGCTTTGACGATGTCAGCAGCTTTTGGTTCGCCGTCGTGTAGGCGGCCTCGCTTGTGGTTCACCCAGACAACATGCGGCAGGTCAGGTGTGCGGACCTTTAGCCACAGTTTGCCGTTCACGCGCTTTTGCCATTGACGGCGGTCGTCAGGCCAGTTGTCCAAGTCGAACCATCTCGGATGGAAGGTCGCAACGACGATGTCGGATTTTCGCTGAAGAAGCAGGTCGCGCCAGATGGCGTCCGAAACGCTGGCTTGCATCCCGATCAATTTGCGATGCTGGGGAGCGTGGGAAGCATCGGGATTATCCTTGATCGGCAGGACATTAGCCCAGCCGATCCGAATCTCGGGCCGAGGCTTGGCTTCCAACAACCTGCCCCGAACCTCCGCGATTTCATGCCAGAACATGCCATATCCTGTTTTGGTAGAGCCGTCCTCGTTCAGGCCGAAACGATCTTCGGCGTATCTGGATAGGCCCTGCACGGCGGCGTCATAGGTTTTCGTCGTGCCCTTCGCGTATCCCGGCGCGATACCGCAGAATGTCACCAGAAGCTCGCCAGCCTTTCCCGTCGGCGCGTCCGCGAGAGGAAAGAACGGCTCCCCGATATCGAGATCTTTAAGTTCGGCGCGCGCCCGGTGATGAAGTTCAGTGATTTGCTTCCACGTCGCGTGTGAAATCAGCGGAATATAGTCTTTCACTATTTCGATCTCCATTCACTTCGCCGCGTCAAAGCGGCTGTAGGCAGCGCACCGAGGCGGTACTGTGGATGCCCGCCATGGCGAACTGGTCCGCGATATAATCCAGCGCCTCGGGTGGTAGCGCGCGGTTTCCTGCGCCCTTGATCTCCGAAAGCTGCCAGCCCCCGAAACGATCACAGGAGATGGCCGCGACCGCCTCGATGCCCGCCTCGCGGCACAGATAGGCATGTGTCGAGCCGGAGATATTGTCGGCGCGTCGCTCCCACAGGCAGTTGCGGAACGCCTTCGCGATTCCTCTCAGTGCGCCGAAGGTCGTAAGCGGCGTGATGGTCGCGGTACCGGCCCAAGGCGGCGGCGGGAACGTGGCGTCCGCCAGATGTTCATGCAGCCAGTCGTCCAGACGATAAAGGTTTTCCAGCGCGGCCAGCGCGCGCCAGGCCTTTGCCGCGTGCGCCGCATCGAGTTCACGCCGGATCGTCTTCACGGCGCTGCGGATGTGGGCCAGCGCATCGGTGTCTCCGTGATCCCAGCCAAGCACCTTTCCCGAGAGTGCCGCGTCGGGCAGCAGATCGAGGAGTGCGAGCAGGGTCGAGCTGACCTGCGGCGCGTGGAAAACCAGCTTGCGGCGAAGGCGGCAGGCGAGCGCGTGTGCGAGCAGGCGATAGAAACCCGTCCGCATCGGGAACGGGCCGATGCGGCCAAGCGCACGGCGGAGGCCAGGCAACGGTGCACCGAAAATGTCGGGCGCGAGGCGCTTCAGCGGCCACAGGGCGAGGGCATCGCCCAGCGCGAGCGCATCGCGGAGCAGGCGCGCCTGCTGGAGGTCGATCGCGGCATAGATGAGATGCAGCCGCCAAGGCTCCACTTCCGGCAATGCCGCGGCGAATTGCGGCGAACGATCGGCGAGCAGGGTGATGCCGAGCGCGAACGCGCCGTGGTTTTCGCCCATGGCGATGGCCTCGCTATGGCGCGTGGTCGGGGTAGAGTGCATGTGCCGGTCCGTCTTTGCGTCGCCGCATACCAGCACAGGCGGGTGACACAAGCTGTCATGCCCGTTTGCGCCGCACGGCCGCTCCCACACGCGCCGGACCTCTATTCTCCCCACGCTTCGGAAGAATATTTCTGTGGAAGAGTAGCGAAGGGCTTCCGCCGCCGTCGTGCTTCCGGAGGCGTTTCTGGGTACCTGCCTGCGCGGGGATGACGCGGCAGAACGCTTCGCATGCCGCTCGCGTCAGTTTTCGTCCATCTTCAGCGCGGCGATGAAGGCTTCCTGCGGGATCTCCACCTTGCCGAACTGGCGCATTTTCTTTTTGCCCTCTTTCTGTTTGTCGAGGAGCTTGCGCTTGCGGGAGATGTCGCCGCCGTAGCATTTCGCCGTCACGTCCTTGCGGAGCGCGCGGATGGTTTCGCGGGCGATGATCTTGCCGCCGATGGCGGCCTGGATCGGGATCTGGAAGAGGTGCTGCGGGATCAGATCCTTCAGCTTCTCGCACATCACGCGGCCGCGGCTTTCGGCGCGCTGGCGGTTGACGATCATCGAGAGCGCGTCGACCGGCTCGGCATTCACGAGGATCGACATCTTCACGAGGTCGCCTTCCTCGTAGCCGGTGATGTTGTAGTCGAACGAGGCATAGCCGCGGCTGACCGATTTCAGGCGGTCGTAGAAGTCGAAGACGACTTCGTTGAGCGGCAGGGCATAAACCAGCATCGCGCGGTTGCCGGCATAGGTGAGATCGATCTGGCGGCCGCGGCGGTCTTCGCAGAGCTTGAGCACGCTGCCCAGATATTCATCCGGCACCAGGATCGTCGCCTTGATCCAGGGTTCCTCGATCATCTCGATCTGCGTCACGTCCGGCATGTCGGCCGGGTTGTGCAGCTCGAGCATTTCGCCGCCGCGCAGGTGGATGTGATAGACGACCGATGGCGCGGTGGTGATGAGATCGAGATTGAACTCGCGCTCAAGCCGCTCGCGGATGATGTCGAGGTGCAAGAGGCCGAGGAAGCCGCAGCGGAAGCCGAAGCCGAGCGCGGCGGAGCTTTCCATCTCATACGTGAAGCTGGCGTCGTTGAGGCGGAGCTTGGCGATGGCCTCGCGCAGATCCTCGAACTCGGCGGCATCGACGGGGAAGAGGCCGCAGAAGACGACCGATTGGGCGTCCTTGAAGCCGGGGAGCGGGACCGCGTCCTTGTTCTTTTCATCGACGATGGTGTCGCCGATGCGCGTATCGGCGACCTGCTTGATCGCGGCGGTGAAGAAACCGACCTCGCCCGTGCCGATGGTGTCGAACATCTGCATCTTGGGGCGGAAGACGCCGAGCCGTTCCACCTGATAGGCGGCGTCGGTGGCGATCATGCGGATCTTCTGGCCCTTCCTGATCGCGCCATCGACGACGCGGAAGAGCACGACGACGCCGAGATAGGGGTCGTACCAGCTGTCGATCAGCAGCGCCTTGAAGGGGGCGGCCGGATCGCCTTTCGGCGGCGGCAGGCGCTTCACGATGGCTTCGAGCACGGTGTCGATGCCGATGCCGGTTTTGGCCGAGATCTCCAGCGCGTCCTGAGCGTCGAGGCCGATGACGTCCTCGATCTGCGTCTTGATGCGCTCGGGTTCGGCGGCGGGCAGGTCGATCTTGTTGAGGACCGGGACGATTTCCAGATGGTTGTCGAGCGCCTGATAGACGTTGGCGAGGGTCTGCGCCTCGACGCCCTGCGAAGCGTCGACCACCAGCAGCGCGCCTTCGCAGGCGGCGAGGCAGCGCGAGACTTCATAGGCGAAATCGACGTGGCCGGGCGTGTCCATGAGGTTCAGGACATAGGTCTCGCCGTCCGCGGCCTTGTAATCGAGGCGGACGGTCTGGGCCTTGATGGTGATGCCGCGCTCGCGCTCGATATCCATCGAATCGAGCACCTGGTCCTTCATTTCGCGGGCGGAAAGCGCGCCGGTCTGCTGGATCAGGCGGTCGGCAAGCGTCGACTTGCCGTGGTCGATATGCGCGATGATGGAGAAATTACGGATATGGCTCTGGCCGGTCATGGGCGGGGGAGATAGCGGCGGCCCCCCCGAAAGTCCATGGCGGGCGCGGGATTACTGCGGTGCGGGCGGCGGCGCCGCGACCGGCGCCCAGGCGGCGCGGGCAGCGTCGAGCGACTGGTCTACGGCGATGTCTCCGGTCTGGTAGACGCCGGGCGTGACGCCATCGCCGAACGAGCCGGAAATCCAGGCGATACTTTCGCCCGCGCCGACCTTGGCGGCGGTGCCCTTCTTGATCGAGGTGCAGGTGATCTCGCCCGCAACGACACCGCAGATCGTCTGGCCTTCCGCAACGGCGACCACGAATTCCGCCCTGCGTGCCTCGATGCGGAGGAGGGGAGAGGTGAGAACCACGTTTTCGGCGGTGGGGCCGGTGAAGCGGAAGGCGCCGGCGGTGAGGAGGGCGGCGCTGAAATCGGGCATCACGGTCACCCTGGAGCGCTGGCCGACGATGAGGATGGTGGTGTCGGCATAGGTGAGCTTTGCGCCGGATTCCCTGGATGTCGCGATTTCGGTGTCGGGGGTGAGGTCGGTGCCGGGGTCGACCGGGGCGGGGGATTCGCTGTCCTTGGGCTTTGAGGTGACGGTGTTCACGACCTCGGTGACCTGGACGCCGATGGTCATGGCGAGGGCTTTGAGGCGCGTGCTGACGGTCAGGAAAGCCGCGGAAATCCCTAGAAAAAGGCGGCGCGTGAGCATGTGATGGACCTCAGGGCAGCAGGAGGACGTGGACGCGGACAGCGCCATGG
The DNA here is from genome assembly GCA_047602465.1 of Micropepsaceae bacterium. Lineage (GTDB taxonomy): Bacteria > Pseudomonadota > Alphaproteobacteria > Micropepsales > Micropepsaceae > JADZAI01. The sequence goes on from JASGHF010000001.1 coordinate 2,305,394, forward strand.
GCGCCGAGTTCGAGGGTCTGTTCGATGTCGCCGGTGCGGGAGGGGCCGGTGACGGCGTGCAGGGAGCGGGGCATCCGGTTGCCGGCGCGGCGCGTGACGGCATCCTCAAATGTCGCGGAAATCGCGGACTTTTCAAGGATCGCGATATAGGTGTCGGCGAGGAGATTGGGCCAGGGGCCGGCCACGTCGCGGCTGGAGAGGAGCAGGGTGCCGGTCTCGGCGCTGGCCGCTTCCGCCCGGGCGACGGCGGTGGAAACGCTGGATTTCGAGGGGGTCGGGAGGGGTGAAATGCCCGCTTTCTGCCAGTCCAGAGAGGTGAATTCCGGCGTGATGGCGGCCTCCAGAGGGAGGCTGCGGGCGGTCAGGTAGCGGGTGATGGCGAGGGGGATTTCGGACGGTGAGTCGAGCCGTTCGGAGGTGCCGAAGACGGCGTGAAGCCGGGCCTCGAAGGCGTCGGTGAGGCCGGTTGCGGCGGGGCGCCAGGGCGCGACCGGAGCGGGCGCGGGATGTGATGCGGCGCGGAGGCGGGCGAGGATGGCGGTGCGGCTGTCGCTCATCTTTTGCCCTTCCAGCGCGCCTGAAAGGTGGCGCCGGTGGGGGGTGGCAAGTCCCTGGTGGCGGTGAAGTTGCCGCCGGCGAGGGGGAGGCGTTTGACCCGGCCGCGCTGGAACCAGCCGAGCGTGCGGACGCCCATCGAGGCGAGGCGGGTGGCGAGGCGGTAACGCCAGGGGGCGCGGCCCGCCCAGCGCCAGAGCCTTAAGCCCCAGCGTTCGCCGCGCGGGGGAATGCCGGCGGTGAAGGCGTCTTCGCGCCAGTGCCGGAGCAGCATGGGGAGCGGGATGCGGACGGGGCAGACGGCCTCGCAGCGGCCGCAGAAGGTGGAGGCCGAAGGCAGGTCGGCGTTTTCGCGGAGGCCGTCGAAGAGCGGCGTCAGCACCGCGCCCATCGGGCCGGAATAGGTGCCGCCATAGGCGTGCCCGCCGGTCGCGGCATAGATGGGGCAGTGGTTGAGGCAGGCCCCGCAGCGGATGCAGGCGAGCATCTCGGCCTTGTTGGAGGCGCGAAGGGCGCTGCGTCCGTTGTCGAGCAGGATGATGTGGGCCTCGCGCGGGCCGGCCTCGCCCTCTTCGCGCGCCGTGCCGGTGAGGGCGGTGACATAGGACGACATATCCTGACCCGTGGCGGAGCGGGCGAGAACGCGCAGAACGATGCCGGCATCGTCCCAGCTCTCAACGATCTTGTCGAGGCCGGCGATGGCGATGTGCAGACGCGGCGCGGCGCCGGTGAGGTCGATATTGCCCTCGTTCGAGACGAGGAGGACCGTGCCGGTCTCGGCGATCAGCATGTTGCCGCCGGTGATGCCGGCATCGGCGGAGAGGAAGGCCTCGCGCAGCTTGATGCGGGCCTCGCGCACGAGGGCCGGGCGGCTTTCCGTGTCGCGGTCCTGCGGCAGATCGGCGTGGGCGGCGCGGAAGGTCTCGGCGACGTCTTCTTTCGAGAGGTGAATGGCAGGGGCGATGATGTGGCTGGGCCGCTCGCCGCGCAGCTGGATGATGTATTCGCCCAGATCGGTTTCGATCGGCTCGATCCCCTCGCGGGCGAGATGGGCGTTGAGGTGGATTTCCTCGGTCGCCATGGATTTCGATTTGATCGCGCGCTTCACGCCGGCCGCCTTGCAGATGCGCGCGGCGATGGCGCAGGCCTCGGCCGCGTCGGCGGCCCAGTGGACCTGCATGCCGGCGGCGGTGGCGTTCGCCTCGAAGCGTTCCAGAAGATCGGGCATCAGGGCGATGGAGCGGCGGCGGATCGCGGCGGCGCGGTCGCGCAGCATCTCGAATTCGGGGAAGCGTTCGGCGGCGGCGGCGCGGCCGGTCTGGAAATGCGACTTCATGCGCTTGAGCGCCGGCGCGAGCCTGGCGTCGTTCATCGCCGCGTGGGCGCGGGCCTTGAAGTCGAGCGTGGTCATGTCTCGCCCGCCAGGAGTTCGGCGATGTGTTTGATCGCGATGGGCGAGCCGTTGCGCTGAAGCGTGCCGCCCAGATTGAGGAGGCAGCCGAGATCGCCCGCGACGAGCATGTCGGCGCCGCTGTCGGCGATGGCGGCGGTTTTCTCGGACGCCATGCGGGCGGAGATTTCGGGATACTTCACGCAGAACAGACCGCCGAAGCCGCAGCAGGATTCCGTATCCGCGATGGGCACGATCTCGGCGGTGGTGTGCGCGGCGATGAGGGCGCGGGGTTCGGCGTGGATCGCCATCTCGCGGAGCGAGGAACAGCTGTCGTGATAGGCGATCTTTCCGGCGGCGCGTTTCGGCGCGTCTGGCAGAGGATGGCGCGCGAGGAACTGGGTGAGTTCGAGCGCGCGCGATGCGACCGCGACGGCGCGGGCGCGCCAGGGATCGTCCGCCTCGAAGAGATGCGGGTAGTGCCTGGCGATCATGCCGCCGCATGAGCCGGACGGCACCACGATGGTGTCGAACGGTTCGAGCGCCTTGATGGCGGCGCGGGCGAATTCGCGTGCGCCCTCTTTGTCGCCTGCGTTGTAGTTGGGCTGGCCGCAGCAACCCTGGCGCGGGACGACGACGGTGAAGCCCGCGCGCTCGATGAGCGCGGCGCTGGCGAAACCGACCTCGGGCCGCATCAGGTCGGCGAGGCAGGTGACGAACAGGGCGGCTTCGGCTTGCGGCATCGAAGCGGACGATAGGCTTGCAGGGGCCGGGCGTGCTAGGGTGCTTCCATGCGTATTTTCACGGTTGCCGTCATCGCCGCCGCCCTCGCTGCGCCCGCCCTTGCGGCAGAGGATGCGACGGTGACGACATCTGCGACCGAGGCGGTGGGCAACGCTATCGCCGTGTCGCCGCTTCCCGCGCCGAAATCGAATGTCGCCGAAGACACGCAGAGCCTGTTCAGCGACGTGCATGGTTCGGTGAGCCTGATGGTGGGGACTGGCGGCGCCTATGGCGTCGGCGGCGACGTGAGCGGGACATATGCCGACAAGTTCCACTTCTCGGTCTCGGGATCGAAGTCACGCGGGCCGGGCGTCGCAGGCGATGTGTATGGGGCGTATGGCACGCCGGGGCCGCGGGCGCTGCCGCGGGATTGAGGTCCCTTCTGAACGACCCCTCATCCCCTCGCCGTTGGCGAGGGACTTCTCCCCTTGAAGGGGAGAAGGGTTGGCTGTCGCGGGCGCCGAGGTAGCCGATCCTTGGTGCGTGGTGTTGGCCACTGCCAAACCTTCTCCCGCTTGCGGGAGAAGATGTCGCGCGTGGAACGCGTGACAGATGAGGGCGGTAGCCGCAGGCTCGATCTCATGGACCTTGTCGAACGCGCGCGGCGGCTGAGGCGGGAGCAGACCGATGCCGAGCGATTGCTGTGGGGGCATTTGCGGGCGCGGCGGCTGAACGGATTCCGCTTCAAGCGGCAGGACCCGCATGCGCCGTTCATCGTCGATTTCGTGTGTCCCGAGCGGGGGCTGGTCGTGGAATTGGACGGCAGCCAGCACGGCGAGGATGCGGCGCTGGCCTATGACGCGCGGCGGACGGCGCTGCTGGAGCGGAACGGGCTGAAGGTGCTGCGGTTCTGGAATTCGGACGTGATCGGCAATCTGCACGGGGTGCTGGATACGATCCTGCGGGAACTGGAGCGGCGGTAGCGACCCCTCATCCCCTGCTGCGCAGGGATTTCTCCCCTTGAAGGAAGGGGAGAAGGGTTGGCTGTTGCCGGCGCTGAGGTAGCCATTCCCTCGCGGCTTTACAGATTTGTTTGTATGGCATACAAATAAGTCTGTGGAGGCGGGATGAGCCAGTCTGTGCGGCATTTGCAGCGGGCGACCAGGGCCGGGGGGCGGGAGACGCGCTCGCGGTTGCTGGATGGCGCGGCGGCGCTGTTCCTGGCGCGCGGGTTCGCCGATGTGGCGATGACCGAGATCGCGGCGGCGGCGGACGCGTTTCCCAGCCAGATTTCCTATTACTTCAAGACCAAGGAAGCGCTGTTCGTGGAAGCGGCGTGCCGCGAGCTGTTGCATCTGGGCGCGCGGGCGGAAGCCGCCGCCGGGCTGGCCGCCGATGAGGCGTCCTACAGCGATGCGCTGGTCGATGTGGTGGCGGCCTCGCCCGTGCTGGCGCTGATGATCGAGGCGATGGCGCTGGCGCGGCGGCGCAGCGATCTGACGGCGATGATCGCGCGGACCTTCGAGCGGCTGGCCGAGGAAGGCAAACGCGCCTTTGCGGCCGAGCGCATGCGGCGGGGATGGGATGCGCGCGGCGATGCGGGCGCGACGTCGCAGCGGTTCTGGGACTTGGCGTTCGGCATCAGCTTGCGCGTCGGCGCGACGGGCGGGGCGGCGGCGCTGGCGATCAGCGAAATGAAAAAGGCGATGCGCGTGGATGCAGCGCGGGAGGCAGGGGCATGAGCGACGCAGCGATGGGCGTTGGAGCGGGCGGCACGCGGCGCGTGCAGGTGAGCTCGATCCTGCCGGCGGAGACGCTGGCGCGGATGCGGACGCGCATTCCCTTCATGGGCGCCATGATGATCCTGCATGCCTGGGCGCTGATTGCGCTGGCCATCGCGATGGTCGACTGGACGCCGGCGCTGCACTGGAGCCTGCTGATCGTCACCGTGCCGCTGGCGATCATGGTGGTGGGATCGCGTCAGCTGGGGCTTTCCATTCTGCTGCATGAGGGCGCGCATGGCTGCATGGCGCGCAACCCAAGCGTCAACATGGCGATCAGCCAGTGGTTCTGCGCGTATCCGGTGTTCGCCGACACCAAGACCTATCGCGATTATCATCTGTCGCATCACGCGCACGCGCAGACGATGAAAGACCCGGACCTCATTCTGTCGGCGCCGTTTCCGGTGACGGCTGCGAGCTTCCGCCGGAAGATGCTGCGCGATCTGACGGGACAGACGGGGTTCAAGCAGCGGCGCGCGCAATTGAAGGCGGCGCTGGGCGTGCCCGGGTCGGGCTTTGCGGCGCGGTTGAAAGTGTTCGTGTCGAAGCTGGGCGGGCCGTTGGCCGCGAATGCGGTGATCCTTGCGGCGATGATCGCAGCGGGGGTGTGGTGGGCCTATCCGCTGCTTTGGATCTTCCCGCTGATCTCGTGGCAGCAGGCGGTGACGCGGGTGCGCAATATCGCGGAGCATGCGCTGATCCCGGTGGACGGCGATCCGCTGGGCGTTGCGCGCACGACGCAGGCGAACTGGATCACGCGGCTGTTCCTCGCGCCGTATTACGTGAACTACCACGCCGAGCATCACTTCATGATGTATGTGCCGTGCTACAATCTGCCGAAATTGCACGGCGCGCTGATGGCGTCGGGCGCCAAGGAGCGGTTCGTGGTGAGCGCGACGTATCGCGATATTCTGAAGCGCGCGGCGTCGAAGGGCGTGATGCTGGCGGCCTAGATCTCTTCGCCGTACTGCGACTGGTGGAGATCGCGGGCCTTTTCGAACCAGTTTTCGGTGGCGGCGCGGCGGGCGAAATTATTGCCCATGGCGCGGCCGATCTCGGCGGCCTGATCAGGCGTCATCAGCGCGAGCGCGCGATAGGTGACGATGCCCTGGCCGCGCAGGGCCTTTGACATCACGGGGCCGAGACCGGGAATGGCGAGGAGATCGTCCTCGCCGGGCGCGAGGCCCTGACGGGCGCGGCGCGTGGTGTTGGCGGCGGTGGCGATGGAGGCTTCCAGCTCGGCGATGCGCGCCTGCATGGCGTCGACATCGTGCTGGCGGCTGGCGAGATCGCCTTCCATCTCGGCGAGGCGGGCCTGTTCGGCGCGCACGCGCTCGGCCTCTTTCACCGCTTCTTCCAGTTCGGCCGCAAGCCGGTGCGCTTCTGCATCGGCGGCGGCGATGCGGTGGCGCGACTCCTCGTTCGAGGTGGTGAAGGCGACGCGCATCTGTTCGAGCGCCTGGGTGCGCTCGGCGGCGAGCGCCTCGGCGGCGCGGACCTGGGCCTTCAGCACGGCTTCGATATCGGCGATGCGCTTGCCGCCATCGTTCTCCAGCGTGCCGACGCGGGTCTGCGCGGCGTGGAGGTCGGCTTTCAGGCGGGCATTGGCGGCGTCGGCGGCGAGGGACTTGGCCTCGTATTCGGCCTCGGCCGCGCTGAGGCGCATCGACCAGATGGCGGCGGTGCGTTCATCGCCCGCGCGGGCGTGCGACATGCCCTTCAGCAGCCAGCCGGCGAGGAAGCCGATCGCGGCGGCGGCGATGATGAGGAACAGCATTTCCGCGATGAGATAGATCATGGCCTGACGATAACCTCGATCCGGCGATTGCGCGCCTTGTCTGCATCATTGTCGTTGGAGGCGATGGGGCGCGCGGCGCCGTAGCCTTTGGCAGAGAGCCGGGCGGCGTCGACGCCGCGCACGATGAGGGCGGCCTCGACGGCGCCGGCGCGGTTTTCCGAAAGGGTGATGTTCTTCTGGGCGTTGCCGCTGGCGTCGGTGTGGCCGGCGATTTCGAGGCGCGCCTCGGGGCAGGTCGCGGCGATCGCGGCGATCTTCGCGACCAGCGGCTCGGCGCTGTCGGGGAGTTCGGCGGAGGCGGAGGCGAAGACGACCGGGGTGGCGGCGAGGGCCTCGGAGATCTCAGTCTGGCAGGCGCGGGCGGGGCTTTCGGCGGGGGAGGTTTCCGCCGTGGCCGGGCCGGCGCCGGAGACGCCGATGGCGGCGGTCCAGGCATAGGCGGCGGGAAGATCGGCGAGGGATTTGGCGATGGCGGCCCGCGTGGCGGCGTCTTTGGCGATGGCGTCGAGCGTGAGGCTGCGCCCTTCGAGCGTCATGGTGCCGCTGACGGAGCGGGTGAGCGCGGTGAGGGCGACGATGGCGGCGTCGGTGAAGGCGCCGTCGGGGGCGGCGGCGTTCAGTTGTGTCTTGTCGTCGAGGGTGAGGCCGGTGCGGTTCAGCGCGGCGCGGATGGCGGCGCGGGCGGCTTCGGAGGGAAGCTGGCCGGACAAAGCGAGGCGGGAGCCGTCGAAGGCGGCGGCGAGGGTGTAGGTGGTGATGGCGACGGGGGCCGCGACGGCGTTGACCTCGATGTCGGCGAGCATGGTGAAAGGCTCGGGCAGGCCGGCCAGGAGGTCGCTGGCGCGGGCCCGTGCCTCCTCGCTGGGGGCGTTGCCGGCGAGGCTGACCGAATGGCCCTCGATGGTGAGGATGGCGTTGGAGAGCGGCTGCATGGCCTTGAGGCCGCCCATCGCGGCTTCCGGCCAGTTCTCGGAGGGCGGGTTGGGCGCGACGGCGAGGTCGTCGACGATTTTGCGCCCCGGGAAGACGTCGCGGGCGAAGGCGATGAGGCTTTCCCGGGCGTCGAGCGAGGGCATCGCGCCGGTGAGGGTGAGGGTGGCGCCGGTCCAGGCGGCGGCGAAGCGATAGCCGGGGGTGACGGCGCCGGGGACGGCGGCGCCGAAAGCGTCGGTCACATGACGGACGCCGAAGACGGCGGCGGCGGCGAGGGCCGCATCGCGCTCGGCGGCGGGACGGGCGGGGCCGTAGAGGGTGATGGTGCGGCCGTCGGCCTCAGGCGTCACCCCTGAAATGCCGGCGGCCGCCAAGGCGGCGGCCGCGCGGGTCTCAAGGTCGGTCTCGATGGCGGGGGCGGTGGTCCAGATGCCGATAATGGCGAGCAGCACCAGCGCCGCGGCGGCGATGTACGCGATCAGGCTTCTGCGATCGCGGACATCTTCCACGTGTGACCCGCTCTCCTGTCGCCTAGCGCGGCGTCATGCGGATGCCGCCGTCGAGACGGACATCTTCGCCGTTGAAATAGGGGTTGCGAACCATCTCCAGCGCCAGGCCCGCATATTCCTCAGGCAGGCCGAGGCGCGAGGGGAAGAGAACCTGCGCGCCGAGCTTCTGGACGAATTCCGGCCCGCCCGCCTGCATCAGCGGCGTGTTGAAAAGGCCCGGCAGGATGGTGTTGACGCGGATGCCTTCCTGCGCGAGGTCGCGGGCGATGGGCAGGGTCATGCCGACGACGCCGCCCTTGGAGGCGGAATAGGCGGCCTGGCCGATCTGGCCGTCTTCGGCGGCGACCGAGGCGGTGTTGATGATCGCGCCGCGCTCACCCGTCGAGAGCGGGTCGAGGGTCAGCATGCCGACCGCCGAGTGGGCGATGCAGCGGAAAGTGCCGACGAGGTTGATCTGGATGATGCGGTCGAACTGGTCGACCGGGAAGTGCTTGAGGCTGCCGTCCTTGGAGCGCGAGGCGGTCTTGAAGGCGTTGCCGGTGCCGGCGCAGTTCACCAGGACGCGCTCCTGGCCGATGGCGTCGCGGGCGCGCTTGAAGCCCTCGGCGACGCTCTCTTCGCTGGTGACGTTGACGTTGCAATAGACGCCGCCGATCTCGCGCGCGACCTTCTCGCCCTTCTCGGCGTTCATGTCGAAAATGGCGACGCGGGCGCCGTTCTTGGCGAGGGCGCGGGCGGTGGCTTCGCCGAGGCCCGACGCGGCGCCGGTGACGACGGCCGAAATGGTGCCGTTGATATCCATGTGTCTCTCCCCTGTCGGCCTGAGGCCGGTGTCGATCAATGTCGTTAAGGCGGGCGGACTTAGCAGATCGGGCGGGGAGGGTTAAGGGGCAGCTTCCGTCCGCGCCATCACGTAAAGCGCAGCTTTTTATGCCGGGCGCGGAAATTCCCTGCATCCAAACAGACCCTCACGCGCATCCAACCTTCCGAACAGACGCTGGCCGCCATGCGGCCTTCCGTAAGGGGATGCAGACAGTGATTTCATCGATCCGGCGCATGTTGTCCGGGCCATGCCGGGCCATTTTGTTCCTGACCGCGGCGCTGGCTGCGGGTCCGGCCGCGATGGCCGAGATATCCACGACCCTGCCGGATACGCAGACGGGCAGGATCGGGGCGATGCTGATCCAGCATATCAACGAGGATACACCCGAGCGCATCGAGGCCTGGGCGGCGACGATCCTGTCGGCGTCGGTCAGCGATGCCGACAAGGCCGATGTGCTGAAGAAGCTCGGCTCGGCGGTGCGCGACAGCGGGGGCGTCGATCTGGTCGACGCGCGCACGCAAGGCCCGCCGGGCATGCTGGTCGTGACGGTGAAGGGGCGCAAGGCCGGGCAGCTCGTGGCGGTCGTGCTGCTGCCCGATGCGGCGGAGCCGGCGAAGCTGGCGATGTTCGACATGGTCGCGGTCGATGATCCCGCGCTCTATGCGGACTGGCCCAAGGGCGCGACGCCGCAGGCCGACATCCTGCGTCTCGCCGGCGAGGCGCTGGACCGGCTCGCCAGCACTGTCGATTTCTCGGGATGCCTGAGCATTTCGGACGGCGCGAACACCATCTTCGAGGCGTGCCGGGGCATCGCCGACCGCAATGCCGGCGTGGCGGCGGACCTGCAGACGAAGTTCCATATCGCCTCGGCGGGCAAGATGTTCACGGCGGTCGCGATCGCGCAGCTCGTCGAGGCGGGCAAATTGTCGTGGGACACGACGCTCGCGCAAGCCGTGCCGGAATATCCCGACCGCGCGGCGGCGGAGACGATCACCGTCTGGCAACTGCTGCATCACACGGCAGGACTTGGCGATTTTTTCGTGCCGGAGTTCTTCCAGAACCGCGAGACGTTCGTGAATCCTGCCGACTATCTGGATCTCATCGCCAGGCAGCCCAAGGCCGGCGAGCCGGGCGTGGACTGGAGCTACAGCAACGCCGGTTACGTCCTGCTCGGCCGCATCGTCGAGAACGTCTCGGGCGAGGGTTATTTCGACTACGTCCAGCGCCATGTCTTCGCGCCCGCCGGCATGACCGACAGCGGCTTCGACGCGCTGGACGACGTCACGCCCAGGCTGGCGTCCGGCTATTTCAAGGACGGGGCGTTCGCGACCGTCTGGAAGGCGAACGCGATGACCCTGCCCTTCAAGGGCAGCCCGGCCGGGGGCGGCTATTCGACCAGCACCGACCTGCTGCGGTTCGCGGCGGCGCTGCGCGGCGGCAGGCTGGTGAAGCCGGAGACGCTGCAGAAGATGTTCGAGGACGCGATCCCGGCCGGGCCTGGCGCCTATGCCGCCGGGTTCGGCGACCGTCCTTCGCATGACCGCCATATAAGGGGCCATTCGGGCGGCGCGCCGGGGATGAGCGCCAATCTCGCCATCGTCTGGGAAACGGGCGCGGCGGTCGCGGTGACCAGCAACCAGGGCGAATCTGCGACCGCGATGCTGCTGTCGGAGCGGATCGCCGATCTGCTCGCCGCCGAGGGCGCGGCGCCGTGACGTCCGGACCGGCGCATCCCATACTCAAGCCATTCTTGCAGGAGCGACTTTGATGGAATCCGAATTCCCCATCATCCCCGCCATCATGATCCCCGCCGTCGTGATGCTGGCGCCCGTGCTGGCCGCCGTGATCGTGCTGCGCTATCGCCGGTCCCAGACCGAGGCGCGCTATCGCACGCTGCTTCAACTGGCGGACAAGGGCGTGGACCTGCCGCATGAGCTGCTGGCCGAACCGTCCATCGCCCATGTCGAACGCCGCCGGGGGCTGGTGCTGATCGCCGGGGGCCTGGGGCTGATGGCGATGCTGCTTGCGTTGCCGTTCGAGACCCATGACGGCCAGCGCATCGCGAGCCTGTGGGGCATCGGCCTGCTGCCGCTGGTGACGGGTCTGGGCTATCTCGCGAGCTGGTGGCTGAACCGGCGCGATGACATGCGTGGCTGATCACGCAGCAGACGCGCGCGCCGATCAGGCATTGGTGGCGCGTGCGCTGCTGAGCGATGACCGGCGCGCGTTCGAGCAGCTGTTGCGCCGCCATCAGGGGATGGTGCGCGCGCAGCTGCGCCGTCTGACGCATGGCGACGCCGCCCGGGCCGACGATCTGGCGCAGGAGACATTCCTGCTGGCCTGGCGGAAGCTGCACCAGTTTCGGGGCGAGGCGCGGTTCGCCACCTGGCTCTATCGCATCGCCTATTCCTGCTTTCTGCAGGCCCATCGCAGGCGGCCGCCGGTGACAGACGAGATCGGCGGCGATGAGCCGGGTGAGACGCACCCGCCGTCCGATGCGATCGACCTGCGGCTCGATGTCGAGCGCGCGATGCGGCTGTTGTCCGGTGACGAGCAGGTCGTGCTGACGCATTGCGTGCAGCTGGGCCTCAGCCATGACGAGGCGGCCTATGTGCTGGGCCTGCCGCTCGGCACGGTGAAATCGCATGTGGCGCGCGGCAAGGCCAAGCTGCGCGCCTTGCTGGCGGACTGGCAACATACCCCCCGGGAGGAGCAACCGTCATGAACGACAAAGCGGATGACGACATCGACGCCCTGCTGCGCGCCGCGTTCGAGGGGCCGGTCCCGCCGGGCGATTTCTGCGACCGGGTGATGGCGCGGCTGCCGGTCCGGCGGCGGCGCTTTCCCTGGACGGTCGCCGCAGGACTTGCGGCGGGTGTGGCGTTCTGCGGGTGGAGCCTTGGCGCGGCGCCGCTTGCGCGGACCGGGTGGCGGGATTGGTTTTCCGGCGATCTGACCGCGCCGGCCGTCATCCTGATGCTCGCGGCGGCGGGTTTTGCCGTTCTGGCGTCGGTCTGGACGATGACGGAGGCCACGGAGCGGTAGGGTCGCCGCGCCGGGAGCCGGTTTCCCGCCGGGGGCGGGCGCACGAGCCTTCCTGCCGCCCGGGTGGCGCCGCAATTCCGCCGTGGCCGGGGTGTCAAAGACGCTTCCCGCCCGTCGGGTGCGCACCGTCACGGATGCGCGTTTACCGGGCGGAAGCGTTCCATGGTAAAAGGAACGCCATTCTTGGGGTTTTACGGGATTTCGATGTCCATCTCTTCGCGGCGGCTGATCGCCGCCCTCGCCGCCGGCACTGCGCTGGCCGGCGTTCCGGCCATGGCGGCCCAGCTCTATGGAACGGAAGTCGTCCAGCAGGCGACGATCCGCTTCTACAGTCTCGATGGCTCCGACTATTCCGGCTGGCAGGCGGTGACGCCGCTGACCGTGGTGGGCACCTACGATCTCGGCCCCTCGTTCGACATCGATCTCAGCGCCAAGACGGCCTGGGTGGTCGCGGAGGCCGACGTGTTCGGCTCGTCGTTCGACTATTCGGGTCTGTCCGACACGGTGGCGGGCGCGACGGTGACCTATACGGGCGCTGCGAGCTGGCAGCCTTTCGTGACGCTGGACCTCAACCTGCCGACGGGCCAGCCGGCGCTGACCTATTCCGAGGCGATGACGCTGGCCGATCCCGACCTCGTGGACCTGTCGCGTTACGGCGAGGGCTTCAACGCCAATCTGTCGGCGGGCGCGAGCTTCTTCCTGAACCCCAACTGGACGCTGACCGCAGCGCTCGGTTTCAACTGGCGCGGCGCCTATGAACCGTTCGACGGCTCCAGCAACGAGTTCGATCCCGGCGACCAGTTCACCGGCATCCTGCGCATCCAGTACCTGACCGAGACGCGCTTCGCCTCGCTGCAGCTGCGCTATCGCAGCGAAGGGGCGAGCGAGCTTTACGGCGATCCGTTCGTCGAACCCGGCGACCGGATCGAGCTGAAGGGCGAGGCCGCCTTCCAGCTCGACGAGAAATCGACGCTGTCGGTCCTCGCCAGCGGATCGTGGTGGAACAAGAACAGCTATTACGACTTCTTCGCCGACGCGGTGGTGGAAGAGGCCGCCAACACCAACGGCGCGGTCTATTACGGCGAGATCAAATACCAGCGCGATCTGGGCGCGGTGGATCTGCGCGCCTTCGTGTCGGTGAAACGCCGCACGGACAACGATTACGACACGGTCGATTTCCGCTTCCGCCCGCAGCGCACGGTGTGGCGCGTCGGCACCTCGATCGACTACGCGGTCAGCGAGCAGACCGCGCTGACGCTGGGCGCGACCGCCGGACAGGTGATCGACGACAGCGGCGTCTTCTCGTCCAGCGATCTCGTCTACGCCAACTGGTCGGTCACGGCCGGCGCCAGCTTCTCGTTCTGAGGCCCGAAGCCCCATGAAACTGAAACTTTCCCTTCTGTTCGCGGCGCTGATGAGCGCCAGCGCCATGGCGCAATCGGTCGGCGAGGTCGCCGATGTCCAGAACATCGCCTGGCGCACGCCGCCCGACGCCTCGCGCCTGGAAGCGCGGGCGCTGGACGCCATCGTGCGCGACGAGACGCTGGAGACCGGCGCGGAATCGGGCCTGCTGGTGACGTTCGCCGACGGGTCGGAGCTGACGCTCGGCGAGAACGCGAACGCGGTGATCGACGAGTTCACCTATGCCGGGCCCGAGACCGGCGGCACCTCCATCGCCGTCGTCAAAGGCGTGTTCCGCTGGATCTCCGGCGCGATCCCGGAAGAGAATGTCGAGATCAATACGCCGAAGGCGGCCATCGGCGTGCGCGGCACCGAGATCTTCATGCTGGTGCAGGGCGATGGTTCGAGCCTGATCGTCACCGATGGCGGCGAGATTTCGGTGACCTCGAAGACGACCGGCCAGCGCGTCATCGTGCCGGCCGGATTCCAGGTCGCGGTCGGCGCGGACGGAGCCTTGAGCGAGGTGACCGAGGCCGGCGATCCCGGCATCGTGCCGCCGGGCCTGCCCGTGCCGCCCAAAATGCTGCCCTCGCGCGCCGCATCGGCCGGCGGCAAGCCGTCGGACCAGTATCAGCAGCAGGCCGCGACCGATGGCGAAACGAAGACCGCATCGCTCGCCGACTACCTCGTCTGGGAAGAGACGCTGGACCCCAACCGCCGCCTCAACGGCGCGGGCGCGGATATCGCCCGGACCCGGGCCATCGCCGATCTGACCGAGGACACCTCGGCGCTGCGCTCGGGCGCCGGCCGTTCGGTGCGCCGTCCGGCGGATGAGGATCGCCAGAACGAGCAGGAAGAGGTCTACGACAACCGCTCGGTCGGCGCCCCCTGATCGTTCAGGACCGAGGCCGGCCTTCCGCCTTTCCGGCGGCGGCTAGCTTCCAAGCCACGCGAAGGCGTCGGCGATGACCTGACGGCCGCCGGTTTCGACCGGCGCGCCATGGGCGAAGACGAGGCGTTCCGAAGGCCAGGCGAGGATGCGGGCGAGCGTCGCGCGCGCCGCCGAGCGGCGCGTGATCGCGAGACGGAACTTGCGCGGCACGGACGGCGCGGGCGCGACCATGAGGTCGAGCCGGGCGACGGCGGCGCGCCAGCCGGTGAACCAGCCTTGAGGAAAATGCTGGATCAGATCGGTGAAGAGGACCGTGCTGCTGGGCCGGTGAAAGAACACGGTCTCGGTGGTGATGGCGGTGACGAAGACCGCCTGGTCGATATCGGCGGTCCATGCGGCAGGCGGCGTTTCAGACAGCGTCGCGGCGATGGAAAGATCGCGGCGCTTCCTGTCGAGGCCCGGCGCGGCGTGCAGCGCGGCGCGGGGGAAGGCGCGCTGCCAGCCCTCAAGGAAGAGATGATGCAGCGTGTTGGGTGCGGCGAGGAAACGGACCTCGCCCAGCGCCGTCACCGCATCGCGCAATGCCGGGGTGAGCGCGATGGGCGACCAGATAAGAAGGCCGCCATCGGCGAGACGGATGACGGCCATGCGCGTCGCGTAGCGGAAGCCGGCGACGGAGACCGGGTCGGCGCCGTCGGCCAGCCAGAGATTCGCGCCGAAGGGTGTGAGCATGGCGTCAGCCTATCAGACATGAGACAAGGCGTCCTCTTCGCGCGCCGGGCGTGACGCGATAGGCACGCGCCATGAACACGCAGCAGGCCCGGCGGGCCTTTATCTTTATCTTCTGCACGCGGCTGCTGGATGCGATCAGCATCGGGCTGATCATGCCGGTGATGCCCGAGCTGTTGATGGAGGTCGGCAGAATGCCGCTGGCCGAGGCGACGCGCATCGGAGGCTGGCTGTTCATTACCTATGCAGCGCTGCAATTCCTGTTCGGGCCGTTGATGGGGGCGTTGAGCGATCAGATCGGGCGGCGGCCGGTGATCTTCCTGTCGCTGATCGCGTTCGCGGCCGACTATGTGCTGCTGGCGGTGGCGCCGACATTGATGTGGCTGTTCATCGGGCGGGCGATCGCGGGCGTCGCGGGCGCGGTCTATGCGCCGGCCAATGCCTTCGCCGCCGACATCACGCCGCCGGAGCAGCGGGGGCAGATGTTCGGACGGCTGGGCGCGGCGTTCGGGCTGGGCTTCATCATCGGCCCGGCGCTGGGCGGTCTGGTGGGCGAGATGGGGCCGCGCGCGCCATTCGTGCTGGCGGCGGTGCTGAGCGCCGCCAATCTGGCGTTCGGCTATTTCGTGCTGCCGGAATCGCTGCCGCCTGAACGGCGGCGGAAGCTGGAATGGAAGCGCGCCAATCCGCTGGGCGGGTTGATGGCGCTGGGACGCTATGGCGGGGTGATCGGGATCATCCTCGCCTATTTCCTCTTCTCGCTCGCCTTCAATGTCTATCCGGGCACGTGGTCGTATTTCACCGAGGCGAAGTTCGGCTGGTCGTCGTCGACGATCGGGCTGTCGCTGATGGTCTCGGGCCTCTGCATGGCCTTCGTGCAGTTCGTGCTGACAGGGCCGATCATCGCGCGGCTGGGCGAGGCGCGGGCCGCATTGATGGCGATGGGGTTCGCGATCTTCAGCTGCTTCGCGCAGGCCTTCGCGTGGGAAGGCTGGATGATCTTCGCGCTGCAGCCGCTGATCTGTCTTCAGGCGCTGAGCTTTCCCACCATCAACGCGCTGATCAGCCGCCGCGTCGCGCCGGACGAGCAGGGCGCGCTGCAGGGCGTGATGGGATCGATGACGGCGCTGGGCAGCGTGTTCGGGCCGGTGATGCTGACGCAGGTACTGGCCGCGTTCACGGAAAGCGGCGCGCCGGTCTATTTCCCCGGCGCGGCCTTCGTGCTGGCGGGATGTCTGATGATCGTCAGCCTGATCGGGTTGAGCCTGGAGATCGGGCGGCAGACGCGGGCGGGGCTGCATAAATGAAAAGGGCCGGGGATGACCCGGCCCTTTGTAACCCCCTCCGCCCCTTGCGAGGCGCCTCCCCCGTGAATGACGGGGGAGGAAAGGCTTTCGTTCAGATGCGCTCGATGATGATGGCGGGGGCCATGCCGCCGGCGGCGCACATGGTGACGAGGCCGCGCTTGAGATCGCGGCGCTCAAGCTCGTCGAGCATCGTGCCGATGAGGATGGAGCCGGTGGCGCCGATCGGGTGGCCGAGGGCCATCGCGCCGCCGTTCACGTTGACCTTGTCGCGGTCGAGCTTGAGGTCGCGGATGAATTTTTCCGCGACGACGGCGAAAGCCTCGTTGATCTCGAAGAGGTCGATATCGGCGAGGGTGAGGCCGGCCTTCTCAAGCACCTTGCGGGCGGCCGGAACGGGGGCGTTCAGCATCAGCGTCGGGCTGTCACCCACGTTGGCGACGGCGACGACGCGGGCGCGCGGCCTCCAGCCCTGCTTCCTGGCGTAGTCCGGCGAGGCGAGCAGCAGCGCCGCCGAGCCGTCGACGACGCCCGACGAGTTGCCGGCGTGGTGGACGTGCTTGATCTTGAGATCGGGATAGACCTGACGGATGAGGCCGGCGAGCGTGGTGCCCTTGTCGTCGATGGGGAATTCGGCCATCGCCTCAAACGCCGGCTTGAGGCCCGCGAGGCCTTCGCGCGTCGTCTGCGGACGGGGGAATTCCTCGTGGTCGAGGGCGAGCGTGCCGTCCTCGTGATAGACCGGCACGACCGACTTCTTGAAATGACCGCCCTTGATGGCGATGTCGGCGCGCTGCTGGCTGACGAGGGCGAGATCGTCGAGCGCCTCGCGCGGAATGCCTTCGAGCGTCGCGATCGCGTCGCCGCAGACGCCCTGATGCGACTGCGGATGGCGGGCGCGCAGGCGCATATTGCCGCCATCCATCAGCATCGGCCCGGCCGAGGGGTTCGCGCTGGACGCGGTGTAGGACATCATCTCGGTGCCGCCCGCGATGACGCAGTCTTCCAGACCCGACATGATCATGCCGGTGGCGAAGTTCACCGAGGTGATGCCCGAGCCGCAGAAGCGGTCGAGCGTGACGCCCGACGAGCGCACGTCATAGCCGGCGTCGAGCGCCGACATGCGGCCCATGTCGCCGCCCTGCTTGCCGCGCTGGGACGAGGTGCCCCAGATGATGTCGTCGACTTCGGCGGTGTTGATGTTGTTGCGCTCTTTCAGCGCCTTCAGCACCGTGGCGCCGAGCTGCTGGGGGTGGATTTCGGCAAGCGCGCCCTTGCCCACTTTGCCGATGCCGCGCGGCGTGCGCACCGCGTCGATGATCCAGGCTTCACTCATTGTCGTCTCCTCGTGGCTCTTGAGCCGGCTTTTGAATTCTGAAGGCGTGAAAGAGACTGCCATGACAGGCGATTTGCAAGTGCCGCAGGGTCAAGTCCTATAAGGCGGATATGGCGATGACGACCCATCCAGCAAAGCCGCGCGCGGCGGTGATCGGCGGCGGCCCGGCCGGGCTGATGGCGGCCGAATGCCTCGCGCGCGGCGGCATGGCGGTGACGGTGTTCGAGCGGATGCCTTCGGTAGCGCGCAAATTCCTGATGGCGGGGCGCGGCGGGTTGAACCTGACGCATTCGGAAAATCTGGAGATGTTCCTCAGCCGCTATGGCGCGGCGGAGGACTGGCTGACGCCCGCGATCCGCGCCTTTTCGCCGGATGCGCTGCGCGGCTGGGCGGAGGGGCTGGGCGTTCCGCTGTTCGTCGGCAGTTCGGGGCGGGTGTTCCCGAAGGCGATGAAGGCCTCGCCCTTGCTGCGCGCCTGGCTGAAGCGGTTGGGCGATCTCGGGGTCGAGCTGCGTCTGGGCGTGGACTGGCAGGGCTGGGACGGCGACGGCGCGCTGCGTCTTTCCGGGGGCGAGGCGGTCAGGGCGGATGTGACGGTGCTGGCGCTGGGCGGGGCGAGCTGGCCGCGGCTCGGCTCGGATGGCGGCTGGGCGGAGCTGTTGCGGGCGCGGGGTGTCGCGGTGACGCCCTTCCGGGCGGCGAATGCCGGTTTCGATGTGGCGTGGAGCGATGTCTTCGCACAGAGATTCGCGGGCGAGCCGCTGAAAGGCGTGGCGCTGCGGTTCGGCGACCGCGTGCAGCGCGGCGAGGCGATGGTGACGCGCTATGGCCTGGAAGGCGGGGCGGTCTATGCGCTGTCGGCGGACCTGCGCGAGGGGATCGCGCGGGACGGGACGGCGGCGATGACGATCGATCTGCGGCCGGAGGTGAGCCTTGCGGCGTTGACGGCGCGGCTGGAGAAGGCCGGAGCGGGGCAGAGCGTGTCGAATGTGCTGCGCAAGGCGGCGGGTCTGTCGCCAGTGGCGGCGAATTTGATGCGCGAGGCGGGGGTTTTGCCGCGTGACGCGGGGGCGTTGGCGGCGTCGATCAAAGCCGTGCCGGTGACGCTGACCGGGATGCAGGGCCTGTTGCGGGCGATTTCGAGCGCGGGCGGGATTGCGCGCGCTGAACTGGATGACGGGTTTCAACTGAGGCGGCTGCCCGGCGTCTATGCCGTGGGCGAGATGCTGGTCTGGGAGGCGCCGACCGGCGGGTATCTGCTGCAGGCGTGTTTCGCGACGGCGCATGCCGCCGCGTCAGCCGCATTGAAGGCTCTTGGCGCGGCCCCGGGCAAAGCGTAGAGAGCGCGGCGCGGGTGTTCGCATCCGCATGATTTCGCACCGGTGCCTTAAGAAGGCTTTACGGGAACAGCAGTGAGAAGGGCTTCCTTCGATCCTGCGGCTGTCCCTGCAACTGTGAGCGGCGAGTGCGATACGCCTTGTGACCCTGATGGGTCGCAGCCACTGGGAGCAATCCTGGGAAGGCCGCGTATCGCGCGATGACCCGTGAGCCAGGAGACCGGCCAGTGCGGGTCGCTCTTTGCCCTGGGCCAGAGGAGCCTGGGCGCGGGATTCCGTCTGAGCGACGAGCGGCGAGGGCCGCACCGGGGCCGGCGTGGGCGCGAAGGCGTCCGTCTGCGCAGGCTTTGGCCGCATCAGCGGAGGCCCTCGTCAGGTCGTTCAGACGCCCTGAGGGGATATCCCGCATGCGTAAGTCCGTTTTATGTTCCGCTTCCTTCATCGCCTTGTCGGCCGCGCTCGCGTTCAACGCGATGGCGGAAGAGACGAAGTCCGACGAGGAAGTGGTGGTCACCGCCAGCCGCGCCAGGCCGGTGCCGAAGAAGCAATATGGCGGCTCGGCGACATTCGTTTCGGCCGAAGACCTGAACCTGCGCCAGACGCGCATCGTCTCCGACATCCTGCGCGATATTCCCGGCGTGGCCGTGAACCGTTCGGGCGGCGCCGGCGGCATCACGCAGATTCGCCTGCGCGGCTCGGAGGCCAATCACACGCTGGTGCTGATCGACGGCATTGAGGCGAGCGATCCGTATCAGGGCGAGTTCGATTTCGCGACGCTGATCGCCGACGACGTGGCGAGCATCGAGGTGCTGCGCGGGCAGCAGAGCGCGCTGTACGGATCGGACGCGATCGGCGGCGTGATCTCGTATCGCACGGCGTCGGGCCGCGAGGCGCCGGGCCTCAGGGGCCGCATCGAGGGCGGGTCGTTCTCATCCTTCGACAGCGCGCTGCGCTTCGGCGGCTATGAGGGCGGTTTGGATTACGCGCTGAGCGCCGCCTACAACTCCACCGAAGGCACGCCGACGGCACGGTTCGGATCGCGCGACGTGGGGGGCAAGAATCTCTCGCTCGCCGGGCGGTTTGTCTATGAGGCGAGCGAGCGGCTGACGCTGCGCCTGATCGGGCGTTATTCGCGCACCGAGGCGGACAGCAATCCGCAGCTCTACGCGCCGGCCGATCCGCTCAACGGCTTCGTCGTCGATGGCGACGGCACCTATCAGAACAAGGCGTTCTACGGCCTGGCTGGCGTGGACTACGCGCTGCTGGACGGCGCGTGGACGCATTCGCTGAACCTGCAGGGCGTGGACAGCGAGCGCGATACCTATCAGTTCGGCGCGCAGGATTATTCGTTCAAGGGCAGCCGGGTGAAGGCGTCGTATGTGACGGCCTATGCCTTCGGGACGGACGACCTGAAGCACACCGTCACCGGCGCGATCGACTGGAAGCGCGAGACGTTCCGCAACACGACGCCATATTATTCCGGCGATGTGGTGGAGAAGCGGACGCTGGACAATACCGGCTTCGTCGCCTCGTACGATCTGCTGGCCGGCGATGCGTTCGGCTTCGGCGCTTCGGTGCGTTACGACGAGAACGACATTTTCCGCAATGCGACGACCTGGCGCGTGCAGGCGAGCTATGCGTTCGCCGGCGGCACGCGCCTGCACGCGGCGGGCGGCAGCGGCATCAAGGCGCCCGGCGTGTTCGAGTTGTGGGGGTTCTTCCCGTCTTTCTTCATCAGCAATCCGGACCTGAAGGCGGAGCGGTCGGTCGGCTGGGAAGCAGGCGTCGAGCAGACCTTCCTGAACGGCGATGCGAAGATCGACGTGACCTATTTCAGCAATACGCTGGAAGACGAGATCGCGACGGTCGGTTTCCCCTCGACGCCGGTCAATCTGGCGACCGACAGCGAGCAGCAGGGCGTCGAGGTTTCGGTGCAGGCGCTGATCGACGCCAACTGGCGGGTGTTCGCGAGCTACACCTGGCTGGACGCGAAGCAGAACGGCATCGAAGAGGCGCGGCGTCCGGAGCATTCGGGCAGCCTGAACCTGTCCTATCTGGCTGACGGCGATGCGTGGAGCGCAACGCTGACCGTGCGCTACAACGGGCGGATGACGGATTCGAACTTCACGAATTTCGGGCCTTATCCGGCGGTGCTGGACAGCTTCACGCTGGTCAATCTGGGCGGCGATGTGCGGATCAGCGACAGCGTGCGCGCCTATGCCCGTGTCGAGAACCTGACCGACGCGACGTATGAGGAGGTCTATACCTTCGCGACGCCGGGCCGGGCTTTCTACGCCGGCATCAAGGCTGGGTTCTGATCCATGCGGGCGCTCGGCCTCGGTCTTATCGTCGCCGGCGTGATCGCCGGCGGCGCGGGGCTCTCGGCCGGGCCGTCTGCGGCCGGCGATGCAAAGGCGGCCGCGCTGCCGCCGCATCCAATGCGGGTGATGTCGCTGAACCAATGCACGGACCAGATCGTGCTGGCGCTGTTGCCGCCGGAGCGGATCACCTCCGTGACCTGGCTGACGCGCGATCCGCTGACCTCGCGCATGGCGGAGGCGGCGATGCGGGTGGGCGCGAATTTCGGCGTGGCGGAGGAGGTGCTGGCCGAGCGGCCCGACCTCGTCGTCACGGGCGTCTTCACGACGGGCGCGTTGAAGCGGCTGCTGCGGCGGCTGGGCATTCCCGTCTATGAGGTGGAGACGCCGGAAAATTTCGAGGCCATCGCGCGCGTGACGCGGGAGATGGCCGCCGTGCTGGGCGAGGAGGCGAAGGCCGAGACGCTGATCGCCGGGATGGAGGCGCGGCTGGCCGCAGCGGCGCAGGCGCCGACGCGTCTGCGTGTCGCGGCGTGGGATGGCGGCGGCTATGCGCCGGGCGCGGGGACGCTGTATCACGAGCTGCTGACTGCAGCCGGGGCGGTGAATGTCGCGGCGGAGGGCGGCGTCAACCAGTATGCCGAGTTCGACGCCGAAGCTGTGCTGATGACCGCCCCGGATGCGCTGGTGCAGGGCGTGCCGACGCCGGACGAGCCGGGCCTCAGGCGCGAGGCGGAGACGCACCCGCTGGCGCGGCGCTTCTATGCCGAGCGCACCGTGACGGTGCCGCAATGGGCCTATGTGTGCGGTACGACCTATTCGGCGGAGGCGGTGAGCTTGCTGGCGGCGGCCTTCGCGGCGCTTAAGGCGAAGGGCCTCGATACGCCGCCCTTCGGTGTGCCATGAACGGGCGTGTCCTCAATGCCGTTCTGTTCGCCGTGCTGCTGGCCGGGGCGCTGGCCTCGCTGCTGGCAGGGCGTGTGTGGCTGCCGCCGAATGAGGTGATCGAGGGCCTGCTGTCGCCGGATGCGACACTGGCCGGGCTGATCGTCGGCGAACTGCGCCTGCCGCGGCTGATCCTCGCGGTATGCGTGGGCGCATCGCTGGGGCTTTCGGGCGCGGTGCTGCAGGGGCTGCTGCGCAATCCGCTGGCCGAGGCGGGGCTGCTGGGCGTTTCGACGGGCGCGGCGCTGGGTGCGGTGGTCGCGATATATTACGGGCTGACGGCGAGCTTTGCGCTGGCGACTCCGCTGCTGGGATTGGTGGGCGGGTTCATCGCGGCGGCGCTGGCCTTCTCGCTGTCGCGCAGCGGCGGCACGCTGGCGCTGATCCTTGCAGGTGCGGCGGTGTCGTCGGTGGCGGCGGCGGGCCTGGCGCTGGCGCTGAACCTCGCGCCCAATCCCTACGCGGCGTTCGAGATCACGACCTGGCTGCTGGGATCGTTGGCCGACCGGACCTGGGATCATGTCTGGCTGGGCGTGCCGTTCATGCTGGCGGGATGCGGCCTGTTGTTCCTGACGGCGCCGTCGCTGGATGCGCTGGCGCTGGGCGAGGCGCAGGCGGAGAGCCTGGGCGTCAATCTGAAACGCGTGCGGCTGATGGCGCTGGCCGGGACGGCGCTGGCGGTCGGTGCGGCGACGGCGGTGACGGGCGCGGTCGGCTTCGTCGGGCTGGTGGCGCCGCATCTGGTGCGGCCCTTCGTCGGCTACCGGCCGGGGCGCGTGCTGCCGCCCTCGGCGCTGCTGGGGGCGGTGCTGCTGCTCGCGGCGGATGTCGGTTCGCGGCTCGTCTCGTACAACACCGAGATCAAGCTGGGCGTCATCACCTCGATCATCGGCGCGCCGTTCTTCCTGTGGCTGGTGCTGTCGATGCGGAAGCGCGCGCCATGAGCGGCCTGGTCGCATCGGGGATCGCGGTGACGCGCGGCGCCAGACGCGTGCTGGCGGGGGTTTCGGCGTCGTTCGCGCCGGGAAGCTTCACGGTGGTGATCGGGCCGAACGGCGCGGGCAAGTCGACGCTGATGGCGGTGCTGGCCGGGCTGTTGAAGCCGGATGCGGGCAGCGTGTCGCTGGACGGGCAACCTCTCGCGCGGATTTCGCAGAAGGCGCTGGCGCGGGCGCGCGCCTATCTGCCGCAAAGCCCGCGCGCCGAATGGCCGATCAGCGTGGAGCGGCTGGTGGCGCTGGGGCTGACGCCGCAGCTGCCCTTCTTCGGCGATGTGGCGCCGGACGAGGCGGCGAAGGTCAAGCGCGCGCTGGAGGCGTGCGATCTGATCGCGCTGAAGGATCAGGCGGCGACGACGCTGTCGGGCGGCGAACTGGCGCGCGCGATGCTGGCGCGGGCGATCGTCGGCGATCCGGCGCTGCTGCTGGTGGATGAGCCGACGGCGGGGCTGGACCCGCGCCATGCGCTGGACGCGATGGTGCGGCTGAAAGCGCGCGCAGCGGCGGGCAAGAGCGTGATCGCGGCGGTGCACGATCTGACGCTGGCGCTGAGCCATGCCGACCGGGTGATCGCGCTGCGCGACGGCCAAATTCTGGCCGATGTGGCGGCGGTGGATGTGGATGCCGCGCTGCTGAAGGCGCTGTACGACGTCGACGCCCGGATCGTCAGGGACGAGGCGGGCGTGAGCGTCAGGTATCTCTAGGCCGCGCTTTCGCTTCGGCCAGCAGCGCGCGGGCGCGAAGCGTCATCTCGATGCGCGAGGCGACCAGCATGCCGACCACGAAGAACATGAAGAGGCCTGAGATGAAGAGGGCGCTGAGGTGCCAGGCCTCGGCCTCTTCGTTCATCAGCGTGCGCAGCCCAAACCGCACGGCGATGAGGACGACGATGAAGATGAGGGCGGCGGGCGAGCTTTGCTGATTCAGCGCGTGGGTTTCGGGATCGACGGTGATGCGCATCGTCTTGGCGCGATACCAGCCGACGATCGCGCCGATCGTGCCGGCCAGCGCCAGCCAGGCCCACTCGATGCCTTCCGGCGGCATGCGCCAGAGAAGAAAGCCGGCGCCTGCGATGAGCAGCGCCGGCATGACCCAGAGATATTCCAGACGCAGGCGCCGGCTGCCGCTCATGCGCCGCAGCCGGAAAATGAGGATCAGCACCACAAGCGGTGCGACGAGATACGGCACCGTTTGCGGCGTCATGGATGACCCTGGCCCCCGTCAGTGATCGCGGCTTTTTGCGTTCTTGCCGAGGAAGCCGAACATGTGTCCGGCGACGTTGCGCATCTGGATCTGTTCGGAGCCTTCGGTGATGCGGTAGCGGCGGTGATGGCGGTAGATGTGCTCGAACGGCTTGTGCCGCGAATAGCCCATGCCGCCATGCACCTGCATCGCCCAGTCGGCCGCCTCGCAGCAGAAGCGGTTCGCCCAGTAATTGCACATCGAGACCTTGTCGGAGAGCTGGACCTGGATTTCCGGCCCGGTCATCTGGTCCATTTCCCACGCCGTCTTCTGGATGAGGAGGCGGAGCATTTCGGCCTGGGTCATCAGCTCGACCGTAGGGAACTGGATCGCCTGGTTGGTGGACAGCTTCTTGCCGAAGGGCGCGCGGACATTGGCGTAGTCGATCGCCTCGTTGAGGCAGTAGACGCCGGCGCCGAGCGACGAGGCGGCCTGGCGGATGCGGTTCTCATGTACGAAATGGCGCGCGAGGCGGAGGCCGTCTTCCGGCGGGCCGAACAGCGCGTCGGCGGGCACGCGCACGTCCTTGAACGTCACATGGGCGTGGTCGGTCGGCATGTTGAAGGTCCAGTAGTAGAACTCGACCTTCACGCCCGGCGCATCCATCGGCACCAGCAGGCACGAGATGCCCTTCGCATCGCCCGGCTTGCCGGAGGTGCGGCAGAAGACCATGTCGTGGCTGGCGACATGGACGCCGGTGTTCCACATCTTCGCGCCGTTGATGACCCACTCGTCGCCGTCGCGCACCGCCGTGGTTTCCATCCAGGTGGCGTCGGAGCCATGGGCCGGTTCGGTGAGGCCGAAGGCGGCGCGGTGCGTGCCGGCGAGCGCGCCCTTGATCCATTCCTCCTTCTGCTTTTCGGTGCCGAAATCGCGGAACATCAGGATCTGGGGAAAGTTCCCGACGATGGAGCTTTCGTTCTGCAGATCGTTGAAGAGGCCGAGGCCTTTTTTCGCCAGATGCTCGCGGATGATCGCCATGGCGAGATTGCCGATATTGCGGCCGCCATATTCCTCCGGCAGCGCGAGGCGCAGGAACCCCGCCTTGTCGGCGCGCTTGCGCATTTCGCGCAGCAGCGCCTCCCATTCATGGCGCGGCATGCCGCCATTGTCCCAGTCGGTGCGGGCGTGTTCGCGGCGGTGGTCGAAAAAGCGCTCGTTGTCGTCCTGAGCCTGCAGCGGTTTGATCTCGGCCTCGATGAAGGCGTCCATCTCGCCGAGCAGGGTCTTGATATGCCCGGGAACTGCGAAATCCATGTGTTTCCTCATGCGTTCTTGTATGGCGATGGGCGCAGCATAGCGCCCCGGCGCGGCGGCGCCAGCGGCCCCATCAACGCCAATCGCCGCATTGGCTATGCAGCAGGAAATGGCTGATCCGGAACAACGCTATCAGGGCCATCTCGTCTCGTGGGACGACGCGCGCGGCTTCGGCTTCATCGAGGCCGAGGGCCTGACCGCGCCCGTCTTCATGCATGTGAAGTTCCTGCGCGCGAAGCATCAACGGCCGATGGCGGGCGATATCGTGCGCTTCACCCTGGGCGAAGGGCGCGACGGCGGACCCGCGGCGATGGATGCCGAGATCGCCGGTGCGCCGCCGCCGCCCAAGCGCAAGGCGCAGCGTCCCAGCATGCTGGACGTGTCGCGCCTGCTGGCGGCGGTGGCGATCCTGGTGGGCGCGACGATCGCCTATGAGATCGACGCCGCGCCGTTGTGGTTCCCGGCGCTCTACTTCGTGATGACGCTGGGGTCGGGCATCGCCTACTGGCTGGACAAGCTGTTCGCGCGCGAACAGCGCCAGCGGGTCAGCGAGAACATGCTGCACTTCGCCGACGCGTTTTTCGGCATCGCGGGCGGGTTGTTCGCCCAGCACGTCTTCCGCCACAAGACGCGCAAGCGCAGCTTCCGCGCGGTGACGCGGCTGATCTTCATCGCCCACGCGACGCTGATCGCCATGGTTCTGGGCGGGCTGATCAACCTGCCGCCACTCGCGAGCGGCTGAACGCGCGCGCTGCGACGTTTCGTCTCCGCCTGCGATTTTTCCGATCGGTGTGTGTTGACTTCGCGCTGCGACAGGATCAAAAGCCGCGCCCTCACGCGGATGGTCCGCGCGAGAATTGTGAGTGCGTGACGTGCAACTGATATCGGTCAAACAATCAAGGACGATGGAGCCAAATGATTTTGGCTGCGCAGTCCTGCGCGTGCGCGCTCATGAGGGGGCGATGATCTAAGCGTCATCGCCAGCACCGGTCACGGTGAACCCTCTGAGGCGCTGCCTTGGAGGGTTTTGTTTTTCCAGACCCTTCCGCGCCTTACCAGCAAGCCGCCGGGCGACCGGCACAGGAGACCCGGATCCTGCAGGGCCGCTTTGAGCGTCCTGAGCAAGCGCGGGGCCCGCCGGAGGGAACGGGCGATGCCGTGGCATCGCGTCCACCGATGGCGGGGCGGGCAGATATGGCCCGCTATGGCGGCCGCGCGTTCCCGTGGCCGCGACAACACAAATGTTTTTCGCCGGGTGGTGAAGGAAGCGGGTTCCTCGTCTGTGAAACGATAGCTCTCCCATGGAGGGCGCTCCCGCCTCCGCCTGTTCCCCCGGTTTTCGTTCATCGGCGGTGGTGAAGAGATCTGCTTCTTCGTTAGCGGGGGTGAAATGACCCGCATCCGGTTTCGCGGACCGGAGGGCCGCTCCACAGAGGAGCACGACCGGCGCAAGCCGCACAGGTCTTAATCGTTCCCCGCCGGACCTCTCTTCAAACTTTCATCGCGGTGGTGAAGGTGGCCGTTTCTTCGTTTGGGTGAACTGCCGGTGAAAGCCGGCAGACGGGTTCGAATCCCGGTGGGCCGCAAGGCCCGGCTCGGCCGCCGAACGTTCCCCGCGATGCCTCAACCTGCTGCGGTGGTGAAGCCACCGGTTACTTCCTCCGCCCCGGGCGCGCAGACCGGAAATCTGCAGGCGTATGCCGAGCCCGACCGGGAGCGAATGTTCCCCGCAGCGCTTCCAATTCTCCCAGTGGTGAAGATCGCCGTTTCTTCGGGACTTCTCGATGCGGGTTCAACTCCCGCCGGCCGCAAGGCTGTAGCTCAACGGATAGAGCAAGAAGGGGTGCGCAGGCACCGTCTCGGCAATCGCCTGTTCCCTGGGGGACTTCAACAATCCGGCGGTGGTGAAGATGACTGTTTCTTCGTTATCACCGACGCGGTCGCGGGTTCGACTCCCGCCGGTCTGATCTTTCAGACCGTAGCTCAGCGGTAGAGCGCGTGGCGTGTGCGGGGTTGAGACCGCGCACGCCGTTTCAGACATCGCCTGTTCCCCGCCGGACTTTTCTTTCAACCGTCAGCTCACAAAGGAGGCTCAAGATGGCCAAGCTGAACAAAATCGTCGCTGCCCTGAACTTCCACCGACAGAAGGGGCCGCGTTTCATGCCCGAAGCGCAGCTGCGGCGCACGCTGCTGAACTGCCTCCTGTGGGAGGACCAGTTCTACGAGGACGGCGTCGCCATCGCCGAGCGCCTTGCGGCGCTCGTGCCGCTGGTCGATCCGGACATCGTCGCCAGGCTCGCCATCGAGGCGCGCGAGGACATGAAGCTGCGCCATGCGCCGCTGTTCCTCGTGCGTGAGATGGCGCGCCACGAGAAGCACAAGCTGCTTGTCGCGGCGACGCTGGCGCGCGTCATCCAGCGTCCTGACGAGCTGACGGAGTTCTTGGCGATCTACTGGGCCGATGCGCTCGGGCCGCTGCAGCAGCGCAAGAAGCGCGCCCTGCCGGCCCAGGTGAAGAAGGGCCTGGCGCGTGCGTTGGTGAAGTTCGATGCCTACCAGCTCGCCAAGTACGACCGCGACGGGCCGGTGCGCCTGCGCGACGTGCTGTTCCTCACCCACGCGAAGCCGGAAACGGCGGAGCAGGCCGCGGTGTGGAAGCAGCTCGTCGACGGGACGCTGGCGGCGCCCGATACCTGGGAGGTCGCGCTCTCGGGCGGCAAGGCCAAGAAGGAGACGTTCGAGCGGCTGATCGCGGAGCGAAAGCTCGGCGCGCTGGCGCTCCTGCGTAACCTGCGCGGCATGCTGCATGCGGGCGTGGAGAAGGCGGCGATCGGCGCGGCGCTGGATGCGATGAAGACGGACCGGGTGCTGCCCTACCGTTTCATCACGGCGGCGCATTACGCGCCGGACCTTGAGCCGCAGCTGGAGGCGGCGATGTTCAAGTCGATCGAGGGCCTTGAGCGCCTCGGCGGCAAGACGACGCTGCTGATCGACGTGTCGCCGTCGATGTTCGCGCCGCTTTCGGCGCGGTCGGAGATGACGCGCCTGCAGGCCGCGTGCGGACTGGCGATCCTCGCGCGCGAGATCTGCGAGGATGTCGAGATCTTCACCTTCTCGAACAAGACGGTGAAGGTCGCGCCGCGACGCGGGTTCGCACTGCGCGATGCGATGCTGAGCTCGCAGGTGCCGAACGGTACGCTGCTGGGTGCGGCGGTGACGGAGGTGGACCGCAAGGACCGCCGCCTGATCGTCTTCACCGACGAGCAGAGCCAGGACAAGGTGCCTTCGCCCAAGGGCGTCGGCTACATGATCAACGTCGCGTCCTACAGGAACGGCGTCGGGTCCGGGCCGTGGCTGCGCGTCGACGGTTTCTCCGAGGCGATCGTCCGCTGGATCGTCGCCCGGGAGCGCGTCGCGACAGGCTGAGCCGCAGAAGGGGCCGGGGGAAACCCCGGCCCCTTTTTGCGTTTCAGGCCCTTACGGTGGTTACCGCAGCATTAGGGTCTCTTCGCGGGACTTTAAGCGGCGCGGGTTAGGTTTCCATGCTGGAAACCGGACCCATGTCACCCGCTACTGTCGCAGCCTCACGAGAACGACACGGCCTCCTGCGCCAGGTTCTGGTGCCGGTGGCGCTGTTGCTGCTTCTCGCCGCCGCGCTGAACGGCGTCCTGATCGGGCGGATCGGCGACACGCTGGACGACAAGCAGCGCACCGCGCAGAGCCAGTCCGTTTCGTCGGTGCTGAAGCGGGTGCGCCTGCGGCAGGCGAGCTTCGCGGGCGACTATGCCTGGTGGGACGAGTTCTATCTGGCGGCGCGCGACGGCCATGCGGAGAGCTGGGGCGAGGACAATCTCGGTCCCTCGGCCCAGGACAGCTGGGGCGCCAGCGCGACCTTCATCTTCAACGAGCGCGGCCAGACGCTGTATGGCTGGAGCGCCGACGGCCAGTCGGCGGCGACCCACACGGCCATGGATTCGACCATCGCCCGGATGCGCCGCGCCGCGCTGGCGATGCCGGAACGCGACGGTTCGAATGCGACCTCGGCCTTCGCGGTCATCAAAGGCAAACCCTATATCGTCGCGGCGGCGGTGATCGCGCCGGTGGACGAAGCGCTGCGCGCCGATCCGCGCCGCCCGCGCAACGTGTTCATCGCGCTGACGCCCGTCGCGCAATCCACCTTCCCGATGCTGTCGGAAGATTTCGGCATCGGCGATATTTCATTCGCGCCCGGCGCGGCGCCGGACGGCGCGTCGGCCTCGGTGCCGCTGACCGATATTGACGACCGCAGGATCGGCCATCTCGCCTGGACGGTGCCTTCGCAGCTGGGCGGGTTCCTGACGGGCTATTGGCCCTGGGCCGCCGGCCTGCTGGCCGCGATGTGCCTTGCGCTCGCGTTCCTGTCGCTCCGCTGGCGCAGCCTGATCCACCGCCTGGTGCAGGTGTCGGTGTCGGCGAAGGCGGCGGAGGCCGCGAACTCGGCCAAATCCTCGTTCATCGCGAATATGAGCCATGAACTGCGGACGCCGCTGAACGCGATCATCGGGTTTTCCGAGATCATGACGAACGAGGCGTTCGGTCCGCACAGCGTGCCGAAATACAAGGAATACTCCGCCGACATTCTCTCCTCCGGCGAGCATCTGCTGAGCGTCATCAACGACATCCTGTCCTTCGCGCGCATCGAGGCGGGCAAGCACCAGGTGACGCTGGCGCCGTGTCCGGTGGATTCGGCGTCGCGCGAGGCGGCCCGCATGCTGGAAGGGCTGGCGATGGCGCGCGGCGTCAACCTGACGGTCAAGCGCGAGCATCTGTGGGTGGAGGCGCTGGCCGATGCGACGGCCTTGCGCCAGTGCCTCATCAACCTGATTTCGAATGCGCTGAAATTCACGCCGCCGAACGGGCGGGTGACGATCAGCTGGGCGGAGAAGCGGCTGGACGGCGTGGTGGAGATCACCGTGGCGGATACCGGCGCGGGCGTCGCGGCCGACAAGCTGCCTCTGCTCGGCACGCCCTTCTATCAGGTGTCGGAGAACCAGGCGGCCAATGGCGGCGGCACGGGCCTGGGGCTTTCCATCGTGCGCGGGCTGATGGCGGCGATGAACGGCCGCGTCACGTTCGAGAGCGTGGAAGGCGAGGGCACCATTGTGCGTCTGCGCCTTCCCTCGGCGCGCTGGCACAGCGCGGGCGCGCGCGCGGCCTAGGTTTTCTTAAGCGTCCGGTTTCAGATTGTACCAGACGATCTGTTCGGTGGTGGCGAGCAGCTTGCCCGAGGCCGTCCACAGCACGGCCGTCTGGTCGTGGAAGCCGGCGCGGCCGATGCGCATGTCGCTGTCGATGAGGATGTAGTCGCCGCCGGCCTCGGCCAGCGCTTCCGGCGTCGCGTGGAAATAGACCGACATGGTCATGGTCGCGATGGGCGTCGGCGATGTCGACTTCAGGAACACGCGCGGCATCGGCGCGTCGGCGGCGGCGGCGAGCGAGATGTAGTCGAGCGGGCGGCCGTCGGCGTCCTTCAGCCAGCCGCGGCTCTTCGCCGTCTCGTTGACGCGGAAGGGTTTGCCGACGAACTGGCGGTAGTCGTAGCTGCGGAAGAAGCCGGGGCCGGTATTGCCGAAATCGGGGCGCTTGGGCGCTTCGTCCGGGCCGATGGCCGGTTCGGGCGCGGCGGGCAGGCCGATCTCGACCGTGGGGCGGCGGGCGCCGAAGGTCGCGACGCCGTGCGCGACGAGCGTGCCGGTCTGATCGGCGAACTCGGCCGTCCAGTGTTCGTTGGAGCGGCTGCGGCGAAGGAGGCGCGTGCTGCCGTCGAGCGGTCCGTCCTGGCAGCCGCCGAGAAAGGTGACGGTGAGCGAGAGCGGCTCGCCCAGCGGCTTCTGTTCGAGGATCGCCTTCATCAGCAGCGCGGCGATCCAGCCGCCATAGGGACCGACGCGGTTGGCGTAGTCGATGCTGGTCGCCCCGCGCCAGCGGCCATCGGCAAGAAGCTCAAGCTGCAGCGAGCGATCGAGGATGAAGGATGGCGATTGCGTCATGTCCGCTTTGTCGCGGATGGCCGTGCCGCCGCCAAGAACAAAAGTGCGTAGCGGGTTGGCGTTGCGTCAGCGTGGCGGCAATGCGTCGGCGCCCTGGCCAACGACGCCGAAGGTGGTGGAGCGGCCTTCGGGGACATCGGCGATGCCGTCGATGCGGCGGGGCGCGGCCTCGCGCGTGACGCCGGCGACGTTGCGGCGGCCGGAGATCGCAGGGAACTCGCAATGGCCGCCGGGCGCGGTGCGGCAGGCATAGACATTGTCGATGTAGAAATCGATCGCGAGCGCCGTCTGGTTGTCGAAGACGATGCTGCCATAGCGCAGCGCTTCCGGCGCAGGTTGAGGTTGCGGCTGGGCCCGGGGTTGGGGCTGTGGCTGTGGCTGTGGCGTGGGACGGCCGCCGCTGCCGCCATCGAGGGCCGGTTGGGCGGGCGGCGGGCCGGCATCGCCGCCCGAGTCGGCGGCAGGGGCCGCGTTGACATCGCCCGGCGCGCCGGCGCCGGTCATCTCATAGTAGGAGAGCTGGCCGTCCCTGACCTCCAGCGCGACGCCGTTGGCGCTGCGCGGCTTGTCCTCGACCGTCCGGCCGGTGGCCTGGTGCATGCCGACGCTCGCCTGCATGGTGCAGGTGCTGGCCGGATAGGCGCGGCAGGCATAGACGCCGTCGAGATAGAAATCGGCCTGGAAGGCGGTGTTGTTGCGGAACTCGACCGTGCCGTAGCCGGTCTTCGCCGGGCCGCCGCCCTTCACGTAATAGGTGGACGTGCCGCCGTCGATGATGGTGACGGCTTCGGCGGCGGCCTCGCGCGGCGGCGTTTCGACCGTCTTGCCCGAAAGATAGTGCGTGCCGACGCTGGCCTGCGCCGTGCAGTAATTGTTGGACGACGCGCGGCAGGCATAGGAACCGTCGATGTAGAAATCGACGTCGAAGACGGTCTGGTTCTCGAAGCGGACGGAGCCGTAGCCGGTCAGTTGCGGCGTCGGGGCTGGCGCTGGCGTGGGCGCCGGCGGCGTGCCGCCCTTCAGGGTCCATGTGGTGAGGGCGCCGTCCTCGACCTGGATCAGTTCGTAATTCGATTGCTGCGGCGTGGCCTCGACGGTCTGACCGTGGACGTAGTGGCCGCCAACCGTCGCCTGGGTGTCGCAATAGCTCCAGGGCGCGGCGCGGCAGGTCTGAACGTTGTCGACATAGAGGTCGATCTCGTAGCCGGACTGGTTGTCGAGGCGGATGGCGCCGTAGCCGGCGCCCTGCGCGCCCGCTGGCAGGGCGAGCGGCAGAAGCGATGTCAGCAGGAACAGCAGGCGGCGCATGGGCGAAGTGTGCCCGAAAGCGCCGGGGCGCGCGCTCCCCTGAAAAGACAGGGTCAGGCCGGGACGGGCGTCCTGACGGGCTGGCCGGCGAAGAAGGCGTTGAGGTTTTCAAGGACGAGGCGGGTCTGCGCCTCGGCCGCGCCGCGCCCCGCGCCGCCGATATGGGGCGTGAGGACGATGTTGGGGACGCCTTGCCAGCGTGCCGGCGGGGTGGGTTCCTCAACGAAGACATCGAGCGCCGCCCCGGCGATGGCTTTCGCCTTGAGGGCGGCGATGAGGGCGTCCTCGTCCACGGTGAAGCCGCGCGTGATGTTGACGAGATAGCCCTGCGGGCCGAGGGCGGTGAGGATATCCGCCGTGACCATGTTGCGGCTGGTGTCGTCGGCGCGGGCGGCGACGAAGAGGACATCCGACCATTCCGCGAGGGCCTTGAGGCTTTCGGCGCGGGGGAGGGCGATCCCGGGCTTGGGGTTCGGACCCCACCACTGGATCCCGGTGACGCCGAAGCCGGGGAGGCGGCGGGCGATGGACTGGCCGATCGCGCCGAAGCCGGCGATGCCGCATTTCATCTGGCGCAGCGACGGTCCGAACGTGCCGCGGAAGCCATGCGTCCAGCCGCCGTTCAGTACAAGCTGATGACCTGTGACGATGTTGCGAACCAGGGCGATCCAGATGCCGATGGCGTGGTCGGCGACATCCTCGTTGTTCACGTTGGGGCAGTTGGTGACCTCGACGCCGCGCGCGCGGGCGTGCCGGGCGTCGACGCCGTCAAAGCCGACGCCGTAGCAGGCGATGAGCTTGAGGTTGGGAAAGGCCTCGACGGTCGAATGCTCCAGCTTCTCGCCGCCGATGACGACGAGGGCCCGGATATCGGGGTGAGCCTCGGCCATGGCGCGGTCGCTGGCGAAATCGCCACGGTTCACGACCTCGAAAGACGGCCCGAAGATGCGGCCGAGGCCGGCGAGAAGCGGCGAGAGAATCCCGATCTTGTTGGCCATGCGTGCTCCGCGCGCGGGAGCCTAGTCGCTCGCCGGCATGATTGTGATCACGATGCTCGTCGCATCCGCGCCGCTGATCTGCAAGGTGACGGGCGCGGCAACGAGATCGAAGCGGACCGATTTGTGAAGGACGCCGCAGGTCTTGTCAGAGGTGTGAGCGCCGGACTTCAACGCCTTGCCGTCCTGCACGACGTCGACCCACGCTTTGCCGCTGAGCGACACCTGCCAGGTGCCGGGAGCGGACGGGGCGGGCAGGGTGATGGTGCCGCTCCCCGTGCCCGGTTTGGGGTCGCGTTCGGGCCTTACAGGGAAAACGACCTCGGCGGTGGAGAGGCTCAAGCGGATCGCACCGTCGGGCCAGGCCTCGAGCGTGGCGCCTGAGGCGGTGGCGTCAGCGGGCGCGGATTCGGCGGCGGCGATTTCGCGCGCCATCGGCCACTGGAAGCCGGTGCAGGGCGCTGTGGTTTCGGCGTGGGCGGCGCCGATGAGGAGCAGGGCGGCGGCAAGGTATTTCATGTCGTCCTCGTCATGGCGGTGACGGCGCGCGCGGCGGCTTTCGCAGCGGCGCGCTCCATGGTGCGGAAGGCGGTGAGCACGCGCGCGCCGCGCGGGGTGAGCGATGCGCCGCCCCCTTTCGCGCCGCCGGCAGCGGTTTCGACCAGCGGCTCGCCGAACACGGCGCGCAGATCGTCCACCAGCAGCCAGGCGCGGCGATAGGACATGTCCATCGCGCGCGCGGCGGCGGAGATGGAGCCGGTGTCGCGAATGGCTTCCAGAAGGCGCGCCTTGCCGGGGCCGATGGAGGCGCCGGGGGCGATATCGACTCTGATGGAGAGCGAGGGCATGATGGAACGCTATATCCCGCCATATATGACGGCAAGCCGAGAGACTCCCATGAAATTCCTGATCGCTCTTGTCGCGGCCGCCTTCATGGTGGCCAGCCCGGCCGTCGCGGCGGATGGCCCCATCGTCTTTGCAGCGGCAAGCCTGAAAGGTCCGCTGGACGAGGCGGCGGAGGCCTTTCGGGCCGGGACCGGCACGGCCATCGTCATTGCCTATGCAGGCTCCAACGCGCTCGCCAAGCAGATCGAGGAAGGGGCGCCGGCGGAGGTGTTCATTTCGGCCGACACGGACTGGATGGATTACCTCGCCGGGAAGAGCCTGATCGCGGACGATACGCGCAGCGATCTGCTGACCAATGAACTCGCGCTGATCGCCCCTGCGGAGAGCGCGGCCAGCCTCACCATCGGCGAGGGCTTTGACCTGGCGGGCGCGGCGGGCGACGGGCGCATCGCGGTGGCCGATCCCGATGCGGTGCCGGCGGGCAGATATGCCAGGCAGGCGCTGACCGCGCTGAAGGTGTGGGAGGCGGTCGAGCCGAAACTGGCGCGGACCGAGAATGTGCGTGCGGCGCTGGCGCTGGTGGCGCGCGGCGAGGCGGCGTTCGGGATCGTCTATGTGACGGACGCGGCGGCGGAGCCGAAGGTGAGGACGGTGGGCGTCTTCCCGGCGGCGCTGCATGACACGATCGTCTATCCGGCGGCGCTGACGAGGACGGCTTCGCCGGAAGCGGCGGCGTTTCTGGCGTTCCTGAAAGGCGATGCCGCGTCGGCGATTTTCGCGAAGGCGGGATTCGGGAAGCCGGCGAGTTGAGGCGTGAGAGCCTCCCTCATGGCCGGGCTTGACCCGGCCATCCAGCGATGCGTTGGACTGGCTGGATGGCCGCCTCAAGGGCGGCCATGAGGAATAGGGGTTGATGGACGCCTTCACATCGGCGGAGTGGGACGCGATCTGGCTGAGCCTGCGCGTGGCCCTCTGGTGTACGGTCGCGGTGCTGCCGCCGGCGGTGCTGATGGCCTGGCTGCTGGCGCGGGTGAATTTTCCCGGCAAGGTGCTGGTCGATGCGCTGGTGCATCTGCCGCTGGTCGTGCCGCCGGTGGTGACGGGCTATCTGCTGCTGATCCTGCTGGGGCGGAACGGGCCGCTGGGGGCGTGGCTGGAAGACTGGTTCGGGATCGTCTTCGCCTTTCGCTGGACGGGCGCCGTGGCCGCTTCGGCGGTGATGGCGTTTCCGCTGGCGGTCAGAGCGATCCGCATCGCCATCGAGAGCGTCGATCCGCAGATGGAGCGGGCGGCGCGCAGCCTCGGGGCGGGACGGGTGCGGGCCTTCCTGCGCGTGACGCTGCCGCTGGCGGCGCCCGGCGTGGTGGCGGGGGCGGTGCTGGCCTTCGCGCGCAGTCTCGGCGAGTTCGGCGCGACGATCACCTTCGTCTCCAACATTCCCGGCGAGACGCAGACCATCCCTTCCGCGATCTACGCCTATATCCAGACGCCCGGCGGCGATGCGGCGGCCCTGCGGCTGACGATCATGTCGATCCTGCTGTCGCTGGCGGCGCTGGTCGCCTCGGAGTTCCTGGCGCGGCGGATGCATCCGCTGCGCTTCCGTCCGGGGCGAAGCACAAGCTAGACTGACGCCATGCGCCTCGGCGAACATCTTCCGCAGGTCTCGATGCGATGGCGCGTGCGTATCCGGCGTGCGCTCGGCATCTTCACGCCCGCCTGGAACGCGATGCAGCGTCTGGTGCTGCATGACGGCATCGAGATCGCCGGTTCCATGGCGTTCTCGACGCTGCTGGCGCTGTTCCCGTTCCTGATCTTCCTGATCGCTTTCGCCGCCTTCTTCCATGTCGAGGGCGAGGCGCGCGAGGCGGTGCAGCTGGTCTTCAACGCCCTGCCGCAGCAGATCGCCTCGGCGATTTCGCGTCCCTTCACGGAGGCGCTGACCATCCGCTCGCCGCAGCTTCTCACCCTCGGCGCGATCATCGCGCTGTGGTCGGCCTCCAACGGGGTGGAATCGCTGCGGACCGGATTGAACCGCGCCTATGACGCGGAGGAGGAGCGCCACATCGTCAGGCGGCGGCTGGAGAGCCTGCTGGTCATCGCCTCGGTGGTGACGCTCGCCGTGTTCCTTGGCTATCTCACCATCGTCTCGACGCTGGTGGTGACCAATCTGCCGGATTACGCGCAGGAGGCGGCGGGGACGGTCGCGAACAATATTCTCACCCGCTATCTCGCGGCGGGCGCGGCGCTGTTCGTGGCGCTGTGCCTCGCCCATCTGTGGCTGCCGGGCGGGCGGCGGCGGCTCTATGACGTGATCCCCGGCGTGCTGGTGACGACGCTTTTGTGGCTGGCGCTGGCGGCGGGATTCTCGGCGTATCTGGCGAATTACGCGAGCTATGATGCGGTCTATGGCGGACTTGGCGGGATCGCGGCGGCGATGGTGTTCTTCTATTTCACCGCCATCCTCATCCTCTTCGGCGCGGAACTGAACCGGGCGCTGAGACAGCATTTCGCGGCGCGGTCGGTTTCGCCCTATCTGGGGGATGACGGCTGAAGCGGCCGGTTGATGCCCCGGCGGCCCATGCCTTAAAATCGCCCCCCTCACCCGTGAAAGACCCGGCCATGCGTATCCTGACCGCCTTCGGCTTCGCTCTCGCTTTGCTGCTCAGCCCTTCTCTCGCCGCCGCCGAGGGGGGGAAGTGCGACAAGCCCGTCTCGGA
Source organism: Micropepsaceae bacterium (assembly GCA_047602465.1). Classification (GTDB taxonomy): domain Bacteria; phylum Pseudomonadota; class Alphaproteobacteria; order Micropepsales; family Micropepsaceae; genus JADZAI01. Next base: position 2,342,605 of record JASGHF010000001.1, read on the forward strand.
GATGACGCCGGACGAATATGTGGACTGCGTCAGCGTCGGCGGTGTGAAAACCCTGATTCCGGCGGCCCCGCAGGATGACGGCGCGGGCCGGAGCTTTGAAAGCGGCGCGCCCCAGGCGGCCGGGCGCGGCGTGACGGCGGCCGGCGCGAGCGAGGGCGAGGCCTGCAACAAGGCCAAGGCCCGGGCCGGCGGCAACGGGCGGGGAAGCTGCACCTGCTCGCAGAAATCGGCGGGGCGGTATGAATGCACCATCGCCACCGCAAACGTGATCGGCGACTGACGAGGCGGCTTGCTTTCGCCGGCAGGCGCGGCTAGGAACCGCCCCTCTCGCGTCGGAGAGTAGCTCAGCCTGGTAGAGCACTGCTTTCGGGAAGCAGGGGCCGGAGGTTCGAATCCTCTCTCTCCGACCATTCGTTTCAACGGCCTCTCCCGAAGGCCCAACCAAGAAGGACGTGCCTCTAGATGGATACCCGCTCAGCCTGATCGCCGCCTGTCACATGGCGGCCCTGACCTGATCCGATCCCTCAGGAACGCCATTAAGAAAATGACAGCCGAAGCCTATCAGGCCGACCTCCATCGGCCCGCCCTCTCCCTCCCCCAGACCTATACCGGCGAAGCCCTCGCCACGCTGAAACTCGCCTGGCCGCTGGTGCTGACCCAGCTCGCCTCCATGGCGATCGGCGTGACCGACGTGCTGATGCTGGGCCGCCTTGGCCCGGATGCGCTGGCCGCCGCCGCGCTGGGGCTTTCGCTTTTCTACATGCCCATGATGTTCGGGTTCGGCATGTCGTCGGCGCTGTCGCCGACGCTGGCCCAGACCATCGGCGCCGACCCCTACGGCCTGGACCCGCTGCGGCGGCGCGAGGAGACGACGCTGCAGCTGCGCGCCGATTTCCGCGCCGGCTTCTGGGCGGTGGGCCTGACCTCGCTGCCGGCGATCGGCATCCTGCTGTTCGCGCAGCCGCTGTTCGGCCTGCTGGGGCAGAACCCGGAGCTTTCCGCGACGGCGGCGCTGTATGTGACCGCGCTGCTGCCGGCGCTGCCCTTCATGCTGCTGATCGGGGTGATGCGGAACCTGTTCTCGGCGCTCAGCCGGCCGCGGCCCGCGCTGGTGATCACCCTCCTGTGGATCGGCGTCAACGCGCTGTTCAACTGGGTCTTCATCTTCGGGCATTTCGGCTTCCCGGCGATGGGCGTGATCGGTTCGGGCCTGGCTACGACCTGCGCCACGCTGGTTTCGGCCGCGATCATGGCGGGCGCCGTGATGCTGCATCCGGCGACGAAGGCGGTGCGTCCGTTCGAGCGCTTCCTGCGCTTCGACTGGGGCAAGGTGTGGCGCTTCGTGATGCTGGGCTTCCCGATCGGGCTGACGCTGTTCTTCGAGGGCGCGGTGTTCAACGCGGCGCTGTGGCTGGTCGGCCTTTTCGGCGCGGACCAGCTGGCCGGGCACCAGATCGCGATCAACGTCGCCTCGCTCACCTTCCAGGTGCCGCTGGGCATCGCCTTCGCGCAGACCGTGCGCGTCGGCTATGCCGCCGGCGCGGGCGACTGGCATGCGGTGCGGCGTGCGGGCCATGTCGGGCAGATGCTGGCCTTCGTCTTCATGGCGCTGACCGCGTTCGTGATGTGGACCTGGCCGTATGAGATCGCGGGCATCTATCTCGATCTCAGCGACGAGCGCTCGCAGCATGCGGCGATGTTCGCGGCGCAGTATCTGGCGATCGCGGCGATCTTCCAGCTCGTGGACGGGCAGCAGGTGGCGGCGGCCTATGGCCTGCGCGGTTTGAAGGATACGCGCCTGCCGATGTGGATCGCGGGGATCGCCTATTGGGTGATCGGGTTCCCGGTCTGCGTGATGCTGGGCTTCTGGACCGACCTGCAGGGCCAGGGCGTGTGGGCGGGCCTCGCCTTCGCGCTGCTGGTGGCGGCGGCGCTGATGACCTGGCGCTTCGAGTGGCTGACGCGCAAGCACCGGCTGGGTGCGGATGCGTAACGACTAAACCGGGGCGGTGCTGGACGCCGCCCCGGATCGCCGCTTCAATCGGCCCATAAAAATCTTATGGGACGAAACGACATGGCGAAGCTGATCTCGGGCGCGCGGACGCTCGATCATTCCGAACTCGGCATCCGGGCGCAGCGCGCGGCGGCGGCGTTCAAGAGCCTCGGCATCGGGCGGGGCGATGCGGTGGCGATCATGCTGCGCAACGATTTCGCGTTCTTTGAAGCCTCGGCGGCGATCGGGCAGCTCGGCGGGTATCCGGTGCCGGTGAACTGGCACTACACCGAGGACGAGGCGGATTATCTGTTCCGCAATAGCGAGGCCAGGGCGATCGTCATCCATGCCGATCTGCTGGCCGGCGTGAGCGCGGCGATCCCTGAGGGCGTGCCGGTGTTCGTGGTGGAGACGCCGGCGGAAATCGCCGAAGCGTTCCAGGTGAGCGCGGACAAGCGCCGCGTGCCGGCGGGGGCGACCGGCTGGGACACATGGATTTCCGCCTTCGAGCCGCTGCCGCCGGAAGTCGCCGATCCGCCGGGCGCGATGATCTATACCAGCGGCACGACGGGCAGGCCGAAGGGCGTGAAGCGCGCGCCGCCGACGCCGGAGCAGGCGATGGCGAGCGCAAAGACCATCGGCACGGTATTCGGGTTGCTGGGTGGTATCCTGAATCCGGGATTGGAGGCGATCGTCTCGATCATTCCGGGGCCGCTGTATCACTCGGCGCCCAATGCCTATTCGGGGCTGTCGGTGCGGGCGGGGGCGGATGTGATATTGCAGCCGCGCTTCGATCCGGAGGATCTGCTGCGGCTGATCGAAAAGCACCGCGTTACCCATATCCAGATGGTGCCGACGATGTTCGTGCGGCTGCTGAAGCTGCCCGCCGACGTGCGCGCGAAATACGATGTTTCGTCGCTGAAATTCATCGTCCATGCCGCGGCGCCGTGTCCGCCGCATGTGAAGAAGGGGATGATCGAGTGGTGGGGGCCGATCATCAACGAATATTACGGCTCCACCGAAACCGGCGCGGTGGTGTTCTGCACGGCGGAGGAATGGCTGAAGCACCCAGGCACTGTCGGGCGGGCTTTGCCGGATGTGAAGTTGCGCATTCTGGGCGATGACGGCGAGGACGTGCCGCAGGGAACGCCGGGCGATCTGTATGTGCGGCTGACGACGGGGCTGGACTTCACCTATCACGGCGACGACGCGAAACGGCGAAAAGCCGAGAAGGACGGGCTGATCGGGGTGGGTGATATCGCCTATCAGGATGCGGACGGGTTCATCTTCCTCTGCGACCGGCGCAACAACATGGTGATTTCAGGGGGCGTGAACATCTATCCGGCCGAGATCGAGGCCGAGCTTCTGAAGGTGCCGGGCGTCGCCGATGGCTGTGTGTTCGGCGTGCCGGACGAGGATTTCGGCGAGGTGCTGCTGGCCGCGGTGCAGCCGGCGGCGGGCGTGACGCTGGAGGCGCAGTTCGTGAAGGACGAGCTGGCCAAGCACATCGCGCGCTACAAGATCCCCAAGACGGTGACGTTCCACGCGGAGTTGCCGCGTGAGGATTCGGGCAAGATCTTCAAGCGGAAGCTGCGTGATCCCTATTGGGAGAAGGCGGGGCGGGCGATCTAGCCATCTTCCTCATGGCCGCCTGAAGGGCGGCCATGAGGCGTAAGGCTCAGGCCGCTGCGCTGGGGCGCGACTTCACGCGCTCGAACCAGCCCTGGAGGTTCGGGGCTTCGGCGTTGATGGGCTGGCCGACCGAGATGGCGAAGGCGGTCATGCACCAGGCGAGGATGTCGGCGAGGGTGAAGCGGTCGCCGCAGAAATAGGTGCGCCCGGCCAGCATGCCGTCGATCCATTTCTGGCGGTCCTGCGCCAGGGCCTTCAGCTGCGGCGCGATGTCCGGAAAGACCGGGATGCGGCCGGTGAAGAAGCCGGCGCCTTCGCCGTAGCGGAAGCCGGTGAGCATCGGCCAGATGACGTTTTCATCGAAGCGGCGGACCCACATGCGGGTTTCGGCGCGTTCCTCGGCTGTCGTGCCGATGAGCGGGGGCGCCGGGTTCTTTTCTTCCAGATATTCGCAGATCGCGGTGATCTCGCTGATATAGGCGCCGTTATCCAGTTCGAGCGCCGGGGTCTGGCCGGCCGGGTTGCGGCCGAGATGCGCCGCCTGGCGGTTTTCGCCCTTGATGAGGTCGACCTGGACGGTGTCGAGCGTGATGCCCTTTTCGGCCGCGAACATGCGGACGACATGCGGGTTGGGGCCGATCGAATTGTAGAATTTCATCTGTGTTCCTCCGGTGGGCTTTTTGTTTTACGCGGCGGCACACTGGCGTTTGACCGAGCTTCCCGCAAGACTGCGCCCCATGGCCGTATCCGTTCCCGTCAACCGCGCCTACGATCCCGCCTATGGCGCAGCCGTGAAGCTGTCGCCGCTGGTGACGCGCGTGCTGGCGAACAATCCCTCGCCCTTCACATTCCATGGCACCGGCACCTATCTGATCGGCGATGCGAGCCTCGCGGCGATCGATCCCGGTCCGGACGACGCGGCGCATCTGGAGGCGATCCTCGCGGCGGCGGCGGGACGGCCGATCACCCATATCCTGGTGACGCATACCCATAGCGATCACTCGCCGCTGGCCGCCGCGCTGAAACAGGCGACCGGCGCGAAGACCTATGGCTTCGGGTCGCACGGGCGGAACAGCGAGGACGGCATCAGGCTGGACGAAGGCGGCGACATGGGCTTCGTGCCGGATGTCGTCGTGCGCGACGGCGACAGGATTTCAGGCGATGGCTGGACATCGGTGTGCGTCTTCACGCCGGGCCATACCTCGAACCATATGTGCTTCACGCTGGAGGAGGAGAAAGCGTTCTTTCCCGGCGATCACGTGATGGGCTGGTCGACGACGGTGGTGTCGCCGCCCGATGGCGACATGAACGCCTATATAGCGAGCCTGGAGAAGCTGACCCGCCGGAGCGATGCCGTCTATTACCCGACGCATGGCGCGCCGGTGGGCGGGCCGCACGATGCGCTGAAGCGCAATCCGCAGGATTACGTGCGCGCCCTGATCGCCCATCGCCGCGACCGCGAGGACCAGATTCTCGCGCGGCTGAAAGCGGGCGACGAGACGATCCCGGCGATGGTCGAGGTGATCTATGCCGAGGTCGACAAGCGGCTGCATCCGGCCGCCGCGCACAGCGTTTTCGGGCATCTGGTTTCGATGACGGCGGACGGCCGCGTCGTGACCGATGGTCCCGCCCGCCCGCAAGGGCGCTATCGCTTGCCGTAATGCACAATATGGGAGAGAGGCGTGAAAGTATCACTGGAGGGGCGCACCGCGCTGGTCACCGGCGGTAGCCGGGGCATCGGCAAGGCGATCGCGCTGGCGCTGGCGCAGGCGGGCGCGGATGTGGCGGTGAATTATCGCCGCGAGGCGGACGAGGCGGATAAGGTGGTCGCCGAGATCAAGGCGATGGGCCGCAAGGCGAAAGCCTATGCCGCCGCGGTGGATGACGACGCGCTGTGCGAGAAGCTGGTCGCCGATGTGGCGGCGGATTTCGGCGGCCTTTCCATCCTCATCAACAATGCCGGCATCGCGAGCCGGGGCAATTCGGTGCTGGACACCGATCCGGCGGAATTGCGCCGCGTGCTGAACGTCCATGCCGTCGCGCCGGCGGTGATCTCGAAACACGCGATCCCGCACCTCCGCAAGGCGGGCCGCGCCGACATCATCATGATCTCGTCGGTGGCGACGCTGTACATGAGCGCCAATGGCGCGCCCTACAACATGGCGAAGGCGGCGGAAGAGGCGCTGGCGCGCACCATCGCCAAGGAAGAACGCCAATACGGCATACGCTGCAATATCGTGGCGCCGAGCCTGACGGTGACCGACATGGGCACGAAGCTGGCGAAGGCGCGCGGCACGGCGAACATCGCCGATCTCGACGCCTCATCGCCGTTCGGGCGCGTGTCGGTGCCGGAAGATGTGGCGGCGGCGTGCGTGTGGCTGGTCTCGGACGCCAACCCGTATGCCAACGGGCAGAAGATCAATATCGACGGGGGGAATATGTGATGAGCGACGAGCGGGTCAGGATCACCATCGAAGGCGGCGTGGCGGATGTGCGGCTTGTGCGCACCGACAAGATGAACGCGCTGGACGACAGGATGTTCGAGGCGATCGTCGCGGCGGGCCTGCGCCTGAAGGACGAGAAGGGCGTGCGCGCCGTCGTCGTTTCGGGCGAGGGCCGCGCCTTCTGCGCCGGTCTCGACATGGGCAATTTCGGCAAGATGGCGAGCGGCGAGCGCAAGGCCGACGAGAGCAGCGCGGGCGGCAATCTGAACGACCGGCCTTATGGCGAAAGCAACCGGGCGCAATATGTCGCCAATGTCTGGCGCGAGGTGCCGGTGCCGGTGATCGCGGCGGTGCATGGCGTGGCCTTCGGCGGCGGCTTCCAGCTGATGCTGGGCGCGGACATGCGCTACATCGCGCCGGACGCGAAGCTGGCGGTGCTGGAGATCAAATGGGGCCTGGTGCCGGACATGGCGGGCGTCGAACTGATGCGGCGTCTGGTGCGCGAGGATGTCGTGCGCGAGCTGACCTATACGGGCCGTATCTTCCTGGGCGAGGAAGCGGGGCGGATCGGCTTCGCCACCCGCGTGACGGCGACGCCGTATGAGGATGCGCTCGCCACGGCGCGCGAGATCGCGGGCAAGAACCCGACGGCGGTGCGGGCGGCGAAGCGGCTGATGAACCTTGCGGCGCATGGCTCGTCGGCCGAGGTGCTGCTGGCCGAGACGAAGGAGCAGGTGGCGCTGATCGGCTCGCCCAACCAGGTCGAGGCGATCCTGTCGAACATGGAGAAGCGGGCGGCGAACTACGCGGATTAGGGCGGTGGCCGCGAAGGCGTGGATGGTCCGCCTTCGCGGACCATGACGGGAAGGCCATGACGGGGGAGGAAAGGGTTCCGCCGTGCGGCCCTGAGAATGACAGGCCGGATCAGCGGCGGCTGGCGTGGGTGTGCTGGCCGTCGAGGGTGAGGAGTTCGCGGTAGAGATCGGGGCGGCGGTCGCGGAAGACGCCCCAGTTGAGGCGCTGGCGGCGCGCGGCCTCAAGATCGATCTCGGCGGTGAGGACCATTTCCTCCGGCATTTCGGCTTCCGCGAGTTTCGCGCCGTCCGAGCCGGTGATGAAGGAGGCGCCGTAGAAAGTGATCTCGGCGTTCTTGCCGACTTCGCGCCCGATGCGGTTGGAGGCGATGACCGGCGTGAGGTTGGCGGCGGAGTGGCCCTGCATGGTGCGCTGCCAGTGGTCTTTCGACTGGAGCGTGGGGTCTTGCGGCTCGGAGCCGATGGCGGTCGGGTAGCAGATCACCTCGGCGCCCTTCAGCGCGAGGATGCGGGCGGGTTCGGGGAACCACTGGTCCCAGCAGATCAGCGTGCCGACTTTGGCGTAGGCGGTTTCCCAGACCTGGAAGCCGGTATCGCCGGGATTGAAGTAGAATTTCTCGTGATAGCCGGGGCCATCGGGGATGTGCGACTTGCGATAGACGCCGAGCGTCGATCCGTCGGCGTCGATCATCGCGAGCGAATTGTAGAGCGCGTTGTTGGCGCGTTCATAGACCGAGATGGGCAGGACGACGCCCAGTTCCTTCGCGACGGCCTTGAAGTGGTTGACCGCCCGGTTCTCGTCGATGGGGACCGCGAGGTCCATATAGCGGTAATCGACGTCCTTGCAGAAATAGGGCGCCTCGAAGAGTTCCTGCAGCAGGATGAGCTTCGCGCCCTTCGCCGCCGCATCGCGCACGAGGCGTTCGCCGCGCGCGATGTTCTCGTCCGCATCCCATGAACACGCCATCTGCGTCGCCGCGACGGTGAGCATGCTCATGGGCGGGTCTCCTTGGGATCGAGGATCAGGGCGTCGCGGGCTTGGGCGTCGGGGCCGGCGTTTCGCCTGCCGGAGCGGGAGCAGCCTCAGGCGTCGCCGCAGGCTCCTTCACTTCGGGCTTGATGATCTTTTCATAGGCCTTGCCGAGGCCCTTCATCGACACCGTGCCCTTCACGGGCCGGCCGTCGGCGAGGACATAGACGAGGTTGAACGACCCTGCGGCCTCGAGCTTCTCGAAATTGCCTTCCGGAATGATCAGCTGGGCATCGCAGGACACTTCATTGCACGAGCTGAAGGCGAAGGCGGCGGGCTTGTCGTCGCCCATCTGGAAGATGAGGCCCTGTTCGAGACGGACGCCGAGCGGCGTGCGGACGAGGAAGGAGCGGCGGGCCTGACCGTCATAGCCCGCGAGCAGCGCCATCAGCAGCTGCTTGTCGTCGGTCATGATGTCCTGCGCGGCGAAGCAGATGGGCTTGCTCGGCTCGTTGGAGGGCGTGCAGATCAGCGTCCAGTCGTCCATCCGCTCCGAGGTGGTGCCTGCGGGAAGCGACGGGCGCTGCTCCTGCGCCGGGGCTTCGGCCGGCGCGGCCGCGACGGTGGGGCCGTCGACATAGGGACGCGCGAAGAAGCCGATGGCGCCGGCGCCGATGGCGGTGGCGAGAACGGCGACGAGCCAGGGCAGCGTATTGGAGTTCGACAAGGCGGATCGCTTTCAGGAATTGACGTGGGGGGAAACCCGTTCGCGCGCTCTTTGGACAATTTCGCGGGCCGGGGCAAGGGCGGGCGTGAGGCGCGGGGGTCAATTTGCCGTATGGACTGCGGCGGCGCGAGCGGGCACGCAGGGCGCATGATCGCCGCCGCAGCAAGCCGGACCCTTGTCGACCGCCGCGAGGGAACAATCTGGGCCATGGCGTTCCTGGCGGCGACGGCGGCCGGGGGCGCGTTCATCGCGGCGGCCCCGCTCGCCGCCTATGTCTGGCTGATCGCCTTGTTCGGCGTGCCGCATGTGGTTTCGGAACTGCGCTATTGCGACGAGCGGTTTTCGGGGCGGTCCTCGCGGACGGCGCTGGCGATCGTCGGCGCGCTGCTGTTCGCGCTGTGCGCGACGCGGGTGGCGCATACCTATGGCGCGATCCCCGGCGCGATCGGCGGCAAGGCGGAGCTGATCTTCGGCGCGGCGCTGGCGCTGGCGGCGGCGGCGTTCATGCGCCGCTACAGGCTGGCCGGGCTGGCGGTCGCGGCGGCGGTGACGTTCGGGGCGCTGTATTATCCCTATGCGACCTTTCTGGTCTGGGCCTGGCTGCACAATCTGACGCCGCTGGCCTTCATCGCCGAGGCGACCAAAGGGCGCGAGCGCGCCTGGACGCTGGGGCTGCTGACCATCCCGTTCTTCGTGCTGCCCGGTCTGGTGGCGCTCGGCGGTCTGGAATGGCTGACGGAGAGCCTGTTCGGGCACCGGGCGCTGAGCGGCGGGTCGGCCTTCGGCGCGGGCCTGCAGCCGCTCTCCGCCTTCATTCCGGTGGGGACGCGGCCGGATGCGGCGATGCCGTTCTTCCAGGCGGCGGTGCTTTCGCAGGTGATGCACTATCTCTGCGTGATCGTGCTGATGCCGCGTCTGCTGGGACGCGGGGCGGGCGAGGCGGGGCGGCTGGCGCCGTGGCCGAGCTGGCCCGTGTTCTATGGCCTGCTGGCGGCGGCGGGGGCGGTGTCGGTGAGTTTCTATGCGATCGATTTCGGCGAGGCGCGTTCGGCCTATGCGCTGGCGGCGACGCTGCATTCGTGGATCGAGCTGCCGATCTTCCTGATCGCGCTGGGGCAGGGCTTCCGCCTGCCGGCCTTCCCGCGCGCTACAGAACCAGCAGGCCGACCAGCACTGACGACGCGTTGACGATGAGCGAGATGAGCAGCGCGCGGTGCCAGGGCGCGCCCGCGAGCCGGTAGAACGGCGCTTCGCCGAAGACGGCGATGCACTCGATGAGGGCGAGCGTCGTCCAGTAGCCATAGTGCGGGATGAGCTGGAAATACGCCCACCAGACGAAAGGATGCGTGGTGAGGCTGCCGGCTATGGCGGCGCGGGCGGCGCGTGACGGCGCGAGGCCGAAGAAGCGGGCGAGGAGGGCGGCGGTGATGCCCTCGACGATGAGCGTGGTGCCCCAGGCCCCGATCTGGCCTTCGCGGACGCGGGCCTCGTAGCGCGCGAAGGGCGTCATCTGCGGGTGAGGAACAGCAGCGCGCGGCTGGCGAGAAAGCCGCCCAGCGCGCCGAGCGTGTTGGCGAGCGCGTCGGCGAGGTCGTAGCTGCGGCCGACATAGATCTGCAGGATCTCAAGCCCGTAGCCGGCGAGCGCGAGCAGCGCAGCGTAGAGAAGCGCCCGGCGCCATGCGCGCGTGGTGAGACCGGCGAGGAGGCTGAGCGTTCCGTAGGCGCCGAAATGCTGGAGCTTGTCCCACCATGTGAAGACGGTGCCGCTGGGGCCGGGCTGAAGCGTGAAATAGACGACGATGCCGGCGGCGACGGCGAAGAGAAGCCACAACAGGTAACGCAAGACGCTTTCGATCCTTACTCGCCCAGCGTCACGCTTGCCGCGCCGCCGCTTTCCACGACGATGCCGGGATACTCTTTCACGGGATCGCTGAGAACCCGGATCGTGTATGTGCCGGGCGTCACCTCCAGCGGCGGACCGCCTGCGACGCCGGTGGCGACGACCGACCCGTCGGCGGCCACGACCTCAAATGAGGGGAGCAGCGCGCGGGCGACGGCGGGGGCGAGTTCTTCGGAGTTCGTCGCATCGAAATAGCCGCCGCCGCCGGCTGACGCCCATTGCGCAAACGTGTCCTTCAGCGCCTGGTCGTCGACGGCGAAGCCGACGATGGAGACGCGGACATCGAGGCCGGTCTCGTTGAGGCGGTTGATCTCGGCGAGCGGATCGCCGTCGCAGGTTTCCTCGCCGTCGGTGATGAGGATGATGAGTTTCTGTCCGCCCGCGCCGAGATCGGAGGCGGCCTGAGCCAAGGACGCGCCGATCGCGGTCTTCGCCTTGTTGACGGACTTGATCGCGTCGATGGCGGTTCGGGCGGCGGGGCGGTCGAGGGGGGCGAGGGGGATGCGCAGATTCGTCTCGCAGCTGTCCGGTCTGGTGTCGCCGAAGACGCGCATGGCGAAGGGCGTGCCTTCGGGCAGCATCACCTGGGTGAGCTGGGTGAGGGTTTCCTTCGCGATGTCGATGCGGCGCTTCTTGCCGAGCTTCTTCAGCATCGAACCGGAGGCGTCGAGGATGACGAGAACGCCGCGATCCTTGGGCGCGGCGGCCTGCGGCGTGATGTCGTCGGGGACGCGGACTTCGAGCGTGCCGGGTTCGGGCGGCCTGAAGCTGACGGCGGCGGTGAGGAGATAGTCTTTCGGGGCGCGCAGGGCGGCGGCGGTGCGGGCGAAGGCGAGCTCCAGATCCGAGGTCGTGCCGGCATAGCGGGCATTGCCGCCGGAGGCTGCGGCGAGCAGCTCCATCAGGCTGCGCTCGACGCCGGCCTGATCGGCGCCGCTGTCGGAGGGAATCGCGAAGGCGAAGACGCGCGCGCCGGTGCGGCGGAGCGCTTCGAGCGTTTCGTTGCGCTGATTGTAGCTGCCCCCCGTCTGGTAGTCGGTGATGAGGATGATGGCGCGCGTGCCGGGGCGGTTTTCGAGCGCCTGAGCGCCGCCGAGCGCGCCGCCTTCGGCGTTGGAGGAGGAATCGCTCCAGCTGTAGAGGTTGAGGGCGGAGAAGGCGGTCAGCGGATCGCCGGTGAAGCCATCGAGCAGCGGGCGCGCGACCGGATCGTCGAAGGCCATGAGCTGAACCTCGTCGCGGCCGGGGGTGAGGTAGCGCACGAAGCTGCGGACCGACTGGATGATGGTGTCGACATAGGGGCCGACGCTGCCCGACGTGTCCCACACGACCGCGATGGAGCGCGGCGGCTCCTCGACGATGGCGGTGTAGCGGCCGGGGGTGATCGCGGTGCTGTGGATGCGGGTCTGGCCGTTCTCGGACGTGACGGAAAGAGGCACGTTGGTCCCGGCCGCATCTTCCAGCCGGACCGTGACGCCGAGCGCGGGAAGACCCTGCAGCGTCAGGGTGAGGCCCTGGGCTTCGGGCGGCACCTCGATGGCCCAGTGATCGGCGGCCCCGGCGCTGGCGCGGCCGGGTTTCGCCGTGTCGAGCGGCAGAGGCCGGGCGTCGGCCTTGGTGTCGCCGCCTTCGAGCGCGCTGACCTCGACCGGGGGCGGGGCGGGATGGGCGGCTTCATACGGACCCTGACGGCCGAGATCGCCCCATTCGCCGAGGATCGTGCCGCCCGTCGCATCGGCGGGCTGTTCGATGATGCGGATCTGCTGCGGCTCGCGGCGATAGGTCGTGGGCTGGCCTTCGACGAAAGGCGGCAGGACGACATTGAAGCGGACGAAGCGCGCCCAGGTGCCGGGCTGGAAGGTGAAGGGGGCGGGCTGGCCGGCGGAGCGGTCGAGCGTCCAGGTGCCCTGTTTCACCCAGGGGCCGTTCGGCTCCATCGCCGTTTCGATCTCGACGGCATCGGTCAGATGGTTCGGGTCGATATTGGCGACATCCTGCCATTCGATGCGGGCGAGACGGGCGGCGCGCTGGTTGCGGAAGGCGATGACCCAGTCGAGGAGGCGGGGCGTGTCGCGGCCGAAGCTGGCGGTGTAGGCGGTGTCTGCGGCGTCGAGGACGTGGCGCAGATCGAGATTTTCGCCGTGCCACCAGGCGATGTAGCCGCCATTGGCCGGGTCGGCGATGTTGAAGCCCTGGCCGGTGAGCAGCGGCGTCGCCCCGTCATCCGCGATGACCTTGAACTCGCCGGTATCGGGCGCGCGGTTGTCGGGGCGCAGGGTCGTCATGGGCAGATAGCGCACGAATTTCGCGGCGACCGGCTGATCCAGCACGAAGGCGTATTCGCGCTGGCGGCCGCCGGCTTCGCCCTGGAAAACCTCAGAGAAGGTGACGCCGTCGAGCGAGGTTTCGACGCGGAAACGGCGGACCTGCCGGGCGGTGTCGGTGCCGACGGTCGGGTTGACGATGAAGCCGGTGACGTTCAGCGGCGTGTCGCCGGCGAGGTCGATGGTGACGACATAGGCGGGATCGTCGCTGGGCTGGACATCTTCGGAGGTGCCGCCGGTGGCGTAGCCGTCGATCAGCTCGTTGTAGCCTTCGCCGGTGGTGGCCCCGAGCGAGGACCAGGCGGCGTTGAGCCGGCCCAGCAGGGCGGGCGGCAGCGCGGGTTCCGCGACGGGGTCGGCGAGGACGGCATCGGCGGTGACGGTGACGGAGGCCGTGGCGGCGCCTGCGCCTGCGCGGGCGCTCAATGCGACGGTGTCGCCGGCGAAGAGATCGGGCGGGGCGATGAGGGTGAAGCGGGCCTCAGCCGGCGTGCCGGGGGCGACGGCGAGGGTCGCCGGGGCGCCCTCGATGCGCCAGCGGTCGTCGGTGAGATGGAATTCGAGCGGCAGCTCGGCTGCGGCCCTGGCCGAAACGGCGAGGGTGACGGCGACACGCTGGCTGCGGGCGTCGAAGGCTTTGAGGGTCGTCGCGGCGAGGGTGAGGGCGGCGGTCGTGTCGGGGCGCGGGGCGGCGACCGGGCCGGCGGACCAGGAGAGCGCCAGCTCATAGGCCCCGGCCTCATAGCCGACGATGCGGAGCAGGCGCTTCGTCCCCGGCTCCAGCGCGATCGTCCAGGTTTCGCCCTTGTCGGCGGTGACGAAATCGCCGGCCGATTCCATCTCGCGGCGGATCGGGCCGCTGGCGGTGCGCGTCTCGACCTCCTGATAGACGCGATAGCTCATGTTCTTCATCGCGGCTTTGGGCGTGATGGTGAGCGTCGCGGCCTGATCGAGATCGGGCAGGCGATAGAGATCCTCGTCGTCGACCTTGCTGAGTTCGCCCTTCAGCACGAGGTCGGGCGGGGTGAGGTTGGCGGTGGCGGGGGTGTCGTTCGGCTCGAAATCGGTTTCCGGGCCGAACCAGTCGAGGCCCGCCAAAGTGAGCGTGTAGGGGCGCTCCTCGCGCTTGTCGCCGCGCACATAGACGAACCAGTCGCCCTGATCGAGCAGGAAGGTGTTGGCGCCGCCGCCCAGCGCCGCATCGAGCCGGCCGGCCTCCCAGTTCCCCTTGCGGCCGACCATGGCGCGCAGGTTGATGCCTTCGGGGCCTTTCAGCGTGACGCGGACCTTGGCCGGACCGGCCAAGGTGAAGCGATAGACGTTCGACATCCTCGCTATGCTCGATCTGGCCGGCGCGGCTGGCGTTCATGGGGAGCAGAAGCGCGCGGTCCTCGCCGTTATTGGGTTCGACCTCGTCGATCTGGCTGCCCGCACGCGGCGCGGCGGCTCCGCCCAGCACGTCCAGCGGGGCGGGGCCGACCGGGGTGGCGGTGACTTTCCACGCCCCCGGCGGGCCGGAAATGCGGAACGAGTTGCGGCCCGGCGCGAGCATCACGCTCCACATTTCCGCAATGCCGGTTTCCTTGTTGCGCTGAACGCGGGCGATCTCGTCGCCCTTGGCGCTGAGGAGGTTCAGATAGTCGAACGCCTCGCCCGTCGCGGTGATCTTCCAGAGCTGGAGCGGGGCCTTGGCCTCAAGCGCGAAATGCTCGCGGTCGTCGTCGCCGAGCTTCATGCCCGTCATGCCCTGTTCGGGCGTCGCGACGCTCTCGGTCTCGATGCGCTCGTTCGGCTCGCGCTCCTCGCCCGGCTTCCAGTCGGCCTTGCGCTCGAAGGCGAGGGTGACGTCGATGGATTGGACGCCGTCTTCGAGATTGGGGTGGATGCGGAAATAGTGGCGGCCGGGGCCAAGGACGTAATCGTCGAAACGCTGTTCGGGGTCGCGGCTGTTGCGCTGTTCCAGCGTGTCGTTGCGCTCGTTCACCCAGGCGAACTGGACGGTCGCGCCCGAGACATTGCGGAGAATGGCGCTGAAACGGACGGCGGCGTCGGTGTCGGGAATGTCGAGAACGTAGAAACAGGGGCGCGGATAGCCGTTCTCGCCGCGCGCGAGCGTGATCGGGTAGGTACCGCCGACGCTGACCGGCTCGGCCCGTTCGATGGTGTCGTTGATCCGGGGCGCGTCCTGGCTGCGCGGCGCGGACATGGCGAAGGCCGCGACGAGAAAAACCACAGCCAAACGCACGAAGGTCATGAAAGCGTCCCCAAGACTTGCGCCCCCGTGTTAGCACGGGGAGGTGACGCTGAAACTTGCGACAAATCGCGGTAACGCGGCCGATGCGGCCCGGATCAAGGCCTGGCTGGAGGCGCGGTTCCCGTCCGACTGCGAGGCGTGGATCGTGACCGAGGCCAGTTGCCTGGAACCTGGCCGTCCGCCGCGCCAGACGACATTGTCGCTGGTGCATCCGGCGGCCGGTTTGAGCTTCCGCATCGCGAAACCGATGGCGGAGGTGGATGAGGCCGATATCGCGGAACTCGGCGCGCGCGCGGCGGCGCTGGCGGCGGAGGGGTGCTGCTAGAATTATATCCTATCCGGCCTTGACGAGCGCGCGCTGGAACAGTATATATTCCTAAGCGTCCGGGATTGGGTCAGGCGGGGTGCGTCTTTCGGGGCGGCGGCTTTGCCGCCTTGTCAGGATGGAGATGAGGGGATTTTGCGGCCTCTCCCGGTGCGGTGTCACAGGATTGAGATGACGGGCGTGTTGTGTGGCGGCTTGGCCTGAGGGGCTTCGCCGTTATGCTGGCGTCAAGGGGACGGAACAGGAGGATCGACATGACCATCGAGATCACGCGGCGGGCCCTGGGCGGTGTCGCGCTGGGCGCCGGGTTCGCCATGAGCGTGCAGCCGGTGGCGGCGGAGACGATCATCACGCCCGCCGACGGGCTGGACGTGGCCGAGGTGGAGATCGTCGTCGCCGACCGGAAAATCCCCGCCTATCGCGCGCGGCCCGCAGGCGGCAAGGGCGAGGCGGTCATCATCGTCACGCAGGAGATCTTCGGCGTGCATGAGCATATCCGCGATCTCTGCCGCCGCCTCGCCAATGCCGGATATTACGCGATCGCGCCGGACCTCTATGTCCGGCAGGGCGATCCGACCAAGGTGGAGGACATCAAGACGCTGGTGGAGACGATCGTCGCCAAGGTGCCGGACGAGCAGGTGATGTCGGATCTCGATTTCACGGGCGCATTCGCGGGGCAGGAAGGCGCGGACGATGCGAAGCTGGGCATTACCGGCTTCTGCTGGGGCGGGCGCATCGTGTGGCTGTATGCGGCGCATCAGCCGAACCTCAAGGCCGGCGTCGCCTGGTACGGCAAGCTGGTGGGCGAGCCGGACCCGCTGCATCCAAGGCATGCCGTCGATGTGGCGAAGGAGCTGAAAGCCCCGGTGCTGGGCCTTTACGGCGAGAAGGATGGCGGCATTCCGCTGGAGAGCGTGGAGGCGATGCGCGCGGCGCTGGGGCCGGACAGCAAATCCTCGATCATCGTCTATCCGGGCGCGCCGCACGGCTTCAACGCCGACTATCGCGAGAGCTATGTCGAGGCGGATGCGAAAGACGGCTGGGCGAAGATGCTGGCCTTCTTCGCCGCGAACGGGGTCGGCTGAAGCCTGATGTCCACGGGTCTGAGCGTTCTGCTGATCGCCCTCGCCGCGCTTGCGGCGGGGGCGTCGGGTTTCTGGCTGGCGGCGCGCCGCCGCGCCCCCGCCGCGATGGCGCAAAGCGCCGTGACGGGGCCGGCGGAGGCGCTGGATGAGCTGAACGCGATCCTGCAGGCGCTGCCGCATGCGGCGCTGCTGCTGGACGAGGCGGGCCGTGTGGCGGCGCGCAATGACAGCGCGGCGGAGCTGACCGGCGCGGCGGTGGGCAAGCCGTTCGCGTCGGGCTTCCGCGTGCCGGATCTTCTGAACGCCATCGAGCAGGTGCGCGACGGGGCGGAACGGGCCGAGGCGAACTTCACCGTGCCGGTGCCGGTGGAGCGGTCGATCGAGGGCCATGTCGCGCCGGTGGAGGCGGGCGGGCGGCGCTATCGCCTGGTCTATCTCAACGACATCACCGCGATGGTGCGGGTGGAGCGGATGCGGGCCGATTTCGTGGCGAATGCGAGCCATGAATTGCGCACGCCGCTGACCTCGCTGTCGGGGTTCCTTGAAACCATCATGGGGCCGGCGCGGGACGATCCGGACGCGACGCAGCGCTTTCTGGAGATCATGCAGACGCAGGCCCAGCGGATGCGGCGGCTGATCGACGATCTGCTGTCCTTGTCGCGCATCGAGCTGAACGAGCATGTGCGGCCGGCCGCCAAGGCCGACCTCGCAGGCATCGCGCGCGACGTGGTGGATGCGGCGCAGCCGGCGCTGAACCGCGCCGGGATCAGGGCGGTGGTGACGGTCGCGGAAGGGGCGCAGCCGGTGACGGGGGCGCGGGACGAGTTGCTGCAGATCGCGCAGAACCTGATCGACAATGCGGTGAAGTATGGCGGCGAGGGCGGCGATGTTGCGGTGTCGATCTTCCCCGGCGAGGGCGGAACCACGGCGCTGTCGGTGAGCGACAGGGGGCCGGGGATCGCGCGGGAGCATATCCCGCGTCTGACCGAGCGGTTCTACCGGGTGGACGATGCGGCGAGCCGGGAGCGGGGCGGGACGGGCCTGGGCCTCGCCATCGTGAAGCACATCCTCAACCGCCATCGCGGGCGGCTGGAGATCGAGAGCGAGCCGGGCAGAGGCTCGAAATTCACGGTGTTCATTCCGGTGTGGCAGGCGGGAGGCTGAGGCGGGGTGCGTCCTTCGAGACGGGCGCAAGCGCCCTCCTCAGGATGAGGAATAGGGTTGCGTGGGGCCTGCCCCCCCTTCCCCCGGCGTTGCCGGGTACTTCCCCCGTAAGAACGGGGGAAGATCAAAGGTCCGCCTCACTTCATAAAACTGTCATGGAAGCGTAACAAAGGCGCAGCGCGGGGAAACTAGACCCGGGCCGCAGAGGCAGGGGCCGCTTATGAGCGAACATCTCGTCAAATCCTATGAAGGCGAACTGGAGGGCATCTCCACCAATGTCGCCCAGATGGGCGGCATCGCCGAGGCGCTGCTGCAGGGCGCGATCGACGCGCTGCAGCGCCGCGACAGCGCGCTGGCCGACCGGATGATCGAAAGCGACCGCCGGATCGACGATCTGGAGCGGGTGATCGAAGGCCAGGCCGTGAAGGTGCTGGCGCTGCGCCAGCCGGTGGGCGTGGATCTGCGCCTGACGGTGACGGCGCTGCGCATCGCCAATGAGATCGAGCGCATCGGCGATCTCGCCAAGAACATCGCCAAGCGCGCGCTGGTGCTGAACCGCGAGAACCCGGTGCGCCTGACGCAGGGCCTGGTGCGGATGGGCCGCGAGGTGCTGAGCCAGATCAAGGCCGTGCTGGACGCCTATGCGGCGCGCGATGCGGACGCCGCGATGGCGGTGTGGCGGCGCGACGAGGAGATCGACGAGCTGTACAATTCGATCTTCCGCGAATTGCTGACCTATATGATGGAAGACCCGCGCACGATCTCGCTGGCGACGCATCTGCTGTTCGTCGCGAAGAATCTGGAGCGCGCGGGCGACCACGCGACGAACATCGCCGAGCAGGTGTTCTACCTGTCGCGCGGCAATTATATCGGCGAGGACCGGCCCAAGGGCGACGCGACCTCGTCGAGCACTGTTCCCTTCGAAGCGGCGAGCTGACGGCCAGATGCAGAAGCCCACGATCCTGGTCATCGAGGACGAGGCGGCCCTCGTCACCCTGCTGCGCTATAATCTGGAGCGCGACGGCTACCGGGTGGTGGAGGCGCGGGACGGCGAGGAGGCGCTGATCGTCGCCGCCGAGGAGACGCCGGACCTGATCCTGCTGGACTGGGCGCTGCCGAACCTGTCGGGCATCGAGGTGTGCCGCCGTCTGCGCATGAAGGCGGAAAGCCGCAACACGCCGATCATCATGCTGACGGCGCGCGGCGAGGAGAGCGACCGTATCCGCGGCCTCGACACCGGCGCGGACGATTATGTCGTCAAGCCGTTCTCGATGACCGAGATGCTGGCGCGCATCCGTGCGGTGCTGCGGCGTATCCGCCCGGCGCTGTCGGAGGATGTGGCGGAGTTCGGCGATCTGGTGATCGACCGCGTGTCGCGCCGGGTGCGGCGGAGCCATCGCGAGGTGCATCTGGGGCCGACGGAGTACCGGCTGCTCGATCATCTGATCCAGCATCCGGGGCGGGTGTTCAGCCGTGAGCAGCTGCTGGATGCGGTGTGGGGATCGGATGTCTATGTCGAGGCGCGGACGGTGGACGTACATATCGGCCGCCTGAGGAAGGCGCTGATCGCCAATGGCGAGAAAGACCCGATCCGCACGGTGCGCTCGGCCGGGTATTCGCTGGACGAGCAGATGAAGGTGCAGGCGGCGGGGTAGGGGTAAGGCGTGGATGGTCGGCCTTCGCCGACCATGACAGGCGGAGGCCAATGAAAAAGGCCGGGGCAAGCCCCGGCCTTTCATTTGTCTCCGCCAGATCCGGCCTAGCCGAAGTTCAGGCGCTTGCGCTGAAGATCGCGGTCGCGGTCGCGGCGCGACTGGGCCGGCTGGTAGGCCATGCGGACATGGGCCTCGCAATACGGCGCGCCGGTCTTGGCCTTGCGGCCGCAGAAGCGGAACTCCGGCGTGGCCGGGTCGCCCAGGGGCCAGCGGCAGACGGTCGCCGAGAGGTCGACCACCGTGACGGCGTTCTCGGGCATCGGCTCCAGCGGCTCTTCCACCACCGGCTCGGCACGCATCACGCTGACGCGCGGCGTGTGGAGACGCGGCTGCGGCGCGGGACGCGGACGCTCGACGCGGGGCGCCGTGGCGCGGCCGGCGAGGCCGAGGCGGTGCACCTTGCCGATGACGGCGTTGCGCGTGACTTCCCCCAGAGCGCGGGCGATCTGGCTCGCGCTCAGGCCTTCGGCCCACATCTGTTTCAGGCGTTCAATACGGTCGTCGGTCCAGGACATGCCTGCCCCTTCTGTTGGAATAAATTGTGTTAGCAGCCCCCTAGGGCTTGTGGATGGCCTTTGGCTCACCCCCAAACCGCGCACCAAATATGGTCACGTCAGGGCCGGGCGGCACAAGGGTTTGTTAGGGCCTGCTAACAGGAACATTGCGCGAATCATGAGTTCCAAAAAGAGTCCAAACGCCCTTGTCCGTGGGCGGAGGATTTTCACAGACGCTTTCAGAGGCTTCACGCGGGCGTCACAGATGGGGCCTCGCATGGAAGATGCAAATCCCTTATTCCACCTCTCCCGCCAGAATGTGGCGGCCTCCACCAACCGGAACACGCCCGTGATCACGCCCGTCCTGCCCACCTATAACCGCGCAGACCTCGCCTTCGAGCGGGGCGAAGGGAGCTATCTCATCGCGGAGAACGGGCAGCGATATCTGGATTTCGGATCGGGCATCGCGGTGAATGCGCTGGGCCATTCGCATCCGCATCTGGTGAAAGCGGTGACGGAGCAGGCCCAGAAGCTGTGGCACACCTCGAACCTCTACCGCATTCCGGGGCAGCAGCGGCTCGCCGAGCGGCTGGTCGCGGCGACGTTCGCCGACACGGTGTTCTTCACCAATTCGGGCGCGGAAGCGCTGGAATGCGCGATCAAGATGACGCGGAAGTTCCAGAGCCATAACGGCCACCCGGAAAAGTTCCGCATCATCACCTTCGAGGGCGCCTTTCACGGCCGGACGCTGGCGACCATCGCGGCGGGCGGTCAGGCGAAATATCTGGAGGGCTTCGGCCCCAAGGTCGACGGCTTCGATCAGGCGCCGTTCGGCGACCTGGCCGCGCTGAAGGCGGCGATCGTGCCGGAGACGGCGGGTCTGCTGATCGAGCCGATCCAGGGCGAGGGGGGCGTCCGCGCCGTGCCGTCCGAGTTCCTGCGCGCCTTGCGGGCGCTGGCCGACGAGCATGGCCTGATGCTGATCTTCGACGAGGTGCAGACGGGCGTCGGGCGGACGGGCAAGCTGTTCGCGCATGAATGGGCCGGCGTGACGCCGGACATCATGGCGGTCGCCAAGGGCATCGGCGGCGGTTTCCCGATGGGCTGCTGTCTTGCGACCGAAGCGGCGGCGGCGGGCATGGTGGCCGGGACGCACGGCTCGACCTATGGCGGCAATCCGCTGGCCATGGCGGCGGGCAATGCGGTGCTGGATGTCGTGCTGGCCGACGGGTTCCTCGCCCGCGTGCGCGACGCGGCGCTGCGCTTCAAGCAGCAGCTGGCGATGCTGAAGGACGAGCATCCCGATGTCATCGAGGAGGTGCGTGGGCAGGGGCTGCTGCTGGGCCTCAAGCTGAAAGTGCCGGCCGGCGATTTCCAGGCGGCGCTGCGCGAGCGTCATGTGCTGTCGGTGGGGGCGGGCGACAATGTGCTGCGCATCCTGCCGCCGCTGACGGTGAGCGACGCCGAACTGAGCGAAGGCATCATCGCCATCGGCGCCGCTGCGGTCGCGTTCGAGACCAAGAAAGACGCCGCCTGATGACCAAGCCGAAACATTTTCTCGACATCGCCGATCACTCGACGGCGGAGATCGAAGGCCTGCTGGCCCACGCCAAGTACCTGAAGGCCAAGCGCGTGAAGGGCGAGCTGGGCGACTATCTGCCGCTTCTGGGCAAGAAGATCGCGGTGGTGTTCCAGCAGCCTTCCTTGCGGACGCGCATGTCGTTCGATGTGGGCATCAACGAGCTGGGCGCGCATGTGCTGATGGTCTCGGGCGACGAGATCGAACTGGGGCATCGCGAGAGCATCGCGGATACGGCGCGGGTGATGTCGCGCTATGTCGATGCGATCATGATCCGCATGCTGAGCCATCACGAATTGCTGGAGCTGGCGCATTATGCCGAGGTGCCGGTGATCAACGGGCTGACCAAGAAGTCGCATCCCTGCCAGGTTCTGGCGGACGTGCAGACCTTCGAGGAGCGCAAGGGTTCGGTGCGCGGCAGGACGATCGCCTGGACCGGCGACAGCAACAACGTGCTGCTGTCATGGGTGCAGATGGCGGCGCGGCTGGACGTGACGCTGAAGGTCGCGACGCCCGAGCAGCTTTCCCCGCCCAAGACGCTGATCGACTGGGCGGCGGCCAACAAGGTGGATCTGCGCCTGACGAACGACCCGGACGAGGCGGTGGACGGCGCGGACTGCGTCATCACCGACAGCTGGGTGTCGATGGGCGACGGCGACAAGGAATACCGCCACAATCTGCTGCGCCCCTATCAGGTGGACGCGCGGCTGATGGCGCGGGCCAAGAAGGACGCCATCTTCATGCACTGCCTGCCCGCCAAGCGCGGCGAGGAAGTGGCGCCGGAGGTGATCGACGGGCCGCAATCGGTGGTGTTCGACGAGGCGGAGAACCGCCTGCACGCCCAGAAGGCGGTCCTTGTCTGGGCGCTGAACGCGCCTAAATAAGGGTCACGCCTGACATTCCCCTTGGAGCGCGCGCCGCTTTACGGCGCGCCGCTTGTGTTTCGAGACCATGACCGAGTTGACCACCGCTCCTGACGACCTTGCGCTGCCCTTCGCCATCGACGGGAAGCAGACGCGCGGCCGTGTCGTGCGTCTGGGCGGCGTCGCCGAGCGCGTGGTCGCGGGGCATGGCTATCGCGGCGATGCGGCGCGGCTGGCCGGCGAGGCGCTGACCATCGTGAGCCTGCTGGGCAGCGCCCTGAAATTCGAGGGCACGCTGACCCTGCAGACGCGCGGCGAGGGCCGGGCGCGCATGGTGGTGGCCGATTTCGCGACGCCGGGGCAGGTGCGGAGTTTCGTGTCCGTCGCCGACGATGCCGAGCCGGATGCGCCGCTGCTGGGCGAGGGGTCGTTCGCGCTCACTATCGATCCGGCCGAAGGGCAGAACCGCTATCAGGGCATCGTGGAGCTGCACGGTTCGCTGAGCGAAGCGGCGCTGCTTTATTTCCAGCAGTCGGAGCAGATTCCGACCCGGCTGAAGATCGCGGTGGGGCAGGTGCAGAGCGACGACGAGCCGAGCTGGCGGGCGGGCGGCATTCTGCTGCAGCGCGTGGCCGGCGAAGGCGGCGTGCAGCCGGCGGAAGCCAATGACGACGACTGGGTGCGCTTCGGCGCGCTGCTGGACACGGTCGGCGCGGATGAATTGCTGGACCCGACGCTGTCGGCCGACGATCTGTTGTACCGCCTGTTCAACGAGGACACGGTGCGGGTGTTCGAGCCGCAGCCGATCGCCTTCCAGTGCCGCTGTTCGCCGGAGCGCGTGGCGAATGTGCTGGATGCGTATTCGGCGGAAGAGCTGGAAGATCTGAAGACGCCGGAAGGCGCGATCGAGGCGAAGTGCGAGTTCTGCGGGACGGTGTATCCGTATGAGCGGGCGGTGGCCGAGTAAGCTGCAAGGCGTGTCATGGCCCTCACGTCTGAGGCAGACGGACGAGAGGCCGTGGCGGCGGGAGGTCAGATAACGGTCTTCGGCAGCAAACCGTCTGCAATGCAGCCCTTGATGGTCTGAAGCAGGCTCGGCAGCGGTATTTCTTCAAATGCCTCGATATACGCCTTCCACTTCCTGTCAGTGTCAGCCTGGCTGATGCCGCGTCTGATGCCCGAAGCCCACGCAGCCGTCGCGCCGTGCGTTCCTATATCTGTCAGCATCTGGCTTTTGTCGTCTTGACCATCTGCGTAGTACTCGTAGGCCAGATAGGTCGCCATGGCCGAGCACACGACAAGCCTTTCATATTCAGGCTCGGCCTTGCTCTTTGCGAGCGCACTGAACATGCACAAACATGCCAGTGCAGCTGTCAGCGGTGCTTTCACGCGAAGTCTCCAAGCAGGCCTGTTTTTGACCTCGTCAAGTTACGACGTGGCTGCGCCCACGAAAAGGCAAGAGCTTGGATAGCGGCATGTATCGTTCGAAGTCTGCCGGCCGCCGCCATTGGCGAGGCGTGGATGGCCGGGCTTCGCCGGTCATGACGGGTGGGGTGGGCGAGAGGGGCGCGATGCGCCGCCAAATTTGCCCCTGCCGGTTTGCGCCTCTGCGCAAACCTGCCCTCCCCATCGCGAAGCGCGATGGAGAGGGTTTTCCGGGGTTACCGGGGCGTCAAATTTCCAAACGGCGTGAGGGCGGTTAGAACCTTCGGCAACGATATCTGAAGGAGACGCCCATGCCTGCCATTCGTCGTGCTGCCATCGTTGCGCCGGTGCGCACGCCTGTGGGGAAATTCCAGGGCAGCCTGAGCGCCGTGCCGGTGGAGACGCTGGCCGGGACGGTGGTGCAGGAGGTGATGAAGCGGACGGGTATCGATCCGGCGCTGATCGAGGATGTCGTCTTCGCGCAGTCCTATGCCAGCGGCGAGACGCCCTGCGTCGGGCGCTGGGCGGCGCTGTCGGCCGGGTTGCCGATCGAGGTGCCGGGGATGCAGCTGGACCGGCGCTGCGGCGGCGGCCTGACCGCCGTGACGACGGCGGCGATGATGATCCAGTCGGGCGCGGCGGATGTGGTGCTGGCGGGGGGCGTGGAGAGCATGTCGAATGTCGAATACTACACGACCGACATGCGCGGCGGGGCGCGGACGGGGAGCGTGACCATGCATGACCGTCTGCAGCGCGGGCGCGAGCGCTCGCAGCCCGTCGAGCGGTTCGGCAAGATTTCCGGGATGATCGAGACCGCGGAGAACGTGGCCAAGCAGTGCGGCATCACGCGCGAGGCGAGCGATGAATACGCCGCCGAGAGCCACGCCCGAGCGGCGGCCGCGTGGGCGGCGGGCAAGTTCGACGCCGAGCTGGTGAGCGTGAGCGTGCCGCAGCGCAAGGGCGAGCCGGTGACGGTGAAGACGGATGAAGGCATCCGCGCCGATGCGACGGCGGCCTCGATGGCGACGTTGAAGCCGCTGATGAAGGACGGCGTCGTGACGGCGGGCAATTCCAGCCAGCAGAACGATGCGGCGGCGGCGTGCCTTGTGGTCGCCGAGGACAAGCTGGCCGAACTGGGGCTGACGCCGTCAGGGTTCCTTGTCGGCTGGGCGGCGGCGGGGTGTCATCCCGCGACGATGGGGCTGGGGCCGGTGCCGGCGGTCAAGCGGTTGTTCGCCAAGACGGGATTGAGCTGGAACGATATCGATCTGGTGGAGCTGAACGAGGCGTTCGCGTGTCAGGTGCTGGGCGTGCTGAAGGATTGGGGCTGGGACGACCGCTCGAAGCTGAACGTCAACGGATCGGGCATTTCGCTGGGCCATCCGATCGCGGCGACGGGCGTGCGCATCATGGCGACGATGCTGAACGAGATGCAGCGGCGCGGGAGCCGCTATGGCCTGGAGACGATGTGCGTCGGCGGCGGGCAGGGCGTCGCGGCGGTGTTCGAGCGGGCGTAAAGCCCCCTCCGTCACGCGTGCCGCGTGACACCTCCCCCGTGAATGACGGGGGAGGAAAGGTCGCTTAGGCGCCGTGTTCGACCGACTCGCGGCGCTTACGGTGGTCGGGGTCGCCTTCGATGTCGTGCAAAGCGGGGTTGCGCTCGCCGTCGGGCATGGGCGTTCCCGGCGCGACCTGGGGTTTTCCCCTGGTCTGGCCGGTGGACCCGTAATCTTCCTTTTCGTGCTTCTTCCTGGGTTCGGGCGGCATCGGAGCTCCTCCGTTACCTGACCAGAACGCAGAAGATCGGCGCGGCGTTCCCTATTTCGCGCCGTCGTCCGCGTCCGGGAGCGGCGCGGCGTCCGGCGGCGGGGCGTCTTCGATGGTGCGCGGCGGCAGGTTGGCGGGGGTGAGATCGGCCATCGCCATGCCGATTTCGCGTTCGCCCATGATGACGAAATCAGCGCCGAGACGCTTCAGATGGTCTTCCTCGGCATCGGAATGCGCGCGGGCGATGATGCGGATGGTCTTGTTGATGGTGCGCGCCGTCTCCACGACGCTGCCCGCCTCGAAGCCATCCGGCACCGCGACGAAGAGCGCCTTGGCGCCTGCGACGTTCGCGGCGTTGAGGACTTCCTTCGCGACCGCGTTGCCGCCGATGGTTTCAATGCCGGCCTTGCGTGCGGCCTCGACGGGCTTGGGCCGTTCCTCGATGGCGAGGACGGGCACGCTGCGCGTGCGCAGCGCATCCACGATGGTCGCGCCGACGCGGCCATAGCCGACGACGACGGCGTGGCCGGCGAGCCGGGTGGCGATGAGGTCTTCGTCCGGTTCGGCGGCGGCCGGCTCGGGCTCCGCCGGCGCCGTGGGGGCTGCAGCGGCCTCAGGCGGCGCGGCGGGCGCGGGCGCCGGGGCGGTCTTGCGGCCGGGGCCTTCGACGCGCGCGCGGACGCGCTCGGCGAAGGCGAAGACGGCGGGGTTCACCAGGATCGAGAGAAGGGCGGCGGCGAGGATGAGGCTGCGTCCGTCCTCGTTGAGGATGCCAAGACCCACCGCAAGATTGGCGAGGATGAAGGAGAACTCGCCGATCTGCGCCAGCGAGGCGGAGACGGTGAGCGCCGTGCCGCTGGGATGTCCGAAGGCGCGGACGATGAAATAGGCGGCGATCGACTTGCCGAAGACGACGATCAGCACCGAGGCGGCGACGGCGAGCGGCTGTTCCACGAGGATGTTCGGGTCGAACAGCATGCCGACGGAGACGAAGAAAAGCACCGCGAAGGCGTCGCGGAGCGGGAGCGTTTCCTCGGTGGCGCGCTGGGAGAGTTCCGATTCCGCCAGCACCATGCCGGCGAAGAAGGCGCCGAGCGCGAAGGAGACGTCGAAGAGCTTCGCCGCGCCGAAGGCGATGCCGAGCGCGATGGCGAGGACCGCAAGGCGGAAGAGTTCGCGCGATCCCATGTGGACGATGGCGTGCAGCAGACGCGGCACCAGCCAGCGCCCGCCGATGAGCATGACCGCAACGAAGACGCCGACCTTGGCGAGGGTGATGCCGATGGCGATGATGATTTCGGAGGTCGGCATCGCGACGCCCGTTCCGGCATTGGCGGCGAGGGCCGGGATGAGCACCAGCGCCAGGACCATGGCGAGGTCTTCCACGATCAGCCAGCCGACCGCGATCCGGCCGCGTTCGGTCTGGACGATGCGTTTCTCCTGAAGCGCTCTCAGCAGCACGACGGTGGAGGCGACGGAGAGGGCGAGGCCGAAGATCAGGCCCTCCGCAAGGGTCCAGCCGAGGGCGAGCGAAAGGAGCCAGCCGAGAGCGGTCGCCGTGCCGATCTGCACCACCGCGCCGGGAATGGCGATGGCGCGGACGCTCATGAGGTCTTTCAGCGAGAAATGGAGGCCGACGCCGAACATCAGCAGGATGACGCCGATTTCCGCGAGTTCCGCAGCGAGATGAACGTCGGCGACGAAGCCCGGCGTATGCGGGCCGACCAGCACGCCCGCCAGAAGATAGCCGGCGAGCGGCGAAATTCTGAGCTTCTGCGCGAGGGCGCCGAACAGGAAAGCGAGGACAAGACCCGAAACGATCGTCGCGATCAGGGGCGTATCGTGGGGCATTGGCGTCGTCTCCGGCGTCGTGGCCTTCTCAAAATTGTGGGAAAAACGCCTTATAGCAAGCGTGTGCGGGCCAGTTTGGCCTATGGCCGTGCGCCGGCACAACACCTAATGTTGCGCGATGACAGAGACGTCACTCGATTCTTTCATTTCCGGCCTGCCCAAGGCCGAACTTCATCTTCACATCGAGGGAAGTCTTGAGCCGGAACTGATGTTCGCGCTGGCCAGACGCAACAAGCTGGCCCTGCCTTACGCGAGCGTGGAAGAGATCCGCGCCGCCTATTCGTTTTCGCGGCTGCAGGACTTTCTCGACATTTATTACGCCGGCGCGTCGGTGCTGCTGACCGAGGAGGATTTCCACGACCTCGGTCTGGCCTATTTCCGCCGTGCGGCGGCGGACGGCGTGCGGCATGCGGAAATCTTCTTCGATCCGCAGACCCATACCGATCGCGGCGTGCCGTTCGCGACGGTGGCGAACGGCCTCACCTCCGCGATGGACGCAGCGCAGCGCCAGCTGGGGCTGTCGTCGAAGCTGATCCTCTGTTTCCTGCGCCATCTGGATGAAGAGGCGGCGTTCGCGACGCTGAAGATGGCGGAGCCGTATCTGGACCGCATCGCGGGCGTCGGTCTCGATTCATCGGAGGTCGGGCATCCGCCGTCGAAATTCACGGGCGTCTTCAAGGCGGCGCGCGAGATGGGGCTGAAGCTGGTGGCGCATGCGGGCGAGGAAGGCCCGCCGGACTATGTGTACGAGGCGCTGGATCTTCTGGGCGTCGACCGGCTGGATCACGGCAATCGCAGCCTTGAGGACGAGAAGCTGGTCAAGCGGCTGGCGGCGACGGGCATGACGCTGACGGTGTGTCCGCTGTCGAACCTGAAGCTGTGCGTCGTGCATGACATGAAGGAGCATCCGCTGAAGCGGATGCTGGCGCTGGGCCTGAACGCGACGGTCAATTCCGACGATCCGGCCTATTTCGGCGGCTATGTGAACGACAATTTCCGCGCCGCTGCGGCGGGCGTGGGGCTGACGCGCGAGGAGATCGTCCGCCTCGCGCGCAATTCGTTCACCGGCAGCTTCCTCACCGCCGAGGAACAGGCGCCGCATCTGGCGGCGCTGGAGGCCTATTCCGCCGCCTGAACGGCGGTCTGCTCCTTCGCGAAGGCGGTGACCGATTTGTAGTCGGCCTTGCCGTTGGGCGCGCGCATGTTGACGCCTTCGCCCACGAAGACGCGCTTGGGCGCCTTGTAGGCGGCGAGCCTGCCCTTCACGTGTTCGCGCAATGCGCCTTCGGAGAAACTGAAGCCGGGATTGAGGCGGATGACGGCGGTGACGGCCTGGCCCCATTTGTCATCCGGCACGCCGACGACGAGGGCGTCTTCCACGGATGGATGCGTCTTCAGCGCCTCCTCGACCTCCTCGGGGAAGACCTTTTCGCCGGCGGTGTTGATGGAGGCGCTGCCGCGTCCGATGAGGGTGAGCGAGCCGTCGGGTTCGACGAGGCACCAGTCGCCGGGAATCGAATAGCGGACGCCGCCGATGGTGCGGAAGGTCCGGGCGGTCTTCGCCGCGTCCTTGTGATAGCCGAGCGGGATCGGCGGCGGCATGGCGATGAAGCCCATCCTGCCGCTGCCGGGTTCGACGGGCTGGTCGTCTTCGTCGAACACCTTGCAGCGTTCGCCGATGGTGAAGCGGGCGGTGGGAATGTCGCCGTCCTTGATCATGATCGCGGCGCCGAGGCCGACAGCCTCAGACGCGCCGAAGGAATCCGACATCATCGCCTGCGGCATGAATTCCAGCAGGCCGCGCTTCACCTCGACCGACCACATGACGCCGGAGGAGATGATGTTGATGATGGAGGAGAGATCGTACTGGCCGGGCTTTTCGTGCAGCGCGCGCAGCATGGGCTTGGCGAAGGCGTCGCCGACGATGGCGAGGCTGCCGACCTTGTGGCGGTCGACGGCGGCCCAAAGCTCATGCGGATCGAAATTCTCGCCCGTCAGCGTGACGATGGCGCCGCCGTTCACGGTGGCGCCGATGGCGGTGAAGAGGCCGGTGCCGTGCATCAGCGGGCAGGCGGGGATGAGCGGCGGCGCGGGCTGGGCCGATTTCAGGGCTTCGAGCAGAAGCTCCATCGTTTCAGGCACGAAGCCGCCGAGTTTGCGTAAGGCATTGAGCTGCGTCTCGCGCAGTTCGCCATGCGGCCACATCACGCCCTTGGGCAGGCCGGTGGTGCCTCCGGTGTAGAGAAAGAGCAAATCGTCGCCGGAGCGTTCGATGCCGAGCGGCGAGCCGTCGCCGGTTTCGTTCAGGCTGTCGAAGTCTTGGGCGAAAGCGGCCTTGTCCGCGCCGCCGCCGACTTCGATGTAGAGTTTGACCTGGGGGAGCGATGAGCGGATCTGCGCGACCGTGTCGCGAAACTCGGCCCCGTAGACGAGGGCCACGGCGTCGGAATTGTCGACGATGTAGGCGACCTCTTCGGGCTTGTAGCGATAGTTCACGTTCACATGCGTGAAGCGGCCTTTGAAGCAGGCGCGCACGGTCTGCATATAGGCCGGCTGGTTGCGCATGTAATGCGCGACGCGGTCGCCGGGCCTGAGGCCGGCGGCGGCCAGCGCGCGGGCGAGCCTGTTCGACTGCGGCCCGGCCTCGCCCCATGTGATGAGGCGGTCGCCATGCGCGAAAGCGAGTGCGTTCGGGTCGATGGCCGCTTCTACGGCGTCGAGGATGTCTCCGAAATTCCAGCCCATAACTCTCTCATTTGCGAGGTTCTCAAGAATGGAGCCGCTCGGACGCGGCGGCCTTCGAGGCGCGCGCCTTGGCGGCGGATTTCGGTTTGGCGGCGGCCGGCCTGGCCTCGGCCTTTTCGGGTTCGGGCGAGGGCATGTTGGCGACGGCCTCTTTCAGTTCGGCCAGCGCGTCCTTGAGATAGTCGGCGAGCTTGCGCGCATCGGGCATGGCGCGGCGGCAGGCGGTGATGCCGAAATCGAGATTGCCGTTATAGGACTGCACCGTGATGTTGCAGCCGATCCCGTGGGTCGGGATCGAGACCGGGAACATCGAGCGCAGCATGGCGCCCGTCATGTAGAGCGGGACGTTGGGGCCAGGCACGTTGGAGATCGCGACATTGGCGATAGGCGGCAACGTATCGGCGAGGTTGGAGCGGCCGAACAGCGTGACGAGGCCGGTCATGAGCCAGGGCGTGCCGATGGAAGGGAAGTCGAGGCTGCCCAGCCCCTTCATCTTGGTGCCGAGATCCTTCATGCGGTTCGACGATTTCCTGATCGCCAGCAGCCGCTTCAGCGGATCCTTGATGTCGGAATGCAGCGACACCGGCAGCATCGAGACCTGGTTGTTCTGCGAGGTGTCGCCTTCGGCGCGCATCGAAATGGGCACGGCGGCGATGAGCGACTTGGAGATCTTCTCGTTGTAGTCGGCGAAGTAGCGCACGAGCGCGCCGGACGAGAGCGCCAGCACCATGTCGTTGATGGTGGCGCCGACGGCCTTGCCGACAGCCTTGACCTCGGCGATGGGCAGCGCCTGCGAGGCGAAGGCGCGCTGGTTGGTGATGGTGACGTTGATGTGGGTTTTCGGCGCGAGGCCGAAAGCGCCCTTGAACTTTTCCAGACCCCATTTCCCGTCGGCGTCTTTGGCGCGGTAGGTGTCGACGGCGGATTTCAGCGCCTTGGGCGCGACGCCGGCGAGCTTGGCGTATTGCGAGAGCGCATTGGTGGTGGCCGACCAGAGCAGCTCGCCGATGCCGAGCTGGTATTTCGAACCGCGCGGGCGCGGCGGCGGAGCGCCGACATCGCGCGGCGTTTCCGTCGTGTCGAGCAGCGCCATGGTCAGCTTCATGCCGGCCTGGCCGTCGAGCGCGGCGTGATGGACCTTGGAGTAGAAGGCGAGATCGCCGTTCTGCAGGCCGTCGATGATGAAGAACTCCCACAAGGGGCGCGAGCGGTCGAGCAGCGAGGAGTGCAGGCGGCCGACCAGCTTTTCGAGCTGATCCATCGTGCCGGGTTTGGTGAGCGTCACCTGGCGGATGTGATAGTCGATGTCGATGTCGTCATCCTCGATCCACACCGGATTGGCGAGATCGAAAGGCATGTTGTTGAGCTTGTGCGTAAAGAGCGGCGCGGTGTGCATGCGCGCCTCGATCATCGCCTTGTATTCGGCGACGTAATTCTCGGTGCCGTGGGCGGGCGGTTTCAGAAGATAGAGCGAGCCGATATGCATCGGCATTTCGGGCGTCTCGAGATAAAGAAACCCGGCGTCGATGGCGCTCAGATGGCCCTTGTGCATGTCCCGCTCCCGCGCGTGCAATCCCAGGGCGGACGCTCGTTTCGCGGCGTCACGCTCGCCCGGATTGAGCGCTGATCAACAGCACTTGCGCAAGAGAGCCTTGAAAATGCAGGCAAAAAAAGTGTCGCCTGCATTTCCGCTTCCGTAAGCGAGAAGGCGTCAGGGCTTGCAGAAGACGGCGAACTTGTTGCCGTCGGGGTCGCGCAGATAGGCGCCGTAGAAAGACGTGCTGTCGGCCGGGCGGCCGCCGGGTGCGCCTTCATCGGTGCCGCCATTGGCGAGACCGGCAGCATGGGCGGCATCGACCTCGGCCTTCGAGGCGCCCTTGAAGGCGATCATGGTGCCGTTGGCGGGGCGGGCTTCCTTGCCGTCATGGGGCGGGCAGAGAAAAACGCTCTGTTCGTCGCCCTTGCCGTAGCCGGCCCAGCCCTGATCGTAGAAGGCGCGCTTCATCCCGAGCGTCGCGAAGACGGCGTCGTAGAACTTCATCGCCTTGTCGGCGTCGTTATAGCCGATGGTGACGTAACCGATCATGAGAACTCCCCCTGGTCTTTTGCCGGCGGAGCCTGACTCCGTTTGTGGAACAAATCAAGAACTATGAATCGGGAAAGGCGTGGATGGTCCGCCTTCGCGGACCATGACGATTGGGGTGGTGGCGAGAGCTTTCAGGCGGCTTTGCGGGGTTTGCCGGGTTTGCGCTGGGCGGCCTTGCGGACGATTTCGGCGATCTCGGCGAGGTGCTTCACCAGCGGGCTGGTGCGGCGCCAGACCATGCCGATTGTGCGCGAGGGCTGCGGATCGGCGAAGCGGGCGATGGAGACGGGCGCGGAGCGGGTTTCCACGCCGAGCGCCATTTCGGGGATGAGCGTGACGCCGATGCCGGCGCTGACCATCTGGACCAGCGTGGAGAGCGATGAGGCATCCAGTATCTCGCGCGGCGGGGCGCTGTGCAGGTTGCAGAAGGAGAGCGCCTGCTGGCGGAAGCAGTGACCCTCGGCGAGGAGGAGAAGGCGCATCTCGCGCAGCGTCTCGCGGCTGGGGACGGGTTTGCCCTCGTCAGCCGGGGGGCGGACGAGGACGAAGGGTTCATCGAAGAGGGCGGTCTCGGCGAGGTCAGGCTCGGATACGGGGAGCGCGAGGATCGCGGCGTCGATGCGGTTTTCGGCGAGGTCTTCCAGGAGGCGCGAGGTCATCGCCTCGCGGACATGGATGTCGAGGCCGGGATGGGTTTCGCCAAGATCGGAGATGAGGCGCGGCAGGAGATAAGGCGCGATGGTAGGGATGACGCCGAGGCGGAGGCGGCCGACCAGACGCTCCTGCAGCGCGCGGGCGAGATCGCCGATGTCATCGACGGCGCTTAAGATTCCGCGGACGCGCGCAGCGAACTCTTCGCCGAAATTGGTGAGGCGGACCTGACGGGCGGAGCGGTCGAACAGTTCGGCGCCCAGGCTTTCCTCAAGCTCCTTGATCTGCATCGAGAGCGCGGGCTGGGAGATGGCCGAGGCATCGGCGGCGTGGCCGAAATGACCGTGGCGGGCCAGCGCCTCGAAATAGCGGAGCTGTTTGAGGGTCAGGTTTATCATAAGGACAGCTTATCACGGCAATCAGGAAATCGAACTTAAACTAATGGATTTGCCGGACTACGCTTCACGCACAGGGCGCAAAAGCGGCCACGCCTTCACGGGACGCAAGAACCACAAACGCAGCTTGAACGGAGACGACACATGGATGGAAGCAAAGGCGACGGCAAGAAATGTCCGGTGCCGCATGGCGCCTTCCGGGCGCGCAGCAATCGCGACTGGTGGCCGAACCAGGTCAATATCGGCGTGCTGCATCAGAACACGCATGACAGCGATCCGATGGGCGAGGGCTTCGATTACGCCGCGGCCTTCAAGAGCCTCGATCTCGATGCGGTGGTGGCCGATCTCACCAAGCTGATGACCGACAGCCAGGATTGGTGGCCGGCGGATTATGGCCATTACGGGCCGTTCTTCATCCGCATGGCCTGGCACGCGGCAGGCACCTATCGCACCGGCGACGGGCGCGGGGGCGGCGGGCGCGGTCAGCAGCGTTTCGCGCCGCTGAACTCGTGGCCCGATAACGGCAATCTGGACAAGGCGCGGCGTCTGCTGTGGCCGATCAAGCAGAAATACGGCGCGAAGATCTCGTGGGCCGATCTGATGATCCTGACCGGCTATGTCGCGGTGAAGTCGATGGGCGGCCCGGTGTTCGGGTTCGGCGGCGGCCGCGCCGATGTGTGGGAGCCTGAGGAACACGTGAACTGGGGCGCCGAGGAGCAGTGGCTGGCGGACAGCAAGGCGCCGAACAGCCGCTATTCGGGCGAGCGCGAATTGCAGGGCAATCTCGGCGCCGTGCAGATGGGCCTCATCTATGTGAACCCGCAAGGCCCGGATGCGAATCCCGACCCGGTCGCGTCGGGCAAGGATATCCGCGAGACGTTCGGCCGCATGGCGATGAACGACGAGGAGACCGTCGCGCTGGTGGCCGGCGGCCACACCTTCGGCAAGGCGCATGGCGCAGGCCCCGACAGCCATGTCGGGCGCGAGCCGGAAGGCGCGAATCTGGAGCTGCAGGGCCTCGGGTGGAGTTCATCCTTCGAGAGCGGCATGGCGGGTCACACCATCACGTCGGGCATCGAGGGCGCGTGGAAGCCGCATCCGACGACCTGGGACATGGGCTATCTCGACACGCTGTTCGGCTTTGAGTGGGAGCTGACGAAAAGCCCGGCCGGCGCGCATCAGTGGAAGCCGAAGGGCGATGCGGGCCGCAATGTCGAAGACGCGTTCGATCCGGCCAAGAAGCATCAGCCGATGATGACGACGGCCGACCTCGCGCTGCGTTTCGACCCGGCCTATGAGAAGATCGCGCGGCGCTTCCACCAGAACCCGGCCGAGTTCGCCGATGCGTTCTCGCGCGCCTGGTTCAAGCTGACGCATCGCGACATGGGGCCGAAGCAGCTCTATCTCGGCAAGCTGGTGCCGAAAGAGACGCTGATCTGGCAGGACCCGATCTCGGGCGCGCCCTCGAAGCTGACGGATGCCGATGTGACGGCGCTGAAGGCGAAGATCGCGGGCCTTGGCCTCTCGGTGAAGGAGCTGGCGTCGGTGGCGTGGGCTTCGGCCTCGACCTTCCGCTCATCCGACAAGCGCGGCGGCGCCAATGGCGCGCGCATCGCCCTTGCCCCGATGAACGGGTGGGAGGTGAACGAGCCGGCGACCCTGAAGAAGGTGCTGGGCGCGCTCGGCACGCTGAAGGATGCGAAGACGAGCCTTGCCGATCTCATCGTGCTGGGCGGCGTCGTGGCGATCGAGCAGGCGGCGAAGGCCGGCGGCGTCAGCGTGAGCGTGCCGTTCACGCCGGGCCGGGCCGATGCGACGCAGGAGGAGACGGAAGTCGACTCCTTCGCGTGGCTGGAGCCGAAGGCCGATGGCTTCCGCAACTATGTGCGCAAGCCCATCATGGCGGTCGAGGAGCATCTGGTGGACCGCGCGCAGCTGCTGAGCCTCACCGGGCCAGAACTGACGGCGCTGATCGGCGGGCTTCGCGTGCTGCAGGTCGGCGACGACAAGCTCGGCGTCCTCACCGACAGGCCGGGCGTTCTCTCCAACGACTTCTTCGTCAACCTGCTGGACATGGGCGTGAAGTGGGAGAGCGCCGGCGGCGAGGTGCAGGAGATTTTCGAAGGCAAGGATCGCGCGAGCGGCAAGGTGAAATGGACCGGCAGCCGCGCCGATCTGATCTTCGGCTCGCACTCGCAGTTGCGTGCGTTGGCTGAGGTTTATGGCGCGTCGGATGCCAAGGAGAAGTTCGTGAAGGACTTCGTGAAGGCGTGGGTGAAGGTGATGAACCTCGACCGGTTCGATCTCGCCTGATCCGGCTTCAATGATTGAGGGCGCGGCTGAGAAGGCCGCGCCCTTTTCTTTTGTGCTCTTCATTCCTCATGGCCGGGCCTGACCCGGCCATCCATGCCGGCGGCAGAGCGGTGGTTCTGGATGGCCGCCTCAAGGGCGGCCATGAGGAGAAGAGTCAGAATGGCTGGATGAGCCGGTGCCCCGGCACCTCACCTGACCGCTTGCGCGGTCTGTCTTCTCCCCGCTCACACGCGGAGAGGGGCTGGCAGAAAAGCAAAACGGCGCGGATTGCTCCGCGCCGTTTGCAGTCTCACAAGTGAAGCTGGATCAGGCCGCTTCGTAGCCCAGGACGGCTTTGACTTCGAGGAAGTCGTGGAAGCCGAAGGCGCCCCATTCGCGGCCGTTGCCCGACTGCTTGTAGCCGCCGAACGGCGCCTTGAGGTCGGGGCCGGCGAGGTTGAGGTGGACGTTGCCGGTGCGGAGCTGCTTCGCCACGTCGCGGGCGCGCTCGATCGAGGCCGACTGCACATAGCCCGAGAGGCCATAGACGGTGTCGTTGGCCTGCTCGATGGCTTCGGCCTCGGTCTTGTAGGGAAGGATCGAGAGGACCGGTCCGAAGATTTCCTCGCGCGCGATCGTCATGTCGTTGGTGACATTGCCGAAGATGGTGGGGCGCACGAAGAAGCCCTTGTTCAGGCCATCCGGGCGGCCGACGCCGCCGGCGGCGAGGGTGGCGCCCTCGTCGATGCCCTTCTGGATGAGGGCCTGGATCTTGTCGAACTGGGTCTTGTTGACGACCGGGCCGATATTGGTGCCTTCGGCGAAGGGGTCGCCCGCTTTCGTCTTGTTGGCGGCGGCGGCGGCGATGGCGAGGGCCTCGTCATGCTTGGCGGCGGGCACGAACATGCGCGTGCCGGCATTGCAGCTCTGGCCCGAGTTGATCATCAGGCCCTGAACCGAACCGCCAACAGCTTTCGCGAGATCGGCGTCGTCGAGAACGATGTTGGCCGACTTGCCGCCGAGTTCCTGGCTGACGCGCTTCACCGTTTCGGCGGCGGCTTTCGCCACCAGGATGCCGGCGCGGGTGGAGCCGGTGAACGACATCATGTCGATGCCGGGGTGCGAGGAGAGCGGGGCGCCGACGCCGGGGCCATCGCCGTTGACGAGGTTGAAGACGCCGGCGGGAACGCCGGCCTCATGCAGGATCTCGGCGACGAGGAGGGCGTTGAGCGGCGTATATTCCGACGGCTTCAGCACCATGGTGCAGCCGGCGGCGATGGCCGGGGCGACCTTGCACATGATCTGGTTGATCGGCCAGTTCCAGGGCGTGATCATGCCGACGACGCCGACCGGCTCATACGCGATACGGGTGCGCCCTTGAGTCTTCTCGAACTCGAAGGTCTTGAGGACTTCCATCGTCTCGTTGAGATGGGCGAGGCCCATCGCGGCCTGCGCGGCCTTGGCGAGCCAGATGGGCGCGCCCATTTCGGTGGAGATGACTTCGGCGATCTCGTCCTTGCGGCGGGCGAAGACGGCCATGATCTTGCCGAGCAGCTCGAGGCGCTGCGCGGGCGTGGTGCGCGAGAAGGCCGGGAAGGCGGCCTGGGCAGCGGCGACGGCGCGATCCACGTCAGTCGACGAACCGAGCGCGATGTCGGCGAACTTCTCTTCCGTGGCGGGGTTGATGAGATCCCAGCTGCGGGCGGTGGCGGGCTTCACCCACTGGCCGCCGATATAGAATTCGTGGTTGTGCGACATGGTTGTTGTTTCCTCCTGCTGAATGACGCATGGGGGTTATAGCCGAGGCGGGGCAAACGGGAAACGTGACCTGAGGTTATGTCTCCGTGAGCGCATTGACCGACGGACGGGAGGTGGGGCTTGATCGCCCCATGCTCAAATTCCGCCTTGCGACATTCAATGTCGAAAACCTGTTCTCGCGGCCGCGCCTGTTCGCGGCGGGCGACGATGCGGGGGCGGCGAATGCGCTGAAATCCGCCGCGATGCTGCAGCGCCTGCTGGATGCGAAAGTCTACAACACGGCGGAAATCCTGCGTGTGTGGAACGAGGGCGCGCTGGCCAGCTATGTCACGGTGCGTTGCGACCGGGTGAATGTGCCGGATGCGCGCTCGCAGCGGTTCTTCTTCTATGAGCGGGACGGCGATGAGCTTTCGCCGGTCGTGTCGGTCAATTCCGCGATCAGGGGCCGGGCGGACTGGGTGGGCGGGCTGGAGGTGCATGGCGAGACGCTGTCGGGCGCGCAGGTGCAGGCCATCGGCAAGGTCATCAGGCGCGTGGACGCCGACGTGATCGGGCTGTGCGAGGTGGAGGACCGGCGCACGCTGGAAGCCTTCAACGTGCAGGTGCTGGGGCGGAAATATCCCTATTGCATGCTGATCGAGGGCAATGACGAGCGCGGGATCGATGTCGGCATCCTGTCAAAGCATCCGATCGTGTCCCTGCGGTCCAATGCCTCCACCGTGGATACGGCGGAGAAGACGCGGCGCGACGGAACGACGCCGAGGCTGTTCAATCGCGACTGTCTGGAGACGGTGATCGAACTGCCCGGCGGCAAAGGCCGGATGGCCGTGCTGGTGACGCATCTGAAATCCAAGCGCGGCACGGCGGAGATGGAGGCCGATACCGACGCCAAGCGCATCCGCCAGGCGGAGGAGATCGCGCGCATCCTGAAGGCGCGCTACGCCAAAGACGGGAAGCCGCACCGCGTGGCGGTGGTGGGCGATCTCAACGAGGTGCCGAACAGGGCCGGGGCGAACGGGGCGGCGCTGGGCGGGCGGCAATCATCCGTCGACGCGCTGCTGGTCGATAGCGGGCTGTCCAACGTGATCGGCGAGACGCTGGGGGTGGAGAAGGCCTTCAGTCACATCGACGAGCGTGGCGGGCGGGTGAGCAAGGGGCAGATCGACTATGTGCTGCTCTCGCCCGACCTGAAGGCTGCGGCGGTGAGCTGCGGCATCGACCGTTCGGGTCAGGCCCTGTGGGGGCCGCAGGCGGTGCCGCGCAGCGCGGCGGCGTCCGACCATGCGGCGCTTTTCGTCGATCTGGATCTGGAGAAGCTCAGCTGAGGTAACCGTTCGCATACCATATCTAGACAGTGCAAAGATTTATCTAGACAGCGACAAGATTCGGGCGCATGGTCCATCTAGACATCGTCTAGTTGATGGGGATCATCATGCGCCGGCCAGCTCTTTTCGCCAGTGTTTCTGCGGTTATTCTGACGCTCGGCCTGGCGGCCTGCGGCGGTCAGGCGGCGACGCCCGACGCCAATGCCGAGGTCCAGGCGGCTCCCGTGCGGGTGGCGACGGCGGGGCCTGCGGATTTTCTCAGCGTCATCGCCACGGTCGGGCAGGTGCAGCCCGACCGCTCCTATGTCCTCGCCTTCAAGACGGCCGGCGTCGTCTCGGTGCTGAATGTGGAAGAGGGCGATGCGGTGAAGAAGGGCCAGGTGCTGGCCGAACTCGACCCGCGCGATGTCGATGCCCAGCTGCGTCAGGCGCAGGAAGCGGCCGACAAGGCGGCGCGCGAACTCGCCCGCGTGCAGAAGCTGCACGCCAATGGCTTCGCCTCCGACGCGGCGCTGCAGGATGCCCAGGCGCAGGCGAAATCGACCCGCGCCACCGCGCAGGCCGCCCGCTCCAATCGCGGCTATGCCTCGATCACCGCGCCCGCCGACGGCATCGTGCTGAAGCGCAATGTCGAGGCGAACGGCGTCGTCGCGGCCGGTGCGCCGGTGATGACGCTTTCCGACATGAGCGAGAGTTTCGTCCTCGCCGCCGGTCTTGCCGACCGTGACGCGATGCGCGTGGCGCTGGGCGATGCGGCCGAGGTGCGGTTCGATGCGTTTCCCGGCCAGACCTTTGCGGCGACGGTGAGCGAGATCGGCGCCGACGCCGATCCGCGCACCGGCACGTTCCAGATCAAGCTGCGCCTTGCCGAGACCGATGCGCCGCTGAAAAGCGGCCTTGTCGGCCGCGCGGCGATCAAGCCGGCGGTGCAGGCGGCGGTGAATATCGCGATTCCCGTGGATGCGATCCTGGAAGGCCACGGCCACGAGGCGGTGGTGTTCCTGGTCGATCCGGCGAACGGCGCGGCGAAGCGCGTGCGCATCACGACCGGCCGCTTTTCGGGCGGGCTTGTCGCCGTGACGGCGGGCCTCAAAGCCGGTGACCAGGTGGTGGTCGACGGCGCGGGCTATCTGACCGACGGCGAGAAGATCGCCATCGTCACCGCCAGCGCGGAGTAGCCGCCATGAACATCGCCGGCTTCGCCGTCCGCAACTGGCAGTTCACGCTGGTCGTGACGCTGCTGTTCGCGGCGCTCGGCTTCAACGCTTTCAATTCGATCCCGCGCACCGAAGACCCGACCTTCGACGCGCCGTTCTTCACCGTGATCACCATCGCGCCCGGCATGGAAGCGGCCGAGGTGGAGAAGCTGATCACCGACAAGATCGAAGATTCCTTCAACGAGCTGGACGACGTCCACGAGATCAAGTCGGTGACGAATAACGGCGTCGCGGTCGTCAACGTGCAGTTCGAGTGGGGCCTGCCCGACATGGACCGCAAATATGACGAGATCATCCGCGAGATGAACCGTCTGCGGCCCGACCTGCCGGATGCGGTGCGGAGCGTGACGATCCGCAAGGGCCAGCCGGGC
This sequence comes from Micropepsaceae bacterium, assembly GCA_047602465.1. Lineage (GTDB taxonomy): Bacteria > Pseudomonadota > Alphaproteobacteria > Micropepsales > Micropepsaceae > JADZAI01. Next base: position 2,382,774 of record JASGHF010000001.1, read on the forward strand.
CTCACCAATATCGTGCAGTTCGCGCTGGTCGGGAACGTCTCGTATCGCGAGCTGAACGACCGGGCGCGCGATCTGAAGGACATGATCGAGGGCGCGGCGGGCGTGCGCCAGGTGGAAGTGTGGGGCGCGCCGAACGCCGAAGTCCGCGTGGCGCTGGATCTTGCGCGCATGGGGCGGCTGGGCGTCACCATTGAGCAGGTGAGCCGCGCCATCCAGGGCGAGAACGCCGAAATTCCCGGCGGCGCCGTGCAGGCCGGCGGGTCGCGCTTCAATCTGAAGACGACGGGTTCCTATGACAGCCTCGACGAGGTCGCCGATACGATCGTCGCGACGAATGACGGCGCTGTCGTGCATGTGCGCGATATCGCGGACGTCGCCTGGGCGGACGAGGAGCAGGTCTATACGACGCGCTTCAACGGCGCGAAGGCGGTCTTCATCACCGCCAATCAGCGCGACGGGCAGAACGTCTTCCAGGTCCGCGATGCGATCATGAAGAAGGCCGATGCCTTCCGCACGACGCTGCCGGGCGATCTGCAGCTCGTCACCGGCTTCGACCAGAGCGAGGCGGTGGACATGCGCCTTGGCCATCTGGCGACCGACTTCCTGATCGCGGTCGGCCTGGTGCTGCTGACGCTGCTGCCGCTGGGCGTGCGCGCCTCGCTGGTGGTGATGTTCTCGATCCCGATGTCGCTGGCGCTGGGCGTGTGGATGCTCGACAATGCGGGCTTCACGCTGAACCAGCTCTCCATCGCCGGCTTCGTGCTGTCGCTCGGCCTGCTGGTGGATGACTCGATCGTCGTCGTGGAAAACATCGCGCGCCATGTCCGCATGGGCAAGAAACCCGTCGATGCGGCGATAGAAGGCACGAAGCAGATCTCGCTCGCGGTGCTGGGCTGTACGGCGACGCTGATGCTCGCCTTCCTGCCGCTGATGTTCCTGCCCGAGGGCGCCGGCGCGTTCACGCGCTCGCTGCCGACCGCCGTGCTGCTGACCGTCGCGGCGTCGCTGTTCGTGTCGCTGACGATCATTCCCTTCGTCGCCAGCCGCATCCTGAAGGAAGAGAAGCACGAAGAGGGCAACTGGCTGCTCCGCACCATCATGGGCGGCATTCACGGCGTCTATCGCCCGCTGCTGCACAAGGCGCTGGCGCGGCCGCTGGTCACCTGCCTGATCGCGCTGGTGCTGTTCGCGGGCACGCTGACGCTGGTGCCGCGCATCGGGTTCAGCCTGTTCCCGCTGGCGGATTCGCGCATCGTGATGGTGCAGATCGAGCTGCCCGAAGGCGCCTCGACCGCCAAGACCGACGAAGCGCTGTCGTATGTGGAAGCCGAGCTTGGCAAATACGACGAGGTCGAGAGCGTGATGTCGAGCCTCGGCCGGGGCAATCCGCGCGTCTATTACAACGTCAACCAGCGCGAGCTGGCGAGCAACATCGCCGACGCCTTCGTGATGCTGAAGGCGTATGACCCGGCTGCGACGCCTGAGATGCTGGATGCCTGGCGCAAGGCGTTCGACGCCTATCCGGGCGCGAAGATCCTGGTGAAGTCGATGGAGAACGGCCCGCCGCTGGACGCGCCGATCGCCATCCGCGTGACCGGGCCGGACGTGGAAGGCGTGCGCAAGGTCGCAGCCGAGATCGAGGATCTGATCCGCCAGGTGCCGGGCACGCGCGACGTGAACAATCCCTCGCGCGCCAGCCGCACCGACCTGAAGGTCGAGGTGGACGAGGCGAAGGCCGCGCTGCTGGGCATCGCCCCCGGCACGGTGGACCGCGTGGTGCGTCTGGCCGTCGCCGGCGAGTCGGCGGGCGATTTCCTGGACCGCGACGGCGAGAGCTATCCGATCACCATGCGCCTGCCGCTGGGCGAGCATCACTCGCCGGACATTCTGGACGAGATCTATGTGCCGACCGCGTCCGGCGCTGCGGCGCCGCTCGCCCAGGTCGCGGCGCTGCGCTTCGATGCCAGCCCCGCGCGGATCGACCGCTTCGACCGCCAGCGTGCGGCCACGGTGACGGCCTATCCGCAGTCCGGCTTCCTGACCTCGAACCTGACGGCCGAGATCATGAGCCGGGCGCAGTCGCTGAAGCTGCCGCCGGGCTATGACCTGAAGGCGGGCGGCGAATCGGAGGCCTCGTCACGCTCGTTCTCGGGTATGGGCGCGGCGGCGATGATCGCGATCTTCGGCATCTTCGCGGTGCTGATCCTGGAGTTCCGCTCGTTCAAGGCGTCGCTGATCGTCGCCTCGGTGATCCCGCTGGGCGTGCTGGGCGGCATTCTGGGCCTCTATGTCTCGGGCTATACGCTGAGCTTCACGGCGATGATCGGGATGATCGCGCTGGTCGGCATCGAGATCAAAAACTCGATCCTGCTGGTCGATTTCACCAATCAACTGCGGGACGAGGGCATGCCTTTGCGCGATGCGATCGAGAAGGCGGGCGAGGTGCGGTTCCTGCCGATCCTGCTGACCTCGATCACGGCGATCGGCGGCATGCTGCCGCTGGCGGTGCAGGGGTCGGGTCTCTATTCGCCTCTCGCCTGCGTGATCATCGGCGGCTTGATCACCTCAACACTGCTCTCGCGTCTTGTGACCCCGGCCTGCTATCTGTTGCTGGCGCCGCGCGACAAGACCCCCGCTACAGAGGGCTATCCCGCCGGCGCGCTGGCTGCGGGGGAGTGAGGCATGAGCGTGGCGCATGAGACGGTCGACAAGACCTATCACCACGGCGATCTGAAGGCGGCGCTGCTGTCGGCGGCGCGCGAGATCGTGGAAGAACAGGGGCCTGAGGCGTTCACGCTGCGCGAGGCGGCGCGTCGGGCCGGGGTGAGCCACGGTGCGCCCGCGCATCATTTCGGCGACAAGACCGGCCTTCTCACCGAACTCGCCATCGAGGTGATGGGCGAGCGGGTGGGCCTTGTCGAAGAGGCCAAGATCGGCGCCGGGCCGGAGCCGATGGATCAGCTCAAGGCCTGCGGCCTCGCCCATATCGCGTTCCATATCCGGCACCCGAAGCTGGAAGACCTGTGCTGGCGCGACAATCTCGTGAACAAGGACGACCCGCGTTTGCTGGCCGTCATCAACCGGATGACCGGCGGCCTCATCGAGACGATGAGTGCGGTTCTGGGCAAGACGCTGCACCCGGACAAGGAGGGCAATCCCTCTACCCTGCTGGCCGTATCGGTGGTCACCGGCTATGCCCAGATGGTGAATGACGGGATGATCCTGAAAGGCGTGCCAGAGCCTGAGCGCACGCAGCGCGCGATGCAGCTGGCCGCGCAGATGCTGGACCTGGTCGGCGCGGTGTTCGGGCCGGCGTTCAAGGATCTCGGCTGAGGTTCCCGCGCGCGGCCTAAGGTCGCGCTTCGCGGCATCCGCCATGTTGCCGCCGCAAAGGCTTAGCCCTTATTCTCGCGTGAGAATTCAGGAGCCGCCGTAGCGCAGGGCCTTGCCCGGCGCGCGGCGGCGCGAGCGTATCGTTTCGGGGCCGTGCATGCCTAAGCCATTGCGGATTTTCATCTCGTCGCCGGGCGACGTGTCGGCGGAGCGCCGCCGCGCGGCCCTGGTGGTGGAGAGCCTGAAGAAGGAGTTCGCGCGCTTCTTCGAGATCTCGGCCTATCTGTGGGAGCACGAGGCGATGCTCGCCACGGGCCATTTCCAGGACGTGATCGCGCCGCCCAGCCAGTCGGACATCGTGGTGCTGATCCTGTGGTCGCGCCTGGGCACGCCGCTGCCGGAGAAATCGGGCGAGCGCGAGTACAAGGGCATCGACGGCCGCTCGCCGGTGACCGGCACGGAATGGGAGTACGAGGACGCGCTGGCCGCCAACCGGGCCAAGGGCGCGCCGGACCTTCTCGTCTACCGCTCCAACCGCGAGCCGCAGATCTCGCTGCGCGATCCGAACAAGAAAGCGCTGGCCGAGGGCCAGTGGAACGCGCTGGAGACGTTCTGGTCGCGCTATTTCCAGGCGGGCGGCGTGTTCCTGTCGGCCTATCACGGCTTCGACGATCTGGAAGATTTCGGCGACATGCTGGAGGCGCATCTGCGCCAGCTCATCCGGTCGCGCATCGAGAAGGGTCGCATCGAGGCCGGATCGGACGTGCGCGCGACGTGGATGCAGTCGCCGTTCCGCGGCCTCTCGTCGTTCGATTTCGAACATGCGCCGATTTTCTTCGGGCGCGGTGCGGCGCAGCTGAAAGCCGTCGAGCAGATCGTCCGCAATGCGAGCGAGGGGCGCGCCTTCCTGCTGGTGCTGGGCGCCTCGGGTTCGGGCAAGTCCTCGCTGGTGCGCGCCGGCCTGTTGCCCAATCTTTTCGCGCGCGGCGTCGCCGATGGCGCGGGCCTGTGGCGGCGCGTGGTGTTCAAGCCGGGCGACGCGGACGGCAATCTGTTCGCGGGCCTTGTGAAGGCGCTGACCGAGAACCGGGTGAAGGACGGGATCGGCCTGCCCGAAATCCAGGGCGCGGGCGTCACGGCCGAGCAACTGGAAGCGGCGCTGCGCCGGTCGATCGACGACCCCTCGTTCGTGTTCGCGCCTGCGCTGGGCAAGGTGACGCACGAGGCCCGCGCCGCCGGGCACATCATGGCGCACGAGAACGCCAAGCTGGCGCTGGTGCTGGATCAGCTGGAGGAGATCTTCACCGATCCGGCGATCGCCACGGAAGAACGCAACAGCTTCATCCGCCTGATCGCCTCGCTGACCCGGACCGGCATGGTCTGGGTGGTCGGCTCGATGCGCTCGGATTTCTGGCACCGCGCCGCCGCAGCGCCGGAACTAGTGGCGCTGGCCGATGGAACGGGGCGCATCGACCTGCTGCCGCCGAGCCAGGCCGAACTTGCCGAAATGATCCGCCGTCCGGCCGCCGCCGCCGGCCTCTCGTTCGAGGATCATTCCGAAACGCGGATCGGCCTCGATGGCGTGATCGCCGAGGAGGCCTCGCGCGATCCCGGTTCGCTGCCGCTCGTCTCGTTCATGCTGGACGCGCTTTACAAGACGGATATCGAGTCCGGCAAAGGCGGCGTCCTCACCTACAACACCTATGAAGCGCTGGGCGGCATCAAGGGCGCGATCGCGACCCGGGCCGATGAAATCCTGAACGCCCAGCCGGCCGATGTTCAGGGTGCGCTGCCGTCGGTGCTGCGCGCGCTGGTGACGGTGGATGGCGACCGCGACCAGAACGCGACGGCGCGCATGGCGCCGCTGACGGCGTTCCCGATGGGATCGCCGCGCCGGGCGCTGGTCGATGCGTTCCTGAACCCGGCCGCGCGCCTGCTGATCGCCGACGGCGATGGCGGCGAGGCGCGGGTGCGCGTCGCGCACGAGGCGCTGATCAATCACTGGGCGCGGGCGCGCGAACAGATCAACCGCGACCGCCGCGACCTCGAAACGCGCGCGCGTCTGGAAGAAGACGAAGCGCTGTGGCGCGCGGCGCCGCCGGCGGAGAAATCGGCGCGCCTGCTGGAAGGCCTGGCGCTGGAAGAGGGCAAAGACCTCGTCCGCAAGTGGGACGACGAGCTGCCGCAGTCGCTGAAGGACTACATCACCGAGAGCCGCAAGGCGGCCGAGAGCCGCCGCCGCCGCTCGTTCCGGATCATGACCGGCATCGCGGCGGTGATGGCCGTGCTGGCGGCCGGCGCCGTCGTTCTTGGCTATTTCGCGCAGCAGGAAAGCGACCGCGCGCAGGAGCAGACGGTCATCGCGCAGGGCGAGAGCGAGCGCGCGAAGGCGGCGGAATCGCGCGCCGAGGACCAGCTGAAGGAAACCCAGCTGGGCAGCGCGCGGCTGGTCTCCAAGCAGTCGAACATCGCCTCCAAGGCCGGCAACTCGGAGCTGGCGCTGGCGCTGGCGGTGGAATCGGTCCGCATCGCCGAAGAGACGGGCCGCGACCTGCCGCTCGCCTCGCTGTCGGCGCTGCAGCATGCCGCATCGACCGATACGATCGCGGCCGTCCTGGCCGACAGCGTTACGGAAATCACGTGGGTCGATTTCGCCGCGAACGTGAACAGCGCCTATACGTTCGGCGACGGCCGCCTGCTGGTGTGGAACACGTTCTTCGGCACCGAGCGCGCGTTCTGGGGCAAGCGCGGCTCCTGGGTGATCAACGCGACCTCCGACAGTTCGGGCAAATATCTTTTCATCCTGTTCGACGACAAGACGGGCCAGACCTTCAACGCGGATACGCTGGAGCCGGCCGGCAATGTCGTGACCTTTCCCGCCATGCCCTCGCTCGCGCATATCGACGCGCAGGGCCGCGAGATCGTGGTGGGCGACGAAGCGGGCGGCGTGCATTTCATCAGCACAGCGACCGGCGGCGTGACGAGCATCGCCGGCGTGCATCAAAGCGCGATGGCGGTGGCGGAGATCGCCGACAATCTGTCGATCGCGGTGACGGCCGACAGCAGCGGCACGGTGGTGATATGGGACATGGCGACCCATACCCAGCGCGCGACGATCACCGCCGACGACGCGCGGAGCCTGAGGCGTATCGAGGGCGCCGCACTCTCGCCGAACGGCTCGCAGGTCGTGCTTTGGGGCGGCGGGTCGGCCAATATCTACGATTCCGCCGGCGTGTTCGTGGCGACGATCGATATCTCCAATGAATGGTTCTACAACGCGCTGTTCTCGCCCGACGGCCGGACGCTCTATTTCACGTCCGGCAAGAATCTCTACGCGGCGCCGACGACCGACTTCAAACCCGCCCGCACCTATTCGGGCCACACGTTCGACGTGCGCCGCCTTGCCCTGTCGATCGACGGCAAGCGCGCCCTGACTTCGTCCGGCGACAATACGGTGCGCCTGTGGGACACGGCGTCCGGCGCGACGCTGCGGATCTTCCGCTCGGCGCGGATCGTCAAGGAGATCGGGCTGAGCCAGGACGGCCAGTACGTCCTCATCAACTATGACGACGGCACGGCGGTGGTCTATGCGGTGGAGGCGCTGCAGCCGCAGAGCGCGCGCATGGTGCATGACTTCAACATCAACTCGGTCGCCTGGAGTCCGGACGGGCAGTATCTGCTGACCTCGTCGAACGAAGGCGGCGGCGCGAAGGTGGTGCTGTCGGATGTCGAGTTCGGGCACCCGGCCTTCAGCCTGCCCGGCTCCGACGACACGATGGAGCTCGCGTCCAATTTCAACAACACGGTCTTCACGCCCGACGGCACGGGCATCCTGACGGCGGACAATCTGGGCCGCGTGAGGCTGTGGCGCGCTTCGACCGGCTCGCCCGTCCGCGTCATCGGAAACCTGCCGGAGACGTATATCTCGCAGTGGGTCGAGGTGACGCCCGACGGCAAGAACGTTCTGGTCGCGCGCTACCAAGGCATCAGCGTCTTCGACTTCAACGGCGAGAACGCGCAGGAGCAGCGCGTCTTCCGGGCGCCGAACGCCCTTCTCTTCACCATGGCGGTCAGTCCTGACGGCACGAAGGTGGCGACCGGATCGTCCGACGGGCGCATCTTCGTGTGGGATTTCGCCTCCGGCGAATTGCTGTTCGAGCGCCGCGAGGACAAGAGCCAGATCAACGCGGTGAATTTCTCGCCCGACTCCAAGCGCCTGGTCACGGCATCGAGCGATCGCACGATCCGCGTTTTCGACGTCGCGACGGGTGAGCCGACGCTGCTGCTGTCAGGACACGAGGACATCGTGATCTGGGCCTCGTTCAGCCCGGACGGACAGCGCATCGCCTCGGCCGGCTTCGACGCCACGGCGCGGGTATGGGACGCCAATACCGGCGCAGAACTGGTGACCTTCAAGGGACCGGAAAAGCCGTTCCGCTCGGCGGTCTTCAGCCCGGACAGCAAGATGCTGGCCGTGGGCGGCGACGATTTCCGTCTCTATCTGTGGAAGCTGCCGGAGCAGAACAACGCCAACACGCCGACCTCGGGACCGATCGTGCTGTCGCAGCTTCAGGCCGACAACGGCAAGATGCTGAAGGAGATGATGGCCTGGGCGCCGCTGACGGTGTCGAAGCCGCTCAGCCCCACCGACCGGCGCGACAATTTCCTTGAGCCGGATACGGCGCTCAAGACGTTCGATCCGACTGCAGGCGCGTGTCACCGGCTCGCGGCGTTCCCGGCCGATCCGGACCGCCTGAGCGCCGGCGTGCGCGATGAGAACATCATGTCGGCCGATGCGGAAACGGCCTGCCGACGTGCGCTGGAAGCGGCGCCGAACGATGCGCGCCTGCATCTCCAGCTCGGCCGTGCGCTGCTGAATGGCGGCAAGGAGGAAGAGGGACGCAAAGAGGTGCAGATCGCGATCGACGCCCAGTATCCGGGTGCGGTCTATTATCTCGGCCTCTGGCTGAGCGGCTGGAAGCAGAATCCGACCGACGACGATCTGAAGACCGGCTATGATCTCGTCCGCCAGGCCTGGGCGCTGGGCATCCCCGACGCCGGCAATCATCTGGCCATGGCGATGCAGAAATCGCCGGTGCTTTCGACCGGCGAACCCGTGGTGCCGCTGGACGAGGCGGGGGCGGTGAAGCTGTTCGAGGAAACAGCGGCGAAAGGCTCGTTCTGGTCGTCGCTGCAGATGGGCCAGAAATACGAGTATGGCGAAAGCGGGCTGGAGCGGAACGAGCTGGAGGCGCTCTATTATTACGGCATCGCGACCCGTCAGATCGAAATCAACGGGTTGATGGATACCGAGCAGCTGCTGTCAGGCTTCCTGTTCGCGCGGCGCGCGTCGTTCGCGCGCTATCTGATCCGTCAGGGCAAGAGCGCCGAAGTTGCGGCGGTGGCCGAGCGGATCGCCAACTGGAAGCCGTGACCGCCTAGGCGGTCAGGCTTTCCGGTGTGACCGGCGCGGGGGCGGCTTCTCCCCGCGCATCGACGCGGAGCGCCGGGACGCCGCGCTTCAGCGCCAGGCGCAGCGTGTCATAGGCCCCGCCGAGCGCGTCGGTCGGCGCGCCGTCCCAGATCGCGACCAGCGTGTCGGAGAGATCGAGCATGGCGGCGCTCGCGGCGCTGTAGCCGGCGACCTCGTCGGCACGGTCGGGCCGGCAGACGAAACTTTCAGCCTGGCTGAGAAGGCGATGGAAGGCGTCGCGCGGGGCGCCTTCGGCGAAGTCGAGCGCGTACTGGTCCGCAGGGAAGGGCAGGGGCGCGACGAGGCTCCAGCCGCGGGCGAGGGCCGCCTCGGCGGCCATGGTGTCGGCGCCCTCGGCGAGCGAGGTGACGCAGACGATCCTGCGGCCGCCGGCCTGGGCCGCGAGGCGATCGAAGCTCGCGCCGATATCGGCGGCGATCTTCCCCAACGCGTCCGCGTTCAGCTTGTGCGGGCGGTGGCCGGTGACGCCGACGGCGAAGGGCCAGGGTTCAAAGCCGCTCGCGCCCGACATGGCCGCCACCTTGATCGCCTGCGACTTGGCGCCCTTGATCGTGCCGGAATACTGGCGATAGGCGCGGAAGGCGCCGTCATAGGTGTCGCGCGCGCCTGTGAGATCGCCGGAAACCAGCATCGCCTCGGCGCGGCTGACCTCGTCGTAATAGGCCGAGAGGCCGCCGTCCTGCGGCGTCAGCCCGGCGCCGGCGAGCGCGGTGTCGCGTTTGGCCATGGAGCTGACCACTTCGGCGGCGATGGCGCGGGCGCCTTCCAGATCGCCGAGATAGACCGAGGTCGAGGCGGCGTTCACGCCGAGATAGGCGTTGATGCGTTTCCCCTTCTCCCACTGCTTCCGGTAGAGATCGTGGGCCTTTTTCAGCGCGCCGGTCTGGGCGGGGTCGCGGTCCCAGCGGCGCTTGTAGATGCCGCCCGCGATGCCGGCGGTTTCATCGTCGTCCGGGTAGCGCTTGAGCAGCGCGTCGGCGGCCTTGACGGCCTCTTCCAGACGACCTGTGCGCGAGAGGACCAGCGCCGACAATTGCTGGTGGCGCTGGTCGGTGCCGTAGGCGTCGGCGCTGGCGGCGAGGATGTCTTCCGCGTCCGCCGCCCGGCCGCAGGCGATCAGCGCTTCTGCGCACAATGTCGCGAGGAAGCGTGAGGACAGGATGTCGTCTCTGCGGCCAATGAGCGCCTCGATGGCCTGGCTGTCGCCCTCCTCGACCCCGGCCAGCAGGGCGACGACGCCGACGACGCCCCAGCCGGGGTCGATGCCGCTATCGAGGGCGGTCCGGGCCGAGGCGAACTGCGACCCGGCCTCCAGCGCCTCGTACCAGTCGACGAGTTCCCGGGTGAGGACGATGGCCAGCTTGACGTCAGCCAGGCTGGAATCGGCGAGGGAATGGCGGACGCCATTGCCCATCCGGCGCAGGGTATGGGCGAGTTCCCGGGAAATATTGTCGATCAGGCGCAAGGCCTCGACCGTGATGAGGTTGGAGAAGATGTTGGGGGAGGGTTTCTGCCCCAGCCGGGCGACCAGCCCCGCGCACATGCCATCCAGCATGCGGGCGCAATAGAAAATGACCCCCTCCGGCGCCGCTTCTGCCGGGATCGCGACCAGGCGCCGCACCTGATCGAGGATGATATCGGGACCGCTTGTCTCCATGCCGCGCGACCATGGCCCGGACGGCGCCCCTGAGGCAATTGCGCACTGCACATCCGCGTTTTGCCGTGCTAGGACCGCCCTCGGCCTGGGGGAGCGCCGGCCACAATGGGGAGTTGAGAATGGGCCTCGTTATCAAGTTTTTGGGCCAGCCCTATCCGGGCCGGGAAGTGACGATCGACGACACGAAGGACGAAGTGAAGTTCGGCCGTGGCGTGGATTGCGATGTCGGCTTTCCGGAGGACATGGCGATCGTCAGCCGCGATCACTTCGCGCTGCGCCGTGAGCTGGGCGGCTACAAGTTCATCATCAATCGCGAAAAGCCGGTCTTCCTGAACGGCCGCCCGGTCTATGACGACCAGGATCTGCCGAAATCTGCGGAAATCCAGCTCTCCGGTCCGACCGGTCCGAAGCTGCGCCTCGAGCGCACCGATGGCGGCCCGTCGAACCAGATCAAGACCGAGATCCTGAAGCCCCAGAAAGACCTCACGGAAGTCGTCCGCGATACCTCGACCCGCGGCAACCGCACGCTCGGCCTCGTGGCCGGCATCGCGGCGCTGGTCGCCGTGCTGGGCGCCGGCGGCTACTTCATCACGAAGGGCCTGCAGGACGATGTGGTGACGATCGGCGGCGACGTCGCCACGATCAAGGAGCAGCTCGTCTCGATCACCAAAGACCTGCCCGAGATCAAGGCGCAGGCGGCGATGGCGGCGGGCGCAAGCCCGGCGAACCTCGCGGCGATCATCGAGAAGAACAAGGAGTCGGTCTATCTCGTCTCCATCCAGCTGCCCTCGGGCACGCGCCTCGGCGGCGGCACGGCCTCGGTCGTGCGTCTGCCGGACGGCACCAAGGCGCTGGCGACCAACAGCCACGTCGCCGACATCGTGAACGACCTGTCGGACCCGCGCCTCGCCGGTGCGAAGCTGGTTGCGGTTCAGCCCAAGGGTCCGGACTACTCGACGCTGACGGTGACCCGCGTGCAGAAGCACCCGGGCTATGACGCCTTCAACGCCTGGCAGGAGAAGTATTTCTACAAGGCCCAGACGCTGTCGGCCGCCCGCATGGAGTTCGTGCCGGGCTTCGACGTCGCGCTGCTCTATGTGGACGAGCCCGAGAAGCTGGGCGAGCCGCTGACCTATGCCTCGCGCGAGGAGATGGAGAACCTGAAGGCCGGCGAGCAGCTGGTCCTCATCGGCTATCCGATGGAGCAGCTGAAGGGTACGGACGCGGCGCGTCCGGAGCCGACCTCGCAGACGGGCATCATCACCTCGGTGACGACGTTCTTCCTCAGCAAGGAGAACCCCAAGCACGACCTGCTGGTGCAGCACTCGGTGCCGGCAACGGGCGGCGCTTCGGGCAGCCCGATGTTCAACACCAAGGGTGAAGTCGTCGCGTTCCTGAACGCCGGCAACATCATCATCTACCAGACGCCCGACGGCGGCACGATGCGTCAGCCCTCGGGCGCGCTCGTGAACTACGCCCAGCGCGCCGACATGCTGCTCGACCTCGCAGAAGGCAAGGCGGATGGGCTGATGCCCGACTACCTCGCCTCGTTCGACAAGGCCGAGGAGAATCTGACCAAGACGCCGGAAGTCTTCATCTCCGACCTCAAGGCCATGTTCGGCCAGGAGATGGGCGACCAGAAGAACGTGACGGAAGTCGCGGCGGTCGAAGGCGTGATGGACACGCCCATTCCGTGGCTTGAGAACCGCCTGGGCGCGGGCGTCGAGATCGAGATCAAGGATCCCGGCATCTACGTCATCGCCGGCGCCTCGCTGGACAAGCGCATCGTGCAGACCTCGCTCTATGAAGTCCTGCCCGACGGCACGATCCAGTATCTCGATTCCGGCGTGAACCTCACCCCGTACTCGTTCGTCGTGTCGGGCCGCGAAAAGCCGGGCAAGCTGTATGCGGTGGTGACGGACCTCACCTCGCCTGCCGCCCCGCCGCCGGAAGCGACCCCTGCGGCGCCGCCCACCGATGGCGCCGCCCCGGCGGACCCGGCTGCGACGCCGGAAGCGACGCTGGAGCCGACGCCGACGGCGCCGCCCGCTCCGGCGGTGACGCCCGGCAAGGTGAAGGTGTGGGTGCTGCGCGGCGTTCCCGGCTAACCCAGCCGATATGAGATGCGCGAGGCCCGGCAGCGATGCCGGGCCTCTTGCTTTTGGATGCCCCCCATCAATGATCGCGCCATGATCATTCGCGACGCCACCGATGACGACCTTCCGGCTATCGTGGCGATCTTCAACTATACAGTCCGCGATACGACTGCGGTCTTCAGCAGCGTCGAAACGGATGTCGCAGCGCGCGCCGACTGGGCGGCGGGGCGCCGGGCCAAGGGGTTCCCTGTGCTTGTCGCCGAGGCAGAGGGGCAGGTCATCGGCTTCGCCTCCTACGACCAGTTCCGCTCGTTTCCAGGCTATCGCCACACGGTGGAGCATTCCGTCTATGTCGATCCGGCCTCTCAGCGGCGGGGCGCGGGGCGGGCGCTGATGGAGGCGCTGGTCGCGGATGCAAGGGCGCGGAGGCTGCACGTCATGGTTGGCGGCATCGATGCGGACAATGCGGGTTCGATCGCCCTGCATGCGGCGCTCGGGTTCACCGAGACGGGGCGCATGGCCGAGGTCGGCGTGAAGTTCGGGCGCTGGCTGACGCTGGTTTTCATGCAGCTTGTTCTGCATCCGGGCGCCGCGCCGCCTGAGGCGCGCTGACGCAGGCGGCAGGGCGGGCTTGGCCCGGCCTGCATGCGTCTTTTAGGGTGCGCCCCTGTTTCGGGGACGCACGCTCATGCCGCTCAAAATCCGCTACACGAACGGGCCTTTCGCCGGCCGCGATATCGATATCGAGGACGACAAGGCCGAAGTGAAGTTCGGGCGCGGCCTCGACGCCGACATTCCCTTTCCCGAAGACCTGACACTGGTGAGCCGCCAGCATTTCGGGCTGCGGAAGGAATATGGCGGCTACAAATTCATCATCAACCAGGAGAAGCCCGTCTTCATGAACGGGCGGCCCGTCCTGGACGGGCAGGACCTGCCGCGGACGGCGGAGATCCAGCTGTCGGGGCCGGAAGGCCCGCGTCTGAAGATCGAGCGGCTCGACGGATATGGCTCGAACCAGATGAAGACCGAAATTCTCGGTTCGGCCGACAATGTCGCGAGCGTCCTCCACAAGGGCGAGAAGCGCGACCGCACGACCTCGCGCACCGTGGGCGTCGTGGCGGCGGCGCTGATCGCGGCGGCGGCGGCGGGTTATTTCCTGCTGCGCGGCACGGAAGAGCAGGTGGCGGCCACCAATGCAGCCGTGCAGCAGACCAACGAACAGGTCGCGGCGACGCAGCAGCAGATCGCGGCCCTGAAGGAAGAGCTGCCCGGCATCAAGGAGCAGCTCGCCTCGATGGGGGCGCAGACCGACTTCACGCCGATCATCGAGAAGGTGAAGGGATCGGTCTACCAGGTGGCGATCGAGCTGCCGTCCGGCACGCTGGAGGCGATGGGTACGGCCTGGGTCACCACCAAGCCGGACGGCACCAAGGTGCTGGCGACGAACGCGCATGTCGCTGATATCTATAACGACGCGCAGACGCCCGCATGGGGCAATGGCCGCCTGATCGCCATCGAGCCGAAGGCGCCGGGCTATCGCCATTTCGTCATCACCGGCATCGTGAAGCACCCGGCCTACGACGCATGGGCGGAATGGGCGAACAGCGTCTATGCGAAGATGGACGCCGGCACGATGCGGAAAGTGGCGCTGCCGATCGCCTATGACGTCGCCTATATGACGGTCGAGACTTCCGCCGATCTGGGCGAGCCGCTGAAGCTCGCGCCGGAAGCCGACATGGAAGCCATGAAGGCGGGGCAGCCGCTGCTGCAGATCGGCTATCCCTCAGAGCGCGTGCTCGGCACCGACGTGGCGCGGCCGGAGCCGAACACGAATTCCGGCGTGATCGCCGCGATGACCTCGTTCTTCCTGTCGTCGGGCGAGGCGGTGGACCGCCAGTTCATCCAGCACACGGCGGCTGGCGCCGGCGGGTCTTCGGGCAGCGCGATGTTCAACGCCAAGGGTGAGGTCGTCGGCCTGCACAATTCGGGCAACTACATCTTCATCCAGACCGGCCCCGGCGATAACGACTACGAGCGCGTGCCCTCGGCCGGCAACATCAACTACGCCCAGCGCGCCGACATGCTGCGCGAGTTGATGGAAGGAAAGGCCGAGGAGCGGCTTGAGAAAGTCTACAAGCCGGCCTGGAAGGCGGCCGAAGTGCTGTTCTCCAAATCGACCGACGCGATCGTCAAGGACCAGGTGACCTGGCTGGCCGCCGATGTGGGCGGCATGGACAAGGTGAGCGTCTGGAAGGAGATGGAGCTGGAGATGACCTCGCCCGAGGCATTGGTCGACGGCATGCGGGGCGCGATGGCGGAGTTCGATCCGCCGGTCGGCAAGGTCTATCTCTTCCTCGCCCAGTCGCTGGATGAGCGCAATATCGGCCTCGCGATCTATGTGAAGGAGGACGATTCCTTCTTCGGCGTCGGCGCGCGCGGCTCGTTCTTCTCGGCCTATCGCATCTGGTATGACGGCGCGCTGCCCATCAAGGTGGTGGTGTTCGACGATTATGGCGGCCAGACCTCCGAGGACACGCGCCCGCCGGGCAAGGTGAAGCTGACCGTCTATGAAGGGCCGATGCCGACGGAGTAGGCCGTTTCAGCCCTTTGCGGCGCGCTCCGCCTCGGCGCGGGTGCGGATCGCCTCGAAGCGATGGGCGGCAGCCTCAACGTCTGCGAGGCGTTCGTCAGCCGGCGCCAGCATTTCGCGCACGAGGGTGAGGAAGGCCTTTTCGGCTTCGCTGCGGTCTTCCTCGCCGCCGCCGCCACCGAACCATCCTTTCTTCTTCGGGGCGGGATCGGGGATCGACTCGCGGCCCTTTTCCGGGCGGGCGCCGGAGAACCATTCCCACGCCATGACGCCGAGCGGGTAGATGTCGAGCGTCTTTTCGGGCGTCTGCACGCTCGCCTGTTCCGGCGGCGCATAGCCGCGTGTGCCGGCGCCGCCCTGGAAGCCGGGCAGTACGACGCCGGCGACATGGGCGATGCCGAAATCGATGACGACCGGCGCGCCGGCATCGGTCATCACCACGTTTTCCGGCTTGATATCGCGATGGACGACGCCGCCGCGGTGCAGCGCGCCGATGGCGTGGCATATGAGCGCCATGTAGTGCGCGATACGATCGAGCGTTTTCACCGAGCCTTCGGAGAAGACATTGCGGAGCTGCCGTCCTTGCACGAATTGCTGGACGATATAGGGGTTGGCGACGGCATCGCGGCCTATGGCATAGACCTCGGCGACGCCCGGGTGGCGGGCGCGGGCGGCGGCTTCGATTTCGAGACGGAGCGAATCGAGGAAGGTCTCGCGCGTCGCGCGGTCATAGACCGCGTCGATCTGCAGGAGCTTCAGCGCGACATCGCGCCCGCGCTGGAGGTCATGCGCGCGATAGACGGTGCCGAACGATCCGGCGCCCAGCTCCTCGCGGATGAAATAGCCCGACAGCGCCTCGTCCGGCCGCCAGCCGATGGCGCGGCCGGATTCTTCCGAGACGCCTTCCTCGACGCCATAGCGCGCCATGGTTTCTGACAGGGTCCGCAAGTAGCGGGTGAGGCCGCGCGCCTTGCAGCGCTTGACGGCGAGGAGCAGCGCCGCGGCGGCATCGCCGGTGCGGTTCTGCGCGCGGTAGAGATCGGAGGCGAGCAGGCGCGCCTGAATCTCCACATCCGGCAGGTCCATATAGGTGAGCTGCTGAAGCGCGTTCTCGGCAAGCGTGAGCGCGCGTGCGCCGTCTTCGGTCTTCAGCGCTTCGGCCTCGATCAGGTCGAGCAGAAGACGTTCGAACTCCGCGCCGCGTTCGGGCAGAAGCGCCCGCGCTTCGCTGAGCGTCGCCATGGCGCCCTTGGTGTCGCCGGCGCCGGCCAGCGTGTCGGCCTTGTCCTTCAGGCAGAAGAAGGCGATGCCGGTGAGGCCGCGCGCGCGCGCGAGAGTGAGGCCTTCCTCCAGCTTCGCCAGGGCTTCGGCGGTCTTGCCCTCGGCGGCGAGGACGCGGCCGATATCGTTCATCAGCTTGGCTTCGCCGCGCACGTCGCCGAGCTGACGGGCGAGAGCGATGTCGTTGTTGAAGTAATGCAGCGCATCGGCATAGCGGCCGGACTGGAAGGCGAGGCGGCCAAGATTGCCGAGCGTGATGGCGACGCCCTGGCGGTCGCCAAGCACGGTCTTGTCGGCGAGCGAGCGGGCATAGGCGGCCAGCGCCTGATCGACCTGGCCGAGCGCGGCGTAGACGGTGCCGAGACTGTCGTTCACCTGCGCCGAGCCGGACGTCGATTGCAGCGCGTTATAGCCGTCTGCCGCAGCGAGAAGATCCTTCACCGCGCTCTGCATGTCGACGCGGCGCATCTCGACGAGACCGCGAAGGTGCAGCGCGCGCGGACGCGCCAGAGGTTCGGCGCCGCCCTGTTCGATGATCGGTTCGATCAGCTTGAGGACATCGGCCTCGCCGCCGATCTTGCGGAGGTCGCAGGCGGCGAGCTCCAGCGCAGCGGCGGCGGCGAGGCGCGGCTGGGCGGCGAGAGCCTCCAGGTCCGGCCGGGCTTCGTCGAAGCGGCCGAGCTGAACCAGCGCGGCGGCGCGGGCGAAGCGCTCGTCATCATTGGCGGGCGTGACGGCGGCGAGTTCGGCGAACGCGCTTTCGTGCAGCTTCTGCTCGACCGGGCCGTCCAGCAGGTCGACGGTCTTGATCCACATGGCGCGGCCTTCTCTCCGGAGACATTTGGCAATCTGCCGCTCAAGCCGTGGAAATCAAGGCATTCGCGGCGCGGTGTTGACTTTACCCACCCCGACGCCATGTTTGTCATATGATACGCCGGATCGTTTCGATACTTCCGGCCCGCCGGGCACATCCGATCGCGGGCCACTAGCCCCTCGATCCGGCGAAGGCCCCGGATCCAGGGGCTTCGTTCTTTCTTGTGCGCATTGGAGCCGCAAGACCCCGGCCCACTCTCCCCCAATCAAACTTCCAGCGCTGCAGGACGGCGCTGGTCATTGCAGGACGCATGCCGTGAAAATCCACCAACCCCCGATCGTCATCTCCGCTGCGGACCATCAGCGCCTGGCGGCCATCGCCGAATCCGCAGCGCGCCGTGACGTGGATGCCGCCGACGACCTGCTCGTCGAACTTGATCGCGCCGATGTCGTCGCGGATGATGCTGTTCCCGCCGATGTCGTCCGCATGGGCTCGACCGTGACTTTCCGCGCCGACGGCGGTGAGCCGCAGACCGTGACGCTGGTCTATCCGGCCGATGCCGATATCGACGCGATGCGAATTTCGGTGCTGACCCCGGTCGGCGCGGCGCTGATCGGCATGAAGCGCGGCGAGACAATCGACTGGACCGACACGGCCGGGCGCGCCCGTTCGCTGGAAGTCGAAACGGTCGCCTGAACTCAGGCCGCGTTCGCTTCCTCGACCGGCGCGACGTCGACGCCGACTTCGACCTCGTGTTCGCCGCCGCCCAGCATGATGCCCGAAATCGGCGAGATGTCGGCATAGTCGCGCCCATAGGCGAGCGTAATATGTTCGTCGTCGGGCAGGATGCCGTTGGTCGGATCGAAGTCGATCCAGCCGAGCGGCGGGCACCAGACGGAAACCCAGGCGTGGCTCTGGTCGGCGCCCTGCAGTTTGGGCCGGCCCGGCGGCGGGCGGGTCATCAGATAGCCGCTGACATAGCGCGCCGCGAGGCCGCGGGCGCGCAGGACGGCGAGCATGACATGGCTCTGATCCTGGCAGACGCCGGCCTGCAGCTCGAACACCTTGTCGACGGGCGTCGAGGCGTCGGTGACGCCCGGTTTGTATTTGATGTCGCGTCGGACGCGGTTCATCAGATCGCGCGCCGCGAGGGCGACGGGGCGGCCGGCCGGGAAGTCGGCCTCGGCATACTTCACGAGGTCGCGCTCGGCCCGCGTCAGCGGCGTGTCGAACATGAACTGCGCCGCCTCGATCTCCGCATCGCTCCGCCCGATGGACAATGTGTCGCCGACCGTGTCCCAGGCGGCCGTCATCTCGATATCGCGCGGCCGGCGATGGGTGACGCGCACGATGGACTGCGCGTCGATCACCAGTCTGTCGTGCGGCTCGTCCATCGTGACGAGCTCCATGCGATTGCCGAAATAGTCGTCGCGCGCCGTGCGGCGGCTGGGACCGGGATCTATGAAGACTTCCGACGAGGCGCACACCTGATTGTCGGTGAGGCGCGGGCGCAGGCGCATGAGGTGCTGCGAGTTCGTCACACGCTTGGAGTATTCGTAGGTCGTGACGTGGCGGACGCGGTACAGCATCACGCGGCATCCGTCGTGGCCGCGCGGTGGCGCGGCGCGGCGCCGGAACGGCGGCGGCTGATGAGGCGGAACCAGCTTTCCGCATATTCGTTCGAGAGGTCCGCAAGGCGGTTCTGGATGGTCTCCACCAGGTCGCGCAGCGCCGGGCGTGCGCCTCTGGCGTCGGTGCGCGTCAGATCGCCCACATCGAACGTCTTCAGGCGGGCATAGATCGCGTCGATGATTTCGCGGTCGCGGCCGCGCGACTGCGCGGGCGTGGCGCGGGGCAGCGCGTTGGCGCGGGCTTTCAGCGTGGCGAGCTGGTGGGCGATCGAGCGCGGATTGCTCTCGTCCAGCACCAGAAGGTCGATCACCGGCCCGGCCTCGAACACGCCCATATAGCGCGAGCGATAGGTCATGAAGCTGTCGGCGATGTCGAGCGTGAGCGCGAGATTGTCGGCGTTCTCCGGCGCGTCGGGGCCGTCCCCGGTCGCCAGCATCGCCTCGATCAGCCATGTCGTGTTGACGGCGCGCTCCATGCGGCGGCCGATTTCGAGGAACAACCAGTTCGGCCCGCGCGTCATGTTCTCGTTCGCGAGGCCTGCGAAGGCCGCCATGGTGCGGATCAGCTCATCGAGATCGCCGCGCGCCGACGACATGATGGCGTCGATCTCGCCCGGGCGCTCGGGCAGCGCCAGCGCGTTCAGCGCGCGCCAGGCATCGAGCGAGAGACGATCGCGCACGCGCCAGGCGGCGCGGGCCGCGCTCTGCAGCATGGGTTTCAAGCCATGCGCGTTTCTGGGTTCATAGATGAGCGAGTGGAGTTCGGTGACAAGCTGCACGACCTCGCCCCCCGCCGCCATTTCGGCGGCCGATTTCGAGATCTGCTCCATCGGCACGAGCAGGCGGCCGGCGGCTTCTGCGGCGCTGGTGTTGCCGGCGAAGCCCGAGACTTCGCCGATGCGGGTCAGGAGCGCACGCAGCGTCCGCACCATGTCTTCGGCGCGTTCGGCGTATCGGCCGAGCCAGAAAAGATTGTCGGCCGCGCGGCTGGGGATGTCATCCGCGATACGGCGGATTTCCAGTTTCTTCTCGCGGCTGCCGAGCAGGCTGAAGGCCGCGACATCGGCGTCGCTGAGAATCCAGACGTCCTTTGAGATCGCGCCGCTCTGCAGCGTGATCGCCTGCATGGATGCGCCGGCGCCGGTGCGTTCGGCGACGCGGGCGAGGCCGCCGGGCATCGCCTTGTACCCGTCGGGCGTCAGCGCAACGAAGCAGCGCAGCGTGACGGCGCGCGCTTCCAGGCGGCCGGCTTCCTCGACCGGCGCGGAGGAAAGGCGCCCCGGCGCTTCGGCCCAGTAGCGCGCGCCCTGCAAACGGAGTTTCTCCAGAATCGTGGTGCGGTCGGCAGACTGCACCTGCCCGCGCCCCGCCTGGATCAGCGGCGCGAAGCGGCCGATCTGCGAGATCGACAGGCGGGCGCGATCCTCGGCCACGCGGGCGCGCTGGCGCGGATCGCCGGCCCAATAGGTTTCGACGCTGCGGAGCTTCAGAATCCTCGCCCAGCAGGCTGCGGCAGAGGCCGGGCAGGAACGGCATCAGCGGCCGCGTTTCGGCGACGCCCGATCCCAGCGCATTCGCGACGACGACATTGCCGGCGCGCACGGCCTCGGTGATGCCGGGCACGCCAAGCGCCGACTCGCTCCGCAGCTCCAGCGGATCGCAATAGTCGCTGTCCTGACGGCGGAGGATGAGATCGACCTTGCGCGGTCCGGCGAGCGTCTTCAGGTAGACGTGGCGGTCGCGAACGGTGAGGTCTTCGCCTTCGACCAGCGTGAAGCCGAGATAGCGCGCGAGATAGGCGTGCTCGAAATAGGCTTCGTTCAGCGGCCCGGGGGTCAGCAGCACGGCATGAGGCCGCGACACGCCGGTCAGCTGGAACAGCTTGTCGCGGAAACCGCCGAAGAAGGCGGCGAGCCTTTCGACGCGGCAGTCGCGGAACAATTCGGGCAGCATCTGCGAGACGATGATGCGGTTCTCGAGCGCATAGCCCGCGCCTGCGGGGGCTTCGGTGCGATCGGCGAGCACCGTCCAGCCGCCATCGGGCAGGCGGCCGAGATCGACCGCCGCGAAATGCAGGAAGACGCCGCCCGGCGGTTTCGCGCCATGGAAGGGGCGCAGGAAATGCGGTGATCCCGCGATCAGCGCGGCGGGCAGGTCGCCGGAGCGGAAGAGGCTCTGCGGGCCATAGACGTCGGCGAGGATGCGGTCGAGCAGGCGGGCGCGCTGCACCAGCCCGGCTTCCAGTTCGCGCCATTCGTCCGAGGAGATCGCCAGCGGGGCGATGTCGAGATCCCACGGCCGCGTCGGCGCGTCGGGATCGCCATAGACATTGTAGGTGACGCCGTTGTCGCGGACCATCCGCAGCGCGGTCGCTTCCAGACGCTTCAGTTCCGTGCCGCCGAGACCGGAGAGGCCGTCGATCAGCTGGCGCCAGTAGTCGCGCATTTCGCCATCGGCGCCGACGAGTTCGTCCGCCGCCCCCGGAAGCGGGGCGTAGCCTTCAAGCAGGGCCGAGGAAATACGCATTCAGGGCCGCACCTTCACCGGCGCAGATCGAGGGTCAAGGGAAAGTCGGGGTTGGGACGCATTTCGCCAAGTTCGATGCGCCCGGGACTGACGCCGCGCGGCTCGAACCGGGCAAGACGGCGGCCTTCGGCCTCATAGGCGTTGACCGGGAAGGTCTCGAAATTGCGGCCGCCGGGATGGGCGACGTGATAGGTGCAGCCGCCGAGCGAACGCCCGGCCCAGCGATCGATGATCTCGACCAGAAGCGGACCGTGCGGCGGAATGGTCGGGTGCAGCGAATGGGGCGCGGCCCAGGCGCGGAAGCGGACGCCTGCGACCAGTTCGCCGCGCGTGGCGGTTTCGGCCAGCGGCGCGGCGCGTCCGTTGACGGTGACGGCATGGCGGCCGGGCGTTGCGCCGAAGAGGCGGATTTCGAGGCGTTCGAGCGAGGAATCGACAAAGCGCACCGTGCCGCCGGCCGCCCCTTCCTCACCCATGACGTGCCATGGCTCCAGCGCCTGACGAAGCTCCAGCGTGACGCCGTCCTTCTGGACGCGGCCATAGACGGGGAAGCGGAACTCGAAATGCGGCGCGAACCACTCGCTCTTCAGCGGATAGCCGTGCGCGTTCATGTCGGCGATCAGGTCGTCGAGATCGGCGCGCACGAAATTGGGCAGCATGAAGCGGTCGTGCAGCGAAGTGCCCCAGCGCACCAGCTTCGCCTTGTAGGGAGTCTTCCAGAACCGGGCGATGAGGCTGCGGAGCAGCAGCGCCTGCGCGAGGCTCATATCAGGATGCGGCGGCATCTCGAAGCCGCGGAACTCGACAAGGCCGAGGCGGCCGGTCGGGCCGTCGGGCGAATAGAGCTTGTCGATGCAGATTTCGGCGCGGTGCGTGTTGCCGGAGGAATCGATCAGCAGATTGCGGAACAGGCGATCGACCAGCCAGGGCTGCGGCGCCTCGCCCTCGCCGGGCGCAGGTACCTGTGCCAGCGCGATCTCCATCTCGTAGAGCGCATCGTGCCGCGCTTCGTCGATGCGCGGCGCCTGGCTGGTCGGGCCGATGAAGAGGCCGGAGAAGAGATAGGACAGCGCCGGATGGTTCTGCCAGTAGCGGATCAGGCTGGCGAGGAGATCGGGGCGGCGCAGGAAGGGTGAATCCGACGCGCGGCGTCCGCCCAGCACGATGTGGTTGCCGCCGCCGGTGCCGGTGTGGCGGCCGTCGATCATGAACTTGTCGGTGCCGAGCCGGGTGAGGCGCGCTTCCTCATAGATGGCGCGGGTGATCTGGACCTGCTCATCCCAGCTCGTCGCGGGGTGGATGTTCACCTCGATCACGCCGGGATCGGGCGTCACCTTGATGACGTTGAGGCGCGCATCGCCGGGCGGCGTGTAGCCTTCCAGATGGATCGGGACGCCCGTTTCGGCGGCGGTATCCTCAAGAACCGACACAAGCTCCAGATAGTCGTCGGCGGTTTCGACCGGCGGCATGAAGATGCAGAGCTTTCCGTCGCGCGGTTCGAAAGCCATCGCGGTGCGGACGCCGTCGGCGGTGATGTCCTGTTCGGTGATCTGCTGGCGGTTCGCGTCCGCCGCCTGCGGCACGCCCTGCAGGAAGGGCTGTTGCGTGGGGCCGGGATCGGGCAGGGGGCCGCGCGGCTCGAACGGGTCCTGCTCGACGACGTAGGGATACGAGGCGGGCGGAATCCAAGGCAGGCTGCCGAGCGGCAGGCGGAAGCCTGCGGGCGAATCTCCCGGCGCGAGGATCAGGCGCTCCTTGCGCAGCTTCCATTTCTCGGAGCGCCAGACCTTGCCTTCGCTGCGCGCGTTCCAGCGCTGCACCGGCAACACCATGCCCACGGGCGCATTCACGCCGCGGGCATAGACGTTCTTCAGGCGTGCAGCGTCTTCCTTGTTTTCCAGCTTGGAATCCGCCGGCGTGACGTTCAGCGGAAGCTCCTGTTCCTTCTTCTCGTAGAAAGAGGGGTCTTCAAACGCCTGCATCGCATAGTCGGTTTCGAGGCCGAGGCGTGTCGCGACGCCTTGAGCAAAACGCTCGGCGTCGGCAAAGGTCGCGGGCCGGTCCGTCTTCTCGCGCGCGATGCGGCCGGCATCGGTCCAGAGCGGCTTGCCGTCGCCGCGCCAGTAGAGCGCAAAGGCCCAGCGCGGCAGGCTTTCGCCGGGATACCATTTGCCCTGGCCGTAATGGAGCATGCCGCCCGGCGCGAAGCGGTCGCGCAGCCGGCGGATCAGCTGGTCGGCCAGATCGCGCTTGGTCGGCCCGACAGCATCGGTGGTCCATTCCGCGCCGTTCATGTCATCGATCGAAACGAAGGTCGGCTCGCCGCCCATGGTGAGGCGCACGTCCCCGGCTTTCAGTTCGGCATCGACGTGATGGCCCAGCGCATCGATCTCGGCCCATTGCGCGTCGGTGTACGGCTTGGTGACGCGCGGATCTTCGTGGACGCGCTCGATCGACATCTCGAAATGGAAGTCGACATTTGCTTCACCCGCGATCGTGCCCGAGATCGGCGCGGCATGGGACGGCTCGGCGCTGGCGGCGAGCGGGATGTGGCCTTCGCCGGTCAGAAGGCCGCTGGTCGGATCGAGGCCGATCCAGCCGGCGCCGGGGATATAGACCTCCGCCCAGGCGTGAAGATCAGTGAAGTCGACTTCGGTGCCGGAGGGACCATCGAGCGACTTCACGTCTGCTTTCAGCTGAATCAAATAGCCGGAGACGAAGCGTGCGGCGAAACCCAGATGTCTGAGAATCTGGACGAGGAGCCAGCCCGTATCGCGGCACGATCCGGATTTCAGACTAAGCGTCGTGTCGCAGGGCTGGATGCCCGGCTCCATGCGGATGAGATAGCCGATCTCGCTCTGCAGCCGCGCGTTCAGGCCGACGACGAAGTCGACCGTGTTCTGCTCGTGACGGCCGACGGTCTGCAGCCAGGCTTCCAGCGCCGGTCCGCTTTCGTGGATGCGGCGATAGGGGCGCAGCTCCTCCTCAAGGCCGGGGTCGTAGAGAAAGGGCCATTTTTCGGCTTCCGGTTCGACGAAGAAGTCGAACGGATTGATGACGTCCATCTCGGCGACGAGACGCACCTCGACGGAGAATTCCTCAACCGGGTCCGGCACCACGACGCGGGCGAGCCAGTTGGCCTGCGGGTCCTGCTGCCAGTTCAGGAAATGGGTCTTGGGATGGACGACGAGCTGGTAGGCGCTGACGGGCGTGCGGGCATGCGGCGCGGGGCGCAGGCGAATCGTCTGCGGGCCGAGGACCACAGGGCGGTCGTAGCGGTAGCGGGTGAAATGGCGAAGCGCAACGCGGATCGTCATGGGGCGCGGAAAGCCTTATTTCTGGGCGCGTGTTGCGGCGCACAACCATTAAGGCGTCTCACCACGGCTGAAACAAGCCGAAAGCGGCGCTTTCCGGCCCTTCTGGCCGGTGCGTGCGATTGTGACCGGCGGGCCGGATGGGCGGATTCCGGCGAAAATCTGCGTGATGCGGCGTCCTGCGCCTTGACTGCGACGCCCAATTTCCATGGGAATACCCCCGAGCCGCCGCAATCTCGCCAGAAGCGGGGGGCAAATTCTGAGGCCTGGACGGAACGCGATCCACCAACCGGAAACCGCGCTTCCCCGTACCGAATTCAAAGGGAGTTATCTCGTTATGTCGCGCATTCTTGCCTCTATCGCTCTGGCCGCCGCTTTCGTCGCTCCCGCCCTCGCGTCGGATGCGAAGACCGAATTCGGCAACGTCCAGCTCCAGAACCAGAACCTGTTCAAGCCGGCGGACGCCAAGGCGGCGCTGACCACGCCGACCGAGCAGAAGACGATGACCTATTCGGGCGGCGATCTGTTCGCCACGTCGGTGACCGATGCGACCCCGAACACGAGCATCGATCTGAAGATATCCTCGCCGGACGCTGGCTCGTCCTTCGCGGCGGGTGAAGCGGCGAAGCAGACGCTGATCAAGGCGTCGCAGTAAGCGCTTCCAGGCGAAAAGCCTGAACGTCACGCACGGCGCGCTCCTCTAAGGGGAGTGCGCCGTTCGCGTTTTCGGGTACGCGGCGTTGATGTCCGAAAACGGCGAGTCCCGTTTCCGCTTTCTGGTAGAAAGCGGTCATGGACCTCGACCGCACCCTTTGCTACCGCGCGCTGAAGAGCCGGGACGCCCGTTTCGACGGACGCTTCTTCACCTGCGTTTCCTCGACGGGGATCTATTGCCGCCCGGTCTGTCCGGCGCGGCTGCCCCTGGCGAGGAATTGCCGGTTTGTCGCCAGCGCCGCCGCGGCGCAGGAACTGGGTTTTCGTCCGTGCCTGAGGTGCCGTCCGGAATGTGCGCCCGGCGCGCCGGCCTGGCGCGGCACCGGCGCGGTCGCCGGACGAGCGCTGAAACTTATCGCCGACGGGGCGCTGGACGATTCCGGCGTTGACGCACTGGCAGACCGGACCGGGCTGGGCGCACGGCAACTCCGCCGGCTGGTCCGTGCCCATGCCGGCGCTTCGCCGGTGGCGCTGGCGCGGACCCGCCGCATCCTCTTCGCCAAGCGGCTGATCGCCGAAACCGGGCTGAAGATGACCGACATCGCCTTCGCCTCGGGCTTCCGCTCGCTCCGGCGCTTCAATGCCGAAATGGCCTCGGCGCTGGGCCGCGCCCCGCGTGATCTCCGCAAGGACGGCGCACGGCTTGGGGGCGGGATGCTGCGGCTGCCGCTCGCCTATCGCCCGCCTTATGATTGGGACGGCGTGCTCGCCTTTCTGGCGGCGCGCGCCGTTCCGGGTCTCGAAGCGGTCAACGGCGCTGCCTATGAGCGCCGCTTTACGCTCGGTCCGGCCCGCGGGCGCTTTGTGCTGACGCATGATCCGTCGCGCCGCGCGGTGATCGCGGAGATCGAGATCGACCGGCTGGACTGGCTGGACCGGCTGGTCACACGCATCCGCGCGATGCTCGATCTCGATGCTGATCCGGATGCCATTGCCGCCGCGTTTGCCGGCGACGACATGATCGCGCCGCGCCTCAAGACGGTGCCGGGCCTGCGGTTGGTCCAGTCGTTCGACGTCTTCGAATGCGGGTTGCGGGCGATTGTCGGACAGCAGGTCAGCGTCAAGGGCGCGGCGACCCTGCTCGGTCGCGTCGTCGCCCGCTGCGGCGGCGATATTCCCGCGCCCGAGACGCTGATCCATGCCGATCTGGCGGGCTGCGGCCTCACGGGCGCGCGCATTGCGGCGCTCAAGTCGTTCGCCGCTTTTGCCGCACAGCCGGGCGCCCTCGA
Source organism: Micropepsaceae bacterium (assembly GCA_047602465.1). Lineage (GTDB taxonomy): Bacteria > Pseudomonadota > Alphaproteobacteria > Micropepsales > Micropepsaceae > JADZAI01. Next base: position 2,409,453 of record JASGHF010000001.1, read on the forward strand.
CGCGCTGCGCTTCGACCTTGACGCCGCCGAGGCGGCGCTGGTGGCGTTGCCTGGTCTGGGCCCGTGGACGGCGCAGTATCTGTGCCTGCGCGGTCTTGCGCACACCGACGCGTTTCCGGCCGGCGATCTTGTCCTGCGTCAGGCCGCCGGGCTGGACGCGAAGGCCTTGACCCGGCGCGCCGAGGCCTGGCGGCCATGGCGTGCCTACGCGGCGCAGGCGCTCTGGCGCACCGTCTCCCACGATTGAAGAAAGACCGAATTCCATGACCGACACTCCGATCTTCACCCGTGCGACGCTGGATTCGCCCGTGGGAGCCTTGCTGCTGGTGCTCGATGGCGCGGTTCTGGTGGCGCTGGATTTCGAGGGCTACGAGGCGCGCATGATGCGGCTGCTGAAGCGCCGTTTTCCCAAGGCCCTGCTCAAGGCGGGTTCCGTCCCGAAGCCGGTGGCGGCGGCGCTGAAGGCCTATTTCAAGGGCGACCACGCTGCGCTGGACGCGCTCGAGGTGCGGCTGGGCGGCACAGCATTCCAGCAGAAGGTCTGGGCGGCCCTCCGCCGCATTCCAGCGGGCGAAACCTACGCCTATGGGCGTCTGGCCGAGGCGATCGGGTCACCCACGGCGCGGCGCGCGGTCGGGATGGCGAATGGCCTCAATCCGGTGGCGATCGTGATTCCGTGTCACCGGGTCATCGGCGCAGATGGCAGCCTGACGGGCTATGCAGGCGGCCTGACGCGCAAGACGTTCCTGCTGAGGCATGAAGGCGCGTCATTCCGCGCCTGAGGCTTGCTCAGAAGCCGGCGGCGGAGACCTTCTGGCCGCCGAGATCGGCTTCGGCGACATCGCCCGCCAGCACGCTCTCCGCGTAGCGCTCCATCCGGTCGGCGAGGTCGGCGGCGGCGGCCGGGTCTGCGGCGCTGCCATCCTGCACTGCGGCGCGCAGATCGGCGACCGCGCATTGGATGCGCAGGGCGATATCGCTGAACAGGCCGGGCGTGACGCGGGCATTCATCGTGGTGGAACTTTTCAGGCTTGAAAGACGAAGACGGCGGCGCTCCCGCTTGGGGTCGGGAGCGCCGCCGTCAATGGGCGAAGGGAGGACTCGCCTCGGTCAGGCCACGCGACTGAGCCGCGCGACCATGAGAGGGGTATGGGGGTCCGGCGGCTCCAATCCGAGTAGGTAACTGCATGTAACGGGTGCTCTTGACGTTGCCCGGAACTCGGTCATGCTCCGCAAGCCCTTGGACAGGCTGGCTGTTCGGGGAAACATCGATCAATCGATGGTCTTGGGGACACGCGATTGATGTTTGCGAGTGACGTAACGTCACGCGATGCGCGTGATGCGCTTGACCGTGTGCTGTCGAGCGCCGAGTTCGCGTCCGCGACTCGGCTCGCAACATTTTTGCGCTATGTCGTTACGGAAAGTCTGGAGGGGCGAGCGGGCAGCCTGAAGGGCTATTCCATCGCCGTCGACGTGTTTGAACGCCCGGCCGATTTCGACCAGGCGGCGGACCCGATCGTACGGGTCGAGGCGAGCCGGCTGAGGCGTGCGCTGGCCCAGTACTATCAGGGTTCGGGGAACAGCGATCCGGTCGTCATCGAGTTGCCGCGCGGCGGGTATGTGCCGAGCTTCCGGCGGCGGGCCGAAGCAGCCTCTGCCGAGCCTGACGCTGTCGCGGCGGAGCCTCCGCCCGACAGGCCGCCTGATCCTCCCCTCAAGGTCACACAGCTCCCGGGCGTTTTGTCGTTCCGTTACGTCATGATCGGCGCGGTGCTCATGATCGGGCTCGCGATCGGCTATCTGGTTTATGTCGCCGCCAATCTGGAACCGGGCGTGCCGCCAAGCGTCGGCCGCAGTTCCGGCGCGGTTCCCTCGCCCGCACTCAACGCTGCGCCCAGCCCTGTTGCGGGGCGGTTCCAGCCGGTGATCGCCGTGACGGCGCTCGCCAATCTGAGCAGCGACAGCGCCGACGATCTGGTGGCGCGCGGATTGACCGAGGAACTGGTCGTCAATCTCGCCCGGTTCCAGGAATTCGTCGTCTACCAGGCGGCCGGCGACCAGACCCTGCCCGATACGGGATATGTGCTGTCCGGCACCGTACGCCGTGCCGGAACCGACATCCGTGTAACCGTCCAGCTGGCCGAGATGCCCGGCAGCCGCATGGTCTGGACCCAGACCTATGAGCGCATCTACGAGGTCGGCAATCTGCTGGCCATCCAGGACGAGATCGCGAGCAGCGTCGCGACCGCCATCGGGCAGTCCGACGGCATCATCTATGAGCGTGAGCTCGCCAATGCTGCGGCGCGGCCCGCCACGATGGAGGGCTATACCTGCGTGCTGGGCGTCTATGCGTATTGGCGGGCTTTCGATCCTGCCGAGCACGCAAGACTGCGGGATTGCCTGGAGAAGACGGTCGCCGACGATCCAGGTTATGCCGACGCCTGGCAGATGCTGACCTTCATGTATCTGGACGAGTATCGTTATGGCTACAACACGCGGCCGATGACGGCCTATCGCCCGCTCGACAAGGCGCTGGAGACCGCCCAGCGCGCCGTTTTCCTGGCGGCGACGGATGCCCGCTCCTATGAAGCGCTTTACGCCGCATATTTCTATCGCGGCGATGTCGAGGCGTTTCGCCGGACCGGCGCAGACGCGCGCCGGCTGAACCCCAACAACCCCGACATCATGGCCGATTTCGGCAACAAGCTGGTCAATATCGGCGCCTATGACGAAGGCGCGGCATTGATCCGCAAGGCGCTGGGCCTGAACCCCGGTCATCCCGGCTGGTACAATATCGGCATGGTGATCGAAGCCTATCGGCGCGGCGCCTATGACGAGGCGCTGGCCGCCGCCGAACGGATGAACATGCCGCTGCATTATCGCAGCTGGATGTTCTTCGCGATGATCTATGGCGAGATGGGCGACGGCGCGCGGGCGCTGGCGGCCAGGGAAGAACTGTTGAAGCTGGAACCCGACTTCGAGCTGAACGCGCGCAGCGACATGAAGAAATGGGGTTTTCGCGCGGACCTCGTCGAGATGTGCGTCGCGGGGCTGAAAAAGGCCGGGCTCGAGATTTCCGGCCCCTGACTTGGCGGCGCGGCGGGCTGTGATATGCCAGCCCGCACAAGACAAACATCAGGGCAGGACGGATATGGGCAGGCTTGAAGGCAAGAGCGCGATCGTGACCGGCGCGGCAAGCGGCATCGGCCGCGCCAGCGCCATTCTCTTTGCAGCCGAAGGCGCAAAGCTGGTGATCGCCGACAAGGCGGACGCGGTGAACGAAACGGCTGACATCATCGCCAAGGCCGGCGGCACGGCAGCGGCGCTGACCGGCGATGCCGCCGACGAGGCCTTTGTCGCCAGCCTCGTGGCGCGCGCCGTCGCCGACTACGGCAAGCTGGATGTGTTCTATGCCAATGCCGGGATCATCGGGCCGTATGTGCCGCTGACCGAAATCGACGCGCCCGGCGTCGCCGAGCTGCTGCGCGTCAATCTGATCGGGCCGATGCTGGCGGTGAAACACGCCGCCAAGGCGATGATTCCGAACGGCAAGGGGTCGATCATCTGCACCGCCTCGGTCGCGGGCATCCGTTCGGGTGCGGGGCCTGCGCCGTACAGCGCGTCGAAGGCGGGCGTCATGAACCTGGCGGCGACGGCGGCGAACGAGCTTTACGGCACGGGCGTGCGCGTCAACGCGATCTGCCCCGGCCTCATCGAGACCGGGATGACGAAGCCCATCTTCGACCAGAGCCGCGCGCGCGGCACCGATGGCAAGATCGGCCAGCTCAATCCGCTGAACCGTTACGGCGTGCCGTCCGAGATCGCGCATATGGCGCTGTTCCTCGCTTCCGACGACGCCTCCTACGTGAACGGCCAGGCGGTGGCGGTGGATGGCGGTCTGTCGTCGTCGCATCCCGTGGTGCGGGCGAAGCGCTGAAACATGGCGCGGCGCACCGCCTTTGTGGTCGCGGTGGCGGGCGGTTCGGCCAGCGGCAAAACGTGCTTTGCGCGCGATCTCGCCGCCGCGCTGAAACCGCTGGATGCGGCGATCGTGGAGGAGGATGCCTATTATCATCCGGCGTCCGTGCGCGGGCCGGGCGATGTCACCACCTATAATTTCGACCGGCCCGAAACGAAGGATTTCGCGCTGCTGACGGCTCACCTGCTGGCCGGACAGGCGGGTGAGGTGTTTCACCGGCCGCACTACGATTTCCCGACGCATGACCGGACGGATGAGGTGACGGCGGTGCCGCCGGCCGATGTGCTGATCGTCGAGGGGCTGCACAATTTGACCGTCGCGGAAATCCGGGCGCTCGCCGACCTCACGGTGTTCGTCGACGCCACCTATGCGCTGCGCCGCGAACGGCGCGTGGCGCGCGATGTGGCGGAGCGGGGGCGGCGGCAGGACGATACCGAACGTCAGTTCGATGCGGTGGTGGAGCCGATGCACCAGTTGCATGTCGAGCCGCAGAAGCATGTCGCGGCGCGCGTGGTTGCGAACGAGGGCGACCGGGCGGCGCTGGCGATCGCCGCGCACGACGCGGCGGCGGAGATAAAGCGCGCTTTGGCTGTTTGAGCGGAACGCCAGCGTCGGTTCGCGGGTTTCCTCTCCATGCAAGGCGCATCGGCGCCAGGGAGATGAAACCATGGACACCCTTCTTCTGATCGTGATCCTGCTGCTTTTGCTTGGCGGCGGCGGGTGGGGCTATTCGCGCTGGCGCGGCTAGGCCGCGATCTCTTCGGTATCGACGCTGGCCTGCGCCGCCTTGTTATAGCGCGGTCCGGCGACCGTTGACGGGTTCACCAGCTCGTCGATCCTGGCCATCAGCGCGTCGTCCAGCGTGACGACAGCGCCGACGGCGTTCTCTTCCATGTGTTTCACATTCGTCGTGCCGGGGATGGGCACGATGTGATCGCCGCGCGCCAGCACCCAGGCGAGGCACAGCTGCGCCGGCGTGCATTCCGCCTCGCGCGCCAGCGCCTTCCACCCTTCCAGCAGCTTCAGGTTCGAGACGAAATTGTCGCCAAGGAAGCGCGGCATGGTGCGGCGGAGGTCGTGTTCGGCCAGCGCCTCGATATCATGCACGCCATCGGCGAGGAAGCCGCGGGCGACCGGTGAGAACGCGACGAAGGCGGTGCCAAGTTCGGCGCAGGCTTGCAGCACCGCGACTTCCGGGTTGCGGGTCCAGGGCGAGTATTCGGTCTGCAGCGCGGTGATGGGGTGTTCGGCATGGGCGCGGCGCAGGGTCTCGGCGCCGACCTCCGAAAGGCCGATGGCGCGGATTTTCCCCTCGCGCTTCGCGTCGGCCAGCGCGCCGACGCTCTCCTCGATGGGAACGCGGCGGTCCCAGCGGTGGATGTAATAGAGGTCGATCACGTCGGTCTTCAGGCGGCGCAGGCTGTCCTCGAGCGTCGCTTTCAGGCTTTCCGGGCGGCCGACGATCTCGCGCTTGCCGTCGGGCGTGGCGACGAGGCCGCATTTGCTGGCGAGGATGAAGTCCTTGCGGTGCGGGCTCAGCACCTCGCCCACCAGTTCCTCGTTGTGGCCGAGACCGTAGAGCGCGGCGGTGTCGAAGAAGGTGGTGCCGATCTCAAGCGCCCGCAGCAGCAGCGCCCGCGCTTCCTCTCGCGGCGGCGGCGGGCCATAGGCATGGCTGAGCGACATGCAGCCAAGGCCGATGGCCGAAACCTCGAAGTCGCCAACGCGGCGGGTGGGCAGGGGCATGGAATGCTTTCAGGCTATGTTGAGTTCGGACAAGGGTGAGCGGCGGGGCGGGAGCGGTCAACATTGGGTGCAGCCGCCGCGTCGAGCCGATCTTGCGGGATTGTACTTATTTAAGTACAATAAGCCATGCGTACGACCTCCTACAGCGATCTCCGGAAGAACCTGGCGTCCGAACTGGACGCCGTGGCGGCGGACCATGAGCCGGTGATCATCACGCGCGACCGGGGCAAGCCAGCGGCAGTGCTGATGAGCCTTGAGGATTTCGCCTCCTATGAGGAGACGCGCTACCTGCTGCGCAGCCCGGCCAATGCCGAGCGGCTGATGGAGAGCGTGGCGGCGCTTGAGGGCGGCAAGGGCAAGGCGCGGGCCCTCGCCGAGTGAAGCTCATCTTCTCCGCGCAGGCGTGGGAGGATTACCTCTATTGGCAGGCGCATGACCGCAAATTGCTGGAGCGGATCAACGGCCTCATCAAGGAAGCCAGCCGGACCCCGTTTCAGGGCACCGGCAAGCCCGAGCCGCTGCGCGGGCCGCTTGCAGGCTGGTGGTCGCGGCGGATCAATCAGGAGCACCGGCTGGTCTACAGGCCGAGCGAGGACGGGTTGCTGATCGCGCAGTGCCGGTATCACTATTGAACAGTACTGAGGGCTGATGGCCGCATGCCGGGATACAATCACTATCCAGATTGCGGGTGCGGCTGGTGTGTTAAAGACAGACTGTCCGAAGCCACATCTATCTTCGACCAAGCGACCCGAAACCAGCCTACTTGGTCTGTTGAATCAGGCTTCGACGCCTACACGATACCGAATGCGAAGTGTCCTGTTTGTGGCGACCCGGTATTCTTCTATCAGTCGCCTAACGGTGGGCGCGTCTTCTTCGACGAGCTTGGCCCGCCCTGGCCAAAACACCCTTGCACCGACAACTATGTCAGGCCGAGGCGTTCACCTGCCGAGCAGACCCAAGCCGCGATCGGTCCTCAGTGGAGGCGCGATGGATGGGTGCCTATCCAGATCGGAGAAGTGAACAACGTATGGAGCGAAGAGTGGCGGCTCGTCAGAATTCGCCGTGTTGGTTCTCAAAAATGGCTGACTCGCGTTGTACCGAGAGCCGCGAGTCCTGATAGCTCGATGCCGGCGCTAATGAAGCCTATAAATGACCTTGGCGTTGGTCAGGTAAGTTGGTTGAGCCGGTTCGGGGGATTGCCTGCTACGACCTGGCTGAACTTTCGGGGGTTCAAGCTTTGCAGGATTGCCAAGTTTGAAGCTGGGATGGCCGACGACAGGGATGCTATGGCCGAAATAGGGGCCAGAATCTCCATTGACTGGATTCCGTTGCAATCAGGAAGGACCAGTTTGGAGGCCCCCAAATGGCTGGACCTGAAGTTTGGTCACGCATGGCTTTTGAAGGCGGAAAGAGCAGGTTCCATGGTGGCGAGAAAAATTTTGGCGGATTCTCGCTTCAAGGCCCTGAATCCGTAGCGCGGCAAGAGTTGGGCATGCGGATCGCCTCCCTTGCACTTTCTCCCCCCTTCCTGTATCTCCGCCCGCTCTTGAATGGGGTGGCCCGGCGGAAGGACATGCCGTGGCGGCCCTCAATGCACGGATAAATACGCGGTTTTCCGCCTCTTTTTGTCCGCGCTCTCAAACACTGAGAGGTGCGAAATGTCCAAACTGAAGACGAAGTCGGGCGCCAAAAAGCGCTTCAAATTCACGGCTTCAGGCAAGGTGAAGTCCGGCGTCGCCGGTAAGCGTCACCGCCTGTCGAGCCATTCGGGCGACTACATCCGCACGCAGCGCGGCACCAAGGTGATCTCGGAATCCGAGACGCGCCGGGTCGAGCTGTGGATGCCGTACGACCGTTGATCCAGAAGAATTTGAAGGACTAGCCATATGTCACGCGTCAAACGGGGCGTTACCGCCCACGCCAAGCACAAGAAGGTCTTGAAGGCCGCGAAGGGCTTTTACGGCCGCCGCAAGAACACGATCCGCACCGCCAAGGCCGCTGTCGATCGCGCCGGCACGAACGCCTATATCGGCCGCAAGCTGCGCAAGCGGAACTTCCGCGCCCTCTGGATCCAGCGCATCAACGCCGCCGTCCGCGAGCACGGCCTGACCTATGGCCGATTTATCGACGGCCTCGCGAAGGCTGGTGTCACGGTCGACCGCAAGATCCTGTCGGACCTCGCCATCACCCAACCCGAGGCCTTCAAGGCTCTCGTGGACCAGGCGAACGCGGCGCTGCCCAAGGCTGCCGCCTAAAGCATCCTGAAACGCGCGTTTTCTCGCGTTTCGGTCTGGTCCAAACGGGGGCGTGGCGGCATAAACCCGCCGCGCCCTGCTTCGTTTTCCAGGACAGACCACAATGACCGACACAACCGCGCTTGAGGGCGATCTGCTTTCGCGCATCGCCGCGTCCGAAGACGATGCGGCGCTTGAAGCCGTGCGCGTGCATGCGCTGGGCAAGAAGGGCGTCGTTTCCGAACTGCTGAAGACGCTGGGCGCGCTGGACCCCGAGGCGCGCAAGACCGCCGGCCCCGCCTTCAACGCGCTGCGCGACCGGGTCACCGCCGCCATCGGCGACAAGAAGCAGGCGCTGAGCGATGCGACGCTGCAGCGCCGGCTGGAGACCGAGCGCGTGGACGTGACGCTGCCGGCGCCGGCCTATGCGCTGGACCCCGGTGCGGGGCGCATCCATCCCGTATCCCAGGTGACGGACGAGCTGATCGCGATCTTCGCCGATATGGGCTTTGCGCTGGCCGAAGGGCCGGATGTCGAGCGCGACGACTACAATTTCACGATGCTGAACATTCCCGCCGAACATCCGGCGCGGCAGATGCACGACACGTTCTATCTGACCGAGCGGGCCGACGGTTCGCGCCCGGTGCTGCGCACGCATACCTCGCCGGTGCAGATCCGCACGATGCTGAAGCAGAAGCCGCCCATCCGCATCATCGCGCCGGGCCGCACCTATCGCAGCGACAGCGACCAGACCCACACGCCGATGTTCCACCAGGTGGAAGGTCTGGTGATCGACGAGGCGACCCATATGGGCCACCTGAAATGGGTGCTGGAAGAGTTCTGCAAGGCGTTCTTCGAAGTGCCGAATGTGAAGATGCGCTTCCGCGCCTCGCACTTCCCGTTCACCGAGCCTTCGGCGGAAGTCGACATCCAGTGCGACCGTTCCGGCCCGACCGTGAAGTTCGGCGAGGGGAATGACTGGCTGGAGATTCTGGGCTGCGGGATGGTGCATCCCAAGGTCATCGCGAATTGCGGCCTCGACCCCGACAAATATCAGGGCTTCGCGTTCGGCTGCGGCATCGACCGCCTGGCGATGCTGAAATACGGCCTGCCGGACCTGCGCGCCTTTTTCGACAGCGATCTGCGCTGGTTGAAGCATTACGGCTTCGGCGTGCTGGAGCAGCCCTCGCTCTCCGGGGGGCTGACGCGATGAGCGCGGCGGCGGAGAAGTACGCAGGCGTGCTGCGCTTCAGCTTCGGCGACAATCCGGCGCTGGCGGATGAATTGCTGGCGCTGGTGCTGGAAGGCAAGAAGACCGCGACCTGCGGCGACTGGGCCGAGACCGAGCAGACCTATGGCATCATGAAGCCGGGCGATCTGGCGGTCGTGAAGGACGGCGCGGGGCGTGAGGCCTGTGTCATCGAGACGATCGAAGTGACCAAGCGGCGCTTCTGCGATGTCGATGCGACGTTCGCGTTCGAAGAGGGCGAGGATGACCGCACGCTGGACAGCTGGCGGCGCGAGCATCGCCGCTATTTCGAACGCAATGGCGGATGGTCAGAAGATATGTGGCTGGCGTGCGAACGCTTCCGCCTGGTTGAGGTGCTGCCGTGAAGTTCACGCTTTCCTGGCTGAAGTCGCATCTTGCGACCGACGTGACGGTCGAAGAGATCGGGCAGACGCTGACCCGCATCGGGCTGGAGGTCGAATCCATCGAGGACCGCGCTGCGGACCTCTCTGCGTTCAGGGTCGCCTATGTGAAGGCGGCGGCGCGGCATCCGAACGCCGACAAGCTGCAGGTCTGTCAGGTCGAAACGGCCGAGGGCGACGTGGAGGTCGTGTGCGGCGCGCCGAATGCGCGCGCCGGCATCAAGGTGGTGTTCGCGCCGGTCGGCAGCGTCATCCCGGCGAGCGGACTTGAGCTGAAGGCGGGCGCCATTCGCGGCGTCGTCTCCAACGGCATGCTGTGTTCGGCGCGCGAACTGAAGCTGGGCGAGGATCACGACGGGATCATCGAGCTGCCTGCGGACGCGCCGGTGGGCGCGAAGCTGTCGGATGTGCTGGGGCTTGGCGATCCGGTGATCGACATCGCGATCACGCCGAACCGGGGCGACTGCAACGGCGTCGCGGGCGTGGCGCGCGATCTGGCCGCGGCCGGCATCGGCCATGTCGTGACGGCGGAAATCGAGCCGGTTGCCGGCAGCTTCAATTCGCCGGTGAAGACGCATGTGGCGACGGATGGCTGCATGCTGTTCGAGGGGCGCTTCATTCGCGGCGTGAAGAACGGACCATCGCCGGCCTGGGTGCAGAACCGGCTGCGCGCCGTGGGCCTCCGCCCGATTTCGGCGCTGGTGGATGTGACCAATCTCATCAGCCTGGACCGGGCGCGGCCGCTGCATGTCTATGATGCGGCGAAGGTGAAAGGCGATCTGACGGCGCGGCTGGCGAAGCCGGGCGAGACGCTGCTGGCGCTCGACGGCAAATCCTATGTGCTGGACGGCGAGATGGTGGTGATCGCCGACGAGAGCGGCGCGCTCGGCATCGGCGGCGTGATGGGCGGCGAGTCGACGGGCTGCACAGAGACGACGACCGACGTGTTCCTTGAGGCGGCGCTGTTCGATCCCATTCGTGTGGCGGGCGCAGGGCGTAAGCTCGGCATCAATTCCGACGCGCGCTATCGCAACGAACGCGGCATCGACCCGCAGTTCAACCGGTCCGGGATCGAGCTTGCGACCAGATTGATCCTGGAATGGTGCGGCGGCGAGGCCTCGCATGTGGTGACCGCCGGGGCGGCCCCGGAAGGGCGGCGCGAGATTTCGTTCGACCCGGCGCTGGTGAAGAAGCTGACCGGGCTGGAGATTTCGACGGCCGATGTCCTGAAATTCATCGGCGATATCGGCTGCACCATCACCGGGGCGTTCCCGTTCAAGGTGACGACGCCGTCCTGGCGGCCGGACCTGCACGGCGCGGCCGATCTGGTGGAAGAGGTGGTGCGCCTCGCGGGGCTGGATACCATCCCCTCGACCGCATTGCCGCGCCTTGCCGCCGTGACGAAGCCCGGCCTCGATGCGGCCCAGCGCCGCGCGCGCGAGGCGCGCCGGGCGCTGGCCGGTCGCGGCATGGTAGAGGCGGTAACCTATTCGTTCATCCCGCGCGCGCATGCCGCGTTGTTCGGCGGCGGCGACGAAAGCATGCAGCTCGCCAATCCGATTTCGGCTGATCTCGATGCGATGCGGCCCAACGTGCTGCCCTCGCTGATCGCAGCCGCGGTGCGTAACGCGGCGCGCGGGTTGACGCCTTCGCATCTGTTCGAGGTCGGCCCGGCCTTCGCGAGCGCGGGCGAGACCGACCAGCCTTATGTCGCAACGGGCCTCCGCGCCGGAACGCCGCCGCGTCAGTGGGCCGGCGCTGCACCTGCGCCGGATGTGTTCATGGCGAAGGGCGATGCGCTGGCGCTGATCGAGGCGCTGGGCGGGCCTGTGGCGAACCTGTCGGTCTGGACCGATGCGCCGGGCTGGTATCACCCCGGCCGGTCGGGCCAGCTGAAACTGGGACCGAAGACAGTGGTGGCGCGCTTCGGCGAGTTGCACCCGAAGATCCTCGCCGAGATGGACCTGAAAGGTCCGGCGGCGGCGTTCGAAGTGTTCCTCGACGCGATCCCGCTGCCCAAGGCCAAGGCGACGAAGACGAAGCCGGCGCTGGTGCTGTCGGACTATCAGGCGGTGGAACGCGATTTCGCATTCGTGGTGCCGGAAGGCGTCGCGGCGGCGGATCTGGTGAAAGCGGCGGCCGGTGCCGACAAGGCGCTGATCGAAAGCGTCAGCGTGTTCGATGTCTATCAGGGCAAGGGCGTGGCGGAGGGGTCGAAGTCGCTCGCCATCGCCGTGCGTCTGCAGCCGAAGGACCGGACGCTGACCGAACCGGAGATCGAGGCCGTGGGGCAGAAGATCGTCGCGGCCATCACCAAGGCGACCGGCGGCACGTTGCGCGGCTGATGGCGGACGCGCCGCTTCAGGTGGTGACGGCGCGCTGCGTGTGCGGCGCGACGGAGCTGGCGCTTGAAGGCGCGCCGATCCTCACCGCCGTCTGCTACTGCGATGCGTGCCAGTTGGCGGCGAAGGCGATCGAGACGCTGGAGCGCGCGCCGAAGATCACCGATGCGGCCGGCGGCACGCCGCTGGCCCTCTATCGCCGCGACCGGATGCGGATCGTGAAGGGCGAGGAGACGCTGCAGGATTTCCGCCTGTCGGCGCGGACGCCGACGCGGCGGCGGATCGCGACCTGCTGTGACGCGATGATGTATCTGGATTTCAGCAAGGGGCACTGGGTGTCGGTGCATCGCGACCGGCTTGCCCCAGGCGACCGGCCGCAGATCGAGATGCGGGTCCAGACGCGCTATGTCGCGGAAGGCGTCATGCTGCCTGAAGGCGGAAAGGTGTACCGCAAATGGCCGCTGCGGTTCCTCGGGCGGCTGCTGAAGGCCCAGATCGCCATGATTCTCGGCCGTTGAGGCGATCCGCCCGGAAAATCTCGCAGGCGGGTCTTGAAACCCTTGCAGCCCGTCTCTAGGTGACGCTGGCAGGCCGGGCCCCTCTGGCGGTTCCCATGAACCGTGATGTCGGACTGTATCGGGTGAGCTCGATGCCGGGTCCGGATGTCTCCCAGACTCCCATTGCGCCGCCCTCGACGTGTTCTTCGGGGGTTTTCGTGGAATTTTTCACCGCACTTTTTCTGGGCATGCCCGTTTGGGTCTGGCTCAGCTTCGTCACGCTCGTCCTTGTGGTGATGGCGTTCGACCTTGGCGTTCTGCATCGTGAATCTCACGAGGTCAGCTTCAAGGAATCGCTGACGATGTCGGGCCTCTACATCGCCCTGGCGCTGGCCTTCGCAGGCGTCGTGTACTGGCTCTACGATGGTCCCGCGCCCGCCGGTTCGATCGACGCACTGATCGTCAGCGCAGCGACCGACACGGAACGCGCCTGGACGGCGGTTGAGCTTTATCTCACCGGCTATGTCGTCGAATACACGCTGGCGATGGACAATGTTTTCGTCATCGGCCTGATCTTCACCTATTTCGCCGTGCCTGCGGCCTATCAGCACCGTGTGCTGTTCTGGGGCATCATCGGCGTGATCGTGATGCGCGCCATGATGATCGCGCTGGGCGCGACGCTGATCGCGAACTTCGCCTGGCTGCTCTACGTCTTCGCCGTGTTCCTGATCCTCACGGGCATCAAGCTGCTCTGGAATGCGATCAAGGGCGCCGACGACGGGATGAAGGAGAACGCCCTCATCCGCTGGATGCGCGGCCATATGCGTGTGACCGAGGGCCTGAGGGGCGAAAAATTCTTCGTCAGGGAAGCAGACCCGAAGACGGGCAGGATGGTCCGCTGGGTGACGCCGCTCTTTCTCTGCCTCGTGGCGGTGGAATTCGCCGACGTCATCTTCGCGGTGGATTCGGTGCCGGCGATCTTCCTGATCACGCAGGAGCCTTTCATCGTCTACACCTCGAATATCTTCGCCATCATCGGCCTGCGCGCGCTCTACTTCACGCTCTCGGCGATGGTGCATCGGTTCCACTATCTGAAATACGCCCTCGCGCTGGTGCTGATCTTCATCGGCAGCAAGATCTTCCTCGGCGACCTGTTCCCGCTGGGCAAGGTGCCGACCGAACTGTCGCTGGGCGTCACCTTCGCCCTGCTGATTGGCGGCGTCCTCTATTCGCTGTGGAAGACCCGCGGCGCCGGCGCTGAACCCCACAAGGAGATCGCATAATGCCCCTGCTTGTCTGTCCCAAAGACAATGCGTCGATGCAGAGCGTTCAGCGCAACGGCGTCGAGTTCGATTTCTGCCCGAGCTGCCGTGGCGTATGGCTGGATCGCGGCGAACTGGAAAAGCTGATGGCCGCCTCGCGTGACGAAGGCGGATACGATGACGCGCCGCCACGCCGCGAAGATCCGCGTTACGCCGAGCCGCGCTATGACGAGCGCCCGCGCGAGCGCCGTTACGATGACGATGACGATGACTATGACCGCCGCAGGAAGAAGCGCGGCTTCGACATCTTCGACATTTTCGATTGAGGCTCGGCCATGGTGATCGCACTTCTTCTGTGGACGCTGATCGTCGCGGGCGTCTGGTGGTTCGCCGATGCGGTGATGGCCTTCATCACGCCCGGCTCTCAGTGGCTCGCCGCCAATCCCGATCTCGCCGGGTGGATCGAGCCGGCGCTGACCTTCTTCGGTACGCTGGGTACGGCGGCGGCCGTGATCGCCTGGTTGGCCGGCGTCGTGCTGATCCTGCTGATCGGGCGCGGGCGGCGGGCCGTCGCGGCGCGCCGGGCGCTGAGCTACGAGGAATGGCAGCGCCAGGATGGCGGCAACGGCGCGCCGCCGCCACGCCGCTGGCGGCGTGAGCGGTCCTATGACGATGATGACGGGCGCTATCGCCGCCGTCGCCGCCGTCGCCGCCGGGACGATGACGACGATGATGACGATGACGATTGAGACATGAAAAAGGGGCAGCCGCGGCTGCCCCTTTTGCGTTCGACGATGGCGGTGGCTTACGCGGCCTTCAGCAGGTTGCGCAGCACGTAGGGCAGGATGCCGCCATTGCGGTAGTAGTCGACCTCTTCCACCGTATCGACGCGGCAGAGAACGGGCACGTCGCGCTTGGTGCCGTCGGCATAGGTGATGTTGACGGTCATCGTCATGCCCTGCTTCAGCTCGGTGACGCCGCCGATATCGACGAACTCGTCGCCCTTCAGGCCTAGCTGCTTGCGGTCCATGCCGTCCTTGAACTGCAGCGGCAGGATGCCCATGCCGACGAGGTTGGAGCGGTGGATGCGCTCGAAGCTTTCCGCGATCACGGCCTTCACGCCCAGCAGCAGCGTGCCCTTCGCGGCCCAGTCGCGCGACGAGCCGGTGCCGTATTCCTTGCCGGCGAAGATCACCAGCGGGCGCTTCTCGGCCTCGTACTTCATCGCGGCGTCGTAGATCGAAAGCTCCTCGCCGTCGGGGAAGTGCCTGGTCAGGCCGCCTTCCTTGCCGCCGAGGATCTCGTTCTTGATGCGGATGTTCGCGAAGGTGCCGCGCATCATGACTTCATGGTTGCCGCGGCGCGCGCCGTAGGAGTTGAAGTCCTGCTGACGGACCTGGCGCTCCTGCAGATAGATGCCGGCCGGGCCAGACGCCTTGATCGAACCGGCGGGCGAGATGTGGTCGGTGGTGATGGAGTCGCCGAAGAGGGCGAGGACGCGGGCCTGTTCGATATTGGTGACCGGCTTCGGCTCGATGCCCATGCCCTGGAAATAGGGCGGGTTCTGCACATAGGTCGAGGTCATGTCCCAGGCATAGGTCTTGCCGCCGGAGAACTTGACCTTCCGCCAGCCGGCATCGCCGTTGAAGACGTCGGCATAGCGCGACTTGAACATCGAGGAGGTGACGCATTTGCGCACCGCCTTGGCGACGTCCTGGGTGCTGGGCCAGATGTCTTTCAGGAAAACCGGCTTGCCCTTCTTGTCGTGGCCGATGGGCTGGGTGGTGAGATCGATGCCCGTCGATCCGGCGAGCGCGTAGGCGACGACCAGCGGCGGCGAGGCCAGGTAGTTGGCGCGGGTGAGCGGGTTCACGCGGCCTTCAAAGTTGCGGTTGCCCGACAGCACGGCGGCGACGGCGAGATCGCCGCCGGTCACGGCCTCGGTGATGTCATCGGGAAGCGGGCCGGAATTGCCGATGCAGGTGGTGCAGCCGTAACCGGTGAGGTTGAAGCCGAGTTCGTCCAGCGCCTTGGTGACGCCGGCCTTGGCGAGATAGTCGGTCACCACCTGCGATCCGGGTGCGAGCGAGGTCTTCACCCAGGGCTTGGTCTTCAGGCCAAGCTTGCGGGCGTTCTGGGCCAGCAGGCCGGCGGCCATCATCACATAGGGGTTGGAGGTGTTGGTGCAGGAGGTGATCGCGGCGATCACCACAGCGCCATGGCCGATCTCGTAGGACTGGCCGGGCACTTTCACGGTCTTCAGCGCTTCGGCGGCCTTGCCGTAATCGTTGGAGAGCGTGTCGAGGAAGTTCGCGGCGACCTGGCCGAGCGGCACGCGGTCCTGCGGGCGCTTGGGGCCGGCGAGGCTGGGTTCGACCGTGCCGAGGTCCAGCTCCAGCGTATCGGTGAATACGGGGTCGGCCGATTTCGTCGTACGGAAGAGTCCTTGAGCCTTCGCGTATTTCTCCACGAGATCGACGCGTGCTTTGGCGCGGCCCGAGGCTTTCAGGAAGCGGATGGTTTCGTCGTCGATGGGGAAGAAGCCGCAGGTCGCGCCGTATTCCGGCGCCATGTTGGCGATGGTGGCGCGGTCTTCCAGCGGCAGGTCATCGAGACCGGCGCCGTAGAATTCCACGAACTTGCCGACCACGCCCTTCTTGCGAAGCATCTGGGTGACGGTGAGCACGAGGTCGGTGGCGGTGACGCCTTCCCTGAGCTTGCCGTGGAGGCGGAAGCCGATGACTTCCGGGATCACCATGGAGAGCGCCTGGCCGAGCATGGCGGCTTCGGCCTCGATGCCGCCGACGCCCCAGCCGAGAACGGCGAGGCCGTTGACCATGGTGGTGTGGCTGTCGGTGCCGACCAGCGTGTCGGGGTAGGCGATTTCGATCGTGCCCTTGGCGGTCTTTTCCTTACGGGTCCAGACGGTCTGCGCGAGATATTCCAGGTTCACCTGGTGGCAGATGCCGGTGCCGGGCGGCACGACGCGGAAATTGTCGAACGCGCTCTGGCCCCAGCGCAGGAACGAGTAACGCTCGCCGTTGCGCTCGTATTCCAGCGCGACGTTGCGCTTGAAGCTGTCCTTGGCGCCGAAGGCGTCGACCATGACCGAGTGGTCGATGACGAGATCGACGGGGATCAGCGGGTTGATCCTGGTCGGGTCGCCGCCAAGATTGGCCATCGCATCGCGCATCGCGGCGAGATCGACGACGGCGGGAACGCCGGTGAAATCCTGCATCAGCACGCGCGCCGGCTTGAAGCCGATTTCGGCGTCGCTCCGGCGCTTCTTCGCCCAGGCGTCGATGGCCGCGATATCGGCCTTCTTCACTGCGCGGTTGTCTTCGTTGCGCAGCAGGTTCTCGAGGAGAACCTTCATCGAGTAGGGAAGGGTCGGAACGTTCTTCAGTCCCGCTTTCTCGGCCTTTTTCAGGCTGTAATAGGTATAGGTCTTGGCGCCGACCTTGAGGGTCGATTTGGTCTTGTAGCTGTCGAGGCTGAGCGGCACGGGCGTGGTCCTGTGGGTCGAGGAGACGATCGCGCGAATGACGCGCGATAAAGGAAAATATGCGCGCGCGTCTCTTACCAGATTTCCTTAGAGGCGATAGGGCTTTACCCGCGAACGCTTCGCAAAAAGGCGCTTTGCGGCGCAGAAATTTGCGAGGCTTAGCCCGAGAAAAACTGAGGCTGGAGGACAGGCCATGAGCGATGCGGCCACGAATGCCGTTCGGGTTGAACGAAGCGGGCCGGTGACGACGGTGATCCTGCACCGGCCACAGGCGCGCAACGCCGTGGACCGGATGACGGCGGCGGCGCTGGCTGAGGCGTTTCTGGCCTTCGAGGCGGATGAGAGCGCTTCGGTTGCGGTGTTCTGGGGCGAGGGCGGGGCGTTCTGCGCCGGCGCCGATCTGAAGGCTGTGGCGACGGGCGGTGGCAATCTGATCCGTGATCCTTCGGGTGCGGCGCTGGACGCGACGGGGCCGATGGGTCCGTCGCGGCTGGTGCTGTCGAAGCCGGTGATCGCGGCGATCGAGGGGCCGGCGGTGGCGGGCGGGCTGGAACTGGCGCTGTGGTGCGACATGCGGGTGGTGTCGGAGGATGCCGTGCTGGGCGTTTACTGCCGCCGTTGGGGCGTGCCGCTGATCGATGGCGGGACGGTGCGTCTGCCGCGTCTCATCGGGCACAGCCGGGCGATGGACCTGATCCTGACCGGACGCGGGGTCGGTGCCGCCGAGGCGCTGGGCATGGGCCTCGTGAACCGGGTGGCGCCGAAGGGCATGGCGCGGGCGGCGGCCGAGGCGCTGGCGGTGGAGATTTCGCGGTTTCCACAGGTCTGCATGCGGCAGGACCGGCTGTCGGCCATCGCGCAATGGGACATGGACCATCAGGCCGCGATGGCGAACGAATTCGCCCTGGGACGTGTGTCGCTGGGGGCGGGATCGGCCGAAGGCGCGGCGCGGTTCGCGGCCGGCAAGGGCCGGGGCGGGCGTTTCGACGAGATCTAGACGCGGAAGTCGGTGCGCGTGCCGGGCGGCGGCGGTTCGGTCCTCCGCCAGGCCAGGAGGCCCGCCAGGGCAGCGCCCGCGCCCGCCGTGCCCATAACGGCCGCAAGCAGGAGATAGGCGCCCGATTGGCCCGCGATGTCGTCGGGGCAAAGTTCGGTGCCGCGTTTGCAGGTCGAGGCGTAAAGCGCCGCGACCAGCATCATGGCCGAGCCGCCAAAAGCGCCCAGCGCCGCCCATGGCCCCGGCCGGTCGGCCATGCGCTTGCCGATCACCAGCCAGACCGGCAGCACGAAAATCGCCCCCGACATGCCGAGCAGAATGGCCGAAGATCCGAACTGGGCGACCAGGAAACGCGGATCGAGCGCCACCAGGATGGGGCGGTTGTTCAGCGTCACCTCGTAGAGCAGCAGGATCGCGAAGAAACACGAGGCCGCCGCCAGAAAGATCGTCACCCAGCGCATGTGCCCATGGGACGGCATCTGCCGCTCTACATCAAGCGCCGCGCCGTGCTACCTGAGGCGCAATGACGGGCGGGGTGAAGGTCACGGGCGAGGGATTGAGCTGCCGGCGGGGCGACCGCCTGCTGTTCTGCGGCCTGTCGTTCGAGGCTGCGCCGGGATCGTTGAGCGCCGTGACGGGGCCGAACGGATCGGGCAAGACCTCGCTGTTGCGGATGATCGCCGGGCTGCTGAAGCCGGAGGCCGGGACGCTGCGTGTCGCCGAGGCCGGGCGCGACGAGGTCGCGGCGGACCTGCTGCATTATCTCGGGCATCACGATGCGCTGAAATCGCAGATGACGGCGCGCGAAAATCTGGTCTTTGCGGCGCGCTGGTTCGGTGCCGGTCGCGCGCCGGGCGATGCGCTGGAGCGGCTGGGGCTGTCACGCCAGGCCGATCTGCCGGTCGGGTATTTCTCGGCCGGGCAAAGGAAGCGCACGGCGCTGGCGCGGTGCTGGATGCTGGGGCGACCGCTGTGGCTGCTGGACGAGCCGACAGCGGCGCTGGATGCGGCGGGGCGCGCGCTGGTGATCGAGCTGATCGCCGCGCATGCGGCCGGTGGCGGCACGGTGATCGCCGCGACGCATGAACCGCTGGGCGCGGGCGCGGCGGAGATCGCGGTCGCATGAGCGCGTTTCTCGCCCTTGTCGGCCGTGACCTGCGCCTCGCGTTCCGGATCGGCGGCGGGCCGTTTCTGGGGATTGGGTTTTTCCTGACCGTCGCCGGGCTGCTGCCGCTGGGGGTCGGCGCGAAGCTGGACCTGCTGGGCGAAGCGGCGGCGGGGTTCCTGTGGGTGGCGGCGGCGCTGGCGGCATTGTTGTCGCTGGACCGGCTGTTCCAGGCCGATGCGGAAGACGGGACGCTGGACCAGCTGGCGCTGGGGTCGTTGCCGCTGGAGGCGGCGGTGCTGGCGAAGGCCATCGCGCACTGGCTCACGACGGGGCTGCCGCTGACGCTGGCCGCGCCGGTTCTGGCGCTGATGCTGAACATGCCGGACGGCGGTTATGCCGCGCTGACGCTGTCGCTGCTGATCGGATCGCCGGTGTTCAGCCTGACGGGTGCGATCGGCGCGGCGCTGACGGCAGGCCTCAGGCGCGGCGGGTTGTTGCTCTCGCTGCTTGTGCTGCCGCTGTTCGTGCCCGCTGTGGTGTTCGGCGCGGGCGCGGTGTCGGCGGCCATCGGCGGGTTCGATCCGGGCGCGGCGTTCCTGTTCCTCGGCGCGTTCTCGCTGTTCGCGCTGGTGCTGGGTCCGGTCGCGGGGGCTGCTGCGCTCCGCATCCATTTGAGTTAGAAGCCCGCCATGCTGCGTTATGCGAACCCCAAGAAATTCCTCGATCTGTCGGGCGCGTTGCTGCCCTGGCTGTGGATCGCGGCCATCGGCCTGATGGGCTGGGGCCTGTACCAGGCGCTGTTCGTGGCGCCGCCCGATTACCAGCAGGGCGAAAGCGTCCGCATCATGTACGTCCATGTGCCGTCGGCCTGGATGGCGAGCTTCGTCTACGGCTTCATGTTCATCGCCAGCGTCGTCGGCCTCGTGTGGAAGCATCCGCTGGCCGACACGGCGGCGAAGGAAGCGGCCCCCATTGGAGCCGCCTTCACCGCCGTCTGCCTCATCACCGGGGCGCTGTGGGGGAAGCCGACCTGGGGCACCTACTGGATCTGGGACGCGCGCCTCACCTCGGTGCTGGTGCTGTTCTTTCTCTATCTTGGCTATATGGGCGTCTGGGCGGCCATCGAGGAGCGGGCCAAGGCGGCGAAGGCTGCGGCGATCCTCTGCGTCGTCGGGGTCATCAACATTCCGATCATCCGTTTCTCGGTCGAGTGGTGGGACACGCTGCATCAGGGGCCGAGCGTCGTGCGCTTTGAAGACGGGAAGCTCGCGCCCTCCATCGACAGTTCGATGCTGTGGCCGCTGTTGATCGTCGCGGCCGGCTGCACGGTGCTGTTCTTCGCGCTGCTGTTCGTGCGCATGCGCACCGATATCGCGCAGCGCCGCATCCGCACGCTGATGGCGCAGAAGGCGGCGGCATGATGGATTTCGGAAAATACGCCGTCTTCATCTGGTCGAGCTATGGCGTGTTCGCCGTGCTGATCGGCGGCGTCATCGTCGCAACGCTGGTGTCGGCGCGCCGTACGCGGCGGCGTCTGGAGGCGCTGACCGACGAGCAGGGCCGGCCGAAGCCGTGAACCGCATCGTTTTTCTTCTACCGCTGATCCTGCTGCTCGCTCTGGGCGGCCTGTTCGCCGTGCAGATGGAAAAGCCGAACGAGGGCGGGCGTCTGCCCTCGGCGCTGATCGGCAAGCCGGCTCCGGCGCTGGAGCTGAAAGGTCTTGAGCCGTCGCCCGGCTTCGGGCCGAAGGATCTCGCCGACGGTGAGGTGAAGGTCGTCAATTTCTGGGCGAGCTGGTGCGCGCCATGCCGGATCGAACACACGCTGTTTGCGCGCTTCAGCGGCGTCGTGCCGCTCTGGGGCGTCAACTACAAGGACAAGGCGGAGAACGCGCTGGGGTTCCTGGATGAACTCGGCGATCCGTTCGCACGGATCGGCGTCGATGCCGATGGCCGCGCGGCCATCGAGTGGGGCGTCTATGGCGTGCCGGAAACCTATGTGGTCGATGGCGCGGGCCGCATCGTCTGGAAATGGGCGGGGCCGCTGACCCCGGAACTCATCCGCGACGAATTGCTGCCGGCGGTCGAAAAGGCCCGCGTTAACCCCCGTTAACGACTTCTTTCCAGAAATGGTTAACATGCGGGTCATGACCAATCCGCTGTCAGGCCCTTTGTCCGGCGCTTCGCTCGTTCAGGCGGGCAGCCTTCACCCTGCGGGGCGTGATGCCGCCAAGGCGCGGGCCAATGCGGCGGCCTATGCCGGCGCGATGCGCGAAGCGGGGGCGCCGGAAGCGGCAGCGAAGGTCATCAAGGTGAGCGGCGAGACGCCGGCCCGCGCCGATCACAGCCGCGAAGCGCCGTTCGGAACCGACCGGCCGCGCTTGATGCGGCCCGGCTCGCTGATCGATATCCGGGTCTAGTTTTCGTCGGCCATCGCCGCGATGGCGGCGAGGTGTTTCAGGAACTCGGTGCGCCGTGCGGCGGGCACGGGCTTCAGCAAGGCCTGTTCGGTTTTCCGCAAGGCGGCCAGCGCGGACTTGAGTGCGCGCGCGCCCTTGGGCGCCAGGCGCACGGCATTGGCGCGGGCGTCGGTTTCGGTGCGCTTCCTGACCAGCAATTCGCGCTGAAGCATGCGCGCGACGATATCGGCGAGGGTGGAGCGGTCTATGCCGGTCTCCGCAACGAGCTGGGTCTGGCTGGCGCCATCATGCGCCTCCACTGCGATCAGCACGGTGAGCTGGCGCGCGGTGAGATCGCTGTCAGCCGTGGCGGCGTCGAACAGGTCGGCGCAATACTGGTTGCAACGGCGCAGCAGATGGACCGGAGAGGATTTCAGGTCGTAGTGTTTCTGCGCCATCCCTGTCCCGCTCTCAGCCGCAGCGAACACCCCACCCACCGCGCGCCACGCGCGATCCGGACACGGACGATCCCTGGACTGACCCCTGCTGCGGCGTCTCCGCAGCCGAATTGTGGAAAGATGCTAGCCAAATGACTCCGCGCCCGAAACCCCCGGCGGCTATTTCGTTGCGCAAGTTTCGGCGCTGAATTCCACGAGGGCGACGCGATGTCGCGGCTGGTCAGTCGCCTTTGGGCGGCGCGGCTTCGTCGGCAAGCTGATGTTTCATCAGCAGCGGCGTCTGCGCCATCATGAAGAGCACGGTCAGGATGGGGAGGCCGAAGACCTTGTAGGCGCCCCATGTCTCCGTGCTGAAGGATTGCGCGACCGCGTAGTTCGCGCCCGACAGCACGACGAAGAAGCCGGCCATGCGCCAGGTGAGCTTCTTCCAGCCCTCGTCGTCGATCTGGAAGGCGTATTCGAACAGCGATTTGAGGAAGATGCGCCCGATCAGGACGCCGACGACGAGCACGCTGGCCAAAGTCGCGAAATAGATCGACGGGCGGATCTTGATGAAGGCCTCGTCGTGCAGGACGAGGGTCAGCGTGCCGAAGGCGAGTACGGTGACGAGACCGAAGAGAATGAGGCCCGAGACGCGGCCTTCGATGAGGAAGGCGGTGAGCGCGGAAAGCGTCATCAGCGCCATCAATACGCCGGTCGCGATGAATACGTCGGTGAACTGCATCACCGCGAAGAAGACGAGGACCGGGCCGAATTCCAGGCTGTGCCGCAGCAGGGGTTTCATGCGGCGGCGGGACGGCGTGGCGGGCGTTGACTCGCTCACGGGTCCATCCCCACCAGCGCTCGGGCGAAACCGCGCGGATCGAAATATTGCAGGTCGTCCTGGCCTTCGCCGATGCCGATATAGCGGACGGGCAGGCCGGATCGTTCCGTCGCTGCGACCACCGCGCCGCCGCGCGCCGTGCCGTCGAGCTTCGTCACGGTGATGGAGGTGACGCCCGCGACCTGTTTGAACGTATCGATCTGGGCGAGGGCGTTCTGACCGGTCGTCGCATCGACGATCAGCATCGTCTCGTGCGGGGCGGTCGGATCGATCTTCTTGAGGACGCGAATGACCTTGGCCAGCTCGTCCATCAGCCCGGCCTTGTTCTGCAGGCGGCCGGCGGTGTCGATCAGGAGAACGTCGGAGCCGTTGCGCTTGGCCTCGGTCAGTGCGTCGAAGGCGAGGCCGGCGGCATCCGCGCCCTGGTCGCGGGCGATGACGGTCGCGCCGGTACGCTCGCCCCAGATTTTCAGCTGCTCGATGGCGGCGGCGCGGAAGGTGTCGCCCGCCGCGAGCGTCGTCTTGTAGCCCTGCGCATGAAGGGCGCGGGAGATCTTGCCGATGGTCGTCGTCTTGCCGACGCCGTTCACGCCGATGACCAGCGTGACATAGGGCTTGTGCGCGTCGTAGGGCGGCGGCAGTTCGGGACCGGCGAGGATGCGCTCGATCTCGTCGGCCAGCATCTTGCGGATGTCGTCGCCGGTCACGTCGCGGTCGTGGCGCTGGGCGCGCAGGGCCTTGGTGATGCGGGCGGCGGCGGCCGGCCCCATATCGGCGCCGATCAGCGCGTCTTCCAGCTCGTCGAGCGTTTCCGCGTCGAGGCGCTTTTTCGTAAAGACGTTGGAGATCGAGCCGGTGACGGCGTCGGACGATTTTTTCAGACCCGCGCGAAGGCGGGCGAAGAGGCCGGGTTTGTCGCTCATGCCGCGGCCAGGCTTGTGGGCGGGATGGCGGCGAGGCGGTGGCCGTCGCTGGCGGTGATGGTCATGGGCAGGATGTCGCCCGCGACGCCGGGGCCGGTGAAGGCGACGGGCGTGAAATCGCTGAGGCGGCCAAAGCCCGGCTTCTCGACGAGAATGTCGGCGGTGCGGCCGACATGGCGGCCGAGGTGACGGACAAGAGCGGCGTCGCCGGCGGCGCGAAGTTCGGCGGCGCGGGCCCTCACGATATTGCCGTCGACCAGCGGCATGCGCGCGGCGGGCGTGCCCTTGCGCGGGCTGAACGGGAAGACATGGCTGAAGGCGATGTCGCACTCATCGATCAGCTTCACCGAATTGGCGAACATCGCATCCGTTTCGGTCGGGAAGCCGGCGATGAGATCGGCCCCGAAGGCCACATCCGGGCGGAGGCGGCGGGCCTCCTCGCAGAAGCGGATGGCGTCGGCGCGCAGATGCCGGCGCTTCATGCGCTTGAGGATCATGTCGTCGCCCGCCTGCAGCGAGAGATGGAGGTGCGGCATCAGCCGCTCTTCCTCGGCCAGCGCCCGCAGCAGGGCGTCGTCGGCTTCGACCGCGTCGAGCGAGGAAATGCGGAGGCGCTTCAGCTCGGGGATCAGCTTGAGGATTTTCGTGACCAGATCGCCGAGCTTGGGCGTGCCGGGAAGGTCGGCGCCCCATGAGGTGATGTCGACGCCGGTGAGGACGACTTCCTGCGCGCCGTTCTCCACCACGCGGCGGATCTGGGCGATGACGTCGCCGAGGCCGACGCTGCGCGAGTTCCCGCGGCCATAGGGGATGATGCAGAAGGTGCAGCGATGGTCGCAGCCGTTCTGGACCTGGATGAAGACGCGGGCGCGGTCGCCGAAGCCGTCGATCAGATGCGCGCCGGTCTCGCGCAGCTCCATGATGTCGTTGACGCGGACGCGCTGAAGATCGTCGAGGCGATAGGCGGCGGCGGTCAGTTTCTCGCCATTGCCGATGACGCGCGCGACCTCGGACATGGCGGCGAAGGTCTGGGGTTCGGTCTGCGCGGCGCAGCCGGTGACGATGATCGGGGCATCGGGGCGTTCGCGCTTGAGGCGGCGGATCGCTTGACGGGCCTGACGCACCGCCTCGTTGGTGACGGCGCAGGTGTTGACGATGACGGCGTCGGCAAGCCCGGCCTCGGCGGCGCGGCCCTTCATGGCCTCGCTCTCATAGGCGTTGAGGCGGCACCCGAAGGTGACGATCTCGACGCCTGGCTGTGGGGCCTCTGCGCTCATGGTGGCGCTCTATAAAGGGCGGCGGGCCTGTGCGAAAGCGCAGAACCGGGAATCCGCAGAAAGCCGGCTCTCGGCCTCAGGCCAGCAGGCTTTGCAGGCGGTCGCCCAGCGTGCCGGCATAGGCGGTTTCGGCGGGTCCGGTCATCAGGACATGGCCGTCGCTTTCGCGCCATTCGATGGTCAGGGGTCCGCCGGGCAGAGTGATTTCGGCCTTGCGGGCGAGCTTGCCCAGGCGGACACCGGCGACGAGGGTGGCGCAGGCGGCGGTGCCGCAGGCGAGCGTCGCCCCGGCGCTGCGTTCCCAGACGCGCAAGGTGACGTGTCCGGGGTCGCGGATTTCCGCGAAGCTGACATTCGCGCGCTCGGGGAAAAGCGGGTGGTTCTCGACCAGCGGGCCGACCTTTTCGAGCTGAATTTTCCTGGTGTCATCGACGAAGAAGACGGCGTGCGGATTGCCCATGCTCACGGCGGCCGGGCCGACCAGATAGGGGTCGTCGATCGGGCCGATATGGATGTCGATGCGGCGGGTATCCATACGCTCGGCGAGGGGGATCTGCTCCCACTCAAGGCGCGGCTCGCCCATGTCGACGGTGACAAGACCGCCGGCTGAGCGCGTGGCGTTCAGAAAGCCGCCCAGCGTTTCGATGCCGATCCTGTCCGCGCCGGTCTCGTCCATGACGAGCTGGGCCACGGCGCGCGTGCCGTTGCCGCAGGATTCCGCCTCGCTGCCGTCGGGATTCCAGATCCGCATGCGCACATCCCCGCCTTCGCGCGGCGGACACAGCATCAGCAGCTGGTCGTAACCGATGCCGGTGCGGCGGTCGCCGATGGCCCGCGCCGCTGCTTCGGTCATGGCGATCGGCGTCACACGCGCATCGAGCACGACGAAGTCGTTGCCGAGGCCATGCATCTTCAGGAAAGGAAGGCTCATGGCGCGTTATATAGAGGCGGCCCTTCGGGATCGAAAGGCCGCCAAAGTCCTGCCTATTGGCGGGTGAAGACGCCCATTTCGGCGAGTTCGATGGTCTTGTCGTCCTTGACGGTGACGACGGTTTCGTCGCCGCTGGTCTGGCCGGCCTCCGCCGTTTTCAGCTTGCACTGATTGTCCGCCGCGCCGGCTTCCGCCGTCCAGGTGCCGCTGGTGGATTTCGGGCTTCTGGCCGGCGCCCGCCACGGCCTCGACGGTGATGTCGCCGCCCGCCTTCAGATGCAGCGTCAGGCTGGCGCCTTCGACCGCGAGCGTCCACGAGCCGGTCAGCTTTTCCGTGCAGGTGGCGGCGTCATAGGCGGAGGCCGCACCGGCCAGGAGGGCGGCGGCGGCGGTCAGGGCGAGAAGGCGCTTCACGATGTGAGATCCTCAAGGAAAGAAGGCCGCAAGATTACGCCGTTCGGACGGGCCGCGTCCATGACGCCTAACGGGCGCGGGTGAAGGCCTGCCCGTCGATGGACATCCGCGTTTCGGCGGTGACGACCACCTCGCTCGCCCGCCGCTCCCCTTCCTCGAACGTGAATGTCACGGCGCAGCGGTCTTTCGCCGGTCCAGGCGTCGCCAACCATGTGCCGAAGGTCTTGGTTTCCTCCGGCTCGTCGCCCGCGACGCCCGACGCGAAAGCGTGTTCCAGCACCCCGTCGGCGTTGAAGACCATCGCTTCGGTGACGTGCCACAGCGCCTGATCCGGGCCGGGGGCGACATCCTGCTGGCTGTTGGCGAGCCAGACGCCGGTGAGGAAGGCGGGGCAGGCGGTGTTGTCGAAGGTGAAGGGCGCGCCCGCCGCGACATCGGCGCCGTCATCGCCGTCCTGCGCCATGGCAGGCAGAACGGCGAGGGCGAAAAGCAGCATTGCGGCGCGCATGACAACGTTTGTTGCGCGTGTCGCCGTGTGCCGCAAGAGAGGCGCGTTACTGCGACCAGACGGCGGCGTAACGCACCTGTTTGCCGCTGACATAGCCCGAGACGCTGAGGAGCGCGTAGCCCTGATCCTCGGCATTGCTCTGCTCGGTCAGCAGCTGGGCCTGGGTGAGGTCGCCGCGCGAATACCAGTTGCGGCCGTCGGTCTTCACGAAGATGCCGCCATAGCGCGGGCTGTCATTGTTGGAGCAGACATCGACCTGGACGAGGCGGTAGCCCTCATCGACGTGGAGATTGTAACGCTCCTGGAAGGCGTTGCGGCTGAGGCCATATTCCATCTTGAAGCCCCCGGCCGACGGGTCGTGCTTCCAGATGACCGAGTATTTGCGGTCGTCGCCGGAGCCGTGGCATTCGAGGTCGATCGGCACGTCGCCATTGCCCAGCGCGTCGACCTGCCAGGTGTTGAGTTCGCCCTGGGTGAGATTGCCGCGCGAGGCGGTCGACTCGCCCTGCACCCAGACGCCGCCGAATTTCGGGCCGTCCGGGGTTTCGGCGACCGAGATGTCGGTGAGGCCCATGCCGCCTTGCGCCGCCTCGTTGAAGCGTTCCTGGAAGGCGGCGATGTCCATCTCGGCATAGGCCATGACGCCGGGGTGATCTTCCTCGATGCCGTAGACCACATAGGTCATGCCGGACGGCCCCTGGAACCCGTCGAACGAGACGAGGCGTTTGCCGGGCTTGGAGAAGAAATCGTTCCACAATTGCTGGAACTGGGCCGTGGTCTGGCCGGGGCGCAGCACGCTGCCGGCCATGGCGGCGGGCACAAGGGCGATGGCGGCACAGGCGAGCGCGAAAGGCTTGAAGGTCATGGGATGCGATTTTCCGCCGTTTTCAAGGTTGTGGTCCCGCAAGGAGCACACTTCGCCGAATGCCGGCCCGCCGCCAGCGGTCATGGTGTCGCGGCCCGCCGGGTTGACCGAGGCGTGATCCGGCCCCGGTTGCGCCCACGATGCAGCCGAGTCTAACTCTCGCCTTCCTTTGCCGGACCTCCGGCGTTTTTGAGGGGGTTTTCCCGTATGTCAGCAGCGCGCCTCGCGGCCGTTTCTCTCGCCGCGTCACTCGCCATCGGAGCAGCCATGGCCGCAGAGACCGAAGACCCGTTCCTGTGGCTGGAAGAGGTGAAGGGCGAAAAGGCCATGGAGTGGGTGAAGGCGCAGGACGCCCGCACCGAAGGCGAGCTGAAATCCGACCCGCTGTTCCAGCCCCTGCTGGACGACGCGCTGGCCGTACTGACCGCGCAGGACCGTATCCCCTACGTCACGCATCGCGGCGGCTATCTCTATAATTTCTGGCAGGACGACAAGGCCGTGATGGGCCTGTGGCGGCGCACGACGGTGGAGTCCTACAAGACCGACGCGCCTGAGTGGGATGTGCTGCTCGATCTCGACAAGCTCTCGGCCGACGAGGGCAGGAAATGGTCGTACAAGGGCGCATCGTGCCTGGCGCCGGAAAACGTGCGCTGCCTCGTGTCGCTGTCGCCGGACGGCGGCGATGCGGTCGAGGTGCGCGAGTTCGACATCAACACCAAGTCCTTCGTGAAGGACGGCTTCTTCCTGGCGACCAACAAGTCGTCGGTCGAATGGATCGACGGCGACACCGTACTGGTCGGCACCGATTTCGGCGAAGGCTCGCAGACGACGTCGGGCTATCCCCGCATCGTGAAGGTGTGGAAGCGCGGCACGCCCATCGCCGACGCGAAGACGGTCTTCGAGGGCAAGGCGGAAGATACGGGCATCTGGCCCGCCGTCTATGAAACCGCCGAGGGACAGATTCCCGCCGTGATCCGCGCCGTCGATTTCTTCGACAGCGAAGTGCATCTCGTCGCCGGGGACGGCTCCACCAGCATGCTGCCGCTGCCGCTCTTCGCCGAAGTGCGCGGCTTCTTCCGGGGTCAGGTTCTGTTCACGCTGCGCCTCGAATGGACCGCGCCGGACGGCAAGACCTATCCGCAGGGCGCGCTGCTCGCCTTCTCGGTCGATGCGTGGAAATCGAGCGGCCAGATCGGCGCGATCTCGACCCTCTTCACGCCGACCGACCGCACCGCGATCGACAGCGTGGCGACGACGAAAGACAAGGTCTTCGTCGCGGTGCTGGATAACGTGCGCGGCCGCATCTATTCGCATGACTATGCCGACGGCGCGTGGGGCGAGGCCAAGCCCGTCGCCCTGCCCGAGAACGGCTCGGTCGATATCGCGGATGCCGACGTGCATTCGTCGGTCGTCATGTTCAACTATCAGGACTTCCTGACCCCCTCGACGCTCTTCTGGTCGTTCGACGACGCGGCGCATGTCGAGAAGGTGAAGTCGCTGCCGGACCGCTTCGACGCCTCGCTCTACAAGATCGAGCAGTTCGAGGTCGCCTCGAAGGACGGAACGATGGTGCCGTATTTCGTGGTGGGACCGAAGGACCGCACGGGTCCGCTGCCGACGCTGCTCTATGCCTATGGCGGTTTCCAGGTGTCGCAGACGCCCTGGTACTGGCAGACCGCCGGCAAATTGTGGCTCGCGCGCGGGAACGTCTATGTCATCGCCAATATCCGCGGCGGCGGCGAGTTCGGCCCGCGCTGGCACGAGGCGGGGCTGAAGCAGAACCGCCAGCGCGTCTATGACGATTTCGAAGGCGTCGCCGAAGACCTGATCGCCAAGGGCATCACCACCAACAAGCAGCTCGGCATTTCGGGCGGCTCGAATGGCGGCTTGCTGGTGGGCGTGGCGTTCACGCAGCGCCCGGACCTCTTCAACGCCGTGCTGTGCGACGTGCCGCTGCTTGACATGCTGCGCTACACCAAGCTGCCGCCGGGCGCCTCGTGGATCGCGGAATACGGCGATCCGGACGTGCCTGAGGAGCGCGCGGCGATCGAGAAGTATTCGCCCTACCAGAACCTGAAGGACGGCGTTGAGTATCCGCGCGTGTTCTTCCTGACCTCGACGGCGGATGACCGCGTGCATCCCGGCCATGCCCGCAAGATGGCGGCGCTGATGGAGTCGAAGGGATATCCGTTCCTGTTCTACGAGGAACTGGAAGGCGGCCACGGCGCGGCGACCAACCAGAAGCAGCGCGCGGCGCAGCTGGCCATGCAGTATGTCTATCTGGCGAAACAGCTCGGCGCGAAATGACGCGCGCGGGAATGTGCTGATGGAAAGCCGCTCCTAACCGGGCGGCTTTTCCTTTTCCGCCTTCTCCTTCTCCGCCTCCGACTTGGCGCAGAAGGCGGCGGAGGCGAGGTCGTAGCTGACGCCCTCGCCCTCCCGGATATCGCCGAACGCGGCGTCGGCATTGTCGGTGAAGATCACCAGCGCCAGCTTCTCGTCCGGCGCGATGATGTTGCGCATCTGAACGCCGTCGATGGAGCCGCGCCGTTCGATCAGCTTCACCTCGCCGTCACAGCCTGCAAGCGGTGCTGAAAAGGCCAGGGCGCCGAACGCGGCGAAGCCGAGGGCGGGATCGCCGGTCCACATGACCGCCGTGCCCTTGTCCGAGACCAGCGTTCCGTTCATCAGCGCGCGGTCGAAGGCGAGCGCATCGGCGACCGTGCCGACCAGCGCGCCGCCGATGCCCATCGTCGCGATGTTGATGCGCGGCACCTTGCCTTCGCCGCCGCGCGCCTCGACCGGATGCTCGCCCGGCGTCGCGAAGCGCAGCGAGGTCATGCCGGCGGGCTTGGCGATCTCGTCCTGCAGCAGGCTGCTCAACTGACGCCCGAGGCTCGCCTCGAGAACCGCGCCCAGCACGATGGTGTCGCAGTTGTTATAAGCATAGCCGCCCGTCGGACCGCTGGGCGTGCCGGCGCAATAGCCGACCGCATCGTCGCGCGTGCCGGCGCGCGGATCGCTGCGAAGATAGAAGGAGGGCACGCCGTTCTCGCCGGGCGTCGTCGTCTCCGGACTGGCGAGGCCGGTGGTGTGGGTCAGAAGCTGGCGCACCGTGACGCCTGCCTTCTGGCTGTTGGGGAAATCGGGCAGGGCGCCGCCGATGGCCGTTTCCAGCGTCAGCCTGCCCTTGTCGATGAGGCGCATGGTCAGCGCCGCCGCGACCTGTTTCGACAGCGACCCCCAGGGCCACAGCTTCGCGCCGGCTTCGGGGCCGGTGGCGAGGCGGAAAATTTCGCGATGCGTGTCGGTGACGGCGATGACTCCGGTGAGGCCGGCCTCGGCGGCAGCCTGCGCGGCGGCCTCGAAGACCGCCTTGTCGAAGGGGACGCGCTTGTAGGCGTGAGCGGGCGCGGTCAGAAGGGCCGCTACAAGGCATGGCAATGCGGCTCTCATGACGGTCATGTCCCATCAATCGGTCGTTGAGCCGGCGATGACGATGAGTTTTCGAAGCCGGGGAAGTTGAATCGTAAAGAGGAAGACACCCCACCATTCCGCGCCAGCCCTGAAGAAAGGCGCGACTTCGACAAGCTCAGGTGAGGCCCAATCCAGGATTGCTGCCTCTTCGTCCCGGGGCAGGATGATCGCCATGATCTCGGAAAACATTGATTGAATGTCTGTAGGGGACGCCTTCATTCCATAAGGCGTGAATGCGAATGCGTAGGCATAATTGCCGCCGTCATAGGGCGTGTCAGGAAGGCTGATCGCTGAAGAATCGGGAAACACCAGTTCGCCGTCCGGCGAACGGCACCAACTGCCTAGTAACTGCTGGCGGTCGATCCGGCGCGCTTCGAGATTGGCCAGACCTGCGGCGTCGATAGTCGGAACGCTGGCGACAATCGCGGCGCGCGCCGTAGCCTCGTCCGCGCCAGCATTCTCAAAGAGATAATGCTGCAAAACGCCGCCGGCTTCGTCATAGCGCGCGAAAATGGCCGGGAGGTCCGCGATCTGCTTCATTCGTTGAACGAGACCTTGCCGCGCCCGGCCTTCACATCGGCGCGGCGGGATTTCCCATCGAGGCGCTTCAGCTTGGATGAATAGGTCGGCTTGGTAGCGCGGCGCGGTTTGGGGCGCACGCTGGCGGCCTGGATCATCTCGATCAGGCGCTGCAGGGCTGCGGCGCGGTTCAGCGACTGGTCGCGGCTTTCCTGCGCCTTGATGACGAGGACGCCGTCTTTGGTCATTTTCGTGCCGGCGGCGCGGGCGAGGCGCGTCTTGGTCCAGCCGTCCAGCGAGGGCGAGCGCTCGACATCGAAGCGCAGCATCACCGCGCTGGAGACCTTGTTGACGTTCTGCCCGCCGGGGCCGCTGGCGCGCACGAAGCTCTCCTCGATCTCGGTGGGATCGAGGCTGATCTCATCCGTTACGGGGATTCGGGCAGCGCTCATTTGTCCTATGTGCAGCGGCAGCCGCGCGGCGTCCAGTTGGGCCAGACCCCGGCTTCAAGGATCAGGACAAGATGAAGGTTTTACCCGTTGCTGCGGCGATGCTTGCCGGGGCGCTGCCCGCCCTCGCGAAAGACATGGCGCTGTCGGACGCCGTGCCGGGGCATCCGGGCGTCACCTTTGAGGCGCTGGTGCGTCTGGCGCTGCCGGATCTGGTGGTGGAGGACGGCAAGGGCCGCGCCGGCGCGGAGGTGAAACTGCGCACGCTGGGCGGCGATGAGTCGGCGCTGGGGGCGGATTTCACCATCGACACCGTGACGGCGCTGGATGTTTCCAGCGGGGGCAAGCCGGTGCTGCTGCTGCTGGCCCCGGCGGAGGAGGGCGGGTTCTCGGCGCTGCTGGCGGCCTATGACCTTTCGGGCGCGCCGAAGCTGCTGGACGCGGTGGATGGCGGCATGGACCGGATGCTGGATTTCGGCGACCCGGTCGATCTGGGCGGGGCTGTGGGGTTCACGCTGGCCGGTTCGCATTTCAATGCGGGCGAAAGCTATGTCTCCACCGATATCGGCTTCGTGCATGAAGGGCGGCTGATGCCGGTCGCCTCGCAGCTCCAGTACGGGCTGCTGGTCTGCGGCTTTGCGATGGAGCAGACGCTGGCCGTGACGGCGGCCGACGATCCGCCCTCGCCCTACCGCGCCGTGTCGCTGGCGGTGACGCAGACGACGACGCCATCCGGCGAGGATTGCGGCGAAGGCGGCCCGCCGTCGCCGCCGGCAGGCTCGGCGACCTACACCGATATCTATCGCTGGGACGCGAAGGCGGGGGCCTATGTCACCGCCACGCATGAACTGGATGCGCTGATGGGGCCGGAGTGAGCCTATGACGCTGAAACTGATCCGTGCGGCGGTTCTGGGGTTCGCCGCGTTGCTGGGCGCGGGTGCGGCGCTGGCCGAGGAGGAGGAAGGCTCGCCCGAGGTCAGCCTCGCCGAGGCGGTACCCGGCCATCCGGGCGTCACCTACGAGGCGCTGGTGAAGCAGGTTCTGCCCGACCTGAAACCCGGCGCGGAGGGGCGCTGGGCGACCGATGGCGTCACGCTGCGCAAGAGCGAAGGCGAGGCGGAGCCGTCCGGGCCAGGCGAGCTTGGCTCGGTCGATGCGTTCACCTATCGCGCGGGCGGCAGGGATCTGATGCTCATCGTCATCGGCGATTTTGCGGGGCAGGGCTGGCTGCACATCGTTGCGGTGTTCGATCCCGCCGCGAACGGCGCGCCAAAGCTGATCGATGCGGTGAATGTGGGGATCGACCGGCTGACGCTGACGCGGTCGTTCCTCTTTCTCTCACCGGATGAAACGGCGCTGGTCTTCGAGTCCAGCTATCCGGCGCTGGAGCGCGTCGACAGCGCGACGCAGGTCGTCCTGCTGCATGAGGGGAAGCTGAAGCGCGTGCTGCTGGAGCGGACCAACCAGCTGATGGGCTGCGGCCTGCGTGTGGAGCAGAACCCGGCGCTGGAGGTGGTGGAGGACGGCGCCGCGCCCTATGGCGCGATCAGCTATACCGTGACGCAGACCGTGCAGGCCATCGACGAAGACTGCGCCGGCCTGACCGCGCCGGACGCCAGGCCGGGGACGCAGACCTTCACGGACGTATTCCACTGGGACGCGGCGACGGCGACCTATCTGACGGCGACGAACAACCGGGCGGGGTTGGTGACGGGGCGTTAGGCCATCCGGCCAGACCCGTTTCCGCGATTTATCTGTCAACATTGACTTTTAAGTCGCCAGAGGGCCTATGCGCCCGACCTTCGGGACAATTTGCCCCGACGGCCTTGAGGGACGACCCTCAAGGACGACCCTCCGGCAGCGCGTTGCGCCCCCGGGGGTGTTTTGCGTTGTGAGTTTTCGGCCTGCGTTTTTGGCTGTTTTCTGCGGTTTTTGGGTAGGGCATGTTCGATACGCTGACGTCAAAGCTGGGACAGGTTTTCGACCGCTTGCGCGGCCGTGGCGCGCTGTCCGAGGCCGACGTCAACGAGGCGATGCGCGAGGTTCGCGTGGCGCTGCTGGAGGCCGACGTCGCCATTGGCGTGGTGAAGGACTTCATCGAAAAGGTCCGCGTGAAAGCCGTCGGCCACGATGTGCTGCGTTCGGTCACCCCCGGCCAGCAGGTCGTGAAGATCGTCCATGACGAGCTGGCCGCCATGCTGGGCGACACCGCCGTGGGCATCGATCTGGAGGCCCCGGCCCCGGTCGTCATCATGATGGTCGGCCTGCAGGGTTCGGGCAAAACCACCACCACCGCGAAGATCGCCAACCGTCTGGTGAAGCGCGACCGCAAGAAGGTGCTGATGGTCTCGCTGGACGTGCAGCGTCCCGCCGCGCAGGAGCAGCTGCGCGTGCTGGGCGAGCAGGCGGGCGTGCCGACCCTTCCCATCATCGCCGGCCAGATGCCGGTGGATATCGCCAAGCGCGCCGTCACGGCGGGGAAGCTGTCCGGCTACGACGTCGTGATGTTCGACACCGCCGGCCGCCTGCATATCGACGAGCAGCTGATGGCCGAGGTCGCGGCCATCCGCGATATCGCGAAACCCCATGAAACCCTGCTGGTCGCCGATGCGCTGACCGGTCAGGACGCCGTCAATATCGCCAAGACGTTCAAAGACCGCGTCGGCATTACCGGCCTGGTGCTGACCCGCATGGACGGCGATGGCCGCGGCGGCGCGGCGCTGTCGATGCGCGCGGTCACCGGCGCGCCGATCAAGCTGGTGGGCGTCGGCGAAAAACTGGATGCGCTGGAGGATTTCCATCCGCAGCGCGTCGCCGGCCGCATTCTGGGCATGGGCGACGTGGTGTCTCTGGTCGAGAAGGCCGCCGAGACCATCGACGCCGAAAAAGCGCAGGCGATGGCCAAGCGCATGGAGTCGGGCAAGTTCACGCTCGACGACCTCGCCGAGCAGCTGAAACAGATGCAGCGCATCGGCGGCATGAAGGGCGTGCTGGGCATGCTGCCCGGCGTCGGCAAGATCAAATCGGCCATCGATTCCGCCGGTCTCGACGAAAAGATCTTCCTGCGCCAGCAGGCGATGATTTCGTCGATGACGAAAAAGGAACGCGCCAATCCCGACATCATCAACGGCTCGCGCCGCAAGCGCATCGCCAAAGGTTCGGGCGTGGATGTGTCGGAGCTGAACAAGCTCCTGAAGATGCACCGCCAGATGGCGGACATGATGAAAGACCTCAAGAAGGGCAAGAAAGGCGGCCTCGGCGCGCTTTTCGGCATGGGCGGCGGGATGCCGCAAATGCCGCCCGGAGGTCTCCCCGGTTTGCCGCCCGGTTTCGGGCGCAAGTGAGTTCAACTGAAATTCGAGTTGAGAAAAGGAACGACTGAATGGCTCTGAAAATTCGTCTCTCGCGCGGCGGCACCAAGAAGCGCCCCGTCTATGCGATCGTCATCGCGGACTCGAAGTCGCCGCGCGACGGCCGCTTCATCGAGAAGATCGGCTATTACAACCCGCTGCTCGCCCGCGATCACGCCGAGCGTCTGAAGTTCGACATCGAGAAGGCGAAGGCCTGGATGTCGAAGGGCGCGCTGCCGACCGAGCGCGTGCACCGCTTCTTCGCCGATGCGGGCCTGGTGAAGCGCGTGATGCGCAACAACCCGCAGCAGGCGACGCCGAAGGCGAAGGCGCAGGAGCGCCTGAAGGAAGCGGCCGCCGCCGCTGCCGCCGGTTCGGAAGCCGCCTAAGGACAGCCAAGCGTGTCTGACGACATGATCACGCTCGGCGAGATCGGCCGGCCGCACGGCGTGCGGGGGGAAGTGAAGCTGCGCAGCTTCACCGACGACCCCTGCGCCATCGCGGCCTATGGCGTTCTCGTCACCGAGAAGGGCGAGCGCGTGACGTTGAAGAACGTCCGCGCCGCGCAGGATCATGTCATCGCGCGCATCGAAGGCGTGACCGACCGCGATGCGGCCGATCGTCTGAAAGGCCGCAAGCTGATGGTGGCGCGCGATGCGCTGCCCGAACTTGAGGACGACGACGAGGCCTATATCGCCGATCTGGAAGGCCTGAAGGTGCTGGACACGGCGGGCGTGGAGATCGGCGAGATCATCGCCGTGCCGAACTATGGCGCGGGCGATCTCATCGAGGTCGCTCTGCCGGGCCGGAAGGCGACGCTGCTGCTGCCGTTCAGCGACGATGTCGTGGTGGAGATCACCGAAGAGGCCGTCATCATCGACGCCTCGGAAGGCTCGGTCGCCAGCGCCTTCATCAAGCCGCCGTCGAAAGAGGACATCCCGGAAGCCGCAGGCGGGGAGGATCTCGCATGAGCTGGTCCGCCACCGCCCTGACGCTGTTCCCCGAGATGTTCCCGGGGCCGCTCGGCGCCTCGCTCGCCGGCAAGGCGCTCGCCAACGGCACCTGGTCGCTCAAGGCCGTCGATATCCGCGATTATGCGGAAGGCAGGCATCGCAATGTCGACGACACGCCTGCGGGCGGCGGCGCCGGCATGGTGATGCGCGTGGACGTTCTCGCCCGCGCCATCGATGCGGCGCTTGGCGAGGAGCCGAAGGGCCGTCCGGTCCTCTATCTCAGCCCCCGTGGTCCGCGCCTGGCGCAGGCCTTTGTGCGGGAGCTGGTGGCGGGACCGGGCGCGATCTTCGTCTGCGGCCGGTTCGAGGGCGTGGACGAGCGCATCTTCGCCACGCGCGACGTGCGTGAGGTCAGCCTCGGCGACTTCGTACTCTCGGGCGGCGAGCTTGCGGCGATGGCGGTGATGGACGCCTGCGTCCGTCTGCTGCCGGGCGTCATGGGCGCAGCCGACAGCCACGCCGAAGAGAGCTTCGAGAACGGGCTTCTTGAGTATCCCCACTACACGCGGC
This sequence comes from Micropepsaceae bacterium, assembly GCA_047602465.1. GTDB lineage: Bacteria > Pseudomonadota > Alphaproteobacteria > Micropepsales > Micropepsaceae > JADZAI01. The sequence goes on from JASGHF010000001.1 coordinate 2,446,688, forward strand.
CGCAGAGCTTTGAAGGCCACGAGATCCCCGCCGTTCTGAACGGCGGGCATCACCAGAATATCCGCGACTGGCGACGCGCCCGCGCGGAGGACATCACCGAAACCCGGCGCCCCGATCTCTGGGCGGCTTATGCCGCGCAGCGTGACGCCAAAAATGCAAAACCCGCGAAAGGACGCAGGACATGAGCAACATCATCGCTGATCTGGAAAAGGAAGAGCTGGCCAAGCTCGTCCGCAAGACCGGCACCACCGAGTTCGGCCCCGGCGACACCGTGAAGGTGAACGTGAAGGTCATCGAAATCTCGGTCGAAGAGAAGTCGGGCAAGGTGAAGACGCGCGAGCGCGTCCAGGCCTTCGAAGGCGTCGTGCTGGGCCGTTCGGGCGCCGGCCTCCAGGAGAACTTCACCGTGCGCAAGCTGTCGTACGGCGAAGGCGTGGAGCGCGTGTTCCCGGTCCACTCGCCGCTGATCGACTCGATCGAGGTGACCCGCCGCGGCCGCGTTCGCCGCGCGAAGCTGTACTACCTCAAGGGCCGTCAGGGTAAGCGCGCGCGCATCACCGAGCGCCAGGACAAGCGCACCGACAAGACCGAAGCCGCCTGAACGACGGCTTCACCGCAAGGTGAGTGACGCAAGGCCCGGCCTTGCGTTACGCTCCCGCCATGCGCCTTTACGTCCTCCTGGCCGGCGCGCTGATGTTCAGCGCGCCGGGCCTTGCTTCCCCGGCTTCCGCTGCGGACCGGCCCGTTCTGGTGGAACTCTTCACCAGCCAGGGCTGCTCGTCCTGCCCGCCGGCCGATCATTTCATGCAGGAACTGACCGCGACGCCCGGCGTCGTGGCGCTGACGCTGAATGTCGACATCTGGGACTATCTCGGGTGGAAAGACACGTTCGCCAAGCACCAGTTCAGCCTGCGCCAGCAGGCCTATGCCCCCACGCTGCCCTCGCGCTCGGTCTTCACGCCGCAGATGGTGATCGGCGGCAAGACCGACGTTGTCGGCAGCCGCCGCGATGAAGCGCTCTCCCGCATCAAGGAAGTCGCCGCCGATGAAGGCCCGGCCGTTGCGGTGGGCCTCACGCTCGACGGCGACAAGGCGATCGTGACGCTGCCCGAAACGCGCGAACTTTCCGGCGCGACGGCGACGATCTGGGTGGCGCGCGTGCTGTCCTCGCGCGAGGTGAATGTCGGCGACGGCGAGAACCGGGGGAAGGTGATCGTCTATTCCAATGTCGTGCGCGATCTCAGCGCCGCCGGCGTGTGGCGCGGCGAGGCGGTGCGGCTCGATCTGCCGGCCCGGCTCGACATGGGCGAAACCTATGACCGGCTCGCCGTCTTCGTGCAGCGCGGCGAGACCGGCATGATCCTCGGCGCGGCGATCATCGACGTGCCGCTGGCGGGTCCGGGCACGCCCTAGGCCGGCGGCGTCTCGACGTTCTGCGTGCCCTCGCCCGGCGTCACGAACAGCATCGCAGTGGGGCCGTGCGGGCGCGCGGTGTGCCAGACGCCCTGGGGCACGATCACGTAGCTGCCGGGCTGGTTGATGCGCACGACCTCCTCCTTGCCGTCGCGCCACAGCACGAAGTCGGTGTCGCCGCTCAGCAGATAGACATACTCGTCGCCCCTGGGGTGCTGCTCCCAGGTCGGCCAGGGCGTGTCGAAGGCGTAGCGCTGGATCAGCACATGGCCGCCGAAATCCGGGAAGTCCCGCTCCAGTTCTTCATAGAATGTGGGCGAGAGCGATTTGACCGTCGCGGCGCCTGAGGGCGCGAAGATGGTCGCGGTCGCGCCCGCATCATGCGGGCCGGGTTTCTGGCTCATGCACGTCCTCCCGTTTGGGGAAGACTAACCGCACCGCGATGCCGCAGGCTATGGCTTCAGGGCGTCGGCTCGGCCGCTTCAGGTTCGCCGGGTAGGGCCTCTTCCTCATCCGGGATCGGCGTCTGTTCCGGCGCGGGCTTGTCCTGCACCATCTGCTCCAGCGACGGCGCGAGATTGGTGACGACGAAAGCCGGGATCTTGTAGGCCCAGTTGGCGATGCGGGCGTTGATCGCCGCCGCCTGGTCCTTCGCGCCTTGCGCGGCGTCGTCGGCGGCGGTGGCGTTCATCACGACGAAGACGCCGTCGCTGCCGCCGGGCAGGATATTCAGCTTCAGCGTGACGCCCTCGAAGGTGGTGAAGGCGATCCCGGTCGCGTCCTCCATCTTCACGGCGTCGGCCTTGATGACGTCATCGAAGGTCAGGCCGGCGATGGCGGCGGCGGGCGTCTGCAGCACGGCGGGGCCGGCGGCGACCTTGCCCTCGGGCACGTCATCGAGCGCGAAGTTTTCGGTGTCCGGCGTCGCGCGGCTCAGGCTGTAGGGCTTCATGCCGCGCGGCGTGAAGACGATCTTCGCGATCTTCGCCTGATCGAACGGGAACAGCGTCTTGTCGAGCGTTGCGCCGACCGAGGCCGGGAAGGCGATGCCGCCGCGCGCCAGATAGGTCTGGTCCTCGCCCGCGCGGCGCACGAACAGCGTGCCTTTGGTCGTGCCGGCGGCGCGGGTCTGCACCTTGCCGGCGACCAGCGCGGCCAGCACCTTGCCGCCGGCGTCGGTGATGGTGATGGCGTGGCCGTTGCCGGCCTGGCCCGTGGTCAGCTCCAGCGCGCCGTGGCGGGCGGGATCGGCGGTGCGGCGCTCGATGAGATCAAGCTCGGCGAGCGAGATGATGAGCGCGCGCACGCCTTCAGGGTTCGCAGGATAATTCGAGCGGTCCGCCACGGTCCATTTGCCGTCGGCGCCCTTGTTCAGCGTGACATAGACGGTGGGCGACTCGATCTTGATCGTGGCGGCGTTCTCGGCGGCGTCGGCGAGGCCGGGGAAAACCTTCTCGTTCATCGCGGCGGGCGAGGACGAGGCGCGGCCGGAGAGGACGGCAGCGACGGCGAGCGCGACGGCGGCGATGGCGGCGAGCGCCAGCCACAAAAGCGCGCGGCCGCGCCGGGCATCGCCCTGGCTGAAGCTCTTTGCGGCGGAAGCGGTCATCCGAGCGTCTCCTTCAGCCGGGCAGGCTCTGCGCGCGCGCCATGCGGTTGCGGCGCGTGACGGCGATGACGATGGCGACGACGATCAGCAGCAGCGGGACGGCGACGATGTTGATCAGCGCCAGGCGCGTGCCGAGCTGCTCGATGCCGGAGCGCAGCTCGCGCTGCACGTCGCGCAGGCGCGCGCGGGTTTCGGTGAGTTCGGAGCGGAACTTGTCGATCTCGGCCTGTTGCTCGGCGGTCAGCGCCGTGGTCTCGCCGTTCGCGGCGGGCTTGGCGAGCGCGTTCAGCTTTTCCTGGGTCTCGGCGATCCTGGCGTTCAGATCCTGCTCTTCCTTCAGGAAGCGGGCATCCGCCGCCTGCTGCATCGCCTCGACCAGCGTGAACGGACGATCGCCGGTGGCGCGGGTGCGCAGCGAGATGAGATCGTTTGAGCCGAGCATGTTCTCCGCCGCGCCCGCCACGAAGGCGAGATTGTCGGCGATGGGCACGGCCATGGTCTGGTCGCCCTGCTGCTGCGGCTGCACCCAGAACCGGTCGTCGAAGAGATCGCTGTCGGCGACGACGATGATGTTGGCGTCGGCCGCCTCGGTGAGGTGCGGCGGCAGGATGACCGGCGGCGCGCCGTCTTTCTGCACGGGCTTGGGCGCTTCGGTGAAGGCGGATTTCAGCGGGCCGGACAGGCGCGCGGCGATGGTGTAGCGCTCGCCGGTCGGCAGGAACTGGCGCATCAGTTCGTCGGGGTCCGACTGGATGGTCAGCATCTCGGCGCTGTAGAGCATCGAATCGTCGGACGAGCGGATGAGTGGCGTGAACTTCGTCGTCGCGCCCTCGATGGGCGTGAAATGGCCGGCCGAGGCGAGGTTCAGAACGCTCAGCGAGCCGGTGACGAGGTCGTTCTTGTCGAAATCGCTGACATTGGCGTCGGCATCGCCCTTGAGGCCCAGCCACACGGGATAGGAGATGACGGGCCGTGCGGCGTTGCCGCCATACTGCACCTTCTGGGCGCGGGCGCGGTCGAGCACGACTTCGTCCGCGTTGTAGGCGACGCCCCAGGATTTCAGCAGCCACAGGTCGGACTTGAAGGTCGCGCCCTGCACCGGCTGATTGCTGTCGCCGCCGGTCATCTGGCTGATCTCGGACAGCGGGTCGACGAAGGCGATGACGCGCCCGCCGCGCATGACGAACTGGTCGATGGCGTAGAGCGTCTGCTCGCTCAGCGCCTTGGGATGGGCGATCAGCAGCGTGTCGATGTCGTTCGGGATGACCGCGAAATCCTGCTCCAGCGGCTGAAGCTGGAAGATCTGCAGAAGCTGCGAGTAGATGACGTAAGGCTGCGAGGTGCCCTGCATCGAGGCGAGCAGGCCGCCCGGCCCGGTATCGAGCGGCAGGTTGGTGACGACGCCCAGCACCGGCTTCCTGGTGGCCGCGAGGCGCGAGATCATCGAGGTGAGATCGTATTCCAGATACGCCTCGCGCGACATCTCGAAGAACGGCACCGTCTCCTGGCCGTCCGCCATATTGGTGCCGGACAGGCCCATATAGATCGTCTCGCCGCCTTGCGTCGGCGCGCCCTGCAGGCCCAGCGACACGGCGTTGTCTTCCGCTTCGGTATAGGGCTGCGGATCGATCTCCTCGACGATCAGATTGCCGCCGGCGAGCGATTTGTACTCGGCCAGCAAATCGCGGATGCGCTCGGCATAGGCGCGCACCGTCGGGAAGTTGGCGGTGACCTCGCTGGAGAAATAGAAGCGCAGCGTGATCGGTTCGTTGAGGTTCCTCAGGATATTCCGCGTGCCGTCCGACAGCGTGTAGAGGCCGTTATCGGTGAGATCGGCGCGGGCCGAACGGAACCACACATTCGCGGCGGTGTTCACCGCGACGAAGATGACGGCGCCCAGCGCGATCGCCGCGATGGCGGCGGTGCGGCGGCGGCGGGCGAAGGCGGCGAGAGCGCTCATGTCAGCCTGCCTTCCTGAGGTCGACCAGCACGGCGGTCACGAACAGGAAGAACGCGATCAGCGTGCCGAAGAACACGATGTCGCGCACATCGATGACGCCGGCCATGATCGCGTTGAAATGGGTGAGGAACGAGAAGGACGAGATCGTTCCCAGCAGCTCCAGCGGCAGAACGCCCGACAGCGCGTCGATCACCAGCGGCGCGCCGGCGATGGTGAAGAGGAACGAGATCACCACCGAGACGACGAAGGCGATCACCTGGTTGCTGGTGCCGGCCGAGACCGCCGAGCCGATGGCGAGATAACCGCCGGCCATCAGCCATGAGCCGATATAGCTGGCGAGGATCACGCCGTTATCGGGGCTGCCCAGATAATTGACCGTCGCCCAGATCGGGAAGGTGAGGATCAGCGCGATGCCGGCGAACACCCAGGCCGCCAGGAACTTGCCGATGACGGTCGAGGCGAGCGGAATGGGCAGCGTCAGCAGCAATTCGATGGTGCCGCTCTTCCTCTCTTCCGCCCACAGCCGCATCGAGATCGCCGGGATCAGGAAGAGATAGAGCCAGGGGTGGAACGAGAAGAAGACGCCGAGATTGGCCTGCCCGTTCGTATAGAAGCCGCCCATGTAGAAGGTGAAGGCGCCCATGGCGAACAGGAAGATCACCAGGAACACGGTGGCCAGCGGCGTCGCGAAATAGGCGGCGAGTTCGCGGGAAAAGACGGCGGCAGTGCCCTTCAGCATCGTCTTGTCCTTCAGGCCGCTTCCGGCGCGGGGCGCTGGGTGAGGGCGCGGAACACATCGTCGAGGTCGCGGGCGTCGGCGTTGAGTTCGCCCGGCTCGCCGGTTTCCGGCGTGGTGCGGAAGGCGATGCGGCCGTCGGCGATGGGGCCGTCGGCGACGATGCGGCCGCGGTCGATGATGATCGCGCGGGTGCAGATCGCCGCGACCTCTTCAAGGATGTGCGTGGAGACGATGATCGCCTTTTCCGGGCTCATCTCGCGGATCAGGCCGCGCACCACATGCTTCTGGTTGGGATCGAGGCCGTCGGTCGGCTCGTCCATCACCAGCACTGGCGGATCGTGCAGGATCGACTGGGCAAGCCCGACACGGCGCTTGAAGCCCTTGGACAGCGTCTCGATGGGCTGGTCCAGCACGCGGGCGAGTTCGGTGCGGCGGACGGCGGTGTCGATGGCGCTCGCGGCGGCGGCGCCTTTGAGGCCGCGCACGCCGGCGCAGAATTTCAGGAAGCCGCGCGGCGTCATGTCGCCATAGGCGGGCGCGCCTTCGGGCAGATAGCCCAGCATTGCCTGCGCCGGCAGCGGATCGGACTGGACGTCACGGCCGCAGATGCGGGCGGCGCCTTCGCTGGGGGTCAGGAACCCGGTCAGCATCTTCATAGTGGTCGATTTGCCGGCGCCGTTGGGGCCGAGGAATCCCAGCACCTCGCCCTTGTCGACCGTCAGGGATACGCCGCGCACGGCGGTCACGGGACCAAAGCTTTTCGCCAGTCCCTCGATCTCGATCATCGCCATGGAAGCTGCGTCACGCCGGCTTGCTGCGCCCCGGTGCTTGAGGCCGCGTCTTTTAGCGGGCGGGGGCGGGCGGAAACAAGTGACATGGCCGTTAGCCGCGGCTCAGTGATGGGGCGAAATCAACTGCTTCATCGCCTTGTAGACGCCGAATCCGACCAGCGCGGCCAGCGCCCCGCCGGCGGACATGGCGGCGATGAGGCCCGCCGCCCAGCCCCACGAGGCGAAGGTGCGCGATCCGTCCACGCACATCGTCACGCCCGCCATCACGGCATTGTTCCCGCAATTGGCGATCAGCAGCACGAAGGTCACGCCGGGCAGGGCGGCGGAAAAGGCCCCGGCCATGGCGGCCGTCTTCCAGTTGAGCGCCCGGCGGCGGATCAGCCGCGACAGCGCCGGCAGGCCGATGGCCAGCGCCGCCAGGAAGGCATAGCCGAACGCGAAGACGAAGACCGTCGCCGTGCTTTTGTGGTCGAAGCCCGTCATCACCGCGACGCAGGCGGTCGCCGTCATCAGCGCGGCGACCGTCAGCCCGAGAAACAGGCTGATCCAGTCGATCCGCGCGTGCGGCAGCTGGTGAATGCCGGGTTCGATGGGCGCAGGATTTGCCATCACACCCGCAGCATCAGCCCGCCATCGACGTTGAGGCCATGCCCGGTGATGAAGGCGGCGTCGCCGGAGGCGAGGAACAGCGCCGCGCGGGCGAGGTCGATGGGCTGGCCGTGGCGGCGCAGCGGCGATTTCTTGGCCCAGATATCGGCGACTTCGGGCCGCGCGTCCCACAAGGGCTTTGTCATGCCGGTCTCGATGGCGCCGGGCAGCAGATAATTGGCGGTGATACCGTCCCGGCCCAGCTCCAGCGCCAGCGAACGGGTCAGGCCCATGACGCCGGCCTTGGAGGCGCAATAAGCGACGAGGCCGAGATCGGTACCCTCCGCCATCACCGAGGCGACGTTGATGATGCGCCCGGCGGGGCTTTTGCGCAGGTGCGGAATGGCGGCGCGGGCCAGCTTCATCTGCGCCGTCAGGTTCACGTCCATATGCCGGTTCCAGTCCTCGTCGCTGATCTGGTCGACCAGGTGGCGGCCCGAGACGCCGGCATTGTTCATCAGGATATCCAGCCGCCCGAACCGCGCGACCGCCTCGCCGACGATGCGGTCGGCCGCGCCCGGCTCGGCGATGGAAAGCGCCAGCGGCACGACGCCCGACACGCCCTCATGGGCCGACAGGATGGCGCTTTCCGGCCGGTCGACGGCCAGAACCTGCGCCCCTTCCTCTGCGAACAGCACGGCCGTCGCCCTGCCGATCCCCGATGCCGCGCCCGTGACGATCGCCGCCCTGTCTTTCAGCCGCATGGCCGTCTCTCCTGCGATGCTTATATGACGGCATCAAGCGGGGCAGGCGGCGGCGGGGTCAAGGCGCAAAGAAAAACCGGAGGCTCAGGGCCTCCGGCTGAAAGTCGGGTCGTTTAAGGGGGGATGTCTCAGGCCCGGCCCCGAACCGGTCGCAGGGGGCTGGGGGGCTATAAGTGACCGCCTCAGAACCGGGCCTTTTGACGAGAATGAATATGATAGGGCCGCGCGGCGAAGGCCTGTCCGAAACAAGGCGAAATGACGACGCGTTGATTTGCGTGACCAGCATCACATGGCCTATGCAGCCCATTGAGATGAAAGGATAATTTGCGATGTCGAAATTCCTCACCCTCACCGGTCCGCTGCTGGCCTATGCCGAAAGCGTCAGCCGGGCGGAAAGCGAGGCGCAGAAGCTCTGCCGCGCCGAAACGGCGGCGCTGGGGCCGGTCAGCGGCATGCAGATCGGTCCCGATCAGGGCGCCTTCATGCGGCTGCTGACCCAGTTGATGGGGGCGAAGCTCTGCCTCGAGATCGGGGTCTTCACCGGCTACTCGTCGCTGAGCGTGGCCGAGGTTCTGCCCGAGGATGGCCGCATCGACGCCTGCGATGTGTCGGAGGAATACACGTCGATGGCGCGCAAATACTGGGCGCTGGCGGGTGTCGAGGATCGCATCCGCCTGCATCTCGGCCCCGCCGTCGCGACGCTGGAGGATTTCGTGCGCGAGGGGCGGGCCGGCATCTACGACTTCGCCTTCATCGACGCCGACAAGGCGAATTACGGCAACTATTACGAGCTGTGCCTGGAGCTGCTGCGCCCCGGCGGCCTCATCGCGGTCGACAATGCGCTGTGGAGCGGCAAGGTCGCCGACGACACGGTGACGGATGAAAACACCGCCGCCATCCGCGCCCTCAACGCCCGCATCGCCGCCGACAGCCGCGTCGAAAGCGCCATGCTGACGGTCGGCGACGGGCTGATGCTGGCGCGGAAGCTCTGATCCGTCACATCAGTGTTGCACGCCTTGCGCGCCGCGCGAGGCGGGCGCATGCTCATGCGGCATGGACGATACGGCCAATATAGTCGATCTCCGCGGCACGGGGCGCTCGCTGCCGCGGACAGACGATCAGGGCGCAGCATCATCTGCGGGCAGGCAGCCCGTCACGGCGTTCGACCGGCTCGAACTGAACGCCATCCTCAACATCTATGGACGCATGGTCGCCGCCGGCGAATGGCGCGACTACGCAATCGACTGGCTGCGCGACAGCGCGATCTTCTCGGTCTTCCGCCGCGCCAGCGAGATGCCGCTCTACCGGATCGAGAAGCACCCCAAGCTCCGCGCCAAGCAGGGCGCCTATGTGGTCCTCGGCGCCGGCGGCCAGGTGCTGAAGCGCGGGCACGATCTGAAACAGGTGCTGCGCGTCTTCGACGCCAAGCTGATCAAGGCGGTCGAAGCCTAGGCCCCGCGCGTTTTTTATCCTCATGGCCGCCCTTGAGGCGGCCATGAGGAAAGCGCTCCGCCGCCGGCATGGATGGCCGGGTCAGGCCCGGCCACAAAGCAAAAACCCCGGATGTTTCCATCCGGGGTTTCTTGATTTCAGTCTGTCCGTTCGATCAGCGGCGGTCGCCGACGAGGCGAAGCAGCATGATGAACAGGTTGATGAAGTCGAGATACAGCTCCAGCGCGCCCATCACCTGCTTCTTGGTGGTGAACTCGGCGGCTTCGCCCTCGACATAGCTGTTCTTGATCTTCTGCGTGTCATAGGCGGTGAGGCCCACGAAGATCACCACGCCGATCACCGAGATCGCGAAGCTCAGCGCGCCCGACGGCCAGAAGATGTTGACGACCATCGCGATGATCAGGCCGAACAGCCCCATCATCAGGAACGAACCGATGGCGGTCAGGTCACGCTTCGTCGTGTAGCCGTAGAGCGACATCGCGCCGAAGGTCGCCGCGGTGATCAGGAACACGCGGGTCACCGACGCGCCGGTATAGGTCGCGAGCAGCGTCGACAGCGAAGCGCCCATCACGGCCGCGAACGACCAGAACAACACCTGCGCCGTGCCGGCCGACAGGCGGTTGATGCCGAACGACAGCACCAGCACGAAGGCCAGCGGCGCCAGCACCAGCACCCACATCAGCGGGCCGGTGAAGATCGTTTCGCCCAGCGAGGTCAGCGCCAGACCGTTCCGCAGAACGGCGACGGCGGCCGGGTCGCCCGGCGTGGTGAAGCTCAGCGTGAACAGCGCATAGGCCGCAGCGGCGGTGACCAGAAGGCCCAGCGCCATGTAGTTGTAGACCCCCAGCATGTAGCTGCGGAGGCCCAGATCCATCGTCGCGTCGGCATAACCGGGGCGCGCGGGCGCACCGTAGCCGGGCTGGCGATAGTCGGACATTGTCGTCTCCCAAGTGATGCCGGCGGAAAGGCCGGGCTGCGGCATAATATCGCCCTCGAATGCGGCGACTTCAAGGGAAACCGGACTCGCTGGATTTCATATGGCCCAAGGGGTTAAGCATTTTGCGGCCATGATTTCCCTGTTTACCGCCATCGAAATCCCCCAGCTGCTGCGCAGCCAGCTCACCGCGCTCCAATACGCCGATGACGGCGCGTGGGACGCGAACTGGGTGCCGGCAGAGAATTTCCACATCACGATCGCCTATATCGGCCAGGTGGAAGAGCCGCTGGCGGCCGAAATCGACGGCGAACTGGCGCGAATCCGGGCCGGCGGGTTCGAGGCGCGCATGCGGGGCGTCAACGCCTTCGGCGGCGCGAAACCGCAGATGATGCACGCGGTGGTCGAACCCTCACATCATCTCAGCTATCTCAACGAGAAGACGGTCACGATCCTCAGGCGTCTGGGCGTGAAGATCGAGCGCGCCAGATATGTGCCGCATGTGACGCTGGCCCGCCCACGTCATGCGCCGCCCGAGCGGGTGCAGCGCTGGATCGCGGCGAACAACCTGTTCGATTCCGGGCCGTTTCCGGTGGACCGTTTCGTCCTGTTCTCCAGCCACAAGATGGGCGATGGGCGGCATTACGAGCCGGAGCGCGACTATCCGCTGGGTCCGGCGCTGATCTGAAATCCCCGGTATGGGTGCGGCTGTTTCCGCGCCCCCGGCTGTCGTGGCCGGCCTTTGGACCATGACAAGAGAGACCGGCTGTTCAGCCGCCGCGCTCCTCGCGCTCCGCCTCGTCCTCAAGCCCGTGCATGGTCTCGTCGCTGAGGCCGAAATGGTGGCCGATCTCGTGGATCAGCACATGGCGCACGATCCAGCCCAGCGTCTCCTCATGCTCGGCCCAGTAATCGAGGATGGGGCGGCGATAGATGTGGACGGTGTTGGGCATGCGCGGCGGCGCCAGGCTCTCCTGCTCGGTCAGCGCGATGCCGGTATAGAGGCCGAGAATGTCGAACTCGCTCTCCAGCCCCATGTCCTTCACGACATCGGCGTCCGGAAAATCCTCCACGAGGATGACGATATCGCCGCACATCGCGCGGAATTCATCCGGCAGGCCGGCGAAGGCCTCCGCCGTCATCGCCTCGAATGCGGCGAGGTCCGGCGCGCTCGCGCCCAGCCAATTGAGTTCCGCCGTTCCCGCTGTCACCGTGTCGCTCATGTCTTCAGGCATATCTTCAAGATGGGATGAAAAACCATGGCCGCCAAGCTGACGGGCGCAAAGCGCGCCGCCGCGCTGAAATCGCTGAAAGGGTGGAAGCTGCAGGAGGGGCGGGACGCGATCGAGAAGACCTACACCTTCGACAATTTCGTCACCGCCTTCGGCTTCATGTCGTCGGCCGCGCTGGTGGCGCAGCAGATGGACCATCACCCCGAATGGTTCAACGTCTACAACCGCGTCGACGTGGTGCTTTCCACGCATGACGCGAACGGCCTCACCCAGCTCGACATTGATCTCGCGAGCGTCATGGACGGCCTCGCCAAAGGCCGCACGAAAAAATGAGCCAGCAGGCGATCCGCGATCATCTGGCCTCGCTGCCCGGCGCGACCTTGTCGATCCAGTGGGGCGACGATCATGTCTGGAAGGTCGGGGGCAAGATGTTCGCGGTGATGCGCAATCCGGACGCCAGGCAGCAGTCGATCTCGTTCAAGGCGGGCGACGACAGCTTCACCATCCTGACCCAGGAGGAAGGCATCATTCCCGCGCCCTATCTCCAGCGCGCCAAATGGGTGCAGCTCGACCGCCTCACCCGGATGAAGCCGGCCGAGCTGAAAGCCTATCTCACCCGCGCCCACGCGATTGTCGCTGGTGGCCTCACGAAAAAGGCGCGGGCGGCGCTGGGCCTGCCCTGACCGCCAACCGCATTGTCATGGCCCGCCTTCGCCGGCCATCACCGTGCGTGCGGGCCTTCAGCTCTCCGGCTTATCGGCGTTGAACGCCCATAAATGGCCGAACGGGTCGCGCACCATGCCGAAGCGTGCGCCCCAGAACTGGTCCGCGGCCGGCACCACCACCTCCGCCCCTGCTTCGGCGGCCCTGGCGATGGCGGCATCGACATCGGCGGGGGCTTCCAGGCCGACGATCATGTTGAAGGTCGTGCCGCCCAGATTTTTCGGGCTTTTCACATTGCCGAATTCGGGCGCTTCGTCGGCGAGCAGCACCTGCTGCCCGAAGATTTTCAGATCGGCATGCATCAGCGTCTTGCCGTCCTCGGAGGGCATGCGCATCACCTCCTCGGCGCCGAAAGCCGTCTTGTAGAATTCGATCGCGGCGGCCGTGCCGTCGATGGTGAGATAGGCGCCGAGCGTGACGGGCATGATGTCCTCCTGCGTGAGAACATTATGGGAACATACATCGCCCGGCGAGTCGAGTCCTAGTCCGTCCAGCGATAATGCCCGGTCATGGGAAAGGCCGTCAGCCGGTCCTCCTCCTGCGTCCCGCGCCCGATATTGTGCAGCATCATGTACTGGCCGTGCCGCCCGGGCGCGTCCGAGACGATGGCGATATGCGGCAGGTTCGGCGGCACCGTCATGGTCACCAGATCGCCCGGCAGGATGTCGCTGCCCGGCGGCTGCGCCATGCCCCGGCGCTCGAAATACCGCCGAAGGTTCGGCACCCGGCGATGGTCGATATTGCGATCCGTCGAGGAAAGGCCCCAGAGCTTGGGGTATTTCGCGAAATGCGCGCGCATGTCCTCATGGACCAGTTGCTGCAGGTCGGCGCTCAGGCCGTCGCGCAGCGCCCGGATCACCACATCGGTGCAGACGCCCCGGTCGCGCGGCACATCGCCCATCGGATAGGCGAGCTGCACATAAGCGGGATCGTAGAGCGTGGTGACGCCCACCTGCGTCCGCGCCGCCTCGATCAGCGCCTGGGCAAGGGTGATCTGCGCCGCCCGCGCCCGGACGGCGAAGGGCAGGGCGCAGGCGGCGGCAAGGAAGGTGCGGCGCGACAGCAAGGGGGTAGCCTCCGGCGGAATGGCCGTCAGGCTCGCGTCCGATTGCGGCGGGCCGGCGGCGCCAGCGCGGCGCGCGCGACATAATCTTGCTTAAACCCGCCCCTTTCCGACAGTCCCGGCAGAGGTTATGTGACGCCTCCCGCCATTCGCCTGCTCCGAGTATGTCCATGACCCGCGCCCGCACGCTCTACGACAAGATCTGGGACGAACATCTCGTCTCCGCCGCCCCGGGCGAGCTTCCGGTCATCTATATCGACCGTCACCTCGTGCATGAGGTGACCAGCCCGCAGGCTTTCGAGGGCCTGCGCATGGCGGGGCGCAAGGTGCGCCACCCGGAAAAGACGCTGGCCGTGCCGGATCACAACGTGCCGACCGACAAGGCCAACCGCGCCGGCGGCATCGAGGGCATCTCCGACCCTGAATCGAAGCTCCAGGTGCAGACCCTCGCCGCCAACGCGGCCGAGTTCGGCATCGAGCATCTCGCCATGGACGATATCCGACAGGGCATCGTCCACATTGTCGGGCCGGAGCAGGGCTTCACCCAGCCCGGCATGACCATCGTCTGCGGCGACAGCCACACCTCCACGCACGGCGCGTTCGGCGCGCTCGCCTTCGGCATCGGCACCTCGGAGGTCGAGCATGTACTCGCCACCCAGACGCTCCGCATGCCGCAGTCGAAGAACATGCGCGTCACCGTCGATGGCGAACTCGGCCCCGGCGTCGGCGCCAAGGACATCGCCCTCGCCATCATCGGCAAGATCGGCACGGCCGGCGGCACCGGCTATGTCATCGAATATGCCGGCAGCGCCATTCGCGGTCTGTCGATGGAGGGCCGCATGACCCTCTGCAACATGTCGATCGAAGGCGGCGCCCGCGCCGGCCTCATCGCGCCGGACGAAAAGACGTTCGCCTATATCCAGGGCCGCCCCAAGGCGCCCAAGGGCGGCGCGTTCGAACAGGCGCTCAGCTACTGGAAGACTCTGTTCTCCGACGACGGCGCAAAATTCGACGCCGAGATCGTCATCGACGCCGCCGACATTCCGCCGCTCGTCACCTGGGGCACCAGCCCGGAAGACGTAGCCCCGGTGACGGGCTATGTGCCCGACCCGGCGAACGAGAGCGATCCCGGCCGCCGGGCCGCCAAGGAGCGCGCGCTCGACTATATGGGCCTGACGGCCGGGCAGAAGCTCAGCAACGTGAAGGTCGACCGCGTCTTCATCGGCTCCTGCACCAATGGCCGCATCGAAGATCTGCGCGCCGTCGCCTCCATCGCCAGGGGGCGCAAGGTCGCGGCGCATGTGCATGCGATGATCGTTCCCGGCTCGGGCCTCGTGAAGGAACAGGCGGAACGCGAAGGGCTCGACGCCATCTTCATCGAAGCGGGCTTCGACTGGCGCGAGCCGGGCTGCTCGATGTGCCTCGCCATGAACGCCGACAAGCTTGCGCCCGAGGAACGCTGCGCTTCCACCTCGAACCGCAATTTCGAGGGCCGTCAGGGCCGCGGCGGCCGCACGCATCTGGTTTCGCCGGTTATGGCGGCGGCGGCGGCGATCGTCGGCACGCTCACGGACGTGCGCGCGCTCAGCTAGGATTTCGGCACGCGCCCGGCGGCGGCCCGCATCGCGACCACGATGCGGTCGCGGTCGCCCTCGTAGACAGTCATCTCGATGAAATAGCCGTTCACCGCCATCATCACGTGAAAGGCGCTCGGGTGTTCGCTGTTGCGGTAGAGCGCCGCGCGCTCGCCCAGACCCTCGATCATCTCCAGCTTCACGATGTTCTTGATCGACGCGGCATACTCGTCGAACTGGATCGCGGCGCTCCGTCCCGACGGCGTGAACATCTCCGGATAGGAAAGCTGCACCTGCAGCCCGACGCCCATGTCGGCGGTCCAGTAACAATCGGCGATCGGCGTGCCGTTACCGCCCTCCTGCGTGGCGGGCGAGCCAAGCAGGGCGCTGACCTCGGCCTCCGTCAGCAATTCGCATGCAGGCGTCGTCGGCAGCAGGGCCGAGGCCATGGCCGTGCCGCCCAGCGAAAGGACGGCGGCCATGAGAAAGGTTTTCCGCATGGCCGCCGCGCCTCGCTTACGGCATCCGTCCGGCGGCCGCCGTCGCGGCGGTGATCAGCGCCTCGCGCGTCACGCCCATCGCGTTGATCGACAGCATCGAGCTGCCCTTCACCACCGACATGACGAACATGTTGGCCGGCATGCCCTGCGGCGTGACGATGAACGCCTTGTCGCCGATGCCGGACAGGTCTTCGACGGCTGCGCCCATGCCGGCGCCCGTCTTGCTGCCTTCATAGGCCTGGTCGGCGGTCGCGCCGCCAAAGGCCTCGCCGTGCATCAGGCCGAAGGAAATCGTGTTGGAGGTCGCGGCGTCGATCCAGCCGCAGCCCGATGTGCCGGAGACCTCTTCGGTCGATCCGGCGGCCATGGCCGTGCCGCCCAGCGCGGCGCTGGCTTCCTCGGTGGTCAGCAGATCGCAGGCCGGCGAGGCGGCCGAGGCGGCGAAGGTCATCGAAGCCGCGAACAGCGCGGCGGTCAGGATACGCATTGGTGTCTCTCCTTGGGTGTTGGCCCCCAGGGCGAGCCAATACCCGGCACGACCCCGGCGCGCACGGAGACGGATTGACGCGGCGGAACTTTCCTAGAATCCGCCGGGCCGCGCGCGCCGCGAGATCGAGCAGGGGTCCGCGCGACAGGCTGCTGTTCCCGAGCAGCAGGACGTTGCCTTGCATCAGCACCCCCACCACCGTTCCGGCGCCGTTCTTCGCGCCTTCTGGCGTGAAGATGAACGCCGCCTCGCCGATGCCGGTCACGTCCTCGCGCGTACCGCCCGAGGCGAAATTGTCCCGCCAGTTATTATAGCCGTCGGTGGCCGTCGCATTGCCCTGAAAGGCCATGCCGCGCGCGCGGGACAGGGCGAGGCTGCCGTTCTCGTCACCCGGCTCGCCGCCGGTCCAGGAACAGTCCGACGCGCCCGTCATCTCGGCATTGATGACGCTTTCCCGCGCCTGCACGCCGAACGCCTCGGTCAGCTCGGCTTCCAGCAGCAGATCGCAGGCCGGATTGGCCTTGTCTTCGGCCAGAGCGGGCAGGGTCAGCAGGACGGCGGCGGCAAGGGTCGGTATCTTCATGGGGGCCAGCCTAGCGCGGCCCTCATGGCGAAATCGAGGCTCGCGCGGTGGCCCGGGCGGGTGCTAAAGCAACGCCCGTCATGGAACCTTTCACCACCCTCACGGCCGTCGCCGCGCCCCTCAATCTGGTCAATGTCGACACCGACATGATCATCCCCAAGCAATTCCTGAAGACGATCCAGCGTTCGGGTCTTGGGAACGCGCTGTTCGACGAGATGCGCCGCACGCCGGACGGCAAGGATGTGCCGGACTTCGTGCTGAACAAGCCGGCCTACAAAAACGCGAAGATTCTCGTCTCCGGCGCGAATTTCGGCTGCGGCTCATCGCGCGAACACGCACCCTGGGCGCTGCTCGATTACGGCTTCCGCTGCATCATCGCGCCGTCATTCGCCGACATCTTCTACGGCAACTGCTTCAAGAACGGCATTCTCCCCATCGCCCTGCCGCAGGCCGAAATCGACAAGCTGATGGACGACGCCGAACGCGGCGCCAACGCCATCATCTCGATCGATCTTGAGAAACAGGAAATCCGCGGCCCCGATGGCGGCGTCATCTCCTTCGACATCGATCCCTTCCGCAAGCAGATCCTGCTCAATGGCTGGGACGATATCGGCCTGACGCTGCGCGACGGCGCCGCCATCGACGACTTTGAGGCGAAGGCGAAACTGTCGAAGCCCTGGCTCTAGAATTTTGATTTCCTCATGGCCGGGCTTGACCCGGCCATCCAGCGCCGTGCGTGCCGCAGAGAGAATCCCCATGACCAAAGCGAAACTCCTCCTTCTTCCCGGCGACGGCATCGGCCCGGAAGTCACCACCCAGGTCCGCCGCGTCATCGACTGGCTGGCGGCGAACAAGTCGGTCGCGTTCGATCTCGACGAAGATCTCGTCGGCGGCATCAGCCTCGACAAGACCGGCGAGGCGATCACCGACAAGGCGATGGAAAAGGCCATGGCGGCCGACGCCGTGCTGTTCGGCGCGGTCGGCGGCCCGCAATGGGACAAGAACGCGTTCGATAAAAAGCCCGAACGCGGCCTGCTGCGCCTGCGCAAGGATATGGAGCTGTTCGCCAATCTGCGGCCCGCGCTCTGCTTCCCGGCGCTCACCGATGCCTCCAGCCTCAAGCCCGAACTCGTCTCCGGCCTCGACATCATGATCGTGCGCGAGCTGACCGGCGGCGTCTATTTCGGCGAGCCGCGCGGCATCGAGACGCGCGCTGACGGCAGCCGCAAGGCCGTCGACACCCAGCTCTACACGACGGAAGAAGTGCGCCGCATCGCGCGCGTGGCGTTCGAACTCGCCGCCAAGCGCAAGGGCCATGTCCATTCGGCCGAAAAGTCGAACGTGATGCACACCGGCGTCCTGTGGCGCGAGGAAGTGACCCACATCCACGAGACCGAATTCAGGAACCAGAAGCTCACGCACATCCTCGCGGATAACTGCGCGATGCAGCTGGTGCGCAACCCCAAGCAATTCGACGTCATCGTCACGGACAATCTCTTCGGCGATCTCCTCTCGGACGAGGCGGCGATGCTCACCGGTTCGCTCGGCATGCTTCCCTCCGCCTCGCTCGGCGCTAAGGACCCGATCTCGGGCAAGTCGCGCGCCCTCTATGAGCCGATCCACGGCAGCGCGCCGGATATCGCGGGCAAGGACATGGCGAACCCGATCGCCGCGATCCTCTCCTTCGCGATGTGCCTGCGCTATTCGCTGAACGACGAGGCGAACGCGGCGTTGCTGGAGGCGGCCGTCTCGGCCGTCCTCGACAAGGGCCTCCGCACCGGCGACATCGCGCAGGCCGGCAAAACCAGCGTCGGCACGGCTCAGATGGGCAACGCCATCCTCGCCGAACTCGACGCCGCGGGGCGCTAACTCATCTCTGTCATCCTCGGGGCCGCGCAGCGGAACCCGGGGACCCATGCCTGAGGCGGTTCAGGCAGGGGTGCGCCGCCGCCTCACCCCAACGGCATGTCGATCGTCTTCATGATCCTGTCGGTCTCGGCCAGGATTTTGAGGATGCGTTGATAGTGCTGCACGTCGTCATAGCTCAGCGTGCGCCCCTTTCGGTCTTTCAGCCATTTCTGGGCGGGCTGATAGCCGCCGATATAGAAATCCCATGATACGGGCGGCGCGTTCTCGAACCGCTGGGTTTTGTTGATCCACACATGCCCGTTGCGGAATTCCGGCTTCTCCACCGTGCCGTCGCCCTCGCCGGCAAACGGATAGGGCGTCTCGCCGATGGCGGCGCTTTCCATCAGGTGCAGGCGGCGCAACTGCCCGCCTTTGTCCGCAACGTCCCAGAATACGTCGGCGCTCGCAGGCCAGGGAATGCACGGGAATTCGATCTTCAGGAATTCCGCATAGGTCTCGCGATAGGCCGGGCAGTGCAGCACGCCGTAGATGTAGTCGAACACCGCCACTTCATCAGGCTCGCCGTGCGTGGCGTTGGTGCCCAGCTTGCGCAGCTTGGTGTAAAGCTTCGGCTCGAAATTGACGCGGCGTGTTTGATCGAGGTCTTCGGGCGACGGGTAGAGATAGAGTGGGAAGTTCATCGCGTTGGAAGCGGTGGTCCCCGAAAGGAATATGACCTCCGACGGCAGAGTGGTGACGAATGCATGTGCGAAACTGCTGTCGCGCATGGCCTTGGTCGTCAGCAATCCGACATTGGGGCCGCGAACAAAGTGGTCTGAGATTTCACTGCGCGGATAGCACTGAAAGCCGCGTGACGTTCCCGTGTAGTACGTCCATTTCTCGTCGAAGGGCCGATAGGAAATCTTGATGAGTCGCGAATGCGAGAAGCCAGACATAACGTCGGCCTTTGCCCATTCGACGCGCCAATCCCTTACATCGCGGCCCAGAGCATATTTCTCGCGGAGGGTCTCGGCATCAAGCTCACGAAAATCCTTCAGACGAGCGAGAAGGACGTTTCTGTCATCCGAAAGCGTCAGGTGATCCCGGGCGGTGAGCAGCCCCACATTGTGGTGCGGCATCAAGGCCGCAACGCTTATGCCTTCTTTATAGAGATCAAGCAGACGGTCGTCCGTCGGCACAAACCGCAGGCCGGGCGCTCTTGGCTCGACTACGTTCCACGAAGGGTCGCCGACCCGTCCGCCCCAAAGCGCCTCATATTTCTTGTCGCGACTACCCCAAAGCTCTTGATGAAGAACGATGGCTCCAGCAACTTTGCTGCCTGCTGCCTGCTGCCTGCTGCCTGCTGCCTGCTGCCTGCTGCCTGCTGCCTGCTGCCTGCTGCCTGCTGCCTGCTGCCTGCTGCCTGCTGCCTGCTGCTTTGTGGCGATGACAATCGCCACGCCTTGCTTGATATCGAAAACGTTCTTGTCAGGGCTGCCGTCCGGCGCGACCTCTTTTTTCTTCGCGTTGCCGTGAAGATCGAGAACGAAGATCTTGTCGAACGTCTTCAGCAGGTGCCAGCGCATTCCGCGAAAGGTTGGGTTGTCGAGGTGGCCGTGGTTCGTGATAAACCCCAGAATGCCTTGGCCGTTCTTTTCGATCATCGACTCCGCCATGCGGATGAACTTGACGTAGTCGTCGTTGATCCACTTGGGATTGCGTTCTTTCAGCTTCTCCTCGCCGCCCGGCTCCTTCTTGTAGGCGTCCATCAGGCCCATGATCCAAGGCCCCTTGTTGGCGCTCTCGCCGCTGTAGGGCGGATTGCCGATCACGCACATGATCGGCATATCGCGTTTGATCTTGCTCGCCTCCTTCACCTCGTTCGACAGCCATTGCGCGAACGGCAGGGTCTGGTTGGCGGGCTCGCCTTCCTCCAGTGAATTGGTGAGATAGACGCTCACGCGCGGCGGGCTGGCGGTCGGGGTGTAGCCGTATTCGCGCAGCACCGTGTCCAGCTTCATGTGGCACATGGCGTACGACGCCATCAGCAGCTCGAACCCGTGCAGGCGGGGGATCAGGTCGCGCTCCACATACTGCGCCCACAGACCCGGCGCCTTGGCTTTAACCTTGGGCGCGACCTGCTTGATGACCTCGGCCAGGAACGTGCCCGTGCCGGTCGCCGGGTCCAGAATCTGCACCCGGTGGACCTCTTTCGAGGTCATCAGCGGCTGGCCCTTTTTGTCCTTTTGGCCGGTGTCCCAGGGGATCGTCACTTTCGAGGTATCGGCGAGCCCGTCGGGGAGGCCGAACTCCGTCTTCAGCACCTCGTCCACCGCGCGCACGATGAAGTTCACCACCGGCTCCGGCGTGTACCAGACGCCGCGCGCATCGCGCTTGGCGGGGTTATAGGCTTTGAGGAAATCCTCGTAGAAATGCAGGAACGGATCGTTGCGCTGCGTCGTCTTGCCGTAACCCTCCATGAGCGCCGCGACGTTGGAGGCGCGAAACACGGCGGCCAGGTCGTCGATGATCCAGGAAATGCGCTCGTCCAGATCGGGGCCGGCGATATAGCTGAACAGGCTCCTCAGGAACGGGTTCGACTTGGGCAGAAGCTCCAGCGCCTCCTGCCGGCTGAACGTATTCAGCGTCGTGTCGTGCAGCCGCGCGGCGAACAGGCCATAGGTGATCGTCTCGGCATAGATGTCGGCAAAATCCGCAATCGAGATGTCGTGGATGAGATGCTGCCTGAATGCCTGATACTGGCCTGTCAGTTCGGTCGTATCGTCCTTGTCGGCGAGAAGCGAATTCGCCAGCACGTCCTTGATCAGCGCCGCCTTGCCCGCCATCCGCTCGGCCAGCGCCTTGGACGATCCGATCGTCTGCGGGGTCTGGCCGATGAATTCCTTCAGCATCGCTTCCAGCGCGCCATAGCGCGCCGGGATCGGCTGCACGCCCATCAGGAAGTCGGCGATCCGGACCTCGTGCTTCAGCTCGCCGTCGCGGTACCACTGCCATTCCAGGCCGTTGGTGTAGAGCAGATTCTGCAGGCCGCCCACGTAACGCTTCTTCTGCGCCAGATTAGCGTCCTTCATCGCCTTCAGGTCGATATGCAGGTCTTTCGCCTCGCAATGCCCGATCACCATCTCGCCCCGGCTGATCGCAAAGTCGGGCGCGCCCACCTTTTCGCGCTTGGGCTCGTTCAGGGCCGAGACGCCCGGTTCCAGGCTGTTGAACAGCTCTTGCAGCGCGGGCCGGTAGGAATGTTCCGTCGCCTGTCCCGTGTTGTGGACCGCGATGACGGATTTGATGAACTCTTCGATCAAGCGATCCCCCGGCAGCCCTGCTTCACTACTGTTCCGCCATCTGGCGGGTGCGCGGCATCCCTGTCCAGACGGCAACCGCCCGTTGAAATTCCGAAGAGAAGGATTATATTCCGTTTCAGGGCGGCCATGTATTCCCGCCGTGGCGGCCTGTGGCGTGATTGTTTCAGGTTTGGGGAGGAGGAGGAGACGAAGGGTACAAAAATCCTTGAAACAATGCCGCCCCGCCATGCGCTTCAGCGACAAACGAATACTTATCCACAGGCGCATCGAAAAAACGAAAAACGAGTCGTTGTGGGTGAAGTCGGGCGGCACACCCTATATAGGGCCGGACAGAGGGGCCGGGCCTTCGCCGCCCCATCAGGAGACATCATGAGCTGGACCATCGCCGTCGCGGGCGCCACGGGCACCGTCGGCCAGGAAATCCTCAACGTCCTCGCCGAGCGCGAGATCGACGACCTCGAGGTCGTGGCGCTCGCCACGCGCAAATCGATGGGCGTCGAGGTCTCCTTCGGCGACAGCATCCTCAAGTGCCGCGACATCGCGCAGCACGACTTCTCGAAGACCGTCATCACCATCATGGCGATGGACGCGGCCTCCGCGAAGGAATGGGCGCCGAAAATCGCGACCGCAGGCTCCGTCGTCATCGACACCTCCAGCGCCTTCCGCATGGACCCCGGCGTGCCGCTGATCGTGCCGGAGGTGAACGCCCATACGCTGGAGCGCTTCGCGAAGAAGAACATCGTCGCCGTCGCCAATGGCGCGGTGGCGCAGCGCCTCGCCGCGCTGAAGCCTCTGCATGACGAGGCCAGGGTCACGCGCGTCGTCGCGACGACCTTCCAGTCGGTCTCGGGCGCCGGCAAGGACGCGATGGACGAGCTTTTCGCCCAGACCCGCGCGATCTTCGTCGGCGACCAGGTGGAGCGCGCGGCGCTGCCCAAGCAGATCGCCTTCAACGTCATCCCGCAGATCGGCGACATCGACGCCGAGGGCGCGACGGCCGAGGAAACCTCGCAGATCATGGAGATGCGCAAGGTTCTCGATCCGGATGTGAAGCTCGCCGTCACCGCCGTCCGCACGCCGGTCTTCGTCGGCGATGCGGAGGCCTGCGTCGTGGAGTTCGAAAAGCCGATCACGGCCGCCAAAGCCAAGTCGCTGCTGCGCGAGGCGCCCGGCCTCATCCTCATCGATCGCCGCGAGGATGGCGGCTATGTCACGCCGGTCGAGGCGGTCGGTGATTTCGCCACCTATGTCAGCCGGGTGCGCAAGGATGGCAGCGTGCCGAACGGTCTCGCGCTCTGGCTGACATCGGATAATCTGCGCAAGGGCGCGGCGCTCAATGCCGTGCAGGTCGCGGAGACGCTGATGGCGAAGCATCTGAAGAAAAGAATCGCGTGATGGAACCGGCCGCCTTTCGCACGCTGCTCGACCGGATGGGCGATGCCGCCAGCGCCGGCGATGCGGACGCCTTCGCCGCGTGCTTCACGCCGGACGGCGTCTATCACGACTATGTCTATGGCCCCTTCGCGGGCCGGGCGAACATCGCCCATATGCTGACCGACCATTTCCACGCCGCCTGCTGCGACTATGACTGGCGCTTCTTCGACGCGGCCGTCACCGGCGACACCGGCTATGCCCGCTCGCTCTCGCGCTTCGTCTCCACCATGGAGGCGTTCGAAGGCAGGGAAGTGGTGATCGACGGCTTCAGCCGTTTCCGCCTGCAGGACGGCCTCATCGCCGAATACTGGGAAAGCGTGAATGCCGGCGTCGCCCATGTGCAGCTGGGGGTCGATCCAGCCCGCTCGGCCAAGGTCTTCGCCCGCTGGGCGCGCGAGTTGCGCGATCGCCCTGACGCCGCCGCCTATGCCGAAGGCGTCCGCGCCCGCTACGCCAAAAGCTGAGGCGGGTCGCCGATCTCCGGATCGCTCAGGGCCTTCTGCTCGGCGACCAGCGGCATCTCGCTGAGATCCCCGGCCTTCGCGGCGCGGATCATGTGATCGACGCTTGCGACCGATGCGCTCAGGGCGTCGGCGATATCGGCCCCTTTCAACCGCCGTCCCAGGAACAGGCTGGCCAGCAGATCGCCGGTTCCCGATGGCGGATGCTCCACCCGCGCCGTCGTCACCAGAAACGCCTCGCCCGCCGTCACCGCCATCGTGCCGATGCGGTCAGGCACCGCCGCCGGCGCCGATGTCGCCAGCACCAGCGGGCGCCCCAGCAGCCGCGCCGCCGCCGCGGCGTCGGGCGCGGTTTCCACCTTTTGGCTTGTCAGGCTCGCCAACTCGAACCGGTTGGGCGTCACGATATCGGCCAGCGGCAGCAGCTGGCGCGCCATGGCCTCCGCAATGCCGGGCTTCGCATACGCGCCGCCCTCGTCGCCGAACACCGGGTCCAGCAGATACAGGGCGCCCGGATTGCGCCCCTTCACCACCGTCACCGCCCGGCGCACGATCTCCGCCTGCGCCGGATCGCCCAGATAGCCCGAAATCACGGCGTCCACCCCATCCAGGAACCCGCGCTCATCCAGCCCGGTGAGAAGATCGTCCAGCAGTCCGGGCGCGACCGGCTGGCCCTTCATGCCGTTGTGGCCCGGATGGTTGGAGAACAGCACCGTCGGCAACGCCATCACATCGACGCCGAGGCGCTGCAGGGCGAAGCGCGCGGCGCTGTTCCCGACATGGCCAAAGGCCACTTCGGACTGGATGGAAAGAACGCGGGGACGCGGGAAATGGGCCATGCCCATCACGTTTGCATGAGCGGAACGGCTTTTGTAGGGTCCGCGCCTTCCCGGAACTGGACCTTTTATGACCGCCCCGAAGCCCCGCCGCAGTGTCCTCTATATGCCCGGCTCCAATGCCCGGGCGCTCGAAAAAGCCCGGGCGCTTCCCGCCGATGGGCTGATCCTCGATCTGGAAGACGCCGTCGCGCCGGACGCCAAGGAAATCGCCCGCAAGCAGGTGGTCGAGGCCGCCGCCGCCAGGGTCTTCGGCTATCGCGAGATCGCCATCCGCATCAACGGCCTGGGAACGCCCTGGGGCGCGGACGACCTCAAGGCCGTCGCCTCCAGCGGGGCCGACGCGATGCTGGTGCCGAAGGTGGAAAGCGCCGAGGAAGCCGCCGCGCTCTCCCGCGCGCTGGACGAGGCCGGGGCGCCGGCCTCGCTGAAGCTCTGGATCATGTTCGAAACGCCGCGCGCGGTGCTCAACGCCTCGACCATCGGCGGGGCGGGCGGGCGGCTCTCCTGCCTCGTCGCGGGAACCAACGATCTGGTGAAGGAGTTCCGCGGCCTCCACACGCCCGGCCGCGAGGGCCTGCTGCCGATCCTCACGCTGCTGCTCGCCGCCGCCCGCGCCAATGGCCTCGCGGCGCTGGATGGCGTCTATAACGACATCCAGAACGCGGAAGGGTTCGCCGCCGCCTGCGTGCAGGGCCGCCAGCTCGGCTTCGACGGCAAGACGCTGATCCACCCCTCTCAGGTGGAACCCTGCAACGCGGCCTTCAGCCCCAGCGACGCGGAAGTCACCGACGCCCGCAAAATTCTCGCCGCCTTCGACCTGCCCGAGAACCGTGCGAAAGGCGCGATCTCGCTGGACGGCCGCATGGTGGAACGGCTCCATGCCGATATCGCCGCCGGCGTCGTCGCCATGAGCGACGCGATCGCCGCGCGGGCGGCGTGAATATTCATGCCGCGTTCAGAGCCATCGCCGTTAAACGGCGCCAGCATCCCGTCACGTGCGTTCACGCCCGTTTGAAAGAGGTCCATATGTTCAAGACAGTCACTGCGATCGCCCTGTCCCTGGCGCTGGTTTCGCCCGCCGCCGCGCATATCAGGGACAAGAAGAACAACGAGAGCAAGGAATCGGTGAAGGCGCTTGAGGAAGGCGTCAAGGCCCTGCAGGCCAGCGACTATCAGAAGGCGGTCGACGAGTTCTCGCGCGCCATCGAGATCGGCGGCATGAACGAGCAGAACGAGAAGGCGGCGCATCTCAATCGCGGCATCGCCTATGTCCAGCTCAAGCAGTGCCCCAACGCGATCCCGGATTTCGGCAAGGCGCTCGAGATCGGCGGCGACGATGCGCTGGCCTACATCCAGCGCGCCAACTGCCAGTCGGAAGCCGGCCAAACGGCGCTCGCCGTCGCCGACACCAAGAAGGCCGTCGCGCTGATGCCGGAAGATGCCGAGTACGCCAAGCTCTTCTGCGCCATCGCCTTCAACGGAAAGATCTACGCCGAGGCCGGCCCGGCCTGCGAGAACGTGGTTGTGCGTTTCGAGCCGGCCAACGCCCAGCTGGTCCAGGCTGCGGCGCAGTCCTATGACCTCGCCGGGAACAAGGCGAAAGCCAAGGAACTGTGGGAGAAGCTGCTCGCCCTCGACCCGTCGTCCGAGGCCGCCAAGCAGGGCATCAAGAAGAACAGCTAGACCGTTCCGCCATCACGGCGCGTTGACTCAATTCTGACGGGAATTACAGTCGCGCGCCGTAATGCGGCCATTTTGGACCCGCACGATCCAACCCCAGAGTCAGACTTAGGGAACACATCGCAGATGCGCCTTGTTCTGTTTGCCGCCGCCGCTGCTGCGGCGCTTCTCACCGCCACTCCGGCTTTTGCCCAGACCGCGTCCGAAGCCGCCGCGATCGAGGAGTTCAACCGTGGCAAGGCCAGCGCCGACGCCAAGAAGAACGACGAAACGATCACGATCATGACCGGCGTCATCACGGCCGGGAAGCTGCCCAAGGAATGGCAGCCCTACCCCTATTTCTATCGCGGCCAGGCCTATCGCCGGACCGAGAAGTGGGTGGAGGCGCTGGCCGATTTCGACAAGGCGCTGGAACTGAAACCCGACCTTGCCCCGGCGCTGTTCGAGTCCGGCATGGCCTGGCACGCGCAGGAAAAATACAAGCAAGCGATCGCGTCCTACGACAAGGCGATCAAGATCTCGCCGGACAACGCCGACTATCTCTATTCGCGCTGCGTCTCGAAGTCCTGGGCCGGCGACAATGCCGGCGCCCGCGACGACTGCCGCAAGGCCGTGAAGATCAAGGACGATTTCGTCGACGCCTGGGCGACGCTGGGCCGCGCCCACGAGGATCTCGGCCAGCTCGACAAGGCCGAGGAATGCTACAAGAAAGTCCTCACGCTCGAACCCGGCCACAAGGGTGCGAAGGAAGGCCTCGCCTATATCGCAGAGAAGCGCAAAGCGATCGCGGCTGGCGGCGGCTGATCCCGCGCTTCAAACGGCTTGAACGGACGGCGCGGGCTGATAAGGCTCGCGCCGTTCGCTTTTCAGCCGTTTGCGAGACTTGGGCGTCATGAGCAAATCCTTCACGGGCAATTTCTTCGAAGACTTCCGCATCGGACTGGTGCTGCGCCACGCAACGCCGCGCACGCTGACCGGGGGCGACGTGGCGCTCTACAACGCGGTCTTCGGCGGCCGCTTTGCGCTCGCCTCGTCCGACGCCTTCGCGCGGTCTCTGGCGTTGAAGGAATCGCCGGTCGACGAGCTGCTCGCCTTCCACATGGTCTTCGGCAAGACGGTCGCCGACATCTCGCTGAACGCGGTCGCCAATCTCGGCTATGCCGAATGCCGGTTCCTCAAGCCCGTCCACCGGCACGAAACGCTCAGCGCGGTCAGCGAGGTCATTGGCCTCAAGGAAAACTCCAACCGCCAGACCGGCATCGTCTATGTCCGCACCACCGGCCTCAACCAGGACGGCGATACGGTGCTCTCCTATGTGCGCTGGGTGATGGTCAGGAAGCGCGATCCGGAAGCCGAGGTGAAGGACCAGTCCGCGCCGAAGCTCGCCGCCGTCGTCAGCCCCGCCGACCTCATTCTGACGCCGGGCATCGACTATAGCGGCTACGACGCCGAACTCGCCGGATCGCCTCATCTCTGGGACGACTATGCGGCGGGTGAAAAGATCGACCATGTCGATGGCATGACGGTTGAGGAAAGCGACCACATGCTGGCGACGCGCCTCTTCCAGAACACCGCCAAGGTCCACTTCAACCAGCATGTCGAAGGACAGGGCCGCTTCGGCCGCCGCCTCATCTATGGCGGACACGTCATCAGCCTCGCCCGTGCGCTGTCGTTCAACGGCCTCGCCAATGCGCAGCAGGTGGTGGCGATCAATGCCGGGCGTCATGTGAACCCGCTCTTCGCCGGCAACACGGTCTATTGCTGGTCGGAAGTCCTGGAGAAGGCCGAACTGCCGGGCCGCCGCGATTGCGGCGCGCTCCGCCTCCGTCTCGTCGCGACGAAGGATCGCGCCTGCGCCGACTTCCCCGACAAGGACGCGACCGGCGCCTACCCGGCCGACGTCATTCTCGATCTCGACTACTGGGCGGTCATGCCGCGGCGCGCTTGAGCCATTCCTCGCGCGTCACCGACCACAGCATGCTTTCGTGGCCCTTGAAGGTGAAGGGCTTCCAGGGCGTCTCGCCGAGCCGCTGCGCGACCGCCTGTGAAGGCGTGTTCTCGGGGTGGATCATCGAGAACACCCGCTCCATGCCCAGCGTCTCGAAGCCGAAATCGCGTGCCGCCGTGGCCGCCTCGGTGGCGTAGCCTTTGCCCCACATCTCGCGCAGGAAGGTCCAGCCGAGTTCGACGCCCGGCCATTCGTCCGGCGCATACAGAAATCCCGTCCGCCCGATCATGCGGCCCGACGCGTTCTCCACCACCGCCCAGCGGCCATAGCCGTTCAACGCCCAATGGCCGAGATAGGCGAGGATCTTGTCGTATGCCCCCAGCAGCGTGGCATCCGTGACGCCGCCCAGATAGGTCATGGTGCGCTCGTCGCCGTGAATGGCGGCCAGCGGCGCGACATCGTCCATCGTAAAGGCGCGCAGCGTCAGCCGCTCGGTCTTGATCGCCGGAATGTCGAGCGCCGGGCAGGTCCGGTTCAGCTTCATGGTTTCAGGGCATCTCTCGTGAAGCCGTGATCCGGCACGGCCTTGCCGTTCTTGTCCGGACTATAGAACGCGACCCGCCGCTTGTCCTTGTGCGGTCCGCCCTGCCGGCGCCGCGCGTACCGGGCGCTAGCGTCCGTAGACCCACGGATCGAACAACGCCGCCAGAGAGCGGCCTGCGGCCTCTTCCATAGCGTGCTGAAAATCCGCGCTGGTGACGGTGCCGCCGGCATGGGTGCGCGTGAAAAGGGCGAGGCCACGCCAGAACGCCGCATCGCCGATCTCCATCCGCAGCGCGTCGAGGAAAAGCGCGCCCTTGGAATAGACGATGGCCCGCTTCAACCCTAGCGAAGGGTAGGGGCCGGGAAAGGTGAGATAGGTGTCGACGCCCTTCTCCTTCGCCCGCGCGACGCGCTTGCGGAACAGGTCCATCTCGCGGTCATAGGCCGCGCGCCCGAAGGCGTGTTCCTTCCAGGCCGCCGTCATGAAGGTCGTCAGGCCCTCGTTCAGCCAGAACTCCTGCCACGACGCGCAGGTGACGAGATTGCCCCACCATTGATGCGCAAGTTCATGCGCGATCGCCCAGTCTTCCTGAGGCTCGGCAAGGATGGGGCCGATTTCCGCTTCGCCGATGACGGAAAAGGTCGCCGCCTCCTGCGCCTCGCTGCCCGGCACCCACACTTGCGTGTAAAGCCTGCGTGGAAACGGAACGCCCGCCTTCTCCTGAAAGAAGGCCAGCATCGCGGCGGTCGTGCCGAAGCGCGCCTTCAGCTGCGACGGCGCGATGTCGCGCCCCAGCACAAGCAGCCTCGTGTCGCCGCTACGGTCCCGCCAGGCATCGAAGCGGCCGGCGGCGAAGGTATAGAGATAGGCAGAATAGGGCCGGTCGCTCTCCCAGCGATGCGCCTCCCGCCCGTCCGGCAGCTTCGTCACCGATATTTCCGCGCCGATACCGATCGCGGTCATGCCGCGCGGCAGGGAGATCGTCATGGTGATGGCGGCCTTGTCGCCCGGTGCGTCCTGACGGCAGATCATCCAGTCGCAGGCGAAATAGGCCGCCCAGACGCTGTCGCCATCGAAGGTGACGCCGCGTTTCGGCGTGCCGGCATAGGTGACGGTGAGAACGGCCTCGTCACCGCGCGCCATCGGGTGCGGCAGATCGAAGGTCAGCGCCGTTTCGGTCGCGATGATGCCAACCGGTTCGCCGTCCAGCGTGGCGGCGGTGATGGTCAGCGCGTTGGCGCTGAAGCTGAGCGCGGCGAGGCCGTCGCTGAGGCTCCTGAAGCGCAGCTCCGTCGAACCGGAGAGGGTCTGCGCGGCGAAATCCGGCGTGATGCCGACCGTATAGGCCAGCGCATCGAAATCGGGGCCGGGCGCATCCGCAGCGGCCAGCGCGAGCGCGAGAAGGAGACTATTCACGCCAGCCGGCCTCGATGGCGAACAGCGTCCGCTCGGCATCGTAGACGCGCCAGTCGGCTGGCGGGCGCTCGCCTTCCGCCGCGCTCCGCGCCCGCAGGCGGACAAGCTCATGGACGAGCGAGCCGAGCCCTGCTTCGGCGCGCCGTCCGTCGACGCCGGCCGGGTTGCCGACGGGCAGCGGCTCCAGCACGCCGTCGGCCGTCCAGTCGATCTGCGTGCCATAGATCTGCAGACGGCCTTCCATCACCGCGATCCGGTCGGTCAGCATGGCGCGGCGCAGGCGCGAGACAGGATCGGTCAGGCCTTCGCTCAGCTCGTGCACACGGCGCATCAGCGCCGGGCGCGGAAATCGCGTGCTGGACGATCGTCCAGAAGGCGGCCGTCTCGTCCGGCCGCGCGGCATCGGGCCAGTAGCCCTCGCTTAGCCGGGCCAGCAGCCAGTCCGCATTCATCTCGTGCAGGGCGCGCATCTCGGGGTGATAGCGCCCGGACAGGGCGCCCCCGGATGCAAGACGGGCGCGCACCGTCTCATCGGCGCGCGCCCGTTCGATCAGTTCTCCGGCGGTCTGCGGCAATGCCGCCACCGGACTATTTCAGGCTCGGCTCGATGCCCTTGCAGGCGTCCATCAGACCCTGCACCGAGGCGACGGACTTGGCGAACATCGCCTTCTCCTCGTCATTGGTCGAGAACTCGATGACCTTCTCCACGCCGCCCGCGCCGATCACGGCGGGAACGCCGACATAGAGATCCTTCAGGCCGTACTGGCCGGTCAGATGCACGGCACAGGGGAGAACGCGCTTCTTATCCTTCAGATACGAGGCCGCCATGGCGATGGCGCTCTCGGCCGGGGCGTAATAGGCGCTGCCGGTCTTCAGCAGGGCGACGATCTCGCCGCCGCCGCCGCGCGTGCGCTTCACGATGGCGTCGAGCTCGTCCTGGCTCATCCAGCCCTGTGCAACGAGTTCGGGCAGCGGCAGGCCGCCGACCGTCGAATGGCGCACCATCGGCACCATGTCGTCGCCATGGCCGCCCAGCGTCCAGGCGTGGATGTCTTCCACCGACACGCCGGTCTTCTCGGCGAGGAAATAGGCGAAGCGCGCCGAGTCCAGAACGCCGGCCATGCCGATGACCATATTGTGCGGCAGGCCGGAGAACTGCTGCAGCGCCCAGACCATCGCGTCGAGCGGGTTGGTGATGCAGATGACGAAGGCGTTGGGGGCGTGGGCCTTGATGCCCTCGCCGACGGCCTTCATGACCTTCAGGTTGATGCCCAGCAGATCGTCGCGGCTCATGCCCGGCTTGCGCGGCACGCCGGCTGTGACGATGGCGATATCGGCCCCGGCGATGCCGGCATAGTCGTTCGCGCCCTTCAGGGAGACGTCGCTGCCGAACACGGCGGTCGCCTCGGCGAGGTCGAGCGCCTTGCCCTGCGGCGTGCCTTCCATGATGTCGAACAGGACGATATCGCCCAGTTCCTCGCGGGCGGCGATGTGGGCGAGCGTGCCGCCGATCATGCCGGCGCCGATAAGGGCGATTTTCTTGCGGGCCATAGGATCTCCTTAGGGGGAAATTGCGCGCCGGTGGCGTAGCCCGAACCCCCGTGCCGTTCAAGCTAGTGGTCGTAGAGGTCGGCCGAGGCCTTGCCGCGGAAGATCCAGTAGGAGAGGGCGGAATACCCCGCGATCACCGGCACCACGATGACCGCGCCGTACAGCATGATGAGCAGGCTTTCCGGCGCGCTGGCGGCCTCGAAAATGGTCAGCCGGTCCGGCACCACATAGGGGTAGAACGAGTAGGCGAGGCCCAGAAACGCCAGCAGGAAGATCGCCGCGCCGCCGATGAAGGGCGCCCATGACCAGCGGTCATCCTTCAGCGGCATCCGCCCCAGCAGCACAAAGAGGCCGAGGAAAGCTGCTCCGGCGAGCAGAGGCAGGGGGCTGAGCCACAGGATTTCCGGGAAGGCGAACCATTTCTCCAGGATGCGCGGTGAGGCAAGCGGCGAGGCGGCGCTGATCGCCGCGAAGCCGATGGCGCTGGCGACGAGGCCGAAACGCGCCCAGACAGCCGCCTTCTTCTGCAGATCGCCGTCGGTCTTGAAGACGATCCACGCCCCGCCCAGCATTGCGTAACCTGCGGCGACGCAGATTGCGGTGAGGGCTGCGAAGGCGATGTTGGGCCAGGTGACCTCAAGCCCCAGCACATAGAGGCCCAGCATGAAGCCCTGGGTCAGCGCGGCCAGCAGCGAGCCGGCGAAGAACAGCCGGTTCCACAGCGCCTTGTATTTCGCATGCGCCTTGATGCGGAATTCGAACGCCACGCCGCGCAGGATGAGGCCGATCAGCAGCAGCGCAACCGGCAGATACAGCGCGCCGAGGATCATGCCGTGCGCGGTGGGGAAGGCGACGAGCAGCAGGCCGACGGCCAGCACCAGCCAAGTCTCGTTCGCGTCCCAGAAGGGGCCGATGGACGAGATCATCCGGTCCTGCTCGGCCTCTTCGGCGAAGGGCATCAGGATGCCGACGCCGAGATCGTAGCCGTCGAGGATCACGTAGATGAGGATGGAAAGCCCCATCAGGCTCGCGAAGACGAAGGGCAGCCAGATGGCGGGATCGTCGAACATCAGTTGCCCCCTGCCGCGGCGGCGGCCGAACCGAGCGTCGTCTGGATCGCGCCTTCCTCCGGCTCGCCGGTCGGCTTGGCGCCGATGCGGGCGAGATAGAAAAGCACGGTGATGTAGGCGACCAGCAGGATCGCGTAGGTCGCCAGATACATCAGCAGAGTGGTGAGGATCATCGGGGCGGGCGTGGCTGAGGCGGCGTCGGCGGTCTTCAGAACCCCGGTGACGAGCCAGGGCTGGCGGCCGATCTCGGTCACGTACCAGCCGGCCAGCGTCGCGATCCAGCCGGAGAACGTCATCGCCACCAGCGCGCGGGCGAGCCAGGGGCTTGCATCCTTTCTCCGCCACAGGCGGATCGCGCCCCACCACGAGACGAGCAGCATCAGCACGCCGATCCCCACCATGATGCGGAAGCCCCAGAAGAGCGGCGCGACGGGCGGATGGTTGCCCTCGAAATCGTTGAGGCCCGGCACCACCCCGTCCGCATCGTGGGTGAGGATCAGGCTCGCGCCATCAGGGATCGCGATCTCGAAATGATTGGTGCGGTTCTTCTCATCCGGCCAGGCGAACAGGATCAGCGGCACGTTCGGGCCGGTCTCCCAGTTCGCCTCCATCGCGGCGATCTTGGCGGGCTGGTGCGCCAGCGTGTTCAGCCCATGCTGGTCGCCGACGAAAATCTGGATCGGAATGAGGATCGCCGCCAGCCGCACGGCCGTCTTCAGCGCGCGCTTCACGCCATCGGCCCTGTCGCCGCGCAGCCAGCGATAGGCCGACAACCCCGCGATCAGGAACGAGACGGTGAGGCCCGAGGCCAGCAGCATGTGGCTGAGGCGATAGGGCATGGAGGGATTGAAGACGATCGCCCACCAGTCCGCCGCATGGACGACGCCGTCGCGGATCTCGTGGCCCTGCGGCGTCTGCATCCAGGAATTGAGCGCGATGATCCAGAACGCCGACAGCGTCGTGCCGAAGGCGACCAGGAAGGTCGCGAGCGTATGCACCCATCCCGGCACGCGCTTGAAGCCGAACAGCATGATCCCCAGGAACACGGCCTCCAGGAAGAAGGCGGTCAGAACCTCATAGGCGAGCAGCGGCCCTGCGACATTGCCGACCTTCTCCATGAAGCCCGGCCAGTTGGTGCCGAATTGGAAGCTCATGGTGATGCCGCTGACGACGCCCATCGCAAACGACAGCGCGAACACCTTGGTCCAGAAGCGATAGGCGTCCATCCACCCCATGTCGCGCGAGCGGGCATAGCGCAGCTTGAAATAGAGCAGGACCCAGCCAAGGCCGATCGTGATGGCGGGAAAGAGGATGTGAAACGAGATATTGGCCGCGAACTGCATCCGCGCGAGGACGATGGGGTCCATGTCTGTCATCCCTCCGCCGGATCGGCCGGCTTCGTCTTGCCGGTGATGCGGTCCTTGAACTCCAGCACGCGCTGAACCTTGGCTCCCAGGGCCAGCAGCTTCATCAGCCGCTTGTCGTCCATCCGCTTCACGTCATCATACCAACGCGTCAGCGTCTCGATCAGCGCCAGCATGTCGGTCATGCGTTTCTGGGCGTGGCCGTCCGCGCCGCTATCGGTCGGCTGCAGCACCAGCTCGCGAAGGACCGACAGGGTGGGGTCGACCTCGCGCTTCTTGCGCTCCTCCACCAGCGTCCTCAGGATCGTCCAGATATCGCCGGGCGTCGTGAAATGGTCGCGCCGGTCCTGCGGCTTGTGGACCAGCCGCACCAGATTCCAGCCCTGCAGCTCCTTCAGCCCGATCGAGACATTGGAGCGCGAAAAGCCCAGCCGGTCGACGATCTGGTCCGCATTCAACGGCTCGGCGCTGAGGAACAGCAGCGCATAGATCTGCCCGACAGTGCGGTTGAAGCCCCAGCGGCTGCCCATCTCGCCGAAATGGAGGACGAAAGCCTGGGTCAGCGGCGGCAGGATCATCGGAAATTTCCGAAACTTCAGATTTTTCTGAAATTACCGCGCGGCGGTGGGATTTCAAGGGCGATCCGGGCGGATCAGCCCTGCAGCCAGCCGGCCGACTGCATCTCCATCAGGCGCGAAACGGTGCGATCGAATTCGAACGCGCCGTCGCCTTCGGGGTAAAGCCGTTCCGGCGGCGCTGCGGCGGAGCAGATCAAGCGGCCCTTCGCCTCGTAAAGCGCGTCGATCAGCGTGACGAAGCGCTTGGCCTCGTTGCGCCGGGCCGGGGTCAGCAACGGGATATGCTCCAGGATCAGCGTGTGCGCCGCCGCCGCGATCGCCAGCATGTCCTGCGGCCCCAGTGGCTGGGCGCAGAGATCCTGGAACGTCGCCCGCGCCACGCCATGGGCGAAACGGGGGAGCGTCAGGGTGCGGCCGAGCAGGTGCAGTTCCTCCGGGCGGCCGTCCGCATTGTCGGTCAGATGCGCCCATGCAGCGTCCAGCGCCTGCGCCGCCTTGCCGTCGTCGGGCGTCAGATAGACCGGCAGGCCCTTGATGCGGCCGAGGCGGTAATCGGTCGGTCCGGCGATCGCCAAGACGTCCAGCTTCTGCTCCAGCATGTCGATGAACGGCAGGAAGAGCTGGCGGTTGATGCCGTCCTTGTAGAGATCGGCGGGCGGCCGGTTGGAGGTGGCGACGACCGTGACGCCTTCCTCGAACAGTGTCTCGAACAGGCGACCGAGCAGCATCGCGTCGGCGATATCCGTGACCTGGAATTCGTCGAAGCAGAGCAGGCGGGCGGCCCTGGCGATCCGTTTGGCGACCGGAACGATCGGATCGCCCGGCGTCTCGGTGCGTTGGACGCGGATCGCCTCATGCGTTTCGGCCATGAAGGCGTGGAAATGGACGCGGCGCTTGGCGGGCAGCGGGACGGTCTCGAAGAACAGGTCCATCAGCATGGACTTGCCGCGCCCGACCGGCCCCCAGAGGTAAAGTCCGCGTGGCGCGGGACGCTTGCGGGCAAAGCCCAGAAGGCCGCGCGAGCGGCCGCGCGCATGGTCCTCCAGCGCGGTGCTGAGCATATCCAGACGGCCGACGGCCACCGCCTGCGCCGGGTCGGCGGCGATCTCGCCCTTCGCGATCAGGGCGTCATAGGCGGTGTTGGGGGATGTCATGCGCCGCCGGGTTTACGGCGGCGCGCCACCGGCTCTCAAGCCCCCGCGATGCGCGGCAGGATCAGGGCGTCGAAAGTCTCGGCGTTGTAGCCGATATAGACCTGCCAGACGCCGTTCTCCTGCCAGAAGATCGACGGCACATAGGTGTCGACGCCATTGGCCTTCAGGATGTCGTTCAGCGCCGTCATGAAGTCGCGCGATTTCTGCACCAGCGCGGCGCGTTCCGGGTCGCTGTCGGCGTCGGGCGGCAGGGTTTCGGTTTCGTAGAAGGTCGCGGGGTCGGTCACATACCAGCGCTGGTAGAGGGCGAAGTCGCGGGTCTTCCAGAGTTCCGCGACCATGGCGCGCTCGCCGGGCCTGGAGCGCGGCTTGCCCTCGGCGCTGTCGGCGCGGGCATAGAGGATACGGCGGATGTCGGCCCCGGACTCGGCCATCCTGGCGTAGGCGCCTTCCTTCTGGGCAACGCAGTCCGGGCACGAGCGGAAGCCGACCGTGTAAAGCGGGACGCGGCCCGACCCGTCATGGACCCAGCCTGCCCCATCCAGCAAAGCGCCCAGCTCGTCACCGCGCACGGTGATGGCGACCGGTGCGGCGGCGGCCTCGTCCGGGTTGGTTTCGGGCTTGGGAGCCGGATCGGCAGCCAGCGCGGCGGGAACCAGCAAGGCGGCGACGAAGGCGGCAAGACGGCGCATCGATGGCTCCTTCACGAAGGCAAAAGGCGGGTGGCCCTCGATATGGGGCTGTCCGCCGGGCGGCGCCAGAGCGTTATTTGCGCGAGAAAGTTCCCGAAAGCTCGGCCCGCACGCCGCAATAATAGGTGCAGGCGTTCCCCACGGCCGTCACCACCAGCGTCCCTTCGTCGGCGGAGGGCGTGGCCGTGATGGTGCAGGCTGCGGCATACATATCGTCCGGTTTTTCCGACCAGGTGACGGCGCTGCCTTTGCCGGTTTTCGCCTCATCCGTCTCGAAACCGCAGGTGTGGTCGCCGCCGCCGATGGTGGAGATCGTCATCGCCGCCGAGTTGTCCGGGTAGCGCACGATGTCCACGCCGCCGTTTTCGGCGGCATAGCTGTCGACAAAGAGCGGCATGTCGTCGACCCCGTCGGCCAGCGTGCGGATGCGCGCAATATAGAGAACGGCCATGCAGTCGTAGAGATTGTCGGTCTTCAGGCAGGCATCACGCGACTTCAGGAAGGCTGCCTGGCTTTCCTGCAGGGCCGCCTCGCCGGCCTTGGGCGTGGCCTTCTTCACCAGACCCCAGGTCTTGGCCAGCTGCCGGTCGTACCAGCCGAGCAGCGGCGCATCGCAGATCGCCTTTTCGATGGCCGTCCTGGCTTTGTCGCAGTCGAACGAAGGGCCGTAGGCTTCCTCCGCCGCGGCCGGCATCACCGCCAGCGCGGCGCTCAGCATCACCCCTGCCAGAATTCGAACCATCACCGCTTCATCCTCCGTTCTGGCCATTGCAGATCCCCATCCCGGCCGGACCGGCCGGCATATGTGCGTCGATCCCGGTGGCATGCCCCGGAAAGTTCCCGCATCTGCCTGCAGCGGCGACATTTTCGCAACGCCTTTATGGCCGCGACGTTTTCGCCTGTGGGTTAACCGTCCCTTAGGGTTTGCAAAAACTTAACGTCATGCTTTGGTGGACTCCACGCGCCTGCCGGGGGGCATATCGGCAGGTGTCCTATGGGGAGTTACATTTCAATGACTGACAAAACGGGCACACGCAGCCTGCGCGCCGCGCTTCTGAGCGCTGCTACCTTTGCAGCTGCGGCTATCTGTCTGACCGCTCCGGCGAGCGCTCTCGTCACGCCGGACACCACGACGCCCGGTGCGGCGATCGACACCGGCAATACCCGTCCCTACTGGGTCGGCATGGGCATCCGCAACGAAGCCGGCAATTCCGGCGGTTCCTGCACCGGCCTGCTTATCAACCCGCGTACCGTTCTGTTCGCCGCCCACTGCGTCGATAGCCTTGATCCGGACCAGTATGACGGCAATGCGCCGGGCAACCGCGCCCAGGTCGGCTACACGATGGATCCGACCTTCGGAAATCCGAACCTGCGCAACTGGCTGTTCAGCCAGGATTTCGGAACCCAGCCCGGTTCCGACGGCCGCACCATGTTCGCGAATTCGGTGATGGTCTGGTACGATCCGCGCTCGCGTTTCGGCTCGGCCTACGACCCCAACGTTCTGTCGTTCTTGCCTGCTGACGTCGCCATCGCCGGCTTCGACACGCCGAACGAACTGCTCGGCCGCGACGCCCAGTCCGGTATCGCCCTGCTCTTCACGCCTGTTTCCAGCCTCGTCCCGGTGACGATCGGCGGTTTCGGCCAGTCCGGCACCGATCCGGGCACCACGCGCGCCAGCGACTTCCAGCGCCGCCTCGGCGCCAACATGCTGGGCTTCCTCGGCGACCAGCGGACGATCAATGTCGGCGTATACGGCACGGCGATCGCCGATCTTCTGAGCGGCGCGCCGGCCGGTTCGATCTACCAGGACATGTACTGGTTCGATTTTGACGACCCGCAGCGCGCCACGCGCCCCTTCAGCGCCTCCAGCACCGCGAATATCCTCACGACCACGCTCGATTTCGACGTGTTCACGGGCGCGGCGGTCGCGGGCGAATCGACGACCGGCCCCGGCGACTCGGGTTCGCCGCTGGTCACCAATGCCTTCGGCCGTGAGGTTTCGCTGGGCGTGCTGTCCAGCGGCAATCGCTGGTTCTTCGATTCGGTCGGCAACACGAACGACAACTTCGTGCGGGCCTGCGCCAACGTGACCGGCAACGCCACCAGCTTCAACTGCATGGGCTCGATGGCCGGCTACAACCCGCTGTTCCTGTTCTGGGACCAGATCGTCGTCAACAACCCCTACAAGTACGTCCAGGCGACGGCGGGTGACGGTGAGTGGACCGATGCGGCCCACTGGGTTCAGGAAATAGACCCGCTCTACATGACGCTGGTCGGCGGCTCGCTCGTGAACGCCCTGCCGGGCACTCCGGCGCTCGGCACGTCCAACGCCACGCCGAATGTCGGCACGGTGACGCCGAATCCGGTCCCGCCCGCAGTCTGCGCCTTCACCGGCACCTGCGTCGCCGGCGCTGGTACGGACGATCCTGAGGCTGAAGATCCTGTTCAGCCCAACACGGCCCTGCCGGGCCAGATCGACTATACCGGCTCGCGCATCAACGTGGCCGACGATCCGACGCCGTCGGGTACGGGCGGCCAGAGCGAGTTCACGCTCGCAGGCGGCAACACCGCCGCAGCGGCCTCCAACGACGTTCTGCTGGTTGGCCAGCCGGTCAGCTCGGCAAACAACGAGATCACCCTGGAGGGCGCGGCGGCCAACACGGCCAATAACGGTGAGACCACGCTGCCGGGCAACACCGACGCCGATGCGCAGACCACCGCGCTCTGGTCGACGGGCACGCTGATCGACGTCAACACCGGCGCCCTCACCGGCCCCGGCACGACGGGTTTCACGCCGAACAACACGGTCGGCACACCCGGCCTGCAGAACTCGACCCGCTGGTTCGAGGTCAACCTCCGCAATGCCGGCACGACTTACCTAACCGGCACGACGGTCACGATCGATCGCCTGTCCGTGCGTGTGGCGACGGCCGGCCTGAACATCCGTTCCGGCGCCCGTCTCAACACCACGATGTCGTCGTTCCTCGACGCTGGCACGTTCACCGTGAACGGCATCTTCTCGCCGACGCGCCTGACGGTTGCCGGCGGCCTGCTGACCGGCACCGGCTCGATCCTCACGACGGCGACCTCGGGCGCTGGCCTGCTGGTCAATGCCGGCGTGCTCTCGCCCGGCAACGGTGTTGGCACCGCCGGCACGCTCTCGGTCACCGGCAACACAGCGTTTGCGCTGGCCGGCGTGTACGGCGTCGATCTGGCGTCGGCTTCGCTCGCCGACCGCCTCAACGTCACCGGGGCGCTTCAGCTCGGCGGCGGTCTCTCGGTCGCGGCTCTCGGCAGCTATGTCCCGACCTTCGGCACGCAGTGGACGATCGCCAGTGGCTCGGCCGGCGTGACGGGCAGCTTCGCGGCGATCGCCAGCAACCTGCCGGGCGTTCTGCGCCCGCAGGTTTCGACGGTCGGCAACAACGTGATCCTGTCGATCATCGCGCTGCCGTTCGCCAGCGCGGCGGCGTACACCTCGCCCGAGCAGGTCGAAGTCGCGACGACGCTCGACCAGATCCGCAATACGTCGGGTGGGTACGCCGCGCTGTCGAACCTCTTCAACTCGCTTGACGCGACCTCGGCTTCGGCTCTGCCGACGGTCATGGAAGCGCTGACGCCGACCAATGGCATGCTCGCCCAGGGCGTTGCCGAAGGTACGGTCGGTCTGCTGGCCAACTCGGTCGTCGATCGTAACGATCAGCTGATCGGCGGTGGTGGTCATGGCTTTGACGCTTCGGGCGCTTCGGCGATGCTGAACGCCTCCGCGCTGCAGGCGACGGCCGATCCGTTCGACGCCATGATGATGGGCTCGGCGGCGGTCGTTGCGGCGCAGGATGCCGCTGCAGAAACCGCCGCGAAGGCGGCCAGCATTCATCTCCGCGAAGGCTGGGGCGGCTTCCTCGACGTGAGCACGATGCTCGACTCGACCTACGAAGCGCTGCCCTTCCCGGGTGACGCCGACCTGTCGGGCACGGTCGGGACCATCGGCTTCGACTACGGCTTCTCGGACGGCTCGTTCGCCGGTTTCGCGATTTCGTATGGCTCGTCGGACGCCGAGCTGACCCTGCCGCTTCAGAGCGTCGAAGCCGACACCTGGGCCATCACGGCCTATGGCGGCGTCCATGAAGGCGACAGCTTCCTGAACGGCTATCTCAGCTATTCGGGCCAGAGCTACGACCTGTCGCGCACCGTTCCGCTGATGATGGGCACGCAGG
Organism: Micropepsaceae bacterium; assembly: GCA_047602465.1. GTDB lineage: Bacteria > Pseudomonadota > Alphaproteobacteria > Micropepsales > Micropepsaceae > JADZAI01. The sequence goes on from JASGHF010000001.1 coordinate 2,487,219, forward strand.
TGCTGGTCGCAACGCCCGACGGCAATACCTTCGCCGCCGGCGCCAAGATGGGCATCAACTTCGATGGCTCGGCCGGCACGTTCACGCCGTACGCATCCATCGACGGCAAGTGGATCAACATCGACCGCTACACCGAGACGGGCGGTTCGGCCGCGATGACCGTGGATGCGATCGACACTGCTCTTGTCGATGCGCGCCTCGGCCTCGAGTACACCGGTCTCTTCTCGACCGGCGAGAACTCGGTGCTTCGCCCGCGCCTCGGCGTTGCGTATGTGATCGACGTGCAGAGCGACCCGAACGCGCTTAACTCGGCCTTCGCCGCCTTCCCGAGCGTGCCGCTGACCTTCGTCGGCAGCGAGCGTGACAATGGCTGGGTGGAATATGAAGCCGGCGTCGCGTTCGAGACGACAAACTTCGGCCTGGCGGTCACCTACACCGGCGGCGACAACGGCGTGCTGAACTACAACACGCTGTCGGGCCGCGTCAGCTTCGCCTGGTAACCGGCGCAGCGATCCAAAACGAAAACGCCCGGTCGGAAGACCGGGCGTTTTTCATTGCGGGAACGGCGCAGAGCGGCGCGCCATCCCCGCATCTTGCGGGCGCTCAGGGAACGATCCAGCCCTTGGCGCCGGCGGCCGCCGCGAGATCAGCTTTGGGCAGCGCGCAGGTGTAGTCGCCTTCGGCATACGAGCCGAGCTCGTAGGGTGCGAAGTAGACCTCGGCGCGGTCCTCATAAACGAGCCAGTTGGCGAACCCGGCGACACCGGCCGCTATGGCGTCGGCATAGGACGTCATGTCGTTGCTGACGAGCTGCTCGACCTCTTCCTTCGTGCCGCTGTCGCCGAAGCGCTCGTATTTCGCCGCCTTGATCCCTTCAGCGCATCTGGCGACCAGCGCCTTCTGACCCGCCGCACCGAACACGTCTGCGAACTGCAGCGCCTTGCCGCTCTTGCGATCCAGCACAAGCGAGGTGGCCGTCGAGTTGCCGTGCGCGCCGCCGCCGAACATGTAGACCGAGACGTTCATCGCGATGAGGTCCGGCGAGGCGTAGGTGATGGTCGTGGCGGCCGCGTATTCACACTGCATGCCGTCGGGCAGATCGCCCTCGGCATAGCTGCCATAGTCTGCTTCCAGGCTGGCCGCGAGATCGTTGACCCAGCCGTTCAGAATCTTCTCACCGGCATTGGCGGCCGCGCCGGGGAAACGGAACATCGACACGTCGGCCGAGCACTTGCCCTTTCCGAAGCCGTGCGCTGAAACGTAAGGCGCCAGCGCGGGGCTGTCGCCGAAGCCGGGGCCGCTGGCGGGCCGGGCGTTGAAATAATCGGTCCGGGCCGTCGTCTGCTCCATCAGGCAGGCGGCCTTTTCTTCGACCTTCTCCTGCCAGCCGCAATTCGCGTCGCGCAGTTTCAGCCAGGCGATCTGGCTGGCCTTCAGCATGGCCGGCTGGTCGCCTTGCGCCTTGGCGATCAGGGCCTTGTAGGCTGCGGCCATCTCGTCGTCCGCCGCCTTCAGGGCCGGGTCAGCACAGATGATCTTCTCAATGTCGGTCGAGGCCTTGGCGCAATCGAAGGCCGCTGCATCGGGGGCGAGCGCAATCGCTGCCGTCAGCGCCGCCGACGACATAAGGGCAATCTTCAACACGTTGGAATCTCCTTCAGCGGATCAGAGCGTCCGCTCGACCATCAGCTTCTTGATCTCGGCGATGGCCTTTGCCGGGTTCAGCCCCTTGGGGCAGGTATTCGCGCAGTTCATGATCGTATGGCAGCGATAGAGCCGGAAGGGATCTTCCAGATCGTCCAGCCGTTCGCCCTTCGCTTCGTCGCGGCTGTCGGCCAGCCAGCGATAGGACTGCAGCAGCGCCGCAGGCCCCAGATATTTGTCGCTGTTCCACCAATAAGACGGGCACGAGGTCGAGCAGCAGGCGCAGAGAATGCACTCATAGAGTCCGTCGACCTTGGCGCGCTCTTCCGGCGACTGGCGATACTCGGTCACCGGCTCGGCGGAGCTTGCCTGGAGGAAGGGCTGGATCGAGGCGTATTGCGCGTAGAAATTCGTCAGGTCGCAGACGAGATCCTTCACCACCGGCAGATGCGGCAGGGGATAGACGTTCACGACGTCGCCCTTCACCTCGTCCATGCCCTTGGTGCAGGCGAGCGAGTTGCCGCCGCCGATATTCATCGCGCACGAGCCGCAGACGCCTTCGCGGCACGAGCGGCGGAAGGTCAGCGTCGGGTCGACATTGTTCTTCAGCCAGATCAGGCCGTCGAGAACCATCGGGGCGCAGCCGTCGCGGTCGACCCAGTAGGTATCGACCGCCGGGTTCTTCCCGCCATCCGGATCGTAGCGATAGATCCGGAATTCGGTGAGGTTCCTGGCAGGCGTGCCGTCCGGCTTCACCGGCTTCGGCCAGGACTTGCCCTTGCCGTAACGGGAGTTCTTCGGCAGCCGCAACTGGACCATTTCGCGCCTCAAGCTCAAGCATGGCTCGCGCCCTCCGCCGAACGGCCCGAGATGCCGGTCTGCGCCTCGTACCAGTCCACCCGGCGGGTCAGGAACATGGTCAGGGCCAGAGCCAGGAAGCTCGCCACCGCGCCAGTCAGGAGCGCGTAATCCTCTTCGTTGAGCAACGTGTAGAGGAGGGCATAGAGCGCGGTCAACGCGCCAGCGACGGCAAGGCCACGCTTATGCGACCCCAGCGCGCTGCCGGCGTAGAGGCCGGTCAGCCCGGTGCAGGCGATCGCCGCGATCAGATAGGCCGAGCCAAAGCCCGTTTGTTCCGCCAGAGCCAGCAGCAGTAGGTAGAAAATCACCTGCGCCGCACCCGCCAGCAGGTACTGGACGACATGGATGCGGGCGCCCGTGACGGTCTCCACCAGGAAGAAGGTGAGGAACGACAGGCCGATGAAGAGAATCGCGTATTTCAGCGAGCGCTCGACCAGCTGGTAGAAGGCGACCGGCTGGAAGAAAGTGACGCCGAAGGCCGAGGACGAGGGGTAGCCGTATTCTCCGTTGACCCAGGCCTGCGGCATCGCGCGGGCGAGGTGGCTGACACGCCATGAGGCCGTGAAGCCATCGGCGCCGATCTGGCGGTCCTCAGGCAGGTAAGCGCCGTCGAAGCTCGGATGCGCCCAGGGGGCGGCGATGGTGGCGCTGAAGCTCTCGCCGCCCGGCACCAGGGCGAAGCGCGCGGTGCCGCGCAGGCGCAAGGTGAGGCGGTACGGCGTCTCCTTGCCCTTCAATGCCACGGGCGCGAGAAGGCCCTCATTCATGCCGGATATCCCGGTTCCAGGGGCGAAGGCGGTGTCTGATCTCGCGCCGTCCCATTCCAGCGCCGGCTCGCCCGACAGACCGCGCACGTCGGAGATGGAGAGCGCGATGCGGGCGCGGCTCCAGTCAAACACCGCGCCTGGCGGCGCAAGGCGCGGGTCAGGCAGGCCGAAGGCGCCGGCCATCACCACATCCGCCGCGAAGACGGGAATGGTGAAGATGCCGCGCGCCCGTTCCTCGACGCCCGCCGCCACCTGCACGTCGAGCGTGCGGGGGAGGGTGACGATTTCGCCGCGTATCGCTTCGGCGACGACACGTCCCTGCGGATCGCGCCGCTCAGGCGCTTCGAAGGGCACGACCAGGAAGGGTCCAGCCAGCGCCTGCGCGCCGCCCCAGCCCTGCGCGATGCTCGCCTCGGCGTCATAGGCCGAGGCGCGGCGTTCGTCGACGAGATTTCCGATCAGCATCAGCGGCACGATCATCACCAGCGTCAGAACGCCGATGCCGAAGAGCTTGAGCGCCGCGTTGCGGCCGCCCGGCCGCGGAAGGGTTGGTGTGGTGTTCATGGCTTCCCGCGTCAGTTTCCCCAGCCCGATGCGCAGGGATCGATGCTCGGGGGCAATCGTGGCGGAAATGGGCGGGCGCTGCGTGACGAGCGCTACGCGGCGCGCGATCAGGGCGTGAGGACGCTCTCGTAGAAGCTGTGGATCTTCGCGGTCTGTCCCGCCGGGTCGAACGGCGTCAGGTCATAGATCTCGCGCCGCCGGCCTTTGGCGTGATGCGCGCGCATGAGAGCGGCGAGCGCTGCGACGTCTTCAGGGGGCGTGAGGGCGGCGGGTGGCGCGGGCACGAACTCCGCGAGGCTCTCGATGTTCGAGACGATCATCGGCAGGCCCGCCTGCATGGCCTCGAGGATGGCGAGCGGCACCTGTTCGACGCGCGAGGGCAGCACGAAGAGGTCGAAAGCGCGGTAGAGTGCCGGCGCATCGGTGCGATAGCCAAGCAGGCGGATCGAGGGATCGCCACCGATCAACGCTTCCAGCCGTGCGCGCTCCGGGCCTTCGCCTGCGAGGAGCAGGACGGCATCCGGCAGCGCGGCGGCCTTGAAGGCGCTGACAAGCGTTTCGGGGTTCTTGGAGGGGTGCAGCCGGCCGACGCAGCCGGCGACATAGGTGTTCGCGCCAATGCCGAGTTCGGTGCGCAGGCGTTCGCCGGTATCGGGCGGCAAAGATGCTGCGGCTGGCGCCCAGTTCCAGATTTTCGTGAGGGCGCCGCGATAGCCGTCCGCTTTGGCGTCTTCGGCTGCGCGTTCAGTCAGGGCGACGAGGCCATCGAGCCGCGCATGCTGGTTCGCCTTGTAGCCGACATGGAGCGTCGCGACGGCTGGGGGACGTTTGGCGACGCCGCCGAGCGCCTTGCAGGCAGCGCTGAGATGGGCGTGGGCGATATCTGGCTTCAGCCGCGCCATCAGCCGCGCCAGCCGCCAGCGGCGGAACAGGCGGCCGACGCGGTGGATTGTGACGCCGGGGACGAGGATCTCCGGAATACGCCCGCGCGGATCGACGGCGATGTGTACGTCATCGCCGCTTCGGTTCTGGTGTTGCGCCAGATCAGCGGCGTATCGTTCCGAGCCGAAGAGCGAGCGGGTGAAGATGCAATGCAGGATCCGCATCCCGCATCCCTAGCCGCCTTCTGCGATGCGTGAAAGCGCCTGCGTTCCGCCTTGTTCGGCGACGAGCCTCGACCGGCAACGAGGAGTAGGAGTTCAGCCATGGAAGCGATCGGGTCGATCATTGTCGGCATTCTGATGCTGGTGTTGCCGCAAGGCTGGGTCGCGGCGACGCCCGCAAAATGTGAGCAGGTTCCGGTACTGCATGGGCCGCCCGGCGCGACGAGCGAAGAGTGCCGCGCGACTTATGCGCGTGGCGAGGCTGAGCTGACGGTCATCGTCTGGCGGCCCGTCGTGCCGCGGGATGGAGGGCCGATGGTTTCGGTGGAAGACAGCAAAGGCAAGCTGTTGGGACAGGACGTGATGGTCAGCCGGACGTCGCAGTTCATGGGGTTCGAGCAGGAGGTGCTGGTGACTTCAGTGGAGCTGCCGAAGGCCGGTGCGCACGTCCTGATATATGCCAGCAATACCAGCCTTGAGGATTTCCAGGCGGTGCTGGACGGCGTGAGCCTTGCCGAGTGATCAGAGCGGCCGGAGCCAGTTCAGCAGATTGGTGATGTCGGCGAGGTGACTGTCATAGGCGGCCGGGTCGGCCAAGCAGGTGAGAGAGGCCAGCTTGCCGGGGGCGGAGAGCATGATGACGCCGAATTTGGCTGCCGCGCCGTTCGGGTAATTGAGGCGTTCGCGCGCCCAGGGGGCGTCGTATTGCTCCATTTTCGTGATGCCGGAATGGTCGATGGAGCCGGTGACGCCGCCGGTGAGGAAGCGGCTTTTCCATATGTCGGCCGTGTAGGCCTGCATGGTGGCGTTGACCTGTTCCTGCGTCATCGCAGCGGTCTGAGGCACCGGCTGGCCGGTGGCAGTGCAGCGGACGGAGCCGTCGGCGCTTGTCGTCACGCCGCCGGCGGGATCGGTCCAGGCTTCGGGCAATTTCAGTGAAAACCCCGCAGCCGGATCGGCGAAATCGCGCATTTCGGCCTGTGCCGGCCAGATGACGGCAGCGGCCAGGAAGAGCGCGACCGCAATCCGCATTCAATACACGCGCGCTTTGGGGGCGATGTATTCGATGTCGTTGGTCATCGTGTATTCGTGGACCGGGCGGTAGTCGATCTTCACCGCGCCCTTGTCGTCGATCCAGGCGAGCGTGTGCTTCATCCAGTTCTTGTCGTCGCGGTCGGCATAGTCCTCGCGGGCATGGGCGCCGCGCGATTCCTTGCGGTTTTCCGCGGAGGTCATGGTGACGACGGCCTGTGAGATCAGGTTGTCGTATTCCAGGCTCTCCATGAGGTCGGAGTTCCAGATCAGCGTGCGATCGGTGACGCCGATGTCGGAGGAGCCGGCGAAGACCTTCTCGATCTTCTCCACGCCCTCTTTCAGCACCTCGCCGGTGCGATAGACGGCGCAGTTCGCCTGCATCGTGCGCTGCATCTGGAGGCGCAGCTGTGCGGTGGGCGTGCCGCCCTTGGCATGACGGATGCGGTCGAAACGGGCGAGCGAGGCTTCTGCGGAATCCTTGGGCAGATCGGCGTGACGTTCGCCGATCTTCACCGTCTCGGCGACGCGGAGGCCCGCCGCGCGGCCGAACACGACGAGGTCGGTCAACGAGTTGGAGCCGAGGCGGTTGGCGCCATGCACCGAGACGCAGGCCGCCTCGCCGATGGCCATCAGGCCGGGAACGACGCTGTCGGGGTTGTCGCCGGACTTGGTGAGAACCTCGCCGTGATAATTCGTCGGGATGCCGCCCATATTGTAGTGGACGGTGGGGAGAACCGGGATCGGCTCCTTCGTGACATCGACATTGGCGAAGATCTTGGCGCTTTCCGAGATGCCGGGCAGGCGCTCGTGGACGATCTTGGGGTCGAGATGGTCGATGTGAAGATGGATCCACTCGCCATGGGGGCCGCAGCCCCGGCCTTCGCGGATTTCCATCGTCATGGCGCGTGAGACGACGTCGCGCGAGGCGAGATCCTTCACGGAGGGCGCATAGCGCTCCATGAAGCGTTCGCCGTTCTTGTTGGTGAGATAGCCGCCTTCGCCGCGCACGCCTTCGGTGATGAGGCAGCCTGCGCCGTAAATGCCGGTGGGATGGAACTGGACGAATTCCATGTCCTGGAGCGGCAGGCCGGCGCGCAGCACCATGGCGTTGCCGTCGCCGGTGCAGGTGTGCGCCGAGGTGCAGGAGAAATAGGCGCGGCCATAGCCGCCGGTCGCCAGGATCACCTCATGCGCGCGGAAGCGGTGGATCGAGCCGTCTTCCAGGCACCAGGCGGTGAAGCCGCGGCAGCGCCCGTCTTCCATGATGAGATCGAGCGCGAAATACTCGATGAAAAACTGCACCTTGTTCTTCACGCACTGGCCGTAGAGCGTGTGAAGGATGGCGTGGCCGGTGCGGTCGGCGGCGGCGCAGGTGCGCTGCTGCGGCGACTGGCCGTAATTCTTGGTCATGCCGCCGAAGGCGCGCTGGTAGATCTTGCCGTCTTCGGTGCGGCTGAACGGCACGCCCCAGTGTTCCAGCTCGTACACGGCGTCGACGGCGTTGCGGCAGAGATATTCGATGGCGTCCTGGTCGCCGAGCCAGTCGGCGCCCTTCACCGTGTCGTACATGTGCCAGCGCCAGTCGTCCTCGCCCATATTGCCGAGGCTGGCGGAGATGCCGCCCTGCGCGGCGACGGTGTGGCTGCGTGTCGGGAAGACCTTGGTGACGCAGGCGGTTTTCAGGCCCGCCTGGGCGGCGCCCAGCGTGGCGCGAAGGCCGGCGCCGCCGGCGCCGACGACGACGACGTCATAGGTGTGATCGACGATCTTGTAAGCGGACATCAGAGGGCCAGTTTCAGAATGGCGAGAACGGCGGCGACGGTGATGATCACCGAAAAGAAGGTGTTGGCGATCAGCGCCGCGACCTTCAGCCCGTCATGGGTGACGTAGTCGAGAATGGTTTCCTCGAACCCGAGGCGGAAATGCCAGAGCGCCACGACCACGAAGGTCAGCATCAGCCCGGCATTGACCGGATGGGCGAAGAAGGCGGCAACTTCTGCGTAGGGTGCGCCGGCATGTGAAATCACGGCCCAGAGGAACCAGAGACCAAGCGGCACGAGCGCGACGGCGAGCGTGCGGAGCGCGATGAAGTGGCCGGTGCCCCTCCTGGAGGCGCCGAGGCCGCGGACGCGGCCGAGCGGGGTGCGGAGCGAGTTGTTGGAGCCGGCCATCAGAGTTTCCCCATCGAGGCATAGGCCGCGACCCAGACCGCGACGGTCAGGAGGCCGGTGAGGGTGACGACCAGCCAGCCGGTGAAGCGGGCGGTCGGCTTCTCGAAGCCGAGACCTGCGTCCCAGAAGAGGTGACGCACGCCGTTCAGCAGGTGGAAGATGAAAGCGACGGTGAGACCCAGCAGCACGAGGCGGCCGAACCAGTGGCCGGCGACGGCGGTGAAGTCGGCATAGGCGTCAGGGCCTATTGCGGCGGCGATCACCCACCAGGCGACGAGCAGCGTGCCCGCGCCAAGGCCGATGCCGGTGAAGCGGTGAAAGATCGATGAGAACATCGTCACCGAGAACCGGTAAATCTGAAGATGCGGTGACAGCGGCCGCTCGGTCCGTGGGTTCTCTGGGCGGCGGTTGGACGCGGCGGCGTCGGCCATGAAGCGAGGCTTCCCGAAAAGCGTTTCTGAACGGGTTTGGAGTATAGGAAGCGCCCCCCTCAAGGCAACGCGCCCGCGCGCTGTTTCGAGCGCGCAGGCGCTGCGAAACGCTCGCAATTGGGTGCGGATGTTACACCGCTTCAGCGCGCACCGAATCCGGCGCAAAGAGAGGCCGAGGCGTGGACCAGCTATGCCGCCGGCGTCAAATTTCGCGCCAGAGCGCCCTCTTCGCGCGCAAATGCTTGAACGGCGCGCGCCGGGCGGCGATTGTCCGCGCCTCATCAGGACGAGGGCGGCATGAGCGAGCTTCCGGGCATTTTCATCGGCAAGGGCGAGAATCCGGTCTCGTTGGCGCTGTCTCTGGCCAACCGGCACGGCCTGATCGCCGGGGCGACAGGCACCGGCAAGACGGTGACGCTGCAGATTCTGGCCGAAGGCTTGTCGGCGGCGGGCGTGCCGGTGTTCGCGGCGGACGTGAAGGGCGACCTGTCGGGCATCGCGCTGGCGGGGACGGAAAAGTCGTTCCTGAGCGAGCGGGCGGCCAAAATCGGCCTCGAGCCGTATGTCTTCGAGCCGCATCCGACGATCTATTGGGACGTGTTCGGCAAGCAGGGCCACCCGATCCGTTCGACGGTGTCGGAGATGGGGCCGCTGCTGCTCTCGCGCCTGCTCGATCTCAACGATGTGCAGGAGGGCGTGCTGAACATCGCCTTCCGTGTGGCGGACGATGAGGGGCTGCTGCTGCTGGACCTGAAAGACCTGCGCGCGATCCTGACCTTCCTGTCGGAGCATGCCGACGATGTGAAGGCGCGCTACGGCAATGTGTCGCCGACCAGCGTGGGGGCGATCCAGCGGCAATTGCTGGTGCTGGAGAACCAGGGGGGCGATGCCTTTTTCGGCGAGCCGGCGCTGCAGCTTTCCGATTTCATGATGACCGACGCGCAGGGGCGCGGCGCGATCAACATCCTCGCGGCCGACGGGCTGATGGCCAATCCGCGCGTCTATGCGACGTTCCTTCTGTGGATGATGTCGGAGCTGTTCGAGGCGCTGCCGGAGGCGGGCGATCTGGAGAAGCCCAAGCTCGTCTTCTTCTTCGACGAGGCGCATCTGCTGTTCAACGATGCGCCCAAGGCCCTGCTGGAGAAGGTGACGCAGGTGGTGCGCCTGATCCGCTCGAAAGGCGTCGGCGTCTATTTCATCACGCAGAACCCGCAGGACGTGCCGGAAATCGTGCTGAGCCAGCTCGGCAACCGCATCCAGCATGCGCTGCGCGCCTATACGCCCAAGGAGCAGAAGGCGGTCCGCGTGGCGGCGGAGAGCTTCCGCGCCAATCCGGCCTTCAAGACGGAAGACGCGATCACCGAGATGGGGACGGGCGAGGCGCTGGTCTCGACGCTGCAGAAAGGCGGCGTGCCGTCGGTGGTGGAGCGGACGCTGATCCGGCCGCCGTCGGGCCGGATGGGGCCGCTGACGCCTGAGGAGCGCACGCAGCTTGTGACGGGCAGTCCGCTGCACGGCAAATACGAGCAGGTCGTGGACCGCGAGAGCGCCTATGAGAATCCTGAACGGCCAGCGTGAGGTGGAAACCCCGCCGGCCGCCAAGCCGCAAACCAGATCGGGCGGGATCGACTGGGGCGCGCGGCCCGTACCGGCGCCGATGCCGGTGCCGGAGGCCCGCGAACCGCGTCCCTCGACGCGGGGTTCGATCCGCGACCGCGAGCGCGAAGCCCCGGCCCGTGAGCAGAAATCCTCGGGCGGCTGGCTGTCCGATGTGCTGGGCGGCGGCGGCGGCAAGCGCCAGAGCGTCGGCGAGGCGGCGATCAAGTCGGTGACGCGGTCGGTGTCATCGACCATCGGGCGCGAGATCGGGCGCTCGATCCTCGGCAGCATTCTGGGCGGCAAGCGGCGCTAGGCCGCGAGCTTCGCGACGAACGTGTCGACGGCGTCGGCGTGCCCGACGATCATCGGGCGCCTCCAGTTGCGCAGATCGGGTGCTTCGGGCGTGCCCTGGAAGCGTTCGAGAAGCTGCCAGGCGCCGTTTTCGAAAATGCGGACGGCGCCGCCGGCGGCCTGAACCAGCGTCACGCCGCCGGCGATGTCCCAGAGATTGACGCTGTCGAAGCGGGCGAGGGTGAGCGGCCCGGAGGCGGCGAGGGCGCATTCGATGGCCGCCGAGCCGGTCTTGCGCGTATCAAACGGGCCTTCGACATCGCCGGCGCGCGGCACGCCGGCGAGGCGGCGGCGGACCTGAGCGTTGTCGGCGCGGGCGACGGGCTGGCCGTCGAAGAGCAGCGGGGCGCCGCGATGGGCGTGATAGACGCCGGCCCGGACGGCGTGCCCGGTGGTGCACCATGTCGCCCCGGCGACCGGCACGCCGCGATGGAGGACGCCGATGGTGGCGGCGAACATCGGAAAGCCGTTGACGAAATTCGTGGTGCCGTCGATGGGATCGACCGCCCAGACAAAATCGTCGTCGCGGCCGGACCGTTCGTCGAGTTCCTCGCCGATAATGTCGTGGCCTGGAAAACGTTCGGCTAGACGCGCGCGGATCAGCACCTCGACACGGTGATCGACCTCCGACACGGGGTCTTTCAGATCGTCAGCGCCAGTCCCGGTCTTGTAACGGACGGAGAGCATGCCGCCGAGGGCGGCGAGAATTTCTGCGCCCGCGAGCTGCGCCAGTTCGACGGCGGTGCGTTCGATCTCGACGAGGAGGTCTTCGGGCGGACTCATTTCGCCGCCTTCCGTTTTGTCCTGGCCCGGGCTTTGTGTTTCGCGACGGGTTTGCGTGCGCCCTTGGGCAGAAGAATGGTCAGCTTCTCCTTCGCCAGGGTCAGCGTGATCGTTTCCTTCGTGTCGGGCGGATCGACATAGCCGTCATCCAGCCGCATCGGCGGCTTGCCCTTCCAGGCGATGACGATCTCCTTGCCCTTGCGGGCGGTCAGCGGCGGTGAGGTTTCCTCATGCGCGGGGCCGAGCCAGTCGAGCATGTCTTCGCGCTGGTCGTCGCCGATCATGACCACGTCGAGATAGTCGTCGCCCGGATCGGCGGCGAGGCGCAGCGGAATGCCGGGGCCGGCATAGCCGATATTCAGAACCTCCAGCGCGAGCAGCTTGCTGGTGATCGGCTTGCCGTCGATGGTGACGTGGAGATTGCGCGCCTTGCCCTTTTTCAGCGCCCTGCGGAGCGCATCGCGGCCGAGGACGAGGCGGTGGTCGCCTTCGACATTCTCGCCGATGGAAGAATCCGTCGCATCGACCATGGCGCCGTAGCCGACCGCCTCGATGAAGTTCATCTTGCCCCACGGTCCCCTGGCGATGCCGACCGAGAGCTTGCGGGTGCGTTTGAGGTTCCACGAGGCGGCGATCTCGGCGGGGCTGCCTGAGATGCCGAGTGAGGTGGCGATATTGTTGGCGGTGCCGAGCGGGAGGATGCCGATGGGCGTGGAGCGGTGCTTGAGGCCTTTCAGCACCTTGCCGACGGTGCCGTCGCCGCCGGCGACGACAGCGAGCTCGCAGGATTTCCTGAGCGCGGATTTGAAGCCGCTGCTCTTGGTCGAGCAATAGGTGACGTCGTGGCCGGCGAGCCGAAGGATGGCCTTCAGCTCGTCAGCCGTGAACTCGCCGGTGCCCGATTTCGGGTTGTGAAAGAGAATGGCCTTCATGCGGAACTCTAACGGGCGAGTTCCGCATTTGGCTCCCGGTCTCGTTCAGTCTTTCCAGTCGGTGCGGAGCGTGCGGCTGGCGGCGAGCATCAGCACCACGGCGGTCAGGTAGAAGAACCCGCCGGTGTAGAGCGAGTAGAGCATCGAATCCGCGCCATAGGTCGGCTGCAGCGCGTCGGCCATTGCGGCGAAATAATAGGTGCCGACGCCGATCCCGAGCAGGTTGTTGACGAAGAGGAACAGGGCGGACGCCGTCGCGCGCATCGACGGCGCGACGAGGTGCTGTACCGCCGTCACCACCGGGCCGAGCCAGACGAGATTGAGGGCCGTCGGCACGAGGAAGAGCGGGAAGGCGATCCACAGCGAGGGCGCGTTCAGCGCCAGCATGAAGAACGGCAGCGCGATGAGGAAGGCGTAGCCCGGCACCTTGGCGTAGGCGCCGCGATCCGCCCCGCCCATGCGGTCGGCCAGAACGCCGCCGCCCCAGATGCCGGCGATGCCGCCGAACAGCGTCATGGCGCTGATATACCAGGAGGTGTCGACGAGGCTGAGCTGGAAGGTCTGCATGAAGAGGCTGGGCAGCCAGAAGGCGACGCCATAGCCGCAGATCGAGGAACAGGCGGCGCCGAAGGCGAGCAGCCAGAAACTGCGCTTGGGCAGCAGCGTGCGGCAGACCTCGCCGAACGAGGGGACTTCGCCCTTCGGCGTCAGCGGCGCGGGATCGAGGCCGCCACGCACCGGATCGCGCACGGTGAGGCGGAAGATCGGGGCGAGGACGAGACCGGCGAGGCCGACCGCGATGAAGGCGACGCGCCAGTCGATATGGGCGGCGATGAGGCCGCCGAGCAGAATGCCGAGCGCCATGCCGAGCGGAATGCCGAAGGAGAAGGCGGCGAGGGCGCGGGCGCGCTGTTTGGGCGGGAAATAATCGGCGATCAGCGAATAGGCCGGGGCGACGCCGCCCGCCTCGCCGACGCCGACGCCCATGCGCATCGCGAACATCGACCAGAAGGACGATGCGTAACCGCACGCGACGGTGAAGCCGCTCCAGATGGTGAGCGCGCCGGTCATGATCCACACGCGGCTGTAGCGATCGGCGAGCCAGGCGAGCGGCAGGGCGAGCGTGCAGTAGAGCGCCGCGAAGGCGATGCCGCCCATCAGGCCCATTTCGGAGCGCGTGAGGCCCAGATCCTTCATGATCGGCACCGCGAGGATGCCGACGATCTGACGATCGAGGAAATTGAACATGTAGATGAGGATCAGCAGCACCAGCACATAAGTGCGGTAGCCCGTGCTGGCCGGTGTCGCTGTCGTCATATGTAGCCCCCGAAATACGAGCGCGGCGTCTTTCGGCGCCGCGCGGTCAATCTATGCGAAGAGTAAGCCTATGCCGCAAGCCTCATGCGCGGGCGCAGAGCGCGCGGAAGCCGGCGGCGGCGAAGCGGGCCATGTTGGCGTGCGCGGTCTTCAGATCGCCCGACCGGCACAGGCCATTGGAGAGGCGGTCGAGACGGCCGGTCTCGCCGATGGTCAGCGTCAGCGCGCCGGAGAAATTGTGATAGGCCCAGTAGAGGTCTTCATCGCGCGCGCCGGGAATGGCCTTGCGCATCAGATCGATGAGGCGGCGGATCACGGTGTCGAAATTGCGGGCCATCATCTCGCCGCCCCAGATCGGGTTGGCGTTGGCCTGGGAGATGAGCGCGAAATAGTGCTTCCAGCCTGGGCCGCCCTTTTCGCCCCATTCCAGCAGCGGGCGGAGAAAGGCCTCGATCACGCCTTCGGGCGTCATCGTGCCGCCCTTGTCGCGCTCATAGGCGTCGAGGGTGGCGAGGCGGTCGGCGTTCAGGATTTCCGAGCGGCGCGTGAAGACGGCGTCGAAGAGGCCGCGCTTGGTGCCGAAATAATAATGGAGCAGGGCGGTATCGACGCCCGCCTCGTTCGCCACGTCGCGGATCGAGACGCCATGCAGACCATGCTTGGAGAAGAGGTCTTCGGCCACATCGAGAATGAGCGCGCTGGTGTCCGACCCGCCCGCCGTCTTGGGCGGGCGGCCGCGGCGGCCGGGCGTGCGGGGCCGGGCGCGCGCTCCGGCCTCTGCCGGCCTCGGATCGGACCCCTTCATCTCGATATCGCCCTCCGGGGCAGATACAGGCGCAGACTGGCGGGACAAATTAGTCACAGTTCGGCCTTTTCCGCGAGGGTTCGATGCGGCGACGCCTCTTTGCCGCGTCCCGGCCGGTCCGGGTCACTTGCTTTTAATCATCGCGCGCTGAATTAATAGCACAAATCATCGGGCGCTGAATAAGCGCGCTGCATCAGCCTGGGGAGGCAAACCATGAAGCCTGTTCTGAAAGCCACTTTGCTTGCCTCCGCCGCCTGGGCGCTCGCGTCCCTGCCGGCCTTCGCGCAGGATCCGGCCCCTGCCGCGCCTGCGGCCTCGACCGTCGTCGACGACGGCGAGGGCGAAGAGGAAATCACCGTGACCGCCCGCCGGGTGGAAGAGCGCGCCGGCAAGGTGCCGGCCTCGATCTCGGCCTTCTCGGAAAAGACGCTGGAGCGCCTCGGCGCGACGGACTCGACCGGCCTTCAGGGCGCGGTGCCGAACCTCAACCTCGTGCAGGGCCGCGGTTCGTCGAACGCGACCAATATCTATATCCGCGGCATCGGCCAGCCGGATGCGCTGCAGACCTTCGACCCGGCCGTCGGCTTCTATGTGGACGACGTCTATTACAGCCGTATCCGCGGCACGCAGATGGACCTGTTCGACATCAGCCGCGTGGAAGTGCTGCGCGGTCCGCAGGGCACGCTGTATGGCAAGAACACGATCGGCGGCGCGCTGAAGATCGTCACGCGCAAGCCCGACCAGGAAAAGCGCGGCTTCCTGAGCGCGACCTATGGCTCGTACAACCAGCTTGAGGCCAAAGGCGGCTTCTCGGCCCCGATTTCGGACATCGCCGCGGTCGGCTTCTCGCTGCTGCATGCGCAGCGCGACGGCTATGTGACCGATCCGGTCCTCAACCGCGAATACAACGACAAGAACGTCACCGCCGGCCGCTTCCAGCTGGCGCTCGGCCGCGAGGGCGGCAATGTGCGGTTCGATTTCTCGGCCGATTTCGCCTCGGAAGACCAGGGCATGACGGTCGGCCAGCCGCTCAACTCGCTGACCGACCTGTTCGGCCTGCCGCTGCTGGCGCTGCCCAATCCGACGCCTGAGTTCAACTGGGAGACGCGCACCTCGCCGGGCCTGCCCAACAGCACCAAGCTGGACACCTGGGGCCTTTCGGGCGTTCTGTCCTATGACATCAACGACCGTCTGACGCTGAAGTCGATCACCGCCTATCGCGATCTGGCGAATGACGACTATGTCGATATCGACGCGACCCAGCTGGAAGTCGGCGACGTGTTCGTCGGCGTCGAGCAGGACCAGTTCAGCCAGGAATTCCAGCTGACCTACACCACCGAAGACTGGACGGTGGTCGGCGGGCTTTTCTACATGGACGAGAACATCATCTCGCACCAGGAAGCCTATGCGGATGATTTCGTCGGCCCCATCCTCGGCAACCCGACCTTCCTGCGCACGATCGACGACGATCTGCAGACCGAAAGCTGGGCGGCCTACATCAACGCCTCCTACAACATCACCGAGGCGCTGCGTCTGTCGGCGGGCATCCGCTATACCGAGGAAGAGAAGATCTACTCGCGCTCGACCTCGACCTTCTCGTCGAACCCGCTGCTGACCGCCAATCCGGCCTTCGCCTTCACGGGTCTCACCGAGACCTGGACCGACACCTCGCCGATGGTCTCGCTCGACTATCAGGTGAACGATGACGTGATGGTCTATGCGCGCTACGCGAAGGGCTTCAAGTCGGGCGGCTTCAACGGCCGTGCGAACAATCCCGGCGAGCAGGCCCCGTATGATCCGGAAACCGCCGACAGCTACGAAGCCGGCGTGAAGGCGCGCCTGTGGGGCGGCAAGGCGCGCACGGCGCTGACCTTCTTCTACAACGACTATCAGGACTTCCAGGCGCGCGTCTCGGGCACGGTCACCGATCCGGGCACCAACCTGCCCTCGCCGGAGCTGACGGTCATCAATGCCGGCTCGCTTGTGACCAAGGGCATCGAGTTCGAACTCTACGTGACGCCGGTGGCCGGGCTGCAGCTCGACACCCAGATCGGCTATCTCGACGCCGACTACGAGGAGTTCTCGGACGTCCGCTTCCCCGGCGGCGACCGTTCGTTCCAGACCCCGCCCTTCTCGCCCAAATGGACCGCCCGTTTCGGCGCGCAGTACACGTGGGATCTGGGCAGCGACGCCGGCAGCCTGTCGCTCGGCGCCTCGGCCCGCTATCGCTCGCGCATGGCGCTGGCGGTCGACAATACGAGCATCGGCAGCGAAGCGACCGCAGTGGAGATCGCAGGCCTGTTCCAGGACGATTACTGGCTCTACGACGCGCGTCTCGTCTGGGAAGACAATTCCGGGCGTTACTCGGCCGGCATCTACGGCAAGAACCTGTCGGACGAGCTCTACAAGACGGACGGCCAGGAATTCTCGTCGGTCGGCTCGATCCGCACCGTCTATTTCGGCGCGCCGCAGACCTGGAGCCTGACGCTTACCGCCCGCTACTGAAGCAGGGCAATCGCCTGCACAAACCCCGGGGCCAGCCGCCCCGGGGTTTTTCTTTGGCGGGTAGGGGTACCGTACGGAAAGGGCGGGCCTGCCCTAGTCTTGCGGCATGCGATTCGCCGTAATGACCGCCCTGACGCTGCTCGCTCCGGCGCTTGCGGAGACGGGCGACCCCGTAGCGCCAGCCCCGGCGCCGATGACGGCCGAAGCCCGTGGCCTCGCCTTCGTTCAGGCGAACTGCGCCCGCTGTCATGCGGTGGGGCGGGCCGACGACAGCCCCTATGCGCCCGCACCACCGTTCCGGGCGCTGGCGGCGAAATACGATGTCGACGGGCTGGCGGAAGCTTTCGCGGAAGGCATCGAGGTCGGCCATCGGGGGCAGCAGGAAATGCCGGAATTCCAGCTTTCCCCGCCGGAGATCGACGATCTGATCGCCTATCTCACCTGGATCGGCGGCTGAGGGAACACGCCCGGCGGGGCGTGCGTTCTGGCCCGGTCAGCCGGAAACCCCGCCATGCGCCTCATTCTGATCCTGCTCGTCGCCGCCCTCGTCTATGACGCGGTCGCCAACGATTCCGCGACGACCAAACGGGTCTGGGCGGAAATCGTGGACTTTTTCGACAGCAACAGCACCCCCGGCCGGGGCTGACGGCGGGAGCGTTCCTGCGCCGACTTCCCTAGGCGTCAGCGTTGCAGGGGCGCGACTCGCTGCTATAACGCCCGCGCTTTGTCATTGGAGCGCGCCTGTTAAGGGCGCCGCGGCGGGAGCTACCCCATGAACATCCACGAATATCAGGCCAAGGAAGTCCTCAAGGGCTTCGGCGTCCCCGTGTCGAAGGGCGTCGCGGCGATGACGCCGGAAGAGGCGAAAGCCGGCGCCGAGAAGCTGGCCGCCGAGGGCGCGAAGCTCTTCGTCGTGAAGGCGCAGATCCACGCGGGCGGCCGCGGCAAGGGCAAGTTCAAGGAACTGCCCGCCGACGCGAAGGGCGGCGTCCGCCTCGCCAAGACCCCGGACGAGGTTTACGCCAACGCCAAGGAAATGCTCGGCAACACGCTGGTCACCATCCAGACTGGTCCGGCGGGCAAGCAGGTCAACCGCCTGTATGTCGAAGACGGCAGCGATATCGAGAAGGAGTTCTATCTCTCGATGCTGGTGGACCGTGAAACCGGCCGCACCGCCTTCGTCGTCTCCACCGAAGGCGGCATGGACATCGAAAAGGTCGCCCACGACACGCCGGAAAAGATCATCACCTTCTCGGTCGATCCCGCGACGGGCATCCAGCCCCATCACGGCCGCGCCATCGCCAAAGCGCTGAACCTGAAAGGCGACCTCGCCAAGCAGGCCGAAGCCCTTTCGGCCAAGCTCTACAAGGCGTTCGTCGAAACCGACATGGCGCTGCTGGAGATCAACCCGCTGATCATCACGCCGGACGGCCGCCTGCACGTGCTGGACGCCAAGGTCGGGTTCGATTCCAACGCGCTGTACCGCCACCCCGAGATCGTCGCGCTGCGCGACCTGACCGAAGAAGACGCCAAGGAGATCGAGGCGTCGAAATACGACCTCTCCTATATCACGCTGGACGGCGATATCGGCTGCATGGTCAACGGCGCGGGCCTCGCCATGGCGACGATGGACATCATCAAGCTGTATGGCCGCGAGCCGGCCAACTTCCTCGATGTCGGCGGCGGCGCGAGCGAAGAGAAGGTGACGGCGGCGTTCAAGATCATCACCGCCGATCCGAACGTCAAAGGCATCCTGATCAACATCTTCGGCGGCATCATGAAGTGCGACATCATCGCCAATGGCGTGGTCGCGGCGGTGAAGGCCGTCGGCCTGAAAGTGCCGCTGGTGGTGCGCCTTGAAGGCACCAACGTGAATGAAGGCAAGAAGATCATCGCCGAGAGCGGTCTCGACGTCGTCCCCGCCGACGACCTCGATGACGCCGCCCAGAAGATCGTCGCCGCCGTGAAGAAGGCCGCCTAAATGTCCATCCTGATCGACAAGAACACCAAGCTCATCACCCAGGGCTTCACCGGCAAGACGGCGACGTTCCATTCGCTGGGCGCCCTCGCCTACGGCACCAAGCTGCTGGGCGGCGTCGCCCCCGGCAAAGGCGGCACGATGCACCCCGATCCGGGCGTCAACCTGCCCGTGTGGGACACGGTCGCCGAGGCCAAGGCCGCGACGGGCGCCGATGCGTCGGTCGTCTATGTGCCGCCGCCGGGCGCGGCGGACGCCATTCTGGAGGCGATCGATGCGGAAATCCCGCTGATCGTCTGCATCACCGAAGGCATTCCGGTGCAGGACATGATCCGCGTGAAGCGCGCCCTGTCGGGTTCGAAATCGCGCCTGATCGGGCCGAACTGCCCCGGCGTCGTAACGGCGGGCGAATGCAAGATCGGCATCATGCCGGCGAATATCTTCAAGCCGGGCAGCGTCGGCATCGTGTCGCGCTCAGGCACGCTGACCTATGAGGCGGTTTTCCAGACCACCAATGAGGGCCTTGGCCAGACCACCGCCGTCGGCATCGGCGGCGACCCGGTGAAGGGCACCGAGTTCATCGACATGCTTGAGATGTTCCTGGCCGACGAGAAGACCAAGTCGATCGTCATGATCGGCGAGATCGGCGGTTCGGCCGAGGAAGACGCCGCCCAGTTCATCGCCGACGAGGCCAGGCGCGGCCGCAAGAAGCCGATGGTCGGCTTCATCGCCGGCCGCACCGCCCCTCCGGGCCGCCGCATGGGCCATGCCGGCGCGATCATCTCGGGCGGCAAGGGCGATGCGGAGTCCAAGATCGCGGCGATGGAGGCGGCGGGCATCCGCGTGTCGCCCAGCCCGGCGCGTCTGGGGAAAACCCTCGTTGAAGTGTTGAAGGGCTGAGGCTCAAAGGGTAGTTTTCCGCCGTCCGCGCATTATCTACCGACTCGCGCGGCCGGTCGGGGCGCCCATCGGTGTCTGAGAGCTTTCGCAGGCCGGCCCAATCATGGAGCTCCGCGCGCCAACGCTGCGGAGCATGACGGTCTATGTCTTCCAATTCTGAAGTCTTCGACATTTCGTTCCTCTCCGGTTCCAACGCCGCCTTCATCGAAGACCTCTACGATCGCTACGCCGCCGATCCGAATTCGGTGGATGAGAGCTGGCGCACATTGTTCTCCAGCCTCGGCAAGGGCGCTGCCGGTGCGGTGAAGCCCGGCTGGGGCCTGAAGAACGGCGCCGGCATGACCGGCGCGCTGGCCGAGGAATTCCTCCCGCCCGCGCCGAAGGCCGCCAAGAAGCCGAACGGCGCGGCCCCGGCCAAGGCGCCCGAGAAAGGCGCGAGCGTCGTTGCGGCCCTGGCGCAGGCGGCTCCGTCGCCGGATGCGGTGAAAGCGGCGACGCTGGACAGCGTGCGGGCGCATCAGCTGGTGCGCGCCTATCGCGCCCGCGGCCACCTCGCCGCCAATCTCGACCCGCTGAAGATCGCGCCGGAGCGTCAGCATCCCGAGCTGGAGCCGTTCAATTACGGCTTCCTGCCGCAGGACATGGACCGCCCGATATTCCTCGACAACGTGCTGGGCCTCCAATACGCGACGATGCGCGAGATCGTGGAGATCTGCCGCGCCACCTATTGCGGCAATATCGGCTATGAGTTCGTGCATGTGACGAACCCGGACGAGAAGCGCTGGATCCAGGAGCGCGTCGAGGGCCGGGACAAGGGCGCTTCGTTCACGCCGGAAGGCAAGAAGGCGATCCTCAACAAGCTGATCGAGGCCGAGGGCTTCGAGAACTATTGCACGCGCAAATTCACCGGCACCAAGCGTTTCGGCCTCGATGGCGGCGAAGCGCTGATCCCGGCGCTGGAGCAGATCATCAAGCGCGGCGGCGCGCTGGGGGCGCGCGAGATCGCGTTCGGCATGCCGCATCGCGGCCGGTTGAACGTGCTCGCGAACGTGCTGTCGAAGCCCTACCACCAGATTTTCCACGAGTTCCAGGGCGGCTCGACCAGCCCGAAGGATGTTGGCGGTTCGGGCGACGTGAAATATCACCTCGGCGCCTCGTCCGACCGCGCCTTCGACGGCAATCTCGTCCATCTGTCGCTGGCCCCGAACCCCTCGCATCTTGAAGCCGTGAATCCGGTGGTGCTGGGCAAGACGCGCGCCAAGCAGGTGGCGATCGGCAAAGGCAACGCCGAGATCGCCCGCGTCAACGTGATCCCCGTTCTGCTGCACGGCGATGCGGCCTTCGCCGGACAGGGCGTGGTGGCGGAATGCTTCGCCATGTCGGGCACGCGCGGCTATCGCATCGGCGGCACCATCCACATCGTGGTGAACAATCAGATCGGCTTCACCACCTCGCCGCACCACGCGCGCTCTTCGCCGTATCCGTCGGACGTCGCGAAGATGGTGGAAGCGCCGATCATGCATGTGAACGGCGACGATCCGGAAGCGGTCGTCCATGTCGCGCGCATCGCGACGGAGTATCGTCAGCAGTTCCAGAAGGACGTCGTCGTCGACATCTTCTGCTATCGCCGCTTCGGCCATAACGAAACGCTGGAGCCGACCTTCACGCAGCCGCTGATGTACCGCGCGATCAAGGATCATCCCTCGACGCTGACGCTGTACGAAAAGAAGCTGGCCGCCGAAGGCACGCTGAGCGAAGCGGAGATCGAGGCGATGAAGGCGGAATTCGCCCGGCGCCTGGACACCGAGCTTGAAGCGGCCAAGTCGTTCAAGGCGAACAAGGCCGACTGGCTGGATGGCGTGTGGTCGGGCCTCGACGCCGGGCAGGGCGTCTACAAGCGCGGCGACACCGCCGTGCCGATGGAGACGCTGCAGGAGATCGGCAAGGCGCTCTCCACCGTGCCGGATACGTTCAACGCGCACCGCACCGTGTCGCGTCAGCTCGCAGCGAAGGCGGCGATGTTCGAGACGGGGCAGGGCGTCGACTGGGCGACCGCCGAGGCGCTGGCCTTCGGTACGCTGGCGCTGGAAGGCGTGCGCACGCGCCTCTCGGGTCAGGACAGCCGCGAAGGCACGTTCAGCCAGCGTCACGCGGCGCTGGTCGATCAGGCTGACGAGCATCGCTATGTGCTGCTGAACCACATCCGCCCCGGCAAGCAGGCCGAAGTGGAAGTGATCGACTCGCTGCTGAGCGAGTTCGCGGTGCTGGGTTTCGAGTATGGCTATTCGCTGGCCGCGCCCAACACGCTGGTCCTGTGGGAGGCGCAGTTCGGCGACTTCTCGAACGGCGCGCAGGTCATCATCGACCAGTTCATCGCATCGGGCGAGACCAAGTGGCTGCGCCTGTCGGGCCTCGTGATGCTGCTGCCGCATGGCTATGAGGGGCAGGGACCGGAGCATTCGAGCGCGCGGCCCGAGCGCTTCCTGCAGATGTGCGCCGAGAAGAACATGCAGGTCGCGAACATCACGACGCCGTCGAATTATTTCCACGCGCTGCGCCGGCAGATCCGCCGCAATCACCGCAAGCCGCTGGTGTTGATGACGCCGAAATCGCTGTTGCGCCACAAGCGCGCGGTTTCGACGCTGGTGGAGCTGGGGCCGGGCACGTCGTTCCACCGCCTGCTGTGGGACGACGCCGAGATGCGCCCCGGCTACAGCGTGAAGCTGAAGGCCGACAAGGATATCCGCCGCGTCGTGTTCTGTTCGGGCAAGGTCTATTTCGACCTGTTCGAGGAGCGCGAGAAGCGCGGCATCGACGATGTGCAGCTGATCCGCGTCGAGCAGCTCTATCCCTATCCGGAAGATGCGATGGAGCGCGAATTGCTGCGATTCAAGCAGGCCGACGTGATGTGGGTGCAGGAAGAGCCGCGCAACATGGGCTACTGGAGCTACATCAATCCGCTCATCGAAGAGACCATGGTCAAGACCGGCAACCGCAACGGCCGCCCGCGCTATGCCGGCCGCGCCGCCGCGGCCTCGCCGGCGACCGGCCTCTCCTCTACGCACCAGGCCGAGCTCAAGGCCTTCCTCGACGAAACATTCTCCGCCTGACGGGAAGACAAGATGACCGACATTACCGTTCCCAATATGGGCGAGAGCGTCACCGAAGCGACGATCGCCAAATGGTTCAAGAAGGTGGGCGACGCGGTCGCCGCCGATGAAGTGCTGGCCGAACTTGAAACCGACAAGGTGACGGTGGAAGTGCCGGCGCCGCAGGCCGGCGTCATCGCCTCGCTCAGCGTTGCGGAAGGCGGCACGGTCGCGCCGGGCGCGGTGATCGGCACGATCGAGGCGGGCGGCGCTGCCGCAGCGCCCAAGCCCGCCGAAGCGCCGAAGGCGGCCGAGGCTCCGAAGCCCGCCGAAGCCCCGAAGGCCGAAGCGCCCAAGCCCGAACCTGAGGCGCCCAAGCCCGAAGCGCCGAAACCGGCGCCTGCCGAAGCCAAAGAGAATGGCCCGGCCGTTGCGCGCATCGTCGCGGAGACGAGCGCCGATATCTCGAAGATCGACGGCACCGGCAAGGATGGCCGCGTGACCAAGGGCGACGTGCTGGCGGCGCTGGAGAATGTCGCCGCGCAGGTGAAGCAGGGCGCGGCTCAGCCCGCCGCCCAGCCGCATGCTCCGCGCGAAACCGGTCCGCGCGAGGAGCGCGTGAAGATGACGCGCCTGCGTCAGACGATCGCCAAGCGGCTCAAGGAAGCCCAGAACAACGCCGCGATGCTGACGACCTTCAACGAGGTCGACATGACGGAGATCATGAAGCTCCGCAAAGAATACCAGGACGGGTTCGAGAAGCGCCACGGCGTGCGCATCGGCTTCATGTCGTTCTTCGTGAAGGCCTGCGTCAACGCGCTGAAGGAAATCCCGGCGGTGAACGCCGAGATCGACGGCGACGACATCATCTACAAGAATTTCTACGACATCGGCGTGGCGGTCGGCACCGACAAGGGTCTCGTCGTGCCGGTTCTGCGCGATGCCGACGCCAAGGGCTTCGCCGATATCGAGAAGGGCATCGCCGATCTCGGCGCGAAGGCGCGCGACGGCAAGCTGAAGCTCGACGATCTGCAGGGCGCGACGTTCACGATCTCGAACGGCGGCGTCTATGGCTCGCTGATGTCGACGCCGATCCTCAACGCGCCGCAGTCGGGCGTGCTGGGCATGCACAAGATCCAGGAGCGCCCCGTCGTGGTGGGCGGTCAGGTGGTGGTGCGGCCGATGATGTATCTGGCGCTCAGCTACGATCACCGTCTGGTGGACGGCAAGGAAGCGGTGACCTTCCTCGTCCGCGTGAAGGAAGCGCTGGAGAACCCGGTTCGTCTGGTTCTGGAGGTCTGATCCATGGCCGACGCCTATGATGTCGTCGTCATCGGCGGCGGTCCCGGCGGCTACAACGCCGCGATCCGCGCCGGGCAGTTGGGGCTGAAGGTCGCGTGCATCGAGAAGCGCGCCGACGCCAAGGGTGCGGTGGCGTTCGGCGGCACGTGCCTGAATGTCGGGTGCATTCCTTCAAAGGCGCTGCTGCATGCCTCGCATGCCTATGAAGAGGCGCGGGATCATTTCGCCGGCATCGGCATCAATGCGGCGGTGGAGCTGAATCTGCCGGGCATGCAGACCCATCGCGAGAAGACGGTGGACGGCCTTGTGAAGGGCGTCTCGTTCCTTCTCAAGAAGAACAAGGCCGACGCCTTTTTCGGCACGGGCCGCATCGTTTCGGCCAGCGAAGTGGAAGTGACGGCGGCGGATGGCGCGAAGCAGACGCTGACGACCAAGAACATCATCATCGCGACGGGATCGGAAGTGACGCCGTTGCCGGGCGTGACGATCGACGAGAAGCGCATCGTCTCCTCGACCGGCGCGCTGACGCTGGCCGAAGTGCCGAAGAAGCTGATCGTGATCGGCGCGGGCGTGATCGGGCTGGAGCTTGGTTCCGTGTGGCGGCGTCTCGGCGCAGAGGTGCAGGTGATCGAGTTCCTCGACCGCATCACGCCGGGCATCGACAACGAAATCGCCAAGGAATTCCAGAAGGTGCTGACGCGCCAGGGCATGAGCTTCAAGCTCGGCCACAAGGTGACGAAGGCGGAAGCGAGCGACACGGGCGTGACGCTGACCGTCGAGCCGGCAGCCGGCGGCGCAGCGGAGACTGTAAGCGCCGATGTGGTGCTGGTCTGCATCGGCCGCCGCCCCTTCATCGAGGGTCTCGGCGCGAAAGAAGCGGGCGTGAAGGTCGACGCCAAGGGCCGTGTCGAAACCGACGGCCATGGCCGCACCAACGTGCCGGGCATCTGGGTGATCGGCGACGTGACCACGGGTCCGATGCTGGCGCACAAGGCCGAGGACGAGGCGATGGCCGTCGCCGAACTGATCGCCGGCAAAGCGGGGCATGTGAACTACGACGTCATTCCGTCGGTCGTTTACACGCACCCGGAAGTCGCCAGCGTCGGCAAGACCGAGGAAGAGCTGAAAGCGGCGGGCGTCGCCTACAAGTCGGGCAAGTTCCCCTTCACCGCCAATGCGCGGGCGCGCACGATCGCAGAAAAAGACGGCTTCGTGAAAATCCTTGCCGACGCCAAGACCGACCGCGTCCTCGGCTGCCACATCATCGGGCCGGAAGCCGGCACGCTGGTGATGGAAGTGGCGGTGGCGATGGAGTTCGGCGGTTCGGCCGAAGACATCGCGCGCACCTGCCACCCGCATCCGACGCTGACCGAGGGCGTGCGCCAGGCGGCGCTCGGCGTCGATAACCGCATCATGCAGATGTGATGAGCGGCGCGGCGTTTCATATCGCCCGCGCCCGCCATCACGATCTCGACGCGGCGGCGGCGCTCTACAGCCGGGTCGCCAAGGCGACGCTGCACTGGCTGCCGCCGGGCGGGTTCGAGCCGGAGGTTTTCCTGGAGCAGGCGCTGCACGAGACGATCTGGCTGGCGTGGGAGCGGGGACGCATCATCGGCGTTGCGGCGCTGTACGAGCCGGACAGCTTCCTGCACTCGCTCTATATCGATTTCGGCCATCAGGGGCGGGGCGTCGGCCTCGCGCTGCTCAACACGGTCGCGGCGGCGGCGCGCGCTCCGCTGAGCCTGAAGGTCGAAGAGCAGAACGCCGGCGCGCGGCGTTTCTATGCCCGCGAAGGCTTCACGGAACGCGAAACCGGAATGTCGGACGGGTCGCGATGGATCTTGCTTTCCAGATGAAGTTCCGGCGCGGGAACTTTCTCAACCGGCGTTAGGCATCCGGCGCAAGGGTGGCGGCGACCATCCTGCCCGTCGCGGCGGGCCGATCGGTAAAATTGGACGGATCGGTTTTACGAAGCGGCAGGTGAGCGCGTGCTAATCCAGCGCCATGCGTATCCTCGCTTACATCGCGGCCTTCGGGCTGGTCATCTTCGTCGGGTATCACCTGGTGACGGACGGCTATGTCAGCTTCCTGCGACAGACCCATTCGGTCCTCGGGGCGCAGATCATGACGCTCGGCACGCTGGCGCTCACTTGCGCCGCGACGTTCTGGGCCGTGAAGCGCCTGCCCTGAACCTTCAGGCTGCGTCGTTGCGCGCAGCGTCGTAGACAGCGAGGAGTTTCGCCTCGTCCACGGCGGTGTAACGCTGTGTCGTCGAAAGCGAGGCGTGGCCCAGCAAATCCTGGATGGCGCGCAGGTCGCCGCCGTTCTGGAGCAGATGGGTCGCGAAGGAATGGCGCAGGGCATGCGGCGTTGCGCTTGGCCCGAGACCCAGCTGGATACGCAGCGTCTCCATCACCTTCTGCAACGGACGGGGGCCGAGCGGCTTGCCGGTCTTCGACAGGAACAGCGGCCCGGTCTTTTCGATCGGGAAGGGCGACAGCGCCATGTAGCGGGCGATGGCGGCGGCGATGGGCGGGATCAGCGGCACCACGCGCTCGCGCCCGCCTTTGCCGGTGACGCGCAGCGCCCTGGCGGCGGCGTCTGCGCCGGTGAGCGCCAGCGCCTCTGAAATGCGCAGGCCCGCACCGTAGAGAAGGGTCAGCACAGCCTCGTCGCGGGCGCGCTCCCAGGGTTCGCCGGCGAGGCCGCGCCCCGTGGCGCCGGCCTCTTCCAGCGTCTGCATCGCGGCGGCGGCGGCGAGCGGGCGGGGCAAAGTGCGCGGCTGTTTCGGCCCCGCGACCTGCATCAGCGCGGCATTGGCGATGCCCTTGCGGCGTTCGAGAAAGCGGTGGAAGGCGCGCACGGAGGCGAGGTTGCGGCCGAGCGAGCGGGGCGACAGGCCATCGGCCCGGCGGCTCGCCAGAAAGGCGCGGAGATCGGCGGCGGTCAGCGCCTTCAGCGCGGCGTCGTCCGGCATGCCGCCCAGATGGCGCATCAGGAAATCGAGCCAGCGTTCGACGTCGTCGCCATAGGCGCGCACGGTGCGGGGACTGGCCCGCTTCTCACTGCCGAGAAAGGTGAGCCATTCGGTGTAGAGCGCCTGGGCGGACATGGGGGCGATCCTGCCCCCGCAGACTTAACGGGCGTTAAAGATGTTGCGCTTCAGCCGCGCGCCCGAGGGGCGAGACGCCAGTGAGGGGTTTCCCGTTCCAGCGTCGTTTGCCTGAGAGCGGCGAGATCGAGAAGCGACGGCTCGTCCGACAGCCAGGGATAGGGCGGCTGGGGCATGCAGCCTGACCGGGCGCACAGCGCCGCCTCGGAGCCGAGCCAGAACGCCTCCATGCTTTCAGGAAGCATCCTCGCCCGGACGCTGCGATAGCGGCCTTCGCTCCCGTCGAAGACTTCGCCACGCAATGCGGCGGCGTGCGTTGCGCCAAGCGGCATCCCCATATCGGCATAGTGACGTTCAATGAAGGCCTGCGTCCGGTGCGTGTCCGGTTCCGCCAGCCCGGCCTCGGCCGCGCCCGCGATCTGCGCGCGTCCTGTCGCTTGCCATGATGCGATCCGCGTTTCCGGCGGGAGCAAACCGGCGGCGCGGGCGATGTCGTGTTCTTCCAGAAGAAACGCGACATGCTTGCGGGCGAAAGGCCTGATCGACGGCATCTCAAGATACAAGCGGCCCCCGTCCAGGTCTTTCGGCTTCAGGGCGCCGCCCGGGCGCTTGGCTTCGATGACGAGGACGGCATCGCCCAGGTCGTCTCGCCATGAAACGACGATATCGGCGATGTCGGGACGCAGGTTGGCGGCGCGCTTCTGCTCCCACGAATAGGCGATTCTCATGTCCGAAACGGCGCCGTGAGGAATGTTCCAGCAGCCCAGAAGATGTTTCGCGGCGATGGCTTCGGGGAGCGCGGCCCAGATGTGAAAGAGCGCCGGCGTCAGATGATCCTCGCGTCCTTCGACGTAGGCGCCCCGGTTTCCGGGACGCAACACGCCGTTCCGCCGCGTCAGAGCGTTCATCGTATGATCGGCCCAGTGCCGGCGCAAAGCGCGATATGACTGGGTGTCCTTTGACGCCGGAAGCGCGGGCATGAAGGTCCACCAGAATCGATAGGTCTTCGGATTATCGATGAGAAAGCTGGATTCGATCATTGGCCGTCCTCCTTCCGGCCGTCGGCGGCCCGCCATTCCGCCTCCCGCGCCATCAGCTTGTCTGCGATATCGAGGGCTGCGTCCGCCAGCGCGCGCTGCACATCTCCCGATACGATCGCGTGCTCCAGATCGTGCGCGATGGTCCCGTATGGATGCCAGAACTCGTGGGAAGAGACCTCGCCCGGGCGGGAAGCGATCAGGCT
Organism: Micropepsaceae bacterium; assembly: GCA_047602465.1. Taxonomy (GTDB): domain Bacteria; phylum Pseudomonadota; class Alphaproteobacteria; order Micropepsales; family Micropepsaceae; genus JADZAI01. Next base: position 2,515,711 of record JASGHF010000001.1, read on the forward strand.
TTCGGCGCCGTCCACGTTCGTGCGGTCGAGCCAGTATGCGACCGTATCTTCATTGACCGGCCACCACGTCAGGTACCAGTGCTCGAATGCCGGGCTTGCCGGGTCGCGTGGATCGAACGCGAAATAGATCGGGTCATCATTCTCGCTCTGCACGAACGCCTCGGCATCGTGCAGGGGCGTCAGCGGAAGCACCCTGCGCCAGATACCATCAATCTGCCGCTGGAACGGCGCCGGCGGGATCATCCAGGTGCCGTCATCGACCGGCTTGAGCGTGAAATCGGGGATAAGCGTCACGCCATCACCCGCAGCCACGCCGGGCAGTTCCAGAGCCACACGCGCGCGTGAAGCGAACATTGGCGCGATATCCTTGAGGTTGGCGGCCGGCCCAATCGTCAATCCGACCTCCCGGTAGAGCAGGAAGCGTGCGTCGGAAACGGCTCCCGCGAACTCCGTGCCGAAAAGGTCATCGCCATTCGTGGGCGAAGCCGAGCCGATATCGCTGATGCGGACGGATGTCCTGATCTCGGAATGCTGCCACCTCAGGAGCGGGATTGTCGGCAGGCAGGGCGCGTCGGTCCAATGTTCGAGCGCGCCAAGCAGCGCGGATTGGGACAGGCATCGCCTTGACGCAGTCACGAATCCGGATTGGCCGAAACGCCACGCGCCGGGAATTTCGCGTGCCCGCCTCAGTGTATCGGAAAGCCCGGTCGAGCGAACGACCGCGCCCGCCATTTCGTGAATCATAGTTGTCAAATGAGACGCACGCTCTGCGGCAAGATCATTTCGGGGATTCGATACGCCGCGCGCCCAGATCCTTGTCTTCTTCAGAAGCGCAATCTTGCATTCGCCAGCGTCCTCTCCCGTCAGCCCGGCAATTGTGTCTGCGAGTTCGAGATATCCAAAGACGTTGAGCAGAAGCTTCCTGGGCTTGCTCCTGTCTCCCTTTAGGGGGTCCACCATGTAGCGTTCATACCGGTCCGTCCCGCGCTTACGGCCGGGCTGTCCCCTTGCCGCGAGTGCCTTTCCGATAGCAGCGCCCGCGATGCCGAATTCTTCTCTGGCGCGACGAACGGCGGCTCCGTTTTCCTTGGCGGCGGCGAGCGCGCAGGGGTCACCGAACTTCGGTCCTATCGTTCCATCACGCAGGCCGCGTTCGATTTCGAGAAGACGCGTGCGGTCCTTGATCTGCTGGTCGCTACGCCATTGCCCCAGATCGCTGGGAGGCGTCCTGGTGAAGCGTGCGGGATAAATGACGTTGTCGGTCATCAGTGGCGGCTCCGTTCGCGCCGGCGGTAAATGACGCCCTTCCTGCCGCTGTGGATTGGCGCGACGGTTACATATTTGCCGGTCTGGTCGGAGTAGACGACCGCAAATCGCGCCAATCTCTCATCTCCGAGCGACTGAGCGAGCTTCCTGGAAACACGGTAGAGACGGCAATTGTCGTTCGCCGGGCGCTCGATATCGGCGCATGCGAGCAGGCGCTCCAGAAACGCCATGTTGACGCCCCGTTGGCGCATGCGCCGCGACGCATGGTCTGAAATTTCCAATCTCATGAAGGTCACCTTTCCTCTTCGGTGACCGACCATCTATGCGGCGATTTGGCGCCGGCACAGGAATTGCCAAAAAAACTGCCAGGTTTTCTTTGGCGGTTAGAGGATCGACTGGCCCGTCTTCGCCCAATCGGCGTTGAAGGCGTCGAGGCCCTTGTCGGTCAGCGGGTGCTTCACGAGGTCGCGCAGCACGCCCGGCGGGACGGTCGCGACGTCCGATCCGGCCAGCGCCGCCTGCTTCACATGCTCCTGCGAGCGGATCGAGGCCGACAGAATCTCGGTCTTCAGCGCCCCGTAATTGTCGTAGATCTTCCGGATGTCGCGGATGAGCTGCATCCCGTCCTCGCCGATATCGTCGAGGCGGCCGATGAAGGGCGAGATATAGGCCGCGCCCGCCTTGGCGGCGAGCAGCGCCTGGTTCGCCGAGAAGCACAGCGTCACGTTGCAGGCGACGCCTTCCGACGAGAGCGCCTTGCAGGCCTTGAGGCCGTCCCAGGTAAGGGGCAGCTTGATCGCCACGTTGGGGGCGATGCGGCGCAGCACGGCGGCTTCCTTCAGCATCGTCTCCACATCCATCGCCGTCACCTCGGCGCTGACCGGGCCGGGCACGACGGCGCAGATCTCGGCGATCACGTCGAGGAACTTGCGGCCCGATTTGGCGATCAGCGACGGGTTCGTGGTGACCCCGTCCAGCACGCCGGTGGCCGCGAGATCCTTGATTTCCGCGACGTCGGCGGTGTCGACGAAGAACTTCATGGGATCACCCTTGCCTGAGACGCTGCGGATCGCGATTTTGCACCGATGGACGACAGCAGGGTGACCGTTCAGAGCGTCAGCGTGCTGCTCCCCGGCGGCGCGCCGGGGCCTTTCGATTACGCGAAGGGAGGCCTCGACCTCAAGCGCGGTGACGTGGTGGCCGTGCCGCTGGGGCGGCGCGAGGTGACGGGCGTGGTGTGGGGGCCGGGTACGGGCGAGGTCGGGCACAACCGGCTGAAGCCGGTGTCGGGCCTGCTGGACCTCCCGAAACTGCCGGACCTCATCTGCGATTTCGTCGACTGGATGGCCGGCTACACGGTCTCGCCCAAGGGGAATGTGCTGGCGCTGGCGCTGCGGTCCGCCGAGGCGGGGCCTGAGAAAACGAAGCTGTTGTTCCGGCGCGGCGCGCTGGAGCCGGCGCGGATGACGCCGGCCCGCCAGAAGGTGCTGGCGGCGGCCGCCGACGGGCTGGCGCGCACGATGGCCGAGTGGGCCGACATGGCGGGGGTTTCGACCGCCACCGTGAAGGGCCTCGTCGAGGCCGGTGCGCTGGAAGGTGTGGAGGTGCCGCTCTTCCGCGCGCCGCCCGACCCGGACCCGGAGCATATGCATCTGCTGCTCTCGCCCGCCCAGCGCGGCGTGGCGGACGACCTGATCGCGGCGCTGGATGGCGGCTTCTCGGCGACATTGCTGGACGGCGTGACGGGATCGGGCAAGACCGAAACCTATTTCGAGGCCGTGGCCGAGGTGCTGCGCCGGGGCGGGCAGGCGCTGATCCTGCTGCCCGAGATCGCGCTGACCCATCAGTTCATGGACCGCTTCGAGGCGCGCTTCGGCTGCCGGCCGTGCGAGTATCATTCGGATGTGAAGGGGCCGGAGCGCTCGCGCGTCTGGCGCGCGGCGTCGGACGGCAGCGCGCGCGTTGTGGTGGGGGCGCGGTCCTCGCTGTTCCTGCCCTATGCCGACCTGAAGCTCATCATCGTCGATGAGGAGCATGACAGCGCCTTCAAGCAGGAGGAGGGCGTCATCTATCACGCGCGCGACATGGCGGTGATGCGCGCGCGGATGGGCGCATTTCCCATCGTGATGGCGTCGGCGACGCCGTCGCTGGAAACCTGGTCGAACGCCCAGCAGGGGCGCTATCGCCATCTCACCTTGCCCGCGCGGTTCGGCGCGGCGGTGATGCCGGATGTGCAGCTGATCGATCTGCGGAAGGAGCGTCCGCCGTCGCAGCGCTTCCTCTCGCCGCCGCTGGAGGCGGCGATCGAGGAGACGCTTCAGCGCAAGGAACAGACGCTGCTGTTCCTCAACCGCCGGGGCTATGCGCCGCTCAATATCTGTCACGAATGCGGGCACCGGATCGAATGCCCGAACTGCTCGGCCTGGCTGGTGGAGCATCGCTTCCGCTCCAAGCTGACCTGTCATCATTGCGGCTATGAACGGCCCAAGCCGCAGTCATGTCCGCAATGCGGTACGGCGAACTCGATCGCCTCGTCAGGGCCGGGCGTCGAGCGGATCGCAGAGGAGGTGACGCATCTGTGGCCGGAGGCGCGGGTCGCCATCGCCTCCAGCGACGTGCTGCACGGGCCGAAGCAGACGCAGGAAGCGCTCGCCAGCATGGCGGAGGGCGGTATCGATATTCTCATAGGCACGCAGATCGTCGCGAAGGGGCACAACTTCCCGAACCTGACGCTGGTGGGCGTGGTGGATGCCGATCTCGGTCTGTCGGGCGGCGATCCCCGCGCGCGCGAGCGGACATTCCAGTTGCTGCATCAGGTGGCGGGCCGGGCGGGCCGGGCCGAGAAGCCGGGGCGGGCGCTGCTGCAGACCCATCAGCCCGAGGACCGGCTGATGCAGGCCATTGCGGCCGGCGACCGCGATGCCTTCCTGACGCTTGAGGCGGAGGATCGCGAACGGCTGGGCTTTCCGCCGTTCGGCCGGTTTGCGGCGCTGATCCTGTCCAGCGCCGACGAGCCGCTGCTGGAGGCCTATGCGCGCGACCTCGCGGCGGCGGCGCCGCTGGCCGAGGGTTGCACGGTGTGGGGACCGGCGCCGGCGCTGATGGCGCGGCTTCGCGGCCGCACCCGGCTGCGCTTCCTCGTGAAGACGCAGCGCAATTTCCGCATCCAGGACTATGTCCGCACCTGGCTCGCCGCGCTGCCGCCGCCCGGCAAGGTGCGGCTATCTGTCGATATCGACCCGCAGAGTTTCCTGTGATGATCGGTTCCATGTCCGCTTGCGTGACATGGAGATCCGACATGACGCGTTCCATCGCCGCCGCCCTCGTCCTTGCGGCGCTCTCGCCCGCCTTCGCCGCCGAGCGCGAGGTCTCGCGGCCCGTGCAGCTCGCGCTGGAGGCGCAGCAATATTACGTCTACTGCATCGGCGACGAGACCAGCGTCGAGCAGTGGGACCTGGAGCAGATGAAGGTCCGGCGCGGCAGCGATGTCTGCCTGCTCTACCAGAATACCTCGGTGTCGAGCGCCCAGGCCTGGATGGACAAGAACTTCCCCACCCATGAGTGCTTTTGCGACAACTGAGGCTGACCTTTCGCTTCAGCTCCTTGCCGGGAGATGACGGCGTCTCCATGTCGGTTCAGCCGGCGTTCAGACGGCGCCCCGCTAATGGCGCCCACGAACCGGAGGGAGGACGACATGGACATTCTGATCGCCGCGGCGCTCGCCTTCGTCGCGTTCATCTATGCCGCCGTGCCCGACGCCAGTACGGCCAAACCCGGCGAGCCGATGGAAGACGCGCAGGCCGCAACATCTGACGAGCCTGTCGATCCCTAACCGTCCTGGCGCAGCGTGATCGTCCGGGTCACGCCGATCGCCTCGATGAAGGCCGGGTCGTGGCTGACCACCAGAATGGCGCCGTCATAGGCATTGATCCCCGCTTCCACCGCCGCAATCGCATGAAGATCGAGATGGTTGGTCGGCTCGTCGAGAATGACGAGGCCGGGCACCGTGCCGCCGCCGAGGACGCAGGCGAGGCCCGCGCGTAATTTCTCGCCGCCGCTGAGCGTGCCGGCAAGGCGCAGCGCCGCATCCGCGCGGAAGAGAAAGCGGGCGAGGGCTGCGCGGCAGGTGTTTTCGCTGTCCTCGGGATTGAGGCGGCGGAAATTGTCGCGCACGCTCAAGGCCGGATCGAGCAGCGTCACGTCCTGATCGAGCATCGCGGCGGCGACAGGCGCGCGGATGCGGCCGGCCGCCGGTGTCAGCGCGCCGGTTGCGAGGCGCAGCAATGTCGTCTTGCCGGCGCCATTGGGTCCGGCGATGGCGACGCGCTCCGGTCCGGTGATCGTGAAGCTGAGATGGCGGATGACCATGCGCCCATCTCCGGGGCCGCCGCTGACGCCGTCGAATGCGAGGACGAGCCTGCCGGGCGCGAGACCGGATGGCGAGAGCGCCGCGCTCATCGCCGTTTCGCGCTCGACCTCGGCGCGGGCCGCGTCCAGCGCGGCGTTCGCCTCGATCTCTTTCTTCTCGGCGAGACGGTTCAGCTTTCCCGCCGTGCCTTCGGCGCGGTTCTTCATGCCGCCGAGGAGGATGCGCGGTGTGCCGCCCTTCTCGCGCAGCGCCTTGCCGGGCTTGGCGTGGCGGGCCTGGCGTTCGCGCGCGGCCTGCGCGTCGCGCGCTGTCTGGCGCACACGGCGTTCGGCATCGTTCAGCTCATCGGCGGCGGCCTGGCGTTCCCCGGCGCGACGTTCCGCATAGTCGTCCCAGTTGCCGCCATAGATCCGCGCCCCGAGCGTCGAGATCTCGACGATGCGGTCCATGCGCCGCAACAGCTCGCGGTCATGGCTTGCGACGACCACGCCGCCGTGATGACGCGCGATGAGACCGGCGACGGCATCGCGGCCGTCGGCATCGAGATTGTTGGTCGGCTCGTCCATCAGCAAAAGGGCGGGTGGACCGAAAGCGAGCGCCGCGAGCGACAGTCGCGTGCGCTGACCCCCGCTGAGCGTTGCGAGGTGGCGTCCGGCGTCGAGGCCCGGAAGTCCCGCTTCGTTCAACGCGGCAGCAAGGCGCTCGGGCAGCAGCCAGTCGGCATCCGCCGCATCGTCGGACAGACCCTCTCCGCGTTCGAGGCGATCGAGGCGCTCCAGCGCTTCGCGGATGCCGAAGGCGTCGGCGACCGTCTCGTCGGGGTCGGGTGTTTCGCTCTGGCGCAGCAGGCGTATGTCGCCGTCGCGCTGGATCGCGCCGGCGGCGGGCGTGAGGTCGCCCGCCATCAGTTTCAGCAGCGTGGATTTGCCGGCGCCGTTGCGGCCAACAAGGCCGGTACGCTCGGAACCGAAGGTGAGATCGAGACGGTCAAGAACCGGCGTGCCGTCAGGCGTCGACCAGCTGAGTGCGCGGAGTTGAAGACGAGACATGAAGACCTGCAGGGGTGAGGACACGAAGGGCGGCGTTCGCTTCGGTCTTCAGATCCATGGCGGGGGTCTTCCTTTGCGGGTCGTTCAGGAGTGAGACATAGGAGGGCGGGCAAAGCGTGGCAAGGCGATGCGGGCTTGCGGAATTCGGGCGGAATCGGCGGGGGATGCCGGAAGGGTGGTCCCGGTGCGTCCGAAATCCGTTAAAGCCGAAGTTTGTTCAATCCAGCCAATGACTTGACGGGTTATTGCGCCCGCGAAGGACGCATGGTAGAGGCTCGCGCGCGCTGCGGGGGCGGGTGCGTCAATTCGTCCCCGAATGAGCGCCTGACGCGTGAATTTCCGCACCGTCCGCTTGCCTGCACCGGCCGTCCCGCGACGGAAGGCCGCCGAAAGATCAACCCGCGCAGATGTCTGCGCTCGACATGGAGATCAGCTTGGCCGCTTCCGCTTCTCCCAGCCTCGCCGCCGAGCGTTATGCGCAGGCGCTGTTCGAGCTGGCTAAAGATGAGGGCAGCCTCGACGCGGTCGCCGCCGATCTCGGCGCGATCGTCGCTCTGATCGATGCCAACAAGGATTTCGCGCGCCTGGTGAATTCGCCGGTGATCGGCCGCGACCAGAAGACGGCCGCGATGGCCGAGATCCTGGAAAAGGCCGGCGCGACCAAGCTGACCAGCAATTTCATCGGCGTCGTGGCGCAGAACCGCCGCCTGTTCCTGCTGCCGCATATCGGCCGCGCGTTCTCGCGCCTGCTCGCCAAGCATCGCGGCGAGATCAACGCCGATGTGAAGACCGCCCACAAGCTTTCCGATGCGCAGATCGCCGACCTCAAGGCGACGCTGAAGGCCGCCTACGGCAAGGAACCGCTGCTGAACGTGACGGTCGATCCGTCGCTGCTCGCCGGCCTCGTCGTGAAGGTCGGCTCCAGGATGATCGACTCGTCTCTCAAGACGAAACTTAACGCACTCAAGACCGTACTGACCGAGGCCTGAGCCCCATGAAGATCGACGCCGCGGAAATCTCCGCCATCCTCAAGAAGCAGATCAAGGATTTCGGCGCGGAAGCCGAAGTCACCGAAGTCGGCCAGGTTCTGTCGGTGGGTGACGGCATCGCCCGCATCCACGGCCTCGACAGCGTCCAGGCGGGCGAAATGGTCGAGTTCCCGGGCGGCATCAAGGGCATGGCCCTCAACCTCGAAACCGACAATGTCGGCGTCGTGATCTTCGGCTCCGACCGCGACATCAAGGAAGGCGACACCGTCAAGCGCACCGGCTCGATCGTGGACGTGCCCGTCGGCAAGTCGCTGCTGGGCCGCGTGGTCGATCCGCTGGGCAACCCGATCGACGGCAAAGGCCCGATCGTTTCCGACGAGCGTCGCCGCGTCGACGTGAAGGCGCCGGGCATCATCCCGCGCAAGTCGGTGCATGAGCCGATGCAGACCGGCCTGAAGGCCGTCGACTCGCTGATCCCGATCGGCCGCGGCCAGCGCGAGCTGATCATCGGCGACCGCCAGACCGGCAAGACCGCCATCGCGCTCGACACCATTCTGAACCAGAAGGCGACCAACGCCTCGGGCGACGAATCCAAGAAGCTCTACTGCGTCTATGTCGTGATCGGGCAGAAGCGCTCGACCGTCGCCCAGCTCGTGAAGACGCTGGAAGATTTCGGCGCCCTCGAATACTCAACCGTCGTCGCCGCCACCGCGTCCGACCCGGCGCCGCTGCAGTATCTCGCGCCCTTCTCGGGCTGCACGATGGGCGAATACTTCCGCGATAACGGCATGCACGCCGTGATCATCTATGACGACTTGTCCAAGCAGGCCGTCGCCTATCGCCAGATGTCGCTGCTGCTGCGCCGCCCGCCGGGCCGCGAAGCCTATCCCGGCGACGTGTTCTACCTGCACTCGCGCCTTCTGGAGCGCGCCGCCAAGATGGGCGACGAAGCCGGCAAGGGCTCGCTGACCGCGCTCCCCGTCATCGAAACGCAGGCCGGCGACGTGTCGGCCTACATCCCGACCAACGTGATTTCGATCACCGACGGCCAGATCTTCCTCGAGACCGAACTCTTCTACCAGGGCATCCGCCCGGCGCTGAACGTCGGCATCTCGGTGTCGCGCGTCGGCTCCGCCGCGCAGACCAAGGCGATGAAGTCGGTCGCCGGCTCGATCAAGCTGGAACTGGCGCAGTACCGCGAACTCGCGGCGTTCGCCCAGTTCGGCTCGGACCTCGACGCCGCGACGCAAAAGACGCTGGCCCGTGGCGCGCGCCTGACCGAGCTGCTGAAGCAGCCGCAATATGCGCCGATGGTGGTGGAAGAGCAGGTCGTCTCGATCTTCGCCGGCACCAAGGGTTATCTCGACGGCCTCAAGGTCTCGGATATCGGCCGCTTCGAAGCCGAGCTGCTCGGCCTGATGCGCTCGTCGCACAAGGACGTGCTGGACACGATCCGCACGACCGGCGCGCTGAGCGACGACACCCAGGCGAAGCTCCGCTCGATCCTCGACGGTCTCGTCAAGTCGTTCTCGTAAGGTCGAAGGGTCCGATCGGCCATGCCGAGCCTAAAATCCTTCCGGGTGCGGATCGCGTCGGTGAAATCGACGCGAAAGATCACCAAGGCGCTGAACCTGGTCGCGGCCTCCAAGCTGCGCCGGGCGCAGGAAGCGGCCGTGAATGCGCGTCCGTTCGCCGAGCGCATGGAGCGCGTGCTGGGCAATCTCGGCGCTTCGATGGCCGGCAATCCCGGCGCGCCGAAGCTGCTGGCCGGCACCGGCCGCGATGACGTTCATCTGGTGATCGTCGCGACCTCCGACCGCGGCCTCGCGGGCGGCTTCAACGCCAACATCTCCAAGCTGGCGCGCCAGCACATCGCGAAGCTCACGGCCGAAGGCAAGCAGGTGAAAATCCTCGCCATCGGCCGCAAGGGCCGCGACGCGCTCCGCCGTGACTATGGCAAGAACATCCTCGACACGATCGAGCTGGGCGGCGTGAAGGCCGTCGGCTTCGCCACCGCGCACGAGATCGCGGCGCGCGTGCTCGACATGTACGAGGCGGGCGAGTTCGACGTCGCGACGATCTTCTATTCGCGCTTCCAGTCGGTGATCGCGCAGATCCCGACCATGCAGCGCCTGATCCCGGCGGAAGTGAAGGTGTCGGACACCGCGCCCACCGTCGATCTGAAGGGCGCGATCTACACCTACGAGCCGGACGAGAGCGAAATTCTCGCCGACCTGCTGCCGCGCAACGTCGCGGTGCAGATCTTCCGCGCCATGCTGGAGAACGCCGCGTCGTTCTTCGGCGCGCAGATGACGGCCATGGACAACGCCACGCGCAATGCGGGCGACGTGATCGACAAGCTGACGATCCAGTACAACCGGACCCGTCAGGCGATGATCACCAAGGAACTGATCGAGATCATCTCGGGCGCGGAAGCGCTTTAGGGAATTTGAGGACGAAACAATGAGCACCAACGTCACCGGACGTATTTCCCAGGTCATCGGCGCCGTCGTCGACGTGCAGTTCGACGGCCATCTGCCGGCCATTCTGAACGCGCTCGAGACGACGAACGGCGGCAACCGCCTCGTTCTGGAAGTCGCCCAGCATCTCGGCGAATCGACCGTCCGCACCATCGCGATGGACTCGTCCGAAGGCCTCGTGCGCGGTCAGGAAGTGACCGACACCGGCAACGCGATCACCGTGCCTGTCGGCCCGGCGACGCTCGGCCGCATCATGTCGGTGATCGGCGAGCCGATCGACGAAGCCGGTCCGGTCAAGGCCGAGAAGCGCCGCCCGATTCACGCCGAAGCGCCGAAGTTCACCGAGCAGTCGACGGAAGCGCAGATCCTCGTCACCGGCATCAAGGTCGTCGACCTGCTGGCGCCGTATGCGAAGGGCGGCAAGATCGGCCTGTTCGGCGGCGCCGGCGTCGGCAAGACCGTGCTGATCCAGGAGCTCATCAACAATATCGCGAAAGCCCACGGCGGCTATTCGGTGTTCGCCGGCGTCGGCGAGCGCACGCGCGAAGGCAACGACCTCTATCACGAGATGATCGAGTCGGGCGTGAACAAGCATGGCGGCGGCGAAGGTTCGAAGTGCGCCTTCGTGTTCGGCCAGATGAACGAGCCGCCGGGCGCCCGCGCCCGCGTGGCCCTCACGGGCCTGACCGTCGCGGAAGAATTCCGCGATGAAGGCCAGGACGTGCTGTTCTTCGTCGACAACATCTTCCGCTTCACGCAGGCGGGTTCGGAGCTGTCGGCGCTGCTCGGCCGTATTCCTTCGGCCGTGGGTTACCAGCCGACGCTCGCGACCGACATGGGCGCGATGCAGGAGCGCATCACCACGACGTCGAAGGGCTCGATCACCTCGGTGCAGGCCATTTACGTGCCTGCCGACGACTTGACCGACCCTGCGCCGGCCACCTCGTTCGCGCACCTCGATGCGACCACCACGCTCAACCGCGACATCGCGGCGCTCGGCATCTTCCCGGCGGTGGACCCGCTCGACTCCACCTCGCGCATGCTCGACCCCCGGATCGTCGGTGAAGAGCACTACCGCGTGGCCCGTCAGGTCCAGCAGATCCTGCAGAAGTACAAGTCGCTGCAGGACATCATCGCCATTCTGGGCATGGACGAGCTGTCGGAAGAGGACAAGCTGACCGTCGCGCGCGCGCGCAAGATCCAGCGCTTCCTGTCGCAGCCCTTCCACGTCGCCGAAGTCTTCACCGGCTTCCCGGGCGTGCTGGTCTCGATCGAAGACACGGTCCGTTCGTTCGACGCCGTCTGCAAGGGCGAGTACGACCACCTGCCGGAGCAGGCGTTCTACATGGTCGGCACGATCGAAGACGCCGTGAAGAAGGCCGAAAAGCTGGCCGCCGAAGCCGCCTAAGGACCAAACCCTATGGCCGAGAAGTTCCAGTTCGATCTCGTCAGCCCGGAAAGGCTGCTCTACTCGGCCCATGCCGAGCAGGTGGTGGTGCCGGGCGTCGAAGGCGATTTCGGCGTGCTGGCCGGTCACGCGCCGCTCATCTCGATCGTCCGTACGGGCCTGGTCGAGGTGAAGGGCAGCGAGGACGGCGATATGCGGATTTTCGTCCGCGGCGGCCTCGCCGAGGTCACGCCGGCCGGCCTGACGCTGCTCGCCGAAGAGGCGATGCCCTTCGAGGACCTGAACGCCGCCGATCTCGACGGCCGCATCAAGAACCTTGAGGAAGACGTGGCGGACGCCAAGGACGATCGCGCGAAAAACCGCGCGTCCGAGGCGCTGGATCAGCTTCGCCAGGTCCGCGCGCTGCTCAACTAGGCCGCGTTAACCTCTAACCCATTCCGGGAACACGGGAATTGGGGTCCGCGTTAACTTCTGCGGGCTTCAAACCTCTGTCATTTTGTGGCAGGGTAGGCCGCAATTGGGGTGGCCGCCAACGAGCGGCGCAAGGAAGTGCCACATGACGAAAGCGGGCTGGACGCTCGACGACATCGCGTGGGAGCGGTTCGATCCCAGCAAGGTCGATCTCGATCTGCTGATGGCGGTGAAAGCCGCCTCGGTCGTCGAATATAATGCGCCGGACTATGTCGGGTACCTGAAGGCCGTCTTCCCGGACGATGCCGAACTGCACGAGACGTTCGAGCAGTGGGGCCGCGAGGAGACGCAGCACGGCGACGCACTGGCCCGCTGGGTGAAGCTGGCCGATCCGACCTTCGACTTTGAAAAGACATTCGCCGCGTTCCGCGCGGGCTATACGCCGCCGCATTTCGAAGGCTCCGTCGGCTCGGTGCGCGGCTCGCGCCGGGGCGAGCTGATCGCCCGCTGCGTCGTGGAATCGGGCACCACCTCCTATTACTCGGCGCTGCGCGACGCGACGAACGAGCCGGTCCTGAAGCAGGTCGTCTCGCATATCGCGGGCGACGAGATGCGCCACTGGAAGCTCTTCTACGATCTGCAGCTGGCGCAGCCGAACATGAGCCTGTGGCGCAAGCTCAAGATCGCCGCCGGCCGCCTTGGCGAGGCCGAGGATGACGAGCTCGCCTACGCCTATTACTGCGCCAACACGCCGATCGAGCGCATCGGGGTCGACCCGTATGACCGCAAGGCGTGCGCGAAGGCGTATGAGACGCGACTGCTGCGCGTGTGGCGTCCCCAGCATCTGCAGCGCGCCATCGGCATGGTGGCCATCGCCATCGGGATGAAGCCGCGCGGCTGGATCGCCCGGGGAGCGTCAAAGCTCATCTGGGCGGCTGTGAAGTTCAAAAATCGCCACGCCATGAAGGCCGAAGCGCGCGCCGCCGGCCGTGGCGGCGTTCCGATGGCCCGCGCCGCCTAAGGCGTCGCGAGCGCCTTCACGCGGTCGCCGAACTCGGCGACCAGCGCCTCATACAGCGCCTTCTTGAAGGGGACGATCAGCATCGGCAGGTCGTCCACCGCTGCCCATTTCCACGTCTCGAACTCCGGCTCGTGCAGGTCCAGCCGGATTTCGCTGTCCTTGCCGGTGAAGCGGGCCAGAAACCATTTCTGGGTCTGGCCGCGATATCTGCCTTTCAGCGCCTTGCCCAGCAGATGCGGCGGCAGGTCGTAGGTCAGCCAGTCCTGGCTCTCGGCGATGATCTCGATCGACTGGATGCCGGTCTCCTCGAAGAGTTCGCGGCGGGCCGCTGCTTCCAGGTCTTCGCCTTTGTCGATGCCGCCCTGCGGCATCTGCCAGGCCTCGCCCGCCTCGCGATCGAGGCGGCTGCCGACGAAGACGCGGCCGTTTCCGTCGGTCAGCATGACGCCGACGCAAGGCCGATAGGGCAGGTGTGCGGCGTCCTTGCTCACGAGGCGGGCGCGACGGCGAGCGCGCTGGCGGGGGCGAGAACCAGCCCCTTGTCCTCGAGGCTGGCTGTCCAGATTTTCAGGCGCGCCAGAGTCGCCGGAGCAGGGCTGACGATGATGAGCGCTGTGCCGGATTTGCGCGCCAGCGCCTCCAGCCGCTCGAACGCGGCGTCGGCGTCGGCGGGCGACGCGCCGGCGGGCAGCGTGACGGCTGCTGCCGCGGTTTCGACGCGCGCGCCGTCAAAACCCTTGGCGCCGGCATGCGCCCAGATGAGGCCGCCGGGGCCTGCCTTGTCGAACAGTGGCGCCATGGTCGCCGCATCTTCCAGCGCAGGACTGCCCGCTGCGAAGACGAGGCCGGGATAACCGGTGAAGCGCGCTATCGACCATTCCAGGCGCTGCGCGTTCTCGGCCGCCGACAGCGAGGTCAGCAGCGCCTGCGGCCCGGCGTCATTGGCGGGATAGCCCTGCGGCTCGACGGGGATATCGAGAAAGACTTCGTGCCCGTCGGCCCGCGCGGCATCGGCATCCGTCTGCAGGTCGCGGCCATAGGCGCTAAGCGCGAGCGTGATGTCAGGCGGAAGGTCTGCGATCACGGCGGCCGTGACGCGCGCCGAAAGACCAAGGCCGCGTACGATGACGGCGACGCGCGGGCGGCCATCGGGCGGCGGCGCCGCGCGGCGATAGCTGGCGGGATCGGCGAGAGGACGGACGGTCTCGACCGGATGGGCCGGCTCGGCGGCGACGGCTTTGCCGGTGGTGACGAGCGCGCTGGCGCCGACCGTTCCACCGGAGAGGCTTGAGGCCGCGACGGCCACGAGCGCAATGACGGCGACAGCCCAGGCAAGCGCAGAGACGCGCACGCGCGCCGGCATCGGGCGCGGCCGCACAGTCCGGCGCGGCAGGCGCACGCCTTTGAGGATCGCCGAAACGGCCATGGCTGGACCATCGCGCGGGCGCGGTTAACGGCGGGTTTACGGAGATTAACAGCGAACGGGCGGCGCTCGCCGCGCCGCCCGTTCCAAAGGCTTTGAACTGGTCCGCCGCCTATTGCGGGTTGGTCGGGGCCAGCGGATCGGTCGGCGCATCGGGCGCGGCGGCGACCACTTTCTTCTGCTCGATGCCCAGCGGCTTCATGCCGTTGCGGACGAACTTCAGCGCGTAGTCGAGCTGGAAGTCTTCCGTCTTGTCGCCGGCGGCCGGGTAGACGACGCCGAGGGTGCGCGGCTCCGCCGGGCCATCGGCCGCTTCGCCGTCGAGATGGCCGGGCAGGCTCGCTTCCGAGCGGCGGCGGCTCTCGATTTCCTTCTCCTCGTCCGAATCCTTGGGCTTCATGTGAATTTCCCAATCCGGCTCGATGCCGTGGGCCTGAATCGAGCGGCCCGACGGCGTGTAGTATTTCGCCGTCGTCAGGCGCAGCGCACCTTCGCCCGAACCGAGCGGGATGATGGTCTGGACCGAGCCTTTGCCGAAGGAGAGCGTACCGATGACCGTGGCGCGGCCCTGATCCTGCAGCGCGCCGGCGACGATTTCGCTGGCCGAGGCCGAGCCGCCGTTGACCAGCACCACCACCGGCTTGCCATTGGTGTCGTCGCCCGAGCGCGCGGTGTAGCGCTGGACATCCTGCGGGTCGCGGCCGCGGGTCGAGACGATCTCGCCGCGGTCGAGGAAGGCGTCCGACACCGAGATGGACTGGTCGAGCAGGCCGCCCGGATTGTTGCGCAGATCGAGGACATAGCCCTTCAGGTTGCCGCCGGCTTCCTTGTTGATCGCCGCGAAGGCCGCAGCGACGCCGCTCTCGGTCTGCTCGTTGAAGGACGAGATGCGGATATAGCCGATGTCGCCGCCTTCCACGCGATACTTCACGCTGTCGACGCGGACGAGCGCGCGCTGGAGCTTGAAGTCGAGCGGCTTGTCGACGCCGGGGCGCGCGATGGTGAGGTTCACGTCGGTGCCGACCGCGCCGCGCATCTTCTCCACCGCCTGGTTCAGCGTGAAGCCGCGGATCTGCATGCCGTCGATATGGGTGATGAAGTCGCCCGCCTTGATGCCGGCGCGCGAAGCGGGCGTGTCGTCGATCGGCGAGATGACCTTCACGTAGTCATTCTCGATGGTGACTTCGATGCCGACGCCGCCGAACTCGCCGCGGGTCTGCACCTGCATGTCGGTGAAGTCCTTGGCGTCCATGTAGCTCGAATGCGGGTCGAGCGAGGTGAGCATGCCGTTGATGGCGAATTTCACGAGGTCCGCGTCTTCGACTTCGCGGACATAGTTGGCGCGGACGCGTTCGAAGACATCGCCGAACAGGTTGAGCTGACGGTAGGTCTCGGAACTCGCCTCGACATGGCCGAAATTGACCATCAGCGCCGTCGCGGCGACGCCTGCAGTCATGCCCATCAAACCGGCGAGAAAGGTGCTCTTCATCTTGAAAACGCCTCGTCTTCCAACCGGGGTGTAACGCACCCCGAACGCCATACGTTCAACCGTTCGCGCCCGCAGGCTCGAACCATTTCGCCGGGTCCACCGGCACGCCATTGCGGCGAAGCTCGATATAGATCGACGCCTTGCCGGTTTCGCCGGCGGCTGGTCCGCGTCCCAGCGGCTCACCAGCCAGGACATGCTGGCCTTGCGCCGCCTCGAGCTTCGCCAATCCGCCGATCAGAACAAAGTAGCCCTCGCCGGGATTAAGGATCAATAGCTGCCCATAGCCCTGGAACGGCCCTGCAAACACGATTTCGCCATCCGCAGGCGCGGTGATCTGCGCGTCGGCGCGGACCGAAAGCTTCACGCCCTGGGTGGCGCGCCCACCCTCGCCGGTTTCGCCATAGGCTGCCGCGAGCGTGCCGGCGGCCGGCCAGCGCAGACGGCCCTTGGCGCCCGAGAAAGCGGCCTCGCTGACGCCGACCTGTACCGGGCCGCTGGCGGCTTCGGCGGCGGGGCTGTTTGCGCGCGGTTCGTTTTCCTCAAGCCAGGCCATGAGTTCCGTCATGTCGGCAGTGCGCGCTTCGAGTTGCGCAATTTGCGTATCGGCGCCCAGAACGCCGTCGGCGAGGCGGGTGACCGTCGCCTGGCGGCGCTCGATGAGACCGGCGAGTTCCGTATTGCGCGTCTCGATCTCGGCCTGGCGCAGCTTCGCCGTGTCGCGCTCGGCGGTAAGGCTGGCGCGGGTGCGGCCGAGTTCCGAGAGGTCGGCGGCAAGCGCGGTCGCTTCGGTTTCCAGCTTTGCGGCGATGGTCGCGATCATCATCGCGCCACGGGCGGCGGCGGCGGCATCGTCGGGCGAGACGGCGAGGGCAGGCGGGGGATCGCGGCGCAGGCGCTGCAGCGCGCCCAGCAGCGGCGCAATCCGGTCGCGGCGCTGGTCGAGGGCGGCCATCAGTTCTTCGTCACGCCCGCTCAGTTCGGCGATGCGCGCCTCGGTCTGCGTCAGGTCGCTTTCCAGCGTCTGCACTTCACTGGCGAGTTCAGCCGACTCGGCGCGCAGCGTCTGCAGTTCGGCGGACAGCGCCCTGCGTTCCGCGTCGTCTTCGGCACGGCGCTGGGCGGTCGCGGCGATCTCGTCCTGCAGGCGCTTCAGTTCTTCCGGCGTGCGCGCAGGCGCGGCCTCTTCGGCGAGCGCGGGGCCGCCGATCAGGAGGGCAAGCGCGAGGACGCCGCTAAGCCGCACCGCGGATCGCCTCCGCACCGTTCAGCAGCGAGTGGCCGGTCATCTCGGCGGGCCTGGGCAGGCCCATCAGGTCCAGGATGGTCGGGGCGATATCGGCGAGCTTGCCCTTGGCGAGCGTCACCGGCTTCGCCAGCACCTTCGCGTTCACCATCACCAGCGGCACATCGAAGGTCGTGTGCGCGGTGTGCGGTTCGCCGGTGACGGGATCCTTCATCTGCTCGACATTGCCGTGATCGGCGGTGACGAGCATCAGTCCGCCCGCCTTCACCACAGCATCGCGCACGCGGCCAAGGCAGAGATCGACAGCCTCCACCGCCTTCACGGCCGCGCTGAGGATGCCGGAATGCCCGACCATGTCAGGATTGGCGTAGTTGACGACAATGACATCGAACTTGCCCGAGCCGATGGCCTCCACCAGCGCGTCGGTCATCTCGAACGCGCTCATCTCGGGCTTCAGGTCGTAGGTCTTCACCTTGGGGCTCGGAATAAGGATGCGCTCCTCACCCTCGAACACCGTCTCGCGCCCGCCGTTGAAGAAGAAGGTGACGTGAGCGTATTTCTCGGTCTCAGCGATGCGGAGCTGCTTCAGGCCAGCATTCGCCAGCACTTCGCCCAGCGCATGCGGCACGTCTTCCGGCGCGTAGAGCGAGGGCATCAGCGCCGCGATGGCCTTTGAGTATTCCGCGACGCCTGCCTTTGCGGCGAAGGCGACGGTGCGCGCACGGGCGAAGCTGTCGAAGGCGGGATCGATCAGCGCGGTCATGATCTGACGCGCACGGTCGGCGCGGAAGTTCGCCATGATGACGCCGTCGCCGTCCTTCATGCCGGCATAGCCGTCGATCACGGCGGGCAGCACGAACTCGTCGGTGATGTCTTCGGCATAGGCCGCTTCGACGGCGGCTTCCGGCGACGCGAAATGCGGACCCCTGGCGTCGACCATCGCGTCATAGGCGAGCGACACGCGCTCCCAGCGCTTGTCGCGATCCATGGCGTAGAAGCGTCCGCCGGCGGTGCCGAATGCAACGCCATCGGTGCCGGCCAACGCGGCGCGCACCTCCGGGATGAATTCCAGCGCGCTTTTAGGCGGCACGTCGCGGCCGTCGAAAAAGGGATGCAGCCAAACTTTCAGCCCCGCAGCCGCGCCGGCTCTGGCAAGGGCGACGATGTGATCCTGGTGGCTGTGGACGCCGCCCGGCGACAGCAGGCCGAGAATGTGCAGCGCGCCGCCGGCAGCCTTGGTCTTGGCAATCACGTCGCTCAGCACAGGGTTGGTGGCGAGCGTGCCGTCGGCGATGGCGTTACCGATACGGTCCAGCTCCTGCAGCACGATGCGGCCGCCGCCGATATTCATGTGCCCGACTTCGGAATTTCCCATCTGGCCCGGCGGCAGGCCGACCGAGGGGCCGCTGGTCGCGAGGAAGCTCCACGGCCCTTCGGCCAGCATCGCGCGATAGTTCGGAATATTGGCGGCGACGAGGGCGTTGTCCTCGCGGCGCTCGCTATGGCCCCAGCCATCCAGGATGGCGAGCACGATGGGACGGGGGCGGCGGGCGGCGGTCATGGCGACTCTGGAATGATGGGTTTCAAGAATACCCAGGAATGGGGCGGCAACGTGTCACCCCGATCCTGTGGCGTTTCGGCCTCAAACCCGGTGATAGGGATGGTCGGTGAGGATAGTGACTGCCCGGTAAATCTGTTCGGCGGCCATCACCCGCACCATCATATGCGGCCAGGTCGCCCGCCCGAAGGCGAAAGTCTCGCGCGCCGCGGCCTTGACCGGGGCTGGCAGGCCATCTGCCGCCCCGATGGCGAGCGCCAGGGCCGGAATTCCGCCGTCGAGGTGCTTGCGGAGCCAGGCTGCGATTTCCGCTGAGGAGGCGTTCGTGCCCCGCTCGTCCAGCGCCGCCAGAACGCCGCCCCTGGGCACGGCCTCCAGCCAGTTCGCTTTGCGCTCGTCGATTTCGATGAGGCTGGCCTCTTTCAGGCCAATCTTCCTGCCCGCCAGGCTCGCCCGTTTCAGGTAATCCGCCGCCGACGCGGTTTCCGGCGCCGAGGCGGCGCGGCCGCCTGCGAGCAGCAGAAACCTCAAGGCCTCAGCCGGCCTGGGCGCGGTGTTCGGCCCCGGCGTTCCACATCGCTTCCAGGTCATAGAAGCTGCGGACTTCCGGGCGGAAGACATGCACGACCACGTCGCCGCAATCGATGATCGCCCAGTCGCCGGTCTTTTCGCCTTCCACGATGGCGCGGCCGTAACCGTCCGCCTTCACCTTCTCGGCGAGGTGGTCGGCGATGGAGGCGACATGACGGGCCGAGCGGCCCGAGGCGACCACCATGACGTCGGCGTAGTCGGCACGGCCTTCCAGGTCGATCGAGACGATCTCCTCGGCCTTGTCGTCGTCGAGCTGGGCCAGAACGGCTTTGAGCAGTTTTTCGAACGGGCGCGGGCCGGCAGGCTTCTTCGCCGCCTTGGTCTTGGGCGCGGCCTTCCTGGCGTCAGGCTCGGCAGCGGCCTTGGCGGCGCGCTTGGCCTTGCGTTCGGCGGTTTTGGTGGTGCCGGGCGCCGGCGCGGCTTTCTTGATTGCGGCCTTCTTCTTGGCGGCAGGCGTTTTCTTGGCGGTCAGGGCAGCGATCCTTGCGTTCAATCGTGGCGGTCAGACTATCACGCCCCGCCGACGGGCCAAAGGCCGCGCGCGCGGATCGCGGTGGACGAGGTCGGGTCGAGCCTTTCGTCCAGATAGGTCCATGCGGGCGCTTTCCGGAAGGGCAGCAGCTCGGCATCGGAGGAAGCTAGGCGCGCGGATGCGAACAGCCTGGCGGCGGGCGAGGCCAGCGCCTTCATCGCATAGCCAGGGCGGGCCACCACGACGATGGGCATCGTGCGGAAGATATCCTGCCAGTCGCGCCATTTGTGGATGGTGGCGAGGTTGTCGGCGCCCATGATCCACACGAAATTGATCGCCGGAAAGCGCTGCACAAGCACGCGCAGCGTATCGGCTGTGAAGCGGGTGCCCAACTCGCTTTCCAGCGTCGTCACGTGGATGCCGGGGTGGTTCTCGATATCGACCGCCGCCTTCAGGCGCTGCGCCAGCGGCGCGAGGCCGCGCGGATCTTTCAGCGGATTGCCCGGCGTCACTAGCCACCACACGGCGTCCAGCTTCAGCCTGCGCAAAGCGATGAGGCTCGCATGGCGATGGCCCTCGTGCGGCGGGTTGAACGATCCGCCGAACAATCCCACGCGCAGCCGCTGCGGCGGCGCGGAGGCGCGCGTGAGAAGGCGGGGCATCGGTGAGGCGGCTTTATGCTCGAAATGGAGATTACAGCCTCATGGGTGACCCACAGCCGCCTGTTTGTCAAACAATGGGGGCAACGGCCGCCAGCCCGGATCGCGGCCATTCGCCTCATCGGTCCGCGATTGGATTGTCGCGGAGCGGCCGAATCCGCAAACCCGTCAGGCTCAACGTAGCCATTGGGGAGAGATCGGTATGCGTCGCGTTCAGTTTGGCGTTCTGGCTGTCATCGGTGCGGGCCTTGCGCTTTCGGCCTGCGGATCTTCGGCGTTCGAGACCAAGGTAAAGGCGCAGTGTGAAGCCGGGGGAAAGAACGGCCGCCTCGGCGCCGATCGCTATGACTGCGGCTGTGTCGCCAGCACGCTGGCCGGCGCGCTGAATTCGGAAGATCAGACGATCTATCTGGCCGCGCGTGTTGATGGGAAAGGCTCGGCGAGCGATGTCGAAAATGGCGTCAAGAAGACGGGCGTCGACCCCAAGGCCGACAATGAAGGCTTCCGTACCCGCCTGAGAGCGTTCCTGGACGCGGAGAATGCGGCGGAAGAAAAGGTCGAGGCGTCCTGCAAAAAGGGCTGAGCGGCCGCAGGGATATTCGAGGACGGGCCGCCGGTTCTGGCGGCCCGTTCGCCTGTCAGGGCCGTGTCTGGCCGGTGCCGCGCACGATGGTCTTGTAGGTCGTGAGTTCCGCCGCGCCTACCGGCCCGCGCGCGTGCAGCTTGCCGGTGGCGATTCCAATTTCGGCGCCGAAGCCGAACTCGCCGCCATCGGCGAACTGGGTGGAGGCGTTCCACAGCACGATGGCGCTGTCGACGGCGCCGAGGAAATACTCCGCCACCGCGGCGCTCTCGGTGACGATGGCGTCGGTGTGCCTTGTGCCGTGCCGGGCGATATGGGCGATGGCTTCCTCCGGGCCGGCGACCGTGCGCACCGCGACGATGGCGTCGAGAAATTCGGTGTTCCAGTCGGCATCGTTCGCCGCGATCACGCGCGGGTCGAGTGTGCGGACCGCCGTGTCGCCGCGCACCTCGCATCCGGCGTTGAGAAGATCTGCAACGACGTCGCGCCCCAGTGTCGCCGCGATCGATGAGTCGATCAGCACCGTCTCGGTCGAGCCGCAGACGCCCGTGCGGCGGAGCTTCGCGTTCAGCACGATGGCGCGCGCTTTCACCGGATCGGCAGCGGCGTGAATATAGGTGGTGTTGAGGCCTTCCAGATGGCTCAGCACAGGCACGCGCGCTTCGGCCTGCACACGGGCGACCAGGCTCTTGCCGCCGCGCGGGATCATGACATCCAGCGTGCCGTTCAGACCCGTCAGCATTGCGCCGACGGCGGCGCGGTCGGAGCTTGGCACGAGCTGGATCGCATCTTCGGGAAGGCCGGCCGCTTTCAGACCGGTGATCATCGCGGCGTGAATGGCGCGGCTGCTGTCGAGGCTCTCCGAGCCGCCGCGCAGGATCACGGCGTTGCCGGAGCGCAGCGTCAGCGCGCCCGCATCCGCCGTCACATTGGGGCGGCTCTCATAGACGATGCCGATTACGCCGATGGGCACGCGCACGCGGGCAAATTTCAGGCCGTTGGGCTGTGACCATTCGGCGATCACCGTACCCAGCGGATCGGGAATGGTGGCGATGGCGGCGACGCCGTCGGCCATCGCCGCGATGCGCTTCGCATCCAGCATCAGCCGGTCGCGCATCGCGCCGCTGAGATCGCCGGCGCGCGCCATGTCGGCCTGATTGGCGGCGAGGATGCCGGGCGCAGCGGCGCGGATGGCATCGGCTATCGCCACCAGCGCGCGGGTGCGCTGGTCCGCGCTCGTACCGGCCAGCCGGGCGGCGGCGGCGCGCGCACGCGTGCCCATCCCGGTCATCAGGGCGGCCGTGTCGGTGATGCTGGCCGGCGCGTTCATGGGATGACTATAGCACCACCAGATCGTCGCGGTGGATCATCGCGGCGCGGCCGGCATAGCCGAGCACCGCCTCGATCTCGCCGGAGCGGCGACCGATCAGGCGGCGGGCTTCGTCGGCCTCATAGGCGACGAGACCGCGCGCGATTTCAGCGCCCGTCGCGTTCCGCACGATCACCGCATCGCCGCGTTCGAAATCGCCGGTGACGGCGGTGACGCCGATGGGCAGCAGGCTCTTGCCGCCGCGCAGCGCGGCTTCCGCTCCGGCGTCGATGGAAAGCGTCCCGGCGGGTTTCAGCGCGCCCAGAATCCATTGCTTGCGCGCGGCGGCGGGATTGGATTTCGCCAGCACCCAGGTGGCGCGGCTGCCATTTGCGAGAGCCTGAAGCGGGCGCTCGATCTGACCGAGCGCAATCGCCATGTGGCATCCGGCGGCAGTCGCGATCTTGGCGGCCAGCAGCTTGGTGATCATGCCGCCCGAACCCATGTCGCTGCCCGGACGTCCGGCCATCGCCTCGATCTCGGGCGTGATCTCGGCGATCTCGGGCAGGAACGTCGCATCGGCGTTCTTCACCGGATTGTCGGTGTAGAGGCCGTCGATATCGGAGAGAAGGACAAGGCAGTCCGCGCCGGTCATCGCGGCGACGCGCGCCGCCAGGCGATCATTGTCGCCGAAACGGATTTCGGCGGTGGCGACCGTGTCGTTCTCGTTGATGACCGGCACGGCGCTGAGCCCCAGCAGCGCGCCGATTGTGGCGCGGGCGTTGAGGTAGCGGCGGCGCTCTTCGGTGTCGTCGAGCGTGAGCAAAATTTGCGCGGCGGTCAGGCCCTTTGCGGCGAGCGCTTCGGTCCAGGCTTCAGCGAGGGCGATCTGACCGACGCTGGCGGCGGCCTGCGCTTCTTCGAGGCGCAGCGCGCCGGGGCTGAGTTTCAGGCGGCGCCGGCCCAGCGCGATCGCCCCGGACGAGACGACGATCACCTCCGCGCCGCGTGCTTTCAGGTCTGCGATATCGGCGGCGAGGCCGGCCAGCCACGCGCGTTTGGGCTCGCCTTCAGGCGAGACCAGGGTCGACGAGCCGATCTTGATGACGATGCGGCGCGCGTCTGAAAGCCGGGCGCTCACGGACGCCAGGGGCCGGCAGGTTCGGCCGCCGCCTCTTCGGCGCGGGTCGCAAGCCCGATGCGGCGCGCCATGTCGCGCAGCACGGTCTTCACGCCGTCGCCGGTCGCGCCGGAGAGGGCGAAGACTTTCGCGCCGCTCGCCTTTTCCAGCGCTGCGATCTTCTTCTTCACCTCGGCCGGGGTGAGCGCATCGGTCTTGTTGAGGCCGATGATCTCGGGCTTTTCGGCGAGGCCCTGGCCGTACAGTTCCAGTTCGCGGCGGATGGTGCGGTAGGCCTTCACGATGGCGCTCTCGGTGCCGTCGATGAGATGCAGCACTACGCGGCAGCGTTCGATATGGCCCAGGAAACGGTCACCGAGGCCGACACCATCATGCGCGCCCTTGATAAGGCCGGGCAGGTCGGCCAGCACGAACTCCGCGCCGTCGATGGCGACGACGCCGAGTTGGGGCGCCAGCGTCGTGAAGGGGTAATCGGCGATCTTGGGCTTTGCGGCGCTGGTGGCGGCGAGGAAGGTCGACTTGCCGGCATTGGGCAGGCCGACAAGGCCGGCGTCGGCGATCAGCTTCAGGCGCAGCCAGATGGTGCGCTCCTCGTTCGTCTGGCCGGGATTGGCGTGACGGGGCGCCCGGTTGGTCGACGACTTGAACGTCGCGTTGCCGAAGCCGCCATTGCCGCCGCGCATGAAGAGCAGTTTTTCACCGGCGAAGGTGAAGTCGTGGAGCTGGGTTTCGCCGTCCTCGTCCAGCACTTCGGTGCCGACGGGAACCTTCAGCGTGATGTCGGCGCCGCCGGGGCCGGAGCGCTGGCGGCCCATCCCGTTGGTGCCGCGACCGGCGCGGAAATGCTGCTGGTAACGGTAGTCGATCAGGGTGTTGAGGTTGTCGACGGCCTCGATCCACACATCGCCGCCCTTGCCGCCGTCACCGCCGTCGGGGCCGCCATATTCGATGAATTTTTCGCGCCGGAACGACACGGCGCCGTTTCCGCCATCGCCGGCCTTCACATAAATCTTGGTCTGATCGAGGAACTTCATGGCGAGGCTCTAGCACGGCAAAGGCGGCGGCCCCATCCCGGGCCGCCGCCGCCGTTAAGTCTATCTCCTGAAATTCTCGCGCTTGAGGCGCGTATCCAGGAACCGCACGGCGTGTCCGCGCGCCTTGGAGAAGCGCATGCTCTCCTTGGCGTAACGGAAGCCGAGCTTGGTCATGACCCGGCCCGAGGTGTGGTTATCGGCGTAATGGCCCGACTTCACTTCGCTCTCGCCAAGCTCGTCGAACGCGAAGGCGAGCGCCGCGCGCGCCGCTTCGGTTGCGATGCCGTGGCCCCAGAAGGATTGGCCCACCCAATAGCCAAGATGCAGCAGCCCGTCGCTTTCGCGGTTGAGCCCGACGCAGCCCGTCAGTTCACCGTCCCTCTCGATCGCGAACGGCCATTCCTGGTTGGCGGCGCGGGCCTCGTCATGCGTGGCGATCCACTTGGCGGCCGCCCCTTCGGGATAGGGATAGGGAACCACATCCAGCATCTTGGCGACGTCAAAGTCGCCGGCCATGCGCTCCACGGCCGGGCCGTCGCTGAGGCGGAACGGGCGCAGGACAAGTCTTTTCGTCGCCAGGTTCCCGGCGACGGGCAGGGGTCTCGGGGCGTATTCAACCGCCATGGTCCGTTCCTCCTTCGCTGTCGTTCTGGTCTGCCGCGAAGCTCGTGCGCGGCAGGATCATCATGCGGCAGTCGACGTCGCAATCGCGGGCCTTTGAAGTTCTTGCGACATTATGTGTGTAGGTGAAACCGAGCTTCTCCAACACGCGGCCAGACGCCGCGTTGTCAACGAAGTGACCGGCTTCGAGTTCCTCAAGCTTCAGATGGGTGAAGGCAAAGGCGACGGCAAGGCGCGCAGCCTCCGTGGCGAGGCCACGGCCCCACGAGTCCCGTCCGATCCAGTAGCCCAGCTCGACCGTTTCACCGTGGTTGGTGATGCCTACCGTCCCGACCTGACGCCCACCAGTTACAATGGCGAAAGGGTAGGCGGTGCGTTGCGGCCCTGCGTTTTCAATGCTGTCCAGCCAGACCGCCGCGTCATGCAGCGTGTAGGGCCAGGGCGCGCGGCTGAGATTCTTCACCACGTCAAAGTCGTTCATGCCGTTGAACACGTCCCCGGCGTCCGATTTCAGCGGACGGCGCAACATGACGCGCGCGCCTTTGAGCGCCAGCGTGCCGGCGTCGTAGGCCGGCTGGGGCGGGAAGGTGACGGGCTTTTCCAGAACCGCGCTCATGACATGTCCCCCAAGGACGTTGGTTGGCGCGAGGGCAAAACAAAAGGGAGATGGCGGACCATCTCCCTCGCTGGCTGGGCCGCCCTAGTCCGGCGGCCCCTATATGGAACGCGCCTTATTCGGCCGCTTCGGCCTTTACCGGGGTAATCGAGACGAACTGACGGTCTTTCCAGCCCTTCTTGAACGTCACGGCGCCTTCATTGAGGGCGTAAAGCGTGTGGTCCGTGCCCATGCCGACGCCTTCACCGGCGTGCCAACGCGTGCCGCGCTGACGCAGGATGATGTTGCCGGGGACGGCGACCTGGCCGCCGAACAGCTTCACGCCAAGGCGCTGGCCTGCCGAGTCACGACCGTTGCGGGATGAACCGCCTGCTTTCTTGTGAGCCATGGTGCTCTCCTAAACTCTCAAATCTCTCAGGCGGCGATCGACAGAATCTTCACGCGCGTGAAGTGCTGGCGGTGGCCGTTCTTGCGGCGGTAGTTCTGGCGGCGCTTCTTCTTCACGACGAGGATCTTGTCGTTACGGCCGTGGTCGACGATCTCGCCTTCCACCGACGCGCCCGACAGGAACGGCACGCCGACCTTCGACACGCCTTCGCCATTGCCGAACAGCAGCACTTCGCCGAACTGCACCTTCGTGCCGGCATCGCCCTTCAGGAGCTCAACCTTCACGACTTCACCGGGGGCGACCTTGTACTGCTTGCCGCCCGTCTTGATCACCGCATACATCGTCAAACCGCCTCGATAAGCCGGCGCGCCCAAGGGCGCATCCGCTTGAATAATGGATCGGCGGCCCACGCATGCGCGCGGCCCAAGGCCTCAGGGAGGTCCGCCGGGAGGCGGGCAGATAGACGCCGAGGCCCCCGGCTGTCAAGGAAAACAGAGTCTCTTTAAGGCTTTATCTGTCAGGATTTCAGCGGCTGTGCGCCCAAAATGAAACGGGGCCGGTGCACGAGGGGGATGGCACCGGCCCCGTATTCATTTAACAGACCTGGCGGGGGGAGCCAGTGACGGCGGGGCGGTCCTGCGAGGGTCGGGGCTCCCTCTGGTGCAGGACGGCCCGGCCGTCCAGTCTGCTGTCCGGTGCTGTGAGCTCCGTGACGCTTGTGAAGATAGGAAGCGGACCATTGCCCCGGAATGACTTCAGCATTAATTCCCCGTCATTCTGACAAGGTATTGATTTTACAATGATATTTTTCGTGAAATGAACTACCGGCACGGATTTCACGCCGGAAATCATGCTGATGTGCTCAAGCACGCAGCGTTGGGGACGGTCCTCGCCTATCTCCAGACCAAGGAAAAGCCGCTCTTTTTCCTCGATTCGCATGGCGGGCGGGGGCGTTACGATCTGTCTGCGCCCGAAGCGCTGCGATCCGGGGAGTACCGGCAGGGAATCGCCCGGCTTTCTGCGGCCTCCGATACCCCGCCGCCGTTCCTGCCCTATCTTCACGCGATTCGAGCCGCCAATCCGGATGGCGGCCTCGCGACCTATCCCGGCTCGCCGTTGATGATCGCCCAGGCGCTGCGTGTGCAGGATCGCCTCGTCGCCTGCGAACTCAATCTGCAAGAGGCGGGTCATCTGGCCGAAACGCTCTACCCCTTCACCCGCGCCAAAGTGAGGGAGGGCGATGGCTACGGCGCCCTGAAAGCCCTGCTGCCGCCGCCAGAGCGGCGCGGCCTTGTTCTCATCGATCCGCCCTTCGAGAAGACGACCGAGTTCGCCGACCTCGCCGAAGCGCTGCGTCAGGCATGGAAGCGCTTCCCCGTCGGCGTCTATCTCGTGTGGTACCCGTTGAAGGACCGCAGCGCCGCCGATCGCTTTCTGGGCGAGGTTGCCGCCGCCGGCATACGCGATGCCGCCGTCTACGAACTGTTCGTGCGCGACCCGGCCTCGGTGACGGGCATGGCCGGGTCCGGCATTCTCGCGATCAATGCAAGCTATGCGCTCCGCACCATGGCCGATGCCGGCCCCTGGCTCGCCGGGCTTCTGGCGCAGGGACCGGGCGCGCGCTTCGCAACGATGCGGCTGACGCCGGAATAGTCGCGAAAGCCCTGTTGATGCGGCTGCGACGTTCAGCTATGTGACGCGCCTTCCGCCGGGGCTTGCCCCGAACGGGCCGCGGACAGGTGGCCGAGTGGTTTAAGGTACCGCACTCGAAATGCGGCGAGGGTGAAAGCTCTCCGTGAGTTCGAATCTCACCCTGTCCGCCATTTTCTTCGCTCCGACGCATTGGTTCGCCGGCAGCGCTGCTGCCGGAGGCATGCGTCGTGACGGCTGACGATTACATCCTGGCGTTGTCGTGCCCGGGCCGGCCGGGCATCGTCGCCTCGGTCTCGACCCGGTTATTCGATCTCGGCTGCGACATTCTCGAAGCGCATCAGTTCGACGACGCGGCGACGGGGCGGTTCTTCATGCGCGTCAGATTCGCCATGACGGGAGGCGGTCCCATCGATCCGGTGCATGAGGGTCTTGAAGAGATCGCGCGCATGTTCGCCTTCGATTGGCGCCTGCGCCGCCGCGCCGAAAGACAGAATGTGTTGCTGCTCGCCTCGAAGCAGGATCACTGCCTCGCCGACCTTCTGTATCGCTGGCGAACGGGCGAGCTGGAGATGAACGTCGTCGGTATCATTTCCAACCATCCGCGCGCGACCTACGCCCATCTCGATTTCGACGGCATCCCGTTCCACCACTTGCCCGTGACGGCGGCGACCAAGGCGGCGCAAGAGGCGGAGATCCTGGCCGTTGCGGCGGCTTCAAAGGCCGATCTGGTGGTGCTGGCGCGCTATATGCAGATCCTGTCGAACGATCTTGCGAAGGCGCTGAGCGGGCGCTGCATCAATATCCACCACTCGTTTCTGCCCGGCTTCAAGGGTGCGAAACCCTATCACCAGGCGCATGAGCGCGGCGTGAAGGTGATCGGCGCGACGGCGCATTACGTCACCGCCGATCTCGATGAAGGTCCGATCATCGAGCAGGATGTCGAGCGCATCTCGCATCACGACACGCCCGAAACGCTGATCCGCAAGGGGCGCGACATCGAGCGCCGCGTTCTGGCCCGCGCCATCGCCTGGCATCTGGATATGCGCGTGCTGATCGACGGGACGAAAACGGTGGTCTTCCGCGATTAGGCGCGCCGTGCGGCGGCATATTGCGCCGACAGGTCGGCAATGAGGTCGCCCGCGCTTTCCACCTTCTTGATCGATCCCACCCCATGGCCGGCGGACCAGGTCTGCGTCCAGCGGCGGGCATCGCCCTTGGGGTCGGTGAAGTCGATGACGACATCGGCTTCCAGCCTGGCGAGGTCCATCCCCGCAGCCTCGATAGAGGGCCGCAGCCAGTTGGCGGGTACGCCGGTGATGCCACGCGACAGGACGAGATCGTCGATCGTGCTGGCGACCAGCATGTCGCGATAGCCGTCGCTGGCGAGGCTTTCGCGTGTCGCGATGAAGCGCGTCCCCATGGCGGCGAAATCGGCGCCCAGCGCCTGGGCGGCCGCGATGCCGCCCCCTGTGGTGATACCGCCGCCCAGCACGATGATGCCGTCGAAGAACTCGCGCACCGCCGGCACGAAGGCGAAGCCGGCCATGGGTCCGGTGTGGCCGCCGGCGCCGACCAGCACCAGCCCGTCGACGCCAAGCGCCGCTGCGCGCTGGGCGAACTTCACCGAGTTCACGTCGGCCAGAACGATGCCGCCCCAGCCATGCACACGGTCGATCACCGCCTGCGGGCTGCCCAGCGCCGTGATGACGATGGGCGCGCGGTAGCGTTCGCAAAGCGCGAGGTCGGCTTCCAGCCGGTTGTTGGTGCGGTGAACGACGAGGTTCACCGCCCAAGGCGCATCGGCATCCGTCACCTCTGTGCTGATGCGGGCGAGCCACTGCTCCAGGATGCCGGTATCGCGCGCGTTCGGCGTCGGGAAACAGCCCGTCGCGCCGGCCTTGCAGGCGGCGATGACGAGGTCCGGCCCCGAGATCAGGAACATCGGCGCAGCGATGAGCGGCAGCTTCAGCCGACGCCGCCACCAATCGGGCAGGGTCATGTCTGGCTACGACCGCGCGCCTGCACCTGCTCGCGGCGCTGGGCGATGGAGTCCGGCGTGACGGCGGCGTTCAGCGCCTTGGTCGTCGCGGTTTCCAGCTTGCGCGCCTCGCCGGCGTTCAGCTTGTCGCTGTCGTCGATCAGTTTCTTGTAGGCGCGCGAGGTCTTCGGATCGATGCTGGCCATGTCGTGCGCGAGTTTCTGCGCGGCGCGCAGCAGTTCGTCAGGTTCGACCACGCGATTGACCAGCCCCCATTCATAGGCCGTCCTCGCATCGAGGAAATTGCCCGAAAGCGACAGCTCCTTCGCCCGCATCAGCCCGATCGTGCGCGACAGCTTCGCAGAGAGGCCCCAGCCCGGCAGGATGCCGACGCGCGCGTGGGTGTCGGCAAAGCGCGCCGTGGTGGAGGCGATCAGCACGTCGCAGGCGAGCGCCACTTCAAATCCGCCAGTGATGGCGACCCCGTTGACCGCGCCGATGATGGGCTTGGGGCAGGCTTCCATCGCCAGCACCGGATCATCCGCTGCGCTGGTGGGGTTGGCGGCGCCGAGCGCGCCGGGCGTGGAGGCCAGCTCCTTCAGGTCCAGCCCGGCAGTGAAGGCGCGCGCGCCCGCCCCGGTCAGCACGATGGCGCGGATATCATCATCGGCGCTCAACGCGGCAAAGGTCGCAGCCAGCGTTTTACGCAGCTCGATCGACAATGCATTCATCGCTTCGGGCCGGTTCATCGTCACCGTCGCGACGCCGTCCGCCTTTTCCACCAGTACGACCATGGAGTCCTCCTGAATTCTGTGCCGGCTCACTCTCACCAGATGGCCGCGCGGCGCAAGCGCGGCGACCCATGGAAACCGGCCGCGTCTTGGACTATCGGAAAGGCCCGCCATTCCTCGATGTCAGCTTCGGAGACACCCCATGACCATCGGTCGCCTCAACCATATCGGCGTCGCGACGCCCTCCATTGAAAAGTCGGTGGCGATGTATCGCGACCTGATGGGCGCCACGAAGATCGGCGAGAAATTCGCCATGCCGGAACAGGGCGTCTGGGTGTGCTTCGTCGACTGCCCCAACAGCCAGATCGAGCTGATCGAGCCGATCGACGACACGTCGCCCATCGCCAATTTCCTCGCCAAGAACCCGGCCGGCGGCCAGCATCATGTCTGCTTCGAGGTGCCTGACATCATCGCCGCGCGCGACGAGATGAAGGCCAAGGGCGCAACCGTGCTGGGTGAACCCCGTATCGGCGCCCATGGCACGCCCATCATCTTCCTCCACCCCAAGAATATGGGCGGCGTTCTGGTTGAGCTGATGGAGACGCCGAAAGAGGCTCACTAATTCATCGGTCGATGAGTATTACCTTGGGGCATGTGCTCTGCTATGGAGCAGCAGCACGTCCCTGAGGGTCCGATGAGCAAGTCCAAGATTTATCCCGACGCCAAAGCCGCGCTGGCCGGCCTGGCATTTGACGGCATGACCGTGATGGCCGGCGGCTTCGGCCTCTGCGGTATCCCGGAGAACCTGATCGCCGCCCTCCGCGACAGCGGTGCGAAGGGCATCACCGCCATTTCCAACAATGCCGGGGTCGACGGGTTCGGCCTCGGCATGCTGCTGAATACAAGGCAGATCGCGAAGATGATCTCGTCCTATGTCGGCGAGAACAAGGAATTCGAACGGCAATATCTGTCGGGCGAATTGCAGCTGGAGTTCAACCCGCAGGGCACGCTGGCCGAACGCATCCGGGCGGGTGGGGCAGGCATCCCCGCCTTCTTCACCGCCACGGGCGCGGGCACGATCATCGCCGAGGGCAAGGATACCCGCGAGTTCGACGGGCGGACCTATGTGATGGAGACGGCGCTGAAGGCCGACCTCGCCATCGTGAAGGCCTGGAAGGGCGACCATGAGGGCAATCTCATCTATCGAAAGACCGCGCGGAACTTCAATCCGATGATGGCGACGGCCGGCAAGGTGACGGTCGCGGAAGTTGAAGAGATCGTGCCAACCGGCACGCTCGATCCCGACGCCATCCATACGCCCGGTATCTTCGTTCAGCGTCTCGTGCAGGGCAGCTTCGAGAAGCGCATCGAGCAGCGCACCACGCGCAAGGAGGCCTGAGCTATGCCCTGGACACGCGATGAGATGGCGGCCCGCGCCGCGCAGGAACTTGAGGACGGTTTCTACGTCAATCTGGGCATCGGCATTCCGACGCTGGTGGCGAACCACGTGCCGGCCGGCATCGAGGTGACGCTGCAATCGGAGAACGGGATGCTGGGGATCGGGCCGTTCCCGCGCGACAACGAGGTCGATGCCGACCTCATCAATGCCGGCAAGCAGACGATCACCGAACTGCCGATGAGCAGCTATTTCTCATCGGCCGATTCGTTCGCGATGATCCGCGGCGGCCATATCGATCTCTCCATCCTTGGCGCGATGGAAGTCGCTGAGAACGGCGACATCGCGAACTGGATGATCCCGGGCAAGATGGTGAAGGGTATGGGCGGCGCGATGGATCTCGTCGCGGGCGTGCGCCGTGTCGTCGTCGTGATGGATCACGCCAACAAGGCGGGCGAGAGCAAGGTGCTGAAGCGCTGCACGTTGCCGCTGACCGGCGCGGGCGTCGTCAATCGCATCGTCACCGATCTGTGCGTTTTCGATGTCGTCAAAGACGGGCCGCTGAAACTGGTGGAGTTGTCGCCGGGCACCACGCTCGACGAGGTGAAGGCGAAAACCGAGGCGGGCTTCGCCGCCTGACCTTAAAAGAAGAAGGGCCGGAGCGACGCTCCGGCCCTTTTCCATGGCGACGTATCGTTTAGCCGCCGAAGCGGTAGTTGAGCGTCGCGCGCACCGAATGGATGTCAAAGCTGTCGTCCGAACGGCCGATATTCGTGCCCGCCGGGTTGTCCTGCAGGAACGGATTGGTCGCCGGATCGGCGGTGCCGGGGCCGACAGCCACGAAATACTCATCGTCCTTCAGGTCGGTGTAGAGATACTCGACGCCGAAGCTGAGGCTGTCGCTGATCATGTACTCGGCGCCGCCACCCAGCTGGTAGCCGTCGATGCCGTCGTCATTGAACGGCGTGAACGTGTTCGCCGTATTGGTTGTCGTGAATGTGCGGTCCACATCGCCATAGGCGTAGCCGCCGGTGCCGTAGATCAGGAAGTTGTCGAAGGCGAAACCGGCGCGCAGACGGGCGGCGAGCAGGTAGTTGAGTTCACGCGTCATCGTGTAGGAGGCCGGCGTGGTGGAGAAGCCCGACACGCTGTCCGAAATGTCGTTGTAGCTGCCCTCGATCAGGCCGCCGAGGACAAACCCGCCGAAGTCCCAGTCATAGCCAAGGCGCAGGCCGGCATCGATGCCGCCTTCATCGTCATCGCACGCGGTGTTCGCGGTCGAGGTCGCCGCGCCGCCGCAGAAGCCTGGGCCGAACGCGTTGACCGGCGGAACGGCCGACGTGAAGACCGTGTCGCCATAGCCGCCATCGAGATCGGTGTCGAAGAGGAAGGTCTCGTCGTCATTCTCCGCTGACCAGCCATAGCCAAGATGGCCGCCGATATAGAGGCCCGACCAGTTCGACGTGCGTTTCGGTGCCGGGGCGGGGGCCATCGGCGCAGGCGCGGCAGGCTCAAGAACGGTCGGCGCTGGTGCAGGCTCCGGCTCGATCGGGCTGCCCTGTCCGTTTGCATAGGCGATGTTAGACGCGGCGAAGAGCGCGCTCGAAGCGACCAGGATCCCGGCGATACGGGCGCGAGAATTCGTCGTCATGGAAGACTCCTCAATTGCACAATGCGCGCATTCACTGGATGCGGGCGGCTGATCCCGCAGGGTCCGGCTTTCGATGCGCGTGGCTGTACAACGCGGCGTTTCGGGAATCCGTCTGTGCGCCTTGGGTCACACTCCATGTCAGTTCGTTGCACGCCGCGATGCCGGTTCATGGAATCCGCAGAAACCCGCAACTTCATCCGCCCGCGGAGCATCGGAAGTTCCCATATGTGACACAAGTTTCACGCAACGCGCGATCCGGGATTCGGAAATCGCCGCTTTGCAATCAAATCGGCGATCGCGCATAAGCCGCGCGCCATGGCCGCTCCCCTGCTTCAACTTCGTGACATTCGCCTCACCTTCGGCGGCGCGCCGCTGCTCGACGGCGCTGAACTCATCGTGACGGCGGGCGACCGCGTGGCGCTGGTCGGGCGCAACGGGTCGGGCAAGTCGACTCTGCTGAAGGTCGCGGCCGGACTGATGGAAGCCGACCGGGGCGAGCGCTTCGCCGATTCAGGCGCGACCATCCGTTATCTGCCCCAGGAGCCTGATCTTTCCGGCTACGCCACGACGCTTGCCTATGTCGAAGCGGGAATGCAGGGCGGCGATGCCGATCACCGTGCGCTTTATCTGTTGAACGAACTCGGCCTCACAGGGGCCGAAACTCCGGCGAACCTGTCGGGCGGCGAGCAGCGGCGGGCGGCCCTCGCCCGTGTTCTGGCGCCGCAGCCTGATATCCTGCTGCTCGACGAGCCAACCAACCATCTCGACCTTCCGGCTATCGAATGGCTGGAAAGCGAACTCGCGTCGATGCGCTCGGCGCTGCTGCTCATCAGCCACGACCGCCGCTTCCTTGAAAAGCTGTCGCGCAGCGTCGTCTGGCTCGATCGCGGACGGACGCGGCGGCTTGAGCGCGGCTTTGCGCATTTCGAGACCTGGCGCGACGAGGTGCTGGCCGAGGAAGAACTGGAGCGGCACAAGCTGGATCGCCAGATCGCGCGTGAAGAAGATTGGATGCGCTATGGCGTCACCGCCCGGCGCAAACGCAATCAGGGCCGTCTTGGCCGCCTCAACGATTTGCGTCAGCAGCGCCGCGATGCCCGCCGCGCCACCGGCACAGTGGAAATGACCGCGGCGGAGGCGCAGGGATCGGGCACGCGGGTGATCGAGGCGAAGGGCGTCTCCAAATCGTTCGGCGACAAGCATGTCGTGCGCGATGTCTCCACCCGCATCGTACGCGGCGACCGCGTGGCGATCGTCGGCCCGAACGGGGCGGGCAAGACCACGCTGCTGAACCTCATGACCGGCAAGCTGCAGCCCGATAGCGGCGCGATCGTCATGGGCGCCAACGTGCAGCTCGCCTGGCTGGACCAGCAGCGGGCGCTGCTGGATGACGATATGTCGGTCTCCGACACGCTCACCGGCGGCGGCTCGGAGACATTGGCGGTCGGCGGCGTCACCCGGCACGTCGCGGGCTATCTCAAAGAGTTCCTCTTCGCGCCGGAGCAGATTCGCCAGAAGGTGTGCCAGTTGTCGGGCGGCGAGCGCGGGCGGCTGCTGCTCGCGCGGGCCTTCGCGCGGCCCAGCAATCTGCTCGTGCTGGACGAACCGACCAACGATCTCGATCTCGAAACGCTCGATGTGCTGCAGGAGGCGCTCGCCGCCTATGACGGCACGGTGCTGATCGTCAGCCACGATCGAGACTTCCTCGATCGTGTCGCGACCTCGATCCTGATGGCGGAAGGCGATGGGCGCTTCACCGATTATGCCGGTGGCTATACCGACATGGTCACCCAGCGCGGCGCAGGCGTGACCGCCAAGGCGGCGGCCAGGGCGGCGAGCGCGCCGAAGGCCGAAACGGCGCCGGCTCCCGCTCGCGCCGTTCAGCGCAAGCTTTCGTTCAAAGAAAAACACGCGCTGGAAACGCTGCCCGGCAAGATCGCGGCGCTGGAAAGCGAGATGGCGGCGCTCGAGGCGAAGCTCGGCGACGCCTCGCTCTACACACGCGATCCCAAGGCCTATTCGGCCGCCTCCACACGCCTCGATGCGGCGCGACAGGAAAAGGACGCAGCCGAGCATCAGTGGCTGGAGCTGGAAATGCTCCGCGAAGAACTGGGCGTCTGAAAGCAAATCGCGCTAGGCTTCCCCAAAACAGGGGAGACTGCTGATGAAGATCCAGGAGATTGCGTACCAGGCCGACGGGCGCGACATGCTCGGCACCTATGTCGTGGGTGAAGGGGCGCACAAGCGGCCGGGCGTGCTGGTCGCGCATGAGGGACCGGGGCTGGACGATCACGCCAAATCCTATGCCCGGCGGCTCGCCGATCTTGGTTACGCGGCCTTTGCGCTCGACTATCACGGCGGCGGCAAATGGCTGCCCGACCGCGCGCAGATGATGTCGCGCATCATGGAATTGCTGGGCGCTCCCGACCGGATCGTGGCGCTCGGCCAGGCTGGCCTTGACGTTCTCACCGCCCAGGCAGAGGTCGACACGACGCGCCTTGCGGCGATCGGCTTCTGTTTTGGCGGCACCCTGAGCCTTCACCTGGCGCGGGCGGGCGTGCCGCTCAAGGCGGCGGTGGGCTTCCATGCCGGGCTTGGCACCGCCGCGCCGGCGAAAGCCGGGGCCGTGAAGGCGAAGGTGCTGGCGCTGATCGGCACGGACGATCCGATCATCCCGCCGCAGCAGCGCACGGATTTCGAGGCGGAAATGCGTGCCGCAGGCGCGGACTGGCAGCTTCACCTTTATGGCGGCGTCCAGCACAGCTTCACCAATCCAGGGGCGCCGGCCGCGAATATCCCGGGCATCGTTTACGACGAAAACGCAGAAAAGCGGTCGTGGCAGGCGATGCGGAACCTGTTCGACGAGGTTTTTTGACGGTCGCTGTCGGCCTGCGCGTTATTCATACGTCTTGAAGACGAGACGACACGAGGAAGGAGATTTGTCATGCCCTATGTCGATGGTTTCATTCTCGCGATCCCCAAGGCGAATATCGGCGCCTACAAGAAGATGGCCACGCTCGGCCGTGATGTCTGGATGGAATACGGCGCGCTGTCCTATGTGGAGTGCCAGGGCGATGATGTGCCCTATGGCGAGGTGACGTCGTTCCCGCGCGCCGTGCAGGCCAAGGACGACGAGGTCGTGTTCTTTTCCTGGATCACTTACGAATCCAAGGAAAAGCGTGACGAGATCAACAAGAAGGTGATGGCCGATCCGCGTATGAACGCCTACGGCCCGGACAACATGCCCTTCGACGGGAAGCGCATGATTTTCGGCGGCTTCCAGAGCGTGGTGGAAGGCTAGCCAGCCCGCCAGAAGCAGCCAGAAGCAATAAGGGCCGTTCCTTGCGGAACGGCCCCCATTGCTTCTTCCGCTATGCGGCGGAAGGAAACCCGGATCGCCTAGGCGCGGATAACCGCGTCAGAGGCGTTCAACAGGATCTCCATGGTCCGCGCTTGCGGTTTCAGGCAATGAGACACTGGATCACCTCCTCTCGTTTGGTTGACGACGCACCCAATATAGTCACGGGCCGCGCGTTGGGCTAGAGGCAGTGTGAGGTTGCGGGGAACCATGGCGGCGAACGACGACATCAACGATACGGCGGTGCGCCTGCCGCCGTTTCATGCGCTGCGGGCGTTCGAAGCGGCCGGTCGGAACCTGTCGTTCGCACGTGCCGCCGACGAGCTTGGCGTCAGCCCGGCGGCGGTGAGCCAGCATATCCAGCAGATGGAAGAATTCGCGGGGCAGCCGCTGTTTCGCCGCCTTGGGCGGCGGGTCGAACTGACCGATGCCGGTCACGCCGCGCTGGCCCACGTGGCGAGCGCCATGGCGAGCCTCGGGGAAGCGGCCCGCGTGATGCGCCTGCCGCTGCGCGGTCAGCGCGTGTCGGTGTCGGTCGCGCCATCATTCGCGATCAAATGGCTGGTGCCGCGGCTTGAGCGGTTCAAGGAACTCCATCCCGATATCGAGGTCTGGGTTTCGGCCGATATGGGCCTTGTCGACTTCGCGGTGGCGGATGTGGACCTCGCCATTCGCTATGGCGCGGGCGGCTATGCCGACGCGCAGGCGCAGATGCTGCTCTCGGAGAGCGTGGTGCCGATCTGCTCGCCGGCGCTGATCGAGGGCGCGGAAGGGCTGAAGAAGGTCGAGGACATTTCGCGCTTCGCCCTGTTGCACGACGACAGCCCGGATCGCGATCCGTCGTGCCCGACATGGCCGATGTGGATGATGGCGCGAGGCCTCGATGCCGAGAACGCGCGCAAGGGCCTGCGTCTCAACCAGTCCTCGATGGTGATCGAGGCGGCTATGGCGGGCAAAGGCATCGGCCTCGCCAAGCGCCAGCTGGCGGCGGCGGATATCGCATCGGGCCGTCTTGTGACGCCATTTGACGCGGCGGATACGCCGATCAATTTCGCCTATTGGATGGTCTGGCGGCGCGGCCGCACGCTATCGCCGGGCCTGAAGGCCTTCATCGACTGGCTGCGCGACGAAGCGGGCCAGGCGGAAGCGGATCTCGGCGCGGGGATCTAGTTTCCTCGTGTCACCCCAGCTCAAGGCCGGGACGACAAAATGGCCGGGACTCAGCCCACAAACGCCCGTTCGATCACGAACTGGCCGGGCTCGCTCACCGCGCCTTCGGTGAGGCCGGCCTTTTCCAGCAGAGCCTTGGTGTCGGCGATCATCGCCATCGAGCCGCAGATCATGGCGCGGTCGTGCGCCGGATCGAAAGGGGGGACGCCCAGATCCTCGAACAGCCTGCCGTTCTCGATCAGCGTGGTGATGCGGCCCGTGCGGGGGCCGGCCTCCTGGGTGACCGAGGTGATGTGCCGGAGCTTGCCGGCGGCGAGTTCGCCGACCAGCGGGTCTTCCAGCGTCTGCTTCACGAGGTCTTCGCCATAGGCGAGTTCCGAGGCGAAGCGGCTGCCGTGGACGAGGATCACATCCTCGAACCGCTCGTAGGTTTCCGGGTCGCGGATCAGTGAGGCGAAGGGCGCTATGCCGGTGCCGGTGGAGAGCATGTAGAGGCGCCTGGCCGGGGTCAGGGCGTCCAGAACCAGCGTGCCGGTCGGCTTGCGCCCCAGCAGAACCTGATCGCCCGGCTTGATGAGCTGAAGCCGCGAGGTGAGCGGGCCGTCCTCGACCTTGATCGAATAGAAGTCGAGCGCCTCGTCCCAAGAGGGGCTGGCGATGGAATAGGCGCGGAGCAGCGGCTTGCCGTTGACCTCAAGCCCGATCATCACGAACTCACCGGAACGGAAGCGTAACGATGCGGGGCGCGTAATGCGGAACTGGAACAGCCGGTCTGTCCAGTGGCGAACCTCCAGCACGGTTTCCAGGGTGGGACCGCCGGCCTTTGCGACCGGTTTTGCGCCGGCTGTCGCGCCGTCGGGGGTAATCGCGTTCATCTCATCGCTCCATTGGCGGCTG
This sequence comes from Micropepsaceae bacterium, assembly GCA_047602465.1. Classification (GTDB taxonomy): domain Bacteria; phylum Pseudomonadota; class Alphaproteobacteria; order Micropepsales; family Micropepsaceae; genus JADZAI01. Next base: position 2,554,665 of record JASGHF010000001.1, read on the forward strand.
CGATGCCATGCCAATACCCGCCGAAACCACAATCTGACGCTAATGTCACTCTTAAGCGGCATGAACTAGCACGCGCGCGAGAGGCGGCTTAGGTCAGGGCCATCTTCCTGGTCAATTTCCGGCTTTTTCGCGATGTATCGGTACGACGCTGTCGACAGGCTTCTGGTGGAGGAACGGGCGGCCCAGTTCAGGGGCCAGACCGAACGCTTTCTGAGCGGCGAGCTGAGCGATGATGCGTTCAAGCCGCTGCGTTTGCAGAACGGGCTCTACATCCAGCGCCACGCGCCGATGCTGCGCGTCGCGATCCCCTACGGCATGCTGTCGTCGGACCAGTTGCGCGTGCTGGGCCGGATCGCCCGGGTCTATGACCGGGGCTATGGCCATTTCACGACGCGTCAGAACATCCAGTACAACTGGATCGACCTGAAGCAGGCCCCCGACATTCTGGACGAGCTGGCTGCCGTCGAGATGCATGCCATCCAGACCAGCGGCAATTGCATCCGCAACACGACGACCGACCATCTGGCCGGCGTTGCGGCGGACGAGGTGGTCGACCCGCGCCCTTACTGCGAGCTGATGCGCCAGTGGTCGACGTTCAATCCGGAATTCGCGTTCCTGCCCCGCAAGTTCAAGGTCGCCTTCAATGGGGCAGGCCAGGACCGCGCGGCGACCGGCGTCCACGATCTGGCGTTCGAGCTGAAGCTGGATGCGGCGGGTGAAGTGGTGATGGACGTGATCGCCGGCGGCGGTCAGGGCCGCACGCCGCGCATCGGGCCGGTCATCAAGCGCGATCTGCCCTGGCGCGAAATGCTGACCTACACCGAGGCGGTGCTGCGCGCCTACAACCGCTGGGGCCGCCGCGACAACCTGTACAAGTCGCGCATCAAGATCCTGGTGGAATCGATCGGCGCGCAACGCTTCGCCGCCGATGTGGAAGACGAATGGCGTCACCTGAAGGGCGGCATTGCGCGGATCACGGATGAGGAATTCAACCGCATCAATGCCTGCTTCACCGATCCGGCCTATCTGAGCGACGACGAGGCGGGCGCCGATCTGTCGGCGCTGCGCGTGACGCACAAGCGCTTCGACGCATGGCTGCGGCGCAATGTGGTGGCGCACAAGCGCGCCGGCTACGCCGCCGTGACGCTGAGCCTGAAGCGCACCGGTCCTGCGCCGGGCGATGCGACCGATGTGGAGATGGAGCAGGCGGCCGATCTGGCTGATCGCTTCTCGTTCGGCGAGCTGCGCGTCTCGCATCATCAGAACCTGGTGCTGGCCGACGTCGCACGGAAGGATCTGTTCGATCTGTGGCAGGCGGCGGAGGCGAGCGGCTACGCGGAGCCGAATATCGGCCTGGTGACCGACATCATCGCCTGCCCCGGCGGCGATTTCTGCGCGCTGGCGAATGCCCGCGCCATTCCCATCGCGACGGCCATCCAGGAGCGTTTCGACGCGGCCAGGCAGGAAGCGATCGGCGAGCTGGCCGTGAAGATTTCCGGCTGCATCAATTCGTGCGGCCACCACCATGTCGGCCATATCGGCGTGCTGGGCGTCGATAAGAACGGCGAGGAATGGTATCAGATCCTGGTCGGCGGGCGTTCGGACAACGAAGTCTCGCTCGGCACCATCCTCGGCCGCTCGATCAAGTTCGATGAAGTGCCCGGCATGGTCGAGCGTCTGGTCGATGTGTATCTGAACGCCCGCGAAGGCGAGGAGCGTTTCATCGATACGGTGGGGCGCATCGGCATCGCGCCGTTCAAGGCCGCCGCCTATCCCGACAAGGTGCAGGCGGCATGAGCCAGCTTATCCGCCTCGCCGACAACCGCGTCCGCATCGAGGACGACACCTGGCTGCTGCTCGCCGAACCGGGCGCCGATGTGTGGCCCGAGGGCGACGTGATCGTGCCGCTGGCCGACTGGACGGCGCGCGCCGACGCGTTGAAGGCGCGCACAGGCCGCACAGGCGTGTGGCTGGCGCCGGCCGATGACACGCTGACGCTGAAGGATCATCTGGACGGGCTGGCGCTCATCGCGGTGCAATTTCCGAAATTCACCGATGGGCGCGGCTATTCGCACGCGACGCTGCTGCGCAAGCGGCTGGGCTGGACGGGCGAGCTGCGCGCCGTCGGCGAAGTGCTGCGCGACCAGCTGTTCTTCATGACGCGGACGGGTTTCACTTCGTTCGCGGTGCCTGCCGGGTTCGAGGCGAACACGCTGACCGGCGGCCTGACCGATTTCTCGATCGCCTATCAGGACGCCATCGTCGACCCGTCGGCGCCGGCGCTCGCCAACCGGGTGGTGGCGGTGCGTGAAGCGAAGATCGCGCGAACCGTCAACCAGCTGAAGAAGATCGCCGCGCGCCACGACGATGCAGCGTTCGCGACCAGCCTGTCGGCCGAAGACATGGTGATCACCGATCTCATCGCGCGCCACAGCCTGCCGATCCATATCGCGACGCTGGACACCGGCCGTCTGCATGACGAGACGCTGGGCATGATCGGCGAAGTGAAAGCGAAATACGGCATCGACATCGAGGTGATGCATCCCGTCACCGACGCTGTGGCGGCGCATGTCGCTGCGCATGGCGATCACGCGTTTTATGAGAGCCTCGAGTTGCGCAAGGAATGCTGCGGCATCCGCAAGGTGGAGCCGCTGAACCGCGCGCTGGCCGGGCGCTCGGCCTGGCTCACCGGTCAGCGCCGCGATCAGGCGGTCACGCGCGTCCGTCTGCCGGAAGCCGAGCATGACGATGCGCGCGGGATGGCTAAGTACAATCCGCTCGCCGACTGGAGCTGGGACGATGTGCTGGCCTATGCGGCGCGCTTCGACGTTCCGCTCAATCCGCTGCATGCGCGCGGCTATCCCTCTATCGGCTGCGAACCCTGCACCCGCGCCATCCGTCCGGGCGAAGACCCGCGCGCGGGCCGCTGGTGGTGGGAGCAGGCCGACGCCAAGGAATGCGGCCTGCATGTCGGGCCGGATGGAACGCTGACACGGTCGAACCTGGAATCCGCAGCATGAGTGCCCTCGCTCCTTCGCGCCGTATGTCGCATCTCGACGTTCTCGAGAGCGAGGCGATCCACATCATGCGCGAAGCAGCGGGCGAGCGATCGAAGCTCGCGCTGCTGTTCTCGGGCGGCAAGGACAGCGCCGTGGTGCTGCATCTGGCGACCAAGGCGTTCTGGCCGGAACGTCTGCCGTTTCCGTTGCTGCATGTCGACACCGGGCACAATTTCCCCGAAGTGCTTGAGTTCCGCGACGCCACGGCGCGACGTCTGGGCGAGCGGCTGATCGTACGCGAGGTCGAAGGCTCGATCCTGCGCGGCACGGTGAAGCTGCCGCGTCCGGACGCCAGCCGTAACGGCGCGCAGTCGGTGACGCTGCTGGAGGCGGTGGAGGAGTTCGGCTTCGACGCGCTGATCGGCGGCGCGCGCCGCGACGAGGAAAAGGCGCGCGCCAAGGAGCGCATCTTCTCGCATCGTGACGAGTTCGGCGCCTGGAACCCGAAGGCGCAGCGCGCGGAGCTGTGGAGTCTCTACAACGCACGCATCAATGCGGGCGAGAACATGCGCGTCTTTCCGCTGTCCAATTGGACCGAACGCGACGTGTGGGCCTATATCGCGCGCGAAGGCATTGCGCTGCCGTCGATCTATTTCGCGCATCAGCGCGACGTCGTCCGCCGCGAGGGGCTTTTGATGCCGGTGACGATGCTGACGCCGCCGCGTCCGGGCGAGCAGGTGGAGAAACTCTCCGTCCGTTTCCGCACGGTCGGCGACATCACGGGCACCTGCCCGGTCGCCAGCACCGCGGAGAGCGTGGACGAGATTCTGGCCGAGACGGAGATCGCTGAACTCAGCGAGCGCGGCGCGACCCGCATGGACGACCGCGTCAACGAAGCCGCCATGGAGCGCCGCAAGCGCGAGGGATACTTCTGATGAGCTTCCTGAACGAAGACGGCGAACCGGGCGTGCTGCGCTTCATCACGGCGGGCAGCGTCGATGACGGCAAATCCACGCTGATCGGCCGCCTGCTGTTCGATTCCAAGGGGCTGCTGCGCGATCAGGTCGCGGCGATCTCGAAAGTGCGCGCAGGCTCGAACGAGGATGCGGAGATCGATCTGGCGCTGGTCACCGACGGGCTGGAGAGCGAGCGCGAGCAGGGCATCACGATCGATGTCGCCTATCGCTATTTCGCCACGCCGCGCCGCTCGTTCATCATCGCCGACGCACCGGGTCACGAACAGTATACGCGCAATATGGTGACGGCGGCCTCCAACGCTGACGCTGCGGTGATCCTGATCGACGCGAGCCGTCTGGCGGGCAAGGGCCTGAAGGCGCAGACGCGCCGCCATGCGACGATCGCGAAGCTGATGGGCCTCAAGGTCATCGTCGCGGTGAACAAGATGGACCTGACCGGATGGTCGCGCGCGGTCTTTGAAGAAATCCGCGACAATTTCGCGCGCGTCGCCCGCACGCTGGGGATCGAAGATCCGATCTATGTGCCGATCGCCGCCAAGCACGGCGACAATGTCGCGCGCCGCACGCCGCACACGCCCTGGTATGACGGCCCGCCGCTGCTGGAGATTCTGGAGACCCTCGACGCGGCCCGCCGCAATGACGGCGTCTTCCGCCTGCCGGTGCAGCGCGTCATCCGCATGCCGGACGGCGCGCGCGCCTATGCAGGGCGCATATCGTCGGGCGCCGTCGCCGTGGGGCAGGAGATCACGGTGCTCCCTTCCGGCAAGACGGCGGTGGTGGAGGCGATCCGCACGTTTGACGGCGCGTTCGCCGATGCCGGCGAGGGCCAGTCGGTCGGCGTGGTGCTGGACCGCGATGTCGATGTGAGCCGGGGCGATACACTGGCCTCGGCCGAAGCGCGCACCACGCGGGCCTTCGTCGCCGATCTGTGCTGGCTGGATGAGGAACCGTGGGAAAAAGGCCGCCGCTATCTGCTGAAGCAGGGCAGCCGCACGACGCAGGCGCTGATCGACGGCATCGTCTTCGTGCGCGAGATGACCGAGCTGGCCGAAGTGGGCGAAGCGGTGGGCCTGAAGCTGAACGATATCGCTTCGGTGAAGGTGAAGCTGCGCGATCCCGTCCTCGCCGACACCTATTCCGAGCGTCCGGCGACCGGCGCGTTCGTTCTGATCGACGCGGCGTCCAACCAGACCGCAGCCGCCGGCATGATCCGCGAGGCGGCATGACCGGAACCGTTTATCTCATCGGGGCGGGGCCTGGCGCGGCCGACCTCCTGACGCTGCGCGCCGCGCGGCTGCTGGGGCAGGCCGATCTCATCCTGCACGATGCGCTGGTAAGCGACGACGTGCTGGCGCTCTCGCCCCGTGCGCGCAAGCTGAATGTCGGCAAACGCGCCAACAAGCCGTCTACCGATCAGGCCTTCATCAATCGCTTGCTGGTGCGCGCGGCCAATCGCGGCAAGGTGGTGGTGCGCCTCAAGGGCGGCGATCCGATGCTGTTCGGACGCGCGCAGGAAGAACTGGATGCGCTGAAAGCCGCCGGCATTCCGGTGGAGGTGGTGCCGGGGATCAGCGCCGGTTTCGCCGCCGCAGCCGAGATCGCGCAATCGCTGACCCAGCGCCGCCTCTCACGCTCGGTCGTCTTCGTGACGCCCGCCGTGGCGCGCGGCGACAAGGCCGACGACGTCTGGGCCGATGCCGCCGCCGCGGCGGACACGGCCGTCATCTATATGGGCAAGGCCGAGGCGGCTCGCATACGCGATACGCTGATCGCGCGCGGCCTGCCGGCCGGCCGCCCGGCCGTTCTGGTGGAAAGCGCCTCGCGCGGCGGCCCTGTCGCTGGCGGTACGCTTGGCGCGCTGGCCGATATCGCGGCGCTGGCGGGCGAGGGTCCGGCCCTGTTGCTCATTGGCGAGGTTTTCGCGGAGGCCGCTGCGCGTCATGCGGTCGGTACGAACAGGGATGTCACCGTACGGAGGGCTTAGGTCATGTTGCCTGTGATGCTCGATCCGACCCGCACGCGCATCGGCCTCGCCGGCCGGGGCGTGCTGACGCTGAAGCGCCTGGAATGGTTCCGCAGGCTGGGCGTCACGCCGGAGGTTTTCTCCGACGATCCATCGCCTGAACTCGCCGCAGCGGCGGGCGATCTCATCCGGCCCCGTCTCCCCGATCCGGGCGACCTCGTCGCGCTCGATGTGCTCTGGATCGCCGACCTGGAACGGCACGAGGCGGAAGACCTGTTCACGCAGGCGCGCGCGGTGAAGGTGCTGGTGAACGTGGAAGACGATCTGCCGCTCTGCGACTTTCACACGCCATCGGTCGTCAAGCGCGGGCGGCTCGTGATTGCGGCGGGTACAGGCGGCGCCAGCCCGGCGGTCGCCTCCGCCGTCCGCGCCCGTGTCGAGGAAGCCTTTCCCGAAGGCTGGGCAGATGCGCTGGAAGATATCGCCAGCGCCCGCGCCCAGTTGCGCGCCAATGGCGCAACGGCAGCGGAGGTGACGGCCGATGCGAAGGATCGCCTCAGCGCCGCGCGTCTGATCTAACGGCTGGAGAGCGGCTCCAGCCGCCACAGGGAGGAGCCATATGAAAGCCGCTGTCTACTACAAGAACGGCCCGCCCGGCGTGCTGAAATACGAGGATGTCGATGATCCGGTCCTGCTGCCGCAGGGCATCATCATCCGCGTCGAGGCCGTCAGCATCGAGGGCGGCGATACGCTGAACCGCCACGGCGGCGAGCTGGCCAGCAAGCCGCATATCGTCGGCTATCAGGCCGCCGGCACGATCATCGATGTCGGCGACGAGGTGACCGGCCTCAAGCGCGGTCAACGCGTCGTCACGGTCAACGCGCATGGCAGCCATGCCGAGCTGCGCGGCGTCTTCGCCTTTACCGCCTGGCCGGTGCCGGACGGTCTCGACATCAGGACAGCCTCGGCCATCCCCATTCCGTTCGGCACAGCGGATGATTGCCTGTTCGAACACGGCCACCTGAAGGCCGGGCAGACGGTTCTCATCCAGGCCGGCGCCAGCGCGGTCGGCCTCGCGGCCATTCAGCTCGCCAAACGGGCGGGGGCCAAAGTCATCGCCACGGCGTCCAGCCCCGACAAGCTGGCGCGGCTTGTCGCGCTCGGCATGGATCACGGTATCGACTACGCGAGGCAGGATGTCGTCACCGAGGTCATGCGCCTCACCGACAACAAGGGCGTCGATCTGGTGGTCGATCCGGTCGGCGGCGCGACGCTGCAATCCTCGCTCGGCGCGCTCGGTTATCGCGGCCGTATCTCACTGGTCGGCAATGCCGGGCGCGAGGGGCAAAAGGTCGATGTGTCGAGCCTGATGCCTGGCAACCGTTCGCTCACCGGCGTCTTTTTCGGGGCCGAGATCGCGACGCCGCGCGTGCGCGAGATGGTGCAGCGGCATATCGACGATGTCGCCGCCGGCCGCCTGACGGTGGTGATCGACAGCACCTATCCGCTCAGCGAGGCCGCCGCCGCGCACGCCTATATCGAAAGCCGCAAGGCTGTCGGCCGCGTCCTGCTGATCCCGTAAATGAAAAGGCCGGGCGTTGGCCCGGCCTTTTTTCTCAGTTCGGCATCCTATTCCGGCAGCTTGACCGGACGCATCATCGGCATGGAGCCGAGATCGCCGTCGCCGCGCGGGCGATAGGGTTTGGTCGGCATCATCGGGCGCTGGCCGCCGCCACCATTGCCACCCTGTCCGCGATGCGGCTTGCCGCCGTTCGGACGGCCCGCATGCGGCTTGCCGTGGCCCTGCGCCGGCTTGCCATGGCCGTGATGGCCGCCGGGCTTGCCGCCCTTGGCATGCTGAGGACGCTGACCGGGGCGATTGCCCGGCTTGTTGCCAGGGCGGCCGCCGGCTGGGCGCGGGCCCTGCTGGCGGCGCAACTCGCCGCGCGTCAGGTCGGTGCTTTCGGGCGCGGCCACGTTGGCCGAGTTCGCGACGATCTTGCCTCGGCGGTCGGTCGCGTCGATCGGCTTGCGGATCAGCTTTTCGATGTCGCGCAGATAGGCGCGCTCTTCGTTGTCGCAGAACGAAATCGCCACGCCCGATGCGCCGGCGCGCGCGGTGCGGCCGATGCGGTGGACATAGGATTCCGGAATGTTCGGCAGGTGATAGTTCACGACGTGGCTGACGGCGTCGATATCGATGCCGCGCGCCGCGATATCGGTGGCGACCAGAACCCTGATCTCGCCGGCCTTGAACATCGACAGCGCCCGCTCGCGCTGGTTCTGGCTCTTGTTGCCGTGGATCGCGGCCGCCTTGATGCCTTCACGCTCCAGGAACTTCACCACCTTGTCGGCGCCGTGCTTGGTGCGGGTGAAGACGAGGCTGCGCGTCATTTCCGGCGACCGCAGCGCTTCGGCGAGCGCGGCGTTCTTCTCGGCCGGATACATGAATTCGACGCGCTGACGGATCAGTTCCACCGTGGTGGCGACAGGCGTCACCTGCACGCGCTCGGGCTGGTGCAGCAGTTCACCGGCGAGCTTCGCGATCTCGGTTGGCATGGTGGCCGAGAAGAAGAGGTTCTGGCGCTTGCGCGGCAGGCCGGCGACCAGCTTCCGGATGTCATGGATGAAGCCCATGTCCAGCATCTGGTCGGCCTCGTCGAGGACGAAGATCTCGACATGGTCGAAGCGGATATTGCCCTCGCGCATATGGTCGAGCAGGCGGCCGGGCGTGGCGACCAGAATGTCGACGCCGGCGCGCAATGCGCGGGCCTGCGGCACATGGCCGACACCGCCGAACACAGTCAGCACCGACAGGTTCAGGTTGCGGCCATAGGCGCGGAAGCTTTCGGCGATCTGCGTCGCCAGTTCGCGCGTGGGCGAGAGGATCAGCGCCCGGCAGGTCATCGGCTTGCGGTTCGCCGTATTGGCGGCGAGGCGCTGGAGCATCGGCAGCGCGAAGGCGGCGGTCTTGCCGGTGCCGGTCTGGGCGATACCTTGAAGGTCCTTGCCGGCCAGAACGTGCGGAATGGCCTGCGCCTGGATCGGGGTGGGGGTCGTATAGCCTTCGGCGGCCAGCGCATCGAGGATGGGCTGGACGAGGTGAAGGTCGGTAAATTGGGTCACTTGGCAGCTTTCAATCAGCCGGTGCGGCGCGCGCCAAAAAGGGCGCACGTCCGGCGGCGGGGTTGTGAACGCCCCCGCGTAAACATGGGTGTCCGGAAGGTCAGGGATTGGGGTTTCGCCGCCGGCGCCGTGGCTGAAAAAGCCCGGCCGCCTTTACGCTGGAAGCTGAAACGCGCGGCCGGATCGCCCGACCATGACGCACGACATAACATTTCGCAGATGCGAAATCAATGAGTCGCGGCGCGCCCAGTCAGGGCGCGCCGGTCACCGTGATGGTCTGTGTCCCTCGCAGGATGCGCGGGTCGTCCTTGTAGAAGGCGCGGATTTCGTAGGTGCCGGGCTTTTCCGGTGCTTTCAGCTCCGCCCGGCCTGCCACTTCGCCTTTGGTCGAGACGTAGGACACGTACTGACGATAACGCGACCCCGCCTCGGCGACGGCGATGTAGTCGTTGCCCGACCCGGACATGCCCTCGAAGGTGACGGCGATTGTCTCCCCGGGGGCGAAGCCGGTCTTCTCCAGCGTCAGTGTCGCCTGAGCGACATTTTCGGGTGCGGCGATGGTGATCGCCGTGGTGGCGAGAACCTCACCGGCGGCGATGGCGCGCAGCTCGTACGCGCCCGGCTCGGACGGCATGTCGAACTCGACGAGGCCTTCTGTGCCCTTGGCGTCCTTGTAGCCGACATAGGCCGACGCTTCGCTGCCCGGCTCCGCCAGATAGAGATACTGCCCGCCCGATCCCGGCATGCGGCCATAGCGGACGAGCACCGTTTCGTTCGCCGTGACGGTGGCGCCGGCGAGCGCCAGGGCCGGGCCTTCGCCGTCCGCGATCTCCGGCGGCTGGTCGGGCCCGCGCACGGTGAAGGGCACGCGGGCGCGCACACGCGCATCGCGGCCGTACCAGGCACGCAGTTCGTAGTCGCCCGGCTCTTTCGGGGCGACGATGGTGATGTTGCCCTCGGTGACGGCGCCGGTTTCGACGCGCAGCGATCCCTGTTTGTCGGCCGGTTCGCCCTTCTTCACGATCGAGATGAAGTCGCGCTCGTGCCCGGCCATGCCGGAAAAGGCGATCTTCATTTCCGTGCCGGGGCGCACGTTGTCGCTTTCCGGCGTCAATGTGGCGGCGGCGACGGCGATGCGGAGCTGCGTGATGGCGATCGCTTCGCCTTCGCCATCCACGATGCGGAGGTCGTAAACGCCCGGTTCCGCCACCGCATAGAAGGCGAGGTCGACGCTACCCGAAGCGCCGACGATGTCGGGCAGCGACATGCCGATCGTGTCGTTCAGGCGTTCATCGCCCGCACGTCCCAGCGCGAGCTGGCCGGTGAAGTCCGCCGGCAGGCCCCGCCAGGTGACCTTGATCGGGTCTGTCTCGCTGTAGACCTCCTGATCGGAGGTGACGGACGGCTCGACCAGCAGGGCTTCGGCTTCGGCGCGCCAGGCGCCTTCGGGGAAGGCGGCGAGATATTCCTCGGCCCCGTCGCCGTCGGCGTTGAGGACGGCGCGCCAGGCGGCGGCATCGTCGTCCGATGCGCCGGGTTTGGGCGCGAGGTGACCGGTGCTCCACCATTGCGCGGCGTCGCCTTCCGGCTTGGGCGGCGGGGGAGCTTCAGCCATGCGCGGCCGGGGCAGGTCGGTGCCGGGCAGGCGCTGGATGGCGAAACCCGGCGCGGCGAGCGCATAGTCCTCGTAGACGAAGGCGACGATCGCCGGGGCGCTGTCCGTGACCGTTTCGGGATCGGCCAGCAGAATCGCCTGCACAGCGCCGAGACTGGCGTTGCGCTGGACGAAGGGCGCCAGGCGGTCGGCAAAGGCCGCGCCAAAGCGCGCCTCGATCTCACCCATACCGATGGCCTTGCGGCCCGACTGCGCCTCGAACGCGGCAATCAGATCGGTGACGGGAGCGGCGGTCACGAAAGCATAGCCGCCGCTGTCCGGGCGCTGCTGGAAATGCAGGAAGCGCGTGCCGGCGGGCCAGGCCGGCAGACCCATGGCGGCGGGGTCGAAGGGAAGGCTGTCCGCTTCGAAATTGGAGCCGGAGGGCATGCGTGCGGCGCGTCCGGCAAGCTCCTGCGCCTGGGTGTCGGGCAGCAGCTTCAGCGCGCCGAGGGCCGCGCGGCGAACGGCGGGAACGTCGCTGAGAAGGGCCTCCCGCAGCACGGGCAGGTCTTCGGCGCGCGGCGTCAGGCGGGCGAGCGCGTAGATCGCCGCCGCCTGGACCTGAGGCACCGGATAGGCCGCCATGTCGCGCAGCAGCGGCGCCGCTTCGTCATAGTTGCTCTCGTAGCCAAGAAAGCTGAGCGCCTCGACGGTGCTGGGCAGGACCGAGAGCAGGTGCGCCCGGCACGCGCCGCCTTCGGGATTGTCGGCGCAGGCCGCGACCGCCGCCTCCATGCGCTGCGGATAGTCGGTGAGATTGAAGGGCGGCTGGTCCTCGGCGAAGGCCGGGAGGCAGGCGGAAAGCGCTGTGGCGGCGAGAAGGCGGCGGATCACGGCTGCGCTCCTTCGCCGACCGGCGTCTGGGGGAATTTGCGGATCTTGATGTTCTGGAGCAGGCGGATGGTCAGCATCAGCGCGCGGCCATTGGTGCAGATGTCGTTGACCTTCACCATGCCGTCCTGATCGGGCTGCGAATGGCTTTCGCACCAGTTGCGGATGTCGCGCATGGTCGAGCCGCAGATTTTCATCTGGTCGAGACCCTTCACATCCAGCAGCCAGCCCTGCATCTGATCGGCAAGTTGGCGATAGACGGCCAGCGTCTCTTCAAGATCCTGCTTGTTGTCGAGCCGGCAGCGCATCGACTTCAGGCATTTCTCCAGCGGCGGGCGGAAGCGCTCGCCCCAATCGAGCACGACGCCCTTGGGTGTGTAGCCGTTTTCAAGAAGCGCTTCGGCGCGGATCGAGGCGAGGTCGTGATTCTTCACCAGCGCCCGGCACGAGCGCATCGCCCTTTTGGCGTAGCGCTTGTTCATATCGTCCTCACGGCACTCCTCCAGCGCGTCGCGGATTTCCGCGAGGCGGCGGGTGACCGGCGAGTGGATATCTCCGCTCCAGATTTTCTGGTTCAGATCCGCGATCGCGCGGCGATACTCGCTGTCGAGGAAGAAGGGCTGGTCCTGCCGCTCGAAGCCGCAGATCTCGAACATCATATCGGGCGTGATGCGCTCCACCTTGATCGAGGACCGGGCGGGCGGCGGATCGATGGTGATGGTGACGGCCTTCGCCGCGCCGGTGGCGGCGGTGAGGGCAAACAGAAGGGGCAGCAGCCGGAAGGCGCGCACGGCACTCTCCAAAATCGGAATGGGTCTGGCTTGACGGGACATAGCGGCAGGCCGTGACCGGTAAATGTGACAAATATTCGCTCGCCGCCGTGCCGGACGTCACCGTCCGGTCGGGGGCATTCCGCGCAGAGACTCCACCAGCTCCAGCGTTTCCGCGGCTTTCAGATCGAGCGGGTCGAGATCGCTGCCGCGACGAAGTGCCGCTGCCGCATCGTCAAGCCGGCCGGCATTGAACAGGGCATAGCCGAGCATGATCCACGGGCGGCCATAGCCGGGCGTCTTGACCGTGGCGTCGGTCCAGAGCGCGATCTCGTCGGCGAAGAGCGTGTTGCGTTGAAAGGTTGCAAGACTGAGCGCCGCGGTCAGCATCGCCGCCATCAGGGCAAAGCCGATCCGGCCGCCGCGTGACGACAAGGCGAGGATCAGCACCGATCCGGCGGCGAGGGTGAGGCCGATCCCCCCGAGATAGAGCGGCTTCAGCGCCACCGGGTCGGCGCGCCAGAGAAACGTGTTCGACGGCGCGAGGGCCAGAAGCGCGAGGCCGATACCGAAGGCGATGAGCGGCCGCCGCCGCCGCTCGACAAGCGCCACACCGGCCAGCCCCAGAAAGAACGCGAGCCTGGCGAGCGTTTCCGTCGTCTCCCAACCCCAGGCGAGCGGCGGGGCGGGGTCGATCGTGATGCGGAAGGGCGTCGCCCAATAGGCGAGAATGTCGAAGGCGGCGTGGATATTGCCGCGCAGGGCCTCCAGCGGCGGCCGGATGTGAAGGCTGCTGGCGACCAGATCGACGTGACGCGGGATCAGGGCGATGAGGGCGAGGGCCAACGCCGCGCCGTAGAAGGCGGGAAGGCTGCGCCTTGCTGTCTGGACCTGGCCGCCCGCGAGCGTCAGGCGCCACCACAACAACATCAGCGGCGCGATCAGGGCGGTTTCGCGGGCGAGGGGCGCGAGGAAGGCCGTGATGAAGACGATGGCTGCGTTGATCCTCCCCGGCTTCCCGCTGCCGGCGAGGAGCAGGATGACGACCAGCAGGCTGCTGAGGCCCATCGACCGGCCGCTGACATAGGTGACCGTTTCGGTCAGGGCCGGATGCACCGCCCAGATGGCGGTCACGCAAACTGCCAGGCCGGTGGCCAGCGCCGTGTCGTTCAGCGCCGAGCGGGCGGCGCGGCGCAGAAGCAGGAAGGCGAGCGCTGTGGTCAGCGCGTGCAGCGCGACGTTCACGCCATGAAACCAGCGCGGATCGTGGCCGGTACAGGCGTCCTGCAGCGCATAGGTCGCCTTGGTCAGCGGGCGGTTCATCACGCCCAGCCGGTCAAGGAATGTCGCGGCCTTGGCGGAAGGATTGGCGGTGATGTCGCCGATATCGTCGAACAGGAAAACGCCGTTCAGCGCGTTGGCGAAGATCGCAAGCGCCAGCAAAGCGAGGAGCGCGGCAAGCCCTGCGGCCTGCCACGCACGATCAGGCGGCGACGGTGCGGCCAAGATCGGCGGCGACGCGGCTGAACTCCGCGACGGTCTCATCGATGATCTGCTTCACGCCCTTCACGCTGTCGATGCGTCCGGCGACCTGACCGGAGAGCGCGATGGAGGCCTCCATGTCGCCGCCGAAATAGAGATCCTTTGCGTTGCCGAACTCGGTCATCACCGGCGGGCCTTTGTAGTCGGGCGTCAGCTCGCGTTCGAGCCGGGTGGTCTTTTCGGTGCGAAGCGCGCGCAGCGCCGGGCTGCCGAAGCGGTTGAGGAAGACCGTGCCTGTCTCCTCGGCATTGATGATCGCGTCTTTCCAGTTCTGATGGACGGGCGATTCCGCCGCAGAGACCATGCGCGTGCCCATCTGCACGCCTTCCGCGCCCAGCGCGAAGGCCGCAGCCATGGTGCGGCCGCAGGTGATGCCGCCCGCCGCGATCAGCGGCACATCGGTGCGCTCGCGGATCAGCGGCAGCAGCACCATGGTCGAGACGTCCTTGGGGTTCTTGAAGCCGCCGCCCTCGGCGCCCTCCACCACCAGCCCGTCGACACCGGCCTCGACCGCCTTCAGCGCCGCCTTCAATGTCGGCACGACGTGAAAGACGGTGAGGCCTGCGCCCTTCAGCGCTTGGGTATAGCGGGTGGGATCGCCGGCCGAGGTGGTGACGAACTTCACGCCCTGATCGACGACGAACTTCACAATATCCGGATCGCGCACGAAGGCCTGCGCGATGTTCACGCCGAATGGCTTCGCCGTCAGTTCGCGCATCTTCAGGATCTCGGCGCGCACCTCGTCCAGAGCGCCGGATGAGGTTTCGATGATGCCGAGGCCACCGGCATTGGAGACGGCCGAGGCGAGCTGCGACCGCGCGATCCATCCCATCGGCGCCTGCACGATGGGATAGCGAACCCCCAGCAGCTTCGTGATGCGGTTGTCGAACCGGATCATCGTTCCTCTCAATCTCCGTCGCGCCCGGCATTGGCGGCCACAATGCGCGCATTGGTTTCTATATGCGTTCTGATCTCGCGCAACGCTATGGAACTGGCCAGAGGATTCCCCAGAAGCTCCGCCTCCACCGCTTCGGCGGCGCCGGCTACTGCGGCGGCCAGGGCGGCGGCGCGTGCGGCGACGGAGGCAGGCGCATAGCCTGTCGCTTCAGCGAAGCGGATCCAATGCTTCTTCAGGGTATGCGCGGCGCGTTTCGATCCTCCGATCTCCATCGCCATGTTTGTCGTGACGCGCGGATAGATCAGCGAGGTCATCAGATCGTAGGTCGGCGCGAGATCGATGCCTTGGCGCGTCACGAAGAACGAGAAGTTCTTGGCGTGCGCATCGGTATTGTGGATGGCGGTGTTGAAGATCGCCCGGTCGAGCAGGGCGAGCCGGTCATGCGCCTTCCGCGTTGAGTGGGCGTCGACAAGCGCGATAATATCGGCCCAGGATGCGCCGCCGCGCGTTTCATATTTCCTGGTCGGCGGCAGACCGAGCGCCTGTGCGGCGTCTTCCTGATGCCGCCGCTGCACCTTGCGATTGCGTCCCGGCGTGCGGTCATAGCGTTCGACCTGCAGATAGCGCGTGTCGCCGGCCTTGCGCATCTCGACCCTCGCGGTGTCGATGCCGACCTTGCGGCTGAGCATCATGCAGAAGGCCTCATTTTCGACCGACGCATAGAGCCGCTTCGATTCCGGCTTGAGGATATGCGTCGAGGCCGCGCCCGACAGCGGCAGGAAATCCTCGCCGCCGAACTGCGCGATCGTCATTTTGCTTTGGGCGCCGGCGAGGCTCATGGTGATTTCTGGCTCGTCGGCCAGAAGCGGACGCTCGGGCAGCGCCGCAAGCGCGACACCCAGTTCCTCGGCCGGGAGCGGGCGATACGCGCCTTCATTTTCGGGGCCGCCGATCGACAGCGCGCCCGCAGTCTCGCGGCCCAAACGCTCAAGCAGCCCGAAGATATCGGTCGAGGCGATATGCAGGCGCTGCCCCAGAAGCTGCAACTGCTCTTCCTCGGGCAACAGATTCCAGAACCAGGCGGTCGCCGCCTCATCCGTGATACCGGAAAAGGGCAGCGATATGGAAACAGGAAAGCTTGATTTCCGGGCGATCCAGGCCGGCGCATAGGCGAATGACAGGCCGATGGCGGTTTCGGTCAATGTCCCGACCTGCTGCGCCTGAAAGAAAACGGGCAGGCTCATTCGACAGCGATCTTCAGGCCGAGAATTCTGGCGAGATGGAGAACCTGGCCTATCCGGGCGGTCGCTTTGCCGCGCTCCACCTCGCTGAGCCAGGCAGGGCTGACGCCACTGGCCAGCGCCATGTCCTGCAGGCGCAGTTTCTGGGCCTTGCGCGCCTTGCGCAGGATCGCACCGAGATCGGCGGCAGTTTCGATATAGGCCTTCTTTTCAGCCATTTCTTCACAAGACAGTTTCGCCGATTGGCGAAAATATAGCTGATTTTCGGGAAAAGGCTATCTTTTTCTCTGATCGGCGAAAATTAGGGCGGATTGGGCCAGATTCGTATGAATTTCGTCAATCGGCGAAATTTGCAACGTTATGCCGCCAGAAAATGTCCTGTTCTGCCAAAGAGATATAAAAGAAAGGCCGCCGGAACGCAGTTCCGGCGGCCTGATCAATCCGGTGGGATTTATGCCGCTTCGGTGAACTGGGCCTTCAGTTCCTTCTTCATGATCTTGCCGTTCGCGTTGCGCGGCAGGTTGTCGGGCATGAAGATCACCTGCACCGGCACCTTGAAGGCCGCCAGCTTGCTCGCGACATGGGCGCGGATTTCCGCTTCGCTCGCTTCGTGGTCGGGCTTCAGATGGACGATGGCGATCGGCTCCTCGCCCAGCACCTTGTGCGGACGGCCGACGACGGCGGCGTCCATCACCGCCGGATGGTCGTAGATCGCGTTCTCGACCTCCACGCAGTAGATGTTCTCGCCGCCGCGGATCAGCATGTCCTTGGCGCGGTCGACGATATAGACGAAGCCTTCCTCATCGATGCGCGCGAGATCGCCGGTGCGGACCCAGCCATCGATGAAGGTTTCGGCGGTCGCCTCGGGCTTGCCCCAGTAACCGCGCACGACGATGGGGCCTTTGTACCAGAGTTCACCTACCTCGCCGGTCGCCAATTCCTGTGCGCCTTCGGGCGACATGATCTTGGCTTCGCCGGTCAGCGCCGGCACGCCGCAGCTCGCGGGCTTGCGGATATAGTCCTCGCCGAAATTGCTGGTCGCCGTCGCCGAGGTTTCGGTCATGCCCCAGCCCTGTCCGGGCTGCATGGCGGGGAAACGCTCCTTCAGTCGGCGCACCAGTTCGGGCGCCGATGGCGCGCCGCCATAGGAGACGATCTCCAGCGAGGAGAGGTCGAACTCGTCGAAGCGCGGATGCTCGACGATCTGCCAGGCGATGGTGGGCACGCCGCCGGCCGAGTTGATCTTCTCGCGCTCGATGAGGCCGAGCGCCTGGTCGGCATCCCATTTACGCTGAAGCACAAGCTTCGATCCCGCCGCCATGGCGGGGATCATCACGGCGAAGCAGCCGGTCGCATGGAAGAACGGCACCGACAACAGTGTCGCCTTGCGCGGCAGGGTCGGGTCCGGCACCGGCGGCATCTCGCCCCGGCGCAGGAAGCTGCGGGCCTGGGCGCTCAGCGCATTGACGATGTTCGAGATGATGTTGCGATGGGTGATGATCGCGCCCTTGGGTTTCCCCGTGGTGCCCGACGTATAGAAAATCGCCGCGTCGCCGTCGGGATCGAGCGGGACATCCGGGTTGAAGCCGAAGGGCAGGTTCGCCCAGTCGTTCGGGCGGCCGAGGACGCTTTCCAGCATCGTGACCTTGGCGTTGTCGATCGGGCCGGGCGCGCGGCAGACATAGACCTTCTGCACGGCGGGGCAGTTGGCGAGGTGCGGCTCGATACGCACCCAGCGCTCGCCGTCGGCGATGACGATCTTCGAGCCGGAGTCCGAGATGCCGTATTCCAGCTCGGCGCCCGTCCACCAGGCGTTCAGCGGCGTGACGATCGCGCCGGCGAGGATGGCGCCCCAGAAGGCGGCCGACCATTCGGGCAGGTTGCGGGCGACGATGGCGACACGGTCGCCGGGCTTCAGCCCGTCGAGAATCAGCTGCGCGGCCATCTTCTGCGCCGCCTTGCGGTGCGCGGCGAAGGTGACGCGGTCGTCGTCGAGCACGATGTAATCGTGGGTCGCCCACTGCTCGCCCATTGCGAAGATGGAACCGAGCGTCCTGGGGGCGTTCTTCCACACCTTATAGGTGACGCCCCGAATCTCCTTGTCCTCGACCGCCAGCGGCGATTCGGGGGCGCCGGACATCAGCCCGTGGGCGTCCTTGATGGACATGACCGGGAAGCCCGGCGGCAGCAGGTCGGACAGGTCGGCGCTCATGGGCGGCTCCTCCTAAATGGCCATTTTTCTTGATTTTCCAGCAAAGAACCCTACTCGCGGGCCGCTGGCAAGCCAGAGTGAGGGAACGATTGCATCGGCGGCGCTTATCGGGCGTCATCCCGGCCCATGTCCCAGACCGCTTTGCCTGAATCGCCCGGATTTGACGCTTTTCTCGCCGCGTTCGGCGATGCGCTGGATGCCCGGGCGTTGGACGGGCGGCCGCTCGTCACGGTGTTCGACCCGGCCCGCACCGGTTCGGCGGCGGCGAACGAAGTGTTCGTCGGCCTCGGCTCGTGGGGCGAGGACCACAAGGGCGTCTGTCTCAACAACAAGGGTGCGTCGGGGCGGTTCGGGTGGAAGCGCGACCCGATCACCGTCGCGACCTTCGTGCGCGATGCGCCTGATGCCGTGGTCGCGGCCTGGCAGGCGGGGTTTCCCGGCGGCCCGGCGGCGGCGCTGGACCGCGCGGTCCTCGTGGTGGAGGACGCCAGCCCTGACAGTGTGCTGTCCGTCATCTTCTGGCTGGCGCGGGTTTCCGGGGTCGATCCTGCGGCGCTGCCGCTGCGTTGGCTGACGGCGCTGACCGCCTGGGAGCGTGACGGCGTTGCGCCGTCGGTGACGCGCAGCTGGACCGCGTTGATGTCGGCGCTGGCTCATTCCTATTTCGGCGGTCACGGCGAGGCCGAAGGAATCGCCGCCGCATGGGACGACGCTTTGCGCTTCACCGTGACGCTGATGCGCGGCGGGGTGGACCCGGACGCGGTGGACCCCGTTCACGCGCCGGCGATCCTGTCTGAAGCCGCCTATGGCCGGGCCATCGCGTTCGCGCTGAACGAACGGCAGGACTATCTCCAGTCGCTGGCCCGCGCTGTGCGGCTTGAGCTGCTGGTGCCGATGGCCGGCGGGGCGGGGCGGTCGCTGCTGGTCGACGCCTATTTCGCGACGGAATCGAATGCGCCGTCGGGCGTGAAGAAAATCTTCATCCGCACCGATGCTGAGCATACGACCTTCGGCAACGGCTTCTCGCTGATGGGTCTCTACCGGCCGGGCCTCGAAGGTACCGGCAATGACATGACGGTCTCGGTCGATCCTCGTTCAGGCATCGCGCTGCCGGAACTCTGGCGCACGCTGGAAGAGGCCGAGACGGCGAAATGGCAGGGCCAGCGTCCGAATGCACACCCGCGCCGCATCGCCAGCTACAAGCCGGGCGAGGGTTACGACCAGCCATGGTGGGACGATCATGGCCGCTACACGCTGATAGGGGCGCCCAAGCGCGTGGTCGGCGACAGCGGTTCCGGCTCGAAACTGTCATGGGGCGAGGTGCTGGAGGCGGTCTGGCGCAGCTACAACCAGCTGCGTGTGGTGCAGGTACTCGACCTGCATGGCGCGAGAAAGCTGACGCCGATCGAGAACGCGGCGCCGACCCACGTAACCGAAGGCGTGGGCGAGAGCGCCGTCACGCGCTCGCTGATCGTCGTGCGCTGGAACCGCAGCGCGGGCGACGGACAGGCGCTTCAGTTCACCGCCACAGTGAAGCGGCACCTCGCGGCGATGGTCGCGCGGACGGCGCAAGGCCTCAGCGGTCCTGTGCCGCTGGCCGATCTCGCCAGCCCGGAGGATTTTGATTTCGTCGATCTGCCGGGCGGGGCGGTGGTGGTGACGCGCGAGGGCGCGCTGCTGTTCGACGACTGGCGCGACCGCACGCTCGACACCGAACAGCTTGAACAGGATTTTGCCGATGCCGTGGCGCTGGTTGCGGCCTGCAAGGCGTTCGATGCGGAGGTCGACCGGCTCTATGAAGTTTCGGCGGGGGCAGGGTCCGGCGATCTGCTGCGGCAGGTGACCGAATTGCGCGCGCGTGTGGTCGCGACGTTCCAGAAGGCCGATCTCGGCGCTGCATCGCTGGACAGGCGCACGTTCCGCGGGGCGCTCGAGGCGCGCTGGGGTCTCACCGATCGCGAGGGGCAGCTGACAGGGCGGCTGAAGGATCTGCAGGAGATCGTCGAAACGCGGGCAACTCTCGACACGCAGGGCATGGCGACGTTGCTCGCCTTCATCACCATTCCGGCCTTTGTCGCCGGCGTCATGCAGCTTTACGGCTCGGTCATCGCCGATCAGACGGACGGCGCCGGGCCGAACTACGCCGTCTGGATGTCTGTGGTTCTCGTCACCCTGTCTGTTCTGGCGATGGTCGGCGCGTTCATTTTCACCCGCCGGCGCTGAACTCGCTTTTTCGTGTGAAGCGCTCGTCACATCACACGGCGTTGTGAGCGGCCCGCTTATTGGCGGGTAATCCGGTCCGGCGCAGTGTCCGCCCCGACGAGACCTGAGGGGCGGGCGATGAATCTGACCGGCTTTTGCATGAAGAACCCGATCGCCGCCATCGGCGCGACGGTGTTCGTCTTCATGCTTGGCGTCTACGCCGCCTTCGCGACGCCGACCCAGCTTTTCCCGGATATCGAGCGGCCGACGCTGTCGATCTTCACGCCCTGGCGCGCCGCAGCGCCGCCGCAGGTGGAATCTGAGATCACACAGCAGGTCGAGGACGTTCTGAAAGGCCTTCCGGCCGTCACCGACATGCGCTCGTTCTCCAACCAGGGCGGCTCGTTCGTCGCGCTGGAGTTCGAGGTCGGGACGGATATGAGCGCCATCGCGCTCGACGTCATTTCGCGCCTCAACCGCATCCAGAACCTGCCGGAAGAAGCCGACAAGCCCATCCTCCAGTTCAGCGGCGATCAGGACAGCAATTCATCGCTCGTGTTCCTGTTCCTTCAGGCCCTGCCCGGCAACACGAAGGATATTCTCGACTACCGCGCCTATACGGAAGACGTGATCATTCCCAGGCTGGAATCGATCCCCGGCGTCGCCGGCGTGCAGCAGGCCGGCGGCTTCGGCTCGGATGACGAACTGCGCATCACCTTCGATCCCTACAAGGCGGCCGAGCTCGGCATCACGATCCCCGAGATCGCGAGCGCCGTGCGTTCGACGTCCGATTCCAGCGCCGGCAGCGTCGATATCGGCCGCCGCTCATACTCCGTGCGCTACGAAGGCCGCGTCGACATCGAAGCGCTGCGCGATCTGACGCTCGCCTGGCGCGACGGTCACCCGATCAAGCTGCGCGACGTTGCGACCGTCGAGGAGACGATGGCTGACCGGACCGAGTTCTCGGTCCAGAACGGCAACCCGGCGCTCGGCCTGCGCGTCATGCGCGAAAACGGCGCCAACGTGCTTGAAGTCCTCTCGCAGGTGAAGGCTGTGGTTGAGGAGATGAACCAGACGCAGCTCGCGCCGATGAACCTCAAGCTGGTGAAGTCGTTCGACCCGTCTGTGTTCATCAACCGCGCCATCGCGTTCGTGGTGGGCGACCTCGCGCTCGGCGTCTTCCTCGCGCTTGTCGTGCTGTGGCTGTTTCTCCGCGACCTGCGCGCGACGGCGATCTTCGCCGTCGCAATTCCCGTCTGTCTCGTGGCGACGATTCTGGTGCTCTGGCTGGCGGGCCGGACCATCAACGTCATCTCGCTGGCGGGCCTCGCTTTCGGCGTCGGGCATGTTCTCGATGCCTGTATCGTCGTGGTGGAAAACATCCTTCGCCTGCGTTCGGCCGGCGTGCGCGAGCCCGAAGCCTCGACGCGGGGCGCGAGTGAAGTGTGGAAGGCGCTGTTCGCCTCGTCGCTCACCTCGGTCGTCATCTTCGTGCCGATCATCTTCGTTGCCGATATCGAGGGCCAGCTTTTTGCCGACCTCGCCCTCACGATTTCGATTTCGGTCTGCGTCTCGCTCATCACCGCCGTGACGGTCGTGCCGCTCGCCGTTTCGTATTTCCTGCCGATCGACCGCCACAGCGTTGCCGGAAGCGATGCGATGCGCAGCGCCCAGATCATCACGCGCCTGACCGACACGCCGACGCGCCGCTATGCGCTGATCGTCGGCCTCATCTCGTTCTCGGCGATCGGGACCTGGGCCTTGCTGCCGGACCTGCACTATCTTCCCTCGGTGCGCCGTGACGCGATCGACTCGTTCGTGGGCCTGCCGCAAGGCACCTCGATCGACGTCGCCCATGACGAGATCGCTCAGCCGATCATCGATCGCCTGCAGCCTTACATGACGGGCGAGAAGCAGCCTCAGCTCCTCAACTATTACGTCTTCACCAATAATGGCGGGCTCAATGTCGGCGTCCGCGTGCAGGATGAGAGTCGCCTGCAGGAGATGGGGGAAATCATCAAGGACGAGATCCTTGTCGGCTTCCCCGATACCCAGGTCTTCTCGCAGCAGGGCTTCCTGTTCGGCGGCTTCGGCGGCGGCGGCGGCCTGCAGCTGACACTGCAGGCGCCCGACCCGGAAAAACTGGTGCCCGCCATCCAGAGAGCGATGGAACTGATTCCGCAGAAGCTGCCTGGCGCCTTCGGCAACCCAAGCCCCGACCTGTCCGTGCGCCAGCCCGAAATCGTCGGCGCCCCCAACGACCAGCGCCTTCTGGAAACCGGCATGTCGCGGCGCGATGCGGCGCAGATGCTGCAGGCCTTCGTCTCGGGTCTCTATGCGGGCGAATTCTTCGATGGCGAAAAGCGTGTCGACGTGCTGGTCCGTGCCGAGAAATGGGCCGATCTGCCGGCGCTGAAGGGCCTGCCGGTCGCCACCCGCACAGGCGGGGCGGTTACCTTCGGCGATCTGGTGAACCTGCGCGAAGGCACCGGCACGCCGGCCATCTTCCGCTATGACGGCCGCCGGGCGGTGCAGCTCTTCATCAACACGCCGGACGGCATGGCGCTGGAGGACGCGCTGACCGTGCTGCGCAACGAGATCGTGCCGGCGATCGAGCCCCTGCTTCCGCCCGGCGGCAACGTGATGTTCTCGGGCAGCGCCGACAGTCTCGACAAGGCGACCGGCACGATGCTCGGCAACTTCGCCCTCGCGCTCGGCCTGTTGCTGGTCCTTATGGCGCTGCTCTTCCGCTCGCTGAAGGATTCGTTCTTCTGCGTCATCGCGCTGCCGCTCGCGACGGTCGGCGGCATGGCGGCGCTGCAGATCGTGAACATCTTCGCCTTCACGCCGCTCGATCTGCTGGCGATGATCGGGTTCATCATCCTGACGGGTCTCGTCGTCAACAATGCGATCCTGCTGGTCGATCAGACCCGCGCCAGCCAGCGCGAAGGCGTGCCGGTGCGCGAGGCGGTGGCGCAGGCCATCCGCTACCGCACGCGCCCCATTCTCTCCGGCACGCTGACCAATCTGGTCGGCATGCTGCCGCTGATGTTGTCGCCGGGTGAAGGCGCCGAGATCTATCGCGGCCTCGCCACCGCGATCGCGGGCGGCATGGCGGTCTCGACGCTCTTCACCCTCATTCTTCTGCCGGCGCTGCTGCGTTTCGGCGAACATGGCGAGCTGAAGCGGCTCGTCCCCACCTTCCGCCGCGCGGCCCCGCCCGCCGCGCTTCCAGCCGAGTGAGCCACCCCATGCGCATTGTCTTCGCCGCCCTGACGGCCCTCGCCCTCGTTCCCCTGGCTGCAACCTCGATTGCGCAGGAGGGCGGCGAAGGCCCGCCGCCGGCCATTGTGGTGGTCGGCGCCGCCACGACGGAGCGGATGTCCGAAACGGTCACCGTTCCGGGCAGTGTCGTCAGCCGCAATGACAGCAAGATCGCCGCCGAGGTGACCGGCCGTGTCGAATGGGTCGCCGAGATCGGCACGACGGTGGAAGCCGGCGCGCCGATCGCGCGCATCGACAAGGAGCTGCTGACCCTGCAGGCCCGCAGCGCCGAAGCCATGGTCAAACGCTTGCGGGCGCGCGTGAAGTTCCTGGCGCAGGAGGTCGCCCGGCTCGAATCCCTGATCGGCAAGGGCTCGACGACCAAGCAGAAGCTTGATGAAGCACGTTCCAGCCATGAAATGGCCGAGCAGGAACTGGCCGACGCACAGGTCACGCTTGAGCGCGCCGCCTACGATCTCGCCCATGCCGAGGTGACGGCGCCGTTTTCCGGCCGTGTCGTGACCCGCCTGGTTCAGCCGGGCGAGTTCATCAACCGCGGCGAGGCTGCGGCCCGTATCGTCGACACCGCCACTCTGGACGTGACGGCGCAGATCCCCGTCGCGTCTGTCGCGGCGCTGAAAGAGGGAGACACGCTGCGCGTCGAAGGCCCCGGCGGCGCGGTGCAGGCGACGGTGCGTGCGCTGGTTCCCGTGGGCGATGAAGTCTCGCGCTCGGCCGAACTGCGGGCCGCGCTGAGCGACAGCACCTGGCTGGTGGGAACGGCCGTGAAGGTCGCGACCCCCAACGGCCCCGCCACGGAAGTTCTTTCCGTGCCGCGCGACGCGGTCCTCCTTCGCTCTGATGGTCAGGCGGTGTTCCGCATCGGCGCCGACAACACGGCCGAACTGGTGCCGGTGTCGACCGGCCTCACCTCGGGCGACCGCGTGGCGGTGACGGGCGCGCTCAATCCCGGCGACCGCGTGGTGACGCGCGGCGGCGAGACATTGCAGGCGGGGCAGAAGGTCGAGATCCAGGCCGCTGTGGGAGCGGAGGGCGGCGCCGGGGCCGGCCCGGGCTGATCCCGCCTTTTCCACCCGCCGCAGCGGTTGACCGGGCAACGCAGCGGGACTAAGCCGCCCTATCGCCACCTTGTTGCTGCGGGCCGGCCATGCTGCGTGTTTTCGAGATCGCCGACGCCTGCCTGAAGCGCCGCCAGCTGGATCTGTCGGCGGGGATCGTCATCCCCGATACGGCGCTCTGGGTCGATCTCTACGCGCCGACCGCCGAGGAAGCGCGCCGGGCAGAGGCGCTTCTGGAAATCACCCTTCCGACCAAGGAAGAGATGGAGGAGATCGAAGCCTCCAGCCGTGTCTATTCGGAAGACGGCGGCCTCTTCATGACAACCAGCATCGTCTCCAAGACCGAGACCGAGCATCCGGAATCGGCGGCGGTCACCTTCGTCCTCGCCAAGAACCGCCTGCTCACCATCCGCTACAGCGAGCCGATGCCGTTCAACACCTTCCCGGCCCGCGCGGAGCGGCAGCCGGGCATGTGGGCGACGGCGGACTACCTGCTGGTCGGTATTCTTGAATCCATCGTCGACCGCACGGCGGATATCCTCGAGCGCGTCGGCGCCGACGTCGACAGCCTCAGCCGCGAGAGCTTCGACAAGCCGCGTCATAATCAGGCGCTGGACCATCGCGACTTTCAGGGCCTGCTCGCCCGTCTCGGCCGCCAGAACGATCTCATCGGCAAGGTCCGCGAAAGCCTGATCGGCTTCTCGCGCATCCTCACCTTCCTGACCCAGACCTTCGAGGGCAAGCCGGGCGGCAAGGAACTGCGCAGCTACAATAAGACGATCACCCGCGACGTCGCCTCGCTGGCCGATCACACCAACTTCCTGTCGAACAAGATCACCTTCCTGCTCGACGCCATTCTCGGCATGATCAATCTGGAGCAGAACCGGATCATCAAGGTGATTTCGGTGTCGTCCGTCGTGTTCCTGCCGCCGACCCTCTTCGCCAGCATCTGGGGCATGAACTTCGTGCATATGCCCGAATTGCAGGAACCGTGGGCCTATCCGCTGGCGCTCGGCCTCATCATCATCTCGGCGATCATTCCCGCCGCCTATTTCAAATGGCGCGGCTGGCTGTGAGCGCTTCGGTCGCGACATGAGCGGCGGCGGCCGCGTCGACGCGCCCTTCGCCGGCATTCTCTACAAGATCGGCGCGACGCTGGGCTTCGCCGCCATGGCGGCCGCGATCAAGGCGGCGGGCGAGGGCTATCCGGTCGGCGAGATCGTCTTCTTCCGCTGCGCCTTCGCGCTGCCGCCCGTCCTCATCTGGGCCTGGGCGGCGGGGAACCTCAACGACGCGTGGCGCACGAAAAACCCGTGGATGCATGTCTCGCGCTCGACGCTCGGCATCGCCGCCATGGCGATGTCGTTCATCGCGCTCGCCGATTTGCCGCTCGCCGACTGGACGGCGATCTCCTTCGCCATGCCGATCTTCGCGACCATCCTCGCCGCGACGCTGCTGAACGAACCCGTCGGGCCGTGGCGTGCCTGGGCGGTGGTGGCCGGCTTTGTCGGCGTCCTCGTCATCGTCGGGCCGAAGCTCAGCTTCGAACACGGCGTTCCGGCCCTCATCATGCTGGTCTCGACGCTCTGCGCCGGCACGGTGATCGTCATCATCCGCCGCATCTCGGCGACCGAGACCGGCATCTCGATCGCCTTCTATTTCATGCTCTCCTGCATGGTCGCGGGCGCCCTGACGCTGCCTTTCGCGTGGAAGACGCCTGACCTGACCGGCTTGCTTCTGCTCATCGCATCGGGCGTCTTCGGTGGCCTCGGACAGGTGTGCAATACGTTCGCCTATGCCCGCGCCCAGCCCTCGTTGCTGGGGCCGTTCGACTATCTGGGGCTGATCTGGGCGGTGACGCTGGGCGTGATCATCTTCGACCAGTGGCCCGACTGGACGGTCTGGGTCGGCGCGGTGATCGTGGTGAGCTCAGGCCTGGTGATCGCCTGGCGCGAACGCCAGCTCGGCCTGCAGAAGCAAAGAATTCAGAGCGTCTAAGCTGCGTCCTCATGGCCGGGCTTCACCCGGCCATGAGGAGGGGGAAGCTAGGCCGCAGCCTTTTCCTTCAGACCATCGCGGATGGAATCCAGCTCCGCCACCAGCTCCGCCCCGAAATAATAAAGCACCTCGTTGCGCTGGGCGTCGTAGCAGGAGGGGCCGTTGCCCTGGCAGATCAGCGAGCCTTCATACAGCTCCTCGCCCAGGCACAGCAGGCCGTCGCCGAAGGTCAGCGGGAAGAGGCTCGAGATCAGCGGCTTGATGACGTGATAATCGAAGCCCTTCTCCAGCGCGAAGGAGTGCAGCTTGCACGCCCCGTTCTCGCGGTTCTGGAAGGTGCACGAGCCATTGACGACCTTGGTGCGGGTCGACTTGCCGCCCGGATAGTCGGGGATGATCTCCCACTCGCCGGTGAACCAGTCTTCCGAGCGGGTGCCGAGATAGGCCTCCAGTTCGTCCTTGCGCTCCATGATGCGCTCGACATTCTCGGCGTCGATGTCGACGCCCCAGTTGCAGCAGCTATGGCCGCAGAAATTGCACGACAGGCACGCGCTGAAATAGGAATAGCGGAAGACGTTGAGATCGACGCTGTCGATGGTCGGCGTGCCCTCGCGCGAGGTATAGCTGCGCGAAAGCTTGAACGGTTCGTATTCGCTGCCCGACATGTCGTTCCCCTAAAGCCGCGCGCCATAGACGGCCTTGGCCCTGCCATCGCGATAATAGTCAGGGATGGTGGCGATCAACGGAAATCCGCAGGCCTCGTATAATTTATGCGCGGCTGTGTAGTCCGCGCCCGTCTCGGTCTCGATGAACAGGTGCGAAGCGTTCTCATCTCGGGCGCGCTTCGCCGTCTCTTCCAGCAGCATCCGCCCCGCGCCCTTGCCTTGAGCGCGCGGATGCGTGGCGATCCAGTAAAGGTCATAGCGGCGGTCGGTCGCCGGGATCGGTCCCCAGATGGCGAAGGCTGCCGGTCCTACGCCGTCGCTCGCGACGAGCAGGCGATAGCCGGAATGAAGTTCGCCCTCTTCGATCAGCTTCTCAAGAATCTCGGGAACGAAGGCGATTTCGTCCTCGCTGAAATTTCCACAGGCCGTGGCGATGCCGGGCAGGGCGGTCTCGTCGCCGGGCAGCGGGCGGTCCCGCAGAGCGAAGCTCATGCCGCCGCCCGGCGCTGGCCTGCCTTCACGATGCCGTCGATGAGTTCGGGATAGGAAATCCCCGCCTTCAGCGCCGCCATGGCGAGGCCCGCATCGTCGCTGATGTCGGGGTTCACGTTGATGTCGATGACATAGGGCGTGCCGTCGGCAGATATCCGGAAATCCACCCGCGCCCAGCCGCCCAGATCGAACATCTCCCACACCTTCAGCGAGATGCGGCGCAGTTCCGCGGCGAGGCCCGGCTCGGCCGCCTCGTCGATGAAGCGTCGGTTGGTGTGCCTGTACTCGTCGCTGTCTTCGCGCCACTTGGCGGCGTAGTCAATGATGCGGTGCTTGCCTTCGGGAAAGCCGGTGAAGTCCATCTCGGCCAGCGGCAGCACCCGCCCCCCTTCCGGCGTCTCGATCATCGCGACGTTGAACTCGCGCCCGGTGATGAATTCCTCGGCGAAGGTCTTGCCGCCGAATTTGCCTTCCCACTGCGCGGCGCGCGCCTCCACGGCGGCGCGGCCCGTCACCACGGCGTCATTGTCGAGACCCAGCGAGGCGTGTTCGGCGATCGCCTTCACGATATAGGCGCGGTCTTCCTTCAGGCCCTTCCAGTGGGGGCCTTCGGCATAATGCGGCGTCGGGATGCCGGCCTCGGTCAGCAGACGCTTGGCGATCAGCTTGTCGGTCCCGGCCATCAGCCCGAACGTGCCGGACCCGGCGAAGGGGATGCGCGCCGCCTCGTAGATGCCGGTCGCCACGAACGCCAGCCGGTCGGTCGCGAGGAAGCTCTCCACCATGTTGAAGACGAAACCCGGCGGATTGGTGCGCAAATCGTCCAGCACGGTCTGCAGATTGCCGTCGAACTTGCGGTGTTCGGCCTCCCAGCCAAGCTCGGTCAGCACCGCGATCAGAGAGGCGGCGATGGCGCCCGTCGAATTGGCTGGGTCTTCCTCTTCGCCCGGCACGATGGCGGTGAAGATCAGGCAGCGGCGGCTCATGCCGCTGCCTTCGCGTGCCGCGCCGCGAGTTCGGGATGCCGGGCGAGGAAGGCGCCGGTGATCGCCTCGATCAGGTCGCGATAGCGCCA
The DNA here is from genome assembly GCA_047602465.1 of Micropepsaceae bacterium. Lineage (GTDB taxonomy): Bacteria > Pseudomonadota > Alphaproteobacteria > Micropepsales > Micropepsaceae > JADZAI01. The sequence continues at coordinate 2,583,656 of JASGHF010000001.1, forward strand.
CCCGGCGAAGTTCGACAGGAACACGAGGTCCGAATAGTCGGGATGCAGCCCGGCGAGCGGGTTCACCTCGATGAAATGCGGATTGCCGTGGGCGTCGGATTTCACGTCCGCCCGCCCGCCGTCACGACAGCGCAAGCTCCGCCACCCCGCCAGCGCCACCTCACCGGCCGCGACCGCTTCGGCGTCGCTCACCAGCTCGTAGCCGATCTTGCCTTCCCAGTGCTGCTTGTTGTCGTAGCCATAGCCGTTGGCGGTGGCGGCTTCCTCGAAGATCACTTCCATGATCCCGATGACGCGGGCGGTCTGGCCTTCACCGATGATCCCCACCGTGAACTCCCGCCCCGGCAGATAGGTCTCGACGATCACCGGCTGGTGGAACTGGCGGATCAGGTCGCCCGTCACCTTTTCCAGTTCGGCGTGGGTGTGCGCCTTCGACGCCGGCCCCACGCCCTTGCCCGACCCTTCGGCGACGGGCTTGGCGAACAACGGAAAGGGCAGATTCACGGCCTTCGCCTGGCGCGCGTCGGTCAGCAGTTCGAACCCGGCGGTCGGCACGCCGTCATGCATCAGCACTTTCTTCGCCATCGCCTTGTCCAGCGTCAGCGCCGTGGTGAGCGGGTCCGAAAACACATAAGGGATCGCATAGGCGTCCAGCAGGCACGGTACCTGGGCTTCGCGCCCGAGGCCCGAAACGCCCTCGCAGATATTGAAGACGAAATCCCAGCGCGCCCCGCCGACCAGCTTTTCGGCCAGCTTCTTCACATGCCCGACACGCTCGACCTGGAAGCCGAGGCTGGTCAGCGCCGTCTCCAGGCCTTCGATGGTGCGCGGGCTGTCGAATTCGGCGGTCTCTTCCTCACCGAAACCCATGTCCAGATAGTCCTGGCGCAGGTCATAGGTGAGGCCGACGCGCAGCATCGCGTCGTTATTCCGCAGCTTTGGGCAGGTCCAAAGGCTTGTCGGAGCCGATCTTGCCGTTGGGGTCCGTGTAGCGGTAGCGGCCGTTCTCGTAGTTCGTGACGACCAGATCGTCGCCGTCACGGCCGATGACATAATCCGGGTTCACCGGAATCTTGCCGCCGCCGCCCGGTGCATCGATCACGAAGGTCGGCACGGCATAGCCGGTGGTGTGGCCGCGCAGCGCCCGGATGATCTCCACGCCCTTGTCGATGGGTGTGCGGAAATGGGCCGATCCGCTGATCGGGTCGCACTGATAGAGGTAATAGGGACGCACCCGGCGCATCAGCAGCCCGTGCATCAGATTCTTCATCACGCCGACATCGTCATTCACGTCCTTCAGCAGGACGGTCTGCGAGCCGAGCGGAATGCCGGCATCGGCCAGCCGCGCCGTCGCCTCGGTCACTTCCGGCGTGAATTCGGCCGGGTGCGTGAAATGCAGGCTCATCCACAGCGGATGATGCTTCTTCAACACGCGGATCAGGTCGCGGGTCACGCGCTGGGGCAGCACGACCGGAATCTTGGTGCCGATACGCACGAACTCGATGTGCTTGATCTTGCGCAGGCGCCCCAGCAGGTAGTCCAGCTTGTCGTCGCCGATCGACAGCGGGTCGCCGCCCGACAGCAGCACGTCGCGGATCTCGGTGTGTTCCTCGATATAGGCGAGGGCCTTTTCCCACTCGGCGGTCGAGAAGTGGTACTCGCCGCCCGCATTGCCGACCATGCGGCTGCGCGTGCAATAGCGGCAATAGGTGGCGCAGAAGCCGGTGGTGAGGAACAGAACCCGGTCCGGATAGCGGTGGACGAGGCCCGGCGTCGCCATGTCGTGGTCTTCGCCGAGCGGGTCGTCTTCCTCGCCCGGCATTTTCAGGAACTCCTGGCCGACCATGATGTGGGTGCGGCGCAGCGGCTCCATCGGGTCGTCCAGACCCATGAGCGAGGCGTAATAAGGCGTGATCCCGACGGGCAGCGAGCCGGTGTGGTGCGCGGCGGCGGTGCGCTCGTCGTCCGACAGCTTGAAGATGCGCTCCAGCTCGGCCAGCGAGCGGATGCGGTGGCGCGATTGCCAGCGCCAGTCGTTCCAGTCGTCCTGGGTGGCCTCCGGATAGAAGCGCTCCTTGAACGCGCGCGAGGCGGGGCCGATCGGAAACTTGTTCACCCGGCGCAGCGCGGTCGGCGAGGGCGTGCTGATCGCAGCCGGCGCGGGACCGAGAAGCGCAGCCGAGCCGCGAACCGGACGCTTGGGGCGGACGGAATCGATACCGGTGTCGGAGGAGGCTTGAGAAGGGCGATCTTGTTTGCGCCGCGAGGCGTCGAAGATCGTATGTGCCGTCATGTGTGACCAGCGTGTCGTTCGTGCCGTTTCGTGCGCGACGCCGTTCGACGTCTTGTCCCCTCACACGAATCCAAAAGCGATTCGACACTACGCGAAGATTTTACGTCGTCAACAAAATGACTCGAGGCGACTGGTGAAGTTCAAGTCATGTTGGGCGCAGGACTTCAGTCCGTTCAAGCCGCGTTCAGTCCGCCTTGAAGCCGGACGCGTCGATCAGGTGGAAGGTGCGAAAGACCGGCTCGCCCCGCTTCTCGCCGATGCGAATGGACGAGATCTCGATCTCGCGCGCCGCCGTGAAGCGCGCCGTCACGTCGGATGAATCGTCACGGCGCGTAATGAAAAGCACGCGATCCGGCGTTCCGGCATAGGCGCGCGACATCTGGAAGTGATCGGTGGGGTGCGCCGCGTCGGGCGTCCACATATAGAGCGGCAGACCGCTGTCCCGCGTGTAGTAGAGCAGCGAGGCCATGTCCTCGCGGTCCTCGGCGACGATGGCCTCGAAGCCGCCTTCGCGTGCGGCGCGGGCGATCGTCGGTCCCTGGGTGTTCCATCCGCGCAACAGTTTGAACGCGTTGCTCTGGCCGATCATGTCGATGAAGCGGGGCGAGAGCGCGGCGGTGTAGAGCCCGGCGGCGACGACAAGCGAGACGGCGAGTGTCGCGATCATCCAGCGTTTGGCCTCGACGCGCAGCAGCCAGACCGTCGCGACGATGGAGAGGCCGACAAAGGCGGGCGCCGCCCAGTTGGCGTTCGCCTTGGAGATGAAGCCGATGCCGAGGCCGACGGCGATCACCGGCAGGCTGACGCATAGCAGCACGATGTCGTCGGGCTTCACATAGGGCCAGCGGCTGCGGCGCAGGCCGGTGATCAGCCCGGCCAGGATCACCCCCATCAGGATGGGGTGGAAGACGATGAACTGCGCCCCGAAGAACTCGGCCAGGCGGTCGAAGTTGAACAGTTTCTGCTGCGACAGGCCGGCATTGTAGGCGGTGTGGCCGACGGTCGCGAAACCGTGCTCCAGGTTCCAGACGATGTTCGGGAAGAACACGACCAGCGTACCGGCGAGGATCAGCGCGCCGTTGACGCCCAGCACCTGCGCCCGCACACGCCGGTCGAAGATCGCCGCGATGGCGAGGCCCAGCAGGAAATAGGCCCCGGCATATTTCGACAGCATGGCGAGGCCGATGGCGCCGCCGGTCATCATGGCGGCGGCGCGGCCCTCGGCGGCCGGGCGCGAGAGCAGGATGGCGAGGCCATAGGCGGCCATCGCCCAGAAGGTCAGCAGCGGCACATCGGTGGTGATGAGGGCGGAAGAGAGCGAGATGCCGGGCAGGATCAGGAAGAACAGCGCCGACCAGAACGCGGCCCGGACGCCATAGAAGACGCGCGCCGTACCGAAGACGAAGAGGCTGGCCAGGCCGTAAAGCAAGGGCGAGGCGGTGCGGACGCAGGCCTCGCCGTCGCCGCAGACGGCGGTGGCGCCGGCGATGATCCAGGCGATCATGGGCGGCTTGGAGAAATAGCCGGCGGCGAAATCGCGCGACCACCACCAGTACTGGGCCTCGTCCGGGCCGAGATTGAGGTCGGTGAGATTGAGGATGAGAACCCGCAGCGCCGTCACCGCCACCGCGATGACCAGTGTCCAGCGCCAGGCGCGATCGAGGTTCCCGGTCATCAGTCCCGGACCTGGTAGATCGAGATCTTCACCGGCTGGCCGCGCGAATAGTTGAAGCCGTTCAGCGTCCATTTGCGCTCCGGCCTCAAGCCTTTCTCGGCGGCGCGGCGCAGGAAGCCTTCCATCTGGCGCTCCTCCACCAGCGCGACGCCGTCGCGGTGGGCCGCCAGGAAATCGGCCGCCGTCTCGCCATCCTTGGCGAGGTCGATATCGGTTTCGGTCAGGAAGACGAGGCTCGGTTCGTGATAGCCGGTCGAAACGATCGGCGTGCCGGGCGTCCAGTCGCCGCGCGTGCGGACGAGTTCCGCGATGCGGGGGCTGACATGCAGATCCTGGGTCGCCGTGAAGGTGCGCTCGAAGAGGCCGGCATAGGCGATGGCGGCCAGCACGGCGGCGGCGGGCAGGAACAGACGCCAGGTCTGGCTGAGCGTGATCGCCGCCAGCGCTGCGGCGGCGGCCATCACGATGAGGGTAAGGAGAATATCGAACGCCCCTGCGCCGTCGGCGCCGGAATAATAGTTCGGGGCGGCGGTGTAGATGGCCGCGAGGGCCAACGCGAAGATCCCCCAGAGCGCGAGATTGGCATAGCCGGCCCAGCGCGGCGTCGTGTCCGGCTCGTTGGCGAGGCGCGCGTTCAGGAAAGCGCCGATGGCGATGGCCAGCGCCGGATAGCAGGGCAGCGTGTAGTGCGGCAGCTTGGTCGGCAGCAGCTCGAAGATGATCCAGGCCGGCACGACCCAGGCGATCAGGAACATCGCCCAGGGCTGGGCGCGCATCTGCACCGTGCGCCAGGCCGATGGCAGCAGCAGCAGCGATCCGGGGAACAGCGTCAGCGTGACGAGCAGCAGATAATAACCGGGGAAGCCCGAATGCTTTTCCTGCGCGCCGACGACCTTCGACAGCATGTCGCCCCAGATCGCATCGTACCAGAACTGGCCGCCGGTCTGGATGGTGATGGCGATGGCCCAGGGCGAGAAGACGGCGAGGGCGATCACAAAGCCGATGCCGGGGCGCGTGTTCCGCAGCCATTTGAAGCCGCCGCCCAGCAGCCAGAGCAGCCCGATCGCGCCGCCGCCGACCATCAGGCCGACCGGCCCCTTGATGAGCGCGGCGAGGCCGAGGCCTACCCAGACCAGCAGCACGTCGCTCCAGCGCGGCGGCAGGGCAGGGTCTTCCCTGAAGCGCATGAAGGCGCGGGCGAGGCCGGCCATCATGGCGGTGATGCAGGCGGCCTGCATCGCGTCGGTCTTGGCGATATGCCCTTCGGCGACCATCAGCATCGAGATGGCGAGGACCACCGCGCCGATGGCTGCGGCACGCCGCCCGACCAGCGCCGCACCGGCCAGCCAGGTGAACCAGATGGTCAGGATCGCGCCGAGCGCTGAGGGGATGCGGTAGGCCCAGATCGGCGCGGCCTCCGCCCCGCCGAAGGCGGAGGCGCTGGCCGCCTGCATCCAGTAGATGCCGACCGGCTTCTTGTTGCGGGCTTCGTTCTGGAAGCGGATTTCGACCGGGTCGCCGGTCTCCAGCATCTGCTTGGTCGCCTGGGCGAAGCGCGCTTCGTCGCGGTCCAGCGGCGGCATGGTGAAAAAGCCGGGCGCCAGAAAGATCAGGGCATAAAGCGCGAACAGCGCGAGGGCCAAACCACGGGATGACATGCGGTAACGCGCTTTTCAGCCCTTCTTAGGTTTCCGGCCGCGTCTTGCTGCGCGGTTTGCACGTCATGGGGGCGGACGCCTATAAGGCGCGGCGGCCGCCTGCTGCGCCGCTCTATAATATACATGCCATGCAGAGCCAAAGCGTATCCGCGTCACCTGAACTGAGCGTCGTCGTCCCCGTGAAGGACGAGGCGGAGAATGTCCGCCCCCTGATCGACGAAATCGTCGCCGCTTTGCGCGGAAAAGAGTCGTTCGAGATCGTCTATGTCGATGACGGATCGAAGGACGCGACCCCGGCCATTCTGGACGCCGCGAAGGCCGACGTGCCGGAACTCCGCGTGGTGCGGCACGAAAAGAATGCCGGGCAGAGCGCCGGCGTCCGCACGGGCGTGAAAGCGGCGCACGGCGTGCTGGTCGCGACTCTGGACGGCGACGGGCAGAACGATCCGGCCGATATTCCCAAGCTTCTGGCGGCCTACCGCGCCGGGAATGTGAAGCTGGTCGGCGGCCAGCGGGTGAAGCGCCAGGACAGCAAGGCCAAGCTCTGGGCGTCGAAATGGGCGAACCGCATCCGCGGCTGGCTTTTGCAGGACGACACCCGCGACACGGGCTGCGGCCTGAAGCTGTTCGAGCGGCAGGCCTTTCTCGACCTGCCCTATTTCGACCACCTGCACCGCTTCCTCCCGGCGCTGATGAAGCGCGACGGGCACGCCATCGCGATGGTCGATGTCGGCCACCGGGCGCGCACGCGCGGCGCCTCGAAATACGGGGTGCTGGACCGGGCGCTGGTGTCGATTCGCGACATCATGGGCGTGATGTGGCTGATCAAGCGCCGCCGTCTGCCGGGCGATGTGAAAGAGGTCTAGGCGCCGTTCTGGGGCCAGAACCGGGCGATCAATTTCGGCAACAGCCACGACACAAAGATCAGGCCGAAGCCCCAGGCGGCCAGAAGGGCATAGTTGGAATTGCCCTGAACCGCCTCGCGCCCGCCTTCACCGAGATTGGCGTAGATGATGGCCGTCGGCACCATGCCCAGAGCCGAACCCAGCAGATAGGCGGGGGTTGCGACCTTGGAGAGGCCGAAGACGTAGTTCACCAGGCTGTGCGGCAGCACCGGCACCAGCCGCACCACCAGCACGAAGCGCCAGCCCTGCCGTTCGGCACGCTCCAGCCACGGTCCGATCCGGGGCGCCTCGCGCAGCTTGACCGCGTCGGCGTTGACGAAGCGCACCAGCGCGAACCCGACAAAGGCGCCGGCCGTACCGCCGATGATCGCCAGCAGGCTGCCCCAGACCGCGCCGAACAGCGCGCCGGCCGCCAGCCCCAGGAACAGGCGCGGCACGAAGAACAGACCCGCCACGATATGGACCGCGACGAATTCCAGCGCGGTTTCCCACCAGGAATGGTTCTGCGCCCAGTCGGCGATCGACTGATAGTCGATGCTGTCGCGCCAGATCACCACGGCGATGAGGCCGGCGGCCAGGGCGGCGAGCACGAGGCTCCGCAGCACGATGTTGCGGCGGCGCGGGGGCAGGTTTTCGGCGCTGGTGTCAGTGTCGGGCATCACGTGGCGCTCTTATCACCGCCGTGGCGGGATAGTCGATGCAGGCCCCGGCACGCTATAAGGGTGCGCCGCGCGGGCCTCCGCGCCGCCTCGGGAGGGTTCAGATGCTGATTCAGGTGTTTCCGCTGCTGGCGCTCAGCGTCATCGTCTACAACATCGTCGTGCTGGTTTCCGGCGATGCCGGCGCTGCGGCGTTCCTCGCCCGCGGCATAGAGATCACCCTGTTCTCCGGCGATCCCTGGAAGTTCACCGTCGGTGATCTTCTGGTCGTGATCTCGCTGGTTCTGCTCTTCGTCGAAATCCTGAAATCCACCGTCACCACGGCCAACTCCATCGCCAATCACGCCCTTTCGATGCTGGTGGTGATCGTCGGCCTGATCGAGTTCCTGATGTTCAAGGGCTTCGGCACCTCGACCTTCTTCCTCATCATCTGCATGGGGCTGATCGACGTGATCGCCGGCTTCTCGATCACCATCGTGGCGTCCAAGCGCGATCTCGGCGTCGCGCCGCCTATGGTCGGCTAAAGCGTGAAGTACATGAAGATCGCGACGATCAGATAGTCGACGATCCTGGGAATATGGAAGCCCCGGTGCCCCTGCGCCGGGGCTTCTGCCTGTTCGGCGACGACGACGAGGGGGATCGCGTCGAGCGCGGCTTCGGCCGTCTCCTGCTCCTCGCCCGCCATGGAACCGACGCTCCTGAAGGGGCGGCGATCCCGTTATGGGACGCGCAAGGCCCGTTCAGGTCTCACGCAGCAAAGCGCGCGCCTTAGGAGCGCCAGTGCAGGGTCGTTGTGGGGACGGGGTTAACGAAGGGGCGGTTCTCGGCCTGCGCCTGCGTCCACTCCTTCTTCAGCCGGAAATACCACATGGCCGGCACATCGGCGTCGCGGATCAGCATGAGGCGCGGGTCGTATTTCAGGTTCTCGGCCTGCAGCGTGACCATGCGCCGGTCCTGGCCTACAAAGGTGCGGGCGATGGGCTGAAGGAACGGGCGCAGCAGCCCGGCCCAGCCGATATTCCAGAAGAAGACCTGGGTGACTTCCGTTTCGCTCGCCGTCAGCGGCGTGCAGGCGGTGAAGCCGAACACCCGCTTCTTGCCCGCCGTGATGATCTCGTAGCGCAGACCCGGCAGTTCGAAGACGATCTCCGTCACCGGCTTGCCGCCGATCAGCTTGTAGAGGCCGCCATTCTTCGACGGCGGATGCGGCAGCATGGTGAAGCCGCGCCGCGAGGGGCCGTAATTCTTGGCCTTCTGGTGGATCGAGCCGGAGGTCCGCCACCACCAGATGTTATGGACAAACGGCCCGTGCGCCGGGTCCATCAGCCCGACCACCGCATGGTCGATGGGGCAGGGGAACAATTGCCGCTCCACAAGGCCCGGCTTCTGCTCCGGCGTGAGCGCCAGCTGTGGCGGCGGTTCCGGCGGCTCGCCGGCGAAGCGCTCATCGGCGCTCATCCAGATCCACACCAGGCCATTCGCCTCGTGCGTGGGATAGCGCCGCACCCGGATGCGTGAGGCGTCGATCTCCTGCCCCGGCACCAGCGAGGGGATCAGCCGGCAGCCGCCATCCGGCCCGAAACGCCAGCCGTGATAGGGGCATTCCACCGTGCCGTCGGCGATCCGCCCCGACGACAGCGGCACCCCGCGATGCGGGCAGAGATCGCGCAGGGCGAAAATCTCGCCCTTTTCCGTGCGGCCAAAGACGATCGGCTCGCCAAGCAGCGTCTTTTTCAGCGTCTTTCCGGCCTTCACGTCGCGCGACAGCACGGCGAAGTACCAGATGTCGCGCAGGAACGGATCGACTGCGGTGCGGGCCGCCGCCGTCACGCCTTCCAGCGCCGTGGGTGTCAAATCCATGGCCGTGACCTATCGGACGGCGGCCATGCTGGAAAGGGGGCGGGCTGGAAAGAGAGAAGGGACACGCTAGGCTTCGCCCCATGGAAACGCCCACATACGAAACGCTCCTCTTCATCGTGGAGGCTCACGTCGCGACGGTCACCCTGAACCGTCCGGACGTCCGCAACGCCCTGAATCGTCAGGCCTATGACGAAATCGAACAGGCCTTCCGCCACATCTCGAACAATCCCGAAATCCGCTGCGTCATCGTGACGGGCGCCGACCCCGCCTTCTGCTCGGGCGAGGACGTGAAGGCGATGATGACCGGGCCGCAGCGCGAGGCGAGCGTCAAACGCCTGACCTCGGGCGAGGCCGGCACCACCCCTGCCGCCGCCGCGGTGCTAGACTGCACCAAGCCGGTGATCGCGGCGGTCAACGGCGCGGCGGTCGGCTGGGGCTGCGAGCTGGCGCTCTACGCCGATATCCGCATCGCGTCTGAAAAAGCCCGCTTCGGCGAGATCTTCATCAAGCGCGGCCTCATCACCGATGTCGGCGGCCTGTCGCGCCTGCCTGCCATTGTCGGCCCCTCCAGGGCGGCGGAGCTGCTCTTCACCGGCGAGATCATCGACGCGGCCGAGGCAGGTCGCATCGGCCTCGTCTCGCGCGTCACGCCGCATGACGAGCTTTTGCCGCATGCCCGCGAGATCGCGGCGCGTATTGCGGTGAACCCGCCTCTGGCGCTGTCGGCGATGAAGGAAGGGATGCGGCATGGTTTTCACGGCTCCCATGCCGAAATCGGCCAATGGGTCAGCCAGACGCTCGGCCGCCTGTTCCAGACTGAGGATCACCGCGAAGGCGTCGCCTCGTTCCTTGAGAAGCGCGCGCCGCAGTTCACGGGGCGCTGAGCGATGGCTCTTTTCTTCGATCAGGCCTGGTTCGACGCGGAACTCGGACGCCGGCACCTGACGCGCGAAACGCTGGGCGTCATGCTGGGGCTGTCGGCGGACGAGATCGGCGAGGTCTGGAAGGACCAGCGCGAACTGAAGGCCGCCGATGTCGCGGTGATCGCGGCGCTGTTGAATGTCGCGCCGGAGATGATCGCCAACCGTGCCGGGATTTCGACGCCGGTGCCGAAGACGGAGGGCGGTGTCGGAGCGCGTCTGGCGGCGATCGAGGCCAAGCTCGACGCGATCCTGAAGAAACTCGGCTAGGCGCTCAGCGCGAAGATCGGCCCGTCGTCACGTTCTTCGGCCGGGTAACGGCCGCTGCGGCGCATCTCGCCGGCATAGGTCTGCGCCATGACGAGCGTCAGGCAGGCCGCATCGCCGCGCTGCTGCGGCGGCAGGGTCGGCGCGATACGCGGCGGCGGTTCGGCGACGACGACATGGACGACACGCGGGCCATAGGCGGTCCAGCCCGGGGCCGGCCGGGCACGCTGTACCGAAATGGGACCGCTGACGCGCATAGGCACGTCCTCAGCAAGCGTCGCGCCGCGCCGTCATGGTGAACGAAGCCCTTCGCCGCGCGGCCCCGGTGCACCAATTGTTCAGTTCCGCTTCGGCCTTTCTCAATGGTTCGGCGGCATACTCCGGCCTGTGTGGGGCAATACGCACGGGGCGAAACGCTCCGGCGCAAGGTGGAAGACAGTTCGTGGCACATCCAGCCGCATCGCTTGACGTGCTGAGGCAGGCATCGGAGCCGCATTGGGCGGCGCTGGCGCTCGCAGGGTCTTCGGCCTGCGCCTATGACTGGATTCTCGACGGCGACACGGTCGACTGGATCGGCGATCCGGGCGCCATGTTCGGCCTCGCGGGCGGCACGCCGAAATCGCGCGCCGGAATTCTCGCGCTGATGCGTCCGGGCGCGCGCCTGCCGCTCGACAAGAAACAGGCGATCGATCGCGACGGCCGCGAAACGTTCCAGGGCCGCTATGCCCTGCGGACATCCGCAGGCGTCTATGTCGGCGTCGAGGATCGCGGCCTGATCCTTCGCAACGCGGCGGGCGAGATCGAGCGCGTGCTCGGCACGTTGTCGCTGATCGACACCACCGAACTCGCGGCCGATGACCGCACCGGCCATCTCGACCGCGCCCAGATGCGCGACGCCATCGACGCCGCCATCGACTGGGCGCAGAGCGCCGACGCCGAAGCGGCGCTGCTTCTCGCCTCGATCGACGGCCTCGGCGCGATCAACGACGCCTATGGCCTCGACGTGGCGGACGAGGTGATCGCCGAGACGACCCGCCGCCTCCAGACATCGCTGGGGCCGGACGGCGCCATCGGCCGGGTCGGCGGCAACAAGGTCGCCGCGCTGCTGCTCGACAGCGGCGCCGACGCGATTCACGACCGCTCCAGCCGCCTGATCGAAGCGGTTCAGGCGAGCATGATCCCGACTTCAGGCGGCGCCATCTCGGCGACGATCTCGATCGGCGCGTTGCCGCTGCCTTCGGGCGGCGAGAACTCGGAAGTCGCGATGATGCGCGCCGAGGACGCGCTCGCGCAGTCGAAGCAGGCGGGGCGCTCGAACGTCGTCGTCTATGACGCCTCGCCGGAACGCGAAGCCGCACGGCGCAAGAAAGTGGCGATCACCGCCGAGATCATCGCGGCGCTGCGGGCCGACCGCTTCCGTCTCGCCTATCAGCCCCTCGTCTGCGCGCGCACGGGCCGGGTGGAATCCTACGAAGCCCTCATCCGCATGCTGCGCGAGGACGGCAGCCTGGTGCCGGCCGGCGAATTCATTCCGGTCGCCGAGGAACTGGGCCTTGTCCGCGATCTCGACCGCCGGGTTCTGGAACTGGCGGCCGTCGCGCTGAAGCGCGCGCCCACGCTGAAACTCGCGATCAACGTCTCCGGCATGAGCGTCGGCGACAAGATCTGGATGAAGACCTTCACGCGCGAAGTCGCGGACGACCGCTCGATCACCTCGCGCCTCACCGTGGAGGTCACCGAGACCGCCGCGCTGCACGACATCGAGGAAGGCATCCGCTTCGTGAAATGGCTGCGCGCCGCCGGCTGCCGCGTCGCCATCGATGATTTCGGCGCGGGCTACACCTCGTTCCGCAATCTTCAGACGCTTGACCTGAACTGCGTGAAGATCGACGGCTCGTTCGTGAAGGGCATCGCCCGCCGCCCGGACAACCAGGCCTTCGTGCGCACGCTCGTCTCGCTCGCCAAGACCTTCAATCTGGAAGTCGTGGCTGAGTGGGTGGGGTCCAAGGAAGAGGCCGCGCTGCTGCGCGCGCTGGGCGCCGACAAGTTCCAGGGCGCCCATTACGGCATGCCGGACATGACGCCGCCCTGGGACCGGCGGCAGCAGAACGCAGGCTAGGCCGGGGAGCTATTTGCCCCGGTTCGCCAGCGCATCGAGCTGCTTCTTCATCGCGTCCAGCTGCGATTTCAGCTCCGAAATCTCGTCGGTTTCCGCTTTCGCTTCCGGCGCAGCCGCAGGCTCGGCGGTGTCTTCGCCCCGGCCGAACCGGCCGAAGGGCGAGAACATCTTCAGCGCCCGCTGGAACATCTGGGCGTTCTGACGCGCCAGGTCTTCCATACCGCCGAAGTTCAGCTTCCCCCCGAAAGCCTCCGTCACGGTGGTGCGCACGTTTTCGGCGTTCTTGGCGAGGCCTTCCATGCTCATCTCCAGATAGGAGGGCACGAAGGCCTGCAGGCGGTCGCCGTAGAATTTGATGAGCTGGCGCAGGAAACTGATCGGCAGCATGGTCTGGCCCTGCTTGCCCTCTTCCTCGAAGATGATCTGGGCAAGCACCGAGCGGGTGATGTCTTCGCTGGTTTTGGCGTCGAACACCGAGAACTCGACGCCTTCCTTCACCATGTCGCGCAGGTGCTCCAGCGTCACGTAGCTGGAGGTTGCCGTGTTGTAGAGGCGGCGATTTGCGTACTTTTTGATGGTGATGGGGCCTTCGCCGCCCTTTTTACCCGATGCCATCTCGCCCCCTTGCGTGCTGCACCGCACTCTCTAATGCGTTGCAGCAAAGGCTAAACGCAAGCACCGCATGAGTCCACAGCGATGCCGCGCTGCGAAATGCTGCGCAGCATGAGCGGTTGCGTCGATGCCGGTCCGGGCCAGCAACGCCGGTGCGTAGGTTGACGTGGCGCGACATAAAATTGCGGCGGAATGGGTGTTTACAGAACGATTATGTTCCACCAATGTGCCCGCCGCTTCGCCGGGCGGAAGACCCGGTGTCACGACATCACGAGGAGTTTTCCATGACCGACGTCGTCATCGTCTCGGCCGCCCGCACGGCGGTGGGGTCTTTCAATGGCAGTTTCGGCGCTGTGCCGGCCCATGTCCTGGGTGCGGCGGCGGTGAAGGAATCGCTGAAGCGGGCCGGCGTGGAGGCCGCAGAGGTCAGCGAGGTGATTCTCGGCCAGATCCTCACTGCGGCGCAGGGTCAGAACCCGGCGCGTCAGGCGTCCATCGGTGCGGGCCTGCCGGTCGAGGTGCCGGCCTGGAACATGAACCAGCTCTGCGGTTCGGGCCTGCGCGCCGTGGCGCTGGGCGCCCAGGCGATCCTCAACGGCGATTCGTCCATCGTGGTGGCCGGCGGGCAGGAATCGATGAGCATGGCTCCCCACGCCCAGTATCTGCGCGGCGGCCAGAAGATGGGCGCCCTGGAATTCGTCGACACGATGATCAAGGACGGCCTCTGGGACGCCTTCAACGGCTACCACATGGGCATGACGGCCGAGAACGTCGCCCGCGAGTGGCAGATCACCCGCGAGCAGCAGGACGCTTTCGCCGTCGCCTCGCAGAACAAGGCCGAAGCGGCGCGCAAGGCGGGCAAGTTCAAGGACGAGATCGTGCCCGTCACGCTGAAGGGCAAGAAGGGCGACACCATCGTCGACACCGACGAGTTCATCCGCGACGGCGTGACGCTGGACGCGATCAGCGGCCTGAAGCCCGCCTTCCTGCGCGATGGCGGCACGGTCACGGCGGCGAACGCTTCCGGCATCAATGACGGCGCGGCGACGGTGGTGCTGATGAGCGCCGCCGAGGCCGACAAGCGCGGCCTGACCCCGCTCGCCCGCATCAAGTCGTGGGCGTCGGTCGGCGTCGATCCCAAGGTCATGGGCTCCGGCCCCATCCCGGCTTCGCGCGCAGCGCTGAAGAAGGCCGGCTGGTCGGTCGGCGATCTCGATCTGGTGGAGGCCAACGAGGCTTTCGCAGCGCAGGCCTGCGCGGTCAACAAGGACATGGGCTGGGACCCCGCCAAGGTGAACGTCAATGGCGGCGCCATCGCCATCGGTCACCCGATCGGCGCTTCGGGCGCCCGCGTCCTCGTCACGCTGCTGCACGAGATGCAGAAGCGCGATTCGAAAAAGGGTCTCGCCACGCTGTGCATCGGCGGCGGCATGGGAATCGCCCTGACGGTCGAACGCTAACAATCAAACTTGTCTCCCCCGCGCTGGGGGAGGTACCGGCGAAGCCGGGGAGGGGACAAACGCCCTCCAGGCAAGCACTCGGAGGGAAGAGTATGTCGAAAGTTGCGTTGGTGACCGGCGGAACGCGCGGGATCGGCGAGGCGATCTCCAAGGGCCTGAAGGCGGCCGGCTACACGGTGGCCGCCAACTATTCCGGCAATGACGAGGCCGCCGCGAAGTTCAAGGCCGAAACCGGCATCGCCGTCTACAAGTTCGATGTCGGCGATTTCGACGCGACCGCCGCCGCCATCAAGCAGATCGAGACCGATCTCGGTCCGGTGGAAATCCTCGTCAACAATGCCGGCATCACCCGCGACGGCTTCCTCCACAAGATGACCCCTGCGCAGTGGCGCGAGGTCATCAATGTCGATCTCGACAGCGTCTTCAACACCTCGCGCGCCGTGATCGAGGGCATGCGGACGCGCGGCTATGGCCGCATCGTCAACATCTCCTCGATCAACGGCCAGAAGGGCCAGATCGGCCAGTCGAACTATTCCGCCGCCAAGGCCGGGATCATCGGCTTCACCAAGGCGCTCGCCCAGGAAGGCGCCGCCAAGGGCATCACCGTCAACGCCATCGCGCCCGGCTACATCAACACCGAGATGGTCGCGGCGATGAAGCCGGAAGCGCTGCAGAAGGTGGTCGCGACCATTCCTGTCGGCCGCCTCGGCGAGTGCGAGGAAATCTCGCGCTGCGTCCAGTTCCTTGTGGAAGATCCGGGCTTCATCAACGGCTCCACGCTGACCGTGAACGGCTCTCAATACATCGCGGGCTGACGATGCCCGCGACGCCCGCGGGCCGGCTCGTTGCGGCGTTCGGCGATGTGGCGGCGATGAGCCGCCTCTACGCCGACGCCATCGAGTGGTCGCTGCCTGCGGGCCTTCCCTTTCCGCGCCCGATGCGCGGCCGCGAGGCCGTCATCGCCTTCAATATGGCTGTCTGGGAGCAGAGTTATTTTCCCGACTGCAGCGTCGAAATCCTCGACGAGGCCGGCGATGAAATCTCCAGCGCCGTCCGCTTCGTCTATCGTGCGCGCTTCCGCGCCACCGGCACAGCGTACGAGAACGAATACACGCTTTTCGCCCGCACGGCGGCCGGGCGCATCACCCATGTCTTCGAGGCGCTGGATACGATCGCGCTTGTCGATCAGCTTACCGGCGCTCCCGTCGGCGCTGCCTTCACGGCCGCCGTGCCGCGTTAGGCTTGTTGCGACCACCGGAATGTAGGCATATAGTCCTTGTTCCGGCGCCCGAAATCCTCGGGCGGTCGATATGTCATGGCTGCCCGCCTCCGGCGGCGTGAAAAGGAAGGTGTCTGAAAACGACGTTCAATTCGCCGCCGGGCGGAAAACCGCGAAAAGGCGAATTCAAATACGCCCCGGTCATTACCTCCCGAGGAATTGAGACGACATCGCCCCAGGCGCACGGTTCCCTCAACACCCAAGGAGGCTGTCATGCTGACCATCTACTGCGCCACCAACGTCCCGCCGGTTCTCATCGGCGCCGTGCGCGATCTGCGCGCCGTCTGGGCCGCCGAAGAACTGAATCTGCCCTACAGGATCGAGTGGCTGGATGCGAAAGCCGGCGAGCATCGCGCCGAGTGGTATCGCGACTACAGCGCCTTCCAGAAATTCCCGGCGATCGCCGATGGCGAAGCGAAGCTCTTCGAGAGCGCCGCGATCGTCGCCTATCTGGCCGACAAGGCGCGCCGGATGATCCCGCCGCCGGGCGCGCTGGAGCGCAGCGAGCATGACCAGTGGCTCTACGCGGCGCTCAACACGATCGAACCTTCCGTCTTCAACGTGTTTCTCTGCGACACGTTCTGGCGCGAGATGGAGAACGTCACCGCCTTCCGCGCCGCCTTCGTCACAACGGCGCTCGACCGCCTCGCCTCGCTCGACAAGGTGCTGGCGAAATCGGCCTATCTCACCGGCGACGACTTCCAGGCCTGCGACATCGTCATGGCGCATGTGCTCGGTTTCATCCGTGACGACAGCCTGCTGGAAGGTCTTGAGAACCTGCGCTCCTATCGCGACCGCTGCTTCGCCCGGCCGGCTTATCAGAAGGCACTGGCGATCCAGACCGCGGGCAAACAGGCGGCTGCCGCCTGACGCTTGGCGCCGCTATTCCGCGCGGCGCCTTTCTGACCTGTCATTCCGGGACATTCGGCGGCGCGGCATCTTGGCCGCGAAGCCGGAGACACGAGAAGGCGAAGAACGAAGGCAAGGCGCCGTTGGGAGCGTCGCCTAGCCTCTCGGGCTCGGCCGCCAGTCCGGCGGCGCCATCTCGAAGCCTGAAAAATCGAAACCGGGCGCGACCGTGCAACCGACGAGCGTCCACGCGCCAAGGCTGGTGGCCGTCTGCCAATGGCCGCCCGGCACCACGAGCTGCGGCCGCTGACCGGTGCGCAGTTCGGGTCCGAGATGGCGGGCCTCGGCATCGTGGCCATTGGGACTCACCGTCAGCACCAGCGGCGCACCGGCGTGCCAGTGCCAGATCTCGGCCGCATCGACGCGGTGCCAGTGGCTGACCTCGCCTGCCTTCAGCAGGTAGTAGATCGCCGTCGATGCGCCGCGCCCGCCCTCCGGCGCATCGCGAAAGGTTTCGCGGAAATATCCGCCTTCCGGATGCGGCTTCAGGTCGAGCAGCGCGATGACCTCGTCGGCCGTCACCGGAACGAGTCTTTGGCGGCGCGGCGTTCGCCCAGCTCTGCGGCGCTGGAGGCGCGCATGAAGGGGTTGGTCGCGCGCTCGTCGGCGATGGTGGAGGGGATCGTAGGCTGCGCGGCCGCGCGCAGACGGCGGACGGCGTCCATCTTGCCGATCAGCGCCGCGTTGTCCGGTTCGACCGTCAGCGCGAAGCGGCCGTTGGATTCGGTATATTCGTGACCGCAATAGACCCGCGTGTCGGCGGGCAGGGCCTCGAGTTTGCGCATGGCGGCGAACATGTCGGCGGGCGTGCCCTCGAACAGCCGGCCGCATCCCATGGCGAAGAGCGTATCGCCGGTGAAGACGGCCTTGTCGGCGGCGAAGTGGAAGGCGACGTGACCGCTGGTGTGGGCGGGGATGTCGAGCACGGCGGCCTCTGCGTTGCCGAACGGCACGATGTCGCCTTCGCCGACGCCGACATCGATACCGGGAATGCGATGGGCATCGGCGCCCGGGCCGATGACCGTCGCGCCATAGGCCGCCTTCAGATCGAGATTGCCGCCGGTATGGTCGAAATGATGATGCGTGTTGAGGATGTGGGTGAGTTTCAGGCCCAGCCGCCTCAGCACCGCTTCGACCGGCGCTGGTTCCGATGGGTCGACGACGCCGACCGCTCCGGCGCCGTCCTGCAGCAGATAGGCGTAGTTGTCGCTGAGGCAGGGGATCAGGTCGATTTTCAGCATGGCTTCCTCCGTCAGGTGAAGCTTAGCGCGGGCGCAAGGCCGGAGTAACCTTCCCGTCCGAAACTAGGACTGTCATGCGGCCCGATATCGCCCAGTTCCGTGCCTTTTACGATTCGCGCCTCGGCACGATCGCCCGGGTACTGGTGCGCCGCCGGTTGAGGGCGATCTGGCCCCGCGTCGAGGGCCTGACGATCGCCGGGTTGGGCTACGCGACGCCCTATCTCGGGCCGTTCGCCGACGATGCGGCGGCGGTGATCGCGGCGATGCCGGCGGAACAGGGCGCGGTCGCCTGGCCGCGTTCGGGCCGCAACCGCGTCGCGCTGGCCGATGACACCAACCTGCCGTTCGAGGACGGGTCGCTGGACCGCGTCATTCTCGTTCACGGACTGGAGACGAGCGATGCCTGGCGCGGTCTGCTGCGTCAGATCTGGCGGGCGCTGAAGCCCGACGGGCGGCTTCTGGTGGTCGCGCCCAATCGCGGCGGGTTATGGGCCGCCTTCGGCGACACGCCCTTCAATCATGGCCATCCCTATTCGCGGGGCCAGTTGAACCGCCTGCTGAGCGAAGCCCTGTTCGTGCCTGAGGCCTGGGACAGCGCGCTCTATGGCCCGCCCAGCAAGGCGCGCTGGATCATGCGGAACGGTAAGGTCTGGGAGCGGATCGGCCGTCTGTTGTGGCGGCGCATGCCGGGCCTGTGGATCGCGGAATGCTCCAAGACGATGTATGCGCCTTCGATGGGGGCGACCCCGAACGCCGCCCGCCGTCCGGCGCTGGCCCCGGCGGCGCAGCCGGCCCGGATGAACGGGCCGTCATGAGGCCGAATTCACAAGGCCGACACACAGGCGCAATCCGGAGAAGCGCATAACCTCGCGCGCTGGCGGCGATCGCTGCCGGCAGGTCTAACTCAAGGCCACGCCTCCCAGAACGTCCATTCGGGCGACGCGCGCCTTCCTCATCAGGAAGTGCCACCTCTCATGAAGACTGTACTGACTGCCGCCGCTGTCGCGGCGATGCTGCTTGCCGGCCCGGCGCTGGCGGCCAACCCGGCCACCACACCCGACGCCTGGACGAAGATGAAAGCCGTCCCGGCCTCCGCCGAGACCTGCCAGACGGCCGAAGCGAAGTTCAACGCAACGGAAAAGGCGCATCCGGGCAGCGCCAACCTGGCGAAGGCGAAAGCCGAAGCGAAGACGGCGGCATCCGACTGCAAGGCCGGCAAGTCCGCCGACGGAATCGCGGCCTATGACGCCGCGATCAAGCTGCTGAAGGCGTAAGCCCCGGCTGCGAGGCCAGCGCCGCCGGTCTCTCCCACCAGCGCCCGGCGGCGCTAGGTCTTGCGGGCGACCAGGAAGATTGCCGATTCCGCGAAAATATTGGCCCGCGACGAAAACGGTTTCGCGTCACGCGCCCGGCCGCCGCTGAGCGTGACCGTGCGCTCGATCGCAAGATCGAGGCTGGCCGCCATTTCGGCGAAGTCGCGCACCGAGCACATGTGGATGTTCGGGGTGTCGTGCCAGGCGTTCGGAAGCGCCTCGGTCACCGGCATGCGCCCGCCCGTCAGCAGTTGAAGCCGCATGCGCCAATGCGCGAAATTGGGCGTCGATACGATGCCGCGCCGGCCGATGCGGGCGATCTGGCGCAGCACCTCGCGCGGCAGCCGGGTCGCCTGGATCGTCTGGCTAAGAATGACATAATCGAACGCGCTGTCGGGATAGTCCGCCAGATCGCTGTCCGCGTCGCCCTGCACGACCGACAGGCCACGCGCCACACAGGCATTCACGCCCGCCTGGCTGAGTTCGATGCCGCGCGCATCCACCTTGCGCTGGCTCGCCAGATGCTGGAGCAGGTCGCCGTCGCCGCAGCCCACATCCAGCACGCGGCTACCGTCGGCCACCATGTCGGCAATGACGCGGAGTTCGGGCCGGAGCGTCATTTCACGCCCCTGTGCGCCGCGACCGCATCGATGAAGCCGCGGAAGGTCGCGAACATTTCGGGGATGTCGAGCAGGAAGGCATCGTGGCCGGTGTCGGTCGCGAATTCGACGAAGCTGACATTGGCGGCGGCCGCATTCAGCGCGTGGACGATGCGTTTGGCCTCGACGGTCGGGAAGAGCCAGTCGCTGGTGAAGGAGGCGACGCAGACGCGCGCCTTCAGCCACTTGAACGCCTGCGACAGCTGCCCGCCGTGATCGGCCGCGAGGTCGAAATAGTCCATCGCCCGCGTGATGTAGAGATAGGAGTTCGCGTCGAAGCGTTCCACGAAGCTGCGGCCCTGATGGCGCAGATAAGATTCCACCTGGAAGTCGGCGTCGAAGGCGTAGGAGACGGCCGCACGATCCTGCAGCTCGCGGCCGAACTTCCGCTGGAGCGCGGCTTCCGACAGATAGGTGATGTGCGCCGCCATGCGGGCGACGGCGAGGCCCTTGGACGGGAAGATGCCGTCGGCAAGATAGTGGCCGCCGCGCCAGTCCGGATCGGCCATGATCGCCTGCCGGCCGACTTCGTGGAACGCAATGTTCTGGGCTGAATGCTTCGCGGCGGTGGCGATGGGCATGGCCGAGACCAGGCGCTCGGGGAAGCTCGCCATCCACTCCAGCACCTGCATGCCGCCCATCGAGCCGCCCGCGACGCAGAGCAGCTCGGCGATTCCGAGATGATCGACCAGCAGAACCTGCGCGCGAACCATGTCGCGGATGGTGATGACCGGGAAGGCGAGGCCGAAGGGTTTGCCGGTCTTCGGGTCAATGTCTTTCGGGCCGGTCGTCCCCATGCAGCCGCCGATGACGTTCGAGCAGATGATGAAGAAGCGATTGGTGTCGAAGACAAGGCCGGGGCCGACCATCAGATCCCACCAGCCGGGACGGCCCGTCTGCGGGTTGACGCTGGCGGCGTGCTGATCGCCGGTCAGGGCGTGGCAGAGCAGGATGGCGTTGGAGCGCTGGGCGTTCAGTTCGCCATAGGTGTTGTAGGCGATGGTCACCTGATCCAGCACCTGGCCGGAATCGAGCGTCAGCGCGCCCGGCCCCGTCAGATCGACGGTCAGCGTACGGGCGATGGACTGGATCGGGGCGGCAACGTCCGGCATGGGGGCGTGAAGTGGGGTCGCCCGGGCCATGCTGTCAACAAAAACGGCTGATATCCCTTTGGAATCGGGCCGGGCTTGGCTAGAACCCCGGCATCATGGCCAGCCCGACCCCCGTTCCCGGCGTTCTCGACATCCAGCCCTATGTGGGCGGCCGTTCGGCCGCGCCGGGCGCGACCCGCGTCTTCAAGCTCTCGTCGAACGAGTCGCCGCTTGGCGCCAGCCCCAAGGCCGTCGCGGCTTTCGGTGAGGCGGCCAGCAAGCTGCATGCCTATCCGGAAGGCTCTTCGGCCGTCCTGCGCGAGGCTGTGGCGGATATTTACGGGCTGAACCCCGAGCGCATCGTCTGCGGCAACGGTTCGGACGAACTGCTGCACCTGATCACCCAGTGCTACTGCCGCCCCGGCGACGAGGTCCTGTTCTCCGAGCACGGTTTTCTCGTCTATCCGATCGCGGCGCGGGCGGCGTCGGCCATTCCAGTGACGGCGCCGGAAACCGGGCTGACGGCGAATGTAGATGCGCTCATCGCCAGGCTGTCGCCCAGAACGCGGATCGTCTTTCTCGCCAATCCGAACAACCCGACCGGCACCTATCTGCCGGCGGAAGAAGTGAAGCGCCTGCATGCGGCGCTGTCGCCCGAGACCATTCTCGTACTCGACGCGGCCTATGCCGAATACGTCAAACGCAACGACTACGAGGCGGGGATCGAACTGGTCGCCAACTCCGAAAACGTCGTGATGACACGGACGCTTTCGAAGGTTTACGGGCTGGCCGCGCTGCGCGTGGGCTGGGCGTTCTGCCCGGAAGGCATTGCGGGCGTTCTGAACCGCACGCGCGGACCGTTCAACGTTTCGATCCCGGCGCAGCTCGCCGGTGCGGCGGCGCTGCGCGACACGGGCTTCACGGAAGCTGCGGTCGCGCACAATACCGAATGGCTGTCGTTTCTTGCAGGTGAGCTGACGCGTGTCGGCTACCGCGTCACCGCAGGGGTCGGAAACTTCATCCTTGTGCACTTTGACCCTGCGCCGTCGAAGCGGACGGCTGCCGCCGCCGATAATTTCCTGATGCAGCGCGGGTTGATCGTGCGCGGCGTCGCCAATTACGGCCTGCCGGACGCGCTGCGCATTTCGGTCGGCACCGAAGAGGCGAACCGCCTGCTGGTCGCGGCGCTGCGCGATTTCTGGTTCGCGACCGAAGCATGAGCGAGCCTGGCGCCTTTGGCCGCATCGCGCTTGTCGGCGTCGGCCTGATCGGATCGTCGATCGCCCATGCGGCGCGACGAGCGGGTCTGGCGAACCATATCGCGGGGTATTCCCGCTCGGCCGAAAGCCGCGCGGCGGCGGCACGCATCGGCTTCTGCGACAGCATCCATGACGACATCGCCGAGTGCGTCAGGGATGCGGATATCGTCGTTCTCTGCCTGCCGATCGGCGCGCTAGGGTCTGCGGCGGCTGCCGCGGCGCCGGCGCTGAAGCGCGGCGCGATCCTCACCGATGTCGGCTCGGTGAAGGTGGCGGTCGTTCGCGATGCCGGTCCGCATGTGCCGGACGGCGTGCATTTCATTCCCGGCCATCCGATCGCGGGCACCGAAAACTCAGGCCCCGAATCCGGCTTCGCGACCTTGTTCGATGATCGCTGGTGCATCCTGACGCCGCCGCCGGGAACGGACGCGGCGGCGGTCGAGCGTCTGTCGGCGTTCTGGAGCGCGCTCGGCTCGAAGGTCGATGTGATGGAACCTCGCCATCACGACATGGTGCTGGCGATCACCAGCCACCTGCCGCACCTCATCGCCTATAACATCGTCGGCACCGCGGCCGATCTTGAGGATGTGACGCAGAGCGAGGTCATCAAATACTCGGCCGGCGGCTTCCGCGACTTCACGCGCATCGCGGCGTCCGACCCGACGATGTGGCGCGATGTGTTCCTGAACAATCGCGAGGCGGTGCTGGAGATGCTCCAGCGCTTTACCGAGGATCTGACGGCGCTGCAGCGGGCGATCCGTTGGGGCGACGGCGACAGCCTGTTCACGCTGTTCAGCCGCACGCGCGCCATTCGCCGCTCGATCATCGAAGCGGGGCAGGAATCCGCCGCGCCGAATTTCGGACGCGACAAACCCGCCTGATCAGTCGAGCGGCGCGAGGCCCGACAGCGTAAACGGACCGAAGGTCACGCGGCCGTCTTTCAGCGTCAGCGCCACGGGCGTGCCGCCCGGCGCATCCGGCAACGTCGCACCGGGATTGGCGATGACGCCGTTGGCGCTCATCGCGTCGATGAGCTGGCGTATGCCGATGACCTTGAAATCGAGCTGACCCTTGAAACGATTGGCGGCGTCGAGCGCGAGTTTGCCTGTGCCCTTGGCGCTGACCTGGCCCCAGTCGAGGTCGAGGCGCGCGATATCGGCGGCGGTGCCGCTTTCGCCGAGATAGTTGATCAGCGTTTCGCGATCCGGAGCGCGCCAGCCCTTTGAAAACGGGGGCAGGTCTGTCAGCCGCGCCGAGAAGCGGATGGCGGCGATGCGCGTGCCGAGGCGTGGCGCCGGTTCGGGGGGAAGCTCGATTTTGTCGGCGGAGAAGGCGACGTCAAAGGTTTCGCGGCCGCGTGCCGATCCCTCGACGAAGCGCGTGTCGGCTTGCAGGCGGGCCGCAAAAAGCTGCCATCCCGAGCCGTCTTCGCGCGTACCCTCAAGGCCTGCTTGGCGGAATTCGATATCGGCGCCCAGGAAGGCGCCCTGAAGGGAAAAACGGACGCTGGCGAGCACCAGCGACGGGCGGATTGTGAGACTTTCCGGTGTGTCGGTGTCGCGCCAGGCGAAGCGCGCCGCCCCTTCGGCGCGGACCAGAAGATGCGTCGGGCGCCAGGGCATCGCTTCGATCCGGATGCTGCCCGCCTCAACCACCGCAGTGCCGGCGCGCCAGGTGACGCCGGTGAGGACGACGCCGAGGCGGATCGGGAACCCGCCCCATTCGGCAGAGGCGTAGGTGAGGGTATTGCCGCGCGCCCGTTCGGTGGCGACGGCGGTGTCGAAGCCCTTTTTGGCCTGGTCGAGGGCGTAGAACCAATAGGCGGTATAGGCGCCCATCAGCGCCAGAATCAGACCGATCAGGACGAGATATCGCCTCATAGCTTCACTTTCGCGACGTGCCCGATGCGCGCGAGGCCGGCAAGCGCCGCCTTCTCGCGCACCTTGAAGGCGGCGTCGGCCTTGATGCCGCCCTCGCGCCAGATCTTGCGGACATTCAAGGCATTTGCAGGGCGGTCGGCCTTGGCGTCGACGCGCCCGACCATGCGGTCGCCATCGAGCAGTGGATAGACATAGTAACCGAATTTCCGCTTCGCCTCGGGTACGAAGATCTCGATCGTATAGTCGAAGCCGAACAGCCGCTTCAGCCGCTTGCGGTCGCGGATCGCCGGATCGAAGGGGCTGAGCGCCCGCATCATGGCGGGCGGCGGCGGGGCGGTGTCGCGCAAGGCTTCAAGTTCGGGCAGGGCGAGCGCCGCCGTGTGGCTGCCGTCTGCCGTCTCGATGCGGACATCGATCAGGCGGCGGCGGTTCCTGGCCACCCAGCGTTCGACATCCTCGTGGGGGATGAGCGCCCAGAAATTCGTAATCTCGCGCGGTGTCGCGAAACCGAGGCGCTGAAGCGCGGCGCGGCAGGCCCAGTCGACGGTCGCAGCCTTCGGATGGGCGGCGATGTGTGTGTCGGGCGGGATCACCCGCTCTGCGAGGTCGTAGATTTTCTCAAAGCCGTCGCGGCGGGTGATGGCGAGGGCGCCGGTATGCCAGAGGGCCTCCAGCGCCGTCTTGGAGCGGCTCCAGCCCCACATCTCGCCGGTGGTGCCAGGATCGTCGAAGGCGCGTGCCGGCAGCGGGCCTTCGGCCGCGATGCGGTCGAGCACGCGCTTCAGGATGCGCTTGGAGCCGAGACGTTCGCCCCACCAGTTCTGGTCGCGCAGCTTTTGCTTCGCGCGAGCGAAGCGGCCCTTCCAGTGCGGATAGAAGGCCATCGGAATGATCGAGGCGTCGTGGGTCCAGTGTTCGAAGACCTGCCGCTCGTCGTGATGGAGGCGCGCCAGATCTGCCGGCCGATAGGCGTCGTCGCGGCTGGCGAGGATGTGGTGATGGGCGCGGGCGACGGTCTGGATGCTATCGACCTGAACGAAGCCGAGCGCTTCGATCGCCGCCATCGGGCCGTGCGGCGGCGTGGCGGGATCGTGACCGAGGCCGTGGGTATGCAGAAAAATGCGCCGCGCATCGGCGTTGCCGAGCGAGAGCGGCGCGCGGGTCATGCCGACGGCGCCGCGGGTGCGAGCGCGGCGGTGGCCGCTTCGATGCGCGTTTCCAGTTCGGACATAAAGGCGGCGCGCTTCAGGCCCGGCGGAATGGCGGGCAGGAACTCGACCACGATGGTGCCGGGATAGCGTTTCCAGCCGCGCCAGAAATGCCCCGAATTGAGCGCGAACGGCACGCACGACACGCCAAGCTGGGTGTAGATCGCGGCGACGCCCGGTTTGTAGTCGGGCGCGGCGCCCGGCTTCTTGCGCGTGCCTTCGGGGAAGATCGCGACGGGGCGCCCGGACGCGAGGCGATCCTTCGCCTGGCGCAGCAATTCGCGTAGGGCGGCGGCGTGGGCGCCGCGATCGAGCGCGATCATCTTCGTCTTGCGCACATACCAGCCATAAAACGGCACGCTGAGGAGCTGACGCTTCAACACCAGTGCCGGGTCCTTCACGACGAGCGGCAGGGCGACCGTGTCCCACATCGCCTGATGCTTGCCGGCGACGATGCAGGGGCTTTCGGGGATGTGTTCGCGGCCGCGCACCTCGTAGCGGAGGCCGCAGATGACCTTGAGGCCCCAGAGGGTGGCGCGGCCCCACAGCTCGACGCCCTTCACCGACCAGCGGCGCGGCCCCAGCAGAGCGGGCAGCCAGGCGACATTCATCGCCACCGAGACCAGCGCGAAGTAGATCTGGAAGAGGATCGAGCGCAGCGCGACCATGAGACGGGGTTCTACAGTCCCGACATGGCGAGCAGCCTGCTGCCGCCGATACGCGCCTGGGCGGCGACATATTTGACGTATTCGCCGGCCATCAGTTTCAGCGTCGCTGGATCGCGCCAGGCCCCCGCAGCGGTGAGCGAGGCCGGCATGACCGGATAGGGAATCAGCGTCACGCCTTCCATCTGGCTGCTGAGCTCCAGCAGGGCGCGGGGCATGTGATAGGAGGCGGTCACGACGATCACGCTGCGGAAGCCCTTGGCCTTCGCCCATTGCGCCGCCTCGGCGGCGTTGCCGGGCGTGTTCTGGGCGTACCAGCCGAGATCGACGCAGCAATCGAAGGCGGCGTCGGAGTTGGGGTGCTGGTTGCGCAGCGCCGCCCGGCTGGTCGCCTCGTGCAGACCGGAGATCAGCAGGCGCTTGCCGTGGCCGGACTGGAGCAGATCGAGCGCCGCATCGATGCGGTCATCGCCGCCGGTCAGCACGACGATGCCTTCCGCCAGCGGCGCTTCGCGCGGGCGCATGGGCAGCGTGGTGACGAAGGCCGCGAAGCCGCCGGCAAACGCGGCGAACACGATCACGGTCAGCTTCAACAGGCCGCCGAGCCAGCGCCGCTTGCGGCGCGGCGGGCGCGATGTGGAGGTCTCGGTCACGGGCCGGAGTATCGCACTTGCCGCACCGCTTGGGAATCGGCGGTTTTGCCGTGCGCGGCTTTGCGTCCGGCTTGGCCGTCAGGCCTGGCTGGCGGCGGCGAACACTTTGCCGAGAGCCTGAATGAGCTGTTCGTCGGAATAGAGCAGCGGGTCGCCTTGCGATTCGACCAGCCCTTTCATGGTGAGGATACCGAGGGCCGATGCGAAGGCGAGAAAAGCTAGAAGACGCGGTTCGACGCCGCGCCTGGACTTGCCGCCGAGCTTGCGGACGGCGCCGGCGAGAAGCATGTCGTTGATCGGGCGCACGCGCGCCAGCTGGTCCGGTGAAACCTGCAGGCCGGACGTACCGGTGACCTGACCCAGCAGATAGGCGAGGCGGAAATCATCCATCTGCGGCGCGAAACCTTCGACCGTGTTGCGGATGATCGCGGCGAGCGCGGCGGGCCCGGTATCGGCCTCCTCGACGGCATCGCGCACCCGCGCCGCCTGACCGTGCCAAACGGCGAACACCAACTCGAACACCAGCGCCTCTTTCGAGGCGAAGTAATAATAGATGCCTGTCTTCGACATGCCGGCTTCGCGCGCTACGGCATCGAGCGTCACGGCCGCCAGACCGTCACGCATCAGCACGGCGCGGGCGGCGACGAGAATGTCTTCGCGCGAGCGGTCGCGCCGCCGTTGCTGACGGGCGCGCCGCGCCTCGGCCTGATCGGAAAGCTTCTTCGCCATCGACGCCATGTCCGCGAGAGTAAACAGAAAATCTACTCATTTTCCAATAAAATGTCCATAAATTGACTTTTTCGACCATTGGTCTAAAAAGTCAAATGGTTCCGCATGAGGCGTGACCGGAAGCTTCGGGGCGTTTCATGGATCAGCTGAACCTCGCCAATCCTGTTTTCGCAGCCTATGCGATCGCCGCCGCCATCATGCTGCTGAAGGGGGTCGCGATGTCGTGGCTGACCGTCGCGCGGCTGGTGTCCGAGAATGCCGGGCTGCGCAGCCCCGAAGATCTGCGGAACACGCCGCTCAACCGCAATCCGCATCCCGCGCAGTTGGGACCGAACGAGCGCGTCGACCGCATCCGGCGCATCCAGCAGAACGATCTGGAGAACCTGCCATATTTTTTCGTCGCCGGATTGCTCTACGTCACCACCATGCCGCCGCTGTGGCTGGCGCAGGCGCTGTTCTACGGCTACGCGGTGACGCGGCTTGGGCATTTCCTAGCTTACTACACCGCGCAGAATCACGAGGTGCGGGCGGCGCTGTGGACGCCCGGCTCGCTGATCATTGTTTACCTGGCCGGAGCATCGCTGGTCGCGGCGATCTGACCGGGGCGGCCGCTAGGTCGATGCGAGGAAGCGGCGGACTTCAAGACGTGCCGTCGCCATCGCGATGAAGGCGGCGGCGAGCGGCACCAGCGCGAACCAGAGAAGGTCGCTCCAGCCGGGGAGCAGCGCCGGGAGCGAGAGCAGGTCGACGCTGCCGAGAAGCGACAGGATCACGACGAAGAGCGCGGCGCCCGCAAGACCGACAAGGCCCGCCTGTCCGCCGAGCAGCAGGAAGCGGCCTTGCACCTCGTTCGCAATGAAGCCGGGTTTCGCGCCGGTGCGGTGCAGGACGTCGACGACGTCGCGGTGGGCGTTGAGCGCCGCGCGCACCGCGAAGACGACCGAGGCGGCGGCGGCGAGCGCGATGAGGGCGAGAATGGCATAGGCGGCCCAGCCGATGGTGGAGGAGGCGGCGGTCAGCCCTTCGTTCCAGCGGCTGTGATCGTCGAACGTCGCGCCGGGCGCGGCGACGCTGAGTTCATCGCGGAGGCGGGCGGCGTCGAGCGGCGTTTCGGGGTCGAGCGTGACAGCTATGACGACCGGCACCGGCACGGCGGCGAGATCGACATCGCCGAGCCAGGGCCGCAGCAGCTCGGCGCTTTCATCCGGCGAGAGGCGGCGCGATGAAGCGATGCCGGGCGTCGTCTCCAGAACGCTCATGGCGCCTTCGACCTGGATTTCCATCGCGATGCCGTCGGCCTCGACGATCTGCACCGTTGCCTCGCCCGAGAGGCCCTGCGACCAGGCATCGGCGAGCCGGGCCGCGCCCAGCGCCAGCGCCAGCGTCAGGCAGGCGAGGAACGACATGATCGCCATGACGCCGAAGAGCGCCCCTTCGCCGCCGCCGCCGCGCGGGAAGAGGGGCGTCGGCCGCAGCGGCCTGGCTTCCGGGTTCACGTCCATCGCGCACCCACCGCCTGGTTGATGCGCCCGGCGAAGAGGCGGAGTTCCGTCGCCGCGGCGTTGTCGATGAGGCCGCGATCATGCGTGGCGATCAGCACCGAGGTGCCGAGGCGATTGAGTTCGACGAACAGGCGCATCAGCCGCGCGCCCATGTCGGGATCGACGCTGCCGGTCGGTTCGTCCGCGATCAGCAGCGGCGGGCGCGAGACGACGGCGCGGGCGATGGCGACACGCTGTTTCTCGCCGCCGGAGAGAGTGGGCGGGCGGGCGTGCATGCGCTCACCCAAACCGACCCAGTTCACGATCTCCTCGACATCGCTGCGCCATTCGCGTTCGGGCTTGCCCAGGATGCGGAGCGGCAGCGCGACGTTTTCATAGGCCGTGAGGTGATCGAGCAGGCGGAAATCCTGGAACACCACGCCGATGCGGCGGCGCAGGGCCGGCCATTCGGCGCGGGGCGTTGCGCCGAGTTCGCGGCCGAACATCGAGATCGCGCCGCGCGTCGGGCGTTCGGCCAGCGAAATGAGCTTCAGCAATGTCGTCTTGCCGGCGCCCGACGGCCCGGTGAGGAAGGTGAGGCTGCCTTCAGGCAGCTCGAAGCTGAGGTCGCGCAGCACCTCAGGTCCGGCGCCATAGCGCATGCCGACGTTATCGAAGCGGATCATCCTGACGTCCGGATAAGCCCCGTGGCGGACGCGAGCAAGGCCGCGCCTTGTCTCGAATCGGAGCGTATGTCACTAAACATCGATAGGCGAGCGCTCCTACGATTTCATGATCATTGCCTGTCCATCCTGCGATACGCGTTTCGAGGTGAACGCTGCGGCGTTTCCGCCCGGCGGCCGCAAGGTAAAGTGCGCGCGCTGCGCGCATGTCTGGCACGCCGCCTCGCCCGCCGGGATTCCCTCAACGCCCGTCGCCGCCATTCCCACCGCCGACACGGTCGATGAAGTCGCGGCGGAAACGATCGCCCCGCCGACCGTCGTCGCACCCATCGACGACGCACCGCCGGAAATGATCTGGGCCGGGACCGACATCCCGCCGCGCCGCTCGACCCGGCTGGGGACGATCGGGCTGGCGGTCGCCTGTGTCGCGCTGGTGGCGGCAGGCCTCGCGATCTTCCGCGACACGGTGATTTCCTATTTCCCCGGCATCGCGCCCGCTTATGCAGCGCTGGGCCTGCCCGTGGACCTGACGGGACTTGAGATCACCATCGAGGCGCAGGCGATGACCTCGTCATCCGACGGCGCGACGACGCTGGTGGTGACCGGCTCGATCGCCAATGTGACGAGCGCGGAACGGCCGGTGCCGCCGATCGAGGCGACGCTCTACGACAAGGACAAGGCGGCGCTGCACACCTGGACGTTCGATGCCGGGGTGGCCTCGCTGAAGCCCGGCGAGCGCCATGAATTCCGGCAGGAGCTGGCGCAGCCGCCGGCCGATACCTATCAGGTCTATGCCCATTTCGCGGACGGACACTGATTGAGCGCGCCGGAGGTTCTCTACAGCGCGGCGGAGATCGAGGCGCGCGTGGACGCGCTGGCGGAAATCATCGCGGCGGATTTGGGCGACGATCTCATCGCCGTGCCGGTGATGACCGGCGCGATGGTGTTCGCCGCCGATCTCATCCGCGCGCTGTGGCGGCGGGGCGTGGCGGTCGAGGTGATGGCGCTGCGCGTCCGGTCCTATGGCGCATCGCTGACGGCGGAGAGCGCGCCGGTGATCGCGATGCCGCTGGACAAGCGGATCGACGGGCGGACGGCGCTGCTGATCGACGGGGTCTGCGATGTCGGGCACACGCTGGTCACCGCCGTTTCGCACTTGAGCGAGATGGGCGCGGGGCGGATCGCCAGCGCCGTGCTGGTGGACAAGCCCACGCGGCGCGGGACGGCGGCCAGACCTGACTATGTCGGCTTCACGGCGGGGGATCTGTTCGTGGTCGGATACGGCATGGATGCGCGCGGGGGGCTGCGCCATCTGCCGTATGTGGGCGTGATCCGCTAGAAGCGCCGGAGCAGGCGCTCCAGGTAATCCAGTTCGGGCTTGGAACGGCCGGTTTCGCCGGAGCGCCTGCGCAGCTCGTCGAGGATTTCGCGGGCGCGCTGGGTCTCGCGTTCGGTGGGGATTTTCACCGAGCCGTTGTCGATGGGGCCGTTGGCCTCGGGACGGCCGGCGGGGTCCATGCCGGGATTGCGGCGACCCATCGCGCGGCCGACGCGGGTGCCGCCGTTCTTCTTCTGCTCGGCGGCGAGGGCCTGGCGGGCCTGATCCTGCGCCGATTTCAGCTTCTCCAGCGCCTCTTCCTGCCGGGCGAGGGCCTCGCCCGTGTCGCCTTCGCGAAGCGCCTTCTCGGCCTTGTCCATGGCCTCGCCCGCCTCGCCCAGCTCCTTGGGGCCTTCGGCGCCCTGTTCCTCGATCTTCTTCTCGACGCCGCCGAGGCGCTGTTCCAGATCGTCCTGCTCGCCGGCAGCCTTTTCGTCTTCGCCGGCGGCGCGCGAGTCCTCGCGCTCCATCTCGGTCTTCTGGTCTTCGCGGAAGGTCTTGTCGCGGAGCTTCTCCTGCTCCTTCACGATCTCGTTCAGCTCGGCGAGCTGCTGGGCGAGGCGGCGCTCTTCCTCGGACGGCTCGGCGATCGGGCCGTTCATGCCTTCCATCATGTCCTGAAGCTGGGCGAGCAGTTCCTGCGCGGCTTCGGTGGCGCCGAGGCGGGCCATCTCCTCGATGCGGTCGAGCATGGCCTCGATGTCCTCGGCCTCGACGACTTCGCCGTCGACCAGCGGGATCATCTCGCCGGGCGCCTGCTCGGCCATGGCCTGCATCAGTTCGCGCATCGCCTGGCGGAGCTGTTCGGTGAGGCGCGCGATCTCCTCCTCCGAGGCGCCTTCGGCGAGGGCTTTCTGGAGTTCCTTCTGGAGGCGGCGGACCTCTTCGGCGGCGAGGGTGACGCCGCCGTCTTCGAGGCTGAGGGCGATGTCCCAGAGGAGGGCCTGGACG
The DNA here is from genome assembly GCA_047602465.1 of Micropepsaceae bacterium. GTDB lineage: Bacteria > Pseudomonadota > Alphaproteobacteria > Micropepsales > Micropepsaceae > JADZAI01. Next base: position 2,615,463 of record JASGHF010000001.1, read on the forward strand.
CCGGTGACGTCGGCCTTCACGCGGGACTGCATGAGGCGCCAATAGGCGGAGCGGAGGCCGAGATAGACGGCGCCCTTCATGTCGAAGCGTTCGGGGGCGAGGGTGAAGGCTTCGAGCGCCGCCGCGACGCGCGGGATGGCGCCGGGGCCGCGCGAGAGTTCGCGGCGCTGTTCGATGATGGCGCGGGCGAGCGGATGGGTGAAGCGGCGCTCCGGCAGGGTGAAGCGCTTCTCCTCGCTGGAGGCGGTCTGGCCGGCGCCGTCGACGGCGTTGAGCTGGACGGTGACTTCGAGGCCCGCCCAGGGATGGGCGGTGAGGTCGTCGAAGCCGGCGGACTTCACGCTCTTCGCGTCCTTGGCCGTGAGGGGCAGCGGCATGACGATCTCGTCGTCGCCTTCCTCGGCGGTCGGGTCGTCGCCGTCCTTGGCGTCAGGGGCGAGGCGCATCCAGGCCTCGGCCGCCGCGACGCCGTAATCGTCGCCGGCGGTGAAGGGGATGCGGGTCGAGAGGCGCGCGGTCGCCTCGATCTCGCCGTCGAAGGCGATGGAGGGCGCGGCGTCGGGGAGGACGGTGATCTCCCAGTCGCCGATCTTGCGGCCATCGGCGAAGATGCGGACGCGTTCGGAAGAGGTCAGTTCGATCTCGCCGGAATAGGCGTTGCCGGGGGCTTTGCCGTCGGCGGCGAGTTCAGCCGTGCCGCCGGTGTCGAGCATCTGGCGTTCGACGCGGGGGCCGGCGCCGTCGATGCGGAGGGTCAGTTTCGAGCCGACAGGGACGGAAAGGGCGCGGGTCGGATCGAGCGGGATGGTGCCGCGGGCCTGCGCCATAATGATCGGCGCGCCGCCGGTATAGGGCGGCGGGGTGATCCAGGCGTCGAAGGCGATATCGGTGGTGACGCCGGTGCGGGCGCTGTCGATGTCGAAGACGGCGGCGAGGCGGCGGCCGGCATCGGGACCGGCGGCGAAGAAGCCGGCAGCGAGGCCGAGAAAGACCAGACCGCGCAGGGCATAGGGATCGCGGCGCGCAACGCCGGGCTTCGGCCAGACGGGTTCGAGGCCGCCAAATGCCGCGAGCTGACGGTCGATATGCTGACGCCAGAGCTTCTCGGTGAAGGGGTCGCCGGCGCCCGTGGCGAGCTGATCCTCGGCCGTCGAGAGCGGGCGGTGGGAGAGGTCGTTTTCGTCTTCGAGGCGGCGGATGGCGCTTTCCCGGTCGGGGAGGAAGACGAAGCGCCAGTCGAGCCAGAAGAGGGTGGCCGCAGTGAGGATGACGGCGCTGACCAGCAGGATGCGCGGACCCGGCGGAAAGATGGCCCAGATATCGAAAAGCGCGAGGACGGCGCCGGCGCCCAGCACCGCAAGACCGCGCCACGAGGCGGCCCAGGCGCGTTCCCACCAGATTGCGGCGCGGCCGGCGGCGATGAGCCGTCCGGCGCGGTCGATCTGGCGGCTCATGCCTTTAGCCGAGCCAGGTGGGAAGGCGGTCACGCCCCAGCATCTCCTCATATGACGGACGCGCGCGGACGAGCGCCCACGCATCGCCGTTGACCATAACCTCCGGCACCAGCGGCCGGGCGTTGTATTCGCTCGCCTGCGCCGCGCCATAGGCGCCGGCCGTCAGGATAGCGGCGAGTTCGCCCGCCTCGAAAGCGGGAACCGTGCGGCCTCGCGCGAACGTGTCGCCGGTTTCGCAGACCGGGCCGACGATATCGTAGGCGCGTTCCGGACGGTCCGAGACGGCGACCGGGATCAGGTCGTGATGCGCCTCGTACATGGCCGGCCGGATCAGATCGTTCATCCCTGCGTCCAGAACCAGGAAGTCGCGTGAAGCGCCATGCTTCACATAGACGACCCTGGAAACCAGTATGCCGGCATTGGCGACGAGCAGCCGTCCCGGCTCGAAGGCCAGTTTCAGGTTCTTTCCGGCGGAAATGCGGCCAACCATGGCCCCATATTCGGCGGGCGAAGGCGGATGCGCCGCATTCATGACGTAAGGCACACCCAATCCGCCGCCGAAATCGGCGCGGGTGATGGCGTGACCGGCGGCGCGCAGCGTGTCGGTCATTTCGATGACCTTCACATAGGCGGCCTCAAGCGGCCCGAGTTCGGTGATCTGGCTGCCGATATGGACGGCGATGCCGTTCAGGCGGATGCCGGGCAGTTTCGCGCAGCGCAGCGCCAGCTCCGGCATGCGGTCGATCGGGACGCCGAACTTGTTCTCACCCTTGCCGGTCGAGATCTTGGCGTGGGTGCGGGCATCGACATCGGGGTTCACGCGGATCGCGATGTCGGCGGTGACGCCTTTCGAGGCGGCGAGGGCGCTCAGGCCCTCAAGCTCAGGTTCGCTTTCGACGTTGATCTGGAAGATGCCGGTGTCGAGCGCGAAGGCCAGTTCGGCTTGCGTCTTGCCGACGCCGGAGAAGACGATGCGATCCGGCGGCACGCCGCCGGCGAGCGCGCGGCGCAGTTCGCCCTCGCTGACCACATCGGCGCCTGCGCCTTCACGGGCGAGCGTGTTGATGACGGCGAGATTGCCGTTCGCCTTCACCGCATAGGCGACGAGCGCGCCTTCGGGCAGCGCATCGCGGAAGACGTGGAAGTGCCGGAGCAATGTCGCGCTTGAATAGACATAGAACGGCGTGCCGACGGACGCCGCGATCTCAGGGATCGGGACATCCTCGGCATGGAGCACGCCGCCGCGATAGTCGAAATGGTTCATGGCGCCCCGGGGGCGGGCGTTGGGGCCGGCGTGGGCGTCGGCGCCGGTTCAGCCGCCTTGCTCGCTTCGGACGGCGATTCCAGCGGTCCCTTGCGGCCGCAGGCCGAAAGGGCGCTGGCCGCCACCAGCACGAGCGTCAGAGCGAGTGCAGCTTTGCGCGCCATAGGGCGGCCTCCCGTTTCACATTGTCGGGCGCGGTGCCGCCGAACGAGACGCGGCTGGCGACGGAGGCCTCGACGGTCAGCGCGCCGAAGACGGCATCGGTGATGCGCGGATCGACCGCCTGCATGTCCTTCAGCGTCAGCCCGGTCAGATCGACGCCCTTGCCCTCGGCCGTCTTCACGATGCGGCCGGTGATGTGGTGCGCCTCGCGGAACGGCACTTTCAGCGTGCGGACCAGCCAGTCGGCGAGATCGGTGGCGGTGGCGAAGCCCGAAGCGGCGGCGGCGCGCATCTTCTCACGCTCGATGGTCATGTCGGAGACCATGCCGGTCATCGCGGCGAGGCAGAGCGCCAGCGTGTCGGCGGCGCTGAAGACGAGTTCTTTGTCTTCCTGCATGTCCTTGGCGTAGGTCATCGACAGACCCTTCATCACCGTCAGCAGGCCGATGAGCGCGCCGAAGACGCGGCCCGTCTTGCCGCGCACGAGTTCGGCGGCATCGGGATTGCGCTTCTGCGGCATGATGGACGAGCCGGTGGAGAAGCCGTCCGACAGGCGCACGAATGCGAATTGCGGCGTCGACCAGATGACGATCTCCTCAGCCAGGCGCGAGAGGTGCATCGAGAGGATCGCGGCGGCGCTGAGATATTCGATGGCGAAGTCGCGCGCCGAGACGGCGTCGAGCGAATTGCGCATGGGCGCATCGAAGCCGAGCGCCCTGGCGGTCTGGTCGCGGTCGATGGGGAACGAGGTGCCGGCCAGCGCGGCGGCGCCGAGCGGGCTTTCGTTGAGACGTTTGCGCGTGTCGTTCAGGCGGCCGAGATCGCGGCCCAGCATTTCGGCATAGGCGAGGCAATGATGGCCGAAGGTCACCGGCTGCGCGCTCTGCATATGGGTGAAGCCCGGCATCACGTCGCCGGCATGGGCTTCGGCCTTGGCGACCAGCGCGGCGATGAGCGCCTTCAACTGGCCGCGCGCATCGTCGATGGCGTCGCGCAGCCAGAGGCGGAAATCGGTCGCGACCTGGTCGTTGCGCGAGCGGGCGGTGTGGAGGCGTCCGGCGGCGGGGCCGATGATTTCGGCCAGCCGCGCCTCGACATTCATGTGGATGTCTTCGAATTCCGTGCGGAACGGGAACGTGCCATCACGAATCTCTGAAGCGATCTTCGACAGGCCTTCCTGGATGGCGCTTGAATCGGCGGGCGAAATCAGGCCCTTGGCCTCCAGCATGCGGACATGCGCGAGGGAACCCTCGATGTCCTGTTTGGCCATGCGGCGGTCGAAGCCGATGGAGACGTTGATCGCCGCCATCACCTCGTCCGGGCCTGCGGCGAAACGGCCGCCCCACATGTCGTTCGCGCTCAAAGGGAGAAGGCTCCTGTGCCCTGGAAAATAGCCGCACTGGCGGGGGTTTTGCTGGCCGCAGCGGCCGGTCTTCTGGTTTTCACCATGCGAGACGGCAGCGCAGCCAGTCAACAGACGCCCGCGCCACAGACGGCCGAAATTCCCGCAAAAGGGCCGTTTCTGGCCGTGGTGGAGCCGGCGATGGCCGGGCCGTCCGATCCGTTCCAGAACGGCGACGGGACAGAGGCGCGTCTGGAGGATTTCAAGGGCAAGCCGGTGGTCCTGAATTTCTGGGCGACGTGGTGCGCGCCTTGCGTGAAAGAGCTGCCCTCGCTGGCCCGGCTGCAGGCGGCGCGGAGCGACCTGACGGTCATCGCGCTGAACGTCGACACCAGGCTGGAGGGGCCGATCGGCGATTTCCTGAAAGAGGTCGGGGCGGCGGAGCTTGAGGCGTATGCCGACCCGAAGAAGAAGCTGTGGCGGGCGTTCCGGCTGAACAGCCTGCCCACCACCTTCGTCATCGATGCCGGGGGCGTCGTGGTCGCCCGGCGCGAGCGGGATGCGGAGTGGGACTCGCCCGAGGCCATCGCGGCGATCGATGCGGCGCTGAAGCGCTAGATCGTCGCGCCGCCTTCCGGGTGCCAGCCGCCGCGCCATTCATCGCGGTCGATCACGAAGGTCGGGCCGCCATTGTCGAAGAACCAGGTATCCACGACCCAGAGATGGCCGTCGGAGATTTCCTTGATGGTCGCGGTCGCGTGGACGAGGCCGAACGTGCCGAAGGGGACGCCGCGCATCGTGGGCTGATCGACCACGTGATATTTCAGGAAGCCCGACTTCTGCATCATCTGGATCGCGACGGTGGTGTTCGCGGCTTCGGCATAGCAGTCGACATGGCCGTAGCCGGGGCTGATCCAGCCGGTGCCGCCGGTGTCGTTCTCGGTGCCGTCCTTGGGGCCGGCGATCTGTTCGAAGCGGCTCATCGCCAGCGCGATGCGGGCGCGTTCATCGGCCGCGTCGCGGGTGCCGATGAAGAAGGCGCCGATCTCGTCCCATTCGGCCTGCGAGAACTTCATGCCGTACATGGACGAGCAGCCATAGCCGTTGCAGTGCGTGAAGCGCACCGTCGGGTTGTTGTCGTGCAGGGACGGCTCGATGATGTTGGGCGGCGTGGCGCAGGCGCCGAGCATCAGGAAAGCGCCAAGCGTGACGAGGCGGCGGTGGGTCAATGGACTTCTTCCTGGATGCAGTAGACCCCTGACGGGTCGACGGGCGTGATGGCGCCGGTGGTGAGATCGATCTTCGCGGCGGCGATGAGGCCGTGGAAACGGCCGTCCTCGACGGCGCCGCCGGTCTTCGGCGCGATGCCGGCGATGAATTCGGTCTGTGAGGTGACGCCCTCGAAACCGGCGCCCTCGCCGCAATTGGTGTCGACATAGGCGAAATTGTCGATCACCGGCACGCTCATCGCGGCCCCGGCGGTGAAGGTGGCGACGCCGTCCTCGGCGCGGCCGACGAAGGTGGACAGCATCACGCCGATGCGCCCCCTGGACGAGATGAAGCTGAGCGTGTGGTGTTGGTCGCTGACATAGAGGCCGCCATCGAGAGTCCAGTCCGCGACGGCGCTGACCCCGTTGGCGTCTGCGCGTCCGTCATAGGTGAGGCCGGCCAAAGCCGGTTCGTCGCGCCATTCGGCGCCGGCCGCGAGGGCGGCGCCGGTGAGGGCGAAAAGCAGGGCGAGGCGGAAAATCATGGGGCGCAAATTGCACAAGGACGGCAGGGCCGGCAACATGGGGCATGGCGTTCGCGAAAGCCGATCAGTTGCTGGAGCTGGCCGCGTTCTGCGCGGCGCGGCGGGGCGGCATCACGCTGGATGACGTGATGGCCCGCTTCGGCGGGGTGAAGCGCACCGCCCAGCGGATGCTCCATACGCTGGAGACGCAGTTCAACGACACCCGCACCCATGTGGATGAGGACGGGCGCAAGCGCTGGTCGCGGCCGGGCGCGGGGCTGAAGGACTTCCTGACCCTCACCTCCGACGAGCTGGCGGCGCTGGAGCTGGCGGGGCAGGCGCTGGCGCGCGAGGGCGATGCGGGCAATGCCCGGCATCTGGAGCGGCTGCAGGACAAGCTGCGCGCGCTGGTGCCGAAGGACCGGGCGGCGCGGCTGGAGACCGACCATGACGCGCTGCTGGAAGCGCAGGGCTTCGTCGCGCGGCCCGGCCCGCGCCCGCGCGGCGAACCGCAGGTGGCCGATGTGCTGGCCGAGGCGATCAAGGCGTGCCGGGTGGTGGAGATCACCTATCGGGGGAAGACGTCCAGGGTGCATCCCTACGGCCTGCTGGCGGGGATGCGGCGCTATCTGGTGGTGCGGGCGGCGAGCCGGCCCGGCGGCGAGATGGGCCTGCGGCGCATGGACCTCATCAGCGCGGCGCGGCTGACCGAGGAAAGCTTCGCGCGCGACGAGACGTTCGATCTCGACGCCTATGCGCGGCGCTCGTTCGGGGTGTTCCAGAGTCCGGAGGAGTTCGGCGAGGTGGTGTGGCGGTTCGCGCCCGAAGCGGCGGGGGCGGCGCGGGATTTCGTGTTCCATCCATCGCAGAGCGTGAGCGAGAACGCCGACGGGTCGCTGACCGTGCGGTTCGAGGCGGCGGGCTGGCTGGAGATGGCCTGGCACCTCTATATGTGGGGCGACAAGGTGGAGGTGCTTAAACCCGCCGGGCTGAAGGCCATGGTGGGGCGGCACCGGCGCGGCGACTGGCCGGGCCTGCCCTAGCGCCGCCAGCGCGGCGGTGACCAGGCGGGCGCGGGCGATATGCGCCTCGGCCCCGGCGATCAAATGGCGGATTTCGGCGCGGGCCGCCTTGCAGGCGGCGGTGCGGCGGCCGTGGGTGCGGCGGTTGGCATTGCCCTTCGGCGCGCCGCGGCGGCGCGGCGTTCCGAATTGAATGTCGTTTTTCGTGCAAGGAGCGGCAGGCGGGACGTCCGGCGGCGCGTAGCTGCCGGGCAGGGCCGCCCGGCTGAGCGCTGGAAACATGGTGGAGACGCGGCGCATGATCCGCGCGAGGCGGCGGGCCGAGCGGTCGGCCATGCCGACAGGAAGGGCAGGGGTGAGGAGCGCGCGCCCGATGGCGTCTGCGAGGCGCGAGATGAGCGCGATGTTTTCGCCCAGCAGCTTTCCGGCGTAGCAGGCGAGGACGAATTCGGGACCGGCGGACATGGCCGGGGAAGGTTAGTTGTCCTAGGAATAATGTCAAGATGCCCCCATCCCGGCCTTTGGCCGTACTTCCCCCGTAAGCACGGGGGAAGACAAAGCAGGAAAGGCGGCCCTTGCGGGGCCGCCTTCCTTCAGACGCGCGGCGGTTGCTCAGGACGCCTTGCGTTGTCTTCTGGTGTTCCGGTTTCGGGGAGCGGCGTGAGCGCCCCCATGACGGGGGAGGATAAGGTTCCTGTCACATCGCGCGGCAGCGGAAGCCGGCGGCGGCGAAGCGGGCGACGATCTCGGCCTCCAGCGTGACGGAGACCTTCTCGCCGTTGCGGCCGGTGATCTCGCGCAGGGTCCAGCCGAACATCGGGTCGGTGCGGAGCGTGATGGCCGCCTTTTCCGGGCCGGACCAGAGGAAGCAGGCCTCCTGACCGTCGAGGAACCAGTCGATGCGGTCCCACATGCGGTTGGCGAAGACGGTGCTGGCGTCCTTCAGCGCGCGGGTGGTGCGGACGGGGATGATCTGGCGGTCGCCCTCCCACGGGGTTTCGAACAGGGCGGCGTCGCGGAGTTTTGCGGCGAGCCAGGCATCGTCCTCGCGCGTGTGATCGGGCGTGAAGGCGATGGCGGCTTTGGCGGCGGGGCGGGCGGCAAGGGCGGTATGCATCTCGTCTCTCCATCTCTCGATGACGAGAGGATGGAGGGTGGGGGTGACAGAATGTGTCACCCACCAAACCCGCTATCCGGCGGCGGCCCGGTTCGCCGCGTAATCGCAGGCGATGGCGGCCTGGAATGACGCGATCCGGTCGATGATGAGGGCGCGATAGGCGTCCGGCCCGATGGTACGGTCATCCACGCGGGTCAGGCCGCGCGACACCGGCACCAGCAGATCGCCGGGGCGGACGCCGCGCAGGGCGCCGAGGCTCGCCGCATCGCCGCCCTGCGCGCCAAGGCCGGGGGCGAGAATGATCGAGCGCGGCAGGAGCTGCCGCAGGCGGCGGCCCTCGGCCGGGACCGTCGCGCCGATCACCGCGCCGATGGGGCAAGACCCGTACCGTGCGGCGGGGCGAGGCCGGCGATGAGATCGGCGAGGCGATCCGACACCAGGCGATTGCCGGCCATGCGGTCCTGCAGCCAGCCGGCGCCCGGATTGGAGGTGCGGCAGAGAACGAACAGACCCTTGCCGTGGCGGTTCGCGCACTCGACGAAGGGGGTGAGGGTGTCCGGCCCCATCAGCGGGTTGATGGTGAGGCAGTCGGCCTCGAAATCGCCGCTGCCGCCTTCGGCCTCAGGGGTGAGATAGGCGCGGGCATAGGCCGCCGCCGTCGCGCCGATATCGCCGCGCTTGGCGTCGAGGATGACGCCCATGCCGGCGGCGCGGGCGCGCTTCATGCCGGACGACAAAGCGGTCAGACCTTGCAGGCCGCAGGCCTCGAAATAGGCGGACTGGAATTTCACGAAGCCGACGCGGCCCTCGGCGGCGTCGAGCAGGACGTCCACATAAGCGCCGATCCAGCCGGCGGCATCCTGCGCGAAGAAGTCCGGGAGATCGGCAAGCGAGGGATCGATGCCGAGAACAAGATCGCCATGGCGGGCGACATTGCCTTCCACGATGTCGACCCAGGAGCGGTGTGCCATGGCGACCCTTCGTGCGGTTTGCGGATGCTGCACCATAGCAGCGGGCCGGGGCGTCGTTCGAGACACGACTTTCAGGCGCATCTCGGCTGACGGCCGCCCTTTCACCGGGGGACGAAAAGCGTGTCACAACGTGTCACGCTTTGTCCGCGCCGCTAAATCTGTAAGATCGCGCGCAGGGGTCGCAAATGATCACACAATCAAAACTGGCATGCGCGGCTGCAATGCTTGGGATCAGTCTTGTTACGGCGGGCTGTATGAGCAAGCCCGCCGCAGCAGAGACGGCAGAACCGGCCAATCAGCGCGAAGGATTTGCCTGCAATCCTCGCTACGGCTACCAACCTGTTGCTCTGGTGCCTGCGCAGGACGTGCCGTTATTGCCCAAGCCAGAATACAAGACCTGGCCTGCTTTTCCCAAGATGGCGATGGACCGGGTAACGAGTGGTGAGGTCCATGCACTTCTCGAGCTTAATGCGGAAGGTCGCGTCGAGCGCGTGGATATCGTTTCCGAAACGCCGCGTGGCTGCCTGTTTGCGGAAGCCACGATTGAAGCTTTCAAGAGATGGCGGTTCGCGCCCGGGAATGCCGGACTCTATTCAGCGACGATGACGTTCAACATTGAATAAGGGCCTCGCCAATGCTCTGCACGGGTTCATCGATAGGATCATCGGGGGCGTCATGAGGCCTGTATTGGCGTTCCTTATCGCCGCCGCCGTCATGATTTCGGGGTGCGCGCGGACGCGCGGGGAGGCTCTGGCGCGGATGACGATGGCTGAAAACGGCCGCCCGACATCCGTGAAGATCGTGTCGGAAACGCCGCCGGGGGAGGGTTTCGGGCGGAGCGCGAGAACCCTGATCTTCGCCATGTGGTACGACGGCATGGCGGCCGGGGATTATATGGTCCGCGTCATATTCATTCGCAGCAGCGACTACGAGATCGAATTGTGGTCGGCCGGCGAAGACGATCCGGTGGCGCCGCCTCAATAGACCTGGCCGGGCCGTTCCCGCGCCCTAGCGCGTGGGGACGGGTTTTTCGCCGCGGTAGTCGTAGAAGCCGCGGCCGGCCTTGCGGCCGAGCCAGCCGGCTTCGACGTATTTCACCAGAAGCGGGCAGGGGCGGTATTTGCTGTCGGCGAGGCCGTCATAGAGCACCTGCATGATCGAGAGGCAGGTATCCAGACCGATGAAGTCGGCCAGTTGCAGCGGACCCATCGGGTGGTTGGCGCCGAGGCGCATCGCGGTGTCGATGGCGTCGACGTTACCGACGCCTTCATACAGCGTGTAGATCGCCTCGTTGATCATCGGCAGCAGGATGCGGTTGACGATGAAGGCGGGGAAATCCTCCGCATAGGCGCTGGTCTTGCCCAGATCCTTCACGAAGGCGAGGACGGTCTGGAAGGCGTCGTCGTCGGTGGCGATGCCGCGGATCAGTTCGACCAGCTTCATGACCGGAACCGGATTCATGAAGTGGAGGCCGAGGAATTTCTCCGGCCGGTCGGTGGAGGCCGCGAGGCGCGTGATCGAGATCGAAGAGGTGTTGGTCGCGACCAGCGCGTCGGGGCGCAGCAGCGGGCAGAGCGCGGCGAAGATCTTGCGCTTCACCTGCTCGTCTTCGGTGGCGGCCTCGATGGCGAGATCGACATCCTTCAGCGCAGCGAGATCGGTGGACGTGGTGATGCGCTTCAGCGCCTTGTCCATGTCGTCGCCGGAAATCTGTCCGCGCGACGCCTGACGGGTCATGTTGACCTTGATCTCTTCGATCGCCGCCGTGAGGCGGTCTTCGGAGAGATCGTTCAGCACCACGTCATAGCCGCCCAGGGCGATGACATGCGCGATGCCGTTGCCCATCTGACCCGCGCCGATGATCCCGACGCTCTTCAACGTGTTGGCCATGCCTGTCCCGTCTCTCCGCCGCGCCTAGCGCTTGCCGATGCCTTGCGCTTCAAGCTCGGCCTTCAGTTCCGGCGCGAGCTTGAAGAGGTCGCCCACCAGGCCGTAATCGGCGACCTGGAAGATCGGGGCTTCCTCGTCCTTGTTGATGGCGACGATGACCTTGGAGTCCTTCATGCCGGCGAGGTGCTGGATCGCGCCGGAAATGCCGAGCGCGATGTAGAGCGTGGGGGCGACGACCTTGCCGGTCTGGCCGACCTGGTAGTCGTTGGGGACGTAGCCCGCGTCCACGGCGGCGCGGCTGGCGCCGACGGCGGCGCCCAGCGTGTCGGCCAGCGGCTCGATATAGGTGTGGAAGTTCTCCGAAGAGGCCAGCGCCCGGCCGCCCGAGACGATGATCTTGGCGCTGACGAGTTCGGGACGTTCCGACTTCGACAGTTCCTCGCCCACGAAGGACGAGACGCCCGGATCGGCCGCGGCTTCGACCTTTTCGATCGCGGCGCTGCCGCCATCGGCGGCGTTCTTGAAGGCCGTCGTGCGGACCGTGATGACCTTGACCTTGTCGGTCGAGGTCACGGTCTGGATCGCGTTGCCGGCATAGATCGGGCGCGTGAAGGTGTCGGGGCTTTCGACCGAGAGGATCTCGGAGATCTGCGCGACATCGAGCAGGGCTGCGACGCGCGGCAGGGTGTTCTTGCCGTTGGCGGTGGCGGGCGCGAGGATCGCGGCATAGGCCGGCGCGAGCTTCACGATCAGCGCCGCGACCGGCTCGGCGAGCTGGTGGGCGTAGAGCGGGCCTTCGGCGACGAGGACTTTCTCGACGCCGGCGAGCCGGGCGGCGGCTTCGGCGGCGGCGGCGGCGCCTTCACCGGCGATGAGGACATGAACCGGGCCGCCGAGCGCGGCGGCGGCGGTCACGGTTTTCGACGTCGCTTCCTTCAGGGAGGCGTTGTCGTGTTCAGCGAGAACGAGGGCCGTCATGGTTCAGATCACTCCCGCTTCGTTCTTCAGCTTGGAGACAAGCTCCTGCACGTCCTTGACCTTCACGCCGGCCGAGCGCTTCGCCGGCTCGGCGACCTTCACGACTTTCAGGCGCGGGGCGGCGTCGACGCCGTAATCCGCAGCCGTCTTCTCGTCGATCGGCTTCTTCTTGGCCTTCATGATGTTGGGCAGCGAAGCGTAGCGCGGCTCGTTCAGGCGGAGATCCGTCGTCACGATGGCGGGGAGCTTCAGCTTCACGGTCTGCAGGCCGCCGTCGACCTCGCGGGTGACGGAGACGCTGTCGCCTTCGGGCGCGACCTTCGAGGCGAAGGTGCCCTGGCCCCAGCCGAGGAGGGCGGCGAGCATCTGGCCGGTCTGGTTCGAATCGTCGTCGATCGCCTGCTTGCCGAGAATGACGAGCTGGGGCTGTTCGGCCTCGACGATGGCTTTGAGGATCTTCGCGACGGCGAGGGGTTCGACCTCGCCATCGACCTTCACCAGAATGCCGCGATCGGCGCCCATGGCGAGGGCGGTGCGGATGGTTTCCTGGGCCTGCTGGGGGCCGACGGAGACGGCGACGATCTCGGTCGCGGCGCCCTTTTCCTTCAGCTTGATGGCCTCTTCGACGGCGATCTCGTCGAACGGGTTCATCGACATCTTGACGTTGGCGAGATCGACGCCCGAGCCGTCAGGCTTCACGCGGACTTTGACGTTGTAGTCGACCACCCGTTTCACGGGCACCAGGATCTTCATCAGGCCTCTAGCTCCGGCTAAATCTCTCTCTCCACGCGGGCGGAACCTGAGGGGTCCGCCGCGCCGCAGGGAGGACAGGCGTTATAGGCGCAAAGCCCCGCCTTCAAGTCTTTCCCCGCGAATTGTGCGCCGCACCATAGGGGGCAGAGGCGGGGAGTCAATCTGGCGCTTCGAGGCCGACGTTGCGTCACTTATGGGCGTCAGTCCGGGGACGGATCGGGGCCGGGGTGACGGCCTCCACTATCTTTCCGCATTCCGTCTGCAAAATTCGGCCTGAAGCTGAAGCTGAACCGGGAGACGCGGCGCGATGAAGGCCTATGTGTATCGGCGATATGGCGGGCCGGAGGTCATCGAGATGGCCGAGCTGCCCATGCCGGCGCCGGGGCCGGGCGAGATATTGGTGCGAATCCACGCGACCACGGTGTCGTCGGCCGACTGGCGGATCAGGTCGCTGACCCTGCCGCCCGGCTTCGGATTGATGGGCCGGCCGGTGTTCGGGTTCCTGCGGCCGCGCCAGCCGGTGCTGGGCGCGGAGTTCGCGGGTCTGGTGGAGGCGGCCGGCGCGGGGGTCACGCAATTCGGTCCGGGCGATGCGGTGATCGGATTTCCGGGCGGGCGGCTTGGCAGTCATGCCGAATACCGGACGATCCGGGCCGACGGGCCGGTGGCGCGGAAGCCGGACAATCTGAGCTTCGAGGAGGCGGCGACGCTGTCGTTCGGGGGCAGCACGGCGCTGCATTATCTGCGGAAGGCGGCGGTGCGGCCGGGTGAGCGGCTGCTGGTGATCGGCGCGTCCGGCGCGGTCGGCGTGGCGCTGGTGCAGATCGCACGGGCGCGGGGCATGCACGTCACCGGCGTGACGAGCGCGGCCAATGCGGCGCTGGTCGCGGGGCTGGGGGCGGAGCGGGTGATCGACTACACCGCCGGGCCGGTGTTCGGGGAGGGCGCGGCCTATGACGTCATCGCCGATACGGTGGGCGCGACGCGGTTCCGCGACGCCCTGCCCTATCTAAACGAGGGCGGGCGGTTCCTCGGCATCGTGGGGAGCCTTGGCGAGCTGTTCGCGCGGCGGCGTGGGTCGAGGCGTCCGGTCAACGGCCCGGCCGAGGAGCGGGCGAGCGATATCGCGGAGCTGGCCGCGCTGGCGGCCGGGGGCGCGCTGAAGCCGGTGATCGACGGCGTCTATCCGTTCAGCCAGATGCGCGCCGCGCATGCCCGCGTGGATACAGGCCGCAAGCGCGGCAGCGTGGTGGTGCGGGTGACGGACTAGCGGTTGGCGCCGGGAACCCAGAGAACGTCCTTGGCGCCTTTGTCGTTGGCGAAGCGGGCGGCGACGAAGAGATGATCGGACAGGCGGTTCAGATATTTCAGCGCCGGGCCGCCGACCTTCTCGCGGCGCGCGAGTTCGACGGCGAGACGCTCGGCGCGGCGGCAGATGGTGCGGGCGAGGTGGAGATGAGCCGCCGCCGGAACGCCGCCCGGCAGCACGAAGCTGGTGAGCGGCGAGAGATAGGCGTTCATCTCGTCGATCTCGGTTTCGAGGCGGGTCACCTGAACGTCGAGAATGCGCGGGATTTCAAAGGCGGGTTTGGGCTCTTCGGGGGTGGCGAGATCGGAGCCGAGATCGAAGAGATCGTTCTGGATGCGGCCGAGCATCTGGTCGAGCGGGCCGGACGTGGCCGTGCGCGCGATGCCGATGGCGGAGTTGGTTTCATCCACCGTGCCGTAACAGGCGATGCGCAGATCGTCCTTGGGCACGCGCACGCCGGTGACGAGCGCGGTTTCGCCGCGGTCGCCGGTCTTTGTGTAGATGCGGTTGAGAACGACCATGGGAACCCCGCTTCACGCCCGGGGTCTATATGGTGCTGCGGTGCAAAAAAGGGAAGGCGGCGAAATGGCGCCCGGGCGCATCAGCCTTCGCGGAACCACAAAACCGTCATGATGACGAGGATGGCCACGAACTGAAGCGCGACGCGCAGGCGCATCAGCCTGTTGGAGTGCGAGCGGGCGAAATCGCCGCCGCGATAAAGGCTGTAAAGGCCGATGCACAGCACGATGAAAACCGCGCCCGCCGCGATGCCGACTGCAATGTTTCCGTTCATCGGCGCGTCTTACGCCTTTCCCGCGATGGCGGCGAGGACGAAATCGGCCCGGGCGGCGGTGGGGATTCTGGGGAGTTCGACGAGGGTGTAGCCGTTGGCGCGGTAGGCCTCGGCCGCCAGATCGTGCGAGCGGACGGCTTCGGACCAGTCCTGTTTGCGTTCGGTGTCGGTCGCATAGATCTCGCGCCAGGGCGGGGCGATGAAGACGCGCGGATTGTAGCGAAAGAGCCGCGCGGCCCGGTGAATATGCGGCGGCGTCTCAAGGCCGACGAGCGGGAGATAGTGCGTGAGTTCGGCGAGCGAGCGGTCGAAGAAAACGGGGCCGGGCTGGCCGCGCATCATGTCGTAGCTGCGCATCTCCCACGACAGCATGAGTTCGGCGTAGAGGCGCTGGTCTGCGGTGTGGCCGGCGGGGCCGCCGATCAGCGCCTGGTGCTGCAGGATGGCGCGGCCGGCCTCCGGCGCGGTCGCGTAGCCGCGCGCGGCGAGTTCGGCGATCAGCGCCGACTTCCCCGCGCCGGGACCGCCGGTGATGACGATGAAATTATCCATCGGTCCTTCCTTCAGCGGCGCGTGCGCGCGGGACGAGGCGCTGGATCGCCCGGGTCCGGCTCAAGGCCTGGATGACGGAATTGCTGATCCGAAATCCTACACAAGACCGGAGCGGTCGGCGCTTTGGCGTTCGAGCATCCAGCCGGGATATTCGCGCGGCAGGGCGCTGACCTTGTCGAGCGTGGCGAGGTCTTCGGGCGTGAGCTTCACCTCGGTGGCGGCGAGATTGTCTGAGAGCTGATCGAGGGTTTTCGCGCCTATGATGACGGAGGTGACATGGCTCTGGTGCAGCAGCCAGGCGAGCGCGATGCGGGCGACCGAGACGTCATGCGCCTTGGCGATCGGCTCCATCGCTTCGATGACGTCGAAGGCGCGGTCCTTGTTCACCACGGGGAAATCGAACTGGGCGCGGCGTGAGCCTTGCGGGCCGGTGCCGTCGCGCAGGAATTTGCCCGAGAGCAGGCCGCCGGCGAGCGGCGACCAGGGCATGATGGCGATCCTGTCTTCGTTGGCGAGCGGCACCAGCTCGCGTTCGATGTCGCGGCCGGCGATGGTGTAATAGACCTGCGCGCTTTCGTAGCGGGCGAAACCGCGCTTGTCGGCATAGGCGTTGGCCTTCGCCAGTTTCCACGCGGGCAGATTGCAGAAGCCGACATAGCGGGCCTTGCCGGCGCGGACGACATCGTTCAGCGCCTCCATCGTTTCCTCGATGGGGGTGAGCGGATCGAAACCGTGGGTCTGATAGAGATCGACATGGTCGAGCTGGAGCCTGCGGAGGCTCTTGTCGATGGCGGAGAGGATGTGGGCGCGGCTCTGGCCGACCTCGTTGGGGCCCGGCCCCATGCGGCCATGCAGCTTGGTCGCGACGACGACCTGGTCGCGGGCGAGGCCGAGATTGCGGATCGACTGGCCGAGGATCGCCTCGCTCTGGCCGTTGGAATAGACATCGGCGGTGTCGAAGAAATTGACGCCGGCCTCGACCGCGCCCTTCACCAGCGCATCGGCCTGACCCTGATCCTGCTCGCCCACCACCTTCCAGAAGCCGTCGCCGCCGAAGGTCATGGTGCCGAGGCAGATTTCAGAAACGATGAGGCCGGTGCGGCCGAATTTCTTCATGCGCATGGGGAGGTTCCGGTGCGAGCGTCGGGGAATGACGGTCTGGACGTTGGGGCGCGCGGGGCGATGTTCAAGACGGGGTGCGTTCTGGGGGTCGCGGCATTTTGGCCGCTCCTCAGGATGAGGGGCTGGCTAACCGTTTTCCTCATCCTGAGGAGGCGGCGGCGCCGCCGTCTCGAAGGACGCACGGCGTTTGGACAGCGCGGGAAGCTTGTCATAGTCGCCGCTGATGAGCGCTTCCTTCTTGGCGCGGGACCAGCCTTTGATACGCCGCTCCATCTCGATGGCATCCGTGATGAAGCGGTAGTTGTCGTGCCAGACAAGTTCGACAGGGCGGCGCGTCGATGTGTAGCCGCCGAGTTCACCGCCCTGGTGCTGGCCGATACGGCGCTCAAGGTCGCCGCGCGCCGAGCCGACATAGTAGGAGCCATCGCTACATTTCAGAATGTAGACGAAGGCTTCGAACATGCGTGCGTCCTTCGAGACGGGCGCTTTGCGCCCTCCTCAGGATGAGGAAGAGGGGTTGGCGCGCGTTCTTCTTACCGATCCGGGTCGCGGAAGAAGGTGGCGCGGCGGCCTTTGGTGCGGTCGAATTTCTTCCAGCGGCCTTCGGGTTGCGACAGGCGGTCGAAGACGGCGTAGAGGGCGAGCGGGTTGTGGCCGAGGCCCAGATGCGCGCCGGGCACTTCGATGTTCTCGACCTGCCTGCCGGGCGCGTTGCGGCTGGCCTGCCAGGCGACGATGCCGTCGGTGCGGGAATAGATCGAGGTGGTGGGAACCGGCGGCGGCACGGGAAGCTGCTGGAAGAGCGCGTTGTTTTCCGGCTTCTCGCCGCTGGCCCATTCATAGACGCGGCGGGCGTGGCTGGCGGTGCTGGCGCGTGTGAAAGGGCTGCCGAGCGAGATGACGAGGCGCACCTTGTCAGGGATCATCTTGGCGATCTCGCGCGAGAAGGTGCCCCCGAGGCTCCAGCCGACGAGGCTGACCTTCCTGTTGCCGTAGCGCGTGTAGAGTTCCTCGACGCGGGCGACCATGGCTTCGGCGAGGCCTTTGCGGAGGCCGAGATTGCGGCCGAGCTTCCACGGGTGCGCGGCGTAGTTCAGCTCCTTCAGGAGGTTCCGCATCGGGGCGGTGGAGGCATCCGACGCGCCGAGGCCGGGGAGGACCAGCACGGGCTGGCCCTCGCCGCGCGGCAGGGTCGCCTTCAGCCAGGGGCGGGCGGCGTAGAACCAGCCGAGTTCGAAGAGGCCGCGCCCTTCGGTGAAGAGCCAGAACCGGCTCGGCGGCGCGATATCGTTCGACCACGCGTCATTCGCGCGGACGCTTTCGGCGTCAATGGCGGCCATGTTCCCTCCTCAGACTCGGGACTGAACGCCCGGTTGTGGGAATCGTGCCCTAAACCTGGGGTTCCGTCACGCTGATTTCGAGGCTCAGTTCGCCCCGTCTTCCAGAAGGCGGCGGGCGATGACCATGGCCTGGACCTCGGCGGCGCCTTCGAAAATGTTGAGAATCCGGGCGTCGCAGAGGACGCGGCTGACCGGATATTCGAGCGCGAAGCCGTTGCCGCCATGGATCTGGAGCGCGTTGTCGGCGGCGGCCCAGGCGACGCGGGCGCCGAGCAGCTTGGCCATGCCGGCTTCCAGATCGCAGCGGCGGCCTTCGTCTTTCTCGCGCGCGGCGAAATAGGTCATCTGGCGGGCGATCATGATTTCGACCGCCATCATCACCAGCTTGTTGGCGACGCGCGGGAAGTGGATGAGCGTCTTGCCGAACTGGACGCGGTCGAGCGCGTAGGCGAGGCCGAGTTCGAGCGCCGATTGCGCCACGCCGACGGCGCGGGCGGCGGTCTGGATGCGGGCGGACTCAAACGTCTGCATGAGCTGCTTGAAGCCCTGACCCTCGACGCCGCCGAGAATATTGGCGGCGGGGACTTCAAAACCGTCGAAGCCGATCTCGTATTCCTTCATGCCGCGATAGCCCAGCACCTCGATCTCGCCGCCGGTCATGCCGGCAACGGGGAAGTGGTTGTCGTCGTCGCCGCGCGGCTTGGGCGCGAGCAGCATCGAGAGGCCCTTATAGCCGGGGGCATCGGGATCGGTGCGGACGAGGACGGTCATCACGTCGGCGCGGGCGGCGTGGGTGATCCACGTTTTATTGCCGGTGATCTTCCAGACATCGCCGTCGCGCGTGGCGCGGGTGCGGAGCGAACCGAGATCGGAGCCGGTGTTCGGTTCGGTGAAGACGGCGGTGGGGAGGATTTCGCCGGATGCGATCTTAGGCAGCCACTCGTCCTTCTGTTCCAGCGTGCCGCCGCCGAGAATGAGTTCGGCCGCGATCTCGCTGCGCGTGCCGAGCGAGCCGACGCCGATATAGCCGCGGCTGAGTTCTTCGGAGACGACGCACATCGCGGTCTTGCCGAGGCCGGCGCCGCCGAAGCCTTCCGGAATGGTGAGGCCGAAGACGCCGAGCGCGCCCATTTCCTCAACCACGCTCATCGGAATGAACTCATCGCGCATGTGCCAGCCGTTCGCGAACGGCACGACCTTCTCGTCCGCGAATTTGCGGAACTGGTCGCGGATCATCTCCATCGTCTCGTCGAGGCCCGTGACGCCGTGGCTGGCGGCGTTCGGGTGCGCGGCGACGAGGTCTGCGAGGCGGGTCTTCCGCGCCTGGTCCTGCGCGATGCGGGCGGCGGCCGCCGCGACCGTCCAGAACGCGCCGATGGCTTCGTCGGTGAGGCCGACATCATAGGGGCGGACGATTTCGCCCTGGCTCATCGGAATGCCGCCGACGATCTGGAGCGCGTATTCGCCGACGCCGATTTCGAGAATCAGCGTTTCGATCTCGCCGAATCTGCCCTCGGCCGAGACGCGCTCGTGCCAGTGGAGCATCTGGCGCAGCGCCTCGACATAGGTGGCGAGCCAGGAGAAGCCGTGGGCGGCGTGCTGTTCGCGCTCCATCAGGGCGGCCGAGATTTTGCCCTTGTCGGACAGTTTTTCGCGGAGCGCGGTGCGCGCCTTTTCAAGAAGCGCTTCGGCTGCGCCGACGATAGCGGGCAGGTCGGCGATGGTTTGCGAGGTCATGCGGCACCTTTTGAGCGGCGGAATGGCGAAGGAAGAGGTGGTATGGCGTGGCCCCCGAGCGTATTCCAGATGCGCGATGCGGGAACTGATTTGAGATGACGGGCGAGCCGGGGGGCGTTCGCGCTGTGGTGACGGACGCGGTGAACCGCTTCCTCGCCAACGACAACTGGGCGATCGCCAGCGATATCGCGCTGGCGATCCTGCTGTCGCTGTTTCCGTTCCTCATCATCCTGACGGCTGTCGCCTCGCTGATCGGCAGCGAGGATCTGGCGCGCGAGGCGGCGGATCTGATCCTCGCCTCGTGGCCGAAGCAGGTGGGACAGCCGCTGGCCGACGAGGTGATGCGGGTGCTGACCGGACAGCGGCGCGATCTGCTGACCATCGGTTCGGTGCTGGCGCTGGTGTTCGCGTCGAACGCCGTGGAGAGCGTGCGGATCGGATTGAACCGCGCCTATGGCGTGCCGGAGCGGCGGAAGTGGTGGCAGACGCGGCTGGAATCCATCGCCTTCGTGGTGGTCGGCGTCGCGCTGCTGCTGGCGCTGGCGTTCCTGATCGTGCTGGGGCCGGTGATCTGGCGCGCCATCACGAACTATCTGCCCGATCTCGGCGCGTTCTCCAGCCTCGTCACGACGCTGCGCTTCGTGATCGCGACGCTGGTGATCATCGGGGCGCTGATCATCTCGCATTTCTGGCTGCCGGCCGGATGGCGGCGGATGCGCGATATCTGGATCGGCATATTGGTGACGCTGATCGGATGGATCGCCTCCGGCGTCGGCTTCGGCTGGTATCTCGACAGTTTCGCAGGCACCTATGTCTCGACCTATGCCGGCCTTGCGACGGGCATGATCGCGCTGGTGTTCCTGTATTTCTGCGCCGTGATCTTCCTGTTCGGCGGCGAGGTGAACGCGGCGATCGGACGGGCGAAGGCTGGCGCCTGAAATCATGTCCGGCGCCGCCGCCGGGCCATGGGACGCAGCACGCCCCACCACAGAAGCGGAACGCCGCTGAGCGCGACGGCGAGGCCGCCGGCCGCGAAGCCGACCATCCAGGGCGAGTTGAAATTCTCGCGGGCCGAATAGTCCATGATGTGCAGCATCCAGAAGAAATCGTAGAGCCGCCAGGTGCCGCTGCGGCGTGCGCTGACGCGGCCGTCATTGGCGGCGACGTAGATGCGGGTGTCGTCGGGATCGTCGAAAGAGATGCGCCAGGCGGGGAGGCGGCCGCGATAGTCGCCGCCTTCCTGCGTGACGAGGATCGCGGCGGAGGCCGTGCGGTCGCCCGCGAAGTCGGCCTCGGCGACCTGGCGCGCGAGGGCTTCGGAGATGGGCGTGAGGACGGCGGCGGAGCGGGCATCGATGAGCGCCGTCGCGCCGCCGGATTTTTTCACCTCATAGACGGGTTCGCCCGCGAGCGTGGTGAGCGTCGCGGCGACGGCGTCGCCGCCAGCCGCCGCGATGACCGTGTCGAGCGGGGCGAGCGGGCCGATGCCGTCGAGACGGACGGGCGGCTGGTCGGCGATGTTGTGCTCGCCGCGGACCTCTTCGATGGGCAGCACGGCCATGACGAGGCCGCTCAGCATCCACAGGACGATCTGGATGCCGACGACAAGCCCGATCCATTTATGGACCGAGAGAAAGACGCGCTTCAGCCGCATGGGACGTTCACAGCAACCATCGGTCGAAGTCGTCCATATCGACGCAGATATAGCCCTTCGCACCGTAGTGCGTGCGCTGGTCGGCTTTGAACGCGGGTGAGTAGAGCGCTTTTTGAATTGACCAGTTGGCGTGGCGCTTTCCGTCTTTGGTGGTCAGGAAGCGTCCGATGTGTCCTTCGAAGATGCCGAGGTCGTGCTTGTCGCCGTCGCGTTTACAGCATCCGAAGCGGATTGTTTGCGAGGTTTCGTCCAGCGCCACGACGTCGATCTCGATGTCGGAGCCATCGGCCTTGTTCCAGTACCCGCGCACCAGATCGGTGAGACTGAAATCACCGACGCCCTTGCGCGAGCATTCCTCCATCGTCTGGCGGACGAATTTCTCGAAGGCCATGCCTTCGTGCGCGAGGAGTGCGGTGTCCGCTTTCTCGACGGCTTCCTCGATGGGCCGGATGCGGGCGAGGCGGACATTGCGGAGCAGCGCCGCCAGCCAGGCGCTGAGGAAGTTGTCGGAGATGACATAGCGCGTGCTGCGCTGCTTCTCAGACGCGAAGACCGGAAGCTGCCGTTCGACCATGCGGTATTTTTCGACCAGCACTTTCAGATGCGCGCCGAACTGCTTGGCGTCGTCAGGTCCGGTGCGGGCGAACTCGGCGGCCAGCGCGCCATGCGAGGACGGTCCAAGCCGGGCCAGGATGGTCAGCAGGCTATCATAGCGCCCGCGCAGTTCGCGCAGGAACCAGTTGTCGGCCTCGTCCTTCAGCGGGCTGGAGCCTTCGAAGAACATGCCGCGCAGCGTGGCCTTGCGATGATCGTCTCCGGGTACGAGCAGTTTCTGGTCGAAGCAGTCGCGGTAGAATTTCGGGACGCCTTCGAAGATCGACCAGAGGAAAAGCTGGTGGTGGCGATCCGTGATGCCGTGTTCACGAAACATCTCGAAGAGGGTGGCTGCGTCCCAGTGGCCGATGTGAAGGGTGTCTGTAGCGCGATTGAAAAGCGGAGAGGCTTGATCCTCCAAAACAGCCGTCAGTTCGGTATGGACCGACCCAAGAGTGAACAATCCACCTTTGAATGCATCGTCGTCTTGCGGATCGATGCTTCTAGCGCGGTCTATAACCGCTTGAAGGCGGCTGAGAAGTGGCTGCAAGCCCTTGCGGTTCAGATACTGAAACTCATCAAGCGCCGTGATGAAGCCAACGTTCCAAAGGGCTGCCAAAGACACTTCGATTTCACGGAAGTTTCGAGAGTAAGCAGTCGCGTTTTCTCGAAAAGACGTTGCTGTCCTGAAAGCTGTCCTCGAATGCCTGCGCAACACCTCGTTCATCGCTGTCGGGGATTTGCACGTAAAGCGCATGATATGATTGCCCGCTGGCTCCAAGCGCTTCTTGGATCAGAGAGGTTTTTCCGATCCGGCGGCGGCCTGAGATCGCGCAGAAGAAGAAGCTGCCCCGGTCGAGAATCGCCTGAATTTGTGCAAGCTCCTGCTTGCGGCCGTAGAAGCCCCATTCGGTCATGCAGATAACATAAGAATTATTATGTTATCTGCAATATGAGAATTTATCATTCTCTGGCAAAGGCTTATTATCCGCCCGTCGCTTCGATGACGTCTTCGAAGGTGCGCAGGCCCGTGCGGGGGGCGTTCACCAGCACGGCCATGTTGCCGGGCAGGTGTTCGTTCCGCAGCATCTTGGTGTGGGCCTTGGGAATGTCGTTCCAGGAGAAGACTTCCGACATGCACGGGTCGATGCGGCGCTCGACCACCAGGCGGTTGGCCTGGCTCGCCTGGAGATAGTTGGCGAAATGCGAACCCTGGATGCGCTTCTGGCGCATCCACACGTAACGCGCGTCGAAGGTGAGGTTGTAGCCGGTGGTGCCGGCGCAGAAGACGACCATGCCGCCGCGCTTCACGACGAGGCAGGAGACCGGGAAGGTCGATTCGCCGGGGTGTTCGAACACCATGTCGACATCGTTGCCCTTGCCGGTGATGTCCCAGATCGCCTTGCCGAACTTGCGGGCCTCCTTGGTCCAGGCGTCGTACTCGGGCGTGCCGACCTGGGGCATCTGGCCCCAGCATTTGAAATCCTTGCGGTTGATGACGCCCTTGGCCCCGAGGCTGAGCACGAAATCGCGCTTGGTCTCGTCGGAGATGACGCCGATGGCGTTGGCCCCGCTGACCGCGCAGAGCTGGATGGCGAAGGAGCCAAGGCCGCCCGAGGCGCCCCAGACCAGCACGTTGTGGCCGGGGCGCAGGATGTGCGGGCGGTGGCCGAAGAACATGCGGTAGGTGGTGGCGAGGGTGAGCGTGTAGCAGGCCGCTTCTTCCCAGGTGAGGTGCCGGGGGCGCTCCATGCACTGACGGTCCTGCACGCGGCAGAACTGGGCGAAGGAGCCGTCCGGCGTCTCGTAGCCCCAGATGCGCTGGGTGGGCGAGAACATCGGGTCGCCGCCATTGCACTCCTCGTCGTCGCCGTCGTCCTGGTTGCAGTGGATGACGACCTCGTCGCCGACCTTCCAGCGCTTCACCTTGGAGCCGACCGCCCAGACGATGCCCGAGGCATCGGACCCCGCGACATGGAAGGGGGCCTTGTGGCCGTCGAAGGGCGAGATGGGCGTGCCGAGGCCGGCCCAGACGCCGTTGTAGTTGACGCCCGCCGCCATCACGAGGACCAGCACGTCGTGGCTGTCGAGTTCCCAGGTGGGGACGACTTCGACCTGGAAGGATTTTTCAGGCTCGCCATGGCGCTCGCGGCGGATCGCCCAGGCGTACATGTTCTTGGGCACATGGCCGAGCGGCGGAATTTCGCCGATCTCGTAAAGATCCTTCAGGCCGGCGTTGGAACTGACGGCTGCGCTCGACATGGGTACCCCTCCAGAAACACCGGCCGCAGGCATCTTGGCCTTTACGGAAACGGAGGGTGAGGATTCGTCAGAATCACGGCAGCCGCAACAGGATTTTTGCGCCGCACAAGGCGAAAATGGATCAATTCGCCGCAAGCGGGGCTGAAAACGTAATAATGTGTCCAGTCGTGGGCTGTTTATGTCGCATCGCGTCGGGTCGTGCTGCGCCGCACAACCCGCCCGGAGGCAAGAAAAGAAGGGCGGGAAAGGCTGTCGCCTCTCCCGCCCGGGCAGGCGTCCTGAGCGGGGGCGTCAGGCCGCCGGTGCGAAATCGACGCCGGGCCGCCCGGCCGCACCCAGCGCCTCGATCTCGGCGATGAAGGGCGAGGCGATGATGTCGGCGCCGATCGCCGTCTGCAGGCGGCGGGCCGCCTTGCGGTAGGCGGTGTCGCCGAAGACCGTGCGGATCGCGGCTTCGATGGCGTCGGCCCCGGCGGCGGGGTCGAGGCGGATGCCGGCCCCGTGCCAGTCGACCCGCGCGGCGTTGTCGTTCTGGTCGCGGCCCATGGGCAGGCAGATGAGCGGCGTGCCGTGGCTGAGGGCGCGGATCACCGTGCCGTGGCCGGCATGGGTGATGACGAGGCCGGCCTCGGCCATGACGGCGTCATGCGGCGCTTCGGCGACGGTCTTCACATTGGCCGGAGCGTCGAACCGCGCCGCCGCCAGCGCCGGGCCGAGCGTCACGAGGGCGCGGACGGGCAGGCGGCCGAGCGCGGTGATGGCGTTGGCGATCTGCGTCTGCTGGGCCTGGTAGGTGGTCGAGAACGCCACCAGCACGAGCGGGCGGAGATCCTGGCCCGCGAAGGGCGAGGTCCAGCCATCCGAAGCGACGGGGGTGCCCGTCATGGGGCCGATATAGACGAGGCCTTCGGGCAGTTCGGCGGCGGGGAAGTCGAACGCCGGGCTGGTGGCGACGAGCATGCGGGCCGCGGCGGCGAACTGGTCGAAGATGTCGCTGACCGGCGCGAGGCCGAACACGGCGCGCGCCGCGTTGAGGGCGGGCAGGCCCTCGTTGAACATGGCGCGCGCGCCGGCCGCGACCTCGGCGTGAAGCGTGCGTTCGGCTTCCGACATGGCGGGCGCAAAGCCCGGCCCCATCGGCGGGATGCCGGGGATCGGCATCAGCGCGACATTGGCGGAGAGGATGGCGAGGCCGACGCCGCGCGCCTCTGCGGCGATGAGCGCGCCCAGCACCATCTCGCTGGTGACGACGAGATCGTAGGGCGCGCGGTCGAGTTCGGCGGCCGTGTCGCGGGCATAGCCGAGCGCGCCGCCCGCCATGATGATGTCGCGCAGCTTCGCGATGCCGCCCATCGGGCCTTCAGCGGTCCAGTCCTTGATCGGGTCGTTTTCGATCAGCGTGTCGCGGCGCTGCGGCGCCTCGCGCCAGGGCGTGAAGCCGATGCCGGCGGCGGCCGCTGCGGCACGCACCGTTTCGTCGGCCATGAGGCGGACCTGGTGGCCGCGTGCGACGAGGCGGCGCGCCGCCTCCAGAACGGGCGGGATGTTGCCGCCGCCGTCCCAGGTGGTGAAAAGAATGTTCAGTTTGCGCGCCGTCATGACGCTCTCCTCAGGCTTGCCGCGGCCCCGATGGCGGCGGCGTTCAGTTTGTTGACGGTTTCCAGCACCAAAGCCGTGACCGCTTTCCGGTCTATTCCCATGTCGCGGCGGAAAACCTGCCAGACATAGACATCCGTCACGGCGATCAGCGCCTTGAGGTGGCGCTCGCGCGCGGCGGGCGTGAGACGCGAGAGGACATCGGCGAATGCGAGGGCCGTCTGCTCGCGATGCTTGGCGCGGCCATTGGCGAGGACCGGCTTCAGCGCTTCGTGGCGCTGTTCCTGCGCGAGAAGGCGGACGACGAAATCGCCGGTCATTTCGTAGTCGTCGATCAGCGCGGCGATGGCGGTGGCGTGGCTGGCGGCACCGGCGCGGCGGCGCGCTTCGATCTCCGGCCCGACGGTCATGTTGAAGGCGGAGATGAGACCATCCTTGCCGCCGAAGCGGCGGATGACGGTCTGCACAGTGACGCCGGCATCGGCGGCGATCTCGGCCAGCGTGACGTCGTCGAGCCATTTCTCGCGGGCGAGCGCCATGAAGGCGTCGAGAATGCGGCGGTAGGTCGCCTCCGCCTGCTCGGCCCTGGCGCCCTGTTCGTAGGCGCGCTGTGCGTTCGGTTTCGATTTCATGTTAGTGAAATTAACATGAAATAAGGGCGCGCGCAATCACGGCCCCGCAGGAGTGCGACGGACGTCACATGGGGCGGCTCACTCGGTGCGGGCGTCGGGGAAGATGCCGGTGATCCAGGGGATGTGGCCGCTGACGCGGGCGAAGCCGGAGGTGTCGCCGTATTGCGCGTTGCCCGAGCCGTTGCCGTTGACGCCGGCGATGGACCAGACGCCGTCCGTTTCGATCCAGGCGCTGCCGCCGCTGTCGCCGCTGCCCAGCAGGCCGGCGTTTTTCGAGACGGGTTCGACGACATCGCCGCCGAAAGGATTTTCGACCGAGCCGTCTTCGCCGGGGAGATAGACCTGGATGTAATTGCCGTCGGCGCCGCCCGCCGCGCTGAGCGACAGCGCGGTGACGGATTCGATGACGCCCTGAGCCGCAGCGGCGATCTGGCCGGCCGGTTCGTTCTCGTCCTGGCCGGCGCCGGCGGAGCCGCGGCTGCCATAGCCGACATAGGTGAGGGTCTGGCCCATCTCGTCCACGCCTGCATAGAGCAGCGGCGGATCGCCGGCGTCGGTGACGGGTTCGGTGAGGGTCACGATGGCGACGTCGAAGCCGAGCGAGGCTTCGTTCTCCTCGCCGGCCGCGACGACGCGCGTGTAGTTCGGATGCACCACGATGGCGGCGGCCTTGTAGTAGCGGCCCTCGCGCGAGCGGTAGACATAGGTGTCGAGGCCGTAGCCGCCGTCGAAATTATGCGCGGCGGTCAGGATGTAGCCGTGGCTTTCGTCATTGCCGATCCAGGTGCCGGAGGCGTTGCCGCAGCCCTCGCCCGTCTCGTCGTCGCAGAACGCGAAGACGGCGGCGAATTGCGGTTCGGCGGCGAGGGCTTCGGCGGCCTTGTAGCCCTCGGCCCGGTAGGTGCTGTCGAGGATGATGACGGCGTGCGCCGGGGCGGTGAGAGTCGTGGCCAGGAGAAGTGCAGACGCGAGGCGAGTCATGCGTCTGCGCGTAGCACGGATTTCGCGCGCAAGGATGAGGCGATCTGACGCCTCAGGCATAGGAGATATGCCCCCTCCGTCACGCTGCGCGTGCGTTCGGCGGGCGAAACGTCCACTGGACGTTTCGCTTACTCGCCTCACCCCCCGAGAATGACGGGGGAGGAAAGGGTGTGGCTAGTGGTGTGCGGGTTTCTTTTCGCCCGCCGTGATGGCGAGGGCGACCCGGTCGACGGCGACCGGGCAGTTGTAATGCTCGGAGCGCGCGCAGTTCGGATTGTAGAGATAGTTGAAGTCGAGGGTGACGGTCTGGGGCAGCGCGCCCTTGGGCACTTCGACATCGGTGTAGCGGCCGACGCCGTAGGTTTCCTTGCCCGTCGTCTCGTCCATGATGAAGGCGGCGAGGCTGTCGATCTCCTCGACCTTGTCGGAACCGGCATACATGGGCAGGCGGACCTCCACGCCCTTCAGCGTGAAGACGGCGTCGCCCGCGTAGTAGAATTGCTTGTACCAGCCGCGCGAGGTCTGGAAGACCTTGGCTTCCAGCCTGGCGGCCGGCTCGAACTTCGCTTCGACCACGAAGCCTGGATCGTAGGGATAGTAGTCGAGACCGGTGAAGGCGGCGGCATCCTTGTTGGCGTCGTTGTAGACGGCGACGCGCATGCCGTCCTTGCCCGGTTCGATCTGCGCGATGCCGGCGCTGACGCGCACGGTTTCGCTGAGCGCGAACGGCGAGACGCCGTCTTCGGTGAGATCGACCGATGCGCCCGGCGCATTGAACGCGGCGTGTTTCAGATCGTCGGAGGCGGTGGCCCAGTATTCGGGTTTTTCGGGTTTGGTCAGCGTCCAGGCGTATTCGCCGTCGCTGCCGATGGCGAGATAGCCCGTCTCGCCGGGCTTGAGATAGATGGCGTCGTCGATCTTGAGGATCGCGGTGGGGCGCTTGGCGTAGGCGATATTCGCGTCCTCGATCTCGGCCCGCCATTTGGTTTCGGCGGCGGTGGGCATGGGCGGAGAATCGGCGAAGGCGGCGGCGGCGAAAACGCTCGCAAGGGCGGCGGCAGTGAGAAGGCGCATGGCTTGATCCCGTCAATCCGGATGTTGGGGCCATCCTGCCACGGGCGGCAGGGCCTTGCCATCAGTCAGGCTTCACACTGCGTTCAGCGGAACCCTTCGATCAGCGCCCCCGATGCGATAAGGCGGCCGATGACCGGGCCGTCATGGCCGGGGACGATGGCGAGCGCCGGTTCGGCCGCAGCGAGGCGGTTCAGTTCGGCGAGTTCGTCGAGAACCTGCGCGCGGTCCTCGCTCATCAGCCAGGTGACGAGGCGGGCGCGTTCGCGCACCAGCTCGATATTGCGGTGCTTCCAGGCGACATCGCCGATGAAGAGATATTCGCGCCCCGCCGCGCTGCGGACATAGACGATCTGGCTGCCGAGCGTGTGGCCCGGCGCACGGATGAGGACGACGCCGGGCGCGATGGCCTTCGCCGGGGCGTAGTCGGTGGCGGCGTAGCCGTCGAGCGCGCCCGCCGGCCAGGTGATGGCGGTGAACGTGCCGCCCACATCGCGCGCCTGCTGCGGGTTGAGAATGGCGCGGGGCAGGACGGCCTTGATATCCGGATGCGCGATGAGGCCGCCGATATGGTCCATATGCTCGTGCGTGACGACGATGAAGCGCGCGGCGCTCATCGCGGCGGTGACGCGGTCATAGGCGGCGCGGTCGAACGAGATCGCGCCGGATGTGGTGGCCGCATTGCCGTCGAAGGCGGTGTCGATGATCGCCGTGCCGTCGCCATAGACGAGCTGATAGGCGTAAACCGGCATCTCGACCGTGTCCCAACCGTCGCCCGCCGTGATCGCCACGGCCGGAAAGGTGAGGGTCGCGACGTGTTCGACGCGGACGTCATCAGGCGCGGCGCCGGGAATCGAGGCGGCCAGCGTGCGGATTTCGGCGAGATCGATGCGGTATTTTCCGTCCGGCGCGCCGGACTGCATGAGCAGCCACCAATAGCCGGCCGCGCCGATCGCGATGAGCGCAGCGAGGCCGCGCAGTGTCCATTTGAGCCAAGGTTTCATCGAAAGTTCCCCCCCCAAGCGAGCCTCGCGCCTCTGCCCATGCGGCGTCAACGCCGCTGGACAGGCCGGCCACGGGCGGCCAGATAGAGGCGGGGGCGATCAGGGAGAGATGATGATGCGAGCTGTTTCCGTCGCTGTGCTGACGGCGTTGAGCCTGACGATCCCCGCCGCCGAAGCTGCTGTCGAGACCTATATCGGCAAGTGGCAGTGCTACATGGGCAACAAGCCGCCGCCGGGCGGGCCGAACTGGGACCTCTGGCTCTACACGTTCGAGATGAACCTGACGGGGCAGGGCAATTTCTCCGCCACCGGCAAATACGAGGCCGCCTCTGCCGGTTATGCCGTGCCGTTCGTCATCACCGACGGGACGTGGGAAGAGGCCGAAGGCGGTCTTTCGGCGAAGGGCAAATGGAGCAATGAGGGCACGCTGCAGGATTTCTATCTGGGCGCGCTCCCGCAAGCCGACGGCACGCTGACCTATTCCACCACGTCCGGCTACGGCACGATGACGGTCGCCTGCAAACGCTGATCGCGGTTTCATTTCCTGCAAGGTAATCGCCAGCCGTCATGGCGGGGGCGATGCTCGTTTCACACAGTCTGAAAGGAGCATCGCCATGAATACCCCGTTTCTTCGTCTCGCCCTGACCGCCGACGCCGTCGCTTCGCTGGCCCTTGGCGGGCTGATGATCGCGGCCGGAGGGTTCGTCGCGGGACTGACCGATCTGCCGCCGGGTTTGCTGTTCTGGGCGGGCGCCGCGCTGTTGCCCTGGGGCGCCTATATCTTGTGGGCGGCGACGCGGCCGGCCATTCCGCGCCTCGCCGTGCAGATCGTGATCGAGGTGAACCTGCTGTGGACGATCGGCAGCTTCGCGCTGATGGCGTTCGGCGCGATCCAGCCGAATGCGCTGGGCATCGCCTTTGTCGCGGTGCAGGCGCTGGCGGTGCTGGGCCTCGCCATCGCGCAGTGGGCGGCGCTGCGCCAGCCGGCAAACGCGGTCGCCTGAGCCTGACGCCGGCGGCGGTCGCGCCGCCGGCGATGCCGTTCAGGCGAAGAGTTTCTGTTCCAGCTTCGCGCGCGTTTCGGCGTCGATGCCCAGCACCTCGCCCAGATAGCGATCGACGCCGCCATAGGTTTGGTCGATCACCTGGAAGGCGCGCTCCAGATAGGATTCATGGACGCCCATCGCGACATGCATGGTCGCCATGCTGGGGGCGCGGCCGCGCTGTTTTTCGATCTCGGCCTGCCAGAGCGGCGCGTGGGCATCGAAGACCGCCGCATCGTTGGTGAGCAGGAAGTCGGCGATCATGTCGTCGCGGTGGACGCCGGCCAGCGTGTGCGTGAGGGCGCAGATGATGCCGGTGCGGTCCTTGCCGGCCGCGCAGTGAACGACGATGGGGCCCTGGCTGTCCGCGAGCTGGCGGAAGTAGCGGCCGTAGAGATCGTGGAGACGCGGCAGGGTCGGCGCGCGTTCGTAATAGCCGAGGTGATAGGCGGTCATGGCTGCGGTGGAGAGATCCCAGCCGGCCATGAAGCCGTTCCAGCTCATGGGGCCGGCGCCTTCGTCGTCATCGTGATTTTCGATGAGGGTGGCGGTGAAATCGGGCCAGCGGCGTGAGGGCATGCGCTCGCGCTCTTCCGGGCGGCGGAGATCGACGACAGCGCTGATGCCGAGGGCCGCGAGACTGTCGAGATCGGCGTCGCTGGCGAGGGCGTAGTTGGCGGAGCGGAAGAAGCGGCCGGTCGCCATCTTCTGGCCGCCCGCGCCGGTGTAACCGCCGAAATCACGGAAGTTGCGAACGCCATCGAAGGCGCGCTTGCGGGTCATGGGATTTTGCATGCGCTGGGTTCTAACGGGCCGGCACCGGCGCGCAATGCCTGTTTCGGTAATAATCAGAACGGTTCACGTCGCTCTTGATAACAATCTGCCGACATACCATTGTGCGCCGCAACAAGACCGGGCGCGTCGCCCGGCGGTGAGGCGGGCGTATGGCTGATAAACCCTGGATTTTCCGGACCTATGCGGGGCACTCGACGGCCGCGAAGTCGAACGCGCTGTATCGGGGGAACCTGGCCAAGGGGCAGACGGGGCTTTCCATCGCTTTCGATCTGCCGACCCAGACCGGCTATGACAGCGACCACGTGCTGGCGAAGGGCGAGGTCGGCAAGGTGGGCGTGCCGGTGGCGCATCTGGGCGACATGCGGGCGCTGTTCGATGAGATCCCCATCGCGCAGATGAACACCTCGATGACGATCAACGCGACGGCGCCGTGGCTGCTGGCGCTGTATGTCGCGGCGGCGGACGAGCAGGGCGCGCTGCGCGCGAGCCTGCAGGGCACGACGCAGAACGATCTCATCAAGGAGTATCTGTCGCGCGGCACCTATATCTTCCCGCCCAGTCCCTCGCTGAGGCTCATCACCGACATGATCGGGTGGACGACCGGCGAATTGCCGAAGTGGAATCCGATGAATGTCTGCTCGTACCACCTGCAGGAGGCAGGGGCCGGGCCGGTGGAGGAAGCGGCGTTCGCGCTGGCGACGGCGACGAGCGTGCTGAACGCGCTGCAGGCCGATCCGTCGATCTCGCCCGAGCAGTTCCACCAGGGCGTCGGGCGCATCTCGTTCTTCGTGAATGCGGGCGTGAAGTTCATCACCGAAATCTGCAAGCTGCGGGCGATGGGCGAATTGTGGGACGAACTCTGCACCAACCGCTATGGCGTGACCGACCCCAAGCAGAAGCTGTTCCGCTATGGCGTGCAGGTGAACTCGCTGGGGCTGACCGAGCCGCAGCCGGAGAACAATGTCTATCGCATCCTCTTCGGGATGCTGGGCGTGACGCTGTCGAAGAAGGCGCGGGCGCGCGCCGTGCAATTGCCGGCTTGGAACGAGGCGATGGGCCTGCCGCGTCCGTGGGATCAGCAATGGTCGCTGCGGCTGCAGCAGATCGCGGCGTTCGAGACGGACATGCTGGAGTTCGACGACATCTTCGACGGCAGCCATGTGATCGAAGGCAAGGTCGCCGCCATGAAGGCCGAGATCATGGCCGAGCTGGCGCGCATCGAGGCGCTGGGCGGCGCGGCCACGCAGGAGGCCATCGTCTATATGAAGGAGCAGCTGGTCGCGGCGAATGCGGCGCGGGTGGCGGCCATCGAGGCGGGCGACATCAAGGTGGTGGGCGTCAACGCTTACAGGGAGACCGCGCCCTCGCCGCTGGGCGAAGGCGTCGATGCGATCATGACGGTGGAAGCGGGCGTCGAGGCCGATCAGGTCGCGCGGCTGCAGGCCTGGCGCGCGGCGCGCGACCCGCAGGCGGCGTCGGCGGCGCTGGCCGAACTGGAAGCGGCGGCGCGGTCGGGCGCGAATATCATGCCGCCCTCGATCGCCTGCGCGAAGGCAGGGATCACGACGGGCGAATGGGCCGACGCGCTGCGCCGGGTGTTCGGCCAGTATCGCGGGCCGACGGGGCTGGCGAAGGTGGCGCGGCTTTCGAACGATCCGGCCATCGTGGCGGTGCGCGACGAGGTGGCGGCGCTGTCGGCGAAGCTCGGCAGGCCGCTGACGTTTCTCGTCGCCAAGCCGGGCCTCGACGGACATTCCAACGGCGCGGAGCAGATCGCGACGCGGGCGCGCGAAGTGGGGATGGATGCGATCTATGACGGCATCCGCTTCACGCCGGCCGAAATCGCGGAGCAGGCGGCGAAGAGCGGCGCGCATGTGGTGGGCCTGTCGATCCTCTCCGGCAGCCATGTCGCGCTGGCCGAGGCGGTTGTGGACGAATTGAAGAAGCGGGGCTTGAGCGTGCCGGTGATCGCCGGCGGGATCATTCCGCCGGAAGACGCGGTGCGGCTGAAAGCAGGCGGGATCGCGGCGGTCTATACGCCCAAGGATTTCGAGCTGACCGGCATCATGCGGGGCATTGTGGGCGTGGTCGATGCGGCGGCGGACGACAAGGCGGCCTGATCGTTGACGCTTCGGCTATGGCCCCGCACAAGGGGGCATAAGCAATCGGAGCCGTTACACCATGATCGAACTGACCCGCGGCGCGCGCGAGATGGATATCGCTGCGCGCGTCGACGCCTTCGTCCGCGACATCGTCATTCCCTATGAAACCGATCCGCGCATCGGCCATCACGGGCCGAGCGACGCGCTGAGCTATGAGCTGAAAGAAAAGGCGCGGGCCGCCGGTCTGCTCTCGCCGCATGTCGGCGAGGCGTTCGGCGGCATGGGGCTGAACCACCGCGAGATCGCGACGGTGTTCCGGGCGGCGGGCTATTCGACGCTGGGGCCGGTCGCGCTCAACATCATGGCGCCCGACGAAGGCAATATGGCGCTGCTGGAGAAGGTGGCGAGCAAAGAGCAGCAGGAGCGTTTCCTGCGCCCGCTCGCAGCGGGGCGGACGCGCTCGGCCTTCTTCATGACCGAGCCGGATGGCGGCGCAGGATCGGACCCGTCGATGATGAAGACGACGGCGCGGCGCGACGGCAATCACTGGGTGATCTCGGGCCGCAAGACGCTGATCACCGGCGCGGACGGCGCAAGCGTCGGCATCGTGATGGCGAAGACGGACGAAGGCGCGACGCTGTTCCTGTGCGATCTGCCCGATCCGGCGATCCGCATCGAGCGGGTGCTGGATACCATCGACCGCACGATGCCGGGCGGGCATGCCGTGATCGCCATCGACGATCTGCGCCTGACGCCGGATGCGGTGCTGGGCGATGTGGGGCAGGGGTTCAGATATGCGCAGGTGCGTCTGGCGCCCGCGCGCCTGACCCATTGCATGCGCTGGTGGGGGGCGGCCAGGCGGGCGCACGATATCGCGACGGCCTATGCCGTTCGGCGCCACGCCTTCGGCAAGGCGCTGATCGACCATGAGGGCGTGGGCTTCATGCTCGCCGACAACGAGATCGACCTGAAACAGGCCGAACTGATGATCGACTGGTGCGCGTGGGTTCTCGACAATGCCGGGCATGGCGCCGGCGGGCCGGAATCGTCCATCGCCAAGGTGGCGGTGTCGGAGGCGCTGTACCGCATCGCCGACCGCTCGGTTCAGGTGCTGGGCGGCATGGGCGTCACCGACGACACGCCGGTGCATCAGATCTTCCGCGATATCCGCGCCTTCCGCATCTATGACGGCCCGACCGAAGTTCACAAATGGTCGATCGCCAAGAAGATCAAGCGCGAGTCCGGCAGGGCCTGACGGCCCCGCCTTTTCCGCTCAGAAGCCGAGCAGGGTCGCGTAACGGTCACGGTGATAGGCGGCGCCGCCATACAGCGCCTCCGTCACACGGGCGCGCTTCATGTAGAGGCCGGGATCGGCGGCGTCGGTCATGCCGATGCCGCCATGCATCTGCACCATCTCGTTGGTGACGAGGTGGAACGTCTCGCTGGCCCGCGCCTTGGCGAGGCTGGCCATCTCGGCGACATTGGCGGCATCGGCGTCGAGCGCCGAAAGCGCGGCGATGACGGCGGAGCGCGTCAGTTCGAGGTCCACGAACATCTCGGCGGCGCGGTGCTGCATCGACTGGAACGAGCCGATCAGCTGGCCGAACTGCGTGCGGGTCTTGAGATAGTCCACCGTCGTCTCGAAAGCCTGCGTCGAGGCGCCCAGCATTTCGGCGGCGATGCCGATGCGCGCGACATCGAGGATGCGGTTCAGAAGTTCCTCGCCGTTTCCGGCCAGGATGGCGCCGGCGCCAAGCTCGACGCCGTCGAACCGGATATCGGCCGCGCCGCGGCCGTCGATCGTGTCCAGCGCGGTCACGGTGAGGCCCTGCGCCGTCGCGGGCGCGAGAAAAATCCGGATGCCGTCATCGGTCCGGGCGGGAACGATGAAGAGATCCGCAGCCTGACCGTCGGCGACGAAGGTCTTGCGGCCGGTGAGCCGGTACGGCGTCTTGCCGGCAGCGAAGACTTCGCCGCGCGCCATCTTTTCGGGATCGTGATGGCGGCCCTCATCGACGGCCAGCGCGACGACGATCTCGCCGGCGGCGATTCTAGGCAGATATTCATTCTTCTGCGCTTCGCTGCCGCCCTTGATGAGCGCGGTGGCGGCGATGACGGCGGTGGACAGGAACGGCGAGGGCGCGAGCGTGCGGCCCATGGCCTCCAGCACCAGCCCGGCGCCGAGATAGCCAAAGCCGACCCCGCCGTGATCTTCGCCGATCACCGCGCCGGTCCAGCCCATGGCGGCGATTTCGGCCCACACGGCGTCGTCATAGCCCTTGGGCAGTTTCCGGTCGCGCACCTGGCGCATATGCGCCGTCGGCAGCTTCTTCTGGACGTAGGCGTTGGCGGCGTCGCGCAGCAGCGTCTGCTCTTCGGAGAGTTTGAACATGCTCATAATGATCGCCGCCGCCTACTGATGATCGAAGAGGCCAAGCACGCGCTTGGCGACGACGTTCAGATTGATCTCCGTGGTGCCGCCCTCGATCGAGTTCGCCTTGGCGCGCAGCATCGTGCGCGGGGCGAGAATCTCGTCGCGGGTGAAGCCGTCGCCGCTCCAGCCCAGGCTGCGATTGCCCATCGCTTCCAGGACCAACTCGGTCTTCTCCTTGTTGAGATTGGCCGCGCCGACCTTGAAGACCGAAGCGAGATGGCCGACGGTTTCGCCGGATTCCGACATCTCGCGCGTCCGGACGACGGTGAGATTGAAGGCGCGCTCGGTCATCTTGTGGCGGGCGATGCGGGCGCGCAGGTCGGCGTCCGCGAGTTTGCCGTTCTCGACGCCGACATAGTCCTTCGCGATCCTGTCGACAGGCTTTGAAGCGCCGGCGCCGAAGCCGCCGGCCGAGATGTTCGTCCGCTCATAGGTGAGCAGGCGCTTGGCGATCTCCCAGCCGTGGTTCAGCTTGCCGACCATCTGGTCCTTGGGAACCTTCACGTCGGTGAAAAAGGTTTCGCAGAACGGCGACTCGCCGGAGATCAGCGCAATGGGCCGCGTCTCGACGCCGGGCGATGTCATGTCGAAGACGATGAACGAGATGCCTTCATGCTTGGTCGTCGTGTCGGTGCGGACCAGACAGAAAATCCAGTCGGCGTAGTTGGCGTAGGAGGTCCAGATCTTCTGGCCGTTGATCAGCCAGTGGTCGCCCTTGTCCTCGCACTTCGTCGCCAGCGAGGCGAGGTCGGAGCCGGCGCCCGGTTCGGAATAGCCCTGGCACCAGCGGATCTCGCCTTTCACGATGCCGGGAATGAAGCGCTTCTTCTGCTCTTCATTGCCGTATTCCAGCAGCACCGGCCCGAACATCATGATGCCGAAGGACAGAAGCGCGGGGCGCGCCTTGATCCGGCGCAGTTCGCTCTGCAGCACGTCGTTCTCAGCCTGGGTCAGGCCGCCGCCGCCGTACTGGGCGGGCCATGTGGGCGCGGTCCAGCCTTTGGAGGCCATGGCGTCCAGCCAGAGTTTCGTTTCGGGATTGGGATAGGAGGCATTGCGGCCGCCCCAGCAGACTTCGCCGTCCACCATCGGGGTTCGCATGGAGGGCGGGCAGTTCGCCTCCAGCCAGCTGCGCACGTCCGTGCGGAACGCCTCAAGATCGGCCATTGCGAAACCCTTCCTCTGCCCGGTTCTTTCGCCGTTCTGTAGTACAGGCTTCCGCGTCCTGACAAACCATCGGGAACGGGCAGGCGGCGGTCAGTCGGAATCGACTTCCGTCGTGTCGGCATCGACCGCGACCTTCCAGTCGCCTTTGGGGTCTTTCTGCCAGACGGTCACGTAGAAGCCGGTCTGATCGGGGCTGCCTTCGGTGACGTAGCGCCATTCGCCGATGGTGAAGCCCATCGAGCCGTCATTCGACGCCACGGCCTCGTCCGGCGACCAGCTGATCCGGCCGCCCTCGGCATATTCGCCTTCCAGCACTTTCTGGATATTGGGCAGGCCGCGCACGACGCCCTCGGCGTCGTCGAACATGCGCACGTCGTCGGTGGCGAAGCGCGCATAGGCGGCGGCCGGACCCTTTTCATACGCCATCGCCGCAAAGGCCTTGTCAGCCGCGAGCAGCGCATCTTCGTGCGGACCCGCAAGCGCAAGGCCGGCAAGAGCGAGCGCCGCAGAGGCGGCCAAAGCGATGCGCTGGACCATTATTCCTGACCTTCCTGCGGGCGATCGGGGTTTCCGATATCGAGCGAGAATTTGTAGGCCCCGTCCGGCTGCCGCGACCAGATCGAGACATAGCTGCCTTGCAGCGATTGCGTCTTGCCGTCGGCGGCGGGCGGTGTGGTGTAGATCCAGCGGCCGTGGGTGAAGCCGAGCGTGCCGTCGGCCGATGAGACCGCCTCTTTCGGCGTCCAGACCAGCGAGCCGCCATGGGCATATTGCGCGGCCATCAGTTCGCGGATTTCGGCAGGGCCGCTGACGATCTTCTCCTCGCCGCGGAACATGCGCGCGTCGGGCGCGGCATAGGCGGCGAAGGCTTCGGCGATGCCTTCCTTCTGCGCCATGTCGTTGAAGGCGGCGTCGGCGGCGATCATCGCGTCTTCATTGGGGCCGGCGAGGGCGAGGCCGGAGAGGCCCGTGACGGCGAGAGCAAAGATGAGGCGGCGCATGGGGATCTCCCTGTTCGGGTTCAAGCGAAGCCGAGACGGGCGCGCAAGTCGCCGGGCGAAATGCCGCGCGCCTTCAACTCTCTGAGAGGGGTGGCGTTGTCGCGCTTGGCGAGGCGTTTGCCGGCGGTGTCGGCGAGCAGGGCGTGATGCCGCCATTCCGGTTCGGGGAGGCCGAGCAGCGCTTGGAGCAGGCGGTGGAGATGCGATGCCGGGGCGAGATCGGCCCCGCGCGTCACCAGCGTCACGCCCTGGACGGCGTCATCCAGCGTGACGGCGAGGTGATAGGAGGCGGGGGTTTCCTTGCGCCCCAGAACGGCGTCGCCGAACTGCGCCGGACGGGCGGACAGGCGCGTGCCGCTCTCGACGAGGGTGAGCGGGCCGGCCTCGGCCGTGGCGCGGGCCATGTCGAGGCGGAGGGCGTAGGGCGTGCCGGCGGCGATCTTTTCAGCGCGCGCCGCTTCGGTGAGGTGGCGGCATGTGCCGGGGTAGAGCGGACCGTCCGGCCCCTGGGGCGCGCCGGCGCTGAGGGCGATTTCGGCGGCGATCTCCCTCCGCGTGCAGAAGCAGGGATAGGTGAGGCCGCGCGCGCCAAGTTGACCGAGCGCCGCGCCGTACGCGGCGAAGTGAGCGGACTGGCGGCGCACGGGGGTTTCCCAAACGAGGCCGAGCCAGGCTAGATCGTCATAGATCGCGGCCTCGTATTCGGGGCGGCAGCGTGTGGTGTCGATGTCCTCGATCCGCAGCAGGAAGCGGCCATCCGGGCCGCATGACGCTGCGGCAAAGAGCGCGGAGAAGGCGTGCCCCTCGTGGAGGTAGCCTGTGGGCGAGGGGGCGAAGCGGGTGACGACCATGTGCCCGCCCAGGCTAGGAGGGGGATATGCCTGAGATCAATTGGATCGGCGGCGCGGTGGCCGGAATCGCCGGGTTCGTGCTGGGCGGCGTCTGGTATTCGGCGTTGTTCGCCAATGTCTGGATGCGCGAGCACAAGCTGACCAAGGAGGGTCCGTTCCGCTATCCCGTGTGGCTGCCGATGCTGGCGGCGGTGGGGACGTCGATCGCCGGGGCGTTCGTGCTGTCCTGGCTGCTCGGCCCCGCGCCGGGCGTGCAGGCGGGCGTGACGCTGGGGGCGGTGATCGGGTTCCTGGTGGTGGCCGGCTCGATCAAGATGAACGGGCTGTTCGCGCAGGATTCGCCCGCCCTCGTCACGGTCGAGGCGATGTACCCGGCGCTGCAATACACGCTGATGGGCCTGATCCTCGGCCTCTGGCCTTAGACGGGTCTGCCCGCCTAAACTGGGGCATGACCATTCAAAAGCTCGACGGCCCGCGCGTGCCGCCCAAGGACGGCGCGAAAGCCGACCGTCTCGTCGTCTTCGTCCATGGCTATGGCGCGAACGGCGACGATCTGATCGGGCTTGCGCCCTATTTCCAGAAGGCGATGCCGACGGCGGCGTTCGCCTCGCCCAACGCGCCGGAGCGCGTGCCGGGGCAGCCCTTCGGCTATCAATGGTTCGGCATCACGCGGCTGGACCCGCAGCTGATGGCGGCGGGCGCGGACAGCGCCGCGCCGATCCTGAACGGCTTCATCGACGAGGAGCTGGAGCGGCTGGGCCTCGACGGCACGAAGCTGGCGCTGGTGGGGTTCAGCCAGGGCACGATGATGTCGCTGCATGTGGGCCTGCGCCGTGCGGTGCAGCCGGCCGCGATCCTCGGCTATTCGGGCGCGCTGGTGGCGCCGGAGCGGCTGGCGGACGAAATGACCGTGCGCCCGCCCATCGCCCTCATCCATGGCGACAGCGACCCGATGGTGCCGGTGACGCGCCTGCAGGAAGCGGTGAACACGATCGGCGCGACGGGGCTGCCCGTGCGCTGGCATGTGTCGCGCGGCGTCGGGCATTCGATCGACCCGGAAGGCCTGCATCTCGGCGTCGGGTTTCTGAAGGACGCGTTCGACGGGGCGCTGGCGGAGCCGGGCTGACGCAGGCGGGAGGGTGCGTCCTTCGTGACGGGCGCTTTGCGCCCTCCTCAGGATGAGGAAGAGGGCGGGGCGAGCTTAGTTCAAGGGTGCGTCCTTCGTGACGCGGCCCATTGGCCGCTCCTCAGGATGAGGAAGAGGTGTAGGCTTTTCTCAGGATGAGGGTTGGTCTGTCGACAGACGTCAGGGTCAGCTAACCCTCTTCCTCATCCTGAGGAGGCGGCGGAGCCGCCGTCGCGAAGGACGTATGGCGTTTCGACAGGCCCGGCAGTTTTTCGTATTCGCCGTTGATCAGCGCTTCCTTTTTAGCGCGTGACCAACCCTTGATGCGGCGCTCCATATAGATGGCGTCGGTGATGCGCTGATAGTAGTCGCTCCAGACGAGCTGAACCGGCCGGCGTGTCGATGTGTAACCACCCAATTCGCCGCTGTGATGCTGGCCGATGCGGCGCTCCAGGTCGCCGCGCGCTGAACCGACATAATAAGAGCCGTCTCGGCATCGCAAGATATAGACGAAGGCTTGGAACAAGGGTGCGTCCTTCGTGACGCGGCCCACCGACCGCTCCTCAGGATGAGGAAGAGGGGCTCAGGATGAGGAAGAGGGAAGTGCGGGGCAAGGCCGTCCCACCTTCACACGGGCGTCATGGGGTGTAGAGTAATTTCAGTCAGCTACTCGAATTGGGGATTACGGACTTCGTCAGCGCGCGGCACCCCCAGTTGATCCTTGAAGAGGCGTGTCGTGCTCGCCGCTGAGCGCGCGCCCGACGCGTGTCCCGCTCTTGTCCTGAACGCCGATTATCGGCCGCTCTCCTACTTCCCTCTGTCGCTCTGGTCCTGGCAGGATACGGTGAAGGCCGTGTTCCTGGACCGCGTGACCATCGTCAGCCACTACGACAGGGTGGTGCGCTCGCCGGGGATGGACTTCCAGCTGCCGTCGGTGGTGTGCTTGAAGGAGTATGTGAAGCCGGCGCGGACGCCCGCCTTCACGCGGTTCAACGTGTTCCTGCGCGACCGCTTCCAGTGCCAGTATTGCGGCGACAGGCGCGATCTGACCTTCGACCATGTGGTGCCGCGCTCGCGCGGCGGGCGCACGACATGGGAAAACATCGTGGCGGCATGCTCGCCCTGCAATCTGCTCAAAGGCGGGCGGCTGACGCATCAGTGCGGGATGTATCCCGCGCACAAGCCGCACCGGCCCTCGATCCAGGACCTGCAGAAGAACGGCCGGGCCTTCCCGCCCAATTATCTGCACGCGAGCTGGCGCGACTATCTCTACTGGGACAGCGAACTGGAGCCGTAGGCGGGTTTCCGGTCTATAAGGTCTCCCATCAAGAACGTCCGGCACGAGCCGGCGAGGGAGACGCATATATGTTTTCGCATGTCATGATCGGGACCAACGATCTCGATAAGGCCAAGGTGTTCTACGACAAGCTGCTGGGCACGCTGGGCATCGGCCCCTCGTTCGTCGACGGGCACCGCATGTTCTATCTGTCGAAGACCGGCGTCTTCGCGGTGTCGAAGCCGATCAA
Source organism: Micropepsaceae bacterium (assembly GCA_047602465.1). Classification (GTDB taxonomy): domain Bacteria; phylum Pseudomonadota; class Alphaproteobacteria; order Micropepsales; family Micropepsaceae; genus JADZAI01. The sequence goes on from JASGHF010000001.1 coordinate 2,656,840, forward strand.
CGGCGAGGCCGCGACCCACGCCAATGGCGGCACGATCGGCTTCGCCGCCGCCTCGCCGGAGCAGGCCGATGCCTGGCACGCGGCTGGCCTGGAAGCCGGCGGCACCAGCATCGAAGAACCGCCGGGCGTGCGCGAAGGCGGCGTGGGCAAACTGTATCTCGCCTATCTGCGCGATCCGGACGGCAACAAATTGTGCGCGATGCACCGGATGGCGTGAGCCGCCAAAGGCTTGAGCATGACGAAGGCCGGCGGTGACGCCGGCCTTTTCATTCGCCTAGTCCTTGCGCGCGTCGCGCCACATGCCGAGGAAGGGCGGGGCGTCCTTGCGGGCGCGGAATTCGCTGACCACCCGGAAGCCGTGGCGCTCGTAGAGGCGCGTGTTCTTCGGGTTCGAGTTGTCGAGATAGGCGGGCATGCGCTCGGCATCGACCTGCTTCAGCGAGGCTTCGAGGATCGACGAGCCGAGGCCCATCCCGCGCGCATGCGAGGGCACGCCGATGAAGAAGAGATACCAGTGCGGCGGTTCGGGCGGGTGGTTCTTCTCCATCGCATCGCCGGTCGCTATGGCGCGGGTCATGCGGGAGAAGCCGGTCATCGCGATGAGGCGCGGCAGCATCAGCAGCATGCGCGCGGGCGGCAGCGTCAAGGCCGCCAGCCCCTTTGGCGGGAGCCAGATGGCGGCGGCGTTGCCGTCGGCGCTCATGAACATGGCGTCGTGCTGAACGCATTGCTGCGCCAGCGCGAATTCGAAATAGCGCGCGAGGGCCTTGGGGTAGGCGGCGCCGGCGCGGAAGGTCCATTGCAGGCAGGGGTCGTCACGGAAGGCGTCGGCCAGCAGGGCAGTGAGGCGCGGAATGTCGGCGGCGCCGGCCTTTATCGGCGCGGCGGCGGAAGCGCGCGAGATGGCAGCCTGTTCGTGATCCATGGCGCGTATAGGGACGCGGCGCGCGCCGGAGCGCAAGCGTTCCTCATGACCGCCCAAAGCCTGGCCATTAGGCAGGGGGCGAACGGGGCGTGCGTCCTTCGTGACGCGGCCCATCGGCCGCTCCTCAGGATGAGGAGGAGGGGTGGTGTGGCGAACGTCAGACCAGCCTGGCGTCGCGCCACATGCCCCAGATGGGCGGGGCGTCTTCGCGGGCGTGGTATTCGCTGATGACGCGGAAGCCGTAGCGTTCGTAGAGCTTGATGTTGCGCGCGTTGGAATTGTCGAGATAGGCGGGCAGGCGTTCCGCATCGACCATCGGCAGGGTCGCATCCATCATCGCGGAGCCGAGGCCCTGGCCCTGCGAGGCGGGCGGCACGCCGAGAAAGTAGAGATACCAGTGCGGCTCGTGCGGATGCTGCGCGTCCATCGCCATGGCGAGCGACATGGCGCGGTGCAGGCGCGAGATGCCGAGAATGGGCAGGAATTTCGGGATGAGGCGCAGCATCTCGCGCGGCGGCGTGGCGAGGACGCCAAGGTCGGACGGCGGCAGCCAGATGGCGGCGGCGCGCATGTCAGAGCCGGAGACGTACATGAGGTCGGACGGCGCACATTGTTCGGCCAGCGCGAAATCGAAATAGCGGCGGAGCGCGCCGGGATAGGCGCGGCCTTCGCGCAGGGTCCATTGCAGGACGGGATCGTCCATGAAGGCGCCGGTGAGGAGATCGGCGAGCCGGGACAGCTCGGCGCGCGTGGCCTTGCGAGGCGCGAAGGCTTCGCGCCGCCGGGCCTGCATTGAAAGGGCAGCCATCAGATTCTCTCGCTGAGCCTTATCGCGAGGCGGCAGCCGGCCTTAACGAGGCCTGTGAGGATGGGATAAGCGGGAGCGTCCTTCGCTCCCTCCGCCCGCGCCGTGTCGCGATGTTCGATTTCCTCGGCACGGAAACGGGCGACGACGTCTTCAAGTTCAGGATCGCGTCCGTTGAGACGGTCCTGCTGGCGGGCATAGTGATCGTCGATCACCTCCTCGACCGCCTCGGTGCAGGCCATGGCGGCCTTTTCACCCATCAGCGCGGTCACCGCCCCCAGCGCAAATCCGGCAGCGTGCCAGACCGGCGCCAGCGCCGTCGGGCGCACGTCGCGCTCGGCCAGCAGGCGATCGAAGGTTTCGAGATGGTGGTCTTCCTGCGCCGCCATGTGCCGCACCAGTTCGGCCGAGCGGGCCGTCGCCGGGCTGACGCCCAGCACGGCCAGCTGGCCCTGATAGATGCGCACGGCGCCGTATTCGCCGGCATGATCCACACGGATCATCGCGGCGACATCGGCGGGCGTTGCCCCGGCCTTGCGCGCGCGCCCCGGACGGGGCGGCTCGCGCCGGCGTTTGGCTGCATCAGCGCTCATGCGCGGAAGCGTCCCTTGAGTTGACCCTGCACCATACCCCAGAAGGCAAGCACCGCGAGCAGGCCCGAGATGATGGCGTTCCAGCCAGCCATCGACAGACCCAGAAACACCCACGCCGCTTCGTCGCACCGGACGATCTTCGCCGTCTCCATGCTGCCCAGAAGATCGCCGATGTTGGTTTCGATTGGCTGAACGGAGCCGCCGCATTCCTTCAGGCCTTCCCAGAACTTCCATTCCACCCCGGCGTGGAACACCGCGATTCCGGCCCCGACCAGAAAGGCGATGCCGGCAAGGCCCAGAAATGCGCGAGAAACGCCCTTTGGCCCCTTCACCAAAGCGAAGGCGAGGAGGGCGGCGGCGGCGGCGATGAAAAGCGGCGGGCGCTGCCACAGGCACAGGATGCAGGGCAGAAGGCCAAGGACATACTGGGCGTAATAGGCGAAACCCAGCATGGCGGCCGGGGCCGCCGCGAGGCCGAGGGATACGAGGCGCAGGCGCTGACGGGTCGTTAGGTGACGAGCTGGCATGCGGCGGATATGCCCATTTGGACGCCCGCTTGCAAAGCCCCGGCAGACCCCCAAGATGGCCTGAAGGGTTCACAAAAACTTTCCATTCCAAGGAGGCATCCCATGGTCAACAAGCTCGACAAGGTTCTCTACACGGCGCATGCGACCTCGACCGGCGGGCGCGACGGCAAGTCGGTCGCCGCCGACGGTCATCTGGACGTGAAGCTGGACCCGCCGCCGTCCATGGGCGGCAAGGGCGAAGGCACGAACCCGGAATCGCTGTTCGCGGCGGGGTATTCGGCCTGCTTCATCGGCGCGATCAAGGCGGTGGCCCGGGCGCAGAAGCTGACCGTGCCGCCGGACATCCGGATCGACGCCTCGGTCGGCATCGGGCCGATTTCGCACGGCTTCGGCATCTCGGCGGATCTGAAGGTGCATATCCCCGGCATGGAGCGCGAGGCGGCCGAGAAGCTGGTGGAAGCGGCGCATCAGGTGTGCCCGTATTCCAACGCGACGCGCGGCAATATCGAGGTGACGCTGAGCGTCGTCTGAGGCGCGGTTGACGCTGGGGCCTGCGGGCGACTACATCGCGGCCCCGAGTGCCCCTGTGGTGGAATGGTAGACGCGGCGGATTCAAAATCCGTTGCCGAAAGGCATGCTGGTTCGAGTCCGGCCAGGGGCACCACTCAAAACGGACCGCGCCTTTTGCGCCGCCGCAGACCGTGTATCATCCGTACGGGACCAGGGATGGTCGGGAGCGCCGGCGAACGATGCAAGCGCCAAGTCTGAGCTATCGCGGCCCGGCGCACGGTCCGGCGTATGAATTCTGGCGCGAGGAATTCCTGCGCCGGGTCATGTCGGGCGACATGGCGCCCCTGGCCGATGGGCCGATCGACTGCAACATCGCCGCGCTGGCCTTGCCGGGCGTCCGCCTGTCGGGCGCGAGCGGTTCACCCATGAGCTTCCGCGCGACGGGCGGCGACAAGGAGCAGGCGCTCGCTCTGGTGCTGGGCGCGGATGTCGCCATGCGGATCGAGTCCGATCGCAGAACGCTGGATATCCAGCCGGGCGGCATCGGGCTTGCCGATACGATGGCTTCTGGATCGTCTGTCTCCCAAAGCGCGGCGGGGCGCTTCAGGTCCGTCTTCATCGATCGCCGGCGTCTGCTAGCGCGTTGTCCGGACGCCGAGGCGCTGGTCGCACGGCCGCATGCCGGGGCGGCCGGCGCGGCGGCGCTGCTTGGCCGCTATTACGACCTGGCCCTTGCGGACCTGGCGGACGCCGATGCGCTGACGCGCGACGCGGCCGCTCAGCACATCATCGATCTCGTCACGCTGGTGCTGGGCGTTTCACGCGATGCGGCGGAGATGGCGCGTCAGGGCGGAGCCGCCGCCGCGCGTTTCGCGCTGGCCAAGGCCGAGATCGCCAGGGCGCTGGGCGATGGCGGCCTGACCCTGACGCAACTGGCCCTGCGTTGCGGCGCGAGTCCGCGGACGATCCAGTCGCATTTCGAGGCCGCGGGCACGAGCTTTTCGCAATACCTCATGGAGCAGAGACTGCTCCGCGCCGAGCGGCTGCTTCGCAGCGCTGCGCTGGCGGGGCGCGGGATCGCGGATATCGCCGGCATGGCCGGGTTCAACGACCTCTCCTATTTTCACCGCTGCTTCCGGCGCCGCTTCGGCGCGACGCCGGCTGACTACCGGGCGGCGTTCAGAAGCTGACCATCGCGCTTGCGCGCAGGCCGTAGCTCCAGGCGTCGAACAGGCCGATCGACGCCCCGTGCGTCGCATAGTCGCCGTCCGGGTCGAGAGCGACGGTTCCGTAACGCATGTAGGGCTCGTTGCGCCGCCACGCCGCCGTTCCGCTGAACGAGAGGGTCAGCGTCTCGCTGGCGCGCCAGGCGAAGCCGGCCTCCAGCGCGAGGCGGGCCGCGCCGGCGCTGCGGCTGACAGACTCGGCGACGGCGTCGTCGATGGCCGGATAGGGATAGGACGGGTTCAGGGCGCGCGTATGCCTCAGCGATGCGTCGAGATCGGCGGAGAGCCATCCGGCATCGAGGGTGAGCGCGCCGGTGAGGGCGAGCGTCTCGCTCAGCGGCGTTTCGGCGGCCACGCGGAAGCGCAGTCCGGCGAAGAACGCGGTCAAGTCGGCGTCCGCATCGATATAGGAAAGCGGGAAATCGGAGATATCCAGAAAGGCTTCGTAGGCCGCGAGAGCCTCGTGGCGCGAGGTGTATTCGACAGCGAGGCCGACAGATGCGGTGAGACTTGTCGCGCCGGCGCGGAACGCGCGTTCTGCATCGGCTCCGCCCGACCAGATGTCGCCGTCGAGCGAGCGGCGGAGGCCCGCATCGCGCTCACTTTCGCCGCCGAGCGCGCAGGTGATGTCCGGCGGCGTCAGCGCGAAGCAGGTCCGGTTGAAGGCGTTCGGCACCGAAGGAAAGTCCGGCGTGACGGATTCATCGTCCGACTCCGACAGATACCCAAGATGCAGCTTCAGCCGCGCCGGACCGCCGAGAAAATGGAAAGCGTCGTTGCGCGTGTAGGCGATCTCGCCGCCCACGCGGCGGACCTCGCCGCTGAGCTTTGCGAAGGGCAGCAGCGTGTAGTTGCCGACTTCATCCGTCGCGGGGTCATAGATGCCCGCCGAGATCGCGCCGAAGGCGCGCTCCGGCGCGATGCGGCCGTTTTCGCCGATGAAGGACAAGCTCAACCCGTCGCCATCTGCGACGGCGGCAGGCGCCAGACAGGCAGACAGCAGTGCCGTCCATCCGGCACGACGCAGAAATCCAGACATGTGATGATCCAGCCGTTTCGGTACCGGTATCGGCCCTGAATAGCGATGCAGGGCCGCCTCGTCGTGGACGGACGCGCAGCATGGCGTGGACAATCGCGCAGCCGCGCAGCCGCGCAACCGCGCTTTGCCGATGCGCGGGGCGTCCGGTTCGAGGCAAGGCGCACCACCTAAGGTTTGTTGCCGCCCACGCAGCGCAGCCTTACGTTTGCGCCAAAGCGAGCTTTTGGGGGCCATGAGTATGAAAATCATGTCGAAGATCGCTCTGCTGGGCGCGGCGATGCCTTTGCTGGCCGCATGCGGCGGCGGCAACGCATCGAAGGTCGAGGAGATGGTGGAAACCTGCTGGGCACCGGGGGTGAAGGCGCAGGCAGGTCTCAGCGACATCAAGATCGGCGAAATCCAGGTCATGGAAGAAAAGCTCTCGCCTGCGGACGAGGCGAACGGGTTCACCTGGGTCGCTTCCGTCCTCATCAAGTACACCTATCTCCAGACCGCCGGCGGGTCCTGGCAGAACGGCATGCGTATGCCGTCCGCCGCCGTGCGCGAAGGCAAGCTGCGGCTGGAGCGCGCCGATGGCATCAAATGCGAAACCGACGCCTGACCGTCAGAACCGCGCGAATTGCGGCGGGCATGCGGCCATCAGGCCTGCGGTGATCGGATTGCCCTTCAGCGTCGCGGCGAGGCGCTCGACGCTGAACGTCGCGTCCGGCGGATTGAGCATATAGGGAACGACGATCTCATGCCGCAGGGCGTCGTGATCGGCGAGCGTCACGTTTGGCGCGACGCAGCGATACTGCCAGACATGGAGATCGGGCGGCATGCCGGGATCGGCGGCCCATTTCGGCGCATTGAGGCGCTGCGTGTTGCCGCGGATATGCAGCGCGTAGAAGAGCTGCATCACCCACGAGATCTGCGACATGTTGAACGGGTCGGCGAAACGGAACGGGTGCAGGTCGCGGATGAGGCACTGGCCGTCCGGCAATTGCGAATACCAGCAATAGCCTATGAGATCGTGCTTCACGGCGAGATCGACCATCAGGGCGCCGATCTCGATATTGAGGGCGATCCATTTTTCGAGCGGCAGGCGCGGATACATCATGTCCTTGCTGAGGCCGGGCGGGTACTCGAAGAGCGAGAACCACGAGACGAAACCGGCCTTCTCGATGCGGCCATAGCCGAGGCAGGGAATGGGCGCGTAGCCGCGCTCCTGCAGACGCTGCGCGACGCGGTATTCGGTGGAGGCCTGCTGGAACGAGGCGCCGCCGCGAAAGGCGCCGTCATGGCCGGAGGCGATGTCGTCCATCATGCGGCCGTCGAAATCGAAGACGGGGGCCTTGGGGCCGGAGCGGTGAAAGGCGCCGAACTGGACGGGTCCGCCGTCGAGACCCGCGCCCTTCAGCTTGAGGACGCGGCCGCCGCCCTGGGGGTGGGGGAGGTGGACCGAGCGCGCGCCATCCGTGTCGATCGCCGCGATACGGCCCGCATACCAGTCCGTCACGATCGCGCGGCAATCGTCGGGGACATTGTGGAACGTGATGCTGTCGAGAGACTGGTCTTGCACGCCGCGAACCTTCTGCCGGATGGTGCGATCATTCGCGGCGCGGCCGCAGAGGGCAAGACGGCCGGCGCATAAATGAAGATCCTTCTTCTGCACCATCCCTATGTGACGGCGCGCTTCGAGCAGGATCTGCTGGGCCGGGTGGCCGAGCGGCCCGAGTTCACCGTGACGCCGGCCGATCCCGTCCTGCTGGCCGAGGGGCGGCTGCCGGTTGCGCTGTCAGGTTATGACGCGGTCGTCGTGTTCGTGGCGTTCAACGCGCTCCGGCGTGCGCCGCCGCTCGACTGGCAGGGCTTTGAGGGCCTGCGGCTGCTGTTCGATCATGACGTGATCCAGAACTATTCCGACATCTTCGATCCGGGGCTGAAGGGATTGTGGACGGCCGAGTTCGCCCGTCACCGCTTCGACGCGCTGATCACGTCCGGCGATGCGGTGCGCCGGAGACTGGAAGAGGACGGCGTTCCGGCGGACTGGCTGCCCAAGGCGTTCGACCCGTCGCGGTTCACGGACCGCGCGGGCGCGCGCGCCGGGATCGTGACCTATGGCAGCAAGTATCACTGCCGGCAGATCGCCGAGCGGGCCTTGCGCGAGGCGGGCGTCGCGCTGGTGCGGCTGGATACGACGCCGTATCCGGCGCTGGCCGCGGAACTGTCCCCTTTCCTGGCGGGCATGGCGGTGTCGTCGGATCTGCCGACACCGGCGGCGGCGCGGGCGGCGCTGGCGAGCGTGCCGGCGCGCGACGTCGCGATGCGGCCGGGGCTGGAGCCGATGGCGAAACTGTTCGAACTCGCCGGGTCGGGCTGCTGTCCGATGGCCGATGCGATGGAGGATCTGGCGCTGCTGGGTTTCGTCGACGGCGTCAACGCCGTGACGTTCACAAGCCACGCCGAACTGGTCGAGAAGGCGCGCCATTGGCTGGCGCGGCCGGACGAATTGCGCGCCCTGGGTTCGGCGGCGGCGCGGCTGGCGCATGAACGCCATAGCTGGGCCGATCGGGCAGAGACGCTGAGCGCGTTGATCGCCCGGCGGCTGCAGGCCTGATCAGCGCGGCGGATTCGCGAGCCGGTAGAAACGTTTCATGATGAGCGCCTTCTGGTGCATCGCCTCGAAACCGGCGCGTGCGCCGGGCGCCTGCAGCCAGGCGTGGAAGCGCGCGGCGATCTCGGGCGGCTGGCCGCCCAGCGCCCGGCGGCGCAGCGCATTCAGATGGGTGTCGAGGTGGAACGGCGCGCGGTCAGGCCAGGCGCCGTGGTTCCGGGCGAAGGCGGCGGCGGCGGCATAGCCGCCGGCGATCTCGCGCACCAGCGCGCCCGGCGAAAGCCGCCGTTTCGCCGGGCGGCCGGAAAAGTTGTGTGTAAGCTGGACGTCCAGATTGTCCGGCGTCAGCCAGCCCTCGCCGCCATAGTGATCGTAGACATAGGCCGGCACGCCGAGCGCGATGGCGTAGATGACGGTCTTGCCGATGGTGACGACCGCGTCCGTGCCGGCGAGGTCGGCCGGGGTCACGCGCTGCGCTTCGCCATGGTGGCCGATATGGCGCACGGCGACGCCCTTGGTCTGAAGGATCTCCAGCGCCTCGAGAAGTTCTTCCGGCGGATGATTCGACACGAGCGTCAGATGGCCGAGCCGCGCCGCCGGCGGATCGCCGCGATGAATATGGAAGGCGGCCGGTGCGGCGTTGGAGAAGACCTGGATGTGGTTGCCTTCCAGTTCGCCGTGATGGCGGCGCAGCATCTCGGTGCGGGTTTCGGGCGAGTTGACGAAGATATCCGCCGACAGCGCGCGGGCGAGCGGCGCGTTCAGATGCTCGTAAGGCTCGAACGGCGACAGCGACACATAGACGACATGCGGCATCCAGCTCGCCGAGGCGCGCTCCAGCGAGGCGAGCGGGAGCAATGTCAGCAGATCGTGCTGGCACCAGACGAGGTCGAAATGCTCCAGCCGCACGGCCTCGACGTCGTCCGTCAGCGTCACGCCATCGATCTCGTCGCAGATCGGGCGGCCGATCATGTTGGCGGCGATGGTGACGCTGTCGCCCCGATCGCGGAACCACTCCGCAGTCTCCAGCGCGACCATCTCGGAGCCAGCGAAATCGGCGAAATGGTTGGTCAGGATCAGCACGCGCAAAGCGCCCGGGCGCCTTGGCTGAGGCGTCAGCGGCGCGGGCGTCATCCAGAGGCCGCCATCGTCGCGATGTTCGGGCAGGTAGCTGCGCCCCGGCGGGATGGTTTCGAATTCGGCGCCCTGTTCGTCGGCGAGATAGTCGTAGCCGAGGCTCTGCATCCGCCGGCCGGGGTCGAGGCGGTTGTAAAGCTCGGCGCGGGCCTGCCGCCGCGCAGGCGCGATCATCTTCAGGTGATAGAGATTGAGGCCGGAATCGCCGACACGCGGATCGGCGATGAACGCGGTCCACGGCAGATGGAGATCACCGTCAGGCGTCACCACGCCGTCGGCGACGCGGAGCAGGCGGGCCTGGCGCTTCTGCCCCCAGACGCCGTCGGTGCGGTATTCGGCGGGCGTATACATTTCGCGCAGCGCGAAGGTGACGGCGTTGCAGTCGCTCTGGCTCGTGAGGGCCTGCATCTCGTCCGCAAGGGCCGCTTCGAAGCGCTCGTCGGGGTCGATCGCGAGCGCCCAGGCCGCGCCCGCATCGCGCGCGGCGTTCAGGAGCGCGACGCGGCGCTGAACCTCGTTGGAGAAGAGCGCGTCGCTGGCGCGGTCATCGTAGGAAACCCAGCCGTCCACCATCGGGGCGATGTTGACGAGCATGTCCGGCACGAGATGCGCGTCGTGCCGGAACGAAAAGATGGCGAGGACATGTGGCCGCCGGCCGGGCCGGATATGCGTGGTGATCATGACGTCCGGTTGGCCCTGAGCGCGCCCCACGCATAGCAGACATTGCCCGCGACGATCAGCGGCAGCGCCATGAGCCGCGTCAAGCGGTGGTCGCGCGCGACCGTGCGCGACTGGCTGATGATGAATGTCGTACGGCGAAGCGCATTGCGGGCGACGTCGCGCGAGGTCCGGGTGCCGATGGCGCGCCAGGCCTCGGCCATACGCCTGCCACGGCGCGACTGATCGCGCAGATAGGCGCCGAGGCGTTCCTCGCCGTGATGGATGGTCTGCACGGCGGGGCACCAGACGGGCGCGTCTTCCGGAGCGAGACGCTGGTGGAACTCCGTATCCTCGCCGCCTTCCATATCGTCGCGGAAGAGGCCGTAACGGGCGAAAAGCTCGCGCGCATAGGAGGCGCCGTAGCAAAGGGCCAGATCCGGCGGGGTCAGCGGCATGCGGCGGATGAAAAGGCTGAGATGCGCCGCGAGGGCCACCGGCCGGTGGGGGCGGTGCGAAAGCAGGGCGCTGGCGACGGCACGGGCGCCGGAGCCATGGGCCTTCAGCCGGGCGGCGATCCAGCCCGGCGTGGCGTGGCAGTCGTCGGCGAGAAAGGCGACGACGGGCGCCGATGTCGCGGCGATCCCCTGGTTCCGGGCGCCGCCTGGATACAGGCGGCCGGCGGCCGAAACGACACGGACATCGACGCCGTGGGCCGCGAAATAGGCGGCGGCGTCACCCGGCCCGGAATGCACGACCACGATCTCGGCGGCGCATCCTTGAGTCTGCAGCGATCGCACGGCCCCGGCCAGCGTCGGGCGCAGGCCGTAGGCCATGACAACGACGGCGATGTCGGGCTGGGTGGCAGTCATGAGCGGGTGAGTTTCCGCGAGGGGAACGGGGTCGCGCAAGACAGATTGCGGGCTGAGAAAATTTGTCGCTGGCGCTGACGTTGCGTCAGGGGCGTAATCTGCCGCTGGAACGTCATGTGCAGATACACTATTTATCCACCAGGCCTTTAGACCAGAATCGAGGATCTACGTCATGAGTGAAGCCTATATCGTCGCCATCGCGCGCACGGCCGGCGGCCGCAAGGGCGGCCGGCTGAAGGACTGGCATCCGGTCGATCTGTCGGCGGCGGTGCTGAATGCGCTGGTCGACAGGACCGGCATCGACCCGGCGGCGATCGACGATGTGATCTGGGGCTGTGTCGGGCAGGCCGGCGAGCAGGCGGTGAACGTCGCGCGCAATGCGGTGCTCGCCTCGAAACTGCCGGAGAGCGTGCCGGCGACAAGCGTCGACCGCCAGTGCGGCTCGTCGCAGCAGTCGCTTCATTTCGCGGCGCAGGCGGTGATGTCGGGCGCGATGGATGTGGTGATCGCGGGCGGCGTGGAGAGCATGACGCGCGTGCCGATGGGCCTCGCCGCGGCGCTGCCCGCCAAGAACGGGTTCGGCTTCTACAAGAGCCCGAACATGGAAGCGCGCTATCCCGGCATCAATTTCAGCCAGTTCGACGGCGCGGAAGCGATCGCCAAGAAATACCAGCTGACGAAGGACGTGCTGGATACGTTCGGCTATCACAGCCACCGCAAGGGCAAGGAAGCGACCGAGAGCGGCGCGTTCGACGGCGAGATCGTGCCGGTGGAGGTGGTCGATGCCGAGGGCGTGACGTCGCAGCACATCGTGGACGAGGGCATCCGCTTCAACGCCAGCCTGGAGGCCATGCAGGGCGTGAAGCTGATCAATCCGGTGGATGGCCGTCTGACCGCCGCGACATCGAGCCAGATCACCGACGGCGCGTCGGGCGTGATGGTGGTGAACGAGAAGGGCCTGAAGGCGCTGGGCCTGAAGCCGCTCGCCCGCATCCACCACATGACGGTGATCGGCGCCGATCCGGTCATCATGCTGGAAGCCCCGATCCCGGCGACGCTGCGCGCGCTGGAGAAGGCGGGCATGAAGATCGGCGATATCGACCTCTATGAGGTCAACGAGGCTTTCGCCTCGATCCCGCTCGCCTGGCTGCAGGCGACGGGCGCCGACCCGGAAAAGCTGAACGTCAATGGCGGGGCGATCGCGCTCGGCCATCCGCTGGGCGGCTCGGGCACCAAGCTGATGACCACGCTGGTCAACGCGCTGCACAAACGCGGCAAGCGCTATGGTCTGCAGACCATGTGCGAAGGCGGCGGCCTTGCGAATGTGACGATCGTGGAAGCGCTGAACTAGGCGCTTCGCACACGCGGAATGAGGAACCGGCGGCCTTCACGGGCCGCCGTTTTCTTTTGGGCCGGGGTGTATAGGCTGAGGCCAACGGGAAAAACGACAGGCGAGGGCATCCATGCGGTTCGGCGTCTTCTATGAGCTTCAACTGCCCAAGCCCTGGCTGCCGGGCGACGAGGCGAAGCTGTTTCACGAGGCGCTGGATCAGGTGGAAATGGCCGACGCCCTCGGCTTCGACCATGCTTGGGAGGTCGAGCATCATTTTCTCGACGAGTATTCGCATTCCTCGGCGCCGGAGGTGTTTCTGGCGGCGGCCGCTTCGCGCACGAAAAACATTCGCCTCGGGCACGGCATCCGGCAGGTGATCCCGAACTACAATCACCCGGCGCGGACGGCGGAAGGCATCGCGACGCTGGATATCGTGAGCCGGGGCCGGGTCGATTTCGGGATCGGCGAGGGCGCGACGCGGCTGGAGCTGGGAGGCTTCGCCATTCCAGCCCGCGAAAAGCGCGCCATGGCGCTGGAGGCCGGCGAGCAGATCGCCAACATGCTGGTGATGGACCCGTATCCGGGTTTCGAGGGCAAGTATTTCTCGATGCCCTGCCGCAATGTGGTGCCCAAGCCCGTGCAGACGCCCCATCCGCCGATGTGGATGGCCTGCACCAATCGCGACACGATCAAGGTGGCGGCGCGCAACGGCCTTGGCGCGCTGGCGTTTTCGTTCGTCGATCCGGACGAGGCGAAGGCGTGGGCCGATATCTATTACGGCATCATCAAATCGGAAGAATGCGTGCCGCTGGGCCACAGCGTGAACGCCAATATCGCGATGGTGTCGAACTTCTCGCTGCATCATGACCGGGCCGAGGCGGTGCGGCGCGGGCATGAGGGGTTCGAGTTCTTCGGTTATGCGCTGAACGCGCTGGTGGCGCACGACACCGTGCCGGGGCGCACGAATCTGTGGGGTGAGTATCTGGAGAAGCGCGGCACGCGCACGCAGGAGATCATCGATGCGCTGGCGCATGCCGAACGCAACGCCAGCGGCATCGGCACGCCGGACGACATGAAGGCGCACTTAAGCGCGTTCGAGGCGGCGGGCGTCGATCAGGTGATCTTCATGCAGCAGGCCGGGCGCAACAAGCATCAGCACATCTGCGAGTCGCTGGAGCTGTTCGCCGCCGAGGTGATGCCGCAGTTCAAGGCGGGCCGGGCAGAGCGCGATGCGAAGAAGGCGGCGGAGCTTGAGCCGTTCATTCGCGCAGCCTTGAAGCGCAAACACTGGATGAAGCCGCTGGAAGACCACGAGATCCCCGTCGTGAAAGCCTCCGTAGCCAGGGCGCAGGTGGCGCGCTAGGGTCTGTACCCAATAAGGTCTAGCGGATTGGGTGGAGTGCTGATTCAAGGTTCCTGAAGGGGGATCTTGGGATGGCACGACGGGTTGAATGGCTGAGCGATGCCGAATGGGCACGGATTGAGCCTTTGCTGCCGCGCGGTCGTAAGGGAGCGCACCGGGTCGATGACCGGCGGGTGATTTCGGGCATCGTGCACATGCTGAAGTGCGGGGCGCGCTGGCGCGATTGCCCGCCGGAGTTCGGGCCGTACACGACGATCTACAATCGCTTCAACCGCTGGAGCCGGCAGGGTTTGTGGCATGAGAATCTTCTATGCCCTGACCGGCCACACCGGCATCTACTCCTCGGCCTCGATCGACGCGACGCATGTGAAGGCGCACCGCTCAGCCTCGGGCGCAAAAGGGGGGACTTCGACCAAGCGATAGGTCGCTCACGGGGCGGCCGCACCACCAAGCTCCACGGCCTGGTCGATCATCACGGCAAACCGCGCGTGCTGCTGCTCAGCCCTGGCAACACCAACGATGTCACCATGGCGGCTGCCCTGATCGAAGCAGCCGGGCCATTCACCAAGCTGCTCGCCGACAAGGGCTACGACGCCAACCACCTGCGCCAGTTGCTTGCCCGGCGTGGGGCTGAGGTCGTCATTCCCTCAACCACTTCTCGCCGCGCGCCTATCCCCTACGACAAAATCGCCTATCGCGACCGAAACCGCGTCGAACGCATGTGGTGTCGTCTCAAGGACTTCCGACGGGTCGCAACCCGGTACGACAAGCTCGCCAGAAACTTCCTCTCTGGCGCTCTCATCGCCGCTATATGCGCCTATTGGCTCAATTGAGTCCGGACCCTAGGCGGGGAACTCCCAGGGATCGTTCAGCGCAGGCAAGGGCGGCAGGCGAGCGGAATTCTCGCGCACCTTCAGCACCGCCTCTGCGGAAAAGCGGTAGCTTCGGGCGTCGGCGGTCCGGCGCGCGGCCTCGTCCTCGCCCATCGCCTGGACACCAGTAAAGGCGTGTCCAAGTGACAGCGCCTTGATCTCGAATTCCCGGGCGAGACGGCATAAAGCGGCGTCGATGGCGGCGAATCCGCTGGTGAGGATCGCCGTCGCTATGCCCTGAACGTCATCCTCGCCCAGTTGGGGCGCCGACTTTCGTATGACGTCGAGCAGGTGAGCCAGTTCCTCGGCATCGCGCTGCCGGGCGAGCCTTGTCTGTTCGATTTCATGTCTGGCGTCGATCGACACCATGATGAGGCGCCTCCACGCCGCGCAGACTAGCTGCAGCCCGGCGACAGGCAAGGCGTATGCTTGCGGTTTCGTGATCGCCGCCGCCGCCTGCTGCCGCTAGGATCGCCGCGCACAAGGGAGAGAGACATGCGTTCCACGATACTCGCCGCTCTGCTGACGGGCCTTCTGGCCGCGCCGGCTTCGTTCGCCCAGGATGCGTCGCCAGCCATCGCCGCCGCTATCGCCGATTCCTCAAGGCCGGCCGCAGACATCGAGCGCGACACCAACCGGCACCCTGCCGAGCTGCTGGCCTTCGCCGACGTTCAGCCTGGCGCCGTCGTGGTGGACTGGATTCCGGGCGGCGGCTACTTCACGCGGCTGTTCGCCGGCGTCGTGGGCGAGGGCGGCACGGTCTATGCGCTGGTGCCGGCGGAGCTGAAGGACAAATACGACCTTGGCAAGAATGCCGAGGCGGTGGCGGCCGAGCGCAAGAACGTCACGGCGATCATCGAGCCGATGCTGGCGACGACCTCGATCAAGGACGCCGACATCTTCTGGACGTCGCAGAACTATCACGACCTGCATACGCCGGGCTTCGGCAGCGTCGACACGCTGGCCTTCAACAAGCAGGTCTTCGCCATGCTGAAGCCGGGCGGCTATTACGTGATCGTCGATCACCGCGCGGCGGACGGCGCGCCGGTGGACGAGACGGCCGACGGTCTGCACCGCATCGATCCGGCGGCGGTGAAGGCCGAGGTCGAGGCGGCGGGCTTCGTGTTCGACAGCGAGAGCGTGGTCCTCGCCAATCCGGCCGACGATCACACGCTGAACGTGTTCGACGAGAAGGTCCGCGGGCATACGGACCAGTTCATCTACAAGTTCAGGAAGCCGGTGGAGTAGGCTTCAATCTCATTGGTCACGTAATGACTTTCGATCTCTGATTGGATCGTTAGTCTAAGCACGAGGTCAGTTTCTGAACTCGTATACGACATCTTTATCGCTGGCCCCATCGTCATGAGGGCCGGCGTCGATGTATGTAATTCTTGCTTCTGCTATGCGGCAATCACCGAATATCTGCTTTACATTCATAAAAATCTCATCACCGAACGTCAAATTCCATATAATATTTGATGAGAATTCGTTGTACCGGATGAGTTCAGATTCTTTTTTTGATATCGAAGAATTCGTGATATCATGATACTTTAGATCAGCCCGTTTGACAAACCAGTCTTTATGGGTTCTGTAGATTGTAACTGAATTCATTGTATCTGTTCGATTCTTTTCGCATACAGATTTTGTAGTTTGCCCCAGGTTTGCATTTTCTGGATCAGGAAATCTCGAGCAATCTTGCCATACGGCTGCGTCCTTGCGGGATCTATCAAGATAGGTCTCGTATTTGTCCTTCAAATATTGATCGAAATCGGGGCAGTTTCCCCGATTGATATGAACATTCTTGATAAAAACGGCGTCGGCCAGAACTTGGCACTTCAGTGTGGAGGCGGGGCCTGCCGTTTCGATCCGACAAGCGAAAACGCTTTCTGTAACGGTTCCGGGAGATGATTGGTTGTTCTCGTCGGAGCAGCCCGATGAGGCAACGAATAGAAAAAACATTACGGAGAGTCGTGTCGCGTCAAGCATCATGTCATTGCCCTATTGAGGCTTATTCGTCTTTCTTATCGCAACATCAAGTTTCCTAAATAGCTTCTCGCCGTCAATTGCAGTGGACTTGTTCTCGTTAGTTCTGGCGCTCCAGTCGGTCTCGCGCCCCTCAAGCGCCTTCACCATTTCGTGCAGCGCCGCGTTGCGTCGTCGTGACCAAAGTCGGATCGCATCGTAGATTTCGATGAGATCGCGTGAATCGTTTGGTTGCAGTTGAAGAACTCGCATGACGCAACGACCAAGTCCCGGCGCTAGCTGGCGTCCGGACGATGATTGACCCAGGCGGTTCGCGTACCTTGCCTCTAGGCGATCTGACAGCATGCTTTCGATTAGCGCGATAACTTCAAGCCAACACTGTTGCGCTTTGGCGTGCCGTATTTGCTGCCAAGCTGCCTCGTATGCCGCTCGTCGCTTTTGGCCCGCGACGCTTGAGGCGCCGGTGCTGGCGGCAATGCGGTGCTTCATCTCAGCATGGATTAACGCCGCGCGTCGGCGCGTTTGAACGCGTCGCGCGCGGTGATGCGCTCGTACCAGGCGCGGGTCTGGGGTTTCAGTTCGTCGTCGAGGCCCAGCCGTTTTGCGAGATAGAGCGCATAGCCGACGGCGATGTCGGCGGCGGTGAAACGACCGGCGGCGAGATAGTCGCTTTTCTCAAGCTGGGCGTCGATGAGCTTGAGACGGCCCTTGAACCATTTGCCGTAATCCTCTGCGACCTGCGGCTGGCGGCGCTCCTCAGGCTCCAACTGGGTGTAGCGGAGCACCAGCGTCTGCGGGAACGTCGCGGTCGCGTCGGAATAGAAGAGCCAGTTGAGATAGGCGCCGTAGTCGGCCTCGCCCGGCTTCACAACCAGCGATCCGTCGCCATAGGCCGTGCCGAGATACTGGCAGATGCCGGAGGATTCGGTCATCCGCGTTTCGCCGTCGATGAGATAGGGGATGGTGCCCAGCGGATTGACGCCGAGATATTCCTTCATGAAGACGCGCGGCGGAAAGGGCAGAACGACGAGTTCGTAGTCGAGCCCGAGTTCTTCCAGCATCCAGACGGCGCGCAGCGAGCGCGCCCCGACACAGTGATACAGCTTCATCATAGGCCGCTTTCCCCCTGCCTCATTTGGACCGCAGTGTGCGGTGCAAGGTCAACCGGCCTGAAGCCGGATATCGGCGATTGTCATTGACGGCAGCGCGGATCATGGTCGCGCCACCTGAAAGCGGAGGTCCAGTCATATGAAGTTCCTTGGTGCGGTTCTTGTTCTTCTCGGGCTGACCGGCCCGGCCCTGGCGGCTGAAGCCACGCCGACGCCCGATGGCGTCGTGACGGAGATGTACACGACCTATTTCGACGCGCTGAACGCAGCGAACGCGTCGGACGCGATGGACAACATGCCGAGCTGCATCGATCAGACCGTGAAATATGCGACGCCAGAACTGGCGGCGCGGCTCGCCAAGACCGAAAGCACCGACGAGATGGTCATCGACTGGGATTTCCTGGTGAACGGCCAGGACTTCAAGGATCTGAAAGTCGTGTCGGTGAAGGTGACGTCAGAGACGGCCGACGCCGCGACGGTGCGGATCGAGACGATGAACTTCGAGACGGTGTCGGAAACGGACGTGCAGCTGACCAAATCGGCCGACGGCTGGAAGGTCGCCAATCTCGTTTTCTGGCCGGGCAAGCCCGAGACGACGAGCCTGGACGATGTCCTGAAAGAGGCCGGCCTCTAGGCCGCATGGCGCGGCCAAAGGTCGGTCGCTGAAGCTTCCTCCAACTGCAATTGGAGGAAGCTTCAGGGAAACTCGCGGACGGGTTCTGATTTCGCGTCGCTCTGCTGGACGCGGACGATCTCTTCCTCCACGTCGCGGATCGTGTCCTTGCCGAAATAGATCTCGTCATTGACGAAGACGGTGGGGATGCCGAACGCGCCGCGCGCGACGGTCGCCTCGGTATTGGCGGCGAGTCTGGCCTTGATCTGAGGCGTCTGGCTGAGGGCGATGAGCTTGTCGGCGTCGAGACCGGCTTCGTTCAGGGTCGCGGCGATGATTGCCGGGTCGTCCATCTTCAGGGATTTCTCCCACATCGCCTGAAACACCGTTTCGACATAGAGCGGCAGGACGCCTTCCTGTTCCGCCGCCACCGCGCCGCGCATGATCTGCAGCGTGTTGACGGGAAAATGGCTGTTCATCCTGAACTGCGTGAGGCCGTAGCGCTGAATGAAGCGGCGGATCTCAAGCCCCTGATAGTCGAGCTTGTTGCGGATATTCGCAAAGGCGAGCATCGGCGCCTGGTTGTTGGTCGCCTTGAAGATGCCGCCCAGCAGCACCGGCACATAGGTGAAGCGCGCAGCCGTCCGCATCTCGATATCCGGGATGACGCGGTGAACGAACCAGGCGTTCGGGCTGCCGAAATCGAAGTGGAATTGCAGATCGAGGGTCATTTGGCTCACCAGGTTTCGCCGTAGGGGCGCAGATCGAGTTCGTGGGTCCAGCCGTCGCGCGTTTGGACGTGCAGCTGCCAGTAGGCTTCGGCGATGGAGGCGGGTTCCATCAGAACATCTTTCTCGAGATTGGCGGCGGCTTCTGCGCCGCGCGCGTCGGCGATGCGGCCACGCACGAAGGCGGTGTCGACGCCGGCGTCGATGACGAGGTGGGCGACGTGGATGCCCTGCGGCCCCAGCTCGCGCGCCATCGCCTGCGCGGTGCCGCGCAAGGCGAATTTCGCGGCGGCGAACGCGGCATAGCCCGATGCGCCGCGCATCGAGGCGGTCGCGCCGGTGAAGAAGAGCGAGCCGCGCCCGCGCGGCAGCATCAGCCGCGCGGCCTCGCGCCCTGTGAGGAAGCCGGCATAGGCGGCCATTTCCCACACCTTGCGATAGACGCGCTCGGTCGTCTCCAGCAGGGGGAAGCGCACATTCGCGCCGACATTGAAGATGACGGCGTCGAGGGGGGCGAGAGATTCGGCGTGCGCGAGGAAGGCGGTGATCGCCTCCTCGCTACGGGCGTCGAGCGTACGGGCTTCAAGCCGGCCGCCTGAGGCTTCGATTTCGGCCTTGAGGGGTGCGAGCTTGTCGCCGTTCCGGCGGCCGGCGACGACGAGATAGCCCTCGGCGGCGAAGCGTTTGGCGATGGCGGCGCCGATATAGTCGCCCGCGCCGACGACGGCGACCGTGGCGTTCCTGGCTTCCATGCTCCGGCACCATTCCTATTGAGTTCAAAAACAAAACTGACATAGGGTGACGGGACTGGCAAGAGGACGGGCGGATGCGGTGGGACGAGATCGGCGGCGAGGCATGTTCGGTGGCGCGGACGGTCGGCGTGATCGGCGACCGCTGGACGTTGCTGATCCTGCGCGACTGTTTCCTGGGCGTGCGCCGGTTCGATGATTTCCAGTCGCGGATCGGTGTGACGCGGCCGATCCTCGCAGACCGGCTGAAGAAGCTGGTGGCGGAGGGCATCCTCGCGAAGGTCGCGTATGAGGAGCGGCCGCCGCGTTACGAATACCGGCTGACCGATGCGGGGCGGGCGCTGCATCCCGTCATCATGGCGATCGTGCATTGGGGCGATACGCACCGCGTCACGCGCAAGGGGCGGCCGCTGCTGCACACGCACAAGGTCTGCGGGCACGATTTCGATCCGGTGATGACCTGCTCGCACTGCGCAGCGCCGATCAGCGCGCGCGAAGTGGAGGTGCGTGCGGGGCCGGGCGCTTAGCGCGGGGACCGAGGCGTTGCAGAGAACTCGCCTGCCTTCAGACGTTCGATCGTGAAGGGAATTTCGACCAGGTAGTTGCCGTCTTCCGTATCCGGGAAATGCCATTTGACCGCCGCGTTGAAGGCGACGTCGCCGAAGACGTTTGAGACATCGCCGGACTCGACAACGCCGCCGCGCTCAATGCTGCCGTCCTCGATTGCGACCAGCAGTTGAACGGTGCCTTCCATGGGCTTTTCCTGCGCCATCAGCGGATAGACAGGCTTTGTGGGGTCAATCGGCGGCGGCGCGATGGGAACGATGCCGTCGAATGTCTGCCCTTCCTTGGGCTTCACACGCGGAGCATTCTGAATGTTGAATTTGACCGTCACTTTGTAAGTGCCCGGCTTTCCCGCCTCGAACTTGTAAGTTCTCACGGACGCGACCGCCGCTTCGCCGAATTTCTTGCCGCGTGGATACTCAGCGAGAAGAGTTGGCTCAGAGGTTGCGCCCGTTTTGTCGATTACCAGCCGGACGACGGCTTCACCGGGCTGTTCGTAGATGAGGGCCCATTCCGGCATGCGCGGCAGGGTTCGCTTGATGGGCTTGGGCGCGTCGGGCAGTTCAGCGCCTGCATCTTGAGCGGAAGCCGGGCCGATCAGAAGCAGAGCTAAGGCAAGGCGAAGTAGAGGCATGCTGCAGTCCTCGTGCTGTGCGCACTTGAAGGTGGGGTAGCCCGCCGGTCAACGCGACGAAATGCAGCGCGCCGCAGTTAGCGGGCGGCCGGCTCAAAATTCAGCACGCCGGCTGCGCCGTCTTCGCAGCCGAAGGCGAGGCGGTTCCCGTCGTCGCGCCAGGCGAGGGCGCTGACGGCTTCGCCGCCGGGCGGGCGGAGATTGGCGGTCTGGTCTGTCTCGAAGCGGGTGATCCAGAGCGAGCCATCGGCGTGGCCGGAGGCGATGAAATCCTGCTTCGGGTGGGCGGCGAGCATGGTGCAGATCGAACCCTGCGGGCCGATCTCGCGGGCGCTCTTGCCCATCGGGCCTTTGCCGTCGAAGGGCCAGCAGACGACGGACTCCGAGCCAGAGGTCGCGAGCCACTTGCCCTTGGCGAAGAAGACGAGGCTTTTGGGTTTCGCGGGATAGCCGGCCATCCGCATGTGCTGCTTGTCGGAGAGACGCCAGCCATGCAGCGCATTCTCCTGCATCGAGGTGACGATGAAATCGCCGCCCGGGTGCCAGACGATGCCGGTATGCGAGCCTTTCCATTCAAGGAAGCTGGCGGCAGGATTCTCCGATCCCGGCCACCACAGGCTGACGCCATTATAGTGAGCCGTTGCGAGGCGCTTGCCCTTGGGATCGAAGGTCAGGCCCATGACGCTGGAGCTGTGCGCCAGGCGGCGCGGCTCTGCGCCGGCTTTCAGGATGACGAAGGCGTCCTTGCCGCCGGCGAAGGCGAGCGCGCCCGAAGCCGGGCTGTGGGCGACATGCTCGATCCATTTGCCCTTGAGGGCGAAAAGGGTTTGCGCCGCGCCGTCCTTGCCGATGGCGACGACCTTGCCGTCATCGCCGGCCGAGACGAAACCGTCGGCGGTGGCGGCGAGCGCCATGGCCGAGCCGTCATGCGCGGCGACGGATTTTTCCGAACCGTCCGCAGCAACGAGCCGCACCGTGCCGTCGCCAAGCGCCAGCGCGGCGGTGCCGCCATTGAAGGCCGCCGCCGTGACGAACGCGTCGGTGGCGAGATACTGGGCCGGTGCGGGTGAAGCGGTCATGCTTTGGCCGGGAGACCCAGCGTCGCCTTGACGCCGTCGAGGAAGATGTTGTGCGCCTTGGTCACCAGCGGCCCCCACTGATTGCCGCGGCTGACGATGCCGACATCGATCGACGATCCGTTGCCGGAGGCCCGGATATGGATGGGATAGAAGAAGCCGAAGGTCGTCATCGTCGCGGCGTCGGTGAAGACGAGGCGGTGTCGCGTGGGGTCTGATGCCTCCAGCGTGGCGGGGCGGTTCTTCACGCCGCCGGCGAATGCCGCCATCACCGCGTCGGGTGACAGCGGCGCCTCGACGGTGAGGACGCGGCTGGTCATCTGGTTCAGGTATTTGCCACCCTTGGCGTTCTTCGCCTTCAGCATGACGAAGCCGGCATAGATGAGGCCGATCGCACCGCCGATGATTGCGCCGACTATGGCACTGTCCATGTTGTCCTCCTGCGCCGCGCCGCCTTCCTTAGCGGGTCCGGCGGCGTTGAGAAAATGGCGACGTCAGGCGGCGATGCAGCTGTCGAAGCCGCGCTTCAGCTCGTCCTGATCGAGATTGCGGCCGATGAAGACCATCCGGCTGCGGCGGGCTTCGCCGTCTTTCCATGGGCCGGTCAGGTCGCCATCCATCAGCATGTGGACGCCCTGGAAGACGAAACGCTTGGTCTCGCCCTTGATGTCGAAGATGCCCTTGGAGCGGAGAATGTCCTGCCCCTTGGTCTGCAGGGTCGTCTGCAGCCAGTGGGTCAGCGCTTCGCCGTTCATGGGGCTGGTCGTCTCGAACGAGAAGGACTGGATGTCATCGTTGTGGCCGTGATGGTGATGGCCATCGAGGAAGTGCGGCTCGACTTTCAGGATGCGGTCGAGATCGAAGGCGCCGCGGTCGAGAATCTCGGTGAGTTCGACGCCGGAGTTCTGCGTGCGGTGGATGACGGCCAGCGGATTGATCCGGCGGATGACGCCTTCGACGCGGGTGAGCGCGGCCTCGTCGGCGAGGTCGGTCTTGTTGAGGAGGATGACGTCGGCGAAGGCGATCTGCTCGCGCGCTTCCTTGGCCTCGGCCAGCGTCTGCTCGATGTGGCGGGCATCGACCACGGTGACGATGGCGTCGAGCTTGGTTTTGGCGCGGACGTCTTCATCGACGAAGAAGGTCTGGGCGACGGGCGATGGATCGGCGAGGCCGGTGGTCTCCACCAGGATCGCGTCGAACTTGCCCTTGCGCTTCATCAGGTTCGAGAGAATGCGGATGAGGTCGCCCCGTACGGTGCAGCAGATGCAGCCGTTGTTCATCTCGAAGACTTCCTCGTCGGCGTCGACGATGAGGTCGTTGTCGATGCCGATCTCGCCGAACTCATTGACGATGACCGCGTATTTCTTGCCGTGCTGTTCGGTGAGGATGCGGTTCAGAAGCGTGGTCTTGCCTGCGCCCAGATAGCCGGTGAGGACGGTCACGGGGGTGGCGGTGGCGGCGGTCATGGGTGGTCCTTTCGCGAGCCGCTGACTTAAGGTCGGCGGGCGCAGACGGCAAGGCTGAGGCTCGTCCCCAGGCTCAGGCCTCCAGATGCCTCAGGCGGACAAGGCGTCCTGCGATTCCGCCGCGCGGGCCGGCGATCAGCGAGACGAGGTAGAAGACCCCGGCGGTGAGGACGATGGTGGTTTCCGGCGGTGTTCCCGCATGATGGGCGACGATCAGGCCCACGAACCCCGCGACGATAGTTACCCCCACCGCAACGGTGATCTGTCCGCCCGCATGGTCGGACCAGAAGCGGGCGGAAACGGCGGGCAGCATCATCAGGCCGACGGCCATCAGGGTGCCGAGCGCCTGGAAGCCGCTGACGAGGTTGAGCACCACCAGCGACAGGAAGGCGAAGTGGACAAAGGCGCCGGTGCGCCCGGCGCTTCGCAGAAAGCCGGGGTCGAAGCATTCCAGCACCAGCGGGCGGTAGAGCAGGGCCAGCGCGGCCATCGTGGCGGTCGCGACGCCGGCGACGGTGAGCAGGGCTTCGTCCGGCATCGCGAGTACCTTGCCGAAGAGGATGTGCAGCAATTCATCGTCGGTGCCGAAGGTCGCGACCAGCAGCGTGCCGAGGGCGAGCGAGATGATGAAGAAGGCGGCGAGGCTGGCGTCCTCGCGCAGCGCCGTCATGCGGCTGGCGGCGGCGGAGAGAATGGCGACCGCCATGCCGGCAGCGAGACCGCCAATCGTCATCCAGAGAATCGAGAAACCGGCGAAGACGAAGGCGATGGCGACGCCCGGCAGGATGGCGTGGCTGAGCGCATCGCCGATGAGGCTGGTGCGGCGCAGGACGAGAAAGACGCCGATGGGAGCGCCGCCAAAGGCCAGCGCCACGCAGGCCGCGAGCGCGCGGGCCATGGCGGGATCGGCGAAGGGGACGAAGAGCCAGTCCATCACGCGGCGCTTTCGCCGGCATGGCAGATGGGGGCGTCGTCATGGAACGCCTCGCACATGCGCCGCGCGGTCAGCAGATGTTCAGGCTGCAGCGCCTCGCCGGTCGGCCCCCAGGCGATGCATTCGCGGGCGAGCAGCAGCGTCTCGGGGAAATGCGCGCGCACCGCGTCGTGGTCGTGCAGCACGGCGATGACGGTGCGGCCTTCGCCCTGCCAGCGGGCGAGGATGGCGAAGAGATCGGCGGTGGTGCGGCTGTCTATGGCGGCGAACGGCTCATCCAGCAGGATCAATTTCGCGTCCTGCACCAGCACGCGGGCGAAAAGCGCGCGCTGCGCCTGTCCGCCGGAGAGCGAGCCGACGGGGCGGGATTCAAAACCGGAAAGCCCGACGCTGGCGATGGCGGCCTCGGCGCGGGCGAGCGTCTGCCTGCCGATGCGTCCGAAGAGGCCGGCATCGCGCCAGCCGCCGAGCGCGACCATGTCGAGCACGCTGATCGGGAAGGCGCGGTCGATATCGGCGATCTGCGGCAGGTAGGCGATGTCGCGGCGCTTGATGCCGTCGAGCGCGATGCGGCCGGAGAGCGGACGCATCTCGCCCGCGATGCCTTTCAGCAGCGTCGATTTGCCGGCGCCGTTCGGGCCGGCGATCGCGGTGAGCGAGCCGGGGGCGAAGGTGCCGCTGACATGGTGCACCGCCGGATGGCGGCGATAGCCGAAAGTAACGTTCTCAAGCCTGACGGCGGCGCCCATGGATCACATCCAGCCGAGCGCGAGGGCGACGGCCAGCCACAGCACGACAGCGCCGCCGCCCGCGATGGCGAGGCGGATGAGCGCGCTCGCCCGCAGCAGGGAGAACTGCGGCGGGGGGGCGTGATGATGGTGATGATGCGCGTGGGCGTGCGCAGGGCCGGATGTCATAATGATACATTATAACATTCCGGCCCCGGCGGGCCAAGCCTTTCAGCGGAAGGCGATGCCGCCGCGTGCGCCGATTTCAGGCACGAGGGCGAAATCGGCCGGGGTTTTCACGCGGGCGTCGAGCTCGGTGAAGAAGCGGTGGCCGTCTTCGCCCGGCGAAATGACGACCAGAGCGCGGGCGTCGGTGTCGCCGTCGTTGCGGAAGGCGTGCGTGCCGCCGGCGGGGAGGATGCAGACGTCGCCGATTGTGCCGGTGACGGCGCCGGTGGGCGTCTCGAAGGTGATCTCGCCTTCCAGGATGTAGAAGGCCTCGGCGTCACGGGCATGGCTGTGGGCGGGCGGGCCCATGCGCGGGGGCAGGGTCAGCTCGATCAGGGTGAAGGCGCCGCCGGTGTCGGCGGGGACCGCCTTGTTGACGTGGGTGCCGCCAAGGACGTGCTGAACCTGGCCGCGGCCGGCGGGGATAAACAGGGCATCTTCGCTACGCATTTTCGCTCTCCTGAGGTTGTGCGGCGTGTGATGCCCGAAATCCGACCATCCGATTAGTCGGCTAGATGTGGACTTATTGTCCGGATAGGCGGACAATACCCATATGCTCCCATTCGAGGAACTGGCGGCTTTTGCGGCTGTGGTGGATGCAGGCGGCTTCAGCGCCGCCGCGCGGCAGCTCGGCCAGTCGAAGGCGACGATCAGCGACCAGGTGAAGCGGCTGGAGCAGCGTCTGGGCGCGCGGCTGCTGAACCGGACGACCCGCCGGGTGGCGGTGACGGAGGCGGGGGCGGCGTGTCACGCCCATTGCGTGAGGATGCGGCAGGAGGCGGAAGCGGCGGCGCGGGTGGCCGAATCGCTGTCGGCGGAGCCGGTGGGGCGGCTGAGGCTCACCGCGCCGCAGACCTTTGCGCCGATGCATGTGGCCCCTGCGGTGGCGAGTTTCGCCGCGCTTTACCCCCGGCTGGACATCGACCTGAGCGTGACGCCCGGGCGTGATGATCTGATCGGCGGCGGGCTGGACCTCGCGATCCGGGTGGGGGCGCTGCCGGATTCGCGGCTGGTGGCGCGGCGGATCGGCGTGACGCGGCAGATCCTGGTGGCGGCCCCGGCCTATCTGGCGCGCGCCGGGCGGCCCCGGTCGGCAGGTGATCTTCACGACCACGCGGCGCTGATCTTCACGCCGTTGACCCCGACCGGGGAGTGGTCGATCGCCGACCCGAACGGGCGCGTCAGGCGCGTGCCGGTGCGGGCGCGGCTGGCATCCGATTCTGGTGAAGCGCTGCTGGCGGCGGCGGTGGCGGGGATGGGAATCGCCTATGTGCCGGACTGGATGGTCCATGCGGAGCTGGTGACCGGGGCGCTGGAGGTGGTGTTGCCGGAGTGGGGCCGCCCGCCGCAGCCGATCCACGCGGTTCATGCGAGCGCCGGACAGCCGCCCGCGAAGGTGAGGCTTTTCATCCAGCATCTGCGGGCGCGTTTCGGCGAGCCGGCCTATTGGGCGAAAGCGCCGGGGCTGGACCAGGGACTGGACCAGGGACTGGATTCGGCCTGACCCAGTCGCCACATTGGGTCCAATCCACAGGACAACAGCAGGAGACCGAGCCATGTTCGGCCTGAAAAAGAAGACCGTGATGCCCGCCCCCGGCGAGGCGCTGCCCGGCCGCACCGACCGCGAGATGCGTGTCGCCCCGGCCCACACCGTTCTTGGTCATCAGCTGAAAGGCCCCTGGCCCGCAGGCATCGAGACGGCCGTGTTCGGCCTTGGCTGCTTCTGGGGCGCGGAGCGGAAGTTCTGGCAGCAGCCCGGCGTTTATTCCACCGCCGTCGGCTATAGCGCCGGCTTCACGCCGAACCCGACCTATGAAGAGGTCTGCAGCGGCGGGACCGGCCATAACGAGGTCGTGCTGGTGGCGTTCGACCCCGGGCAGATTTCCTATGGCCAGCTGCTGAAGGTGTTCTTCGAGAACCATGACCCGACGCAGGGCATGCGCCAGGGCGGCGATATCGGCACGCAATACCGTTCGGGCATCTACACGTTGAACGAGACGCAGCAGGCGGAGGCCGAAGCCGCGCGCGCGACCTATGACGCCGCGTTGAAGGCGAAGGGGTTCGGTGCGGTGACGACCGAGGTGCTGCCGCTCGGGCCGTTCTATTACGCCGAGGACTATCACCAGCAATATCTGGACAAGAATCCGGGAGGCTATTGCGGATTGGGCGGCACCGGCGTCGCCTGCCAGATCGGCACCGGGGTCGAAGCTGCCTGATGCGGCTTTGACTTGCGCGCCGCCTTGGTGAAGGTGGCGCCATGTTCATCGATGCGCGCTCATTGCCGGACGGCGAGAGGCTCGACGCCGACATCGCGATCGCCGGTGCGGGCGCGGCGGGCCTCAGCCTCGCCATCGCGCTGGAAGGCGCGGGCTTCAAAGTCGCGCTGATCGAATCCGGCAGCCTCGAATGGTCGGAAGAGGCGCAGGATCTGGCGGCGGGCGAGCTGGGCGCGCAGGTCTATGCGACGCCGGAGACGGTGCGGCTGCGCTATTTCGGCGGCACGACGGGGCATTGGGGCGGCTGGTGCCGCGAGCTGGACGGCGTCGATTTCGAGCCGCGCGATTTCGTGAAGCTGTCGGGCTGGCCGATCGCCAAGAGCGACCTCGCGCCGTTCTACAGGCGCGCGCAGGAGGTGCTGCATCTGGGCGCGGCGCGCTATGACGACAGCGAAGGCATCGCTGCGCTGGCGGGCGCCAGGCTGCCCATCCCGCGCGGGAGCGATATCGAGCCGGTGCTGTTCGAGTTCTCGCCGCCGATCCGGATGGGTGAGGTCTATCGCGATCTCATCGACAAGAGCGACACGCGCTGTTTCCTGAATGCGACGGTGAGCGACATTCGCGTCAGCGACGATGCGAAGAGCGTGACGGCGCTGACGATCTCGCGCGATGGCGGCGAGCCGCTGACGCTGAATGTGCGCCATGCCGTGCTGGCGTGCGGCGGGCTGTCCAACGCGCAGATGCTGCTGAACGCAGACAGCCAGGTTGCGGGCGGCCTCGGCAACGGGGCGGAGCAGGTGGGGCGCTACTTCGCCGACCATCCGATCCTCATCGGCTATGCGGCGGTGCTGTCGTTCGCGCCGGAAGCCGGCGCCGCGTTCGCGACGAGCGACATTCCGGCGGGCGGGCGGCGCTATCGTCTCGCCTTCCAGCCGCGTGAGGATTATCGCCGCGCGAAGGGCCGCCTGTCGTGCCTCGCGACCATCGAGCCGGGCGGTCCGGCGTTCAACAATGGCGCGTTCGACCGCTGGGATACGCGCTGGTTCGGGCAATCGGAAACGGCGAGCGCGCTGGCGGCGCTGGGCAGGCCCGGCTGGACGCCGCGCGTCCACATGCTGAATGCGGGACTTGAGACGCGGCCCGATCCGGACAGCCGCGTGACGCTGACCGGCGCGCGCGACCGCCATGGCGTCAGGCGGCTGAAGGTCGACTGGAAGCTGAACGATGCAGACCTTGAAGACTATCTCGCCAATCTGGCGGATCTTGGCCGGGCGCTGAGCGCGAGCGGGGCGGGCCTCGTGCGGATCGCGCCGGATGCGCGCGAGCGCTGGCCGGGCGAGACGAATTGGGGCCATCACAATATGGGCACGACGCGCATGGGCGCGGACGCCGCGACATCGGTGTGCGACGGCGAGGCGCGCGTGCATGGGTTTTCCAATCTGTGGATCGCGGGATCGTCGCTCTATACGACGCCCGGCGCGGCCAATCCGACGCTGACGCTGGTGGCGCTGGCGCTGCGCCTCGCCGAGACGCTGAAGCGCGAGGCGCGCGCGTGAACGAGGGTCAGCGCCGCTCCGCCCGCATCACGCGCCGCACGTTCGGCGCGATGGGGCTGGCGATTGCCGCCGTCGCAGCCGTGCGGTTGTGGCCGGAAGATCCGTTGCAGGCGCTGGTCAGCCACGAGAATGCGGCGGGGCTGAAAGCGCTGGGGCAGTTGCCGGCGGTGAAGGCGCTGGGCGATGTGGAGGCGAAGCTGAAAGCCAGGCTGAATGCCGCCGCGAGCTATGACGAGGCCGTCGCAAACGATGCGCTGAACGGGGCGTTCGTGGTGCTGGACGGCTGGCATGTGCCGGAGACGACGGCGCTGGCCGCCGCGTGGCTGGCGCGGCAGGGCTGAAAGCAAAAGGGCCGCCCGATGGGCGGCCCTTCGCATGTCGCTCTGGTCCCGGCTCGCGCTGACGCTGGCCGGGATGACAGTCGATTACGTGCCCGAACCGGTCAGGTCGATGGTGGCGCGGCGGTTCTGGGGTTCCTTCACGCCCGGGCCGGTGGCGACCAGCGGCTCGGAGAAGCCACGGCCGTCGGTGGAGATCGCACCGCCCGGCACGCCGTTGGCGACGAGGCCGGCCTTCACAGAGGCGGCGCGGCGCTGCGACAGCGGCAGGTTGTAGGCGGCCGAGCCGACGGTGTCGGTGTGGCCGACGACGGCGATGGAGACCGAACCGGTCGAGGCGAAGGCGGCGGCGGCTTCGGCGATGACGGCCTGGGCTTCCGGCGTCAGGTCCGACTTGTCGAAGTTGAAGAAGACGATGAACGTCTTCGCGGCCACCGGCGGGGGCGGCGGCGGGGTTTCGACGACCGGGGCAGCAGCCGGTTCGTAGAAGTGGTACTTCACGCCGAGTTTCACGGTGTGGGCGACGTAGTCGTCCTGGATGCCGCCCAGCGGCGTGGTGATGTCCCAGTTGTCGGCGACGAAATAGTTGTAGCCGAGATAGACGCCGACATTGTCGTCGACCATGGCTTCGAACTCGGCGATGCCCTGATAGGCGAACACCACGTCGCGGCCGGTGATGTCGCCGAAACGGTGATCGTCGAACGAGATGCGGCCGGCGCCGAGGCCGCCGCCGAGCGAGAGGGCCATGCCTTCGCCGACATCCAGATCATAGAGCACATTCACCATGCCCGAGAGGGCGCGGACATCCGTGTCGGTCGAGCGCATGAAGCCGAAATTGTTCTCGCGGAACGAGACTTCGAATTCGGCACGCAGGCCGTTCGCCCATTTGTAGCCGACGACGCCGCCGACATAGTAGCCGGTGTCGATCTCGGTCAGGCTGAACGTGTCGATGTCTTCCAGCCAGTTCGCGCCGGCGGCGAGGCCGATATAGGTGCCGGCAGGCGTGTCGGCCTGGGCCGTGGCGATGAGCGCCAGCGCAGCGGCGCCGGCGAAAAGCGATGATTTCAGCATGATGCTCCCCAAAGTTGATGGCGACATATCATGTGTGGTGCGGGCGCACCATTGCAGGAATACCGCAGTGCAGCGCAGATGACGCGCCGGATCTGTTGTCCCAATGCAAAAGGGCCGCCCGATGGGCGGCCCTTCGCATGTCGCTCTGGTCCCGGCTCGCGCTGACGCTGGCCGGGATGACAGTCGATTACGTACCCGAACCCGTCAGGTCGATGGTGGCGCGGCGGTTCTGGGGTTCCTTGACGCCGGGGCCGGTGGCGACCAGCGGCTCGGAGAAGCCACGACCATCCGTCGAGATCGCACCATCCGGCACGCCGTTGGCGACGAGGCCGGCCTTCACCGAGGCGGCGCGGCGCTGCGACAGCGGCAGGTTGTAGGCGGCCGAGCCGACCGTGTCAGTGTGGCCGACGACGGCGATGGAGACCGAACCGGTCGAGGCGAAGGCGGCGGCGGCTTCGGCGATCACGGCCTGGGCTTCCGGCGTCAAATCCGACTTGTCGAAGTTGAAGAAGACGATGAACGTCTTCGCGGCCACCGGCGGGGGCGGCGGGGGTTCAACGACGACCGGCGCGGCTTCCGGCTCGTAGAAGTGATACTTCACGCCGAGTTTCACGGTATGGGCGACATAGTCGCCGCGGTAGCCGTCGAAATCCCAGTTGTCGGCGACGAAGTAGTTGTAGCCGGCGAAGATGCCGACATTGTCGTCGACCATGGCTTCGAACTCGGCGATGCCCTGATAGGCGAACACCACGTCGCGCCGCGAGTTCGGGGAGTTGTCGTTGCCGACATTCGAAATGCGCGAGGCGCCGATGCCGCCGCCGAGCGAGAGGGCCATGCCCTCACCCACGTCCAGATCGTAGAGGACGTTGACCATGCCCGAGAGGGCGCGATGGTCGAAGACGGTGAAGCCGGAGCGATCCCAAACGTTCTCACGGAACGACGCCTCGAACTCGGCGCGGATGCCGTTGTCCCATTTGTAGCCGACGAAGCCGCCCACATAGTAGCCAGTATCGGACTCGAGCTGCTTGCCCCGGAAGAAGTCGTAATCTTTCAGCCAGTTGGCGCCGGCGGCGAGGCCGACATAGGTTCCCGCCGGTGTGTCGGCGAAGGCGGTGGTGGCGAGGGCGAGCGCGGCGGCGCCCCCCAGAAGCGATGACTTGAACATGCGATGAGGCCCTCAAAATCTGCCCGACCATTAACATGCACTGCGGCAACCGCCAGTTGCGCCCTGGCATCACTGGATGGAACTTTTCAAAAGCAGAAGGGCCGCCCGATGGGCGGCCCTTCGCATATTCGCTCTGGTCCCGGCTCGCGCTGACGCTGGCCGGGATGACAGTCGATTACGTACCCGAACCGGTGAGGTCGATGGTGGCGCGGCGGTTCTGGGGTTCCTTGACGCCCGGGCCGGTGGCGACCAGCGGCTCGGAGAAGCCACGGCCGTCGGTGGAGATCGCACCGCCCGGCACGCCATTGGCGACGAGGCCGGCCTTCACCGAGGCGGCGCGGCGCTGCGACAGCGGCAGGTTATAGGCGGCCGAGCCGACCGTGTCGGTGTGGCCGACAACGGCGATGGAGACCGAACCGGTCGAGGCGAAGGCGGCGGCGGCTTCGGCGATGACCGCCTGGGCTTCCGGCGTCAGGTCCGACTTGTCGAAGTTGAAGAAGACGATGAACGTCTTGGCGGCCACCGGCGGGGGCGGCGGCGGGGTTTCGACGATCGGGGCAGCAGCCGGCTCGTAGAAGTGATACTTCACGCCGAGCTTCACGGTGTGGGCGACGTAGTCGTCCTGGAAGCCGCTGAAATCGAAATTGTCGGCGACGAAATAGTTGTAGCCGAGATAGATGCCGACATTGTCGTCGACCATGGCTTCGAACTCGGCGATGCCCTGATAGGCGAACACCACATCGCGGCCGTCGAGATAGTCGACCGTCGAGACGCGCGCAGCGCCGAGGCCGCCACCGATCGAGAGGGCCATGCCCTCACCCACGTCCAGATCGTAGAGGACGTTGACCATGCCCGAGAGGGCGCGGATTTCGCCGGTGCCGGTGAAGACCGCGATCACGCCGCCGGTCCAGTCGAATTCGTTCTGGCGGTACGAGGCTTCGAACTCGGCGCGCAGGCCGTTCGCCCACTTGTAGCCGACGACGCCACCGACATAGAGGCCGGTATCGGCTTCATCGGCGGAGTTGAACAGCGCGTTGAGGTTGACGTCTTCGAGGAAGTTGGCGCCGGCGGCGAGGCCGACATAGGTGCCGGCGGGCGTGTCAGCGGCGGCGGAACCGAGCAGCGCGAGGGCAGCGGCGCCGGCCATAAGGGATTTCAGCATCGATCACTCCTGATTGTGGGCGGTCCAATAGCATAAGCGGGGCTGTCCGGCTGTTGCGTTCCCGCCGCATCACGGAAGATTTTCACAAGAAAAAGGGCCGCCCGATGGGCGGCCCCTCGCGCATTTACAATGGTTTAGGTGCCCGAACCGGTCAGATCGATGGTGGCGCGGCGGTTCTGGGGTTCCTTGACGCCGGGGCCGGTGGCGACCAGCGGCTCGGAGAAGCCACGGCCGTCGGTGGAGATCGCACCGCCCGGCACGCCGTTGGCGACGAGGCCGGCCTTCACCGAGGCGGCGCGGCGCTGCGACAGCGGCAGGTTATAGGCGGCCGAGCCGACCGTGTCGGTGTGGCCGACGACGGCGATGGAGACCGAGCCGGTCGAGGCGAACGCGGCAGCGGCTTCGGCGATCACAGCCTGGGCTTCCGGCGTCAGGTCGGACTTGTCGAAGTTGAAGAAGACGATGAACGTCTTGGCGGCCACCGGCGGCGGCGGCGGGGGTTCAACGACGACAGGCGCGGCTTCCGGCTCGTAGAAGTGGTACTTCACGCCAAGTTTCACGGTGTGGGCGACATAGTCGTCCTGGGCGCCGTCAATGTCCCAGTTGTCGGCGACGAAATAGTTGTAGCCGAGATAGACGCCGACATTGTCGTCGATCATGGCTTCGAACTCGGCGATGCCCTGATAGGCGAAGACCACGTCACGGCCGATGGAGCCGGAGTTGTCGAACAGGAACGAGATGCGGCTGGCGCCGACGCCGCCGCCGAGCGACAGGGCCATGCCCTCACCCACGTCGAGGTCGTAGAGGACGTTGACCATGCCCGAGAGCGCGCGATTGGTCAGCGTGCCCTGGAACACTGCGGCCTTGCCGAAGAAGAAATCGACATCGTTCTCACGGAACGAGGCTTCGAACTCGGCGCGGAAGCCGTTGTCCCATTTGTAGCCGACGACGCCGCCGACATAGTAGCCGGTGTCCCAGTCGCCATACTTGCCCGCGAAGGTGTCGTACTCTTCCAGGAAGTTCGCGCCGGCAGCGAGGCCGATATAGGTGCCGGACGGCGTGTCGGCGGCGGCGGTCCCGACGAGCGCCAGAGTTGCTACGCCAGCAAGGAGTGATTTTGCGATCATGATGGTCCCCGGAAAGTGCCATCGCGATAACACAGGTCCGTGAAGCCGCCTACTGGCCGTATTGCCGCACTGCACCCAAGCCGGCGGCCAAACTGCAAAAAAAGAGGCGGCCCAGAAGGCCGCCCCGGAACTTTCGCGATGGCGCTTGCGCCTAGCGGAAGGTCGCGACGCTGGCCGGCTTGCCCGAGGGGACGAAGGCGGTTTCGGCGGTGGTGGTGGTGTCGCCCTTGCGGATTTCGGCGACGGCGGCGGCGCCGAGGACCGAGGGCTTGGACTTCGGCACGACGGTGTCGACATAGGTTGGCGCGGCGGCGGCGACTTCGACCGGAGCGGCGGCCGACGGGGCCGGTTCAGCCGAGGCGATGGCGGCCGGGGCCGACAGGGCGGCGGGCTTGGACTTCGGCACGATGGTGTCGACATAGACCGGCGCGGCGGCCCGGGCGGCTTCAGCAGCTTCGGCCTGCTGGATTTGCTCGGCCGAGGCGAGGGCCATCGGGGCGGCGATCGAGGCGGGCTTGGAGGCCGGGACGATCGTGTCGACATAGACCGGCTTGGCGGCGGCCATGGCGACCGGGGCGGTGACGGTGACGGTGACGGTGTCCGGCTTGGCGATCGGCTGGAGGGCCGGGCCGGTGGGGGCTTCGGCGACCAGAACCGGCGTCCGGGTTTCGACCGGCGCGGCGGCGGGCGCCGATTTCGGCGCCGTCACGACGGCTTCGGCATACTGGATGTCGCCGGCGAGGTTGGCGGGCACGTCGGCGAGGCTGGCGTAAACCGTGCTGTTGCCGCGGGCCGGGGCGTCGACGATGAAGCCCGACACGCCGAGCGCGCGCTTGCCGAACTGCGAGAGATTGGGGTGCCAGACGACGACCTTGGACCAGTCGTTATTGGCGGAAACGTCCATCACCGGCTGGTCGAGATAGATCTGGCCGTTGGACAGCCAGTTCGAGTGGTCGATGACGATGTGACGGCTGTCGATGATCTTGGTGACGACGCCGACATGGCCGCGGCGGGTCTGCATGACCATCACGGAGCCGACGGTCGGGGCCTTGACGCGAATGAAATCGCCCGCCGCCTGGTTCCACCAGGTATTGGCGTTGCCGCGGATGGCGACGCCCGAGCGCTCGCGCGCGAAGGGCACGCACTGGAGGCGGCGGCTGATGAGGACGGTGCGGGGGTTTACATCGGCGCTGGCCACAAGAGAGGCGGGCGGGCGGCCGGTGGCGTTGATCTGGCGGACAGAGACGTCGAGGGCTTCGGTGACGCGGGCGAGGGCCGTGGAGGCTGCCGTGATGGTCGGTTGCTGCACCTGGGCAGTGACCACCGGAACCGGCTGAACGTTCCGGGCATTATGAGTGGCGGTGGCGCAAGCACCCAGAGCCGACACGGCACAAAGAACAGAAGCGCGCGCGAGAATGCCTCGTGGCGTCATTTACCAAAACCCTGTCGAACTAAATCCCGGCCCGCACGGTTAGGGAGGGGTGCCGTAGCGGTCAACTTAAAGTTAGCGTAATGTTGGGATCAAAGGCAGAACATGCCTGTAAGGCATTGTTCTAACTAATATATTTTGTGACGCGAAAGGGGCGAAAGATGGGCCTCACGGCCTTGTTTCAAGGTCGAAATCTTAGTTGTGAGCGTGCCGGTCAGCAGAAGCAATGTTCATGCCGGGCAAGATGAATCCCTGAACGGCATAGGTCCGCGCACCATATTGGCCGCCCGGCGCATACCAGACCCGGACCGCCGACCAGTCGTTGTTTTCGGAGACATCCTTCACCGGCTGGTCGAGATAGATCTTGCCGTCATTGAGCCAGTTGGCGTGATCGACCACGATTTCCCGGCCGGAAATGACGCGCCGCACAACGGCGACATGCCCCCGGTCGGTCCGTTGGTAGCCGAAAAGGACCATGACGGCGCCTTTTTCGGGCTGGTAGCCGCGTTGATATTTGCCGGCGGCCTTGCCCCACCAGAGATGGGCGTCGCCGTAGATCTGGATTCCCGATTCGTCGCGGGCGAAGGGGACGCACTGCATCCGGCTGCCGGGAGTGACGACCTCCGGGTCGGCGAAGCCGCCGCCGACGACACGGGTGGAGCCGCAGGCGGCAAGGCCGAGGCAGAGAAGGGCGAAAACCAGCGATTTCATGGTGTGGACGCTACACACCACCCCCTAAAATTCGGTTTGTGCGACGCAACGCCCTTTGAAATCCCGCGCCCAAGGAACGATATTGGAACTGCGGGGTTTGGGGATTGGAATCGATCGGGAGATTGAGTCATGACAACTCGCCGCCTGGCCCTTGCGGGCCTCTTGATGTCCGGCATGGCGCTCGGCGCCTGCGCGACGACACCGCTCTACAAGCCGCAGACGAGTTCCGTCAGCTCGGGCTATAGCGAGCAGCAGCTGGATCAGAACCAGTACCGCGTGACCTTTGCGGGCAAGCGCTCAACCTCGCGCAACCGGGTGGAGGACGGGCTGGTGCTGCGCGCGGCCGAGGTGACGCTCGGCGCCGGTTACTCGCACTTCCTCATCGACGACCGCGACGTGTCGCGTGAGAGCGACGGCCTCTATCGCGACCCCTGGGGTTACGATTACGGCCCGCGCTTCGCATTCAGCTACGGGTTCGGCTATGGCCGCCGCGGCTTCTACGATCCGTTCTATTATCGCTGGGGCTACGCCGACGATCTCGACCGTTCGCGCTATGTCGCCTCGGCCGATATCGCACTGCTGCGGCCGGAAGAGGCCGCCAGCCAGCCCAAGGCGATCGACGCGGCCGCAGTGATCGCCAATCTCGGCCCCGTTTTCGCGACCCCGCCGTCCCGGCCCTAGGGTCGCGGCAACGCGAAGCCCTCGCTGACGCGCTCGTTTCTTGACGCAGCGCGCAGCGTGCTTCTTTGTTTGCCCCATTCGTTAACCGTCATTCCCGGGAGGTGACGCCGTGGGGTTCTTCGACGCGATCAGGCGTGAGTTCAGCTATCTGCGCACGGGCATCCGCCTGACGCGCCGCGTCAAGGACGTCAAACCGGAATCGACCTTCACCACCGCCGACGTGTTCGAGCGCTGGGTGAAGGCGACGCCCGACGCGCCGGCCATCTGGCACGAAGACCAGGTCATTTCCTGGAAGCAGATGGACCAGGGCGCCTGCCGCTATGCCCGCTGGGCCAGGGAGCAGGGGATCGGCAAGGGCGATGCGGTCGCCATCCTGATGGAGAACCGGCCGGATTTCATCATGGCCTGGTTCGGCCTGCACAAGATCGGGGCCATCGGGGCGCTGATCAACACCAACCTGACCACAGCGCCGCTGGCCCATTCGCTGAACATTTCCGGCGCGCAGCATTTGATTCTGGGCGCTGAAGTGGCGGGCAACTACGCGACCGCAGCCGACAAGCTGGATGCGCCGATGACGGTGTGGGCGTCAGGCGGCGCGGTGGCGGGCGCAAACGATCTCGACGCCGTGCTGGCCGGGTTGAGCCCGCGCCGATCCCGCGCGAGTTCCGCGCCGGCCTCACCTGCGCCGACAAGGCGCTCTACATCTATACGTCCGGCACGACGGGCATGCCGAAGGCGGCGAATATCAGCCATCTTCGCATGCAGATGATGATGCATGCCTTCGGCGCGTCGACCAACGCGACGTCGAAGGACATCATGTATGACGTGCTGCCGCTGTATCATTCAGCGGGCGGCATCTGCGCGCTGGGCGCGGTCTTCACCGTCGGCGGATCGGTGGTGCTGCGGCGCAAGTTCTCCGCCAGCCAGTTCTGGGACGACTGCGACCGCTACAAGCCGACGCTGTTCCAGTATATCGGCGAGCTGTGCCGCTATCTGCTGAACGCGCCGCCGCATCCGAAGGAAGCGACGCACAGCCTGCGCCTCGCGATCGGCAACGGCCTGCGCCCCGAGATCTGGCCGACTTTCCAGCAGCGCTTCCGGATTCCCAAAGTGGTGGAGTTCTACGGCGCGACAGAGGGCAATGTCGCGCTGCTGAATTTCGACGGCAAGGTGGGCGCGGTCGGCCGCATTCCCAACTATGCGCGCAAGCGCCTGCCGGTCTTCATCGTGAAATTCGACGTCGAGACGGAAGAGCCGGTGCGGAACGCGGCGGGGTTCTGCATCGAATGCGCGCCGGGCGAGGCGGGCGAGGCGGTCGGCAAGATCGACCCGAAGGAGCCGCGCACCAGCTTCGAGGGCTATTCCAAGGGCAGCGAGACGCAGAAGAAGCTGCTGACCGACGTGTTCGAGACGGGCGACCGCTATTTCCGCACCGGCGATCTCCTGAAGCGCGACGCGCAGGGCTATTTCTATTTCGTCGACCGCATCGGCGACACGTTCCGCTGGAAGGGCGAGAACGTGGCGACATCGGAAGTCGCCGAGGCGCTGTCGCTGTTTCCGGGCGTGAAGGAAGCCAATGTCTATGGCGTGAAGGTCGGATCGCTGGACGGCAAGGCCGGCATGGCGGCGCTGGTGGCTGGGCCGGAGCTGAACCTCGCCGGTCTGCCCGCCTATCTGGAAGGCAATCTGCCGGCCTATGCGCGGCCGCTCTTCATCCGCCTGCTGCAGCACGAGATGGAGATCACCGGCACCTTCAAGCACCGCAAGGTGGAGCTGGTGAAGGAAGGCTTCGACCCGGCGAGCATCACCGATCCGATGTTCTGGCTGGAGCCGGAGAGCCGGAGCTACAAGCCGCTGACGCCCGGCGACTATGCGAGGGTGATGTCGGGCGAGATCAGGCTGTAGGCGCGGGGCCCGGATTTTCGCCGGCCATGTCAGCGGGGCAGGCGTCAGACCGCCTCGCGCAGGGCGCGAAGGTTCCGGCGCGTGTCGGCCCAGCCTTCGGCGCCGAGCTGGCCGACGAGTTCGTCCTGCGCCCTGCGCCAGAGCGGCATGGCGCGGGCGAGCGCCTTCTCGCCCGTTTTCGACAATGTCTTGCGGCGGGCGCGGCCATCCTTCGCGCTGGTCAGCAGGCCGTCGCGCTCCAGCACTTCCAGATTGCGGACCAGCGTGGTGCGGTCGATGGCGAGCCGTTCGGCGAGGTCGGTGGCGGTGAGGCCGGGATCGGATTTCAGCGAGGCGAGCAGGCTGAACTGCGCGCCGGTGAGGCCGGCGGCGCCCAGATGCGCCTCGTAGTGCCGCGTGACGGCGCGCGCAGTCATCCGTACGCGCAGCATCACGCACTCACGGCCGGGATCGTCCTGTTCGGTCTTGCTCATCGTCTATCCGTGCAGATGCACGCCAAGCTAGGGCCGCCGCCGGTCTCGCGCAAGAGATCGCCCCGGCGCGGGCGTGCGGTCACCTGATGGCGACGGTGGCGCCTGCGTCGGTGAGGGTCTGCGCCAGGATTTCGGCGTCGCCGCGCGAGAGGCCGACGGCGACGAAGCCGGGCGCGGCGTCGACGAGATCCTTGGTTTCCTTCAGGCCCAGCTGGGTGAAGAGGCGCAGTTCCTTGATGACGGCGATCTTGTTCGGCCCGGCATCCTCGATCTGCACCTTGTAGGGGCCGCCTGCGCCGGTGGGCGCGGTGGGGGCGCGAACGGGACGGGGCGGCGGCGCTGCTTCCGCGCCGCCGCTCCGCCTCAGTCCGATGAGATAGCCGATGGCGAGGCAGCCCGCGACGATGGCGATGAGCTGCCAGTCCATCCTATTCCGCCGCGTCTTTCTTGGACTTGGCGGCGACTTCCTCGGCGTGCTTCGCCAGCGTCTTCATCACCGCGCCGCCGGCCGCCGCCATCAGCGCACCGGCATTCGCCTTGGTGTGCTCGTAGCTGTCGATGCGGGCCGAGTTGGCGTTGTTGATGACCGGCGTCACGTAGCGCTGCCACATCTCGTAGGACTTCCTGGTTTCCTCCCACGGCGCCCAGTTATGGGCGAGCTGGAGGAAGGCGCCGAACTGGCCCTGCTTTTCCTGCAGGC
This sequence comes from Micropepsaceae bacterium, assembly GCA_047602465.1. Lineage (GTDB taxonomy): Bacteria > Pseudomonadota > Alphaproteobacteria > Micropepsales > Micropepsaceae > JADZAI01. The sequence continues at coordinate 2,696,641 of JASGHF010000001.1, forward strand.
GGCGGATCTGGGCGATGGCGTCGTCGGGCGTGCCCACCACGATCGTGCCTTCACGGATGCCGCGCTCCAGCGGGTCTTCGTTGGGGTCCTGGTTGACGTTGAGGGGCGAGAGATTGGCGAAATAGGTCGCCCATTTCTGATAGCCGAAGCGGACATTCTTCATCGCCTGCTCCTTGGTCTCGGCCAGATGGATGGGGCCGACAAGGCGAAGCGCTTCGGGGTTCATGGTGCGGCCGTTCTCGGCGGCGACCTCGTTGGCGATCTTCCAGTTGATGCCGAGCGCATCATAGCCGCCGGCCTGGGTGGCGGCGACGCAGAGCATGCCGAAGCCGTGGCGTCCGGCGAGCTTGCCGCCCGACGGCGTCACCGACGAGGCGACGCAGATTTCCGGATGCGGCCAGGTATAGGGCTTCACCTGGCAGATGGCGTTTTCGAGATTGAACCAGTCGGTCTTCCTGGTGACGCGCTTGCCGTTGAAGAGATCGAGGATGACCTCAAGCCCTTCGACCATGCGGTCGCGCTGAACCGCCGGGTCGATGCCGAGCTGGAAGGCATCGGACGGCAGAAGGCCGGGGCCGACGCCGAACATCACGCGGCCGCGCGTCTGGTGGTCGAGCTGGATGATGCGGTTCGCGGTGGTGAGCGGGTTATGATACGGCAATGAAATCACGCCGGTGCCCAGCTTGATGCGCCTGGTGCGCTCGGCGGCGGCGGCGATGAAGACCTCCGGCGAGGGAATGATCTCGAAGCCCGCCGAATGATGCTCGCCGATCCAGGCCTCCTCGTAGCCGAGGCGGTCGAGATGCTCCATCAGCTCCAGATCGCGATGGATGCAGAGCGTCGGGTCTTCGTCGGTCGGGTGGAACGGCGCGAGAAACACGCCGTTGCGCAGTTTGATGGTCATGATGTCGTCTCCCGCCGCGATCCTTCGATGGGTGCGGCTGTTATGTATTGCGAAACGGGCGGATCAAACGCCTCCCCGGGCGCGGAGGCAAGATGCCGCCGGGGTAAAGATCAGCCGCCATTCCGGGCGCGCAGGTGCCAGACCAGCGCAAGGATCAGCGCCGCGATGGCGACGATGGGGCCGGCGACGGCAGGCAGGATGACGAGAACCGCGCCGGCGTCGTCGCTGTTCATCGCGTCCTTGACCCAGGGCTTGTCGGCATTGGCGATGAGAAAGCCGCCAAGCGCCGCACCGATGGCGGCGACGACGAGCGCGATGTTGCGGGCCTTGCGCGGATTGCGGTCGGCGGCGCGGGCGGGGGCGGAGAGAATGCGCGCGACCGGGCCGAGCGGCACCGGTACCGCGTACCAGTCGACGACGGCGCGGCCTTGAGCCTCGGCCTCCGGCGCGACGGGAAAGCGCATGCAGAAATGGCGCGCCGACGTTTTCGCGGTGGGAGGATAATAATAGAAAAGCTCGATGGCCTGGGGCGACCCATCGAGAAAGCGCGCCAGTCGGAGGTCGGCCTTGCCGGCGCCGAAATAGGCATCGCCCACGCGCAGAGCTTCCGTCGACACGACAATTTCGACGGGCGCATCGATAGTGGCGGGCACGTCGATCGGATTATTGCGCCATTCGGGCTGGAGCGCGGCGGTGAGGCCGCGATCGAGTTCGGCGAAGCGCCGCCAGATTTCAGGCTGGATATCCCAGCGGCCGAGCAGGTTCTCGCCGCGGTCGAGGCGTTCGAACGAGCGGACAGACGCATAGAGATAGATGCCGGCGATGGCCGAGATCGGCGCAACCATCATGCCGCCGATCATCAGGCCGATCTGCAGCGAGCTATCCTCGCCGGCATCGTCCATCGCGATGGCTATGGCGATGGCGGCCGAACCCGCGATCGCCAGCATGATGAAGAGATCGCGCCAGAATCGCGGGTTCTTCATCGCGGGTTCTTCATGCCGTCAGTTCACCCGGCGCTCTTTGCCCGCCCAGAAGGGTTCGCGCAGTTCGCGCCGCAGGATCTTGCCCGAGGGGTTGCGCGGCAGGCCTTCGATGAAGTCGATGGACTTGGGCGTTTTGTAGGAGGCGATGCGTGTCTTGGTGAAGGCGATGATATCTTCGGCGCTGGTGTCGGCGCCGGGCTTCAGCACGACCATGCCTTTCACCGCCTCACCCCATTTTTCGTCCGGCACGCCGATGACGGCGGCGTCGGCGATGGCGGGATGGCTCATCAGCGCGTTTTCTACCTCGGCCGGGTACACGTTCTCGCCGCCCGAGACGATCATGTCCTTCACGCGGTCATAGATGAAGAGATAGCCCTCTTCATCGAAGAAGCCCGCATCGCCCGTGTAGAACTTGTTGTTGACGATGGCCTTGGCGGTGGCGTCGGGCTTGCCCCAATAGCCCTTCATCACGGTCGGGGCCTCGATGGTGATCTCGCCGACCTGGCCCTGCGGCACGGGCTTGCCGTTCTCGTCCAGCACCTCGATGACGAAGCCGGGATAGGGGAGGCCGCAGGAGCGGAGCTTGCCGCGCGCCGGGTCGTGCGCCTCGGGCGGCAGATAGGTGCCGGCCCCGACGGTCTCAGTCAGGCCGTAGAGCTGGGTGAAGCTCGCCTGCAGCACGCGCTGGGCGTTGACCAGAACTTCTTCCGAGATCGGCGAGGCGCCGTAGAAGACGCGGTTGAGGGTGGAGAAGTCGCGCTTGTCCACGCCCGGCACGGCGATGAGGAACTGGATCACGGCCGGGACCAGGAACATCGCGTTGATGCGCTCTTTTTCGATGAGGTCGATGACCTTCACCGGATCGACCTGCTTCATGATGATGCTGGTCGCGCCCTGGCCGGTCGCCATGACGCCGGCATTGAGGCCCGCGACGTGGAAGTTCGGCATGGCGCAGAGGGCGACTTCGCCGGCATCGTAACCGCCCCAGCCCGCCTGCTGCGCGTGGTCGAAGAACGAGATGTAGTTGCCGTTGGTGAGCTGTACGCCCTTGGGGTGGCCGGTGGTGCCGGAGGTGTAGAGCTGGACCACGTCGTCATCGAGCTTGATGTCGAGCATGGGATCGGTCGCGGACTGGCCGTCGCGCCAGCTCTCATAGACCGGCCAATCGGCATGCGGGCCGTCGATGGCGATGAAGTGTTTGACGGTGGTGAGCTGCGCTTTGATCGGTTCGATCAGGGGAAGGAATTCCGCGCCGACGAAGAGGACTTCCGCCTGGGCGTCGTTGAGGACGTAGACGATCTCAGGCGGGGCGAGGCGCCAGTTGACGCCGACCACCACGACATTGGCCTTGAACGAGCCGAACACGACTTCGAAGAAGCGGTCGGAATTCATGCCGATATAGCCGATGCGGGCATGAGGCTTGCAGCCCAGCCCGATGAGGCCGTTGGCGACCTGGGTTGCGTATGTGTCGAGCGTGGCGAAGCTGGTGCGGCGGTTTTCGAAGACTTGCGCGATGGCGTCCGGGCGCGCCTTGGCCTGCGCCCGCGTGATGTCGGCGCATGTCTTGATGGCGTCCAGATCGAACATGTCCTGAAGTCCCTTCCCTGAAGATTTTTATGGATTGCCTGAACCTTAGCGGCGGGGTTGACGCCAAGGCAAGGCAGGGCTTGCGAACTGGACCGTGGCGTCCAACGATAGGGCCAACAAAAACACCGATCATGAGGAGATGCCCGATGCCCCGCCTGAAACCGCTCGACCCTTCCGAAGCGCCACCCAAGGCGGCCGAGGCGCTGGCCAAGATGGCGCAGCTCAACGTCTTCAAGGTGATGGCGCATGGCGACGGTTTGTTGCCGGCGTTCTCAAAGCTGGGCGGGCATCTGCTGAGCCGGACCAAGCTGGACCCGCATCTGCGCGAGATCGCGATCATCCGCGTGGGCGTGCTGAGCAAGGCGACCTATGAGGTGCATCAGCACATGCGGATCGGCCGCGATCTGGGCATGCGCGAGGAGCTGCTGGCCGGCATTCATGAAGGACCGCAGGCGAAGGGCCTCACCGAGATCGAGCGGCAGGTCATGGCGATCACCGACGACGTGGTCGCGAATGTGCGCGCGGGCGACGCGACCTATGATCCGCTCGCCAAGGCGCTGTCTTCGCAGGAGATGGTTGAGCTGGTGATCACCATCGGCTTCTACATGATGGTGTGCCGGTATCTGGAGACGTTCGACGTGGAGATCGAGGCGAAGCCGCCTCAAGGCAAGATCGACGTGGGGCAGGCACGATGATGAGCGAGCGTCATATTCACCTGCCGCCGGAGAGCCAGGGACAGGCGCCGGGGCGGGGCAGGCTGGCCGGGCGTCGCATTCTGGTCGTTGGTGGCGGGCAGACCGATATCGGCGAGGATGACACGCCCGCCGGCAACGGGCGCGCGATGTCGATCCTGTTCGCGCGCGAGGGCGCGAAGGTGGTGGTCGCCGACCGCGTGCTGGCGACGGCGGAGGCGACGGTCGCGCAAATGCCGGAAGGCAGCGGCACGGCCATCGCGGCGGATGTTTCCGATCCCGCAGCGATCGAGAAGATGGTCGCCGATGCGGTGGCGAGCTTAGGCGGTCTCGATGGGCTGGCGCTGAATGTCGGGATCGGCGGCAAGCCGCTGCTCGCGAACAATGATGCGAAAGAATGGGATTTCACCTTTGCGGTGAACCTTCGCAGCCACATGCTGAGCGTGCGGGCGGCATGGCCGCATTTCGCGGATGCTTCCAGCATCGTCTTCATCTCGTCCATCGCGGGCATCAAGCCGGGCAGCCGCATTCCCGCCTATGACGCCTCTAAGGCGGCGCTCGGCGGGCTTTGCCGCCATGTCGCGCTGGAAGGCGAGAAGCGGGCGATCCGGGCGAACGTGGTGGCGCCCGGGCTGATGGACACGTCCATCGGCCGTCTCGCTTCGCGCGGGCGGCCGTCGCGCACGACGACGCCCGTGCCGCTGTCGCGGCAGGGGACGGGGTGGGAGACCGCCTATTCGGCCCTCTTCCTGATGAGCGATGAAGCGGCTTATGTGACCGGACAGACATTGGTCGTCGATGGCGGCCTCAGCGCGCTGCGCTGATCGAAAGGACAAAAGATGAGCGACACGCTGAAGCACTGGATCGACGGTGCGAAAGACCTGCTGCCGGGCGCGATCAAACTGCGCCGCACGATCCACGCCTATCCGGAGCTGGGCAATTTCCTGCCCGTGACGGTGAAAACAGTGCGCGATGCGCTGGCGGATCTGGACCTCACCTATGAGGAGGGGCCGTCATCTTCCGGTTTCATCGCGACGCTGAAAGGTCCGGGCCAGGGGCGCACCGTGCTGCTGCGCGGCGACATGGACGCGCTGCCGATGCCGGAAGATACCGAGGTCGAATTCAAATCGACCGTGCCGGGCGCGATGCATGCCTGCGGCCATGACAGCCACACCGCGATGCTGGCGACGGCGGCGCGTCTGCTGCACGCCAATCGCGACAGGCTGGCGGGGACGGTCAAGTTCATGTTCCAGCCGGGCGAGGAAGGCCATTTCGGCGCGGTGAAGATGATCGAGGATGGATTGCTGGATCGCGGGCCGAAGCCGGATGGCGCGTTCGCGATGCATATCACGCCCAACATTCCGACGGGCGTGTTCGGCGCGAAGGCGGGGCCGTTCATGGCGGCGACGGACGAGGTGCATATCACCGTGTGGGGCAAAGGCGGCCATGCCTCATCCCCGCAGCACGCGCTCGATCCGGTGCCGATCGCCTGCGAGATCGTGCTGGCGCTGCAGAACGCGGTGACGCGGCGGATCAACGCGTTCGATCCGGTGGTGCTGACCATCGCGCAGATCAATGGCGGCACGACCACCAATGTGATCCCTGAGACGGTGGTGCTGGGCGGGACGCTGCGTTCCGTTTCCGAAGCCTCGCGCAAGCAGGCGAAGGAGGCGATCAACAAGGTCGCGACCAATATCGCCAAGGCCCATGGCGCGTGGGCGGAGGTGGAGCTGATCCCCGGCTATGACGTGACGGTGAACGATGCGCGCATGGTGAACCTCGCAGGCAAAGCCTCGCGCGAGATGCTGGGCGAACACAGCTTTTTCACGATGCCCGCGCCGGTGATGGGGGCCGAGGACTGGAGCTATGTGCTGCAGAAAATCCCCGGCTGCATGGTGTTCCTTGGCGTCGCGCCGGCGGGGTGCGATCACAACACGGCGGCGCCGTGCCATTCCAACAAGATGCAGCTTGAGGAAAGCGCGATGGCGCATGGCGTGGCGCTGTATGCCGCCGTGGCCGAGCGGTTTCTGGACAAGGGGTTCGACTAGGGTTGCGTCCTTCGAGACGCGATCCCTTGGATCGCTCCTCAGGATGAGGAAGAGGGTTAGCTCCGCTTCTCCTCATCCTGAGGAGGGCGCGAAGCGTCCGTCGCGAAGGACGCAGGCCACTTCAAGCCGCCGCGTCTGCCGCCTTGAAACGGGCGATCTGCTCGTCCCGCGCCTTGATGAAGGCGGGGCGGGCGGTGGCGCGTGTGACATAGGCCCTGGTGGCGGGGAAATTCTCCAGCCCGTCGAAGCGGTCGACGAGGCGGAGAATGTCGGCCATCAGGATGTCGGAGATGGAGAATGCGCCGGCGAGCCAGTCGCGTTTCGCGATGATTTTTTCGAGATTTGTGAGGCGTGAGGTGAGCCAGCCGTCGGTGCGCTCCCACGCCGCGCCCTGTTTGTCGTTCGAGAATTGATGGATCGACCAGGGGACGGTGACCATCTCCATCGAGTTGAGGCCGGCGATCAGCCATTCGATGGCTTCGATGCGGGCTTTTTTGGCGGTGGGGAGCAGCTTGCCGCTCTTCTCGCCGAGATAGAGGAGGATCGCGCCGCTTTCGAAGACCGAGATGTCGCCATCGATGAGCCACGGCACCTGGCCGAAGGGCTGGTGCGCGAAATGGTCAGGGCCGCGGTCGCGGAACGGGGTCGTTTCGACGCGATAGGGCAGGCCCGCTTCCTCCAGCGCCCAGCAGATGCGGACATCCCGCACATGGCCGCGCGGCGGTTCGGGAACCCAGTCATAGGTGACGACGGTGAGTTCGCTCATCAGAGGGCCTCCACATACTGGATGAAGCCGGATTTCTTCGCGATGCGGTCATACAACTGCTGGCCGGTGAGATTGGTTTCCTCGGTGAGCCAGTGGACGCGCTCGCCGCCGAGGCCGCGCACGACCCGGTAGACATGCTCGATGAGCGCGCGGCCGATGCCGGTGCCGCGGAGTTCCGCGTCGGCGTAGAGATCCTGGAGATAGCAGCTGGGGCCTTCCAGCCAGAAGCTGCGATGCATGACGATGTGGACGAGGCCGTGCGGCCTGCCGCCGACTTCCGCGAGATAGCCGAAGACCGGCTCGTCCGGATCGAACAGGCGCGCCCAGTTGAGGTCGTATTGCGCCTGAGGTTTCGAGGTGCGGTAGAACTCGATGTAGAGGCCCCAGAGGCGCTGCCATTCGTCGCGGTCGGCAGTTGTGAGCGGCCGCACCGTCACCGCGCCTTTCACGGTGGTCACATCGAACTGTTCGGGTTTCAACCCGTAGGGCATCGCCATCGCTTCACTCCCCCATTGCGCCGCCTATAGTGCGCGACCAGAAAAGCAGGAAGCGCCATGACGGACGAGATCATCTTCCACCATTATCCGACATCACCTTTCAGCGAGAAGGTGCGGCTGGCGTTCGGCATGAAGGGCCTGAAATGGCGCGCGGTGGTGCAGCCGGTCATCATGCCCAAGCCGCATCTGACGGCGCTGACCGGCGGCTACCGCAAGATTCCGGTGATGCAGATCGGCGCGGATATCTATTGCGATACGCAGCTGATCCTCGACGAGCTGGAACGGCGCGTCTCCGATCCGCCGATCATGCAGGGCGGGATGGGGCAGGCGATCGGGTTCTGGGCCGACCGGGTGTTCTTCCAGGCGAGCGTGCCGCTGATCTTCGGCGCGCTGGGCGACAAGGTGGACCCGGCTTTCAGACAAGACCGCGAGGCGTTGTCGGGGCGTCCGTTCGACGTGGCGCAGATGAAGGCGGCGGTGCCGATCATGCGGGAGCAATGGCGGGCGCATGTGGGGTTCATCGACAGCGCGCTGAAATCCGGCGGCGGATGGATCGGCGGTGCGCCGGGCGTCGAGGACATCCACGCCCACATGAATGTGTGGTTCGTTTCGAACTTCGTGGCCGACGAGGCGGCGCGCCTGCTGCCGGAGTTTCCGCGCGTGCAGGACTGGTATGCGCGCATGAACGTCATCGGTCACGGCACGCCCACGCCCATGAAGCCGGAGGAGGCGGTGGAGATCGCCCGCGCCTCGACGCCGCATGACGCGGAACATGAGGACGGGCATGAGCCGAACGGCCTGAAACCCGGGCAGGCGGTGACGGTGATGGCCGACGATTACGGCCGAGACCCGATCAAGGGGACGCTGGTGTCGTCGTCGGCGCACCGCATCTCCATCGCGCGGAACGATCCGGCGGCGGGCGATGTGGTGGTGCATTTCCCGCGCGCCGGGTTCTGGGTGCTGCCGGGGTGAGGCGGCCTCAGCTGCGCTCGCGCACCTGCCGGGGTTCGTAGATCGCCCAGTGGCGGCCGGACATGATGCGGCGCGCGCCGCTGACGATCTCGAAGTCGAGGGTCACGATGAGGTGGCCCTTGCTCTCGACATTCTCCACCACGATGGCGCGGGTCTCGGCGGGTTCGCCATCGCGCAGGCGGGCGTGATTGCGGATGCGGCTCTCGACGTGAATCCAGGGGCCGAGCTTCACATTGTTGCCGAGGATGTAGTTGGCGCGGCGCACCAGCCAGCCGGGATTGCAGATGGCGCCGTTCTCGAATGGGCCGCCCGGTTCGCGCACGTCGGCGAGGTGCTGGGCGCCGTCGGCCTTGGTGTAGGTCTCGACCATCGTGCCGAGGATCTGGCCGGGTTTCAGGCTCTCCATCGACGCCTTGGGGCGTGAGGCGTAGTCGGGCAGCTCGGCGGTGCCGATGCTGGCGGGCTCGGGTGCGTCGTCGAGCTTCCAGGCGGTGCCGGTGGCGCAGGTGACGCCGCGGGCTGAGGCGGTGAGGGTGAGGCGGTCTGTGCCGTCGGCCTCGCCCGTCACCAGCGTGTCGTCGCCGTCATAGACCGGCTTGCCGAAGCGGGCCTGCATGCCGCCGCCGCTCAGCCATGCCTCACCCCAGATCGCGATGGGCGCGTGCGCCATATAGGCGAACACATCGACGCCCGGCACCAGACCGCCGGTGAAGCCGAAGCGCGAGGCGACGGCGTCATCGTGGATTTTGTTCTCGCTTTCCGTCGCCGTGTTGAAGGCGGTGAGGCGGTGGTGGAGGGTCATGATCGGATATTACCCATTTTGTCATCCCGGCCTTGAGCCGGGATCCAGAGCGGCCGGCACCGGTGTTTGTTGCCCCTGGGTCCCGGGTCTTCGCTTCGCTACGCCCGGGATGACAGTGAGGGGTAAACTGTCAGGGCAAAAGTGTGGTCTCGTAAAGATCGGCCCATCTGGGATTCATTTTCTCGATCAGCTCGAGTTTCCATTTGCGTGCCCATCGCTTCACGCGTTTTTCGTGTGCGATGGCGTCATCGATGAGATCGAAGGGTTGATACCAGACGAGACGGTCGACGCCGTGCTTTGAGGTAAAGCCCGGCACCGTGCCGTTCTTGTGCTCCTGTACGCGCCGCGACAGGTCGTTTGTGACGCCGACATACAATGTCCCGTTCCGCGCGCTGGCGAGAATGTAGACGTAGTAGGTGTGCGCCAAGTTCATCCTTTGTATGTCATCCCGGGTCGGCGGTGCTTCGCACCTTGCCCGGGATGACAAGTTTGGTTGCTTAGAACCCGACCATCACTTTGCACTGGGTGGTGGGTTTGCGGAGGGCTTCGAAGGCGTCGGGGAGCTGATCCAGCGTGATGCGGTCGGTGATCATGTGCTGCACCTCGACGCGGTCCTTGGCGATCATGTCGATGACGTAGTCGAAATCGGCGGGGCGGTAGCCGAGGACGAATTGCAGCGTGAGTTCCTTGACGATGCCGATGACGGGCAGGATCTGGTCCATCTGCTGGCAGACGCCGGCGACGACGATTTTTCGCGCCGCGCGGGGCGTCCATCATGACGCCGTTGATGATTCCGGGGGCGCCGACGCATTCGAAGATGATGTCGGGGCCTTTGCCGGCGATGGCCTGAACCTGGGCCGTGAGCGACTGGTTCGGGTCGATGGCGTCGGTGGCGCCAAATCTTGCGGCGGTGGCTTTGCGGTTTTCGGCGCGTTCCGAAACGATGACGTGCCGGGCGCCGAGGAAACGCGCCCACAGCATGACGGCGAGGCCGACCGGGCCGGCGCCGATGACGAGGACGGTGGCCCCGCGCTCCATTTTCGCCATGTCGACGGCGTGAAGGCCGACGCAGAGCGGTTCGATGAGGGCGCCTTCTTCCGATGAGACGATGTCGGGCAGCGCATGCGCGCCGTTCGCGCCGATGGTGACGTATTCGGCATAGGCGCCGTGATGCTGGCCGAGGCCGATGCCTTTCGCGCCGGTGCAGGCGCCGAAGGTGGTGTCGCCGCGCTTGCAGGCGTCGCAGACGCCGCACTGGATATAGGGGAAGCCGGCGACGCGCTGGCCGGTCTTGAACCTGCCCTTGAGGGCGGAGCCGATCTCGATGATTTCGCCCGAGAATTCGTGGCCCATCACGCTGCCGACGGGGAGGGCCGAGATCGAATGCGCCTCGGTCATGTGGAGGTCGGAGCCGCAGACGCCGCAGTGATGGACCTTGAGCAGCAGCTGGTGCGGCTCGGGCCTGACGTCGTCGATGGTTTCGATTTCGAGCTTGCGGTCTGGGCCTTTGAAGACGGCGGCGCGCATGGGGTGTTCCTCGTGAGATGTTGTTATGCGCGGGAGCAGACAGGAGCGCGATGGCCGCCGCAAGAGGGAGATTGGCGCGGAAAACATAGGCTTGACATCCTAGGATATAAAGCCTATATTTTGCGTTCGGGATGGTCCCGAGGGGTGCGGCGGAGGAGGGCCGGGACATGGATATCGCTGGAACGCCGCCCGGCCCGTGGTGGCATTTTCCGATTCTCGTTCGGTTTTTGTCATGGGCGTGGCGTGGGGTAAGCTCAGGCCATAACGACATCACAAAAACGTCGAGGAAACCCATGAACATCGCCGTCAATCCGGCCGCCCTGCCGCCGTTCAAGCCGCTGCCGATGGTGCCGCCCCGGACGCGCGCCGAAAAACGCGCCGACGGGACGTGGCTGATCGAGAGCGCCTATGAGCTGGGGCCGATGCTGCGTTCCATCCCGCATCTGCTGGAGGAGAGGGCGGCGGAGCATCCCGACCGCAACCTCATTGCGCAGCGCGAGGTGGGGCCGGATCTGAAGACCGGCGCCTGGCGCTTCATGACCTATGGCGAGGCCAATGCGAAGGCGAACCAGGTGGCGCAGGCGCTGCTGGATCGCGGCATGTGGCAGGGCGACGGGGTGATGATCCTGTCGTCGAACTCCATCGAGCATATGGTGATGATGCTGGGCGCGATGAAGGCGGGCGTGCCGGTGGCCCCCGTGTCGGTCGCCTATTCGCTGATGTCGGGCGATCACGGCAAGCTGAAACACGTGTTCAATCTGGTGAAGCCGAAAATGGTCTTCGCCGATCACGGCCCGCTCTATGCCAAGGCGCTGCATGCGCTGAAGCTGGAGGGCGTGGAGGTGGTGACGGTGATCCCGGCGCCGGATCTGGAGCAGACGTCCTATGACAGCCTGCTGCAGACGAATGCCGGGCCGGCGGTCGCGGCGGCGATGGACAGGATCACGCACGATACGGTGGGCAAATATCTGTTCACGTCCGGCTCCACCGGCATGCCCAAGGGCGTGATCCAGACGCAGCGCATGATGTGCGCGGTGATCGCGGGACAGGAGGCGCTGCGTTCCGAGGAGCCGGACCCGAACGATCCGCCGCAGGGGCTGGAGTGGATGCCGTGGAACCACATCTCGGCGGGCAATATCGGCTTCAACGGCAACCTCAATGCCGGGGGCACGGTGTATCTCGACGCCGGCAAGCCCATTCCGGGCATGTTCGCCGAGACGATCCGCAATCTCTATGAGGTGTCGCCGGTCGTCTTCGGCAGCGCGCCCATCGCTTTCGCGATGCTGGCCGATGCGATGGAGAAGGACGAGAAGCTGCGCGCCGGCTTTTTCCGGAAGCTGAAATATATGGGCTATGGCGGCGCGACGCTGAGCCAGGACATCTCGGACCGCCTGCAGGCGCTGGCGATCGCGGAGACGGGGCTGCGCATCGGGTTTACGACCATGTATGGCGCGACGGAGACGCAGGGGGTCACGGTGGTGAGCTGGCTGACCGACCGTGTCGGCCTCATCGGTCTGCCGCTGCCGGGGCTGACGCTGAAGCTGGTGCCGAACGGGCAGAAGCTGGAAGTGCGCGTGAAGGGTCCGACAGTGACGCCGGGCTATCTGAACCGGCCGGACCTGACGAAAGAGGCGTTCGACGAGGAAGGCTTCTACAAACTGGGCGACGCCGCGAAGTTCGTGGACGAGAGCGATCCCAATCAGGGTCTCGTCTTCGACGGGCGCGTGACGGAGGATTTCAAGCTGACGTCCGGCACCTGGGTGTCGGTGGGGACGCTGAGGACCGACGTGCTGGCTGCGGCCTCGCCGCTGCTGCAGGACGCGGTGATCGCGGGACAGGACAAGGCCTATATCGGCGTGCTGGCCTGGCCGAGCATCGTGGCGGCGCGGCAGATTTCGGGCCTGCCGGCGGATGCGCCGGTGGCGGATGTGCTGGCCTCCGACAAGGTGCGGGCGTTCCTGAAGGCGCATATCGCCGCGCATAACAAGGCGGCGGGCGGGTCATCCGGGCGGATCGGGCGGGTGATCCTGATGGCCGAGCCGCCGTCGATCGACGGCAACGAGATCACGGACAAGGGATATGTGAACCAGCGCGCGACGCTTGAGCGGCGTCACGCTCTGGTGGAGAAGCTGTACGCCGCCCAGCCGGACGGCGAGGTCATCGTGATCTGACGGGCTGGGCGAGGGGGGCGATCAGGCGTGAGTATCGACGAGCGTGACGTGCGATCCTGCGCGACGGATGAAGCGACGCCGCTTGCCGTCGAGGCGCGGCTGATGCCCTGGGCCGCGACGATGCGCGCCGTGTGGTGGGCGGCCGGTCTCGCGGTCAGCCTGACCTTCTTCTATTTCGGCCTGGTGATGGGATCGTTCGTGCCGTGGCTGGCGCTGCCCATCACGGTGATCGGCGTTCTTGCGGCGCTCTATTGCGCCTGGCGGCTGTGGCGATCGATGCGGGCGCGCAAGCTGGATGCGCCGGTGATCGTGATCGGGCCGGAAGGGTTCCTCGACCGCCGCTTCGGCCGGCCCGTGCCCTGGCGCGATGTTTCGGGCCTGGAGGTCGACCAGCCGGGAACGCGCACCTTCCTGCGGGTAACGGCGGCCGACCCGGCGCGGTTCGTCGCGCGCGGGCGGATGCTGCGCCGGCGCGTGGCGCGGCAGGGCGCGCTGGTGTCGTGCCTGTCGGAGATGGATGTCAGCCCCGACAAGCTGGTCGCCGCAGCTGAGGCGCACAAGGCGGCCGCATGAGCGGGCGTCTGGAAGCCATCGCCATCGCGCCGAAAAAGCGCGGGCCGATGCAGGAGACGATGTTCGCCGAGGTGACGGTGCCAAAGGGGATCACCGGCGATGCGCGGGGGCATTTCCCCGGACGTCAGGTGACGCTGCTGTTCGAACATGACTGGAAGGCGGCCTGCGCCGATCTCGGCAAGGCGCTGCCCTGGACGACGCGGCGCGCGAACCTGCTGGTCAGCGGCATGGACGTGCCGGCGGAGGTGGGCGCGAAGCTGGCGATCGGCGAGGTCGTGCTGCAGGTCACCGAAGAAACGGCGCCGTGCAATCTGATGGAGAAGGCCGCGCCGGGCCTGCGGGCTGCGCTGGACCCCGGCTGGCGCGGCGGGGTGTGCTGCAAGGTGCTGAGCGGTGGCGCGATCACCACAGGCGACGCCGTCCGGCGCGTGTGACGGCGGCGTGGTCTGGGGCGTTAACGAATGAGAAACCTTCCCGGCACCAGTTTGAACACATGGCTGTGCTCCCTCATGCGGGGATCGTTCGGAGAGCGCCATGTTGAATGCAGGGGATTTTCAGGACCTCGCCTTCTGGTTGATCGACGCGCATGGCGCCGACGCCCTGTCATGGGCCGACCGCGCCATCGCCGAGCTGGACCTTCAGGGCGATGATGAACGTGCGGAACTGTGGCGGATGCTCCGCTCGGTCGCCGACGACATGATCGCGGGCCGCCTGGACCCGCACAAGCGCCCAACGCTTCACTAAGCGATACGGCGTGGTAGAGAAGTCTCCGCGATTTGCGGGGACGCCATGCTCGACGCCACCATCGAAGCCCTCATCAAACAGATGGCCGCCAATCCGGCTCCCAAGATGTGGGAGGTCGGGGCGCCGCAGGCCCGCACCATGTTCGCGGGCATGCGCGAGATTTTCGAACCCAAGGGCGTGCCGATCGGCAAGGTGGATTCGGTCGAGATCCCCGGACCGGGCGGTCCGCTGGCGGCGCGCATCTATACGCCGGTGGGGCTGGCCGGGCGGGTGACGCCGGCCTGCGTCTATTATCACGGCGGCGGCTGGGTGATCGGCGATCTGGATACGCATGATGCGATCTGCCGCCAGCTGGCGAATGAAGGCGGCGTGCGCGTCGTCTCGGTCGATTACCGTCTGGCGCCGGAGAACAAGTTTCCGGCCGCCTTCGACGACGCCTATGCCGCGCTGGTGTGGACGGAGGCGAATGCGAGCGACCACAACATCAATCCGAACCGTCTGGCCGTGGCGGGCGACAGCGCGGGCGGCAATCTGGCCGCCGCCGTCGCATTGCAGGCCAAGCTGAAGGGCGGGCCGCAGCTGAAATACCAGGTGCTGTTCTATCCGGTGACGCAGGCGCGCGCCGATACGGCCTCGATGCACGATCTGGCGACCGGGTATTTCCTGGAGAAGGCTTCGATGGACTGGTTCTGCGACCAGTATCTGGAGGCCGGCGCGGACGTGAACGATCCGCGCGTGTCGCCGCTGGCGGCCAGGGATGTGAGCGGCGTGGCGCCGGCCTATGTGATGGTGGCGGGGTTCGATCCGCTGAAGGACGAGGGCAAGGCCTACGCGCAGAAGCTGAAAAGCGCCGGCGTCGCGGTCGACTATGTCGAATACGAGTCCATGATCCACGGCTTCCTGGGCATGGCAGGCCTGGTGCCGCTGGCGACGCAGGCGCTGCGCGACGCCGCCAAGGCGATGTCGAACGCGCTGGCCTAAAGGCCCAGCTTGCCGGGGTTCATGATGCCCTGCGGGTCGAGTTCGGCCTTGAGGGCGCGCAGCAAGCCCATCGCCTCAGGGCCTTTTTCCGCCGCCATCCATTTCGCGTGATCGGTGCCCGCGCCGTGATGGTGCGAGATGGTGCCGCGATTGGCCGCGATGGCGTCGGACGCCGCGCCCTTGATCGCCTCCCACTGCGCGATCTCGGCATCGAGGCCGCCGGCCGCACGCGGCCAGAGATAGGTGAAATAGAGGCTCGCGCCATCGTGGTAGGAATGGCTGATATGGGCGAGGCAGATGCCGTTCGCGCCGTTCGGGCTGACGCGCTTCATCGCGTCGAGCAGCGCGGTGCGGACCGCAGCGTAGAGCCGGGGGATATCGGACCAGGCGGCGGCGGTTTCCAGCGTGTCGACGCCAAGCCCGCGATCCATCAGCGGATCGCGCAGATAGGGGCCGTGGAAGCGGCCCTTCAGCCAGCTTTTGGCGGGTGAGGCGCCGACGCCCATGCCGCCATGCCTGCGTGCGATGTCCGCGATGCGGGCGCGGGCATAGGCGACAAGCTCGTGGTCGCCCTCGGCGCCGGCGATGAGCGCGCATTTCGCGCCGCCGAAGCCGCGGAAGCGCAGATAGGCGTCCTGGACCTTGTGCATCGTCTTGGGCGGATTGGTGAGGCGCGAGAGGGCGCCGAAGAAATGGGTTTCGTCCTCGTCGGAGAGACGGAGCGAGGCGACCGGGATTTCAGCCTGCACGATGGCGCGGACGGCGGCGCGGCCTTCCTCGAACGAGCGGAAGAGCCAGGCGCGGAAATCGCGCGCGGCGGGGCGCTCATGCACCGCGAAGGTCGCCTGCGTAATCAGGCCCAGCACGCCTTCCGATCCCGCGACGAGATCGGTGAGGCGGGGGCCGGCGGCGGAGGCGGGGAAGTCTTCGGTCGCCCAAGCGCCTTTCGGCGTCGCGAGCCTGGCCGAGACGAGCCAGTCCTCGGCCTTACCGTAGCGGTTCGATTGCTGGCCGGCGCCGCGCGCCGCGACCCAGCCGCCAAGCGTGGAGAACTCGAAGCTCTGCGGGTAGTGGCCGAGCGTGACGCCTTCGGCGTTCAGCTTCGCTTCCAGGAAGGGACCGTAGATGCCGGCCTCTGCCGTGGCGCGGAGGGATTCACGGTCGACGGAGATGAGCGCGTCGAGGCGGGTCGTGTCGATCATGATGACGCCGCGATGGCCGCCCTTCAGCGGCGAGACGCCGCCGACGACGCTGGTGCCGCCGCCGAACGGCACGACGGCGAGATCCATGCGGGCGGCGAGTTCGATGGCGTGCTGGCAGGCCTCGGCGGTCCTGGGATAGACGATGGCGTCGGGCGCGGGGTCGAGCCTGCCGGCGCGAAGGTCGAGCAGGTCGCGGTAGGAATCGCCGCGGGCGTGGAAGGCGCGGTCTTCCGGGCTGACGCCGACATCG
The DNA here is from genome assembly GCA_047602465.1 of Micropepsaceae bacterium. Classification (GTDB taxonomy): domain Bacteria; phylum Pseudomonadota; class Alphaproteobacteria; order Micropepsales; family Micropepsaceae; genus JADZAI01. The sequence continues at coordinate 2,713,340 of JASGHF010000001.1, forward strand.
CAGCCGGCTTCCTGAAACGCCGCGAGATCGCCGAACGCGAGGCCGGAGGAGGCCAGCGTGGACTCCGCCAGCGTCCTGGCCGGCGTGGCGGGCAGCGGGCCGGATTTCAGCGCGCCGGCGAGGAAGGCCCATAATTGATCGGCGCGGGCGAAGCCGTCCTGATGGCCGGCGGTGCCCCAGGCGTTCCAGCGCAGCGTCGAGCGGTCGAGAGTCATGTGGCCTCAGATTTTCAGGGTCAGCGCGGCGGGCAGGATTTCGAACGTGGCGGGCAGGCGCATGTCGCCCTCGCCGTCGCGCTCGGCGAAAACGTGAGCGGTCTGTCCGTCGGCCGGCGCGGCGGTGACGCGGCGGCCGCGCACGACGGTGACGGTCGGCTGCTCCAGATGCTTGCCGGTATAGATGTCGTTCATGCGCGAGATCATCGCACGGGTCTTCGTTTCGGCGATGACGACGACGTCGAAGAGGCCGTCGGCCGTGTCGGCGTTCGGCGCGATCATCATGCCGCCGCCGAAATAGCGGCCATTGGCGATGGCGGCGGTGGAGAGCTCCAGCGTCTCGTCATAGGCATCGTCGACCGTGAGGCGCACGCGCCACGGCCTGAAGCCGAGGGCCGCCATGGTGGAGTGCCATTTGAAGGCGAACGGGCCGCCGAACCATTTGGCGATGCGGGCGCGGTTGACGCGGCTGACCACATCGCCCGAGAGGCCGAAGCTCGCGATGTTGACGAAGTGCCTGACCTGCGGCGCGCCGGCTTCGTCGAGATAGGAGACGCGGCCGATATCGAGCTTGCGCGGCGTCGAGGTCTTGAGCGCGGCGATGGCCTGCAGCACGTCGCCGGGCGCGCCGAAGGTCTTGCGGAAGTCGCCGCCCGATCCGCTCATCGCGAAGGAGAAGACGGCGTCGGGGTTCACGGGCTGGCCGTTCTCGAAGAAGCCGTTGACGACTTCGTTCAGCGTGCCGTCGCCGCCGATGGCGACGATCCACGTCGCGCCGCGTCTGAGCGCCGCGCGGGCCTGCGTTTCGCCGTCGCCCTGCGATGCCGTCTGGACGATCTCGACGGCGCCGAGCGCCTCGTTCAGCGCCGCGGAGATGGCGGGCAGGCGCTTCGCCGTGCGGCCGCCGCCGGATTTCGGATTGACGATGGCGACGATGGTCACGCCTAGCTCCAGCGGAAATGCGCGGCGACGGTTTCGATCTGCCGCGCCTTTTCGTCTTCGCTCCAGCCGAGCGATGTCTGCATAAGCGCGGCGACGCGGGCGATCGTGTCGCCGCCGGGCGCGCCCAGGGTGCCGAGGCCGGTGCGGCGGAAGATGACGTCTTCCAGCGTCAGCGCCATTTCGCGGCGGACGGCGTGCAGCACCTCGGCGCCGCAATCGGGCAAAACGGGGCCGAGCGGTTCGAGCAGGCTGCGGTCGCCGTTCGCCTCGGCGATCACGTCGTCGGCGGCGGCGCCGTAATTGCGCGCGAGATTGGCGAGGACGCTTTCGTTCACCTGGCGGTAGGTCGTGCGGAGGCCGGCGAGGAAGCGCGTGAAGTTGCGCGTCGATTCACCGCCGAGCGGGACGCGGTCAGTGCGCGCACGTCTGGGGCGGCGGCCGAGATGTTTCTCGATGCGGTCGACGGCGATGGCGGCGACATGGCGCGAGGTCGTCCATTTGCCGCCGAGGGCTGAGAAGAAGCCGGGCTGGCCGTCTTCGGCGTGGTCGATGAATTCGGCCTTGCGGCTTTTCTTGTAGCTGCCGCCCTTTTCGCCCGGCTCGCTCTCGTCGATGAGCGGGCGGACGCCGGCATAGGCGTGCAGCACATCGGCGCGGGTGAGGGCGGCGGCGGGCAGGCCGGTGTTCACGGCGGCGATCATCTTGTCGATGTCGGCGTCGGTCGGCGTCACGCTGTCGGGCGCGCCTTCGAAGACGTCATCCGTGGTGCCGATGATCGAATGGCCGCGCCAGGGCAGGACGAAGAAATGTCCGTCGCCGACGAACATGGCGAGCGCCGTGTTGCCGGTGGTGAGGGCGCGGGTGATGAGATGGATGCCCTTGGCGCGGACGAGGCGGTGCGAGGGCGTGCCGCCCTGCGCCATCGCCATCACGCCATCGGCCCAGGGGCCGGCGGCGTTCACGGTGACGCGGGCGCGGATGAGGGTTTCCGCGCCGGTCGTGAGGTCGCGCACCCGGCCGCCGGCGGCGGCGCCGCCCGCGTCGCGCTCGAGCGCGATGGCCTCGCAGTAATTGACGATGACGGCCCCGCGCGCGGCGGCGTCCTGAAGGCAGCCAAGGCCGAGGCGTTCGGGCGCGTACATCTGGCAGTCGTGATATTCGAGCGCGGTCGGATAGCCGCTGGCGAGCGCGATGCCGGCGCGGGCCTTCAGTTCGTCGGTCTTCACGCTGCGATGGCCCGGCAGGCGCTGGTCCTTGTCGTCCAGCCATGTGCGGTCGAAGCTGAGCCAATCGTAGAGCGTCAGGCCGATGCGGAGCAGCAGCGTGCCTTTGCGGCTTGCAGGCTGCGGCACCAGGAAGGGCAGCGGATAGACCAGATGGGGCGCGATGCGCTGCCAGATGCGGCGTTCGCGTAAGGATTCGCGCACCAGGCCCAGCTCGAAATTCCTGAGGTAGCGGAGGCCGCCATGGACGAGCTTGGAGTTCGCGGCGCTGGTCGCGTGGCTGAAGTCCTTTTTTTCGACCAGCGCGACCTTGAGGCCGCGCATCGCCGCGTCGCGGGCGATGCAACTGCCCGTGATGCCGCCCCCCACGATCAGGAGGTCGAAGGTCTCGCGTTCTAGGCTCTGGACGTCGCGCCGCAAGGGAAGGATTCGCTCTGGCGTTGGGAAGGGCCGGGCACAAAAGGCGAGGGGCCGCCCCCTGTCAATGGAGGCGGCCCCCTGCTAGCGTTTTGGCCATCAACACCGCCTTCAAGAGCAAAACGAGGAAGCCATGCCCCAGGTGAAGTCCAACGGCCTTACGCTCGAATATGACGATCACGGCAAGGCGGGAGACCCGCCGGTGCTGCTGATCATGGGATTTACCGGCCAGCTGATCATGTGGCCGCAGTCTTTCGTGGACGGGCTGGTCGCCAAGGGCTTCCGGGTCATCCGGTTCGACAACCGTGATATCGGGCTGTCCACGCATCTGGCCGACAAGGGCATGCCCGATGTCGGCGCGGCGATGATGGCGGCGCTTTCGGGCCAGGTGAACAAGAGCGCGCCCTATGTGCTGGACGACATGGCTGCCGATGCGGTGGGCCTGCTGGATGCGCTGGGCATCAAGTCGGCCCATATCGTCGGGGCGTCGATGGGCGGGATGATCGCCCAGATCATCGCGGCCAAGCATGGCGGCTATGCCCGCAGCATGACCTCGATCATGTCGACCACGGGCCGACCCGGCCTGCCGCAGCCGGCGCCGGAGGTGCAGGCGGCGCTGATCACCCCGCCGGCGGACAATGGCCGCGAGGGCCGCATCGCGCATTTCAAGAAGATGTTCACGGCCATCGGTTCGCCCGGCTTCCGCGCCACCGATGCCGAACTGGATGCGCTGGCCGCCGCCGTGGTCGACCGCGCGCCTTACGATCCGGCCGGCATTGCGCGCCAGCTGGTGGCGATCCTGTCGTCGGAGCCGCGTCACGAGCTGCTGAAGGGCGTCACGTGCCCGGCGCTGGTGCTGCATGGCGAGGCCGATCCGCTGGTGAGGATCGAGGGCGGCAAGGACACCGCCGCCTCGATCCCCGGCGCGACATTCGTGGGCGTGCCCGGCATGGGCCACGATTTCACGGAAAGCCTGATGCCGGTGTTCCTGGACAATGTCGGCGGCTTCATCGCGAGCGTCGAAGCCCGCGCGAAGGCGGCCTGAGCCATGGCGCAGATCAAGGCGAACGGGATTTCCATCGAATACGACATCAGCGGGCCGGAGAGCGGCGTGCCGCTGCTGCTCATCATGGGCTTCGGCTCGCAGATGACATCGTGGACGCCGAGCTTCCGCGATGCGCTGGTGGCGGAAGGGTTCCGCGTCATCCGTTTCGACAATCGCGATGTGGGCCTGACGCAGCGTTTCACCGGCACGCCGGCGGCGAAGGACGTGGCGGCGGCGGTGGCGAAGGGCGAGACGCCGGAGCTGCCCTACAAGCTGACCGACATGGCGGCGGACGCGGCGGGCCTGCTGGATGCGCTGGGGATCGAGAGCGCGCATATCGCGGGCGCTTCGATGGGCGGCATGATCGCGCAGCTGGTGGCGCTGGATCACCCGAAGAAGACGCGCTCGCTGATTTCGATTTTCTCGACGACCGGCGATCCGTCTCTGCCGCGTTCGACGCCGGAGGCGCAGGCGGCGCTGCTGACCGCGCCGGCTTCGACATCGCGCGACGATGTGGTGGCGCATTCGGTGAAGAACCGGAAGGTCTATGCCTCGACCCGCTGGCCCTATGACGAAGCGCGGGTCGCGGCGCTGGCGGGCGCGAGCTATGACCGCGCCTATTATCCGGAAGGGACGCTGCGCCAGTATGCGGCGATCCTGGCGACGCCGCCGCGGACCGAGCGGCTGAAATCGCTGAAGACGGCGGCGCTGGTGCTTCACGGGACGGCCGACACGCTGATCCCCTGGCAGGCGGGCGCGCATACGGCGGCCTCGATTCCCGCATCTGAATTCGTGCTGATCGACGGCTGGGGCCACGATCTGCCGGAGGCGGGCGTCGGCATGATCGCGGACTATATGGCCGCCTTCATCCGCCGGGCCGAAGCAGGGCGCAGCGCGGCGGCCAGGGCGGCCTGAGGCGTCGAAACTCGATTCAAATTGAAGCGCCGGGTTAAATCCGGCGGCAAGCGCGCACGGCGAAACTCCCCGTAACTGTCGGGGAATTTCGTCATGCCGCTTCGTCTTGCGCTCGCTGTGGGCGCTCTTGCCGCCGTGCTTTCGGCGCCGCTGTCTCATGCCGGTGAGGCCGTGCAGCAGGTCGCCGCCATTCCGGGCGATTTCGGCACCGACACGCGCGCGATGAGCGTGATCGACCAGCAGATGGTGGCCGAGCCGACGCAGGTGACGCTGTCGCTGCTCAACCAGTATCGCGCGGCGCGCGGCCTCGGCGCGCTCGCCATCGACGCGCAGATGACGGTCGTGGCCTATCAGCAGGCCAAGGCCATGGCCGATGCCGACTTCATGGACCACAACGTCGTCGGCGATTTCGGCCACCGCCTGATCGCCAACAAGGTCGTGAACGTCTATGCGGGCGAGAATATCGGCCGCAACATCCGCACCGCCGAGAAGATGTTCGACTGGTGGGTCCATTCGCCGGTCCACGAAAGCAACATGTCGAACCCGCGCATGACGCGGCTCGGCTTCGCGGTGGTGTACTCGGCGAAGTCCGGCAAACCCTATTGGGCGATGGCGCTGGCTTCGGCCCCCATCCAGTAAGACCCCACCGGGTTTGCTTCGCAAACCCGCCCTCCCCATCGCGCATCCGGTGCGGACACCTGACGGTGCTTCGCGCGCGATGGAGAGGCTGTTTTCGCGCTAACGGTCGGCGTAGGCGGGCGGGCGCTTCTCGAGAAACGCGCGGACGCCTTCGCCGAAATCCTGGGTCTGGGCGCAGAGGATCTGGTTGCGATCCTCCATCGCGACGGCGGCCTCCAGGCTGCCCGCATCGACGCTCATATTGAGGCATTCCTTGGTCATGCGCAGGCCCAGCGGCGAGGTGGTCAGCATCTCGCCGAGATAGCTTTCCGCCGCCTTTTCCAGATCGGCATCGGGTACGACCTCGCTGACCAGGCCGACGCGGAGCGCGCGGTCGGCATTGATGAAGCGGCCGGTCAGCATCAGCTCGCTGGCGATGGTGACGCCGACGAGGCGCGGCAGGAAATACGAAACGCCGATATCGCAGGCCGAGAGGCCGATGCGGATGAAAGCGGCGTTCATGCGGGCGCTTTCCCCCGCGATGCGGATATCGGAGGCGAGCGCGATGGCGAAGCCGCCGCCGCAGGCCGGGCCATGGATCAGCGAAATGATCGGCTGCGGGCAGCGGCGCATGCGCATGACGATCTCGCTGATCCGGCGCTGCGAGACGAGGCCGTCGGCAGGACCGCCCGACGCGCCGGAGGCGGAGGGGCGGTTGGAGCGTTCCTTGAGATCCAGCCCCGCGCAGAACGCCTTGCCGGCGCCCCTGATGGTGACGACGCGGACCGAGCGGTCCCAGTAGAGCCTGGCGAAATAGTCGAGCAGGTCATCGACCATTTGCGGGTTGAGGGCATTCAGGCTGCCCGGACGGTTCAGCGTGACGTGATCGACCGCGCCCTTCTTTTCGATCAGCAGCGTTTCATAGGCCATGTGCGTTTCTCCCGTGTTCCGGCGCCCTCACCATAGGCGAGCCGGGCGGTTGGGGAAGTTGGCGCGCACGGAAGGTTCTGCGCTTCACCCGCGCCCCGCGCCATGCGATAGAGCGCGCCAGCGCGACTCCGTAGCTCAGCTGGATAGAGCGGCTGCATCCTAAGCAGCGGGTCGGAGGTTCGAATCCTTCCGGGGTCGCCATTCTTTTCAGACGGCAGGCGACAGGATGTTTCGTGGAGGCGAAACATTGTTTGTTCGTTTGCCGCCCTTTTTTGCGCGACCGAGCCGGGGCGTAGTTGTTTCGAGAAATTTTGACCCCCTCTTCCCTTTGAACGTCGCTTTTGGGGGTATTCGTTTGTCGCTGAAACCGCATTCCGCCCTATCCATCCCGTCAGTCCGGAATACGCGCGTCACCCGGAGGGTGGCTGAATAGGAACATAAGCTCAACCAAAAAATAGATAGCGAGCCCTGCGTGAGGATTGGCGAACGACTAAGACCAGGTCAGGCTGCAGCCCATCGCAAGGGACGGAAGCCATGTATACGCGTGTCTGCTATCTCTATCGGGACGCCTCAAACTACAAATTCTGGGGCTACTTCATCCTTGATGGCGCGGTGTTGCGCGACGAGGCGAAGCCGTATCTCATCGATGGCGAATGGATTATTCCTGAGGTGATCGGGCTTGATCCCCTGCGACCTATCGAAAAGACTGAGGACGATCACCGTTACCATGAACTCCATGAGTTTGAGGAAGTCGGAGTGTCTGAGGCGGCGGGTATCGGCGCGCCCCTTTGCTCGGCTGGCGAGTTCATCCGCCGGCTCAAGAAGGTCAACATGCGATGGGATGAGCTGTTTTGCGGCCTGATGCTTGGACCCGCGACCAGATAATCGATGCGATCAAGCTGTATTGCGTGACGCCGTTTGGGCGTCTCCATAGCGGCAATCAAGAGATCATCGCGCTCGCCAAGCGCCTTGGGCGCACGCCCAGTGCGCTGGCTCTGAAGCTGGTCAATTTCGCTGCGCTCGACACGTCGAGGCCGCAGAAAGGCATGTCCAACTATAGCAAGCTGGACGCGGCAGTCTGGGCTGAGGTGTTCGGGAACCCGGATGCCTATCTGCCTTCTGCGGACGCGCACTCGCCCTTTGTCGTGGCCGCCGATGGGGACGTAGAAGACTTCATCCGGCGTCCCGAGGGGCGTGATGTGCCTGTTCAATCGACGGCGCGATCCGGGCAGCAGTTTTTCAGGTCGATGATCATGACATCGTACGGTAGCCAATGCGCGATGACTGACATCGATACGCCGGACCTGCTGGTGGCGAGCCATATATTGCCTTGGGCCGAAGAGAAGGCTGAGCGGACGAACCCGCGTAATGGGCTGCTGCTAAACCGGCTTCATGACCGGGCTTTCGAGGGCGGCCATATCGTTCTGGACGATGAACTGCGTGTGATTTTTTCTCCAACCATGTCGCGCGTGACGCGCGACAAACTGGAGCGCACGGCGCGATCGCACTTGCGCCTGCCCGAACGCTTCGCACCGGACCCTGCATTTCTGAAGCGGCATCGTGACTATTGGTCGGCGCGTTGGATGAGCGGCTAAGCACGCTCTCAGTTCCACCCTTCCCAGAAGACCTCCCACATGGCCTGGAGGAAGGCGGCGCCGAAGAAGAGCATGGCGGCGATGACGACGAGGGCGATCAGGCCCGTGACGGCATCGCGCCAGGTGAACGGCATGGCGGGCGGGGCGGCGTTCGGGTCGGCGTAGCCCTGGAGCGTCGCATCGAGCAGGGCGAGAGCCGGGAAGCCTTCCTCACGGGTCGCTGAAAAGGCTTCGGGCGTCTTGCCGTCTTCGGGCTGGGGCGCGACGATTCGGGCGAGAACGCGGGGTTTGCCGTCCTGGGGCTGCGCCTTCTCGAAGCCGCAGGTCCAGCCGGGGCGGACGGCGGCGGCGAGAGCGGCCGCATCCTCGACCGACCCGGCGAGCGCCTTGTTGAAGCTTGCGCTGATGACATCGCCGTCGAAGGCGTCGCGGGCGAGGATTTCCATCTCGATCCGCTGGCGGCCCCTGGGCGACCCTTGAAGCCCGGAGATGCGCCGGGCGAGAAGGACGATGGGGCCGGGTTCACGCATCGCGCCAGCCTAACGGCCATGCGCGCGAGGCCCACGCGGCGCAGCGTCGCGCCAAATGAAAAGGCCCGGCGGTTGCGCCGGGCCTTTCGTGTGTCGTTGAGGGCCGATCAGGCGGCTGCGGCGGCCGCAGCCGGAGCGGCGAGGGCGGCGGTCTTGGTGAGCGCGCTTTCGAGGCGCTTCATCGCCGAATCCTCGTCGATGCGCTCGACGGCGGCGACTTCACGCACCATGCGCGAGAGGGCCGCCTCATACAGCTGACGCTCGGAATAGCTCTGCTCCGGCTGGCCGCCGGCGCGGTGAAGGTCGCGGACCACTTCGGCGATCGAGATGAGATCGCCCGAGTTGATCTTCGCTTCGTATTCCTGGGCGCGGCGCGACCACATGGTGCGCTTGATGCGGGCGCGGCCACGCAGGGTCTGCATGGCGCTCTGCACCGTGTCGGTGCCCGACAGCTTGCGCATGCCGATGGCCTTCGCCTTCGGCGTGGGGACGCGCAGGGTCATCTTGTCCTTCTCGAAGGTGATGACGAAGAGTTCCAGCTTGAGGCCGGCGACTTCCTGCTCCTCGATGCGGACGATCTGGCCGACGCCGTGCGCCGGATAGACGACATGATCGCCCACCTTGAAGTCGGCGCGGCGGGTAACGACCGGCGCGGCCTCGGCAATTTTCACAGGCGCCTTCACCGGCTGGGCGGCCTTCACGGGCGCGGCGGCAGCCTTCTTCACTTCGGGCTTGGCGGCGGCGACGGGCTTCTTCGGGGCAGCGGCGGTTTTTGTGGCAGGCTTTTGCGCGGTCTTGGCTTTGGCGACGGGCTTCTTCACTTTCACAGCTGCCTTGCTCATGCTCTTCTCCGCTCTCATTCGTGCTGTGGGTCCGGTCTTGGCGCCGGATATCCCAACTTCATGGTCACCCGATGGCAGGGCGGACGCAGGCAGTGCGAAAACCTGTCCGCAGGCCCTGAGAGCGTGCGGTGTCGGTGCTTCGCAACTGCGAGAAAAGCGGCGTCTTTGGTTAAGTCGCCGGCTGCTGGCGTCCTAAGGAAACCCTTGGGTGTCAGGTGATGTGATCTGTCACCAATATAGCACAAAAACGGGTTTTGTGAAGGGTCTTTTTCGTTAAGCCCTTGATTGAATAGTTAAAATCCGCTGGGCGGTGATTTGGAGCGGATTGCCCGGAGCCTCGAAGGTAAACGCAAGGTTAATAGAAAATCGTGACCCGCCAACGGGTTAAGCACCCTTGCCGGGGTTCGGGCTGAAGTGCTTTTCGAGCTTGTCCTGGACCTTGGCCCACTCGTCGCGGTCGGCCGGCGGCTCGCCCTTGTGGGTGATGTTGGGCCAGGTCTGGGCGAACTTCCGGTTGAGTTCCAGCCACGGCTCCATCCCCGGTTCAGTATCGGGCTTGATGGCCTCGACCGGGCATTCCGGCTCGCAGACGCCGCAGTCGATGCATTCGTCCGGGTGGATGACGAGGAAATTCTCGCCCTCGTAGAAGCAGTCGACGGGGCAGACTTCGATGCAGTCCATGTACTTGCACTTGATGCAAGCGTCGGCGACGACATAGGTCATTGGATCTGGTGCCTCGCGCGCGCCCCGCGCGCCCCCTATTGGCTCGCAGCCGCCCTGCGGGCGAGGACACGCTGGCGCCCCTCGGCGCGCATGCGGTCCGGCACGTGCAGCAGCGCGGCGACGGAGCGGATCAATCGGTCCTCGAACGGGTCAAGAACGCCGTCTGCATAGACGACCTCCCACAGCATTTCAACGAGACCGCCACGCTCGTTTTCGTCCATGGACCGTCTGGCGGCATCGGTGAAGCGGAAGAGTTCGACGGCCTCGCGCTGCCGGACGCGCGCGGCCTCAAGGAGCTGGAGCGCCTTGCCGGGCGTATGGCCGAGGCGGCGCACGACGAGATCGCGCAAGGCGGCGTGTTCGTCGTCGGTATGGGCGCCGTCGGTATCGGCGGCCTCCAACAGCAGGGCCGCGACGGCGATGTCGCGTTCGCTGAAGGCGGCGCTTTCGCTCTTCAGGCCGCCCTGGGTGAGCAGCGCCTTGATCTTGTCGAACATGAAGGTGGACCTAAGCGCGGCGGGGCGGCGGATCAAGCCGTCAGGGCGGCAGGACGCGGTAAACGACGGTCGATCCGTCGATCGTGACCGCGATCTGCTCCAGCCAGGCGATGCGCTCGCCGCGTTTCAGCGCGTCGAAGAGATTGGCCGGGTTGGCGGCGCGGCGTTCGGCCATCTCGTTGGAGCCGATGCAGAGCGCGAGATAGGCGACGCCACGGCGGCGGACGATGGCCTCGGCCTCGTCGGGCGTGCCGGTCAGCGCGGCGACGGCGTCGAGAATGCCGGCGGTGTTGCGGTGATAGGGCGCGGCGAGGACGCTGTGCGGCGTCTCGGCGAGGATGAGTGGGCCGAAGGCGATGTTGCCGAGGACGAGGCCGGGCGGGAATGTCGCGAGCGGCGCGTAGTCGCTGCGCCGGAGGCAGTTCGTCTCGGCGGTGCTGGCGCGGGCGGCGATCTGCTGCGGCGTGACGGGAAAGAGCCTGAAGGTCAGCATCGAGGCGAGCGCCACGATGAGAAGCGGGTTCGAGACGAGGCCTGCGAGGATCAAGGCCGGGGGGCCTGATCCGAAGCGCCTCGCGGCGGCGGCGGCGAGGATGGGCGCTCCCAGAACGGCGGCGAAGGGCAGGGTGCGGACCTGCCAGAGCGCGAGGCCGACAGCGAGCGCGAGCGCGAGGCCCGCGATGCGCGCCGGCCAGCCGCCGATGGTCAGCACCGCGACGAGGCCCAGCACCGGGACCGCGAAGACGCCGAAGAAGCTGACCGGGTTGGCATCGATGAGGTCTGCGGCGGAGCGCGCCTCGCGGATGTGATCCATCCACTCGGCGAAAAGGCGCGGGTCGACGGCGGCATAGGGGCCGCCGAGACAGACGGGATTCTGGAGCCAGACCAGCGCGACGGCGGCGGCGCCTGCGAACGCGACGACGAGGAGCCGGGCGCGTTGGCCGTTCAGGCCTGCGAGCGCGGCGGTCTGGGCGATGAGCGCGGCGGCGAAGAGCGGGCCGAGATAGACCGGCGACACCGTATCGCAGGCGGGGAGGAGCCAGGCGTCGGGCGCGAAGGTGGCCGCCATGCCGAAGGCGGCCGCGAGAGCGAAGGCGGTGACGTAGGCGGGGAAGAGCGCGCGGTGGCCGGCGGGGTCGAAGGCCCAGCGCAAGGCGATCACCGCGCCGCCCAGCGCCAGATAGGGCAGCGTCTCCATGCCGATGGAAAGGCCAAGGCCGGAGAAGAGGCCGGCGAGGATGGCGGCCCTGAGGCTTTGCGCCTCAGCGGCGAGGGCCGCGATGACGGCGACGGCGAGGGCGATCTGGATGTTGTGATGGTCGATGCGGCCGGGGGCGTAGACCGTGACGAGGAAGGCGGCCGAGGCGGCGCCGATGATGGCGACGATCGCGCCTGAGCGTCCTGCGATGCGCCAGCCGAGAAAGCCGGCGGCGGGCAGCAGGAGCAGCACCGGAATCAGCGGCCAGATCAGGAGCGCGGCATGTTCCGCCGCCGCGGCGCCGAGGAGCGGCGTCAGCAGGACGATGATGGCGGCGATGGGGGCGTCGACGAGCCGCGACCAGTGCATCAGCACGCCGCCATCGGGCAGCGCGGGATCGAGGCGGTGCTGGTGCAGGTCGTACCAGCTCTGACCCGCCATCAGGTCGCGCACGCCGGCGATCCGCATGGCGTCGTCGGGATCGGGCCAGGCGGTGAGCGCGGTGCCGCGCACCAGCAGGCTCGCAGCGACGAAGGCGAGCCAGATGAGGGCGACGAAGAGCGCGGTCTGCCGGAGAGGGGGGAGCGGGACGGAAGCGCGCATCGCGGCCGATTTGGCGCGCGCCGGGTTAAGGCGGGGCTAAGCGTCGTGTTCGGCGTAGAGCGTGGCGGCTTCGGTGGCGGGGCCGCGGCGCTCGGCATGGGCGAGGACTTCGATGACACGCACCCGGCTGCCCTGGGGCAGGGTGAGGCGGTCGCCGATCTTCACGGCGTAGTGCGCCTTGTCGGTCGCCTGTCCGTTCACGCGGATGCGGCCGGCCGCGCAGATTTCCGCAGCCAGTCCGCGCGTCTTGTAGAAGCGCGCGCACCAGAGCCACTTATCGAGACGCATCGGCGCCCATTCCGGCAGCGGGTCGAGCCTGGCCGGCGTTTGAACTCATGCGCTGCTATTCGCCTTTCAGTTTGGCGAGAATGGCGAACGGCGAATTCGGATCGGCCTGCTTCTCGCGCCGTTCCGGGCGCGCGGTATAGGTCTGCGGCGGGCGGCGATCGTCGCGCTTGCCGTCCCTGCGCCGGTGATCGTCATGCGGCTTGCCGCCCTCGCGGGATCTCTCGCCCTCGCGGGATCTCTCGCCCTCGCGGGGCGGGCGAGGCCCGCGATCCGGGCGCGGGCCGCGTTCGGGGCGCGGGGCGCCCCCGGCGGCGGGTTGCGCGGCGCCTTCGGCGGCGGCGGGCGCTGCGGCGCCTTCGGGCCGGCGATGGGGCGGCTTGCCCCGGCGGGGACGGCGGTCGCGATCGCGGCGCTGTTCGCCTTCGGGCGCGCCGTCTGTCGGGGCGGCGGCCTGCGCCGGACGGCGGGGGCCGTGCTGGCGCTCGCCTTCGTGCCGGCGGCGCGGACGCCACAACAGGATGTCGGCGCCGGTTTCCGACTTCGCGCCCTCGGGCTTGAAGTTCAGCGCCTTCAGTACGCCGGTCATCTCGTCGACCGAGCAGCCGAGCAGCGAGAGCATGTCGGGCGAGATGGCGAAGGGCGGCAGTTTCTTGTCTTCGCCGCGCTTGGCTTCGATCGTGTCGCCGAGACGCTCCAGCATGTCGAGCCGCACGGCGCGCGGGCCGAGCAGGCGGTAGCCGGCCGCGCCATAGACCGGCACGGGCACGGACGGATCGGCGACGACCGATGTGAGACCGGCATTGGGCAGGCGGGGCAGCGGCTGCAGCCCTGATTTGACGGCGGTGAGAAGGCCCATCAGGCGCGCGGCCTCGGGCTTCAGCAGCGCCGGCATGAAGATGGAGAAGCGGGCGAACTTGACGCCGAGCTTGCGCAGAGCGGCGCGGTCGGCCGGCGGCAGCTTCTCGGCCTCGGCACGCACGGTTTCACGGTCGAGCGCGCCCATGGTTTCGCCGAGGCGATAGGCGAAGCCGCGCGCCTGCGAGGGGAGCGCCGTCTCGCCTTCGGCCGTCTGCGCGGCCTGGAGATCGAAGAGCGGCTTCAACACATGCGCGATGCGCGTCTCGATCCATTCGCTGAGGCGCGATTCCGCCCGCGCCCAGGCGGTCGGCGTGATCTGTTCGTCGGCGAGCAACACGATGCGCGGCTTCAGCGCGGTGGGGCCGGGTTCGAGCTGGGCGACGATGGCGCCGTCCCACCACACGCGGCCATGTTCGGTGAGGCTGAATTCCTTGTCGTCGGCATTGGCGATGCGGAAGGCGCGGCTGGCGAGTTCGCCCTGCAAGCCACGGAAGGCGGCGGCCTTGAGCGCGCGGCCATGTTCACCGAGCGCGCGCGGATCGGCGGCGAAGCGCAGGCCCTCCAGGCGGCCCATATATTCATCGTCGACCAGAACGTCGCCGTTCTCGTTCACCGTCGCGGCGAACTCCTCGTCCTCGCGCAGGCGGCGCATCAGCTTTGACGTGCGGCGGTCGATGAAGCGTTCGGTCAGCTTCTCATGCAGCGCGTCGGAGAGCTTGTCTTCGATCTCGCGCGTGCGCTGCTGCCACTTCGCGCTATCGGCCAGCCAGTCGGCGCGGTTGGCGACATAGGAGAAGGTGCGGATATGGGTGAGGCGGCCCTGGATCGTGTCGATCTCGCCTTCGGCATTGTCGAGCGCTTCGACCTGCGAGGCCATCCAGTCGTCAGGGATGCGCGCCGGGCCGTCGGTGAGGAAATAATAGAGCTTCACCAGCAGGCGGGTGTGTTCGTCGATGGTGATCTTGCGGAAGTCCGGCACCTGGCAGACGTCCCACAGCAGACGGACCTTGTCCGGCGTCGAGGCGGCGGCCTTGATCTCGACCACGTCCTTCATGATGCGGAGCGCTATGAGGTCGGTCGAGGGACGAATGCGCTGAAGCCCTTTCTGCGTCGGCAGCGCGTCGAGGCTGGCGAGCAGGCGGTCGAGCGTGCCGAAATCGAGATTCGCATTGCGCCACTGCGCGACGCGGACCGGATCGAAGCGGTGGCTTTCGATGGCCTCCACCGTGGCGGGCTCGATCTCGCCGGAGTCGTTGGTGACGCCGAACGTGCCGTCATTCATGTGGCGGCCGGCGCGTCCGGCGATCTGGGCCAGTTCCTGGGGCCTGAGATTGCGCGTCGTCTCGCCGTCGAACTTCTCAAGGCTCGCGAAGGCCACATGGTCGATATCCATGTTGAGGCCCATGCCGATGGCGTCGGTGGCGACGATGAAATCGACCTCGCCCGACTGATAGAGCGCGACCTGCGCGTTGCGGGTGCGGGGGCTGAGCGCGCCCATCACGACCGCCGCCCCGCCGCGCTGGCTGCGGATGAGTTCGGCGATGGCGTAAACGTCGTTCGCGCTGAAGGCGACGATGGCGCTGCGGCGGGGCAGGCGCGTCAGCTTCTTCGCGCCGGTATAGGCGAGATCGGAGAAGCGCGGGCGGGTGATGAACTGCGCATGCGGAACGAGGCGCTGGATGAGGCCGCGCATCGTCTCTGCGCCGAGGAACAGCGTTTCGTGCGTGCCGCGGGCGTGGAGCAGGCGGTCGGTGAAGATGTGGCCGCGTTCGTAGTCGGCGCACATCTGGATTTCGTCGACCGCGAGGAATTCGACGCCGATGCCGAGCGGCATCGATTCCACCGTACACACCCAGTACTGCGCGTTCCTGGGGACGATCTTTTCTTCGCCCGTGATGAGGGCGACGGCGTCGGCGCCCTTCACGGCGACGATGCGGTCATAGAGTTCGCGCGCAAGCAGGCGCAGCGGCAGGCCGATCATGCCCGTGCGATGGGCGAGCATGCGCTCGATCGCATAGTGGGTCTTGCCGGTATTGGTCGGCCCCAGAACACCGATGACGCGTTCCGATGCCGGCATTTCAAAAGACTGGGTCATGCTGCCTTGCGCGGCGGGTGCTTACCCGGCCGTTAACCATGAGTATTCACGAACAGAGGGCACTCCCTAGCGAAATTCAGCCGTTAACGCCAATCGTGAGCGCATGGTTAAAGCGCGGAACCTCGCCGGAACGGAGCATGTCCGAATCACTGACCGGCCCGGAGAAGCGATTCGTTCACGCACGAGATATGGTGGACGCGCCGCGCGGCGGACATGCGGTCGCCGCATAGCTCGCGGAAGCCGGCATTAACCGGTGACCAGACGTCAGCCTCGCGCGCGCGTTCTTCGGGCCTATTCGCTCGCGATTATATTGCTGCGGCATTAACCATGTCCGTTCACGGACGATCGGGCGCGCAGGTCTTAACGCGTTACCGCGCGATCAAGGTTTCCGAAGAGAACCGTGTCGGAACGGAGCGTGTCCGAATCGCTGACCTGCCGATTGCCGCGATTCGTTCACGCACGAGATATGGTGCCGGGCGGGTGCGCGGCGCCGGCGGCGTTCACGAATGGCGGCGGGCGGGCTTGGGGCGCGGTTAATCTTTTATCGCCCGGTCAGCGCCGCGCCGCGATGCAGGCGCTGAGATCGTCACGCGCAGCCAGACCGCCCGTCCATTCGATGGCGGCGACATCGCGTCCATCCATCGCGACGCCGAAGCCCTGTTGATCGACCATACCGCCAAGGGCTGCCTCGGCAGAGGGAACAGCGAAGAACACGATGCCGTAATCCGTCATCCAGGGCAGCGTGGCGTTGAAAACGCGGACCGTGGCCGGTTGCTCGCCGGTTTCCGACAAGGTGGCGCTGGTCTCGACCAACGAGGCGGGGCGGGGCACGTCCATGCTGAAGAAGGCGAAGATGGCCGGGTCTTTCATCCCGCCCGTCGCCAGCACGATTGTCCCCACGCCGCGGCGCAGGAACATGACCGAGCAGCCTTCCTGTCCGGCCTTGGCCGGAGGCGTGTGGAGCCACTCGCCGTTGAGGAAGGCCTGATATTTGGGATCGTTGGCGCGTTCCTGCAGCCGTTTGGCCTCGGCCCGGGCGCCTTCGGCCGCCCAGTCATGCCATTCCTCCTCGCTGTAGGACGGCGGTTCTTCGTAGGGGTAGTCTTCCTCTTCCTCGCCCCAAGCCTGCTGGGCGGCGACCATGTCGTTAATCTGCTGTTGCTGCTGCTCCATCATGCGGCGCTGGATTTCGTCGCCGACGGGGTCTTCGTAGGCGGGCGCCGAGAGGGCGAGCGCGGAAGCGGCGGCAAGAAACGCGAAACTGCGGCGAAGCATGAAATCCCCGATCTGCTGTGTGGTCAGCATCGCTCAATCTAGCGAGAATTCGGGCGATATCGCGGCGCTCGCCTTTCCCTTTACGGCAAGCGGCGTCGTTTGACCCCTTCCGGCCCGCGGGATTAAGTCACCGCCATATCGCCACTCGACTGATGGGGCCGACTGCCCCGCACGGAGTTCGCCATGACCGGCAAGACCATCGACGACTGGAAGAAGCTCGCGGAGAAGGAGCTGAAAGCGTCTCCCGATACGCTAGTGTGGAAGACGCCGGAAGGGATCGACATCAAGCCGCTTTACACGGCGGCCGACCTTGAAGGCCTGGAAGGCACGGATTCGCTTCCCGGTTTTCTGCCCTTCACGCGCGGCGTGCGCGGGACGATGTATGCGGGCCGTCCGTGGACGGTGCGCCAGTATGCGGGCTTCTCGACAGCGGAGGAGTCCAACGCCTTCTACCGCAAGAATCTCGCGGCGGGGCAGCAGGGCGTTTCGGTCGCCTTCGATCTCGCGACCCATCGCGGCTATGACAGCGACCATCCGCGCGTGGCGGGCGACGTAGGCAAGGCCGGCGTGGCGATCGACAGCGTCGAGGACATGAAGATCCTCTTCGACGGCATTCCGCTCGACAAGATGAGCGTGTCGATGACGATGAACGGGGCGGTGATCCCCATTCTCGCCAACTACATCGTCGCGGCCGAAGAGCAGGGCGTGACGCCCGACAAGCTGGCGGGCACGATCCAGAACGATATCCTCAAAGAGTTCATGGTGCGGAACACCTATATCTATCCGCCCGCGCCCTCGATGCGGATCATCGCGGACATCATCGAGTACACGGCGAAGAACATGCCGAAGTTCAACTCGATCTCGATCTCCGGCTATCACATGCAGGAAGCCGGCGCGAACCAGGTGCAGGAGCTGGCCTTCACGCTGGCCGACGGCGCGGAATATGTGCGCGCGGCGCTGGCGAAGGGCATGGATGTCGACGTCTTCGCGGGACGGTTGTCGTTCTTCTTCGCGATCGGCATGAACTTCTTCATGGAGGTCGCCAAGCTGCGCGCGGCGCGTCTCATCTGGGGCGAGATCATGACGGGCTTCGGCGCCAAGAAAGCCGAGAGCCTGATGCTGCGGACGCATTGCCAGACGAGCGGCGTGTCGCTGACCGAGCAGGACCCGCTGAACAACGTGATCCGCACGACGCTGGAGGCGCTGGCCGCCGTGCTGGGCGGCACGCAGTCGCTGCACACCAACGCCTATGACGAGGCGATCGCGCTGCCGACCGATACGTCGGCCCGTGTCGCGCGCAATACCCAGCTTGTCATCCAGAACGAGACCGGCGTGACGAAGGTGGTCGATCCGCTGGGCGGCTCATATTACGTCGAGCATCTGACGCAGTCGCTGGCGGCCGCCGCGCGCGAACTGATCAAGGAAGTCGAGGACATGGGCGGCATGACCAAGGCGGTCGAAGCCGGCATGCCCAAGCTGCGCATCGAGGAAGCGGCGGCGCGGCGGCAGGCGCGGGTCGATCGCGGCGAGGAAGTGATCGTCGGCGTCAACAAGTTCCGCCTGAAGGAAGAAGACCCGATCGAGGTGCGCGACATCGACAACGATGCGGTGCGCATTTCGCAGATCGCGCGGCTTCAGCATGTGAAGGGCACGCGCGACCAGGCGGCGTGCGACGCGGCGCTGAAGGCGCTGACCGAGGGCGCGAAGGGCGAGGCGAACCTGCTGGCGCTGGCGGTGAACGCAGCGCGGGCGCGCGCGACGGTCGGCGAGATTTCCGACGCGATGGAAGCGGCGTTCGGCCGTCACCGCGCCGATATCCGCACGATCAGCGGCGTCTATGGCGCGGCCTATGAGGGCGACGAAGGCTACGCGAAAATCCAGGAGGAGGTCGCGCAGTTCGCCAGGGAAGAAGGCCGCCGTCCGCGTATGCTGGTCGCCAAGATGGGCCAGGATGGACACGACCGGGGCGCCAAGGTGATCGCGACGGCCTTCGCCGATATCGGTTTCGACGTCGATGTCGGCACGCTGTTCCAGACGCCGGAAGAGGTGGCCCAGGACGCCATCGACGCCGACGTGCATGTGATCGGCGTGTCGTCGCTGGCGGCCGGCCACAAGACGCTGGTGCCGCTGTTGGCGGAAGCGCTGCGCAAGCAGGGCGCGAACGACATTCTCATCGTCTGCGGCGGCGTGATCCCGGCGCAGGACTACGATGCGCTTTACAAGGCCGGGGCGTCAGCCATCTTCGGGCCGGGCACGAATATTCCCGCCGCGGCCGCCGAAGTGCTGAAGCTGATCAGGTCGCAGAAGAAGATCGCGGCGGCCTAGTCGGCCGCCGCCGTCTTCTTTTCGAGCTGCTGGAACTTGTCGAACGCGCAGGTGCCGGAGAAGCCGCCTGCGCCGGGGTCGGTCAGCTTGATGATCGTCGTGTCACAGAGATCCCCGGTCGGGGCGTCATAGACGAAGGCATAGGTCTTGCGGAGCTTGCTGCAGCTGCGCGGCTCCTGCAGCCAGGCTTCGCCCGAGTTCAGCTTCACGAGGATCTGCGTCTCGTTCAGGATTTGCAGGCTGTCGATGCGGTTCAGGCGCAGGCAGCTTTCGGTCTTGCCTGTGCGGACATAGCCTTCGGGCGTGGCCGCTTCGTCGGCCGCGAAAGCGGTTGCGGTCATCAGCAGGCCGGCGGCGAAGGCGCCTGCAGTGTGGAAAAGCGTCATGTCGATTGCTCCTTGGTTCGTATCGGGCATCGGTCAGGCGTCTGGTCCCGCAACGGACGCCGTATCATACGACAATTCCGGAAATCCAGCGATCACGATACGGCTGCGGCTACCGCCCGGCGGTTGCGGGGATCAGGGCATTGCGCTCAGCAGCGGGTAAAGCGAGACGAGACGGGCGCGGCCGAACGAGCGCTCGAACGCCATCATCGCGTAGTTGTCGGCGTTGTGCATCCGCCTGTCGTGATCGAGCGTCAGCACGGTGCCGAAGAAGGCATAGCCATGATCGGCGATCTCGAGCGCGGGGTCTTCCTCATCGACGAAATGGCCAAGCTCGTGCAGCGTCAGATAGAGGAAGCGGTCTCGCGGATGGCCATCGATCGCATCGGTCCAGTAGATGCGCGAGGCGCGCACCTGGTCGTCGTCTTCCCTGGGCACATAGGCCTTGGCCTGCGGCGGGGATGTTCCGGGCGCCGGGTCGATGTCGAACATGTTGGCGCCGAAGATCTGGGTGCCGGTTCCGCCCATCCTGCCGCGCAGGACGGTTTTCATGCGGTTATAGGTGATCTTGAGGATGGTGAGATCGGCCAGCATGTGATCGCGGCTGAGGCCCGCGAATTTGAAATGCTTGTCGACGAACTTGAACGGTTCGTCCGACGTCGTGATCGACTTGCCGAGCATGACGAAGTTCATGGCCGCTTCGACGAGGCCGATGGCGCGCTGCACCGCCGACTGGGCGTCAGGCAGGATGGAGATGGCGGTGGCGAGCCGCTGCGCCTCGCGCTGCTTGCGGTCGCCGCTGGCGGATTTGTTGGCGCGTTCGGAATTCAACGCCTGCATGGTCGGACCGTCGGGGTCGGCGCGGCTGTCGATGACGGGCAGTTGCTGTCTGGTCTGGAAGTTACGGATGGCCGCGTTGGTTTTCGGGCCGCACAACCCGTCGACCACCAGCAGCGGCATCGGGCCGCCGCGGGCCGGCGTCACGTCATTCAGAAGCTGCTGGACGGTGCGGACATCGTCGGCCCGGTTGGCGCCGCCGACGCCGACAGAGGCCAGAATACGGGCATCGCCAGGCGCGCCGCTGCCGTCGACGGCGAAGTCGGCTTTCAGACAACGGGACTCGCAGTCGCATTTCGCGCGCATGAAACGATCCTTTCGCCCCCGCTTCGAAGACTAGAGGCGGGACGCCCGCGTGCGAGGACGCATCTTGTCGCGGCTTGACTGACGGCGGGGCAGTCGTGATGCAAAACCGGCTGTACGATCAGGAGGATGTCATGCGCGCGGTGATGGTGGAGGCTTTTGGGCCGGTCGAGGCGCTGGCGCCAATTGAAGTTGCGACGCCGGAACCGAAAGCTGGCGAGGCGCGGATCGCGGTGAAGGCGGCCGGTGTCGGCTTCGTCGATGCGCTGATCGCCGAGGGCAGATACCAGGTGAAGCCGCCGCTGCCGTTTGCGCCGGGCGGTGAGTTTGCGGGCGTCATCGATGCGGTTGGCGAGGGCGTCACGAATGTGAAGCCCGGGGACCGGGTGATCGCGGGCGGGTTTTCGGGCGGGTTTGCGGAGTATGCCGTGACCAACGCCGCCGGCGTGATGCCGATACCCGACGTGATGAGCTTCACGCAGGCGGCGATGTTCCGGACGAATTTCGCGACGGCGCTTCACGCGCTGAAGGATCGCGCGGCGATGCAGCCGGGCGAGACGCTGCTGGTCCTGGGGGCCGGCGGCGGCACCGGCACGGCGGCGATCGCCGTCGCCAAGGTGATGGGCGCGCGTGTGATCGGTGCCGCCTCAAGCGGGCAAAAGCGTGATGCAGCCAGAGCGGCGGGCGCGGACGAGGTGCTGGATACGAGCGCAGCCGACTGGCGGGAGGCGCTGAAAAGCCTGGCGCCGAAGGGTGTGGATGTGGTGTTCGACCCCGTCGGCGGGGCGGTGACGGAAACGGCGTTCCGCTCGCTGGCGTGGAAGGGGCGGCATCTGGTGATCGGATTCGCAGCCGGAACGATCCCGGCGCTGCCGATCAATCTGGCGTTGCTGAAGGGCGCGAAGCCTTGTCGGCGTCGATATCGCCCGCTTCAGCTTCATGCATGAGCCGGCGGTGGCGCAGGCCAATATCCGCCAGCTTCTGCAGTGGTTCGCCGACGGCAAGCTGAAGGTGGAGCCGGGGAAGGTCGTGAAGCTGGATCAGGCCGCCGCAGCGCTGAAGGCCGTTCTCAGCCGCGAGGCGGTCGGCAAGATCGTGGTCGAGATCTAGCCGCCTTCGGCGAAAAAGGTGCCCCAGTCCTTGCCGTTGATGGTGACGGAGGCGGGGATCGCCACGACATCACCGACCTCGGCATCGCTCCACAGGCGCACGGGCAGATAGAAGGCGGGGCCGCCATCCGCGCCTTTACCGATGGGCGCGAAATAGGCCTCGACCTTGGAGTCGGATTTGCGCGCCATGTACTTGTCGCCCCAGCCAGCGATGCGGCGATACGAGGCGACGCAGTAGAGCGCCGGGCCGGCATAGCCGCCCGCCCCGCGCTTCACGTCCTTGGTGCCGTCCGACCACATGTCGAAGGCGTAGAGGCGCTTGCCGTCGAAGATGGTGATGCTTTCGCCGCAGGCCTTGTCGCCGGGGCCGGCGCCGGGCAGCAGGATCATCGACAGAAGACCGCCGACCGGATCGACGGCGCCCGCTTTCTGCGCGTCGGTGGCCGGGTTTTCGATGTTCTCATAGACCGGTTCGGCCGTGACGTCGGGCGCGGCGCCGGCCTCCATCCGCATGGTGACGGTCTGGGTGCGTTTGGTCGAAAACTGCTGAATCCAGGAATAGGTCGGCTGGAGCTGGCCCAGCTGACCCAAACCCGTCGCCACCGCGCTGACCGTGTTGGAGGTGAAGGTGGAGGCCAGGCCCCTGGGCTCGACATAGACCTTCGCCTCGTAGGCGCCGCCCTTCAGGGTCAGCTCAAGCTGCATCTGGCCGACCGACAGGCCCAGCAGCGAGACATTGTAGACCGCCTTGACCGTGTATTCGGGCGCGGGCGGCCGGGGCACCGGCGACACCGCATGGCCCGCGCCGATGGAGGCGATGGCGATAACGGCCGCAAGGATCGGTTTCTTCATGTCTCGGTCTCCTGACTTTTGGGCCGGCGCTGAGGCGCGATAAGCGGTTAACCGTCTGAATAGAGGGTGAATGTGGCGATGAGATGCTTGCGGGGCATCTGAATTCGCCGTCATTAGGGGGTGATGACCGATGCTGACTCCATCGCCAAACGCCTGATTTCAGGGGATCGCCGCGCGCTCGCCAAGGCGATCACGCTGATCGAGTCCACCAGGTCACATGACCGTCAGATCGCCGACGAATTGCTGGCCGTGATCCTGCCCGAAAGCGGACGGGCCATCCGTATCGGCCTCTCCGGCACGCCGGGGGCGGGCAAATCGACCTTCATCGAGGCGTTCGGCACCTTCCTGACGAAGGCCGGGCACAAGGTGGCGGTGCTGGCGGTCGATCCCTCCTCGCGGCGCTCGGGCGGGTCGATCCTCGGCGACAAGACGCGCATGGAGCGGCTGTCGCGCGACCGGAACGCGTTCATCCGGCCATCGCCCGCCGGCACCGAACTGGGCGGCGTGGCGCGGCGGACGCGCGAGGCGATCCTGGCCGTGGAGGCGGCGGGATTCGACGTGGTGCTGGTGGAGACGGTCGGCGTCGGGCAGTCGGAAACGGCGGTCGCCGATATGACCGACCTGTTCGTGCTGATCCACGCCCCAGGCGGCGGAGACGAGCTGCAGGGCGTGAAGCGCGGGATCATGGAACTCGCGGATATGGTGGTGGTGAACAAGGCGGATGGCGACCTGCTGAACGCCGCGCGGCGCTCGGCGGCGGATTTGAAAGGCGCGCTCCATCTGATGCGGCCCAAGCACAAGGGCTGGGTCGTGCCTGTCCTGCTGGCGTCAGCGCTGGAGGAAAAGGGGATTTCCGAGGTCTGGCAGGGAATCGAGGCATTCCGGGCGCTTCTGGGCGATTCCGGCATCGCCGCCGCGCGGCAGGCGCAGGCGCTGTCCTGGATGCGGGCGGCGCTGCGTGACGGTCTGCTCCAGGCCCTGGCGGCGGATGGCGAGATAGGCGAGGAAACTCAACGGCTTGAGAGCGAGGTCGCGGCCGGGCGGATGACGCCCCCGGCGGCTGCGGAGCGGCTGCTGGCCCGATTCCTCCAAACTTGACAGGCGGGGCTGATTTCCCTACACCGCGCGCCTCTTTAAGGGAGGCGCCGCGCGACGACCGCTGCGGCCTTTCCCCTGTTTGGAATTGTTTCGAGGATCATGCCATGGCGCGCCGCTGCGAACTGACGGGCAAGGACGTCCAGGTTGGCCACAATGTCAGCCACGCCAACAACAAGACGAAGCGCCGCTTCCTGCCGAACCTGTTCGAGGTTTCGGTGCCGTCGGAAGCGCTCGCCAAGTCGTTCAACCTGAAGATTTCGGCCAACGCGCTGCGCACGCTCGACCATGTCGGCGGCCTGGATGCGTTCCTGAAGAAGGCGCGCGACGCCGCCCTGTCGCCCGCCGCCCGCCGCATCAAGCGCGAGCTGGCCAAGGTCGCCAAGAAGGCCGCTGCGGAAGCCAAGGCCGCCTGAGCTTCGGTTTTGCGATTGTCTTTGAAAGGCCCTGCCGTCCGGCGGGGCCTTTTCATTTGAGGCCTGCGTCCATGTGCTTCTCAGCGACCGCCAGCCTGATCGCCGGAGGGGTTCTGTCCGCCGCCGGGATCGGTGCGCTGGCGGTGACGCGGGAGCGGCGGGCGGCGCCGTTTGCGGCTGTCCCGCTTCTGTTTGGTGTGCAGCAGGTGGCGGAAGGCGTGCTTTGGCTGGCGGCGAGCGGTGGGGATGTGGCTCTCCAAGCCTGCGCCAGCGCGACGTTTCTGTCTTTCGCGCAGGTGATCTGGCCGCTCTATGCGCCGCTCGCCGTGCTGGCGCTGGAGCCGCGGGGCTGGCGGCGGCATGCGATGTGGGCCTGTTTCGCCTGCGGCGTCATCGTCGCGGCCGCAATGCTGCACGGTCTGGTTTCCGGCCATGTGCCCGGCGTGCCAGAGGGCGGACACATCCGCTACACGCTGCCGTACTATAATTCCTTCCGCGATGCCGGGCTGCTGGAGGTGTTGCTGGCGCTCTACGTCGCGGCGACCTGCGTGAGCCTGATGCTGAGCCGGGAGCGGCTGGTGCAGGCATTCGGCGCGGTGGTGTTCGTCGCGCTCTGCGGAACGGCCTTCGCCTATGAGGCGTGGCTGTTTTCGGTGTGGTGCTTCTTCGCGGCGTGCCTGAGCGCGATCGTCGTGCTGTGGGCTATTCGGCGAGCTCGAACATCATGATGAGGGTGCGCTGGAGCGGGCGCTGGAAGTTGTCGTCCGAGACGACATAGATCAGCGTTTTCCCGTCGTCGGTCTGGCGGGCAGCGACACCTTCCATGTTGTCGACGGTGACGCCGGCGAAGAGGACGGCGATGAGATCGCCTTCCACAGTCGCGCCTTCGGTGAAGGTCGCGGGATCGTAGGCGCGCAGTTCGGCGCCGGGGCCGGTGGTGGGGGCGAAGCGGCGCTCAAGCACCAGGATGCGGCCATCGGGCAGCATGGTCGCATCGGTCAGTGAATAGGGGAGGATACGCTTCATCGTGAAGCTGACGGTCTCGCCGGTATTCGTGTTCACGACCCAGCCGGGGCTGTCCTCGTTCTCGTCCCTGGGGCCTTCCTCGGCGATGGCGACGATGCGATCGCTGTCGAGAGCAGCGAGAACCTCAAGTCCGGAATTGCTGCGGAGCGCCTTGACCGCTTCGGGCATAGGCACGAGCTGACCCCGGGCCTTCACGCCGTCGACCATGAAGTCGTAGCTGAGGACGCGGTGGTCGCGTTCGAAGCCCACATAGGCCGTGCCGACCAGGCCGTAAGGGTTCTGGAAAGCGAGGCTTTCGGCGTCGCCTTCGTCCTTGCCGTGCAGGGACTGGCCGTCAGCGCCCAGAAGCGGCGCGACGAAGACGTCGCCGGCGCCGATGAGATTGCCCTTATCGTCGTATTGCAGCGAGCCGGTGGTCCAGTTGCCGGTATCGGACACCGCGACGAATTTCGAGCCTTCGGAGCTGACCTTGAAGCCGGAGAGGCCGCCGAAGCGGTCATCCCTGGGCACCACCGAAATGCCGCCGCGATAGATCAGCTTGCCGAGGCGCGTGTCGGTGGGATCGGCGGAGCGCAGTTCGACCGGCACATTCTCGACCGCGATGGCGACGCCTTCCATCGGCACCGGCTGCACCTCGACATCGGCCAGGGCGAGCATTGCGCCGGCGCTGCACGCGAAAATCGCGGCGGTGAAACAGGCGAGGCGGCGATGCATGGGCGGTCCTGTCAGCTGGCGGCGCCGCGGACAGCCTGAAGGCTGGTCTTGGCGAGACCCGGCCTCGTGGCGGCGCGGGGGCCTGTATCGGTGTTGGCGGGCGCGGGCGCCTTGCGCGCGCCCTCTTCCTCGAAAAGTTCGGCGAGCTTGTCGGTCATCGCGCCGCCGAGCTGTTCGGCGTCGACGATGGTGACGGCGCGGCGGTAATAGCGCGTGACATCGTGCCCGATGCCGATGGCGAGGAGTTCGACCGGCGAGCGGGTCTCGATTTCCTCGATCACCGTGCGGAGGTGCTTTTCCAGATAATTGCCGGCGTTCACCGAGAGGGTCGAATCGTCCACCGGCGCGCCGTCGGAAATGACCATCAGGATGCGGCGCTGTTCGGGGCGGCCGAGCAGGCGGTTATGCGCCCAGATGAGCGCCTCGCCGTCGATGTTCTCCTTCAGCAGGCCCTCGCGCATCATCAGGCCGAGCGAACGGCGGGCGCGGCGCCACGGGTGGTCGGCGGGCTTGTAGACGATGTGACGGAGATCGTTCAGGCGGCCGGGCTGGCCGGGCTTGCCGTCCTGAATCCATTTCTCGCGCGCCTGGCCGCCTTTCCACGCCTTGGTGGTGAAGCCGAGGATTTCGACCTTCACGTTGCAGCGTTCCAGCGTGCGCGCGAGGATGTCGGCGCACATGGCGGCGACGGTGATGGGGCGGCCGCGCATCGAGCCGGAATTGTCGAGAAGCAGCGACACGACGGTGTCGCGGAACTTCATGTCCTTCTCGATCTTGTAGGAGAGCGGATTGGTGGGATCCGTGATGACGCGCGTGAGGCGCGCGGCATCGAGCATGCCTTCCTCCAGGTCGAACTCCCAGGTGCGCTGCTGTTTCGCCATCAACCGGCGCTGGAGGCGGTTGGCGAGGCGCGTGACGACGCCCTGCATCGCGGAGAGTTGTTGATCCAGATAGGCGCGGAGCCGCGTCAGTTCGTCGGCATCGCACAGATCGTCGGCCGAGATGACCTCGTCGTGGGCGGTCGAATAGATCTTGTAGGCCGGCTCGTTCGGCTTGTCGGGGATGTTCTGGTTGGGACGCATGGGCTGCGTCCCGTCATCGGGCGCATCCTGTTCGTCTTCCGACATCTCGGCATCGGCGTCGACCTCGACCATCTGCTGGTCGTCGTCCTGGGCGGCGCCTTCCTCGAACTCGACCTCTTCGGCGCTGGAGCCTTGCGGCTGTTCGCTCTCGCCGCTTTCCTGTTGCTGCTCCTGGTTCTCCTCGGAGGTCTCGTTCTCGCTGTCGTCCTCGTTCTCGTCGTTCTGGTTCTCGCCCAGCTCGTCGCCGAGATCCAAATCGCGCAGCACGGTGCGCATGATCCTGGAGAAGGCCTGCTGGTCGTGCTCGATGTCCTTCAGGCGCGCGATGTCGCCCCGGGCGCGCTCCTCGATGAAGGGACGCCAGAGATCGACGATCTTCTGCGCCGATTTCGGCACCGGACGGCCGGTGACGGCCTCGCGCACGATGAGCGCCACGGCATCGGGCAGCGGCGCGTCGGCGCGGTCCTTGGCCTTCGCATAGCCCTTGCCGGCGTAGCGCTGTTCCAGCACGGCGGCGAGATTGTCGCCCATGCCGGCCATGGCGTTGGCGCCGATGGCCTCGATGCGGGCTTCCTCGACGGCGTCGAAGATGACGCGGGCGTTGGGGCCGACGGGGGCGAAGGCGGCGTGGGTTTTCTCGTCGTGGAAGGCGAGCTTGAGGCCGAAGGCGTCGGCCTGGCCGCGCACCAGCGCCACGTCGGCGGCGGGCAGGTCGCGCGAGGGCACGGGCAGGCGGGCGCGGATGCCCTTCAGCGCCGGCGGCTCGGTGCCGTAGGTGACGGTCAGTTCGGGCTCGGCGGCGATCGAGCGGGTCGTCTGGGCGACGGCCCGCTTGAAGCGCTCGATCTGGGTCTCGGATTTGCTCATCGGCTTCAACCGTAACCAACAGGGGCGGCCCTGTCAGCCTTCCCTGCCGGAAGCCAACAAGACCGCAGCGGGATCAGGCCACCATCACCTTGGCGGCGCTTTCGGGGAGTTCTTCGCCGAAGGCGCGCTGGTAGAACTCGGCGACCGTGGCGCGTTCCAGCTCGTCGCACTTGTTCAGGAACGTCAGGCGGAAGGCGAAACCGATATCGCCGAAGATGTGGGCGTTCTCGGCCCAGGTGATGACGGTGCGCGGCGACATGACGGTCGAGATGTCGCCGTTGATGAAGGCCGAGCGGGTGAGGTCGGCGACGCGCACCATGGCGGCGATCTTCTTGCGGCCGTCGGCGCCCTGATAGGCCGGCGACTTGGCGAGGACGATGTCCACCTCCTTGTCGTGCGGCAGGTAGTTGAGCGTCGTGACGATGGACCAGCGGTCCATCTGGCCCTGATTGATCTGCTGCGTGCCGTGATAGAGGCCGGACGTGTCGCCCAGACCGATGGTGTTGGTCGTGGAGAACAGGCGGAAGGCGTTGTGCGGGCGGATGACGCGGTTCTGGTCGAGCAGGGTCAGCTTGCCCGCGACTTCCAGCACGCGCTGGATCACGAACATCACGTCCGGCCGGCCGGCGTCGTATTCGTCGAAGACGAGCGCGACCGGGCGCTGGAGCGCCCAGGGGAGAATGCCCTCGCGGAATTCGGTGACCTGCTTGCCGTCCTTCAGGACGATGGCGTCCTTGCCGACGAGGTCGATGCGGGAGATGTGGCTGTCGAGGTTGACGCGGATGCAGGGCCAGTTGAGGCGCGCCGCGACCTGCTCGATATGGGTTGACTTGCCCGTGCCGTGATAGCCCTGGACCATGACGCGGCGGTTGAAGGCGAAGCCGGCGAGGATGGCGAGCGTCGTCTCGCGGTCGAAGCGGTACGATTCATCCAGATCCGGGACGTAGGAGTTCGGCTGGCTGAAGGCCGGCACCTTCAGGGTCGTCTCGATGCCGAAAACGGTCTTCGCGTCGACGGTGGTGTCGGGCGCGGCTTCGGGGCTGAGGCCCTCGCTCATCTCGGCCATGGGAAATCCTGCGACGTTCTTTGAGGTTCTGAAAGTCTGGCGGCGCGGCGGCTGGAACAGGCCTGCCGCGAGAGGGGCTTAGCCGAAGTTGGACTTCTTCAGCACGCCATATGCGCGGATCACCAGCGCAAGCCGCTCTTCGGCCGACCGATCCCCGCCGTTCACGTCGGGATGGTAGCGTTTGACCAGTTCCTTATAGCGCGCCTTGACCTCTATCAAGGATGCCTCAGCGGTAAGCTCGAGGATGTTGAGCGCGTCCATCTGGAGCTTGGGGACGACGCGGGTGCGCTTGCCCTCGCTGCGGACCCGGGCGGCCTGGCCGTCCTCGAAGACCTTGTAGGTGTCGTCGGTCTTGCCCGCGAAGGTCGCCTTCTCGCCCCGGGCCTGCCAGGAGGTCGACTGGCGGTCCTTCAGCTTCCAGGTCGGGCGGTGGCCGATCTGGGCGTCGCGCTGGAACTGCTGAACCTCGGCATCCGACATGCCGTCGAAGAAGTTCCAGTTCTCGTTCACCAGGCGGACATGCGGCATGCACAGCCAGCGATGCTCGCGCAGGTTTTCCTTGGACTTCGGGGCCTTGTGGGTGCCGGGCTGGTCGCAGCCCGGAAACTCGCACATGCGCATCTGTGGGCGCTTCGGCGCCGCAGCGGCGGCCGAACGCTTGATGGAGAAGTCCATATTGATGCGCGGGCGGGAGGTGCTCATCTCGATTCAAATTATGGGAAGTGAGCGTTAACAACGCAAGAAAGCCTCGCGCTTGACTTTGCCGGGGCGGGGGCGGACGTGAACGTCATGTCAGTGGAAGAGACCATCCGGACCAAGCTGGCGGCGGCTTTCCACCCCGTCAGCCTGGCCATCGAGAACGACAGCGCCCGCCATGCCGGGCACGCCCACCTGACCCATCACCTGGCCGGGGGGCCGGGGGCGGTGAGGGGGAGACTCACTTCAACGTGACCATCGTCGCAGCCGCCTTTGCCGGGCAGTCGCGGGTGGCGGCGCAGCGCATGGTCTATGCCGCGCTGAAGGACGAGCTGGCCGGGCCGGTGCATGCGCTCAGCGTGAAGGCCAGCGCGCCCTAGCTGCGCGCGTGGGTGGTGCCGCCGTCCACGATGATCGTGGAGCCGACCACGTAGTCCCCCGCGCGGCTGGCGAGATAGATCGCGGCGCCGGCCATGTCCTCGTCCGTGCCGATGCGGCGCAGGGGGACGCGCTTCGCCACGGCTTCGGCCTCGTCGCGGGCGGTGGTGTTCATTTCCGAGGCGAAGGGGCCGGGGGCGATGGCGCTGACGGCGATCTGCTCCGGCGCGAGCTGGGTCGCCATGCGGCGCGTGAGCTGGATGAGGCCGGCCTTGGAGGCGGCGTAGGAATAGGTCTCCTGCGGGTTCACCGAGATGCCGTCGATCGAGGCGATGTTGATGACCTTCGCCACTTGGGTCTTCGCGGCGGCGCGCAGTTGGGGCAGCAGCGCCTGTGTCAGGAAGAAGGGCGATTTCAGGTTGAGATCGACCACCGCGTCCCAGCCCTTTTCCGGGAAGACGTCGATGGGCTCGAGCCAGGCCTTGCCGGCATTGTTGACGAGAATGTCGAGCTTCGGCTCGCGCGCGGCGATGGCGGCGGCGAGCGCCTTCACGCCCTCCATGGTGGAGACGTCCATGGGCAGGGCGATGATCTCGCCGAATTCCGACAGTTCGGCGGCGGTGGCGTCGCAGGCGGCCTGCTTGCGCGAGGAGATGTAGACCTTGGCGCCGGACTGCAAAAATCCGCGCGCGATCATCTTGCCGATGCCGCGGCTGCCGCCGGTCACGAGCGCGACACGGCCCTTGAGCGAGAAGAGATCGAGCGACATAGGTGTTTCTCCTGATCGTTAGTCTGCGGCGTCGAGGACTTTGCCGACGGCAGCGGCATCTACGTCTTTGGCAATGAACGCCTCGCCGACGGCGCGGGCGAGGATGAAGGTGAGCTTGCCGGCCTCGACCTTCTTGTCCTGCGCCATGTGGTGCAGGAGTTCGGCTGTCGTGGGGCGTTCGCCCGGGATATCGGCGATGCGGTGCGGCAGGCCCATGCGGGCGAGATGGTTGGCGACACGGCCCGGCACCTGGCCGTCGCAGTGGCCGAGAGCGGCGGAGAGGTCGAAGGCGAGCTTCATGCCGATGGCGACGCCCTCGCCATGCAGCAGGCGGTCGGAGAAGCCGGTGGCGGCTTCCAGCGCATGGCCGAACGTGTGGCCGAGATTGAGGAGCGCACGCTCGCCGGTTTCAGTCTCGTCGCGCTCCACCACGCCGGCCTTGGCGCGGACGCTGGCGGCGACGGCTTTAGCGAGCGCGGCGGTGTCGCCGGCGAGGAGCTTGGAGCCGTCAGTGTCGAGCCAGTCGAAGAACGCGGCATCGCCGATGAGGCCGTATTTCACGATTTCGGCATAGCCGGCCTTCATCTCGCGGGCGGGCAGCGTCGTCAGCGCGGCGATGTCGGCGAGGACGAGGCGCGGCTGATGGAAGAGGCCGACGAGGTTCTTGCCCTCGGGCGCGTTGATCGCGGTCTTGCCGCCGACGGACGAATCCACCTGCGCCAGCAGGGTCGTCGGAATCTGCACGAAGCCGGTGCCGCGCCGGACGAGGCCGGCGGCGAGGCCGACGAGATCGCCGATGACGCCGCCGCCGAGCGCGATGACGAGATCGCCGCGTTCGATGCGGGCGGCGAGCAGCGCGCGGCAGACGCGTTCGAGATTCTCGAAGCTCTTGGTCTTTTCGCCGGGCGGCAGGATCAGCGCGCCGGCTTTGATGCCGGCGGCGGCGAGGGCGGCCTGCAGGGGTTCAAGGTGGTGGGCGGCGACATGTTCGTCGGTGACGATGAAGCTGACGCCTCGCTTCAGCAGCGGGGCGATATGCGCGCCGGCGGCGGCGATAAGGCCTTCACCCACCAGTACGTCATAGGCGCGCGCGCCAAGGCCGACATGAATGCGATCGGCGGTGCTCATGCCGCGTGGTCCTCGGGGATGGCGCCGGACGCCTTCAGCGCCTGGACGATGGAGCGGACCACGCGGTCGTGCGGGCCTTCGCGGCTTTCGACCGTAAGATCGGCCTCGGCATAGACCGGGTAACGCTCGGCCACCAGCCGTTCCATCGTGCCGCGCGGATCGGGGTTCTGGAGAAGGGGGCGGTTTCCCTTGCGCGCCACCCGGTCCATCAGGAGGTCGATATCGGCCTTCAGCCAGATGGAAATGCCGCGCGCCTTGATCGCCTCGCGGGTGCGGGCGTCCATGAAAGCGCCGCCGCCGGTCGCCAGCACATGGCGGGGGCCTTCCAGCAACCGGGCGATGACCCGGCGCTCGCCGTCGCGGAAGGCGGGTTCCCCGAAACGGGCGAAAATCTCGGTCACGGAACAGCCCGCCGCTTCCTCGATTTCGTGGTCGGCATCGAGAAACGGGAGGTGGAGCAGGGCGGCGAGGCGGCGGCCGACGGTCGTTTTCCCCACGCCCATCAGCCCGACCAGCACGATGCTGCGTTCGGCCACAGGCAGGTTTTCCGCGGTGATCGGCTCCGGTTCCATGGCCTTTTGCCTAAACCAAAGGTGGCTATCCGCAAAGTCGGGCTTCGCAAAGCCGCCTCAATTGGGCGTCAACCTTTCACGGGCAGGGTTGACCCTCGCGCACGGCAAGGGCCATTACCCATGCATTCAAACCAACTCGACGCCCGGACCGGACTTCATGTCACGCGCCTCGTTCTTTCTGATGTCGCTTCTTGTGCTGCTGGTCGCCGGCGGCGTGGGCCTCGTCATGCTGGCCGACTCCACCAAGCCGCCGCAGCGGCAGGTGGAACAGCAGGTGCCCGATGAGAGGCTTCCGAAATAGCACCGCTGCGCTGGCGCTGCTCGCCGCGCTGAGCGCGACGGCAGCCGCCCAGGACGGCAGCGGCATTCCGCGCGATCCTGCCCAGGACAATTCGGCGCCGCGCCCGCCCGAACGGGGCGGATCGGTCGCCGTGCCCCCGCCGCCGGTCGGGACCATCGGCAATCCGACGCCGCCGAGCGGCGGCAACGACAATTACCTGCCCGACGAACTGCCGGTCGCCGGCCAGCCCGGCGAGATCGCCGAACAGGGCGATGGCGCGTTCGATCCGTCGCAGCCCGCGCTGCTGTCGCCG
Organism: Micropepsaceae bacterium; assembly: GCA_047602465.1. Taxonomy (GTDB): domain Bacteria; phylum Pseudomonadota; class Alphaproteobacteria; order Micropepsales; family Micropepsaceae; genus JADZAI01. The sequence continues at coordinate 2,746,360 of JASGHF010000001.1, forward strand.
GGATCGGATGCGGGGCCGAGCAGCCTGCCCTATGGCCAGACGCCGGAAGAGATCGGCCGCGCGCAGCAGGTGCTCGCCAACCCGGCCGGGACCGGCATGACGCCGAGCGCGGTCGAGGTGCGTCCGCTGGGCAAGCCCGATCCGTCCGACAAGGGCACGCTGGCCGAGGGCGATGGCGGATTGGGCGGCGATCTGTGGGGCGAGTCCGACTATGCGACCATCGCCGATCTGATGGCGGCGATGCCGGCGGGGACGCCGTCGCCCGCCATGAACGAACTGATCCGCCGCGTGCTGCTGACCGGCGCGAAGCCGCAGGACGGCGGCGATAACGGCCCGACGCTGTACGATCTTCGCACGGCGCGGCTGCTGGATGCGGGCCTGGTGCGCGATCTGGCGGCGCTGCTCGATCTCGGCGACGAGAAGGCGGGCGATCCCCTCGCGCGTCAGCAGGGCTATCTGCTTGCGGCGCGCGAACGCGAAGCCTGCGCGGCGCTGGGCGAGGACGAGGCGGGCGCGAGCGCACTTATGATGCGGGCGCTCTGCCAGATCGCGGCGGGCGACGGCGCTGCGGCGGCGATGAGCGCCGATCTCGCGCGCGTCAAAGGCGCGCACGATGCGGCGTTCTTCGCGCTCGTCGCGCATCTCGCCGATGGCGCGCCGCTGGATGCGGCGGCGCTGACGAAGCTCTCGCCGATCACGCTCACTCTCGCGCGCCGCGCCAAGGCGGAGCTGACGCCGGCGGCGCTGGACGGCGCGACGCTGGGCGTCGCCGCCGCGCTGGCGGGATCGAAGTCGACGCCGGCTGCGCTGCGTATCGCCGCCGCGACCCGGGCCGCCGCAGACGGCGCGCTCGATCCGGCGCTGCTGCTGGATCTCGTGCTGGCCGGGAAGGAGGCCGGTGCGTTCGGTCTCGTCCGCACCGCGATACGCACCGAAGGGCTGGAGCCGCGCGCCAAGGCGATCGCCGCCGCGCTGGATGCCGGGGCGGCCGAGGACCGCACGATGCTGACGGCCGCGCTGCTGGCGCGCGCCGCGTGGGAGACGCCGCCGTCGGCTGCGCTCGCCTCCTATGCCGCGCCGGTGACGCGCGTTCTGTTGCTGACCGGGCGGGGCGACCGCGTGGCCGACTGGCTGAATTTTTCTTCGGCGTTGCCGGCCGGTCTTGCCGATGAGCTGACCGTGCAGCTGGCGCTGACCGCGCCGTCTGCCGACCGTTCGGCCAAAGCCTCCGAGGCGTTGACCCGTCTTGCGGCGGCATCCTCCGGCGATGCCGTGCTGGCGTCGCGCGTGATGATCTATGCAGCAGCGCTGGAAGCGACAGGGCAGCCTATTCCCGCCGCCGCGCAGGGCTTGCTCGCCGCCTCGCCGCAATTCGCGGGCGGTTCGGGTCAGGTGGAAACCGCCGAACTGGCCGATGCAGCGCGCGAGAAGCGCGTGGGTGAAACGATCCTCAGGGCGCTCGTGCTGATCGGGCAGGGCGGACCGGCGAAGGCCAATCCGGCCGTCGTGATCGAGGCCGTCGCGGCGCTGTCGCGCGTGGGCCTGACGCGGGAGGCGGCGCAGCTGGCGCTGGAAGCGGCGCTGGCGCGGCCCGTCGCGGGCGGCGGCTGAGGCATGGGCCGGCCGAAAGCCGCCCCGCCGCAGGGACTGGGCGGGCTGCATCTGCTGGAATCGTTTCTGGAGATGCTGTCCGCCGCGCGTGGCGCAGCGAAGAACACGATCGACGCCTATCGCCGCGACCTGCTCGATCTGGCGGGCTTCCTGAAGCGTCGCGGCAAGGTGCTGGGCGAGGCGGAAGAGGGCGATCTCACCGCCTATCTCGCATCGCTTGAGAAAGCGGGCCTTGCGCGCGCGACGGCGCAGCGGCGGCTGTCGGCGATCAAGCAGTTCGCGAAATTCCTGTTCTCGGAAAACGTGCGGCGCGACGATCCGTCCTCGCGGCTGGATGCGCCCAAGCGCGCCCGCCCGCTGCCCAAGATCATCGGCGAAGACGATGTTTCGCGCCTGATCGCACAAGCGCGCGCCGACGAGACGCCCAAGGGCGTGCGCTTCCTCGCGATGCTGGAGCTGGCCTGCGGGTCTGGCCTGCGGGTCAGCGAGCTGGTGGGGCTGCCGCTGTCGGCGGCGCCGCGCACGGGGCGGATGCTGTTCATCGCCGGCAAGGGCGGCAAGGAACGCATGGTGCCGATGAGCGCGCCGGCGCGCGCTGCGCTGGATGCCTGGCTGGCGGTGCGCGATGAGCTTCTGCCGCGCGATGCGCGTGAGCGGCCTGTGCCGTCGCGGTTTCTGTTTCCCTCGCCGGCAAAACTCGGCCACCGGACGCGGCAGCAATTCGCGCTGGATCTGAAAGAGGCGGCGCTGCAGGCGGGGCTGGACCCGTCGCGCCTGTCGCCGCACACGCTGCGTCACGGCTTTGCGACGCATCTGCTCAATCGCGGGGCGGACCTGCGCTCGCTGCAGGCCATGCTGGGCCATGCCGATATCGCGACGACGCAGATCTATACCCATGTGGTGGAGGACCGTCTGCGCGAGACGGTGGAGAAGGCCCACCCGCTGGTGCAGGGCGGGGCCTTGCAAGCCTAGCGCGCGATCCCCAGACTCCCGGCCAAGGGAGTCTCCATGAACAACCAGCCGACCATCACCTGCCCGCACTGCACGGGCGAGATCAAGCTGACCGAATCTCTGGCCGGGCCGATGCTGGCCGATCTGCAGCAGCGCTTCGAGCGTCAGGCAGCGAAGAAGGACGCGGAGATCGACAAGGAGCGCGCGCGCCTGAAGGCGGAGGCCGACAAGGTGCAGGCGGCGAAGGCCGACGCCGACAGGATGGTGGCGGAGAAACTGGCGGCCGAGCGCGAGAAGCTGCGCGCCGAGGCGGCCGCGAACGCCAGGACGCTGCTCGCCGCCGACATGGACGAGCAGAAGCGCAAGCTGGATCTCGCCACCGAGACGCTGAAGGACCGCGATGCGAAGCTGAAGGCGGCGCGTGAGCTTGAGCTCGCCCTGATGAAGGAGCGCAGCGAGATCGCCGATCAGAAGCAGGAACTGGAGCTGACGGTCCAGAAGCGTCTGGCGGAAGAGAAGCAGACGATCCGCACGGCGGCGCAGAAAGAAGCGGAGGCGGCGCTGTCGCTGAAGGTTCAGGAGAAGGACATCCAGCTGCAGGCGATGGCCCGGCAGATCGACGAGTTGAAGCGCCGGGCCGAGCAGGGTTCGCAGCAGCTTCAGGGCGAGGCGCAGGAGATCATGCTGGAGGAGCTGGTGCGGGCGAGCTTCCCCTATGACGCGATGGAGCCGGTGGCGAAGGGCGAGTTCGGCGGCGACATCGTCCAGCGCGTGCGGACGAATGCCGGGCAAGGCGCAGGCGCGATCCTGTGGGAATCCAAGCAGACCAAGAACTGGTCGGACGGCTGGCTGACCAAGCTGCGCGGCGATCAGCTGAAGGCGAAGGCGGAGGTTGCGATCCTCGTGACGCGCGCGCTGCCGAAGGATTTCGCCGCCGGGTTCGGGCAGATGGGCGAAATCTGGGTGACGAATTACGAGTGCGCTGTGCCGCTGGCGCTGGCGCTTCGCCAGTCGCTGCTGGAAGTGCAGAAAGCGCGCGCGGCGGGCGAGGGCGTGAAAGGCAAGGCCGAGCTGACCTATGACTATCTGACCGGGCCGCGCTTCAAACAGCGGGTCAGCGCCATCGTGGAGCATTTCTCGGTGATGAAGAGCGACCTGGACAAAGAGCGCAAGGCCATCATGAAGATGTGGGCCAAGCGCGAACAGCAGATCGTGGCGGTGATCGATTCCACCGCCGGCATGTATGGCGATCTGGAAGCCATCGCCGGCCAGAAGCTGCAGGAGATCGAGGCGCTCGATCTCGCGCAGCTTGAGGGGCCGGAGGCGTAAGGTCTATTCGGGCACCGGCTGAACCGGCGACTCGACATCGACGCTGGCGCAGAGGTTGCAGAAATTGCCTTCGGCGAGGAGCAGGATCTCGATCTGCTCGGCATAGGCGTCCTTGTTGCGCGCCCAGCTGTCGCGGAACTTCAGCGTCTGGGGTTTCATGCCCGGCGGCTGATAGACGCCGGAGATCTTGTAGCGGCCGACGGGCACTTCCAGGATCTTGCCGTATTCGGCGGTGCGCGGCGCGCCGCCCTTGCGCACGATGGTTTCGCCCTGGCTGCCGTCGATCAGCGTGCCGACGGGCTCGAGCGTGTAGGTGATGTTGTCCTGGTCCTCGACGAAGAAATTGTCGTAGCCGAGACCGACATAGATGTAGCCGCCATAGCTGCCCATCTGGGGCTGGGGCTTCTCGCCGGTGAGCACCCAGGTGAAATTGCGCACCGCGCCGGTGGAATCGTCGAACGTGTCGGTGCTGTCCGGCTTCAAGTCGTATTTGTAGGCCTGGCCTTCCCACTTGTAGGTGAGGGTCGCCAGCGCAACGTAGGCGCCCGGCTGAAGGCGGATGTTGAAGGCGCCGTCTTCCTTGGTCGTGTACTGCATGTTCTGGTCGAGTACGCCGTCGATGAAGATCAGCGCGCCGGGAATGGGCGCGCCGGCGGCGGTTTTCACAGTGCCCCTCACAAAGCCGGGCTCGGGCGCTTCCTGCGCAGCCGCAAAACCCGCCATCATCATGGCCGCCGCAGCGGCCACGCCCGTCATCCTGCCGATCATGTCACTCTCCCTCGTGCTTGCGGCTTGAACCATGGCGCGAGGCGCCAGGGCTGTGCTGTGGATCACATCAAAATGTGATCAGGCGGGTTTGCGCTCTTCCGTGAAGGCGAACGGATTGCGGAAATCCGGCTCGTAGACGGTTTCCGGGGTGGCGCGGACGGCCTTGTCGATGGCGTGAGCGTCGTCACCGACGAGGATGCGCCAGCGGCCGGCCTTCACATCGTTGAGGATGACGGTCGCGGCGGCGGCGGCGGTCATCGGGGCGTCGTCCTGGAAGCGGCGGCCCATATCGGCGATCAGCGCGGCGATCTGCTCGTCGGAGAAGGGCGTGGGGTCGATACCCTGCGCTTTCATGCGGGCGCGGGCCTGGGCGAGTTCGGCGGGGGTGATGTCGTTCACGCCGTCTTTCAGCACGCTGCGGGTGTTCATCGCGATGGCGGTGCCGATATGGCCGGGCATGACGACCGAGCAGGTGACATGCGGCGCGTTGAGGCGGAGATCGGTGATGAGGGCCTCGGTGAAGCCCTTCACGGCGAACTTGGCGGCGCTATAGGCGGTGTGCGGCGTGGAGGGGCCGATGCTGGCCCAGAAGCCGTTGACGGACGAGGTGTTGGTGATGTGGGCGCGATCGGCCTTCAGCAGCATGGGCAGGAAGGCGCGGGTGGTCCAGTAAACGCCGCCCCAGCAGATGTTGAAGGTGCGCTCCCATTCGGCGCGCTCGGCCTGCACGAAACTGCCGCCGCCGCCGATGCCGGCATTGTTGAAAAGGAAGTGGATGCGGTCGGTCGAGAGTTGGTCGGCGACGTCCCGCTGGAAGCGCTGGATATCCTCTTCCTTGCCGATGTCGCAGATGTGCGTGGTGATGCGGGTGCCCTGGGGCAGGCCGGCGGCCTCAGCCAGGCGTTTGGTTTCAGCCATGGTGGCGGCGTTCACGTCGCACATGGCGACGGTGCAGCCTTCGGCGGTGAGCTGGCGCACCAGTTCGCGGCCCATGCCCGTGCCGCCGCCGGTGACGACGGCGATTTTTCCGGTGAAGTCCAGCATGCGTCTCTCCCGATGGTTCTGAATTGTCGTGGCGAGACTGAACCTCACCGGGGCGGCGGCGTCCATCGCTGACGTAAAGGTAAACTTGCGCGGGCGCGGCGGTCACGCTTAATGCTGCGGCGCAAAATCCGCGGGAGATACGGGATATGTCCTTCACCATCGTCGAGCGCGAAGCTGCGCCGCTGTACCGCTCGAAGCTGTTCCTGCCGGGCAGCCAGGTGAAGTTTTTCGAAAAGGCCGCCAAAGGCCCCGCCGACGTGGTGTGCCTCGACCTCGAAGACGCGGTGGCGCCCGCCGACAAGGTGCAGGCCCGCGCCAATGTGGTGAAGGCGCTGAACGAGGTGGATTTCGGCGACAAGATCGTCACAGTCCGCATCAACGGGCTGGATACGCATCTCGCCTATCGCGACATCATCGATCTGGTGGAGCTCGGCGGCGAACGCCTCGACGCCATCATGATCCCCAAGGTCGGCGTGGCGGCGGACGTTTATGCCGTCGACATGCTGGTGACGCAGGCCTCGAAATTCGTGGGCAAGAAGAAGCGCATCAAGCTGGAGGTCATTCTCGAGACGGCGCTGGGCATGACCAATATCGACGAGATCTGCGGTTCGTCGAAGCGGCTGGAGAGCGTGCATTTCGGCTCGGCCGACTATGCCGCCTCGGCGGGGATGCGGACGACGAATATCGGCGGCGGCAATGCGGACTATGTGATGCTGACCGACAAGGACGCAGCGGGCGAGCGGGCGCGTCACTGGAACGACCTGTGGCACTATCCGCTGATTCGCATGGTGGCGGCGGCGCGCGCCCACGGCATCACGCCGATCGACGGGCCGTTCGGCGACTATAACGACCCGGACGGTTTCCGCGCGCAGGCCAACCGCACCGCGATCCTCGGCTGCGAGGGCAAGTGGGCGATCCATCCCAACCAGGTGCCGCTGGCGAACGAGGTGTTCACGCCGCCCGCCGCCGAGGTGGAGAAGGCGCGCGCCATTCTCGCCGCGATGGCGGAGGCGCAGTCCTCCGGCGCGGGCGCGGCGACCTATAAGGGCGTGCTGATCGACGCGGCGTCGATCCGGCAGGCTGAAGTCATCGTGAAGCAGGCCGAGATCATCGCGGCGCGGGTCGCGTAAAGAGCGCCTTCAACTCACCTGTCACGGTCTGCCTTCGCGGACCGTGACAGGTGGCGCGTGGTTAGGACGGCTGGGTCGCCAGCGCCGCCTCTGCCCGTTCCAGCTTGTCGGGATTGCGCAGGATGAAGAGGCGGGCGATGCGGCCGTCTTCGATGTCGGCCGTGTAGATGGTGTTGAGCGCGCCCTCCAGTTCGACGGCGAGGCCGTATTGGCCGTTGACGCTGACCTCGCGGATATTGGCGAAGACGGCGGCATATTTGCGCGCGACGCTGGAGAGGACGTGGACGGCATCGTCCGGGCCGACCAGCGGGCGCAGCGCGGCCCGCACCTTGCCGCCGCCATCGGAATAGACGACGGCGTCGCTGGTGAGCAGCGCCTTCATCGCGGCGGTGTCGCCGGTGCGGGCGGCGGAGAGGAAGGTCATCAGCACGCGCTGCTGCTGCGCGCTGTCGGTCTCGAAGCGCGGGCGGCCGGAGCGGACGCGCTCGCGGGCGCGGCTGACCAGCTTGCGGCAGGCGATTTCGGTCTTGTTCAGCGCGACGGCGATCTCGTCATAGCCGCAGTCGAAGGCGTCATGCAGGATGAAGGCGGCGCGCTCGTCGGGCGAGAGCCGCTCCAGCACGTGAAGGAAGCCGAGGCTGACGCGCTCGGCGCGGTCGTCCTCGCTGTCCTCCTCGTCGAAGGGCGCGACTTCCGGCTCGGGCAGCCAGGGGCCGATATAGTCCTCGCGCCGGGCCTTGGCCTTGCGCAGCGCATCGATGGCGAGGCGCGAGGCGGCGCGGGTGAGCCAGGCGGCGGGATTGTTGATGGTGGCGGTATCGGTCTTCGCCCAGCGCAGCCAGGTTTCCTGCACCACGTCTTCCGCCGCGCCGCGTTCGCCCAGCATGCGATAGGCGAGGCGGGTGAGGCGGGCGCGTTCCTGTTCGAAGCTGGCTTCCGGCGTCATCACGCGGCCTTCAGGGTTTCGGCGACGGCGATCTGCTCGGTTCCGACTTTCACGCGGCGGCATTCCTTCGCGTGACCCATGGCGCGCTTGAGCACCGGGAAATTGCGCGAGGTCATGGCGGTGAGCGACAGGGCGATGAGACCTTTCCTGCCGAAGCGGGCTTCGACCTGCTCGCGCAGATCGTCGAGATGATCGTCGCCCGCCAGCAAGGCGCGGGCATAGTCGAAGGCGAGTTTCGCATCGCCTTCGCCACCGCCCGCGATGAGGGCCGAGATGACGGCGGGCGGCATGCCGGCCTCCAGCGCCATGTCGGTGGCGATCTGGACGCAGGGGCCGCAATCCTCGTGCAGCGCCCCGCCGATGGACGCCGCGCGGAAGGCATCGCGCGGCACGCCGCCCTGCCAGCTGCCGGCCATCTGCATCTTCATGAAGCGGCGGGCGCCCGCCGGAGCGGCGTCGACCACCTCGTGCAGATAGGTGGCGTCATAGTCGTAGCGCTTCTCCATGCCGCGCAGCATACGGTGATAAAGCCAGCCGAGCATCAGGCGTTCCTTTCGCGCTTGAGGGCTACTCCGGCGACGACCAGGCCGATGAGGCCCGGCAGAACGACGGCGCCGGCTTCGGTGAACAGCGGCAGGCCCTCGGGCATGTGGTGGGTGAAGCCGATAATGTGGAAAACGCCGTGCAGGGCGGGCCACAGCGCGCCCATGACGGCCCAGGCGGCGATGCGGGGCCGGGCGGCCCAGATGCCGAAGCCGATGGCGGCGACAATGAAGGCGAAGCCGATATCGGGTACGAAATGGGTATTGAGCGGGCCGGTATGTTCGATGCCGGGCACGCTGGCGTACCAGCCGGCGGGATCGAAAATCATCCTCAGGCCGTTCAAGCCATGAAATGCCGCCAGAATCGCCGCGAGAACGCGCCAGATCGTCATGTGAAATGCTCCTCTGCCCGGAAAGACGGGCCGCGAGGCGATTTGTGACAGTTCAATTCGTTAACGCGATTACCGGAGGAACAATTGACTTGAGGGGCGGCCTCGCCCCATTTCACGGCCCATGAGCACCTATCTCGAATTCGAGAAGCCGATCGCCGAGCTGGAAACCAAGGTCGCCGAGCTGAAGAAGCTGGCCGACGCGACCCCCGGCATGAACGTGACCGACGAGGTCACCAAACTGGAAGGGCGCGCGGCGCAGCTGCTGAAGGACACCTATGCCAAGCTGACGGCCTGGCAGAAGACGCTGGTGGCCCGGCACGGCGATCGCCCGCATTTCGTGGATTACCTGCGCGGCTTCATCGATGAGTTCACGCCGCTGGCCGGCGACCGCGGTTTCGGCGACGACAATGCCATCGTCACCGGCCTCGGCCGGTTCCGGGGGCGCCCCGTCGCGGTGATCGGGCATGAGAAGGGCAACGACACCAAATCGCGCCTGAAGCACAATTTCGGCATGGCGACGCCCGAGGGCTATCGCAAGGCGATCCGCATCATGGACATGGCCGACCGGTTCGGCCTGCCGGTGATCTCGCTGGTCGATACGCCCGGCGCCTATCCCGGTCTCGTCTCGGAAGAGCGCGGCGTGGCGGAGGCCATCGCGCGGTCGACGGATCGCTGCCTGTCGCTCACCGTGCCGATGACGGCGGTGATCATCGGTGAGGGCGGCTCGGGCGGCGCGGTCGCCATCGCCTCGGCCGACACGGTGCTGATGCTGGAGAATTCGGTCTATTCGGTGATTACGCCGGAAGGCTGCGCCTCGATCCTGTGGCGCTCGGCGGAGAAGGCGGCGGACGCCGCCAACGCCATGAAGGTGACGGCGCAGGATCTGCTCGGCCTCAAGGTGATCGACAGGATCATCGCGGAGCCGCTGGGCGGCGCGCATCGCGATCCGGCCGCCACCGTGCGCGCCGTGGGCGATGCCATCGCCGAGGCGCTGGAGGCCCAGGCCGGCAAGGATGGCGCAACGCTGAAGCGCGAGCGCCGCGAGAAATTCCTGCGGATCGGGCGGAGCCTCGCGGCCTAACTAGACGGTCACCTGCGCGCCCAGTTCCACCACGCGGCCGGTGGGGATCTGGAAGAAGTCCGTCGCGTTGGTCGCGTTGCGGTTGAGCGCGATGAACAGCTTGTCCTGCCAGCGCGGCATGCCCGAACGGCGATCCGGCACGATGGTGCGGCGGCCAAGGAAGAACGACGTCGTCATGATGTCGAACTTCAGGCCCTGCTTCTTCAGCTTGGCGAGCGCGCGCGGCACGTTCGGCGTTTCCATATAGCCGAAATTCAGGATCACCCGCGTCACGTCCTCGTCCACAGCCTCGATCTTGGCGCGGCTCTCTTCCGGCACGCGCGGATAGGACGAGGTGAAGACCGAGAGCATGATCAGCTTCTCGTGCAGCACCTTGTTGTGCTTGAGGTTGTGGAAAAGCGCGGGCGGCGCGACCTCCGGATCGTTGGTGAGGAAGATCGCCGTGCCGGGCACGCGCACCGGCGGGCTGACTTTCAGCATCTCCAGCAGCTCTTCCAGCTTCATGGATTCGCGGCGCGTCTTGTCTTTCACGATGCGGTTGCCGCGGCGCCAGGTCCACATGATGACGATCAGCGCCGCGCCCAGAAGCAGCGGCACATAGGCGCCGTTCAGCAGCTTGGTGAGGTTGGCGGTGAGGAACGCGACCTCGATGAAGAGGAAGGGCGCGACGGTCGCGACGGCGGCCAGCCGCGAGAACTTCCAGACGCGGCGGACGATCACGTAGAACAGCATCGAGGTGACGCACATCGTGCCGGTCACCGCGACGCCGTAGGCGTGGCTGAGATTGGCCGATGACTGGAAGCCGAGCACCAGCATGATGACGCCGACGAAGAGAAGCATGTTCACGGCCGGGACGTAGATCTGGCCGGCCTGCGATTCGGATGTCCGAGTGATGACCATGCGTGGCAGGATGCCGAGCTGCACGGCCTGCTGGGTCAGCGAGAACGCGCCGGTGATGACGGCCTGGCTGGCGATGACGGTCGCCATGGTGGTGAGGATCACCAGCGGCACGAGCCAGCCTTCCGGGGCCATCAGGAAGAACGGATTGGCCAGCCGGTCCGGATGGGCCAGCACCATCGCGCCCTGGCCGAAATAGTTGAGGATCAGGGCCGGGAAGACGAGCCAGATCCACGCCGCGCGGATCGGGCCGCGCCCGAAATGGCCCATATCGGCATAAAGACCCTCAGCCCCCGTCACGGCGAGAAAGACGGCGCCCAGAACGAGGAAGGCGAGCCAGCCGTGGCCGAACAGGAAGCTGAGCGCGTAATGCGGGCTGAGCGCCCAGAGGATGTCCGGATCGTCGGCGAGATGGATGATGCCGAGCGCCGCCAGCACGCCGAACCAGACGATGCAGATCGGTCCGAACAGCACGCCGACGCGCGCCGTGCCGTGGCGCTGCACCGAGAACAGGACGCCGATGATCACGATGGCGAGGGGGATGATGTAGGGATCGAAGGCCGAGGTGATGAGGCTGATCCCCTCGAGCGAGGAGATGATCGACATCGCAGGCGTGAGGATCGCGTCGCCATAGAAAAGCGCCGCGCCGATGATGCCGAGCAGGAAGATGGCGAGCGTGCGCCGGCCATAGGCCTTCTGCGCCAGCGCCATCAGCGAGAGCGTGCCGCCTTCGCCGTTATTGTCGGCGCGCAGAACGAACACGATGTATTTGATGGTCACGACGATGGTCAGCGACCAGAAGATCAGCGAAACGAGGCCGATGACCTCGCTGCGTGAAGGGGCGCCGCCGTCGGTGACGGCGCGCAGCGCCTCGCGAAAGGCGTAGATCGGGCTGGTGCCGATATCGCCATAGACGACGCCCACCGACGCGATGGTGAGGGCGATGAAGGAACTCTTGTGGTGGTGCGGCGCGGACGGCAGCGTGCCGGTCGTCGCGGTCTGCGTGTCAGCCAAGATGGACTCACAATGGGCCGTATCCCCACGGCCAAGGGCCGGAAATTACGCCCGGCCTGACGAAAGTCTACCGCGCCGCAACAAATATCACGCTTGACGAAACCGGCGGAAAAAGTCTTGCACGTTGGCCGTGAAGAGCGCGGGTTCTTCCATCGCCGCGAAATGCCCGCCGCGATCCATCACTTGGAAATCGACGATGTTATAGGCGCGTTTCGCCCAGCTTTCGGGCGTAACCGGCAGCGTGTCGATGGGGTATTCGGAGTAGCCGGTAGGCACCTCGACGCGCTCGCCGGGCCTCAGCCGCGCCGAGCCTTCGGCGGGACCGGCCTTGTAGAGCGTGTTGGCCGAATTGATCGTGTTGGTGAACCAGTAGATCGAAAGCTGGGTGCAGAAGAGGTCGTGCGGGAAGCGTGCCTCCATACCCTCGAAAGCGTGGCCTTTCCTCGTGTCGCCGAGGCGGTTGTATTTGTCGGCCAGCCAGCCGGCGAGGCCTGCGGGGCTGTCGGCCAAGGCGAAGGCGAGCGCCATGGGGCGGGTCGACTGGATCGCGCGATAGCCCTGCTCGACAGCCCACCAGGCGTTCATCTGTTTGATCCAGGCGCCTTCCTCGGGCGTCACCGGGCCTTGCGAGGCGTGCTTCAGCTCGGGCCGCAGGGGCAGCATGGTGAGGTGGATGGCCTCGACGGCTTCGGGGTGCTGGAGCGCCAGACGCGAGGTGACGAACGAGCCCCAATCGCCGGCCTGCGCAAAATAGGTTCTGTAGCCGAGTACGTCGCTCATCAGGCTGTGCCAGAGTTCGGCCATGTAGGCGGGGCCGATGGGCGTCATCGGTTTTGACGAAAAACCGAAGCCGGGCAGCGACGGCACGATGACGTCGAAGGCATCGGCCACGTCGCCGCCGAAACGTTCGGGGTGGGCGAGCGGCTCCACGACATCGAGGAATTCGCGGAAGGTCGAAGGCCAGCCATGGGTGAGGACCAGCGGGCGGGCTGTGCCGCCCGATCCCTTCTCGTAGATGAAGTGGATGTCGTGGACCGTGCCGTCCGGGCCTTTGATGTCGGCGAGGAACTGCGGGAAGCGGTTCAGCGCCGCTTCGGCTTCGCGCCAGTCGAACCTGTCGCGCCAATACGGGATGAGGCGCTTCATGTAGGGAAGCGTGGTGCCGTACTCCCAGGTCTCGTTGCCGTCGTTCTCGATGGGGAGCCGGACATGGCTCAGCCGGTGGCGCAGGTCGCGCCAGTCGGCGTCGGGAATTTCGATGCGGAAGGGCGTCATGCCTGCGGCACGATGGAGCCGCCCGCTTCCAGCCGCTTCAGCTCGGCCTCGGCGGCGGCGAGCCTGTCCTTGGCGGCCTGCAGATCGGCGCCGGCCTTCGCTTCGCCCTCGTCATCCATGATGACGCGGCCGTTGAGATCCGACACGCGGACGAAGTCTATGCCGTAGGACATGTCGCCGGGGGCGGCGTCGCGCGAGTTCAGCGCGTCGACATTGCCGGGCAGCGTGAGGTCGGGCGTCACGAAGACGAATTTCTCCTCGCCCGCCGTCACGGCCTCGGCGAACTTGAAGGTGAAGCGCTGGTCGATCCACGGCTTGCCGTCGCCGCGCGGGCCGATGGTGGCGTGAAAGACGATCTCCTGGATCGCTTCGGAGGTGTCGTTCTTCATATTGAAGGTGAAGAGCGGCGAAGCCTCGCCCGCCGCGCCGTCGCGCCAGACGAATTGCGGGTTGAGCAGCGAGATCGCCGCGAGAAAACGCTTGGCGTTCTTGCCCGCCGCCGCAGTCTCCTCGACGGCTTTCTCGGCCTCGGGAATGGCGGCCTGAAGCGCCGGGATGGTTTCGTCCTTCAGGGTCGCGATCATTCTGGCGCGGGCGAGGGCGATGACGTCGTCGGCTGTCTTGCCCGCGAGTTCGCCCAGCGGCCAGCCCATGTCCATGGCGGCGTCGAACTCCGCCTTCTTCACCGGATCGAGCGCCGCGCCGATGGCGGCGATCGAGGCTTCCGCCGCCTCTTTCGATGCGCCGTCGATCTTCAGCGGTCCGCTGTCGCCGCAAGCGGCGAGGAGGACGAGGGCGGCGGCGAGGAAGGCGGAACGCATCATCTAGAATCCAGCGGCTTTGGCGAAGGCGCGGACGTCTTCGACCAGGAAATCGGGGCGCTCGAGCGCAGCGAAGTGGCCGCCCTCGGACATTTCGCTCCAATGGACCACATTCATCATCCGCTCAACCATCGAGCGCGGCGGCATGGGAATGATGTCGATGGGGAAGCGGGCGAGGCCCATGGGTTTCTGGATACGCGCGCCCATCGGCACGGGCGTGCCGGTCTGGTCCTCGAACAGGCCGCGATAGAGCCAGGTCGCGGTCGCGAAGGTGTCGCTAACCAGATAGATCATGATGTTGGTGAGGAGCTGGTCCTTGGTATAGGCGGCCTCGAAGCCGCCATTCCGCAAATCCGACCAGCCATGGAATTTCTCGCCGATCCACGCGGCGACCCCGACGGGGCTGTCCATCAGGGCATAGGCGAGGGTCGAAGGCTTGGTGGAGTGCAGGCGGAAATAGGCGCCTTCGGCCTCAAACAGCCCGGCGCTCTGCAGGGCGTGGGCCTTTTCCTCATCCGTCTCCGGCATGACGCCGGGCGAGCGCCAGCCGAGCATGTTGAGATGGGCGCCGGCGCAGCCCGCGCCCTCATAGGCGAGCCAGCCGGAGACCGCGCTGCCCCAGTCGCCGCCCTGTGCGAGATAGGTCTTGTAACCAAGGCTGCCGGTCATCAGCGCGTCGAAACAGGTCGCGACGGTGCGCGGGCTGATCGGCTTTTTCGGCTTCGACGAAAAGCCGTAGCCAGGCAGCGAGGGCACGACGACATCGAACCCGTCCTCGGCCCTGCCGCCGAAGCGTTCGGGATGGGCCAGCTTCTCGACGATATGCAGGAACTCGAAATACGAGCCGGGCCAGCCATGGCTGAGAATCAGCCCGCGGGGCGCGGGCTGCGAGCCTTTTTCGTGGACGAAATGAATGTCGAGGTCGCCGATTTTCGCCTGGAATTGCGGGAAGCGGTTGAGGCCGGCCTCGGCGGCCTGCCAGTCGAAGCCGTGCCGCCAGTATTCGATGAGGCCGGCTATGAATTCGGGCGCGGCGCCATAGCTCCAGCCGCCGCCTTCGGGCGTGTCGGGCATGGTGAAGGCTTCGACCTTCGCCATGATGGCGTTGAGCTTGCTTTGGGGGACGGCCACCTTGAAGGGGCGCGGCGCGGCGGCGGCGTTGGTCATTCCGATATGTCCTGGACGTGTGATTTCTTGTTCCGGACAGGCTAGGACGTGGCGGGGCGGGCGATCAACCGCCCCCGGAAATGCGCCTGCTGCAGGCGGTTCCCGGCCAATAGTCGATTCAAATTGTAATTCTTACCAATCCTTAAGCGTGATGGACCGAATGTCGCGGCAAGCGTCGGAGGATGTGAAGGTCGTACTGGTTGCGGCCTGCGCGCTCGTTGACGGCGAGGGGCGGGTGCTGATGGCTGAGCGCCCCGAAGGCAAGGAGCTCGCGGGACTCTGGGAGTTTCCGGGCGGGAAGATCGAGGGCGGTGAACGCCCGGAAGCGGCGCTGGTGCGTGAACTCCGCGAGGAGCTGGGCATCACGGTGGTTCCGGAAGACCTCGAACCCTTCACCTTCGCCAGCTACGGGTATGAGCGCTTCCACCTGCTCATGCCGCTCTATCTGTGCCGGCGCTGGCAAGGCGTCCCGGCGCCGATGGAAGGACAACGGATTTGTTGGTCGGCGATCGCCGGCCTCAAGACCCTGCCGATGCCGCCGGCCGACGTGCCGCTGGTGCAGGCGTTAGAGCGCAAGGGGGCGCTGGAGAGATGAGGCGTACGGTTCAGTTCCTGAAGGCTTTCACCCGCAACGACTCGGGCGCAACCGCCATCGAGTACGGGCTGGTGGCGACGTTCATTTCGATCGCCGTGATCGCGTCGGTCCAGGCCGTCGGCTCGAACCTCGTTTCGAATTTCTACGACGAGATCGTCGCAGCGTTCGGCGGTTAGGCCTTCCGCTTCAGTCTTTTCTTTTCAGGGCCTCGGTCAGGCTGACGGCGCCTGATCCCGGTTTCAGCGGCTGCTGCTGGCTTTCGTGCGGCCGCCATCCCGTCATCGTGACGAACTGGAATGTCGCGGGCACGCGCCCGTCCGCATCGGCGGAACGCCGGGCGTAGAGGGCTAGCGCGCGCATCAGCGTGTCGCGGCGCAGGAAGCTGCGGCGGCGGTCGGTGAGGATGTTGCTCTCGCCAGCCCCGCGCAGATCGGCCAGCAGCTTCAGCGGCTCGGCATAGCGGACGATGAGCCTGTCGCCATCTGCGACCGGCAAGGCGAAGCCGGCGCGCTGAAGCAGGCTGCCGGCATCGCGCACATCGGCGAAGGGAAAGACGCGCGGGCTGAGGCCCCCGGTCGTTTCGATCTCCGCCTCGCCGAGCGCCGTACGAAGTTCGGCGAGCGTGCCCGCCCCGAACATCACCGCGATGAAAAGTCCGTCGGGGGCGAGGCGCTGGCGCGCCTCGATCATCGCGCCGATGGGATCGTTGGCGGCGTGAAGCTCCAGCAGGCTGACGATGAGATCGAGGGGGCCTTGTGTGGTGAGCGTGATCTTGCCCGGCGGCAGCGCGGCCGACACCAGACCTGACGGATCGCCCGATATCTGCGCGCTGGCGAAGCTGCGGTTCACGTCCATAAGCTTTTCGGCGACGAGGCCGGCGGCATAGGCGTGCAGGAAATCGTGGGCCGCGAAGTCGCGTGCCGCGCGGGCGCGGCGCTGCGCCCGGAGGTCCGGGTCGAAGAGTCGCGGCGGGCCATTGCGGGTCGCGTCGGTCATCGGGCTAGACTGGATGTCATGGGGATGAGGGATAGCGTGCAAGCAGGCTCTCTGGCGAGGCTTGGCCGCATCGGGCGGTGGGCGGCGGATGCGCTGTTTCCGCCGCAATGCCCGTCCTGCGCCGCCCCGACCGGCAGTCCTTCGGCGCTGTGCTTGCCCTGCTGGGAGAAGGCGGGGTTCGGGGCGCCGGCGTGCCGGCGCTGCGCTATTCCGCTGGATAGCGACCTTGCCGACGAAACGGCGGAATGCGCCGCCTGTATCGCCCGGCCGCCGGCCTATTCCCGCGCCCGGGCGGCCATGACCTATGAGGGCGGGCGGGACATGGTGCTGCGCTACAAACACGGCGAACGGACCGACTTCACCCCCGCTTTTGCGGCCTGGATGGTGCGTGCCGGCGCGAGCGTTCTGGAGGGCGCCGACATGCTGGCGCCGGTGCCGCTGCACCGGTGGCGGCTGCTGGCGCGGCGCTACAACCAGTCGGCTTTGCTGGCGAACGCGATCGGGCGGCTGAGCGGTGTCGCCAGCCTGCCGGATGCCCTGGTCCGCACCCGGGCGACGCCGAGCCAGGGGGCGATGGTGTCGGCGTGGGCGCGGCGGCGGAACGTGCTGGCGGCCTTCGCGGTGCGTGCAGGCGTGGCCGAGGCGGTCAAAGGGCGGGTGCTGGTGCTGGTGGACGATGTGATGACCACCGGCGCGACATTGGAGGCGGCGGCGCGGGCGCTGAGGCGTGCCGGAGCGGCAGAGGTGCGGGCGCTGGTGCTCGCCCGCGTTGTGCGGCCGGGCGAAGCGCCTATATTCTGAGGCACCATGAAGCCCGTGACGATCTACACCACAGCCTGGTGCCCCTATTGCCATCGCGCCAAGGCGCTGTTGGACAAGAAGGACGTGCCGTTCACCGAGATCGACGTGACGATGGACCGCAAGCTGCGCGACGAGATGGAGGCGAAGGCCGGCCGTCACACCGTGCCGCAGATATGGATCGGCGATACGCATGTCGGCGGTTCGGACGATCTGCATGCGCTGGAGCGCAGCGGCCAACTCGACGCGATGCTGGCGGCCTGACATGAGCCAGATTTTCAAGGCGGCGCTGGTGCAGATGCGCTCCAGCGACGACATGGACGAGAACATCCGCAGCGCCACGACGCTCATCCGCGAGGCGGCAGGTCAGGGTGCGGCCTATGTCCAGACCCCGGAGAATACCTGCCTGATGGTGCCCGACGGCGGCGCGAAGCTGAGCCTGACATTCCCGGAAGAGCGCGATCCCGCCCTGCCGGCCTTCAGGAAACTCGCCGGTGAACTGGGTATCTGGCTGCATATCGGCAGCCTCGCGATCAAGGTGTCGGACACCCATGTCGCGAACCGCTCATTCCTGATTTCGCCCAAGGGCGAGATCGCGGTCCGCTATGACAAGGTGCATCTGTTCGATGTCGATCTGCCGAACGGCGAGGTCTACCGGGAAAGCGCGACGGTCGCGCCGGGCGCCAGCCTTGTGACGGCGGAGCTGCCGTGGGGCAGGCTGGGTCTGTCGATCTGCTACGATCTGCGTTTCCCGCATCTCTATCGCGCCTTCGGCCAGGGCGGCTGTTCCTTCATCGCCATTCCTGCCGCCTTCACCGAAACGACCGGGCAGGCGCACTGGCATGTGCTGCAGCGCGCCCGGGCGATCGAGAACGGTTGTTTCGTTCTTTCCGCCGCGCAGGGTGGAACCCATGCCAATGGCCGCCAGACCTATGGCCACAGCCTGATCATCGGGCCGTGGGGCGAGATACTGGCGGAAGGCGGGAAAGATCCCGGCGTGGTGATCGCGGAGATCGATCCGGCCGCCGTGACGGCCGCGCATGGCCGGGTTCCCTCGCTGCGCCACGACCGCAGCTTTGCCTGAAGTCATCGGCCGTTCATCGGGAACCCGCTAGCCTCACCGTATGATCAGATACGATCTCATCTGCCGCAAGGAACACCGCTTCGAGGGCTGGTTCGCCTCGTCGGCGGCGTATGATGCGCAGGCCGATGAGGGCAGGATCGCCTGCCCGATGTGCAATTCGAAGAAGATCGCCAAGGCGCCCATGGCGCCGAGCGTCGCCAAGGGCCGTTCGAGCAAAGCGTCGACCAAGGCGCTGACGCCCGCCGCGATGCGTGCGGCGCTGGTGGAGCTGCGCCGCCATGTCGAGACGAACGCGGAGAATGTCGGCAGCGAGTTCGCCGACGAGGCCCGCGCCATCCATCATGGCGAGGCCGAAGACCGGCCGATCTATGGCGATGCGACCGCAGAGGAAGGCGAGGCGCTGGCCGAAGAAGGCATCAGCGTCGCGCGTATCCCCTGGGTGCCGGTCGGCGACGCCTAGCCGAGACCCGATTCCAGGATGATGCGCGCGGGTTCGTAGCGTGTTGCGACGCGCTCCGCCGCGCCGGGCAGGGCGGCGATGCGGGCGGGATCGCGATTGTCTTCGTTGTCGGCGAGCTTCACACGAAGGACGGAGATGTCGCGGGCGGCGGCGAGGGTTCCGATCCAGTCCAGATAGTCGCTGCCTTCCGGGCGCGTCACGGCGCGGACGATGCGGATGGTCTCAGGACTGACGCCAGCTTCCAGCAGCGAGGTTTCGGTCGCGCCAGTGTCTTCCAGGCTGTCATGCAGCCAGGCGGCGGCGATTTCGTCGGCTGAGGCGTCCGGCCAGCGGCGCCTAAGGATCGCCGCGACGCGCGCCAGATGGGTGATATAGGGCGCGCCCGCCTTGTCGGTCTGGCCGTCATGCAGCCGCGCGGCCAGAGCGGGGATGTCGGGCGTGGTCATGGCAGCGAGTTTAGCCGGTGGCCGTCTCGCCTCGCATGCGCCCTGTCAGCGCATGGCTTTCGCGACCGGCGTCGCCTCACCCCAGCAATCGCCGATAAACGGCGTGCCGTCTTCGGTCCGAGAGGGCGGCGGGCAGACGACGACAGAGCCCTTGTTCCTGACGAGGAAATAGATGCGCGACTCCGGCTGTGGGCCGGGAGGCGTGGGCGCGCTGGAGCCGGTGCAATCGGGCTTGCCGTTGGTTTCGATCAAGGTGCGGACCAGCCAATTCAGGCCGTCCGCGTCCGTTTCCGTGCGGAAGTGGAGACGGGCGACTTCCTCGCCGCTTTCGACGGTCTGGACGCCGTCCTCGAACAGCCAGCGTTCGATACAGGCCGGTTCCCCATCTTTCAGCGCGGTGGAGAGAAAGGCGTATTCGCCTTCCAGTTTCGGCCCGGCGGACGTGCCGGCGGCAGCGGCCGCGGTCGCCGCAAGAGCGGCGATGAAGGTGCGCAACATGAAAGTCCCCGATTCCAGTTGCGACACTTAACAGGTGCTGGGTCGCCCGTGTCTATCGCAGGCGGGGTTGCGTCAGGCGCAGGGGCGCGCTTTGTCAGGTCCATGACGACTTCCGATGCCGCCGCCCGCGAACAGGGCCTCGATCTGATGCCGCGTTTCGACGCGAACGGGCTGATCACGGCCGTGGTGACGGATGCCGCGACGGGCGATCTGCTGATGGTCGCGCATATGAATGACGAGGCGCTGCGCCTTACGATCGAGAGCGGCGATGCGTGGTACTGGTCGCGCTCGCGCGGCGAGTTGTGGCGCAAAGGCGCGACATCGGGTCATACGCAGAAGGTCGTCGAACTCAGGATCGACTGCGACCAGGACGCCGTGTGGCTGAAGGTCGAGCAGACCGGCCCTGCCTGTCACACGGGCGAACGCTCGTGTTTCTATCGCGCGGTGCGAACGCCCGGCGGCGGGCTTCGGCGTCTAGCGGACTAGAAACCCGTCCAGCCTTGCACGAACGGCGGCGTCGGCCTGGGGCAGTCTGGCGGCATTGCGGGCGTTGATGGTGAGGCCATAGGCGAGGCCGTCCCGCCAGTTCGCCTGGGGCACCTTGCAGGTGCCGCCGAAACAGGCGGCGGCGATGCGGCGGCCGTCGCTGGCGGTGTAGACGGCATAGAAGCTGCCGAGCTTGGCGGCGCTGCCTTCCGCCGCTTCGATGGCGAGCACGTCGGGCGCGATCTGGCGTTCGGCATAGGCGCCGTAGGCGGCCATCTCGGTGCGGGCGAGGGCGAGGGCCGCATCGCCTTCGGGCAGATTCCCGAAGCTCTTCTGCAGCGTGTAGAAGGCGCCGTCAGTGTCGGCGTTGGGCGCGATGCCGTCCTGGCGTTCGCGGATCGAGAGGCCGTCGAGGCCGGGCAGGCGGCCCCAGAAATAGAGCACGCTGATCGGGCCGTAACGGACCTCGCCCTCGTCTGCGCCGCATTGCGGCGGCATCGTCTCGAAGGCGGTGCAGGGCATATCCAGCTTCACGTCGAGAAGGCTCGCCTTGTGACGCAGGGCGCCGACTTTCTCGATGGCGCCGCCGACGCGGTCGAGCCCCCACTGCACCACCGGCGCGATGAAGAGGCTGGAGCCGGCCCAGAGGACGATGATGAAGAGGATGAGGCCGTAGAAGCGCAGTTGCCGGCGCAGGCGCTGACCGAAGGTTTCGGGCGGCGGCGGGGGCAGAGGCGAGCGCAGATCGGGAATAACGCTCACGCCTTGAACCCCAGCATCATGTAATTGACTCCGGTATCGCTGGAGCGGCTCCAGCGGTCGGCGATCGGATTGTAGGCGACGCCGCTGAGGTCGCCGACGGTAAGGCCGCCGCCTTCCAGCGCGGCGCGGATTTCGCCGGGAGTCAGGAACTTCGCCCAGTCATGCGTGCCCTTGGGCAGCCAGCCCAGCACATATTCCGCGCCGACGATGGCGAGCGCCCAGGCCTTGAAGGTGCGGTTGAGGGTGGCGACCACCATCATGCCGCCGGGGCGGAGCATTTTCGCGCAGGACGACATGAACAGCTTCACGTCGGCGACGTGCTCCACCACTTCCATGTTGAGAATGACGTCGAAGCTTTCGCCGGCTGCGGCGAGGTCTTCCGCCGTCGTGGCGCGGTAGTCGATGGCGAGGCCCTGCTCGGCGGCGTGGGTGGCGGCCGTCCGGATGTTCTTTTCGGACGCATCGGCGCCCGTCACCTGGAATCCGAGGCGGGTCATCGGCTCGGACAGAAGCCCGCCGCCGCAGCCGATATCGAGCAGACGAAGGCCCTCGAAGGGCTTGCGTGCCGATCCGTCGCGGCTGAACCGCTCCAGCGCCTTTTCGCGGATATAGGCGAGCCGGACCGGGTTGAACTTGTGCAGCGGTTTGAATTTGCCGGTTTCGTCCCACCATTCCGCAGCGATAGCCGAGAAGCGCGCGACATCGTCGGCGTCGATGGTGCTTGCGGCGGGCTTGTGGTCGGCGGCGGCGCTCATGGGGTCTATTTAGGGCGCTGAGGCGTCCGGCGGAAGGGCGAGGTCTGCGAGCTTTCCCTTGCCTCGCCTGACTGCGGCCTGTATCGCCATGCCGCCCTTGTTTCCGCCCTCTTTTACCGCAGATTCCCGCGATCCATGACTGCCGCGTCCAAGCCCGTTCTGGTGATGAAGTTCGGCGGCACCTCCGTGGCCGGGATCGAGCGCATCCGCAAGGTCGCGGCGCTGGTGAAGCGCGAGGTCGAAAACGGCTATGACGTGGCCGTGGTGGTCTCGGCGATGTCGGGCGAAACCAACAAGCTGGTCGCTTTCACCCGCGAGGCCTCGCCTTTGCACGATGCGCGCGAATACGACGCGATCGCCTCGACGGGCGAGAACGTGACGGCCGGCCTCACCGCCATCGCGCTCGACGCCATCGGCGTGCCGGCGCGCTCATGGGCCGGATGGCAGGTGCCGATCAAGACCGACGGCGTCCACGGCTCGGCAAGCATTCTGGATATCGGCACCGATGCGCTCCGCGAGCGGTTCGCGCAGGGTTTCGTCGCGGTGGTCGCGGGCTTTCAGGGGATCAGCCCCGAGGGCCGCGTCACGACGCTGGGCCGCGGCGGGTCCGACACCAGCGCGGTGGCGCTGGCCGCTGCGCTGGGGGCCGAACGCTGCGATATCTATACCGACGTCGATGGCGTCTACACGACCGACCCGCGCATCGTCGCCAAGGCCCAGAAGCTGGATCGCGTTTCCTATGAGGAGATGCTGGAGATGGCCTCGCTGGGCGCCAAGGTGCTGCAGACGCGGTCGGTCGAAGTTGCGATGATCCACCGCGTGAAGACACAGGTATTGTCCTCGTTCGACGACTCGGTCGGCGACAACCTGCCCGGTACGCTGGTTTGCGATGAGGACGAGATCATGGAGAAGCGCCTGGTCACCGGCGTCGCCTATAGCCGGGACGAAGCCAAGATCACGCTGGTGCGCGTGCCCGACAAGCCCGGCATCGCGGCGGCGATCTTCTCGCCGCTGGCCGATGCCGGCATCAATGTCGACATGATCGTGCAGAACGTCTCCGATGACGGGCGCACCACCGACATGACCTTCACCACCGGCAAGGCGGATTTCGACCGCGCCATCAAGGTGCTGAACGACAATGCCGGCGAGATCGGCTTCACCCGCATCGCGACCGACCAGAATGTGGTGAAGGTGTCGGTGATCGGCGTGGGCATGCGCACCCATGCCGGCGTCGCGCAGACCATGTTCCGCACGCTCGCCGAGAAGGGGATCAACATCCTCGTCATCTCGACCTCGGAGATCAAAGTCAGCGTCCTCATCGGCGCCGATTACACCGAACTGGCCGTGCGCGCGCTGCACACCGCCTATGGGCTGGATGCCGAATGATCTTTCCAACCGCCCCTGACAGGCGCGGCTGATGGCCACCTCGGCGGCCGGCAATCCCCGTCTGCTGCTGCGCCGCCTGCGCGACATCATGCAGGAGCGCACCAGCGCGCAGGATCGCCTGGACCGCCTCGTCACCCTCATCGCGAACAACATGGTCGCGGAGGTGTGTTCGATCTACCTGATGCGTTCGGGCGGCGAGCTTGAGCTGTTCGCGACCGAAGGCCTCAACAAGGACGCCGTGCACAATGCCCGCCTGAAAAAGGGCGAGGGTCTGATCGGCGACATCGCGCTGAACGCGCGGCCGCTGAACCTGCCGGATGCGCAGAGCCATCCGAACTTCGTCTTCCTGCCGGAAACGGGCGAATCCCCGTTCCAGAGCCTCATGGGCGTGCCGATCCTGCGCGACGGTCTCTGCCTCGGCGTCGTCGCCGTGCAGAACAAGACCCGCCGCCTCTATGACGAGGAAGAGGTCGAGGCGCTGCAGACCATCGCCATGGTGCTGGCCGAGATGGTCGCGCTGGGCGAGCTGATTACAACGACTGAACTGGAAGCGACGGGCATCCGCCGTGACCGGCCCTGGCGCGCGAAGGGCGCGGCCATCGTCGACGGCGTCGCCATCGGCGAGGTGGTGCTGCACGAGCCGCGCGTGAAGGTCGAGCGGCTGATCGCCGAAGACCCGGAGGCCGAACGCCGCCGCCTCGAGACCGCCGTCGCGGCGCTGCGCTCATCCGTCGACGAGATGGTCGATGCGGAAGACATGGATCTCCTGGGCGATACCAAAGAGGTGCTGGAAGCCTACCGCATGTTCGCCAACGACAGCGGCTGGCTGGTGCGGCTGCGCGAGGCGATCGGCACAGGCCTCACCGCCGAGGCGGCGGTGGAGCGCGTGCAGAGCGAGACGCGGGCGCGGCTGATGCGCCACACCGATCCTTACCTGCGCGAGCGCGCGCATGACCTGGACGACCTCGCCAACCGCCTGCTGCGCCATATTGCGGGCCTTTCCGATACTGCGGCCGGCGCACTGCTGCCTGACAGCACGGTGCTGGTGGCGCGCGCCATGGGTCCGGCGGAACTGCTGGACTATGACCGCGCCAAGCTGAAGGCCATCGTGCTGGAGGAAGGCTCGCCCACCAGCCACGTCGCCATCGTCGCGCGGGCCATCGGCATTCCGCTGGTCGGGCGCGTCGACAATCTGCTCGACCAGGTCGATCCCGGAAACCAGATCGTCGTCGATGGCGAGATCGGTGAAGTGCATCTGCGGCCGGGTGCGGAGATCGTAACGGCCTATCGCGCCAAGCTGGAAGTCATCGCCCAGCGCGAACAGGAATATGCGGCGCTGCGCGACGAGCCGGCGGTCACGCGCGACGGGCGGGCGATCGCGCTGAACCTGAATGCGGGCCTCGCGGTGGACCTGCCGCATCTGGATGAGACCGGCGCTGCGGGCATCGGCCTCTTCCGTACCGAACTGCCCTTCATGATCACGACGCGGCTGCCGAGCCTTCGCCGGCAGACCGAACTCTACGCCCGCGCGCTGGATGCTGCGGGCGAGCGGCCGGTCATCTTCCGCACGCTCGATCTCGGCGGCGACAAGGTGCTGCCCTATATGCATCTCGATGCGGAGGAGAACCCCGCCATGGGCTGGCGGGCGATCCGCATCAGCCTCGATCGCCCGGCGCTGCTGCGCTACCAGCTGCGCGCACTGATCGCGGCGGCGGCGGGGCGCACGCTCAACGTCATGTTCCCGATGATCGCCGAGGTCGCGGAATTCGTGGAGGCGCGCAAGCTGCTCGACCGCGAAATCAGGCGGGCGGAGAAGACGGGGCAGACGCTGCCGTCCAAGGTTCGCGCCGGCACGATGCTGGAAGTGCCCTCGCTCGGGTATTCGTTGCCCGCCTTGTTGGCGGTGGCAGACTTCATCTCGCTCGGCACCAACGATCTGATGCAGTTCTTTTTCGCGTCGGATCGCGGCAATCCGCGCCTCGGCAACCGCTACGATGCGCTGTCGCCCGCCTTCCTGCGCTTCATCAAATCGGTGATCGACGCCGCCGCCATCGCCGGCAAACCGGTGGCGGTGTGCGGCGAGATGGCGGGGCGTCCGCTGGAGGCGCTGGCGCTGGTGGGCCTGGGCATTTCGAGCCTGTCGATGCAGCCGCACGGCATCGGCCCGGTGAAGGCCGCGATCCGCAGCGCCGATTCCAACAAGCTGGCCGCGTTCCTGAACCAGCGGCTGGACGAGCCGGGCCATTCGCTGCGCGCCGCGCTCAAGGCGTTCTGCGAGCGGCAGAACATCGCGCTCGGCTGAAACTGGAACTTGCGTTCCGTACAGCGCATTCTCATCTGATGTCTGCAAGCGCCGGAGGTATCTGATGAGCAAAGTGACGTACCGTGTCGTCGAGCATGACGGGGGCTGGGCCTATACCGTGGGCGGCGTGTTCTCCGAACCCTTCCCGACCAGGCGCGAAGCCGTCGATGCCGCCCATCGCGCGGCCATCGAACAGCAGCTGCCCGACGCCAAATCGGCCAGCATCGAATGGGAAGACGAAAACGGCGTCTGGCACGCCGAATCCTCGCGCGGCGACGACCGCCCCGTCACGGCAGTCGAGGAATAGGACAGGTCATGAAACGTCTTGTATCCATGGCCTTCGCGGCGGTGCTGCCCTTTCTCGGCGTGGCGTCCGCCGCAGACGCCGCGATCGAACAGCGGACAGCTGTGCTGATCGATCTCGCGGTCAGGGATCTGGTCGCGAACGGATCGGAACCCAGGGATTTCCGAGATGTGCGCGCCGGCACCTTCATCTCGCGGGACAAAAGCGAAAAACTGCTGCTGTGCGGCGATGTGGAGATCGTGCCTGCGGGTCAGGAGGCGGTCTGGGCCGCGTTCGCGGTGATCGAGACGGACCCGTACGAACTCCTGCTGGGCGGCAACGCGACCGGCACCTGCTCGGGCGACCATGTCACCTGGCTTGCAGTGGACGATCTCGCTCCGGTCTTCGATGAGCGCCTGAAAGAGGTCGGGACGACGAAGGCCGAATGAATGCGGGAAAACGCATCGGACCTGACCGGCCGGTTGTGACTATTTTCCGATAATCTCCATCTCTCCCCCGGACGCTGACCTGCAGGGGAAGGAGGGAGGGCTGGAAAAGCGAAAACAACCCCTCTCCATATGGCCGTTTCCCGGCTTTTGTGGCGGCTCTCGTTGCATCGCAGCGCTCGCCGGGGTTATGTGACCGCCAAATTCCGACAGGACGGCCTTTCGGGGCCGTCTGCCGGGCGCGCAGGCCGCGCCCCAGCCAGGGTAAGTAACGCATCGTGTCGTCCGAAAACGGCCAGCCCCAAGGTAGCCGCCGCCTCAATCTGAAGGATGTGAAGGAAGCGCCGGGAATTTCCGACGAGAGCGTCGGGATGGAACTGCGCGCCATCCGCCTGCATCGCGGAGAGACCGTGGGTCAGGTCAGCCAGGTGCTGCGCATCCGCAAGGATCTGGTCGAAGCCATCGAGCAGTCGCGCCACGACCAGCTGCCCGGGCAGGCCTATGCCGTCGGCTTCGTGCGCTCCTACGCCGACTATCTGCGCCTCGACACCGCCGATGTCGTCCGCCGCTACAAGGCGGAGCTGGCGGCGCTGGAGCCGCAGGGCCATTTCGCCATTCCGGTGCCGGAAGACGAGCAGCGCATCTCGATCGTGTCGGTCGGGGTGATCCTCCTGTGCCTTGCCGGCGCCGTTGCTGGCGCTTGGTATCTCGCGGTGCAGGCGGGCTGGATCGGCGGATCGCGTCCGCTGGGTCCGACCGTCGCCGAAGCGCCGGTCGAGCCGGCCGGCACAACGCCGCAGCCCGACGGCGACGAGCCGGCGACATTGCCGGCTGCCACCCCGACGCCCGTGCCGACCCCGGCGCCTACGCCGGTCCCGACGCCAGAACCGACTCCCACGCCGCGTCCCGGCGGTGTCGTCGCCCCGGCCGCAGGCGAGACTGCGCAGGCCGCCACCGGCCGCGCCATGGGCCAGAGCAATCGCGATGCGCGCATCGTCTTCATCGCGCGCCGCGAGACGCGGCTGGAGATCGCCGGGCCGGAATCGCGCCAGCCCTATATCGCGCGCAACCTGGCGGTGGGAGATTCCTACCGCGTGCCGGCGCGGCGCAATCTGGTGATGCAGGCGAGCGATGGCGGCGCGCTGGATATCCTGCTGGATGGCGAGTTCATCGGCCGCGCCGGTGCGGACGGCACGCCGGTCACCGATTTCGCGCTGTCGGCGGAAGCCTATGGCGCTGCGCCGCTGCCGGAACCGACGGTCGCGCCGACGCCTGCCCCAACGGCCGCGCCGACACCTGCGCCTGAAGCAGCGCCGCCGGCCGCAACGCCTGCGCCGACGCCCACGCCGACCCCGATCGAGTGAGACCGCGATGAGCGCCGTCAGGCCCTATCGCACGATCATCCGCCGCGTCAGCCGCAAGATCCGCGTCGGCAGCGTCGAGGTGGGCGGCGATGCGCCGATCAGCGTGCAGTCGATGACCAACACGCTGACGAGCGATGCCGGCGCGACGATCCGTCAGGTGAAAGAGCTGGAGGAAGCGGGCGCGGATATCGTTCGCGTCTCGGTGCCGGACGAGGAATCCACCAGGGCGCTGAAGTCGATCGTGCGTGCGGTGCGCGTGCCGATCGTGGCGGACATCCACTTTCACTACAAACGCGCCATCGAAGCGGCTGAGGCGGGCGCTGCGTGCCTGCGCATCAATCCCGGCAATATCGGTTCGGGGGAGCGGGTGCGGGAGGTGGTGAAGGCGGCGAAGGATTATGGCTGCTCGATGCGGATTGGCGTCAATGCGGGCAGTCTGGAGCCGGATTTGCTGGAGAAATACGGCGAGCCATGCCCCGAGGCGATGGTGGAAAGCGCGCTGAATCACGCGAAAATCCTGGAAGACAACGACTTCCGTGAGTTCAAGATTTCGGTGAAGGCGTCGGACGTGTTCCTGGCCGTGGCGGCCTATAACGGCCTTGCCGAGGCCTGTGACTATCCGCTGCATCTGGGTGTGACGGAGGCCGGGGGGATGATCCCCGGCACGGTGAAGTCGGCCATCGGGATCGGGAACCTTTTATGGGCCGGGATCGGCGATACGATCCGCGTGTCGCTGTCGGCCGATCCGGTGGAAGAGGTGAGGGTCGGCTTCGATATCCTGAAAAGCCTCAATCTGCGCCACCGGGGCGTGAACGTGATCGCGTGCCCCTCATGCGCGCGGCAGGGCTTCGATGTGATCAAGACGGTGGCGATCCTTGAGGACCGGCTGAAGCATATCTCGACGCCGATGAGCCTTTCGATCATCGGCTGCGTGGTGAACGGACCGGGCGAGGCGACACAGACCGATATCGGCTTCACCGGCGGCGGCTCGCTCGGCAAGGGCACCGGCAGCCACGGCATGGTCTATCTGGGCGGCAAGCAGGCCTACAAACTGCCCAACGAGAATCTGGTCGATCACATCGTGGCGCTGTGCGAGCAGAAAGCCGCCGAGATCGAAGCGACGCGCGGCGCGGCCTAGGCGCCCGGCAGGCCGAGCGCGCCGACCAGCGTCAGCCGGTCATAGATGACTTCCTGCGTCACGACTTTTCCGTCGCGGATCGTGTAGCGCGCGGCATAGGGGCCGGAGAATGCGGCCCCCGTCGCCGGCAGGGTTGCGCCGCCGGGCAAAGCGAGCGGGCCGGTGTGACGGCCCGACATGATGGCGAAATCGACGATCTCGTCGCCCTTCTCGAAACGGGCATAGGTGTCCACGCCGTTCTCGCTGAAGGCGTTGAGCCACACCGTCTCGGCCTCGACGCGGGCCGCATGGCCGCGCAAGGCGACGCCCGGCGCGCGGTAGTCGACATCGTCGGCCCAGTGCGCGGCGATGGCGGCGAGGTCGCCGCGGCGGAAGGCGGCATGCATGGCGTCGACCACCTGGGCCGGGGTGAGGGTGCTGTCGGTCATGTCTGGTCTCCGGTTGCGGCGTGAGGTCGTCAGGCTTTCGGCGCGAGGCCCTGGGCGCGGAACCACGCGACGGTGTCGCGCAGGGTTTCCTCGATGGGCCGGAAGGCGATCCCGAGCTCGCGCTGTGATTTCGCTGCGCTGAAATTCGTGCGGCCGATTTCCGCCGCCAGCCCTTTGACGGCGGCCCAGCTGAGCAGCACGGGGCGTCCGGTGAGGCGGGCGAAGATCTCCTGCGCGCCGCCGATCGCATAGAGCAGCGTCAACGGCAGGCGGCGTTTGGGCGCGGGAATTCCGGTGACGGTCTCAAGCTTCGGAAACAGCTCCGCAAGAGACAGGCTGCGTCCGGCGGCAAGATAGCGTTCGCCGCGCCGTCCCTTTTCGGCGGCGGCGATGAGCGCGGCTGCGACATCGCGGGCGTCGACGAACGAGAAGGTCGCCGGCGGGATGCCGGGCAGGCGGCGGTGCAGAAAATCGAGCGCGGTCTGGCCGGCGGAGGTCGGCCCGGCATCGCCCGGTCCCCACATCCAGGCCGGCAGGACGAAGCAGGCGTCGAGGTCGGGCTTTGCAGCGAGCGCCTCGATCACGACGCGCTCGGACATGATCTTGCTGCGATAGTAGTCGTCCGCATCGGCCGGGTTGCGCAGCATGGTCTCATCGACCAGCGCGCCGCGTTCGCCCTTGAGGACGGCGATGGAGGAGGTGTGGACGATGCGGCGTATGCCCGCCGCGTAGGCGGCATCGATGAGCGCGCGCGTGCCGTCGACATTGGTGCGGGTCAGCGCCCCCCGGTGGCTGCCGCCCTTGTAGCTGTCGCGGAAATAGGCGGCGGTGTGGATGAGGATGTCGCAGCCGCGCAGCCGGTCCGCGAAGCCGGCGACATCCTGAAGGTCGCCCTGAACGATCTCGAGCGCATCGCCGACGAGGCCGGGGAACTGGCGCGCCGCTTTCTCCTTGGAGCGGGCGAGCGCGCGGACGCGCGCGCCCCTCGCGAGCAGCTCCCGCGTGAGATTGTTGCCCAGCAGCCCGGTGGCTCCGGTCACGAATACGGTCTTGCCGCTCATGTCATAACTCCAAGTTCGTACTGATATTCAAATACTACTTGGTATTCAAAAGTCAATCGGTATCTTCGCCCATGGAGGTTTCATGCCCAGACTGAGCCGCGAGAAGAGTCAGGAGCAGACGCGCGAGCGCCTGCTGGCGGCGGCAGCGAAGGTGTTTTCGCGGGCCGGATATGGCGGCGCGTCCATCGATGCGATCGCCGAGGACGCGGGCTTCTCCAAGGGCGCGTTCTATTCAAACTTCGACAGCAAAGAATCGGTCTTCCTGGAGCTTCTGGAGCGCCATATGGCGCAGGAACTGGCGGCCGGCGGGGGGCTGCTCGACGGCGCTCTGACGCCTGAGGCGGCGATCGGCCTGATTGCGGAGCGCTATGCGCGCGATGGCGACGACCAGATGTGGTGTCTGTTGTCGATCGAATTCGCGCTCCAGGCGGCGCGCTCATCCACCTTCGCCGCGCGCTATGCGGCGCTGTTCGACACGCAATATCGCGGCGTCGCCGATGTTGTCGTGCGCCTGGCCGCGCTCGCCGGACGGCAGGTCGACGACCCGTTTTCCGCCGCCGTCGCCTTCGTCGCCTTCCGCAACGGCCTGGCGATCGACCGGAGCGCGCCCACGCCCCGGCTGAGCGATGACGCCGCCCGCGACGTGCTGCGCCGTTTCGTCCATGCGCTGATCGGCGGCGGGCGCCCATAAAGAGGCGTGGCGCTTTGAATCCGCGCAAGCTAAATCCCGCGCATGCTGCCGACCGCACAGATCGATCGTATCGCCGCGCGCTTTGAAGAGATCGAAGCGCAGCTCGCCGCCGGCCATGGCGACATGGTGAAGCTCGCCAAGGAACGGGCGCAGCTGAAGCCCGTCGCCGATGCGCTGGGCGAATACCGCGCCGCCGAAAACGAACGCGCTTCGCTGGAGGCGATGGCCGGCGACAGCGACGCCGAAATGGCGGCGATGGCGCGTGAAGAGCTGCTGAGCCTGAAGGAAAAACTGCCGGAGCTGGAGCGCGGGCTGAAACTGCTTCTGATCCCACGCGATGCGGCGGACGAGGGCAGCGCGATCCTGGAAGTGCGGGCCGGGACGGGCGGGGCGGAAGCAGCGCTGTTCGCGGGCGATCTCGTCGCGATGTACCGGCGCTATGCGCAGCTGCAGGGCTGGCGCGTGACGGTGATGTCGATCAGCGAGAGCGATCTCGGCGGCATGAAGGAAGCGATCCTGCTGGTCGAAGGGGCGGGCGTCTTCGCCAAGCTGAAATTCGAGAGCGGCGTTCACCGCGTGCAGCGGGTTCCGCAGACGGAGACGCAGGGCCGCATCCATACCTCGGCCGCGACGGTGGCGGTGCTGCCGGAGGCGGAGGACGTGGAGATCGAGGTGAAGGAGAGCGATCTCCGCATCGACGTCTATCGCGCGTCCGGGGCGGGCGGTCAGCACGTCAACAAGACGGAATCGGCGGTGCGCGTGACGCATATTCCGACCGGCGTGGTCGCGGCGTCCCAGGAAGAGAAGTCGCAGCACAAGAACAAGGCGATCGCCATGAAGATGCTGAAAGCGCGTCTTTATGATGCCGAGCGCCAGCGCGTGGACAGCGCCCGCGCCGCCGACCGCAAGGACCAGGTGGGCAGCGGCGACCGGTCGGAGCGCATCCGCACCTATAATTTCCCGCAAGGCCGCGTCACCGATCACCGCATCAACCTGACGCTCTACAAGCTGGAGCGGGTGATCACGGGCGACGACCTGAGCGAATTGGTGGACGCGCTGGCCGAGCACGATCAGGCCGCACGGCTCGCGGCGCTCGACGGGCAGGCGTGACGACGGCGGCCGCCCTGATCGCCAAGGCGGCGACGCAGCTGATGCTGGCGGGGTTGGAGACGCCGCAGCGCGAGGCCCGGCTGCTGCTGGCGCATGTGCTGGAGGTCGAGGCGGCGGAGCTGGCGCTGATCCCGGATCGCCCGGTCGGCCCGCAGGAGGCGGCGCGGTTCGCCGAAGCGGTGGAGCGCCGGGCCGGACACGAACCGTTCGCCTATATCACCGGACGGCGCGATTTCTGGACGCTGGAGCTGGAAGTGTCGCCCGCGACGCTGATCCCCCGGCCGGATACCGAAACGCTGGTCGAGACCGCGTTGAAGATCGTCGGCCATGTGCGGGCGCCGGTGCGAATTCTCGATCTCGGCACCGGCACGGGCGCGATCCTGCTGGCGCTGCTGACCGAATTGCCGCGCGCCGAAGGTGTGGGCGTCGATGTCAGCGATGAAGCGCTGGAGATCGCCCGGCGCAACGCGCTGCGCGCCGGGGCAGGCGACCGGGCGCGGTTTTCCAAGTCGAGCTGGTGGAGCGATGTGACGGGCGAATTCGACCTGATCGTCTCCAACCCGCCCTATATTCCCAGCCGCGAGATCGTGGAGCTGGACGCCGATGTTCGCGATTTCGAGCCACGCCTGGCTCTGGATGGCGGGCCGGACGGCCTTGCCGCCTATCGCGCGATCCTGTCGGTAGCGGGGCAGCGCCTGTCGGAAAACGGGGCCGTGCTGTTCGAGGTGGGGGCCGGGCAGGCGGGCGATGTCGCCGCGATGATGCGGGCCTCGGGCCTCCCCTACACGGCGACTCGGCGCGATCTTGGAGGGCACGAGCGGGTCGTGGCCGGGGCGGCGGGGCCACAAGTCCTTGTGGATATTGCAGATTTTCCTGTTGGACGGCGGACCGAAACGGACTAAATTCATCGGCAGGGGAAAGGCCGGACGTGGCCGCGTATCCTGCCGCTGCCGAAAAGGCAGTGGGCATAAGGCGCAGCCGAAACGCGACCGGCCCTAAACGACAGCACAAACGACCGCTGGACCTGACTTGAAGCCCGATGCCGCTGTTTTCGCGGGATCAGGCTCGTGTCCCGCGCGAGAGGCTGATCAACCCCTGACGTCATCGATTAGAGGAGAGAGTGCCTTGAACATGAGGCCTCAACAGGGTGGGTTCAACAAGCGTGGCCGGAACCGCAATCGCGGTGGCGGCGGCGGTGGTGGCGGCGGCGGGAATAACAACAACAAGCCGCAGAACATCCTGCACCGGAATTTTGAATCCACAGGTCCGGACGTGAAGGTGCGCGGCAACGCGCAGCACGTCTATGAAAAGTACCTGCAGCTTGCCCGCGACGCGAACTCGTCGGGCGATCGCGTGATGGCGGAGAACTACCTCCAGCACGCCGAGCATTATTACCGCATCATCGCGGCGGCGCAGGCGGCGATGCCGCAGCAGCAGCCGCAGAACCAGCAGCAACAGCACAACCAGCAGCAGAACCAGAACGGCCGTTACGGACAGCCGCACGGTCCGGCCGAGCCGGTTGAAGGCGCCGAGGGCGAGCGCCCGCAGGAGCCAGCCGGCGCGACCGTCGAGTCGACGGTGGTGCGCTCGGAAGCGCCGGTTGAGGACGACCAGCCGGTCGTCTGAGGCGCGTCAGGGCATGCGGGTGAGCTGCCAGCGCGGCGCGACGCCGTCGGGCAGCACATTCGGGCCGGTATAGCGCAGCAGCAACTCGTCGCCGCTGCAGCTATAGGTCCAGATGGAATCCTCCAGCATACCGTCCTGCTCGCTTTCATGCGTGTAGCCGTTCGGCAGCTCGACGCGAATCCTGAAGCCGATGCTGGCCTGTTTGGCGCAGTAGTTCATCGCGCCGCCTTCATCCGTGCCCCATTCGCCGCTGTCGATGCCGTTGGCCTCGACATTGATGATGGCCTGGTCGTCGCTGCCCTCGGCCATGCGGACCTCGGCGCCGATCTTCAGGCCCTCGACGACGAATTGCGCGGCCCCGTTCTTGTCGAAGACGAGGATTGCGGTGCCGCCGACGCCGCTGAAATTCGTCGATTGCGGCTGGCCGTTGGTCGCCTGGAGATAGGTCAGCAGCGCCTCGTTCGACATCCGCCACTTGCCCACCACGCACTGGTCGACCTTGGGCATCTTCACGCAGTCGAGGCACTCCTTTGCGCGCATGGCGACGATCGACATCTTGTCGGCGTAGGACGCCGTCGCGAAATGCGCGGTGAGAAGCATGCGGATGTCCTTGCAGGACTCGCCCTCGATCTTCTCCATCGGGTCGAGCTCCGACCACGGGCCGCCGGACTGTTCGCGCTTGTAGATCGTGGGGTTCGACCATGAATTATAAGTGCCGTTCGCGAAGTGCAGGGCGTGGCGCATCAGCGTGAAGCGCTTGAGCGGCAGTTCGATCTGCTTCTGGTCGTCGTCGATCGCGGTGGTTTCGACCTGTTCGGGGAGGGCCGGAAATGTGTAGCCGCTGGGCATGGCGATCGTGCCGTCGGCGAGCGCCTGGGCGAAAAGCTGAAGCGTGGTTTCGCCGATGGAGTCGACCGTCGTATCCATCTGAAGCGTTTCGCCGGGGCTTGTGGCGAGGCCTTTGAAGAAGGCGGCCATCTTGTCCGGCCCCTGCGACCACAGCCAGGCGAAGAAGACGACGCTGCGATAGGGCGTCTGGGTCAGCGGCGTTTTCTCGATCTCGCCGATGAAGGCGCTGCCCAGCGTCTCCATGCGCGCGGTGTCGATCTGGACCTGACTGGCGAAGAACTCGGCCGATCCCTCGACCCACCATTGCTCCGAACCGCCCAGCTGCGTGGCGGCGGGATAGCTCCAGCCCTGGATGCAGTGGAACAGCTCGTGGGCGGCCGTGTTGCGCAGCGCATCGAGGCCGGACTTGTCGTTCAGCGGAATGTTCATCCGCACGATGCATTCGCGCGGAAATGATCTGGCGTTGGCGTCGGCGAACACGCCGGAGATTTTCTCGCCCTTCATGTCGCCGATGGTCCGGTTCGGATCGATCATCAGCACCGAGACATGGCCGAACTCGAAGCCGAACTGGGCGCTGAGGTCGTCGAAGACCGAGAGGGCCGACAGCATCGCGTCGGCGGTTTCCTCGGCATGCTGGGCGACGAATTGCGGGTCGGTCGAGCCGTCGCGGATGGCGCGGACCGTGAAGGTCTGGCCGTTAGCGGTGTAGCTGTCCCTGGACAGCTCCGCGCATTTGAAGGCCGCGTCGGCGCCGATCGCGGCGCGGAACGCAGCGCCGTTGCAATCGGCGAGGTCTTCGGCGCGAGCCAGACCTGAAAGGGCGGCGCATGAAGCCGCGATTGCCAGCCAACGGCGCATGGTCGTCTCCTTCAGTCGATCAGCCTGATCTCGTCGCCCGGCGCGATGCGGCCGCCTTCGATCACGTCGAGATAGATGCCGCAGAGATTGGCCCCGAAGGCCTCGTCCAGCAGTTGCGGCAGGCGCATGTCGCGCTCGGCGGTCGCCGGGTTCACGTTGGTGGCGGCGCAGCGGACGATCTGCTTGGCGACGGTGGCGCGGGCAGGACCGATGGCGAATGTGCGCCCTGTCAGGGATTTCTCGGCCCAGGGCTCCAGCCCCTCGACATGGATATTGCCGCGGAAGCGCAGGGGATCGACCGGAGCGCCCGCGACACGCTCGACGTCGCGCACGCTCGCGAGGTTGATGAGCGAGATGTATTTCTGCGGCACGTCGGTGAAGTTGAAGCCGGGCGCGGTGACGACGCGCGGCTTGCCGGGCAACGCAGCGCCCAGATAGGCGGCGAAGAACTGCTCCGCGATGCCGCGTCCGACGGGGGTGGAGAGCTGCGCCCGGCTCACCTGTTTGCCGCCGCGCTTGATGGTGAGGGTGGCTGTTTCATCGTCGAGATGGGTTTCGAGCGCGGCGAGCTTCTCGTCGCGCATCAGCATCAGGAATTTTATCTTGGGGAAGTGGCGCGGCGCGTCGGGATCGAATTGCGGCGCGCCCTGTTCGATCGCCCATGCGCGGTCATGCGGGAAGGTCTCGCCGGGGGTGAGCGTGACGGTACTCAGCGCTTCGGGCGAGAGGCCTTTGACCGGGTAGCGATAGAGGCTTTCGACATGGGGCATGGCGCCGTTGTAGCCGATTGGCGGGCGAATGGGCCGGTCCCGATGCCGCATGCCGGGCGATGGTCCGGCACGGAACCCATTGCGGAAAGGGGGCATTCTCCCCACATCGGAAAAGGTCTTCGAGGCCCGTCGTGCTGCGCCCGTATGGGGCGGCCAAAGGCGGATGCGCTCATTTGGAGGGACAGATGGATTTCGAGAAATATACCGAGCGGTCGCGCGGTTTTATGCAGTCGGCGCAGGGACTTGCCCTGCGCTCGGGGCATCAGCGGTTTGCGCCCGAGCACCTGTTGAAGGTGCTGCTGGATGACGAGGAGGGGCTGGCCGCCGGCCTCATCAATGCGGCCGGCGGGAACGCCAAGGCGGCGCTCGACGGCGCCGAGGCGGCGCTGAAGAAGCTGCCGCGCGTGGAAGGCAGCGGGGCGGGCCAGGTGTACCTGGCGCCGGAGATGGCCAAGGTCTTCGATACCGCCGAGAGCCTGGCGAAGAAGGCGGGCGACAGCTTCGTGACCGCCGAGCGGCTGCTGCTGGCGCTGGCGATGACGCCGAATACGGAAGCCGAGAAGATTCTGAAGACGGCGGGCGTGAACCCGACGGCGCTGAACCGCGCGGTCGAGGATCTGCGCAAGGGCCGCACGGCCGACAGCGCGACGGCCGAGAACGCCTATGACGCGCTGAAGAAATACGCGCGCGACCTGACCCAGGCGGCGCGCGACGGCAAGCTGGACCCGGTGATCGGGCGCGACGAGGAAATCCGCCGCACCATCCAGGTGCTGGCGCGGCGCACCAAGAACAACCCCGTCCTGATCGGCGAGCCGGGCGTCGGCAAGACCGCGATCGCGGAGGGTCTGGCGCTGCGCATCGTCAATGGCGATGTGCCGGAGTCTCTGAAGAACAAGACGCTGATGGCGCTCGACATGGGATCGCTGATCGCCGGCGCGAAATATCGCGGTGAGTTCGAGGAGCGGCTGAAATCCGTTCTGAACGAGATCACGGCGAGCGCGGGCGGCGTGGTGCTGTTCATCGACGAGATGCACACGCTGGTCGGCGCGGGCAAGGCGGACGGGGCGATGGACGCCTCGAACCTGCTCAAGCCGGCTCTGGCGCGCGGCGAACTGCACTGCGTCGGCGCAACGACGCTGGACGAGTATCGCAAGCATATCGAGAAGGACGCGGCGCTGGCGCGGCGCTTCCAGCCGATCTTCGTCGGTGAGCCGACGGTGGAGGACACCGTCTCGATCCTGCGCGGTTTGAAGGAGAAGTACGAGCTGCATCACGGCGTGCGGATTTCCGACGCGGCGCTGGTGGCGGCGGCGACGCTGTCGGATCGCTACATCTCGGACCGATTCCTGCCGGACAAGGCGATCGACCTCGTCGACGAGGCGGCCTCGCGTCTGCGCATGCAGATCGACAGCAAGCCTGAAGAGCTGGACGAGCTGGATCGCCGCGGCATCCAGCTGAAGATCGAGCGCGAGGCGCTGAAGAAGGAAACCGATACGGCCTCGCGCGACCGGCTGGAAAAGCTGGAGAAGGAGATCGCCGAGATCGACGAGAAGTCGGAAGGTCTCGCGGTCAAATGGCGCGCCGAGAAGGACGCGCTGAAAGAAGCGACCGGCATCAAGGAGAAGCTGGACCAGGCGCGGCTGGAGCTGGAGCAGGCGCAGCGGCGCGGCGATCTCGCGCGGGCCGGCGAACTGGCCTATGGCGTGATCCCCGATTTCGAGAAGAAGCTGAAGACGGTTGAAGAGCAGAAATCTGCTTCGCTCGCCAACGAAGCGGTCACGGAATCGCAGATCGCCGGCGTGGTGAGCCGCTGGACGGGCATTCCGGTCGACAAGATGCTGGAAGGCGAGCGCGAGAAGCTGCTCCACATGGAGGAGGGGCTGGAGGCGCGCGTCGTGGGTCAGGAAGACGCGGTGCATGCCGTGTCGAACGCCGTGCGGCGCGCCCGCGCGGGCCTGCAGGACCCCAACCGGCCGATCGGTTCGTTCATGTTCCTCGGCCCCACCGGCGTCGGCAAGACGGAGCTGACCAAGGCGCTTGCGGCGTTCCTGTTCAACGACGACACCGCGCTCGTGCGTATCGATATGTCGGAATACATGGAGAAGCACTCGGTCGCGCGGCTCATCGGCGCCCCGCCGGGCTATGTCGGCTATGAGGAAGGCGGCGCGCTGACCGAAGCGGTGCGGCGGCGTCCCTATCAGGTGATCCTCTTCGACGAGATCGAGAAGGCGCACCCGGATGTCTTCAACGTGCTGCTGCAGGTGCTGGATGACGGCCGC
Source organism: Micropepsaceae bacterium (assembly GCA_047602465.1). Taxonomy (GTDB): domain Bacteria; phylum Pseudomonadota; class Alphaproteobacteria; order Micropepsales; family Micropepsaceae; genus JADZAI01. Next base: position 2,784,799 of record JASGHF010000001.1, read on the forward strand.
CTCACCGACGGTCAGGGCCGCACGGTCGATTTCCGGAACACGCTGATCATCCTGACCTCCAATATCGGCGGCGACATTCTGTCGAGCCAGCCGGAAGGCGAGGAGACATCGGCGGTGCGCGCCGAGGTGATGGAGCAGGTGCGCTCGCGCTTCCGCCCCGAATTCCTGAACCGCATCGACGAGATCATTCTCTTCCGCCGCCTTGGCCGCGCGCAGATGGATGGCGTCGTGGAAATCCAGCTGCGCCGTTTCGAGAAGCTGCTGGCCGACCGCAAGATCGCGCTGTCGCTGGACGAGAAGGCGCGGGCCTGGCTGGCGAATGCCGGCTACGATCCGGTCTATGGCGCGCGTCCGCTGAAGCGGGTGATCCAGAAGGCGCTTCAGGACCCGCTGGCGCAGCTGATCCTCAAGGGCGAGGTAGCAGACGGCGCGAAGGTCGAGGTCTCGGCCGGCGAGCACGGGCTGACGCTGAACGGCGTCAGCTTCGCGGCGGATGAGGACGCGCCGTCGCGCCACGCGCCGACGGCATCGACCAGCCGCCGCGTCCACTAAACGCACCGGAAACCCGCGTCCCGATGCCGCGTAGCGCGCCCGAAAGGGCGCGCTATGTGTTTGTGGGTCGATATTGGGGGCCACACATGAACCGTCTCACCCGGGCCGCAGCGCAGGCCGTTCTGGCCGCGTGTCTTTGCGCGCCGGCGCTCGCCGACGACAGCGGCATCGACTTCGCCGACGTCTATGCCAAAGGCCTTGAGGCCTGGTCGGAGCCGGAGGGCAGCACGCTGACGCAGGAAGAGGTCGAGCGCGCCGCGACTTATGTGCTGGGGAGCGCGACGTTCATCCTCTATCACGAGTTCGGTCACGCGATGGTTTCGGAGTTTCAGCTCCCGGTCCTGGGCAAGCCCGAAGATGCCGTCGACAGCTTCGCGACACTCTACATGATCGCGGATGAGGACGACGACACGCTCGACAACATGATCGCCGAGGCGGCGAATGCCTGGTTCGACCAGCAGACGAACAACGAGGCCGTCGACCGCCTCTACGATTACGGTCCGCATTCGGTGGAAAGCCAGCGCGGCTATCAGATCATCTGCCTTCTGGTCGGCAGCGACCCTGAAGGGTGGAAGGCAACCGCGGACGAGGCCGGCCTGCCCGAAGACCGTCAGAAGAACTGCCCGTATGAGTACGAACGCACCGTAGCCGCATGGGACGAGATGATGGGCGGCAATGAACTCGCGGAAGACGAGGCGCCCACCGGCAATGTGAACGTCGTCTGGGACAAGGCGGAGGACAAGTTCGCGATGATCGCGAACGTGCTCTATTATTCAGGGATCGGCGATGCGATCGCCAGGCAGATCTCCTCGACCTTCCGTCTCAATGGCGACATCACGCTGCAGTTCACCAATTGCGGCACGCCCAATGCCTGGTGGATCGAGAACGAGCGCACGGTGCGCTTCTGCTATGACTGGGCCGACAGATGGCGCGAGAACATCGCCTACTACACCAGCAAGGACAAAGCGGACGCGCCGCCTGCCGAACCGGAGCCGGCCGACGCTGAGACGGCAGAACCGACGGAAGCAGAGTAGCGGCCTTCAATAGAGACTTGACTAATTATCGTAACACGATAATTGATCGTTGCCTTTAAGTAAGGGACGCTCATGTCTGCCGATCACCTGTCCGATGCCGCCTCGCGTGCGGCGACCGAAGCCAAACGCCTTCATCCCTGGGTCTACGCCGCCTTCGTGCTGGCGGTCATCCTGATCGTGACCGAGATCGGGATCGTCGGCATCAAAAGCACCGCAGCCTTGCGTGATTTGAAAGGCGAGACCTTCGGCTTCTGGCAGGGCGTCGATGCCTTTCTGCGCCAGGCGCTGCGCGCCGCGCCGGCGATCGCGCTGGCCGGGGCGCTGTGGTGCGCGCAGGATTATCTGGCGCGGCTCGGCAAGGGCGAATTATGGGCGCCTTCGACTGCGGCCCTGGTGGGAGAGATCGGCCAGTCGATGACCTGGGCGGCGGCGTTCGAGGTGGTGATCTCACCGACGATCCTGCACTGGCTCGATCAGCGTGGCGTGGTTGAGCTGAACCTGGAGCCGATGCCGGTGGTGCTGGGCGGTCTCGGCGTCGCGCTGATCGTGATCGGCCGGGGGCTGCGCGATGCCGTCGGCGCGGTGGGTGCGCTGAAATCCGAACACGATCAGTTCGTCTGAGCCATGGCGATCATCGTCCGTCTGGATGTCCAGCTGGCGTTGCGGAAAATGCGCGCCAAGGACCTCGCCGCCGAAATCGGCCTCACGGAGGCCAATCTCTCGCTGCTGCGCACAGGCAGAGTGAAGGGCATACGGTTCGAAACGCTGGACGCGATCTGCCGTGCGCTGAAATGCCAGCCGGGCGATCTGCTCGAGTTCATCGATGTCGAGGCGTAGCGCTAGCGCCGGCCCATCACGGCGCGGGCCGCGCCGGCGATGACGAGGCCGACGCCGAGGACGTGGCTCGCCAGTTCGCCGATCATGCGCCAGCCTTCCGGATACCTGGTCACCGCAAGGGCGGAGAGCGGCAGCACGACATAGTTCATGAAGACGTAGAGGCCGGCGCCATAGATGGGTCCGGTGATGAACCACCAGCGCCGCAATGCGGGCGCAGCGAGGCTGGCTATGCAGAAGGCCAGCGCCATCACAAGGCAGATGCCGAAATGAAGACCTGCG
>JASGHF010000001.1:2792500-2793790 GCA_047602465.1 Micropepsaceae bacterium
ATCATTTAAAGAAAGCGTAACAGCTCACTGGTCGAGGGTCTCTGCGCCGAAAATGTAACGGGGCTGAAGCCATGCACCGAAGACGCGGGTTCAACAGCAATGTTGAGCGGTAGCGGAGCGTTCCGTAGGCCTGCGAAGGTGAACTGCGAGGTTTGCTGGAGGTATCGGAAGTGCGAATGCTGACATGAGTAGCGACAAAGAGGGTGAAAGACCCTCTCGCCGAAAGCCCAAGGGTTCCTGCGTAAAGTTAATCTGCGCAGGGTTAGCCGGCCCCTAAGGTGAGGCCGAAAGGCGTAACCGATGGGAACCACGTTAATAGTCGTGGGCCTGGAGATGAGTGACGGATCCGATCTTTTGTCTGCCCTTACTGGATTGGGTGGGCGGGGGTGAGGGTTCCAGGAAATAGCCTCTCCATATAGACCGTACCCGAAACCGACACAGGTGGGCTAGTTGAGTATACTCAGGCGCTTGAGAGAACTGTACCGAAGGAACTAGGCAAATTGCCCTCGTAACTTCGGGAGAAGAGGGCCCATCTTCAGCGCAAGCTGGGGGTGGGGGCACAAGCCAGGGGGTGGCGACTGTTTATTAAAAACACAGGGCTCTGCGAAGCCGTAAGGCGACGTATAGGGTCTGACGCCTGCCCGGTGCTGGAAGGTTAAGAGGAGAGGTGCAAGCCTTGAATCGAAGCCCCAGTAAACGGCGGCCGTAACTATAACGGTCCTAAGGTAGCGAAATTCCTTGTCGGGTAAGTTCCGACCTGCACGAATGGCGTAACGACTTCCCCACTGTCTCCGGTACAGACTCAGCGAAATTGAATTCCCCGTGAAGATGCGGGGTTCCCGCGGTTAGACGGAAAGACCCCGTGCACCTTTACTGCAACTTTGCATTGGCGTTAGAGACGGCATGTGTAGGATAGGTGGTAGGCTTTGAAGCAGGGGCGCCAGCCTTTGTGGAGCCACCCTTGAAATCCCACCTTGCTTTCTTTGACGTCTAACTGAGCCGTAACCACGGCCAGGACCTTGCATGGTGGGCAGTTTGACTGGGGCGGTCGCCTCCCAAAGAGTAACGGAGGCGCGCGATGGTTGGCTCAAGCTGGTCGGAAATCAGCTTCAAGAGTGCAATGGCATAAGCCAGCCTGACTGCGAGAGCGACGGTTCGAGCAGAGACGAAAGTCGGTCATAGTGATTCGGTGGTCCCGCGTGGAAGGGCCATCGCTCAACGGATAAAAGGTACGCCGGGGATAACAGGCTGATGATGCCCGAGAGTCCATATCGACGGCATCGTTTGGCA
>JASGHF010000002.1:0-662500 GCA_047602465.1 Micropepsaceae bacterium
GTGGACCGACAAAACTTCTCCCCATCGGCGAGCGCCGATGCGCGCAAAAGCGGCGAAAAGAGAAATCCGGTCGACCCGGACCACCGCGGGGCTTCGTGCTGAAAAACACGCTTCCGTCGGGCGGGACGCGGTTTCTATGCCCGTGATGCTTCTATGTCAAGCGCGATATCGCGCGCCGGCGTCCGAAAATCGGCCTTGATTTCTGGGGGTCTTAAACTTCGTGTTCAACATCGTTTGCGGAAATTAACCTTTTGCCAACCGGCTCGGGGCAGAGATAGCTCCCAGAGGGCCTGTTTGCCCTGGGGACAGATTCGCCTTGGCGTTGATCGCATTGGAAAATCGCCTGCCGGCGCCGGCGCGACCGGCCGCCGACCAGCGGTGGCTCGCAGCAGCCAGCGCGGCCGGCGCCGTGACAGTGGCAGGGCTGGCCCTGACCTGGGCGCTGCTTGCGCCGAATGGCCCTGCCCGCCTCATCTCCACTGTCAGCCCCGCAGATCTCAGCATCGCCGGCGCAGCCCGTCCGCAAATGGACGACGCAGAGCCGTTTGGCGACGAACTTTCTTCGCTCTACGCCGGCATCGAAGGCCCTGACGACCGCCGTTATGCCGGCATCGACACTCAGGTCCTCACCGTCGCCGAGGGTGACACGCTATCCAGCCTTCTGCAGGCGGCCGGCGCCACCAAGGACGACGCCATCGCCGCCGTGAAGGCGATTTCTGCCGTCTACGATCCGCGCCAGATCCGCCAGGGCTTTCGCCTGACCGTGACCCTTGGCGTGCCGGATGCGGGCAACGCACCGATCCGGGCCGCCGCCCTGCCCGTGCCGCAGAGCCGCGATCTGCTCGCCGACCAGTCCGGCCGCGTCCGCCTGATGTCGCTCGCCTTCAAGCCCGACGTCGACAAGGAAGTCGTTGCGCGCCGCAGCGCCGACGGCGCCTACGCCGCCGAGACGATCCAGAAGAAACTGTCGGCGCAGCTCTATCGCGCCAGCGGCGTCATCGACGCCAGCCTCTTCATGTCGGCTTCCGCTGCCGGTGTGCCTGACCGCGTCACCTCGCAGCTCATGTATCTCTTTTCGTATGACGTCGATTTCCAGCGCGACATTCACGCGGGCGACAGCTTCGAAGTCTTCTTCACGCGCTATTTCGACGAGTTCGGCAATCCCGTGAAGTCCGGAGACATCATGTTCGCCGCGCTCACGCTGAATGGCGAACGCATGCCGCTCTATCGCTACCAGCGCGAACCGGGCCGCGATCCGGAATACTTCACGGCCGACGGCAAAAGCATCAAGAAGTCGCTGCTGCGGACACCCATCGAATCCGCGCGCATCTCGTCGGGGTTCGGCATGCGCAAGCATCCGATCCTCGGCTACTCCAAGATGCACAAGGGCATCGATTTCGCGGCGCCTGAAGGCACGCCCATTCTCGCCAGCGGTGACGGCACCATCGAAATCGCCGGCCGCACTGGCGGCTACGGCAACTATGTGAAGATCCGTCACACCGACAACTACGAGACGGCCTATGGTCACATGTCCGCCTACGGGCGCGGCATCAAGGCGGGCGTTCGCGTCAGCCAGGGCCAGGTGATCGGCTATGTCGGTTCGACCGGACAGTCCACAGGCCCCCATCTGCACTACGAGATCGTCATCAATGGCGAGCAGGTGAACCCGAAGGGCGTCAAGCTCGACACCAATACGCCGCTCGAAGGCAAAGCGCTCGCGGCGTTCGAGCGGGCGCGCAACGAGACCGATCAGGTGATGGCGAGGACGCCGCTCAACGCGCCCGTCGAAACAGCGGAAGCCGACACCATCGCCACTGAACTGCGCGGTTCGCGCAACTAGCGAGACGGCCCCGAGCCATCATCGCCCGCTTCAGCCGTCGTGCGGCCGCCACCTGTCATGTCGACCATCGCCTGCTGCTGCGCCGCACTTTGGACGTCCCATATCAGGATCGTCTCGGTCACGCGGTCCGGCAAACCATAGCGCGCCATCAGCTTCTCGGCATCCGCGCGCGCCTCGGGCGTCCAGTCCGCCATCACGCGGTCGATACTCGCCCGGTCGGCTTTCGTCTCTGAGGCCAGAGCGGGAACAACCGCGCACGCCGCCGACAGCACCGCCGCAAATATCTGTTTGAGCATCAGCCTGTCCTCCGTGCGGTGACCCGCACAGGGAAACCAACGGCTGAGAAAGGCGGATGTTCCCTACCCGGCTTGCGTCACATACTCGCGCAGCGCCTGCGCCTCGTGTTCCGCCTCGTCTATCCGCTTCTTCACCACATCGCCGATCGAAATGATGCCAATGAGGCGCCCGTCCTCGATGATCGGCAAATGCCGGAACCGGCCATGGGTCATCTTCTCCATGACGCGCCCGATGGAGTTGTGCGGCCCGGCGCTGACCACCTCGGCTGTCATGAACGCGGAGGCCGGCATCGACAGGGCCTCGGCGCCATGCTGCGCCATCGCCCGCACCACGTCGCGCTCCGACAGCACGCCGGCCACCCGTCCGTCACCGTGCAGCACCAGGACAGCCCCGATCTTGCGTGATGAAAGAGTCTCAACGACGGACGACAACATGCTGTCAGGCTTGACGGAAATGACGTCAGAACCCTTCGACTTCAAGATCAGCGAAACGGTCATGCGCAACTGCCGCCCTTTAAGCGGCCCTCCCAGCTAGCTGCGGGATGCGGACGACTGATGCGGGCCGGCGTCCGTTCCACCCGCGGGAGGAAAGATTGCGCTGCTTTGTTCCCGCTGGCAACTGGGGGCGTGACGGGAACCGGGCTTGATCCATGGTTTAGCGGCGCTGACTTTACGCCTCGCACGGCGTCGGGCAGGAAGTAGAGACCTGAATATCACACTGTTGCATTGCGGGGGCATCATGCAGTCGAGTTCCGTTCGTACCGTCCTTCTGGCCGGGGGCGCTGTCGCGGCCCTTCTGGCGTTCGGCGCCGCCCACGCGCAGGATTCGGCTCCCGTTGAGGGCACGCCCGCCCCGTCAGCGGAAACAGCGGCCGAAGCCGACGAAGAGGTCGTGGTCACGGGCATCCGCGCCCGCTCCCGCAACCGGGCCCGCACGGTCGTCACCACACCGGTGCCGGTGGACATCATCAATGCGGACGCGATCGACCGCTCCGGCGCGCTCGGCGGCGAAGTCGGACAAGCGCTTCAGAACCTTGTGCCGTCGTTCAATTTCCCGCGCCAGTCGAACTCCGGCAGCGCCGACATCGTTCGCCCGGCGCAGCTTCGCGGCATGAGCCCTGACCAGGTTCTGGTTCTTGTGAACGGCAAGCGCCGTCACACCACCGGCATCACCACCACCGAAGCCAAGACCGGCCGCGGCACGGCGCCCGTCGACTTCAATTCCATCCCCTCCAACGCCATCAAGCGCATCGAGGTTCTGCGTGACGGCGCCGGCGCGCAGTACGGCTCCGACGCGATTGCGGGCGTCGTGAACATTATCCTCGATGACACCCCGGAGGGCGTCGAGGTCGATGCCTCCTACGGCCTGAACGTCACCGATTTCGATCCGACCGATCAGCATATCGAGGACGGCGCCACCTGGGTGCTGCAGGCCAAGATGGGCGTTCCCATCGGCGAGGCCGGCGGCTTCTTCCGCTTCGGCGCGGAGTACAAGGACCGCGATGAGACCAATCGCGCGGGCTTCGATCAGGTGCCGTTCTTTGAAGACCCGGCGAACATTCCGCTGGTCGGCGGCCAGCGCAATTTCAAGCCGGGCGATGGCGCCAGCGAAAATCTCAATCTCTGGTTCAATACCGAGGCGCCGCTTGAAGGCGGGCTTGATCTCTACGCGTTCGGCACGTTCAATGATCGCTACGCGGAAGGCACCGGCTTTTTCCGCTATCCCGTCAGCAGCGCCAACCTGATCGCCATCAATCCGCTCGGCTATCGCCCGATCACCACCGGCGACAACCAGGACATCGCGCTCGCCGCGGGCGTCCGCTCGACCGAAGGCGCGCTCGTCTGGGATCTCAGCGCCAACTACGGCCGCAACCGCTTCGAGGGCGGCGTCTACAACACGCTCAACCCCTCGCTTGGTCCCACCAGCCCGACAAGCTTCTTCACCGGGGCATTCGAGAACGAACTGTTCGCCCTCAACGCCGACGCGAGCCACGAGTTCGACATCGGCCTGGAAGCGCCGGCCACACTCGCATTCGGCGCCGAGTATCGCCGCGAGGCCTTCCAGAGCTTTGAAGGCGACCCGCTCTCCTACGCCGCCGGGCCGCTCGCCGCGACGCAGGCCATCGGCGCCCAGGCCGGCGGCGGCCTGCGCCCGGAAGAAACCCGCGACATCTCGCGCGATATCATCGCCCTCTACGCCGAGATCTCGGCCGATCTGTCGGAGAGCGTCTTCGTCAACCTCGCCGCGCGCTTCGAGAACTCGTCCGACTTCGGCGACACGCTCGCCGGCAAGGCCGCGATCCGCTGGCAGGCGACCGACGCCATCGCCTTCCGCGCCTCGGTATCGAACTCCTACCGCGCGCCCTCGCTGGTCCAGGTGGGCTTCGCCACCTCGTCCACCAGCTTCGGGTCAGGCGGACAGCTCACCTCCGTCGCCACCCTGCCGGTCGATGATCCGCTAGCCATCGCCCTCGGCGCCCAGCCTCTCGATGCGGAGAGCGCCTTCAACGTCAGCGGCGGCTTCACCGTCGATCTGCCCGGCGAGTTCGTGCTGACGGTCGACGCCTTTCACATCCGCGTCGATGATCGCATCACGCTCAGCGAGCGCATCGATCGCGACAGCGCGCCGGTCCTCATCCAGCCGCTCTTCGATGCCCGCAACATCACGGCGGTGAACTTCTTCACCAACGCGATCGACACCGAAACCAACGGCATCGATGTCGTCGCGACCTACAACTTCCAGGAAGTCCTCGACGGCGAGCTGAACCTGGCGGCCGGCTTCTCCTATGCCCGCACGCGCATCAAGGCGGTCCGCAATCTCGGCCCGGTCACCGTGATCGGCGTGGAGGAAAGCAACACGATCGAGGACGCCGCGCCGAAGTCGAAGCTGATCCTTACGGCCGACTGGACCGACAAGGAGTTCAGCGCCCTCGTTCGCGTCACGCGCTATGGCGAGGCGACGCGTATCTTCAACTTCGGCGGCGGATACGAGCCGGAACAGACCTATCGCCAGGAATGGCAGGTCGATGTCGAGGGCAGCTGGCGCATCAATTCCAACGTCGAAATCTACGCCGGCGCGTCGAACCTGTTCGACAACTATCCGGACCCGTCGATCGACGACATCAGCTATTTCGGCAACATGCCTTACGATGTGCTCTCGCCCATCGGCATGAACGGGCGCTATCTCTACACCGGCATCCGCACCTCCTTCTGACCGGACTGGACATGAACGTTCTGAAACCGGGCGCGGCGCTTCTCGCCGCCGCGCTCGCCGCCTGCGCCACCCCGAAGGCCGCGCCGCCCTCGTCCGCCTGCGCGGCCGGCGCCTCGTCCATGGCCCGCGTCGAGCTTATCTTCGGTCTCGATATCAAGGGCGGCGGCCGCATCAGCGAGGACGAATGGCGCGCCTTCCTGGAAAAGGAAGTGACCCCGCGCTTCCCTGACGGCCTGACCGCCTTCGACGCCTACGGCCAGTGGCGAGTCCCGGCAGACGGCCGCATCGCACGGCTCGACAGCAAGGTTCTGCTCATCTGGTACGCGCCCTCCGCCGCTGCGGAAGCGAGCATCCAGTCCGTCCGTGAGGCCTACAAGGCGCGCTACGACCAGATTTCCGTCATGCGTGTCGACGGCGCCGATTGCGTCTCGTTCTGATGCCGCGCCACTCTAGCGCATGAGCGTTCAGACCGAGACCGACCCCGGATTCGCGGCCCAGCCCACGCGCCACGTCACCGTCGCCTATCTGGTGATGGTCGCGGTCGCGATGGTCGTCGGTGCGGGCATCTTCAAATCCCCTGCCGTCGTCGCCGACAGCACCGGCTCGTTCTGGTGGCTGATGGCGGCCTGGGCGGCCGGCGGCCTCATCTCGATGGCGGGCGCGCTCTGCTACGCCGAGCTGGCCACCGCCTTCCCCAATGCCGGCGGCGACTATCACTTCCTGAAGACCGCCTATGGCCGGCCGCTCGCCTTTCTCTTCGCCTGGTCGCGCTTTGCAGTCATCAATACCGGCTCGCTGGCTCTGCTGGGCTTCGTTCTCGGCGACTATGCCAACCGGGTGATCGATCTGGGAACCAACGGCCCCGCGCTCTATGCCTTCGGCTCGGTCGCCATCCTCACGCTCTTCAATCTGAAAAGCATGTACGCCAATGCCGGCGCGGACTACGCGCTCACGGGGCTTGAGGTCGCCGGCGTCCTCATCATGGTCGCTGCGGGCATCATCCTCGTCGTCACCGGCACGCCGCCCGTCACGCTCGACGGCGCACCGCAGCCCGGCGGCCCACCGGCCATCGGCCTTGCGCTCGTCTTCGTTCTCCTCGCCTTTGGCGGCTGGTCCGAGATCGCGACCATGTCCTCCGAGGTGAAGGACGAACGCCGCGGCATGGTGAAGGCGCTTGTCTGGTCGATCCTCGCCATCACGGCCCTCTTTCTCGCCGTGAACTGGGCCTTCTGGCGCGGCCTCGGGATCGAAGGCCTCGCCGCGTCCAGCGCCCCCGCCGCCGACCTCATGGACCGCGCCTTCGGCAGCGCGGCCGGCGTCGTCACGGCCATCGCCATCGCGCTCGCCACGATCACCTCGATCAACGCCACCATCGTCGTCGGCGCGCGCACCACCTATGCCGCCGCCCGCGACTTCCCGCTTCTCTCCCGCATCGGTCGCTGGGACGCGGCGCGCGGTATCCCTGCCCGCGCGATTCTCGCGCAAAGCGCCGTCGCCCTGCTTCTGGTCGGCTACGGCGCGGCATCTTTCGACGGGTTTCAGGCCGTCGTCGACTACACCGCGCCCGTCTTCTGGCTCTTCATGGCGCTCAGCGGCCTCTCGGTGATCGTCCTCAGGTTCCGCCGGCCGGACGCGCCCCGCCCCTTCCGGACCCCGCTTTACCCGCTTCTGCCGTTGGTCTTCGCCGCGACATCGCTCTTCATGATGTGGTCGAGCCTTGAATATGTCAGCGCCGAGTATGGCCGCTTCGGCGCGGTCATGGGCCTCGCCGTGCTTGCCGCCGGCGGCGGCGTCCTTCTCGTGATGCGCCTCGTTTCCGGCCTCGACAGGGGCCGCTCGCCTCTCTAGAAGGGCGCTTCTGCGGAGCTGTGGCCGAGAGGCTGAAGGCACCGGTTTGCTAAACCGGCATACGGTTGTAAAGCCGTATCGAGGGTTCGAATCCCTCCGGCTCCGCCACTTTCAAAGACTAAGTATCTGATTTTGCAAGATATTCGTGATGCGGATGAGCATCTTTCCTATCGCCATTCCTAATGCCAAACCGATCCTCGCACATGGCTCATTTCGAACGCTGAACCTTCGCCTAGCGCGTGCTCTGCCGGATCGTGATGCTCGTTCTCGATCTCTAAATCCGAATCGTCTCCCTGCGCCCAATGCTCCTGGGAGACACTTGGTATGCAGTAGGTCGCCTCCCAGCCGGGCGCGGTCACGTAACTCTCGACCGCGCCTAGAGAGGCTTCGGTCGTCCCGTCATCCTCGAAATCAGCCAAGTCAGGCTCGCGACCATCGCCGCTTTCAACCTCGTCGAGCGCACCAAGGAAAGCATCGAATAGACACCCGCAAACGACTATCGCGACTCTTCCGCCTTCAACCGGCTCCGCGTCCGCAGTTTCGAACATTCGTCCGAGAGCGACGACCAGAACACGTTCAGCAGGAGTGAGAGCGGCGGCGACTTCCGGGCGTGCCATCAGTGCACCCCCAAAGAACTCATGTGCGCCGGCCACTGGACAGCGGCTTCTGACCCGCCTGACTTCCACGCATCCCGCAAAGCACGCCACTCATCGGCGTATCGTTCTGCTCGGTCATCGACCTCACGAAACGCCTGCTCCCAAGCTGGCCAGTCCGGCGAACTTTCGACAGGCTCCTGCTCCAAAAGCTCTTGGCGTTTCCTATTGCTCACCGACCAAAAACTAACCGTCACGCCGCACTTAATTGAACACGGCGCACATCCTTCGGAGCACATGGGGTGCGATATGGTTTTTTGAACTGGCTTGGGCGGTTCGGGCTTCCACGACGTGGGCTTTCCGGCAATTCGGTCGAGTCTCGGACTCGTGCTAGTTTGGCGCTTAGCCATGACGCGATCTCCTAAGGATCGGGTTGAGGTTAGGCCGGGCGCGGGAGCTTCCACCTTCCCGCTCGGCTGAAACTGTGTTATCATGGTTCAAATGGCGAAGCAAGAAACTCTGATAACAAAGAAACGGCGCGGCCCTGCCCCAACCGGCGTGGGGCAATTGATCGGCGTTCGTATGTCGCCCGAGGCCCTTGCTGATCTCGACGCATGGATCGCGAAGCAGAAGCAGCCGCTCAGCCGCCCACAAGCCATCAGGCTTCTTGTTACGCACGCACTTAAGAAGCCCGGCAAGCTCAAGTTAACCGGCGACTTTATGGGCAACGGTTGAAGCGTTCCGATCGGCTCACGACATGGCGGCGGATACTTAGAGCGATAGGTGAACTGTCAGCAGCGCCGGCGGATGGCGCGGTTGGGCATTAGCGTCGTTTGCCCCGCCTCTTTTTGATAGACTTAGGCTTCCGCAGCGAGGGAGATTAGATGGCTTGGTCCGACTACATCGTTTTTGCTGATGAGACGGGCGACCATGGCCTCAAGAACATCGACCCGGCGTTTCCGATGTTTGGGTTGGCGTTCTGCGTCATCAAGAAATGTGACTACGTCGAGACCATCTTGCCGGCGTTTCAGCGCCTTAAGTTCGACTATTGGGGGCACGACGGCGTCGTATTTCATGAACATGAACTTCGAAAGCAAGAAGCCGATTTCAGCTTCTTGCGCGCCAGCGCTGAGGTGCGGGCAGAGTTCATGGAGCGCCTGACGACGCTGATTGACGAGGCTCCAGTCATCATTCACAGCGCCGTCGTCAACAAGGCAAACCTGACTGCTCGCTACACGAAGCCCTGGAACCCGTATGAAATCGCGTTGCTGTTCTGCATGGAGAGTTTGCACGAAACGCTCGTCGCGAACGGCCAGACCGGAAGGTCGGCGCACGTGGTGTTCGAAGGCAGGGGGAGGAATGAGGACGGCTCGCTGGAGTTAGTGTTTCGGCGCATCACTGCAAATCGAGAGCAGTGGGGCTATCGCCAGCACGATTTCAGCGTAATTGAGTATCTGCCGCGCTTCGAAAAAAAAGCGTGCAACAGCATCGGATTGCAGTTTGCCGACCTGGTCGCTCGTCCGATAGCATTGCGCGCCTTGCGCCCCCTTCAAGAGAACCGGGCGGCGACGTCGCTCAGGCGGAAAAAGGGGCAGTGGAAGACCTTTCCATAAACAAAGGGGCTCCGGCGAACCAGAACCCCAATGCCGACCGGGAAAGCCCAATCCATCGGTAATTTATATAGGGGATACCCTATGAAATTGCCAGCAGAATTCGGCCCTGAGATAAGACCTTGATCCTAAAACACAATCCGTCACGGGTTGGGCCAATGTCCGCGCCATGCCGAACCGGGTCAAAACCTTCGCCTTCAGCGCCTGGGTTTACCGCCAACGCAACGCTGTCGAGCGCTTCTTCAACAAGCTCAAACACTTCAGGGCCGTCGCCACCCGCTACGATAAGCGAGACGACAACTTCCTGGCGTCGGTCCAACTCGCCTCAATCCGCATCTGGTTGCGAAATTATGAGTCCGTCACCTAGTTCGCAGTTGGTTGCTGGCAACCTGCGAACCTATTGCAAGGCATTGAAAAAACATCAGAAAATCAGGTTCCCATCCCTTGCGGTTCGCACCCTGCGAACTGCCAGCGGGAAAAAAATCTCTGCGTGATACCCACGCCGGTCCCAGCCGGATCGCCGCCGGAACTTTGCGCACTCCCCCCCCCATCCAGACGTGGCGCGCATCACGTCTCGAAAACGACGAAAAACGGCGGAAATCCGCCCGAAATAATCAAACCTCGTATTTAAGCTCTCTGCGGTTTTGAGCCGGGCGAGGTGTGGCTGGCTGACCATCAGTTGATCCGAGCCGCTGCGTCGTCCGCTTCAAAGTCCAAGCCCGTTAGCGCGTCGGACACTGCCTTGCCCATGGCGTCCCAATCGGCTCCGGTAGCCGTCATCATGGCCTTGTGGATCGGTGGGCCTGCGCGATCGTGCACCGTGATCCGCACCATCTCGACGGTGGGCGAAGCGGCATGACGGTTCAGTTCGACGTGATCCAGTTCAACCCACCGGCCATGGCGCTCGAACACCTCCCTCATGCCATCCAGCACTTCGGACGCGATGGCGTAGGCGGTCTCTGTGGTCAGGTCCGTCATGCGGCTTCGCCTCCATCGTTCGCGGTCTCCAACTCGGATAGGCGCGCCTGTAGCGCCGTGATCTCGGTCGCCTGCTCGCTCACGAGGTCCAGCAGCGGGCCGGTCACTTCGTCCAGGCGGCGCGTGACGTGCGCCTTTGTGGCCGCCATCATCTCGTCCAGAAGGCTCATGCACTGGCCCCACTGAACCAGCTTTGTGCTTTTCCTCAGCGCGTCGCCGGCCTCGCGAGCGGGGTCAGGCATTTCGATCGTCCTGAACGTCTTGCCGATGACGTGGCCCTTCGCGCCAGTGATCGCGGCGCTCGGCAGCGCGGGGACGGAAACCGCCGACAATTCCAGCCAGCGCCAGCGGGTGAAGGTGTAGCCGCCGCCGCCATTCGGCTGGGCGTCTTCGGCCTTGAAGCCTATGCTCACCGCCCGGCGCAGGCCGTTCTTGATCAGGCTCCACGCCTTGTCGCAGAGGTCTTTCACCTCGCCCGGCTCAGCGATCTTCTTGATGTGCGCCCAAAAGCGAATGCCCTTGTCCGTCACCTCAACCCGGTCAACCTCGCCCACCGCCTGCTTGTGGTCGTGGTCCAGCAGGAACGGAATCGGCAGGGTGTAGACCGCACCACGCGGCATCACTACGTCGCCAACAAGATCGGTCTCGGGACGTGTCGCCCAGCCCTCTATGAGCCGGGCGTCATCGTCCAGCGACTTGATGGTGAGCGAGACGAACGCCGCGTGATCGCTCATTTCTTTGCCCGCGTCGGCGCGGTGGCCTTGGCCTCAAGGGCTTCGATCCGGGCAATCAGCGGCGCGAGTTCCTTCTGCAGAAGATTCCCCACCACCTTTGCGACATAACGATCAAACGATGCCATGTTGCTCATGTCGGCCCCCTCAGTATGCAACGCCGGAGATGTAGGCGACCGCGCCGGGGCGGCGGCGCTTCCAATTGATGAAGCGGATGGCGCGCACGCCGGTTAGGTTCATCTGCCACAGCGATGTGAAGACGGTCGCGGCAACAGGCGGGTTGGTCGGCGCATCGTCCATCTGGATCGTGGCCTGATCGCTGGCGTCGATCTCCGCGCCGTCGTCGGCCAATAAAATCTCTGCGGCGTCCAGCAACACGATGTAGCTCGTCTCGGCAGGCGGCGATCCCGCGGTGACGGTCGGCATGGCCGACGTGATCAGAACCGGCACGCCCCAGATGTCGCCACCCTTGGCGCCGATATTCGGGAACACGCGCTGGCCCGATGCTCGCAGGGTCGCGAGGTAGCGCGCCGTCGAGGAACGCATCACCAGATAGGGATCGGTCAGGTCGGTCGTGACCTTGGCGAACAGCGCCGCAATGTCGGCCTCAATCTGGGCGGCGCTCGATCCGGTCGAGGCCAGGCTATCAGCTCCGAAGGTGATCGAGGCCGGCGACACGTCCGGCACTTCGTCCAGCGTCGGATCGAGGAATGAGGCATCGGATGCGTTGACGATCGAGGCTTTCAGGTCTGCCTCCACGAGCCGCAGCGCGTCGGGGTCGCTTGAATAGGCAATCTCGTTCGTGGTGACGCAGATGGCCGCGAGTTTCGACTGCATCAGCGTGTCCCTCTCGAACCCCATCTTCGCGACCGGGATCGGGCGGCCCTGCCCCACCCACGCCGCCAAGCTCGTCACGGTCTGGCGAGGGAATGTGATCCGAAACGGCACTTTGCGAATGCCCCTCATCTGGCCCAGAACGGTGCGCGGGCGGATCATCTCAACGAAAGCCTCGCCCAGCGCATTGAGCGGCGACAGCGGCGCACCCCACGCTGAATCCGTGGTCGTGCCGGCGGCGACGGCTGACTTGATCACGTCGAGGTTTTTGGCCTTCGGGAACTGCGCCTCAAAATGCGCGCGGGCCTGCAACGGGTCGCCCTTGGCAAGCATCATGGACTTCGCCCAGCGGGTGAAATCCATTGCGCGGTGATTTTTCTCATACTCGAACGTCAGGTCGGCTACTCGGCTCATCAGGCCCTCCAATCAGGTTTCAGGGCGGACGATGGCCAGCGCCTGGCGCGCTTGCCCATGGGGTCTGCGGGAGTGAGCCGACCCATCAGATCACTCTCGCGAAACCGTCCACACAGCGCCGTCGCGCTCTGCCCCAACGCGGTGAACCGATAGGCCTCCGAAATCCCGGCCCTTCACGCGGTCGAGCAGTTTGCCCAGACGTCGCGCCGACCGGCCGCAGGGCGCAAAGTCCAATGCGGGTTTGAGCACTCCCGCAGCCTCGCCCAGCGCGTCGACGTATCGGATCAGCTCGCCAGACGTAAAAGCCCGGTCCCCAACCGTCTCGAAAATGGCCCGGATCAGTTCTTGCTCAGCAGAGCGCCCAGATAGGCCCTCGCGGGCGGTCTGGATAATCGCCATCGCAGTTGCCTTACGAGCTGCGAGGCGGCGCTCCTCACCATGGATCGACGTAAGATCATCAAGGCCCCTGTCCAAGGCGTGCTGAAATTCGAGCCGGTTGGTCATGCCGTCAAAGCGCTCCGGACTGCGCGCCTCGCTTCAGGCGTCACCATGTCACCACCTTTAGGTGGTGGTGACAGTGGTGACACTAAGTGGTGACAGTGGTGACGCTTGTGATGGTGACGGTGACGGGTCATTTCGGCGGGCCTATCGAGACGAAGCCGCCCTGCTCGATCACCTCGCCATCATCGCAAAGGGCTGAAGACGCCCGCCAAAATGCGGTTCTGCGCTTCGCAGGATCGTCTTCGGCCCTGAACCCACTGGCGTAACAAGCGTCACGCCAGTTATCTCGCGTCACCACTTTGGAGTGGTGACGGCTAGTGGTGACGCCTGCTGGCGGGTTTCCGCCTGCCTTCACAATCACGTCACAGAGGGTTGAGAGGGCCAGCGCCCGGTCAATCTCGCCTTGCGATCGAGCGCGGCGCGTCGGACGGGCGGGCGATGCAGCGATATCGGCAGGCTGCACGATGCAGGTCGTGACCGGATCACCGTCACCATCGGTGCCGAGGGAAACCTGCTCTAGCTCGAAGCCCCAGGCAGCACCGGACTCGCCGTCCTTGAGCTTGTGAAGAGTGATCGTGCGCGACTTACTTTCGGGGTCAGCCTTCACGCCCAGCACCGCATCTGCGGCCGCATGCATCGAGCTATGACCGCGCATCCGGTCCTGCTCGCTGTGGCCTGTGTGATGCACCAGCAGCACCAGCGCGCCTGTCGCCTCTTCGATGGCCCGGGCGTTCGCCAGCACCGCCCCCATGTCCTCCATTGCGATGTCAGAGCCGCCGTTGAGCACTTGGGCGAGCGTGTCGATCACGATGAGGCCGATAGGCACTTCGAATTGCTGGGCAGTTTCGATCACAGCCCCGACCAGATCTTGCCGATCCACAATTCCGGTTCGCAGGTCGGGCGTGACTGAGAACAGCGCGAAAGGCGTCGGCGTCTTTGAAGGATGGCGCATCCGAATAGCGAAGAGGCGCTTGCGCATGCCTTGGGGCGCCTCCGCCGCAACCCACATCACCGCGCGCTGCGTCGTAAGATGCCCGCGCCAAGGGCGGCCTTGGGCGATATGGACGGCCATATCGGAACCGCAGAAAGTCTTGCCGCTTGCCGACGGGCCGAAAAGGAACGCTACGCCGCGCGCCGGCAGCACGTTCTTGATCAGCCATTCACTATCGACTGCTGGCAACGTGTCGTCGAAAAGGAGTGGCGTCCATCGGCCCAGCGGTTTGGCGCGGTCTTTCGACCAGTCGGCTACGCTGAGGGCGCCAGCCTCAATGTCGGCCGGCGTCGACCAGCCCCACCCGCCGCCGATCCGAAAGCTGAGGCAGTGCGGACCCAGCACTGTGACCGCATCGCGCACAATCTGGCGTACGTTGATGGATTCGTCGAACTCAGCCTCGCTTGGCGGCATGAGAATGACGTCCTGACCTTCAAGCGCTTCAATGATTGTGCGGTCGGCCCATTCATTGGCGTCGAGACCGAGAACTACCGGCGAAACACCATGCGCAGCGAGCGTTGCCGCGTCATCTGTATCCAGCGTCGCGATGACGATTGATAGCGTTTCAGCGAGTGCGGCACTCATGCACGCACCCAGCGCATAGGCTTGCACTCCTGATATGTCAGGACTATGATCTTGACCGTCCCGCCTAGGACTTCCGAGGCGCCGCTTCCGATGCCAGTCGGGGCGGCGTTCTCAGTTTTCAATCGTGGTGGCGCGTGAAAAGCGATCGAGCGCGCCGCCAACGCGCGCGAGATGCGGCTAAGATTGCGGCGCACCGGTTAGGCCGCCTTCGCATCACGTTCTGCGATCCGCGATTTGATCCACGCCTCCACTTCGGCGCGCACGAAGGCGACACGTCGGTCACCCAGCATGACAGCGGAGGGGAACCGCCCAGCATCACGCTCACGATTGATCGTCGTGCGCGAAAGGGACGTGATTTCACAAACCGTATTGAGAGAAATGAGGGAGGGATTAGTCATTTGTACCGCCTTGGTTGAATTGGGCGGTTGCCTAGATTTCACACCGGCGACGCGGCGTCCCGACACTTAAATCGCCGCTTTTAGTGTCGCCGCGATCTCCCGATAGGATTTAAGCACAGCACGCGCGGACACATTTTCGCTCGGGAGCTTTTGGGCGACGATCTCACAGGCTTTGTCGATCGTTACGGGCTTCCCCGCATCTCGGGAAAACTCCAGTTCCAATTTCACCAGGGCATGGCGGCGCTGCTTCTTTTGCAACTCAGCGAATTTGGCAGCGCGCGTGTTCACGCGCCCTCTGCCACCTTCGGCATTGTAGAGGCTTAGCGCCTCCATGCACGGATCGACGCACCACGACGGCAGAGGATAGGAATTATAGCCGCAAAAAGCGACGGCTTCTGCTACGGCGGAAACGTCGCCTTCGTCCCATCGGGCCTCATAGTCAGCCAGCAGCTCGTCGATGCCAGGATGAGGATTCATGCCGCGCCCTTGCTGATCGCGACGACGTTCCCGGTCTTTGGCAAGGTTGTGCAGAATCGCGCCCACGCCTCCATAAGCTTGCGCCGCTTTTCGACCGCCGAACTGCGGCGATAGGCGATCTCGGTCTCATCCCCAACGCGATGTGCGAGCGCCATCTCTGCCACGTCGCGGGGGAAATTGGTCGCATCGCCGGACCAATCTCGAAAGGATGATCGAAATCCATGGACGGTTACGTCATCGACGGACATGCGGCGCAGAACCGCCGTCATAGCCATGTTGGAAAGCGGACGCTTTGGCTTCATGGACGGGAAAACCCAGTCGCCAAGCGCCTTCTCTTTCAGAGACTTCAGCAGCGTCACGGCCTGACTGGAGAGCGGCACGACATGCTCCCGCGCCATCTTCATGCGCGCTGCCGGCACCGTCCATAGAGCGGTCTCCAGATCGAACTCACCCCACTGCGCGCCCAGCGTCTCAGTGGTGCGAGTAGCGCAAAGGATGGTCAGCTCAAGCGCCCGCGCGCCATAGCCCTCCACGCCCCTGAGACGCGCTACAAAAGTCGGCACATCGGCGTAGGGCATCGCCGCGTGATGGCCACGAGTGAGCTTCTCTCGCTTGCCTAGAAGGTGATCCATATGCCCCTTCCACCGCGCCGGGTTTTCACCCGAACGCAGGCCAAGCGCGGTAGCATAGTCGATCGCCTTTTCGATCCTGCCACGAAGGCGCGATGCGGTTTCAGGCTTCTCGCGCCACATCGGCTTAAGGATGGTCAGCACATCGTCCGCTGTCACCTCTGCCACCGGGAGGCGATGCAACGGCTTTGCATAGACGCGGAGCGTCATCTCCCACTGCGCCTTGTGCTTTTCGTTCTTGAAGTCAGCAGTCTTCGCGGCGAGCAAATCCTCCACGATCACGCCGAACGTCTTGGGAGCAGAAGTCGCGATGCGCTCCGGCAATTCCTTGAAGGGGTCACCGCCCCGCCCGAGAATTTCCCGCACCGCCTTCGCCTTGTCGCGAGCCGCCGCAAGGCTGACATGCTTGGTCGCTCCCTGAAACGGCCCTAAGCCCATTTCGCGCCGCCGCCCGTTCCTCACGCTGACAAAGACCCACGAGCGATTGCCCGCCGGCGAGACGCGAAGCCAAAGCCCCCCGCCATCACCATGCCATCCCGGCTTGGCCGATCGGACGCGCGTCTCGGTCAGTTTTTTCTCCGCCAAACCTATCCGCTCCTAATGCCATTCCTAATCCACGAGGCTGCCAGTAAAGACCGGAAGGGACAATATGGTCAACGCACACGCCATAAATCAGCGGAAAACGGGTCATCAGTTGCCAACATGGTCACAATGGGTTTGGCGGAGCTTTCCTCCGGCTCCGCCATTTCGTTCCACGACGCCTTTCCGGCGAACGAATTGCCGCCTGTTTCCTAGGGTCCGGACTCAATTGAGCCAATAGGCGCATATAGCGGCGATGAGAGCGCCAGAGAGGAAGTTTCTGGCGAGCTTGTCGTACCGGGTTGCGACCCGTCGAAAGTCCTTGAGACGACACCACATGCGTTCGACGCGGTTTCGGTCGCGATAGGCGATTTTGTCGTAGGGGATAGGCGCGCGGCGAGAAGTGGTTGAGGGAATGACGACCTCAGCCCCACGCCGGGCAAGCAACTGGCGCAGGTGGTTGGCGTCGTAGCCCTTGTCGGCGAGCAGCTTGGTGAATGGCCCGGCTGCTTCGATCAGGGCAGCCGCCATGGTGACATCGTTGGTGTTGCCAGGGCTGAGCAGCAGCACGCGCGGTTTGCCGTGATGATCGACCAGGCCGTGGAGCTTGGTGGTGCGGCCGCCCCGTGAGCGACCTATCGCTTGGTCGAAGTCCCCCCTTTTGCGCCCGAGGCTGAGCGGTGCGCCTTCACATGCGTCGCGTCGATCGAGGCCGAGGAGTAGATGCCGGTGTGGCCGGTCAGGGCATAGAAGATCTCATGCCACAAACCCTGCCGGCTCCAGCGGTTGAAGCGATTGTAGATCGTCGTGTACGGCCCGAACTCCGGCGGGCAATCGCGCCAGCGCGCCCCGCACTTCAGCATGTGCACGATGCCCGAAATCACCCGCCGGTCATCGACCCGGTGCGCTCCCTTACGACCGCGCGGCAGCAAAGGCTCAATCCGTGCCCATTCGGCATCGCTCAGCCATTCAACCCGTCGTGCCATCCCAAGATCCCCCTTCAGGAACCTTGAATCAGCACTCCACCCAATCCGCTAGACCTTATTGGGTACAGACCCTAGGATGGCGGAAGCTTGCCTCTCGTCCGCGACCTGGCAGCGTTTCCACGCTTTTTCTCTTGCCTGCCCGCCGCCTCCAACAGCCGCCGGAATTTCGGGCACTCCATATGCGATGGGGCACGACAGAAGGCCACGTGGTGGAGCGTGTCGCGCAATGCCGTCAACTCGCGGATTTGCCGGTCGATATCATCGGCTTTGTCGCGCAGAACATCGCGCGGCAGGTCTGGCATGCCGTTGCTGCCGAACATCCCGGCGATTTCCGCCAGCGAGAAGCCGGCCGCCTTGCCCATGGCGATCAGCTTGAGCTGCAACATCACCTCCGGCGGAAATTGCCTGCGCAAGCCATGCCTTGAGATCGAGGAAATCAGCCCGGCCTCCTCGTAATAGCGCAGCGCCGAAGGCTTGTTTCCGCTTCGCGCCGCGACCTCTCCGATATCCAGAAACTTCATGCTTGAACTCAAGTCAACTTGAAGTGGCAACCTGATCCGGAACTGCCATTCAGGCAAGAGGACATGATGATGGAACAGGCTGGGCAGCCCGTATCGGCGAACGCGAAAACAGGGGTCACGGCAGCGTTGGCCTTGGCGACTCTCCTGGCCTCGCTCGGCACCAGCATCGCCAACATCGCGCTGCCGACGCTGGTCGAGGCATTCTCGGCGCCTTTCGCACAAGTGCAGGCGGTGGTCGTCGCCTATCTCGCGGCTTTGACGATCTCTGTCGTCATCGCAGGCCGGCTTGGTGACAGGTATGGGCTGAAGCCCGCGCTCGTCGGCGGCCTGATCACCTTCGCCGCGGCGTCTGTGCTTTGCGCGCTCGCGTCCAATCTATGGCTGCTGATCGGCGCCAGGGCACTGCAGGGTATCGGCGCGGCTTTTCTCATGACGCTCGCCATGGCGCTGATGCGCCAGACCGCCGGCGAAGCACGCGTCGGGCGGGCCATGGGTCTGCTCGGCACGGTATCGGCTTTGGGAACGGCGCTCGGTCCCTCGCTCGGTGGCGTGCTGATCCCCGTCACGGGATGGACCGGCATTTTCTGGGTGCAAGTGCCGCTGGCCTTACTTGCCCTCGTCCTGACCGTCACGCTGCTGCCGGATGAGCCGTCAAGAAGAGCGCCGCGATCCGCCAGCCAATCGGCAGTGGTGGATCGTGGCCTCGTGCCCAGCCTTGCCATCAACGTGCTGGTAGCGGCCGTTATGATGACGACGCTCGTGGCGGGGCCTTTCTATCTCAGCCTTGGTCTTGGACTTGAACCAGGACAGGTCGGCTTCGTCATGGCGGTCGGCCCCGCCATTGCCATCTTCAGCGGCGTTCCGGCCGGCCGGCTCGTCGATGCATGGGGAAGCGATCGCGTACTCGCCGCCGGATTGATCCTGCTGACGACCGGCGCGCTTCTTCTGGCATTCGCGCCGAACATGATGGGCGTCATCGGCTATCTGCTGTCCGTCATCGTGCTGACGCCGGGATATCAGTTGTTTCAGGCCGCCAATAATACAGCCGCCCTGGCCAATGTACCCGCAGCCCGGCGCGGCACGGTTTCCGGCGCACTGAATCTGTCGCGCAATATCGGGTTGATCGCCGGAGCATCGCTCATGGGCGCAGTCTTCGCCTTTGGCGTCGGAACCGGCGAGTTCGCCAACGCCCCCTCGTCAGGCATCGCAGATGGAATGCGTCTGACCTTCCTTCTGGCCAGCGCCATGATTCTTGTCGCAATCGGCATTGCGTTTGGCCGCTTCGGGTCGACAAAACGTCCGCGATGACCGCGCGCCCTTGCCTGCGTAAGGCTTCGCCCACTGGAGTTGACCCGTTCCAGTCCGCCGCCCTGAAAAGCCACTCTCCGAAGGCAAGAGCCGGCCAGGCGCCAGGGCGCCCGTATAACCGTCAGGCCGGGAAAACGCGCGCCGCCGTCGCCTCCAGCCGCAAGGTTTGCCCGCGCGAAATCTCCGCAGCGCCATGCGGCAGCACGACCTCCAGCAACAGGCCCTCCGGCGTCCGGCAATCCAGCCGCACCAGCGGACCTGCATCCAGCACGTTGATCACCTGCACGCTGAGTCCGCGGTCCTCTGTCAGTGTCCAGTCATGCGGGCGCACGAATGCCGCCGCCGGTCCATAAACCTGCGAGGCCGCCCGCACCGCAAGGCCGCCGCCCCGGAATTCACCCGCCTGCACGGCGCCTTCGAACCGGGCCGCGCCGCCGATGAACTCGGCCACGAACGCCGTCGCCGGCCGGTCGAACAGTTCGCGGGGGCTGGCCGCCTGCTCGATCCGCCCCTTGTTCATCACCGCCACGATATCGGCGAGGTCCAGCGCCTCTTCCTGGTCGTGCGTCACGAAGATCGTGGTCACGCCCGTCCGGCTATGCAGATCGCGCAGCCAGCGGCGCAGATCCTTGCGCACCTTGGCGTCCAGCGCCCCGAAAGGCTCGTCCAGCAGCAGCAGGCGCGGCTCGATGGCCAGCGCCCGCGCCAGCGCCACGCGCTGACGCTGGCCGCCCGACAACTGGCTCGGATACCGCCCGCCCAGCCCTTCAAGCTGGACGAGCGAGAGCAGTTCCTCCACCCGGCGCGCGATCTCGGCCCGGCCCGGCCGCGTCCGCCATGGACGCACGGTCAGGCCGAACGCCACGTTCTTCGCCACCGTCATGTGGCGGAACAGCGCATAGTTCTGGAACACGAAGCCGGCGCGCCGCTGCTGCGGCGTCAGGTTCAGCCAGTTCTCGCCCGCGAAGGTCACGCCGCCTTCGTCCGCCGCGTCCAGCCCGCCCAGAATGCGCAGCAGAGTCGTCTTGCCCGAGCCGGAGGGGCCGAGCAGCGCCAGAAACGCCCCTTCCGGCGCCGTCAGACTGGCGCCGTTCAGAGCTGCCGTGGCGCCGAAGCGCCGCGTAATGCCGTCGATCGTCAGTGTCATGCGCTGGCGTGCGTCAGTGCCTTCGGGCGGCGGCGAGTTCTTCGCCATATCGCCATTCCAGCGCGAGTTTCGCAATGAGCGTGATGAGGGCCAGTCCCGCGAGGAGCGAGGCGACGGCGAAAGCGCCGGCGATGTCGTAGTCATTGTAGAGGATCTCCACATGCAATGGCATCGTGTTGGTCAAACCGCGTATGTGGCCCGAGACGACGCTGACCGCCCCGAATTCGCCCATCGCGCGCGCATTGCATAGCAGCACGCCATAGAGCAGGCCCCATTTTATGTTGGGCAGCGTCACGCTGAAGAAGGTGCGCCAGCCCGAAGCGCCCAGCGTGATCGCCGCCTCTTCTTCCTGCGACCCCTGCTCCTGCATCAGCGGGATGAGTTCGCGCGCGACGAACGGAAACGTGACGAAGATCGTCGCCAGGACGATGCCGGTGACGGTGAAGATCACCTTGATCCCCATCTCCTGCAGCTCCGGCCCGAACCATCCATGCGCGCCGTACAGCAGCACATAGATCAGGCCGGACACGACAGGCGAGACGGAGAACGGCAGATCGATCAGCGCGATCAGCAGGCCCTTGCCGCGGAATTCGAACTTGGCGATCGCCCAAGCCGCCGCCACGCCGAAAATGACGTTCAGCGGCACGGCGATCGCGGCGACGATCAGTGTCAGGCGGATCGACGCCACCGCATCCGGCTCTGCAATGGCCTTCAGGAAATAGTCCGTTCCCTTGCGGAACGCCTCGTCGAACACTGTCGCCAGCGGCAGCAGGATCACCAGCGTCACGAACGCGACACCGGTCAGCACCAGCGTCGAACGGAACAGCGCGCGGCCTATGCTTGATGCGATGCTCATCGGCGGGCCACCCACCGCTGCGCCAGATTGATCGACAGCAGGATCACGAACGACGCCGCCAGCATCGTCACGCCGATAGCCGAAGCCCCGGCATAGTCATAGGATTCCAGCTTCTGGATGATCTTCAGCGGCGCAATTTCCGAAACCATCGGCTTGTTGCCCGCGATGAATATGACCGAGCCGTACTCTCCGACCGCGCGCGCAAAGGCGAGCGCGAATCCGGTGAACCATGCGGGCAGCAGCGCCGGCATGATCACGCGGAAGAACGTCTGGTGCGACTTCGCGCCCAGCGTCGCCGCTGCTTCTTCCTGGTCGCGCTCCAGATCCTCCAGCACCGGCTGCACCGACCGCACCACGAAGGGCAGCCCGATAAAGATCAACGCAATCACGATGCCCGCCGGCGTGAACGCCACCGTCACGCCGAACCACTCTTTCAACGGCTCGCCCAGCCACCCCATGCGCGGCGAATAGAGCGTGGCGAACGCGATCCCCGCCACCGCCGTCGGCAATGCGAACGGCAGATCGATCGCCGCATCCAGCAATCGCCGTCCCGGAAAGCGATAGCGCACCAGCACCCAGGCGAGCAGCAGTCCGAATACGGCATTGATCGCCGCCGCGATCAATGCCGCCGCGAACGAGAGTTTCAGCGATGCCCAGACCTGCGGCTCGCTGATCGCCTTCCAGAACCCGTCCCAGCCCAGCTCCCAGGGCCGCACGATCAGCGCGATCAGCGGCACCAGAACGACGAGCGAGAGATAGAACAGCGTGAAGCCCATGGTGAGGCCGAAGCCGGGCAGCACGGTATGGCGTCGGGGCCGCGCACGGCCGAGCGTCAGGGCTGTCATGGGTTCAGCGTCACAGAATAAGCCTCAGCGAACAAGGACGCGGGCCTCCGGACACCGGAGGCCCGCAGTTTGGGGCCAAACGAGGGAGGAGAGACGATTATTGCTGGCCCGGTTGGTAGATCTGGTCGAACACGCCGCCATCGGCGAAGTAGGTCTGCTGCGCCGCCGCCCAGCCGCCGAAATCGGCGATGGTCACCAGCGGCACCTGCGGGAAGGTCGCTGCGTGGCGGGCCAGAACCTCGGCGTCACGCGGACGGTAGAAGTTCTTTGCGATCAGCTCCTGCGCTTCCGGCGTATAGAGAAACTTGAGATAGGCCTCCGCCACCGCGCGCGTTCCGTGACGGTCCGCGATCTGGTCCACCACCGTCACCGGCGGCTCGGCCAGGATCGACAGCGACGGCACGACGATCTCGAACTCATCCGGGCCAAGCTCCTCCAGCGCGAGATGCGCCTCGTTTTCCCAGGCCAGCAGGACGTCGCCGATCCCGCGCTGGGCGAAAGTCGTGGTCGATCCGCGCGCGCCGGTATCCAGCACCGGCACATGCTTGAAGAGTTCGGTCACGAACGCCTTGGCTGTTTCATCGCTGCCGCCGGGCTGCGCCTTCGCCCAGGCCCACGCCGCGAGAAAATTCCACCGCGCGCCGCCGGAGGTTTTGGGGTTCGGCGTAATCACCTGCACGCCGTCCTTGATGAGATCGCCCCAGTCCCTGATCTCCCAAGGATTACCCTTTCGCACCAGAAACACGATGGTCGAGGTATAGGGCGCCGAGTTTTCCGGCAGGCGCGTCTGCCAGTCCGCCGGGAAATATCCCGTGCGCTGCTGCACCTCGTCGATGTCATAGGCCAGCGCCAGCGTCAGCACATCGGCCTCAAGCCCGTCGATCACCGACCGCGCCTGCTTGCCCGAACCGCCGTGGCTCTGGTTGATCTTCAGAATCCTCGCCCGTCTCCGCCTTCCACTTGGCCGCGAAGACTTCGTTGACCTGCTTGTACAGCTCGCGTGTCGGGTCATAGCTGACATTGAGAAGCTCGGCGGCGAAGCTGGCGCCGGCCAATGCGGTCGCAGCGGCGAGGCTGATCCAGAACTTTTTCATGGGTCTCTCCTGTATTGCCGTCAGAACGAGAACTGCGCGCGCAGGGCGTAGATGCTGAACGCCTGCCCGATCTGAGCGCCTGCAGGCGGGGTCGCCGCGCCGGCGCCGAAGGCCGTACCACCGGGGCTGAGGCGATCGACGTCGATATACTGATAGTCAGCCGACAGACGGGTCGCCTGGTTGAGGTACCAGTTCAGGCCCAGCGTCCAGGTCTCCTGCCGCCCGCCGCGAACGCCGCCCGTGGGCAATGCGCCGCCCGCGACGCCTTCATTGTAGTCGAGGTCCACCACCGAGTAACGCGCGGCGACCTCCCAGGCTCCCAGCCCGGCGGCATCGTCCTTGCCGCCAACGAATTTCGCCGGACGCGGCCCCGTAAAGGCGCCGTTCTGCGTGTTATAGCGCCGCGGCTCGCCGCTCAGCGTATAGCTCGCCTGGATGTAGTAGCCCGAGAAATCCGGGTCAGGCAGAACAGGCCCCACCGTCGGGCGGCGGCGGTCGATCAGGTACCAGAAATACTCGCCCTGCAGCGTCAGCGCCTTGTAGCGCAGCGCGACCTCAACGCCCGGCGCGAGCACCGATGTCGCATCGATATTGCCGGTGTCGATCAGGCGCGTCCCGTCGACCCGGATTTCGGGCCGGTCACGCAGCCGCACCGGCGAGCGCGGCGTGTTGTCAAACCCGGCATCCGCCGTCTGGAAAACCCAGCTCGCATTCGCGCCGACATGAAGCTGCAGCTGCGGCTCGTTGATCGCGAGATAGGTGGTCCGCCCGACCAGCGCCAGCTGCTCGTCGAACGCCGTGGTGCCGATCGTGCCGCCGGTCAGGACCAGCGATGCGGTCCAGCGCTCGCCGCTGCCCAGAACGCCGAGACCGGCCCGACCTTCGGAGCCGGCCAGGGCGCGTGAGATTTCAGAAGACGACGCACGCTCCAGGAACAACGTGTCCGCCGATCCCGCCGCGTCATCCAGATTGGCCGGCGGCGAGAACGCACCGACGCGGAAGCGCCAGTTCTTCACGCCTTTGTACTCGACATAGACGTCCTGGACGCGTCCGCCCTCTTCCGTGCCAGAGCCGCCGAACTGGAAGCCGAGGCTGTAGCCGAAATCCTTGAAGAACGTGCCTTCGACACCGATCTGCGCGCGGCGGAAATTGGCGCCGCTGGAAAGATCGCGCGCCCGCTGGTTCTCCGCCGCATCGCCGACCGACCCGCGCCGGTAGTCGGTGCCCAGCGGCCCTTCCGCGTCCTGGTCGTAGGCCGCGAGATCGAACTGCACGCGGCCGCGGATCTGCGCGGTGAAATTGCCGTCGGCGCTTTCAAAGGTCGGGCGGCCGTTATCCAGCTTCACCTTCACCTGCTCGTCCTGGCGGCGCAGCGTTTCAGTGAACTGCGCGCCGCTCTGCTGCTTCAGCGATTTCAGCTGCTCGCGCATCTGCGCCAGTTCCTCGCGCAGCTGCCGCACCTCTTCGCGCAGCGCAGCGTCGCTCGCCGCAAGCGCCGGACCTGTCAACGCCGCAACAGCAGCTGTCGCCGCCAGCCATCGCCCAAATCGTCCTCGACGAGTTCATGCCACGCTCCCCAGCCAATGCTGATGAGAGTGGCGGAATACCAAAGTCGATCAATTCAGTCGGAATTAAGCGACCCTTAAGGCGGCTAATCCGCCAGTTTCCGGCGCTCCAGGATCAGCGCGGTCGCATCCCGCACGTCCAGCAGCGCCTTTCGTATCGCGCAGGTCTCGACATCCGCGCAGTCCTCGCAACGGCGATAGGCGGTGCGGCTCGCACACGGAGCCAGCGCCAGCGGCCCGTCGATCGCGCGCACGATGGCCGCGAAATCGATCTCATGCGCCGGCCGCGCCAAACCGTATCCGCCCGCCCGTCCCCGCCGCGATGCCACCAGTCCGGCGCGCTTCAGGTCCAAAAGGATGCGTTCCAGGAACGCGCGCGGCACAGCGGCGGCGGCGGCCAGATCGCCCGTCATCATGGACGCCCCCTCGCCCGCTTCGGCGAGAGAGATGAGCGCACGCAGTGCGTAACGGGCTTTTTGCGACAGCATCGGGAAACGAAAATGGCAGGGCCGCTGACCCTGCCACTTCCGATCCGGATCGCCAAATCCCGGCGACCCGTGCGCCCCCGCGCTAGCTTTGCGCAGAATGATCCAACCGTTCCCGGACGCCATCCTCTGGATAGGGGAGGCCTCTCTGGTGTTTGGCCCACGCCCTGCGCCGCGATAAACCGGACTGAATGGGGGATTCCATGAATCGACGCGTCACGTTCGGCGAACGGCTTCGTTATCTGTTCGACAAATCCATGGCGGCCGGCACGATCTCGCTCACCGGCTGGCTGACCGCCGCCACGCTGCTGGTCATCCTTCTCGCGACATCCATCATCAACGCCTTCAGCATCGCGAACACGGGCGAGGATTCGCCCGATTTCGGCGAAGCCTTCTGGCAGTCGCTGATGCGGACCATGGACCCCGGCACCATGGCCGGCGATACCGGCTGGGGTTACCGCATCGTCGCGCTCGCCGTCACCGTCGCGGGCATTTTCATCTTCTCCGCTCTGATCGGTATTCTGTCCTCCGGCATTTCCGAGCGCCTCGCCCAGCTCCGCAAGGGCCGCAGCCGCGTTCTGGAGACCAATCACACCATCATCTACAACTGGTCGAACTCGATCTTCGAGATCATCGCCCAGCTTAAAATCGCAGGCGCCTCCGACCGCCGCCCCCGCGTCGTCGTCCTTGCCGACAAGGACAAGGTCGAGATGGAAGATGAGATCGCGGCCAAGCTGCCCGATCTCGGACGCCTGCGCGTCATCTGCCGCCGCGGCGATCCCACCGACATCAACGACATCGCCATCGCAAACCCCGAGGACTCGCGCTCCATCGTCATCCTCTCGCCCGAAAGCGCAGAGCCTGACGCCGCCGTCGTGAAAACCATCCTCGCGCTGGTGCACGATCCCCAGCGCCGCGAGCGCGCCCATCGCATCGCCGCCGAAATCCGCGACGGACGCAATGCCGCGATGGCCCGCGTCATCGGCGGCAAGGAGCTTCAGCTCGTCCTCGCCGACGATCTCATCGCGCGGATCATCGTCAACTCGAACCGGCAGTCGGGCCTCAGCGCCGTCTATTCCGAACTGCTCGATTTCGACGGATCGGAAATCTACACGACCCCCGTGGGCGAACTCGCCGGCAAGACCTTCGCCGAGGCCGTCTATTCCTATCAGGCCTCGTGCCTCATCGGTTTTTGCCGGGCGGATGGCGCGATCGCGCTGAACCCGTCCGGCAATCCCGTCCTCGAAGCCGGCATTCGCCTCATCCTCATCGCCGAGGACGACACCACCATCCGCGTCGAGCCGATGCCCAAGGGATCGATCCACGCGACCGATATCGTCACGGCCCCGCCCCGCCCCAAATTGCCGGAGCGCACGCTCATCCTCGGCTGGAACCATCGCGGCCCGACCGTCGCCCAGGAACTTGCGCGTTACGTCGCGCCCGGATCGGACCTCACCATCGCCGCCGATTCACCCGGTCTGGACAGCGCCGTCTCCGCGCTGGAGATCGACCCGGCCCTCCTCAATGTCCGCTATGCCTCGTGCGTCAGCTCCGACCGCACGGTGCTGGAGGAACTCGACATCCCCTCCTACGACCATGTGATGGTGCTCAGCTACGCCGATGACATGTCGTCCCAGGCGGCCGACACGCGCACGCTGGTGACGCTCCTGCATCTGCGCCAGATCGCGGATGCGGCCGGCAAGCGCGTCAGCGTGGTCAGCGAGATGGCCGACATCCGCAACCGGGAACTTGCCGAAGTCACCCGCGCCGACGATTTCGTGGTCAGCAACCGCCTCATCTCGCTGATGCTGGCGCAGACCTCCGAGAACGAGCTTCTGTCCGACATCTTCGCCGAATTGCTGGACGAGCGCGGCTCGGAAATCTTCGTCCGCCCGCTTGAGGACTACGTCGTCACCGGAAAGCCGGTGAATTTCTACACGGTTATGGAATCCGCCTCCCGGCGCAATGAAATCGCCATCGGCTATATCCGGGGCCAGATCGGCCCCCGGCGCGGCGGCAAACGCTCCGGCGTCTGCATAAACCCGCCCAAGGGCGAGCATATCACTTTCGCACCGGGCGACCGCCTCATCGTCATCGCCGAGGATTGATGAAACAAGGCCGGGATCGGGCGTATAAGATCAACATGCCAATCGGAGATCCGTCATGATCCGCCCCGTCCTGGTTCTCGCCGCTGCCTTTGCCCTGTCTGCGCCGGCGTTCGCCGAACTCGCCCCCGGCGACAAGGCTCCCGCCTTCACCACCAGGGCTTCGCTCGGCGGCAGCGAATTCACCTTCTCTCTGGAAGACGCGCTGAAGAAGGGTCCGGTCGTCCTCTATTTCTACCCCAAGGCCTTCACCAGCGGCTGCACCATGGAGGCGCATGAATTCGCCGAGGCGACGCCCAAGTTCGAAAAGCTCGGCGCCACCGTCATCGGCATTTCCGCCGATCCCATCGACACGTTGAACAAATTCTCGGTCGAGGCCTGCCGCTCGAAATTCGCCGTCGCGTCAGACGCCGACCAGAGCGTGATGAAAGCGTTCGACGCGGTTCTGGAAAAGAAACCCCAACTCTCAGACCGAACATCCTATGTCATCGCGCCCGACGGAACGATCATCTACGTCCACACCGACCTCAACTACGCAGACCACGTGAAGAACACGCTCGCCGCCGTGAAGGAATGGCGCGCGGCGCACCCGTAAGCTTCAGGGTTTTCACCAGACCCAAAAGGGCGCTAAGTCTCGTCCGCGCGGATCCGGGGGGATGACGCGCAGCGAGGGACGATGCGACGGACGCTTTCCTATCTGCTGTGGCCGGGGCTTCTTGCCGGCGCGATGGCGATCAACGCCTACGGCATGTCGACGGACATGCCGATCCTCTGGTTGAACATCAGCTATTTCGGGCTGGCGCTCGCGCTGTTCGTGCTGGAACGCGTCATGCCTCACGAAACGGCATGGAACGCCAATGACGGCCAGCTCTGGCCCGATATCGCGCACACGCTCCTCAGCAAGTCGGCCGTTCAGGTTCTCATCGTCGTCCCGGCGATCACCGGCATCGGCGCGCTCGCCAGCGATGAAGGGGCGGCGTGGTGGCCGCGCGAATGGCCCGTCGCGCTGCAGGTCGTGCTCGGCCTCGTGATCGCCGAGTTCGGCTTCTACTGGGCGCACCGCCTCTGCCACGAGGTCCGGCCGCTCTGGCGCTTCCACGCCGTCCATCACTCGGTCACGCGGCTCTGGTTCGTGAACACGGGCCGCTTCCATTTCGGCGACACGCTCGTCAGCGTCGTCTTCGGCCTCGGCATCGCGCTCGCCTGCGGCATGCCCCAGGACATCATCGTCTGGGTCAGCGCGATCACCGCCTATATCGGCCTTCTCACGCACGCGAATGTCGAGATGCGCACGGGCGCGCTCGACTACGTCTTCAACACGCCTGCCCTGCACCGCTGGCATCACTCAAAGCGTCTTGAGGAAGGCAACCGGAACTACGGCGAAAACCTGATGCTGTTCGACCTTCTGCTCGGCACGCATTTCGTCTCGGCGCGCCGGCCTCCGGTCGATATCGGGATCAACGAGCCGATGCCCGCGACGCTCGGCGCGCAGATAGCCTACCCGTTCCGCCGCAGCGCAGCGGATGTCGGGACGGCGAACGCCTAACCGCGCTGCTGCGCGATGACCGTCGGCTTGGGCGACGGCACAGGCACCGGATTGGCCGCCGTAATCTCGGGAACCTTTACAGGCACGACGGCCGGCGCGGGCGCTGCCGCCGGGGCTGGAGCCGGCGCGGTGGCGGCGGCTGTCTGCACCTTGTGCGGGGCCGGTGTCGGCGCGGCGGGGGTTGGCGTCGGCGCCGGCGCGCTTGCCGCAGCGGCGGCTGCCGGCGCAGGCGCAGGCGCCGGCTTCGCGGCGGCGACGGCCACCTCACGGCGCGGCTGGCTCGCGTCATAGGCCATTCGTCCGCGCAGATTGCCCGGCGGGCTGTAGCGGCAGACGAGGAAATCGTATTTCGCCCCGCGCCCCACTGCGCAGCCGACGGATGTCGTGCCCGACCACACCAGTGCGGTGTAGTGGCCGACATCGGCCCAGTTGCCGGTCTTGCTGATATTGGGGTGCGCGCCGCCCGGAATATAGTTGGCGCGCTCGGCGAGCCATCCGCCCACCATCTGCGTCACCGACATGCGGCCGATGCCGCTCATGTACAAATTCTCGCCCTGCCCGCGCTGCGAGGCGTGCTGCATCGCGCCGGTCCTGGCGAGATTGTTCGCCCATTCCTGGGCGTCTGCGGCCAGAGCGGCGTCCCACTTCAGATCGGGCGATCCGACCGCGCGCCGCTCGGCATTGTGCGCGTTCAGGATCTCGGTCTGGAAGGCGGCGTCGGTGATCTTGGGCGCGGCTGCGACAGCGCCTGCGGTGCCGGCGAAAAGAACGAGAGCGGCCGCGAGGGCCAGCGTCGAAGTCTGCATCTTGAACATCCCGGCATCTCGACTAGCGGGCGAACGTGGCGAAATCACGCTGACAGTGAGTCACGCGTGCGACAACGTATACGGGCAGCGCCAACCACCTGCCAGCGGCGCAATTGGCCGCACCGCGTTATCCCTTGCAGTAAAAGGGAACTTTCAGCCCGGGCGGCAGCTTCGTGCGACCATCGCCGCAGGCCGATCTCAGCTGCCCGGCGGTCAGGCCCTTCGCGGTCGAAAGGTCCGCGCCGTGAAGCTGCGCATCGCTCAGAATAGCGCCCGTCAGGTCCGCGCCCGACAGGTCGGCGTCTTTCAGATGCGCGTAGTTCAGCCAGACGTCGCGCAGATCGGCGTCCTTCAGCGAGGCCCGGTTCAGCATCGCCCCGCTCGCGTTCGTGCGGAACATGCTGACCCGCTCCATCTTGGTCTCTTCCAGGAACGTCCCCGCCATGTCGGCCCGGTCGAGCCGCGCGCCGCTCAGATCGGACTGGTAGAGATTGGCGAAGCGTAGAAACTTGCCGCTGAAATCCGCCCCCGTCAGGTCGCAGCGCGGACAGGCCGGCACGGTCGTCGTGTCCAGCACCTCGCGCACATGGTCCGGATTGGCGGCCCGCGCCAGTCCAAGCGACATCAAAGCTGCGCCCAGTAGCACCCTGACCTTCACGGCGAATCCTTCCCGAATGACTTTTCGTCAGTTTACCCGTCCGGCGCATGGACGGAAGTGCGGCACCGGCCTAAAACGCCCCTCCAACAGCAGGATGACGCGTGTGCCCGGCCCTCTCGACAACCCGATCTCGCTGACCCTCAACGAGCGCGACCCGGTCGCCTTCGCCCACGAACTCGGCAAGATGTTCGAACGCTACGGTTTCGCCAGCGTCAAGGATCACGCCATCCCGCAGGCGCTCATCGACGACGCCAACGCCGCCATCAAGGCCTTCTTCGCCCTGCCGGAAGACGTGAAGCGCAAATACCACCTGCCCGGCACCGGCGGCGCGCGCGGCCTCACCCCGTTCGGCATCGAGACCGCCAAGGGCGCGTCGAAGAGCGACCTGAAGGAATTCTGGCACACGGGGCGCGAGCTTCCTGCCGGCCATCCGCTCGCCCGTTTCATGGCCGACAATCTCTGGCCGTCCGAAATCCCCGGCTTCAAGGACAA
Organism: Micropepsaceae bacterium; assembly: GCA_047602465.1. Classification (GTDB taxonomy): domain Bacteria; phylum Pseudomonadota; class Alphaproteobacteria; order Micropepsales; family Micropepsaceae; genus JADZAI01. The sequence continues at coordinate 30,933 of JASGHF010000002.1, forward strand.
GATCTACGCGCTCTATCAGGCGCTCGATGCCGTCGGCCTTCAGCTCCTCCAGGCCATCGCCCGGCACTTGAAGCTCGACCCGCATTTTTTCGACGACAAGGTCGATCTCGGAAACTCGGTCCTCCGTCTCCTGCACTATCCGCCCGTCACCGGCGAGACCTCGCATGTCCGCGCCGGCGCGCATGAGGACATCAACGCCATCACGCTCCTGCTGGGCGCGGAAGAGGCCGGGCTTGAGGTCAGGGAAAAGGACGGCTCCTGGCTTGGCGTGAACCCGCCCGCCGGCGCGATGGTGGTGAATATCGGCGATATGCTTCAGCGCCTCACCAACGACACCCTGCCCTCCACCACGCACCGCGTCGTCAACCCCAGCGCCGAGCGCGCCCGCTTCGCGCGCTATTCGACGCCCTTCTTCCTCCATTTCCGCCCCGACTTCCTGATCGAGACTCTGCCCTCAACCATCACGGCCGCCAACGGGAACCGCTACCCGGACGCCATCACGGCGGACGGCTACCTCCAGCAGCGCCTCGCCGAGATCAAACTGAAATAGCCTGCGGCGTTGCGGCGCTTGCATGGCCGGGGACGGCATGGCGCTCTCCATCGGGCCACTTGAGATGGCGGTGGAGGATCGATGATGAAATGGCTCTGCGCTGCTGCCCTCGCTGCAGCAACGACAACCGCGCCCGTCATGGCGCAGGAAAGCGGCGCCGACACCATGATCATTCTCGACGGCTCCGGCTCCATGTGGGGCGTCGCCGGCGGGCAGACCAAGATCGCATCGGCGCGCAGCGCCGTTCACACATTGCTCGAAGCCTGGCCTCCCGCCCGCAGGCTGGGCCTGATGGTCTATGGCCATCGCCGCAAGGGCGATTGCGCGGACATCGAAACCGTCGCGCCGGTCGGCGCCATCGATGCGGCAGCCATCGGCAAGGCCGTCGATGACCTCAGCCCCAAAGGCAAGACCCCGATCGCCGATTCGCTGCTCAAGGCTGCGACCGATCTGAAATCCACCGAGACCGCCGCCACGATCCTGCTGATCTCCGACGGCATCGAGACCTGCGGCGGCGATCCCTGCGCCGTCGCCAAAGCACTCAAGGAAAGCGGCGTCGATTTCACCGCCCACGTCGTCGGCTTCGACGTGACCGACCCTGCTGCAAAAGCGCAGTTGCAATGCATCGCGGACGTCAGCGGCGGCGTCTATCGCGATGCGGCGGATGCGGCGGAACTCAAGGACGCGATGCAGGAAGCCGCATCGGCGAAGGGCGGCGCGGCGAAGGCGGCGCCCGCCGAAGAGATCGACCTGACGCAAAACCTGCGCGGCCGGTTGAAGCTGTCGAAGGACAGCGATCCGCTGGTCGGCTACACCACCGCCATCGGCTGGGCGGTCAGGAAGCCGGGCGACGACACGAATGTCGCCGGCGATGTCGGCGCGGTCCTCAGCGAGCAGGTCGAACCCGGCGACTACGTCGTCACGGTCGACTACGGCAACGCCATCGGACAGACGGACGCCAAAGTCGAGGCCGGCAAGATCACCGAGGTCGAGGTCGTGCTGAATGCCGGTCGCATCGTCAGCGAGGCGGCGCAGGCAGGCATCCAGGGTTCGGCATCCAGGGATTGGGGTCAGCTGACCTGGAACGTCTACAAGGCCGACGACCGGACGAGCTATTTCGCGTACAGCTTCGAGCCGGTGCCGACCTTCGTGCTGCCCGAAGGGTCATACGTCCTGACGGTCACAAAGGACGAACTGGCGAGGGCCGAGACGGCGTTCGAGGTGAAGGCCGGCGATGAACTGAATGTCGGGCTGCAGCTGATCGCAGGCACGCTCAAGTTTGACGCGCCGGATTCCTACGTCGTTCAGGTCGCGCCGGCGGGATCTGAGGATTTCGCGCTGATCGACGCCCAGTCCGGCGAGCGGGCGATGAATCCGGGCGATTACGTGCTGAGGGTCTCGTATCGCGAGGGGCCTGAGAAGACGGCCGGCTTCACCATCAAAGAGGGCGAGACGACCGAAGTGACGGTCGCGCGATAGCTGCGAATCCGGGCGTCATCCGTTAGAGTGGCGTCAGGAGGACCAATCATGGCCGAGAAGACCTGGATCCCGGTGAACCGGGTAGAGGGCGAAGCCTCACGTCAGGCCCATGCCGACCTGCCCGAAGGCACCTATGAGCGCGAAATCTCCAAGGAGGGGTTTTTCGGCCCGGCCGCCTTCCTCTATCACCGCCGCCCGCCCACCGGCTGGGACAGCTTCGAAGGCCCGCTGCGTCCCCGCGCCTTCAACCTCGCCGCCCTGAACGAGGCCGATCCCTCGCCCTGGGCCGCGCCCGCGGTTCTCGGCAACGCCCACTGCGAAATCCGCTTCTGGAAGCTTTCCGCTCCCATGCCGGCCCTCGCCCGCAATGCCGACGGCGACCAGATTCTCTTCGTCCACCAGGGCGGCGGCGCCTTCTTCTGCGACTACGGCCATCTGAAGCTCCGCGCCGGCGATTATGTCGTCGTCCCGCGCGGCACGATGTGGCGCATCGAACCGTCCGGGCCTTCGGCTTTCCTCACCATCGAAGCCCGCAACGCGCATTTCCGCCTGCCGGACAAGGGCCTGCTCGGCCGCCACGCGATCTTCGACCCCGCTCTGCTCGACACGCCCGAAATGGACGAGGCCTTCCGCGCCCAGCAGGCCGAAGACCGTCCGTACACGGTCGAAGTCAAGAAGCGCGGCGAGGTCTCCCGCGTCGCCTATCCCTGGAATCCGCTCGACGCCACCGGCTGGCACGGCGATCTCTCGGTCGTCCGCATCAATGTCGACCAGATGCGCCCGATCTCATCGCACCGCTATCACGTGCCGCCCTCGGCCCACACGACCTTCCTCTCCGACCGCTTCGTCGTCTGCACCTTCGCGCCGCGCCCGTTCGAGACCGACCCCAAGGCGATCAAGGTGCCGTTCTTCCACAATAACGACGACTACGACGAAGTCCTCTTCTACCACGCCGGCGATTTCTTCAGCCGCGACAACATCGACGCCGGCATGATGACCTTCCATCCCTCGGGCTTCACCCACGGACCGCATCCCAAGGCGCTGAAGAACATGTACAAGTCGGCGAAGGCAGAAACCGACGAATACGCCGTCATGATCGATACCCGCGACCCGCTCGACGTGCTCTCCGGCGCATCGTCGGTCGAAAATCCCGCCTATGCCGACAGTTGGAAGCCCAAGGGATGAGCGGCATCCAGTCCGGCGCCGTCGCGGAAAAATTCGGCCTCATCGCGGAACACTGGCGTCCGCGCGTTGCCGCCCGCCTCAACGGCCAGGAGGTCAAGCTGGTGAAGACGGAAGGCGTCTTCCCCTGGCATGCCCACGCCGACGCCGACGAGATGTTCATGGTGTGGAAGGGCCGCTTCCGCGTCGAATTCCGCGACCGCATCGTCGATATGGGGCCGGGCGAATTCTGCGTCGTCCCGCGCGGGGTCGAACATCGCACCGCATCGGATGCGGAGGCCGAAGTCCTCATCTTCGAACCCGCCGAAGTCATCAACACGGGCGATGCGCCCGTCTCTGAATTCACCGCGAAGAACGGTATCGACATATGAAACTCGCCACCCTGCGCGATGGCACCCGTGACGGCCGCCTCGCCGTCGTCTCCCGCGATCTCACCCGCGCCGCCTACGCAGACGGCATCGCGAAAACGCTCCAGGCGGCGCTCGACGACTGGGACGACCTTGCCCCTCGCCTCGCCGCTCTCAATGGGGCGGTTAACGGCGGCAGCATCCAGACCTTCCCGTTCGACCAGGCCAATGCGCTTGCGCCCCTGCCGCGCGCCTATCAGTGGGCCGACGGCTCGGCCTATGTGAACCACGTCGCGCTGGTGCGTAAGGCGCGCAACGCCGAAATGCCCGACAGCTTCTGGACCGACCCGCTGATGTATCAGGGCGGTTCCGACATCATGCTCGCCCCCAACGAAAACATCCCGCTCGCCGATCCCGCCCACGGCCTCGACTGCGAGGCCGAGGTCGCCGTCATCACCGGCGATGTGCCGCTGGGCGCCAGCGAGGCCGAGGCCGAGGCCGCCATCAAGCTCGTCGTCATCCTCAACGACGTGTCGCTTCGCAATCTCATCCCGAACGAACTCGCCAAGGGCTTCGGCTTCTTCCAGTCCAAGCCCTCCACCGCCTTCGCCCCCATCGCCGTCACGCCGCGCGATCTGGGCGACGCGTGGCGCGAAGGCCGCCTGCACGGCGCGCTCAGCGTCGCCCTCAATGATGTTCCCTTCGGCAAGGCCGACGCCGGCGTCGACATGACCTTCAACTTCCCGCGCCTCATCGCGCACGCCGCGCGCACCCGCGCGCTCGGTGCGGGCGCGATCATCGGCTCCGGCACCGTCTCCAATCGCGGCGCGAATGGCGACGAGGGCAAGCCGATCGCCGATGGCGGCGTCGGCTATTCCTGCATCGCCGAACTGCGCGCCGTCGAAACCATCCGTCAGGGCAAACCCCAGACGCCCTTCATGAAGCCGGGCGATCGCGTTCGCATCGAAATGCACGACGAGACCGGCCATTCCATTTTCGGCGCCATCGACCAGCAGGTCGTCGCCGTATGAAGCTGCGCCTCGCCGCCGCCTGCGCCGCCGCGCTGCTCGCTGCCGCCTGCCAGACAGCCAGCGCACCCGGCCCTGTCCTCGCCGCGCCCATGGCCGCAGCGCCGCCAGAGCTGCGCATCACCGTGCCCGATGGCCCAGGCCCATATCCTGCCGTGCTTCTCGTGCCGGACTGCACGGCTCCACTGGCGTCGTCACGCGCGGCCCTGTTCACGCGCTACGCCGAACAGCTGAAGGCCGAAGGCTTCGCCGCCGGTATCGTCTCATGGCGCGGCGCGGCCGAGGGCGATCCCGCCTGCCTGCAGATGGCGCCGCCGCGCGAGATCGCCGAATGGATCGCACGAAGCGCCGCCCGGCTCGCCGAACAGCCGGGCGTCGATCCGCGCCGGCTGCACATTGTCGGCTGGGGGCGTGGCGGGCGCGGCGTGCTGGAGGCCGTCATGGCGAAATCACGCCTGCCCGGTCTTGTCTCCGCCGTCGCCGTCTATCCTGATTGCCCCGCACCGCAGGTCTGGTCCAGCGAGGTGACATTGTTTCTCGCGCTCGCCGAGCACGACACAGCCAACCCGCCAGCGGCTTGCCGTGCCTGGGCCGAAAAATCCGATGGCCCCGGCCCTGTTGCGATCACGCGCTACACCGGCGTCGCCCACGGCTTCGACGTCAACGAGGCCGCCGACCCCGCCTTCGCCGCCTGGATGACCGGCACGCCGCTCACCTATGACGCGCCAACCGCCTGGCAGTTCTGGCTCGACCTCCTGAAATTCCTCCGTCTCAAGATCGACGCGGGCGCTTAGTTCTGCGCCTCAGCTTCAGGACACCCTCCGGTCGCCGCACGACCAGCAGGTGAACACGATCTGCGACTTTCTGGCCGCGCCCTGTGTGAAGCCCCAGAGGCCCAGCGACATGACACCGACCAGAATCCGCCCAATGCCGATCCCCTCTCCCCGGCTGACCTCAATCCCCGCAGAACCACAGCGCATACAGCGCAAATCCTCTTCCTCGCAGAGCTGTTCAGGCTGCCCGGGCAGGTCGGCAGGCGCTCCAGCGTTCTCAACTTCGTCTTGAGCCGAGCGTCGTGGCGCGTCTTTCGGCTTGGTGCGCCGGCAGGACGAGCATGTCCATCCTGCCGACCACGCATCGCAAGCAGTGCAAAGGACTTCCACGTTCACAGTCGCGCTATAGTCCGCCGCCTCAATTCATCCCCACCAGCTCAACCCGGCGGTTCAGCGCACGGTTCTCGTCGCTGTCATTCGGCGCCGCCGGCTCGGTCAGTCCCTTGCCTTCCGATTTCAATCGCGCCGCGTCGATGGCGAACCTGTCTTCCAGCGCCTGCACCACGCGCGCCGCGCGGCGGCCCGACAGGTCGAGATTATACTCGGCCGAACCCTGATCGTCGGTATGGCCGAGGATCAGCAGGTTCAGCTCCGGGTGCTTCACCATCAGCTTGTTGATCTCGATCAGCGTCGGGTCCGCTTCCGGCTTCAGCGTATCCTTGTCGGTGTCGAAGCTCAGCGTGTACAGGCTCACCCGCCCGTCGCGCTTCAGCGCCTCCATCATCTCGTCGGCCGACTTCACGACGATCTTGCCGGTCTCCATCTCCTTGGTCTTCACGACCTGGACCCAGCCCACGGCCTGTCCCTTGTTCTCGCCGATGATGATCATCGCATACAGCGCGCCGTCATCCTCGCGCTTCACCTGGAAGGTGTAGCGTGCGTGATCCCAATAGGCGCCCGAATTGCCCGGACGATGATCGAACAATACGCCCAGCTGATAGGGCAGATCGTCGTGGTCGCCGGTGAAGCACTCGCCGTCCTTGCACTCATAGATCGGCTCGAAGCCCTTCTCCTTCAGCGAGATCTGATAGTTGCGATAGATCTCCAGCGACGAGCGCCCCGCCGGCATCACGTAGCGGATCGACCAGACCTCGCCCTCCATGAGCTGCCATTCCGCGCCGCTCCTGTCGGTCTCGTTGTTCGGAACCTTCGAGGTCCAGTCGTTCGCGTCCTTCAGCGCATAGGCCTCGTCGAAATCGCTGTGCTTGTACTCGTCGATGAACGATCCCTCATAGCGGCCGACCAGCGGATGGTCCTCGCTGTCGGGAACGTCCTCCGCCAGAGCAGGCGCCAGAAACATCGCGGCCAGTGCCGCAGCGAGGGCGTATCGCATCGCGTCGTCTCCCAGGTGTTGCGGCGAGCCTAGCCCGCGTTCACCGGGATTCCCAAGCCGCGAAGGCGATGGAACTTCTGCCCCTCTACGCCGTCTTCTGCGGCATCGCCCGCGTCAGCCAGAATGTCGCACCGACCGCCAGCGCGACCACGCCGAAGCGCAGGACATTGCCGGTTACGCCGCCGATCGCCGTCTCGCCCAGATCGAACACCAGCCACTGCATGTTCATGCCGATATGCAGAAGGATGGGCGGCCACAGGCTGAAGCCCCAGCGCACGTACAACCAGCCGAACAGCACCGCGCCGAACGCCGTGATGCCCACCACCGCCGCCGTCTCGCCAAGGCTCTCGCCCTGCCAGATATGGGCGAGGCCGAAAAACACGGCCGGCCACAGACACGCCGCCAGCCAGTTCCAGCCGCACCACCGGATCAGCACGCCGACCGCCAGCCCGCGATACAGCACCTCTTCCACCACCGGCGCGCCCACCGCCTGCCAGGCGATATCCGCGCCCGAAACGCCGTCGGCCGGCGCCGTCGAGAATCAGACAGGCCGTCACCGCCGGCGCGAACACGATGGCCGTCCACAGCAACGGCCGCATCACCGGCGCAGCCAGCCCCGTCAGCGACAACGCCGCCAGCGGACCCCGCCCCGCCGCCGCCGACACCAGCGCCAGCATCACCACCACATCGGCCAGCGACACGACGACCGATCGCAGATACGGCACGCCGAACAGCATTCCCGGCGCGAACACCAGCTTCGCGGCATCGCCGCTCACCGTCGACCAGGCGAGCCCCAGCGATACCGCTACGGCGATGATGGCCGCACGGCTCGCCGCAGGCCGGGCATGAACAGGCAGGGTCTCGGTCAATGTGTCGCTCATTGCGCCGCCATAGCTGGATTTATCCTGCCAGCCTTGAAAGAAACGGACATGGGCGAAATTCCCGCGATCCGCAGCATCCCCCCGCCATACGCGCTCACGCGCTTCGTCGAGGCCTTCGTCCACCGCCGCGAGGCCGCCCCGCCTCACGTCGTCCGTCTCCTCCCCGAACCGCGCGCCACCATCCAGATCACACGCGGCGCATCCTACTGGCTGCGCGAACAAGGCCCGGCCGAACCGTGGCGCGAACTCCCCCGCATCGGCCTCTGGGGTCCGCGCCATCGCTGGGCCTATGGCTATGCCGCCGGAACGCTCGACACGCTTGGCTTCGGCCTCACGCCGGAGGCCTTCCACGCCCTCACCGGACGCGCCGTCCCCGCGTTCATCGACACCGTCACGCCTCTGGCAGACATCGCCCCTGCCCTCGCCGCCGCGCTCGATACGACCGCCGCCGAACCGTTCGACACCTGGCGCGCACGCGCCCTTGAACCGCTCCGCACCATTTTCGCCGCGCTGCCGGAAACGACGCCCTTCGATCCCGGCCTCGCCCTCCTCGCCACCGGCGAAGGCGATGTGGTTACCCGGGCCGCCGAAGCCACCGGCCTTTCCGAACGACAATACCGCCGCCGCTTTCGGGATCTGTGCGGGGTCGGCCCCAAGACCTATCAGCGCGCCCTCCGCGTCGACCGCATGCTGCGTCAGCTGCACCAGCGCCCATGGGAAACCGACGCCTATGCCGACACGCCGCTCCCCTTCTCGGACCAGCCCCACGCCATCCGCGAATTCCGCGCCCTCACCGGCCTCACGCCCACCGCCTATGTCGCGGCCAAGCGCAGCGGCGACGCCACGCTCCGCTCCGTCGTCATGCCGGATATCGATCCGCCGCTTGTGTGATCAGGGCAGCAGCGCAGACGCCGCATCCCACCAGCGCCGCGTCAACGCGCCGGCGTTCTCCGCCCGCGCCAGCGCCGCGCTCTGCCCCGCCCAGGCCTGCATCCCGTTGAGGTCGCCCGACTTCGCCGCCGCCCCGCGCATCGCCGCCGTCAGCCCCCGCTGCACCGGATAGGCCGCAGGCCGCGGCGCATCCCCCGCCTGCATCGCCCGCACATACGCCGTCGCGATCCCACGCCCCAGCCGCCCGCTGAACGCCCGCGTCGCCGCCGTCTCCTCCGGCTCCAGCAGCGCCAGCCGGCCGGCCCAAGCGGCGGGCAGCGCCACCTCCGGGCATCGCAGATATCCCGTGCCGATCTGCACCGCGCTCGCGCCCAGCGTCAGCGCCGCCGCGATCCCGCGCCCGTCGCCGATCCCGCCCGCCGCGATCACCGGCACGCTCAAGCCATCGGCTAGACGCGGCACCAGCGCCACCAGTCCCACGCTCTGCCGCTCCGCCTCGGCCGCATCGAAAGCCCCGCGATGCCCGCCGGCCTCGAAGCTCTGCGCGATCACCGCATCCGCGCCCGCCGCTTCCGCCGCTCGCGCCTCGGTCAGCGTCGTCGCGGTCGCGAACCACGCGATCCCCGCCGCCTTGAACTGGCGCACCCGCGCGTGCGCGAACACCCCCATGATCGACGACACCGCGCGCGGCCGCGCTTTCAGCACCGCCTCGCACTGCGCCTCGAAATCGACAAGCGGCGTGTCGCCCGCCCCCGCCGCGACCTCCGGCCCCCACGCATTCAGGAAAGCCGCCATCCGCGCCTCGGCCGCCGCATCGCGCGCAGGCGGCGGATCGGGCGTCCACAGATTGATCTGAAAGGGGCCATGCCCGCGCGCCGCATCGGCCCACGCGACAATCTCATCCGGCGACATCATCAGCGCGCCAAGCCCGCCCATGCCGCCGGCCTGCATCACGTTCGCCGCCAGCGCGTCCTGCTTCAGCCCCGCCATCGGCGCCTGCAGCACCGGCACGCGCAATCCATATGCAGCCGAGAACGCCTCCGCCCGCGCCCGGGCGGACATCAGATCGCCGCTTCGATCAGGAACGGCCCGCGCGTCTTCATCGCCGCCGCGAACACCGCCTCGAACGCCTCCGCCGTATCCACCCGCACGCCGTCGACCCCCATGCCCTTCGCCAGTTCGACAAAGCCGATCTCCGGATTGGTCAGGTCATACATCGCCAGCGTCTTCGGCCCCGGGTTCTGCGCGCCGGTCCGCATCATCTCGACCTTCAGGATCGCATATGACCGGTTCGCGAAGATCACCACGCAGAGATCGAGATTCTCCCGCGCCGCCGTCCACAGCGACTGGATCGTGTACATCGCGCTCCCGTCGCCCTCCAGGCACACGGTCTTGGCGTGCGGACACGCCGTCGCCGCTCCGACGGCGACGGGAAGCCCCTGCCCGATCGACCCGCCCGTCAGCTGCAGCCAGTCATGCGGCGCAGCGCCGCCCGTCGCGATGAACGCAGGCCCGCTCGACGTCGCGCCTTCATCGGAAACGATCGCCCCTTCCGGCAGATGCCGCGCGACGATGGCCCCCGCCTTCGCCGCATCCAGCCTTCCCGAAGGCGCATCCGGCACGCCCGCCCGCACCACATAGGCGTCCTTCGCGCCCACCGCCTCGGCCAGCGCACGCAAGCCCGCCAGCGCATCCTCATCCGACCGCGCCAGCGTCACCACCTCCGCGCCCTCCGGCGTCAGCGCGCCGCGCCGCCCCGGATAGGCGAAGAACGCCACCGGCGGCTTGGTCGATACCAGCACCAGATGGCCGACGCCCTTCAGCTCCTCCTCGACCGCCTCCGCGAAATAGGGCAGCCGCCGCACCATCGGACGTCCCGCCCCGCGCTGCATCCGCCCCACGAACGTGTCGCAATAAAGCCGCGCGCCGGTCTTCATCGCGATGGCGGCCGCCAGAATCCAGCCCCTCGCCCGTCAGCACCGGATCGGACAGCAGCAAGGCCGAGGCCTCGCCGAATCCCAGCGCCGCCTTCGCCGCCGCGATCGCGCCCTCTTCGGGAACAGGCGCCGGACGCACCGCAACCGGGGCCGCCGGCCCCTTCGACGGCGACCACGCCGTATCCGCCGGCAGGATCAGCGTGGCGATCCCCGCCGCCGCTTCCTGTGAAACCGCCACGGCTTCCGCCGCCGCCTCTCCCACCGCATCCGCCGTGTCGGCCGACTTGATCCATTTGGAGACCGGCCGCGCGAACCCCGCCAGATCGCTCGCCAGCGGCGCATCCAGCGTCCGGTGCGACACCGCATGATCGCCGACGATATTGACGATGGGCGAACGCGCGCGGCGCGCGTTGTGCAAATTCGCCAACCCGTTCGCCAGGCCCGGCCCCAGATGCAGCAGCGTGCAGGCCGGCTTGCCCGCCATGCGCGCATAGCCGTCCGCCGCGCCGGTCGCCACGCCCTCGAACAGGCACAGCGACGCTTTCAGCGTCGCCGCCCGCCCGATGGCCGCCACCGCGTGCATCTCCGACGTGCCGGGATTGGTGAAGCACTGCGTCACGCCGCAGTCCTCCAGCGTCTTCACGAGAGCTTCAGCGCCCGTCATGGCGATTTCGCTCATCGTTCGAACTCCGGTTCAGGTCGAAAGGAAGGGTACGAAGATATTCACCAGAACGGCGACGCCGAACAACCCGATCAGCACCCCCGTCACCCGGTTGATGATGACGATCGAACGGTCGCCGATCTGCTTGTGCGCGAACGAGGTGATCGCCACGATCACCGCCCACCAGGCCGTCGATCCAAGGATGACGCCCGCCACGAACACGCCCGCGCCGATATAGATGGGCGACCCTTCGGGCATCAGCCCGGTCACGGTCGCGCCGACGGCGGTGAAGAAGATCAGCGTCGCCGGATTGATCACCGTCAGCCCGAAGGTCGAAAACACGGCGCTCCACAGCCCCGTGGTCTGCTCCTCCACCTTTTCGCCCTTCTCGGCGATCTTCTGGATCGGCGGGGTCGTCAGCAGCGCATAGACGGCATAGCCGATCAGGATGGCCGCCCCCACCAGCTCCAGGAACACCCGGTTCTCATGGATCAGCGCGGCGAGGCCCGACAGGCCGAACGCCACCAGCACGGCGAAGAAGCCGTCGCCGAAGGCCGCGCCGATTCCCGACAGGAACCCGTTCAGCGGCCCGTAATGCAGCGTGCGGCGGATGCAGATGATATTCACCGCCCCGATCGGCGCGGCTCCGATAAAGCCGAAGCCGAACGCCGTCCCGGCGAGCGCCATCCACGCCCAGATCAGCTCTCCATCCATCAGGCCGTTACGATCCCCAACTCCGGCTCTTCAGCATACAGCCGTGCCACATCGGCGGCCCTGCGCTCAAGGCTGAGCGCCTGATTGACATACCCCTTGTCGGTGATTTCCCCGGCCTCCAGATTCGGCGGCTCCACCATCACCAAAGCGCGGCGAATCTGCGTGGATGAGCCGGGATTGCGGGCGTTGTGGGCCTTCAGACCGGCCTCCAGCGCGCTCAGGATGCGCGCATCCGCCGCAGCCCCCGCCGCCGTCATATCGACGCCCGTCAGCGCCTTGCAGTTGGCGAGGTTGGGCCAGGCGAGAATCGCGACATAGGGTTTGTCCAGCCCCGCCACCAGCGCGTCCTGGATCAGCCCGCCGCCCGCCTCGATGGCCTGGATACGCAGGCGGCCCGCATTCACGAACGTGCCGGTATCCAGCTTGAAGTCCTCGACGACGCGCCCGTCGAACACGAAGCCCTTGGCCGGATCGTCCGCATCCACGAACTTCGCCGCATCGCCCAGGCAATAGAAGCCCTCTTCGTCGAACGCCTTGGCCGTCAGGTCGGGCCGCTTGAGATATCCCGGCGTGATGCACGCGCCGCGCGCCCGCACCTCCATCTTGGTCCCCACCGGCGCCAGCTTGATCTCCACGCCCGGCAGCGGCAGGCCGATGAGGCTCATCCGCTGCGTCGTCCAGTGGACATTCATGATCGTCGGCGCCGTCTCCGTCGCGCCATAGCCCGACGAGAACGGCAGCCGCTCGCCCGTCTCGCGCACCGCCACCGCCTGGATGCGATCGCCCAGTTCCTGGCTCAGCGCCGCGCCGCCATAGGCGAGACCCTTCAACTGCCTGAAGAACACCCGCGCCAGCTCGCCATCGCGCTCCAGCTCCGGCGTCAGCATCGCCCACGCCGCCGGCACGTTGGAATAGGCGGTCGGCGAAATCTCCTTCAGGTTCCTCAGCGTCTCCGCGAAACCCTGCGGCGTCGGCGATCCGCCATCCAGATACAGCGTCCCGCCCCACGTCGTCGTGCCGTTGAGGACGGAATTGCCGCCGAATGTGTGGTTCCACGGCAGCCACGACAGCGTGACGGCCGGCGGCTCTGCGCCTTCATCCGCCAGCATCGAGCGCAGCATCGCGGCGTTGGTGCACATCATCCGGTGCGTGTTGATCGCCGCCTTCGGCATCCCCGTCGAACCCGACGTGAACAGATACTTCGCCACCGTATCGAAGCTCAGCGCGTCATAGGCCGCCTTCGCGGCGTCGCCGCCCGGCTCGGCCAGCAGCGCCGCCATCGGCTCGCTCTGGAAGCCCTCCAGTCCTTGCGCGCCGTGAAACAGCTTCACGCCGCTGAGGTCCAGCGCCGCCAGGCCCTTCGCATAGGGCTTCAGATCATCCGCCCAGATCGCCTTCGGCTCCACCAGCGCGAACACATGTTTCAGCTTGGCGAAATCCGACGACATCGTCGAATAGGCCCGGCTCACCGGCGCCACCGGACATCCCGCCAGGATCGCGCCATAGGTCATCAGCGCATGATCGATGGAATTGCCGCTCAGGATCATCAGCGGCGTCGCTTCGCCCTTCAGCCCCCGCGCGATCAGTCCCGCCGCGATCCGCTCGATCAGATCCAGCGCCTGCGCATACGTCACCGTCCGCCAGCCATCCCGGCCCGGCACGCGCTCGGCCAGCCAGATGCGATCCGGCGCCTCTTTCGCCCAGCGCCTGAAAGGCGCGATCAGATTTTCCGGCGGCTCGCGCAGCGCATACGGATTGCGGACGATCAGCGTTCCGTCATCGCGCTTCTCGATCTCCACCCGCGCCGGCCTGTTCGCCGTCTTGCGGAACGGCGCGTCCACCGCGCCCACCTTCTGATGCGCGTTCACGCGTTCACGTCCACCACCACGCGCCCGCGCACCTTGCCGGCCAGGATATCCGGCCCCATGCCCATCACGGTCTCCAGGCTCACCGTCTCAGACATCGCCTTCAGCTTCGCCTTGTCCAGATCGGCGGCGAGACGGCTCCATGCCGCCTCGCGTTTCGCCTTCGGGGCCATCACGCTGTCGATCCCCGCCAGCGTCACGCCGCGCAGGATGAACGGCGCCACCGAACCCGGCAGGTCCATGCCCGCCGCCAGCCCGCACGCCGCGACCGTGCCGCCATATCTCGTCGAGCCCAGCGCATTCGCCAGCGTCTTCGAACCGACGCTGTCCACCACGCCCGCCCAGCGCTCCTTGTTCAGCGGCCGCACATCGCCCGAGAGTTCGCTGCGCGGAATGATCGAGGCAGCGCCCAGCCCCTTCAGATAGCCCTCTTCTTCCGCGCGCCCGGTCGAGGCGATCACCTCGAAACCCAGCTTCGCCAGCAGCGCGATCGCCACCGATCCGACGCCGCCCGCCGCGCCCGTCACCAGCACCGGCCCGCTCGACGGCGTCACGCCGTTCTTCTCCAGCGCCAGCACGCACAGCATCGCCGTATAGCCGGCCGTCCCGATCGCCATCGCCTCGGCGGCCGTGAAGGCCGGAGGCAGCTTCACCAGCCAGTCGCCCTTCACGCGCGACTTGCCCGCATACCCGCCCAGATGCGTCTCGCCCGTGCCCCAGCCGTTCAGGACGACCGCGTCGCCCGGCTTGAACCCGGCATGGCTCGAACTCTCCACCACACCGGCGAAATCGATCCCCGGGATCATCGGCCAACGCCGCACCACCGGGGCCGCCCCGGTCAGCGCCAGACCGTCCTTGTAGTTGATCGTCGAATGCGAGACGGCGACGGTCACGTCGCCGTCCATCAGGTCCGCCTCGGTCAGCTCGGCGATCCGCCGCGACGGCGCGCCTTCGGCCTTCTCCAACAGGATCGCACGGAAAGTTCCGGCCATCAGCGTATCCTCACGTTTTGTATGATTATCGATTGCGCCGAAAAGCACAGGAAAAGCCGGATCAGGTCAACCCAACCCTCCCCGCACGGCCGACAATGAGTTTCCACAAAACCCTCATGGCCGGGCTTGACCCGGCCATCCAGCGCTTCGCCAACCGCCAGGCCGGATGGCCGCCTCAGGGGCGGCCATGAGTGAAGGCGCTACTTCGCCTTCCGGTACGCCCCGACCATCAACCCCTCGATCCGCGAGCCTTCAGCCTGCAGGGCCGGCCGCAGCGCCCTGAACAGCTTCGGATAATTGTAGAACGGCACGCTCGGCCACAGATGATGCATCAGGTGCAAATTCTGCTGCAGCATCAGCGGCCCACCCGGCGTCCACAGGCTGATGCGCGTATTCAGATAACGCTCCGTGTGATCGAACGGATGATGCGGCAGCCACTGGAAGAAGATGTTGAGCGCCAGCACCGCCAGCTTCTGCGGCACGAACCACAACGCCAGCCACTCAACCCCATACCCCGTCCAGATCGCCGTCACCGCCAGCGCGATCTGCGCCACCGTCACCAGCGACGACAGCGCGATCTCGGTCGGGTTCAAAATCCCTTTCAGGCGCTGATACTGGCTCGGGTTCAGCCACTTCACCGCGAACAGCGGCACGAAGCCCAGCACCACCTGCCGCGACCATTTGCCCAGCAACTGCCGGAACGTGCCCTTCACGAAGATGTCCGGATCGCGCGCCGTATTGGTGTGCGAGTGATGCAGCACATGCGTCCGCTGGAGCAGCGGCCAGCTCGACCCCAGCCCGATCGCCCCGATCCACCCCACCACATCGTTCACCCAGCCAAGGCTGCGCGGCCTGGCGACGACGTTGGAATGCACCGACTCATGCACCAGCGAGTAATGCGCATAGGAAATGAACGCGATCGCCGGCGTGCAGGCGAACAGCGGCCACGCGCCGCTGAGGCCCACCCACACCATCGCCGCGAACGACACCGGCAAGATCACCGCCAGCGCCAGCGCCAGCGTCGGCCAGGCCACATCCGGCGACAGCTCGCGCGCGATCCGCTTCTCGTCCGCCAAAGAAATCCCGCAGGCCTCACGCGCCGTCTTCGGCCCCGAACCGTCCGCCATCCTCACGCCTCCATCCCGGATCTTCGCCGCCACCCTCGCCTGACATGCCCGCGCAGGCGGGCATCGGCGTCCGGGCGCGCTGCCGGGTTCATCTCCCCATGAGTGACTTTTAAAAAGAAATCCACTACAATCGCAGCACCGCGCAGGACTTCCGCGCTAAGGATCGGTCATGAAACGCCGTGATCTGGGAATGCTCCCCTCCACATTCGCCGCCGCCGTCGCCGAAGTCGGCGACGCCTGGACGCTGCTCATCGTCAAGGAACTGGTCCTCGGCACCAACCGCTTCGACAGCCTCATCGCCCAGACCGGCATCGCCGAGAGTTCACTCTCCCAGCGGCTCAAGCATCTTGAGCAGTGCGGCATCGTCACCCGCCGCGCCTATCAGCAAAAGCCGGTCCGCTACGAATACGACCTCACCCCCAAGGGCGAAGGTCTCGGCCCGACATTGCTCGTGCTGATGCAATGGGGCGACAGATGGATGGGCGGCGACACCCCGCCCGTCCATTACCGCTGCGCCGCCTGCGGCAACGATCCCAAACCGCTTCTCGCCTGCTCGTGCTGCAGGACGCCGCTCACCGTGCAGACGGCCATCCCTGTCGTCACCGCCGAAGCCGCGGCCATCCGCACCGCCCGCGCCGAAGCCTTCCAGAAGAAAAAATCCGAACGCAACGCAGCCTGAGGCGCGCACCCGCATGCGGCTCTTTCATTTCAGCGAAGACCCCGGCATTGAGGTTTTCGTGCCGCGCCCGGTCGGCACGCCCGCCGCGCGGCCAGGGGGCAGCGAATGGCTGAACGGGCCTCTCGTATGGGCGATCGCAGAACCGCGCGCCTATCTCTATCTGTTTCCGCGCGACTGCCCCCGCATCCTGCTCTGGGCGACGGATCGAACCTCCGCCACCGACAGGCTGAAATGGATCGGCGAAACGCAAGCACGCGCCGTCGCCTATGTCGAAAACGGCTGGCTGCCACGCCTCCAGGCCGCCTCCATCCACCGCTACACTCTGCCGCCGGACACTTTCGAAGACATCGGCGACGCCGGCATGTGGGTCTCCCGATCGTCCGTCACGCCTTTGGCGATGGAAACATTGTCGAACCTCCCCGCGCATCTCGCCGCTCTCGGCGTCGAACTTCGAACCCTCAACGATCTTTCGCCTCTCCGCAACGTCTGGCGCTCGAGTATCCACGCCAGCGGCATCCGCCTCCGGCATGCGAAGTCATGGCTCGCACCCGGCTGAAAGCCTCACCTGTGTCGTCACAAACGCGGTGCTTCACACCCAGGGCCTTCCCCATCGGGGGAAGGTGGCCGGCAGGCCGGAAGGGGCCTCCATCACCCGTCTCCCGTCTCCAACGCCCGCCCTCTTCCTCATCCTGAGGAGGGCGCAACGCGAAGCATGCGCGAGCATGTTCGCACTGCTGATGCGCCCGTCGCGAAGGACGCACGCCTTGCACCCCTTCCCACCCTTGTTACCGTTCGTTGACGAATCCGGCGCAACCCTGATCGGCACAAAAAGGCTGACGGGTGGGTCTGGTCAGGAGGGGATGACGCAACCTCAAGTTAGGGGCGCCGTGACCCATGGACCTGAAGCTCGCAAAGCGTATCCGCAGCTACAACCTCACCACCGCCGAAATCCTCTACCACCTGCCCGAT
This sequence comes from Micropepsaceae bacterium, assembly GCA_047602465.1. Lineage (GTDB taxonomy): Bacteria > Pseudomonadota > Alphaproteobacteria > Micropepsales > Micropepsaceae > JADZAI01. The sequence continues at coordinate 48,401 of JASGHF010000002.1, forward strand.
CACCCGGCCGTCCTGCAGACCTATGTCTGGCAGGATCTCGACATCGCCCCGAAATTCCCGGTGCTGAACAGGTTCCTCGAATTCTGGGAAGAGAATATCGAGGGCAAGCTCCACACCGTCCGCGTCGCCGTGCGCGGCGTCTTCACCCCCGCCGAATTCAAAATCTACGGCCACGAATTCCAGATGCACTGACGCCGCCTTTCCTCCCCCGTCATTCACGGGGGAGGTGTCGCGCAGCGACGGAGGGGGCATCCAGTCCGCTCATTGAACCAGAGACCTCTCCCGTGTGAAGGGAGCGCTCTCCGGGCTCACGACCTCTCCCTTACCAAGGGAGTGCTCTACCTACCTGTCATCCTCGGGGCCGCGCAGCTGAACATCGCAAGACCGGGAAGGAGCCAACCAAGCCGAAAATCCTGCCTTGGCAGCACTGGTGAAATCTGGTTCTTTAAATGTTCTTGTTGGAGATTCTGCTTATGGCCGGCCGTGCGTTGTCGCCGATCTATCTGGATTCTGCGGTCGCGGATGATCTGCCTGCCGTGATTTCGCGGCGAAAACGACGGAAGTTGGTTTTCGGCTGGTATGGCGGAAAGTTCAGCCATCTCGAATGGCTGCTGCCCAAATTGCCGGAAGCCCATCACTACTGCGAGCCGTTTGCCGGGTCTGCGGCCGTGTTGTTGAACCGGCCCCCTGCTCCAGTTGAAACTTATAACGATATTGACGGCGATGTTGTGAATTTCTTCCGCACGCTGCGCGATCATGGCCCCGAGCTTGAGCGGCAGATTGCGCTCACGCCATTCTCCCGTGAAGAGTACCACAAGGCGGTTACGGATTTTCCTCGCGCCGATACCAACCTCGAGCGCGCGCGCCGCTTCTATATCCGCGCAAGGCAAACCCGGACTGGTTTGGCGCAGACAGCAACGCTCGGGCGCTGGGCGAATTGCAAAGACACAAGCCGGGCCGGCATGTCCGGCGTTGTATCGCGTTGGCTCGGCGGCGTTGAGGCTTTGCCGGGGATCGCCGAAAGACTGATCCGCGTTCAGATAGAAAACCGCCCTGCCGTCGATCTCATTCGCACATACGACAGCCCTTCGACGCTGTTTTACTGCGACCCGCCATATCTCCACGAAACGCGAGGCGATGATCGCGCTTACAGCTACGAAATGGACGAAGACCAGCATCTGGATCTGGCGGCGACGTTGCGTGCGTGCAAAGGGAAGGTCGCATTGTCGGGGTACCGCAGTCCTTTGATGGACAAGCTGTTTGCGGGCTGGAAGCGATACGACGCTCCGGTGAAGATGGCGCATTCAATCAAGAAGGCACGCCAGGAATGCCTTTGGATGAACTACTGAAAAAATGACGAGAGGCTCTCCGACAGTCCCGGATCGCGATGCCGCGCGCAAATTTCTGAACGATCTGTGGGCAAGGGTCTTGGTTGATGAAGATGCGACCGCATCGCCCGAAATCTCCGCCCTCGTTAACAGCAACCAGGTGGCCATAAGATTCTGTCTGCCTACGCAGCTGCTCGGGAAAGCGACAAATCTGAGTCTCGATGCGCTTTGCTTGCAAAAAGGCAATGGCCTCGACGGCAAATGGGACCCTCGCAGTTTCGCGAAGGCGGTGATCGTTCCATGGAACGGGAGCAATCAGAATGTTCTCGGCCCCAGCGGCGATCCCTATGTCAGCAATCCACTACGCCGCCCGCGCGTCGATTCTGGCCTGGAGCAGATGTCCGACCAGGACCAATGGGCGGCGCTTGGCGATGTTCTGACCCGCGTTCAAAGTGCAGGGACGGAGCAAGCAGCTGAAACCTGCTTGCGGCAAACGCTGGTCGCTATTCGCAACCGGCTGCGCGAGCTGACCTTCACCTATGTCGTTCCGCCGCGTGTCAGCTTGGCGCAGGCGCTGAAACTCGTATCTGATTTCCTCAGCACAGGCAGCGGCGGAGATCGCGGCCTTTGCGTCGCAGCCGCTCTCTTTGAAACCTTCAAGACGCGGTTTCGGACATTCGCATCCATTCGCCGTGGCGTGATCAATGCGGCCGATGCCGCGACCGGCGCTGCCGGCGATCTGGAGTGCATCGCGGAAGATGGCGCGACCATCGTCCTCGCCGTGGAAGTCAAGGAGCGCAAGATCAAAGACGCTGATATCGAGGCTGCAATCGCCAAAGCCCGGCAATACGCCGTCCGAGAACTTGTTCTGTGTACGCATGGGATCGCGCAATCCGATTCCGAAGCCGCGCATAGCCGTATCGCATCCGCTTGGGCGTCCGGGACGAACGTCTACCACCTGACGATTCAGGAACTGGTCAGCAGCGCGTTACCACTCGCTGGAGAGGCCGGGATTCATGAGTTTATTGTCGGGATCGGCGCGCAGCTCGACAGTTTCAGCACACAGCCGAAACACCGCAAGGACTGGAAGTCGCTGCTTGACGCACTCTAGCCGGCTCAAACAAACCTGACCGCCGCGCCCGCCGCCGGCCCCACCGCCGCGCCATCCCGCATCACCGCCCGGCCCCGCACCACCGTCATCACCGGCCAGCCGGTCGCCTCGAACCCGTCGAACTGCGTCCAGCCGCAGCGCGAGGCCATGTCCGCATTCCGGATCACCCGCTTGGCCTTCAGGTCCACCAGCGTGAAGTCCGCGTCGAAATCCGGCGCGATCAGGCCCTTGCCCTCGATCCCATACACGAAGGCCGGCCCCGCAGACGTCAGCTGCACCATGCGCTCCAGGCTCAACCGCCCCGCCGCCACATGGCTCAGCATCATCGGCACGAAGGTCTGCACCCCCGGCATCCCCGAAGGCGTCTGCGGATAGACGCCCTCCTTCTCGCTCGGCAGGTGCGGCGCATGGTCGGTGCCGACCACGTCCACCGTCCCGTCATTCACCGCCCGCCACAGCGCATCCTGGTGCGCCTTCTCGCGGATCGGCGGGTTCATCTGCGCGAAATTCCCCAGCCGCTCGTAACAATCCGGCGCCGTCATGCTCAGGTGATTGACCGTCACCTCCACCGTCGCGATGTCCTTGTTGAAGGCATAGATCGGCATCTCGTCGGCGGTCGTCGCGTGCAGCACATGCACCTTCCGCCCCGCCGCCCGCGCCAGCTTCATCAGCCGCTCGCCCGCGATCCGCGCACAGGCCGCATCGCGCCACACCGGATGCGTCTCCACCCGGCCGGGCAGGGCCAGGGCCTTCCGCGCCTGCAACCGCTCCTCGTCCTCGGCATGAAACGCGATCCGCCGCGACCCGCTCGCCAGCGCCCGGCGCAGGCCGTCATCGTCCGCCAGCAGCAGCGAGCCGGTCGACGCCCCCATGAAGATCTTGATGCCCGCGCATCCCGGCAGCCGCTCCAGTTCCCCCAACTGGTCCGCATTCTCCGCCGTCCCGCCGATATAGAAGGCGTAGTCGCACGCCATCCGCCCCTCGGCGCGCTTCAGCTTGTCGGCCAGCAACGCGGCGCTCACCGTGGCCGGGTTCGAGTTCGGCATCTCGAACACCGCCGTCACCCCGCCCAGAATGGCGGCGCGCGACCCGGTCTCGAAGTCTTCCTTGGCCGTCAGCCCCGGCTCGCGGAAATGCACATGCGCGTCGATCACCCCCGGCAGCACATGCAGCCCGGTGGCGTCGATCACCTCCCCGCCCTGCGCCGCCGCCAAAGTTCCAATCGCCGCGATCCGCCCGCCGCGCACGCCGATATCGGCTGACACGATCCCCTCCGGCGTCACCACCTGCCCGCCGCGGATCACGAGATCGAATGTCTTGGTCATGGGCTGGTTATAGGCACCACCCCTTGCCTCTCAAAGCGCCGCGGCCCACTTAAAGACCCATGCCCACCGCCCGCCTCACCGACCGCGCCGTCCTCGCCGTGATGGGCGAAACCGCCGCCGATTTCCTGCAGGGCCTCGTCACCAACGACGTGACGAAATTGAATCCCGGCTCAGGCACTTACGCGGCGTTGCTGACTCCCCAAGGCAAGATCGTCACCGACTTCCTGGTCCACGCCGCCCCCGGCGGCTTCCACCTCGACGCCCCCGCCACACACGCCGCCGACCTCCTCAAACGCCTGAAACTCTACCGCCTCCGCGCCCCCGTCACGCTGGAAGACCTCAGCCCCACCCACGCCGTCTTCGCCGCCTGGGGAGCTAACCCTCTTCCTCATCCTGAGGAGGGCGCGCTAGCGCCCGTCTCGAAGGACGTCCCGCCCGATCCGCGCCTCCACGCCCTCGGCGCCCGCTGGATCGCCCCAATTGATCCTCCCCCGTTCACGGGGGAGGTGCCCCCGCAGGGGGCGGAGGGGGCAGATCAGGCTCTCGCCGCCTACCACGCCCACCGCCTCGCCCTCGGCGTCCCCGACAGCGCCGATACCGAGGGCCAATTCGCCCTCGACGCCAATCTCGAAGAACTCCACGGCCTCGACTTCAAAAAGGGCTGCTATGTGGGCCAGGAAGTCACCGCCCGCATGAAGCACAAGGCCGCCCCCCGCCGCCGCCTCGCCCGCCTCGTCTTCGACGGCCCCGCCCCGGCTCCCGGGACACGCCTCACCGGCGCTGACGGCACGGAAGTTGGCGAACTGAAATCAGGTCATGGCCGCGAGGCGATGGCGTCCGTTCGCCTCAACCGCATCACGACAACGCCGCAACTATCCGCAGACGGCATACCCGCCACAGTCGTCCACAGCGAACTTCTGCAACCAGCGCTTGAGGCCGCTCTGTCAAAAGCGACAAACGAATAGTCGAAAATCGACGTTCAAATCCGGGCGCCCTCAAAAAGCGACGTTCAATTCGCCTCAGCGACAAACGAATACCCGCTTGACAGTTCCGCTTTTGTTCCACATGCTCCGCCTGCCACTGGGGAGGCTCACATGGGCTCGGTTCTGCATCACGTTTCGCTCGGCTCGAACGACATGACGAAGGCGCTCGCCTTCTATGACGCCACCATGGCGACGCTCGGCCTCAAGCGCGTTCTGGAGTTTCTCCCTCACGCCGTCGCCTATGGTGACGACCACCCGGTCTTCTGGATTCAGACGCCGCACGATGCGGGCAAGGCCAGCACCGGCAACGGCATGCATATCGGCTTCGCCGCAACCTCGAAGGATCAGGTCGAGGCGTTCCACGCTGCCGCCATCGCCCATGGCGGCCGCGACGACGGCGCCCCCGGCCCCCGGCCCGATTACGGCCATTCCTATTACGGCGCCTTCGTGCGAGACCCCGACGGCAACAAGATCGAGGCCTGCCTTCACGCATGACGAAAAAGCTTGAGCGCGGCGGCTGCGTCTGGCCCGGCTCCGACGCGCTCTATCTCGATTATCACGACACCGAATGGGGCGTGCCGGAGCGTGACGGCCGCGCCCTCTGGGAAAAGCTGATCCTCGACGGCTTTCAGGCCGGCCTCTCCTGGATCACCATCCTCAGGAAGCGCGAAAATTTCCGCCGCGCCTTCAAGGGCTTCGACCCTGAGAAGGTCGCCCGCATGACGGACAAGGATGTCGAACGCCTCCTGAAGGACGAAGGCATCATCCGCCATCGCGGCAAGATCGAAGGCGCCATCAAGAACGCCAAAGCGTATCTGGAGATCGAGAAGACCCATCCGGGCGGCTTCACCGCCTATTGCTGGGCGTTCGTCGACGGCAAGCCGCAGGTCAACGGCTTCACCACCATGAAGCAGGTGCCCGCCGCCACCGATCTCTCCACCGCCTTCTCCAGGGATCTCAAGAAGCGCGGCTTCACCTTCTGCGGCCCCACCATCGTCTATGCCTGGATGCAGGCCTGCGGCCTCGTCAACGATCACATGACCGATTGCTTCCGCCACAAACAGGTCGCCAAGGCCAAGAGGCCATGAGGCCTACCCCCAACCGTCATCCTCGGGGCCGCCGCCGAAGGCGTCGGAACCCGAGGACCCATAGCTCGCCGTAAACGCAGATGCGGCGGCACAAACAATTCGCCTTCTACATTCTCGCCAGCCGCAAGCGCGGCACGCTCTATATCGGCGTCACCAGCGATCTGGCGGATCGCATCGCGCAACATCGCGCCCACGCACTTCCAGGTTTCACCGCGACCTACCACGTCACGCGGCTGGTCCACTACGAATGGCTCGACAGCGCGGAAAGCGCGATCAAACGCGAGAAGCAGCTGAAACACTGGTTACGCAGCTGGAAGATCGATCTCGTTGAACAGGCTAACCCGGCGTGGCGCGATCTTTGGCCTGCCCTGATCGGCGAACGCGAAATTGCGTAGATCGCGCTATGGCTCCTCGGGTTCGATGCTGCGCATCGCCCCGAGGATGACGAATGGCAGGTGCGGCGCTTACGCCTCACGCATACGAGACCACCTCGAACTCGATCCCGTCGCTATCGAGGAAATAGAACCGCCTGCCGGGTTCGTAGCTGCCGTGATTGAACGCCGTCAGCCCCGCCGCCGTCACGCGCCGTTCGGCCTCATCCAGATCGTCCACCACGATCCCGACATGGTTCAACCGCCCCTGCGGCGGCGCCCCGCCATTGGAATAGACCGCGAGATAATTGTCGTCCGCGCCCACATGCACCGTGTGCCCGCCGTTTTTCGCCGGCCCCTCCCAGCGGATTTTCCAGTCGAACAGCTTCACCAGCATCGCCGCGGTTTTCGCCGGCTCGCTGACCGTGATGTTCACATGCTCCAGCATCGCTTTTGTCATCGCCGCCTCCTTGCGCGCCCGGTGCGCGTCCTGCGTCGATTGCGATTTCTGCAACCTCAACCTAACTTCAGGTCAAGCACGATTTTTCCGGGGCGCGACATGCGCGCGACTGACCTCCTCACCATCGGCCAGCTCAGCCAGCGCACCGGGCTTTCGGTCTCCGCCATCCGGTTCTACGAAGAGAAGGGCCTCGTCAGCCCCGCGCGCAATGCCGGCGGCCAGCGCCGCTTCCCGCGCTCCGATATCCGCCGCCTCTCCTTCGTCGTCATCGCCCAGATGCTCGGCCTCTCCATCGGCGACATCGAAGCCCAGCTCCGCACGCTCCCGCAGGGCCGCACCCCCACCCGTCAGGACTGGGCCGATATCTCCCGCCGCGTCCGCACGGCGATCGACGATCGCATCGCCGCCCTCACCCGCATGCGCGACCGGCTCGATGGCTGCATCGGCTGCGGCTGCCTCTCGCTGAAGACCTGCGCGCTCTACAATCCGGAAGACCGCGCCGCGAAGGCCGGCAGCGGACCCCGATACGTACTCGGAGAACCGCCCAAATCCGCGCTTTCGCGCAAGAACTGACGTTTCGTCAGCTTGCGGCCTCAGCCCCCATCTGGCACTTGTCCCGCCTTCCGTTTGCGTCAGGTCTCCCTTGAATTCGCTGAGCCCGTCCAAGGCCTTCACGGCCTCCATCGATCCCGCTGTGGCCGCCCGCCGCCGTGAGGCCGTGCTGCGCGGCGACGAGCCGCTGCGCATCCTCCTGCCAAGCTACCGCTCCGATCCGCATACCGGCGGTCAGGGCATCTATATGGACTACATGTCCCGGGCGATTCTGGAGCTTGGGCACGAGGTCGAAGTCATCTCCGGCCCGCCTTATCCGAACCTCGATAACCGCATCCTGCTCACCAAGCTGGAATCGCTCGATCTCTACGCCAAGCCCAAGAACTGGATGGGCATTCCCAGCTATCCCAAGGGCGCGCCGAAAACCTGGACCGATATCCAGGAATACATCACCCATATCTCGGGCGGCTTCGGCGAGCTGAAATCCTTCGGCGAGCGCCTCTACAAGCACATGCTCACCCGTCACCAGAACTACGACGTGGTGCATGACAACCAGACGCTCTGCTGGGGTCTCCTGAAAGTCCGCGATCTGGGCCTCCCCGTCGCCGGCACGATCCATCACCCCATCACCCGCGACCGCGACATCGCCATCGCGCATGCGAAGTCGCTAAAGCTCAAGCTGCTGATCCGCCGCTGGCACTCCTTCGTGAACATGCAGAAGAAGGTCGCCCGCCAGCTCGATCCGGTCATCGTCGTTTCGGAATCCACCAAGCGCGACGTCGTCACCGAATTCGGCGTGAACCCCAAAAACATGCGCGTCGTGCTTCACGGCATCAACGCGCGCGACTTCCACCCGGAACCGGGCGTCGTCCGCAAGACCAACCGCATCATGTGCGTCACCAGCGCCGACGTCGCGCTTAAAGGTCTGATGTACCTGATCCACGCCTATGCGGATCTGCTGAAGACCCGCCCGGATCTCGAACTCCTCGTCGTCTCCAAGCTCCGCGAAGGCAACACCTCGCGCGCTCTGGATGAACTCGGCATCCGCGACCGCGTGAAGTTCGTCCACGGCCTCACGATTGAGGAAATGCGCCGCTACTACGCGGAAGCCACCGTCGCCGTGTCGCCGTCCGTCTATGAAGGCTTCGGCTTCCCGGCGGGCGAAGCGATGGCCTGCGGCGTCCCCGTCGTCGTCACCGAAGGCGGCTCGCTGCCCGAAGTCGCCGGCGATGCCGGTGTCATCGTGCCGGTGCGCGACAGCGCCGCTCTCGCCCGCGCCATCGGCGATCTGCTGGATAATCCCGGCAAGCGCGTCGAGCTTGGCGCCGCCGGCTATCGCCGCATCCAGGAGAACTTCCTCTGGACCCGCGCGGCGGCTGACGCCGTCGCGGTCTACAAGGAAGCCATCGCCAAGCACTACGGCTTGCAGCACGTGCTGGGCTGATCCGTGCAGACCATCAACCTCAAAATTCTCGATCTTCAGGACGGGATGCGCACGCTGGATCTCGGCTGCGGCCGCGGCCGCCACGTGCATCAGGCCTATTATCACGCCGTCGGTCACGTCGTCGGCGTCGATCTCGGCTTCGAAGACGTCGTCTCCACGCGCGAGGGCTTCAAGCAGGCCCCCGACATGGACCCGAACTCAAAACGCGCCTACTCGCTCTCCCTGGCGGATGCGCTGAAGCTTCCCTTTCCGGACGCCTCGTTCGACCGCGTGATCTGCTCCGAGGTGATGGAGCACATTCCCGACTACAAATCGGCGCTCAAGGAAATCGCCCGCATCCTGAAACCCGACGGCAAGTTCGGCGTCTCGGTGCCGCGCGCCTTCCCGGAATGGGTCTGCTGGAAGCTTGAAGAGCGCTACCACAACAATCCCGGCGGACACGTCCGCATCTTCCGCACCTCGGGCCTCAAGCGCGACGTGACCGAAGCGGGTTTCAAGTTCCGCCGCCGTCACTGGGCGCACGGTCTCCACTCGCCCTATTGGTGGCTTCAATGCGCGATGTGGGACAAGCGCGACACCAGCCGCATGGTCCGCGCCTACCGCAAGTTCCTTGAGTGGGACATCCTCAAGCGCCCCCTTCTGACACGCGCCCTGGAGAAGATCGCTGACCCGCTGATGGGCAAGTCGATCGTGCTCTATTTCGACAAGGTGCCAGCTCCTGCGGGCGCGGCATGAAGCTGCCCGCCGGCTTCTTTGACGGCGCGCTCAAGCGCATCCTCAGCCTGCAAAGGCCGGATGGCGCGATTCCGTGGTTCTCCAAAGGCGTCTTCGACCCCTGGAACCACACCGAGGCGGCCATGGGCCTCGCCATCCTCGGGCACGTCACCGAAGCCCGGCACGCCTACGACTATCTCGCTTCATCACAGGAAGCCGACGGCTCCTGGTGGGCCCATTACGGCAGCTCCGTGAACCTGGAAACCGGCCGTTACGAGGGCACGGGCGACGAACCCAAGAAGCGCGACACCAATTTCTGCGCCTACCCCGCCACCGGCGTCTGGCATCTCTATCTCGTCACCAATGACCGCGCCGTCCTCACCCGCTATTGGCCGATGGTGAAGAAGGCGATCGATTTCGTCCTCGCTCTTCAGTCGCCCCACGGCGATATCCGCTGGGCCGCCCCCGGACCGGAAGCCGAACCGGACGACGCGCTCATCACCGGCTGCGCCTCGATCTTCCACAGCCTCGGCTGCGCCATCGCCATCGCCGGCACACTCGGCCACGACACCACCCGCTGGACCAAATCGCGCGTCGCGCTCCGCGATTGCCTGCTGACGAAGCCCGAGCGTTTCGACCGCACCTGGCCGAGCAAATCCAACTTCTCGATGGACTGGTATTATCCCGTCCTCTGCGGCGTCCTCACAGGCGACGCCGCCCGCGCCCGCCTTGCCTCGCGCTGGGACGAATTCGTCGTCGATGGCCGCGGCTGCCGCTGCGTGCTTGGCGAACCCTGGGTCACCATCGCCGAAGGCTGTGAACTCGCCATCACCCTCATGGCCACCGGCGACACCGCGGCTGCGCGCGAGATGTTCCACCTCCAGGACCAATGGCGCGACGACAGCCGCGCCTACTGGATGGGATTCCAATACGCCGAGAATGTTCCCTGGCCGGTCGAAAAACCTGCCTGGACCGCTGGCGCCGCGATCCTCGCCGCTGACGCGATCTACGGCCTCAGCCCGGCATCCAGCCTCTTCACCCGGCCGCTACCCGGCCAGTCGTACGAGCAGCCGCAGCGACTTGATCTGCTCTAGTTCACGGAACTGCCGGCTCGCCAGCGCCGCCTTGTATATCTCGAACGGCGACCGCCCCCCGTCCTCCGGATTGGGAAAGACGTCGTGGATGGCGAGATAGCCGCCCGGCATGATGTGCGGCGCCCAGCCACGATAATCCGCCAGCGCCAGTTCCATCGAATGGCCGCCATCGATGAACAGGAACGCCAGCGGCGTATGCCAGTGCCGCGCCACCGTCGCCGACCGGCCGACGATGGAGATCACATTATCCTCCAGATGCGCACGACGCAGCGTGTCGCGCAGGAACGGCAGCGTTTCCATCGACCCGGCCTTGGCATCCCACGTTTCAGGGTCGTGATGCTCCCAGCCCGGCTGCATCTCCTCCGATCCACGATGGTGATCCACCGTGAACAGCATCCCGCCACGCGCCTTGCAGGCCGCCCCGAGATAGAGCGCCGACTTGCCGCAATAGCTTCCGACCTCCAGACAAGGCCCCCACGCCACCGCATCCTGCGCCCAGCGATACAGCGCCGCGCCTTCTTCGGGGTCCAGAAACCCCTTCACGCTCTCAGGATCGATCGGAAGTCTCACGGCATGATGCCTGTCAGCCGCTCGCTCACGGCCCAAAGCTGTTTGCCCGCCGCCGCGTCCTGCGCCTGGCGCGAAGGCGTCGCCAACTTCGACTTCACAAAATACCCGCCCGTCACATCGGCGACCTCATCCGACGAACACAGATAGATCGAGGTTTTCGCGCCCTTCTCCACGCTGATGGCGAAGAAGTTCTTCGCGATGCCGATCGCCCAGGCGATGCCGCCCTTCTCGGAACCGGCGAAGCTCGACGCGACGAATCCCGGATGCAGGCAGTTCACCATCACCTGCCTCGGGTCGACCCGCGTGGCCAGCTCCCGCGTGAACAGGATGTTCGCCAGCTTCGAGCGCTGATAGGCGCGCCACGCGCTGTATCGCCGCTCGCCCTGCAGATCGTCGAAATCCAGCGACACGCCCGCGTGGGCGTCCGACGCCACATTCACCACCCGCCCCCGCGGCGCCGCATGCAGCGCATCAAGCAGCAGGTGCGTCAGGAGAAAATAGCTGAGGTGGTTGAATCCGAAATTCATCTCGATCCCGTCCGCAGTCAGCCGCCGCTCGGAAAAGTATCCGCCGGCATTATTCAGCAGGACGTCCAGCTTCGGCGCATTGGCGGCCACCTGCGCCGCCAGCCGCCGGATAGCCGCTTGTGATGACAGATCGGCCAGATAGGTCGCCGGCGGCTTGCCACCCGCCGCTTCGGCCACCTTGGCGGCTGCGAGCGACAGCTTTTCCGGGTTGCGCCCGACCAGATGGAGACTTGCCCCCAATCGAGCCAATTCAATCGCCGCCTGGAGGCCGATCCCATCGGTCGCCCCGGTCACAAGAATGCGCTTGCCCTCAACACTCATGGCGATGTCCCGATGGTCCCGGCCGACCCGAATTGTGACGCTGACGACTATCTAGCGCGCCCGGAGGGCAGGAAGCGAGCGTCAAGCCATTCTTATTGTTCAGCCTTCGGGAAAACCCCTGTAATCGGGTATTCTTGCGCAACTGATTTGCTGCGACGCGCGGCCGCCCTGCCGCCTTGTGGACAACCGCCTCCGCATGACTGCCCCGGCGACCATGGAAATGTTCACCTACGCCTCGCCGGAGGATTCTGCGGCGCGTCGGGCGGTGATCCGCAGCATCGAGCGCGCCACCGGCCAACCGCACCTCAAGCGTCTCTACGAGCAATTCCAGAACGATCTTGCCGCCGGGCGCAGCACCGACGACTTCTTCACGGCCGGCGTCAAGAAGCTGGAGCTGGACCTCGTCTATGACCGGGCCAGGCTCCTTGCCGCGCCGAAAACCGGCCCGCTGGTCGTCATCGCCAATCATCCGTTCGGGGTGCTGGACGGCATTGTCATCTGCCACCTGATGCTTCAGCTGCGCCGGGATTTCCGTATCCTGTCCAACAGCGCGCTCTACCGGGTTCCGGAAATCTACGACTGGCTGCTGCCGGTCGATTTCAACGAGACCCGTGAGGCGTTGGCGACCAACCTCAGGAGCCGCGCCGAAGCCCGGAAATTCCTGGAAGGCGGCGGCGCGCTCATCGTGTTTCCGGCGGGCGGCGTGGCCACCACCCCAAGCGCTTTCGCACGTCATGCCGTCGATGCCGAATGGAAGCCGTTGACCGCCAAACTGATTCTTCAGGGCCGCGCCCCGGTCCTCCCGATCTTCTTTCACGGTCAGAACAGCCGCCTCTTCCAGATCGCCAGTCAGATCAGCCTGACGATGCGGCTAGCCCTGATTTTCCGTGAAGTTCATCGCCGGATTGGAACTAAACTTCCTGTTAGCATTGGCGAGACAATTCCCTTCGAACGAATCGCGGAAATAGGCGACAAGCGGCAGGTCATGACCTTCCTCAGGGATTCGGTTCACAAGCTCGCGGGCACGGCAGGATGATCGATATCTCGGTCATCACCGTGTCGCTGAATGCGGCGTCGACCATCGCGCGGACGATCGATTCGGTGCGTGCGCAGACCGGCGTGCTGATCGAGCACATCGTCGTCGACGGCGGCTCGACCGATGGCACGATGGATATCGTCCGGGACCGCCGGCAAGGCTTCGCGCAGGTCGTCAGCGAACCTGACCACGGCCTCTACGACGCCATGAATAAAGGTCTCGCGCTCGCCCGAGGAAAACTCACCGGCTATCTCAACGCCGATGACGCCTTTGCCAGCCCGGATTCTCTGTCGCGGCTTGTTGACGCCTGGCGCCGAACCGGCTCCGACGCCGTTTACGGAGACGTTCTGCAGGTAGATGCCCAGGATCGCCCTGTCAGAATGATTTCCGGCGGCGCGTTCTCGCCCGAGCGCCTGCGTCGTGGACTGATGCCGCCGCACCCCAGCTTCTACGCCCGCACAGCTGCTCTGCGAGAAGCAGGCGGGTTCAACACCGCCTATACCATCGCTGCCGACTTCGACCTCGTCGCGCGCACCTTCGCGCAACCCGGCTTCGAGGCTGCTTATGTCCCTGCAATCGTCGCCAATATGCGTATTGGCGGCGTCAGCACGCGCAACCTCAAGGCGACCCGCGTCGCTACGGCGGAAATTCTCAGATCGTGCCGCGCCAACGGCATCGATGCGACACCCTGGAGTGTCCTGTCGCGCTACCCTCTCAAGGCGCGGGAGGTCATTGACGGGCGCTGGATGCGGCTCAGGGGCTATCAGGCCGGCTAGGCCGGCCTGACAATCAAGAAGCCGCGTGTAGGGGGCACTTTTTTTGGAGCTGGTTGAGACGATAGCGCTGCCAGGCGTGGTCGGGGCCTTTTCGGCGCTTGTGCTCTGCCTTGCGCGCATGCCCATCGCCCGCACGATGGCGCTCGTCGACCGGGCGGACCATCCGCGCAAGGCGCATATCGGCGCAGTCCCTCTGGTCGGCGGCATCGCCCTGTTTCCCGCCATCGCCATCGCCTGCATTCAGGCCGTGGCGCTGGGCGCTTCGGATGACGCCCTGGGTATGATGGTCGGCGTTGTCTTCAGCTTCTTCATGATCGGCTATGCCGACGACCGCATGCAGATCAGGCCGTCGCGCCGGCTGCTGCTGACCCTCGTTCTCTTTGCGGCCCTGGTGCTGATGACGCCGGCCTTTATGCCATCTGTGTTCACGATCGGCGGCCTGGAGCTGCATATCGGACCCGGCACGATCGCCCTGCTCGCCATTATCGGCGCCAGCGGCGCCCTGAACGCGATCAATATGGCCGACGGACAGGATGGTCTCTGCGTCGGGCTGCTTCTTATCTGGCTGATGTTTCTCGCCGCGAAGTCGACGCTTCCCGTGCAGAGCGCTGCTCTGCTCGCGGCACTCGCACTCGGCGTCGTGCTCGTCTTCAATCTCGCGGGTCTCGTCTTTCTCGGCGACATAGGCGCCTATGGCGTCGGCGCGTTCGTCCTGTCGCTGATGCTCTACGGCGCCGGCGATGGCTCCATTGATCACGGTCAGATCGTCGCTCTGCTTGCAGTCCCCGTCACCGATTGCATCCTGCTGATGATCGAAAGGGTGCGGGGCGGCCATTCGCCTTACGACCCTGACCGGCAGCATCTGCATCACATATTGCAGGCGACATTCGGCAAGTGGCCGAGCCTTGCCGTTTATCTCAGTTTCGTCGCCCTCTGCGCCTTCGGAGCATATATGAGCGGCCCGGCAACGATTGTCGCCATAGGCGGCGCGATCGCCTTTGTCGTGATCGCCCGCCGGTTTGGACGGCGTGAGACTGAAGACGGGCCGCCATTGGCCGGCGACGATCTTCTCACCTAGCGCCCGAAATCGGCCTGCTGATCGGGGGCCGCGGCCGCGAAGGCGGGAAGAGCAGTGGCGGCCGCGTTGGCGCGCACGATGCGGGGGTAGGCGCCGAGCGGAATATCAAAGCGCCGCGCATTGGCGACCTGCGGCACCAGCACGACATCAGCCAGTGTCGGCACGCTGCCGCAGGCATAGGGACCGGCTGCATCGAGCATCGTCTCGACCGCCTTGAAGCCAATATCGATCCAGTGCCGGTACCAGATCTTCGACGCCTCGGCATCGACCTTCAGGGTGTCGCTCAGATACTGCCGAACCCTCAGATTGTTCACGGGGTGAATGTCGCAGGCGATGGACAGCGCGATCTGGCGCACACGCGCCCGGGCGACAGCGCCTTTCGGCAGCAACGGCGGCTCCGGATAGACTTCATCCAGATACTCGATGATCGCCAGAGACTGCGTGATCGTCGCATCCCCGTCGATCAGCGTCGGGATCAGCTCCAGCGGATTCAGCGCCGCATACTCCGCACCGTGTTGCTGCCCGCCATCCTTCAGCAGGTGGACGAAGCGCTCTTCCGGCTTCAACCCCTTCAGATTCAGCGCGATGCGTGTGCGATAAGCGGCCGACGAATGCGCGTAGGTATAGTGGACAAGTGTCACGCGTCGGCCGGGGCGCTGATGACACCGCGACGGATCTGGTCAAGTTCGATCGACTCGAACAGGGCCTTGAAATTCCCCTCGCCGAAGCCCTCATTGCCCTTGCGCTGGATCAGCTCGAAGAAAATCGGCCCGATCGCGTTCTGGGTGAATATCTGCAGCAGCAGCCCCTGATCCTCCGCCCCGTCGATCAGAATGCGGTCGGCGCGCAGGCGCTGTACATTCTCGCCGTGGCCCGGCAGGCGCTGGTCGATCAGGTCGAAATAGGTATCGATCGTGTCCTGGAACGCGACGCCCTTCTTCACGAGCACCTCGACCGTCTCGTAGATGTCTTTCACGCCCAGCGCGATGTGCTGGATGCCCTCGCCCTTGTAGAGATCGAGATACTCGGCGATCTGCGACTTGTCGTCGGAGCTTTCGTTGATCGGGATGCGGATCTTTCCGTCCGGGCTGGTCATAGCGCGGCTTTTCAGACCCGTCACCTTGCCCTCGATGTCGAAGTAGCGGATCTCGCGGAAGTTGAAGAGCGTCTCATAGAAGCCCGCCCACTTGTCCATGTTGCCGCGATAGACGTTGTGCGTAACATGATCGAGATAGGTCATGCCGGCACCGGCATGCTCGAAACCCAGCTTCTCGTCCGTCGGCACGAAATCGACATCATAGATCGAGCGGTCCCCGTAGCGGTCGACCAGATAGATCACACTGCCGCCGATCCCCTTGATCGCCGGTATGTTCAGTTCCATCGGGCCTACTGCCGCCTCATGCGGCTCGGCGCCCAGATCCAGCGCCCGCTTGAACGCCTTGGCGGAATCGCGCACGCGGAAGCCCATGGCGCAGGCGGACGGGCCATGCGCCTTGGCGAAGGTCGCGCCATGACTGCCCGGCTCGGCATTCACGATGAAGTTCACATCGCCCTGGCGATAGAGAGTCACATCCTTGGAGCGGTGCTTGCCAACGGCGCGGAAGCCCATTTGCTCGAACAGCCGGCCGAGTTCGGCGGTGTCGGGGGCGGTGTACTCAACGAACTCGAAGCCGTCGGTGCCCATGGGATTTTCAAAAAGATCGGCCATTTTCGGATGTCTCCTCCTGGCGTGGTTTGCAACATGATAAGCGGCCCACCCCGCGCCGCCAACGGCGGGACGAAAGGCCTGCTTGAGGTTTTGCGCAACGCTGTTTCAATGCGCGTCGGTACAGGCAAGAAAGTTGTCCAACATGCCCAAAAAGCCGGAATCGCTGCCCGACGGCGACAAGCTCAGCGACGACGAGTATGAGACCGCGCTCTACGACCTCCAGGTCGAACTGGTGAAGTTCCAGCGGGACATTATCGCCAATGGCGAGAAAGTCCTTGTCATCATGGAAGGGCGCGACGGGGCCGGAAAAGACGGGACGATCAAACGGATTATCGAGCACCTCTCGCCGCGCGAAACCCGGGTCGTCGCGATGCCCAAGCCGTCGGATCGCGAAGCCTCGCAATGGTATTTCCAGCGCTTCGTGCCACATCTGCCGTCAGGCGGCGAGTTCGTCCTCTTCAACCGCTCCTGGTACAACCGGGCGGGCGTCGAACCGGTCATGGGCTTCTGCACGCCGCAGCAGACCGAGCATTTCCTCGACGAGGTGCCGGCCTTTGAGACCATGCTGGTCAAATCCGGCATCCAGCTCTTCAAATACTATCTGGACATCGACAAGGCCGAGCAGACGGAGCGGCTGGAAGCGCGCCATGAAGACCCTCTGAAACAGTGGAAAATTTCGCCGATCGACGCCAAGGCGATCGAGAAGTGGAAGCCCTATACCAAGGCGCGCGATGTGATGCTTGCGCGTACCAGCCACAAGCATGGCCCCTGGACTGCCGTGCAGGCCAACTCGAAGAAGCAGGCGCGCATCAACATCATCCGCGATTTGCTGGCCCGGTCCGACTACAAAGGAAAACGGTCGGCCCTTCTCAGGACCGACCGCCGCATCATTCTTCCGGTCAACGCCGCTCTGCTGAAATCGGGGCGGCTGTCGAGATAGCCGCCTAGGCAGCCCGCCTTATCAGCGACAGGACCAGCAGGATGATCACGCCGCCGATCGTGGCGTGAATGATGCTGATCAAAATCGCATTGTCCGTGCCGAGGGCAACGCCAAGACGCGGGAACAGCCAGGACGCAACGAACGCGCCCAGGATACCGATGATGATATTGCCGACGATGCCGAACCCGGCGCCTTTGACGATAACGCCGGCAAGCCAGCCCGCGATGCCGCCGATAATCAACGCGATGATAATGGCTTCCGCACTCATATCCGTCCCTCCTGCCGGCCCTGCCGGCCGTACTAGCCTAACGGACAGAGGGAACTTGAGTTCCGTGACGGGCGGTCATCGTTCAAATTAAGCGGAATTTATCGGCACCCGCCGCGATTCTGCGTTAATTCCCGTCCGCTAGACTATCCGGCGTTCGAGTTGCCGGCCGTCGGGGGTCCATGATCAAGTTGCTGCTTATGCTGGGCTTTTTGGCGGCGGCGCAACCTGCGCCGACTTTGTTGCTGCCCGCTCAACCGCTGGGTGAGCCGATCGACTGCAACGGCCCGGTCTTCAAGGCGCAGATCTTCAATGACGATCTGGAATGCCGCGAAGTCTCCCGGACCAGGCTCACCATCAACGATCAAACGATCACCCTCCGCCTGCTGCACGACGAGGATGTGGACGCCACCCTCCCGCCCGGCTATGCGGAAGCGGCCTACCAGGCCATCGCCCGCTCCTTTGAAGTCGTCGCCAAGGAACGCGGCCTCAAATTCCACAATGTCTCGATCCTTCCGGTCGAGGCCTACGGCCAGCGCCGGGAAGCGCGAATGTCGGGCGTCACCTACTGGCGCGGAAAGTCGGAATGCATCATCGCGCTCGAAGTGATCACGGCCTCGCGCCTGACGGCAGAAGAGAACCTGCATATGTTCAGGTTCATCGTGACGCACGAGGCCTTTCACTGCGTCCAGTCCTGGAACTGGTCGCACCAGATGGCGCTGGAGACGTCCACCTGGTGGCGCGAAGGATCGGCGGACCTCATCGGCATGCTCGCCTATCCCGGCGCTTCGGCGCAGAAGAAGGTCAACCAGGGATTCGCCGAAATCGCCGACGCCAAGTCCGTGCTAGAGATGGACTATGGCAATGTCGTCTTCTTCCATTGGCTATGGTCGCAGTCGCCGTCCCAGGTATTCGATCTGATTGCGGCGATGCCGACGGACAAGGCCTACGATTCGATGGCCTCCCAGGAGGCTGCCCTGCATGCCTTCCTGCCAAAGGAAGCCCCCGGCAAATATGCCGCCGCCTATCGCGGTGCGCGGATCTACGCCCAGCAGTAACCGGCGGCCCGAAGGCCGCCGAAATCCGCGAAAAAGAAGGAAATGGTGGGTGATGAAGGATTCGAACCTTCGACCCGCTGATTAAGAGTCAGCTGCTCTACCAACTGAGCTAATCACCCCCGGGAGGGCGGCGTATAGAGCACCCGCTCCGCCCTGTCCAGCGCCCTTGCACGCCTAAATCAGCAGGCCTGTCTGGCGCGGAATTTCCCGCTCCTTGTGGACATAAACGCTCATCAGGATGCCGAAACCCATCATCACGGTCAGCATCGCCGTACCGCCATACGAGACGAGCGGAAGTGGAATGCCAACGACGGGAATCAGGCCCATCACCATCGCCATGTTGATCAGGATATAGGCCAGAACGTTCATGGTCAGACCGAGCGCTACGACCCGGGAGAAATGCGCTCTCGCCCCCAAACCGATCGAAAGCCCGATTCCCAGCACGATGACGTAGAGCCCCATCAGGAACAGGCAGCCGACCAGCCCGAACTCCTCCCCGAGCATGACGAAAATGAAGTCGGTATGCTTCTCCGGCAGAAAGTCGAGTTGGCTCTGGGTGCCGTTCATGAAGCCTTTGCCGAACAGCCCGCCTGAACCCATGGCGATATTCGCCTGGGTGATATTGTAGCCGGCGCCAAGCGGATCACGGCTCGGGTCTAGGAAGGTGTCGATGCGCTCCCGCTGGTAGGGGTGCAGCATCTCGTAGGCGACCGGAATGGCGGCGCCCACGGCCGTAACGGCCACGATGATGATCCACCACCGCAGACCCGAGACGAACAACACGCACGCCCCGATGAAGCAGAGAATGGTCGCCGTTCCCAGATTGGGCTGCATCAGCACCAGCATCACCGGCACACCGATCAGCGCGAGCGGCACGATCAGACTGCGAAGCTTGATCGCCTCGTCATAAGTGCGTCCGTGGAAATAGCGCGCCAGAGCCAGCACAAGCGCCAGCTTCATGAGCTCGGACGGCTGGATCTGGATGATGCCAAGATTGATCCATCGCTCGGCGCCTTTGCCGACATGGCCCATGAACTGCACCAGCAGCAGCAGACCGATACACGCGACGTAGAACGGATAGGCAATCGACATCCATACGCGAATATCGATCATTGCGAAGGCGACCAGGATCACCAGCCCCACCAGGAAACGGATGATCTGCTGCTTCGCCCAGGGGTCAAGCGACCCGCCCGCGACCGAATACAGCATCAGGAAACCGATCGAGGCGATCGTCGTCACCGCCAGCAGAAGCGGCCAATGAAGATCGAGAATTTTACGGAGCCTGGAGGGCTGCGGCCGATCAAAGCCTAAAGTACGGGTCGCCATGTCAAGCAGGCACGACGCTTGCGACCGGCGCGCCGGCGGGGTCGTGATATTTTTCAAGCGTCCGCTGCATGATGTCCTTGGCGATCGGCGCGGCCGCCTTGCTGCCGCCCTGCCCGTGCTCCACGACGACCGCCATCGCGAAACGCGGCGCTTCGACGGGCGCAAAGCAGATGAACAGCGCGTGGTTGCGGAGATGCCAGGGCACGGCGTTGCCTTTGAGCGTACCGCCGACGCTCTTCGCGCCTCGCACCTGCGCCGTTCCCGTCTTGCCTGCCATCTTGAAATCCCCGGCCAGCCGCGACCGGCCGGCGGTGCCGCCTGCGGCGTTCACCACCGCGTCCATTCCGTGGTGTATCAGCGCCAGATGCTCCGGAGGTATGCCAAGGTCGGCCGCAATCGGCTGCGGCTCCGGCACGCCGCCCACCGCCCGGACGATCCGCGGCATGACAGCCTTTCCGCCATTCGCCACGCGCGCCGTCATGACCGCGAGTTGCAACGGCGTAGCCGTGACATAGCCCTGCCCGATCGCCGCGTTCAGCGCATCGCCCGGCCGCACCTCCTCGCCAAACCGCTCCATCTTCCAGGCCGTCGACGGGATCGATCCGCGTCGCTCACCCGGGACCTGGAATCCGAACTTCTCGCCGAGGCCCAGCCGGTGCGCCATGCCCGCAATGGCATCCAGCCCAACGCGGCGTCCTACTTCGTAGAAGAAAACATTGCACGAGACCTTCAAGGCGTCCGAAACATTTACGGCGCCGTGGCCGCCGCCGCGATGGCAGTGGAACGTATGGCTGCCGAGCCGCAGATAACCCGGACAACGGATACGCGTGCCGCCGTCGATCACCCCCGCGGCCATGCCCGCCAGGCCCGTGCAAACCTTGAAGGTCGATCCCGGCGCGTATTCACCGGCCAGCGCCTTGTTCAGCAGCGGCTTGTAGGGGTCTTCGTTCATCTCCTCCCAGCGCTTCTGACTGAAGCCGGTGATGAACTCGTTAGGGTCGAATCCGGGGCTCGACACAAACGCGAGAATGTCGCCGGAGTGGACATCCAGCAGCACAGCGCTGGCGCTTTCGCCCAGCATACGCTCCTGCGCGAACCGCTGAAGCTCCATATCGAGCGTCAGTTCGACATCCGAGCCCGGACGCCCCTCCTGCCGGTCCAGTTCGCGGATGACCCGGCCGTGGGCATTGACCTCCACCTGACGAACGCCGCCCGTGCCACGCAGGTCGCGGTCCACCGCACGCTCGACGCCATTCTTGCCGATTGGAAAGCCGGGCAGCCGCAACAACGGATCGCCGTCGTCGCGCGTCTTGAGATCGTTCTCTGACACAGCAGCAACATAGCCAAGCACGTGGCTCAGCTCGGTGCCGAAGGGATAGGTCCGCACCTGCCCGACATCGGCGACGATCCCCGGCAGTTCAGGCGCCGCGAGATTGATCCGCGAGAATGTCTCCCAGTCGAGACCGTCCGCCGCGGTGACTGCAGCAAGTCCGGCTTTGGTGCGGGATTCTCTCTTGATCTTCTCGCGTTGCTTTGGCGTGACGGTCACGAAGCGCTCAAGCAGATCGAGCGAGTTGTCGATCGAGGCCGTCTGATCGGGCACCAGAAGCGCGCGGTAGTTGGGCCGGTTGCCCGCCAACTCCACCATGTTCCGGTCCGTGATCCGCCCACGCGGAGGCGCCAGAAGCTGAAGATTGATGCGGTTGTCTTCCGCCAGCGTCCGGTACTTGTCGGATTCAAGTATCTGCAGCTGGTACATACGCGCCACGAGACCGCTCAGCAGCGCCGTAGCGCCCACACCCAGCAGCAGCGTGCGCCGCGTGAAGGATGCGGATCGCTCGTGCTCGTCGCGCTCGCTGTAGAGGCCCATCGATCAGGCCCTCATCGGCGCGATGACGCGCCGCTCGATGAAGGCGAAGGCGAAGCCGAAGAACGGGTAAAGGCCAATGGAAACCAGCCCCTGCACCACGAATTTCAGCGGCTCCTGCACCTCCCACGCATAAAGCGACCACAGCCCCCAGGCGAGGAAGCAGGCCGTCGCGCAGGTCAACGCGAACAACGCCCACGCCGTGTAGATCACACGCCCGAACGTGTCGCGCAGCACCAACGCCATGGCGTGACAGACGAGGAATGTCAGCGCCCACAGACCGAGCGGCGCGCCGCTCAGCAGGTCATAGGCGAGACCCGTGAAGAAAATCGGGGCGGGGGTCATCAGATCACCCCGATGCGTGCCGAAGAAGAACACCACCATCAGCGGATAGAGCGGCGTCATCTCCAGATCGCCCGGCATTCTCAGCGGCAGGATGGCGATGATGACGGCCAGGATCGCCAGCAGGAACGGCATCCGCCGTCCGATCCATTTGATGAAGCGCGAGAAGATCGAAATGACCATCGTCAACGCCCGCCCGGCTGCGGGTTGGCGGCGACCGTCTCATCGCGCGTTGTCGCCGGCGCCTCGGCCACCGGCGGCGGGACATCGACATCGTTGACGACGTTGAACCTCTTGATCGCGACGACCTCGATACGCCCGGCGTCGGCATACAGCGTCGCGGCCGGCGGCTCTGCGCCCCGCAGATGCACCACCCCCACCGGCAAGCCGGGAGGCAGGACGCCGCCATCGCCGGATGTGACGATCTGCTCCCCTTCGCGAAGTGTCACACCGGGCGGAATGAACCGGATTTCCGGCAAACCGTCGCTGTCGCCGGAAAGAATGGCCCGCACGCCGGCATCGCCGATCACCACGGGGATATGGCTGGTTGAATCCGTCAACAGCAGGATGCGGGCCGACCTGGCCCCAACCTTCACGACGCGCCCGACCAGACCAAACCTGTCGAGCGCCGCGTCGCCCTCGCGGACGTCCTTGTTGGCGCCAGCATTCACGATCAGCGCGCGAGAAAAGGGACCGGCCGTATCTGCGATGACGCTTGCCGCCGTGACACCCTCGATGGGCGTGTAGAGAATCTCCATCACGCTCTCGAAGGCGGCGATCTGTCGCTCCTGTTCCAGCGCCTTCTCGCGCCAGGTCAGCAGTTCGGCGTTCTCACGGCGCAGCCGCTCGTTCTCGCCATGGAGGTCTGCGGCATTCGAGACATAGTCGATCGCCCCGGACACCGCGTCGGTGACTGCTGCGCCGGCGCCCAGAACATCGCTCGCCAGGTCCGCGGCCGTCATCCGGACCTTGTCCATGAAAGGCAGTTCCGCCCGTCCCACCAGAAGCAGGGCGAGCGCCAACACGCCAAACGTTACAAGCCCGCCGCGATGAGCTCTCAGCTCGATCGGGGTCTTCCAGCCCTGGCGTTTGTAAGTTGCGTGCGGCATCCCGCGACGCACCTCCCACTCAGAATGCGGTCGACAGAATGCTCTTCATCGTCGCGTATTGCTCCAGCGCCCTGCCCGTACCGAGCGCCACGCAGTTGAGCGGCTCGTCCGCCACCAGCACCGGCAGGCCGGTGCGCTCGCGCAGAACCTGATCCAGATTGGCGAGCAGCGAACCGCCGCCCGTCAGCACAATTCCCTTGTCCACGATATCGGCCGCCAGCTCGGGAGGCGTCGCTTCCAGCGCCACCTTCACGGCCTCCACGATCTGCCCCACCGGCTCCGACAGGCTCTCGGCGATCTGCTTCTGCGAGATCGTGATTTCCTTCGGCACGCCGTTGAGAAGGTCGCGGCCCTTGATCTCGATGGTGAGGCCCACGCCGTCCGGCGGGATCATCGCCGAGCCGACCGTCTTCTTGATGCGCTCGGCGGTCGCCTCGCCGATCAGCAGGTTATGGTGACGGCGGACATAGGCGATGATGCTGTCGTCCATCTTGTCGCCGCCGACGCGCACACTGCGCGAATAGACGATGCCGCCCAGCGAGATGACCGCGACTTCCGTCGTGCCGCCGCCGATATCGACCACCATCGATCCGGTGGGATCGGTCACGGGCAGGCCGGCGCCGATCGCCGCCGCCATCGGCTCCTCGATCAGGAACACGCGGCGCGCACCCGCCGACTGCGCCGATTCCTGAATCGCGCGGCGCTCCACCGCCGTCGAGCCCGACGGCACGCAGACGATGATCATCGGGTTCGCGAAGCTGCGGCGGTTATGCACCTTGCGGATGAAATGCTTGATCATCTCTTCGGCCACTTCGAAGTCCGCGATGACGCCGTCGCGCATCGGGCGGATCGCCTCGATATGTCCGGGCGTGCGGCCCAGCATCATCTTCGCGTCATTGCCGACGGCCAGAACCTGCTTCTTGCCCCCGCGCGACATGATGGCGACCACCGACGGCTCGTTCAGCACGATGCCCCGGCCGCGCACATAAACCAGCGTATTGGCAGTCCCCAGATCGATCGCCATGTCCGCAGACAGGGCGCCCATCAGATTTCCAAACAAACCCACGTTCTACGCATCCATTTGTTGGAGAGGGCCGGACGGTTTCCGTCGTCCGGCCCTCTCTGAGATCAGTTAGCCGCCGACATGGCTTCCGGCGCGGTCTTCTGCCGCTTCACCAGGAGCTTGTTCAGCGCGTTGAGATAAGCCTTGGCGGAGGCGACCAGCGTGTCGGTATCCGCGCCGCGGCCGGTGACGGACTTGCCCGCCTCCTCCAGCCTGACGCTGACCTCGGCCTGCGCGTCCGTTCCTTCCGTGACCGCATGCACCTGGTAGAGTTGCAGCGCGGCCTCGTGCGGGAACAGGCCCTTGATCGCATTGAATATGGCATCGACCGGGCCGTCGCCGCGCGCAAGGCCGACACGGGCCTCGCCGTCCACCGACAGCTCCAGCTCGGCGCTCTGCGGCCCGAAGGTACCGGCGACGACGCGCAGGCTCTCGAACCGCAGGCGGTCATGGCCACGCGCCATTTCGTCGTCGACCAGCGCGATGATGTCCTCGTCGAACACATGCCGCTTCTTGTCAGCCAGCGACTTGAAGCGCTCGAACGCGTCCTGCAACGCGTTCTGGCCCAGCTCATAGCCCATCGCGCTCAGCTTCTCGCGAAACGCATGACGGCCCGACAGCTTGCCCAGAACCAGCGAAGATTTGGCAACGCCCACATCTTCGGGCCGCATGATCTCATAGGTCTCCGCGTTCTTCAGCATCCCGTCCTGATGGATGCCGCTCTCATGCGCGAAGGCGTTCTTGCCGACGATGGCTTTGTTGAACTGCACCGGGAAGGCGATCGTCGAAGAGACCAGCTTCGAAATGCGGGCGATCTGGCTGGTGTCGATATGCGTCTCGAACGGCATGGCGTCCTTGCGGACTTTCATCGCCATGACGATCTCTTCCAGCGCCGCATTGCCGGCACGTTCGCCGATGCCGTTGATCGAGCATTCGATCTGCCGCGCGCCGCCGATGACGCCAGCCAGCGAGTTGGCGACCGCGAGGCCCAGATCGTTGTGGCAATGGGTCGAGAACCGTACCGTATCGGCTCCCGGCACGCGCGCGATCACCCGCCGGAACAGGTCTTCGTATTCCTGCGGCGTCGCATAGCCCACGGTATCGGGCAGGTTGATGGTCGATGCACCCGCACGGATCGCCGCTTCGATGCAGCGGCACAGGAAATCGAATTCCGTACGCGTCGCGTCCTCGCCTGACCATTCCACATCGTCGATCAGGTTGCGCGCATGGGCGACACTGCCCGACACCGCCTCCAGTACCTGCTCCGGCGACATGTTCAGCTTGTGCTTCATGTGGACGGGGCTGGTGGAGAGGAAGGTGTGAATGCGCCCGCGGGCCGCGTGCTTCACCGCATCGCCTGCCCGGTCGATGTCCTTCATGCCGGCGCGGGCGAGACCGCACACTGTCGCCCGCTTCACCAGTTTGGAGATCTCGGTGACGGCTTCGTAGTCACCGTTGGATGAAATCGGAAAGCCGGCCTCGATCACGTCGACGCCGAACTGGTCGAGCGCTTCGGCGATACGCAGCTTTTCTTCGAGGTTCATGGCGGCGCCCGGCGATTGCTCGCCGTCGCGCAGGGTCGTGTCGAAAATGATGACGCGGTTGGGTTCGATCTGGGTGGTCATGGCGCTTCAGGCCTCGGGGTTTGTCTGGTCTCTTTCAATTCGTGGCGGCAGTCCCCCCAGACGCCGGCTCATTCGAAGATGAAAGAGCATGGCGACGCCTAGGGGCGCCTAAGGAGCAGACCCTCGCGAAGTCGAAGCGACGCGCGCGCGCGCATCCCGAAGGCCCCGGCCCCGGAATGCGAATCCCCAAATTTGACGACTTCAGCGGCCACCGCTGCTTCCCGTCTCACGCGAGCAAAATTGCCATATCCGCCAAAGGGTAAGCGCGGGTCTTTAACGACTCGTCAAAACCTTTGGCCTTGCACGAGGCTTTTAGCGGCCGTTAACGTGGGCGGCAAGTGCCGCATCGCAAAAAAGGGGTATTCCGAGGCCGACCAGGGGCGGCACCGGCAGCAGAGAAATGGCGCAAAATCTGGACACATTGATGGCGGCGTTTCCCGGCCGCTGGGCGGCGGGCGACCTGCTCTCGGAGTCGAACCCGCATATCGTGCGACTGCGCGACCTGTGGCGCGCCAGGGCAGACGGCAGGCGCTTTCCCGCTGCGGGAACCATCGGCCCGGTCGAGCTGAAAGCGGTCCTGCCCGACGTCCACATCTACACGGTCGCGCCGGACGCCCCGCGCTATCGTATCCGGCTGATCGGAACGCGCATGACGGAGCATATGGGCCGCAATCTCACCGGCCTGCCGGTCGACAACATCCCGTCGGAAACGCTGCGCCGCGCCGTCACGGGCATCCTCGGCGCGGTCGAACTTGCGCAGACGACGCTGCATCTCATGGCGCCGCGCGCCATCGCTTTGCCGAACGGCGATCACAAGGCGCTGGAAAGCCTCTGGATGCCATGTGCGGACGACGGCGAGACGATAGATCGCATCATCGCCGTCAGCCTTCTCAGCAACATGACCTGAAACGAAGATGGCCGGCACAAGCCGGCCATCGACGCGTCAGAACCGGGCTTGACGCTCAGTTTCGCGCCTTGTCCACCAGCTTGTTCTTGGTGATCCACGGCATCATTTCGCGCAGCTTCGCGCCGACCTGCTCGATCGGATGAGCCGCCGCCTTGGCGCGGGTCGCCTTGAACGAGGTCTGACCCACCTTGTTCTCCAGCATCCAGTCGCGCGTGAACTTGCCCGACTGGATGTCGTTCAGCACGCGCTTCATCTCAGCCTTGGTTTCCGGCGTGATGATGCGCGGACCCGTCACGTACTCGCCATACTCGGCGGTGTTCGAGATCGAGTAGTTCATGTTCGCGATGCCACCCTCATAGATGAGATCGACGATCAGCTTCACCTCGTGCAGGCACTCGAAATAGGCCATCTCGGGGGCATAGCCGCCCTCGACCAGCGTCTCGAAACCGGCGCGGATCAGCTCCACCAGGCCGCCGCACAGCACCGCCTGCTCGCCGAACAGGTCGGTCTCGCACTCTTCCTGGAACGTCGTCTCGATGATGCCGGCGCGGCCGCCGCCGATGGCCGAGGCATAGCTGAGGCCGATTTCCTGCGCATTGCCGCTGGCGTTCTGGTGAACGGCGATGAGGCACGGCACGCCGCCGCCCTTCAGATATTCGCCGCGCACCGTGTGGCCGGGGCCTTTCGGAGCGACCATCAGCACGTCGAGAATCCTTGCGCGGCTCGATCAAGTTGAAATGGACGTTGAGGCCGTGCGCGAACACCAGCGCCGCGCCCTGCTTCATGTTGGCTTCCAGGTGATCCTTGTAGATGTCGCCCTGCAGCTCGTCCGGCGTCACCATCATGATGACGTCCGCCCACTTCGCCGCATCGGCGACGCTCATCACCTTCACGCCTTCGGCTTCGGCCTTGGCCGCGGTGGCCGAACCGGGACGCAGCGCCACGGCCAGATCCTTCACGCCGCTGTCGCGCATGTTCAGCACATGGGCATGGCCCTGGCTGCCATAGCCGACGACCGCGACCTTCTTGCCCTTGATGAGATTCACGTCCGCATCGCGGTCGTAGTAAACACGCATGATACTCTTCCTTCGTTAGTAGTCCCGGTGACACGGAGCGACGTGATGACCACCGCCGCTGAAATTCTTGAATTCTGGACCGCCGCCGGCCCCGCCAAATGGTACGCCAAGGACGACGCGTTCGACGCCGCCATCGCGGCCAGGTTCAAAGCTGCCTACGAAGCCGCCGCAGCTGGCGCGTATGACGGTTGGGCCGCCACGCCCGAAGGCGCCCTGGCCCTCATCATCACGCTCGACCAGTTCCCGCGAAACATGTTCCGCGACGATGTCCGCGCCTTCGCGGCCGATGCCAAAGCCCGCGACATCGCCAACGCGGCCATCGAACAGGGGCTCGACAAGCAGATCGCCGCGCCGCTCAACCAATTCTTCTTCCTGCCGCTGATGCACTCCGAGGATCTGGCCGATCAGGATCGCTGTGTTGCGGCCTTCGCCGGGGGCACGCCCGAAAACCGGAAATACGCCGAAATTCACCGCGACATCATCGCGCGCTTCGGCCGCTTCCCGCACCGCAACGCCGTCCTCGGCCGCACGACGACGCCCGCGGAACAGGCGTTCCTCGACAAAGGCGGCTTCGCGGGCTGAGAGCGGCATCACGGGCGCTACATCGCCTCCGCGCCGCGCGCGATGGCGACGACGCCGGTGCGGCTGACCTCGATCAGGCCCAGCGGCTTCATCAGGTCGACAAAGGCGTCGATCTTTGACGGCGCCCCGGTCAGCTCGAACACAAAGCTCGTATGCGTCGTGTCGATCACCCGCGCCCGGAAGGCGTCCGAAAGGCGCAGCGCCTCGACGCGCCGGTCGCCCTCACCCGCCACCTTCACCAGCGCCATCTCGCGCTCGATGCCCGGTTTGTCGATGCTGAGGTCCACGACCCGGTGAACCGGCACGAGGCGGCCGAGCTGCGCCTTGATCTGGGTGATGATCTCCTTCGTGCCCGAGGTCACGATGGTGATACGCGACGTGTGCTTCTGGTGATCGGTCTCGGCGACCGTCAGCGACTCGATGTTGTAGCCGCGGCCGGAAAAGAGGCCCACGACGCGCGCCAGGACGCCCGGCTCGTTGTCGACGATCACCGCCAGCGTGGTGGTGATGACGGCCTGCTTGTCCTCGACGAGGAAATAGGCCGATTTCGGCGCGTTCGGATCGGTCACCATGATTACACCATCTGCCTTCCGGCCTCAGTGACGCCGGGCTGGTCCTGCGCGTCGGCCAGGATCATTTCGTCATGCGCCGCACCCGACGGGATCATCGGGAAGCAGTTCTCTGTCTTGTCGACCACGCAGTCGAAGATCACCGGCCGGTCCGTGTTGATCATCTCAAGGATTTTCGCATCCAGTTCCGCCGGAGTCGTCGCCCGAACGCCGACCGCGCCATAGGCCTCGGCCAGCTTCACGAAATCCGGCAACGCTTCGGAGCAGGAGTGCGAATAACGCCCGCCATGCAGCAGCTGCTGCCACTGACGCACCATCCCCATATACTCGTTGTTCAAAATGAAGATCTTCACCGGCAGCCGGTACTGGATCGCCGTCGAAATCTCCTGCAGCGTCATCTGAACGCTGGCCTCACCGGCGATATCGATCACCAGCGCGTCCGGGTGCGCGACCTGCACGCCCACGGCCGCCGGCACGCCATACCCCATCGTCCCGAGACCGCCCGAAGTCATCCAGCGATTGGGTTCCTCGAAATGGAAATGCTGGGCCGCCCACATCTGGTGCTGGCCCACCTCCGTGGTGACGAAGGTCTTGCGGTCCTTGGTGAGCTGATAGAGCCGCTCGATCGCATATTGCGGTTTGATCACCTCGTCCGAGTGCCGGTAACTGAGACTTTTGCGCGCCCGCCACTCATCGACCTGCGCGTTCCAGGCCTTCATCGCAGCCGGGTCGTTCGCCCTTCCCAGGGCCTTCCAGGCCGCGACCATTTCAGCAAGGACTTCGACCGCATCGCCAAGGATCGGCACATCGCACTTCACCGTCTTGTTGAACGACGAGGCGTCGATATCGACGTGGATTTTCTTGGAATTCGGCGAGAACGCATCGAGACGCCCCGTCACCCGGTCGTCGAACCGCGCCCCGATATTGATCATCAGGTCGCAGCGATTCATCGCCAGATTGGCTTCATACGTGCCGTGCATGCCGACCATGCCCAGCCATTGCGGCTCGCTCGCCGGAAAAGCGCCAAGCCCCATCAGCGTCGAGGTGACAGGAAAACCTGTGAGCTTCACCAGTTCGCGCAACAGCTTGGAGGCCTTCGGGCCGGCATTGATGACGCCGCCGCCCGTGTAGAAGACCGGCCGCTTTGCTGTCGCCATCATCTCCACCGCATGCTGGATCGCGCGCGGATCGCCCTTGGTCTGCGGGCGATAGGTGCGGTGCTCGACATTCGCCGGGCCGACATAACGGCCCTTCTTGAACTGAACGTCCTTCGGCACGTCGATGACGACCGGCCCAGGGCGTCCGCTCTTCGCGACATAGAACGCCTCGTGAATGATCCGCGCCAGATCGTTCACATCACGCACGAGATAGTTGTGCTTGGTGCAGGGGCGCGTGATGCCGGTCGTGTCGGCTTCCTGGAAGGCGTCGCTGCCGATCAGATGCGTCGGCACCTGGCCGGTGAAGCAGACGACCGGGATCGAATCCATCAGTGCGTCGGTGAGGCCGGTCACCGCGTTGGTTGCGCCGGGACCGGACGTCACCAGCAGCACGCCCGGCTTGCCGGTCGAGCGGGCATAGCCTTCCGCCGCATGCGAGGCGCCCTGCTCGTGCCGGACCAGCACATGCTCGACAGCGTCCTGCTGGAACAGCGCGTCGTAGATCGGCAGCACCGCGCCGCCGGGATAGCCGAAAATGTGCTCGACGCCTTGATCGCGCAGCGCGCGCACGACGATCTCCGCCCCGGTCAGTTCGGCGTCGTCGGTTTCCAGTGTCTGTTCGCGGTCCATGGTCTCGTCTCGTGGCTCGGTTCTGGGCAACAAAAAACCCCCGGAGGGGGTCACGCAGCGCCACCGTTCGGGTCAGGTCTTACGACCCCCGTCGGGTAGCGCCTCCAATAAGTACCTGCGTTTTGTTGCTCATCGACCTAACGTCTTGAAATTTCGTGTCGCGGAACCTAGCGATCCCGAACGCCCTGTCAAGCCGAAATCCAATCCATTTGTGCTAACGGGCAACCATGAGCGACCATCACCTCGCCAACCCTGCCCGGCTTCAGGCCGCCGCGCGGCGGCCGCAACGGCAAGCCGTCCGGGACTGAACCTGCCCATGAAGGCTGCTACGCGATGTCATTCCTGAAACGGCTCTTCGGCGGATCGGCACCAGCCCCTGAACCCGCACCGCGACCTGCAGAGGCCGACGCCATCGTGCAATGCCGGACGCACGTAGCCAGCTTCGACAGACGCCATCAGCCCAGAGAATGGGCCGAGGCGATGCAGCTTCTCGGCCACAACCTGATGGCGACCGCGAGCTACGCCGAAGCGGATGAAACGCTCACCAAGGCGCTCGAGGCTGCCGGGCATGATGCCAATCCGCTCTTCCGCGCCTCCATGCTGAAAATTCTGGGAGAAACGCGCTACCGGCACGGAGAAACGCTCACAGGTGACGCGCGCGGTGTCATGCTCGCCGGCGCCGCCAACACGCTGGCCGATGCGCTTGCGCTCGTGCAGCCGCACGAAAACCGCACGCTCTGGATGGAGGCCGCGATTTTTCGCGGCGCCGCGTTGCACGAACTCGGGCGGCTTCGCTCCGGTCCGGAAGGTCTCGCCTGGATGGATGAGGCCGCCGCCTGTTTCGCCGATATAGCCGCACACGGCGCGGAAGGAGCGGTCCATCCCGTTGGCCTCTACAATCGCTACGCGGTCATGGAACAGCGCGGTCACCGCACGAGCGGCGCAGGCCGCGCGATGTATTACAGAGAGGCGCGCGAAGCGCTCGCCGGAGCCATGGCGGCCGATACTTTCGCGAACCGCCCGGATCTCACCGTGAAGCTCGCTGAACTCGATGCCTTGATCGAGGCAGCAGACTGACCGCGTCCGGTTCAGCCGACCACCTGACAGATATTGGCAATCATCGCGTCGGTGTCACTGGCCGTCAGTTTCGCCCAGCTGGCGGTCTGGTTCCGGAACCAGGTCGACTGCCGCTTGGCGAAACGCCTCGTCTGGAGCTTCGCATCAGCAATCGCATCCGCCAGACCGATCTCGTTGGCCAAGGCCCGGCGGAATTGGGGCAGGCCAAGCGTTTTGGCCGCCGGCAGCATCGGGTCGGGATTCAACGCCCAGAACGCCCGCGCTTCCTCCAGCGCGCCGTCCGCCATCATCTGATCGAACCGCGCGTCGATCCGGGCGTTCAGCTGCGGCCGCTCCATGTCGATGACGAACCGCGCCGTCGACGCCAGATCGATGGCCGGTACGGTCGCCCCCTCCTGCCATGCGGACAATCCCCGTCCTGAACGCACCACGACCTCCCAGGCGCGTAGCGTTCGCTGCGTGTCCCCCGGCTTCAACGCGACCGAGGCCGGATCGAGCCGTACAAGCTCGGCGTGAAACGCTTCGGCGCCCAGCAGCTCACGCTGCCGGCGCGCCGCCGCACGCCCCTCTTCCGTAGAACTTGGAGCCGCCGAAAGGCCCTGCTCCAGCGCCTTGAAGTAAAGCCCCGTTCCGCCCGTGACGATGGCGAGCCGGCCCTCAGCCTTCAGTTCGGCGAGCACCGGGCGAACCGCGTCCAGCCACCGCGCCACCGAAAAAGGCTGTCGCACGTCGGCGATCCCGAACAGCCGGTGCGGGATTTCCGCTTCCTCGGCCGCACTCGGGCGCGCCGACAGGATGCGAAGCTGATCGTAGATCTGCATGGAATCGGCGTTGACGATGACGCCGCCGGTGGCGCGCGCCAGCGCCATCGCGACGGCCGATTTGCCGCTCGCGGTCGGGCCTGCAATAAGCACGCATTCCGTCTTCACACCCATCGCCTGATCTTTAACCCATGAACTGGATCGCTGTCCTCGTCGGCGCACGCAGCACAGGCGGCCTCGACGCCGCCATAGTTTCGGACGCGCGCGCGGCCGTTGGCGGCGGAGAGCCTGTCTGGCTGGCCGATGGCCTTGCCGCAGAGTTCGCCCTGACCGCCCCCTCCTGGCGACCCGTTGACGCCCTCATCCGCCAGACCCTTGCCGGCCGCCCCATCGATATCGCCGTCCTGCCGGCCGAAGGCCGCCGCAAACGCCTGTTCGTCGCCGACATGGATTCCACCATTATCGGCTGTGAGTGCATCGACGAACTGGCCAATTTCGCCGGCGTGAAGGTTGAGGTTTCCGGCATCACGGAGCGCGCCATGAGAGGAGAGCTGGATTTCCCCTCCGCCCTGCGTCACCGCGTCGAGCTGCTGAAAGGCCTGCCGCTGCACGCCTTGCAGCAGGCCTATGACGAGCGCGTGCGTCTCAATCCCGGCGCCCGCACGCTCGTTCAGACGATGGCGGCCGCCTCCGCCGTCACCGCCCTCGTTTCCGGCGGGTTCACCTTTTTCACGGCCCGCGTCGCGGCCGCCGCAGGGTTTGCGTTCAATCGCGCCAACGTGCTGATCGACGACGGCGCAGCGTTGACCGGCGAGGTCGGCGAACCGATCCTCGGCCGCGAAGCGAAACTCGCCGCGCTGCTGGAGCTTGCCACCGCCAACAACCTGGAACCGTCCGATTGCATCGCCGTCGGCGACGGCGCGAACGATCTCGCCATGATCGAAGCCGCCGGCCTTGGCGTCGCCTATCGCGCAAAGCCTGTCGTAGCCGATGCGGCGCGCGCGCGTATCGACTACGCCGACCTGACCGCGCTTCTCTACTTCCAGGGCTATCGGGAGTCCGAGTTCGCCGCCTAGCGCGGCGGCTGGGCGATCACCAGGACCCAGTATTTGACGCCGCCGGCTTCCGCCATGCCGACGCCGATGGCGACGGCCGCCGGGTCCGTAAGCGCCGTCGCGGTGTCGCCGCGCCCGCTCCAGAACGCGACGGCTTCTCCGGCTGAATTCTGGCGGCGCGAGTGGAGCTGTGAAGCCGCAGCATTTCCATAACCCGACTGCCTCAACATCTGGAGCACGGCGCTGCCCGACGGCTGCTGGATCTTTCCAAGCCGCGCGTTGTTCGCAGCCAGCACCTGCGCCACCTTGTCCAGCGCATCGCTCGCCGCCACATCGCGCACGCCGCTGCGCTGGCGGAAAGCGTTCACCGGCCCCAGCGCCTGCGCGCTGAAACTTCCGGAGGTGACGGGCGGCGGCTCGGCCGTCGGCGTTGGCGAAGGAGCGGGCGTCGGCGCGGCGGTGGGGGTCGGCGTCGGCTTGGGTGGCGCTTTGGACGGCCCGCCATACGCTTCCGGCGTAACATTGAACTCCGACAGCACGGCGCCGTCCGGACCGGCGCGGCCGATGAAACTGTCATCGAGGATCACGTCCAGCGCGCCGGCATCGGACGCCGACACCGACAGGTCACGGCGATCCGGCATATGATAGCTGTCGCCGCGTTTCAGATCGCGGTCGATCAGTTCGTCGCGTCCGCCACGCACCGTCAGCCTGACGCTGCGCCGCGCGACATAGACGATGCGTCCGCCTTCGCCCTGCGCGCCATAGGCACGGCCTGTCTGGCCCTGCACTTTCGTACCACGGGGCGCCGCCTCGATTGCGCCCGTCGCACGTGGCGCCTCCGGGGTCGGAGGTGGTGTTGGTGTCGGCGACGCGGTCGGTTCGGGCGTCGCCTCGGGTGTGGGCGTGATGACCGGTGAGGGTGTCGGGGCGGTCGTAGGCGTAGGCGTCGGAACGACCGTTGGCGTAGCCGTCGGCGACGGCGCGCGAGGCGGCGGCGTTCCGGCAATTGTCGGCGTCGGTACGATCGTCGGCGCCGGCGTGACCTCCGCAACCGGCGGGCCGGACACGGGCGGCGGCTCGTCACCCGGCAGAAGGAAGAAGACCGCCGCGGCGCCGACGACTGCCAGCGCCACGAACTGCCCCACGGCAATCAACGGCGAACGGCGCGGCGCTTCGTCCGGCCCTGCGTCGGCAGGCTCCATGTCCGGCGAAACCGGATCGCCGCTACCGCCATCTGTATCCGCCTCGAAAGCTTCATCGATGGCCGGCGTTTCCGGCGGCGCGATAGGTATGACGACTGACTTTTCGAAGACTTCCAGCGACGGCTCCGGCAGCTCCGCGTCCGGCGCTTCGACCGGCAGGGCGGCGGCCAGCGCTTCCATCTCCGGCGGCGCCTCGGGCATAGCGGCTTCGGCATCGCCCGGAACGGGCGCCGCGACCACAGGCGGCGCGTCCTCGCTCATCGTTTCGAACAGCCGCGCGACCTCGTCCATGGTCTGCGGCCGGTCGGCAGGATCGGGCTGAAGCAGATGCGTCAGCACCCGGGCCAGCGGAAGCGGCAACTCGTCGAGCGGCGGAACCGCCAGCCGCCTGGCCTTGGCGGCTTCGATATCGCGGCCCATGTTCAGCGGCTTGCCACGGCTGAACGCCGCCATCAGAAGCCCGAAGGCATAGATATCGATCGAGGGGCCGAGCTTTGCCCCATCGAAGGTGAACTGCTCCGGGGCGGCATAGCTGAACTTGCCGGCGAAAGCGCCGCCGAGCGAATCGACATCGCCCATGCGCGCGATACCGAAATCGATCAGCGTCGCTTCCGACAGATCGCCCTGCCAGATGATGACATTGTCCGGCGCGAGATCACGATGGATGATACCCCGCCTGTGTGCGGCCGACAGGCCCTGCGCCAGGCGCACCGCGACGATCCGCACATCGTCCAGCGATGGCGTATTGGCCCGCCGCCAGTCGCGCAGCGTCGGCCCCGGCACGAATTCGGTGACGAGATAGAACTGGTCGGAATCCGCGATCCGGCCGAACACGCGATACTGCACCACAGCCGGATGCTTCAGCCGCAGCAGCGCGTTGGCTTCCAGCTTCAACAATTGCGCGAACCGCTCGCTCGCCGCCACGTCGGCCAGCAGCAGCTTCAGCGCGACGCGCTCGTCCTCGTTGTGGATGTTGGCGGCTTCATAGACTGCGCCGAACCCGCCGGCCCCGAGACGGCGGACGATGCGGTACTGACCGATTTCGTCCCCCGGATGCAGATCGCCGGGGCCGCCGCCGCGCATACGCACCGACACCAGCTTTTCGCTGGTCGAAGGCGCGCCCGACGCGCCGCTCAGTCCTCCCGACAGGCCGACCGAAGGCTGTGTCGGCGCCGCGTGCGAGGCCTCGTCGGCCTGGCTCTTCATGATGATGGTGGAGCGCTCGAAATCCAGCTCCTCACCCTCGGATGGCTGTGAAGGCTCGACCGGCAGCGCTGCATCCGGCACCGCCGCGCCGACCCGCCCGCGTAGCTGCGCGATCACTTCATCCAGCCCTGCCGCGCCGGACACCCAGCCGCGCAGGTCGGCGCAGCGGAGCTGGCGGAAGCCCAGCGGCGGCTTCTCGACATCCTTCAGAACAGGCAGCAGAACCCCGCGCTCGAAGGCCTCCTGCGCGACGTCACGGACCCAGTTGGAATTGCGCGAGGCATTCGACCAGACAGCGATGATCGCCTTGGCGACGGACAGTTCCTCGTCCACGTCGCGCTGGGTCGACTGCCCAAGCGCCGGGGCCAGATCCCACAGCACATCGAAGCCGGCATCGCTCAGCGCGCCGGCGAACACGCCGACCCAGGCCCTGTCTTCGGGCGCAAAGCTGATGAAGACGTCGGCCACGAAAACGACGCTCTGTTGAAACCCTGCCGAAAACTAGCAGGGTCCGCCCTAAGCGCCAGCCATCAAAAGGTTATTCGCCCAGGCGAATTGCCGCAAAACTGAGATCGCCGCCCCGGTTCAGCAGGAACAGCACCACCCGGTTGTTGGCGTTGACCGCTTCGCCGACACGGTCGGACACCGCCTGAGGCGTCGTGACCTCCTGCTGCGCCACCTCGACAATGACATCCCCGACCCTCAACCGGCCCTCTCCGGCGGCCTGGCCGGCCGGCGAATCGGGGGTGATCTCGGTGATGACCACACCTTGTATTTCGGCCGCGATGCCAAAACGCTCGCGGAGCGCATCGTTGAGTTCGGCGACCGTCATGCCGAGCGCGTCGATACGGACCGCGCCCTCGGCGACCTCGGGGGTCGGCGTCGGTTCGGGCGTCGGGGTTGCGGCGCCTTCCGCCGAACGCTTCTCGAAATCCTCCAGCCGCTCCAGCGTCACCGATACCGAGACCGGCTGCCCGTCGCGCCAGAGGGCCACGGTGGCGGTCTTGCCGATCTCGCCGTCGGCGATGGTGCGCGGCAG
The DNA here is from genome assembly GCA_047602465.1 of Micropepsaceae bacterium. Lineage (GTDB taxonomy): Bacteria > Pseudomonadota > Alphaproteobacteria > Micropepsales > Micropepsaceae > JADZAI01. The sequence continues at coordinate 85,743 of JASGHF010000002.1, forward strand.
CGCGCGGCTGTCGCGGATGTCCTTGCCGTCAAAGGACAGGATGATGTCCTGCGCCTTGATGCCGGCCTTTTCGGCCGGGCCGCCGGGCGTCACTTCGGCCACGAGCGCGCCCCGCGCTTTGTCGAGGCCAAGGCTCTCGGCAAGCTCCGGCGTGACGGCCTGGATACGCACGCCGATCCACCCGCGCCGCGTCTCGCCGAACTGGATCAGCTGGTCGACCGTGTGCTTCACGATCGAGGCCGGAATGGCGAAGCCGATGCCGATCGACCCGCCGGAGGGCGAAATGATCGCCGAGTTCACGCCGATCACGTTGCCGTCCATGTCGAACAGCGGGCCGCCCGAATTGCCGCGATTGATGGCGGCGTCGGTCTGGATGAAGTCGTCATAGGGGCCGGAAGCGATGTCGCGGTTGCGGGCCGACACGATGCCGGCCGTCACCGTACCGCCGAGGCCGAACGGATTGCCGATCGCCATCACCCAGTCGCCGACCAGCAGCGCATCGCTGTTGCCGAACGAGACCGACGGCAGCGGCCCCTTGTGCTTCACGCGCAGCACGGCGAGGTCGGTCTTCTCGTCCTTGCCCACCAGTTCGGCGACGAGGCTGAGGCCGTCAGGGAAGTTGACCGTGATCTCGTCGGCGCCCTCGATCACGTGGTTGTTGGTGACGATGAGGCCCGACGGGTCGATGACGAAACCTGAACCCAGCGAGGTGACCGCGCTGTCCCGCTGCTGGTCGTAATAGTCCTTGAACATCTCCTCATAGGGCGATCCCGGAGGAAACTGCGGCATCTCGTTGAGATCCTGCCGCTCGATCTTCTGGCTGGTCGAGATGTTCACGACGGCGGGCGACAGGCGCGTGGCGAGGCCCGAGAAGCTGTCGGGCGCGGGGCGGGCCGCTGCGGGAGCCGCCGCAAGCACCAGCGCCAGGCCGAAGCCGCGCAGAAGAGCGAAGGGGTTCAAGGGGCTAGCTCCTCCAGAGGGCCGCGCGGCGCGCCGCATGCCGCCATATTGCCCAATCGACCGGATGATCTTGATAACATTGCGGCGACCGGCGGGCGTTTCAGCGCCCGCCGTACCGTAAGCCTCAGGGCGTTGCCGGGGCCGGCTGGGCGGGCGGGCCGCCCTTGCCTGCGCCATCCTTGAAGTAGCGGAAGAACGGCGAGTCCGGCGACAGCACCATCGTCGTGTCGTTTCCCTTCATGGACTGCGCGTAGGCCTGCATCGAGCGATAGAACTCGAAGAAGCCCGGGTCTCTGGAGAAGGCGTCGGCGTAGATCTTGTTCCGCTCCGCGTCGCCCTTGCCGCGCATGATGGCGGCGTCGCGCTCGGCATTGGCGACGATGATCGTTGCGTCCTTGTCGGCCTTGGCCCGGATCTCCAGCGCCGCCTTTTCGCCCTTCGCGCGGATTTCGGCGGCTTCCTTTTCACGCGCCGTCTTCATCCGGTTGAAGATCGCCTCGCTGTTCGCCTGGGGCAGATCGGCCCGGCGGATGCGGACATCCACCACCTCGATGCCCCATTTCTGGGCGTCGACATTGGTGCGCTCGCGGATCGTCTCCATCATCGTGGCGCGGCCCGCCGACAGGAGAACCTGGAACTTGTTCGCAGCGACGGTCGCCTTGATGTTCGAGGTCAGCTGCTGGCTGAGGCGCTGTTCCGCGACAGAGCGGTTGTTGACCGCCTGATAGAAGAGCAGCGGGTTCACGATGCGGTAGCGCGCGAAGGCCGAAACCACCACGCGCTTCTCGTCGCTGGACAGCGATTCTGCCTGCGGCGTGTCGATCTCCAGGATGCGATCATCGAAATAGACGACGTTCTGGATGAACGGGACCATCATATAGAGGCCCGGCTCCGTCACGGTCGACTGCGGATTGCCGAGCTGGACGACGATCGCCTGCTCGCGCTCTTCCACCACGAAGAAGACGAAGTTCCACAGGAAGAACAGAACGCCGAAAATGACGCCGAAGATGATGAGGGTCGTACGCATCAGCGGCCTCCCCCCGTCGCGGGCGCTTCGGGCGCATTGGGTCTCAGCCGGTCGAGCGGCAGATACGGGACGACGCCGTTGGCGCCCGCCCCGTCGACGATGATCTTGTTCGTGCCGCTGAACACCTGCTCCATCGTCTCCAGGAAGATGCGCTCGCGCGTCACGTCCGGCGCCAGCCGGTACTGTTCGTAGATCGCCAGGAAGCGCTGGGCTTCACCGGTGGCCTCGGCGACCGTCTGCGAGGCATAGGCTTCGGCCTGCTGCGAGATGCGGGCGGCCTGGCCTTCCGCGCCCGGCACGGTCTGGTTGCGGTAGGTGTCGGCCTGGTTCCGCATCTTCTCGGCGTCGGCGACGGCGGCCTGCACGTCGCGGAACGAGGCGATGACCTCTTGAGGCGGCTCCACGCGCTGAAGCTGGACTTCGTTGATGGTGACGCCGGCGCCATAGCTGTCCAGCGTCTTCTGCATCAGCTCCTGCACTTCGTTCTGGATCTGCTCGCGCTCTTCGGTGAGGACGCGCTGCTGGTTCTTGCGCGCCACGACGTCGCGCATCGAGGATTCGGCGACCGCCTTGATGGTGTCTTCGACGTTCTCGACGTTGAACAGATATTTCTGGGCGTCGGCGATGATCCAGATCACCGTGAAATCGACGTCGATGATGTTCTCATCGCCGGTCAGCATCAGGCTCTCGTCCGTACCGCTGCTGCGGGCGCCGTCGGCGCGCACGCCGACGCTGACCGAGTTCTGGCGCGTCACCTGAGGCTTTTCGACCGTCTCGATCGGCCAGGGCAGCGCATAGTTGAAGCCCGGGCCGGTCTGGCGGCTGAACTTGCCGAACGTCTTCACGATGCCCTGCTCGTCCGGCTGGACCGTGTAGAAGCCGGTCGCCAGCCAGGCGCCGATCGCGACCAGGGCGATCAGCAGGATGCCGCGCGTGCTCATCGGCCCGCCCGGCATCACCTGCTTCATGCGTTCCTGCCCGCGGCGGATGAGGTCTTCCAGATTGGGGGGCTGATTTCCGCCGCCGCCACCGCCGCCCTTGTTGCCGCCGCCGCCACCCTGGCCCCAGGGACCACGGCCGCCATCCTTGCCGCCTCCCCCGCCCCAGGGGCCTCCGGAATTATTCTGCCACGGCATAAGGGCCGGTCCTCCCAAGTGCGACGCGGACATGCGTCAGGATGGCGCAGAGCGCGCCCTGGTTCTCATATCCGACGCGGGGGGCATGAAATCAAGGTGCGCGAGCCGCAGCCGTGCTATCCAGAGGGTGTCATGACAGCGCCCTCCAAAGACGAAATAGCCTCAATTCTCAATGCGATACGTGACCCGGCGACGGGCCGCGGGCTGATCAACTCAGGCGTGCTTCAAGGTCTCGTCATCCAGGGCGGCAAGGCCGGTTTCATGCTCGATGTTCCTGCCGGGACGGCCGGGAACTACGAGCCGGTACGTGCCGAGGCCGAGCGCGCCGTCCGCGCGATGCCGGGCATCACCGCCGTCACGGCGGTCCTGACCTCGCATGGCGCTCCCGCCGCGAAGCCTGCCCCGCGCCCTGCCCCGGCGGGCGCGCAGGGCATTCCCGGCATCAGGCACATCGTCGCCGTCGCCAGCGGCAAAGGCGGGGTCGGCAAGTCGACCGTGGCGGCCAATCTGGCGCTGGCGCTGGCGGCGCTGGGTCAACGGGTCGGGCTGATGGACGCCGATATCTATGGCCCCTCGGTTCCGCATCTGCTCGGCATCACGGAGAAGCCGCACGCCGGACCGGACAAGCGGCTTCTGCCGGTCACCGCGCACGGCATCAAGGCGATGTCGATCGGCCTGCTGATCGACCCGAACGCCGCCGCCGTCTGGCGCGGGCCGGTGGCGACGGGCGCGCTGAACCAGTTGCTCGCACAGGTCGCATGGGACGATCTCGACATCCTTTTGATCGACATGCCGCCCGGCACCGGCGACATCCATATCAGCCTGACCCAGCGCGTGGCGCTGGCCGGCGCGGTGGTGGTCTCCACGCCGCAGGATGTCGCCCTGCTCGACGCCCGCAAGGGCATCACCATGTTCCAGAAGGTCTCGGTGCCTGTGCTGGGCATCGTGGAGAACATGAGCACCCATATCTGCTCCAATTGCGGCCACGAGGAGCATCTGTTCGGGCATGGCGGCGCGAGGCTGACGGCGGACGAACTGGGCGTGCCGTTCCTTGGCGAGATCCCGCTTCATCTGGCGATCCGCACCGGCTCGGACGATGGCGCGCCGGTCGTCGCGGCCGATCCGGGCGGGCCTCAGGCCAGGCCCTTTTTCGACATCGCGGCGCGCGTGCTGGAGGGGCTGGACAAGGGTGCGGTCAAGCCGCCGCCGCGTATCGTCTTCGTCTGACAACAAGAAGCATCAGGGAGAGAAGCCAATGTCGTATCCGGGTTTTGAAGAGGCCATCCGCCGGGTGATCACCGGCGACGACAAGGACGGGAAGTCCGTCATCATCATCGACGGTGCGCCGGGTGCGAGCATGGCGGAAGCCGGTCTCGGCGGCCTGCTGGATATCTGGGCCGACACGCATGGCCCGCTGGACCCCAAGGATCACACGCCCGCCAATCTGGAGCCGGTGAACCTGCATCCGCCCAAGGGCGGCGTGAAGGTGCGCTGGTTCGTGATCGAGCCTGCCCCCGCCGGCGTCCCCGCCGAGATTATGAACAAGGCGACCAAGGACGCTTTCGCCCGCTTCCACGCCGCCGACGCGATCATCGACCAGACCCGCGCGCCCGGCATGCACGAGACGCACTCGATCGACGTGATCTGCCTGATCAAGGGCGACGCCTCGCTGATCCTGGAAGGCGACGAGACCCGGCTGAAGCCCGGCAATATCGTGATCCAGCGCGGCACCAACCACGCCTGGATCGCCCATGGCGGCCCGGCGCTGTTCCTGGCCGTGCTGATGGACCGGGAGCTGGTTAGGACTTAGAGCCTATATCTGGTAGGCGCGGAACGCCGAGCCACATCGTATCGTTTTCGCGTTTTTCGATGTTTTGCGTGAGACGCAGGATGTTGGGGTTCGAGGCTGCGCCGGACCACAACGACTCGTTTTCGCGTTTTCGGGTCGATTGAACGCACCTCCTGTCGCGCAGTCATTTGCGCGATAGGAATATATACTACCCCGCGCCTGCCGCAAACCGAATCCTCATGGCCGCCCGTGAGGCGGCCATGAGGAAATAGCGTGGCTCACGCGTTGAAGTTCAGCCTGAGGCCGGCATTCGCCCAGGGCATCGAGATGAGTTTGCCCGAGCCGGATAGCGTGATGTAGGCGGTCTTCATGCCCTTGCCGCCGAAGGCGATGTTCGTGACCAGAAGGTCGCCGAACTGCATCAGCGAGGTCAGCTTTACCTTGCCCTTGGGCGAAATGGTCGAGATGCCGCCCTGGAAGATGGTGGCGACGCAGACATCGCCGTTCGCCTGAACGGCGAGCGAATCGTAGAAGGCATAGCCCGGCGTCTGGCCGACATAGACGCCGCCGGGCAGGACGCCCGCACCCTTGGCGAGCTGGCCCGGCTTCTTGATCGGCGCGGCGTAGAGCCGGCCCGACAGCGTCTCGGCGTAATAGACGGTCTTCTCGTCCGGCGAGAGGCCGACGCCGTTGGGCGCCATGATCTGGTGGATCTGGGTCGAGATGTGGCTGCCGTCGATCCTGGCGTAGTAGAGCGCGCCCCATTCGCGGTGATCGTGGGTCGACTTGGCGTGATCGGTGAACCAGAAGCCGCCCTGCTTGTCGAAGACGAGATCGTTGGGGCCGCGCAGCGGCTGGCCGTCGACATGGGTGTAGAGCCGTTCGACCTTGCCGGTGGAGAGGTCGATGCGCTCGATGCGGCCGCCGTCATAGCTGGCGGGCTTGTGGCCGGGGATGGTGAGCTTGCCGGCCTTGTGCCACTCGAAGCCGCCATTGTTGCAGACATAGAGCGCGCCGTCGGGGCCGATGGCCGCGCCGTTCGGCCCGCCGCCGGGCGAGGCCAGAACCTGCTTCTTGCCGTTGGGTTTCACGCGCGTGATGTTGCCCGACTGGATCTCGACGAGGATGACCGAGCCGTCATCCATGACGACGGGGCCTTCGGGGAATTTCAGACCGGACGCAATTTCGGTGATGGCCATGATGTGAGGCGTCTCCCTGATCTCTTATGCGATTGTCAGCGGCGGCACGTTAGGCCGATCATCGCGGCGCGCAAGCGGGAGAGCATCATGGCGGACGAGTTCAAGGTCGCGGCGATCGGCCGCGTGCGGTCGGGCCGGAACGAGGCGATCGACGATGGCTGGGACGCCATTCCGGTTCGCATCGAACTCGACCCCGACCAGTTCACGCCCGAGGCGCTGATGAGCCTCGACCAGTTCAGCCATGCCGAGATCGTCTATCTGTTCGACCGCGTGCAGGACGACCAGATCGAGCGCGGCGCGCGGCATCCGCGCGGGCGCACGGATTGGCCAAGAGCCGGCATCTTCGCCCAGCGCGGCAAGAACCGCCCGAACCGCATCGGCGTCACCGTCGCGGAGATCGTGAAGGTCGAAGGCCTGACGCTGACCCTCAAAGGCCTCGACGCCATCGAGGGCACGCCGGTGCTGGACATCAAGCCGGTGCTGTCCGGCTTCCTGCCGCGCGGGCCGGTGCGCGAACCCGAATGGGCGCGCGAGATCATGGCCGCCTATTGGGGCTGATCGCGCTCAAGTATCCGGAACGTGAAGCCCGGCAGCGGCCCAAGCGCGGGGTGCGGCTGGGCGAAGGTCTGTTTCCAGTCGTCGGGCGAGAATTCGGGCATGAAGACATCGCCCTCGGGCGAAAGGCCGACGCTGGTGAGATAGATGCGGCCCGCGCGCGGCAGCGCCTCGGCATAGAGCGCCGCGCCGCCGATCACCACGATCTCCGGCGAGCCGGCCGCCGCCGCGATGGCGGCATCGAAGCTGGTCGCGACGCTGGCGTCATGCGCGATGAAGCCGCTGTTATGCGTGACGACGATGTTCTCGCGCTTGGGCAGCGGTTTGGCGGGCAGCGACTCCCACGTCCTGCGGCCCATGATGACCGGCTTCCCGAGCGTGTGCATACGGAACCAGCGCATGTCTTCCGGGATGCGCCAGGGCAGCGCGCCCTTGTTGCCGATGACGCCGTTATTGGCGACGGCGACGATGAGCGAAATCAGCGGATCCTTCAGCGAGGTCATGTCTGTGCCATGTGTTTCAGCGCCTCGCCCTGAAGCCGGTACTCGGTCCAGCCCGCACTCGGGGCGGCGCCCATGCCTTGATAGAATTTGATCGCCGTCTCGTTCCAGTCGAGCACGGTCCACGCGAGCCGCTGTGCGCCGTGGCTGGCCGCGACCTGAGCCAGATGCGCGAAAAACGCCTTGCCGATGCCTTTGCCGCGATACGCATCGCGCACATAGAGGTCTTCCAGATGAATGCAGGGCGCAGCGCGGAACGATGCGTATGCCTGATACCACAGGCACACGCCCGCCGGATGGCCATCGACGAATGCGAGGTCGGCGTGGACCTTCTGCGTCTCGCCGAAGAAATCGCGCGCGACGATCGCCGGCGTCAGGTGAAAGAACTCCGGCGCGTCGAGCTTCTCGTACACCGCCAGTTCGTGCAGCAGCGTGAAAACCAGCCCGGCTTCGTCAGACGTCGAAGGCCGGATCGTCAACCCGTCGCTCACACCGCCACCGGCGCGGCGATGTGGGGGTGCGCCTCGTAACGCTCCAGTTTGAAGTCGTCATAGGTGAAGCTGAAGATATCGGTGATCGCAGGGTTGATCCGCATCGCCGGCAGCGCCTTGGGGGCGCGGCTGAGCTGCAGCGCCGCCTGCTCCAGATGGTTGGAATAGAGATGCGCGTCGCCCAGCGTGTGGACGAAGTCGCCGGGCTTCAGCCCCGTGACCTGCGCGATCATCATGGTCAGCAGCGCATAGGAGGCGATGTTGAACGGCACGCCGAGGAAGATGTCGGCCGAACGCTGATAGAGCTGGCAGGAGAGCCTGCCCTCCGCGACGTAGAACTGGAACAGGCAGTGGCAGGGCGGCAGCGCCATCTTCTCCACGTCCGAAGGGTTCCAGGCGGTGACCATGAGCCGGCGCGAGTCCGGCGTGCGCTTGATCATCTCGATCAGATTGCCGATCTGGTCGATGGTCGAGCCGTCGCGCGCCGGCCACGAGCGCCACTGATGGCCATAGACCGGGCCGAGATCGCCGCGCTCATCGGCCCACTCGTCCCAGATGCGGACGCCATTCTCCTTCAGATAGGCGATGTTGGTTTCGCCCTTCAGGAACCACAGCAATTCGTGGACGATGGATTTCAGATGCACCTTCTTGGTGGTGACCAGCGGGAAGCCTTCGCTGAGGTCGAAACGCATCTGGTGGCCGAAGACCGAGAGCGTACCCGTGCCGGTCCGGTCGGTCTTCTTGACCCCGGTCTTCAGCACCAGCTCCATCAGGTCGAGATATTGGCGCATCCCCGCCCCTCGTGATTCGTAAGCAGCAGAGCCTAGCACCACTCTTCCCCAGGGCGGCTGGGGATAACCTTCAGCGCGTGGAAATGGCGGAATTCCGCCCCTGGTCAGAGGTGATGATTTTTCCTCTCCGACCCCTTATATTCATCGGTGCCGGGCTTGCCCGGCTATGGCGATAAACGCGCGTGTAATAAGCGGCTCGGACCCGGGGGCGGTACCCGGCGCCTCCACCAAGTGGACCTTACGAGGTGCAGTTGATGGGGGCGAAATAGCATCGACGGACGTGTAAAGACGTGGCTTTTGCTCCGAATGGTTCCGCGGTTATCGGGCCGTTGTTTAGGTGCCAACGACAATGAAATGGCCCTCGCTGCCTAATAGGTAAGCGCAGCCCGGAGGGAGCTGGGCAACAGAATCCCTCCACCTAATTCCACGGCCGGCAGCGACCGACCGCTTGAGACAAAACGAGGGAGCTGGGCAACAGAATCCCTCCACCTAATTTTTATCCAAGGCTGTCATGGTCGGCGAAGGCCGACCATCCACGGCTTTGACATCGACCGCCGGAAAGGCGTGGATGGTCCGCCTGCGCGGACCATGACAATCAGGGCGAAGATGTGAGCGACGAACGCAAGATCGTGGACCTGAACAGCGCGCGCCGCGAACGCGAGCGCGCCGAGCGTGAAGCCGCGAAGGCGGCGAAGCGCGCCGCCGAGCCGCCGCGTGACGGCGTCCGCCCTGCCCTTTACTGGACCGTGGTCGTCGCGCTGATCTTCGCCCTGGCGGGCGGCTACACGCTGGTCGCCGCGATCTAGCGGCGAAGCTCCGGCTGCACGATGATGAGCTTGGCGCGCGGCGCATCGCCCGCCTGCGGCTCCTCGACCGCTTCTGCGGCAGATGCAGCCGCCGGTTTCGGCAGCGGCTTTTCCCAGTTGCAGAAGATGCGCTTGCCGATCTTCACGCGCCGGTCCGAGATGACGCGCGCGATCTTGCCGTCATTGCCCGCGCCGTCGAAGCGCACCTCTCCCATGTCGAAATCGAGCCGGCCGGTGAAGGCGTCCGGCGTGTCGCCATAGCGGCCTGCGGCATCGACCGCGAAGCTGCTGCCGGTCTCGGTTCCGCCGGGCGTGCGGCATTTGTAGATGCCGGCGTCGAGCGACTCCGCAAAGGCGGGAGCGGCGAAAGCCGAGGCGGCGATGACGAGAATGATGGCGCGCATGGAAACGACTCCTTCCGCTGCCAGTCATAACGCCGCGCGCGGACGGGCGATCCCTGGAATCAGGCGACGTCGTTAACGCGGGCGCGGCGGCGGATCTGCAGCGTGAACAGTCCGGCCATCGCGCACACGGCGCCGCCGCAGGTCAGCGTCAGCGGCACGCCGATATAGTGCGCCAGCGCGCCGGCCGCGAGCGAACCGAAGGGCATCATGCCCAGGAAGCTCATCGTGTAGTAGGCCATCACCCGGCCGCGCATCCGGTCATCGACCGCGTTCTGCACGATGATATTCGTGGTGCTGCCCTGGAGCATCAGGCAGAACGCGGTCGGCAGCACCACCGCCAGCGCGAACCAGTAATTCGTCATCAGCGACAGCACGACCATCCACAGGCCGAAGGCGATGGCCGCAAGCTCCGGCGCCTGGCGCAGCCGGTCGCCCGAGAGGCGGCTCATCGCGAAAGCGCCGAACAGCGCCCCGCCGCCCACCGCCGTCATCAGCAGGCCGTAGCCCGCCGAGTCGGCCCCCAGCGCCTCCTGCGCGAAGACGGGCATCAGCGTCAGATACGGCCCGCCCGCAAAGCTGGATGCCGCCAGCGCCAGCAGCGCCGCGCGTATCTCGCGATGGCCCGCGACATAGCGGAAGCCCTCGATCAGATCCTGCAGCGGACGCGAGACATCCTCCCGCCGCACCGATCTGGTCTGCATCAGCGCAAGGCTGGTGATGACCGCGACATAGCTGGCCGCATTGATCGCGAAGCACCAGGCCTCGCCGACCGCCGCGATGGTGACGCCCGCGACCGAAGGTCCGACCACGCGCGCCATGTTGAACATGATCGAGTTGAGCGCGATGGCGTTCTGCAGATCGCCGCGCCCCACCATCTCCACCGTGAAGGACTGGCGCGTCGGCACGTCGATGGCGTTCAGCACGCCGTAGAACAGCGCCAGCGCCGCGACATGCCAGACCTCGGCGAGATCGGTGAAGGTCAGCACCGCCAGCGCGACCGCCTGGATCAGGAACCCGGTCTGGGTGACGAGCAGCAGCGTCCGGCGGTCCATCCGGTCGGCGATGGTGCCGCCCAGCGCCGAGAGAAAGAAGACCGGCCCCTGCTGCAGGAAGCCGATGAAGCCGAGCGCCAGCGGCGATCCGGTCAGGCGATAGACCAGCCACGCCTGGCCGATGATCTGCATCCACGAGCCCATCAGCGACAGCAGCTGGCCCGAAAAGAACAGCCGGTAGTTCCGGTGACGGAAGATGCTGCTGAGGGGCGCGCGCTCGGCGGGCGCTGGCGGTGAGTTGGATGGCATGGACGCCACCGGATAAACGCCCTCCGCCGCGCTTACGCAACGCTTCAGGGGGCCGGGGTGGACGAAATCCCCTTCACGTCGCATGTCACGGCGGCAACCAATTCAAGGGTTCCGGGGAAATCGCCATGTCGTCGTTGCTCGAACCGCTCTTCACGCCCTTTCAGATCGGCAGGCTGAAGCTGCCCAACCGCTTCGCCATGGCCCCGATGACGCGCTCCAAATCGCCGGAGCAGGTGCCGGGCGCGGATGTCGCCGCCTATTATCGCCGACGCACCGAAGGCGGCGTCGGCCTTCTCATCACCGAGGGAACCTCGATCGACCACCCCGCCTCGGCCAACGATCCGGCGGTGCCGCGCTTCCATGGCGAGGATGCGCTCGGCGGATGGGCCAATGTCGTGAAAGAGGTGAAGGCCGCCGGCGGCCACATCGTGCCGCAGATCTGGCATGTCGGCACGATGCGCCGGCCCGGACAGGGCCGAAACCCGGAGGTCTCGCCCATCGGCCCTTCGGGCCTGCTCAGGCCCGGCAAGAAGACCAGCGAACCTGCGACCGATGAAGAGGTCGCCGATCTCATCGCCAGCTATGGCCGCGCCGCCGCCGAGGCCGAACGGCTCGGCTTCGATGGCGTCGAGCTGCACGGCGCGCATGGCTATCTGATCGACCAGTTCTTCTGGGACGGCACCAACGAACGCACCGATGCGTATGGCGGCGACGTCCTTCAGCGCACGCGCTTCGCCGCCGATGCGGTGAGAGCCGTCCGTGCGGCGGTCTCGCCCGACTTCCCGGTGATCCTGCGCTGGTCGCAGTGGAAGCAGCAGGACTTCACCGCCCGCCTCGCCCCGACGCCGGAACTTCTGGAGGCCTTCCTTGAGCCGCTGGTCGATGCCGGAGTCGATGTCTTCCACTGCTCCACCCGCCGCTTCTGGGAGCCGGAATTCGACGGCTCCGACATGAATCTCGCGGGCTGGGTGAAGAAGCTGACCGGCAAGGCGACCATCACGGTCGGCTCGGTCGGCCTCGACACCGACTTCATCACATCCTTCACGAAATCCGGCCACGGCAATGCGGGCGCGAACCTGAAAGGTCTGGTCGAACGCTTCGAGCGCGGCGAGTTCGATCTCGTCGCGGTCGGCCGCGCGCTGATCGCCAACCCGGACTGGGTCAACAAGGCGCGCGCCGGCCAGTTCGACCAGCTTGAGGCGTATGTCCCGGAGAAGCTGCAGACGCTGTTTTAGGGGGCGCGCGCCGCGCCCGCTCAGTCCAGCCCGCTCAGCACCGCGTCGACAAGCGCCTGCGTGTCCTTCAGGGTCCAGTCTCTGCGGCGATCGCGTATTTGCCAGGGATCGCGAACGGCGACGGTCGCCGCTTCGATCAAGGCCGCCGTCCGCCCCGGAGGGCGGGCGGTAAAATGTCCTTCGGTAAACGCAGCTTTCACGAGATTCAGCATGGCCGCACGCAACCGCGTGACATGGCCGCGAGGCGCCTCGGGGTTCGCAGCCGCCAGATTCAGATAGGCGGCGAAAAGCGCCTCGTCGGCATCGAGCTGCGCCCGCTTGATCGCATACTGCGCCACGATCATCGCGCGCAGCTTGACGATACCCGGACCCGGTCCATCGGCGACAACGCCGACCGCCGTCTCCACCTTTTCAAACCAGCGATCCGCGACCGCCGCCATCAGCGCCGCCTTGCTGGGGAAAAAGCGATATGCATTGGATTGCGACATCCCGCACATCGCCGCCGCGTCCGACACGCTCGCCTTTGCGGAACCGTGCTTGAGGATCAGCGCTTCAATTGCGTCCAGCAGGCGCTTTCTCTCGGCTGCGGCATCGACGGGTCTGCGCGCCATGGCTAGATCCAGCGCCTGACGCGCCTGGCGTATGCGTCGTACGCCTCCCCAAAGGTCCGGCGCATAACGCGCTCCTCGAACGGAATGTACCAGAGCGACGCCGCGGCGAAGAACATGGCGGGTCCGGCGAACGCCGAAGCCGCATTCATCGCCACCGCCGCCCCTAGCAGAGCGATCAGAAACCCCAAATACATCGGATTGCGGGACCACGCGAACAGCCCCGTCTCCACAAGCACGTCCGGCGACCTGAACGTATGAATATTCGTGCCGCGCGCGCGAAACAGGCGCGAGCCGGACGCCGCCAGCGCCAGACCGCCGGCGGCGACAGCAACGCCTGCGAAATTCCAGGGCGGGCTGACGACGATTGCGACCGGCGCCAGCCAGGCCAGCACCGCCATGACCGAAATTGAAACCAGCACGAACAAAGGCGGGATCATCCACGACATGGCCGGCGCTCCATAAATGATAATTTTTATCTATTATCATTTATTTCGGATGGCAACCGGCATCGTCGATGGGGCTAGACCGCTCCCTTCATCAGCGCCTCGGCCGCCGCGTGATAGGCCGGCAGCACGAGATGATCGGTCGCCGTGTTCGCGGCGATCGAGTGCGAGCCGAGGCGCGAGATCACCATCTCCGCCCTGGGATCGATATAGATGTTCTGCCCGTAGATGCCGCGCGCCATGTAGGCGCCGTGCGCGTTGTTCGAGACCCACCACATATTCCGGTAGGCCCAGCCCGGCAGCGTCACGTAACCGGCCGGCTTGAACGCCTCGGCCGATCCGTTGAAGCGGATATCGTCGACGACCGCCTTCGGCACCACGCCGCCGCCATCGTTCCGCATCATCTCGCCGAAGCGTGCCAGATCGCGCAGCGTCGCGTTGAGTCCGCCGCCGCCGACTTCGGTGCCCACCACGTCGATGTTGAAATAGGCGTCTTCCTCGGCGCCGATCCGGCTCCAGATGCGGTCGGAGAGAACGGTCGCGAGATCGCGGCCCTCGACGCGCTTGATGATCCAGCCCAGCACCTCGGTGCTGACGGTCTTGTAGGCGAAGGCTTCGCCGTGCGGGCCTTCCTGTTCGAGATTTTTCAGGAAGTCGTAGAGCGTGTCCGGCCCGGCATAGTCCCTGCCCCGCGCCATCATCCCGCCGGCCCGGCCATAGTCCCAGACCTCGGCCTTGGGGTCGGCGTAGTTCTCCGAATATCTGACGCCGATCCGCATATCCATGACGTCGCGCACCGTCGCGGTGTCATAGGCCGTGCCCGCCATCTCGGGCAGGTAGTGCGGCACGCGCCTGGTTTCGTCGAGCCTGCCTTCATGCACCAGGATCTGCGCCAGCAGACCGACGAACGACTTCGTCACCGACATGACGAGATGCGGCTGGTGCGGCTCCGTCGCGCCCCAATAGCGCTCATAGACGACCTGCCCCTTGTGCAGCACGCACAGCCCGTCGGTATGGATCGACGCGAACGCATCGGCCCAGTCCGTCTTCTCGCCCGTCAGCGCCGTGAACGGCAGTTTGTCCAGCGCCGCCGCACGGCCCGCAGGCAGCGGTGATGGCGACGGCGCGCGCCGCACCCGCTTGGTCGGGACCAGTTCGCGATAGTGGTTCATCGCCCAGCGCAGCCTCGGGAACTGGGCCGCATTCGGGTCGTCGAAACGCACCTGCAATTCGGGAGGCGGGGGAAATCCCTGCATCCACCGCTTCGGATCGTTGGTGTCCGGCATGTCGCTCCCCCTGTCGATATGTTTGAGACAACCGAACACGGCAGCGCCGAAGGCACAATGACGGAGGCGTGATCGCCACATCCGTTGATACCTAGCGACACATAGTATAGTGACGCTGTGTATGGATGCGGAAATGCTCAAAGGGCACCTCGATGCCCTCGTCCTTGCGGCGCTGGAAGGCGGGCCGACGCATGGCTACGCGATCATCGAGGCGATCCGGGTCCGCAGCCGCAACATGTTCGACCTGCCGGAAGGCACGGTCTATCCGGCGCTGCACCGGCTTGAGAAAGCCGGCCTTCTGAAAAGCGCCTGGGTCACGCCCGAAGGCGGCCGCAAGCGCCGCGTCTATGAACTGACGAAGAAGGGCAAGGACGGCCTCGGCGAACGCCGCGCCGCCTGGACGCGCTTCGCCGCCGCCGTCGAAGAGAGCCTTACGGGACGTTCGCCATGGCCGGCGTGATCGACAGCTATCTGTGCGAGCTGGACCGCCGCCTGGCCTTCGACCGGGCGCTGGGCGCGCGTGTCTGCGCCGAGGTCGAAGACCATCTGCGCGAAGCCGCCGCTGCGCATCCCGGCCATTCCGACGACGAGGCCGAACGCCGCGCCGTCGAACGCTTCGGCCCCGCGCGCGAGATCGCCGCCCGTTTCGCGGACGACATTCTCGCCGGAACGGCGCGGTGGACCTGGTACAGCCTGACCACAGCCGTGGCCTGCGCCCTGCTGGCGATGCGGCTGAGGCGCATGCTGCTCGACGACGCAGCCTTCAGCGCGGCCCCCCTCGCCGCCTTCCTCGACCGCTATGCCTTTATCGCCGCCATCGTCTGCGGCATTGCAGCCTGCCTTGTCTGGCGCGCGGCGCTGCGGAGCGGCGGCGCCGTCCACGCCCGCCTGCCCGCCCGGCTGGCGCTCGGGGCGTTCGCCGGGCTGGCGCTCTCCATCGCCGGCGGCGCCTTCATCGCCGCTGCACAGCCCTCGCCGCCGACGCTGGCCGCCTTCCTGCTTGAGATCGCCATGGCCGGATGGCTCGCGCTCCAGGCCGTCACGCTTCGACGGCGCACCGGCGCCGCGCTGAAAGCCCTCGCTCCCTAAAGGATATCTCCGATGACCGATCTGACCAGCGGCCGCGCCCGCGGCTGGACCCTTGCGCTTGTCTGCATCACAGCCCTCGTTCTTGGCGCCGTCGCCATCTACGCCGCCTATGACGGCTCCATCGACGGCGTGCGGCGGGTCATCCGCGTGACGGCGCACACCTCGCTTGCCTTCTTTCTGCCCGCCTTCATGGCCTCGGCCCTGTGGCGGCTCAAACCATCGCCGGCGACCGCCTGGCTCGTGCGCCACCGCCGCGAACTGGGCGTGACCTTCGCCGCCTCGCACATCATCCACGGCGCGGCGATCGTCACCCTCGCCGTCCGCGACCCGGCGCTGTTCTGGCAGTTAAGCTCAATCGGGAACATCGCGGCGGGCGGCAGCGCCTATGTCTTCATTCTGGCGATGCTGGTGACCTCGTTCGACGGGCCGCGCCGCGCGATCGGCCCCAAAGCCTGGAACCGGCTTCACAAGGCCGGCGCCTGGTATATCTGGATCAGCTTCATCGCGACCAACGGCAAGCGGATCGGTACCGGCCCCGGCTTCTATGTCACCGTCGCGATCCTGTTGATTGCAGGGGCCGTGCGCCTCGCGGCCTGGATGAAGGCCCGGCGCATTGAGCCGGAGCGCGCTGAGGCCTAATATGGCCGCATGGCCAAGGACTGGATGAACTACGAGCAGATGGCGCAGGACGCCCTTCGGGGCGTGGTGAGGATGGCGCTCGAGCGTGTCGCCAGGCAGGGCCTGCCCGGCGACCACCATTTCTACATCACCTTCGAAAGCCGCCATCCGGGCGTCGTGATGTCGGACTGGCTGAAGGAGCGTTACCCCGAAGAGATGACCATCGTCGTCCAGCACCAGTTCTGGGGACTGAACGTGCGGCCGGACTCGTTCGACATCTCGCTCTCGTTCCACAAGGTCGGCGAACAGCTGACCGTCCCCTTCGAGGCCGTGAAGGCGTTCTTCGACCCCAGCGTGCAGTTCATGCTGCAGTTCAAGCCGGTGACCGGTCAAAGCCCGAAAAAGCCTGCAGGCTCCACCGAACAGAGCGTGCTTCAGCCGATGAAGGCCGCGCCGAAGACCGAGCCGGCCAGCGAGGCATCCACCGACGGCGACGGCGACAAGCCGAAAGATCCCGCTGGCGGCGGCGAAGTCGTCAGTCTCGACAAGTTCCGCAAGAAATAGGTCCGATCCATGCGTCTGCTCGCCGCTCTCGCCACGGCCACCATTCTGGCTGCCCCGGCCCATGCCGAGCCGAAGACGTTCAAGGACTGGATCGCCGGCTGCGACAACACGCTGGCCTGCACCGCGATCGGCACGACCAGGGAAGATGGCGAGCCTGTCGGCTATATCCGCCTCACCCGCGCGGCCGGCCCTGACGCTGCGCCGGCCGCGCGCGTCGTCGTCTATGCCGGCGAGACGGACGGCACGCTGAGCATAACGATCGACGGCAAGACCTTCGGCAAACCCCTGACGGCCGTGTCCGACGGCGCTTATATCCGCGTCGATCTGGATGCGGCGCAGTCGGCGGCCTTCATCGCCGCCATCGCGAACGCCAAATCCGTGAAACTGGAAAGCACCGACAAGCTGGTCGAGACCGCGACGGTGTCGCTCGACGGTTCGTCCGCTGCGCTGCGCTATATCGACGCCGAACAGAAACGCGATGGCGGCGTCACGGCGCTGGTGGCGAAGGGCGACAAGCCGGCCAGCGCGGTGCCCGCCGCCCCCGCCCTGCCCGTCGTCAAGGCAAAGCCGATCAAGCCCGTCGAAACCGCGCTGGCCCCGCCCGCCGGGCTTCCCGAGGCCGACACCGATATGTGCGGCAAGGCCAGCAGCGAGCCGGTCGTCTACGATCTCGGTGACGGCGACAGCCTCTGGGGCGTCTGCGTTGCCGCAGGCGCCTATAATTACAGCTACGAGTTCTACCTCGCCGGCAAAAACGGCAAGGCGGCCAACCTGCCGGCCGGCGCCGAAGGCGGCGATACGCTGAGCCTCACCAATCCCTATCTCGGCGAAGACCGACGCACGCTGGAGAGCTTCGGCAAGGGCCGCGGCGTCGGTGATTGCGGCATCGCGGAAAGCTTCGCCTGGGACGGCAAGACCCTTCAGCGCACCGCCTACACCTCGATGGACACATGCCGGGGCGTGTCGTCCGAAGACTGGATCGTCACCTACCGCGCCAAGGTCGAGTAGCGGGCGCCGCCATCGGCCCGCCGGTAACCGCCGCGGCCTTGTAAATAGATAGGACTGCTATATATCTGGGCCATGACCGCTTCGTCATCGCCCGATATCCACATCGCCGCCGGCCTCGGCCGCATCGGCGCAGCCCTGCGCGCCGACGCCTGGCAGCGCGCGGAAATCGCGGGCGTCACGCCGACACAGGCGCAGATCCTCGCCCATCTCGCATCACGCGGCCCGGCCCGCATCGGCGCGCTCGCGGCGGCGTTGTCGGTGACGCAGCCGACCGCCAGCGATGCCGTGGCCGCGCTGGTGCGCAAATCGCTTGTCGAGAAACGCCCCGACCCCGCCGATGCGCGCGCGACGCGGCTTCACCTGACCGGTCAGGGACTGGCCGCCGCGACTGCCGCCGCGACACTGCCTGAGCAGATGCGCGCGGCGATCGGCGCGCTCGACGAGGCTGAACAGGCCGGCCTGCTGAAAAGCTTGTCGAAAATGATCCGCACGCTTCAGCACGCCGGAACAATCGATCCGCAGCGCCTGTGCGTTAGCTGCGCCTACTTTCGTCCCAACCTTCATGCCGATGCGGCCAGGCCGCATCACTGCGCTTTCGTGGACGCTGCGTTCGGCGACGCCGCCTTGCGGCTCGACTGCAGCGACCATGTCGAGGCCGGTGCGGCGGACCAGGCCGAACGCTGGTCCCGCTTCACCACCGACCCGGCCTCAAAAACGGACGCCCCGCTCGCGGCAACGAACGGGACGCCCTGATGCCAACCCCTCTCCTGCACGGAAAAAGGAAGCAAGAGATCATGACACAGAAAGCCATCTTCTACCACGCGGGCTGTCCGGTCTGCGTGGACGCGGAACAGAGCCTCGCCCATCTGCTCGATCCGGCGAAGGCGAGCGTCGAGATCGTCCATCTGGGCGACCAGTCCGGCCGTATCGCGGAAGCCGAAGCCGCCGGCGTCGTGTCCGTTCCCGCTCTGGTGATCGACGGTCAGCCGTTCCACATCAATTTCGGCGCCTCGATCGCCGATCTGAAAGGCGGCGCGGCATGAGCCAGACCCTCCGCGCGGCGCCGCCTATCGACGCCGTCACATGGTTCAACACGCCCGCGCCGCTGTCGCTGGAGGCGCTGCGCGGACGGGTCGTCGTCATCGAATCGTTCCAGATGCTGTGCCCCGGCTGCGTCAGCAACGGCCTGCCCCAGGCGACGCGCATTTTCGAGACGTTCCGGCGCGAGGATGTCGCGGTGATCGGGCTGCACACGGTGTTCGAACATCACGCCGCGCAGACCCCGGTTTCGCTGGAGGCGTTCCTGCACGAATACCGCATCCCCTTCCCGGTCGGCGTCGACGCGCCCGGCGAGGCGGGCGGCCCGTCCGTGACGATGACGCGGTACGGCATGCGCGGCACGCCGACGCTCACATTGATCGACCGCCAGGGCCGGTTGCGCGCGCAGCATTTCGGCCATGTCTCCGATCTGCGCCTCGGGGCCGAGATCATGGCCCTGATCGGCGAAACCGCGCCGGCCGGCCAGGGCGACGCCGCAGAGGACGGGCCTGCAGAGCCTGAAGGCGTCTGTACGGCCGAAGGCCGCGCCATCGCCTGACGGATGACTTTCGCGCGCGGCTGACCTATGCACGGCCGCGCGCGAAACCAGCCGAGGGCCACATGACCAAGACCCGCACCGAGACCGACACATTCGGCCCCATCGAGGTGGACGCCAGCCGCTATTGGGGCGCGCAGTCGCAGCGCTCGATCGGCAATTTCAGGATCGGCTGGGAGAAGCAGCCGGCCAGCGTCGTCCGCGCTCTCGGCATCATCAAGCGCGCTGCGGCGGAAACGAATTTCGCCCTCGGCAAGATGGACGGACAGATCAAGGACGCCATCGTCGCCGCCGCCAACGAGGTGATCGAGGGCAAGCTGAACGATCACTTCCCGCTGGTCGTCTGGCAGACCGGGTCCGGCACCCAGTCGAACATGAACGCGAACGAGGTGATCTCGAACCGCGCCATCGAGATGCTGGGCGGCGAGATGGGATCGAAGAAGCCCGTCCACCCCAACGACCACGTCAATATGAGCCAGTCGTCGAACGACACCTATCCGACGGCCATGCACATCGCCGCCGCCGAACAGGTGGTCCACGACCTGCTCCCCGCGCTGAAGCATCTGCACGCCGCGCTGGATGCCAAGGCGAAGGCCTGGGGCAAGATCATCAAGATCGGCCGCACCCATACGCAGGACGCGACGCCGCTGACCCTCGGACAGGAGTTCGGCGGCTACGCGCAGCAGATCGAGAGCGGCATCGCCCGCATCGAGATGACCCTGCCCGCGCTGATGGAGCTGGCGCAGGGCGGCACCGCCGTCGGAACCGGCCTGAACGCGCCCAAGGGGTTCGCGGAAGGCGTGGCGAAGGCCATCGCGGGCATCACCGGCCTGCCCTTCACCACCGCGCCCAACAAGTTCGAGGCGCTCGCCGCCCATGACGCGATGGTCTTCACCCATGGCGCGATCAACACCGTCGCCGCCAGCCTGATGAAGATCGCCAACGACATCCGCTTCTTAGGGAGCGGCCCGCGCTCGGGCCTCGGCGAACTCTCGCTGCCCGAAAACGAACCCGGCTCGTCCATCATGCCGGGCAAGGTGAACCCGACGCAGTGCGAGGCGCTGACCATGGTGTGCGCCCAGATCATGGGCAACCAGACGACCCTCACCATCGCGGGCGCGTCCGGCCATTTCGAACTCAACGTCTTCAATCCGGTGATGGCCTATAACTTCCTGCAATCGGTGCGCCTGATGGCCGACGCGGCGGTCAGCTTCACCGATCACTGCGTGGCGGGCATCGAGCCGCGCCTCGACAACATCAAGCGCGGCCTCGACAACTCGCTGATGCTGGTGACGGCGCTGAACGGCAAGCTGGGCTACGACCTCTGCGCCAAGATCGCCAAGACGGCGCACAAGAACGGCACCACGCTGCGCCAGGAAGCGGTCGGCGGCGGTTACCTGACCGACGCCGAGTTCGACGAAGCCGTCGATCCGGCGAAGATGATCGGCCCGGGCTGATGGACGGGGACGACGCGGGCGACCGTCCGGCCAGCTTCGCCGAAACCCGGCGCGAGGTGGTCGCGAAGGCCTATCGCCCGCTCGTCCTGCATGAGGGCACGCTCACGACACCCTCCGGCCCCATGACGATGCGGCGCGAGATCTTCGAGATCGGCCAGGTCTGCGCCCTCGTTCCCTACGATCCCGACCGCGAGATGCTGGTGCTGCAGCGCCAGTTCCGCATGGGCGCGCATGTCCAGGGCGAGAAGGCGCTGCTGGTCGAAATCGCGGCGGGGTTGGTGGAAGACGGCGAAGACCCTGAAGCCTGCGCCATCCGCGAGACCGAAGAAGAACTCGGCATCGCCGCCCGCGACCTCGTGCGCGGCCCCGTTTTCATGCCCTCCACCGGCTGGCTCGGCGAGACGGCGCATCTCTTCTGCGGCCGCGTGGATGCCGGCCGCCTCCCCGCCCATGCCGGCGCCGCAGGCGAGACGGAATACACCGAACCATTCGCGGTCAGCCCCGCCATCGCCCTGAAAGCCCTCGACGAAGGCCGCATCCGCAACGGCTTCACCGTCCTCGGCCTTCTCTGGTTCGCCCGCGAGCGCGCGAATATCCGCAAGGCATGGGGCTATACGGTTTGATCTGCCTCAAGGCGCGCAGCAACGGAGGATGACATGACCTCGGACATGGCCGCACGCGAAGTCAAACGATCCCTCTCCATCGCCGGACACCGGACCTCGGTGTCTCTGGAGGCGCCCTTCTGGGACACGTTGAAGGAGATCGCCGCGCAGGAAGGACAGAGCGTTGCGTCCCTTGTCGCGACCATCGATCAGGGCCGCGATCCCGGCGGCCTGTCGCTCTCCGGCGCGATCCGCGTCTATGTGCTGAACCGTCTCAAGGCCCGCCTCAGCCTCGGCCGCTGACCTGGCTTGCCAGCCCGGCATGTTCATGTAACGTTCCGGCCAGGAGGACGCCATGACCCTGACGCTCATTCACGCTCCGAACTCGCGCTCGACCTCATATATCTGGCTGCTGGAGGAGATCGGCGCGCCTTACGATATCCGGCGCGTCACGATCCGCCGGGCGGGCAGCGAGGAAGGCCTCGACCCCGCCAATCCGCACCCGCACGGCAAGGTGCCTGCCCTGCTGCACGACGGCGCGCTGATCCACGAGCAGGTCGCCATCACGCTCTACCTGACCGATCTGTTTCCCAAGGCGAAACTCGGTCCGGCCGTGGGCGACGCGCTGCGCGGCCCATACGTCACCTGGCTCGCCTACTATGCCGGCGTCATCGAACCCGCCTTCATGTCGAAATTCATGAATATGGACGTGCCGCGCGGCACCGCTGGCTGGGTGAAGGTGGAAGAGGTGATCGGCCACATCGCGAACAGCCTGAAGGACCGCCCCTACCTGCTCGGCGACAGCTTCACGGCGGCCGATCTCGTCATCGGCGGCACCTTCGCCTTTTTCGGCCAGAGCCCGATGATGCCGAAGAACGACATCATCGCCGCCTATGGCGCACGCTGCGTCGACCGCCCGGCCTTCAGGAAATCGCGCGAGCTTGACGGCCAGCCCGACTAGGGCAGATTGCCGCCATGGCCGAGATCATCAACCTCAACAAGGTGAAGAAGCAGAAGGCGCGCGCGGAAAAGGAACGCGCCGCCGATGCCAATCGCGCCAAATTCGGCCGCAGCAAAGCCGAACGCACCCGCGCCGAGGCCGAACAGGACAAGCTCGACGCCGCACTCGACGGCGCGAAACTCGAAGACGAGACGCCCACCGAATGACCGGACCTCTCAGCGGCATCCGCGTGCTGGATCTCACGCGCGTCCTCGCCGGCCCGTTCTGCACCATGATGCTGGGCGAACAGGGCGCAGAGATCATCAAGATCGAAACGCCCAAGGGCGGCGACGACAGCCGCCATATCGGCCCCTTCGTCGATGGCCGCTCGGGCTATTTCATGTCGATCAATCGCGGCAAGAAATCCATCGCGCTGAACCTGAAAGCCACCGCTGACCGCGCCCATTTCGAGCGCCTTCTGGAAACCGCCGACGTGCTGGTCGAGAACTATCGCGGCGGCACGATGGAGAAGCTCGGCTATGGCTGGGAGGCGCTGCGCGTCCGCTATCCGCGCCTCATCTACTGCGCCATCTCGGGCTTCGGCCACACCGGCCCCTATGCCACCCGCCCCGCCTACGACATGATCGTGCAGGCGATGAGCGGCGTCATGTCGGTGACCGGCTACCCCGGCGAGCCGCCCGCCCGCGTCGGCGTTTCGGTGGGCGATCTCGTCGCCGGCATCTACGGCGCGGGCGCCATCCAGGGCGCGCTTTTCCACCGGGAGAAGACGGGCGAGACGCAGAAGCTCGATATCTCGATGCTCGACTGCCAGGTCTCGCTGCTCGAGAACGCCATCGCGCAGGCGCATGTGAACGGCGTTCCGCCCGGCCCCTTGGGCGCGCGCCATCCCTCCATCGCGCCCTTCGGCATGTTCCAGGCGCGCGACGGCTATCTCGCCATCGCCGCCGGCAACGACACGCTGTTCCAGGAGCTTTGCGTCACGCTGGGCATGACGGCGGAAGCCGCCGATCCGCGTTTCGCCAGCAACCCCTCGCGCATGGACCATGTCGATGCGCTGACCGCCGCCCTGAATGCCGCCCTCGCCGCCGCCGACCGCGCCCATTGGTTCGCGAAGCTGGAGGCCGCCGGCATTCCCTGCGGCCCCATCAACAATGTCGCCGACGTCATGGCCGACCCGCAGATTCTGGCCCGCAACATGATCGTCAGGATCGAAGACCCCGCCGGCCCCTTCCCGACGCCCGGAAATCCCATCAAATCCTCGATCTTCCCCGACAAATCCACGCGCCCGCCAGCGCCCGCGCTGGACGAACACCGGGCGGAAATTCTCGGCGAGCGCTGAGGGCCTGCGACATTGGCGTCGTTGCGCCTGCGGCTCAGGCCGACGACCCTAGCGGCATGAACACGCGAATCCTGTTTGCCGCCGCCGTCTTCGCCCTCACCCTGGCGGGAAGCGCCCGCGCCGAAGACCCCGGCTTCGTCGACTGCACCGCCCCCGGCTTCGCCGCAGAGGCCCGTCTCGATCCCGGCTTCCAGTGCGCCGAGGGCGCGCGCCAGACATTGAACGCCGGCGGCCGCACCATCGGCGTCCGCTCGCTCTACGACGCCCGTTCCGGCGACGTCCTCACCAGCTATGCCGTGCTGGTCATGCAGGCGACGAAGAAATCCGTCGAAACCTATGCCGGCATCCGCAACTGGGAGTTCGCCAACATCACCGTCATCGTGATGGACCCCGAGATGAAGGACGGCGGCGTGCCCGTGCCGCACAAGGAGCAGTTCGAGAAGGCCGCGGCGGATGCCGAACCGATGGCCTTCCCGACGGACTGCATCATCCGCCTGTCCGCCGCCGGTATCGAAAAGAAAACGGTCGACCAGAAATTCGCCGGCGCTCTGGATTCAGCCCAGAACACCATCGCGCATGAGGTCTTCCACTGCGTCCAGGGCTGGAACTACCGCGAGGGGATGCTGAACCCGGCTGGACTCTGGTGGGTCGAAGGCGCGGCCGCCCACTTCGCCACGCTCGTCTATGACGGCGGCTACCAGACGCAGCAATTCTACCAGAAGTTCGCCGATACGATCGCCACAGTCCCGCTCACGAGCCAGCCTTACTCCAGCGCCTATTTCTTCGCCTGGCTGTGGGGCCAGAAGCCGGACGACGTCATCAAGCTCATGGCGGCCATGCCGGCATCGGGCGGCGAGGCGGACCAGCAGGCCGCCGTCTATGCGCTTCTGCGCGACCGTCTCGACACCTTCGCGCGCGACGCCGTCGACGGGAAGGTGAAGGACGTCGCCGGGCGTGTGCTGCCCTCGCCGATCCCGACGACGACACAGCCCTTCACCGAGACCCGCAGCGTCGATCTCGGCGTCTTCCCGTTCGAGCTTTTCTATCACGAGCTGGAGTTCAAGGACGGCATCTACAATTTCGGCGCCGACGCCGCGAACAATCTCTACAACCGCAACGCAGACTCCGATGCGTGGGAGAACGCCAGCCGCTTCTGGGCGCAGGGCGGCTGCGGCAAGACGCTGCGCTATTATCTCGCCGGCATGCGCGGCGAGCCGGGCACCCAGAAGCTGAAATTCACCGCCGAACGCCTGCCGGGCGATTGCGAGCAATGCGTCGTGGTCGAGGAAAAAGACCAGTGCCTCGTGGGACAGTGGCGCATCAACAATGAATCGCTGGTCGGCGCGATCGCCGAATATCTGGGCGAGTCCGTCGAGCAGATGGTCGTCTCCGGCTTCGGCGGCATGAATGTCCGCGCCGACGGCACGCACAGCTTCGCCTTCAAGAAGCTCGTCGTCGAAGGCAAGCCCACCGCCAGCGGCCCGGCCGTCGCCTTCCTCATCGGGCTTCAGGGCGTCATCGACAGTTCCTGGGGCGCCGCCAACGGCCATATGGGCATGTGCTACAAGGGATCGGAAGCCGTCCTGCAGACCCGCGTGCCCGGCGGCAGCAGCGAGATGATGAGCTTCAACGATCTGATGATCGGGATGCCCAGCCGTCAGGACTACGACTATCAGTGCGTCTCGAAGACCGAGCTTCTGTTGACGCTGAAGGTCAACGGCAACCAGCCGATCACCATCCGCTTCGACCGTCTCGACTAGGCTTCTAGGCGCGGATCGACACCAGCACGGCGCCCGTCGCGATCAGCCCGATCCCGGCCCAGTTCACGAGGCTCAGTTTCTCGCCGAGGAACGACACGCCGAACAGCGCGACCAGCACGACGCTCATCTTGTCGATGGGCGCCACCTGCGCCGCCTGCCCGATCTGCAGCGCCCGGAAATAGCAGATCCACGACGCGCCGGTCGCAAGACCCGAAAGGATCAGAAACACCCATGTCCGCTGGCTCACCACCCCGGGCGGCTGCCACTGTCCCGTCATCGACAGGATCACGGCGAGCGCGCCGATGATCACGATCGTGCGGATGAAGGTCGCGAAGTCCGGATTGACCCCCGCGACCCCGACCTTCGCGAACACCGCCGTCAGCGCCGCGAACACGGCCGACAGGATCGCCCAGAATTGCCAGGATGCGGTCCACGTCATCGCTTTACGATCCGCATCTTCATGCCGCCGCGCGGGCGCAGCGTGATGGTGCAATACGGGTCCACCTTGTCCGGTGCCACCACCTCGAAGCGATAGCGCTGCAGCATCGTGGCGAGCAGCAGCACCGCCTCCTGCATCGCGAACGCCATGCCGATGCAGATGCGCGGCCCCGCGCCGAACGGAAAATAGGCGAAGCGGTGGATCGCCTCGCGCCTGCCGGGCGCGAACCGTTCGGGATCGAACAATGCCGGCTCGTCCCACAGCCTCTCGTGGCGGTGGACGATCCATGGCGAGACCACGACCTGCGTTCCGGCCTTCACCGGAAACCCGGCCAGCTCGTCCGGCTCCAGCGCCTCGCGCACCAGAAACGGCGCGGGCGGATACAGCCGCATCGCTTCCTCGATCACCTGCCGCGTATAGGTCAGCTTCGCGACATCCTCCGCCTCCGCCAGCCGCCCGTTCAGCACGCGCGTCAGCTCGTCCTGTATCCTCGCGTCGGCCCAGGGGAATTCCGAAAGAAGATACAGCGTCCAGCACAGCGCATTCGCCGTCGTCTCGTGGCCTGCGCCGATGAAGGTGATGACGTTGTCGATCACCTGCCGGTCATCCATCGGGCGCCCGTCTTCCGGATCGGTCGCGGTCAGCAGCATGGTCAGCAGATCGTCCGGCGCGGCCCCTGCATCGCGCGCCAGCAAGGCCCGCCGCTCGTTCACGATGCGCCCGATCTCGGCGTTGAAGTAACGCAGCACCGGACGCGCCTTCATCCGCCCCACCGTCGGAATCCATTCCGGCAGATTCAGGAACGACGCGAGGTCGAGCTTGCCCAGCGTGTCGAAATAACGCCCGAAAGCATCGCCCATCTTCTTGGCGTCGGTGCGCGCATCCGCGCCGAACACCGTGCGCGACAGCACGTCATAGGTCAGGCGCATCATGTCGTCGGCGACGTCGCGCTCGGCTGCGCCCTCGGCCTCCCAGGCGGTGAGCATTTCCAGCGCCGCTGCGGTCATCGCCGGCGCGAAGGCGACGATCTTCCTGTGCTGGAAGGCGGGCGCCGTCGTCCGCCGCTGCCAGCGCCAGGAATCGCCGCCCGCCGTCAGCAGGCCATCGCCCACGGCGGGCTTCAGCCTGCGCTGCTGCTGCGCGCCCTTGGGGTAATTGCCGGCATTGTCCAGCAGGATGCGTTTCACCGCCTCCGGGTCCGACACGATCCAGACCGGCTGGCCGAACAGGCCCCGGCGGATCATCAGCTCCTGATAGACGGTATGGCTGAAGGCGGTCAGCAGATTGCGCCGCGCGCGCAGGAAGAAGGCCGCGATATCGCGAAGCCTCGGCTTGTCGGGTTCGACCGGACGGAACGGCTGCGCCGGGCGCTTGGGATCGCGCGGCATGGCAGGGACGTTCAGAACCTCGCTCATGCGCCGATCCTATCCCGCCGCCGCCCGGGCGCAAAACTCACGCGCTCGCCGTCACCACCCAGCAATGCGCGGGCAGCGTCACGCCCTCCGGCGTCATATGCGCGGCGTAGGTTTCGGTCAGGTCGTCGATGACCTGCTGCTTCACCGCATCGGAAGACTCCATCAGCAGGCGCGAGGCCATGCCCATCAGCACCGCCTCCCTGGCCGCGCTCTCCGCCTTGCGCCCGATCACCATGCTGGAATCGAAGGTTGCGAAAGACGGCGTCTTGAAGCCGGCCTGCACCAGAATATGTCCCACCCGCACGGGATCGGCGAAGGCGAACGGCCCCGGCGCATGCGGATCGGGCTTGGGCTGCGGCGGCAGGCGCTTCAGCGCCGCGCCCATGGGAATGGTCGCGAACGGATTTTCGGCCAGCGCCCGCCAGCAGATGAAGGCCAGCCGCCCGCCCGGCTTCACCGCCGTCCGGATATTGCGGAACGCCGCTTCGGGATCGGCGAAGAACATCACGCCGAACTTCGAGAACACCAGGTCGGCCGACGCCGCCTCGAAATGCGCGCTCGACGCATCGGCATCGATGAATTCCACATGGCCGCGCCCGCCGATGCGGCTGCGCGCCACGTCCAGCATGGGCTTGGAGATATCGACGCCGAGAACCCGGCCCTCAGGCCCCACAAGGTCGGCCAGCGCCAGCGCCGTCCCGCCGGTGCCGCAGCCGATATCGATGACGCTTTCCCCCGGCTGCGCCGCCGCCGCCGCCACGGCGACGTCGGCCATGGGCTGCATCATGGCGTCCAGCTTTTCCTGGTCTTCCGCCCATTTCAGGCCGCTTTTGCCGTTCCAGTAGGCGATCTGGTCGGCGTTGCCCAACTCGCTCATGTCAAAAGTTCCCTTGCACCGGAATGGATAGCGAACGCAGCGCGCGTTACAATCGGAATCGATGTCCCATTCCTTTGACGACGCCCTGTCCGAGGCCGCCGCCCCGGTCTCCGGCGAACCGCCCTATCTGCGCGGCCTGAACGCCGAACAGCGCGAGGCGGTCCTCGCATCCGACGGCCCGGTGCTGGTTCTTGCCGGCGCCGGAACGGGGAAGACGCGCGTGCTGACCACGCGCCTCGCCCACCTGCTCTACACCCGCCGCGCCTATCCGGGCCAGATCCTCGCCGTCACCTTCACCAACAAGGCGGCGCGCGAGATGAAGGAGCGCATCGGCCTCCTCATCGGCGGCGTGGTCGAAGGGATGCAGTGGCTCGGCACCTTCCACTCCATCGGCGCGCGCATGCTGCGCCGCCATGCCGAACTGGCGGGCCTCAAATCCAACTTCACCATTCTGGACGCCGACGATCAGCTCCGCCTTATCAAGCAGGTCGTCGCCGCCGCCAATCTAGACGAGAAGCGCCACCCGCCGCGCCAGCTCGCGGCCCTGATCGACCGCTGGAAGAACAGAGGCTGGCTGCCGCCCGACGTTCCGAACGGCGAGGCCTACGGCTATGCCGCCGGCAAGGGCGCGCAGCTTTATGCCGCCTATCAGCAGCGGCTTCAGGAACTGAACGCCGCCGATTTCGGCGACCTCCTGCTCGGCGCGATCAAGGTGCTGCGCGAAAACCCCGACGTGCTGGAGGACTATCGCCGCCGCTTCGTCTACATCCTGGTGGACGAGTATCAGGACACCAACACCGCCCAGCACCAGTGGCTGAAACTGCTCGCCGCGCCGCGCCACAACATCTGCTGCGTGGGCGATGACGACCAGTCGATCTATGGCTGGCGCGGGGCCGAGGTCGACAACATCCTTTCCTTCGAGCGCGACTATCCCGGCGCGAAGATCATCCGCCTTGAACAGAACTACCGCTCGACGCCTGAAATCCTGAACGCCGCCTCCGGCCTCATCCGCGAGAACAAGTCGCGCCACGGCAAGACGCTGCACACCAAGGCCGAAAGCGGCAGCCCGGTCACCGTGCTGTCGGTGTGGGACGCCGAGGAAGAGGCCCGCCAGATCGCCGACGAACTGGAAGCCATGATGAAGCGGGGCGAGCGCCTCGCCTCCGCCGCCATCCTGGTGCGCGCCTCGCACCAGATGCGCGAGTTCGAGGAACGCTTCGTCGCCATCGGCATCCCCTACCGCGTCATCGGCGGCCCGCGCTTCTACGAGCGCCAGGAAATCCGCGACGCGCTCGCTTACTTTCGCGTCGTCTATCAGCCCGACGACGACCTGGCGTTCGAGCGCATCGTCAACAAGCCCAAGCGCGGCATCGGCGACAAGGCGCTGCAGGACATTCAGGTCTCGGCCCGCAGGATGGGCGTGTCGCTGGCCGTCGCCTCGCGCCGCCTCGCCGACAGCGACGAGATGAGCGGCAAGGCCCGCACCTCGCTGAAAGCGCTCATGGACAATTTCGACCGCTGGCGCGGCAACATCGCCGCTATGAGCCATATCGATCTCGCCACCGCGATCCTTGAGGAGAGCGGCTATATCGAGATGTGGCAGGCCGACAAATCGGTCGAGGCCGAAGGCCGCCTCGACAACCTGAAAGAACTCATCCGCTCGATGGACGGGTTCGAAAATCTCGGCGGCTTCCTGGAACACGTCTCGCTGGTCATGGAAGTCGAGCAGAACGAGACCGGCGACAAGGTCTCGATCATGACCCTGCACGGCGCCAAGGGGCTGGAGTTCGACACCGTCTTCCTGCCCGGCTGGGAGGAAGGCCTGTTCCCCTCGCAGCGCTCGATGGACGAGACCGGCCTTGCGGGGCTGGAGGAAGAGCGCCGCCTCGCCTATGTCGGCATCACGCGCGGCAAGAAGCGCGTGCAGATCAGCTACGCCGCCAACCGCCGCACCCATGGCCTGTGGCAGAGCGCCATCCCCTCGCGCTTCGTCTCCGAGCTTCCCGTCGCCGCGATCGAGATCAGGGAAGGGGCCGGGGGCGGCTTCCAGCAGCGCGGCGCTTTCGCCGAGAACCGCTGGTCCACCGGCGACTTCTCCTCGACCTATGACAGCCCCGGCTGGCGCCGGGCGCAATCGAACGCGCAGTCCGGCGGCTTCCGCCAGCGCGGCCCGGTGATCGAGGTGACCGCCCAGGTCATCAACGCCGCCGACGACAGCCATGGCGGCTTCTCGGTCGGCGACAACGTGGTCCACGCCAAATTCGGTCAGGGCCGCGTCATCCACGCCGACGGCAACAAACTGACCGTGCGCTTCCAGACGGCGGGCGAAAAGAAGGTCGTCGCCGCGTTCCTGAAGCACGCCTGATCCATGGGCCTGCTCGTCATCCTCGGCGCGCTGATGGCGATGAACATCGCCGCCTTTCTGGCGACGCGCCTCCTCACCCATGACTGGCCGGCCGCCTTCGCCGCCGGACGCCTCGCCACCATCGCCTTCATCGTCACGATCGGCGTCTGGTTCGGCATGACCAGCGACACCGCGAACCCGCCCGCGGAAATGCAGATCCGCCTCACCCTGCTCGCCGCCGCCGCCCTCGCCATGACCGCCCTCGTCCGCTGGCGTCTGCCCGCCGCCGGCTGGGCCAGATCCCTTCTCATCGGGCTTGCGACCGCCGCCGCCATGGCCGGCGGCTATCTCGGCGGCGTCGCGCTATCCAGCTGACAAGCCCAGTCATCCCTCACCGCTTGCGGGGAGGGTGGACAGATGGCGAAGCCATCTGGACGGGTGGGGCAACCTTCCGCATAACGCGCCCCATGAACCCGCCTCTCTGGAAAGCCTCCGTCCGCGCCGCGATGGAGGAGATCGAGCATCTCTCCACCCTGCTCGAACTGACGCCCTCGCCCGCGCCGCAATCGGTGATCGTCCTCACCCACCCGCATGAGGACGATGCGGTGATCGAGGCCTATTACGACGAACCCGCCGACCCCGCCGCGCTCAGCGCCATTCTCGGCCGCGACGTGAAGGTCGAGGCCCTGCCCGACCAGGACTGGGTGAAGCTCAGCCAGGAGGGCCTGCCCCCCGTCCGCGCCGGCCGCTTCTTCGTCTATGGCCGGCACGACAAGGGCCGCGTCCCCGTCAACGTCCAGGGCCTCGCCATCGAGGCCGGCGCCGCCTTCGGCACCGGCCATCACGAGACGACCTCGGGCTGCCTCACCGCGCTCGAATGGATGAAGCAGATCGGCTACGCGCCCGGCAACGCGCTCGATCTCGGCACCGGCACCGGGGTTCTGGCGCTGGCCGCCCACCGGCTCTGGCGCATCCCGGTGCTGGCGACCGACATCGACCCCGTCGCCATCGAGGTCACGCGCGAAAATCTCCGCCTCAACGGCGGCCAGATGCGCATCCGCACCGCCGTCGCCGAGGGCTTCGCGCATCCCGCCATCGGGGCCTCCGCGCCCTACGACCTCATCATCGCCAACATCCTGTCCGGCCCGCTGACCCAGCTCGCCCCCGGCATCCGCAGCCACCTCGCCCCCGGCGGCAAGGCGCTGCTCTCAGGCCTGCTGCGGACGCAGGAGCTGGTCGTCCTCGCCTTCTACCGAAGCCTGGGCATGCGGCTGGAGCGCCGCTGGCGTCTCGGCCCCTGGTCCGTCCTTCTGCTCACGCTTTGACGGCGGCCCCCAAAAGGCCCACAACCCGCCCATGCCGGCTGAGCTCCTGAATGCGCCCTACCACATAGTCGCTGCTGCGATCATAGGGGCATCGCTGTTCTGGAGTCTTGTCCTGGCCTTCCCGCTCAAGCTGGTCGCCGAAGCCGTATTCCGCTTCCCGGTGAGGCTGGGCAGCGCCTTTGTGACGATGCTGGTGTCCTGGATTGCGATCAGTTCGATCATCCTTCTGCCGATCCGCAGCGGATGGATTAAGGCCGAGGCAACGACGCAGATATCGCTCCAACTCATCGCCCTCGTCTCCAGCCTCCTGGTCCTCACATTCTGCCTCACCGGCATAGTTCGCGCGCCGGACGGTCGAACGCCGGACTTCGCCCAATCCGGCGTCGTGGCGGCGATCATGCAGGTGATCACGCTCCTGATCGCCCTCGCTCTGACCTTCTCCGGAATCAAGGTAGCGTCCGGCGGCTGAAACGATGGCGCGCTGCGGCAAGACTCCGGCGCCCACACCCGCGTTGCTTCTCGCCTTCGCAGTCTGCACAAAGCGATGACAAATCCGACCCGCCCGACACAGCGTCGCGCCCGATCCGCACAGATGGAGAACCCGCCATGACTGTCATCCTGATGGCCGCTCAGTCGGTATCGGCCGAGGGCATCATCGATCAGATGGGTATGCCGGCCTATATCGGCCTCACGCTCGTCGGCGCGGTCGTTGCGGCATTGATCGTCGGTCTGCTGCTGAAGTTCGTCGGCGGCTCCGTACTCGGCCATCCGGTCAAATACGGCAGCGCCTTCACCGCCATCTTCATCACCGTCCTTGTCGCGCAGGCTATCGAGTTCGCCTTGGTGCAGGGCGGCGTCATTCCGCAGCCGTCGTTCGATCCGCAGGCCAGCCTGGTGGATCAGATCATGCCGAACGGGCCGGTCATCTTCGCAATCGTCCAGGCTATCAGCTTCCTCCTCCTGACCTGGGCGATCCGCGCCTTCCTGAAAGGCCCTGATGACGAGCCGCCGTCATGGAGCAACGCATTGATGATCTCGCTCGTCATGACGGTCATTCTCATCGCCTTCGCCGTCATCCTGCTCAAGCTCAACGCCGGCATGCAGCCCGGCTGACAACCTCCTGATTGGCGCGGGCGGAGGGTTTTGATACACCTCCGCCCATGTCCCAGACCCTCTCGCGCGACCAGACCCCACGCTTCCAGACCTACGACGATCCGCCGCCGCCCAGCGCCACCACCGCGCGGGTGGCCGCCATCCGCGCCAGGCTGGCCGAACAGGGCCTCACCGGCGTCATCATCCCGCGCGGCGACGCGCATATGGGCGAATACGTCGCCCCCCATGACGAGCGCCTCGCCTGGGCCACCGGCTTCACCGGATCGGCCGGCATGGCCGTCGTGATGGCCGACCGCGCCGCCGTCTTCATCGATGGCCGCTACACGCTTCAGGTCCGCGACCAGGTCGATCTCTCGATCTTCGCGCCCCGGCACCTCATCGACGAGCCGCCCGCGCAATGGCTCGCCGCCCACGTGAAACCGGGCGACCGCATCGCCTACGATCCGTGGCTCCACACCCCCGGCGGCATCGAGCCGCTGGAGCGCGCCATCACCGCCGCCGGCGGCAAGCTGATCGCCGTCGACACCTCGCCCGTCGACGCCGCCTGGGACGACCAGCCCGCCCCGCCGCTCGCCCCGGTCGTGCCCCACCCGCTGGAGATCGCGGGCGAAGCCGCCGCCGACAAGCGCGCCCGCATCGCCGCCGCCCTCGATGGCGCGGATGCCGCCGTATTGACGCTGCCTGAATCGATCGCCTGGCTGCTCAACATCCGCGGCGGCGATGTCGGCCATGTGCCGCTGCCCCATTCCTTCGCGGTGCTGCACAAGAACGCCGCCGTCGATCTCTACCTCGATGACCGCAAGGTGACTGACGGTCTCGCTGCCCATCTCGGCAACGGCGTGCGCCTGCGCGATCCGTCCGAACTGGGCGCGGGCCTCGATGAACTCGCCGGCAAGACCGTCCTCGCCGATCCCGCCAACGCCGCCGTCTGGGTGTTCAAGCGCCTGGAGGCCGCCGGCGCGAAAATCCGCAAGGGCGCCGATCCCATCCTGCTGCCCAAGGCGCAGAAGAACGCGGCCGAGATCGCCGGCGTCCGCGCCGCCCATATCCGCGATGGCGCCGCCCTCACCCGTTTCCTGAAATGGGTGACGGAAGAAGGCGCCGCCGGCCGCATCTCCGAAATCCAGGCCTGCGAAAAGCTGGAAGATTTCCGCCGCGAGACCGGCGCGCTCAAGGATCTCTCCTTCGACTCGATCTCCGGCTCCGGCCCCAACGGCGCCATCGTCCATTACCGCGTCACGCAGAAAACCGACCGCAAGCTGCGCAGCGGCGAACTCTTCCTCATCGACTCGGGCGGCCAGTACATGGACGCCACCACCGACGTCACCCGCACCGTCGCCCTGGGCACGCCCACGGCCGAAATGAAAGACCGCTTCACCCGCGTGCTGAAGGGCCACATCGCCCTCGCCACCGCCCGCTTCCCCGCCGGCACCACGGGCGCCCAGCTCGACAGCCTCGCCCGCGCGCCGCTCTGGGCCGCCGGCCTCGACTACGATCACGGCACCGGCCACGGCGTCGGCGCTTACCTCAGCGTCCACGAAGGCCCGCAGAGCATCTCGAAAAAGCCGATCGCCCAGCCGCTCCTGCCCGGCATGATCTGCTCCAACGAGCCCGGCTATTACAAAACCGGCGGCTACGGCATCCGCATCGAGAACCTCGTCGTGGTGCGCGAGGTCGCCATCGAAGGCGCCGAACGCAAGACGATGGAGTTCGAGACGGTCACCCTCGCCCCCATCGATGTCGACCTGATCGAGCCGTCGCTCCTGACGCCCGACGAACGCACCTGGCTCAACGCCTACCACGCCCGCGTCCGCGACACGCTCACCCCGCTGGTCGATGCAGACACGGCCAAGTGGCTCATCACCGCGACGCGCGCGGTCTGAACGCCCCATCCCTCCCCTTCAGGGGAGGGTGGCCAGACGGCGCAGCCGTCTGGACGGGTGGGGCAACCCTGCCTCAGACGTGCGTGATGTCGGCCACGACCCGCGCCCGCGAACTCCGCTCATCCATGAGCAAGCCGGAAGTCTTGCTCTGGACGCGGCTCAAGGCCCTGCGCGCGCTCGGCTACCATATGCGCCGGCAAACACCGCTCGGCCCCTACTTCGCTGACTTCCTTTGCAAGCCTGCCAGGCTCGTCATCGAAATCGACGGTCGCCAACACCTCGAACCCGCCGCGCACCAGCGCGATCTGGCCCGCGACCACCATCTCGCGAGGCTCGGATTCGAGACAATCCGCTTCCACGCCGACGACGTGCTGCGCGATCCTGACGACATTTGCCGCCAGGTTCTCGATCGCTTGCGGCAACGCCACCCGAACCCCACCCGTCCCGCCGCTTCGCGCCGGTCCACCCTCCCCTGAAGGTGAGGGATGAAACGGAACAATCCCTCACCGCTTGCGGGGAGGGTGTCATCGCGAAGCGATGACCGGTGGGGCCTGTTTCAGCTACAACCCCTCCCCATGACCGCTCCCCTCTCCGCCGTCGACCACACCCTCGTCGCCGTTCCTGATCTCGAAGCCGCCGCCAAACTCTGGCGCAGCTTCGGCTTCACCCTCACGCCCCGCGCCGTCCACGGCGGCGGCGCGACGGCGAACCACTGCATCATGTTCCGCGACACCTATGTCGAGCTGATCGCCGCCACCGGCGACGGCGCCTCGCCTCTCGCCGCCGCCATCGGCGCGCGCCCGCCCGGCGGCATCGGCGTCGCCTTCGCGGCGACGGACGCCGCCGCCACCGTCAAGGCCCTCCGCGATGCCGGCGTCCCCACGCAAGACCCGCTCCCCCTCGAACGCCCGCTCGATCTCGACGGCGTCACCCAAACCGTCCGCTTCGAAAACGTCCTCTTCCAGGCGAACCTCCCCGGCCTCATCGCCTTCGCCTGCCATCATCTGACGCCCGCGCTCACGCGCGCCCGCCACGAATGGCAACTCCACGCCAATGGCGCGACCGGCATCATGGAAATCGTCATCGGCGCCGACGACCCGTCCGTCTTCCGCCCCGCCCTCGAACAGCTCTTCGGCAGCACCCACGTCGCCGATGCGCCGCACGGCCTCTCGGTCATCCTCGATGGCATCGCGCTGGCGGTCACCACCCCCATCGGCCTCGCCCATCGCTTCGGCCCGAAGGCGGTCGACGGCCTCGCGTCCCTCCCCGGCCTCGCCGCCACCGTCTTCGGCGTCAACGAGCCTGACGCCGCCGGCGCGATGATGGATATGGGCCGCGTCCCCTATGCCGATCACCACCACGGCCTCGTCGTCGCCGCCAGACATGCCGGCGGCATGATCGTCGCGTTCGAGGAGAACTGACCTGCCGGCCCCGCTCCGCGTTCTCTTCCTCTGCAGCCGCAATCGCCGCCGCAGCCCCACCGCCGAGCAGGTCTTCGCGAACGACCCGAATGTCGAGGCCGCCTCCGCCGGCCTCGCCCCCGATGCGGAAGAGCCGCTGACGCCCGATCACCTGGAAGACGCAGACCTCGTCTTCGTGATGGAGCGCAGCCACCAGCGCCGGCTTGACCAGCGTTTCGCCCGTCACCTCAAGGGCAAGAAGATCGTCTGCCTCGACATTCCCGACGACTTCGATTTCATGGCCCCACAACTGGTCGCACTCATCGAGGCGCGCGTGACGCCGCACCTCAAACGCGGCGCACCACAAGGGGAACGCACATGACCCACATCCTGCTCGTCCACGGCGCCTGGCACGGCGCCTGGTGCTGGGATCGCCTGATCGAGCCGCTCCGCGCCGAAGGCTTCACGCCCCACACGATCGATCTCCCCGGCCACGGCGCGAAAGCCGCCGAGACGCAGACCCTCGCCGCCTATGCAGAGGCCGTCGCCGCCAGGCTGCGCGACCTGCCCGGCCCTGCCGTCCTGCTCGGCCACTCGATGGGCGGACAGGTCATTTCCGCCGCCGCCGAACTGGCGCCGGACCGCATCACCACGCTCATCTATCTCTGCGCCTTCATGAACCGCACGGGCGAATCGATCTTCGCCCGCGCCGCCGGCGACGAGGTCTCCCTGCTCGGCACGCTGCTTCAACCCATCGAAGACGGCCGCCTGATCGTCGCCGACGAAGGCATCAAGCCCGCCTTCTATGCCGACTGCTCCGACGCCGACATCGCCTTCGCCAAGGCCCGTTTCGTCCCGCAATCGCCCGAACCCTTCGCCGCCGAACTCGCCGTCACGGACGCCAACTACGGCCGCCTGCGCCGCGCCTATATCGTCTGCGAGAACGACAAGGCCATCGGCGCCCCCAAACAGCGCGAACTCATCGCCGCCACGCCCGTCGCCTCCGAAATCACGCTGGCGACCAGCCACTCCCCCTTCTTCTCCGCCCCCGCCGAACTCGCCGCCGCCATCCGCGCCAGCCTCGACACCGCCCCCTGAAGCCGCCACCCCGTCCCGCCGTCTCCCCTGAAAAGCAGGGATGAATCGCAGTCATCCCTCACCGCCTGCGGGAAGGGTGGCATCGCGAAGCGATGACGGGTGGGGCACATGCGCCGCCCAGCCCAACCGTCATGGCCCGCGAAGACGGAAGGGCCACCGCTTCCTTCCCCTCGTCCCCAACAAAAGGGCGGCCCTTCCGGGCCACCCACTACGCGACAATTAGGAATATATACCATTTCACCCCGCGGTCAACCCCTCGCGGAATAAATTCATCATCTTTCCCTCAAAGCCCCGCGATCAGCGCCAGCCAGCCATCCTCGTCCAGCACCTGTACGCCGTGCTTTTCGGCATCTTTCAGCTTCGAACCCGCCCCCGGCCCCGCCACCACGATATCTGTCTTGGCCGAAACCGACCCCGAAACCTTGGCGCCCAGGCTTTCCGCCTTCGCCTTGGCCTCCTGCCGCGTCATCTTCTCCAGCGTGCCGGTGAAGACGACCGTCTTTCCGGCCACGGGCGACGAGGTCGCCACCTGCTCCGCCGGCTCCACGTCCAGCACGGCCACCAGCCTGTCCAGCTCCGCCGTATTGTGTTCCTCGGCGAAGAAATCGGCGATGGCTTCCGCCACCGTGCCGCCGATCTGGTCGATAGCGTCCAGATCGGCCAGCGCCGCCTCGTCCTTCGCCGCGACGCCGCGCATCCCCTCCAGCAGCGCCCCGACGCTGCCATAGGCCCGCGCGAGCGCCTTGCCGGTCGTTTCGCCGACATGACGGATGCCCAGCGCGAAGATGAAGCGGTGCAGCGCGATGGTCCGCCGCGCATTGATCGCCTCGAACAGCCTGGCGGCCGATTGCGGCCCCCAGCCTTCGCGTCCGGCGATGGCTTTCTCGCCATCGCCGTATCGTTCCTGCAGATGGAAAATGTCCGACGGCGTCGCGATCAGCCCGTCGGCCAGGAAAGCGTCGATATGCTTGGCGCCCAGCCCCTCGATGTCGAAGGCGAGGCGCGAGACGAAATGCTTGATGCGCTCCGAGCGCTGCGCCGGGCAGATCAGCCCGCCGGTGCAGCGCACCGCCACCTCGCCCTCCTCGCGCAGCGCATGGCTGTCGCAGACCGGGCATCTGTCGGGAAAGACGAACGGCACGGCGCCGGCGGGGCGCTTTTCCCCGACCACGCCGATGATCTGCGGGATCACGTCGCCTGCGCGCTGCAGGCGCACCGTGTCGCCGATCCGCACATCCTTGCGGGCGATCTCATCGGCGTTGTGCAGCGTCGCGTTGGTCACCACCACGCCGCCCACCGTCACCGGCTTCAGCCGCGCCACCGGCGTCAGCACGCCGGTCCGTCCCACCTGGATGTCGATGTCCAGAAGTTCGGTCTCGGCCTTCTCGGCCGGGAATTTATGCGCGATCGCCCAGCGCGGGCTGCGCGACACGAAGCCCAGCCGCTCCTGCAGGTCCAGCCGGTTCACCTTGTAGACGACGCCGTCAATGTCATAGGGCCGCTCGGCGCGGCGGGCCTCGATATCGGCGTAATACGCCATGATCTCTTCCAGCGTCTTCAGCACCTTCATCAGCGGATTGGTGGTGAAGCCCCATTTGCCAAGCTGCTTCACGACACCCGCCTGCGTCTCCGCCGGCAGTTCGCTCACCTCGCCCCAGGCATAGGCGAAGAACTGCAGATCGCGGCTCGCCGTGATGCTCGCATCCAGCTGACGCAGCGATCCCGCCGCCGTATTGCGCGGATTGGCGTAAGGCTCCTTGCCCGCCGCCACCAGCTTCTCGTTCAGCGCGGCGAACTTGTCCTTCGGGAAATAGACCTCGCCCCGCACCTCGAACACGGCGGGCAGATCCTTGCCCTTCAGCGCGTGCGGAATGCCCTTCACGGTCTTCAGGTTCGCGGTGACGTTCTCGCCCTCCGCGCCATCGCCGCGCGTCGCCCCGACGGTCAGCTCGCCCGCCTCATAACGCAGGCTCGCCGACAACCCGTCGATCTTCGGCTCCGCCGAGATCTCCAGCACCTCGTCGGCGCCGAGATTGAGGAACCGCCGCACCCGCGCCAGAAAATCCGCGACCTCGCTTTGCGTAAACGCATTGTCCAGCGACAGCATCGGCCGCGCATGCTTCACCTTGGCGAATTTTTCGGAAGGCTTCGCGCCTACTTTCGCCGAGGGACTGTCGAGCGTCACCAGCTCGGGAAACCGCGTCTCCACCTCCAGCAGCCGCCGCTTCAGCGCATCATACTCGGCGTCCGATACGGTCGGCGCATCCTTCTGGTGATAGGCGATATCGTGCTTGTCGATCACCAGAACCAGCCGCGTGTGTTCGGCCCTGGCTTCCTTGGCGGTCAGATCACCGGCCGGTTTCTCAGCGATGCTGGCCTTCTTCGCCATCTCAGCCCCGCGCCGACAACAGCGTATCCGCCGCCGCGCGCGCCTCGTCGGTGATCGACGCGCCCGACAGCATCCGCGCGATTTCCTCGCGCCGCCCGCTCTCGTCCAGCGGCGACACATGGGTCAGCGTGACGCCGCCGGCGGTCTTCTTGGCGATGCGGAAATGCGTATCGCCCCGCGCCGCCACCTGCGGCGAGTGCGTCACCACCAGCACCTGCGCCACCCCGCCTAGCTTCTTCAGCCGCGCGCCCACCGCGTCCGCCACCGCGCCGCCGATCCCCTGATCCACCTCATCGAAGATCAGCGTCGGCGCGCTGCCCCGCTCGGCCAACGCCACTTTCAGCGCCAGGATCACACGCGCCAGCTCGCCGCCCGACGCGATCTTCGTCAGCGCCCCCGGCGGCATGCCAGGATTAGTCGCGATCTGGAATTCCACCGCATCGAGGCCCGCCGCCGTGCCGTCCTCCGGCGCCAGCGCGACGAGGCCCACCGCGAATTTCGCCTTCTCCAGCTTCAGCGGCTTCAGCTCCTTCGCGACCGCCGTCTCCAGCTTCCCCGCCGCCGCGTTGCGCTTCGCCGTCAACGCCGCCGCCGCCGCCACGAACCCGGCACGCGCCACGCTCGCGGCCTTGGCCAGCTTCCCCGCGCGCGTCTCCGCCTCGGCCAGCGCCTGCACGCGCTCGGCCAGATCGGCGCTCAGCCTGGGCAGATCGGCCACCTGCACCTTGTACTTCCGCGCCGCGCCGCGCAGAGCGAACAGGCGCGCCTCGCTCGCCTCCAGACGCGCCGGATCGAAGTTCAGCGCATCCAGCGCCGCCTCCGCCTGCGCCCGCGCTTCGGTCGCCTCCGCGACCGCCCGCTCCAGCGCCTCCGCCGCCGCGTCCAGACGCCCCATCGCCTGCGGCTTCAGCCGCTCCACCCGCCGCGCCGCGCCGATCAGGCGCGTGTCGACCGCCTTGTCGCCGCCGCCCAGCATCTCCACCACGGCCGCCAGTTCGCCGCCCAGCTTCTCCGACGACATCAGCAGCGCCCGTTCGGCCGCGAGGCGCTCTTCCTCGCCCTCCTCCGGCGCCAGCTTCGACAGCTCGCCCACCGCCGCCTGCAGATAGTCGGCATCCGCGCGCGCCGCTTCCATCTCGCGCGTGAAGCTCTCCAGCGCCTCCATTGCATCGCGCCACGCGCCATGCGCCGTGCCGGTCGCGCTCACCTCTTTCGCATGCCCGCCGAACGCATCCAGCAGCGCCCGGTGCGCGGCGGCGCTCAGCAGCCCGCGCCCGTCATTCTGGCCATGCAGCTCCACCAGACGGTCGCCGACCTCGCGCAGCAGCGCCGCGCCGACCGGCTGGTCATTGATGAAGGCCCGGCTCTTGCCGTCAGCGCTCAGCGTGCGGCGCAGGATCACCTCCCCGGAGGCCTCGATCCCGTTCTCGTCCAGCAGCGCGAAGACGCCATGCCCGTCCGGCGGCTCGAACGCCGCCGTCACCGCGCCGGCGGAGGCGCCCTGGCGCAGCGCGGCGCGGTCGGACTTCCGCCCCAGCGCCACCTGCAACGAATTCGAGAAGGATCGACTTGCCGGCGCCCGTCTCGCCGGTCAGCACGTTCAGGCCGGCGTCCAGCGCAAGGTCCAGCCGTTCGATCAGGACGATGTCCCGGATCGAGAGCTGGGTCAGCATGGGCGCTCCCTGGGCCGGGCCTTAGAGGCCGAAATTGCGCGACAGCCAGTCATCGCCGACGCGCGGCGAAATCTCGGCGCCGGTCAGCAGGCCATAGGCCATCTCGTACCAGCGGCTGCCCGGATAGTTATAGCCGAGTACGGCGGCGGCGGTCTGCGCCTCGCCCTTGATGCCAAGCGCCAGATAGGCCTCGGTCAGACGGTACAGCGCTTCGGGCGTCTGGGCCGTCGTCTGGAAGTTTGTCACCACCACCTTGAAGCGGTTGATCGCGGCGACGTACTGCTCCTTGAAGAGATAGTAGCGGCCGATCGCCATTTCCTTGCCCGCGAGGTGATCCAGCGCGAGGTCCAGCTTGATGCGCGCATCGCGGGCATAGGTGGTGCCGGGGAAACGCTGCACCACGTCGTTCAGCGCGATCAGCGCCTGCTGCGTCGTCGCCTGGTCGCGGCCCACGTCGACGATCTGCTCGTAGTACGAGATCGCCTTCAGATAATAGGCATAGGCCGCATCCTTGTTGCCCGAATAGAGCGCGAGGAAGCGGTCGGTCGCGTTGATCGCGTCGCCGTATTTGTTGATCGCATAATAGGAATAGGCGGCCATCAGGATCGCCCGGCGCGCCCACACCGAATAGGGGTATTGCCGCTCGACTTCCTCGAACAGCGGCGCGGCGCTGCGATAGTCTTCCTGGTTCAGCTGGTCGACCGCGCGGTTGTACAGCACCTCGACGGGGATATCGCCCTGCCCGGTGGTGAGTTCCGGCTCGCTGCTGCCGCTGGAGAACGGGTTGATGCTATCCAGCGTCTCGCAGGCGCCGAGCGCAAGCCCCGCCGCCACGATCGCCGCCGCCGGCCATTTGCGAACCATTCGGCCGACCAGCTCCGAGAACACCATCGAACCCTCACACAACCATTCGTCACGCAAACGGAATTCCGGGCGCGAGCGCATCGCACCACGATTCCGCGGCTATCTCTGCATGTCTCTTAACGAAAAGCGAAGCCGACCGCTATATGGCGATCTTCACATCGGCGCGGCGGCGACCGGCAGCGGAACGACCGTGCCGCGGCCCGCGCCGGCCGGAACCAGGTCGAAATTGGCCGGGTCCGCGAACAGGGCGCGCAGCACCTTGTTGTTCATGGCGTGGCCCATCTTCACGCCCTCGAAGCGGGCGAGCAGCGGCTTGCCGGCCAGCGCCAGGTCGCCCAGCACGTCCAGCGCCTTGTGGCGGACCGCCTCGTCGGCGAAACGCACGCCTTCGGGGTTCAGGATTTCATCGCCGTCCACGACCACGGCGTTCTCCAGCGAGCCGCCCTGGGCGAGGCCATGGGCGCGCAGCGCCTCGATGTCCTTGGCCATCGTGAAGGTGCGGGCCTTCGCCACGTCGCGGCGGAACGCGCCGGCCGACACGTCGAAGACGAAGCGCTGGCGGCCGATGGCGCCGGCGTCGAACACGATGTCGCAATCGATGCGGAAGCCGTCATGCGGCAGCAGGCGGGCGACCTTGTCGCCGTCGCGCACTTCCACTTCGCGCAGCACGCGGATGTAGTGGCGCGTCGCGGCCTGGCTCTGAAGCCCCGCTTCTTCGATCAGCGCGACGAAAGGCTCCGAGCTGCCGTCCATGATCGGCACTTCGGGGCCGTCGATCTCGACGAGCAGATTGTCGACGCCCACGGCCGACAGCGCGGCCATCAGATGCTCGACCGTGCGGACTTCGACGCCCGCCGCGTTCTTCAGGGTCGAGCCGTAGAAGGCCGAGCCGACGAGGTCATAGCGCGCCGGCACGACGGCGTCCGCGCCGCCCACATCGGTGCGCACGAAGACGATGCCATGGCCCGCAGGCGCCACGTTCAGCGTCAGCGTCGCAGGCAGACCCGAGTGCAGACCCGTGCCCTGGCACGAGACGGAGCGCATGATCGTGGTCTGATGAGTCTTCAAGGCGACAGGCTCCACAGCAGTCAGGCCCCGAAAACAGCCCGATCCGTCATCGTAAATAAGGCCTCGTGTGCGCTGCAGCGAATGAATGAATGTTTCAAACCGTTTCAAGGCGTAAATTATTGATTCTTTTGCGTTTTCGATCATTTCAAGAAAACGGCCGCCGGATCGCTCCGGCGGCCGTTTATCTGGGACTCAGTTGGGCCTTTTACGAGTTCGCCTGACGGCGCAGGAAGGCCG
This sequence comes from Micropepsaceae bacterium, assembly GCA_047602465.1. GTDB lineage: Bacteria > Pseudomonadota > Alphaproteobacteria > Micropepsales > Micropepsaceae > JADZAI01. The sequence goes on from JASGHF010000002.1 coordinate 129,394, forward strand.
GAATTTCCAGCGGGTCTTCTGCGGCGGCCTGGTTGAACAGCGACGGCGTCTCGGTCTTCAGCGTCCGGGCGGCGGCCTTGGGACCGGCGCCGAGATCGAACCTGGGTTCCGCGATCCGCTCGACCGGGGCCGGAGCCGGGCCGGCGGCCGCATCGCCCGTATAGCGCGAGGCCGGGGCCGTGTCGGGGCGGGCCGGCTTGCGCTTGAACAGGCTGCCGATCGTTCCCATCACGCCGGTGCTGGACGGCTCCGAGGCGATCATCGGACGGGCCGACGGGTCGGCGGCGAGACCGCCGCGAATGCCGCCGGTCTCGGCCGTGATGGCCTCGTCATCGAAGCGCACGGTCCCCGCCGTGGCGCGCGGGGCGGCCTGCTGACGCTGGCGGCTGATCGCGGCTTCGGCTTCGGCGACCTTGGCGCGGGCCTCTTCCAGCGCCTTCTGCTGCTGGGCCAGCGCTTCCATGTCGGCGCGCAGCTTTTCCTCGGCCTCGTTCTGCATCGCGTGGACGGCGTTGGGGGCCGTGTCACGGATGAAGATTTCCGGCTGCGCGGCGGTGAGCAGGTCGGCGCCGATGGCCGGGGCCGTCGCGGCGACAGGCTGGGCCGCCGGGGCCGGCTGCGGGATCGGCGCGGGGCGAACCGGCGCCGGCGCGGCGACGGCGCGAACCGGCTGCGGCAGCACCGGGCGCGGCTGGGCGCGTTCCTGGGCGTCGATGCCGGTCGCCACGACCGACACGCGGATGCGGCCTTCCAGCTTCGCATCGAAGGTCGAGCCGACCTTGATGTTGGCTTCGGCGTCGACTTCCGAACGGATGCGGTTGGCGGCCTCGTCGGCCTCGAACAGCGTCAGGTCGGGGCCGCCGGTGATGTGGATCAGAACGCCCTTGGCGCCCTTCATCGAGACATCGTCCAGCAGCGGGTTCGAGATCGCGGCCTCGGCGGCTTCCAGCGCGCGCTTCGGCCCTTCGGCCTCGCCCGTGCCCATCATCGCCTTGCCCATCTCCATCATGACGGTGCGGACGTCCGCGAAGTCGAGATTCATCAGGCCCGGCACGATCATCAGATCGGTGATGCCGCGCACGCCCGAGTGCAGCACTTCGTCGGCCATCGCGAACGACTGGGCCAGCGTCGTCTTCTCGTTGGCGACGCGGAACAGGTTCTGGTTGGGAATGACGATCAGCGTGTCGACGATTTCCTGCATCTTGGCGACGCCGGCTTCCGCCTGGCGCATGCGCTTGTCGCCTTCGAAGTGGAACGGCTTGGTCACGACGCCGACGGTCAGGATGCCCATCTCGCGCGCGATGCGGGCGATGACGGGGGCTGCGCCCGTGCCGGTGCCGCCGCCCATGCCGGCGGTGATGAACGCCATATGGCTGCCGGCCAGGATCTCCTCGATCTCGGGGGCGGAGGCTTCCGCCGCCTGCGCGCCGATCTCGGGCTTGGAGCCTGCGCCGAGGCCGAGCGTCACGTTCGACCCGAGCTGGATCTTGTGCGGCGCGAGGTTCTGGACGAGCGCCTGGGCGTCGGTATTGGCGACGACAAACTCAACGCCCATCAGTTCGGACGTGAGCATGTTGTTGACGGCATTGCCGCCGGCGCCGCCGACGCCGAAGACCACGATGCGGGGCTTCAGCTCGGGCGATTCCGGGGCATGAAAGCTAAGTGACATGGATTGCCTCCGATAAAATCATTTCGCCTGGTCCCCGCCATTTTTTCTGGCACTCGCCGGATTCAACCGGTCGACTCGTCACGGCGTCCATTTGTTCGGATTCGCCGCTCATAGGAATGTTTCTTTCACCCAGGCGCCGAAACGCCCGCCGAAAGTCCGTCCGCGCGCCGCGATCGCAGGCCCTGCGATTCGCTCGCGCACGCCGCCCGCCTGCGCCAGGCCGATCAGGCCCGCAGCGGCCGAGAAAGCCGGTCCCGACACCGAAGGCGGCAGCGAATCGAGCCGCATTGGGCGGCCGATACGCACGCGCTTCGCCAGCGCCCGCGTCGCGAACTCCTGCAGCCCCATCAGCTCGGACGCACCGCCCGTCAGCACCACGACATTGCTCGCCGCGACTTCCGCGCCGCCGGCCTTCAGCCGCTCGGCGACCAGCTCGATCGTTTCCTCGATGCGCGGCTGGATGATCGCGATCAGCTCCTCGCGCGGCACGCGGCTGCCTTCCTGGTCGCGCTCCTCGCCGATCTGGGCGATGCGGATCATTTCGCCATGCGCGCCGGGCACCGGCAGCGCGTTGCCGTGCAGCGTCTTCAGCCGCTCGGCCTCGCGGAACGGCGTCGACAGGCCGCGCACGATGTCGTTGGTGATGTGACGGCCGCCGACCGGGATCACGTCGCAATAGATCAGCTTGCCTTCGCGGAACGAGGCGATCGACGTGGTGCCGCCGCCCATGTCGATGACGGTCGCGCCGTATTCCAGCTCCTCGTCATGCAGACAGCCAAGGCCCGCCGCGTAGGACGAGACGGCTTTGCCCGCGATATCCAGATGGCACTTCTCGACGCAGACTTCGAGATTATGCACCGGCGCCGTCGCGGCGCTCACCATGTGGACCGCGACGCCCAGCCGCTCGCCGAACATGCCGCGCGGATCGCGCACGCCGCTCGCCGTGTCGACCGCATAGCCCAGCGGGCTGGAATAGACGATCTCGCGATCCGACCTCAGGCCCTGCTGACGCGCAGCGCCATGGACGCGCTTCAGATCGGCATCGCTCACCTCGCCGTTCGACAGCGGCACTTCGGCGCGCACGATCTGGCTCTGCGGCTTGCCGCACGAGAACGAGATGAAGACATCCTCAAGCTGGATGTCGGCCATCTCCTCGGCCTTGTTCACAACGTGGCGGATCGAGGCTTCGACGCGGTCCAGTTCGGCGATCTGGCCCTGGCGGATGCCGGCGCTCTCGCCATAACCGACGCCCAGGATCTTCGTCTTCTGCCGCATGCCTTCGCGGGCCGGCTCCACGCGCGCGACCAGGCACACGACCTTGGACGAGCCGACATCCAGCGCCGCATAGACGCCGGGCCGCATCTCGGCCGCATCTGTCGTCGTCTTGCCGCGCGTCAGCCTGCCGATCATGTGCTTTCGCCCCTCGCGACCGACTGCGCCGCGCCCCCACGCGGCTTGATGATCAACCGGTCAGGCAGCCTCAGATCGACCGACTCGATGTCGCGTTCGAAAATCTTCTGCTCGGCTTCCAGCGTCGTCAGGCGCTGGAGCGCATCTTCAACGCCATCCTCGGGCAGACGCACCTGGATGCCGTTCTTCAGGTGCAGGTCCCAGCGGCGATCGCCGACCCGCACCGACGCCTTCACGACCCGCTGGATCGCAGGAAAGCGCTTCAGGATTTCCACCAGCGCCGCCGCGTGCTGCGGCGCGCCGTCACCCACCACCAGCGGCAGACCGGCGAACTCGCCGACGCCGTCCTTGGTGATGCGCGTGCCCTTGCGGTCGATCAGCCAGGACACGCCCTTGGACTGCCAGATCGCATACGGCTCTTTCTCGACCACCTGCACCTGCAGCGTCGCCGGCCACAGGCGTGCGACCTTCGCGCTGGCGATCCAGTCGAGAGATTCGACGCGGGCGCGCACTTCGTCGGGATCGACATCCATCATGTCGTCGCCCGGCTTCACCTCGATCGCCGCCAGCAGATCCTTGCGGCGCGTGTGATAGTGGCCGGCGGCCAGAATTTCCTCGATCGGATACCAGGCATCGCCCGAGGCCGACGCCATGGCCGGTCCGCCGATCCCCAGATGGCCGCCCTGAACCAGACCGGCGCCGAAGGCGAGCGTCACGAAACCGATCGCGCCCATCAGCATCGGCGAGCGCCACGACACGCGCGGCATCCAGCTTTCGACCGGCGCCGGTTCCGGACGGCGCGCGGCGGCGCGGCGCTGACGCCCCTTCACCTGTCGCATGAGGCGTCCTCCACCATCCATGCGACGAGCTGGCCGTAGGTCATGCCCTTATAGGCCGCCTGCTCCGGCACCAGCGAGGTCGGCGTCATGCCGGGCTGGGTGTTGATCTCCAGCGCGATCAGCCGGTGCTTGCCCGGCACCGTGTCGTCATAGCGGAAATCGGTGCGCGACACGCCGCGGCAGCCCATCGCCTCATGCGCGAGTTCGGCATAGCGCATCGCCTCTGCGGCGACCTCGGCAGGAATTTTCGCGGGGATCGTGTGAACCGATCCGCCCTCGGCATATTTGGATTCGTAATCGTAGAAGTCGTGACCGCCCGTGGTGATCTCGGTGACCGCCAGCGCCTTGCCGCCCATCACCGCGACGGTCAGCTCGCGCCCCGGCACGAATTCCTCGACCATCACTTCATCGCTGAGGTTCCAGTCATCGCTGCCCAGCGCGCCCGGCGGACGATTATCGCCTTCACGGATGATGAAGATCCCGACCGAGGAGCCCTCGTTCACCGGCTTCACCACATAAGGCGGCTTCATCTGGTGCGATTCCGAGGCCTGTTTGCGCGGCACCACGATCGAATTCACCACCGGCACGCCATAGGCCCGGAACATCGCCTTGGCGCGCTCCTTGTGCATCGCCAGCGACGAGGCCATCACGCCCGAATGGGTGTAGGGAATCTTGAGGATTTCCAGCAGGCCCTGGACGCAACCGTCCTCGCCCCAGCGGCCGTGAAGGGCGTTGAACACCACATCGGGCTTCACATCGGCCAGAACCGTCGCGAGGTCCGGTTTTGCGTCGATTTCGGTAACCGTAAACCCTTCTTCACGAAGCGCAGAGGCGCAGTCGCGGCCCGACACGAGCGAGACGTCCCGCTCGGCAGACCACCCGCCCTTCAACACAGCTACGTGGGGTTTTACCCGCAACTTCAGACCCTTAGAACCTCAGGGCAGGCCGATCCTTTTGATCTCCCATTCGAGGTCCACGCCCGACGTCGCCTTCACGCGCGCGCGCACCTCTTCGCCCAGAGCCTCAATCTCGTTTCCTTTTGCTTCAGAAAGGTTAACGAGGAAGTTACAGTGAAGATCTGAAACCATAATTTCGCCCTGGCGCAGGCCCCGGCACCCCGCCTGGTCGATCAATTGCCACGCTTTGAGGCCCCCGGAGACCGCCGGGTCGGGGTTCCTGAACGTGGACCCCCCGGTTCGGGTCTTAACCGGCTGAGTTGATTCGCGTTTTGAAGTGATTTCCTCCATCCGCGCCAGGATGTCGGCCCGCACGCCCTCGCGCCCCTGAAACAGCGCCGAAACGAAGATCACGCCCTCAGGCGTATCGGTGTGGCGATAGCGCATGCCGAGGGTTGCGGGCGTGAAGGTGACGAGATTGCCCTGCCCGTCCACGCCGGTCGCGTCGATCAGCACATCCTTGAACTCGCCGCCGTAAGCGCCGGCATTCATCCGCAGACCGCCGCCGATCGAGCCGGGAATGCCGCGCAGGAATTCCAGCCCCTCGATCCCGGCCTCGCCCGCCGCGCGCGCGACAGCCATGTCCAGCGCCGCAGCCCCCGCACGCACGCGGCAACCATCGAGGATCTCCGATTTTCCCCAACGCGCCGCCCAGCCGGATCACCACGCCCGGCACGCCGCCATCGCGCACGATCAGGTTGGACCCGACACCGACAATCGTCACCGGCACGCCGGCAGGCTTCTCGCGCAGAAAGGTCTGCAGGTCTTCGACATCGGCCGGACGGAACAACACTTCCGCCGGCCCACCCGCCCGAAACCACGTGAGATCGCGCATCGGCGCATTCGCCGTATAGGCGCCGCGCACCTTGGGAAGACGATCAATCAAGCTCACCGCGCCACAACTCCACAAATGTCATGGTCGGCGAAGGCCGACCATCCACGACTTCGCAGCGTCTCAAGGCGTGGATGGTCCGCCTTCGCGGACCATGACGAGCAGGGAAAATTCAACAGCATCGGCTAGCCGCCCGCGGCCAGCTTCGCCGGCATCTCGTTCGCCCAATAGGTGATCGAGCCCGCGCCGAGGAACACGACATAATCGCCCGGCTGCGCGATCTCGCGGATGGTCCTGGGCAGATCGTCAGGCCCGCCCAGAACGCGCGCGTCCTTGTGACCATGCGCGCGCAGCCCGTCGACCAGCGAAGTCTTGCTGATGCCCTCGATGGGCAGTTCGCCCGCCGGATAGATATCGGCCATCAGCACGACATCGGCGTCGTTGAGGCACGCGCAGAATTCCTGGAAGAGGTCGCGCACGCGCGTGAAGCGGTGCGGCTGCACGACCGCGATCACCTTGCCCGTCGCGACCTGACGCGCCGCTTTCATCACCGCCGCGATCTCGACCGGATGGTGGCCATAATCGTCGATGATGGTGACGCCGTTCCACTCGCCCGTGCGCGTGAAGCGCCGCTTCACGCCGCCGAATGTCGCGAGCGCGCCCTTGGATGCCTCGTCGCTGACGCCCAGTTCACGCGCCACGGTGATCGCGGCGAGCGAGTTCAGCGCGTTGTGCGGGCCGGGCATCGGCAGCGTGATGCCCTCGATGGTCCCCGCCCCGCCGAACACACGGTCGGAGAAGGTCACGTCATAGACCGACTGGCCATGCTCGGCACGCAGGTTCGACGCGCGCACATCGGCCTGCGCGTTGAAGCCATAGGTGACGATGCGCCGGTCATGCACGCGGCCCACAAGCGCCTGCACTTCAGGATGGTCGATGCAGCACACGGCGAAGCCATAGAACGGCAGGTTCTCGATGAAGGTCTGGAACGCCGCCTTCACGCCGTCGAACGTCTTGTAGTGATCCAGATGCTCGGGATCGATATTCGTGACGATGGCGACCGTCGCCGGCAGGCGATTGAACGTGCCGTCGCTCTCGTCCGCCTCCACCACCATCCATTCGCCCGCGCCCAAACGTGCGTTCGACGAATAGGCGTTGATGATGCCGCCATTGATGACGGTGGGGTCCAGCTTGCCGGCATCCAGCAGCGTCGCGACCATCGTGGTCGTCGTCGTCTTGCCATGCGTGCCGGCGATGGCGACCGAGGATTTGAGCCGCATCAGTTCGGCCAGCATCTCGGCGCGGCGCACGACGGGGAGCTTGCGCGCCCGCGCTTCCTTCAGCTCCGGATTATCGGCCTTGATCGCCGACGACACGACCACCACTGCCGCATCGCCGAGGTTCTCGGCCGCCTGCCCGATGGTCACCTTGATGCCCAGCTTGCGCAGACGATCCAGCGTGTAGTTCTCCGCCGCGTCGCTGCCCTGCACCGTGTAGCCGATATTCTTCATCACCTCGGCGATGCCCGACATGCCGATGCCGCCGATGCCGACGAAATGAACGGGGCCGATATCCGTGGGCTTGCGCTTCATCGGGCCAGCGCCTCGATCGCGTCGGCCATCGCCTCGGCGGCGTTGGGGCGGCCCATCGCTTTGGCCGCGCCCGCCATGGCCGACAGCCGCGCGGGGTCGGCGAACAGGGCTTCTATCTCGCGCGCGAGATTCGCAGGCGTGAAGATCGGTTGGGGCATGGTCAGCGCGGCTCCTGAATCGGCCAGAACGCGCGCGTTGTAGCTTTGATGGTCGTCCGTGGCGAACGGATACGGCACCAGCAAGGCCGGACGCCCCATCACCGTCAGTTCCGCGCAGGTCGATGCGCCCGACCGCGCGATCACCAGATGCGCCGCCGCCATGCGCTCGGGCATATCTGCGATGAAATCCAGCGTTTCGGCGGGAATCCCAAGTGCGGCATAGGCCGCCCGCGCCCGGTCCAGATCCTCGCCCCGCGCCTGCTGCGTCACCTTCAGCCGCGCGCGGAGGCCCTCAGGCAGCAGCGCCAGCGCCGCCGGCACGACATCGCTCATGATACGTGCGCCCTGACTGCCGCCGAAGATCAGCAGGTTGATCGCCCCGTCTCCCGGCGGGGCAAAGGGCGACACGTGATCGACGATCGCCTGCCGCACCGGATTGCCGACCAGGATGGTCTTGCTCTCGGTCCCCTTCGGCAGCCATTCGACCTTGTCGAAGGCGATGGCGATCTTCGTCACCCGCCTGGCGACCAGCCGGTTCACGCGGCCAAGCAGCGCATTCGCGTCATGGATGATCGAGGGCGTGCCGGTCATCCGGGCGGCCAGCATCGAAGGCAGCGCCGGATAGCCGCCGAAGCCCGCCACGGCGAGCGGCTTCTCGCGCCGGAAGGCGGCGCGCGCCTGGATCACGCCCCGCGCGATCTTCGACATCGCGCCTGCGATCACGAACGGATTGCGGCCCGAAAAGGTCGCGGAATGGATGGGCAGAAGCTCCGCGCCCGGCACCTTGGCGGCGAAGCCTGCCCCGCGCGGATCGGTCGCCAGCAACACGCGATGCCCGCGCGCCATCAGCGCCTGGGCCGTCGCCTGCGCTGGAAAAGTATGTCCGCCTGTGCCCCCCGCCGCGATGACGATGGGGCGCGTCACCGCACCGGCCTCCGCCGCCGCGCGCCGGGCCGCTTGCGCGTCAGGGCGATGAGACAACCGACGCTCAGCGCCAGCGCGATGATCGACGAGCCGCCATAGGAGATGAACGGCAACGTCATGCCCTTGGCGGGCATCAATTGGAGATTCACGGCCATGTTGATCACTGCCTGCAATCCTAACATCACTGCAAGCCCCGCAGCCGCGATCTGGCTAAACGAATCCGGGCACTGAAGGCTGCGATAGAGCGCACGCAGCACGAGGAAACAGAACACGGCCGCCAGCAGCATGCAGGCGATCAGGCCGAATTCCTCGCCCACGACGGCGAGGATGAAGTCGGTATGGGCGTCCGGAATGGCCGCCTTCACGGTGCCTTCGCCCGGGCCGACGCCCAGGAAGCCGCCATTGTGGAAGGCCGCCATGGCGCGATCCACCTGATAGGTGTCGCCGCTGTCGGGGTTGAGGAAGCGGTCGACGCGGCTCTGCACGTGGCTGACGAGGAAATAGGCCGCAACGCCGCCCGCCATCGCGATGCCGATTGCGGCGCCGATGATCCACAGCGAGATGCCCGCGAAGAACAGCAGCGCGCCGAACGTCGCCGTCACCAGCAGGGTCTGGCCGAAATCCGGCTGCTGGATCAGCACACCGGCGAACATGCCATAGAGAATGAGACCGGCGACGAGACCCGCCGGCTTGCCCGTGCGCTGCCACTGCGACAGGCAGGCGGCCGCCAGAACCACGAAGGCCGGCTTGGTGAATTCGGACGGCTGGATCGACAGCGGCCCGAAATCGAGCCAGCGATGCGCGCCTTTGATTTCAGGGCCGATGAACAGCGCCGCGACCATCAGCATCAGCCCGCCGAAAAAGCCGAGCAGCGACAGGCGGCGGATATCCCGTACCTTCAGCAGCGACACCAGCATCATCACGCCCAGCGCCAACCCGGCGAACATCACCTGGCGCGAAACGAAATGGAACGTGTCGTAGCGCAGCTTTTCGGCGATGGCGGGGCTGGCCGCCATGCCCAGCAGGACGCCTGCAAACATCAGGAACGAGACGGTCGCGAACAGCCACCGGTCCGACGTCCACCACCATTCCGCAAGTGCGCTGCGGTTGGTGCGGTCGAATGTCATCATGCTGCGGCTGCCGATCCGTTGCTGGGCGCGAGGTCCTGCACGATGCGGCGGAATTGGTTACCGCGGTCTTCATAATCCTTGAACTGGTCGAAAGAAGCGCAGGCCGGCGACAGAAGCACCACCGGATCGTCCCCCTCGCCCGCCGTCGCCTCTTCCAGCGCCTGCCGCGCCGCGACGGCCAGCGTGCCGCTGCGGTCATAGGGAACGCCCGCTTTCGCCAGCACCTCGGCGAAATCGTCTGCGGCCTCGCCGATGAGATAGGCCCTCGTGATTTTCTTGAAGAACGGCTTCAGCGCATCGATGCCGCCGGCCTTGGCCTGCCCGCCGACGATCCAGTGGATGTCCTTGGGATACGCCGCCAGCGCCTTCTCGGTCGACTCCGCGTTGGTCGCCTTGCTGTCGTTGACGAAGCGGACCTTGCCGATCTTGCCGATCGCCTCGATCCGGTGCGGCAGGCCGGGATAGGTCGCGAACGCCTTCGCGATGGCCTTGGGGTCTTTGATATAGCCGCGCACGGCGGCGTAGGCGGCGGCGGCGTTTTCCCAGTTATGGGCGCCGATCAGCGACTGGATGCCTTTGAGATCCACGATCTCGGCAGGCGGCGAGTAAAGTCCGTCATAGAGAACGCCGTTCAGCGCATAGATGCCCCGCCCGACCACACGGTCCACCGAGACCGGCGCGACATGGGGCCCGCCACGCGCCGACACCTGCGTGCAGGTTTCCGCCGCCGCGGGCGTATCGACGCCGATGATGGCGAGATCGCCCGTGCCCTGGCGCGCGAAGATGCGGCGCTTGGCGGCGATATAGCCCTCCATCCCGCCATGGCGATCCAGGTGGTCCGGCGTGATGTTGAGAAGGATCGCGACGTTGGGCTTCAGGCTCGGCGTCAGGTCCAGCTGATAGGACGACAGCTCCAGCACATAGATGACGCCCTCGCGCGGGGGGCTGAGTTCCAGAACCGGCTTGCCGATATTGCCGCCGACCTGCGCGTCCCAGCCGTTCTTCGACAGCAGATGCCCGATCAGCGCCGTCGTCGTCGATTTGCCGTTGGTGCCGGTGATGGCGATCAGCGGCGTCTTTGCTTTCGAAGCGTTACCCTTGCCGTTCGCCTTTAACCCGGGGGTAGGGTTAATCGTTCCTTGCGAAAAAAAAGCCGGCCCGCCGTTCCCGTTCAGATGCCCCAGCATCTTCAGCGTGCGGCAGAACAGCTCCACATCGCCGATCACCTCGACCCCGCGCTTGGCGGCTTCCACCACGATCGGATGCGGCTTGGGATGCGTCAGCGGAATGCCCGGCGACAGCACGATGGCCTTCAGTCTGTCCCAGTTCCACTTTTCCGGCGCGACGACGTCGAACTCCGCCTCGGCCAGCGCCCGGCCCCGCTCCCCGTCGTCCCAGGCAATGACCTTCGCGCCGCCCATCTTCAGCGAGCGCGCGGCGCTGAGGCCGGATCGCGCCATGCCGACGACGGCGACGGTCTCGTTCGGGAAAAGAGGTACGGGGATCATCGCCTCACCTCAGCTTCAACGTCGAAAGGCCGATCAGCGCGAGGATCACCGACACGATCCAGAAACGGATCACGATGGTGGGTTCGGCCCAGCCCTTCTTTTCGTAATGGTGGTGGATCGGGGCCATGCGGAACACCCGCTTGCCCGTCAGTTTGAATGACGCGACCTGCACGATCACCGACATCGCCTCGACCACGAACAGGCCGCCGATGATGCCGAGAACGATCTCGTGCTTGGTGATGACCGCGATGGTGCCCAGCGTGCCGCCCAGCGCCAACGAGCCGGTGTCGCCCATGAACACCATCGCCGGCGGCGCGTTGAACCACAGAAAGGCGAGACCCGCACCCAGCAGCGCGCCGCAGATGATCGCGAGTTCCGCCGTGCCGGGGACGGCATGGATCTGCAGATACTCCGCGAAGTTCAGCGACCCGACGAGATAGGCGATGAGGCCGAAACAGGCCGCCGTGATCATCACCGGCACGATGGCGAGGCCGTCGAGACCGTCGGTCAGATTCACCGCGTTCGAGAACAGCACGATCACCAGCGTCGCGAACAGGATGAAGCCATAGCTCAGCGGCAGCAGGTAATCCTTGAAGAACGGGAACGCGACCTTGCCCGACAGCAGTTCGGGATGCGCGTCCATGATCAGCCAGGCGGCGGCGATCGCGCCCGCGAACTGCACCACCAGCTTCAGCCTGCCCGACACGCCGTCGGACTTCTGCTTCGTCACCTTCAGATAGTCGTCATAGAAACCGAGCACGCCGAACAGCGCCGTCACGCCCAGCACGATCCACACATAGCGGTTGGAGAGATCGGCCCACAGCAGCGTGGCGACAAACATCGAGATGAGGATCAGCAGGCCGCCCATCGTCGGCGTGCCGCGCTTGCCCACGACATGAGCGTCGCCCATGAAATCGCGGATCGGCTGACCCTTGCCCTGCCGCACGCGCAGCCAGTCGATCAGCGGCCGCCCGAAGACGAGGCCGATCAGCAGCGCCGTCATGATCGCGCCGCCGGTGCGGAACGTGAGGTACCGGAACAGGTTGAAGAACTGGAAGTCGCCAGCCAGCGGTTCGAGAAGAAGATAGAGCATCGGCGGTCCCTTATCCTGCCGCCGCTTCGGGCGCGCGCGCCTTGAGCGCATCGACGACGAGGCTCATCCGGCTGCCGAACGAACCCTTGATCATGACGACATCGCCCGCCCGCACGTCTGCGGCGATCAGGCCGGCGATATCGGATGATTTTTCGCTCCACGCACCGCGAATCGAAGCGGGCAATTCGGCCCACAGATGGGCCATCGCCGGCCCGCTTGCAAAGACAAGATCGACGCCCGCTTCGATCAGCGCCGCGGCCAGCGCCGCGTGCATCGCCGGACCCTGCGGACCGAGTTCCAGCATGTCGCCCAGCACGGCGATCCGCCGCCCGCCAGCGTCGGGCTTCGCCTGCTGCAGCAGCGCGATCGCGGCGCGCATCGAGGCCGGATTGGCGTTGTAGCTCTCATCGATCAGGTCGAATGCGCCGCCCGCAACCGCGACGGCATGGCGCTCACCCCTGCCCTTCACGGCGCGCACATTGCGCAGCATCTCCGCCGCCGCCGTCACATCCGCGCCCAACGCCTTCACCACCAGCAGCATGCCGAGCGCGTTCTGCACGAAATGCCGTCCCGGCGCGCCATAGGTGAAACGCACCGTCTCGCCCAAGATGATCGCCTCGATCTCGCTCGACTGCGCGTCGAGGCTCAGCGAGATGAGCTGCGCTTCGCCGCCCGCCTCGCCGAATGTCCACACGCGCGCGCCGGCTGCATTCGCCGCAGCCGCCAGCCGCGCCGCATGCGGGTTGTCGGCATTGACCACCGCGATGCCGCCGGGCGACAGCCCCTCGAAGATTTCCGCCTTGGCGTCTGCGATGCCCTCGACGCTGCCGAAATGTTCGACATGCACGGCTTCCACCGTCGTCACCATCGCGACATGCGGCCTCACCTGGCGGGTCAGCGGACGGATTTCGTCGGCATGGTTCATGCCGATCTCGAAAATGCCGAACTTCGTCGCCGCCGGCATGCGCGCCAGCGTCAGCGGCACGCCCCAGAGATTGTTGTAGCTCGCCTCCGACGCATGCGTCGCGCCCTGCGGCGTCAGCACGAGGCGCAGCGCCTCTTTCGTGCTCGTCTTGCCGACGCTGCCGGTGACGGCGGCGCAGCTTGCAGCCGTGCGCGCCCGCGCCGCAGCGCCGAGCGCCTCAAGCCCCGTCAGCGTATCGCCGACGATCAGCAGCCTCGCAGGATCGATCCCCTCGACCGCGCGCGACACCAGCGCGACCGACGCGCCCTTGTCCAGCGCATCCGCCACGAAGGCATGGCCGTCGCGGTTCTCGCCTGTCAGCGCGACGAAGATGTCGTCCCGCTGGATCGTCCGCGTATCGATGGAAACGCCATTGGCGATCCAATCGCCCGCCGTCTTGCCGCCGGTCGCGGCGGCGGCTTCCTGTACGGTCCACAGCGGCGTCATAGCGCGCGCCCTCCGCGCGCCACGGCGGCGCGGCGCGCTTCGTCGCCATCGTCGAAGGGCAGCACGGTCGCGCCGATGATCTGCCCGGCCTCGTGGCCCTTGCCGGCGATGACCAGAATGTCGCCTTCCTGCAGGCTCTCCACCGCCGCGTCGATGGCGGCGGCGCGGTCACCGATCTCGGCGGCGCCTGGCGCTGCGGCGAGGATGGCGGCGCGAATGGCCGCCGGTTCTTCCGAGCGCGGATTGTCGTCCGTCACGATCACCGCATCGGCGTTCGCCGTCGCGGCCGCGCCCATCAGCGGACGCTTGCCCGCATCGCGGTCGCCGCCGCAACCGAACACGACGCGCAGCTTCGCCTGCACATGCGGGCGCAACGTCTTCAGCACGGTCTCCAGCGCATCGGGCGTATGGGCATAATCGACGAATATCGGCGCGCCCGCGCGCGACGTCGCGACATGCTCCAGCCGCCCCTTGGCGCCCTTCAGATGCGACAGCGCCTCAAACACCTTGAACGGGTTTTCGCCAAGCCCGATGCAGATGCCCGCCGCGACCAGCGCATTCGACGCCTGGAACGCACCCGCCAGCGGCAGGCGCACGATGTGCGAAATCTTCCTGTCCGCGACGGTCAGCACCTGGCTGTCCAGATGCGCCTCGCGATTGGTCAGCTTCAGCGCCTCGCCCTTGCGCCCGACCGTCAGGGTCTTCAATCCGCGCGCCATCGCGGCGGCGGTGAATTCATCCGCTTCGTCGCCATCGGCGTCGATCACCGCGATGCCGTCCGGCTCCACCACGTCGCGGAACAGCCGCAGCTTGGCGTCGCGATAGGCCTCTAGCGTCTCGTGATAGTCGAGATGGTCGCGGGTCAGATTGGTGAACGCTGCCGCCGCGATCTTCACGCCGTCCAGACGGTACTGGTCGAGGCCATGGCTCGACGCCTCCAGCGACAGATGCGTCACGCCTTCGTCGGCCAGCCGCGCCAGCTCCTCATGCACGACTACCGGGTCGGGCGTCGTATGGCTCAGCGCCCGCTCGCCCGAGGGCGAGACGATGCCGACCGTGCCCATGCTCGCCGCCGAACGGCCACAGAACGCGAAGATCTGGCGCACGAAGGCGGCGATGGAGGTTTTGCCGTTGGTGCCTGTCACCGCCGCCACGATTTCGGGCTGACGGCCGAAGAAGCGCGCGGCGGCCAGCGAGAAGGCGCGGCGCGGATTGTCCGTCTCCATCACCGGCACGGAGGCCGCCGTGCCCTTCGGCGCGATCACCGCGACGGCGCCCGCCTCGATGGCCTTTGGAATGAAGTTGCGGCCATCGGCCTTCACGCCGGGCAGCGCCGCGAACAGGAACCCGGGCTTCACCGCGCGACTGTCGGATGTGAGCCCGGCGATCTCGGGATCGCCCGTCCCCGTCCAGCCATCGATGAGGCCTGAAAGTTTCATGTCGTCTCAGTGGTCCTGCGCCATCTGGATTTTTTCGGCTTCGCGGTCGGCGATGCCCGGCTCCTTGTTGGGGCCGAGCCGCGGCTCGACGCCCAGCATCGGCGCAATACGGGCGACAATGCGGCTGGTCGCGGGCGCGGCGGTCCAGCCGCCGGTGGCGTAGCCGCTGGTTTCCTTCGTGCCTTTCGGCTCGTCGATGATGACGAGGATCGCATATTCCGGCGCGTCGGCCGGGAACACGCCGATGAACGACGACAGCAGCGCCTTGCGCGCATAGCCGCCGGCTTTCGACTTTTCCGCCGTGCCGGTCTTGCCGCCGACGGGATAGCCCGGCACGTCGGCCTTGCGCGCCGTGCCCTTCTCCACCACCAGACGGAACAGGCGGTTCATCTCTTTCGATGTCTCGGGCTTCAGCACGCGGTGTTCGTGCATGTCGGCGCCGGCCTCGCGCTTCAGCAGCGTCGGCTGGATATACATGCCGCCATTCGCCATCGCCGTGACGCCGGCGACGACATGCATCGGGCTGACGGCGATGCCGTGACCGAACGCAATCGTCATCAGCTCCACCTCGCCCCAATTGCGCGGGCTCAGCGGCGCGCCCCGTTCGGGCAATTCGGTGACGACGGGCTGCAGCTGGCCCATATCGGCCAGGAACTGCTTCTGCTTCTCGATGCCCATGCGGCGCGCCATGTTGGCCGAGCCGATATTCGACGAATGCTCGAAAATCTCCTCAACGCTCAGCGCGCGGCCCATCGGGTGATAGTCGCGGATCGAGAAGCGGCCGATGCGGATCGGCGCGCGCGCGTCGAACATGTCGCGCGAGGTCACGCCGGCGTCCAGCGCCATGGCCGTGTTGAACGACTTGAAGGTCGAACCCATTTCATAGACGCCCAGCGTCGCGCGGTTGAAGCGGTTCTCCGCCGGGTCCGCCGCGACATGGTTGGGGTCGAAATCGGGCAGCGAGACCATGGCGATCACCTCGCCGGTCTTCACGTCCACCACCACGCCCGTGCCGCCGATGGCGCTGAAGGTCTGGATCGTCGCGGCCAGTTCGTCTTCCACGACATGCTGCACGCGCAGATCGATCGACAGGCGCACCGGCTCGCCATGCGACACGCGGTCGGCCAGCGTCGTGTCCAGCGCGCGCTCGATGCCCGCGAGGCCCTTGTTGTCGACATCGACGAAGCCGACGACATGCGCGGCGGCGCGGCCGTTCGGATAGACGCGCTTCAGCTCCTGGCGAAACCCGATGCCCGGCAGGCCGAGGTCATGCACCGCCGCGTGCTGGCGCGGCGTGATATCGCGCTTGATCCAGACGAAGCCGGTCCTGGCCGTCAGCTTGGCGACCAGCGCCGCTTCGTTCAGTTCGGGGAACACGGTGATGAGCGAGCGCGCCGTCTCTTCCGGGTCCCACACATCGCGCGGATCGGCATAGAGCGAGGCGACCTGAAGATCGGTCGCCAGCAGAACGCCGTTGCGATCCAGAATGTCGGGGCGGCCCACCGGACCCGCTTCGGCGAACGCCGCGGCGGCCGCGCCGCCGGGGCTGAACAGGGCGATCTGCACCATCCGCCCGCCCAGCAGCGTGAACAGGCCAAGGAAGACGAGCGCGCAGAAGCCGACGCGCGCGCGGACGGGATTGCCGGGTTCAGACTTGCGGCGGCTGCGCTGGTCTTCCGTCATGGTTCAGCGGCCGATCCCGGCGGGCTTTGCCATCGGCACCGGCGCGCTCTCGTCATAGACGGGTTCGCCGCCGGTTTGCGCGAACGGGATGGCCGCGATGTCGGCCATCGAGGCCGAACCTTCCGGGCGCATCGGAATGTCGTTGAGATAGGCGATCTGCGTCGCCTTCATCGGCTGCAGGTTCAGATACCGCGCCGCCATCGCCTGCACCTTCGCGGGCTGGCTCAGATGCGTCCACTCCGCCTTCAGCACGTCGATGGCGCGCAGCTCGGCCCCGATCTCCGCCTCGACGCGCTTCAGCTCGCCCTCGCGCTCCTGCGCGGCGTGCGTCACGCGATACAGGCCGAAACAGATCATCACCGTCAGGGCCAACATGCCGAGATTGAGCGCGCGGATCATCGGCTCCACTCCTCTGCAGAAATCTCCGGACCGGAGAAACTCGTATCGGATTTGTGCGCCGGCGCGGCCGTGCGGCGCGCGGCGCGCAGCTTGGCGGATCGGGCGCGCGGATTGCGCCGGGTCTCGGCCTCGCTCGGACCTTCGGCGCCCTTGGTGATCGGCGCGAAGCTCGGCGCTGCGGTCTTCACATCCGGCAGGTGGCGCGACGGCCCCGCCTGACGGCCGCAGCGCGAGGCCATGAAACGCTTAACGATGCGATCTTCCAGCGAATGGAAGGTCACGACCGCCAGACGGCCTTCGGGCGCCAGCAGACGCTCGGCCGCTTCCAGCCCGCGCGACAATTCGCCCAGCTCGTCGTTCACATAGATGCGCAGCGCCTGGAAGGTGCGCGTCGCAGGATGGATCTGGTCAGGGCGGCCGCGGCCCATCACGCTCTCGATCACCGCGACGAGATCCATGGTGCTGGCGAAACGCTGCGCCTTGCGCGCCGCGACGATGGCTTTGGCGATGGCGCGCGAACGGCGCTCCTCGCCATAGTGGAAGATGATGTCGGCCAGCAGGCCCTCGCCCGCGCGGTTGACGACATCGGCGGCGCTCGGCCCCTCGCTCGACATCCGCATGTCCAGCGGCCCGTCCTTCTGGAACGAGAAGCCGCGCGCACCATCGTCGATCTGCATCGACGACACGCCGATATCCAGAACGATGCCGTCGGCCGGCGCAAAGCCCGCCCCGGCGGCCAGCGCCTCCATGTCCGAGAACACGCCGCTCGCCAGCGTCAGTCCGGCCAGCCCCAGCGCGTTGCCGGCGGCCAGCGCCGCCGGGTCGCGGTCGATGCCCAGCACACGGCCCGCGCCCGCTTTCAGGATCGCGCGCGAATATCCGCCCGCGCCGAACGTGCCGTCGATGATCGCATCGCCCGCCTTAGGGGCCAGCGCCGCGATCACTTCATCCAGCAGAACGGGGATATGGCGGTCGCTCACGTCGCGCTCTCCGTCTTCAACGGATTGCGCCCGGTCAGCAGCAGGTGGCGGAACTGCGCCGCCTTGGCCATCGCATCGGCTTCGGTTTTGGCGAAGGCTTCCGGCGACCAGAGCTGGAAGCGGTCACCGCGCCCGGCGAACACGACCGCCTTCTCGATGCCCACGAGTTTGAGAATGCGCTCGGGGAACGACACGCGCCCTTCCCCGTCGAACGCCAGCTCCACGCCGCGCGTGATGACCGCAAGCTCCAGCTGCTCGCGCGCCTCGGGGCTTTCGACGATACCTTCGATCCGCTCCAGCAGCGCCATATAGGCGGGCGGCGGATAGCACTCGATCGCCTGGTCGACGAATGAGGGGAAACAATAAATGCGGTCGCCGTTCAGCTCGCTCACAGCCGCACGGAACTGGGCAGGGACGCTTACGCGCCCCTTGGCATCGATCGCCTTTTCAAAGGTTGAAAAGAACTTCGCCATTACCCCGCCTTGCCGGCGTCCCCACGCCGGACATCCCGGCACCAGAGGCGGATCGTTCAGATGACAGGCGTCAGCTGGGGCCGGATGGGCCAAGACCGCCCCTGATTTGGGACGATTTGGGATACCATGGGGAAAACCGGGACGTCAATGGAGATGACGTTTAGAACTTTGAAACCTTTGGGTTTTTCCCGATCTGTGGATGAAAATGTGGATCAACAAAGTAAAGGATTTGTAAAATCCGGAACACCTCAAGAACAGATGTGGACGAGGCTGGGGACATCCCTTTCCGGCGCCATTTTGGCCCGCGCCAGATTTTGTCCGGCCAATGCCGAACGCACCCCGCAATGCTGTGGGTAAGTCTGTTGGGCAGAGACCGGGCGGTCGCCCGCCCGGCCCACCGGTTCAACCCGCTGCGATATCCTTCGCCGCCTTCTCGATCAGCGCCTGCACCCGCGCGGCTTCCTCCGCCGTCCACGGACCCCGGCGCATCACCACGGCCTGCTTCAGCGTCTTCACCGCCTCGCGCACCGCATCCGGCGTCTCGTGCCGGGCATAGGCCGCCGCCGTCACGTCGATGCGCGAGAATATCCCCTGCACCGCCGCCTCGTTGTCCTTCAGGAATACCTGGCCTTCCGGCGTGATCGCGAACTGCTTTTTCGCGCCCTCGCTGGCTTCGGCGCGGATGTAATCCTGCTCCTCCAGCATCGTCAGGGTCGGATAAACCGCACCCGGACTGGGGGCATAGGCGCCGGCGAAACGCTCCTCGATGGCCCGGATCAGGTCATAGCCATGACGCGGCTTCTCCCCGATCAGCGCCAGCAACAGCAGCCGCAGATCGCCGTGCCCCAGCACCCGGCCGCCGCGCGGCCCGCCGAAGCGCCCGAAGCCGCCCCCGACCCCCCCTTCGCTATCGCCACGGCCCCAGCCGCCGCGTCCACCACGTCCAGTCGCGATCCGCGCCTCGACCATCTCGCGCCATGCGGCGCGCATCTTGTCCCGGCGATGTCCGCCGGAATGGCATGAGCCATACATGTGCATGTCCTTTCGTTCGATCATGTGACCCGATATTTAGATATATCTAAATAGCTTTCAAGACCCATCTCGAAAATCGACGTTCAAATCGCTTCAGCGACAAACGAATATGAAAAACGCCAGAAAATCGGGAAAAATGAAAATGTCAGACGGCCTGTAAGCCGGGTTCTGTCCCGCGCCGAAGCGCTTGGATGACTATTCCTCTGGGACGTCCGTTACCGGACGCCTCGCGCGACCAACCCGGGCGACGAGCCGGAAACAGGCCCATGTGCCACCCCTATTTGGTCTTGCTCCGGATGGGGTTTGCCGTGCCGCCGCCATTGCTGGAAGCGCGGTGCGCTCTTACCGCACCGTTTCACCCTTACTCAGGACATGCCCGAGCGGTCTGTTCTCTGTGGCACTTTCCCTGGGGTCGCCCCCGCCGGGGATTACCCGGCATCCTGTTTCCGTGGAGCCCGGACTTTCCTCGAGGCACAAGGCCCCGCAGCCATCCAGCCGTCTGACCTGGCTCCCATGCGCGCCGCCGCGCGGGAAATCAACCCTGCGCCGCCGCCACCGCATGCAGCCGCTGTCGCGTCTCCAGATCGGCCACCCCGTCAAACTTCGCCGGCCGCCAGTGGCGCTGAAACTCCGCCAGCACGACATTCAGCTCGGCCGGCACCTCAGGCTGCACGCCATAGCCGATGGTCCTGAGCGCCGCCGCGATATGCGCCGGATCGTCCGGCACCGCCGCCTTGCCCCGCGCCGGCCAGATGCCCAGCCCATGCCCGGCCAGCCGTCGCCAGGGGAACAGCTCACCCGGATCGATCTTCCGCCCCGGCGCGATGTCGCTGTGCCCGATCACGTTCTGCGGCCTGATGCCGTGCCGCGCGACGATCCCCTTGCCCAGCGCGATCAGCGCGTTGATCTGTTTCACCGGAAACGCCCGATAGCCCCATTCATGCCCCGGATTGACGATCTCGATCCCGATGGAGCGCGAGTTCACATCGTCCGTTCCCCGCCACCACGAAATCCCGCCATGCCAGGCCCGCAAATGCTCCGGCACGTGTTGGTAGAACGTGCCGTCCTCATCCAGCGTGTAGTGTGCGCTCACCCGCTTGGGCGTATCCGGGTCAGTCAGCAGCGCCATCGCGCCTTCCGCCGTCGGCATGCCGGTATAGTGCAGCACCAGGATCGAAGGCGTCACGCCGTCCGGCCGCTCGTTGAAGTTCGGCGAGGGCCGCGGGATGATCTTCGGCGTCACAGGCTTGGAATTCACAGGCCCCGCTCCTTCCGGATGCCTTCATAGGCGACATTGATGCGCGCCAGCTTCTCGGTGGCGACCGCCAGGAATTCCTCCGGCGCGCCGCGCGCGATCATCCGGTCCGGATGGTTCTCGCGCACCGCCTGCAGGTAGGCCTTGCGGACCTCCTCATTCGTCGCGCTCGCATCGATGCCGAACAGCGCATAGGGGTCGGGTTCGCACGGGCCGCCATAGGACGCGCAGAGATTGTTGAACGCGGCGTCGGAAATGCCGAAGCGCCGCGCCACCTCGTGCAGATAGGCGACCTCCGCGTCATGCACTGCGCCATCGGCCGCCGCGATGAAGAACAGCGCATCCAGCAGATCCTCCAGCAGACCCGGCCGGTCCTGGAACACCCGCCCCAGCTGCGATGCATAGCCCTCGAACCCGGCCACGGTCCCGTGCGCCATCTCATAGACGCGCCTCACGTCCCGCTCGTCCTGCGGATCGATCTTCACGACTTTCTTGAAGGCCTCGAACTCATCCTCGGTCGAACGCCCATCCGCCGCCGCCATCTTGGCGGCCAGCGCCGTCACGCCGATGGTGAAGATGATCTGCTTCTCGCTGGCATTGGGTTCGCGGTCGAACACGGCGTGGCCGGCCAGCGCGCCGATCGCCGCGCCGATGGGGCCGCCGCCGAGGAAGAACCCCGCCGCCGCGCCGCCCACTTTGCCCCAAATCGACATGGCCGCTGTTTAGGCGAACGTGCCGCCCCTGTCATGCCTCGCGCATCACGGCTAGAAACAGCGCCCATGAGCGCGGAAAAGTGGCAGTTCTGGATCGATCGCGGCGGCACCTTCACCGATGTCATCGCCCGCGACCCGGCCGGGAACCTGCAGGCCGCCAAGCTCCTCTCCGAAAATCCCGAACGCTACGCCGACGCCGCCGTCGAGGGCATCCGGCGCTTTCTGGGCGTGCCGCAAGGCGCCCCCCTGCCCGCCGGGCGCATCGACGCGGTGAAGATGGGCACCACCGTCGCCACCAACGCCCTGCTGGAGCGCAAGGGCGAGCCGACGCTCCTCGTCATCACCAGGGGCCTGAAAGACCAGCTCCGCATCGGCTACCAGAACCGCCCCAAACTCTTCGTCCGCCGCATCGACCTGCCAGAGCCGCTTTATGCGGAAGCCATCGAAGCCGACGAGCGCGTGACCGCCGAAGGCGAGGTGCTGACGCCGCTCGACGCCGAGGCCTTGCGCGCCGCGCTCAACGCCGCCCGCGCGCGCGGCCTCACGGCCTGCGCCATCGTCTTCATGCACAGCTTCCGCCATCCGGCCCACGAAATCGCCGCCGGCGAAATCGCCCGTGCCTGCGGCTTCACCCAGGTGACGCTCAGCCATCAGGCCTCGCCGCTGCAGAAGCTCGTCTCGCGCGGTCACACCGCCACGGTCGACGCCTATCTCTCGCCCGTCCTCCGCCGCTACGTCGCGCAGGTCCGCGCCGGGCTTGGCGACACGCCGCAGCTTCACTTCATGCAGTCCTCCGGCGGCCTGACTGACGCCGCGCATTTCCAGGGCAAGGACGCGGTCCTGTCCGGCCCCGCCGGCGGGGTCGTCGGCGCCGCCGAAACGGGCCGCGCGGCCGGATTCCCTAAGATCATCGGCTTCGACATGGGCGGCACCTCCACCGATGTCTGCCATTTCGACGGCGCCTATGAGCGCGAAACGGAAACCAGCGTTGCCGGCGTGCGCCTCCGCGCCCCGATGATGCTGATCCATACGGTCGCGGCGGGCGGCGGCTCGATCCTGCATTTCGATGGCCTCCGGATGCGCGTCGGGCCGGACAGCGCCGGCGCCAATCCCGGCCCCAAATCCTACGGGCGCGGCGGCCCGCTCGCCGTCACCGACGCCAATGTCATGCTGGGCAAGCTCCAGCCCGATTTCTTCCCCGCGATTTTCGGCCCGGAAGAAAACGCCCCGCTCGATGCCGCCGCCGTCACCGCTGCCTTCGCCGCCCTCGCCGCCGAGATCGGTGACGGCCGCACGCCCGAAGCCATCGCCGAAGGCTTCATCCGCATCGCGGTCGAGAACATGGCGAACGCGGTGAAACGCATCTCCGTCGCGCGCGGCTACGACATCACCAGCTACGCGCTTAATGCCTTTGGCGGCGCGGGCGGACAGCACGCCTGTCTCGTCGCCGACGCGCTCGGCATGGAAACGGTGCTCATCCACCCCTTCTCCGGCCTCCTCTCCGCCTACGGCATCGGCCTCGCCAAACTCCGCGCCTTCCGCCAGCGCGCCGTGGGCAAGCGTCTCGACGAAAGCGCGATTCCGGATTTTCTGAAGATCGCAACCGACCTGCGCAGCGCCGCCATAGACGAACTGGCTCTCCAGCTCCCGCCCGACCGCATTCCCGGCGACCCGCGCAGCGGCGCCACCGTCACCACCGCCCTCGCCGCCCACATTCGCTACGACGGCACCGACACCACGCTGAAGGTGCCGTTCGGCACCGCGTCCGAGATGGCGGACGCCTTCGTCGCGGCTCATACAAAACGCTTCGGGTTCGGCTTCGAGCATCGCGCTCTCATCGTCGAAAGCCTCGAAGCCGAAGCCATCGGCGGCGGCGCCACGCCGCCGGCGCCGCCCGGTGCAACGCCGGGCGCATCGCTGCCGCCGCCGGATGCCATGCGCGCCCTCTTCATGGAAGGGCGATGGCACGACGCCCCCGTCCATCGCCGCGCGGCGATGTCGTCAGGCCAGATTCTCCCCGGCCCGGCGCTCCTCATCGAACCCAACCAGACCATCGTCATCGAACCCGGTTGGCAGGCTCGCATCGCGCCGGGCGGCGAGATCGTCCTCACCCGCATCGCCCCGCGTCCGCATCGCGCCGTCGCCGGCACCAGCGCCGATCCGGTGATGCTCGAGATCTTCAATAACCTCTTCATGTCGATCGCCGAGCAGATGGGCCTGACGCTGGAGAAGACCGCCGCCTCGGTGAACATCAAAGAGCGGCTCGACTTCTCCTGCGCCATCTACGATGCCGACGGCGCGCTCATCGCCAACGCGCCGCACATGCCGGTGCATCTGGGCAGCATGGGCGACAGCGTAGCCGCCGTCCGCGCGAAACACCCGAACATGAAGCCGGGCGATGCCTTCGCCCTCAACGCGCCCTATGCCGGCGGCACGCATCTGCCCGACGTCACCGTCGTGATGCCCGTCTTCGGCGAAGGCGACACCGTGCCGCGCTTCTACTGCGCCGCGCGCGGCCACCACGCCGATATCGGCGGCATCGCGCCCGGCTCCATGCCGCCCTTCTCCACCACCGTCGAAGACGAAGGCGTCCTGCTCGACGCCGTGCAGATCGTCGCCAATGGCCGCTTCGACGAAGATGGCCTCCGCGCCAAGCTTGCCGACAACATCAACCCGGCCCGCAACCCGGACCAGAACGTCGCCGATCTCAAGGCCCAGATCGCCGCCTGCACAAAGGGCGCGGACGAACTGAACCGCATCTGCGCCACCTACGGCCTCGATGTCGTGCGCGCCTATATGAACCACGTTCAGGACAACGCCGAAGCCGTCGTCCGCCAGGCCATCACCTCGCTGAAAGACGGCAGCTTCGCGGTCCCCATCGACGGCGGCGCCGAGATCAAGGTCGCCATCGCCGTCGATCACGCCGCCCGCAGCGCCCGGATCGACTTCACCGGCACCAGCCCGCAGCTCGTCAACAACTTCAACGCACCCGCCAGCGTCACCCGCGCGGCCGTGCTTTATGCTTTCCGGTGCCTCGCCGATGACGACATCCCGCTCAACGCCGGATGCCTCCGCCCGCTGGAGATCATCGTGCCCGAAGGCTCGATGCTCGCGCCGCGCTATCCGGCGGCCGTCGTCGCCGGCAATGTGGAAACCAGCCAGGCCGTCACCGACGCCATCTTCGGCGCGATGGGAGTCCTCGCCGCCTCGCAGGGCACGATGAACAACCTGACCTTCGGCGACGACCGCTATCAGTATTACGAGACGATCTGCGGCGGCGCGGGCGCGGGACCGGGCTTCGACGGCGCCTCGGCCGTCCACACCCACATGACCAATTCGCGCCTCACCGATCCCGAAGTGCTGGAGCAGCGCTTCCCGGTGCTGCTGGAAGAATTCGCCGTCCGTGAAAACTCCGGCGGCGCGGGCGCGTTCAGGGGCGGCGACGGCGTCCGCCGCCGCATCCGCTTCCGCAAGCCGATGACCTGCTCGATCCTCTCGATCCGCCGCGAAACCGCGCCGTTCGGCCTCCATGGCGGCGGCGACGCGCAAAAGGGGCGGAATACCGTCATCCGCGCCTCCGGTTCTGAAGAAACTTTAAGGGGCAGCGACCAGACCGAGATGGCACAAGGCGACGCCATCCTGATCGAAACGCCCGGCGGCGGAGGCTACGGCCCTGCGGCCTGACCAACCCTGCAGGAGCTGACCTTTGCCCACCATCCTCGTCACCGGCGCCAATCGCGGTCTCGGTCTTGAATTCGTCCGGCAATATGCCGCCGCCGGCGACCGCGTCATCGCCGCCTGCCGCAACCCGGTGGAAGCCGACGCCCTCATCGCCATCGCCGCCGCGTCCGGCGGGCGCGTCACCGTCCACCCGCTCGACGTGACCGAGGACGGCTCCATCGCCGCATTCAAATCGGTCATCGGCAGCCAGCCCATCGACATCGTCATCGCCAATGCCGGCATCTATGGCGGCACGCGCCAGAGCTGGGACGACATGGACTTCGATGCCTGGGTCCGCACGCTCGGCGTCAACCTGCTCGCCCCCATGCGCCTCGCCCGCATCGTCCACGACAATCTTCAGCGCAGCGGCAAGGGCCGCTTCATCGCCATCACGTCCGGCATGGGGTCCAATGACAGCGAAGGCGGCGGCATGCACGCCTATCGCACGTCGAAAGCGGCGCTGAACAAGCTGATCTCCACCCTGGCGCAGGATTGGCGCGCCGACGGCATCATCGCCGTGCCGGTCAGCCCCGGCTGGGTGAAGACGGATATGGGCGGCCCCGGCGCGCCGCTCTCGCCGGAGGCGAGCATCGGCGCCATGCGCAAATATATCGACGGCCTGACCCTCTCCGCGACGGGGCAACTGGTCGACTACGACGGCACGAAGCTGGCCTGGTAAACCGCCGTGAACCGACGAGTTAGCCCGGCTTGATTGATCGCGACACGATCCATCCCTAGATCGGCGGGATGCGAAACGCTCAACCCCAACTCGGTAACTTTATTGCGGAACCCGCTGCGCTGCGGAATCGTTTTCTGTTGGATCGTGGCCAAAACAAGGCCATCGTCTCGTTAGGCAAGTTTGGGAGGGCTACCATGCAGCACGCAGGCATCCTGACGACTGGAGCAGTCTTTCTCTTTCTCGGCGCCATCCTGATCGGCTTCATCTGACGCGATCAAACCAGAGCTTCCCAAAGGGCCGGCGGCACATGCCCCGGCCCTTTGTCATGGCGTTCCGGTCGTCTGTCCCGGTTCGCGTTTGCGCCGCATCCAGCCGCGCACCCGGCCGATACGACGCGCGAAGCCGTTTCGCGCCTTTGAACGCAATCGCGCCGCCCAGACCTTGATCCGCGCTTTGACCGGATCGACCAGCCTGTGCGCCCAGGCCCAGACGCCGCGCACCCATTCATACAGCGCCGCGAACCAGCGCATCTGCAGCAGCTTCGGCTTGCACGTCTCGAACAGAAACGCCGCGACGCCTACGCCCACCAGTTTGGCCAGCACATAGACGCCGACGGCGAGAATGAAATGCCCTTCCGACAACAACCAGATCGCCGCCAGCTTGAACGGAAACAGCACCACCACCGGAATGAGAAACACGAACAGCACCGCGAAGGGCGGCAGCTTGTTCACCCCGGCCGCGATCGCCGCCTTCGCCCGCGCCAGCGGAATGGCGCGCACCACGGCCGCCACCACCGGCTCCAGCTTTTCCCAGAGCCAGGCCTCGATCAGGAACAGGACGGCCAGAAACGTCCAGAAGATGCGGGAGATCGCGCGCATGGCGCCACTCTAGCAAATCTCTACGGTTTCGGCAGCGGCGCACCATACGCCTCAGGTTCGAGCTTCAGCCCGTTACAGTAATAGGCGACGGTGCGATAAAATCCCGCAAGCGCGATCAGCTCCAGGATCTGTTCCTCGCTGAAATGCCGCCGCAGCGCGATCCACAGCGCGTCCGAGATCGCCGCGCCGTCATGCAGTTCGTCGGCCAGACGGATGACCGTGCCATCCGCCGGTGTCCACAGCGGCCAGTCCCATCCCTGCAGCGCCAGCGCCTCGATCTCCGCCGCGTCCAGCCCGGCCCGTTCTGCGAAGAATGCGACATGCACGCCCCATTCATAGGCATTGCCGGCGCGGGCGCAGGTCCGGTTGATCATCAGCTCGCGCTCGCGCATCGAGATGGCCCCCCTGTCCAGCAATCCGCCCGCATTGAATTTGGCATAGACGCGCGGCGCCCGGGCCAGCGTCGTGAACAGCGTCAGCGGTGGCACGCCGGGCGGCATGATCCGGTCGAAGGCTTCCTGCGCCTCGGCGGGAAACGGCGGCTCAAGCGGGGCGATACGCGGGGTCATGGCCTGGTGCCTCATCATGCGCTATGAAAACAATAGCAAACGACAGCCACGGACGCTATGAAAAAGATAGCACAAACGCCCCTGCCCGGCCGCAAGGTGCGGGGATCGAGCACCGGCAAGCCGATCATGGCGGCGCTCGATCTGCTCGGCCGTCGCTGGGCGCTGCGGATCGTGTGGGAATTGCGCGACGCGGCGTTGCCGTTCCGCAGCCTCGCGACCGCCTGCGGCGGCGTCGCGCCCAGCGTTCTCAACACCCGACTTGCCGAACTGCGCGAGGCGCGCATCGTCACGCTCGGCGATGAGGGCTATGCCCTTACCGCGCAGGGCCGCGCTCTCAACACCGCGCTCTGGCCGCTCATCGAATGGTCCGAGGCCTGGGCGAAAGCCTAGGGCGTCATGATCGTCTTCAGCACGCCGTCTGCGCGCGCATCGAACAGACGATAGGCCTCGGCTCCATTATCCAGTTTCATGCGGTGCGTCAGGAACCGCTCCGGCTTCAGCCGCCCGCTCTGCACCAGCGGCACGATGGCCGGCCAGTAGCGCGGCACCGAGCATGTCCCGATCCGGAAGGTCAGCGTCTTCATGAAGGCCAGCGCCATCGGGAAGTCGAACTTGCGCGTCTGGTTGACGCCGATGGCCGACACGATGCCCTGCCGCCCGACCAGTTGCATCGCCAGGTTGATCGTCGCGTCGGCGCCCACGGCCTCCACCGCGCAGTCGGCCATGCGCCCGCTTGTGCGCTCGGCGATCGCCGCCGCCGCATCGGCCGCATCGAACGCCTCCGCGCCCAGGCTCGCCGCAATCGCCCGCCGCTCCGCCACCAGATCGACCGCGAACACGCGCGCCGCGCCCATCACGAACGCCGCCTCCACCGCCATCAGCCCGATCGGCCCAAGGCCCACGACCACCACCGTCTTGCCCGGCCCGATCTCCGCGCCGACACAGCCGAACCACGCGGTCGGCAGATTGTCGGTCAGCATCAGCGCCTGTTCTTCGGTGAGGCCATCCGGGATCGGCGCGACGTTATAGTCGCCCTTCGGCACGCGGATCGCTTCCGACTGGCACCCCGGAAGCGCATGGCTGAGGCCATAGCACCCCGCCCCGCCCGTCTCGCATTTCAGCACATTGCCCGCGAGGCAGGGCGCGCACCCGCCGCACCCGACGGCGGCGGAGATCATCACGCGGTCGCCCGTCTTCACGCGGCGCACGGCGCTGCCGACTTCCATCACCTCGCCCACCGCCTCATGGCCGACGTAATAGCCGAGATCCGCGCTGAAACCCTCGCCGTGATAGATATGCAGATCGCTGCCGCAGATGCCGCACGCCGTCATGCGCACGACGATGTCCGTATCGGCCTGCAGCTTCGCATCCGGCACGCTGTCGCAGGTGATGGTGCGGGGGGCGTGGTAACAGAGCGCTTTCATCGTTTCCTCCA
Organism: Micropepsaceae bacterium; assembly: GCA_047602465.1. Classification (GTDB taxonomy): domain Bacteria; phylum Pseudomonadota; class Alphaproteobacteria; order Micropepsales; family Micropepsaceae; genus JADZAI01. The sequence goes on from JASGHF010000002.1 coordinate 158,171, forward strand.
ATGTCTTTCGCACACCGATACGCGAAAGCCCCCAAGACGGCTAGGCGACGGACACCGGCCCGGCCGATTGTCATCCCGCACCGCCCCACCGATACTCGCGCGGCAAAGGAAATGGAGACGCTCGTGAAGGTCGACGCCGCAACTGCCCCGGACGGGACGCTGATCATGCCGGCCCGCGACATTCCCCTGCCATCGACCGTCAGCGAGCAGGCGCGCGCCTATCTCGCGATGCCGCGCCCGCCTTTCCCTGACTACCCTGCGCTGGACAACAAGGACGCCTGGCGCAGGATCGTCGCCTCCCGCGACAAGATGTTTCTCGATCTCGGCGGCGAGCGTGTCGCCCGCACGATGGCGCGCGCCGAACGTCACCGCATCGCGGAAACCGACGTGTATGTCGCCGCCCCGCGCGAAGGCGCCGCGCGTCCCGGCAAGCTCTGCCTGTCGTTTCACGGCGGCGCGCTGCTCTTCTTCGGCGGTTCGCTCACCGCCTTCGATGCGGCGCGCTCGTCTGACCAGACCGGCTGCGTCACCTGGTCGGTCGACTACGCCATGCCGCCGGATGCCCCCTATCCCGCCGGCCTCGACCAGGCGGTCGCCGTCTATCGCGAGGCGCTGAAAACCCATGCGGCGGACGATATCGTCTTCAACGGAATCTCCGCCGGCGGCAATATCGCGGCGGCGACGATCCTCAAGGCGCGCGATTCCGGCCTGCCGCTGCCCGCTGCGGCTATCCTGCGCACGCCCGAACTCGATCTCACCGAATCCGGCGACAGCTTCGCGACCCATATGGGCATCGACAATGTCCTGCCGAACCCGCTCGTCACGCTCAGCGCGCTTTATGCCGGCGGAGCCGATCTTGCCGATCCTTATCTCTCGCCGCTCTTCGGCGACTTCACAAAGGGCTTCCCGCGCACCTGGCTTCAGGCCGGAACACGCGACCTCTTCCTCTCTAACTGCGCCCGCATGCACCGCAGCCTGCTGAAGGCGGGCGTGGCCGCAGAACTCCATGTCTGGGAAGCCATGCCCCACGCCGGCTTCGGCGGCATCTCCCCCGAAGACCGGGAGATGGATGCCGCCATCGGCGACTTCACCAGCCGCCTCTGGCCCTGATTACGCCGCCTGCTCCGTCACGATGCTGCGCGGATCGTAGTTGAGGATGGGCGCCAGCCAGCGCTCCATCTCCGGCACGGTGAAGCCCTTGCGCGCCGCATAGTCCTCCACCTGGTCGCGCTCGATCTTGCCGATGCCGAAATAGGCCGACCTGGGGTGGCTGAAATACATGCCGCTCACCGCAGCGCCCGGCCACATCGCATAGCTCTCGGTCAACGCGATCCCGGCCTGCGCCTCGGCATCGAGGATCTTGAACAACGCCGCCTTCTCGGTGTGATCGGGCTGCGCGGGATAGCCCGGCGCGGGCCGGATGCCCTGATATTTCTCGTCGATCAGCTCGGCATTGCTCAGCGCCTCGTCGGGCGCATAACCCCAGAACTCGCGCCGCACCCGCTCGTGCATCCGCTCGGCGAACGCCTCCGCCAGACGGTCGGCCAACGCTTTCGACAGGATCGCGGAATAGTCGTCCAGCGCGCCTTCGAATTTTCTGGCGACCTCGTCCTCGCCATGTCCCGTCGTCACCGCAAACCCGCCGATATAGTCCGCAACGCCTGATCCGACCGGCGCGATCAGATCCGACAGCGCCATATTCGGCCGCGCCGCATCCTTCGCCTGCTGCTGGCGCAGCGCGTGGAAGCGCGTCAGCTCTGTCGTGCGGCTCTCATCCGTCCACACGACGACATCGTCGCCCTCGCTGTTGGCGGGCCAGAAACCGATCACGGCCTTCGCCGTCAGCCACTTCTCGGCCACCATCTGCTTCAGCATTGCCTGCGCGTCGGCGAACAGATTGCGCGCCGCCGGCCCCACCACCTCGTCGTCCAGGATCATCGGATAGCGCCCGACCAGCTCCCAGCTCTGGAAGAACGGCGTCCAGTCGATGTAGTCGACCAGCTCGCCCAGATCATAGGCCTCGAACGCCCGCGTACCGATGAAGCTCGGACGAGGCGCGGTGTAGCTCGCCCAGTCGATCTTCATCGCGTTGGCGCGCGCCTGCGCGATCGTGAAGCGGCGATCGTTGCGCCGCCCGGCCGCATGGCCTTCCGCGATCTTCGCATAGTCGGCGCGCACGCCCGACTTGAAATTCTCGCGCTGGTCCTTCGACAGCAGGCTGGACGCCACCGCGACCGCCCGCGAAGCGTCCGTCACATAGACCGTCTGCCCCCGCTCGTAATTCGGGTTGATCTTGACCGCCGTATGCACCTTCGAGGTCGTTGCCCCGCCAATCAGCAGCGGCAGATCGAATCCCTGCCGCTCCATCTCCGCCGCGATATGGCTCATCTCGTCCAGCGACGGCGTGATGAGGCCGCTGAGGCCGATAATGTCGGCCTTCTCGGCCCGCGCGGTGTCCAGGATCTTCTGCGCCGGCACCATCACGCCCAGGTCGATCACCTCGTAATTGTTACATTGCAGAACGACGCCGACGATGTTCTTGCCGATATCGTGGACGTCGCCCTTCACGGTCGCCATCACGATCTTGCCCGCCGCCTCGCGTTTCTGTCCCGCGGCTTCCGCCTCCATGAACGGCATCAGCCAGGCGACCGCCTTCTTCATCACGCGGGCGCTCTTCACCACCTGGGGCAGGAACATCCTGCCCGATCCGAACAGGTCGCCGACGATGTTCATGCCGTCCATCAACGGCCCTTCGATGACGTGCAGCGGACGCTCCGCCTCCAGCCGCGCCGCCTCGGTATCTTCCTCCACGAAGTCCGCAATGCCCTGCACCAGCGCATGCTCCAGGCGCTTGGCGACCGGCAGCTTGCGCCATTCGAGATCGGCTTCCTTCTTCGTCGCGCCGCCATGGCGATACTGGTCCGCGATCTCAAGCAGCCGCTCGGTCGCATCCTCGCGCCGGTTGAGGATCACGTCCTCCACCCGCTCGCGCAGTTCAGTCGGAATGTTCTGGTACACCATCAATGCGCCTGCATTGACGATGCCCATATCCATCCCCGCCTTGATCGCGTGGAACAGGAACGCGGAATGCATCGCCTCGCGCACCGGCTCGTTGCCGCGGAACGAGAACGACACGTTGGAAACGCCGCCCGAGATATGCGCCAGCGGCATCCGCTCGCGGATCTGCCGCGTCGCCTCGATGAAGTTCACGCCATAGGGATTATGCTCCTCGATCCCCGTCGCCACGGCGAAGATATTGGGATCGAAGATGATGTCTTCCGGCGGGAATCCCGCTTCCCTGGTTAGCAGGTCATAAGACCGCTGGCAGATCGCGACCTTGCGCTCGATCGTATCGGCCTGGCCCTCGGTATCGAACGCCATCACCACCACAGCCGCGCCATAGCGGCGCAGCAGCCTGGCCTGGGCGATGAACTTCTCCTCGCCCTCCTTCATCGAGATCGAGTTCACCACCGGCTTACCCTGAACGCATTTCAGGCCCTCCTCGATGATCTCCCATTTGGAGCTGTCGATCATGAACGGCACCTTGGCGATCGCCGGTTCGGCCGCCATCAGGTTGAGAAACCGCTTCATGGCGACGACGCCGTCCAGCAGCCCCTCGTCCATATTGACGTCGATGATCTGCGCGCCGTTCTCCACCTGGTCGCGCGCCACCTGCAGCGCCTCTTCGTAATTCCCCGCCGTCACCAGCTTGCGGAACTTGGCCGAGCCGGTGACGTTGGTCCGCTCGCCCACGTTCACGAACGTGATCTCCGGCGTCAGCGTGAACGGCTCCAGGCCGGACAAGCGCAGATATTTCGGCTTCTCCGGAACCACGCGCGGCGCCACCGCGCTCACCGTCTCCACGATCGCGGCGATATGCTCCGGCGTCGTGCCGCAGCACCCGCCGACCACGTTCAGCAACCCGCTCGTCGCGAACTCGTGGATCAGCCCGGCCATATATTCCGGGCTGTCGTCATAGCCGCCGAACTCGTTGGGCAGGCCGGCATTGGGATGACACGCGACCAGCGTGTCCGCGCACGCCGACAATTCGCTCACATACTGCCGCAACTCACGCGCCCCCAGCGCGCAGTTCAGCCCGACGATCAGCGGCTCGGCATGACGGATGGAATGCCAGAACGCCTCCACTGTCTGCCCGGTCAGCGTCCGCCCGGAAAGATCGGTGATCGTCCCCGAAACCCAGATCGGATAGGTGCGGCCCAGTTCCTCGAACAGCCTGGTGCAGGCGAACAGCGCCGCCTTGGCGTTCAGCGTGTCGAACACCGTCTCGATCAGCAGGATGTCCGACCCGCCCTCGATCAGCGCCTTCGCCGCCTCGTGATAGGCCGTCACCAGCTCGTCGAACGTCACCGCGCGATAGCCTGCGTCGTTCACGTCCGGCGAGATCGAGGCCGTCCGGTTGGTCGGCCCGATCGAACCCGCCACGAAGCGCGGGCGATCCGGCGTCGAATATTTGTCCGCCAGATCCCGCGCGATCCGCGCGCCTTCAAAGTTCAGCTCCGCGACCAGCCCCTCCATGCCGTAATCGGCCATGGCGATGCTCGTCGCGCTGAACGTATTGGTCGAAACGATATCCGCCCCGGCCTTCAGATACCCTTCCGTGATCCCGCCGATCACGTCCGGCCGCGTCAGGATCAGCAGATCGTTATTGCCTTTGATGTCATGCGCCCATTCCTTGAACCGCTCGCCGCGATAATCCGCGTCGGTCAGCCCATAGGTCTGGATCATCGTCCCCCACGCGCCATCCAGCGTGAGAATCCGCTTCTTGCTCTCGGCGAGGATGTAGGAACGGGCGTCGGGGCGGGCCATCAAACCGGGGGCTCCTGAATCAAGTTGGGTCCGTGCGCCGGAAAAGCCGCGCCAGCCGGACTGCACGATCTCGGCGAAACCGGTCGCGATCGCCGTCGCGGCGAAGGCGGCGTTGCCTTTTTCGGCGGCGGCCGGGGATTCCCACAACATGGTGTCGGTCCAGACGTCGCCGCCGTCGAACAACTCGTAACGCACAAAGCCCGGCTGCGCCGTCAGCCAGGCTTCGGTCGCCGCGCTGAGTTCAATGAAGCGCCGCCGCAAGGCCGGATCGCGCAGCCTGCTGGTGACGATGACGATGGTTTCGCTCACGCCGCCGCCTCCAGCTTCGCCACGCCGGGCTTGATGCCGAGAATACGGCAGATCGCATAGGTCAGGTCGGCCTGGTTCAGCGTGTAGAAATGGAAATTGTCGAAGCCGATGGCCTGCAGCCGCTCCACCTGCTCGGCGGCGACGGTCGCCGCGATCAGCTTGCGCGTCTCCAGGTCTTCATCCAGCCCCTCGAAGCGCTCGCGCAGCCAGGCCGGCACGCTCGCGCCACAGCGTCCCGCCATGCGCACGATGCCCTTGAAGTTCGTCGTCGGCATGATCCCCGGCACCACCGGAATCTTCACGCCCAGCCGCCGCGCGCGCTCCAGGAAGCGGATATGCGCGTCCGTCTCGAACGCGAACTGGGTGATCGCCCGCGTCGCGCCCGCATCGATCTTGCGCTTCAGCAGATCGATATCGCCGTCCAGCGTCGGCGTATCGGGATGCTTCTCGGGATAGCACGAGACGCTCACCTCGAAATCGCCGATCGCCTTGATCCCTTCGATCAACTGCGGCGTCGAATGATAACCGCCCGTCGTCGGCGCATAGGCCGCGCCCATGTCCGGCATGTCGCCGCGCAGCGCCACGATGTGCCGCACGCCCGCATCCCAGTATTCGCGGATCACCTCGTCGATCTCGTCCTTCGTCGCACCCACGCAGGTCAGATGCGCCGCCGGCTTCAGCCCCGTCTCATCGACGATGCGCTTCACCGTCGCGTGCGTCCGCTCGCGCGTCGATCCGCCCGCGCCATAGGTCACCGACACGAAGCTGGGGTTCAGCGGTTCAAGCCGGCGGATCGCCTTCCACAGGCTCGCCTCCGCTTCGTCGGTCTTGGGCGGAAAGAATTCGAACGAGACATTCAGGGCCATTATGCAGCCTCCCCTGCCCGGCGCGGCGCGCGGGCGGCATCCAAAGGTTTTTCCAGCAGCCACAATTTCACGGTCAACCGCGCATCGGCATTGCCGCCGGGCGGCAGATCGCGCGTGGCCGCAAGGCGCAAGCCCGCGCCCTCCGCCCACGCCGTCACTTCACGGTCGGAAAATCCAAGCCGGCGATGCGCGTGGTTCTCGCGCAGATGCTCCAGCCCGTGCGGCGCGAAATCGGCGATCAGCATCCGCCCTCCGGCTTTCAGCAGACGCGCGGCCTGCGCCACCACCTCGTGCGGATGCTCGAAGAAGTGCAGCACATGATGCAGCACCGCGACATCGGCCTGCGGCACCACGCCCAGCGCGCCGGGATCGAGCCGCAGGATATTGCCGTAACGCACCTGCGCGTTCGCAAGCCCCGCGCGCTCCAGGTTCGCGCGCGCGATCCCCAGCATCTCGTGGCTCATGTCGATGCCGATGCCGCGTTCGGCGCGCGGACTCATCACTTCCAGAATGCGCCCGGTCCCGGTGCCGAGATCCAGCAGCGTGCCGATCGGCGCGGCGCCCAGCATCTCCACCATCGCCTGCTCCACCGCCGTCTCCGGCAGGTGCAGCGCGCGGATCTCGTCCCAGCGCGCGGCGTTCTCGGCGAAATAGGCGGCGGCGTCATCGGCGCGCGCCTTGCGGATGGTCTCCAGCCGCGCCGCGTCTTCGGCCAGCACCGGGTCGCCCACATCCATCAGCGCCGTCACCGCCCGCGCCAGCCCAGCCGCCTCGCCATCTTCGGCCAGGCGATAGAAAACCCAGGTGCCTTCGGGAAACCGCTTCAGCAGCCCCGCTTCCACCATCAGCTTCAGGTGACGGCTCACCCGCGGCTGGCTCTGCTTCAGAACCTGGGTGATCTCGGTGACGGTCAGTTCGGCGCGCGTCAGCAGAGCGAGCAGACGCAACCGCGTCGGCTCAGCCACAGCCTTCAGTCCGTCGAGCAATCCATCCATCGGCGAATCCTTGTACGCCGATGATATAAAGATATGTTTATATCCGAATACAAGCCCAAAATGCAGGGCTTCCCGGTCTGTTTCGGCGCTATTTCAGCTCCGGCCCGGTAAATTCGGCCTCGATGATGATTTCAACGGCATCGCTCACGCCCATCGTCGTGCCTTCCGGCGGCACGCCATAGCCGATCCCGAACTCGGAACGGTTCAGCGTGCCTCTGGCCGAAAACCCGGCGCGGGCATGGGGGTCCATGCCGGGAATGCCGGCCCAGCCGCCATTGAACGTCACGTCCAGCACCACCGGCCTGGTCACGCCATGCAGCGTGAAATCGCCCGTCACCTTGCCGGTCTCTTCGCCGGTGATCTCGATCGATGTTGAGACGAACGTCATCTCCGGATATTTCGCGGTATCCAGGAACTGCTCGCCTTTCAGTTCATCGAGGAAGCCTTCGGGCGGGTGCGGCACGGTCAGCGAATTGGCATCCACCGTCGCCGTCAGCTTCGACGCCGCCGCATTGGCGGGATCGAACGTCATGGTCGCGTCGAAATTCGCGAACTGCGCGTGATAGTTGGAAAAGCCCAGATGATTGACCACGAAGGTCAGCGTCGCGTGGCTCTTGTCCAGTTTGTATTCGCCTGCCGCCGGCACGGGAGACGGCGGCGGCGGCACATCCGCAAAGGCGGGCGCCATCAGAGCAAGCGCGAACACGGACGACAGGAACAGTTTGGTCATACGGGTCTCCCTTGGGCCGCTTCTGCGGCTGTTTTCATATCGCGAAGGCCCTGCTCGAACACCGGCCCCATCATCCGCTCCGTCCCGATGATCGTATCCATCACCTTGAACATGAATCTCTGCGGACCATACATCGACCACGTCACTTCCGTGCCCGCGCCATCCGGCTTCAACGCATACTCCGCAAAATTGTTCGCCGGAAACGGCTTGATGAAATCGAGCTGGATGCGGATTTTCTCATCCGTCGCCTCGATAATCTCCATCCGTCCGGCGCCGGTTTTCCTGCCCACCCATTCATAGACCGCGCCCACCCCGCTCGGCGCACCCGAATAGCTCCGCTGCAACGCGCCTTCCGCGTCCATCTTCTCGAACGGCGACCATTTGATCCACTCGTGAAAATCGAGGATCAGCGCCGCCACCTGCGCGGGCGGCGCATCGATGCGCGTCCGCCGCAGCAGCGTGAAGACATCGGGCTTCATCGCCGCGCGGATCAGCACCAGCGCGATGATCGCCGCGATAACCCCGAGAACCCAGTAAACGACGGTCATTCGCGTCTCCTCAAAGCGTCTTGATGAGGTCGTTCAGCTGATCGGCGCACTGGCCCCAGCCGGGATGGAAACCCATCTCCTCGTGCTGCTTCGTCGTCGCGACCGACCAGTGCTGCACCTGCGCGGTGTATTTCGTTTTGCCGCCGGGCGCGTCTTCGAAGGTCAGGGTCGCGACCATGAATGGCTCGCCGCTTTTGGGCTGCCAGCCGGCGCCGTCGAACGCATCGGTGAACACCAGTTTCCGGTTCGGCACGACCTCCAGATAGATTCCGGCGTTCGGGATGTCCTGCCCCTCCGGACTGCGCATGGTAATGATGTTCGTGCCGCCAGCGCGCACATCCAGTTCGGCATAGGGCGTCGTGTAGGGCTTTGGCGCGAAGAACTGCTTCAACAGCTCGGGCGTCGTCCACGCCTTGAACGCCTTGTCCGGCGTTCCGTCCAGAATGCGCTCCAGCTTCAGCGTGCGCGCGGCGATCGGTTCGGGGGCGGGTGCTGTAGGTTGATCGCTCATGCGGTTTCCTCCTGCGCCGCCGGCATGGCGGCATCCGGGTCCATCCAGTGAATGCCCCAGCCATGCCCGTCGAGATCGTAGAAACCGCCCATATACATGAAGCCCATGTCCTCGCGTCCGTGGGCTTCCGTGCCGCCCGCCTTCACCGCGGCGTCGAGATGCGCGTCCACTTCGGCGCGGCTGCGCAGATTGATCGCGATCAGACCGGCGCTGGTTTTCTGCGTGTCGGCGATCGGCTTGGCGCTCAGCTCGCTGTAGCGCGCGTGCGGCACCAGCATCACCGACACCGTATCCGTCATCACCAGGCATGCGGCGCCATCGCCGGTGAACTGCGGATCGAATGTGTGGCCGAGCGCGGCGAAGAATGCGCGCGACCGCGCCACGTCCTTCACGGGCAGACTGAGATAGAACTTTTCGACCATCTGAACTCACTCCCTATCGCTCATCTGCCCCAAGGACGCCGGACACAGGCAGTATCCGACAGCGCCATGACAAAAACTGTCAGCCCGCCTTGGCGATATCGCTCAGCGCATCCAGTTGGCTGCGGATATGGGCCGCTTCCGCCGCCGATCCGGCCAGTGAAATCGCCCGCCTATAGGCGGTCCGCGCCTCGCCCTCGCGGCCCAGCTCGCCCAGCAGCGCGCCGCGCAGACCGTGAAAGTAGAAATACCCGTCCAACGGCCCCTCCAGCGTTTCGGCCAGCGCCAGCGCCGCTTCGGCCCCGCTCACCTTCCAGACCGCGACCGCACGGTTCAGCGTCACCACGGGCGAGGGCTGCACGCGCTCCAGCGCGCGGTACAGCAATTCGATCTCCGCCCAGTCCGTCTCCGCTGCGCTCGGGCTGCGCACATGCAGCGCCGCGATCGCCGCCTGGATCTGATAGGGGCCGGGGCGGCGGTGCCGCATCGATTTGTCGATCAGCGCCAGCCCCTCGGCGATCAGCGCCCCGTTCCACCTGGTCCGGTCCTGCTTCTCCAGCAGCACCGCCTGGCCCTCGGCGTCGAACCGCGCCGCGATCCGCGCATGCTGCAACAACAGCAGCGCCGTCAGCCCCATCAGTTCAGGTTCCGCCGGAAAGATGCTCAGCAGCATGCGCGCCAGCCGGATCGCCTCGCCGCTCAACGGCGCGCGCCGCTCGGCGTCGCTGACCGCCGCGCTATAGCCCTCGTTGAACATCAGATAGATCGCCGCCGCGACCGCCCCTGCCCGCTCCGACCGCTCCACGGCGTCCGGCGCCTCGAACGGGATCTCGGCCTTCGCCACCCGCGCCTTGGCCCGCGTGATGCGCTGCTCCATCGCGCTTTCGCTCACCAGAAACGCCTTGGCGATCTGCGGCACGCTGAGGCCGCACACGATCCGCAGCGCCAGCGCGATCTGCTGCGTCGCCGGCAATTCGGGATGGCAGCAGATGAACAGCAGCCGCAGAATGTCGTCGCGGAACTGGCTTCCATCCAGCCGCTCCGCCGCCGCCGTCTCGGCATCGCCCAGATCCGAGACCGTGCGCTCGTCGTCCAGCGCCGTCAGCCGCGCGGTCTTGCGCACCTGATCGATCCCGGCATTGCGCCCCACCATGATCAGCCAGGCGGCGGCATCACGCGGCGGGCCGGATTGCGGCCAGGTCTTCAGCGCCCGCAGGCAGGCATTCTGGAACGCCTCTTCGGCCGTATCGAGATCGCGGAAATAGCGCAGCAGCGCGCCCATCGCCTGGGGCCGCGCCGCGACCAGCGCCGTCTCGATCCAGCCGAACTGGGTCATCCCGGCGCACCGCGTCCGTTGAAGAACTTCAGCGCGCGGATTTCATACGCGCCGACGCCGGGGTTCGCGACCGCCAGTTCCTTGGCGATCTCCACCACCTCGTTCATCGATTCCGCTTCGATCACATAGAACCCGAGCAGCTGCTCCTTGGTTTCCGCGAACGGCCCGTCCAGCACGATCGGCTCGCCCGACTTGCGCAGCGTCACGGCCGCCGTCGTCGGCACCAGCCGCGCCACCGGCCCCAGCCGCTTCCTGCGGTCCAGCTTCTCCTGCACCGCCCCCAGCTTCTCCATGACGGCGGCGTCCTCGGCCTCCGACCACGCGCTCACTTTGGTCTCATCGTCGTAGCAAAGAATGGCATAGAGCATCGGCGCACCTCCGGTTCGAAGACGTGAGGCTCAGCCTACAACCGACACCGCCTCGCCAAGAATTCGCCAAATCGCGCAAAACGTTTCCGTCAACGTCAACTTGACGCCCCCTCATCGCTGCCCGACCCTGCGCTCACAGGAAACGCACACACCAAAGAGATCGCCCCATGAGCGACGCCGCCGAGGATCTGGGCTTCGACCCCAAAGCTCTCAAAGCCAAATACCGGGCCGAGCGCGACAAGCGCCTCCGCGCCGACGCCAACGCGCAATATGTCGAGATGGCGGGCCAGTACGCCCATTATCTCGAAGACCCCTATGTCGCCCCCGGCTTCACCCGCGAGCCTCTCACCGACGAGACGGAAATCATCGTCGTCGGCGGCGGCTTCGGCGGCCTCCTCACCGGCGCGCGCCTCCGCCAGGCCGGCCTCAAATCCATCCGCATCATCGAGAAGGGCGGCGATTTCGGCGGCACCTGGTACTGGAACCGCTATCCCGGCGCGGCCTGCGACATCGAGAGCTACATCTATCTGCCGCTGCTTGAGGAAACCGGCTTCATCCCGGCCTCGAAATACACCCCGGCCCGCGAAATCCTCGCCCACTGCAGGACCATCGGAAAACATTTCGATCTCTACGACGACGCGCTGTTCCAGACCGAAGTCACCGGCATGGAATGGGACGAAGCTGCCGGACGCTGGATCGTCCGCACCAATCGCGGCGACGCCATGCGCGCCCGCTTCGTGGTGCTCGCCAACGGCCCCCTTCACCGCCCCAAACTGCCCGGCATCCCCGGCGTCGAGGGCTTCACCGGCCATTCCTTCCACACCAGCCGCTGGGACTATGCCTATACCGGCGGCACGGCGGATGGCGGCCTCGACGGTCTCGCCGACAAGCGCGTCGCCATCATCGGCACCGGCGCCACGGCCGTGCAATGCGTGCCGCATCTGGGCGCCGCCGCGAAAGAGCTTTACGTCTTCCAGCGCACGCCCTCGTCCATCGACGTCCGCAACAACAAGCCGACCGACCCCGCATGGGCCGCCTCGCTTCAGCCCGGCTGGCAGAAGCAGCGGATGGACAATTTCAACATCCTCGTGAACGGCGGCTACCAGAAGGAAGATCTGGTCAATGACGGCTGGACCGACATCATCCGCAACATCCTGCTTCTCTATGGCCGCAACGGCCCCGGCGTCGACACCGCCCAGCTCGTCCAGCTCGCCGATTTCAAGAAGATGGAGCAGGTCCGCGCCCGCGTGGACCAGACCGTCGCCGACTCTGCGACGGCCGAGGCGCTGAAGCCCTGGTACAACCAGTTCTGCAAACGCCCCTGCTTCCACGACGACTATCTGCCGACCTTCAACCGCCCCAATGTCCACCTCATCGACACCGCCGGCAAAGGCGTCGAGCGCATCGAAGGCAACGCCATCATCGCCAACGGCCAGCGCTACGAGGTCGACTGTCTGATCTACGCCACCGGCTTCGAAGTCGGCACCTCCTACACCCGCCGCTCCGGCTACGATCTCACCGGCCGCGACGGCATCAGGCTCTCGGATAAATGGGCCGAAGGCGTCTCCACCCTGCACGGCCTCACCACCCGCGGCTTCCCCAACGCCTTCCTGATCCAGCCTTCGCAGTCGGGATTTGCGGCCAATTTCCCGCACATGATCGACGAGCAGAGCCGCCACATCGCCTATGTCATCACCGAAAGCCTCGCCCGCCAGGCCCGCAGCGTCGAACCCAGCGCCGACGCCGAGGCGGACTGGGTGAAGACGGTGATGGAGGTCGCGGTTTTCCGCCAGAAATTCCAGGAAGAATGCACGCCCGGCTACTACAACAACGAGGGCAAGCCGAACCCTCTCGCCATCCGTAACGGTCCCTACGGCAAAGGCCCCATCGCCTATGTGAAGGTGCTGGAAGAGTGGCGCGCCGAGGGCGGGCTTTCCGGCCTGGAACTCGCGTCCTGACTATTCGGCGGCCTTGATGCGGGTGGAGAGCAGCGCGCCGCTCGCCCGCAGCAGCGGATAGGCCGCCGCCTCCACCAGATGCGCGTTGACCTGCTTCAGGTCGCGCAGGGCGTCCAGATGCAGCGAGCTTGTCTCGATGGTCTCCGGCTCGCGTGAGCGCAGGCGCTCGAAATGCCGGGTCTGCGCCTCTTCTTCCGCCGCCCGGAACGCCGCCTTTTCTCCGGCCAGCATCCGCGCGCCCTCGGCATCGCCCGACAGGAACACGGCCGCCGCCGTGCGCACATTCACCATCAGCCGGTCCACCAGCCGCGCCAGTTCCGCCTCGCCTTCCGCCGAGAAAGTCAGCCCCCGCTTCACGCGCCTGGTCATCATCTCCAGCAGGTTGCGATCCACCAGATCGCCCGCCTGCTCCATATTGATCGAGAACGAGGCGACCCGCGCCGATTTGGCGACATCGCTCTCGGTCATCTTCCCGGTATCGATCGAAAACACATAGTCCTTGATCGCCGTATTCAGCCGGTCCAGCACATCGTCCAGCCGCTTCACCTCACCGATCTGCTGGCGGTCGCTATGGGTCAGCGAGGCCTTCAGACCCGCCAGCATCGCCTCCAGCGTCTCCGACAACCGCAAGGCTTCACGCATAGCCGCCCCGATCGCCAGCGACGGCGTCTCCAGATCGGCGCGATTGAGGTAAAGCGGCGCCCCCGGATCGTCCTCGGCCGCACTCTGCGGCAGCACACGCTTCAGCGCCGCCGCCATCGGCCCGGTCAACGGCAGGAAGATCACCGCCAGCGCCACATTGAACAGCGTATGAAAATTCGCGACTGCGCGGGCCGGGTCGGGATCGAGCGCGGTCAGGCCCTGAACGACATAGGGAAACGCCGCCAGCACCGCGAACACCCCGACCGCCCGCGTGAAGAGATTGCCGATCGGCACCCGCTTCGCCGACGGATTGCTCCGCGCCGCGCCCTCCAGCAGCGGATTGATCGCCGTCCCCAGATTGGCGCCCAGCACGAACGCCAGACACGCCGCCACCGGCGCCGTCCCTTCCGCCGCCAGCGACATGGCGAGCAGCACCACCGCCACGCTCGAATGCGCCGCCCACGCCATCACCGCCGCCACGAACGCCGCCAGCACCACATTGTCGCCGAGATAGGCCAGCACCGGCTTCGCCGCCGGATCGGCCATGATCGGCCCCAGCAGCCCGACCATCTGGTGCAGCGCCAGCATCACCAGCCCCAGGCCGATCATCACCCGCCCGAAATCGCGCTTCTGGGCGGTGAACCGCATGAACAGGATCACGCCGGCCAGAATGAGGATCGGGCCGACCACGCTCACGTCGAACGACAGGACCTGCACGATCAGCGTCGTGCCGACATTCGCGCCCAGCATCACCGAAAGCGCCGACGACAGGCTCACCAGTCCCGCCGCCGTAAACCCCGTCACCATCAGCGCCGTCGCGGTGCTGCTCTGCAGCAGCGCCGTCACGCCGACGCCGGCGACGAACGCCCGCCGCCAGTTCGCCAGCGCGCGGGCCAGCACATTGCGCAGCCGGCCGCCAAAGGCCCGCATCACGCCGGTCTGCACCATGTGGACGCCCCACAGCAGCAGAGCCGCCGCGCCGGCGAAATCGAGCAAGGTCAGGGCAAAGGCGATGGCAGGCACTCCGGACTCAGCGCCAACCCGGCGCGGCCGTCCATTCGAGACCTGCGAAGCGTCCGTTTCAAGAAGAAGATGGTCCGGCGGGCCTCAACCCATCGGGTACATGATCTCCTTCGACACCGCGTCGATGGCCTTCATCGTCTCCGGCGCCAGGGTCACATCGGCGGCTTTCAGGATGTCCGGCACCTGATCGGCATGGGTCGCGCCGACGATGGTCGACGCGACGAAATCATGGCTCTTGCTCCATGCCGTCGCCAGCGTCACCAGCGACATCCCCAGCCCCGCCGCGATCTCGGCATAGCGCGCCGTCGCCGCCAGCGATTTGGGGTTCACATAGCGCTGCGCCATCACCGCCTGCCGCCCGCCGATCTTGAGATAATTCGAGAAGCGCGCGCCATCCGGCAGCGCCCCGCCCTGATACTTGCCCGACAGAACCCCGCCGCCCAGAGGCGAATACGGGATGAGGGAAACCTTCTCCTGCCGGCACACCTGCGCCAGCTCGTCCTCGAACCGGCGATTGTTCAGGCTGAAATTGTTCTGGATCGTCACATAGCGCGCGAAATTCCCACGCTCCGACGCGGCAAGGCTCTTCATCAGCCCCCAGCTCGTCTCGTTGCTGCACCCGATGACGCGCACCTTGCCGGCCCGGATGAGGTCGTCCAGCACCTCCATCGTCTCGTCATAGGCGGTGCCGTGATCGGGCCAGTGCGTCTGGTAGAGATCGACATAGTCGGTCTGCAGCCGCGTCAGGCTCGCCTCGATCGCCGCTATGATGTTGTGCCGGTCCAGCGCCGTCATGCCCGCGCGCTGCGAGCTCTTGATCCAGCCATGGCTGGGGCCGGAGACCTTGGTCGCCATGATGATCGCATCGCGCCGCTTGGTCTTCATCCAGCGCCCGACGATCTCCTCCGTCAGCCCGGCCCATTCTTCCTTGGGCGGCACGGGATAATTCTCGGCCGTGTCGTAGAAATTGATCCCGGCGTCGAACGACATATCGAGGATGCGATGCGCCATCGCCTCGTCGGCCTGATTGCCGAACGTCATCGTACCCATGCAGATGTCGGAGACTGCAAGACCGCTGCCGCCCAGACGCTTCGATTTCATGATCCGCTCCCAATAATCACGGCGCTTCCTTACACCACGACGCCGCTGCCGAGGAATGGCATAGGGCCGCAGCACGGACTATGAATGGCTCATGCCCGGAAAAATCCTCGTCACCGCTCTGGCCCTCCTCGCCCTCACCGCTTGCGGCGCGAAAGCCGATCCGAACTGGCGCACCGTCGATCCTGAAAACCTGATGGTCATCGAGACGACCAAAGGCCGCATCATCGTCGAGCTGCGGCCCGACCTCGCACCCCAGGCCGTCGCCCGCATGAAACAGCTCACCCGCGATGGCCTCTATGACGGGCTTCAGTTCCACCGCGTCATTGACGGTTTCGTCGCCCAGACCGGCAATCCCGGCAACAAGGACGGCGGCAAGTCCGACCTCTCCAACCTGCCGGCCGAATTCACCGCCAGGCTGACGCAGCAGTTCTACCATGCCGCCGTCACCCGCACCGACGGCTCGGCCGGTTTCCTCGGCACCCTCCCCGTCGAAACGACTTCGGCGGCGGAAGATCAGCGCCGCGGCGAGGGCACCACCCAGTTCTGGGGCGCCTACTGCCCCGGCGTCGTCGGTATGGGCCGCGACGACGGATTCGACACCGCCAACAGCGAGTTCTTCTTCATGCGCGGCGCCGCACGCCGCCTCGACCGCCTCTACACCGTCGTCGGCATGACGGTGGAAGGCATCGAACACGTCTACGAACTGAATGTCGGCGAGCCGCCCGCCCAGCCTGACGTGATGACCCGCGTCCGCATCGCCGCCGATATCCCGGAAGACGAACGCCCGCTCGTGCAGGCGATGTATCCCGACAGCCTGGAGTTCCAGAAACTCATCGGCCTCGCCCGCAGCGAGAAACGCGCCGATTTCTCCATCTGCGATCTTCGGGTGAGCGTGAAAGTCACCGATCCTCCGGCGTGACGCCCGTCGGACCCGGCCGAAACGCGAACCCCAATCGGATTTCAGCGCGTCCCGTTCGTTGACTCGCCCTGCTGCGAGCCGCAGCCTGAAGGCGTCTCGAAATCGGAACACCTCAGGAAGCGCCATGCACGACCTCATCATCCGCAACGGCACCATCATCGACGGCACCGGAGCGCCGGCCTTCAAGGGCGATCTCGCCATCGACAACGGCCTGATCGCGGCGGTCGGAAAGATCGACGCGCCCGGCCGGGAAGAGATCGACGCCACCGGCCTCATCGTCACGCCCGGCTTCGTCGACATCCACACGCACTACGACGGCCAGGCGACATGGGATGCGGAGCTGGCGCCCTCCTCGTGGCACGGCGTCACCACGGTCGTCATGGGCAATTGCGGCGTCGGCTTCGCGCCCGCCCGCCCTGACAAGCACGACTGGCTGATCAACCTGATGGAGGGCGTGGAGGACATTCCCGGCGCCGCGCTTGCGGAAGGCCTGACCTGGGGCTGGGAGAGCTTCCCGGAATATCTCGACGTTCTGGAGAAGATGCCCCGCACCGTCGATGTCGGCACCCATGTCCCCCATGGCGCCGTCCGCGCCTATGTGATGGGCGAGCGCGGCGCCCGCAACGAAGCCGCGACGCCCGACGACATCGCCGCGATGGCGAAGATCGTGGAAGACGGGCTGAAGGCCGGCGCGCTCGGCTTCTCCACCAGCCGCACCGTGCTTCACCGCGCGAAGGACGGTGAGGTCGTGCCCGGCACCTATGCCGGCCGTGACGAGCTTGTGGGCATCGGCGCCGCCATCGGCCGGGCCGGCCATGGCGTTTTTGAAACCGCCTCCGACCTCACGCCCGATGCGAAAGAGTTCGAGTGGATGGAGGCCGTCTCGCGCGAGGCCGGCATCAAGGTCAGCTTCGGCATGCTTCAGGCCGTGGGCGACGACTGGCGGCGGCACATGGCGCGCGTCGAGGAGGCCAACGGGCGCGGCGCACGCATCACGGCGCAGATCGCGCTTCGCGGCACGGGGCTGCTGCTCAACTGGCGCGGCACCGCGCACCCCTTCCTCGCCCGCGCCACCTGGTACGAGATCGCGCACAAGCCCTGGGCCGAACAATGGGCCGCGCTCAACGATCCGGCGTTCAAGGCCCGCCTCCTCGCCGACCCTGCCATCGCGCCGGGTCTGCCGGTCAATTCGCTGTCGAAAAAGCTCTTCGCGGGCTGGGACACGCAATACGCGATCGGCGACAATCCGGATTACGAGCCTGCGCCGGAAGACTCGATCGCCGCCCGCGCCGCTCGCGAGGGCCGCGACCCCGCCGAACTCGCCTACGAGATCATGATGGAGGATGAAGGGCGCGGCTTCATCTATCTGCCCATCCTCAACTTCGCCGACGGCCATCTCGACCATGTCGGCGAACTGCTCGGCCACCCCTCGACCGTCGTCAGCCTGTCCGATGGCGGCGCGCATTGCGGAACCATCTGCGATGCCGCCAGCACCACCTTCATGCTCACCCACTGGGTGCGCGACCGTGCGCGCGGCGAGCGCATCCCGCTGGAACAGGCGATCCACCGCCAGACGGCGCATACCGCCGCCGCTTATGGCCTCAACGATCGCGGCGCGCTGAAGGCGGGCCTGATCGGCGACGTGAACCTGATCGATCTCGACCGCCTCCACCTCGAAAAGCCCTATCTCGCCTTCGATCTTCCCGCCGGCGGCAAACGCCTGCTGCAGAAGGCGCGCGGCTATGTCGCGACGATCAAGAGCGGCAAGGTCACCTTCCGCGATGGCGTCGCGACGGGCGAGCGCCCCGGCGGCCTGCTCCGCGGCCCGCAGGGGACGCCGGCATTGCTCGCGGCGGAATGAAGCGGACGGACGCGGACTGGGATCAGTTGCCGCACTGACTGTCGCGCATGGATGGGTATGATCCGGCGACGCTCATGCGTGGTGACGTTCCATGGTCCAGTTGTTTTGCCGCTGCGATGACGGCCAGTGCCACGCGGGGTTCAAGGAAGCCCCGCCTGGATCGCCGCTCGCGATCCTGAACCAGGATGTCCACGTCCGCGCCCCGGTCGGGCGGCGCGGAACCAACAACGCCGCCGACGTGAAGGCGGTTCAGCAGGCGCTGAAGGCCATCCCGGCCAATCTCGGCGGCAATCCCGACATCAAGGACGACGGCATCATCGGTCCGACCACGCTTGGCGCGATCGAGCTTTTCCAGCGCCGCCATCTCGGCACCGACAAGGTCGACGGCACGGTCGACGTGAAGCATCGCACCGTCGCCAAGCTCTCCTCCCTGCAGCCCAAAAAGCTCGCGCGCATGGACCGCGCGCGCCTTCATCTGGGCAACGCGCGCGACTGCATCCGCGCCGGCCACGCCATGGCGCTGATGATCGGCACCGGCGCCAGCGCCGCCGGGCGCCGGGCCGAGGAGCTGGCCGAGCGCCATTTCAGCATCTCCAGATCGACCGACCGCAACGCCCATCTCCAGCTGCTCCGCAGCACGCTGAACGACATGGGCCAGGTCTTCGCGCGCGGCAGCGTCTTCGGCGGCGATCCCTTCACCCAGAATTTCGAGGCGGAACCGTTCTCCAATCGCGGCATTTTCGGCTTCACCGCGCTCGGCGGCTTCAATGACATGGGCATCTATGGCGGCATCTTCGAGAAGGGCGTGGAGCAGAAATGGTTCCGCCGCGACACGATCTATCTCAGCGCCTTCTACGACGTGACGACCGATGACGACCGCATCCAGACCATCGTTCACGAGCTGGCGCACTTCGTCAGCTCGAAGTCCGACGCATCACCGATTTCGCCTATGGCGACGCCGACCACCCGAATGTCGCGAAGCTCAGTTCACGCGACAAATTCCACAACGCGGAAAGCATCGCCAATTTCGCGTTCGAGGCGAAATTCGGCCGCCCTCCGGCGCACAAGACCTAGGCCGGCGCCAGCGCGGGAAGGTTCAGCGCGTCCATCACATCCTCCACGGACGTGCCCTCGGCGACCTCGAACAGCACCCCCGGCCTCGATCCCAGCGCCACGCTCACCGCCCGCTTCGGGCACAGCTTGAAGCACGGCGCCTCGACGATGCCGATCTCCGCCCGCCGCCCCTTGGCGTCGCCATAGACATCCTTCAGCAGGCCGCGCAGCGAGCGCTTGCCCTTCTTCCCGAACCCGCCGCGCAGCTTCCTGGAACACTTGCGGCAGATGAGAACGCTCTCCCGCCACCTGCTCCGGTGCGCCCTGACGCCGGCCGTCACGCCCGCGTCAGCTTCTTGTACTTGATCCGGTGCGGCACCAGCGCTTCGTCGCCCAGGCGGCGTTTGCGGTCGGCCATGTAGTCTTCGAAATTGCCTTCGAACCATTCGACATGGCTGTCGCCTTCGAACGACAGGATATGGGTCGCGATGCGGTCCAGGAACCAGCGGTCGTGGCTGATGATGACCGCGCAGCCCGCGTAATCCTCCAGCGCCTCTTCCAGCGCCCGCAGGGTATCGACGTCGAGATCGTTGGTCGGCTCGTCCAGCAGCAGGACGTTCGCGCCCGATTTCAGGATCTTGGCCAGATGCACGCGGTTGCGCTCGCCGCCCGACAGCTGGCCGACCTTCTTCTGCTGGTCGCCGCCCTTGAAGTTGAACGACGAGCAGTAGCCGCGCGAGTTGATCTCGCGCTTGCCCAGATACAGCACCTCGTTGCCGCCCGAGATTTCCTCCCAGACGGTCTTTTTGTCGTCCAGCGCGTCGCGACTCTGGTCGACGTAACCCAGCTGCACGCTCTCGCCGATGAACAGCGAACCGGAGTCCGGCTGCTCGCTGCCGGTGATCATGCGGAACAGCGTCGTCTTGCCCGCGCCGTTCGCGCCGATCACGCCCACGATGCCGCCCGGCGGCAGCTTGAAGTTCAGATCGTCGAACAACAGGCGGTCGCCGAAGCCCTTGGTGAGATCGGTCGCCTCCACCACGCGCCCGCCAAGGCGCTCGGCCACCGGAATGATGATCTGGGCGGTCTGCGGCGCCTTGTCCTCGGATTTGGCGACCAGCTCCTCATAGCGCGCATAACGCGCCTTGCTCTTGGCCTGGCGCGCCTTGGGGCTGGAGGCGATCCATTCCTGCTCGCGCACCAGCGTGCGCTGGCGGGCTTCTTCCTCGCGGCCTTCCTGGGCGAGTCGCTTCTGCTTCGCCGCCAGCCAGGTGGTGTAGTTGCCCTCGTAGGGAATGCCCTGCCCGCGGTCCAGCTCCAGAATCCAGCCCGTCACATTGTCCAGGAAGTAGCGGTCGTGGGTCACGATCAGGATCGCGCCCGGATAGCTCCGCAGGTGGCCTTCCAGCCAGGCCACCGATTCCGCGTCGAGATGGTTGGTCGGTTCGTCCAGCAGCAGCAGATCGGGCTGGTCCAGCAGCAGGCGGCACAGCGCCACCCGGCGGCGTTCACCGCCTGACAGCTTCGTCACGTCGGCGTCGTCCGGCGGACAGCGCAGCGCGTCCATCGCCTGATCGACCTGGCTGTCGAGATCCCACAGATTCTGCGCGTCGATCTGGTCCTGCAGCTTCGCCATCTCGTCGGCGGTCTCTTCGGAATAGTCAGCCGCGATCTCGTTATAGCGGTCCAGCACCGCCTTCTTCGCCGCGACGCCCAGCATCACGTTCTCGCGCACGCTCAGGTTCGGGTCGAGCTGCGGCTCCTGCTCCAGATAGCCGACGCGGGCGCCCTCGGCCGCCCAGGCCTCGCCGGTGAAGTCCTTGTCGATGCCGGCCATGATCTTCAGCAGGGTCGACTTACCCGCGCCGTTCACGCCCAGCACGCCGATCTTCGCGCCCGGATAGAAGGACAGATAGATGTCCTTCAGCGTCTGCTTCCCGCCCGTATAGGACTTGGACAGCTTCTTCATCACATAGACGTATTGATACGACGCCACGGGCGGTTCCTTCGGCTCAGACGTGTCGGATTGCCGGCGCTTTTAGCGAACCGCAGGCCCTGGGGCAACGCGCCGGAGGCCATTACAGCACGAGCATCTGGACCAGCACGATCGCCAGATTCGCGGCTGCATGGGCGATGACCGGAACCCAGACGCAGCGCCCGATCGCCTGCAACAGCCCGTAAAGCAGTCCGGAGACGGCCGTAGCCGCGAAAAACAGGGCGTTGAAGCTGAACGCACCAGCCGGCGTCAGATCGATGGCATGGACCGATCCGAAAAGGATCGTCGTGACGGCCAGCGTCCCCCACGGCAGACGTCCTTGCCCCGCACGGCCGCCATCCAGAACCGGAAGCAGCAAGACCCACCACAAACCGCGGAAGGTCAGCTCCTCATGCAATCCCGGCATCGTCGCCTGGAAGGCCAGCGTCTCCGGGTCGAACGGCTGATGTCCGCTGAAGGCGAGCGTCCGGGCCGCCGCGATGCCGACCACGATCAGCCCGATCAGCCACAATCGCCCCCGCACCCCTCGCTCCGGCGCCCGCGCCAGCCCGATCTCGCCGCGCACGCCTGCCGGCAGACAGACGATGGCGGCCAGCGCGAGCGCCAGCGCCGCCGCCTTGCCGTCCCAGTTCCACGCCCCGCCCATGACAGGCGGCCATGGCGACCAATCGCGCAGGTTCAGCAGAACGGCATCGCCGAAATAGAGCGCCACGAAGGCGAGCGCGAACGGCCAGCGGGCGAACCCGCGCCCCGCCAGCGCGATCAGGATCAATACCCCGGCGGGCGCCAGTTCCGCGACCGCGTCAAGCAGACTGCCCAGCATACCGGCCCCCATACCTCCGCCAGACGGACAGGAATGACGGGCGCGCAGCCGGCCGGCCAGTGACTTTTGTAACCCCGCACAGGCCACGCCTCGCACCCCGGCGCGCCCGCTGCTACCCTGCCCGGCAGAAGGACCAGCCGGAACCGGAGACTGGGCGCACGTAATGGAACAACTGGTCGAACTGGTCGTCGATATCAGGCCGGAGTTCCTCTACGCCCTGCGCCTCGCCATCGCCGTGATGGTGACGATCCACGTCCTCCTGACCAAGCGCGAGGTCGGCTCGTCCGTCGCCTGGATCGGCCTCGTCTGGCTCTCGCCCATTCTCGGCGGCTCCATCTATTTCGTGTTCGGCATCAACCGCGTCCGCCGCCGCGCCCGCACGCTGCTCAGCGGCGGCGAGACGGGCAAACGCCGTCGCCTCCCCAATCCCGGCAAACTGGAGGCCGCGCAGCTTCGCCCGCTGATGCGCGGCATCGGCGCGATCACCGGCCTGCATGTCGAAACCGGCAACGCCGTCACCGTCTTCCAGAACGGCGACGAGGCCTACCCGGCCATGCTCGCCGCCATAGCGGGCGCGAAGTCGTCCATCGGACTTTCCAGCTACATCATGCGCGCCGACGACACCGGCCGCATCTTCATCGCCGCGCTCCGCGATGCGCAGGAGCGCGGCGTCGATGTCCGCACCATCATCGACGGCGTCGGCAGCGGCTGGCTGTGGTCGCCGACCTACACCTCGCTCCGCAGGGCGGGCCTCAAGGCCGGGCGCTTCATGCACTCGTTCCTGCCCTGGCGCATGTCCTTCGTGAATTTGCGGACCCATCGCAAGATCCTGCTCGTCGACGGCACCCGCGCTTTCGTCGGCGGCCTCAACATCGCGGATGAAAACCTCCTCGCCGCCCGCCCGAAAGAGCCGGTGCAGGACACCCATTTCGAGGTGCGCGGGCCTGTCGTCGCCCAGATCGCCGATGTCTTCGCCGATGACTGGTCGTTCCTCACCGGCGAGGATCTCGAAGGCTCCGCCTGGTTCGCGCCCCAGGCGCCGCAGGGCGAGGCCCTCGCCCGTGTCATCAGCGCCGGCCCCGATCAGGATCTCGACAGGATCGAAGCGGCGATCCTGCAGGCCATCACCTGCGCCCGCGATTCCATCCGCGTGATGACCCCCTATTTCCTGCCGGAGCAGCAGATCCTCTCCGCGCTCTCGCTCGCCGCCATGCGCGGGGTGAAAGTGCAGATCATCGTGCCCGAACAGGGCAATCACCGCATCATCGACTGGGCGATCCGCGCCCATGTCGGGCAAATCCTCATCAGCGGCTGCGAGGTGATCCGCAGCCCCAGGCCGTTCCGTCATTCCAAGCTGTGCGTCGTCGATGGCGAGTGGAGCCTCATCGGCTCCAGCAACTGGGACATCCGCAGCTTCCGTCTCAATTTCGAGATCTGCGTCGAGGTCTATGGCAGGGAACTGGCGGCCAAGCTGGAGCGGCAGATGGATGAAAGTCTCGGCCGTCCGCTCGATCTGGACGAGCTGAAATCGGCGAGCCTGTTCGTCCGCCTAAGAAACGCCGCGGCGCGGCTTTTTCTGCCGTATCTCTGAGGCAGGCTCCAGCGTCACCAGAATGGGATGATGATCCGACGCACCGCGCGCCAGCACCTGCGCGCCGGTGCAGTCCAGGTCCCGGATGAGACAGCGATCCAGCCTCAGCCGCAGCAGACCGCTGGCGCGGTGCGTATGGCGGCGGAGGCCGACATCGCGAAACCCCTCCAGCAGAGCCGGCCCCACCAGGTTGAAATCCCCCATGATCGCCGCCCGCGCCGGCAGGCGGCCCGAGATATAGTGAAGCTGCAGCCGGTTCAGCCTCTGCCCGTGCGACAGATGCACGTTCGCCACCGAAAACGCGCCGAGATCGACGATCTGGCAGATCCGGCTGACGATCGCCCCGCGCGGCAGGTCGAATGTCTCGGCCGGCACCGCCGCTTCGTGCGGCGTCCATACCGCCAGGCCATGCCGCCGCCCCGGCAGCGGCGTCCGCACGATCGCCCCGCCGGCCAGTTCGGTGACCCGCTCCAGTTCGGCCGTCGCTTCCTGCATCAGCAGGGCGTCGGGCTTCTCCCGCGCGATCAGCTCGGCCACCTCGGCCACCTGCGCGCCGCCACGGTGCAGCAGGTTCCAGCTGATCAACCTTGTCGGTTTGGGGGCTGCTGCGGCCTTGGCGGTCATCGTCACACTAGCTTTCACGATCCGCGGCACGCCGCAATCGCGCGGCATGGACATGTAACTTTTGTCATGCCTTCCTGCCGCCTCGGGAACTCAATCGCCGGAGGTGACATGACCCGCGCCGTGAAAGAAGAAACCTTTCAGAGCACCGGAGGCGCCAGCATCTTCGTCCGCTCGTGGCAGCCGGACGGCGCGCCCAAGGCGATCGTCGTCATCTGCCACGGCGTCAACTCGCATGGCGGCCAGTATATCTGGACCGCCGAACAGTTCGCGGCGCGCGGCTTCGCGGTCTACGCGCTCGACCTCCGCGGCCGGGGCAAGTCCAGCGGCCCGCGCTTCTACGTTGACGATGTCGCGGACTATGCGAACGACGTGAAAGGCACGGTGGCGCTCGCCAGGTCACGCCAGCCGGGCCTCCCGGTCTTCCTGCTCGGCCACTCGGCAGGCGGCGTCACATCGGCCATCTACACGCTCGACAACCAGGCCGAACTGAAAGGCTTCATCTGCGAGAGCTTCGCCTTCCGCGTCCCCGCCCCGCGCTTCGCGCTTGTCGCGATCAAAGGCATCAGCCGCCTGTTCCCCCGGGCGAAGGTGCTGCGCCTCGCGAACAAGGATTTCTCGCGCGACCCGGCCTGGGTGAAGCAGCTCAACGAAGACCCGCTGATCCACAACGAGGTCCAGCCGGCGAAAACCGTGGCCGCCCTCGTCCGCGCGGACGAGCGGCTGGAAAAGGAATTCCCCCGCCTCACTTTGCCGGTCCTCATCCTCCACGGCACCGCCGACAAGGCCACCGTGCCGGCCGGCAGCCAGTTCTTCTACGACACGGCCGGCTCCGCCGACAAAACCCTCAAGCTCTACGAGGGCCACTTTCACGACCTGCTCGCCGATATCGGCAAGGAGGGCGTCTTCGCCGATATCGCCGCCTGGATCGAAGCGCGCCTCGGGTAAGGCCTGACGATACGGCGGCATTGCGCTGCGCCCGGCTTCGGTCGAGGCTGGCCCATCAGAACAGGCCTTGAGGATACGCCATGCCCAAACTCCGCGACTGCAAGGATGTCGGCGAAGACTATCTCGCCGGCGCCACGGTGAAGGTCAGCCACGCCTTCGCCGTGCCGCCCGAGGCGCTGTGGGCCGCGCTGCTCGACGCCAAGGCCTGGTCCGAATGGCTGCCGATCACCGGGATCACCTGGACCAGCCCCAGGCCCTTCGGCGTCGGCACCACCCGCACCGTCGATATCAGGCAGAACAAGGTGGAGGAGTATTTCTTCGCCTGGGAAGAAGGACGCCGCATGGCCTTCCGCTTCGTCCGCGCCACGCTGCCGCTGTCGGCCGGCGTCGAGGACTACCGCGTCGTCCCCACCGCGACGGGCAGCGAGCTGCACTGGACAGGCCGCACCAGCGGCTTCCCCATCGGCTGGCTGCTCGCCAAGGCGCTGGGATCGGGCATCCGCAAAGGCCTGCCGAAGCTGGAAGCGCTGATCAAATCAGACCCCGCGCGCTTTGGTCTTTAGCACCGCCTGGGCAGGGCGCGATTCCATTGACCGGCATGGCGCCAGGAGCGCGATGAGCAGATGAGCCGCATCTTCGGCGCCATTACGCAGAACGGCTATGTCGTGCGCGACCTGCGCGCCGCGATGGATCACTGGATCAACGTCCTCGGCGTCGGCCCGTGGTTCTACGTGCCCAAGGTGAAGACCGACCATTTCCGCTATCGCGGCGCTGACTCACCCATGGAGATGAGCGTCGCCCTCGCCAATTCCGGCGATCTCCAGATCGAACTGATCCAGCAGCTCAACGACGCGCCCTCCGCCTACAAGGACTTCCTCGACAGCGGCCAGGAAGGGCTTCAGCACGTCGCCTACTGGACGCATGACTTCCAGGGCCTCTACGACAAGGCGCTCGGCCTCGGCTACAAGGTCTGGCACGAGGGTGCGATCGGCGGACTGCAGGGCCGCTTCTGCTATTTCGACACCGCCGCCCATCCCGGCACCTGCGTCGAGATTTCCGACATCTCCGGCTCCAAGGGCCAGTTCTTCCAGCACATCCGCCGCGTCGCCGCCGGCTGGGACGGCAGCGACCCCATCCGCACCATCGCCTGAACGGACACCGTCATGACCACCCTCGCCGAGCGCCGCCTCACCACCGTCCGCGATCACATGCGCCTCGAGTGCGACTGCGACTGGGACGCCGTCATCGCGACCTTCCAGCACCCGCGCTACGAGTTCTACGGTCCCGGCACCTCCGCCGACGGCGAGGAAGCGGTGCGCGCCTATTTCAGGCAGTCACGCACGCCCTTCCCCGATCAGGGCAACGAGATCATCGCGCTCGCGCATGACGAGAGCAGCAACACCGTGCTGGTCGAGTTCTTCCTCACCGGCACGCATCTTGGACCGCTCACCCTGCCCGACCGCGTCGTCGAACCGACGGGCCGCACGTTCAAGGTCCGCATGGCCGCGACCTTCGAATTCCCGCCGGGCGGCGACAAGATCATCTGCGAGCGGCCCTACTTCGACCAGATGGCGGTCGTCCGCGCCGCGCTGGGCGTCTGATCCATGACCGTCCGCTACGTCGCGAAGCCGGCGGCGCTGGACGGCACAGGGCCGGAAGCACAGGGACGGAAATCGGGGAAGATGGTGGGCCCGGCAGGACTTGAACCTGCGACCAGACCGTTATGAGCGGCCCGCTCTAACCAACTGAGCTACAGGCCCCACCGTGGCTCCTCCTATCAGCAATCCGTGAAGCCGCAAGGCCGCCGCTTTTCGGGCGCATTCTGCGGGGCAGATGGCGCGCCTCACAACACGGGAGCAGGCCATGAACCGTACCCTCGTCCTCGCCGCCGTCGCCGCGGCCGCCCTTGGCGGCGCCGCCGTCACCAACCTCGCCGGCGCCCAGTCGGCCTCCGACATCGTCCAGCCTGCTCCCGGCCCCCAGGTCTCGCGCACCATTTCCGTCAACGGCTCGGGCCGCAGCGCCGCCGCCGCCGACCGCGCGGTCCTGACGCTCAGCGTCGTCACCGAAGCGCCGAACCCGCGCGAGGCGCTGGAGAAGAACAATACCGCGATGACCGCCGTCATCGCCGCGCTCAAGAGCCTCGGCTACGGCGTCACCGACATCCAGACCAGCGGCCTCAGCCTCAACGCCGTCTATGACCACAGCTCTTCCATCGCGAAGCTGGTCGGCTACACCGCGAATAACGGCATCACCCTCAAGGTGAAGGACGTCTCGCGGCTCGGCGAAATCCTCGACCTTGCGGTCAGCGCCGGCATCAACCGTGTCGATGGCCTGACCTTCGATGTGGCCGACAAGGACGCGGCGCTCAGCGAGGCCCGGGTCGCAGCGATGAAGGACGCCCGCGCCAAGGCCGAACTGATGGCGACGGCTCTCGGCGCCGCCGTCGGCCGCCCCATCAGCATCTCCGAATCCTATTCCTCGCCCCAACCCGTAGCGATGCAGACCATGAACGCCGCCGATTCCGCAGCCGTCCCCATCGCCTCCGGTCAAGTCGGCATGGAGGCGCAGGTCAGCGTGGTGTTCGAACTGAACTGAGGTGTGATCACCGATTCCCCGGCGCGGAATACTGGTCCGCGCCGGTTCGTTTTGGGATGATCCGGGCGAACCGGATCGCTTAGGTTCCTTTCAGAACCGGCGTCCTTCCCCGGACGCCGCAAGCGAAAGGATTGTCTATGCCGATTTCCAGGAACGCCCGCCGCACCGCGATCTGGCTCGCGCTCGCCGCCTGCACCGCGCTCATCCCCGCGACCGCCGCGGTCGCCGCAGCCCAGGATGCCGGCACGGGCCTCATCCCGCGCGCCGAGATTTTCGGCAATCCGGACAAGACCGGCGCCCAGATCAGCCCCGACGGCCAGTGGATCGCCTATATCGCGCCGAAAGACGGCGTCCTCAATGTCTGGGTCGCCCCGGTGGGCGATCTCGCCGCCGCCAAGGCGATCACCAACGCGACCGAACGCCCGATCCGCCAGATGTTCTGGGCCAACAACTCCTCGGTCGTCCTCTATCTCAACGACAAGGGCGGCGACGAAAACTTCCTGCTCTACAGCGCCGATCCGGCGACGGGCGAGAACAAGCTCATCACCGATTTCCCCAACACCCGTGTGATCAACATGGGCGGCAGCGAGAAGCGCCCCGATGAAATCGTCATCGGGATGAACAACCGCGATCCCAAATGGTTCGACCCCTGGCTGCTGAACACCCGCACCGGCGAGATCACCAAGATCGCCGACAATGTCTGGGGCTATGACGGTTTCATCGTCGATGACGACCTCAAGCTGCGCTTCGCCAACAAGTCGCTGCCCGACGGCGGCAGCGAAGTGTTCCAGCTCGACGACAAGCTGGAAGCCACGTCCTACACGACCATTCCCTTCGAGGACGCGCAGACCACCCAGCCCGCCGGCATGACGACCGACGGCAAGACGCTCTACCTCATCGAGACGCGCGGCCGCGACAAGGCCGCCATCACCGCCACCAACCTGGAAACCGGCGAGACGAAGACCGTCGCCGAAAGCGACAAGGCCGATATCCAGGGCGTCATCGCCGACCCGGCGACCGGCAATATCCTCGCCTTCGCGGTGCATTATCTGAAGACCGAGTGGACGGCGCTCGACCCCGCCCTTCAGCCGGACTTCGACTATCTGTCGGCCAATCTGAAGGGCCAGTGGACCTTCGCCGGGCAGAGCCGCGACAACAATCTGTGGATCATCGTCAACGATCCCGTCACGGCCTCGGTCAACTACCAGCTCTACAACCGCGCCGAGAAGAAGCTGACCAAGCTCTTCGACGTCCGTCCGGCCCTGGCCGACGACACGCTCGCCCCGATGTACGGCATCGAGATCAAGGCGCGCGACGGGCTGACGCTGCCGTCCTTCCTCACGCTCCCGGCCGGCGCCGACGCCAATGGCGACGGCAAGCCCGATACGCCGGTGCCGATGGTGCTGAACGTCCATGGCGGCCCGTGGGCGCAGGATCTCTACGGCTACGATCCCGAGGCGCAGTGGCTCGCCAATCGCGGCTATGCGGTGCTGCAGGTGAACTATCGCGGCTCCACCGGCTACGGAAAGGCGTTCACCAACGCCGCCGACCGCGAATGGGGCGGCAAGATGCACGAAGACCTGCTCGACGCCGTGAAGTGGGCGGTCGCGGAAGGCGTCACCACCGAAGACAAGGTCGCGATCTATGGCGGCTCCTATGGCGGCTACGCCACTATGGTCGGCATGACGATGACGCCCACCACCTTCGCCTGCGGCGTCGACATCGTCGGCGTCACCAACCTCAACACCTTCATGAGCACGATCCCCGCCTATTGGGACTCGTTCCGCGCGCAGCTCTACAAGCGTGTCGGCGATCCGACGACGGAAGAAGGCAAGGCGTTCCTCGCCTCGCGTTCGCCCATCACCCATATCGGCAACATCCAGCGTCCGCTGCTGGTGGCCCAGGGCGCCAACGATCCGCGCGTCAACAAGGACGAGAGCGACCAGATCGTCGCGGCGATGAAGGAGAAGGGCCTGCCTGTCACCTATCTCCTCTATCCGGATGAAGGTCACGGCTTCGCCAAGCCCGCCAACCGCATCTCGTCCTACGCGGCCTATGAAGGCTTCCTCGCGCAGTGCCTCGGCGGCCGCGCCCAGCCGATCTTCGACGATCTCAAGGGTTCAAGCCTTCAGGTTCTGGAAGGCGCCGAGCATGTCGATGGCCTCAAGGAAGCCGTCGACGCGATGAACGAGTAAGCCCACCCGCATTGCGGATACGAAAAGGCCCGGGGAAACCCGGGCCTTTGTCGTTTCAGCAATCCTCGCCGTCCTCATCGCGCCCGTCGGCGCAGTCCTCGTCGTCATCGGTCACCGCATCGACGGCCGCGCCGGTCGCGCTCGCCGCTGCGTCCACCGCCGTGCCGGCGGCCGACACGACCGCGCCCGTGGCCGAAACCACGGCGCAGCCGCCAAGCGGCGCAAGTGCGAGAAGAAAGGCGAGCAGCGGAACACGGCGCATGGCGGCGATCTCATGGGCGAAGCACCGCCGCAGAACACGCCGAATAGCAGGATCGCGTCAACGGCCTTGCAGCTGACGCCGGCAGGCTCAGGCCGCCCGGTGGATCGCGGCGGATTTCGGCAGAACGCTCGCCGCCGGCAGGCGCACGCGCACCGTGGTGCCGGCATTGACGACCGAGTGGATCTGCACCGAACCGCCCATACCCTTCGCCATCGAGGTCACGATGGAAAGCCCAAGGCCCATGCCCGCGTGATTGCGCGACAGCACGTCCGACACCTGGAAGAACGGCGTGCCGAGCAGCGGGATCTTGTCGGCCGGGATGCCGACGCCGGTGTCGGTCACGGCGATCTCGACCGTGTTGTCCATGCGCCGTTCGCTCCAGGTCACGCTCACCCTGCCGCCCTCGTTCGTGAACTTCACGGCGTTGGACAGGAGATTCAGCAGGATCTGGCGGAGACCGCGCGCATCGGCGAGCACCAGCGCCTCGTTGCTCGCGACGTTCAGCGCCACGCCCCGGTCGGACGCATCCTGGCGCACCATCCGCATCGCCTCTTCGGCGATTTCGGCGACATCGCAGGCATCGATCTCGAAGCTGTGCTGGCCGGCCTCGATCCGCGCCACGGCGAGCACGTCGTTGATGACGCCCAGCAGATGGCGGCCGGACGCGACCACGTCGCCCGCATATTCGCGATACTTGTTGCTGCCCAGCGGGCCGTAGGATTCCATCTCCATCACCTCGCCGAACCCGATAATGGCGTTCAGCGGCGTGCGCAGTTCATGGCTCATATTGGCGATGAAGGCCGACTTCGCATGGCTCGCGCTTTCGGCGGCGTCGGCGGCCAGCGTGACCGACTGGAGGCGGTCGATCGTGCGCGTCCAGCGCAGGCCCAGCACCGCGACGATGCAGGCGATCGCGACGAGCAGCGCCAGCGCCGCCGGGCCGTAACCGGCCATGAAGGCGCCGAAGCGTGAATCGACTTCCCAGGCCAGATAGCCGATGACGTTCTTGTCGACGTCGAGCAGCGGCACGCTGGCGACGCCCTCTTCGGCAGGCTCCCTGGCCGCGAATTTCAGGCCCGACAGTTCGAAGTCCTCGGCCAGCTCCTGATAGCCGGTCGCGTCCAGGTCGGACATCACGATGAAGACGTTGCGCTTCTTGTCGGCGATCGCCACCAGACTGGCGTCCGTCACCGGCGTGATGACCGCAGCGGCGGCGATATGGACCGTGCCGTTTTCGACGATGAAGGCCGAAACCGGATTGGAAGATCCTTCGCGCTCCGGCAGATCGCGCGCCGCCTGCGCCAGACGCTTCAGGTCGGGGCCGCTGGTGAAGATCGAGGCCGCGTCCTTTTCCGGATCTTCCGACCAGGAATAGAGAAGACGGTCATCCTCGGTCAGAACCCAGGCGCCGCTCGCGTCGAACGCATCGGCGATATACGGGCCCATATTGGCCTCGCGCCAGTCGTCCGGATAAACCTCGGAATCGGAATAGGTGTAGAACTCGTCCCACAGCGCGAAGTCGCCGACGAAACGGTCCAGCTTGATCAGCAGGCGCTTGGCCATCGACGACACGATCTGCTTCTGGGTGCGTGTCGTTTCGTCGTCCAGCGTCGAGCCGGCGCGGTTGATGAGAAAGACGTTCACGGCCGCGCCGAGCAGGATCAGCGCAGCCACAGGCAGCAGAACGTCCAGCAGAAGCCGGCGGCGTTCGCGTGAACTGGCTGAGGATGCGGTGCTCATATCGCTGTCAGGCCCTTTGTAGAGCCTGCATCCTGCGCCAAGGCGCCTAACATCCCCGCCACAAGTTCCTAGCGGCGGGGTAACCTCAACGAGCGCTTAACACGCAGGAATCTGGTCCTTTGCAAGGTGACTGCGCCGTTATGGATGCAATTGCGCCGGCGCGCGAAACGCTTCGTTCACTACGCTGCGAAATACGCAGTTCCCGCAGATTCACGTCGCGACGATTTTCCGGATCGCGCGCTTGAAGGTGCCGGAGTCCGGTTTGGTGATGCTGGAAAACCAGGTCACCAGGCGTCCGTCGCGCCCGATCAGGTACTTGTAGAAGTTCCAGCGCGGCTTCGACAGGAAACCGCCCTCGGCGGCCAGATGTTTGAACAGCGGATGCGCCTCGCGGCCGCTCACCGGGGTCTTGGCGGCCAGCGGAAAGTCGACGCCGAAATTGATCTCGCAGAACTGGGCGATCTCCGACGCCTTGCCCGGTTCCTGCCGGCCGAAATCATTGGACGGCACACCGATCACCACGAGACCCTGGTCGCGGTTCGCCTGCCAGACCTCTTCGAGGCCCTTGTACTGATAGGTGAAGCCGCACTGCGAGGCGGTGTTCACGATCAGCAGCGGCTGGCCCTGAAACTGCGACAGCGGCAGTTTCTTGCCCCCTTGCAGCGTCTCAAGCTCGAAATCGTAAACGGTCTTCCTGCCGGCCATGGCGCCCTCGTTTCAGCGCGGCGGAACCGGCACGCCCGGCTCCTGCTTGGTGGTGCGCACGATCAGCGACGTCTTCACATGGGCGACGTTCTTGGCGGCCGTCAGATCGTCGGTCAGGAAGGTCTGGAACGCCGACAGATCGGTCGCCACGCATTTCAGGATGAAATCGTCCTGCCCGTTCAGCATCGAGCATTCACGCACGATCGGCCATTTCCGGCACTGGTCCTCGAAGGCCCTGAGGTCCGCGTCCGCCTGGCTGGACAGCCCCACCATCACATAGACGCTGACATCGAACCCCAGCAGTTTCGGCTCCAGCTGGGCGTGATAACCTTTGATAAGCCCGGCCTCTTCCAGCGCCCGTACCCGGCGCAGGCAGGGCGGCGGCGAGATCTGGACGCGCTTGGCCAGTTCCACATTGGTCATGCGGCCGTCCGCCTGCAGTTCGGCCAGGATTTTCCTGTCTATGGAATCCAGCTTGATGCGGCGCATACGTCGAAGTCCTGAATGATTTAGACCGCTTTAGACCCGATCGGCGCTCACGGCGCAACATTGTTTCGCTGCGGCGCAATGACCTGACGGTTAAGCAGAGGATCGTTGCCGGATCGGCCCGGCACGCTTACTTCCCCCCTCACTCAGGCTAGTTTCGCCTGACATCACGCGATTCCGGAGCTGCACATGGCCGAGCGCCACGCCAAAGTCATCGTCCTGGGTTCCGGCCCTGCCGGCTACACGGCCGCCGTTTACGCCGCCCGCGCGATGCTGAAGCCGCTGATGATCATGGGCCTGCAGCCCGGCGGCCAGCTCACCATCACCACCGAGGTCGAGAACTATCCGGGCTTCGCCGAGGCCATCCAGGGGCCCTGGCTCATGGAGCAGATGCAGGCCCAGGCCGCCCATGTCGGCACCGAATTCGTCCACGACACGATCGTGAAAGTCGACCTCTCCAAACGCCCCTTCCGCCTCTGGGGCGATGACGGCGCCGTTTACACCTGCGACGCCCTCGTCATCGCCACCGGCGCCCAGGCCCGCTGGCTGGGCCTCCCCTTCGAACAGACCTTCCAGGGTCACGGCGTCTCGGCCTGCGCCACCTGCGACGGCTTCTTCTACCGGGGCAAGGAAGTGGTCGTGGTCGGCGGCGGCAATACCGCCGTCGAGGAGGCGATGTTCCTCACCAATTTCGCGACCAGGGTCACCCTCGTTCACCGCCGCGAGAGCCTGCGCGCCGACAAGACCAACCAGACCCGCCTCTTCGCCAACCCGAAGGTCAGCGTCATCTGGGACAGCGAAGTCATCGACGCCAGGGGCAGCACCGCCCCCGTCTCGCTCACCAGCCTGACTCTACGGAACGTGAAAACCGGCGCGCTCACCGAGATCCCGGCCGACGGCCTCTTCGTCGCCATCGGGCATGTCCCGGCGACCGACATCTTCAAGGGCCAGCTCGCCATGGACGAGAGCGGCTATTTGCTCAAAGCCCCTGACTCGACCGCCACCCCCATCCCGGGCGTCTTCGCGGCGGGCGATGTGACCGACAAGGTCTTCCGCCAGGCCGTCACTGCAGCGGGTCTGGGCTGCATGGCGGCCCTCGAAGCGGAGCGCTTCCTCGCCGCCGAGGAACACGACGCCGCCGCCGAGGCCGCGTGACGGGTGTTCACGCCGCCTGACGCGGCACGGTCTCAAACCCTCAACTGCGCCCCGCAACCGATTCTGCGGACTCGCAGATTTGCGTCTGGAGCGGCGGCGCCCTGATCCGGCTGCGTGCAGACGCGCAGATGACTCAACCTCTGAACTGACCGGGCCGATCCCCCAGCCACCGGACTCAATCTCGCAACGCCGCGACGCAAGCGGCTGAACTCGATTCACGAATCCGAATTTCTGCGAACCGTTCGCAAAATCTCTTGCCGAACCGGCCAGGCTGGTGCAGAAATACCCCGCACTGCGATTGACTTTCAACCGCAAGCACCCGCGCCGGTGACCTCCACCGGCACGGCCTCCCTCAAGCACCTTCGGCCGGGCCTCGCGCCCGGCCATTTTTCTTCACGGCTTGAGGCCCAACAGCGCCGGCAGCTTGCGCATGTCCTTGAAGACGATCGCCCCCGCCTCCTGCAGCGCTGCGGCATCCGTCATCGGATCGCCGGCATAGCCCATCACCCGGATGCCGGCCGCCACCGCCGCCTGCACGCCGTAGATCGAGTCCTCGATCACCACCGTGTTCTGCGGCACGATCCCCGACAGCCGCGCCACCATCTGGAAGAGATCGGGGTGCGGCTTGCCCCGAGCCACCTGGTCGGCGCTGAAGAGACGCGGGTTGAAAAGGCCCAGCAGCCCGCTCTGGCCGAGCGTCAGGGTCATCTTCTTCACCGACCCCGACGAGGCGACCGACACCCGCACCCCCTGCTCCAGCATCGTCTCGACCGCGCCCTTCACATGCGGCACCGGCTTCACCCGCTCCCGCAGCTCCCGGAACGTCTCGGCCTGAAGCTGCTCCAGCCAGCCCTCCGGCAGCGCCCGCCCCAGCTCCGCCTCCACCGCCGCCATCATGCTCGCCATCGACAGCCCGACATAGCGCCGGCGGACTTCGGCCACCTCCAGCGTCAGTCCCTGACCGGCCAGCGCCGCCGTCAGGCACGCATTGGCGATCGGCTCGCTATCCACCAGGACGCCGTCGCAATCGAAAATGACGTGATGGGGCGGGCGCGGGAACATGGACGCATCTAGCCGGAATGGTGCCGCTTAGGCTTCCAAATTCATGAGGCCGGACTCCGGCGCGGCGCGCTGTCCACTTTCAACACACAAGACGCCGCCCTGCGATCACCCGGAATGTCTTGAAAGTCCTACAGTTAAAGACCATTAACCCTATTCTTTAACAGAAATGAACATGACCCTTTAAGAATTATTAAGCATTTCCGTTAACCTCTCTTAAGTTGTGCCATTTTGAATCGGCGGATTTCCGCAGTTTTCCGCCAATATTTACCCTTTATTTCTTGACCATAATTAATTGTTCGTTTACCTTGCCGGAATGATCGACGGCAGCCTCCAATCCTGGATCGGCCTGACCTCGGGCGCCGTCGCCCTGGCGTCGTTCATCCCCTATATCCGCTCGATCCTGCGCGGCCAGACGCGCCCCAACCGGGCAAGCTGGATCATCTGGGCCTTCGCCGAGATCATCACCACCGCCACCTATGCGGCCTCCGGCGCCGACGCGACCGTCTGGATCGCCGCCGGCTATTCGGTCGGCACCATCACGGTCGCCTCGCTGTCGCTGCGCTATGGCGAGGGCGGCGCTTCCGCCATCGACGTGATGTGCCTGATAGGCGCCTCGGTCGCGCTGATCCCCTGGCTGGCGCTCGATCAGGCCGAACTGGCGCTCTACATGATCATCTTCGTGGACGTGCTGGCCGTCTTCCCGACGCTGAAAAAGGCCATCGCCGATCCCGAGAGCGAGGATCGCACCTACTGGTCGCTCTCGTTCCTGGCCGCGATCATCAATCTCTTCGCCATCGACCGCTGGGCGCCCGAGATCGCGGCTTTCCCCATCTATTGTTTCCTTGGCGCCGGCGCGATCGTGGCGGCTCTCTACTCGCACAGCCTCATCCGTGCGCTGCGCGTGCGCCAACCTGCCCTTCCGGCTTCCGTACCCAACCTCCAGTCATAGCGCCATGTTGACCATCAAGACTGAGCTGAAAGCCAGCGCCCTGCACGGTATTGGCCTGTTCACCGCACAGCGGATACCGGCGGGAACGGTCGTGTGGCGTTTCGACCCGCTCTTCGACCTGCACTTCCCCGACGCCGCCTACGAAGCGGCGCCGCCGGTTCAGAAGCATCACATCGACTATTACGGCTTCCTGTCCAAGGCGACGCGCGAGCACATCTACTCGCTCGACGACAGCCGCTTCATGAACCACTCCGACGCGCCCAACATGATCGTCACCTATGGCGCTGGCCAGGGCGAGCCGACCATGGTGGCGCGGCGCGACATCGCGCCCGGCGAAGAGATCACCGTGAACTATCACGACCTCTGCCACGCCGATGACATCGCGCTCGCCTATTTCAAGGCCGAGCCGCCGGCTTCGGTCCGCTCGATCGGCCCCCGCCCGTCGCAGCGCCGGACCGAACAGGATGACGAAGCCGCCCGCATCCGGCAGACTGGCGCTCCCTGACCCGGAGCGCCGAGCATGAGTGCCGTCTGGATCGCCCTGCCCGGCGTCTTCGCGGCGCTGATCCCGGTTTTCGTCCTCGCGGCGAAGAGATCCCGGCAAACCGGGGCCTCGCTCGCCACCGGCGCCGATGACGGTGGAAGCGACCAGGGACTATCCGCATGAAATGGATCGCAGGCGCGCTTCTGATCGCTTTTGTCGGCCTGCTGCTGCGCGGCTATCTGCGCTCGGGCCATCTCAGGGACAGCGATGGAGAGCGCAATCGCCCGGAAGTCAGCGGATCGAGATTTTGGGGCAGAGGCGGCTCGTAGAGGTTTGAGGCGGTCACAGCGGCGACCGCCCCGGTACCCCGTCCCTCAGGCTGCGCGCATCTGCGCCAGCGCCTGCTCCGCCGGACGCCCGGTCAACTCGGCGAGGTGATCGAACCGCGCCGTATAGCCGCCGACGCCCTGCGTCGCCGACCGCAACTCCACGATCAGCGATTGCAGCTCCGATTGCGGAATTTCCGCCCGCACCACATCCCAGCCGCTCCAGCCCTCGCGGGCATCGAACCCCAGAATATGTCCCCGGCGGCTGGAAACCATCCCGTTCACCGCCGCCGTCGCGCCTGACGGCACCGCGATCTCCACCGCCATCACCGGCTCCAGCAGCACCGGCGAACAGTTCGGCAGCGCTTCGTGCATCGCCTGCCGTCCCGCGATGATGAAGGCCTCATTCGACGAATCCACATCGTGATACTTGCCGTCCGTCAGCGCCACGGCGACATCCACCACCGGGAAGCCGAACGCGCCTTTCGCCAGCGCCTCCCGCGCCCCGCGCTCGACCGAGGGGATGTACTGGCGCGGCACCGCCCCGCCCGTCACCTTGTCCTCGAACTGGAAGCCCTCGCCGCGCGACAACGGCCGGATATCCACCGTGATATCCGCGAACTGCCCGTGTCCGCCCGACTGCTTCTTGTGACGGGCGTGCTGGGTCGCGCCTTTGCGGATCGTCTCGCGATAAGGCACGCGCGGCGGGCGCGACGTCACCTTCAGCCCGAACTTCGAGGCCAGCCGGTCCATCGCCACCTTCAGGTGAATCTCGCCCTGTCCGCTCAGCACCAGTTCGTGCGTCTCCGCATCGTGCCGGACGGCCAGCGAGGGGTCTTCCTCCGCCAGCTTGTGCAGCGCCGCCGTCAGCTTCACCTCGTCCTTGCGGTCGGCCACCTCGATCGCCAGCGCATGCACCGGCTCGGCCGTCGCACCGCGCGGCACGGCGAATGACGATTTGCCCGTCGACAGCGTGTCGCCGGTCGCCACCGGCTCCAGCCGGCCGAACGCCACCAGATCGCCGGCTGCGCCAAACCCCGTCTTCGTCATCTTGTCGCCGAACGGCGCGAACACCCCGCCGATACGCGCTTCCGCGCCGTCGCCGCGCAGGACCGTTGCGCCGTCCTTGATCGTCCCGGCCAGCACCCGCGTCAGCGACAGCTTCCCCTGCGGCGAGTGAACCGTCTTCAGGACATAGGCCGCGTCCTGCCCGTTGACGCCCAGCCGCGCCGCCGTCGCCTTCACATCCGGCACGTCGTGACGCAGCGCCTTCAGCAGACGCCGCACGCCATTGTCGTTCTCGGCGCTGCCCATCAGCACCGGCACGATCTGTCCCGCACCTGTCTCCTTCACCAGATCAGCGAAGACCTCGTCCTGCGGCGGCTCGATATCGCTCAGCAGCTCTTCCATCAGATGATCGTCATGATCGGCCAGCGTCTCCAGCATCTGGTAACGCGCCGACTTCTCGCGCTCGGCCAGATCGCCCGGCATCGCCACGATCTCGGACGGCGCGTGATCGCGGTAGTGATACGCCCGCTCCATCGCCAGATCGACGAAGCCGGTCACCTGCCCGCCCTCGCGGATCGGCACCTGACGCAGCACCAGCGGCGCGGCGCTCATCGGCTGCAGGCTTTCCAGCAGCTCGGCCATCCGTCCCTTCGCCTTGTCGATCTTGTTGACGAAGATCATGCGCGGCACGCCCGCCGCCTCCAGCGCCTTCAGATAAGGCTGCAGCATCAGCGCCTTCGCCGGATCTGGCTCAGCCACCACGATCGCCGCGTCGCAGGCCGCGACGGCGTTCAGCGTGTCGGCCAGGAACTCGATCGAGCCGGGGCAATCGACAAAGGCATAGCTGTCGCCCAGCCAGCTCGTCACCACGGCATTGGGTTCGGTCGACATCTGCCGCGCGCGCGCCTCGGCGCTGGCGTCGCCGACAGTATTGCCCGCGCTCACTGCGCCCTTGCGCGTCGTCGCGCCGGTCGCATGCAGCAGGCTCTCCAGAAGGGATGTCTTGCCGGACCCGTAAGGCCCGACGATCGCGATCATGCGCGGGCCGCAATTCTTCGGCCCGCCATCTTGTCTGCCGGTTTTGATGCCTTTGGCGTTGGATTCGCTCATGCGTGTCTCCTCTTCGCGGTCGAGCGTGAAGAGCGCAGCACCTCAGACGCAGTGACTGCGCTCTGATGAGCCGGAGAGGCGCGCGCGAGAGCGGCGTGGAGGCCTTCCCGATGCCGTAACGTCACGCCTCTTTCGGCGCGACTGCAAGCAAATGAGTCGCTGCATTGCAGCGAACGGGCCGTTCCAGACGAAACGTCGCAACGTCCGGGAATGGACCGTCACGGGATGCGCCGGCGGCCGGATCGCCGCACGCCTCGGCTCGCCCTTCCCGCGATAGCGGGCGGTATCTAGAAGACCGGCTTCATCGTCCTGATGACGCCATCCGGTCCGACATGGATCACACGATAGGCGGTCGTGCCGCCATAGACCGACCCATCCGGCGCGAAGCCGAAGCCCTCGAAGTATTCCGGCCAGCCTTCCCTCTGGTCGGCTTCGAACGTCTTGCTCGCGCCGTCTGCGGCGGCATAGGTCGATCCGTCGCGCAGAGAGCCGCCGGCGAAGGTCTTTCCGTCGCGCGACACGCCGAAACCATAGAGATAGCTGACCGGCAACACGAACACCGACGCCGTCCCATCCGCCGTGACCTTCAGGTTCACATTGCTGTAGCCGGCGAAATAGGCCGTCCCGTCCACGATCGAACCCGACAGCGCGTCATAGGTACCGTACCAGGTGGTCGCCCGGCCGGTCTCGTTGCCCGACCCGTCCAGGCGCACGACATCCGACGCATACCCGTCGTTCTTCTGCTCGAACTCGGCCTCCGCAGCGCCGTCGAGATCGGCAGGCGCGTCAGTCTTGGTCTCGGCCGTCGTTTCGGTGCGCTCCGTCAGCACGGCATAGGACGTGCCGTCTGCTGCGGCGACGATCGAGGCGCCCTTGCCCTTCAGGCTGCCTTCCGCCTTCTTCGATCCGTCGCCCAGCGCATAGATGATCACCGGCGTCGACGCATCGGCGTCATAGCCGGCGCGCCCCATCGCGGCGACGACATCGCCGTCCGCCGCAAACGCCACCGCCTCGGCGCCTTCGACTGTCGCCTTCACGCTCCAGTCCGACGCGGCGAAGAAGGTGAGCCGCGCATCCGTATCCCACACCGCCAGCGTCTGGCCGTCCTTGCTGAACACCGCCTCCAGCGGATTGAGGTTCAGCGAGATACGCTGCTTCACCTCCAGCGTCGCCGGATCGACGACATACAGAACCCGGTTGTCGCCCAGCGCGACGACCATCGCCCCATCCGGCGACACCGCAATCGCACCCAGCGCGTTCTTCGGCGTCGCCGCAGCGGCGACAGACATCAGCGCAGTGCGGCCAGCAGCGAAACGATCAGCGACTTCATGCAATTCCCCGCATATCGGACAATGTCCGCGCCATCCCGGATCGAAAACCTATCCCTCATCCCCCATTTCGGGGATGCGTCAGAACGCGCAGCCCGTGCGCAGCCCGGCGGCCTCGTTTAGTGTCGCGCCCGTGACTCGCATTTCCGCCCGCTTCGGCCTCGCCCTGGCCGCTCTGATGGCCGCCCTGCCGGCGGCTGCGGAGCCTGCCGCCGACGCCGCGGCGATCCTGAAGAAAGCCCTCGCCGCCAAGCCCTGCCCGGCCTTCGAGACGGCCCAGGGCTGGGTCATCCATCGCTCGTCGCCGGTCTCGGACCTCACGGGCGCGGCGTCGGAACAGGTGACGGCGGTGGATCGCAGCCGCCGCCGCTATGTCTCGATCATCCGCCAGACCAGGCCTGACACGGAGGGCATCTGGCGCGTCACCCGCTTCGCCTATGGCGATGGCCAGTTCTATGCCTGCTCGGCCGATGCCGCCGAATCCTGCGCGCTTCAGCCGCTCGCGTCGGATGAGGTGCCGCCGGAGGACATCACCAGCGCCTGGGTCGCGCTGGGCGATCTGCGCGCCTCCGATCATGGCGGCGCGGCGGTGACGCTCGCTGAAGTCCCCGCCGGCGTCGTCAACGCCATCGCCGCGATCTCGCTCACCCCCCAGGGCGGGCGCCCCTATATCCTCTATATCGGCGAGGACGGGGCGATCATCGCCACCGACATGCAGGCGCCCTCGCATACGGTCCGCACCTGGCTCGGCGATTTTCAGGAGATCGCCGGCTGCTCGACGCCCACCACCATGCGGGTCGAAATCCTGCCCGACAGGGCCGGCCAGTATCTCGTCTGGCAGCTCCGGCGCTTCGACTATCGCAGCTCCATGACGCCCGAAGACACCGCCTTCGACTGACCTTGCGGCGGCAGGTCGCGTGGCGGTCCTTGCCGCACCCTGAATTGCGACGCCACTCCCCCGTGATGGTCCGCGAAGGCGGACCATCCACGCCTTACTTCAAGCTCGCGCAGAACCGCTGGATGCGCTCGCACGCTTTCGTCAGCGCCTCGGTCGAGGTCGCATAGGAGATGCGGAAGAACGGCGAGAGGCCGAACGCCGAACCCTGCACCACCGCGACGCTCTCCGTTTCCAGCAGCTCGGAAACGAAATCGTCGTCGCTCTCGATCACCTTGCCCGACGGCGCGGTCTTGCCGATCGTTCCGGCGCAGGACGGATACACATAGAACGCCCCCTCCGGCTTGGGGCACACCAGCCCCGTCGCCTGGTTCAGCATCGAGACCACCAGATCGCGGCGCTGCTCGAACACCGCCGCGCGCTCCTTGATGAAGTCCTGCGGACCGTTCAGCGCTTCCACCGCCGCCCACTGGTTCATGCCGGCGACATTGCTCGCCGACTGCGACTGCAGCTTCGCCATCGCCTTGATCAGCGGCTCCGGCCCGGCGCAATAGCCGATGCGCCAGCCGGTCATCGCATAGGCCTTGGAGACGCCGTTCATCGTCAGCGTCCGCTCGTAGAGCTTCGGCTCGACTTCGGCGATCGTGCAGAACTTGAACCCGTCATAGACGAGGTGTTCGTACATATCGTCGGTCAGCACCCACACATGCGGATGGCGCAGCAGCACGTCCGCCAGCGCCTGCAGGTCTTCGCGGCTGTAGCAAGCGCCCGACGGGTTCGACGGCCCGTTCAGCAGAAACCACTTGGTCCTAGGCGTGATCGCCGCCTCAAGCTGCGCCGCCGTCAGGCGAAAACCGTTCTCGGCCGTCGTCTTCAGAACCACCGGCTCGGCGCCCGCCAGCAGCACGATATCAGGATAGCTCACCCAGTAGGGCGCCGGGATGATCACCTCGTCGCCCGGGTTCAGCGTCGCCATGAAGGCGTTGTAGATGATCGCCTTGCCGCCCGGCGCGACGAAGGTCTGCGCCGGCGTGTAGTCCAGATTGTTCTCGCGCTTGAACTTCGCGGCGATGGCCTTGCGCAGCTCGGGGATGCCCTCGACCGGCTCGTATTTCGTCTTGCCGTCGCGGATCGCCTTGATCCCGGCTTCCTTGATGTTGTCCGGCGTGTCGAAGTCCGGCTCGCCCGCGCCCAGGCCGATCACGTCGCGGCCAGCCGCTTTCAGATCGCGCGCCTTCTGCGTCACCGCGATGGTGGCGGAGGGCTTGATGCGGTCGAGGGCGCGGCTCAGGAAGCCGGGCGGCAGGGCGGCGGACATCGTCGTGACTCGTCTGAGAAGAAAATTGAACGCGCGAGCGCATATCAGGTGACGGCGCGCACGAAAAGCGCGCTGCCGCATTTCGGCCCTATTTGGGCTTCCGCGCCGCCGCATTCACCCTGCGAAGTGACGCTCCACGCATATCGAGCAGGGGAGCGCCATGAACGACGACCGCACGACCCGTATCCGAGCGGCCGCCGAACCGTCCGAGGCCGGGCTCGACGTGTGGCTGCCGGTCC
This sequence comes from Micropepsaceae bacterium, assembly GCA_047602465.1. GTDB lineage: Bacteria > Pseudomonadota > Alphaproteobacteria > Micropepsales > Micropepsaceae > JADZAI01. The sequence goes on from JASGHF010000002.1 coordinate 201,476, forward strand.
TTGTGGCCATCGCGGCGGCGTTCTTCCTGCTCCTGTCGGCCAACGCCCAGACGGCCGCCCCCCGCCCCATCTACGACGCCCAGCGCTTCGTGATGACCGAGGCCGAACGCACCGCGCTCGAGGAAGGCGCAGCCCGCCTTGCCGATGCTGCTGCCGCGCTGGAGGAAACCCGTGTGCGCCTGGTGCCCGGGCATGTCGAGATGCGCGCATTGCCGGCTCTGGCCGCCGTGCAGGTGGCGACGCCGCGCTATACCCCCTCCTACACCCGAACCTACACGCCGCCCGCCGCGCGCCCGGTGCTGATTTCGGGCGCCGCCGGGTCAGACGCATCGGCGGGTTGGGGCCGTCTGGTTCTCGCCATCATGATTGCGGCGATGCTCGGCGGCGCGCTTGTCATGCTTGATCGCACATGGCGCCGCACCGGCCCGGTTCTGCCGCTGGAGAAGGCGGCCGCCTGAAGCCGCGCCTCACCGGCCCGCCACCATCCGGTACACTGCAGCCGTCGCCGCTGCCGTCGCCTGCCACGAATATCCGGCTGCCTGCGCTCGCCCCGCCAGACGCAAACTCTCGCGCAGCGTTTCGTCGTGCAGCACGCGTACGAGCTGCGCCTCCAGCGTCCCGCCATCGGCCGGGTCGAACCACAGCGCCGCCTCGCCGGCCACCTCGCGCTGCGCGGCGATGGCGGACGCCACCACCGGCGCGCCGTACTGCATCGCCTCCAGCACCGGCAACCCGAAGCCCTCGGCCAGCGACGGCGCGATCAGGCAGATCGCATGGGCGTAGGCGGCGATCAGCTCGTCGTCCGACACCTGCGTCTGCGCCGTCCGCGCCGCCAGTCCCGCCCCGGCCAGCGCCGCGCGCTCCTCGTCCGTCGGCTTGCCCCCGCCCGCCAGCACCAGCATCAGCGACGGATCGGCGCTCAGCGCCCGCCCGATCGCCGGGATCATCGGCAGCACGTTCTTGTAATGCCCGCGCCGCCCGACGATCAGCACATAGCGCCCGCTATTCTTCGCGAACCACCCGCCCGGCACGATCCGCGACGGCGCCGCCGCCTCCGGCGTCACGATCACCCGGTCCTCCGGCAGCTTCCACAATTCCAGCACATCGTCCCGCGTCGCCCGGCTCGGCACGACGATGGCGTCCGCACGCGCGGCCAGCCTGCGCTTGGCGTAGTGCGCCCCGGCAATCGCCGGAAAGCGATCGCCCCATTTTTCGGGGATCATGTCGTGGACTGTCAGCACCCGCGCTTTGGCGTTCAGCATCGGCGGCTGCCAGAAGGCGGTCGAATGGTGGATGTCCGACTTCCAGAACGCCGCCCGCGCCATGTTCGCGGCGAAGGCCGTCCGCCGCCGCCCGATGAAGCGCCGCTTCACCCCCGGCGGCCCCTCGCCATACCCGCCCGAAAAGGCGATGCGTATGCCCTCTTCCTGCTTCAGCGCCGCCATCAGCTGCGTCTGATAGGTGGCGATGCCGCCCGGCGGCCAGCCATAGATCAGCGCGTCGAACCCGATGGTCAGCGTCACGTCAGCGATCGTAGAAAATGAAGAACGCGGCCGCCACCAGAAGCGCGAACCCGACCGCGTGGTTCCATTTGAACGTCTCGCCGAGATAGGCCCACGCGAAAACCGCGAACACCACCAGCGTGCAGATCTCCTGGATGCCTTTCAGCTCCGCCGGCGAATAGACCGCCGAGCCATACCGGTTCGCCGGCACCGCGAACCAGTATTCGACGAACGCGATGCCCCAGCTCGCGAACACCACGATCCACAGCGGCTGGTCCTTGAACTTCAGATGCCCGTACCAGGCGAACGTCATGAAGATGTTCGAAATGGTCAGCAGCAGGATCGTGGAAATCGAAACGGGCATGGCGAATCCGGCGAGGGTCAAACTCGCCGGACTGTGCCGCAGCCCCGCGCACAAGCAAGCGCCCCGCCGAAAACCCGGCGGGGCGCCTTTTGTCTCGACCAGGAACCGCTTACTGCGTCGCTTTTTCCGGCGGCGTCACCACGGCGTCGATCGCATGGATCACGCCGTTCGAGCCGGTGATGTCGGCCTCCACCACCTTGGCGCCGTTGACGGTCACGCCGTCAGCCGACTTTACGATGATCAGCTTGCCGCCCTGCAATGTCGGCACCTCCGTCGTGCCTTCGGTGAGATCCTGCGAGCGGATCGCCCCGGCCACCACGTGATAGCTCAGCGTGTCGGTCAGCGCGGCCTTGTTCTCCGGCTTCAGCCAGGCTTCCACCTTGTCGCTGCCGGCCGCCGCAAACGCGTCATTCGTCGGCGCGAACACCGTGAATGGGCCCGACGCCTGCAGCGTCTCGTCCAGACCCGCCGCCTGCAGCGCCGTCGCCAGCGTCGCAAAGCGCTCATCGGCCATCGCCAGTTCGGCGATGGTCTGCTTCTCGGCCCTCACTTCGGCGCCGGCTTCGGGGGCCGAAGTTTCGCCCGGCGCCGTCGGCGCGCTCGGATCGGGCACGGCCGGATCGGGCGTCGTCTGGGCATAGGCGCTGAACGCGCCGGCCGTGGCGATCAGGGCGGCGAATGCGAGTTTCCGCATGAAGTCCTCCTTCGGATGAAATTCGCCTGCACGTCGATGGGCCGGATGGCCCGGCCCGCCGTGCAGTCAGAGGGTCAACGCCGGAACACGGCGGATGGCAGCGTGAATTCCCCGTCATGTGCGGCGGCGTTCAGCTTCCATTCGGGGAACCTTTGGGAACTTTGCCGCGTTTTCAGCTAAGCTTCGTCCGTCAGGGGCCGAAACGACAGGATTCCAAGATGCGCCTTCTCAAGAACTCTCATCCTTGCCGCAGCGCTGGCGACGCCCGCCGCCGCCGAAACCATCTCGTCCGGCATGTCCGACGGCACCCGTTACGACGGCCCGCCCTATTCCACCGTCGGCGTCCGCGCCGGTGACGCCGCCGCCTGCCGCGAGGCCTGCCGCGGCGACATCCGCTGCTATGCCTGGAACTACCAGCGCGCGCTTCCCGGCGAGGGCCAGTCCCGCTGCGAACTGCTGCCCAATGAACCCACCCTCGTCTGGGACGCCGAGTTCATTTCCGGCGCTATCGGCCGCTCATCGCCCGCGCCCGATCCGGACGAACAGGTGATCCCCCGCACGCCGGACACCTCCGGCCCCCCCGCCCCGCCGCCCTACCAGCCGGGCGAACCGTCGGCTGATGCGTTCTGGGGCCAGTTCCTCATCAGCGAGGGATCGGAAGTCTCGGGCGCGGCCTATTCGTCCTGGAACTATGTCGCGAAAGGCGATGGCGGCATCACCCGCTGCGCCAAGGCCTGCGACGGCGACAGCAAGTGCCGCGCCTTCAACGTCCGCAGCGACGCCGATCTCGCGCCGAAGCCCAACGTGATCTGCGAACTGAAATCGGCGCCCGGCTCGCTGCTCCGCAATCCGGATTCGACCGCCGCCACCAAACGCTAGGCGAAAACGCGGCGCGCGGACAATTCCGCACGCCGCTCTTTTGTCGCCGGGGCGCAGAACGCTGCCTGATCAGAATCTTCTTGAACAGCAGCTTGTCGATACGCGGGCCGTCCATGTCCATCACCTCGATGGACCATTCTTCCCACGTCGCGATCTCGCCTTCGCGCGGCAGGCGCTTGAACGCCTCCAGCGCAAGGCCCGCGGCGGTGTGGAAATCGGCATCGTCCAGCTTCAGGCCCAGCGCGTCCTCCAGTTCGGACAGGTCGCAGCGCCCGTCCACCAGATAAGTCCCGTCCTGCCGCGCCAGCACCGACGGCGTCGCCGGCGCATCGTCTTCCTGCAGATCGCCCGCGATGGCGCTCATCAGATCGTTCGGCGTCACGATGCCCTGGATCGAGCCGTACTCGTCCACGACAATGCCGAAATGCACCGGCTGCGTCTTGAAGAGCTGCAGCACGTTCAGCGCCGTCGCGCTTTCCGGCACATAGATCGGCTGCTGCAGCGCGGCGCGCACGTCGAACGGCTTGCCGGCGAGAATGGCGTCCAGCAGGTCTTTCTTCATCACGACGCCCAGCGGCTCGTCGATCGCCCCGTCCTGGCCCACCAGGATGCGTGAATAGCTGCTCTCGCGGATTTCCTGCTTCACCTTCTCTTCCCCGTCGCCGAGGTCGATCCAGTAGATATCGCGGCGCGGCACCATGATGCTCTCGACGCTGCGGTCGGCGAGGCGCAGCACCTCTTCCATCATGCGGCGCTCTTCCTGCTCGATGACGCCCGCTTCGGCGCCTTCGGCAAGAACGGTCTTCACCTCTTCTTCCGTCACGCCCTGATTGGGCGTCGTCTTCACGCGCAGCAGCCACAGCGTCGCGGCGCTCGCCCATTGCATGAAGACGACCAGCGGCCGCGCCGCCCTGGCGATGAAGTTCAGCGGTCGCGACACCATCGAGGCGATGCGCTCCGGCGCCGCCAGCGCGATGCGCTTCGGCACCAGCTCGCCGAAGATCACCGACAGGATGGTGATCATCACGACGACCGCGATGAAGGCGATGGTCTCGCCGCGCGGATTGATCCAGGCGAACTCGTTCAGGAACCCGCCGAAGCGCTCGGCCAGCGTCGCGCCGGACACGGCGGCGGCCAGCGTGCCGACCAGCGTGATGCCGATCTGCACGGCCGACAGAAACCGGCTCGGCTCGTCGAAAAGCTGCAGCGCGACTTTGGCGCCGGGATGACCCTGCTCGGCCATCGCCACCAGCCGCATGCGGCGCGACGACACGATGGCCAGTTCGGACATTGCGAAGAAGCCGTTGAGAATAATCAGAACGGCGACGGAAAGGAGTTCTAAGGCGATCATGAGAAGCGCGGAACATACAGGGGGCGATGCCCCGAAAGCCAGCGCCGCGCGGCGTTGACGTTCACGGAACCGCGTAGCGGCCGATTTCGTGCGGATTTCCGCCTTCGTAAACGACGATTCTGGTCTTCACCGCCCTGTCGGCCCTCAAGGCGCCCAGGAACGCGGCCATATGCGGCGTCTGGAAGTGGAATCGCAGGGCCGCCTCGTCCTTCCACAACTCGCGGATTCGCATCACGTTCGGCTCCAGGATGTCCCAGGCATAGTCATAGCCGAGACACCCCGCCTCCTGCCGCGAGGCCGTCACCATCGCCGTTCCAGCCGCGATCATCCCCGCACGGCTTCCCTCCGGCACTTCCGCCTCGGCGATCACAATCAGCATGGACGGCTCCTTTGTCGCGGCCCCACCCGCAGAAGTTGTGGTATCTTCAACCCGCTTTTTGCGCACCACAAGAATGGGGGTCCGTCATGCGTATATCCCGTTTCGTTGCGTTGGTTGCCTTCGCCGCCGCCATCCCTGCCGCCAATGCTGCGGTCATGGTGATCGGCTCCGGCCCCGAAAAGGTCTGCTACCTCGCCTCCAAGGCCGGCAAGGCGAACCGCGCCGGCCTCCAGGCCTGCGATGAGGCCCTCCGGACCGCGGCGCTCAGCACCCACGACCGTGCGGCCACGCACGTCAATCGCAGCGTGATGCTGCTGGCCTATCACCGCACGGATGACGCGCTGGCCGACACCGACGCCGCCCTCGCCATCATTCCCGATCTGGAGGAGGCGACGGTCAATCGCTCGGCCGCCCTGATCCGGCTCGATCGCTTCGCCGAGGCGCGCGACATTCTGGACGAGGCGTTGCCGCGTGCGCGGGGCCGCGTCCTGCTCAGCGGCCTTTTCAACCGCGCCATCGCCAGCGAGGCGCTGGGCGACACGAAGTCCGCCTATCGCGACCTGAAACAGATCGTCGCTGCCGATCCGGAGTTTGAGGACGCCCAGATTGAACTGGCCCGCTACCGTGTGGTCAGCCGCTGACGGCTGGTCATCGCGGCGAAAGGTCGCGGTTGCGGGGACATAACTCCGCCCCGAATCCGCGTAATGGCTGCGTGTTGCGGCGCAATGTGCTTCTCACGCGTCCGTGAGCATGCCAAACTCAGCGCCTCTCAAGGGGAGACACTTGTCATGAAGATTTTTGGTACCGCTGCCCTGCTGGCCGGCGCTGTCCTGCTGTCCGCCTGCGGCGGCAGCTCGTCGCACGCCGAATGCAAGGACGAAGCCTCGACGAAGGCCTATTTCGAGAAGTTCACGAACGACATGATCGCCAACGCCGCGAAGATCGATCCGGCCAAGGCCGGCGAACTGCAGGCCGACATGGGCAAGATCACCGAAGGCGTGAAGGAAGGCGACTACGGCGCCCTCTGCACGAAGCTCGACGACGTCCGCAAGAAGTACGGCATCTAAGCCACGCTTCGAGCGTTATGAATGCGGCAAGGCGGGGCCTCGTGCCCCGCCTTTTCGTTTGTGCAAATGAACGGCGGATGAACCGCGCCGTCGTGATTCCGCCTGATTTATCAGTAGGATGACCCGCACGAGTTTCGAGTCCCCCGCTTCGAGTCCCCCGTGGAGTGTCCCATGTCCAGGTTTGCCGCCGCCGCCCTCCTCGCCTTCGCGCTCACCGGCGCGGCGGCCGCCCAGCACCCGGTCTGCACTGACGAGGCTTCGGCCCAGGCCTATCTCGACCGCTTCGCCGCCGACATGACGGCTGCGAGCCAGGCCGGCAAGCTGGACGCCGCCGCCATGACCGACATCCAGAAGACCCTGAACGCGCTCACGACCGATCTCTCGGCCGACGATTTCGGCGCCTTCTGCAAAGGCCTCGACGAACTCCGCGCCGATTACGGTTTCTAACCGTCCCCGCTGCCCCCGCCCTTGCTGGGAAGTTTTGTCGCGCCCTGACGGGTAGCCCCGCCCGTTCTGCCTGGGCACCCTGGCCAGCGGAGGGGTGTCAGGGGAATCGCGCGCGCAATCTGGGCAGCTCCCCCTCATGTCTCTCCGTCTGCCGCCGGCGTCCGGGTTTCTCCGGGCGTCCGGCGTTGGGGGTTTTGACTGAACTTTTTGTCGACGGCGGCGCGCGCCGCCCCCGGTTCGCGTCGCGATTTGCAGGGAGAGCTTTGATGAAACGCATGATGATGGCGGTCGCCGGGGCGGCCATTCTGGCTTTGGCAGGCTGCGGCGACAGCGGCTCGGCCGAGACGGCGCACGCGGTCTGCAAGAAGGGCGATATCGACGCCACGGCGGCCTATGTGGAAAAGGCCTTCGCCGATATTTCGCAGGCCGTGATCGAAGGAAAGATCACCGCCGAACAGGCGCAGCAGGCGGCCGAAAAACTCGCCAAAGCCAATAGCGAGGCCAACGCCTCCGAAAAGGGCGAAGGCAAGGGTCCGGGCTGGTACTGCACCCAGATCGACGCCGTGAAGAAAGAACTCGGCATCTGATTTCGGCTCCGGCCGTTCCTACATAGACAGGGCCGCAGGTCTTCCGCCTGCGGCCTTTCTCGTTCATACTTCGTTCCATGCCCAAGACCACGCCCGGCTTCCAGGACGCTGCCGCCCATTTCGACCATCAGGGCGCGCTGTGGATGCCCCATCGCCCCGAACGCCCGGCGAAGTCCGAAGGCGGGCGTCCGTTCAGGCTCGTCAGCCCCTTCGAGCCGAAAGGCGACCAGCCCACCGCCATCAAGGATCTCGTCGACGGCATCACCATCCAGGGCGAACGCGACCAGGTGCTGCTCGGCGTCACCGGCTCGGGCAAGACCTACACGATGGCGCAGGTCATCCAGCAGACCCAGCGCCCCGCCCTCATCCTCGCGCCCAATAAAACCCTCGCCGCCCAGCTCTACGCCGAGTTCAAGTCGTTCTTCCCGGAGAACGCGGTCGAGTATTTCGTCTCCTACTACGACTACTACCAGCCCGAGGCCTACGTCCCCCGGACCGACACCTATATCGAGAAGGAAAGCTCGGTGAACGAGCAGATCGACCGCATGCGCCACAGCGCCACGCGGGCGATCCTCGAACGCGACGACGTCATCATCGTCGCCTCCGTCTCCTGCATCTACGGCATCGGCGCGGTGGAGACCTACACCGCGATGACCTTCACCGTCCGCACCGGCGAACGTCTCGACCGCAACAAATTCCTCGCCGATCTCACCGCGCTGCAATACCGCCGCAACGACGCCGCCTTCGCGCGCGGCTGCTTCCGCGTGCGCGGCGACACGATCGACCTCTTCCCCGCCCACCAGGAAGACCGCGCCTGGCGCATCGAACTCTTCGGCGACGAGATCGAACAGATCACCGAATTCGACCCGCTCACCGGCCACAAGACCGCAAAGCTCGACCAGGTGAAGTTCTACGCGAACTCCCACTACGTCACCCCGCGCCCCACGCTCAACCAGGCCATCAAAGGCATCAAGGAAGAGCTGATCGTCACGCTGGAAGACTTCCGCAAGCGCGGCAAGCTGCTGGAGGCTCAGCGCCTCGAACAGCGCACCGAGTTCGATCTTGAGATGATCGCCGCCACCGGCTCCTGCGCCGGCATCGAGAACTACTCCCGCTGGCTCACCGGCCGCCGTCCGGGCGAGCCGCCGCCGACGCTGTTCGAATACATCCCCGACAACGCCCTCGTCTTCGCGGACGAGAGCCACGTCACCGTGCCGCAGATCGGCGCCATGTATCGCGGCGACTTCCGGCGCAAATCGACGCTGGCCGAATACGGCTTCCGCCTCCCCTCCTGCATGGATAACCGCCCGCTCAAATTCGAGGAGTGGGACGCCATGCGCCCGCCCTCCGTCTATGTCTCCGCCACCCCCGGCGACTGGGAGCTGGAACGCACCGGCGGCGTCTTCACCGAGCAGGTCATCCGCCCCACCGGCCTCATCGACCCGCCGGTCGAGATCCGCCCGGTCGAAAGCCAGGTCGACGACCTCATCGACGAGTGCAAGCGCGTCGCGCGCGAAGGCTACCGCGCCCTCGTCACCACGCTCACCAAGCGCATGGCCGAAGACCTCACCGAGTACATGCACGAACAGGGCATCCGCGTGCGCTACATGCACTCCGATGTCGAGACGCTGGAGCGCATCGAGATCATCCGCGATCTCCGCCTCGGCGCCTTCGATGTCCTCATCGGCATCAACCTGCTGCGCGAAGGCCTCGACATTCCCGAATGCGCCCTCGTCGCCATCCTCGATGCCGACAAGGAAGGCTTCCTGCGTTCGGAAACCTCGCTCATCCAGACCATCGGCCGCGCCGCCCGCAATGTCGACGGCAAGGTCATCCTCTACGCCGACACGATCACCGGCTCGATGGAGCGCGCGATGGCCGAGACCGACCGCCGCCGCGAAAAGCAGAAGGCCTATAACGAGGCCAACGGCATCACGCCCACCACCATCAAGCGCGACATCCAGAACATTCTGGGCAGCGTCTATGAACAGGACCACGTGACGGTCGAGGCCGGCTTCGCCGACGACGCCGCCCCGTTCATCGGCCACAACCTGCGCGCCCACATCGCCGAACTCGAACGCCGCATGCAGTCCGCCGCCAGCAATCTCGAATTCGAGGAAGCCGGCCGCCTCCGCGACGAAATCCGCCGCCTGCAAGCCACCGAACTCGCCATCGCCGACGACCCGCTCGCAAGACAGCAAACCATAGAACGCAAATCCGCCGACATGTCGGTCGACGATCTGCGACGCGGCAAATCCCTCTCATCCTCCACCGGCCACGGGGGAGGTGGCGGCGAAGCCGTCGGAGGGGGCAGCACCGGCCGCCGCTCGCGCGGCGCCATCCCCAAACGAGAACGCACCACCGGCGGCAGCGAGGAAGAGATTTTGTCTCCCCCCGTTTACGGGGGGAGTGGCCCCGAAGGGGTCGAGGGGGGCAAGCGCGGTCCGGAAAAGAAAACCGGCCGAGCCAAATCCGACTTCGAAGTCCGCCCCCACAAACTCAAGGGCAAGCGCCTGGCACGGCCGAACGCCCCGAAGACGTTCGGGAGCCGGAGTAAGTAGGCGCTTGTCGTTACGGTCGGCTCAGTTCACCAGCGACACAAATGAACGCGTTACGATTTGTCGCCGCGTCTTACTCCAGCGGTTTCGGAATTGCCCAAAGCTCCCGCATATAGCCAAACAGATTGCGGCCGCGCTCTGTTATAGCGTCCTCGTTCCAAGTATTCAGTTTTGTGAAGCCTTTGTTGAGCATGAGTATGGACTGCTCCTCCAACTCTTTACGCTTTACGTCGAATGCTAAATTGCTCACTGCACTGTTGAATGACTGAGTGACCAAAGTAAGATTGCCGAGGGCATGTCGCAGTCGATTTCTACGGACGATCCTGCCGAGGCCCGTCTCGTCTTCGAGAACAGCGTAAGCGGCTTGCGAAAAATCTGCCTCAGTCGGCCGCGGCTCATCAGTAATCGGCCAGTGAGTCCTCCAAGTTTGAGGTAAAACGTGCTCGACGGTGAGCGTCGCCGGCAGCGACTTGTCCTCTTGTTTGTTACCTCTCTTGGCAATTTCGATTTCAGAGAGAATTGTCCTAACACGCGCTGGGCCTAGGGTGTTGTAAAGCGGTTTCGACAAAATCGCTTCTTGAAACTCTTCGTCTTGTGGAAAGCGACCGCTGGCAGTTGCTGTGGCAAGGATATGCGCTCTGAGATTTGAATAGGACCACCCTTTCTTATCTAGCTCAGAAATGACTGACAAAAACAGATTATTGTAGTTCTTGTTTGTCAAACCACAGACTGCGCGCCTCACAATCAACGAAAGCAAAGCATTTAGAGAGGCTTGCTTCTCCCTCTCACTCATCCCGCACGCCCAGAGTCGCAGAAGGAGTGGGTTGATGGTGGTAACATCCCAAGCCCTGAGCCGACCGGAAAAGACTGATAACGTTGAGGTCGATCCGTGCTCAATGATCTCTCGGTAGATTTTTCCGTACGCCTCGAGATCCTAAATCTCCGCCGCGACGGAGGGATAACGGGAAATCGTACTGTTCTTAGGCGGACGAAGAAACGCCTTGTACTCAGAGAACAGCTTCGAAATCGTCACGTCGCCTGCGATCTTGGCCGCGATGAAATTCGCGAAGAAGAATTCGATCCGCTGCTTCTTGTAGCGACCCTGCTTCTCCATCAAGCCCCAAAAAGAAGCATCTTCAAAGGACTTCCAGTGCTTCTGAAACAAGGCTTCGGCATTTTCCCGCCGCGCATCAGCCCTTTGGAAAATGTTGTTCCTAACCAAGTCTGCGGCCAACAACGGTTCGCCGCGATCATTCAATGTTTCGAAATAACCTGCGCGTCATCGCCTTCATCCAGCACAATCTCAACCACCTTGAACTCCTCAAGAAGTGATTGCCAGATTGCGTCAAGCTTAAGTTCGCGAGGAGTTTCTTCCTCGCTTGGCGATGCTTGCTGCACTGCGCCAGCGACGCCGTCGCTCTCAGTGGCTTCGGTTTCCGGCGCTTCCACAAGGTCGTCACTTAGATCGTCGGTTTCCACCGAGTGCTTAATGCGATCATAGAAATATCCATACGCGCGCAGCATCGAAGGCGTAGACGAGTATTCTTTGACCTGATCGCGTCTTGCGTTGGCGTACCAATACTCAGGATACTTTTGGTTTAACGCGGCTCGATTTTCTGACGACACAATATCGACGAACAATGCGCGATTGGTTTGCGTCGGCCAAACCTTGAAAATCTCTACCTCGGCGTCTTCCATCAGTTGGGGATCGCTGTTCAACAAGTAGCGATTTATATTGCCGACGGTAGTGTCGTGGCCAATTACCTGAGCATAGTGCCGCGCCGCCGTCAAGAACAGCTGAAATGTTGTCAGTCTCTGCTGTCCGTCAACGACTTGGAACGACGGAACTTGCTTGACAGAAGGCTTCGCGCGGCTCTCCAAGACTACCGCGCCCATAAAATGGGAAAAACGCCTCTCTCGACCGGCGAGACGCTCGACGGCCTTTGTTCGAATATCTTGCCAAAACGGCTCCCATTGTTTTTCGCGATTCCAAACGTAATGACGTTGATAAATTGGCACGCAAAATCGGTTCCGATTTTGGAGTAAAGTACCAATTTCGACTGGGCCGGCCTTCACTCAAATCTCCAATTTCTTTTCCGGAGGAAGCAACTCAAATCACGTAAGTTCAAGAGAGCCAAGTAGTATGGCCTGCGGCATGATGCACGTTGGCAATTCCGCGCCACGCGCGCCGCCAAACTATTGCGTAGTCGATAAGATTCCAGATTTTTCGTCTGAGATGCTCTTCGGCCCGCCGACCAAAAAAAAACGGAGTGTGCCCCCTAAACCTTCTCCGTCTCCTTCGGCACCTCGACCTTCCTTGGCTTCTGCTCCGCCTTCGGCTTGGGCAGCAGCCGGAACCGCGTCTGGCACCAGGCGAAGTCCACATTGATGTCCAGCAGAGCGTCCCCGCGGCCGCAGGGGCACGCGAACTCATAGACGCCGTAAACCCGGTAGGTCTCGCCGGCGACCAACGGCACAGCCTCGCCCGTCACATGGTTCGGCGCCGCGTTCACGCAGAGAACCAGATCGCCAGGGCCAACCGCATCGCTCATGGAAGGCCCATGCTAAACCCTACGCGCCAAACCCGCCACGCCTGAACCCGCCGCCCCGCCACGCACCGCTGGCCCCCGCCGGAGGACCACGGCACACTGCCCGCGTGAGCGATCACGAATCCCAGGCGCATGACGCCCCCTTCCTCCCCCCCCAAAAAATGACCACGCTCGAAACGCCCCGCCTGCGCCTCCGCCCCTTCGTCGACGCAGACCGCGCGCCCTTCGCGGCGCTGAACGCCGATCCCGTCACCATGCGCCACTTCCCCGGCCCGCTCACCCGCGCGCAGTCCGACGCCACCGTCGACGCCATCCTCCAGCGCTTTGAAACCAACGGAGGCTGGGGGCAGTTCGCGGTCGAGCGGTTGAGCGATGCGGCCTTCATCGGCATGGTCGGCCTCGACCGCCCCGGCTTCACCGCCCCCTTCACCCCCACCATCGAGCTGCTCTGGCGCATCGCCCGCGCGTATGAGGGCCACGGCTACGTCACAGAGGCCGCCCGCGCCGCCGCCGGTTTCGCCTTCACCGAACTCCGCGCCCCTCGCCTCCACGCCTTCACCGTCCCGGCCAATACGCGCTCCCGTGCCGTCATGGAGCGCCTCGGCATGACCCACCTGACCGACGGCGATTTCGACCACCCGGGCCTCGCCCAAGGCCACCCCCTCCGCCGCCACGTCCTGTATGTGCTGCAGAACCCCGTCGCCGCGCCGGGCCTGAATCAAACCGTGAACGCCGCACCGTAACTAACTGATCCAAAACGCAATCTTCCCGGCTCCCCTGCCTGACGCATTTGTCACCTGACAGCCCCGCCCCCGGCCGCTAAACCGCCCGCCTTCGCAACTGCAAAGGACCGCGCGATGGGGCGCGCGGAAGACTTGAAGCCTTGACGATCTATCCCGGCGAGCAAGCCGAAATCGACCGCACCGCCACCACGCTCCTCCGCCGCTATGGCGATCGCGCCCGGGCCGAAGCGCTGGTCTGGTGCCGCCACTTCGCCGAGGCCGGCGAAGCCGAAGAGCGCCGCGTCTGGACCCGCATCGCCCTCGCCGTGCGCGACGCCGCCAGAAGCGAAACCGCCAACGACAACGAAACCTCCGTCCGCGCCTGAACATCCCTCCTTTCAGGGCAGCGTGGCATCGCGCGGCGATGACGGGCGTGGGTCGCCCCGCCCCGGCGGCCACGAACGTCCTTTGGACCCAATCCCGGACGTTATGAGAATATAGTCCTTGCAGCGCGCGCTGTCAAGGCCGCTCAGCGATGCGCGTCGAGATAGATTTTCAGCCGGTCCAGCCCGGCGAACAGCGCCTGCGCCTCCGCCGCGCTCCAGCCGGCAAAGCTCTCGGCGATCGCCGGCGCCAGCGCCCCCACCGCCTTGTCGAACGCCGCCCGTCCCTTGGCGGTCAGCGTCAGCACTTTCGAACGGCCATCCGCCGCGCTGGGGCTGGCCTTCACCAGGCCTTTGGCCACCAGCTTCGCCACTGTCTTCGTCACCGCCGGCTGCAATTGCTGCATGTCGGCGGCGATGCCGGTCACGGTCTTCTCCGGCGGGTGGCCATGGCTGAAATGGGTCAGCATCGAAAACTCGGCGAAGCTCACGCCCAGCGGCTTCAGCATCCGCTCGGCCCGCGTCCGCTGCAGCTGCTCGATGATGCCGATCCAGCTGAGGATGCGGAATGCGTCGGCGATGTCGGGCGTCGTCATGCCCTGGCGTCTCAGGCCCTGATGATCGCGTCAAGCGCCCGGCGCGGCGTCGGTTCGGGCAGGCCGGCATAACCGAGCCTGAAGAACATCTGCACCGTCTCGCCCGGCCCTGCGCCCACCGCCGCGCGCAACGCCGCGTATTGCGCCGCCATCTCGGGAAACTCCTGCAGCGCCTGGCTCCACGGCGCCAGCGCCACGCCGTCCCACGCCGCCGCCAGGTTCAGCCGCGCATAGGCGCGCCCCGCCGCGATCTGCGCCGCGCGGTCGTTCGCGGGCGTCGTCACCCAGCCGAAGGTCGCGGTGGAGGCGGCCTGCGTATCCAGCAAGGCCCGCGCCGTGTTCCGCGCGATCGACTCCGGCGCCATCTGCGCCTCGGGCGACATCAGCCCGAACTGCTTGGCCCACCAGAACATCGGCCCGTGAAAGCTCAGGCCGTCGCGATGCGCCGCGATCTCGTTCGCGCCGATCCGCATCACGCGCACCGATTCCGCATAGGTCCGGTCGAGATTCACCTCCACCCGCATCGCCGCCATCCCGATCTCGCGCAGCCGCACCACCTGCCCCGCCTCGCTGCTGATCGAAACGCGCCCGCTGGTCAGGCCATGCGCCGCCATCAAGGACGCGACATGCGCCTCCGACAGCGCCCGCCCGTCATAATCCGTCTTCACCGACCGCCGCTTCAGGATCGCGGGGCCAAGCCCGCCCGCATCGTCCCGCGCACCCGCCACGAACCGCACCGTCGCGAACGGCGCCGTCCCGGCGACGATCGCATCCTCGCCTGTTCCCGGCGCGACATCGGCTTTCCAGCCTTCCATCGCCGCCGCCAGCACAAGCGTCTCCAGGAAACACCCGCACCCGACCACGATCTGCCGCGAGAACGGATCGGTCGCCGGCAACAGCCGCGCCGGATCGACGAACAGGCGGATCTCATCCGCGACTGACAGATCGGCGATCCAAGACTGCAGATTGTGCGGATTGGGCGCGAGCAGCGCATAGCTCAGCGCCCGCCGACGCGGCTCCGTCTCGCCCGCCGGCGGCCCCTGCCATCCCGCGACGGCCGCCTCCGGCATCCGGTCGCATCGGTTCAGGCCCACGCCCGCCGCCGCGAACACCGCAGCGCCGCCTGCGATCCGGATAAACGCCCTGCGCGACAAAGCCATGACCGGCCTCCATTACATTCTCAGGAATGTTATATACATTCCATCGAATATAATTCAAGCCGCAATCCGCTCAGTCGATCCCTGTCTTCCCCGGCACCCAATAGGCCTTGGTCCGCATCCGTCCGGACGGCACGCCCTGCCCGCGCAATTCGCGCACCATCCGCTGCACGGTCGCGCCCTTGCCTGCGATCACATAGGTCGCCCGGCCGTCCGTCATCTCGGCCAGCGCCGACGCCAGCGCGACGTGATGCGCGTCGCCCGCCGCGCGCGGCACAAGCCGGGCATCGCTCACGCCGATCCGCGCCAGCACGTCGCGGCTCTCCGCCGCATCGCTCACCTCGAACAGGCAGCGCACCTCGCGCCCGGCGGCCACCAGCGCCGCCGCCGGTCCGAACACGGTCTCATCGCCCGTCACGACCACCGGCCCGTCAAAGCTCATATCCATCGACCGGCGCGGCCCGAACAGCGTGACGCCGTCGCCGGGCCTCAAATCCGTCATCCACCGCCCGCCGGGACTATCGCCATGTGCATATGCCAGGAACCGCGCATGGCCGCTGACGCTGTCCCACGCGATCGGCGTGTAGGTGCGGAACGAAAACCCGCTCATCTGCACCTGCAGCTTGTGCCCCGGCGCCCAGTTCGCGCCTTTCAGCCCCTCGCCCCTCAGCCCGATCAGCTTGAAACGCGGCGAGATCGCCTCGACCGCACTCACCTCCGCCCGCCGCGTCAGCAGCTTCAGCACGGCCGAGGTGATCAACCCGCCCTTCGTCACCGCCCGCCGCTCGTCCGTTCCCGCGCCGTCCATCGCTCGCCCCCGCTTTCGCCGCAGGCTCGCACAATTGCGAACGATTCTCAAATAGGATATCCGCAAGACCGGCGCCTGAGCGGCCCTAGGCAGCCGCGATCAACATCGCCGCCACCTCATCGGGATGCGTCACCATCGCATCGTGGAAGGACGCCAGCTCATCGTAGCGCCAGCCCGTGTCCGCCTTCGCCGCCGCCGCGAACCGCTCGAACAACCCGAACGGCATCGCCGAGCAATAGATGAAACTCCGCCTGTCGACGGCCGGGTTCACCAGCCGCACCGGCTCCAGGAATGTGAAGAATGGCTGCGGCGTCAGCTGCGACATGAAACGCGCCGCCGCATCGCCCTCGAACGGCACGAATTTCGAAGCCGGGAAAATCACCGGCAACTCGCGCCCGCCACCCGCCATATGCAGCGCCTCCAGCGCCGCGTGATACATCGGGGCCGGTACGAAATCGCGCGCCGCCTCGCCGTTCTGCGGCACCATGGCGTCCAGATAGACGACCGCAGCGATACGCTTGCGGCAACGGTCGGCCACCGCCGTCGCGTGCATGCCGCCCAGACTATGTCCCACCAGCGTGATCTCGTTCAGATCGCCGGCCTCGATCAGATCGACCACCGCCTTGACCTGATCGCCCAGCGTCACGACAGGGCCGCCCGCGCGATATAGTCGTCCAACGCCCGGCATGTCGGCCGCGACGACACGGTGCCCGGCCGCCGACAGCCGCGCCGCGACAGCCTCCCAGCACCAGCTTCCGTGAAAAGCGCCGTGAATCAGTACGAATGTCCGCATTGCGTCGTCCCCATGCCAGGCAGATATCCGCCCGCTTCAACGACAAGAGGCCGCTGCATCGCCAAACGGTGCGCCGGCGCGCGAATTATTTTTTTCGCACCGCGAACCGGAACGGCCCGTCCCCGTCTCTCTGGTTCGAACCGCCCTTCCGGCGACGACAGGAGAGAACCATGTTCAAACGAAACCTGCCCGCTTGGGAACGCCGGGCGCGGACGATCGCCGGCCTCGCCATGGTGGCCGGTGGCCTCATCGCCTTTCCCGCCGATCCCGTCGGCTACATCATCGCAGCTGCCGGCGCAGGCGCGGTTCTGTCGGGCCTTATGGGCTATTGTCCGGCTTGCGCGGTCATGGGCCGCGCGACGCCCCAGACCTGAAGCCGGACGCGCGCATGGCCTCCACGAATTCCCGCAAACCTTGTCGCCCGCGCCATGGCCGGCGATGCGGCGGCCATCGGCGATCTGCTTGCGGCGGCGCGCGGCGATCTGCGCCGTTACGCAAGGCGGGCCTGCCGCACCACCAGCGATGCTGAGGATGCAGTGCAGGAAGCGCTCATCATCCTCTATCGCCGCGTGGGGGCGTTGCGTCAGGCCGGCGCGATTTCAGGCTGGCTGTTCACGACCGTCAGCCGCGTCTGCCTGCGCCTTGGCCGCGCGGTGACCGGCATCAAGGCCGATCCCGAAGAGGCGGCGCTGGACCGCCGCTTCGCCACGCTGCCCATGGACGACCTCCGCATCGACCTCTCGCGCGCGATCGAAATCTTTGCCGCCGCATTATCGCGAGATCGTCGTTCTCCGCGATCTTGAGGAACTCACCATCGACGAAATCGCGATTCGTCTTTCGACGACCCGCGAAACCATCAAGGCCCGGCTTCACCGCGCACGCGGGATCCTGCGGGAATATCTGCGGCGCTAGGAACAGCGAGGGCGGCACCCTATATCGCTTCACAAGAAGGAGCCGCCCCGATGACCGACAAGATCGCCAAGACCGACGCCGAGTGGAAAGCGGAACTCAGCCCCGAGGCCTATGCCGTCACCCGCTGCGGCGGCACCGAACGCGCCTTCACCGGCCCCTGGCTGAAGGAAAAGCGCCCCGGCCTCTTCACCTGCGTCGCCTGCGGCAACGAGCTGTTCGATGCCGCCACCAAATATGAAAGCGGGTCGGGCTGGCCCTCCTTCTTCGACGTGCTCGACCGCGCCGCCGTGAAGCTGGTTGAGGACACCTCCCACGGCATGCGCCGCGTCGAGGTCCAGTGCGCCAAATGCGACGCCCATCTCGGCCACGTCTTCCCGGACGGCCCCGCTCCCACGGGCCTGCGCTACTGCATGAACGGCGTCGCCCTCGGCTTCAAACCCGAAGACCCGTCGAACCCCGTCACCGACTAGACGGCCCGCTGCGCCACCACCGGCGGCACCCAGTCCGGCTCCAGCGCTTTCAACGGATGCGAGGCCGTCACCTGTCCCATGAAGGGCGGCCAGATATTATAGCCGAGCAGCGATTTCAGCGCCGAACTCATCGCCGCCGCCTGCTCGCGCGGGACGCCCAGATAGAAATTCTCCTGCGTCCGCGCCCACGGCTCGCAATACTGGTTGGTGAAGGCGAGCCGCGGCTTGTCGCTGCGGTTCGCGCCGCCCCGGTGCAGCAGCGTCCCCTGGAAGATCACCGCCGCCCCTGCCGGCATCACCACCGGCGTCAGCATCTTCTCGATCGCGGCCGTCGGCTTGCCGCCCACCCCGTCCGCGCCCAGCAGGCCTGAAACCGTTTCGCTGCTCCAGGCATGGCTGCCGGGGATGACATCCGTCGCGCCGTTCGTTTCGGTGAACGCATCCACCGCGCAGATCATCGACAGGCTGATCGCCGGACGCGGCCGCGCCATGCGATAGAACCCGTCATCAAAATGCACCGGCTGCGCCGCTTCGCCGGGCCGTATGCTGATCGCCTGACTGGCGGTCAGCAGATAGCCGGGCAGCAGAAAACGGTCGAGCAGCCCCATCAACCGCTCGTCCGCCGTCGCCGCCTCGAAGACCGGCCCCCGCGCCACCAGCGTATAGACCCGCTCGGTGCTGAACCCCTCGAACCCGTTGCGCCCGCTATGGCTGCCCAGATACGGGGCCAGGGCGGCGCGCACCGCCGCGACGCCCTCGCTGTCCAGGAAATCGGGGATGATCGTGAAGCCGTCGCGCCGCAGCCGCGCCTCGTGGCCGTCCGTATCGAATGTCACTGAACTCTAACGTCCCGCCGTCTTGCGTTTCACGACGCTCAGAATGCTCGCCGGCCCCGTCAGTGTCACGCCCGTCGCCGTCGGCGCCACGGTGAATTCATCGCCCAGGATTCCGACGCCGCGATGATAGCGCACGCTGCCGTCACCCCGGTCCTCCGATCGCTTGAAGCTCCTCAGCGCCCAGGCGCCCCGGATCGCCGCCTCGACCGATCCCGTCGTCGCGCCCGCGACATCGACGCTCACCCGGCGCATCATGAACCCGAACACCAGCGCCCCGATCACCCCGCCGGCCACCGACGCCGCGCCGATCACCACGCCCGACCAGCTGCCTGAAATGGCCAGCCCGATGGCCAGCGCGACCATCATCGTCACGCCATAGACGGCAGCCTTTGAGAACGAGAACGACACAGCCTACCACCCGCGTCACGTCGCCGGGACGGTGCCTCATGTCAGGGGGCGCGCAAATTGTCCGCTTCGCCGCGCGGCGGAACGACGCGGGCCGGGAAGACGCGCGACAGGAAAATGCCCAGCGCCTCCTGCGCCTCCGGGTTGGACCCGATCGTCATGTGACGCGCTCCCGGAAGGTCCAGAACCGTGATGGTGTCCCGCGCCGGCGGCACGCAGGTCCGCCAGTCCACCACGCCGTCATCCTTGCTGAAGACCACCAGCATCGGCTGCTCCGGCATCACCGGCTCGCCCAGCGCCCCGTCCACCAGCCCCTGGTCGAAGGTCCGCTGCAGCGCCGTCACGAACGGCGCCAGCGGCGTCGGCACCGGCAGACGGATGGGCGAACACAGCGTCGCCACCCCCGCCACATGGTCCGGCATCATCTTGGCGACTTCACGCGCGAACACGCCGCCAAGGCTCACCCCCGCCAGCACCACCTTGCCGCCCGTCACTTCCACCAGCTTCTCCACCCGCGACTTCAGCCGCTGGATCGGCTTGGCGCGCGGCCCCAGATTGATCCCGCCCTTCCAGCCCTCGGCGTGATAGCCGCTGCGCGTCAGGAAGGTCCGCAGCCGCCGCGTCGTGATGTCCCCGGTCAGAAAGCCGGGGATCACCAGCACGCCCTGCCCCGACCCGCGCGGCACCGCCTCGCGCGGCGGAAACGCCGGAGGCCGCGACAGCAGACCGGCACGCCCCGCCGTCTCCTTGAAGATACTCCCCAGCCCCAGCCCCGAACCCTTCTCGGGCCAGCTGGCCAGCGGGGTGCGCCTGGACCGGGGCGGCGGCCTGGTCACGCCTGCTCCCGCACCGCGAACATCACATCCCGCACCGCCGGCACCAGGTTCTGCCCGCCATCGACGATCAGCGTCTGCCCGGTCATCGCCTCCGCCGACACGAGATACCGCAGCGCCGCCACCAGATCCGCCGCCGTGCTTCCCCGCCCGAGCGGCGGCGTCGCCTGCGCCACGGCGAACTCGGCTTCCGTCTGGTCGGCGCTCGGCAACGTGATCCCCGGCGCGATGGCGTTCACGCGAATACGCGGCGCCAGCGCCTGCGCCAGCATCACATTGGCCGCGCCCAGCGCCGCCTTCGACAAGGTGTAGGCGAAGAAATCGGGATTCAGATTGAACAGCTTCTGGTCCAGCAGATTGACGATCAACCCGCCTTTGCCCTCCGGCAACTGCGCCGCGAACGCCTGCGCCAGCAGCACCGGCGCCGCCGTGTTGACGAGATAGTTCTCCGCAAGCCCCGCCGCCGTCACGCTGTCCGGCCGGTCGAATGTGAAGATCGACGCATTGTTGACCAGCAGCGAACAGAACCCCGCCTCGCCCTCCGGCTTCAGGATGGCCTCTGCGGCGTCTGCCTCCTTCAGATCGGCGCGCGCCAGATCGCACCGCCCGCCTTTGGCGCGGATCGCATTCGCCACCTCCTCGGCATCATGCTCCGACGCATTATAGTGCAACCGGACGAACCACCCGTCCCCCGCCAGCGCCTCAGCGAACGCCGCACCCAACCGCCGCCCGGCGCCGGTGACGACCGCAAATCCGTCGCGCGCCGGAGACGTCACGGCCGCACGCGATAGGCTTCGACGCCCGCGCCGCCCGCCTCGTTGAAGATATCCGGCTTCATGATCGACACCCGGCACGCCTCGACCCGCGCATTGCGGAAACACAGCGCCACCAGTTCCTCCAGCAGCGTCTCGATCAGCTCGACATGGTCCCGCTCGCGCCAGCGCTTCAGCTCGTTGCGGATCTCGTCATAGTCGACGATCGTCTCGCGCCCGCCGAACGGACCGTTCGTATGCGCGAACAGCTCCACATTCACCACAATGCGCTGCGGCCGCTCCTTGTGCCGCTCCCAGGGATGCAGCCCCAGCGGCACCTCGGTCACGAGGTCGCGCAGCAGCACGCGCTGATAGCTCCGCGCTGCGTCCCACAGCGGCGTCATCGCCGAACCGGTATCGCTGCTCTTCATGCATCACCTTCTTCTGGCGCGATCTTGAATGAGACGCGCCGCCATGCAAGGACGCGGGCGTGACCCGCGTCCCCGCCGCCCAGCCGCTCCATATCGCCTCGGCCGCCGCCGCGATCCGGCACGTCTTCGTCCGCGATCTCCTGCTCGACGCCCATATCGGGGTCCACCGCCACGAGGAAGACCTGGCCCAGCCGATCCGCGTGAATATCGACCTCACCGTCGCCGAATCCGGCGCCCCCATCGAGGACCGGCTGGAGAACGTCGTCGACTACGAGCACGTGGTAAACGGCATCCGCGCCATCGTCGCCGAGGGGCATTTGCGGCTGGTGGAAACCCTGGCCGAACGGGTCGCCGCGTTCGCCTTGGAAGATGCTCGGGTTCACGCGGTCCGTGTACGGATTGAAAAGCTGAAAATCATCCCGGACGCCGCCAGCGTCGGGGTCGAAATCGAGCGCCTTCAGAGCCGCTGATCGTCCGCCTGCGGAGATTTCTTTCACAGGCTCAAACGCCTTGGAAATACTCATGGAATCGGCGTCAAGGTCACATCTTTTCCTAAAATTGCGCGATACCGCCCGATTTATCCATTTGTTTTCAAAGGGATAGACTGTTCATCCCAACTTCATGCTAGTGTCACGCCGCAGCGGCCCGAATGACACGCCGCCGCGCCGGAATCTCAACCACAGACTTATCCACAGTTCAGATCGCCCGATGAGCGACCAACCACCAGTCCCGGAAATCGGCGCTCTGACCGGGGCCGAACTGATCGCGGAAAAGGTGCGGACGCTGCCCAACGCGCCCGGCGTCTATCGCATGATCGATCGCGCCGGTGAGGTCATCTATGTCGGCAAGGCGCGCGACCTCAAAAAGCGGGTCAGCAACTATACCAAGGGCCAGGGCCACACGAACCGCATCGCCCGGATGATCCTGGCGACGGAGGATATGGCCTTCGTCCAGACCGCCTCGGAAACCGAAGCGCTGCTGCTGGAAGCCAACCTCATCAAGCGCTTCCGCCCCCGCTACAATGTGCTGCTGCGCGACGACAAATCCTTCCCCAACATCCTCCTCACCCGCGACCACGCCTTCCCGCAGATCGTGAAGCATCGCGGCGCACGCACGCGGAAGGGCGATTATTTCGGCCCCTTCGCCTCCGCCGGCGCGGTCGGCCGCACGCTCAACACGCTGCAGCGCGCCTTCCTGCTGCGCTCCTGCACAGACAGCGTCTTCGACAGCCGCACGCGCCCCTGCCTCCTCTTCCAGATCAAGCGCTGCTCCGGCCCCTGCGCCGGCCGCATCGACGAGGCGGGCTACGCCACCCTCGTCAGCGAAGCCGAAACCTTCCTCACCGGCCGCTCCCGCACCGTCACCGAAACGCTCGGTGCGCGGATGGAGGAAGCCGCCGCCAGTCTCGATTTCGAATCCGCCGCGCGGCTGCGCGACCGCATCAAGGCGCTCGCGCATATCCAGCAGACGCAGGGCATCAACCCGCAGACCATCGACGACGCCGATGTCATCGCCATCCACGCGGCGCATGGCGAAACCTGCATCCAGGTCTTCTTCTTCCGCGCCGGACAGAACTGGGGCAACCGCGCCTTCTTCCCGCGTCATGATCGCGCAGCGCCGATGGACGAGGTGCTGGATAGCTTTCTCGCCCAGTTCTATGACGGCCACGAGCCGCCGAAACTCATCCTGCTCTCGCACGATGTCCCTGGCCGCGCACTGCTCGCCGAGGCGCTGACCCTGCGCGCCGGACGCAAGATCGAGGTGACGGTTCCCCAGCGCGGCGAAAAGCGCGAGATCGCCCTGCAGGCCGCTCTCAACGCCCGCGAGGCGCTGATGCGCCGCCAGGCCGAAAGCGCCGCCGAAACCGAATTGCTGCTGGGCGTGCAGGAGGTCTTCGGCCTCGAAGGCCCGCCCCGCCGCATCGAGGTCTACGACAACTCGCATATCTCCGGCTCGAAGCCGGTCGGCGGCATGATCGTCGCCGGCCCGCGGGGCTTCGAGAAGGGCCAGTACCGCAAGTTCAACATCAAGACCGCCGCCGGCAATGACGACTTCGCCATGATGCGCGAGATGCTGTCGCGCCGCTTCGCGCGCCTGGCTCCCGGCAAGGAGGAGATCAGGGAAACCGGCGACGACGCGCACGCGCCCATCTTCGACGACACCGCGCCCGACGACGACACGCCCGAAAAGCCCGACCTGATCCTCATCGACGGCGGCCCCGGCCAGCTCTCCTCCGCGCTTGAGGCCTTCCGCGAGTCCGGCGTGGAAGGCATCACCATCGCCGCGATCTCGAAAGGCCCGGACCGCGACGCGGGCCGCGAGAACTTCCACCTTCCCGGCCGCCAGCCCTTCATGCTGGAGCCGAACCACCCGGTTCTCTTCTACCTGCAGCGCCTGCGTGACGAGGCGCACCGCTTCGCCATCGGCTCGCATCGCGCCCGCCGCTCGAAAGCCATCGTCGAGAACCCGCTCGACGCCATCGAAGGCATCGGCGCGCGGCGAAAGCGCGCCCTTCTGCTCCATTTCGGATCGGCCAAGGCGATCCGGAACGCCTCGGCGTCCGACCTTGCGACCGTCGAAGGCGTCAGCGAGGCGCTCGCCCGTCGCATTTACGATCACTTCCGGGCATAAACTCCGACCCATGCGCATCACCTGGCCGACCGTCCTCACGCTGCTCAGGATCGTTCTGATCCCGGTGATGGTCGCCCTCTTCTATGTCGGCACCGATACCGCCCGCTGGGCCGCCCTCGCCGTCTTCATCGTCGCCGCTCTCACCGACTGGTTTGACGGCTGGCTTGCCCGCCGCACCAATACCGGCTCGCGCCTCGGCGAAATGCTCGATCCCATCGCCGACAAGCTCATCGTCGCCGCCGCGCTGGTGATGATGGTGAAGGACGCGACCATCCACGACTACACGGTCATCGCCGCCATCGTGATCGTCAGCCGCGAGATCCTGCTCTCGGGCCTCAGGGAATATCTCGCCGCCGCGCAGGTGAAGGTCCGCGTCTCGCGCATCGCCAAGCTGAAGACGGCGATCCAGATGGTCGCGATCTGCGTCCTCATCGCCGCGCCGCCGCTCGTGCCGTTCTGGCCCGATATCGATCTCGCCGGCGCCGTCGGTCTCTGGGTCGCGGCCGCCCTCACCGTCTACACCGGCTGGGGCTATCTGGTGGCGAGCCTCAGATACATGGAGGACTGATGCGCGTCCTCTATTTCGCCTGGGTCCGCGAACGCACCGGCACGGCGGAAGAAACCGTCACCCCGCCCGCCACCGTCACCACCGCCGCCGCATTGGCCGACTGGCTCAGCCAGCGCAGCGAAGGCCACGCCGCCGCCTTCGCCAACCGTACGAAACTCCGCCTCGCCATCAACCACGAGCAGGCATCGTTCGCCGACCCCGTCGCCGCCAACGACGAAATCGCCTTCTTCCCCCCGATGACGGGCGGCTAGCGCCATGACGCGCTCCCCTCCTCCTCATCCTGAGGAGGCCGCGCAGCGGCCATCTCGAAGGACGCACTGACGTGCCCGTCCGCATCCAGACCGAAGATTTCGACACCGCGCACGAACTCGCTGCGCTCTCTTCCGGCCGCGACGATATCGGCGCCGTCGTCACCTTCACCGGCCTCGTCCGTGGCGGCGGCATCACCGCGCTCACGCTCGAACACTATCCCGGCATGACGGAAACGGCTCTCGAAGCCATCGAGGCCGAAGCCCTGAAGCGCTGGCCCCTGAAAGCCAGCCTCATCGTCCACCGCGTCGGCACGCTCGCCCCCGGCGCGCAGATCGTCCTCGTCGCCACGGCTTCCGAAAGCCGCCACGCCGCCTTCGAAGCCGCCAGCTTCCTCATGGACTACCTGAAAACCGACGCCCCCTTCTGGAAGCGCGAAGACAAGGCCGACGGCACCGCCGCATGGGTGGACGCCCGCGAAAGCGACACGACAGCCAAAGACCGCTGGCGTTAGATGTCGCCGTCGCGAAACACGAGCGCATAGTCGCGCGCGCCGTGAATGACGCGCACGATCTCGACATGGTCAGTGACGCGGTAGAAAACGAGATAGGGTCCGACGACCCGCTTGAGAAGCTTCAAGTCGGCAAGCTCCGGTTCGACGGGATAGGCGAGCGGCATGGAAGCCAAAGCATCGCAGGCGCGGCTGAGCCGTTCGATGAAAGCAACCGCACCACGCGGGCTGTCTTCGGCAATCCAGTCGCCGATGGCTTCGACATCGCCTTCTGCAGCGCGCGTATAGCGAACCTTCACTTCGCCATCGCTTCGTATTTCGCGCGGAGCCGATCAAAGACTTCATCGGCAGGACGGAGCATACCCGCGTCCGCCTCAGCGAGGCCAGCTTCCAGCTTGGCGCGCAGATCCGCAAACCGCTTCTCGCGCTCCTGAACCAGACGCACGCCCTCGCGCAGCACCTCGCTCTTCGAGCCATAACGGCCCTCCGACACGAGCTCCGCGACCGCTTCTTCCAGCTTGGCTCCAAGATCGACGCTGATAGGCATAGGACACCTCCGCCCCGATTATGCCCCGCCAATAACTATTATCAAGCCAAGTTCTCGCGCCCGTCTCCTGGGACCAGAAGTCCATATCCGAAATCGCGAGGAACGAGAGGACGGCACAACCCAATGGTTTCTACGTGGCTGGGCCTTCAAATACCGCGAGACAACCACTCTCCTTCGAACAAGTGATCGAGGCGAGCTGCTGCAAGCGCGGCCTCGGTGCCGAAAAAACCTGTCGAAATAGCCTCGTACTCGACCTCACATTTCAGCGCACGATCAGGCGTGTAAATTTGACTGGGCACCCAAATCGGATAGCGCAACCGCACATCGGGCGCCTCCGACGGCGTCGAGTACTTGACCGGAACGAACGACATGACCGGCCTTGATGACAGCAAGTCGTCCGTCGTGATCGCTACGTCGTAGTCCTGCACCTCGCTGGTCAGGCGAAGATCAAAGTAGCCGGCATTTCTGAAAGCCTCGCCGATCAGCGCCTCCATCACGGGCTGAATTTGCGTGCTGGATGGAAGATACACGCCGGCTTCGGATGCCGTTTTCGCAAGCGCATCGCCCATCGCCCTGACGTCGTCGTCAAACGAATGCTCCACAGCCGACCAGAGCGCCTTGCGGAAAGCGGTTGGGTTCGAAATGCCTGCAAGCACGCGCATTTCGGCCCACCACACGCGCGTCGCTTCAAATTTTACATTGGTCCAGTAGGCGATTTCGCTCGCTGCGTTTTCGTCAGCCAGGCGCGCGTAACGCGCAATTGCATCCCGCTGACTCTGGCCCTCTTCCGGCTCCCACTTGAATCCATACACCTGCGCAGGCTCATCCAACGGCGACTTGCCCGTCAGACGGTAAAACGGGTGATACGCATCGAAGTAAGAGTGGGAATAGTCAGCGCGCCAAATGGCCTCGACAACGCGCGACTCGTTTCCCTCGTCCGTCACGCCGCCCTGCGCTCGCCGCGCACTTCCGCCGCATAGTCTTCCATCAGCGTCTGGCTGATCTTGGCCGGCGTGAACTTGTACGGCCCGATCTCCGAGATCGGCGTCACTTCCGCGCCCGTGCCGCACAGGAAGGCTTCCGTGAACGTCGACAGCTCTTCCGGCATGATGTGGCGCTCGACCACCTCGATCTGCCGCGCCTTGGCGAGCGCGATCACCGACTGGCGCGTGATGCCGTTGAGGAAGCAGTCCGGCGTCGGCGTATGGATCGCGCCGTCCTTCACGAAGAACATGTTGGCGCCCGTCGCCTCGGCGACATAGCCGCGATAGTCGAACATCAGCGCGTCCTGATAGCCCTTGGCCTCGGCCGCATGCTTCGACAGCGTGCAGATCATATAGAGGCCGGCGGCCTTGGCATGGCACGGGGCGCTTTCGGGGCTGGGCCGCTTCCACGACGCGATATCGAGGCGGATGCCCTTCATCTTCGTCGCCGGGTCGAACATCGAGGGCCACAGCCAGGCCGCGATCGCGACATGGATCTTCGAGTGCTGCGCGCTCACCGCCATCATCTCGCTGCCGCGCCAGGCGACGGGCCGCAGATAGGCGTCCGAGAAGCCGTTGGCCTTCACCACCTCGTCCTTGGCGGCCAGGATGGTTTCGGCGTCGTAGGGAATCTTGAATCCCATCAGCTCGCCGGATTTGAAAAACCTCTCGGTGTGCTCGGCCGATTTGTAGATCTTCCCGCCATAGGCGCGCTCGCCTTCGAACACGCACGACCCGTAATGCAGGCCGTGGGTCAGCGCGTGGATCTTGGCGTCGCGCCACGGCACCATCTTGCCGTCGAACCAGATGAAGCCATCACGGTCGTCGAAGGGCAGGATCGCGGCGGACATAGGAACCTCTCGGGATCACACAGGGCTTGGCGTTTGCTAAGACCCGCGCCTATATATGTCAACATGACTGACCTTAAATCAGACAGCCGCCACGGCGTCTCGCTGCTCTATCTGCGCGAGGACGAACTGCGCCGGGGCATCGAGCTGCTGTTTTTCGGCTATCGCGATTTCATCTCCGAATCCGACGCGGAGCTCGAGGCGCTGGGCCTCGGCCGCGCCCATCACCGGGCGCTCCATTTCGTCGGCCGCAAGCCCGACCTTTCGGTCAGCGAGCTGCTCGAAATCCTCAAGATCACGAAGCAGAGCCTCGGCCGCGTCCTGAAGGATCTCACCGCCCGCGGCCTCATCGACCAGAAACAGGGCCGCCGCGACCGCCGCCAGCGCCTGCTCCGCCTCACCGAGGCCGGCAATGTCCTCCACGCCCGGCTCCTGAACGGACAGCGCACGCGCATCGCCCGCGCCTTCCGCGAGGCCGGGCCGGATGCCGTCGCCGGTTTCCGCAAGGTGCTGGCCGGCCTCATCACCGAAGACGAACGCAGCCGCGTCCTCGCCATGATCGGCCAGGGCCCGTAAGGAATCGCGCATGGCCGAACCCTCAGCCGCCCCTGTCGACGTCGAAGGCGATGGCCGCCACATCCTGGTGGTGGACGACGACACGCGCATCCGCACGCTGCTTCAGCGCTTCCTCACCACCAACGGCTACCGCGTCACCATGGCGGGCGACGCCGCAGAGGCGCGCCTGCATCTGCGCAACTTCACCTTCGACCTCATCGTCCTCGACGTGATGATGCCCGGCGAGGACGGCATGGCCCTCACCGCCTCGCTCCGTAAAACCAACGACGTGCCGATCCTGCTCCTCACCGCGCGCGGCGAAAGCGCCGACCGCATCGCGGGGCTTGAGGCCGGGGCCGACGACTACCTCGCCAAACCGTTCGAGCCGCGCGAGCTGCTTCTGCGCGTCGCCGCCATCGGCCGCCGCGCCCGCGCCGAGCGTTCGGCGCTGAAGGAAATCCGCATGGGCAGCTTCCGCTTCGATCCCGAACGCGGCGAGATGACCAGGGACGGCCGCCAGGTGAAACTCACCGGCGCCGAGACCGCTCTCCTCCGCATCCTCTCCGCCAGCGCCGGCAAGCCGATCAGCCGCCTCGAACTCGCCCAGCGCACGGGCGCGGGCCTTGAACGCTCCATCGACGTCCAGGTCACGCGCCTCCGCCGCAAGATCGAAACCGACCCCAAGATGCCGCTCTATCTCCAGACGGTGCGCTCCATCGGTTATGTCCTCGTGCCCGATGGTGTCGCGTGAGTTCAGCGCCTGAATCGGCCCCGATCCTTTCCATCAAGGGCCTCACCAAAACCTACAAATCGGGCTTCCAGGCCCTCAAGGGCGTCGATCTCGACATCCGCAAGGGCGAGATCTTCGCGCTGCTCGGCCCCAACGGCGCGGGCAAGACGACGCTCATCTCCGCCGTCTGCGGCATCGTCACGGCGACCTCCGGCACCGTCACGGTCGCGGGTTTCGACAACGTCTCCGGCTATCGCCAGACGCGCGCGATGATCGGCCTCGTGCCGCAGGAACTCTCCACCAACGCATTCGAGTCCGTCATCTCCACCGTCCGCTTCAGCCGCGGCCTGTTCGGCAAACCGCCCAACCAGGCGCATCTGGAAAAAGTGCTGAAGACGCTCTCTCTCTGGGACAAGCGCAATTCGCGCATCATGGAACTCTCGGGCGGCATGAAGCGCCGCGTGCTGATCGCCAAGGCGCTCAGCCACGAACCTGACATCCTGTTCCTCGATGAACCGACCGCAGGCGTCGATGTCGAGCTTCGCCGCGACATGTGGGAAATGGTCCGCGCCCTTCGTGAAACCGGCGTCACCATCATCCTCACCACGCACTATATCGAGGAAGCCGAGGAGATGGCCGACCGCATCGGCGTCATCGACCAGGGCGAACTCATCCTCGTGGAGGACAAGAAAAAGCTGATGGCCAAACTCGGCCGCAAGCAGCTTGTCCTCGCCTTGCGCGAACCCCTGGCCGCGATACCTGAAGCCCTCGCCGGTCAGGCGCTGGAGCTTGGCCATGACGGCCACGACCTCATCTACACCTTCGATGCCCAGGCCGATGAAACCGGCATCCCGGAACTGCTGAAACAGCTCGCCGGCCTCAATATCGACTTCAAGGATCTCCAGACGCAGCAATCCTCGCTTGAGGACATCTTCGTCAGCCTGGTGGGACGCCGCGCATGAACTGGTACGCCCTCCGCGCGATCTATCGCTTCGAGATGGACCGCATGCGGCGCACGCTGCTGCAGAGCCTCGTCACGCCCGTCATCACCACCTCGCTCTATTTCGTCGTGTTCGGTTCGGCCATCGGCGGCCGCATGGCCGAGATCGACGGCGTCGCCTACGCCGCCTTCATCGTGCCGGGCCTCGTCATGCTCTCGCTGCTGACGGAGAGCATCTTCAACGCCTCGTTCGGCATCTACATGCCCAAATTCACCGGCACGGTGTACGAAATCCTCTCCGCCCCCATCTCGCCGTTCGAGATCATCATCGGCTATGTCGGCGCCGCGGCCACGAAAACGCTGATCCTCGGCTTCGTCATTCTCGCCACCGCGCGGCTCTTCGTGCCGTTCGAAATCCTGCACCCCGGCGCGATGCTCGCCTTCCTCGTCCTCACCGCCATAGCCTTCTGCCTCATGGGCTTCGCGATCGGCGTCTGGGCCGACGGGTTCGAGAAGATGCAGATCATCCCGATGATGATCGTCATGCCGCTCACCTTTCTGGGCGGCAGCTTCTATTCGATCAGGATGCTCCCGGAATTCTGGCAGCAGGTCTCGCTGTTCAACCCGGTCGTCTATCTGGTCAACGGCTTCCGCTGGAGCTTCTACGGCCAGTCGGATGTCGGCATCGGCTCCAGCCTCGGCATGATCGCCGCCTTCATCGCCCTCTGCATCGCTTTGATCTGGTGGATGTTCCGCACCGGCTACAAACTGAAGAATTAGCTTCCTCATGGCCGCCCCAGGGGCGGTCGTGCGGAGGCGCTATAAAATCTCCAGCACCTTCTCCGCGGGCCGGCACAGCCTCACGCCCTTGTCGCTCTCCACGATCGGGCGCTGCACCAGCTCCGGATGGACCAGCATCTCGGCCACGATTCGCGCGTCGGCAACGGCCGGGTCGCCAAGACCCAGCTTCACCGCCCAGGCTTCCTCGGCCCGCAGCCAATCCCGCGGCTTGACGCCCGCTGTCCGCATCAGCCGCAGCAGAAGCGCCGCGCTCCACCCGCTATAGAGATACGGGGCGATGATCACCTCGCGCTCGCTCGCCTGCAGCATCTCGAGGACCGCCCGCGATTTGCTGCATTTCGGGTTGTGATAGATCGTGACCTTGCCTGCCAAAGCGCCCTGTTCCGCGATGTCGAATTGCGTGCGGGAACCAGATAGTATCTTCCCCATGCCAGTGTCGATGACCTGTCGATGACGACGCCCTCTTCCGACCGCGCCGCCGCGAAGCCCGCGCCGCGCGAACCCGCCGCCACAGGTCTCCGCCGCTTCCTGCCGCGCCGGCTGTTCCTGCGTTCGCTGCTCATCGTCGTCGTGCCGATGGTGCTGCTGCAGGCGGTCGTCACCTATCTCTTCATCGTCGACCACGAGGCGCGGACCACCGCCAACCTCACGCGCGGCGTCGTCGACCAGATGACCCTCGTCATCGAGCTCATCCAGGGCGAGCCGCTGGAAGCCAAGCGCCACGAACTTTCCAGCGAGGCGTCGGGCCGTCTCGGCATGGCCGTCACCTATCTGCCAGGGGCGACGCTGCCCACCGAAGCCGGCACCACCGACACCCAGGTCGGCGAACAGATCAGCCTCGAAATGGACAGCCGCATCCCCGAGCCGCACTGGTTCAACGCCACGCGCTTCGGCGAGTTCGTCGATCTGCGCGTCGCGGTCGACAATGCCGGCGTCCTGCGTTTCCAGATCGAGCGCAAGCGTTTCATCAACATCAACATGCACCTCTTCCCGCTCTGGATGATGGTCTTGTCCTTCGTCCTTCTCGGCGTCGCGATCCTGTTCCTCCGCAACCAGATCCGCCCGATCCAGCGCCTCGCCGCAGCGGCCGAGGCGTTCGGGCGCGGCCGCGACGTGCCGGATTTCAAACCGGCCGGCGCCACCGAGGTTCGCCGCGCCGCCATCGCCTTCATCGGCATGAAACAGCGCCTCGCGCGCCAGATGGCGCAGCGCACCGAAATGCTGGCCGGCGTCAGCCACGATCTCCGCACGCCGCTCACCCGCATGAAGCTCGAACTCGCCATGATGGGCGGCGACGAGGCCTGCAGGAAAGACCTGCTCGGCGACATCGCCGAGATGGAGCGTATGCTCGACGAATATCTCGCCTTCGCGCGCGGCGAGGGCGGCGAGCAGCCGGCCGAGGCCGATATCGAAGCGCTCGCCGCCGAAATCGCCGACGAGGCCCGCCGCAAATCCGGCGCGCCGCTGGAACTCGTCACCCTTGGCAAGCTCGCCGTCGTCGTGAAACGCAACGCGCTGAAGCGCTGCATCGTGAACCTCGTCGACAACGCGATGAAATACGGCACCCGCGTCCGCCTCACCGTCCGCCGCACCGAGGAAGATCTGGAAGTCGTTGTCGAGGATAACGGTCCCGGCATCCCGCCGGAGCGCCGTCAGGAAGCCTTCAAGCCGTTCCGCCGCCTCGATGCCGATGGCCGCAACCTCTCCAGCGGCGGCGTCGGACTGGGCCTCGCCATCGCCCGCGACATCGCGCGCGGCCATGGCGGCGATGTCCGCCTCGGCGACAGCGACCTCGGCGGCCTCAAGGCCACCATCCGCATCCCGGTCTAGTACGTCACCGTCGCCACCACGACATCGGTATATGTCCCCGGCCCCGGCGTCGTCTGCGGCGGCACGCGGCCATAGACCGTCAGCGTCTGCGCCGCGCCATTGCCCGTTCCCGCCGCCGTATCGACGCCGATCGACACGCCCCAGAGCTGCGTATGGCCCGGATCGCGATACAGTCCATAGGTGACGGTCTGCGAGGCGGGGCCGGTCATCCGCCGCGCGCCGATCGTCGCGCCGATGCCCGCGCCGGCGCTCAACGCCACCGTGTAGGGCGTGCCGGTCGTGCATTGCACGCTCAGCGTCGTCGTCGCATCGACATTCGCGGCGAGGACGCCGCTGGCGCCGAAATCGATATCCGGCACGGCGTTGATCAGGCACTCGCTCAGGATGTCGAGCCTGACATTGATATTGGCCGTCGCGGTTGCGGCGTCCGCCGTCAACGCGGTCACGATGGCCAACCCGAAGGCGGCCGGCACATTTATCATCATGGAGAAACCCTGAACCGGAATCGTCTCCACAGCATGCGCGCGGGCCGCTAGCTGCACGTAAAGCGCGCCAACGTCCCGATTGCAGGTTTCTTGTAGTCGACGCGGCGGGATTGCGCGGTTGGCGTGACGGTTCCGCCGTATGACGGCGGCGTCTCCGGCGCTCTATGCAGAAAATTTGGAGTTCAGCGTCCGAGTTCGCGCGCCCGTCTGGCGGCCGCCTTCACCGCCCGCGTCATCAGCGGCTCCAGCGCCGTCTTCGCCATCAACACCTTCAGCGCCGCTTCGGTGGTCCCGCCGGGGCTGGTGACGTCGCGCCGCAGCGTCGCCGCATCGCGCTCCGGCCATGCGTTCAGCAGCGCGCCGGAACCTGCCACCGTCGTCCGCGCCAGACGCTGCGCCAGCTCGGGCTTCAGCCCCGCCGCGACACCCGCCGCCGCCAGCGCCTCGACCAGCAGAAACACATAAGCGGGGCCGGACCCCGACACCGCCGTCACCGCATCGATCGGGCTTTCATCGCGCAGCCACTCCAGCGTCCCCGCCGCCTTCAACAGCGCCCCGGCCAGCGCCTTCTGCGCGCGGCTGACGCGGCTATTGGCGGCGGCGACCGTCGCGCCCTCGCCGATGGCGGCGGGCAGGTTCGGCATCGCCCGCACGA
Source organism: Micropepsaceae bacterium (assembly GCA_047602465.1). Taxonomy (GTDB): domain Bacteria; phylum Pseudomonadota; class Alphaproteobacteria; order Micropepsales; family Micropepsaceae; genus JADZAI01. The sequence goes on from JASGHF010000002.1 coordinate 235,284, forward strand.
TCGCCGCGCGCTCATCCAGCCAGGCGCCCAGCTTCTTCAGCGCCACCCCTGCCGCGATGGAGATGAACACCGGCCGCGCGGCCACGAACCGCGCCGCCTCGCGCACCACGCCCTCCAGAAGTTGCGGCTTCACCGCCAGCACCACGGCCTTCGGCGCGGTGATCAGCTTCGCGGCGGGGTTCAGCTTGCCCCCGGCCTTCTTCAGCGTCCGGGCGAATGCGGCGTCCGCATGCGGCTCGATCACCGCGATCTCCGGCCCCCGGCCTTCGGCGATCCAGCCATGCGCCAGCGCCGCGCCCATGCGGCCTGCGCCGATCAGCAGGATGGAGGGGGTCACGCCTCGCCGCGGCAGTCGAGGATCGCGCCGGCCAGCGCATCCTCGGCGGACTTGCCGCCCCACAGCACGAACTGGAACGCCGGATAGAAACGCTCGCACGCATCCAGCGCCGCCTGCAGCATCTGTTCGCACTGGCCCGGCGCCGTGCGCGCCCCGCCGCCCAGCGGCACGGCGTTGCGATAGAGGATCATCCCCTCGCCCGCCGCGAGATCGAAATGCCCCAGCGCCAGACGCTCATTGATCATCGCCAGCAGCAGGCACAGCTCGGCCCGGCGCGGCTTCGCGACCCGGAAGTCGAACGCCGCCGTCAGCGTCAGCGTCTCCATCTCGGTCGAGCGCGCAAAGGCGAGATTGTAGTCGCACCACGACCCGCTCACGCACACCGCCAGGTCGCCGTCGCCGCATCGCTCGAACGGCCAGTCCTGCTCGGCGATCAGCTGCTCGACCGTGTCGATCGGATTGTCATGCTCCGCCTCCGCGAGGGCGAGAAACGCGCTCATGCCAGGGCCGGATTCGTTAAAATTGCGAACATGCGCCGAACACAGACGCACGCCCTGAGTTTGTCAACGATTCGTCGGAACCGCCCCAAAACGAATTGTGGATAAGCCGCCCGTCGCCGCGCCGCCCCGCCGCTTCACGCTTTTGGCGCGGTCAGCACGATACGCCCCTTGTCCATACGGTAGGCGACGCCTGTCTGGTCAAACAGCGACCGGATCGTGGCGGCCGGGTTCTTCGCGCCGGCGCTCAGGAAGGCGTCGATCTGCGCCGTCAGCTTCGGCGAAGCGCCGAGCGCGCTGAGATGCGCCAGCCAGGCCGCGCGCGTCAGCACGCCCTCTTTGCGATGGGCATTGATCAGCGGCTTGAGGACGTCGAACCAGTCGCCGCCCGTCGCGCGCCGCTGCAGCCCCTCGGCCGCCAGCGCCAGCACGCTGCCGCAGGCATAATACGATCTATGTTCGCCGCGCTGTCCCGCGCCGGCCACCGGCTTCACGCCCAGCGTGACGCAGTCGTCCACTTCTGCCTGCAGCATGGCGAGATCGTCAAAGGCGGGGTCCAGCGCTTTCGTCGCACGCACGGCCATCAAATCGGCGCCGCCCTCGGTGATCCACGACTCGTCCGGATTTTCGGCATGCACGGTCTGGCCCAGCCAGAAATGGGCGACCTCGTGCGCGATGAACCAGCGGATGCCCGCAAGCACCGTGTCATTGGCATCCAGAAGCGTCTTGCCCTCGAACGACATCACGATCAGCCCCGGCAGAACGCTGCCGCCATAGCTCATGATCTCCTCGGATGGCCCGTACCACGACGCCATGACCATCGGACGGTCCGTCTGCCCCTTGCCCAGCCGCGCGGCATAGTGATCGACGACCTCAGGCGAGAAACGCTCGATCGACGCCGCGATCCAGCCGGGCAGCTGCGGATCGGCCACCGTCACGACGCGGCTGGCCTCCTTGATGCGCGCCTCGCCGAACAGGACATAGGTGCCGCCGTCGTCGGTCGTCGCCGTCGCCACCCTTTGCCCATGCACCAGCACCGGCCCGGCGCGATCCTTCCATGTGACATGGGCGTTCATGCCGGCCTTCTGGCTCGCCGCGATCTCAGCGGCGCTCAGGCCTGCGGCGTCGGCGCGATCCAGCGCGAAGATGTCGAACGCGCCTGCGAACAGCGCCACCGATCCGTCGGTGAAGAGCAGCACCGGATAGTCCGCTTCCAGATTGTCGCCGCGCGGCGTCAGACGCAGCGAGAACGCGCGCGGGACATCGCCTCCGTCCGCCGCGCGCAGCACGTCGAGTTCGCCGACACGCTGCAGCACGACGCCCGGCGTCACGACGCTCCAGTCGCGCGGCCGCCACGGCTCGCGCGTCTTCATCACCCGTGAGGAATTATAGAACGCCCAGGCCGGCGCATCGCGGTCGAGGACATAGTCGGCGCGCCAGTCCGGCCCGTCGCGCGTGACCGTCACCCGCACCTTCACCGCCTCCGTGGCGGCGGCAGGCGCCATGTCGGCGGACGGCACGGGGCCGGTCGCACAGGCGGCGAGAAGCCCCGCAGCGAGAAGCACAAGAATTTTGGACGCGCGCACGGCAACCCTCTCATGGCCCGCGCCGGATCAGGCGCGGCGATGCGCGTTGCTTAACCGCCCGGACGGCCCGAACCACGTGACCTTCATCACCGGATCGGGTGACAACCGGCCCGGCCGATTGGGGGTCTAGGCGCCCTTCATCCGGCCGATCTCGGCCTCCAGCGCCTCGATCCGCGCCGCCAGCGCCGCATTCTCCTCGCGCGCCTTGGCGGCCATCGCCTTCACGGCTTCAAAGGCGTCGCGCTGCACCAGGTCCATGTTCCCCAGCAGGCGTTCGGCCTGGCCGCGCACGATGGCTTCGACCTCCTGCTGGAGGCCGCGGGCCGCGCCGGCTGCATTGGTCGCCATCTTGGCGAGTTCGTCGAGGAAACGGTTCGAGGACTGCATGGCGTCACTATATCGTGCGTCCGCCCGCCCTCAAAGCGCCGCGCTTGACTTGTTCCGGTGACTGCCGCACCCCGCATCACCGCCAAGGGACGCCTTCATGCTCCAGCTTCTGCCCGCTCTGGTCCTCCCCTACCCCCAGATCGACCCGGTCCTCATCGAGATCGGGCCTGTCGCGATCCGCTGGTACGCGCTCGCCTATATCGCCGGCATCCTGCTCGGCTGGTGGTATGCGATCCGGCTCATCCGCACGGAACGCCTCTGGACCAACTGGGGCGGCAAGCCGCCGCTCACCGCCGAACAGACCGACGATTTCATCCTCTGGGTCACGCTCGGCATCATCCTGGGCGGCCGCATCGGCTACATCCTCTTCTACGGCTTCATCTACGAGCCTGAGGTCTATGCCGATCCGATGAAATGGCTCGCCATCTGGGAAGGCGGCATGTCCTTCCATGGCGGCCTCATCGGCGTGATCCTCGCCGTCATCCTCTTCTCGATCATCAAGCGGCTCGACATGGTGCGGGTCGGCGACATCGTCGCCAGCGTCGTGCCCATCGGCCTCTTCACCGGCCGCCTCGCCAATTTCATCAACGGCGAACTCTGGGGCAAGCCGACCGACGTGCCCTGGGCGATGGTCTTTCCGACCGGCGGCGACATTCCCCGCCACCCCAGCCAGCTCTACGAGGCGGCGCTGGAAGGCATCGTGCTGTTCATCATCCTGCGCCTGCTCGCCACCCGCCTGCGCGCCTTCGACCGCCCCGGCCTCGTCATCGCGGCCTTCCTCTTCTTCTACGGGGCGTTCCGCATCATCGGCGAAATCTTCCGCGACAGCGACCAGCTCGTCGGCGGCGGCATCATCTCGATGGGCCAGTTGCTCAGCGCGCTGATGTTCGGCGGCGCCGCCTTCTTCTTGTGGTGGGCGATGACGCACCGCGCGAAGCCGGAAACGCCGCCGGAAGCCCCGACAGCGGCATGACGGATTTCGCCCGCCACCTTGCGGGCCTGATCGCCCAGGACGGCCCCATGCGGCTCGACCGCTTCATGGGCCTCGCCAACGCGCATTACTACGCGACGCGCGATCCGCTCGGCGCTGCGGGCGATTTCACCACCGCGCCCGAAATCTCACAGCTCTTCGGCGAACTGATCGGCCTCACGCTGGTCGATCACTGGCAGCGCGCGGGAATGCCGCCCGCTCTGCGCCTCGTGGAGCTTGGCCCCGGCCGCGGCACGCTGATGGCCGATCTGCTGCGCGCCGCCGCCGTGCGCCCGGCCTTCCTCGACGCCGCCCGCATCACGCTGGTCGAAACCAGCCCCGCCCTGCGCGGCGCACAGGCCCACGCGCTCGCCGGGCACGACATCGACTGGGCCGACAGCATCGATGAGGTTCCCGCCGACGCCCCCCTCTATCTCGTCGCCAACGAATTTTTCGACGCCCTCCCCATCCGCCAGTTCCACATCACCGGCGCCGCCTGGACCGAACGTCACATCGCGCTCACGGCCAACGGCTTCGCCTATCAGGACATCACGACACCCTTTCCGCCCCCGTCATTCACGGGCGAGGCGTCCCAGGGGGGCGGAGGGGCCGCGACCCTGGAACTCAACGAAGCCGCCCTCGCCATCACCGCCGACATCGGCGAGCGCCTCTCCACCCATGGCGGCCTCGCCCTCATCGCCGACTACGGCTATGCGGCCGGCCACGGCGACACCTTCCAGGCCATGAAGGCCCACGCCTTCACCGACCCTCTGGCCGCGCCCGGCGAGGCCGATCTCACCGCCCATGTCGATTTCGCCGCCCTTGCCCGCGCCTCGGGCGTCCGCGCCTGGGGACCGGCCGGTCAGGGCGCGTTCTTCACCGCCCTCGGCCTCGCCGCCCGCCTCGATATGCTCTCCAAAGCCCGCCCGGATCGGGCCGCTGCGCTGCGTGAAGGCGCCGCCCGCCTCATCGACCCGGCCCAGATGGGCACGCTCTTCAAAATGCTCGCGCTCACTGGACCCGGCGGCCCCGCCCCGGCAGGATTCCCGCCATGAGAGTCCTTCACGCAGCCGGGCTGGACGACCCGCGCCTCGCCCATGCCTTCTTCACACGCGAAGGCGGCGTCTCGACCAGGCTTTATGACAGCCTCAATTGCGGTCTCGGCTCGCATGACGACCGCGCCAACGCGCTCGAAAACCGCCGCCGCGCCGCCGCGCATCTCGGTCTGGCCCCCGGCCGTCTCGTCACGCTCTACCAGATCCACTCCGCCGAGGCCGTCATCGTCAACGATCCCTGGGCGCCGGGCGAAGGCCCCAGGGCCGACGGCATGGCGACACGCACGCCCGGCCTTGCGCTGGGCGTCCTCGCCGCCGACTGCACCCCCATCCTCTTCGCCGACGCCGAGGAAGGCGTCATCGGCGCCTGCCACGCCGGCTGGAAAGGCGCGCTCGCCGGCATCGCCGAAGCGACCGTCGACGCGATGATCGCCCTCGGCGCCCGGCGCGCGCGCATCACCGCCGCCATCGGCCCCACCATCCGCCAGCCCGCCTACGAGGTCGGCGCAGACTATCGCGACCGCTTCATTGCCGCCGACGCCCGCAGTGCGGCCTTCTTCACCCCCGGCATCGACGCCGCCCACGCCCAGTTCGACCTGCCCGGCTATCTCACACGCCGCCTCACCGAGGCCGGCGTGATGGCCGTCGCGGACGTAGGCGTCTGCACCAATCAGGATCAGGGCTTCTTCAGCTATCGCCGCACCACCCATCGCGGCGAGCCCGATTACGGGCGCAACCTCTCCGCCATTGCCCTAAAGCCATGATCCGCGCGCTCGCCTTCGTCCTCATCACGCCCTTGCTCGCCGCCTGCGGCGGGCTTGAGGCGGCGACCGGCATGCCGGACCCCTTCGGCACGCCGCAGCCCTTCCGGGGTACCGGCAACTGGGAACTGGTCGGCGATGTGATGGGCGAGCGCCCGGTCTATATCGGCGCCATCACCGGCCTCACCCCCGAGGCGGAACTGGATCTCCGCAAGCAGATCGCCACCAACGCCGCCGCCCTCGACGTGATGGCCTCCGCCGAAACCGTGCCCCATGGCAGCCTGACCCTCACCGGCGCGTCACGCGCCGCCGCCGCCGATTTCCTTCTCACCGACGGCGACCAGAAACTCGCGACCTTCACATCCGAGGGCGACCCCGGCCTCCTCGCCGTCACGGCCGCCCGCCAGCTGGCCGAAGTCCTTGGCCGCCTTGGCGCCCCCCCGCCGACACCGCCCGCAACCGCCGACGCCACGGCCAATCCCGGCGCCCCGCCCGCCCGGCAACGTCCCGCCCAACGCGCGCCGCTCATCCATATCGGCAAGATCACCACGCCCGAGGCCGGCCAGGCCGAGCCGCTGAGGCGCGCGATCGCCCGCCGTCTGGGTGAAATGGGAGCAAAAATCGCGGAAACGCCCTCCGGCGGCGCCTATCTCGTCACCGCCACGCTCGGCTTCAGCGCCAGCGTCGACGGCCGCACGTCCGTCTCCATAATCTGGCGGGTTTCAGCGCCTGACGGCAGCGATCTCGGCCAGGCCGCGCAGGATAACACGCTCCCGACCGACGCCGTGAAGACCACCTGGGCGGAACAGGCGACCCTCGCCGGCAATGCCGCCGCCCTCTCCGTCGCCAAGCTGGTGGCCGGCCATTTCAACCGCGGCTCGTAAGGCTTCAGCCTGCCGCTTTGCATCGCCGGGCCGTTTCGGTTAGACCCGCCGCTCGAAATTTGCGGCCGCCCGGCCCATATGCCCTGAAATCACTGCCAGAAGTCTGATCGAAGCCTCCTATGGAAGTCGTCCTCCTCGTCGTTCACCTGTTCATCACGCTCGCGATGACCGGTGTGATCCTGCTCCAGCGTTCGGAAGGCGGCGGCCTTGGCATCGGCGGTTCGTCGACGCCCGGCGGCGGCCTGTTCTCGGCGCGCGGCGCGGCCAACGTCCTGACGCGCACGACGGCGCTGCTCGCGGCAGCCTTCTTCGTCACCTCGATCGCGCTCACGCTGCTCGCCCATGGCGGCAACCGGGGTTCGTCGATCATCGACCGCTCGGCGCCGGACAGCGTTCCGGTGAACACGCCCGATCCGATGGACCCGGGCTCGCTGCTGCCGAGCGTTCCCTCACCGACCGGCGGTGAAGGCGCGACTCAGCCGGCCGCGACGCCCGAGGCGACCCCGCCCGCGGGCGAAGCCCCGGCCGAATCGACGCCTGCGCCCGCGACTCCGACCCCGTAATTCCCGCAGTTTTTCGCGCCTCGATATCGCGCGCCGCTTTTCATTGCGGCGCGCGAGAGGGCGTGCTTATGGTGCCCTCCCATGGCGCGGTTCGTATTTATCACCGGCGGCGTGGTCTCCTCGCTCGGCAAAGGTCTGGCTTCGGCGGCACTGGGGGCCCTGCTGCAGGCGCGCGGCTACAAGGTCCGTCTGCGCAAGCTCGATCCGTATCTGAACGTCGATCCGGGTACGATGTCGCCCTATCAGCACGGCGAAGTCTTCGTCACCGATGACGGCGCCGAAACCGATCTCGACCTCGGCCACTACGAGCGCTTCACCGGCGTCTCGTCGTCAAAAGCCGACAACATCACCACCGGCCGCATCTACCAGAACATCATCGCGAAGGAGCGCCGCGGCGGCTATCTCGGCGCGACGGTGCAGGTCATTCCGCACGTCACCGACGCCATCAAGGAATTCGTCCTGGAAGGCGTCGACGGCTACGACTTCGTGCTGGTCGAGATCGGCGGCACGGTCGGCGACATCGAAGGCCTGCCCTTCTTCGAAGCCATCCGTCAGCTCGGCAACGAGCTGGGGCCGGAACACTCCGCCTTCGTCCACCTCACCCTGGCGCCCTATATCCCGAGCGCCGGCGAGCTGAAAACCAAGCCGACCCAGCACTCCGTCAAGGAGCTGCGCTCCATCGGGATCCAGCCCGACATCCTCCTCATCCGCGCCGACCGCGAGATCCCGGAGAATGAGCGCCGCAAGATCGCGCTCTTCTGCAACGTCCAGCCGGGCCGCGTGATCCAGGGCCTCGACGTGAAGACGATCTACGAGGTGCCGATCGCCTATCACGCGGAAGGCTTCGACACCGAACTGCTCGGCGTCTTCGGCATCCGCGATCTGCCCGAGCCGGACCTTTCGCGCTGGAAGACGATCTCCGAACGCATCACCAAACCGGAAGGCGAAGTGAAGATCGCGGTCGTCGGCAAATATGTCGGCTTGCACGACGCCTATAAATCGCTCGCCGAAGCGCTCACCCATGGCGGCATCGCCAACAATGTCCGGGTGAAGATCGACTGGATCGAATCGGAAGTCTTCGAAAACGGCGGCGCGGTGCAGGCGCTCGAAGACAAGCACGCCATTCTCGTCCCTGGCGGCTTCGGCGAACGCGGCTCGGAAGGAAAGATCCGCGCGGCGCAGTTCGCCCGTGAAAAAGGCGTCCCCTATTTTGGCATCTGCTTCGGCATGCAGATGGCCTGCATCGAGGCGGCGCGGAACCTCGCCGGCATCACCGACGCCACCTCGTCCGAGTTCACGCAAGGCGGCACTCACATTGTCGGCCTGATGACCGAATGGCTGAAGGGCAACGATCTCGAAAAGCGCTCTTCGTCGGGCGATCTCGGCGGCACGATGCGCCTCGGCGCCTATGACGCGACATTGAAGGCCGGCAGCCGCGTCGCAGAAATTTACGGCGCCACCGAAATCAGCGAGCGCCACCGTCACCGCTACGAAGTGAACTTCGACTTCCGTGAACAGCTCGAAAGCAAAGGCCTCAGCTTCTCCGGCTCTTCGCCCGATAGCCTCCTGCCGGAGATCGTCGAAATCCCGGACCACCCCTGGTTCATCGGCGTGCAGTACCACCCGGAGCTGAAATCGCGCCCCTTCGCGCCTCACCCCCTCTTCGCCAGCTTCATCAAGGCGGCGGTGGACCACAGCCGCCTTGTCTGAGATCGAAATCCACCCGCTGACGCCTCAGCGCAGCGGCGACCTTTTCGATTTCTTCGATGGCCCCGCCTTCGCCGACAATCCGGCATGGCGCAGCTGCTACTGCGCCTTCTGCCATTTCGATCACCAGGGCGGCGGCTGGAACCTGCGGGCCGCATCCCGCAACCGCGCCGCTACCGAAGCCAACATCGCCAGCGGCACCATGCGCGGCCACATCGCCTATGCCGATGGGGAGCCTGTCGGCTGGGTCAACGCCGCACCGTCCGCCAACTACCCCGCCGGCAACCAGCTTCAGAACGGCGAAGACCGCAGCCGCATCGGCCTCATCCTCTGTTTCGTCGTGGCGAAGCCCTGGCGCGGTCAGGGCCTCGCCCGCGCCCTGCTGGATGCCGCCTGCGAGAGGCTCAAGGCCGAAGGTATGACGCACGCGGAAGGGAACCCGCGCGGAGCCGCGACTGCCGACTCCGAGAACCATTTCGGCCCGCTCGCCCTCTACCTCGCCGCCGGATTCACCGAATACGCGCGTGACGACAGCGACGGCAGCATCTACGTCCGCAAGGCCCTCTGATCAGCGCATCGCCAGCGCCGGACAGGTCGCGAACTCGGCCGCCAGAAAATCCACGACCGCACGCACGCGCGCCGGGATCAGCCGCCGCGTCGGAAACACCGCATAGATGCCGCTGCGCCGCGGCGACAGGCCGGTGAAGGCCTGCTCGACGACCCCGCGCTCCAACTCGTCCGTCCAGAACGAACGCGGTGTCAGCCCGACGCCCAGCCCCGCCAGCACCGCCTCGCGCATCGCGTCGGACACATTGACGCGCACCCGCCCGTTCACCTTCACCTTCAGAGCGCCCTCCGGCGTCTCGAAGCTCCAGACGTCCCGCCCCTGCGCCGAGGTGTAGAGTACGCAGTCATGCTGGCTGAGCTCACGCGGGTGCTGCGGCTTGCCGTGCCGCGCCCAATAGGCGGGAGCCGCCACCACCAGCCGCTCGATCTCGCCGATCCGCCGCGCCGCCAGCTGCGAGTCCGGCAAATCGCCGATACGGATCGCGATATCGACGCCTTCCTCCACGATGTCGACGAAGCTGTCGTCGAGCACCAGATCGACCTCCAGCCCCGCATGCGCGGCCAGCAGCTTGCCCAGCAGCGGCATGATGTTCAGCCGCCCGAACGCCACCGAAGCCGACAGGCGCACCACGCCCGACACACGCCCGCCCCGCGCGCTCAGGCTGCCGCTCGCCTCCTCCATCGCCTCCAGCGCCAATCGGGCCGAGGCGAGATAGACCCGCCCGTCTTCCGTCAGCGCAAGACTGCGCGTGGTGCGCGTCAGAAGCCGGCGGCCGAGATGGCGCTCCAGCGCCGCGATCTGCCGGCTGACCGTCGGCTGCGTCTGTCCGGTTTCCTGCGCGACGAGGGTGAAGCTTCCGGCATCGGCGACGCGGACGAACACGCGCATCAGTTCATAGAGGCCGGTATCCATACGGCAAGCGTATCAATGATATGCAATAGCGTCAATTTATCGAAGGGAAGCCCGGGTGCAGGTTCCACCTGCCGGAGTCATCCGGGACCGATCCTGGAGATACTGATGCGCAGCCTCACCCGCTTCCTGTTTGCCGGCCTCACGACGGCGGCCCTGCTCGCCCCGCCCGCCCTCGCCGCACCCGAAACCCGCACCGCCACGGTCAATGGGATCACGATGCAGTATCTCGTCGAAGGCAGCGGCGATCCGGTCGTCCTGCTCCACGGATTTGCCGAGACCAGCCATATGTGGCTGCCGCTGATCGACGAACTCGCGAAGACGCATACCGTCATCGCACCGGACCTGCGCGGCTTCGGCGGCACCGATGCGCCGGCCGACGGCTATACCAAGGTCGCGATGGCGGACGATGTCCGCGCCCTGGTCGACAGCTTGGGCTACCAAAAGGTCGAGATCGTCGGTCACGATATCGGCCTGATGGTCGCCTATGCCTACGCCGCCAAGAACCCGGCCGGCGTCGATCGCATCGTGCTGATGGATGCCTTCCTGCCGGGGGTGGGCGACTGGACCCATGTCTGGCTGCTGCGCGACCTCTGGCACTTCCATTTCTACGGCGAGACGCCGCTCGCTTTGGTGACAGGACGCGAGCGCGTCTATCTGGAGCACTTCTGGAACGACTTCGCCGCCGATCGCACCAAATCGATTCCTGAAGCCGACCGCGCTTTCTACGCGACGGAATACGCAAAGCCCGGCCACATGGCCGCGGGCATGCAGGTCTTCAAGGCGTTCGAACAGGACGCGCAGGATTTCGCAGCTCTCGCCGAAACCAGGCTGACCATGCCGATGCTCGTTCTCTCGGGCGAAAAGGCCGGCGGCCAGTTCCTCATCGATCAGGGCAAGATGGTCGACAGCGATGTCGAAGGCGTCATCGTCACCGGCTCGGGTCACTGGTTGATGGAGGAAGCACCCGGTCAGGTGATTCCCAAGCTGGTCGAGTTCCTCAACAAATGATCCGCCTTTCGCTCATCGCCTTCGCGCTCCTCGGCGCGGCGAATGCTGCGCCGGGCGAGATCCGCCTCGCGCCGGACGACATCGCCGCCCTGACCCCGGGCGAGACAGGCCCCGGCACGTCGGGCCTCGCAGGCGTCACCACGACGGTTCTCGCCGGCGATCCGTCCAAGGCGGGGCCTTACACGATCCGCCTCAGCGTCCCGCCGCACACTGTGATAGCGGCTCATGCCCACCGCGACGACCGCTCTGCGGTCGTCATCTCGGGCGTCTGGTATTTCGGCTATGGCGACACGAACACCGAGGCGGCGCTGAAGCCGCTCCCGCCGGGCAGTTTCTACACCGAACCCCCGGAACGCACCCATTTCGCGCGCACGGGCGAGGACGCCGTCATCGTCTACATCACCGGAACAGGCCCGACGGATACGGTTTACGTCGATCCCGCGGCTGCGCCGCACTCCTGAACGGGCCGCCCGCAGCCACAAAGGCGCGATGCGGATTAACCGTTGCCCCCAAGCCGCTTCCAATGACGGCCCCCGCCCGCTAGAAGGCGCGCGCGTCATTTATCCGTCATCTCTCGGCAGGGACGCGCGTCGAACAACGCGCGTGAGGGCATGAAACTTCTCGCGGGCAATTCCAATCGCGCGCTGGCCGAGGGCATCGCCAGGGTGCTGGGCCACCAGCTTGTGAAGGCGAACGTCAAGCGCTTCGCCGACAACGAGATTTTCGTCGAGATTCTCGAGAACGTGCGCGGCCAGGACGTCTTCGTCCTCCAGTCCACTTCCTACCCCGCCAACGACAATCTGATGGAGTTGCTGATCGTGATGGATGCGCTGCGCCGCGCTTCGGCGCGCCGCATCACGGCGGTGATCCCCTATTTCGGCTATGCCCGTCAGGACCGCAAAGCCGGTCCGCGCACGCCCATTTCGGCGAAGCTCGTCGCCAACCTCATCACCGAGGCCGGCGCCAACCGCGTCCTCACCGTCGACCTTCACGCCGGACAGATCCAGGGCTTCTTCGACATCCCGACGGATAACCTCTTCGCCGCCCCCGTCTTCGATCGCGACATTGTCCAGCATGTCGGCACCGAGAACCTCACCATGGTCTCGCCCGATGTCGGCGGCGTGCTGCGCACCCGCGCGCTCGCCAAGCGGTTGAACGCCGACCTCGCCATCATCGACAAGCGCCGCGAACGGGCCGGCGAATCGGAAGTCATGAACGTCATCGGCGACGTCTCGGGCCGCACCTGCATTCTCGTCGACGACATCGTCGATTCGGCCGGCACGCTCTGCAACGCCGCCGAGGCCCTGATGAAAAAGGGCGCGGCCCGCGTCTTCGCCTACGCCACCCACGCCGTGCTCTCCGGCGGCGCGGTGGAGCGCGTCTCGAAGTCGCAGCTTCAGAGCCTCGTCGTCACCAATTCCATCGCCCCGACGCCCGATGTCGCGGCCTGCAAGCAGATTCGCGCCATCGACATCGCCCCGCTGCTGGGCGAGGCCATGCGCCGCATCACAAACGAAGAATCGGTCTCAAGCCTCTTCGACTGATCCGGCCGTCTGCCTGCTGCGGAGGCCGTAAATCCTGGATAGTACGTTGCGTGCTTCTGCGCCTTCACGCAGCGTTGCGCCAGTTCAGGCGCTTCATGACGAGAAACGACGCGAGGAAGACATGACCGGACCCACGCTTCACCCCGAAACCCTGGCGCTTCACGCTGGCTGGCGCGCAGACCCGACACAGGGTTCGGTTGCCGTGCCGATCCACCAGACCACCTCCTACCAGTTCCGTGACGCAGGCCACGCAGCCAGCCTGTTCGCCCTTCAGGAACTCGGCAACATCTACACACGGCTTGGCAATCCCACGACCGGCGTACTGGAACAGCGCATCGCGGCGCTGGAGGGCGGCGCAGCGGCGCTCGCCGTCGCCTCCGGTCAGGCGGCATCGGCCTATGCCGTGCAGAACCTCGCCCGCGCCGGCGATAACATCGTCAGCTCGACCGACCTCTACGGCGGCACCTATAATCTGTTCGCCAACACGCTGCGCGATCAGGGCATCGAAACACGCTTCGTCGACCCGGCCGATCCTGAAGCCTTCGTGCGCGCCAGCGACGAGCGCACCCGCGCCTGGTACGCGGAGACGCTGCCCAACCCCAAACTGGTGGCGTGCCCGATCGGCGAGATCGCGGCGCTTGGCCGGCCGCTCGGAATTCCGCTCATCGTCGACAACACGGCAGCGCCGCTGCTCGCTCGCCCGTTCGACCACGGCGCGGCGGTCGTCGTCTATTCGACCACCAAATATATCGGCGGCCACGGCACCTCGATCGGCGGCATGATCGTCGATGGCGGCAATTTCGACTGGTCCGCCTTCCCGGCGCGCCAGCCTCTGCTGAACACGCCAGACCCCAGCTATCACGGAGCGATCTGGAGCGAAGCTGCGAAACCGCTCGGCCCCATCGCCTATATCCTGCGCGCGCGTACCGTTCTGTTGCGCGACACCGGAGCGGCGTTGTCGCCCTTCAATGCCTTCCAGATTCTTCAGGGCCTTGAGACGCTGCCACTGCGCATGCCGCGCCATTGCGAAAACACTGCGCGCGTCGTCGCCTGGCTCAGCAAGCGCGCCGGCGTCACCCGCGTGATTCACCCCTCCCTGCAGACCGGCGTTCAGGCAGAACGCGCCGCAAAATATCTCAAGGGCGGCTTCGGCGGTCTTGTGGGTTTCGAACTGGAGGGCGGCGTTGAAGCCGGCCGGCGCTTCATCGACGCACTGCAGCTGCTGTATCACGTCGCCAATATCGGCGACGCGCGCAGCCTCGCCATCCACCCCGCATCCACCACCCATTCGCAGCTTTCCGCCGCCGAGCAGCTGACCACGGGCGTTTCGCCAGGCTACGTCCGCCTTTCGATCGGCCTGGAGCACATTGACGACATTCTGGCCGACATAGATCAGGCGATCACGGCGGCCGGCTGATGCGATCCGGCGTAACGACATTGACGCCGGAGCGAGCGACCGGGTCGGCTGCTTCCTGATTCATGAATTGTTCCGGCGGCTGGCGTGGAAACGCCAGCCACCGGAGCCGGAGATCACGGTTACCGGAAGGAAGCCATGCCAATCCCGCACGTCCTCATGCGCGGGACACCGGCGACGGCGCGCTTTTCGCGACTCACCGCCCTGCCGGCGGGGCGCGGCGGCTGACGAGCCGGCCCGCTCTGGCGGCTCACATTCCTGCGGAAAACAAGGCTCCCCGCAGGCACGATTGCCGGGTTGCGCGCGCCGCCCTGCTCATGTAGATAGCCGCACTTTCCGGGAGGTCCCTGTTGGTCCTCTTCGGTCCGTCATTTGAATTTGATGCGCCGACAGCGCCCCTCCGGCCGATCCGGGGTTTGGCTGCCGTCAGTGTGCGAAAGGTGTGTTGCTATCATGGCTCAGGTCCGCCCCCTCAAGATCCAGTCGCGCGACCGTGTCGGCACTGGCGGCGCACGCGCCACCCGCAAGGCCGGCCTGATCCCGGGCGTCGTCTATGGCGGCAAGGACAAGCCCGCCGCCATCGCCATCGAAACCCGTGAGCTTGAGAAGGCCATCACCACCGGCGGCCGCTTCACCTCGTCGCTCTTCGACATCGAACTCGCCGGCGCCAAGACCCGCGTCGTGCCGCGCGCCGTTCAGTTCGACCCGGTCACCGACCGCCCGGTCCATTTCGACCTCTTCCGCCTTGAAGCCGGTTCGACCGTCGCCCTCTTCATCCCCGTCCGCTTCACCGGCCAGGAAGTCTCGCCGGGCATCAAGCGCGGCGGCGTTCTCAACATCGTGCGTCACGAAGTCGAGCTGAACTGCCCGGTCGACAACATCCCGGCCGAACTGGTCGGCGATCTCTCGGCGCTGAACATCAACGACTCGCTCCACATCTCGGCCTTCAATCTGCCCAAGGGCGTCACGCCCGTTATCGCCGGCCGCGACTTCACCATCGCCACCATCGCCGCCCCGTCGGTGAAGGCCGCCGATGAGGAAGCGCCGGCTGCCGACGCCGCCGCTGCCGCAGCTCCCGCTGCTGGCGCCAAGGCGGCCCCCGCCGCCAAGGCCGCGCCCGCCGCTGCCGCGCCCGCGAAGAAGAAGTAAGCCCGGCGCGGGGCGCGCGCCCCGCCCAAGGATCCGCTCATGTTGCTGCTTGCAGGTCTCGGCAATCCCGGCCGCGACTATGCCGGGCATCGTCACAATGTCGGCTTCATGGCTATCGACGCCATCGCGTCGCGTCACGGCTTCGGCCCCTGGAAAAAGCAGTTCAAGGCTGAAGTCGCCGAAGGCTTTCTCGACAGCCCCAAGGGCCGCGTGAAGACGCTGCTGGTGAAGCCGCAGACCTTCATGAACCTCTCCGGCGAGTCGGTTCAGGCTGCCGCCCATTTCTACAAGATCGAACTGCAGGACATCGCCGTCCTCTATGACGAGCTCGATCTCGCGGCCGGCAAGATCCGCGTGAAGACCGGCGGCGGCGCAGCAGGCCATAACGGCATCCGCTCGATTGCCGGCATGATGGGCGAAGGCTTCCGCCGCATCCGCATCGGCATCGCCCATCCCGGCGACAAGGCCCGCGTCACCGGCCATGTGCTCGGCAATTTCTCGAAAGACGACCAGACTTGGCTCGTGCCCACGCTCGACGCCATCGCCGACGCCGCCCCGCTGCTCGCCGCCAGCGACGACAACGGCTTCATGAACAAGATCGCGGCGCTTCGCGGCGAGGCCGATCCCCGCAAGGACAAGCCCAAGCCCGAAAAGCCGAAAGCCGAAACCATCCCGCCCTCACCCGCAGACCCTGCGAAGCCATCGGCGAAGCAGGGGCCCTTCGCAGGCCTGCTCGGTCGCCTCACGGGCAAGACCGGCAAATCGAACGAAAGCTAGGACCACGCCATGGGATTCAAGTGCGGCATCGTCGGCCTCCCCAATGTGGGCAAGTCGACCCTCTTCAACGCCCTCACCCAGACGGCGGCGGCGCAGGCCGCCAACTATCCGTTCTGCACGATCGAGCCGAATGTCGGTGAAGTCGCGGTCCCCGACCCGCGCCTCGACGTGCTCGCGAAAACTGCGAAGTCGGCGCAGATCATCCCCACCCGCATCTCGTTCGTCGATATCGCCGGCCTCGTGCGCGGCGCGTCCAAGGGCGAAGGCCTGGGCAATCAGTTCCTCGGCAATATCCGCGAGGTCGACGCCATCGTGCATGTCCTGCGCTGCTTCGAGGATGGCGACATCACCCATGTCGAAGGCAAGATCGACCCCATCGCCGACGCCGACACCGTCGACACCGAGCTGATGCTGGCCGACCTCGACAGCCTGGAGAAGCGCATCCAGCCGCTCGAGAAAAAGGCCAAGAACGGCGACAAGGAAGCCATCGCCCTCGCCGCCCTGATGAACAAGGCGCTGGTCCTCCTGCGCGAAGGCAAGCCCGCCCGCCTCGCCAAGGTCGAGCCGGAAGAACAGAGCGCCTTCGAACAGCTCGGCCTCATCACGTCCAAGCCCGTGCTCTACGTCGCCAATGTCGAGGAAGAGAGCGCCGCCACCGGCAACGCCTTCTCCGCCCGCGTGCAGGAAAAGGCCAAGGCCGAAGGCGCCGAATGCGTCGTCTTCTCAGCCCGCATCGAATCGGAAATCGCCGTGCTGCCCAACGAGGACCGCGCCGACTTCCTGGAAGCCGCCGGCCTCCCCGAAGCCGGCCTCGACCGCATGATCCGCGCCGGCTACGCCCTGCTCGGCCTCGTCACCTATTTCACCGTCGGCCCGAAAGAGACCCGCGCCTGGACCATCGTGAAGGGTACCAAGGCCCCGCGCGCTGCCGGCGTCATCCACACCGACTTCGAAAAAGGCTTCATCCGCGCCGAAACCACCGCCTATGACGACTATGTCGCGGCGGGCGGCGAAGCCGGCGCCAAGGAAGCCGGCAAAATGCGGCTGGAAGGCAAGGAATACGTCGTCAAGGACGGCGACATCCTGATGTTCCGTTTCGCGAACTAGGATCTAAAATTCCGCTCGAAATCCCGCGCCAATGGGCGACAATCTCCAGCAACCAATAATCGCCAGGAGGCACCCCATGGGCACGATGATCGAACTGACGGCGGCGGACGGCTTCACCTTCGACGCCTACCACGTTGCGCCCACCGGCCCCCGCAAGGGCGGCCTCGTCCTCATCCAGGAAATCTTCGGCCTCACCGCCTGGATCAAGCGCACGTCAGATCACTACGGCACGCTCGGCTATGAGGTGATCGCGCCCTCGCTCTATGACCGTCTCGAGCGCGGCTTCGTCGCCGCCGCCGTCACGCCGGAAACGCTGCAGCACGGCGTCAAACTCGCGACCGAAACCAAGCTCAAAACGCCGGTGCTCGACATGCAGGCCTCAGCCGACCGGCTGAAATCCGCCGGCCCCGTCTACGCCGTGGGCTATTGCTACGGCGGCGCCATGGCCTGGATCGCCGCCTGCGAGGTCGAGGGCATCGCCGCGGCCTCCTGCTATTACGGCGGCATGCTGCCGAACCTGGCACATCTCACGCCCAAATGCCCGGCCATCGCCCATTTCGGCGCGAAGGACGACCACATTCCGCAGGCCAATGTCGACCGCTTCAAGGCCGAGAAGCCCGACGTGCCCGTCTACATGTACGACGCAGGCCACGGTTTCGCCCGCGACGGCAGCGCCGACTATCACGAGCCGTCGGCCAGGCTGGCGCTGGAGCGCACCCTCGCCCTCTTTCAGGCGAATGGCGCGATTGCATGATCGACGTCTATTTCGAGAATCTCCCGGTCGGCGAAATCATCGAACTCGGCAGCAAGCGCGTCACCCGCGAGGAGATCATCGAATTCGCGACCGAGTTCGATCCCCAGCCGCATCATCTCGATGAGGAGGCCGCCAACGCCTCGATCCTGAAGGGCCTCTCCGCCAGCGGCTGGCACACCTGCGCCATCATGATGCGGATGCTGTGCGACGGCCTCGTCCACCGCGCCGCGTCCATGGGATCGCCCGGCATCGACGAAGTCCGCTGGATGAAGCCGGTGCGCCCCGGCGATCTCCTCACCATGCGCGGCGAGGTCAAATCCGCCCGCGTGTCGAAGTCACGCCCCGAGATGGGCATCGTCGATATCGAATGGTCGCTCTTCAACAGCCACGAGCAGGTGGCGCTGATGCGCGCGACCGGCCTCTACCAGGTCAAGAACCCGGAGGCCGCGTGATGTATTTCGAGGACGTCGAACTCGGCGTCACGCGCCATCTCGGCAGCTACACCTTCACTGAGGAGGACATGATCCGCTTCAGCCTGAAATACGATCCCCAGCCCTTCCACATCGATCCCGCCGCAGCCAGGGACTCCTTCTATGGCGGCATCATCGCCAGCGGCTGGCACGTCGCCTCGGTGTGGATGAAGCTCGTCATCGCCGACGGCCAGAAACGCAGCGCCTCGGCCGAGACCCGCAAGGGCGGCGGCGTCTCGCCGGGCTTTCTCAACCTGCGCTGGATCAAACCGACACGCCCCGGCATGACGCTTCACTACGACACCACCGCCCATGAAAAGATCGAGCTGAAATCGCGCCCCGATCTCGGCCTCATCCGCACGCTGAACCTCGCGGTGGACGACAGCGGCGAAACGGTGATGAGCTTCACCGGCCAGGGCTTCTGGCCTCGCCGCCCGAAGGGCTGATCCCATGCCGTCGAAGACCATCCTGCTGCGGTCCAAACACGAAGGCTTCGCCTTCCGCGCCTATCACGCCTGGCCGGACGGCCCCGCCAAAGGCGGCCTCGTTCTCGTGCAGGAAATCTTCGGCGTCACCGATCACATCCGCGAACTCTGCGATCAATACGCCGCCGACGGCTATGACGTCATCGCGCCCTCGCTCTACGACCGCCAGGAGCGCGGCTTCGAAGCCGCCTATGACGAGGCCGGCATCACCCAGGCGCTCAAGCTCCGCGACGGCCATGACATGAAATACTCGGTCGGCGACGTACAGGCCTGCATCGGCCACCTGCGCGACGAACGCGGCCAGCAGAAGGTCTTCATCACCGGCTATTGCTATGGCGGCACGGTCTCGTGGGTCGCCGCCGTACGTTGCACCGGCCTCACCGCCGCCAGCGGCTATTACGGCCGCGGCATCGTCGATTTCCTGGGCGACACGCCGCAATGCCCGATCATCCTGCATTTCGGCCGCACGGATCACTCGATCCCGATGGAATTCGTCGACCGCATCAAGGCCGCGCATCCGGAAGTGCCGGTCTATCTCTACGAGGCCGGCCACGGTTTCAACTCCGACCGCCGCACCGACTACGATTCGGCGAGCGCCGCGCTCGCGCGCGAACGCACCCTGGCGCTGTTCGAAAGCGTCTAGCCAACCTGTCATGGTCGGCGAAGGCGACCATCCACGCCTTCGCTCAGGCCGGCTTCCGCCGCTCCGGATAAAGCCCCAGCAGCCCCTCTTCGCTCGCCGCCGCACGACCGCGCTCGGTGATGAACCCCGTCACAAGCCGCGCAGGCGTCACGTCGAAACCGGGATTGGCCGCCGGCGATCCCGGATTGGCGATCTCCACCGTCGCAAGCCCGCCATCCGGCAGACGCCCTGTCATCTTCAGCACCTCGTCGGCCGAGCGCTCCTCGATCGGAATGACGCCGACGCCCTTGGGCATCGTCCAGTCGATCGTGGTGTGCGGCAGCGCGACGTGGAAAGGCACGTCGTTATCCTTCGCCGCCAGCGCCTTCAGATAGGTGCCGATCTTGTTCGCCACGTCGCCATTCGCCGTCACGCGGTCGGTGCCGACGATGCAGATATCGACCTGCCCGTCCTGCATCAGGTGGCCGCCGGCATTGTCCGGGATGATCGTATGCTTCACGCCATGCCCGCTCAGCTCGAACGCGCTCAGCGACGCGCCCTGGTTGCGCGGCCGCGTCTCGTCCACCCACACATGGATGTCGATACCCTTGTCATAGGCCATATAGATCGGCGCCAGCGCGGTACCCCAGTCGACGCAGCCCAGCCACCCGGCATTGCAATGCGTGAGGAGGTTCACCTTGCCCTTCTTCGCCGCGATCTCCTCGATCAGCGGCAGGCCGTTCTCGCCGATCCGGCGGCAGGTCTCGACATCCTCTTCGCAGATATCGCTCGCCCGCGCATAGGCCGCGGCGACGCGCTCGTCGCGCGGCCGGTTGCGAACCGCGCTCGCCACTTCGTTCAGCGCCCAGCGCAGATTGATCGCGGTGGGCCGCGTCTCCGCCAGCATCGCGCACGCGGCTTCAAGGTTCTCGTCGGACGAGTCGGCCCGCAGCGCCATGGCCAGGCCATAGGCCGCCGTCGCGCCGATCAGCGGCGCGCCCCGCACGATCATCTGCTTGATCGCCCTGGCCGCATCCTCGGCCGATTTCAGCGCCACGATCTCAAGTTTGTGGGGCAGCTTGGTCTGGTCGATCACCTCGACCGACCACCCATCCGCCGCCACCCAGATCGTCCGATACGGCTTGCCGTTGATCTTCATGCTCTCACCGAACCCATTAGCTTTCCTCCCCCGTCATTCACGGTGGAGGTGCCCCGAAAGGGGCGGAGGGGGCATCGCCTATGCCAGAGGCCGTTCAAATGGGAACGCCGGACCGCCCGCTCAATGCCCGTCGAAATCGATCAGCGTCAGCACATTCTTGCCCATCGCCTCGATGCGCTTGCGCCCGCCGAGTTCCGGCAGGTCGACGATGAACGAACAGCCGATGACCTTCGCGCCCACGCGCTCGATCAGCTTGATCCCCGCCTCGCAGGTGCCGCCGGTCGCGATCAGATCGTCGACGATCAGCACGTTCTCGCCCGGCTTCACGGCGTCCTCGTGGATCTCCACGACATCGGTGCCGTATTCCAGATCATAGCTCTGCTGGATGGTCTTGAAAGGCAGCTTGCCCTTCTTGCGGATCGGCACGAAGCCGATGGAGAGCTGGTGCGCGATCGCCCCGCCGATGATGAAGCCGCGCGCCTCGATGCCCGCCACCTTGTCGATGCGCACGCCGGCGAAGGGCTGCACCATCAGGTCGATGGTCGTGCGGAAGGCGCGCGCATCGCCCATCAGCGTCGTCACGTCACGGAACATGATGCCGGGCTTGGGATAATCCGGGATCGTGCGGATGGCGCTGGCGAGATCGAACTTCATATCGCGGCCCTCAGGCTTTCAGAACACGGCCGGCGACCGCATCCAGCTTGGCGAAAAGAACCGGGTCGCGCTTTTCCGGCGCGGTGATGAACGCGGTATCCAGCGTCGTCTCGATGCCCAGCGGCGACGGCGTGCGATCGGGCCCGAGCTTCGGCGCCAGCTTCTTCACCAGCGCGCGGCCATTATCGGCGTTCTGGTTCAGGAACTTCACCACCTGGTCCACCGTCACGGCGTCATGGTCCGGGTGCCAGCAGTCGAAATCCGTCACCATGGCGACGAGGGCATAGGGAAGCTCCGCCTCGCGGGCGAGCTTGGCCTCCGGCATGCCGGTCATGCCGATCACCGAACAACCCCACGATTTGTAGAGCAGCGATTCCGCCTTGGTCGAAAACTGCGGCCCTTCCATCGCCAGATAGGTGCCGCCCTTCGTCACCTCGATGCCGGCTTCCTTGCAGGCCTCGAACAGCGCCTGGTCGAGGCGCGGGCATGTCGGATGCGCCAGGCTCACATGCGCGACGAAGCCAGGACCGAAAAACGATTTTTCGCGCGCGAAGGTGCGGTCGATGAACTGGTCCACCACCACGAACGACCCGGGCGGCAGTTCCTGCTTGAACGAGCCGCAGGCCGAGATCGAGATGATGTCGGTGACGCCCGCCCGCTTCATCGCGTCGATATTGGCGCGGTAGTTGATCGACGAGGGCGACTGCACATGCCCGCGCCCGTGGCGCGGCAGGAAGCGCATCTCGATGCCGTTCAGCGTGCCGAACAGGATTTCGTCCGACGGCGCGCCCCAGGGGCTGTCCACCTTCGTCCAGGTCGGGTTTTCCAGCCCGTCGATCTGATACAGGCCGCTGCCGCCGATGATGCCGAGAACCGTTTTCGTCATCGCCTTGTCCGTAAATGTCGGGAGAGCGCGCGTTCTATCACGCTACCCCCCTCACGCAAGAAAAACGGCGGGCCGCAAGGCCCGCCGTTTCAGATCGGGGAATGCCCGAAATCTCAGTGATCGACGTTCCGCCACACCCGGCGATACGACAGGAACAGCAGCACCGACAGGATGCTCAGGAAGATGATCACGCCCATGCCCATGCGCTTGCGCGCTTCCAGCTTGGGTTCCGCGGCCCAAGTCAGGAACGCAGCCACGTCCTTGCCGTACTGGTCGACGGTCTGCGGCACGCCTTCTTCGGCGTAGTCCACCTGGTCGTCGCTGATGGGCTTGGGCATCGCGATGACGCCGCCCGCCATATACGGGTTGTAGTGCGTGCCTTCGGGCACTTCGTGATGCTCGCCTTCCGGCTTCTCGTCATAGCCGATCAGGATCGCGTGGATGTAGTCCGCGCCGCCCTCACGGCCCTTGGCGATCAGCGAAAGATCCGGCGGCACCGCGCCGTTGTTCGCCGCCTTCGCCGCGATCTCGTTGGGATAGGGCGAGGGGAAATGATCGGCCAGCGTGCCGGGGCGGGTCGAGGGCTGACCCGTCTCGTCGAGCGAGGGCACTTCCACCGAGGCGGCCAGCGCCTTGGCTTCGGCTTCGGTGAACTCCGGACCGCCCTCATCCTTCAGGTTGCGGAACGCGACCAGCTTCAGCCCGTGACAGGCCGAGCAGACTTCCTTGTAGACCTGGAAGCCGCGCTTCAGCTGGTTGCGGTCGAACGTGCCGAACACGCCCTTGAACGAGAAGTCGACCGGGTGGGGATGCTTCGCCGTGCCGGCCGCGACGGCGGTCGCGATGCAGGCGGCGGCGAGCGAAGCGGCGATGATAATCTTGCGCATTCGTCCGCTCCTTACACGCGCGTCTCGGGCGCGGCGGCGGCGCCCGCAGGCGCGGCCCCTCCACCCTTTTTCTTCGCCAGCACCGCCGTGGCGATGCTCTCCGGCAGCGGCCGCGGGGTCTCGAACAGACCCAGCAGCGGCATGATCAGAACGAAGAAGCCGAAATAATAGACGGTCCCGATCTGCGACAGATGGGTGATGTTGAACCCGACCGCGTTGCCGTCGGCGTCGACGCCCGTCTGGAACAGCACCGTACCGGCAGGCTGCAGCCCGGCCCAGCTCAACACCGCGAAATTCGCGACGAAGATCCAGAAGCACCACCAGAAGACGGGGCGGTAGCGGGCCGAACGCACCTTCGAGGTGTCGAGCCACGGCACCAGGAACAGCACGCCGATCGCGCCCAGCATCACGAGGACGCCCAGCACCTTGGAATCGAGGATCAGGTTGAAGTCGATGGCGCGCAGCATCGCGTAGAACGCGGCCAGGTACCATTCCGGCGCGATATGCGCCGGCGTCTTCAGCGGATTGCCTTCCACATAGTGGTCGACGTGGCCGAACAGGTTCGGCGCGTAGAACACCACGGCCGCGAAGGCGATCGTGAAGAGTGCGATCACGAAGAAGTACTTCGCCGTGTAGTACGGCATCAGCGGCACGGTGTCCTGCGGACCCTTGGGGTCGATGCCGGTCGGATTGTTGTTGCCGACGTGGTGCAGCGCCCAGATGTGCAGCACCGACACGCCGAGGATCACGAACGGCAGCAGGTAGTGAAGCGAGAAGAAGCGCTGCAGCGTCGGGTTATCCACCGAGTAACCGCCCCACAGCCACTGCGTGAAGTCGGTGCCGAGCAGCGCGCCCAGCAGGTTGGTGATGACGTTGGCGCCCCACAGCGACATCTGCGACCAGGGCAGCGTGTAGCCGAGGAAGCCCGTCGCCATCATCAGCAGGTAGATGATGACGCCCAGGATCCACAGCACTTCGCGCGGCGCCTTGTACGAGCCGTAATAGAGACCGCGGAAGATGTGGATATAGACGGCGATGAAGAAGAACGAGGCGCCGTTCATATGGATGTAGCGGATCAGCCACCCATAGTTCACGTCGCGCATGATGTACTCGACGCTGTTGAAGGCGAGCGTCGCGTTCGGAATGAAGTGCATCGCCAGCACGATGCCGGTCACGATCTGGACGACCAGGCAGTAGAACAGGATCGCGCCGAACGTGTAGGCGTAATTCAGATTCTTGGGCGTCGGGAAGGTGAGGAGATTGTCCTGCGCGAAACGGATGATCGGCAGGCGCGAATCGAGCCAGCGCGTCAGCCCGTTCGACGGCGTGTAGGTGGAAGGACCTGAGGCCATGTCTGTAAGGTTCCCGCTTAGCCGATGCGCAGAAGAGTGTCGGAGACGAACTGGTAGGGCGGAACCTCCAGGTTCAGCGGCGCGGGGCCTCTGAGGATGCGGCCCGAGGCGTCATAGACGCTGCCGTGGCAGGCGCAGAGATAGCCGCCGGGGCTGCCGGCATTGTCGCGGTTCGGAATGCAGCCGAGATGCGTGCAGATGCCGATGACCACCAGCCATTCCGGCTTCTTGGTGCGGTCCTGGTCGGCTTCGGGAACCTTCAGCGCCGAATCGGGCATGGCGCGCACCTGCTCGATCTCGGCGGCGGTGCGGCGGCGCACCCAGGTCGGCTTGCCCTGCCACATGACGGTGATCTGCTGGCCTTCCGGAATGGCGCCCAGCGCCACTTCGGTCGTCGCGAGCGCCTGCGTGGCGGCGCTCGGGTTCATCTGGTCGATGAACGGCCAGGCCGTTACCGCGACCCCGACGCCCGCCGCGGCGCCCGAGAAAACGTACAAGAAGTCGCGGCGCGTGGCGTCGTCATGCGTTGATGCTGACACGGGAAACTACCCCTGAATCTCACTATCCCGGGCAGGGGCATACATCGCGGCAAGGCGGATTTCGACTGAAATCTTGCGCTGCCGCACGGTTCCCCCGAACCCTCGTACCCCTGCCGTTACGCAACACCGCGCCCGGGCGCAAGTCCTTCCAATACCCCGCTGAATCGCGCTATGGCCGGGAAGACCCTGCCGCCCCCTCCGGGGCAGAAATGAGAGAGACTCGCAATGCGCCTCAGCCTCCTCGTGACGGGCCTCGCGGCCTTCGCTTTTGCCGGGCTGGCGCTGGCCGAGTCGGGTCTCGCCCCCTTCGCCGGCCAGTGGGTCGGCAAGGCGACGGTGGAAACCCTCGGCCCCACCGATTTTCCCAATTCCGTCCGCGACGTAGGCGTCACGCTGACAGAGGACACGGCGGGCGGCTTCAAGCTGGAATGGTCCACCGTCAAGCGTGAGTCGGGCGATCCGGCCGACCCCAGCGAAACGGCCGCCGACACCGTCATCGACTTCGCGCCCGCCGGTGATGGCCGCTGGGCTGCCGCGTCTGCCGATCCCGCCAAGGGCGGCCTCTGGTACGCCCGCGTCGAGGACGCGACGCTGGTCGTCACCGGCTTCGCGATCACCGAAGACGGCAAGGCGGAACTGCAGACCTATGTCCGC
The DNA here is from genome assembly GCA_047602465.1 of Micropepsaceae bacterium. Classification (GTDB taxonomy): domain Bacteria; phylum Pseudomonadota; class Alphaproteobacteria; order Micropepsales; family Micropepsaceae; genus JADZAI01. The sequence goes on from JASGHF010000002.1 coordinate 260,972, forward strand.
ACGATTGAAGACGGCACGATGGGCTTGGTCTATACGCGCGTGACCGAGGGCGCGATCACCCGCCGGGCTTCCGGCACGCTGACGAAATTCGCCCCGTAAAGGGCAGACGGAACCTCAATGTTCGACTGGATTTCGCCTTCCGAGCTGACCGCGCTGTGGTCGGTGCTCGTCATCGACCTCGTTCTGGCGGGCGACAACGCCATCGTCGTCGGCCTCGCTGCGGCCAGCGTGCCCAAGCATATGCGCACCAAGGTCATCGTTCTCGGCATCGGCCTTGCCGTCATCATGCGCATCGGCTTCGCGGTCATCACCGTGCAGCTGCTCGAGATGAAGGGCGTCAAGCTGGCGGGCGGTCTGCTGCTGCTCTGGGTCTGCTGGCGTTTCTATTCCGATCTGCGCCAACCCGCCCACGGCCTCGAAAAACTCGCCGAAGCCGAGGCCGCCGCCCGCGACGGCGAGACCAAGGGTCTCTGGCGCGCCATCATCCAGATTCTCGTCGCCGATCTCTCCATGTCGCTCGACAACGTGCTGGCCGTCGCCAGCGCGGCGGCGGGCCATGAATGGGTGCTGATCGTCGGCCTCATCGTCTCGGTCGTGCTGATGGCCGTCGCCGCGACGCTGATCGCCAGACTTCTGGAAAAGCATCGCTGGATCGCCTGGATCGGCCTCGCCGTCATTCTCTATGTGGCGATCAAGATGGTCTGGGAAGGCGTGGCCGATTTCGGCCTGGTGGGCCACTGGCCGCTGAAATTCTAGACGGCTGAAGGTCTAGCCCCACACCACCTCGATCCGGCTCGCGATATCCGGATCGACGCGGACCTCCAGCATCTGCCCCTTCTGCAGCACGCCGGTGCCGGCCGGCACCGGCACGCGGGCCGCCACGCGGTACGACGACTTGCCCTTCGGCGTCACATACAGGTCGAGGTCATACGTCCCGTCCGGATAGGGCTTCAGACCCTCGATCCGCGCCCGCCCCTCGATCGCCCCGCCCGCCGGCCCTTCCGAAACCGGCGGCGGCTCGTAGTGCTGCTGCTGCGGCGGCTGATAGCTCTGCTGCGGCGCCTGATGCGCCGCCTGCCCGAACTGCGTCCCGCCGATGTTCACCGCGACGCCCTGCGCGACCGCGCCGGCCTGCGCCATCGCGGCCTGGATCTGCGACACCAGATCGCCGATCTCGCCCGACGCGGTCACGCGCTGCGACCCTGACGATTCGTCCCAGTCGACGAAGAAATTCTTCGGGTTGGCCGTATCGAGATAAAGCGGCACGCGGTCCCCGACCGCCGGCGGGCCGGCGAAGAAATTCCCCGCCTTCGTCGTCCTGATCTCGGGCGTGCGGTTGTCCGGCTTCAGCCGCACCTCGGCCATCGAATGCCGCATCCCGCCGCCCATCCGGATCGTCATGTTCAGCGGCCGCGAGGCGACCACCGTCGCCATGGTCCGTTCGCCGCGCGCTTTCAGCGAAACGTCGCCGCCGGCCATCATCCGCTTCGCGCTGCGGATCGTCCCGATGATCGTGTAGAGCAGCGCCGCCGGGAACAGCACGACATAGCCGATGATGACGAATTTGAAGTACGGGCTTGAGAACGGCACCGTATTCATGCCGACGACGAAGCCGATGACGACGACAAGAATGATCGGAAGGCCGATGGCGAGCGGTCTCAGCATGAAGGTCTCCGGCTGACTGCTGCAACGCTATGCAAACCGGGCCGTCATGGAAATGCGACGTGAATGCGCGCCGCATCGCCTATGCTCGCCCTCAGAATCACGAGGTTCCCATGTCGAAGCCGGCCGCCGCCCTTGCCCTCATCGCTGCAACGTCGCTGTCGGCGTGCGGCGGCAGCCGCGTGGCCGAGGTCGCGGCCCCCGCCGCAAGCTGCTTCAGCACCGCCGAAATCACCCGCTTTGACCCGATCGACCATGAAACCGCGCTCATCGTCGTCGGCCAGTCCCGCGCCTATCAGCTCAAGATCACCGGCGTCTGCCCCGACATCAACTGGCGGGACCGCGTGGTCCTCAGGAACGAGGGCGACCCTTCCAACGCGAATATCTGCACCGGCAGCCCCGTCACGGTGATGACGCCCAGCCCCAGGGGCGGCTTCCAGGAATGCTTCGGCAACGAAGTGCTGGCCGCGCCGCCGCTGTCGCGCCCCGCCGGCAGCTAGCCGACGATCGTCAGCCGCCCCGGCCGTGACGGGTCGATCCGCACTTTCAGCGATGCGCCCCGCGCCAGGACGTGACGGCGGTCCACCGGCACGTAAGCGTTCACGATGGTGCGATAGGCGGGCCTGCCGCGCGGCATGACGGTCAGTGCCAGTTCGGTCGATCCGTCATCCACCGCGCCGTAATCGTCGATCCGCCCGCGCGCATCGACGCCGTGCGCGGCGAAGTCGAAGCCGTATCCGCCTTCCGCCTCCACCATCGGCAGCGGCGCCTCTTCCCGTTCGGGCAATTGATAGGCCGGCGTCTCGCTGCGGCGCGGCTGCTGCGCCGGACGTGGCTGCTGGCGCGGCTGCTGACGCTGCTGCGGGCGGGGCTGTTGCCGGGGCTGCTCCGCCGGCGTCTGCGCGGCCGAGGCGCTATAGGCGTTCCAGTCGATATGGAATGTCTGCGGCGCGCCCTTCGCAAACCAGGCGGCATAACGCTGGCCGGTCGACGGCCCGCCCGCCCGTTCGGGAATCTTGCGATAGGTGGTCACGCGAAACCCCACCGCATGCGGCGGCTGCGCTTCCAGCACGATCGTCCAGGTATTCTGCCACGGCCCGTTGCCGGACCGGCTCCGCACCTGGCTGCGGGTCGCCATGACGACATCCACATGGCCGCGCTGGCCGGTCTTCATCAGCTCCGGGTTGTTGCCGATGCCGAACTTCGCGTTCGACGCGAAGACCAGCCACAATATGCCGATGACGACCGCGATCCCCGCCAGGGCCGGCTGCCAGGCGACGGCCGCTATGAAGGCGGCGAACAGAAAGCCGCCTATGCCGCCGCCTGATTTCTTCGCCGCCATGCCGGGCCGGTCCCCAAATCACCGAAGCCCCACCCTCTCGCACCCACCCCTGCGTTTCAACCCGCAGCGATGGTCGTGGTCCGCGAAGGCGGACGGCGCATCCGTGCCTTCAGAACCGCACCGTCACACCCGCCTTGGCGCTGTGAATATCCGAGCCTTCGCTGAACCGCCCCTCATAGCCGCCATGGACGCTGACGCTGTCGCCGAAAGCGTAGCTCAGCCCCACCGCCACCTCGCCCGCCGTGCGGCCGTCTTCGGCCAGCACCAGCGGCAGGGAACCACCACCCTCGAACGCGGCCGTCAGCCTCACCGTCCCGTCGCCAAGTTCCTGCAGCACGCGCGCCGACAGTTTCAGCGTCAGATCGCCCTGCCCCGCAACGAAGGTCTCGGCGTAGTCGATCCCGGCATAGAGCTGGAACGAGGTCTGCGTATCGCCCGAGACGAACAGGTCGAAGGCGGAGCCGGACCCTGCCACCGCATCGAAATCGACATTCACCCAGGTGAACCCGGCATGCGGGGTCAGCGTGCCGCCGCCCAGCGCCGCCGCCACGCCGATCCGGCCCTCCACACCCCACAATTCGGCGTCGGTCTTCGAGATCGAGACGCCGTCCAACCCCTCGCTGCCCGATGCCGTCTCGAAGCTGCCCCAGCCATAGGTGAAGGCGAAGCCGGCTTCCGCCCGGCCCCAGTCCCTGTGCAAGGCGAGGCCGACCTGCGTCAGATCGCTGTCGCCGGTCTCGGGGAAATCGCCCGGCAGCGCCATCTCGGTTTCCGCCCACGACACGTCGAGACCCAGCGACACCGTCAGCCCGTCCGAGACCTCCCGCCCCAGCCCTGCCGATACGCCCCAGACGTCGGCGTCATAGCCCGGCGACAGATCGCCCGAGCCATCCAGCGACCCCCACGCGCCATAGGCCTCCAGCCAAACCCGGTTGAACAGCCCCTCGCCATCGCCCTCCGGTACATCCGGATAGCCATCCGGCCCCGTCACCAGCCGCTTCAGGAACCGCTCGCCCGCCAGACCAGCCTCGCGCACCAGCGCGCCATGCACGCCGCCCACCGGCGTCACGATGCCCACAAGCTCATACGTCTCGTTCAGCGTCGTGGTGGTCGTCACCGTCGTCGTGCGGGTGATCGCCTCGTTGGTGACGACGTGCGTGTTGAAGTTGGTCTCATCGTCGCCGACCTCGTAGATGGTGCCTGGCAGCGTGCATCCTGTCGGCGGCGTGTAGAGATTCAGCGGGCCTGAAATACTGCCGGCCGTCGTACAGATGCCTCGATCCCCGGTTATGACCGTGCCGGGGCCAAACAGAACCTGCGTGTACGGAGTCTGGGTCGATCCGGTCAGCTGATCGACGCTGGTGCTTGAAGACGAGGACGACGACGCGCTCGCGGTCCTGACCGGACTGAGGATCACCACCGCCGGACCGCCCGCAGCCGCGATCGCAGCCCTCACCCCGGTCAGCGCGTTCTGCACCAGCACGCTGCCGAACGCTTCGGAATAGCTCTGGTCGAGCACCACCTGTCCGGTGTTCAGCCGTCCGATCAGCCGCGTCACGAAATTCGACACGTTCACGGTGTTCGTCGTCGTCGTGATCGTCTGTAAGCGGATATATGTGTCGGTAAAGCTGTTCTCTGGCGGCACGACTTGCGCCACCGAGGGCTGCACCATGCCGATCAACGCCGCCCCCGCCGCCGACAGCGCCAAACCACCCCGCAAATGCATCGCGCCCTCCGCCCCAACGACGGAAAACCCCTAGCAAAAGGCCGCAACCGGCGGACCTAGCGGAAATGAGAGGGTCGGGCCGTCAATCCAGCTTCCGCATCGCCTGCTTCTTCAGCGCGCAATGCTGCGTGCCCTGCAGGGCGAAGGACCGCGTGCAGGTCTCCGGGGCTGCCTCAAGACAGGTCGGCTCGCCCGACGGCGTATTGGCGAACGAGGGCATATCGGCATGCATCACGCCGTCTGCGCCCACGCGGTAGCTCGCGACGATCAGCGCCTGCCCGATCGTGAACGGCGCATACAGCACGCCATCGGCGAATCCCGCCTCCAGCTTCAGTCCGTTCTTCTCGTCGACGACGTAACGCCCGGCCGCCGCATCCACCGTCACCAGCTCGTAGTTGCGCACATCGCGCTGGCCCGTCTCGTAGATCAGCATCCAGCGCAGCCGCATAGGGTCGTCCGTCACGCCGATGGTCAGAGAGGCCGGAAACCGCTCGATCCCCTCATGCGCGGGCGTCAGAACGCATTCGCCGGTCCATGTCCCGGCCCAGTCCGCCGGACCCGCTGCGGCCGCGCTTGCCGTCAGCAACCCGGCGAGGGCCAGCGCCCGCTTCAATAGACCGTCGCCTGAACGACCGCCTTCAGGCGCTCGATGATCGAGAATTTGTCGTCGGTGAAGTCGGCATCGATCCACCACTCTTCGACCTCGGCCATCACACGCCCGATATCGGGTCCGTTCGGCACGCCCGCCGCCATCACCTCATGGCCGGTCAGGCCCATTTCCGGCCGCTGCCAGCTATCGGCCAGCGCCAGCAGCGCGCGCCATTGCGGCGCGTTGGAGAGTTTCCGGTCCGCCGCCCAGCCCAGCATCACCTTGTCCTTGAACACCGCCGGCGTCAGGCGATACAGCGCCCGCCGCACCTCGCGGATCGACAGATACGAGGTGATCTTCACATCGCTCCGGTCGATCTCCGCCAGACGCGCGCTCTCTGCGTTGGAAAACCGCAGCCGCCGCGCCAGCGCCTGACGCCGCTCCGCAGGTCCACCCGCGACCAGCCCCGCCAGACGCAGTACGGCGTCCGCGTCCCGGAACAGATGCTGCTGCTCGATCTCCGCCAGCCGCGCCAGCCGCTCGATCTCCAGCGGCCCCGGCAATATTTCCGCCAGGATGCCCGCCGCCGCCATCGCGCGCAGCACCGGCACGGGATTGTCCGCCGCCAGCAGCTTCAGCAATTCGGCATGGATGCGCTCGCCCGACAGCGTCGCGATCCCGCCCTTGGCGGCGGCGCAGGCGGCAAGCCCTTCGGCGTCCAGATCGCCCACGCCATACCAGGCGTGAAACCGGAAGAAGCGCAGGATGCGGAGGTAATCCTCCGCGAGCCGCTGCGATGCCTCGCCGATGAACCGCACCTTGCGCGCCGCCAGATCGGCGAGACCGCCGGTCAGGTCGATCACCTCGCCCTCGCGCGTCGCATAGAGCGCGTTGAAGGTGAAATCGCGCCGTCCCGCATCTTCCGCCCAGTTGGTCGTGAAGGCGACGGTCGCGCGCCGGCCGTCGGTCGTCACATCCCGGCGCAGCGTCGTGATCTCATAGGGCTGCTTCTCGATAAGCGCCGTGACCGTGCCGTGCGCGATTCCGGTCGGCACGGTCGAAATTCCCGCTGCCGACAGCCGCGACACCACCTCGTCGGGCAGGATCGTCGTCGCGATATCGATATCCGCCACATCGGTCTTCAGCAGCGCATTCCGCACGCAGCCGCCGACGAAACGCGCCTCGCCGCCACCGGCCAGCAGCGCGTCGAACAGCTTCTGCGTCCGCTCCGATTTCAGCCAGAGAGCGCCGGCCAGCATCGTCATTTCGGACTCTCGCATTTGGGATCGTTCGGCTCGGTCGAGAAATAGCCCGCCACCACCTTGCCGTCGGCATCGGTATGGGCGCGCACGTAGCAGCCCTCGTGCGGATCGGCGCCGAGGCGGAACCCGAAGAACCCGGCGATCGCCAGCACCAGCCCCGCGATCACCAGCCAGTACCAGGGCGTCGCCAGCGGGTCCGTGCCTTTCGCGGCGCGGCTGCGATTGGCGAAATGGGCATAGGCGAAGAACACCGCGAACGGCAGCAGGAACAGCAGCACGTTCCAGACGATCCTCATACGCCGCCCCCCAGCCTTTCGCGCAGATTGACGATCATCCCCGCCGTCGCGCCCCAGATATTATGCGTCTCATAGGGCATGGCGTAATAGCGCCGCTCCTGCCCCTGCCAGGTACCGGAATGCCTCTGGTGGTTCGCGGTGTCCATCAGGAAGGCGAGCGGCACCTCGAAGATCTCGTCCACCTCGCCCGGATTGGCGCGCGGCGTACAACCCTCCCGCAGCACGCCCACCACCGGCACGATCACGAATCCCGTCCCCGTTTCATACGGGTCCAGCAGCCCCACCGGCGTCACGAAGTCCGGCGGGATGCCCGTCTCCTCTTCCGTCTCGCGCAAGGCGGCGCCGACCGGCCCATCGTCGCCGGGGTCGATCCGTCCGCCCGGAAACGCCACCTGGCCCGCATGGCTGGACAAATTCGGCGACCGCCGCGTCAGCAGCACCGTCAGCCCGCCCGGCCTGTCGATGATCGGCACCAGCACCGCCGCCGGCCTCAGCAGCGGCGCCGCCTCGCTGCGCCAGCGCGGGTTGAGATCGAAGTCGCCCCGCTCCGGCGCCGTCATCCCGCCGGCCTCCTCCAAGGGGCGCAGCAGCGGATACAGCCACAGCCGGGGATCACCTTCGGGAATATGGAAAGGCCGCGCTTCACCGGCGGCAGGCAGCGAACTCATACCGCCGCCCCTAAAGGAAAGAACGTCCCGCCGCTATAGACACCCAGCTGACCGTCACGCTCCACCGCCAGCTCCGCCAGTTCGTAGAACACCGGCCGCGCCAGCCGCGCCTCCAGTCCGCCGCGCACCAGCACGTAAGGCGACGGTTCCCCCGTCTCGGCATTCTCGATCACGCGAATGGGATGATCGGCGTCCGCCGTCACGCTGTCGCCGACATTGGTGATGAAGGTCAGGCTCTGCCCCTCGCCCGCGCCCGTCGCATCCACCGTCGCCGCGATGAACGGCGCGTCCTCCACCTCGATCGCCACCCGCTCCACCGGCGTCACCAGCACGAATTCGTGCGGGTCTTTCCGCAGAACGGTCGAGAACAGCCGCACCATGCGCGGTCGCCCGATCGGCGTTCCCATGTAGAACCAGGTTCCGTCCCGCGCGATCCGCATCGGAATCGACCCGCAATGCGGCGGGTTCCACTTCTCCACCGGCGGCAGACGCCGCCCCGCCGCCGCCTCGGCCTGCAGCGCTGCGAGACCGCGCAGCAATTGCGGCGGTTCAGCCTTGGAAAAGTCAGCGGGAGCGGATGCCATCACCTCCCCAACATAGTCGCTGAGGGCGGCGCGCCAAGCCTTCGCGAAGCCCCATTCTCGCCGTCTTGTGACGTGAAATAGGGCTTTCCAGCCGCCTCCGATCCCATATGGTCGGAATGCGCTGCAATCCGGCGCAGAATTGCCCGTTTTCGAAGGTTCCGAGCTGTATGAGCGCCGACCCGACCACCCTCCCCGACATCGACCGCGTGACGGAGGAACTCGCCGCCGCCCGTGCCGCCATCGGCAAGCGCATCTTCGGCCAGGAGCAGGTCATCGAGCTGGCCCTCACCACCATCCTCTCCGGCGGTCACGGCCTGCTGGTCGGCGTGCCGGGCGTCGCCAAGACCCGGCTCGTCGCCACGATGGGCGCGGTGCTGGGCCTTCAGACCAAGCGCGTCCAGTTCACGCCCGACCTCATGCCCTCCGACATCATCGGCTCGGAAGTGCTGGAGGAAACCGACGACGGCCGCCGCTCCTTCCGCTTCATCCGCGGCCCGGTCTTCGCCCAGCTTCTGATGGCCGACGAAATCAACCGCGCCTCGCCGCGCACCCAGTCCGCCCTGCTTCAGGCGATGCAGGAGCGCCAGGTCACCGTCGCCAGCAACACCTATGATCTCCCCTGGCCGTTCCAGGTTCTCGCCACACAGAACCCGATCGAGCAGGAAGGCACCTACCCGCTGCCCGAAGCCCAGCTCGACCGCTTCCTCCTCCAGATCGACGTCGCCTATCCCGAGCTTGAGGCCGAACGGCGCATGCTCATCGCCACCACCGGCGTCGACGACACCGCCGCGCCGCAGATCCTCAACACCGAGAAGCTGGTCGCCGTTCAGGAACTCGTCCGCCGCCTGCCTGTCGGCGACAAGGTCGTCGACGCCATCCTCCGCCTCACGCGCGGCGCGCGCCCCGAAAGCGCCACCTCCGAACGTGTCCGCAACCAGATCGCCTGGGGGCCTGGCCCCCGCGCCGGACAGGCCTTCATGCTCGCCGCCCGCGCCCGCGCGCTGCTCGACGGCCGCATCGCGCCCTCGACCGACGATGTCGCAGCGCTCGCCCCGGCCATTCTCGGCCACCGCATGGCGCTCACCTTCGCGGCGCGCGCCGAAGGCATCACGATCGCCGACGTCATTCGCGGCCTCGTCGCGGAGACTGTGTGAGCGCGTCAGCGCCATCTGAAACCCTGCGGCGTCCCAGCCGCTGGAACGCCCTGCGCGAGCAGGCCGAGCGTGCCGCTGCGCGCTTTCCGCCTTTGCTCGTCCACGCCGAGCGCATCGCGCAGACCGTGGCGTTCGGCGTCCACGGCCGCCGCGTCACCGGCCCCGGCGACAGCTTCTGGCAGTTCCGCCGCTACGAACCGGAAGACAGCGTGACCGCCATCGACTGGCGCCAGTCCGCCAAGTCGCAGCACGTCTTCGTGCGCGAGCGCGAATGGGAGGCCGCGCAGAGCGTCTGGTTCTGGCGCGACGCCTCCGCCTCGATGAACTGGCGCTCCAACGACGCGCTCCCGCTGAAGGCGGAACGTGCGGGCATCCTGCTTCTCGCCGCCGCCTCGCTCATTTCCCGCGCGGGAGAGCGCGTCGGCGCGCTCGGGTTCGGCGAAACCGGCATCGGCCGCATCGCCGTGCGCCGTCTCGCTGCGCGCCTGTCCGATCTCGCCGAAAGCGGCGACACCCCGCCGCCCACCGCTCTGCCGCGCCATTCCACTGTCCTCGCCGCCGGCGATTTCTTCGTCGAGCCGGACGCCTTCGAGCAGATGGTCGCGCTCATGGCCGCCAGCGGCGTCAAAGGACACCTCATCCAGGTCGTCGATCCGGCCGAAGAGGAATTTCCCTACGAAGGCCGCGTTCGTTTCGAAGGCGTCGAAGGCTTCGAGACCTCGCTCGTCGGCCGCGCGCAGAGCCTTCGCAGCATCTACCGCACGCGCTTTGAAACCCACCGCGCCGAACTCCAGCGCCGCGCCGCCCGCTATGGCTGGACCTTCCAGGCCCACCGCACCGATCGCGCGCCCGAAACCGCCGTCCTCACCATCTATCGCCGCCTCACCGACGACCGGCGCGGCCGGCTCGGAGCCTGAGGCATGGGCGCGCTCTCCTTCGCCGCACCGCTCGCGCTCGCCGCGCTCGCTGCGCTGCCGGTCATCTGGTGGCTGCTGCGCGTCACGCCGCCCGCGCCCCAGCGCCTGCGCTTTTTCGGCCTGCGCTTTCTCGCAGGCCTGAAGACCGAAGAAGAAACGCCCGACAAGACGCCGCTCTGGCTTCTCATCCTCCGCATGGCCGCCGCCGCGCTGGTCATCCTCGCGCTGGCCGAGCCGCTGATGAATGCGTCCCGCTCGCTCACCCGCAGCGACGGCGCGCTCATCCTCGTCGTCGACAATGGCTGGGCCGCCGCCCATCGCTGGGACGAACGCCGCGACGAGATGCGCGGCCTCATCGAGGAAGCACGCCGCGCCGATCTCCCCGTCATCCTCGCGCCCACCGCCTCGGCCGATTTCGACATCCGCAAGGAAGATCCCGCCGACGCCCTCGCCCGCGCCATGGCGCTGGAGCCGCAGCCCTTCCGCAGCGACCGCAGCGCCATGCTCGCGCGCCTCAGCGCAGCCGCGACCGGCATGAATGCCCGCGTCGTCTGGCTCGCCGACGGCATCGGCGACAGCGACACGGGCGAGATCGTCACCGATCTCACCGGCTTCGGCGAAACGGCGATCTATCTCGACAACGACATAGCGCCCGCCTTCGCCATGCTCCCGCCGACGCAGGATGAGACAGGCCTCACCGCCCACCTCCTGCGCGCCGCGCCCGGCCCGGCGCTCAGCGGCAATGTCCAGGCTTTCGGCGAAGGCGGACGCTTCATCGCCGCCGCGCCCTTCAGCTTCGCCTCGGGCGAGGTCAAGACCGAAGCCCGGATCGAAACCCCCGGCGCGCTCCGCAACGACATCGAACGCCTCGCCGTCGACAGCCGCGCCAGCGCCGGGTCCGTCACGCTGCTGGACGAAAGCGCGCGCCGCCGCCCCGTCGGCATTGTCTCGGGCGACGAGGGCCAGGGCGGCCAGCCGCTGCTCTCCGCCACCTATTATCTGGAACGCGCGTTCGAGAACGCCGCCGAAGCGCGCCTCGGCACCGTCTCCGAACATCTCGACCGCGGCATCTCGATGCTGGTCCTCGCCGATGTCGGTCAGGTGACGGGCGAGGAAGAAACCCGCCTCGCCGACTGGATCGACAAGGGCGGCGTCCTCATCCGCTTCGCCGGACCGCGCCTCGCGGGCGGCGGCGGCGACGATCTTCTCCCCGTGCGCCTCCGCCAGACCGGCGCCCGCGCCCTCGGCGGCGCGCTCTCATGGGAGAAGCCGCAGACCCTCGCGCCCTTCCCCAAGGCGGGACCGTTCGCGGGCCTGAAAGCGCCGGACGACATCGCCATCACCCGTCAGGTTCTCGCCGAACCCTCGCTGGAACTCGAAAGCCGCACCTGGGCCTCGCTCGCCGACGGCACGCCGCTCGTCACGGGCGTGAAGCGCGGCGAAGGCTGGATCGTCCTCTTCCACATCACCGCGAATGCCGAGTGGTCGAACCTGCCGCTCTCCGGCCTCTTCGTCGACATGCTGAAGCGCCTGCTCAGCCTGGGACGCGGCGTCGGCACGTCGGCCGATCAGGCCAACGCGGCGGGCGGCAGCCTCAATCCGCGCCTTGTGCTCGACGGCTTCGGCCGTCTTGTGAAGCCCGGCGCGGCGGTGACGCCCGTTCCGCGCGGCGGCGCCGAAATCGGCCCTGAACATCCGCCCGGCCTTTACGGCGAAGGCGCCAGCACGCTCGCGCTCAACCTCTTCGCGGCCGACGCGACGCTGATGCCGTTCCCTGATCTGCCCGCCGGCGCATCGCCGCACGCCTATGGCCAGCGCACCGAAATCGCCTTCAAGCCCTGGCTGCTCGGCGCGGCGCTGCTGCTCTTCTTCATCGACGCCTTCGCCTCGATGATGCTGCGCGGCTATCGCTTCGGCATCCGTCGCCCCACGGCGACGACCGCCGCTCTCATCCTCGCCGCCGCTATCGTCCTGCCCGCCGCGCCGCCTGCCCACGCGCAGGAAAGCGATGCCGCCGCCGACGAATTCGCTCTCAAGGCCGCGCTCCAGACCCACCTCGCCTATGTCATCACCGGCGACCCCGAACTCGACCGCATGAGCAAGGAAGGCCTGATGGGCCTCACCCGCGTGCTCGACAACCGCACCGCCGTCTCCGCAGGCGAACCCATCGGCGTCGATCTGGAGAAGGACGATCTCGCCTTCTTCCCGCTGCTCTATTACCCGATCCCCGACAGCGGCAATCTTCCCTCCGACGCCGCGATCCAGCGCATCGACGCCTATATGAAGAACGGCGGCACGATCCTGTTCGACAGCCGCGACGGCGCAAATGGCGGCCCCGCCTCCGCCGCCCTGCAGGATATCCTCAGGAAGCTCGATCTGCCGCCGCTTCAGCGCGTGCCGCGCGAGCATGTCCTGACCAAGGCGTTCTATCTGCTCTCCATCTTCCCGGGCCGTCAGGCCGACGGCGATGTCTGGGTCGAGGCCCAGCGCGCCGACGGCGAGCCGATCTCCGAAGCTCTCGGCGACGGCGTCTCCAGCGTCGTCATCGGCGCGGGCGACTGGGCGGCCGCCTGGGCGGCGGACGACTATATGCGCCCGCTCTACGCCATGGGCGCAGGCGGCGAGCGCCAGCGCGAATACGCCTATCGCTTCGGCGTGAACCTCGTGATGTACGCCCTCACCGGCAACTACAAGGCCGACCAGGTGCATGTGCCCGCGCTGCTGGAGCGCATGGGCCAATGAGCTACGCCCTCGCCTTCGAACCGCTGGTTCCGATGTGGGTGGTGATCCTCGCCGCCGCAGTCGCCGTCATCATCGCCGGCCTCGGCTTCATCCAGCGCGCCCGCGGCGCATGGCTGCGCCTTGCGGCGACGGCGCTGCTGCTCGCCGCGCTGCTCAACCCCGTCGCCGTGGAAACCGAACGCGAGCGCATCAAGGATGTCGCGGTCATCGTCACCGACACCTCCGAAAGCCAGACCATCAACGACCGCGCCAGACAGGCCGCCGATGCCCTCGCCGAGCTGAAAAAGCAGCTCGCCTCCGATCCCGCCCTCGACCTCCGTGTCGTGGAGAGCGGCCCCGCCACCGCCGATGGCACGCAGTTGCTGGACGCCGCCCGCCGCGCCCTCGCCGACACCCCGCCGGACCGCGTCGCCGGCGTCATCCTTCTCACAGACGGCGAAGCGCACGATCCCGAAGCCGCGCGCGACCTCCCCGACGCGCCGGTCCACACGCTGCTCACCGGCAAGGAAGGCGAAAAGGACCGCCGCCTTGTCCTCGTCGAAGGCCCCCGCTTCGCGCTCATCGACAAGCCGATGGAACTCGCCATCCGCGTCGAGGACCAGGGCGCGGGCGATGAAGCCAATGGCCGCCTCGCCGACGTCACCGTCCGCATCGACGGCACGCCCGCCGCCAGCGTGAAGGCCCGCGTCGGCGAACTGGAGAAAATCAAGGTCACCCTCCCCCATGCCGGCGAGAACGTCATCGAGATCGAGGCCGCCGCCGGGCCGGACGAGCTGACCCTGCTCAACAACCGCGCCGTCATCGTCACCAACGGCGTGCGCGACCGCCTGCGCGTCCTCCTCGTCTCGGGCGAACCTCACGCGGGTGAACGCACCTGGCGCAATCTGCTGAAGGCCGATCCGTCGGTCGATCTCGTCCACTTCACCATTCTGCGCCCGCCCGAAAAGCAGGACGGCACGCCCATCGAGGAACTCTCGCTCATCGCCTTCCCCACGCGCGAGCTGTTCGAGGAAAAGATCGGCGAGTTCGATCTCATCATCTTCGACCGCTATCAGCGCCTCGGCGTGCTGCCGCCCGACTATTACGAGAACATCGCCCGCTACGTCGAAAACGGCGGCGCGCTGATGGTGGCGTCCGGCCCGGACTACGCTTCGCCCTTCACCATCTATGACAGCGCCCTCGGCGACATCATGCCCGCCGCGCCCACCGGCATGGTAACGGAAAAGCTCTTCCGCCCGCACGTCACCGAGGCCGGATACCGCCACCCCGTCACTGCCGGCCTCACCGGCGCCAACACCGCCGATCACGACGCCAGCTGGGGCCGCTGGATGCGCGTCGCCGACGCCTATCCCCTCCACGGCGAAACGGTGATGGAAGGGCCTGACAAGAAGCCCCTCCTCCTCCTCAACCGCGTCGGCAAGGGCCGCGTCGCGCTGCTGCTGTCGGATCACGCCTGGCTCTGGGCGCGCGGCTATGAAGGCGGCGGCCCGCAGGCCGAGCTGCTGCGCCGCCTCGCCCACTGGCTGATGAAAGAACCGGACCTCGACGAGGAAAAGCTCACCGCCGACATCTCCGGCGGCGTCCTGAAAATCACACGCCGCACCATGGGGAAAACCGCCGGCGCCGCCACCGTCACGCGCCCTGACGGCTCCACCGTCGAAGTCCCGCTCACCGAATCCGAACCCGGCCGCTTCGAGGGCACCGTGAATGCCGAAGCCATCGGCCTCTACCGCGCGCAGGAGGGCGACCTCACCGCCGTCGCCGCCTCCGGCGCGCTGAACCCACGCGAATTCCAGGATGTCCGCGCCACCGCCGGCATTCTCCAGCCTGTCGCCGAGGCCTCAGGCGGCCGCCTTTCCTGGCTGGAGGACGGCGTCCCCTCCACCCGCCGCGTCCGGGCCGGACGCGCGGCCGGCGGCTCGGGCTGGATCGGCCTCGTCGACCGCCAGAACTACGCGACCCTCTCCGTCACGCGCACCACGCTGCTCGATCCGCTGATCGCCGTGATCCTTGCCCTGGGCCTCTGGGTCGCCGCCTGGCGCCGCGAGGGGACGTAGCCCCCGCTTTCGCCGCCGCCGTCACGTCACCGTGACGTCTTTCCACCCGCTGCTCGGATCGGTCGACCAGGCGACGTCCAGACCGGCAAGCGCCTGCCACTTCACCGCGATGATCTTGCCGATCAGCGTCGGCAGCCCGGTCGAGGGCACATCGATCTCCGCCGTGAACTGCTGCGTCGACCCGGCCGGCAGCTCCTGCCCCTCGGCGATCACATATTCCTGGCTGAACACCGTCTCGCTTTCCTGCACCCGCACCGTCTGCGAACCGCCCGACTGTCCCGGCGGCGCCGAGACGCTGTAGCGCGGAATATCGACGGTCTCGCTGGCATGCAGCTTCACATAGATGCGCTTCGCCTTCACGGCGGCAGAGCCGACATGCACGTCGACCGTCACCTTGGCCTTCGTTCCGCGCTTCACCTCACCAATGGTCAGATCGACCTCCGCCGCTCCGCCCGTCACGCGCCGCAGCGCTCCCAGAATGGCCATCGCCGTCCTCCCGTTTCAGCCTGATCTCACCGGAAACTAGACGACCGCCATGCCGGATCAATCCGCGCGCGGTGCGGCGTTACAGCGCGCGGGTGATCGGACCGTGCAGCTCCGCCAGCCCGCCCGGCGCCAGCTCGCGCCACAGAACGCGGTCATAATCCACCGGCCCCGGCATGGTCAGCGCGCCCTTCGGCGCCTTCGCGAAACCCACGCGCGCGTAATACGGCTCGTCGCCCACCAGCATCACCGAGCGATGGCCCAGCGCAGCCGCCCGCTCCAGCGTCAGCTTCATCAGCCCCACGGCCATGCCGCGCCCGCGATGCGCCGGCAGCACCGCCACCGGACCCAGCATCAGCGACGGCACGCCGCCGATGCGGATCGGCCAGTACCGGATCGTCCCGCGTATCTCGCCCTCTTCCTCGGCCACATAGGACAGCGCGCCGATGCAATCGACGCCTTCGCGCAGGCGATAGGCCGTCTTGGCGAACCGGCCGGGGCCGAAGCTCGCATTCAGCAGGGCGTCGATCGCCGGCCCGTCTTCGGGCCGTTCAGGGCGGAGGTCAAACATCGGAAGTCTCGTCTAGGGAAATGGTCATGCGTCGGCAACAGGCGCGGCGTTTCGCCGTCCGTCTCAGCCTCGTCGCAGGGACCGTTCCGATGTCATGGCGCGCGCGTAGCACGAATGGCATTTCCCCGCCAAGCGATGTTCTATGGCCCGGTCAACGGAGTGTCCCATGCTCAAGGTGTTTCACGCCCCCGGCTCGCGCTCGCTGCGCGTCCTGTGGACCCTCCATGAGATCGGCCTCGATGCCGAAATCGTCACGCTCGGCTACCCGCCGCGCCTGAAAGAGCCTGAATACGTCAAGCTCAACCCTTCGGGCCTCGCTCCCGCTCTGGCCGACGGCGATCTCTTCCTCACCGAATCCATGGCGATCTGCGACCACCTCGCCAGGCTGCGCCCCGAAGCCGGCCTCACGCCAGGCCCCGGCGACGACAGCGACGGCTATCAGACATGGACGTGGTTCGGCGAGGCGACGCTGATGTTCTCCGTCGCCGCCCTGTTCCGCGCCACGCGCTTCGGCATCACCGCCGATCACCCGTTCTTCGAGGATCTCACGGCGGGCCTCGAAAACCGCCTCGCCAGCCTGGAGGCGCGCCTGCAGGGCCGCGACTTCGCGGCCTGCGACCGTCTCACCCTGGCCGATATCTCCTGCGGCTTCCCGCTCTACCGCCTCGACGTGCTGAAACTGGCGGGCCGCTTCGGCCCGGCGACGGCCGCCTACTACAAAGCCTTGAGCGGGCGCCCCGCCTTCCAGGCCGCGCTCGCCCGCTGACGGCTTGCCGCCCGGCCATCGCGGGTGTGAACTTCACCCATCGCCATCAAGAGCGAAATTGAGGGACGCCATGTCTTACGCCAGTGACCGCCTGATCCACGATGCCGACAGCCATCTGATGGAGCTGGACGGCTGCCTCGACCCGTATTTCGACAAGGCGCACCTCGCCGCGTTCCACGCGCTCCCTTATCTTCACAAGAAAGACGGCGACTTCCGCTGGTCGAAAAAGGCCCGCGCGCAGCACGCCGATCCGCAATTCCGCGCCGGCGAAGACGCCAACATCATGCTGCGGAAAAACTACGAGGCGCTGGGGTCATTCCTCCGCGCCGACCGCCCCAAGACGCTCGACCTTCTCGGCTTCGCCAGCCAGCTCGTCTTCACCACCTACTGCCTCGGCAATTTCGGCCTCGATCAGTCGAACGACATGGCGCTCTGCTACGCCGCCGCCGACGCCCATAACCGCATGATGGCCGATTTCTGCAGCGTCGATCGCCGTCTGCTCGGCACCGCCTATATCCCGCTGGAGGATTTCGAGCGCGCGAAAGCCAGCACCCGCCTCGCCATCGAACTCGGCCTCAAGGGCATCACCATCCCGTCGAAACCGCCACAGCATCACAGCCCCACGCATATCGCGCTCGATCCCGTCTGGCGCATGGCGGAAGAGGCCGGCATCCCCATCCTCTTCCATGTCGGCGGCGAGGATAAACTTGCCAGCGCTTATTTTGAGAACGGCCTCCCCCGCGTGAAGGATTTCCACGGCGGGGAGGAGAACTTCACCTCGGTCAGCTACATGACCATCCCGATGTCGGTGATGCAGACGCTGGCCGCCTTCATCTTCGACGGCGTGCTCGACCGTTTCCCGAATCTCAAATTCGGCGTCATCGAACTTGGCGCCTCATGGCTGCCCGGCTGGATGAAAAATCTCGACGGCGCCGCCATGGCCTTCGCCAAAAACGAAGAACGCCTGCAACGCCTCAGCGCCAAACCGTCGGAGATCGTGAAGCGCCAGGTCCGCGTCACGCCCTACCCGCATGAGGACGCCGGCTGGATCATCCAGAACGGTGCTGAGGACATCGCCCTCTTCTCGTCGGATTTCCCCCACGTCGAAGGCGGCCGCAACCCGCTCAAGCGCTTCGACGACTCGCTCAGCATCGTCACCGACCCGCAGCGGGCAAAATTCTACGCCGAAAACTTCATCGACCTGATGGGTCCAGCCCTAGCCGAACCCCTCCGCCGCCCGGCGCACCACCGCGCCGCCTGAGTTACCCCTCTTTTGTCTTCCCCCGTCCTTACGGGGGAAGTACCCCGCAAAGCGGGGAGATGGGGGCGCTCGGGAACTGAGGGCCTGCAGCCCTACTCCGCGGCGATCGCCGATCCCATGAACCCGGTCGCGCTCAGCGCCCGCTGGGCCGCCTTGTAGCGCACCGGCTCCGACAGTTTCAGCCGCGCCCGCGCCGCATCCAGCGGCTCGGCGAACAGCGCGCCGACATCCTCATAGTTCAGCCACGCCGCCTGACGGCCGCGTTTGTAGCCCTCGCGCACCGCGCGCATCACGGTCCAGCCGTTCTTTTTGAACAGGTTCTTCAGCACGCCCATCTTGGCGATGAAGCCCCAGCCGAGGCCGCCGCCCTGCGCGTAGGAGAAGTTCACCAGGCACAACTCGCCCAGCGGCTCGTCGGCCTGATAGCCGGTCAGCACATGCCAGATGTCGTGGATGTCACGCTGACGGCGGCCGAACCACGCATAGGGATGCGCCACGTCTTCCTGGCGGCGGTCCTGGTTGCTGACCTCTTTCAGACCGTCCGCCGAATAGCCCGTCCGGTCCAGGAAGTCGCGATAGGCCGCGCCCACCGTGCCCGGCGCGAACGAATCCACCCACGCCCGGTCCATCAGCTTCTCGACCAGTTCGACGCGCTGATAGGCCATGCGCCCGCCTTCCGGCGTCGCCACCAGCTTCTCATAGCCCCACTTCGCCGCCGCGCCGTTCAGCGCCTGCATGATGCGGAAGACCTGAACGGTGTCGTTCGGGTCGGCCAGCAACTTGCGCATCGCCGCGAAGGCGGTCTTCCAGTCGCGCTTGTAGGTGACTGTGGAAAGGGCTGCGGCTTCGGCCATCTGACTTCACTCCCGTTGAACTGACAATCTGACAATCAACATTGTCAGATTGTCTCATTCCGCCCCGCGTGTCAAGAACGGCCTATGTCCAACACCCCTCCTCCTCATCCTGAGGAGCGGCCGAAGGCCGCATCGCGAAGGACGCAGGCTGCCGAGGCCGCCGCCCCGGCGGCGCGGCGCTATGGCGGCGTCTCCATGGCGGCTCGCCAGGCCAACCGCCGCGACCGCCTCATCATGGCCGCCATCCAGGTCTCCGCCCGCACCGGCCGCGAGGGCGCGACCGTCGCGGCCATCTGCGCCGAGGCCGGCCTCACCGCCCGCTATTTCTACGAGAGCTTCCCCAATCGCGATGCGCTCTTCCTCGCCGCGTTTCAGCGGGTGCAGGACGAACTCTTCGCCCGCATCACGCCCCACGCCGCCGGGCGCGATCCCGTGAAGGGCGCGCTCGTCGGCTTCTTCTCCACCCTTGCCGAATATCCCGGCCCGGCCCGCGTCTTCCTCGTCGAACTCGACGAGCACGAGGCCGAGATGAAGGCGCTTGGCCGCGCCGCCGCCGCCCGTTTCGGCGCCCTCTTCGCGCCGGATGCGCCGCCCGGCTCGCTCGCCCAGGCCGGCGCCGCCGGCGCGATCATCCAGATCGCCCGCCGCTGGGTCCAGGAAGGCTTCCGCGAAACCCCTGAAGATGTCGCCGCCATCTGCCTCCCCTTCGCCAGGGCCTCGAAAGCCGCACGCTGATGCGGCCCCGTCCCGCCGAGCCCCGCCCGAAGACCTGCGCCGCCTGCGGCGCGCCCTTCGCCTGCGGCCCCGGCACCGGGGCCGCATCCGGCACGTGCTGGTGCCAGGACATGCCCCTCCTCCCGGACATCGACCCCGCCTCCAACTGCTTCTGCCCCACCTGCCTGACAGCCAAACTCAACGCCGAAGGACCGCCATGCCCACCACCGCCAAGGATCTGATCGACGCCGCCAACGCAGCCGTCCCCCGCATCACGCCCTCCGACGCGCAGGCGCTGATCGACGCGGGCGACGTCCTCGTCGTCGATGTGCGCGACCCGTCAGAGGTCGCCGCATCCGGCAAGGTCGCCGGCGCTATCAACATCCCCCGCGGCATGATCGAGTTCCGCGCCGATCCCGCGACGCCCTATTTCGACGCCCACTTCAACCCGACCCGCACGCTCATTCTCTATTGCGCCTCGGGCGGCCGCGCCGCGCTCGCGGGCAAGACGCTGAAAGACATGGGCTACGACAAGGTCTTCAATCTCGGCGGCTTCAAGGACTGGAAAGACGCCGGCGGCATCGTCGACGACTGATCGCTCAGGCCGCGATCAACCCCTCGTCCCGCATGGCCCGCTGCGCCGCCGGACGCGCCATCATGCGCGTCCTCAACGCGGCGAACCGTTCCGGAACCGGCACCGCGAACCGCTCGGCCCAAAGCAGCATCACGAAGAGATAGAAATCGGCGACGCTTGGGCGAGGCCCGAACAGATAGTCCGCGTCCCGGCCCGCCGCGAGCAGATCGAACAACGCGCTGATCGCCGTTCGCGCCCTGGCCAGTTCCGCTTCGCTCCCGCCATGCCACATCGGCTTGAAGCTGCGGTGGATTTCCGTGGAGATGAACGCCAGCGCCTCCAGCAACCGCGTCCGCCCCAGCGCGCCCGGCACGCCAAGCTGCGGATACTGGCCGGCGATCCAGTCGAGCACCGCGATATTCTCGCTCAGCGTCTCGCCGCTCTCCAGCACCAGCGCCGGCACATAGCCCTTGGGATTGATCGCCAGAAAATCCGCGCCCGTTTCGGTCGTCCGCGTCTTCAGATCGACCCGCTCGCGTTCGAACGGCGCGCCCGCTTCATGCAGCGCGATGTGATCGGCCAGGCTGCACGCTCCCGGCAGGTAGTACAGCTTCATCGCCCGCGCGCTCCTGCCGCCACCGCCTGGGCCGCCATCCAGTCGCCCAGATGCACCACGCCCAGCCGCGCGCCCTCGTCCGGCACGAGCGAGAGCGCATCCAACCTCACGCCGAAATACAGCGCCTCGTCGTCCTTCACCGCGCGGCGCGGGTCCGCCTTGGCGGCGAGCCAACGGCCCACCATCTCGAACATGGTGCTGCGTTCCGGCCCCGCGATCTCCAGCGTTCCGTTCAGCGGCCGGCCCAGCGCGATCGCGGTCACGACATCCGCCACGTCGTCAGAGGCGATCGGCTGAAAGCCGCCCGACGAGACGCGCACCTCATCGCCCACCGTCGCGCCCTGCGCGATCGCGCCCAGGAATTCGAAGAACTGCGTCGCGTGAACGATCGAATACGGCACGCCGGACGCCTTGATCAGCGTCTCCTGCGCCAGCTTGCCCTGGAAATATGTGCTCGCCTGCAGGCGCTCGGTGCCGACCACCGACAGCGCCACATGATGGCCGACGCCCGCCGCTTTCTCCGCCGCCGCCAGATTGCGCTGCGAGGCCGAAAAGAAATCGATCGCGGCGGACCCGGCGAACGAGGGCGAGTTGGAAAGATCCACCACCACCGCAGCGCCGGCCAACACCTCCGCCAGACCCTCGCCCGTCACCGCATTCACGCCCGAAGCCGGCGAGGCCGCGATGGCCTCATGCCCCTGAGCCTTCAGCCGCGCGACCACTTTGGTCCCGATCAGCCCCGTCCCGCCAATGACGACGATCTTCATTTGCCCGCTCCTTGCGTGTGCATCTGCGGGAATGACGGGGGCGATGCCGGTTTGTGACCATCTTTCCCCTTGATGATATAGGATATTCATCCTAAATCGTCCTCGTCATGCCACCGGCGGGCGGTGGGGAGATGGGAACGGGGGAATTCGTCAAAATCGCCATTCAAATACGCCCCCGTCATAACCTCCCGGATAACCTCTCGGGCGCGGCCTGCCGAAAAAGCGACAAACGAATACGAACCAACAGGCAGGCCCCGTGCGAATTTCGACGTTCAAACATACAATGTTTCAAGATCGCGAAATTTCATGTCGTGTGAGGCGCAAGCCAGAAACGCCGCTTGACCTTCCCCGCGCGAGGCTCTGAAACCTTCCCCACGAAATTCACTCACATAACGGAGGAGACAGACATGGGTGTTCTCGACGGCAAGGTCGTGCTCGTCACCGGCGGCGCGAACGGCATCGGCAAGGAATGTGCGCTGCTCGCGGCGCGTGAGGGCGCGAAGGTTCTCGTCAACGACCTCGGCGGTTCGGCCGCCGGCGGCGACGAAGGCTCGGCCGGCCCGGCTGCTGAAGTCGCCAAGGAGATTGTCGCGGCCGGCGGCGTCGCCATCGCCAACTCCGACAGCGTCACCAACCGCGCGGCGGTCAAGCGCATGATCGAGCAGGCGAAGGACGAACTCGGCGGCCTCCACGCCGTCATCAACCCGGCCGGCATCCTGCGCGACAAGATGTTCCACAAGATGACCGACGAGGAATGGGATCTCGTCATCGATGTGCATCTGAACGGCGCCTACAACGTCACGCGCTATTCGATCGAGCATTTCCGCGAGCAGGGCGAAGGCTCCTACGTCCTCTTCACCTCCACCTCGGGCATCATCGGCAATATCGGCCAGGCCAACTACGCCGCCGCGAAAATGGGCGTCGCCGGCCTTTCGCGCATCATCGCCATGGAGGGCGCGAACAAGGGCGTCCGCTCCAACATCATCGCGCCGTTCGCGTGGAGCCGCATGATCGCGACGATCCCTGTGAAGGATGAAGCCAGCGCCAAGCGCGTCCAGCGCATGAAGGACCATATGCGCGCCGACCAGGTCGCCCAGCTCGCCGTGGCCCTCGCCGCCCCGCCGAAGAAGACGGCGGAAGGCGCCGTGAACGACGCCACCGGCCAGGTCTTCGTCGCGCGCGGCAACGAGGTCTTCCTGATGAGCCAGTCCCGCCCGGTGCGCGGCATGGCGAAGCTCGAAGGCTGGACGCCGGAGACGATCAACGAGCACGCCTTCGCGGCGCTCAAGCCCAGCTTCTACGACACCGGCGCCACCACCTCCGTTTTCGGCTGGGATCCGGTCTGATCCGGAACTTTCCTCCCCCGTCCGTCACGGGGGAGGTGCCTTGAAGGGGCGGAGGGGCGTGCGCTTCCTCCGCTACCAGACCCCTTCCGGCGCCCGCGCGCCGGTCATCTCGGCCACGCGGTTCCTCGGCCCCCGCCCGGCATCGGCGGGCAGCGCATCGGCCGCGAAGAATTTCCACTCCGCGATCTCGATATTGGGCTTGAAGTCCATATCATAGGAAGATATTCTATAGAACGCGACATGGCTTCGAACGCGGGTCGGCCGGGTTCGTGTAGACGCCGATCAGCTCGGGTTCACCCCTGATGGTGATGCCCAGCTCCTCGCGCAGCTCCCGGTGCAACGCCGCCAGCACCGTCTCGCGCTTGTTCACGCCGCCGCCGGGAAAATGCCAGCCGCGCATATAGGTGTGCCGCACCAGCAGCATCGCGCCGGCCTCATTCACCACCATCCCGCAGGCGCCCATCACCGTCGGGCGCCGCACGCGCCACCAGGCCCGCTGTATAGGGCGCAGCGTGCGGGCGGCTTTGATGATGAGCCGCTGATGGAAGGGCCGGTTCACGTTTGCCATGATCCCGCGCATTTGAAGCAAACCCGAGGCGGCGGCGCAAAGCCGTATGAAGACCTCTTCGTCCAGTATGCCCCGGATTGGTTAAAGGGACTGGACCCAATGTTGAATTTCTCGCGCCGCAAACCGGAAGCCGCGCCGTCCGCCGCATCGCCGGAGCCTGAACTCGTCATCGACGTGGCGCGCGCCCGTCTCGCGCTCGCCCGCAAGGGCCGCACGGCCGGCCCCCAGGCTCATGCCATCCGCCTCGCGCTCGGGGCCATCGAGGACGCCCTCATCTCGGTCGATGCCATCCGTTCGGCCCTCGACGAAGCCGCCGAACTCACCGCCGAAGCGCTCGGCCTCAGCGATGAAGGCCGCCGCGCCCTCTGCGCCGAGCGCTATGACGATCTCCGCCGGGCCATCAACGAATCCTGCGGCGCCACAGCCCCGGAAGGCGATTGCCTCACCGCCCACGCCAAGGCCCGCCTCGAAGTCTCGCTCGATCCGACCGGGCGCTCGCGCCATGTCGTGCGCGGCGCCGATCTCTCGACCGGCGCCCAGGGCCTAGATCTCCCGCCGCCGCTGGACGCCTTCACGGCCGACGACGAGATCCGCGTCACGCAGGCCGCCATCGCAGCCGCCCTCCACCGCCTCGACCGCGCCACCCAGATCTTCCTGGACGACGCGGGCGCGCTGACGGCGGCGGCGGCGCTGGCCTAGTCGCGTCGCCCGCCAAAGTGGAAGCCGGTTCGGCGACAAGGCGACGCGCAGCTTAGAGGATCAGGCCTCCGTCCACCGGGATCGTCTGCCCGACGATATAGGCCGACAGCGGCGAGGCGAGGAACAGCGCTACGCCCGCCATATCGGCCGGCGTGCCCAGCCGGCCCAGCGGAATGCCCTGCAGCGAGGCTTCCAACCGCTTCGGGTTGTCGGTCGTCACCTTGGTCATCTTGGTCGCGACAAGGCCCGGTGCGATCCCGTTCACCCGGATGCCGTCCACCGCCCAGGCTTCGCCCAGCGTCCGCGTCAGCCCCACCGCTCCGGTCTTCGAGGCGTTGTAGGCCGGGTTGCCCTTGGTCGAATGGAACGCCGCAGTCGACGAGACGGTGATCAGCGTCCCCTTCGCCTTCGCCAGCGCCGGGTGATATTTCGCCGCGCAGGCCATCAGGCTGTTGAGGTTCACGTCCACGACCTTGGCGAAGCCCTCGATCGCGAACTCCTGGCGCTTGTAGAGAACCATGCCCTGGCACAGCACCAGGATGTCCAGCGCGTCGAAATCCGGCGCTGCCTTGATCGCCTCGAAATCCGCGACGTCGACCTTGGTATAGCTCAGACCCGTCAGGTCCGATCCATCCTCCGCGTTATAGCTCGCCGGATCGTCGCGCGTGCCCCAGACGTGAACGTCAGCGCCGTGCGCGCGATAGGCCTGCGCGATGCCGTTGCCGATACCGCTCGACCCGCCGACCACCAGCGCCCGCTTGCCCGAAAAATCCAACGCACTCATAGCCATCCTCCCGGTTGTTAATGCCTGTTAACTTGAGTGTACCCCGCCCGGCCGAAGTTCAAACATCGTTAAAGCCTCGTTTGCCATAGTCGCCCGGAGACGGCGCGGCGCACGGGCCGCCCGCGCGCGTTTGAGGGATCGGTTTCGTGCTGCAGATCGCCGGCATTCTCGTGGTGTTCGTGATGGTGTTCGGCGGCTTCGTAGCCGCCGGCGGCCATTTCGAGGTGATCCTCCATTCGCTGCCGTTCGAGATGATGATGATCGGCGGCGCCGGCCTCGGCGCCTTCCTGCTCTCCTCCAGCGGCACGACGGCGAAGGCTACCGCCGGCTCGTTCGGCAAGATCTTCGCCGGCCCGAAATGGAAGACCCAGGACTACCGCGATCTCCTCGCGCTGCTGTTCGCGATCACCAAGACGATCAAGACCAAGGGCATGATCGCGCTTGAGCCGCATATCGAGAACCCCCAGGAATCCGCGATCTTCAAGAAGTATCCGAAGATCCTGCACGACCACTTCGCCCTCGATTTCATCTGCGACACGCTGCGCATGATGACCATGAGCCTGGAAGACCCGCACCAGGTCGAAACGGCGATGGAGAAGCAGCTCGAAAAGCACCATCACGAAACCTCGGCGCCCGCCCACTCCATGCAGGCGCTGGCCGACGGCCTTCCCGCTCTCGGCATCGTCGCGGCCGTGCTGGGCATCATCAAGACGATGGGCGCCATCACCGAGCCGCCGGCCGTGCTCGGCGGCATGATCGGCGGCGCGCTCGTCGGCACCTTCCTCGGCGTGTTTCTGGCTTACGGCTTCGTCGGCCCGTTCGCCGCCCGCCTCAAGGCCTGCTACGACGAAGAGGCGCTCTTCTACCACGTCATCCGCGACATCCTCGTCGCGCACCTGCACGGCAATTCGGCGCAGGTTTCGGTGGAAATCGGCCGCGGCAGCGTGCCGACCACGCACCAGCCGAGCTTCATGGAGCTGGAAGACGCCCTCAAATCCGTAGGCGCCGAAGGCTGAAGGTTCAGCCCAGTTTCTTCATCGCCAGCGTGCAGCCGAACACCGCCGCCGCGCCCGCGATCACGCCCAGAAACGTCGAGATCATCGGGTCGCCGTCGATCCCCAGCGTCACGATCGCCGTGACGCACATGCCGCAAACCAGCGGAAACAGGGGCTGAGGCTCCGCTGCCGGACGGATCCGGCGGGTTTCCGCGAAGCGCATCGTGGGACGTTTTCCGTGCATCGTATTATTCCGGGACAATTTCCCCGGAACGCTGCCAGCCGCGTGCCAGCCGGAACGGGACAATCCTACTGGTAGCGCAGCGCCTCGATAGGCTTCAGACGGGCGGCTTTCCGGGCCGGATAGAACCCGAAGAACACGCCCACCGCCGTCGCGACGGCGAAAGCCAGAATCACCGATTCCGCCGTCACCACCGTCTCAAGACCGCCCAGCAGCGCGATCAGCTTGGCCCCGCCGACACCCAGCGCCACCCCGATCAGGCACCCCAGCAACGACAGCATCAGCGCCTCCAGCAGGAACTGCAGCAGCACGTCCTTCTGCCGCGCGCCGATCGCCATGCGGATGCCGATCTCGCGCGTGCGCTCGGTGACGCTGACCAGCATGATGTTCATGATGCCGATGCCGCCGACGATCAGCGAGATCGAGGCGATCGCCGCCAGCATCAGCGTCATGACCTGCGCGGTCTGCGCGGCGCTGTCGGCCATCGCCGCAAGATTGCGGATCTGGAAGTCGTCGTCCTGGCCTTCGCTCAGGCGGTGCCGCTCGCGCAGCAGCGCCGTCATGTCCGCCTGCAGGCGGGGCATCGCGTCGGCGCTGGCGGCCTGAACCATGATGAAGCGCACCGTGTCGCCGAAGCGTCCCGCGAACAGCTGGCGCTGCGCCGTCGTCACAGGCACCAGGATCGTGTCGTCCTGGTCGCGGCCGTCCAGGCTCTGCCCCTTGCCCGCCAGAACGCCCTGCACCACGAAAGGCAGGTTGCGGATGCGGATCGTCTGCCCGACCGGGTCTTCGCCCTCGCCGAACAGATTGGTCACGATGGTCCGCCCGATCAGCGCCACGCGCGACGCGCTGCGGACATCGCTGTCCGAAAACGGATAGCCGCTCGACAGCGACCAGTCGCGCACCACCAGCATATCCTCGGTCGTGCCCATGATCTGGGTCGACCAGTTGCCGGTCGCCGTCACGACCTGCGCGTTGCCGGGCGCGACTGGTGCGGCGGCGGCGACGCCCTGCAACTCCATGATCGCCTCGGCATCCGCCGCCGTCAGCGTCTGCGCCGCGCCTGCGCCGGTGCGGACGCCGCCGCTCTGCGCGCTGCCGGCCTGCACGATGAAAAGATTGGACCCCATCGACTCGATGGTCGCCTGCACCTGCGCCTTGGTGCCCTCGCCGACCGACAGCATGGTGATGACCGCGCCGACGCCGATCACCATGCCCAGCATGGTCAGGAACGAGCGCAGGCGGTTCGCGCTGAGCGCGCTCAGGGCCTCTGCGAGCATCGGGCCGATCATGCTGCGCGCTCCTGGAAATAGGCCCGCGCCGGGCCGTCATAGTCGATCAGCCCATCGACCAGACGGATCAGCCGGTCGGCATACTGCGCCACGTCCGGCTCGTGCGTCACGATCACCTGCGTGATCCCGTCACGCCGGTTCAGCTCGGTGAACAGGTCCATGATCTCGTGGCTGGTCCTGGTGTCCAGATTGCCGGTCGGCTCGTCCGCGAACAGCACTTTCGGCTTGCCGACCAACGCGCGGGCGATGGCGACACGCTGCTGCTGGCCGCCGGAAATCTGGTTCGGACGCGACAGGGCATAGCCCTCAAGCCCCACCTTGCCCAGAATCTCGCGGGCGGCCGCGCGGCGCGCCGCCTTCTCCACGCCGCGATAGACCAGCGGCAGGGCGACATTGTCCTCGATGGTCGCGCGCGGCAGCAGATTGAAGCCCTGGAACACGAAACCCAGAAGCTCGTTCCTCAGACCCGCCAGCGCATCGCTCGACATTTTGGCCGTATCCTGGCCCGACATCTCGAACGTGCCGCCGCTCGCGGTATCGAGACAGCCCAGAATGTTCATCATCGTCGATTTGCCGGAGCCGGACGGCCCCATCACCGCGACGAACTCACCGGCCGCGATCTCGAAATCGAGCCCGTGCAGAACCTCCACCGTCCCGGCCGGCGAGACATAGGACTTCCTCAGGCCCTGAACGCGGATCAGTGCGTCACCCATCAGAACATCCTCGGCCCGCCGCGCATCCCGCCGCCGGTATTGGCCGCCGGCGCATCCGCCGCCGCCGTGCCGATGATGACGAGGTCACCCTCTTTCAGCTCGCCGCCGGTCACGGCCGTCAGTTTGCCGTCGCTGATGCCGGTCTCGACACGCACCGCCTTGGGGGCGCCGCCATCGAGGATATAGATCGTCCTGCCCGGCGCTGCGGCCGCGCCGCCGTCCTCGCCACGTTGGCGGCGGCCCTCGCCGGTCGTCGCGGTCGCACCGGCCGGCTTGAAGCGCAGGGCCGCGTTCGCGATCCGCAGCGTGTCGTCGGCCGTGCCGATGGTGATCTGGACATAGGCCGTCATGCCGGGCAGCAGCGTCAGGTCGGCATTATCGACCTCCACGACGACATTGTAGGAAACAACGTTCGATTCCGTGGTCGGGTTCAGGCGCACCTGCTTCACCGTGCCGGAGAAGCTGCGCCCCGCGAACGCATCGACGCGGAACGTCACGGGCATCCCGGCCTTGATCGCACCCACATCCGCCTCGGCGACCGTCGTATCGATCTGCATCTTCGCCAGATCCTGGGCGATGGAGAAAATCTGCGGCGCCGACAGGCTGGCCGCCACGGTCTGCCCGACATCGACATCACGCGACATCACCACGCCCGAAACCGGCGAGCGGATGATCGCGTAGGACAGGTTCACCCGGTCGATATCGACCTTGGCCTTGGCCGCGCCGACCGCCGCCATGGCGATCTCCAGATTGGCCGCCGCCGTGTCGGCATCGGCCTTCGCGCCGGCGCCCCGGCTTGCGAGGTTCCGGGCACGTGCATCGTTCACCTTCGCCAGCGTCAGTTGCGCTTCGGCGGAGGCCAGCTGCGCCTCGCTCTGCGCCAGCTGCGCCTTCAGCAGCGAGTCATCCAGTTCCGCCAGAACCTGGCCCTCTGTCACCGTGTCATTGAAGTCGGCATGGAGCGCGCTGATGCGGCCCGAAATCTGGGCGCCGACATTCACGACCTTCACAGGCTTCAGCGTGCCATTGGCCGAAACGCTCTGCGCCACCGTGCCGCGCGTGACGGCTTCGGTGCGATAGGACGCCGTTCCGGCGCTCGACGAGGGCCAGAAATAGAACGCCCCCGCCGCCACTGCGGCGGCTATCAGCAGATACAGATACGAACGACGCATGGCCCACTCCGGTTCTCACCTGTTGTGAACGCCGGATTGCCCGCATTCCGTCGCCGAAAACTGCCGTTTTCGTTCAGGCGGCCGTCACGAATCCGTCAGACGGCATCGAACTTTATCCCCTGCGCCAGCGGCAGTGCGTTGGAATAGTTCACCGTGGCCGTCTGGCGCCGCATATAGGCTTTCCAGCTGTCGGAACCGCTCTCGCGCCCGCCGCCCGTTTCCTTCTCGCCCCCGAACGCCCCGCCGATCTCCGCCCCCGACGGGCCGATATTCACATTGGCGATGCCGCAATCGCTGCCCGAAGCCGCCACGAAACGTTCGGATTCCTGCATGTCGCGCGTGAAAATGCAGGACGAAAGCCCCTGCGGCACGCCGTTCTGAAGGGCGATCCCCTCCTCCAGCGAGCCGATCTTCACAACGTAGAGGATCGGGGCAAAGGTCTCGTGCAACATCACGCCCACCTGCCCCGGCATCTCGACCAGAGCCGGATGCACGTAGAACGCGCCGGGATGGCTGTCGGCGAGCGCACGCCCGCCGCCCGTCACCGCACCGCCGTCCTGCCCGGCCGCCGTCAACGCCGTCTCCATGCCGTCAAACGCAGCCTTGTCGATCAGCGGCCCGATCAGCGTGCCAGCCTCCAGCGGGCTGCCGATGGTCACACGGCCATAGGCCGCCTTCAGACGAGGGATCAGCGCGTCATAGACATCCTTGTGGACCAGCAACCGGCGCAGCGTCGTACAGCGCTGCCCCGCCGTCCCCACCGCCGCGAACAGGATGGCGCGCACCGCAAGTTCCAGATCGGCGCTCGGCATCACGATCATCGCATTGTTGCCACCGAGTTCCAGCAATGACTTGCCGAAGCGCTCGGCCACCACCGGCCCCAGCGTCCGGCCCATCCGTGTCGAGCCGGTCGCGCTCACCAGCGGAATGCGCGTGTCGGCCGCCAGCGCCTTGCCGGCATCCGCCAGCCCCAGCACCACCGACGACAGACCGGCCGGCGCATCGCCGAACCGCTCCACCGCCTTCTCGAACAGGGCCTGCGTCGCCAGCGCCGTCAGCGGCGTCTTTTCCGACGGCTTCCAGATGCAGCTGTCACCGCACACCAGCGCCAGTGCCGCGTTCCACGCCCACACGGCAACCGGGAAATTGAACGCCGAGATGATCGCCACCGGCCCCAGCGGGTGCCAGGTCTCCATCATACGGTGCCCGGGACGCTCTGAGGCGATGGTCAGGCCGTAAAGCTGGCGCGAGACGCCGACCGCGAAATCGCAGATGTCGATCATCTCCTGAACTTCACCAAGCCCCTCCTGCAGAATCTTGCCCGCCTCCAGTGACACGAGCCGCCCCAGCGCCTCCTTGTTGGCGCGAAGCTCCTCGCCGAACAGACGCACCAGTTCACCCCGGCGCGGCGCCGGCACGTCGCGCCAGACGCGGAATGCATGCACCGCCGCCGCCACTTTCGCCTCGATTGAAGCCGGCGTGTCATAGGCGACATGGCCAATGGTCGCGCCATCGACGGGCGAACGCACGGCAACGCCACCCGCAGCGGCGACACCCAGCGATTTCAGAAGATCTGCAGCAGTCATGACAATCTCCGAACTAGGTCTCAGCGGCCGGCTCGCAGCGCGCTGATGGTGGTCGAAGGCGAGATCGCCTCGACGTCTGTCTTGATATGAACGAGGGCTGGCCGGCCCGCCTCACACGCAGCAGCGAAGGCATCCGCGAAGTCCCCGGTCTTCGTCACCGTGAATCCCGCCGCCCCGAACGCCCGCGCATAGGCAGCGAAGTCAGGGTTTCTCAGATCGGTGCCCGACACCCGCCCCGGATATTCCCGTTCCTGGTGCATGCGGATCGTGCCGTATGAGGAATTGTCCCACACCAGCACGACGATCGGCGCGCCGTATTGAACGGCCGTCGCCATCTCCTGCCCGTTCATCAGAAAACACCCATCGCCGGCATTGGCGACGACAAGCCGCTCAGGGTGCCGCAGCTTCGCGGCGATCGCCGCCGGCACGCCATACCCCATCGCCCCCGACAACGGCGCAAGCTGCGTGTGCAGCCGCCGGTGCAGGTGGAAGCGGTGCAGCCAGCCGGCATAGTTGCCGGCGCCGTTCGTCAAAATGGCATCGGGCGGCAACGTGTCGCGCAGCGACGCGAAAATCTCCGACGGGTTCACCTCACCAGGCGGCCACACCGGCTGGATGTAACGCTCATAGGCAGTCCGCGCCTCGCCAGCCCAGGCGGCCCAACGCGGTGCCGCATCCGGCTTGAGATAGGCCGCAGCTTCCGCAAAGGCCTCGATATGCGCCGCGATACCCAGGGTCGCATGCGCGTGCCGGTTGATCTCGGCCGCATCCGGAAATACGTGCGCCAGCGCCTGCTTCGGCGTCGGCACGGCAATCCGCGAATAGGCGCCCGTCGTCATCTCATCCAGCCGCGCGCCCAGCACCAGCAGCAGATCGGCTTCCGCTGCACGCTTCACCAGCGCCGGATCGGCCCCGATGCCGAGATCGCCCACATACAGCGGATGCGCGTTATCCAGGCGGTCCTTGGCGCGGAACGCCGTCACCGCCGGCAGACCCCACGCCTCAAGGAAGCTGCGAATGCCCGCCGCCGCCGTCTCGCTCCAGCCCGGCCCGCCGAGAACTGCGAGCGGCCGCTCGGCGCCGGCCAGCAACTCGGCCAGCTTAGCGATATCGCTCCGCTGCGGCGCGCTCATCGCCGGCACGACCATCTTAGCGTCAGCGGCATCGCTTCTGGCGCTCAGCATGTCCTCGGGCAGCGCCAGAACCACCGGCCCCGGCCGCCCCGACATCGCGACCGCATAGGCGCGCTGGATGAATTCCGGCATCCGGTCCGCCCGGTCGATCGACGCCGCCCATTTCGCGATCGGCGAAAACATCCGGCGATAGTCGATTTCCTGGAACGCCTCGCGCTCCACGTCGTCCGAGCCGACCTGTCCGATGAACAGGATCATCGGCGTCGAATCCTGCATCGCCGTATGAACGCCGATGGAGGCGTTGGTCGCGCCCGGCCCGCGCGTCGCGAACGCAATGCCCGGCTTGCCGGTCAGCTTGCCCCAGGCTTCAGCCATGAAGGTCGCGCCACCTTCCTGCCGTGTCGCGATGAAGCGCAGCTTCCCCTGCCGCGCATGAAACGCGTCGAGCACCGCGAGATAGGACTCGCCCGGCACACCGAACGCCGTATCCGCGCCGTTGAGGATCAGCTGGTCTGCAAGGATCTCCGCACCCGAGCGCATGCCCTTGTCAGCCCTGCGCGTAGTAGCGGCCGAAGCGATTGGCATGGAAATCGGCGAGGCGCGTGTCTTCCTGGCGCACGAACCCGGCCTGCGGCAGCTTGCCTTCAGCCATCAGGTCCACCATCGCGCAGATGCCGGCGGCCGTGGTGATCTGGATCGCGCTCATCAGCTTGCCCTCGATGGTCTGGGCATAGACCTTCCGGGCGTAGCTTTCCTGCGTCAAGCGGCCGTCGCGCTCGCCCGACACCGTCACGAACACCAGCACCACGTCCTGGAACGTGATCGGCAGCGAGGCCTCAAGCACATCCTTCAGGATGTCGCGGCGATGGGCGAGACGCAGGTCGCGCACCAGCATCTTCACGATGTCGCGGTGACCGGGATAACGCACGGTCTTGTAGTTGAGGTTCTCCACCTTCCCCGCCAGCGTCTCGCACAGCGTACCCAGGCCGCCAGAGGTGTTGAACGCCTCGTACTCCACGCCGTCCAGCGAGAAGCCTTCCAGCTCCTCAAGCGCCGGCACCTCAATCTGCTCGCCATCGCGAATGGATTCGCACGGATTGCAGTACTCGTTGATCAGGCCGTCGGTCGACCAGGTCAGGTTGTATTTCAGCGCATTGGTCGGAAACACCGGCAGCGCGCCGACGCGCATCTGCACTTCGCGCAGGCTGTCGAACTTGCGCGCAATTTCGGCGGCCGCGATCGAGATATAGCCCGGCGCCAGTCCGCACTGCGGCACGAATGCAGAGGAGGCGCCGGCAGCGAGCTGCTTCACGATGCGCGTCGATTCCACGTCTTCGGTCAGATCGAAATAATGCGCGCCGGCCGCCTTCGCCGCCTTGGCGATGCCGGGGGTCAACGTATAAGGCGCTGCGCTCACCACCATGTCGTGGCCCTTCGCCGCCGCCACCAGCGCCGCCTCGTCCGAGATATCCATGCGCGACCGCGTCAGGTTCGGCGCATTCAACCGGTCGAGGCTCGCTGCGTCACGATCCGCAACCGTGATGGCGTAGTCGCCCGTCGAACCCAGCATATCGGTGATCGCCGAACCGATTTTCCCGCCGCCGACCAGCAAAAGCTTTTTCATAGGAGCCTCCTCGAACCTCGTTTCGAGGAAGATCGGCGCGATAACCGCCGGTTTGTAGCCTCGATACCGTCGAAACGCGGCGAATGTTCCGCTATAATGACGGAAACCCGTGAAATAGACGGATCATGGACGCAACGGACGAAAAGCTGCTGACCCTGCTGGAGGCCGATGCCCGCACCAGCGTCACGGCCCTCGCAGCCAGGCTCAAACTTGCGCGGTCAACGGTCCAGGACCGCCTCGACCGGCTGGAGCGGAGCGGCGAAATTCGCGGCTACACCATCCGCCGGGCCGATGGCCGCGCCGCACGGATGATCCGCGCCCAGGTGATGCTCAGCGTCGACCCCAAGCTGTCGGATCGGATCGTCGCGGATATCAAGGCGCTGCCGGAGTTGAAACGCCTCGTCACCGTCTCCGGCGAATTCGATCTCATCGCCGAGATCGCCGCCGAAACCACCGAACGCCTGGACACCCTGCTCGACCATGTCGGCCGCCTGAAGGGCGTCCAGCGCACGATGTCGTCCATCGTGCTCAGCGTGAAGGCGGAGCGGTAGCCGGTTACTTGTAGAAGCCGGCGCGCAGATTAATGCCGTGCTCGATCCAAATCTTCAGGGCAGCCAGCATCTGCGACCAACCCTGGCAATTGCCGTAGCTGGCCTTCAGTCCGTTCGCTGTCTGGTGCCAGCCTTCTTCGGCGATGGTCACCAGCGTTCGACCGTCCTCGAGCGGTTCGAATGTCATGGTCACGGTCGTCATGTAGCCGGCCGATGCGGAAACTGCCGCGTCACCGTCACTCGGCGCGCCTTCATTGGCTTCCCACTGCAGGACGATCTTCTTGTCTTGCTGGACCTCGACAACCTTCACCGGAAACGCGCCCGGAAAGTCGTGGAAGTCCCACGTCACCGTCGCACCCGTCTCCAGCCGGCCTTTGGCTCCGCCTGTCGTGAAATAGCCCGACAGCTTTTTCGGGTCGGCCACCGCCTCGAATACCTCGTGCACGGGCTTCGCGATACGTCCCGCGATCTTGAACTTCAGCTCCATGACGTCCTCCTTGCGCGCCTCGACTACATGTTATAATACTATAACATGTCAAGCAGCACGATGTTCGATGCGGTGTTCAAGGCGCTGGCTGCCCCGACAAGGCGGCAGATACTCGATCTGTTGCGCGACACGCCGGCCACGACGGGCGAACTCTGCATCCGCTTTCCAGCGCTCGATCGCTGTACGGTGATGCAGCATCTCAAGGTTCTGGAAGACGCCGATCTCATCATCGTTCAGCGCAAGGGGCGCGAGCGGTGGAATTACCTGAACGCCCTGCCCATCAAGCGCATCCACGACCGTTGGATCGGCCCCTATGCCGAGCGCGCGGTCGAGACGCTCGACCGGCTGGATAAAAGCCTCGCCTGACGCATATGCCTCATGGACAGCAATGGCGGCGTATCCCAGTGTCGCGCCCGTTTCGGGAGCATCCGGGAGAGCCTTCATGCGCATCGTCATCGCGGCCGTTGCCGCTGCATCCTTCATCGGGACGGCCTCTGCCGCCGACAACTGCGCCCAGACGCGAATGAAGGATCTGACATTCGGCGGGGACCGCACGCTCACCGTCACCGCGTCCTCCATAGCCAATCCGACGGCCCTGGAAGGCGACAATTGCCGCAATGCCACGGTCGTTCTGACGGTCCACACCGAGGGCCAGCTCGTTGCCGCCTATGCGGCGGCAGCGGTCTACGCGAACTACGATTTCGGCCACACGGAAGCGCCGGTGCCCGCCGCAAAGCTTGGCGCGTATCTCGATTCCTGGATCGATCTGAAAATGTCGACATCCGACACCGCCCCAGCCATCGGCGAAGGCGTGACGACGGGACTCTCGGCCGAAGACTATGAAGCGATCAAGGCGTCCAAGGCGCCGATGTTCTGCTTTGAGAAAAGCGCCTTCGAGACGTCGTGCTTCGCACCCGACAGCAGCGGCTACATTATCGAGTTCTTCGAACGCGAAGAAACCTGATCCGGCGCGCCGGGCGGGTCAGACTCCGCCCGCGCCGATCTCCCGCACCTTGAAGCCCGCGTGACGCACATGCGCGATGACATCGCGCGCATGGTCGACGTCACGCGCCTCGGCGGTGATCCGCAGCTCCGCGATCTTGGCCGGCATGTGGGTCAGCATCCGGTTGTGGAACACCTCGATGATGTTGCCGCCCGCCTCGCCGACCAGCGTGGCGATGCGCGCGAGAACGCCCGGCCGGTCCTCGATCTCCACGGCGAAGTTGAGGATGCGGCCGGCGCGTGACAGCTCGCGCAGGATGACGTTCGACAACAGGCGCGGGTCGATATTCCCGCCGCACAGCACCAGCCCCACCTTCTTGCCGGCGAACAGTTCCGGCTTGGCCAACAGCGCCGCCAGGCCCGCGGCACCTGCGCCTTCGACCACCGTCTTTTCAATGTTGAGCAGCAGCGCGATCGAATGTTCGATCATCTCCTCTTCGACGAGGACGATGTCGTCGACCAAACCCTTGACGATGGGCATGCAGCGCTCGCCCATCACGCGAACGGCGATGCCCTCCGCGATGGTCTGCCCGCCGGCCGGCTCGTCCATGTCTTTGAACGCATTGTACATGCCCGGATACAGCTCGGTTTCGACGCCATAGATCCGGATCGACGGCTTCATCGCCTTGGCGGCTATCGCGATGCCCGAGATCAACCCGCCGCCGCCGATCGGCACGATGATCGCGTCGAGATCGGGATAGGCCTCCAGCATCTCGATGGCGATCGTGCCCTGCCCGGCGATGATCGCGTCGTCGTCATACGGGTGGACGAAGACGAGATTCTCCTTGGCGGCCAGCTCATGCGCCAGAGCGCTCGCGCCGCTCAGACCCTCGCCGTCCACGATCACCCGCGCGCCATGCTCCTTCGTCTGGTTGATCTTCACGAAGGGCGTGCCCAGAGGCATGACGATGGTCACCGGGATGCCCAGCTTCGCGGCATGATAGGCGACGCCCTGGGCGTGATTGCCGGCGCTCATGGCGATGACGCCGCGCTTGCGCTCGTCCGGCGTCAGCGAGGACAGTTTGTTCAGTGCGCCGCGCTCCTTGAACGAGGCGGTGAACTGCAGGTTCTCGAACTTGAGATAGACCTCGGCGCCGGTGATGCCCGACAGCGTCCGCGCCCGGTTGAACGGCGTCAGCGAAACACGGCCCTCGATCAACGCCTTGGCGGCGCGGATATCCTCGAAGCTGACGGGCATGGCAGGGTCTCACCTTGACGCACGGGAAACGGCGCGGCCGGAGCCGTATACGCGCGATCGCCCGCGATCAAGGCTTACGAGGCGACGGAAAGGCCGGCCTGGCTGCCGGCATCGGCCGCCGGCAGGAAAATGGCGACCGTGGTGCCCCGGCCCGGCGCGGTATCGATCCGCATCTCGCCGCAATGCAGTTCGACAATGGCGCGGGCGAGGGTCAGGCCGAGGCCGGTGCCCTCATAGCGGCGCGCCCGGCTGGAATCGATCTGCCCGAACGGGGCCAACGCGGCGGGGATGTCTTCCTCCCGCATGCCGATGCCCGTATCGCTGACCGACAGGCAGACCTGGCGATCAGCGGCGCAGAAGGCCGACAGCCGCGTCGTGCCGCCCTCCGGCGTGAACTTGGCGGCGTTCGACATGAGGTTCAGGACCGCCTGCCGCAGACGGCCGCGATCGCCCATGGCCATGCAGTGTCCGACCACCGGCCCCATCTCCAGCTTCACCTTGGCCTTGGCGAACGTCACGCCCATGCTGTCCGCGCATTCTTCCAGCAGCTCGCCGAGATCGATTGCGTCGGCTTCGAGCGCCAATTCGCCCGATTCCGATTTCACCAGCATCAGGATATCGTTGATGATCTTCAGCAGGCCCTTGCCGCTCGACAGGATCTCGTCCGCATAGTCGCGATACTGGCGCTCGCCCACCGGACCCAGCGCCTCGGACGAGATGATCTCGGAGAACCCGATTACGGAATTGAGCGGCGTGCGCAGCTCGTGGCTCATCGTCGCCAGGAACTCGGACTTCGCCCTGTTGGCGGCCTCCGCGCGTTCGGCGGTCTCGCGCAATGCGTGCTCGCGTTCTTTCAACATCGTAATGTCGGTGACGACATAGATGGCGCCGCCGTCGGGCGTGGCGCTGCGTGAAAGCCGCACCCAGCGCCCGTCGGCCAGCGGCGCCTCCACGTCCATCGAGTTCGAGCATGCTGAGGCGGATCAGCATTTCGGACTTCTGCTGTTCGGTGCGGAAGGCGAAGACCCCGCCGTGAACGATGCGCGCGACTGCGTCGTCCAGCGCATCGCCGGGACGCGGCGCCAGCGCCGGTCCGCCGCAATAGTCCTCGATCTCGCGGTTCGACATCAGGACCCTGCGCCGCGCGTCGATCATGACGAACCCGGTCGGCGCGGCTGCCATGGCGTCGAACAGCCGGCGGTTCACCGACCGGCGGCGGGCGACCGCCTCTCTCACGGACGAGCGGAAGACCGGCACATCGTCACGCTCAACCGGCATGTCAGCGTACAGCTACGCGCCGGCGCGCCCCGGCGGCCGGGCGGCAGACTGATACGGGCTGATCGGCAAAGCGGGCGGCCACGTCGGTTTCCGAAGTTTCCTGCCCAGTCTGCCTCACGCGTCGATAAAGACCCGTGAAGCGATCTCACCACGCAGTTAACCATTTGGCTTTACTTGCGTGAGCGCGATCTCTACACAGCCCCCACTCGGGGAGTAGCCGCCCGCATCGATCAGCGGGATGCGCGTCAACACACTTGGGGCCTGGGCCTCATGGCGCGCGTGGCAGGCCAGCTTGGCCTTGTCTGGCGAGACCGGCGAAGCGGATGCCCGGCAGTGGCCGCGGGTATCGCGCCTCGTCGTGTCATGCCCGGCCCTGAGTCACGTTGATGGAAGCTCTCTGGATTTCGACCACCCTCGTCGCCGTCGCTGAAATCGGCGACAAGACGCAGCTTCTCGCCATTGTTCTCGCGGCCAAATTCCGGCGGCCCGTGCCGATTGTCCTTGGCATCCTCGCGGCAACGCTCGCCAATCACGCGCTGGCCGCCTGGGCCGGTTCGCTCGTGGGGGATCTCCTCACCGGCAATACCTTCCAACTCGTCGTCGGTGCCGCCTTCATCGTGATGGCCGGTTGGGCGCTGATCCCCGACAAGGCCGATGACGGCGCGGCGCAGCGCCATGCCGGCGGCGTCTTCCTGACGACGCTCATCGCCTTCTTCATCGTGGAGATGGGCGACAAGACCCAGATCGCCACCGCCCTGCTCGGCGCGCGCTTCAACGATGTGGCTCTGGTCACGGCCGGCACGACGCTCGGCATGATGCTGGCGAATGTTCCTGCGGTTCTTCTGGGCGAGCGCGTCACGCGCATCGTGCCGCTTCACATCGTGCGGATCGGCGCGGCCATCCTGTTTGCGGCGATTGGCGTCTGGATCGTGATCGCAGCGCTTTAGTCGTCCGCCTCGCCACGGCGCTCGCGCGCCCTCTGCCAACGATACCAGGTCAGGCCGGCGCTCATGAGAATCCAGGCGCCGGCCAGCGCAACGAAGCTGGCGATCCAGACGAAGACCGACCCGATTTTCGGGGCGCCGATGCTCAGCATCAGCGATCCGATCATGGCGGCGAATCCGGCGAGACCCAGCCAAGAGCCGAGCCGTAGTTGAGATTTGAGCGGTTTGGCCGTCATGCGTCATCCTCGGGCCGCATCAGGCCCGAAATTACAACGCCCACGCGGAACCAATCGTTCCGGGCGACTAACACATTGACTATAAAGGAAAATTTGGTAGCAGCGGACGGATTTGAACCGCCGACCAAGGGATTATGATTCCCCTGCTCTACCGCTGAGCTACGCTGCCACGCTGCGGGACGCGGCTCTTAAGTCGGCGCGGCGGTCCGTGTCAAGAAACAAGCCGCATCGCCGCAGCGTCCGTGACGGCTTCCGCAGCCTCCTGGCGGGCGATCCAGCCGCCGCCCAGCACGCGCGACGAGCCGGCGGCGTCGTAGAACACGCAGGCCTGGCCCGGCGCGACGCCCTCTTCACCAACTGCCAGCCGCACCCGCGCACCGCCCTTGCCGTCGTCCGTGACCTCGGCCTCGACCGGCGGCCGCGTCGAGCGGACGCGCGCGAGAACCGTCTGCGGCAGGTCCGAGAGCGGCGCATCGCCCAGCCAGTTCATCCGGTTGACCGCAATCTCCTTCACCGCCAGCGCCGCACGCGGCCCCACCACCACACGCCGCGTGCGCGGCTCGACGCGCACGACATACAGCGCCTCGCCGGCCGTCTTCAGATCGAGGCCCCGGCGCTGGCCGACCGTGTAGTTCACGATGCCCTCATGTGCGCCCAGCACGCGGCCATCGAGATGCACGATCTCCCCCGGCGCCGCCGCATCGGCGCGCAGACGGCGCACGAGATCGCCATAACGACCCTCGGGCACGAAACAGATATCCTGACTGTCAGGCTTCGCCGCCGCCGCGAGGCCGAAGCGCTCGGCCAGCGCCCGCGTCTGGGTCTTCGGCATGTCGCCCAGCGGGAAGTGAACGAAGTCGAGCTGGTCGCGAGTCATCGAGAACAGGAAATAGCTCTGGTCCCGCGAGGGGTCGGCGGCACGATGCAATTCTGCCCCGTTCGGCCCCATCACGCGACGTATATAGTGGCCCGTCGCCATGGCGTCCGCGCCAAGATCACGCGCCACGGCGACCAGATCGGTGAACTTCACGGTCTCGTTGCAGGTGATGCACGGCACGGGCGTTTCGCCCGCAAGATAGGAATCCGCGAAACGGTCGATCACCGCCTCACGGAAGCGCGTCTCGAAATCGAGAACATAATGCGGAATCCCGATCGACGCGGCGGCGGCGCGCGCATCGCGGATGTCGGCCCCGGCGCAGCACGCGCCCTTCTTCTGAACCGCCGCGCCATGGTCATAGAGCTGCAGCGTGATGCCGACCGTATCGTATCCGGCCTCCTTCAACAGCGCGGCCGTCACCGTCGAGTCGACGCCGCCCGACATGGCGACGACGACACGCGTTTCCGCACGGGGCTTGGAGAAGCCTAGGTCGATCATGCGCGGCTATATAGGGCCGTACGGCCCGCAGCGCTACAGCGGCAGATAGTCGAGCAGGGAAAGGCCCTGAACCATCGCATAGCTCTTGGCCGAGGCCTGGAGCGCGATCTGCGCGTTGTTCAGCTTGGTCACGGCCTCGGCCATGTCGACATCCTCGATGTCGGAAATCATGGCCGCCAGCGTGTCGCGGGCATCGCCGTGGCGTTCGACGGCGTCGTTGGCCGCCTGGTAGGCGACGCCATTGGCGGCGAGCAGATTGTTCACGCCCTCGTTCACCGCCGTCAGCTGCGGGATCAGGCCGGTCAGGAACTGCGATTGGGTCTGCGACATATCATTGCCGAACGGACCAGACGGACCCGCGTCATACGCCATGACCTGGCGCAACATGTCGAAGGCAGGACCGCCAAGCTGGTCGGCCATCTGCCCGAACGCGATCACCTGGTTGTTGTCGATACGGCCCGTGGCGGCGACATTGTTGTTCTGGAAGGCATCGGCGACCGAAGGCAACGCCATCAGCTCGCCCAACGATCCCACCGTCACCGGCGGAACGTCCTGGCGTGTGCCGCCATAGATATACTTGCCGTCGATCTGCGTGTTGAGGATCGAAACCATCCGGCTGAACACGCCTTCCAGTTCGGCCTTCAGACCCGCGCCGCTGCTGTTGGCGACAGCGTCCAGAACCGACTGCTTCATGTCGGCGGTGATGCTCGCCAGCTCGTCGATATGGGTGTCCTGCAGATCCAGCCGCGTGCGGATCGCCTTGGCGCTGGCGAGAAAATCGGCCGTCCGCGCATCGGCGTTCCGCGCGGCCAGCAGCGCGCCGAGATCCTGCGGCGCGTCGGCGAACTCGTTGATGCGCTTGCCGGTGCTGACCTGCGTCTGCGCATCGAACATGTTGCGCTGCGCCCTCGACAGCTCCGCCAGCATGGCGCTGCTGTGCATCAATGTGGCGACGCGTTCCATGATCTTACCTCATCAGATTCAGAAGCTCGTCGAGCAGCTTCTGGGCCGTCGTGATGAGACGTGCGCCGGCGTTGTACGCCTGCTGGAACATCATCATCGCCGCCAGCTCTTCATCCAGGTTGACGCCTTCATGCTGAATGGCGCGCTCTTCCACTTCGCTCTTCAGCGAAATCGCGTCCATCGCACTGTTGTTCGCCGCAGCGGAACGCTGACCGATATTGGCCACGAGCGACGCCGCATATTCCGCCAGCGAGGAAACCCGCCCGCTCGAGAACCCGGCGGGCGGAAACGTCACCGCCGCGCCCGCAGACTGGAGCGCCAGCACGCCCTTGTTGTCGGCGGAGGCGAGGACGACGTCGCCGATCGCTGTGGTGGCCGACAAATCGAGTTGCGCCAGCGACAGCGCGGACGCGTTGGTCGCGATCGTCGATCTGACCGCCAGCCCCGTGCCTTGCGACATCTGGAAGCTCTGCCCAAGGCCGAACATCGTTGACAGCGAGACGCCGGTGTCGCCACGGAAGCTTGTATCGCCCACGAGTTCGAGCCGGTTGGCGCTGCCGCCTGCGGGCGTGAAGGTGATCGCGCCCTTCGCGTCCAGCGCAAAGGTGCCGGCGCCTGCTGCGGCCGCGTTGAGGCCCGTCACCATGTCGCCGACCGTCGTGCCGGATACGGTATAGGTGAACTGGCTGGAAACCTCGCCGCTCGCCGAGCGTATCGAGAACTGCACCTGCGCGCCCGGCGTGAAGCCGTGGGCGTCGGTGGAGCTGAGGCCTGTCGCAAAGCTCGTCGGGACGCTGGAGACGAACAGGTCGTTGAGGCCGAATGCGTGGGCGAAGCCGCGCCCGGCGCGGTTCGACGGCGTCGCAGGGTCTTGTTGAACGGCGATGCCGTTGCCCCCGCTGGCGGTGAGCGAGAAGACGCCATTGGTGAAGCCCGCTGTGCCGTCACCCCCCAGCGCTGTGTTGAGGGCGCTCGTGAAGCTGCCGATCGTCGCGCCTATCGCTGTCGCCGCGCCGCCATTGACGCTGAGCGTCCCGGCGCTGAAATCGACATCGACCCGTTTGACCAGCTTGCCCTGCGCGTCAACGACGGCGAACGACGTCTTTCCTGTGAAGCCAAGCGAATCTGTGGCCAGCAATCCGGTGTCGCGCCCCGTCAGGCTCCCAGGCGCCGGCCAGGGCGACGAGGCGTTGTGGGCGGCGTTGTAGGCTTCCGCCGTGCCGGCAGCCATCGCGCCGATCTCCGCCGCGATATTGGGCAGCGTCACATCGCGCAGGTCCAGCAGGCCGCGCAGCGTGCCGCCAGTGATATGCCGCTCGAACGGTTCGACCGGGCCGATCTGCGCACCCGTCTCCGGGTTGCGCCGCACCACCGTCATGCCGGTGAATACGGTCTGCGCCGAAACGACCGAGAGGTCGATATGCGTCGCCTCCGCCGCGCTCTGGCTGACCAGCGTGAATCCGCTCGGCGTCGTGATGTTGACCCGGCCGGACGTGCCCTGCTCCACGCGGATGTCCATCAACGAGGACAGTTCGCGCACCGCCGCGTCACGCTGGTCCATCAGCGCGCTGGAACTGTTGCCCTGCAGGGACGCCCGCTGGATCGGGTCGTTGAGGCTGGCGATCCGGTCGATCAGATCGTTGACACGCCGCACCGCATCGCCGATCTCGGCGTCGGCCTTGGCGCGCATCTCCTGCACGCTGGCCGCCAGATCGCTGACGCCCTGCGCGAAGTCCTTCATTTTCTGGATCAGCTGCGTGCGCGAGGCCGTCGAGGTCGGATTGACGGAGAGCTGCGCCAGACTTTCGCTCATGGCGCCCAGCCGCGATGCCGGGTCACGCTTGTCCGCGACACCGCCCAGCGTCTTCTGCAGCTGGTCGAGAAAGCGCGCCGTCGCGTCGGTTTCACCGGCCTCGGCCGCGGCCGACCACCGCTCGGCCGACAGGAACTGATCGACGGACCGCCGGACCGAACTCATCTCCACCCCGGCCAGCACATTGCCCGCCGCCTGGGTCTGGAACTGCACCGTGCGGCGCACATAGTCCGGCGTGTTGACGTTGGCGATGTTGGACGACGTGGTCCGAAGCGCCGCCTGATTGGCGAGCAGCGCCGACAGCCCTGAATTGAGGATCGCGTTGATGCTCATCGCGTGCGCGCTCCGCAGGCGGAATCTTTTGCCGCTATCCGGCGC
Organism: Micropepsaceae bacterium; assembly: GCA_047602465.1. Lineage (GTDB taxonomy): Bacteria > Pseudomonadota > Alphaproteobacteria > Micropepsales > Micropepsaceae > JADZAI01. Next base: position 304,955 of record JASGHF010000002.1, read on the forward strand.
TTCTTGCCGCCCTTCGCGGCATCGTTAAGCGCCATGCACCACCGACCCATGCGGAATTGCACGGGCGGCGATCCGGGAGAGGCGCATGACGAGCCGGTCATGCAAATGGCATCGCAACATCCGCGCCATGTGAAATCGCGGCATTCCTGCCCGGCAGATTTCAGCGCGGTGAGCAGATTCTGCCTGCTTTCCAAGGTGTTTATCATGCCGGTTTCCGCGCATTTTCGCGTATCGATCCCGGTTCGGGTCTTGGCCTCGCGCTTGCTTCGTCACGTGGCACCGCCATTCCGCCGGACCCCTTTTGTATGCTCACCATCGCCTCAGTTCTGACCCCCAGCGCGCCGATGCCCAACGCCATCGACGGCCCGGCGGCGTCAGAGGCGACGTCGTCCGGCGCGTCCGATTTCCTCGCGCTGCTCGGCGGCGTGAAGCCCGGCAAGAAGGCGAAAGCCACCGGGGCGACCGCTGCAAAACCGTCCGCAACGCCGGTCGCGACACCACCCGCCGCTGCGCCCACCACAAAGACCGGAAACGCCGAAAAGGCAGAAAATGACAAGCCGGCAGCCTCTGGCGCCACCGGCGAGGGCGGCAAGGCCGTCGTCGTCGCCAGGACAGCCCTGAAGGCCGCCGTGACGGAGGCGAAGGCCAACGGCGAGGCCGCCAAGGTCCAGCTTGGCGCAGAGATGTCGGCCTCGATCATGGCCGCGCTCGGCGTATTCGGAAAAGCCAAAGCCGGAACCGAGACCACCGTCGCCGGCGCGGCCGAAACCGCCACGGCCATGGCCAACGCCACGCCCGTCACCGAAGAGGGCGGCAAGACCAAAACGAAACCGCCGCGCACCGCGAACCGGCGCGATGTGGCCGAAACCGCCAAACCCGAAACCGGCGCGAAGACCGCAGAGACGCCGCAGCCCGGCGCGAAGCCGGTCAAGGCAGAGGCCGAGCACGTCGCGCCCACGCCCCAGCGCCCCGCCGAAACCTCCCAGCCGCCGCTCGCCACGAAGCAAACCGGCGACGAGGCTCAGCCTGCCGTTTTGCCGGTCGAGGCGCAGGTCTCCGAAGCCCGCATCCCGCTCGCCTCCCGCGAGGCCGCTCAGGCCGGCATCGCCGCGCCGATCCTCGCCATGCGCGTGGTTACGAAGGACGGCGTCGCGAAATCCATCGAGATCCGGCTCGACCCCGCCGAACTCGGTCAGGTCGACGTGAAGCTGGAGACCGGCCATGACGGCAGGCTCCAGGCGGTGCTCTCCACCGAATCCGCAGACGCCTTCGAGCTTCTGAAGAAGGACAGCGGCGCTCTGGAAGCAGCGCTGCGCGAGGCCGGGATCGACCTTGCCGACGGCGCGATCACATTCGCCCTCAACGATTCCGCCGCCGATCACTCGCACCAGCGCGAGGCCGCCTATGGCGGCGCGAGCGCCCGCCGCGATGCGGCAGAAGGCGAGCTTGTCGCCGCCGCTGCCGCGCAAACCTCATCCTGGCGCCACGGCGTCCTCGATATTTCCGTCTAGGAGCCTGTCATGGACGTCAACGCCACCTCGGCCGCCAGCAGCCAGGCGCAGAAGTCGAACAAGGTTCTCACCCAGAACTTCGACACCTTCCTCAAGCTGCTCACCGCGCAACTCCAGAATCAGGATCCGCTGGAGCCGATGGACGCGGCGCAGTTCACGCAGCAGCTCGTCCAGTATTCCAGCGTCGAGCAGGGCATCTACACCAACAAGAACCTCGAAACGCTCATCGCGATGCAGCAGACCGCCGGCCTTGGCTCGGCGGTCAACTATATCGGGCGCGAAGTGATGGCCGAGAATCCGCAGGCGCTTCTCGCCGACGGCCAGGCGACATGGACCTATACTCTGCCTACCGCCGCCACCAGCGTGTCGCTCGCCGTGCGCGATGCGAACGGCAAGGTCGTCTACTCCGGCACCGGACCGGTCACGGCGGGCGAACACACGATCGGCTGGGATGGAAAGCTCGCCAGCGGCGCCGACGCGCCGGCGGGCGTCTACAAGCTCGAGATCACGGCGAAGGCGGCCGACAACTCCGCCATCGCCGCGCCCATCACGCTGCAGGGCCGCGTGACGGGCGTACAGATGATCAACGGCGCTGTCGTCCTCAACCTCGGCGGCATCAAACTGAATCTGACGGATGTGCAGGCCGTCCGCGAGGCGGTGGTCGCCACGGACGCCTGACAGGACTGGATCGACTGAAGACGACGCGCCACCAGAATGACGGCGCGCTTTGAAAATGGGGCGGCACGCAGCGCGAAGCGCGCGGGCGCGCATTCGGGGAATGTAAAATGAGCCTCTACGGCGCACTCTTTACGGGCGTGTCCAGCCTCGCGGCCAACAGCCGCGCTCTGGGCATTTCGTCCAACAACATCGCGAACGTGAACACCGTCGGCTACAAAGCCTCCATGGCGCAGTTCGAGACCCTGCTGGGCCGCGATACGCCGGCCGGCCAGTTCTCCAGCGGCGGCGTCCGCACCATCACCCAGCAGCGCGTCACCGCGCAGGGCCTGCCGCAGAATACCGACAGCGCCACCGATCTCGCGATCAGCGGCCAGGGCTTCTTCGTGGTTTCCAAGGCCAATCAGCCTTCGACGGGCAATGGCGGCCTCCTCTACACCCGCGCCGGCTCCTTCACGCCGGACGATGACGGCAATCTGCGGAACGCCCAGGGCTTCTATCTCATGGGCTGGCGTCTGGATGCGTTCGGCAACATCCCGACCAACACCTCGACACTGGAGCCGATCAGCCTCGGCACGCTCACCGGCACCGCCGAAGCGAGCACGTCGATCGTCCTCAGCACCAACCTGCAGGCGAGCTCCACTGCGGTTCCCGGCTACACGGCCGGCCAGATGGCGTCGGGCGCGCAGACCCCGACCTTCCAGCGCACTGTCGAGGTCTATGACAGCCAGGGCGGGGTGCAGCCGATCCGTATCGCGTTCGTAAAGACAGGTGCGAACACCTGGCAGTACGAAGCGATCTATGACGGCGATCCGGCGAATATCGGCGGCGCCGGCAACAACCCCATCGCCACCGGCACGCTCACCTTCAACACCAACGGCACGCTGGCGACGCCGACCACGCCGGTGTCGATGACCATTCCCTGGGCGCCTGCGTCGGGCCTCAGCGCCCAGGCGATCTCGCTGAACTTCGGCACGCCCGGTCAGTCCGGCGGCATGACGCAGTTCGAGACGCCGTCATCGTCGAACTCACCCATCGTCGACGGCGCCGTGTTCGGACGTCTCGCGGGCGTCTCGGTGAATTCGGAAGGCGTCGTGACGGCGATCTTCGACAATGGCGTCCAGCGCGCCGTCTACAAGATCCCGCTCGCGACCTTCACCAATCCCGACGGACTGACGGCGCTGAACGCAAACGTCTACCGGATGAGCGAAGATTCAGGCCCGGTGACGATCTCCGAACCCAATGTCGGCAGCGCCGGCTCGATCCTCGCGGCGAACCTGGAATCGTCCACCGTCGACCTCGCGAAAGAGTTCACCGACATGATCACGACGCAGCGCGCCTACAGCGCCGCGACCCGCATCATCTCGACGGCGGACGCGATGCTCCAGGAAATGCTGAGCATTAAGAGATAGCGCCGTTTCTTTAAGAGATCGGGGCGCGGCGTTTCATTTCGGAACGCCGCGCCCGCATTTTTGGACATAACGCCTTGTGATTGATGCCGTTTTTACGACGCCGCTTAAACCGGGCTTAAGTCGAGCGTGGCAATCTCCCCCCACACAAAGAGCGCTGCTTGATGGCGCGGATGGGGTCGATATGAGTGATGCACGTGTCACGTACGTGATCGGACCGGACGGAGCGCCGCTGACGGTGGCCGACCTTCCGAATCCCGATACCAAGCGTTGGGTGATCCGCCGCAAGGCGGAAGTGGTGGCGGCTGTTCGCGGCGGCCTGCTGAGCCTTGAAGAGGCCTGCAACCGCTACACGCTCACCGTCGAAGAATTCCTGGCCTGGCAGAAGGCGATCGATCGCCACGGCCTCGCCGGCCTGCGCACCACGCGCATCCAGCAGTATCGCGCCTGATCGGTCGATCACGGCAGAACGCGACGCCGGGCCGAAAGGTCCGGCGTTTCGTTTTCTAGCGCGGCAGATTGCCGGACGGCACGGTCAGCCGCATCAACAACCCGCCCGGCTCCCATGAATGCGTGATCGTCCCGCCCAGCTGACCGGCCGCGCTGCGGGCCGCCATGTCCGTACCGAAGCCGCGGCGGGCCGGCGGCCCGCCCAGAACCGGCCCGCCTTCCTCGCGCCACGTCAGCACATACGCGTCGCCCTCGGTCGAGCCGGAGATGACGATCCGGCCGCGCTCGTTCGAGAGCGCTCCGTACTTCACGGCATTGGTCGCCTGCTCGTGCATGACAAGCGCCAGCGCCGTCGCCGTCTTCGACCCGATGGCCGCGTCATCGCCCTGGAAGACGAAGCGGTCCTCGCCGGCATCGGCATAGGGACGCACCAGCGTCTTCAGCAATCCGAAGACGGACTGCCCGCCATCCACCGGCGCGCCGTGGTCGAGCGAATGCGGCCGCACATATTCATGCGCCAGCGACAGGGCGTTCAGCCGCTCGCGGAAGGCCTGCGCGAATGGGCGCGCAGCGTCGTCGCCACGCGCCGTCAGCGAGACGAGACCGCCCACCACAGCGAAGATGTTCTTGATCCGGTGCGAGAGTTCATTGGCCAGGAGGTCGCGCGCCTCCTCCGACCGCTTCATGTCCTCGATATCGGTGCAGGTGCCGAACCAGCGCTCGATCGCTCCGCTCGCATCCCTGATCGCCAGCGCGCGTCCCAGCACCCAGCGATATTCGCCCGAGCGATGCCGCAGGCGGTATTCGATTTCGTAAGGCTCGCCGGTCTCCAGCGAATGACGCCAGCGCGCCCAGGCGCGCTCCTGATCGTCCGGATGGAACATGTCGTTCCACCCGGCGCCGTCGGTCGAACCCTGCGGCACGCCCGTATATTCGTACCAGCGCTGATTATAGTAGTCGTGATAGCCATCCGGCAGCGTCGACCATACCATCTGCGGCATCGCATCGGCGATCGCGCGGAACTTGCGCTCGCTCGCCGCGAGTTCCTGTACGGCCTGGATGCGCTCGGTGATGTCGCGGGCGACGGCTACGAGATTCAGCGGTCTGCCGTGTGCGTCGCGCGTGATGGAAATGGAGTTCGACGCCCACACGATCTTGCCGTTCGGCCAGACATAGCGCTCTTCCAGCTGCACATTCGCGTCGCCTGCGATCGCGGCGTTCACTGCATCGATGTGCCGCTCACGATCCTCGGGATGCAGGAACTCGCGCACCGAACGGCCCAGCAGTTCGGCGCGCGACCGGCCCATCAGCTCCGAGTATTCGGCGTTGATGAAGACGATCCGCCCGTCCAGCTCCTTCTGGACGACGCCGATGGGCGCCTTGGACACAAGGCTGAAAAGATTGGACTGCCGCCGCTCGGCTTCCGCCGCACGGCGACGGATCTCGATGGTCTGCGCCGCATTGCGCGCGAGGATATCGAGCATCGCCACGCGGTCGGTATCCAGGCCGTCGGGATGCGGCACGGTATCCAGAACGCACAGCATGCCGAAGGGCGGTTGATCCTCGTGCTTCATCGGCGCACCGGCGAAGAAGCGCACATGCGGCTCGCCCGTCACGACATCGCTGTGCCGGAAGCGCGGATCGTTCCTGACGTCCGGCGCCACGACGACGCCGTGGACATCCAGCGTCCGCACGAAGTCGACGGTCACGGCCCGGCCCTGCGCCTCCGGCATGCCCGATTGCGCCACCACCCAGGCGCCGTCGGCGCCGGTCAAGGTGATGACCGCGATCGGCATACCGCTGACGCGAGCGGCAAGTCCGGCGATTTCAGTGAGTTCAACGTCACCTGCAGGCGGGTCGGCCGCGGCGGCTCGCTGCGTCATCGATCTTCCCGCGAAGATGTGGCCATGGAACGTCCGGTTCCCGGAAACCGCACAATACCGCCTTTCCTACATCCGCCTATCGTATTTCACATGCCGGGAAAACGATAGCGCCGGTGAAACCAGCCGCCCGGTAGCAACGATATTTTCGGCTCCGGCGCGCTCAAAACGCCTCAAATCACGGCCGCCGCCCCTGACACGGCCGTCATGGTTAGAAATTTCTGAACGGACTCAGCGCTTTCGCGCCTGCCGTTAAGACCCCGTTTACGTGCCCCCGGCAAATCTTGCCTAGCACCGCCCGGTTCGGGGAGCCGCGGCGTGAACGCTCAGGAAGAATCGGCGTGCCCGAATTCATGCGCTCGATCATGGGATGGCGGCTGGCGGCGATCGCCGGCGTCACGCTTGCGGCCGCCGGCTTGCTGTTCTGGCTGGCGACGCAGGCGACCAAGGAACCTATGGGCCTCCTCTTCTCGGGCCTCGATCCGCGCGACAGCTCGGCCATCGTCGAACGTCTCGACGCCGCGAACGTGCCTTATGAAATCAAGGGCGATGGCTCGACCATTCTCGTCCCGCAGGATCGCGCCCTCCGCCTGCGCATGCAGATGGCGGGTGAAGGCCTGCCGGCCGGCGGCGGGGTCGGCTACGAGATCTTCGACAATCAGGACGCGCTTGGCGTCACATCATTCCAGCAGAACGTCAACAAGCTCCGTGCGCTGGAGGGCGAACTCGCCCGCACCATCCGCTCGCTCGACCGCATCGAACAGGCGCGCGTCCATCTGGTGATCCCCGAGCGCAAGCTCTTCAATGACGCCGCCGCCCAGCCGACCGCCTCCATCGTGATCCGCGCCCGCGGCGCCATCGCGCCGGAGCAGGTTCAGGCGGTGCAGCACCTCGTCGCCAGCGCCGTCGAGGGCCTGACCCCCGGCCGCGTCAGCGTCGTCGATGAAAAAGGCCAGCTTCTGGCTGGCGGCGAAGGTGACACGGGTACCGCCTCGGTGCAGGCGGCGCTGGACAACCGCAAGGCAGCCTATGAGGAGCGCGTGCGCCGCCAGGTCGAAGGCATCGTCGCCTCGATCGCCGGCCCCGGCCGCGCGCGTGTCGAGGTCAATGCCGATCTCGACACCAACCGCCGCATCCGCGAGAGCATCAAATACGATCCCGACGGCCAGGTCGTCCGCTCCACCACGAGCCGCACGCTGAATGCCGACGCCACCAATCAGGCCGGCGCCGACGCCGTCTCGGTCTCGACGAACCTGCCCGGCGAGACCGATCCCGCAGCCGGCGGCGCCGACAGCTCGCGCGAGGTGAACGCGCAGTCCGACGAAACCACTAACTACGAAATCTCCAGCGAGAAAGTGACCGAAACGCAAGACGGCGGCGCGGTGAAGCGCCTGTCCGTCGCGGTCGCCGTGGACGGCGTCTGGACGACCAGCGCCGAGGGCGCGCGCTCCTACCAGCCGCGCTCGGACGAAGACATGAAGAAGATCGAGGCGCTGGTGCGCTCGGCCGTCGGCTTCGACGAGACGCGCGGCGACACGCTGCAGGTCGTGAACGTCCAGTTCGCCCAGGAAGAGGTGCAGGCGCTGACGCCGGAAGAGGAACCCTTTCTCGGCCTCGGCAAATCCGAAATCATGAAACTGATCGAGCTGGCGGTTCTGGTCGTCGTCGCCCTGCTCGCCATTCTCCTCGTCTTCCGCCCGCTGATCACCCGTCTGCTCGCGCCGATCAATGTCGCGCCCGGCCTGCCGCAGCTTGCCGGACCTGCCGGCGCCGCGCTTGGACCTGCTGCCGCGGCAGGCGCGCCCGCCATTGCCGGCCAGCCCGGCGTCGCCGCCCTGCCCGCGCCGCGCGGCGAAATCGAACAGATGATCGACATCGCCCAGGTCGATGGCCAGGTCAGCGCCTCGTCGGTGAAGAAGGTCGGCGAGATCGTGGTCAAGCACCCCGAAGAGGCGGTCTCGATCATGCGTCAGTGGCTGCACGAGTCGGTGTGACGCATGTCGCCTAAACCCAAAGCCAAGGACGATATCCGCAGCCTCACCGGGGCCGAAAAGGCCGCGATCGTGCTGCTGTCGCTCGGCGAAGAACACGGCCAGCATGTCTGGCGCATGTTCGATGACGAGGAGGTCCGCGAAGTCTCGCAGGTCATGGCCAATCTCGGCACGGTGAGCGCGAGCGTCGTCGAGAAGCTTCTGGTCGAATTCGTGTCCCAGATGTCGACCACAGGCACGCTGCTGGGCACGTTCGAATCCACCGAACGCCTGCTTCAGCGCTTTCTGCCCAGCGACCGCGTCAATGGCGTCATGGAAGAAATCCGCGGCCCCGCCGGCCGCACGATGTGGGACAAGCTCGGCAACGTGAACGAGACCGTTCTCGCCAACTATCTGAAGAACGAATACCCCCAGACCGTCGCCGTCGTCCTGTCGCGCATCAAGTCGGAACACGCCTCTCGCGTTCTCGGCGCCCTGCCGGAGGACTTCGCGATGGAAGTCGTCCAGCGGATGCTGCGGATGGAAAGCGTCCAGAAGGACATTCTCGACAAGGTCGAGCAGACGCTCCGCGTCGAATTCATGTCGAACCTCGCGCGCACGCAAAAGCGCGACAGCCACGAAATGATGGCCGAGATCTTCAACAATTTCGACCGCCAGACCGAGGGCCGCTTCATCACCGCGCTGGAAGAGCGCAACCGCGAAGCCGCCGAGCGCATCAAGGCGCTGATGTTCACCTTCGAGGATCTGGGGAAACTCGACCCTGGCTCCATCCAGACGCTGCTGCGCGCCATCGACAAGGACAAGCTGGGCCTCGCGCTCAAAGGCTCCAGCGACGCCGTCCGCGATGTCTTCTTCTCGAACATGTCGGAACGGGCCGGCAAGATTCTGAAGGAAGACATGGAAGCGGCCGGTCCCGTGCGCCTGCGCGATGTCGATGAAGCCCAGATGGGGATGGTCAACATCGCGAAAGACCTTGCGGCCAAGGGCGAGATCATGCTCGCCGGCAACAAGGGCGAAGACGAGCTGATCTACTGACATGACCAGCACATCCGGCCCTCGCAAATTCACCTTCGACCAGCGCTTCGACGAAGCGGGGCCGCGCGCGCAGACGTCGCAGCCGCGCGCCAAGAAATTCTACACTCCCGAGGAAGTGGAAGAGGCCTATCAGCGCGGCCGCGGCTCGCTGGAAGCGACCGCCGCGCAGGCCCAGTCGCTCGCCCTCGGCCGTATCGCCGAAGCCGCGATGACCGCGATCTCGCAGCTCGACGCCCTCGCCGCCGAGGCCCGCGCAGAAGCGCTCAACGTCGCCATGGCCGCCGCGCGCCGCATCGCCGACGCAGCGCTCGACCGCTTCCCGCTCGATGTCGTCGAACACACCATCCGCCAATGCCTGGCCGAGGCGGCGCACGAACCGCGCGTCGTGATCCGCGTCGGCATCGCTTTGGCCGACGATCTGAAGACACGCATCGCCGCCATCGCCGACGAGATCGGTTTCGCCGGCCGCATCGTCGTCACGCCCGACCCGCGCGCCGCCGCCGCCGACTGCCGCCTGGAATGGAGCGATGGCGGCGTCGAGCGCAACGCCGCATCCATCGCTGAACGTATCGAGAGCGCGCTGGAACGCTTCATCGAAGCCGACCGCCGCCGCGCCGAACAGAGTATCGGAGCCTGAAGGCCATGACCGGAACCGACGACATCGAACTGGACGACCTGACGCCCAGCGTTCGCGCGCAGGAAACCTCCGACGAGCCGGACGATACGCCGCGCAGCGGCGCCGATCTGGAAGCCGTCTTCGACGTGCCGGTCAGCGTCTCGGCCGTGCTCGGCAAGACCGCCATGGAGGTCAGCCAGCTCCTCAAGCTCTCGCGCGGCGCGGTGGTGGAGCTGGACCGCAAGGTCGGCGAGGCGATCGATATTTACGTGAATGACCGTTTGGTCGCGCGCGGCGAAGTGGTGCTGGTCGAAGACCGGCTCGGCATCACCATGACGGAAATCGTGAAAGGCGCTCAGGGCTGAACGGCCTGACAGCGAAGGGGTAAAGCCATGCGGCTGATGATCGTTGGAAGCCTGAACGGGCAGCTCGGCACTGCGACCAAGATCGCGATGGATCGCGGCGCGAAGGTCGTGAACGTCTCGCAGGTCTCGCAGGCCATGGCCGAGCTTCGCGCCGGCCGCGGCGCCGACCTGCTGATGGTCGAGGTGAGCCAGCCGATTTCCGAACTGGTGAAGATGCTGGGCGCGGAACGCATCCACGTTCCTATCGTCGCCTGCGGCATCGGCACCGATGCCCGCGCGGCGGTCGACGCCATCCGCGCCGGCGCCAAGGAATACCTGCCGCTGCCGCCCGACGCGACGCTGATCGCCGCCGTCCTGGAAGCCGTCGCAGATGAGAGCCACCAGCTGGTCTATGAAGACCGCGCCATGGAAGGCGTCATCTCGTTCGCAGAACAGGTCGCCTCCAGCGAGGCCTCCATCCTCATCACCGGCGAAAGCGGCACGGGCAAGGAAGTCCTCGCTCGCTTCGTTCATCGGAAATCGAACCGCGCCGACAAGCCCTTCATCTCGATCAACTGCGCCGCGATCCCCGACAACCTGCTGGAAAGCGAGTTGTTCGGCCACGAAAAGGGTTCCTTCACCGGCGCCATCGCCCGCCGCGTCGGCAAGTTCGAGGAAGCCGAGGGCGGCACGCTGCTGCTCGACGAAATCAGCGAAATGGATGTGCGTCTGCAGGCCAAGCTGCTGCGCGCCCTGCAGGAGCGCGAGATCGACCGCGTCGGCGGCGGCAAGCCGGTGAAGGTCAACATCCGCGTCATCGCGACGTCCAACCGCGATCTCGCCGAGGCCGTGAAGGCGGGCAATTTCCGCGAAGACCTTCTCTACCGCCTCAACGTCGTGAATCTCCGCGTTCCGGCGCTGCGCGAACGCAAGGCCGACGTGATCGCGCTCGCCCGCCATTTCGGCAAGAAATACGCCGCCGCCAACGGCATGCCGGACCGCGACCTCGACGCAACGGCCCGCGCCGCCCTGCTCGCCCACCCCTGGAAGGGCAATGTCCGCGAGCTTGAGAACACGATCCACCGCGCCGTGCTGCTGGCCCGCGGCCCCGAAATCACCGGCGACGCGATCCGCATGCCGGACGGCAGCCGCGTGGAGGACGCCGTCGTCACCGGCGGCGCCGACATCTCCGGCCGCGCCGCCATGGCCGCCGAGGCTGTCACCCGTTCCTTCGTCGGCCGCACCGTATCGGACATGGAGCGCGATCTCATACTCGAGACGCTGAACCACTGCCTCGGCAACCGCACCCACGCGGCGAACATTCTCGGCATCTCGATCCGCACGCTGCGGAACAAGCTGAAGGAATACTCCGAGGCCGGCGTCGCCGTACCGCCGCCGGGCGTCGGTGAACTCCGCGCTGCGGGCTGATGACTAGATGAGCGATGTGAACACATCGCCAGCGGCGCGCGGCGGCAGTCAGGCCGCCGCCTCCGTTCTGTCGTCGCTGCGCGGCGGCGAATTGCTGCTGCCTTTCGGCATCCTCGCGATCCTCGCGGTGCTGCTGGTTCCGCTGCCGACCTTCCTGCTGGATGCGGCGCTGGCGCTCTCGTTCACCTTCTCCGTCCTGATCCTCATGACGGTGCTGTTCATCCGCAAGCCGCTCGAGTTCAGCGCCTTCCCGACCATTCTGGTCATCGCGACCATGCTGCGCCTGTCGCTGAACATGGCGTCCACGCGCCTGATCCTGGGTGAAGGCCACAACGGCACCGACGCCGCCGGCCACGTCATTGAGGCCTTCGGCAACCTGCTGATGCAGGGCAATTTCGTCATCGGCGTCATCGTCTTCGCGATCCTCATCATCGTGAACTTCGTCGTCATCACGAAGGGTTCGGGCCGCATCGCCGAAGTCAGCGCCCGCTTCACGCTCGATGCGATGCCCGGCAAGCAGATGGCGATCGACGCCGATCTTTCGGCGGGCCTCATCGACGAGAAAGAAGCCCGCACCCGCCGCAAGGAGCTGGAAGGCGAGAGCAATTTCTTCGGCGCCATGGATGGCGCCAGCAAGTTCGTGCGCGGCGACGCGATCGCCGGCCTGCTCATCACCATCATCAACGTGCTTGGCGGTCTCGTCATCGGCGTCGGCCAGGAAGGCATGGCGTTCGGCGACGCCTTCCAGACCTACACTCTGCTGACCGTCGGCGACGGCCTGGTGACGCAGATCCCCGCCCTCATCGTCTCCACCGCCGCCGGCCTCATGGTCTCCAAGGCCGGTGTCGAGGGCGCGGCCGACAAGGCGATGTTCGGCCAGCTCAGCTTCTACCCCCAGGCGCTGGGCATGGCCTCGTTCATGACCGGCGTGATGGCCCTGCTGCCGGGCGTCCCGACGCTGATCTTCCTGTCGATCTCCGCCGCCGCCGGCTACGGCGCGTTCGCCGCCAGCCGCGCCCGCGTGAATGCCGAGGCCGCCAGGGCCGAAACCCTCCGCGTCGAACAGACAAAGCCGCTGGCGGAAGAACCCATCTCCACGGCCCTCGCCCTCGACCAGCTCAAGATCGAACTCGGCTACGGCCTGCTCCCGCTCATCAACGACAGCCGCGGCTACCGTCTCACCGACCAGATCAAGTCGCTGCGCCGTCAGATCGCGGGCGATCTCGGCTTCGTCATGCCGTCGGTCCGCATTCTCGACAACATGGCGCTCGGCGCGCAGGAATACCGCATCTCCGTGAAGGAGGTCGAAGCCGGCCGTGGCGAGCTGATGCCCGGCCAGCTCATGGTCATGGACCCGCGCGGCGAGGCGATCGACCTTCCCGGCATGCCCACCAGGGAGCCGGCCTTCGGCCTTCCCGCCGCCTGGATCGAGGAGGACTACCGCGAGGAGGCCTCGTTCCGCGGCCTCACCATCGTCGATCCCGCGACGGTGCTCACAACGCACCTCACCGAGATCCTCAAAGAACATATGCCCGAGCTTCTCTCCTACGCGGAGACCAAGAAGCTCATCGACGACCTCCCCGCCGAAACCAAGAAGCTCGCCGACGATCTCATCCCGCAGCAGGTCTCGATGGCGACCGTCCAGCGCGTCCTCCAGACGCTGCTGTCCGAGCGCGTCTCGATCCGCGACCTGCCGACGATCCTGGAAGGCATCGCGGAAACGGCCGGCCGCGCGCACACCGCGATGCTGATGACGGAACACGTCCGCACCCGCCTCGCCCGCCAGATCAGCCGCAACCAGACCAACGTCAAGGGCGTCCTGCCGCTCATCGCGCTCTCGCCGCACTGGGAGCAGGCCTTTGGCGAGTCGATCATCGGCCAGGGCGAAGAGCGCCAGCTCGCCATGGCGCCGTCCAAGCTGCAGGAATTCATCGCCGTCGTCCGCCGCGCCTTCGATGGCGCGTCGATGGAAGGCGAAACGCCGGTCCTTCTCACCAGCCCGTCGGTGCGCCCCTTCGTGCGCTCGCTGGTCGAACGCTTCCGCCCCACCACCTTCGTGATGAGCCAGGCGGAAGTGCACGCCAGCGCGAAGCTCAAATCCATGGGTCAGATCTAACCCATGCGAGTCCGCTCCTTCACGGCGCCCACCATGCCCGAGGCCATGGCGATGGTCCGCGCCGAACTCGGCGAGGAAGCCGTCATCCTCTCCTCGCAGCGTTCGCGCCGCGGCATCGAGGTGAAGGCCGCCGCCGAACGCCGCCCCGAGGCCGCGCCGGGCGCCGATGCCGCCGTCCAGCGCCTCGCGGCGCTCGAAGCCGAGCTTGAGCGCCGCCTCGTCGCCGCCGTCGCGCAACCCGAGAACACCCCGGCTCTCACGATCCACGATCCCTGGTCGGAGGAAAGCGTCGCCGCGAAACTCCGCTTCCACGAACTCGGCGCCGCCTTCATCGCCGACCTGATGGACGACGCCGCGCGCCTCGGCCCCGCCCCCGGCCCTGACAGTCTCGGCCAGGCGCTCGATCGCCACGTCGCCTTCGCGCCGCTGCCGGCCGAACCCGAAGGCCCCGTCCTCCTCATCGGACAGCCTGGCGCGGGCAAGACCGCCGCCGCCGCCAAGATCGCCGTGCGCGCCGTCCTCGCAGGCCGCGCCGCGACGCTCATCACGACCGATCCCAGCGCCGGCGCCCACGCCCAGATCGCAGCGTTCGCCGGCCTCATCCGCCTGCCCGTCGAAGCCGCCGCAGACGCCGCCGCGCTCTCGGAACTCGTCACCCGCCTCACGGCGGAAGACCCCACCCGCGTCCTCGTCGTCGATACCCAGGGCGTAAACCCCTTCGACCGCGCCGAGCTTACCGGACTGCGCGGCCTCGCCGCCGCCTGCGGTGCGAAGGCCGAACCCGTCCTCGTCGCACACGCGCAAGGCGGCCGCGATCTGGAAGACCAGGCACTCATCTTCAAAGCCATCGGCGCAAAGCGGATGATCGCCACGCGGCTCGACATCGCGCGCCGCCTCGGCGGCCTCCTCACCGCCGCGCGCACCGCCGGCCTCGCGCTCGCGCAGGCCTCCTCCAGCCCCTACATCGCCGAAACGCTGGAGCCGCTGAACCCGTTCGCTCTCGCCCGCCGCCTGCTCACCGGCGATCCCGCCGCGCCCCTCGCCAAAGACCGCCCCGGAGTCCGTTCATGACCGCCCCCCTCTTCGCCGTCGCGTCCGGCAAAGGCGGCGTCGGCAAGACCGTGCTTTCCATCGCGCTGACGCAATGCTTCGCCGCGAACGCTCAGCGCACGCTGCTGGTCGATGGCGATCTCGGCCTCGCCAATATCGACGTCCAGCTCGGCCTCGCGCCGAAGGGCGATCTCTTCGGCGTCATCGCCGGCGGCCTCACTCTGGCCGACGCCGTCGCCGCCTATGACGGCGGCGCCGATGTCCGGCGCGGCTTCGACGTCATCTCCGGCCGCTCCGGCCACGGCGCGCTGCGTGCCTTGCCGCAGGCCGATCTGGAACTCCTCGGCCGCAGCCTCCGCATGATCTCGGCCGCCTATGACCGCACGGTCGTCGATCTCGGCGCGGGCCTCGACCCGACCATGCTGGAGCTCGCGACCGCCGCCGGACGTGTTCTCGTCGTCCTGACGGACGAACCGACTTCGCTGACCGACGCCTATGCGCTGATCAAGCTGCTGTCGCAACGCGCGGCCCCGCCCGCTCTGGCCATCGCCGTCAACATGGCTGCGACACCCGCCGAGGGCCGCCGCGCCTACACCGCGCTGGAGCGCGCCTGCACGAAGTTCCTGGGAAGCGCCCCGCCGCTCGCCGGCATCGTCCGCCGCGACCCCGCCGTGCAGGGCGCCATCCGCGCCCAGATGCCCTATCTCACCCGCAGCCCCACCGGCGCGGCGGCGGCCGACATCGCCGGCCTCTCCGCGGCGCTGGATACCGCCTTCGCGCCGGTCCGCGCGCCCCGGCTCCGCGGCCTGCGCTAGGGTCCGGACTCAATTGAGCCAATAGGCGCATATAGCGGCGATGAGAGCGCCAGAGAGGAAGTTTCTGGCGAGCTTGTCGTACCGGGTTGCGACCCGTCGAAAGTCCTTGAGACGACACCACATGCGTTCGATGCGGTTTCGGTCGCGATAGGCGATTTTGTCGCAGGGGATAGGCGCGCGGCGAGAAGTGGTTGAGGGAATGACGACCTCAGCCCCACGCCGGGCAAGCAACTGGCGCAGGTGGTTGGCGTCGTAGCCCTTGTCGGCGAGCAGCTTGGTGAATGGCCCGGCTGCTTCGATCAGGGCAGCCGCCATGGTGACATCGTTGGTGTTGCCAGGGCTGAGCAGCAGCACGCGCGGTTTGCCGTGATGATCGACCAGGCCGTGGAGCTTGGTGGTGCGGCCGCCCCGTGAGCGACCTATCGCTTGGTCGAAGTCCCCCCTTTTGCGCCCGAGGCTGAGCGGTGCGCCTTCACATGCGTCGCGTCGATCGAGGCCGAGGAGTAGATGCCGGTGTGGCCGGTCAGGGCATAGAAGATCTCATGCCACAAACCCTGCCGGCTCCAGCGGTTGAAGCGATTGTAGATCGTCGTGTACGGCCCGAACTCCGGCGGGCAATCGCGCCAGCGCGCCCCGCACTTCAGCATGTGCACGATGCCCGAAATCACCCGCCGGTCATCGACCCGGTGCGCTCCCTTACGACCGCGCGGCAGCAAAGGCTCAATCCGTGCCCATTCGGCATCGCTCAGCCATTCAACCCGTCGTGCCATCCCAAGATCCCCCTTCAGGAACCTTAAATCAGCACTCCACCCAATCCGCTAGACCTTATTGGGTACAGACCCTAGACCTTATTGGGTACAGACCCTAGCGCCTGCGTCACAATTCCACGCCTTTCCGCGCGGGTTCTCAGCCGATAATCTTGGCAGGCGCGCGGATTCTGCTGCGCGGCTCGGGGAGATCATCTGATGCAGGACTACACCTGGCTTATCGTATTGGGCGTCGTCGTCGTGGTGCTGCTGTGGGGCGTCGGCATCTACAACAACCTGATCCGCCTGCTGAACCTGGTGAAGGAAGGCTGGAGCGGCATCGAGACCCAGTTGAAGCGCCGCTCGGACCTCATCCCCAACATCGTGGAAACGGTGAAGGGCTATGCCGCGCATGAAAAGGGCACGTTCGAGGCGGTCACCGCCGCCCGCGCCGCCGCCACGGCGGCCACCACGCCGGAAGAGCGCGCCAAGGCCGAAGGCCAGGTCGGCGCCCTGCTCGGCAAGATCGTCGCCATCGCCGAAGCCTACCCGGAACTGAAGGCCAACACAAACTTCCTCGAATTGCAGCGCGAGCTGTCGAACGTGGAAGAGCAGATCAACCTGTCGCGGCGCTACTACAACGGCGCTGTCCGCAACTACAACACGGCGATCCAGACCGTTCCGAACAACATCATCGCCGGCTTCACCCGCTTCGTTTCGGCCGAGTACTTCGAAATCGAAGATCCGGCCGACCGCGTCGCTCCGAAGGTCTCGTTCGGCTAGGGGCCGGCCTGTGATCGTCCGCGCCTTCGCTCTTGTCGCCTTCCTGCTCGCGCTGGCCGTCGTGCCGGCGCGGGCGGAAGAACTCATCACCTCGTACGACAGCGACATCACGATCAATCAGGACTCAAGCCTGACGATCAGGGAAACGATCACGCTGAACGTCGAGGGGATCGACATAAGGCGCGGCATCATCCGCTCCTACCCGACGCGCTACAAGCTGGAGAGCGGCGACACCGTCACCGTCAGCTTCGACGTCGAGAACGTCACGCGCGACGGCAAGGACGAGCCTTACAGCGTCTCCGATGTCGGCAACGGCATCGAAATCCAGATCGGCGACAAGGACGTGCTGCTGTCGCACGGCCTGCACACCTATGTCGTCACCTACCGCGCCAACTTCCTGCTCGGCCATTTCGAAACGACGGACGAGCTTTATTACAATGTGCTAGGCCTCGACACGCCCTATGAGACGCAGCACGCCACGGCGACCATTCGCCTGCCGCCCGGCGCCCGCCCCGGCCGCATGGATGTCTGGACCGGCGCCGGCGGCCTCAAGCTGAAGGGCGCGACCATCGCCGAGACCGAACCCGGCATCATCACGGTTCAGACGGTCCGCCCGCTGCAGGAATATGAGGGCATCACCGTCGCGGTCGAATGGCCCGTTGGTTTCGTCACCCGCCCGTCCGGCATGGACTACGCCATGCGCTGGCTGCTTTCCAACGCGCCCGCCTGGCTCGGCCTCGGCGGTCTCGGCGCGATGTTCGGATTTCTCTACTGGTCATGGCGGCGCTGGGGCAAAGACCCGGAGCGCGGCACCATCATTCCGCTCTTCGAACCGCCGAACGGCATGGAGCCGGCCGAAGCCCGCTTCGTCACCGACATGGGCTATGACAACAAGGCCTTCGCCGCCGCCGTCGTGAACATGGGCGTGAAGGGCGCGGTGAAGATCGAGGAAGATCCCGGCTGGTTCAACAAGACCATCACGCTCACCCGCACCGGACAGGGCGCCGAGAAGCTCTCCGCCGCCGAACGGCTCGCCTATGACCGCCTCTTCAGCGGCAGCGACGCCATCGAGCTGAAGCAGGACAACTGGCAGCGCATCAAGGCGGCGAACGATGCGCTGAAATCGAAACTGGAGATCACCCACCAGGGCAAGACGTTCCTCACCAATCAGGGATCTGTCGGTGCGGCCGTTCTCTTCCCCATCGCCGCAGGACTCGGCATCTGGGCGACCGGCGGCGAGAATCCCGCGACCTTCATCGGCGCGGGCGCCCTCATCGCGGGCGCCATCGGCCTTCTCGTCCTTTTCTCGAACCTGATGAAAGCCCCGACGCCGGAGGGCCAGAACCTGCGCGACCGTGTCGACGGCTTCCGCATGTTCCTCGACACGGCCGAGAAGGAACGCTGGGAGGTTCTGAACCCGCCCCAGATGACGCCGCAGCTCTTCGAGAAATATCTGCCTTATGCGCTCGCGCTCGGCGTCGATCACACCTGGAGCGAGACCTTCGAGCGCGAGATGCGCATCCAGTACCCGAACGACAACAGCTACAGCTATCACCCGAACTGGTACTCGGGCCGCAATTTCAGCGGCATCGGCGCCGGCTCGCTCACCCGCTCGCTCTCCACCGCGATGACCAGCGCGATCTCGTCGTCGTCATCGCCTCCGGGCAAAAGCTCCGGCTTCTCCGGCGGCGGCGGCTTCAGCGGCGGCGGCGGCGGCGGTGGCGGCGTGAGGGGCTGGTAAATCCAAAAGCAAAATGGCCGCCCTTGGGGCGGCCATTTGGTTGCTTGGCTATCCCGCGTTCCGCGTCCGGATGAACCGTTGCAGGCTGCGCTCGTCGGCCGCGTTCGCCTCAGTCTGGGCGATCTTCTCGCCTTCGCGCTTCACGCGCGCTTCTTCGGCCAGTTCGAACTTCTTCAGCTCCTGATAGGCTTCCTGAAGCTCGATACGCGCCTCGGCGATCGAACGTTCGATCTCGGCGATCGAGGCGGCCAGCTTTTCCTTCCGCTCGCGGATCGAGCGCGCGAACGAGGGATAGGCGAAACGGCCGATCTCGTTTTCGGTCGCGCGGCGGCCTTCTTCGCTGAGATGGTTGTCCAGCTCGGCGACCTTGCGTCCCATATCGGCGCGGATGGATTCCAGCCCCGCCAGCTTGGTTTTGGCCTCGTCAGCCCGGAAACGGTGCAGCTTGACGAGCGTCTCACGCGATTTCATCGACGCTGCCCTTCACTTTGACCCGATTTGAGAACTGCCTCCAGTTCAGCAAACCCCGTGCCAATGTCCGCCTGTTCGTTCCGGCCCTGGCCGAGGAACGCCTCCAGCGCCGGCTGCAGCTGGATCGCCCGGTCCAGCGCTGCGTCGTTCCCGGCCTTGTAGGCGCCGAGTCTGATTAATTCTTCCATATCGTCGTAGAGCGAAAGCGAACGACGCGCCTCGGCGATCAACGCCTGCTCGGCCGGCGGGTTGCAGGCCGGCATGGTCCGCGACACGGACCTCAGGATATTCACCGCCGGAAACCGTCCACGTTCGGCGATCTTCCGGTCCAGCACGATATGCCCGTCCAGAATCCCGCGCACGGCGTCGGCCACCGGCTCGTTATGGTCGTCGCCTTCCACCAGCACGGTGAAAAGCCCGGTGATGGTGCCGCTGCCGGCCTCGCCCGGCCCGGCCCGCTCCAGCAGGCGCGGCAGTTCCGAGAACACAGTGGGCGTATAACCCTTGGCGGCCGGCGGCTCGCCGGATGACAGCCCGATCTCACGCTGCGCCATGGCGAAGCGTGTCACGCTGTCCATCAGGCACAGCACGTTGAGGCCCTGGTCACGGAAGAATTCGGCCGTCGCCAGCGTCAGATAGGCGGCCTGGCGGCGCATCAGCGCGCTCTCGTCCGAGGTCGCGACCACCACGACACTGCGCTTCAGGCCCTCCGGCCCCAGATCTTCCTCGATGAATTCCTTCACCTCGCGGCCGCGCTCGCCGATCAGGCCGATCACCACCACATCGGCGCTGGTATAGCGGGCCATCATCGACAGCATCACCGATTTGCCGACGCCGGACCCTGCGAAAATACCCATGCGCTGGCCTTCACAGCAGGTCGCAAAGCTGTTGATCGCCCTCACGCCCAGATCCAGCCGCTCGCCCACCCGGGCGCGGGCATGGGCCGGCGGCGGGGCGGCGCGGATGGCCCTGGCCTCATCACCCATCGGCAGCTTGCCTGCGCCGTCCAGCGGCCGCGCAAATCCGTCGATCACCCGCCCCAGCCAGCCATTGCTGGGAAACACGAACGGTCCGTCCGGCTCCATGGTGACACGGCAGCCCATGCGGACCCCGTCCAGCGTCCCGAACGGCAGGCACAGCGCCTTGCCGGACCGGAACCCGACCACCTCACCGGCGACTTTCCCGCCGCCCATGGTCTCGATCATCACGCGCGACCCCACCGCCAGCACCGGCAGTCCGAACGACACTTCGATCAGCAGGCCCTGAATCGCCGTCACGCGCCCGAAGACATCGAGATCGGGCAGCCGGGCAATGGAATCGCGCAATGCGGACAAGGATTTAGTCCCGTCGGACCGTTTCGGCGGCCCGTCTTCACAGAAATCGTGCCCTCACCATCGGCCGGCACGGTTAAATGGCCGTTAAGCATATCGGCCAGACAGGCCTGAAACGGGCGGTATTTGCCCCTTTTCTGCCCCCTTTCTTAAGGGTTCAGGGGTCAGGCGATTTAAGAGTGTCTTAAGGATAACCCCATAACCCTTTGACTCGGCTGGCGAAGTTTATCGCTTGCAGGGGTATCAGATTTTGTTAACCCTTTCTGCGTAGCGTCAATCTGAGCCGTTAACCACTGCACGTGGCCGGGCGCTGGAGCGCTTGCCGGGGGGCACCGAATACGATGCGAGTTCTACTGATCGAAGACGATAGCGCGATGGCCCAGAGTATCGACCTGATGCTCAAGTCAGAAGGCTTCAACGTCTACACGACTGACCTGGGCGAAGAGGGCATCGACCTCGGCAAGCTCTACGATTACGACATCATCCTTCTCGACCTGAATCTGCCGGATATGAGCGGTTTTGAGGTTCTGAAGCATCTGCGGGTCGCCAAAGTGCAGACCCCGATCCTCATCCTCTCCGGCACCTCGACCATCGAGAACAAGGTGAAGGGTCTCGGCGTCGGCGCCGACGACTATCTCACCAAGCCGTTCCACAAGGACGAGCTGGTCGCCCGCATCCACGCGATCGTCCGCCGCTCCAAGGGCCACAGCCAGTCGGTCATCAACACCGGCAAGCTCACCGTGAACCTCGACACCAAGACCGTCGAAGTCCAGGGCAGCCGCGTCCACCTGACCGGCAAGGAATACCAGATGCTGGAGCTGCTCTCGCTCCGCAAAGGCACCACGCTCACCAAGGAGATGTTCCTCAATCATCTCTACGGCGGCATGGACGAGCCGGAACTCAAGATCATCGACGTCTTCATCTGCAAGCTGCGCAAGAAGCTCGCGAGCGCGACCGAAGGCGACAATTACATCGAGACCGTCTGGGGCCGCGGCTACGTGCTGCGCGATCCGCCGGCCGGCGTCGACAAGGCCGCCTGATCAGGCAGCTTAAGGGGGCAGTTGAAAAGGGCGCCGTTTACGGCGCCCTTTCTCTTTAGCGGCTCAGGCGACGGCGAGGCGCAGCCTTCCGTCCTGCGTGGGGTCGGCGTCTCTTGCCCGCTCGCCATCGATGACGGCCACGCCCCGGCTTGCAGGCAGGGCGATGAGGCTCAGCGCATAGCCGATGATTGCGCTGGCGCCATACCCGACGAGCGGCGTTGGATAGTTGCCGAGAACGGCGGCGGCGATGATCGTCAGCCACACCGCGCCGAACACGAGATAGGCCTCGCCGTTCGCCGGATCGCCAATCCACCCGATGATCGCCGGCACCAGCATCCAGGCGAGGCCCGCCATCACGGCAAGCCCCGCCACCATGTGCACGTCGAACGATGTGAAGATGATCTGGTCGACATAAGGCATGGCAGGAAGCGCATCAGGCTGCAGCAACGCCGCTACGAAAGCCGCAACTGCCACGACCAGCGACGTCAGCACTTTCATATCGGCGCGTGTCAGCGCGAGTACGCCCAGCCCCATCACGACCACGCCGGCCATCGCGCGGTCAGGCTGCAGCGCGAGCGCGACCGCCGCCAGCATCACGCCGGTGATCGACAATGCGTCACGCGCGCGGGCGCAGTAGGCGAGAAGCACAGGCACGATAATGAGGCTCGGCTGAATAACGAACCCGGCGATCGCCATCCAGCGCGATGCGCCCTCCACGACAAGCCCGAACAGAGTGACGCCCATCAATGCAGAGCCAAGTGCGAGGCTGACGGCGCCGGTTGCCAGCCGCATATGCCGGACCGCAGCCAACGCAAGCGCCAGCAAGGCAAAACCGATGAGTAGCGCCGCCGCGTTGATAACCAGCATCCGCAGCGGCGCGCCCGCCATCGCCATATAGCCAAGGCCCAGTATCGTCGCTGCGACAGCAGCGACCATGGCCAGATAACGGGGCCGCGCGGATAAAGCGGCGATCATCGGCATCGTCGAACTCTCCTGGATGGCCGTCGCCGGCCGTTGAAACATCTGAGACAGTCTTTCGCGGGCGGCGGCATACAGACACCCGAAGGCAAAGCGTGCGGCGTCAAATCCGCTCCCTGCTTCATCCATTTCTGCCCGCATCGCATCGGCCCAATGACGGCGACTGCGCGGCAGCAATACCGACGCAAGCGCTAGCGCAGCCGACGCAGCTGCGAACAGGAAGGAACGGTTCATGCGCGGCTCGGCTTCAGCGGCGCTGCTGTGGCGGCTGGTTGCGGCGGATTCTCACGCGCCAACTGCCGTCCGCTCGCCGTCAGGCGATACGCATGACGCGGCGGACGCCCCGGCTCCGGCGGCGCCTGCCACTCGGCCTCAAGGTGCCCCTGCCCTTCCAGCCGCATCAGCAGAGGGTAGAGCGTGCCCGACTTGATCCCCGCACGCCGGCAAAGATCGTAGCCATGCGACCACGTCCGGCCCGCTTCGCTGAGAAGCGCCAGCACATCGCGCGCTGAAGGAGAAAGCGTCCGCAACCGACCCATGCGGACACTATATCTACCTATGTAGATTTAAATCAAGGCGATCTGCGGCCGATCACGCAATCAAGCGCCACCAGCGCGGCGGCAAGACGTGAAAGCGGTTCAGCGCCTAGTAGAGGTTCTCGCGATAGCTATGCGCGAGGCCCTTGGCGACGGTGCCGCGATTGACCGCCGTGCGCAGCGCCATCGCGGCGAGTCCCTTCGACTTGTTCGCCTTCACATGCGCCACCAGCACGGCCGACGGATCGACCTGCGATACGGCGTGGTCCGCCAACGGCCACAGCTTAGCCGCCGCCAGCGCCCGGCTCTCGCGCAGCACGATCTCCGCGCCTTCGATGCGGGTGACGAGGATCGGCGTCTTGCCTTCCACCACGAACGCCGCGCGCGCCGCTTCGTCGTTGCTGATGGCCGCCTTGCCTGCAACCAGCGCAACCGTCGTTGCGCCCGGCACGATCACCACCGCTGCGGTCTGCGGCTGCGCGATCATGTTGTGGAAGCCATAGGCGAGCCGGTTGCCCGGCCGCTCGGCCAGCGTGGCGGCTCCATTCTGCAGGCGGACCAGCCCGCCCGCCGGATCGCCTTTCGGACTCATATCGGCGCCCCCGGCCGCATCGGACGTCGCCAGCGCGAGAAAGCGCGCCGCTTCCAGGAATGCCGCCGGATCATCCGGCGCCTCGGCCGGCGCGGCCGCCCAGAAATCAGACCGGATCAGCGCTTTGGCGCAGTGGACGAAGCACTCCTCCACCGCAATCTCGACGGCCGCTCCGGTGACGGCGCTGACGCGGCCATTCACCCGCAACGTCTCGCCGATGCCGGGAATGAGGAACAGCGTCGCCACGCCCTCGCCCACCGCGCCCGGCGCATCGTCCAGCGCGTTCAGCGGCAAGGACAGCGTCGCCTTGTCCTTCGCCGTCGCAAATCCCGCAGCGCCGCCCGCCAGCGTCGCGACAGGCCCGCCGGCGCGCGCGAAAGCCACAAAGCTCAGCGGCGAATCCCTGAGCCAGCCCGCCGCCTGCGCATCGATATGGTCGATGACCTTCATCTTCACCGGCAGTCCGGCGGCTCCGATGCAGGCTTCCAGGGCGTCGACGGTCGAAATATCGCTCATCCGTCAACGCTAACCCGCTTGCGAATTGTTCGCAACTAGTCGTTACCCTGACACACCAGCCTGCCGCCATTGCTGGTGACATCGGTGGTCGGACAGGTCGAGAGATCGAGATCCGACGTCTGCCACTGCCCGTTTCCGGCATAGCATTCTGCCCGCATGATATAGTTCACCAGCCCGGCGGCGCGGCAGAATTGCACCCACTTGCCGGTAGGCAGCGTATCGCGCATCGCCATCAGCTTGGGCGCGGCGCCGGCCGGCGGCGGCGCTGCGGCCAGCAGGCAGACCAGCTGCCCATCCACATTGCCCACTTCGCCCGAACACGTCGCGAGGTCCAGGAAGGTCGCGCGCCACGCGCCGTTGCGGTCCTGACAGCTCGCGCGCAGGATCGCCCCGTCCAGAACGCCCTCACGGCAGGTCTCGCGCCACGGCCCAGGCGGCAGCTCGCCACGCGCCGCCGATCCGGCCGGACCGTCGGCCTCTTCCTCGGTCAGGCGTGCGCCATGGCAGACCAGGACGCCGTCCTCGTTCGCGATATCGCCGCCGCAATAGCGGTAGCCGTCCAGCCAGGTCTTCTTCCACTTGCCGGCGTCGCTCTGGCATTCAGCATTCAGGCGGTCGCCGTCGATCGCGGGATTGCGGCAGGTTTCCAGATACGAGCCTTGCGGTACGGCCTCCGCGGCGGCGGCAGCGCCGGTCAGCAAGGTCGCGGCCAGCGCCGCCAGGATCACACGCATCATCGCCCACTCCTCGTCGCGCCGGTCGCCGGCGCCGTCAAACCGAGCTTAGTGCGGCTTTCGAGGGGTTGCGACAAGGTTCAGCCTGTCGCACCCTTCGCTCGTCTGACATCCAAGCCAACCGGAGCGGCCCGCCAGAGGCCGCCCTTCAGGGAGATCACCCATGTCCGCTGCCCCCGAGATGCCGCTCGACGCCCTGGGCGAACCCGCCATTCCGTTCGCCGGTTATTCCCGCGACCGCATCGACGACCAGATCGTCAATCCCGATCTCTATGCCAGCGGCGAGATCTACGACGCCTTCGCGAAGCTGCGCGCCATGGACGCGCCGCAGCTCATCCGCGCACGCGGCTATCGTCCCTTCTACGCCATCGTGAAGCACGCCGACATTCTCGAGATCGAGAAGAACAACCAGGTCTTCGTGAACGGCCTGCGCACCTATCTGTCGCCCATCCAGGGCGAAGCGTGGACGATGGCGACCTTCGGCGACACCCACGTCTTCCGCACCCTCGTCGATCTCGACGATCCGGTGCACATGAAGCTGCGCATGCTGACGCAGGCCTATTTCATGCCGCCCAGCCTGAAGAAGCTGGAAGCGCGCATCGCCGATCTGGCGAAAGAACACGTCGACCACATGAAATCGCTCGGCAACAAGTGCGACTTCGTGAAGGAGGTCGCGCTCTGGTACCCGCTGCGCGTCCTCATGATGATCATGGGCCTGCCCCGCTCCGACGAGCAGTTCCTGATGAAGATGACGCAGGAAATCTTCGGCCCCGGCGACCCGGACGTCGCCAAGGAAAGCGAAAACACCGGCAGCTCCAGCGGCGCTTTCGGCGCCGATACCGAAGAGTCGGTCGACCTGTTCAAGACGGCGACGCAGCTATTCGAGTTCTTCGGCAAGATCACCGCCGATCGCCGCGCCAACCCGACCGACGATCTCTGTTCGATCATCGCCAACGGCAAGATCGACGGCCAGCCGATCGGCGACCGCGAGGCGATGAGCTACTACATCATCGTCGCGACCGCAGGCCACGACACCACCTCGTCCACGGCCGCCGGCGGCCTGCTCGAACTCATCAAGGACAAGTCGCAGCTCGAAAAGCTGAAGGCCGATCCTTCGCTGATGGCGAATGCGGTGGAGGAAATGATCCGCTGGGTGACGCCGGTGAAGCATTTCATGCGCACCGCCACCGAGGACTATGTCCTGCGGGGCCACACCATCCGGAAGGGCGAGGGCCTCTGCCTGCACTACCCGTCGGGCAATCGCGACGAAACGGTGTTCGAGGACGCCGACACGTTCAAGGTCGACCGCCAGCTTTCCAAGCAGGTGGCTTTCGGCCACGGCGTCCATCTCTGCCTCGGCATGCATCTCGCCCGCATGGAGATCAGGGCGCTGTTCGCCGAGCTTCTGCCGCGCCTGAAGATGATCGAGCTGGACGGCGAGCCGAAGAACACGCGCGCCAACTTCGTCAGCGGCCTCAAGACGCTGCCCGTCCGCTACGAGATCGACTGACCTAGTTTGGCGTGACGCCGAGATGCTGGAGGCCGCCCTCCAGCGTCTCCTTGTCGAACGGCTTCAGCAGGACGACGCCCGCGCCGGCCGCGCGGGCGGCGACGATGTGCGATTCCTCGTTTTCGGTGGTGCAGTACATCACCGCCGGATAGCGATCCTTCGCCTCGCGGCGCAGCGTCTTCATGAAGCCGATCCCGTCGAGATTCGGCATCATGGAATCCACCATCACCGCGTCGGGCATCCGGTTGCGGCACATATCCAGACCGATCGCGCCGTCCTCGGCCTCCTGCACATTGAAGCCGATATCCTCAAGGATGCGGCGGGCGACCTTGCGGATCACCCGGCTGTCATCGATGACGAGGCAGGTCTTCATGGCGTCAGGCGGCGGCCGCTTCGCTCGCGCGCGGCGGCACGAAGGCCGACAAGGTGATCGCCGCGCCGTCCTCGCCGATCGTCACCGCGCCGCCGAGATCGCGGGCGACGAGGCCCGTGAAATAGGGCTGCACACGGCGGCCATCCAGTTCGCTCAGCTGGAAGTCTCCGGCCAGCGCCGCCTTCAAATCGTCCGTCACGCGCGACATCGGCCCTTCGCAGGCCGCCATCAGCGCCACGCCGTCGGGCTTTTCCTCGGCCGTGACGCGCAGCACGCCGCCGCGCGGGATCGTGTCCATCGCCGCCATGGCGAGGTTCAGCGCCAGCTTCACCGTGTCCTTGGGCAGCAGCAGCGCAGGCGCCTGCCAGTCCAGACGGGTCTTGGAATCTTTCAGGAAGCCTTCCAGCGCATCGCGCGCATCGGTGATGCTCACCTGGTCGCCCGCCGACCCCATCGAGCCATAGGCGAGGCGGCACAGTTTCAGCTTGGCGGCCGCGCCCTCGGCACTCTTGGCGATCAGGGCGATCGCGTGGTCGCGCATCACCGGATCGTTCTCGTCGGCCAGAACCTCGACGCCGTTGGAAAGGGCGCCGACCGGGCTGATCAGGTCGTGGCAGACGCGGCTGACCAGCAGCGAGGCGAGTTCGATCTCTTTCAAGGGCCGGGCCTTTCATGGGCAGGCGCGCGGCGCAACTGGCGCGCCGCATACAACACGGTTAACAAGGTATCGTCCGAGCTTAAAGAAAACTTAAACGCCCCGGCTCACACAGCACCGATGCTTCCCTTGATCGAGCCAGGCGCCTTCGTCCGCCACCCCGGCCAGCCCGATTGGGGCATCGGCCAGGTCCAGTCCGCCATCGGCGCGCGGGTGACCGTGAATTTCGAGCATGCGGGCAAGCGCACCATCGACACCGTCCATGTCGCGCTGGAACCCGCCGGCCTGCCGGAGCAGCGGCCGTGAGCGCCGATCTGGAACTCCCCATCGCCCATATCGCCGTCGCCGCCGGTCGTCTCGTCATGAATCACTACGAGGCCGGCGCCGCGGCGCGCGAGAAGGCCGACAAAAGCCCCGTCACCGACGCCGACGAAGCGGCGGAACATCTGATTCTCGAAGCCCTCGCCCGTCTCTGCCCCGGCGTGCCGGTCGTTTCGGAGGAGGCCGCCGCCGCCGGTTTCATCCCCGATGTCGACCGAACCTTTTTCCTGGTCGACCCGCTCGACGGAACCAAGGAGTTCATCGCCCGCAACGGCGAGTTCACCGTCAATATCGCGCTCATCGACCATGGCGTCCCGATTCTCGGCGCCGTCTATGCCCCTGCCTTCGCGCGTCTGTTCAGCGGCGGTGCGCGGGGCGCGCATGAATGGCAGTGGCCGGTGAGCGAGGACGCCTCGGGCCTCGCCTTCGCCGGCGCACGCCCCATTGCGGCTCGCGCGCCGCATGCCATGCCCGTGGGCCTCTGGAGCCGCAGCCACGGCAAGTATCGCGAGGAAGAATACCGCAATCAGTACGATGTCGGGCCGGTCCGCATCGTCGGCTCGTCGCTCAAATTCTGCCTCATCGCGGCGGGCGAAGCCGACATCTATCCGCGCCACGGCACGACGATGGAATGGGATACGGCCGCCGGACAGGCGGTGCTGGAGGCCGCAGGCGGAAGCGTGCGCGATCTTTTCGGCAAACGCCTCGCTTACGGCAAGACTGCGGACAAATTCGCCAACCCGTCCTTCGTGGCGCGAGGCCGCCCGGCATCTTGATCTGCATCAAGGCGCTCCGGCGCGGACAGGAATACCTCATCTCCGTCCTCAAGAGCGGAGCGTTTCCATGTCCCCCCACGATTTCGCAGTCGTCGCCCTCATCGCCGCCGCCTTCTGCGCGTTCGGCGCCACGCTCTTCGCGACCATCTGGTACGCGGGCCACGAGGAAAGGAAATCCTCATGACCGCCATCAAATCGATCCTCGTCCACGCAGACCGCTCCACCGCCTCGGAACGGCGCGTTGGCCTTGCCGCCGCGCTGGCTGAATCCTTCGGTGCGAAGCTGACCGGCGCAGCCGGCGGCGTGCCCTATATCCCGGCCTACGCGCCGTTCGGCGAGAGCTTCGTGACGCTGCAGCCGGAAATCATCGAGGCCGCGCAGAAACAGGTCGCAGCCGCGCTCGCCACGGCTGAAGCCGGCTTCCACAAAGCTTCAGGCGCCGGCGCCGCCTGGCGTCAGAGCACCGTCGCCGGGTCGGCGACGCTGCTCGCCACGCTCGCCCGCAGCGCCGATCTGATCGTGTGCGGACCGCCTGCTGCCGGCGAAGGCGATAGCGTGATCGGCATGGAGGTCAGCGATCTGGTCATGGCCGCAGGCCGTCCGGTCCTCGTCACGCCTGCGGCGATGGAACGCCTGTCGGGCAAGAGCATCGTGGTCGGCTGGAAAGACACTCGCGAGTCACGCCGGGCCGTCGCCGACGCCATGCCGTTCCTGCTTCGCGCGGGCGAAGCGGTGGTCGCCGCCGTGGGGGCCGATGACGAAAGCCGCGGCGCCCAGGACGTCGCGGCATGGCTGAACACCCACGGGGTGAACGCGAAGGCGATGACCGAAAGCGGGTCTGACGCAGATGCCGCCAAATCGCTCGCCGCCATCGCGGCGCGGGTCGGGGCCGACCTCATCGTCGCCGGCGCTTTCGGGCATAGCCGCACGCGCGAATGGATATTCGGCGGCGTGACGCGCACGCTTCTCACGCGCGGAACGACGGCGGTCCTGTTCAGCCACTAGGGCGCGTTCAGCCGCGCTTGTCCTCGTCGAGGCCGTGATCTTCGGCCTCGCCGAACTCATACGTGACCTGTTCGTCATAGCCGCGCCGGGCGGAATAGAAGACCAGCACCATCAGCACCCCGCCCACCAGCATCGACACGACGATGCCGAGGACCAGCGCGATCGTTCCGTCGGTGCTGATTTCCGCATCGCCGAGGCTTTCCCAGACCCAGAACGCCCAGACGGACGCCCCCACCAGGATCGCGATCAGCGAGCCGACAAGGATCGTCCGTCCCATGGCGTCACGCCGCCCGGACGCGCAGCGTTGCGCCGTCTGCGCCGGTCACTTCCACCGCCGCACCCGGCGCCAGATCGCTGCCGTCGTCGCTGATCGCCTGCCAGCGCGTGTCGTCGATCAGGATCGGCCCGCGACCCGAACGGAAGCCTTCCGCCACCACCGCGCGGCGGCCGGTATAGTTGCGCGTGCGCTGGTTGAGGTTCGAGGCCGCATCGCTCGTCTTGCCGCGGCGGTAGAACATCGTCCAGATGACGGTCGACACCACCGACATCACGCCGAACACGGTGATCGCGATCTGCCATGACAGATCCGGCACGAAGAGCTTCAGCACGCCCACCGTCACCGCCGCGATGCCCGGCCACAGGAAATAGAAGGTGGGCGTCACGATCTCGACGATCAGCAGGATCGAGCCGAACGCCAGCCAGTGCCAGTACGACATCTGGTCGATGAAGTTGATGACCTGATCCATTGCGCTCAACCCGCCGTGCCGCCGGTATTGCCGGACGTCCACTGCACGCGGTTGCGCGGGGCGCGCGGGGTCGAACCGCCGCCGCCGCCATCGCCGTCGCCGCCGCCCAGCGCCGCCTTGGCCAGTTCGCCGACACCGGCGATCGAACCGAGCAGGCCCGACATTTCGGCCGGCACGATCACGAATTTCTGGTTGGGGGCGCTCGCCAGCGTGCGGAACGCATCGACGTATTTCTGCGCGATGAAGTAGTTGATGGCCTGCACATCGCCCTCGGCGATCGCCTTCGACACCGCTTCGGTCGCCTTGGCTTCGGCTTCGGCCGCGCGTTCGCGGGCCTCGGCGTCACGGAAGGCCGATTCGCGCCGGCCTTCGGCTTCCAGGATCTGCGACTGCTTCTGGCCTTCGGCGCGCAGGATCGAGGCGGTCTTCTCGCCTTCCGCGCTGATCACCTCGGCGCGGCGTTCGCGCTCGGCCTTCATCTGGCGGTTCATCGAATCGATGATGTCCGACGGCGGGGTCAGATCCTTGATCTCGATACGCATGATCTTCACGCCCCACGGCCCCGTGGCGGCGTCCACCACGCGCAGCAGGCGCTCGTTGATCTCGTCGCGCTTCGACAGCACCTCGTCGAGGTCCATCGAGCCGATCACGGAACGGATATTCGTCTGCGCGAGGTTCGAGATCGCCCGCTCCAGATCCTTGATCTCATAGGCCGCGCGGGCGGCGTCGATGACCTGGTAGTACGAGATGCCGTCCGTCGTCACCATGGCGTTGTCCTTGGTGATCACGTCCTGGCGCGGAATTTCCAGCACCTGCTCCATCATGATCAGCTTGCGGCCGATCCGGTCATAGACGGGTACGATCAGATGCAGGCCCGGCGACAGCGTGCGCGTGTAGCGCCCGAACCGCTCCACCGTCCATTCCTGGCCCTGCGGCACCGTCTTCACGAAGCTGAAGACGACGATCAGCAGCAGCACAGCGAAGACGATATAGAAGATGTATTCCTGCTCCATAACGCTGGTCTCCCCGAGATTGCGGCCCCAAGCCGGCGGCCATAAATGCGCCCGATTGAAGGCCGTGAGTAGCCTTGGCAATCAGTCTACACTGGTTTCCTTGCCGGGCGCATTGATTCGTAACGGAAACACCATGGAAGAGATCATCCGTCGTCTTGCCACACGGCGCGCGCTGCTCACGGGCGCGGCCGCCTTCACCGTCGCTGCCTGCACATCGTCTGAAACGGGCCGCAACGTCGATACGCGCGACGGCCGCTCCGGCTATCCCGCCGACGAGCCGGTGACGCAGGAGTATCGCCAGGAGGAAATCCAGGGCGCGGTCGAGAATTTCTTCGGCGTCACGGCCCAGGCCTCCGCCGAGGTGGTGGAGCGCATCTTCGGCGATCTCGGCCGCCCGAACGCCTATATCGCGGGCGAGGAAGCCGCCGCTGCCGTCGCCCTTGGCCTGCGCTACGGCGAAGGCTGGCTCTACCGCCGCGGCCAGCAGCCGCGCCAGGTCTTCTGGACCGGACCCTCGCTCGGCATCGATCTCGGCATCAACGCCTCCAAGGTCTTCACGCTGGTCTATGATCTGCAGACCGTCGAACAGCTTTTCCAGCGCATTCCGGGCGTCGAGGGCAGCTATTATTTCATCGCCGGCATCGGCGTGAACTATCTGCGGGCAGGCAATGTCACGCTGGCGCCCATGCGCACCGGCATCGGCGCGCGCGCCGGCGTCAATGTCGGCTATCTGAACTTCACGCCGGAACGCGAGTGGGTGCCGCTCTAGCAGCGGCCCCGCTTCCGCTCAGATCAATCCCGCCGCCGCCGCCCTTGCGACCGCATGCGTGCGCGTCGTCGCATCCAGCTTGCGGCGGGCGTTGTCGACATGGAAGCGCACCGTCGCCTGCGAGAGGTTGAGGATCACCGAAATCTCCCAGTCCGACTTTCCCGCCGCGACATAGGCGAGGCAGTCATACTCGCGCCCGGTCAGCTTCGGCGCGGTCGCCGGCGGCGTGCCGCACAGCAGCGCTGTCCGCTCGGCCAGCGTCAGCCCGGCGGCGCGCACCACCGTCTTCTCCATCGGCGAAAGCTCCAGCCGTTCGAACGTCATCGCCAGCGACGAGACCTGCCGCCCCCGGCCATAGACGACGACGCCCATGCCTTCGTTGATGCCGCCCTCGCTGAAGGCCTCCCAATAGGTGCCGTGCCGCTCACGTGGCGCGAGGTCGGAGTAGAGGAAATACCCCCGCCGCTCCCGCAGCGCGCCCAGCATGGGATTTTCGGTAAAGCAGATATAGCGGAAGCCCGGCGTGCCGGCCCAGTCGGCCGGCCAGATCGTCGCAACGCCGCCGCCGGCCTTCCAGATGCTGTCGGAATCGATCGGCCCTTCGGGCATCTGGTAGACGCGCGTGCCAAGCCCGGTCAGCCCATAGGGCTTCAGCGTATCGGCGAATGAAACGGCGGCGGCCTGCGGGTCATCTGTCCGCGCGAAGGCGTCGATATGTCCGGCCAGATCGTCGATGAGCGCCACGGCCCGCCTCTTTGAAGAGCCGGACAAATATGCGCCGTCCCGCCGCAGCCGCAAGGTCCGGCGCTCAAAGACCGTTACCGGCCGCGTCCATTGGAACGCCCGCACGAGCCGACACCCTGGCCGCCGGCTGGGGAACCTGTCGGATTGGGGAGGTTGCGCCCCTTACGGGCGGGCGGGACGGCCTTCGCCGGCCGCCGCCGCCGGCGCGACCTTTTCCATCGACCCGATCGGCGGCATCAGCAGCAGCAGCGCCGAGGCGACATAGATCGACGAATACGTGCCCAGCACCACGCCGAACAGGATCGCCACCGAAAAGCCGTACAGCGCATCGCCGCCGAACAGCACCAGCGGAATGACCGACAGCGCCACGCAGACCGACGTCATCACCGTGCGCGCCAGCGTCTGGTTGGTCGACAGGTTGATGAGTTCGCCCAGCGGCATGCGCTTGTACTTGCGGCGGTTCTCACGGATGCGGTCGAAGATGATGACGGTATCGTTGACCGAGTAACCGGCCAGCGTCAGCAGCGCCGCGACGGCGTTGAGGTCGAAATCCAGCTGCGTCACCGCGAAGAAACCGGCCGTCACGATCACGTCGTGGAAGGTCGCGATGAAGGCCGCGACGCCGAACTGCCATTCGAAACGCAGCGCCACATAGGCCGCGACCATGGCGATCGCCAGCAGACAGGCCAGCACGCCGTTATTGAACAGCTCTTCCGAAACCTTCGGACCCACCGTCTCCGCCTTGCGGATTTCATAGTCGGGGCCGAGCGCATCGGTGACCTTCTTCACCACCGCCTGTTCGTTGCCCGTCGTCTCTTCCGTCGGCTGCACGCGGATCGAAACATTGGTCGGCTCGCCGCCCACCGTGTCGCCAAAGGTCTGGATGATGGCGTCGGGCAGGCCGACTTCGGCGAAGTGCGAGCGCACCGCGCCGACATCGATCGTGCCCTGCTTCCTGTGCGCGTCCACCGTGACGCCGCCCGTGAAGTCGATGCCCAGGTTGAAGCCCTGGAACCAGATCGCGAAGACCGTGATCACCATCGTCAGCGCGGTGACGCTGAAGCCCAGCCAACGCCAGCCGACGAAATCGATCTTCGTATTATTGGGGACGAGACGCAGATGGCGCATTAAAGAGACTCTTGGGCCTGACAGGCCGGAAAACCGGCTGACGGCAGATAGAGGACCGCCGGGGGGATCGCAAGGGCGCGCGTGACGTTAGGGCAGGATCTACCCGTCTTCGAGGCGATTCCGGCGCTGAAAACGGCCTTTCGCGCCGGTCACGCCGCCGTGCTCGAAGCCCCGCCCGGGGCCGGCAAGACGACGCTGGTGCCGCTCGCCCTGAAGGACGAGCCATGGGCGGCCGGCAAAACCATCCTGATGCTCGAACCGCGCCGCATCGCCGCCCGCGCCAGCGCCCACCGCATGGCCGAGATGCTGGGCGAGCAGGCCGGCGCGACGGTCGGCTACCGCGTCCGCCACGAATCGAAAATCGGCCCCGCCACCCGCATTGAGGTGGTGACAGAGGCGCTCCTCACCCGCCGCCTTCAGCACGACCCTGAACTCCGGGGCGTCGCCCTCGTCATCTTCGACGAATTCCACGAACGCAGCCTCGACGCCGATCTCGCCCTCGCCCTCGCGCTGGAATGCCAAAGCGCGCTCCGCCCAGATCTGCGCCTTCTCGTCATGTCGGCGACGCTCGATGGCGGCCGCGTGGCGAAGCTCCTGCACGATGCGCCCGTCATCCGTTCCGAGGGGCGCATCTTCCCCATCGAGACGATCTACGCGCCGCCCGCCGAAACGCGCGACACCGGCGCAGCCGTCGCCGCCGCCATCCGCCGCGCCTTGCGTGAAAGCGAAGGCGGGCTGCTCGCCTTCCTGCCCGGCGAAGCCGAAATCCGTTCCGCCGAACGCGCGCTCGCCGGTCTGCCTCCCGGCCAGATCGTCGTGCCGCTCTATGGCAATCTCTCTTTCGAGGCCCAGAAGGCGGCCATCGCGCCCGCGCCACCCGGCGCGCGCCGGATCGTGCTTGCGACCGCCATCGCCGAAACCTCGCTCACCATTCCCGACATCCGCGTCGTGGTGGATAGCGGCCTGGCGCGCGGCCCCCGCTTCGATCCCGCCAGCGGCATGACGCGCCTCGTCACCACACGTCTCGCCCTCGCCTCCGCCGATCAGCGCCGCGGCCGTGCGGGCCGCATCGCGCCCGGCCGCTGCTACCGCCTGTGGAGCGAGGAATCCCATCGCGCGCTCGCGCCCTTCGCGCCGCCCGAAATCGCCGTCGCCGATCTTGCCCCCTTCGCGCTCGATCTGGCGGCCTGGGGCGATTCCAGCCCCGCCGCCTACGCCCTGCTCGATCCGCCGCCCGCCGCCGCCTACGCCCAGGCGCTCGATCTCCTCCGCGATCTCGACGCGCTGGATGCGCAGAACCGCATCACGCCGCACGGCCGCGCCATGAACGCGCTCGGCCTCCATCCGCGCCTCGCTCACATGATGCTGCGCGCCAAAGCCACGGGCGACGGCGCCACCGCCGCCGCGCTCGCAGGCCTTCTTTCCGAACGCGACATTCTCCGACCGGACCGCGACCGCCCCGATGCCGATCTCCGCGCCCGCCTGCATGCCTTCGAACGCGGCGACCCGCGCGCCGATCGCGGCGCCCTCGCCCGCGCGCGCGAAAATGCAAGGCAGTGGTCACGGCAGGCCGGCATCCCGCGCGGCGACATCGACGACGCGCTGACCGGCCGCCTCCTCGCCCTCGCCTATCCCGACCGCGTCGCCCAGCGGCGCGGCCCGCGCGGCAGCTTCCGCCTCGCCAATGGCCGCGGCGCCCTGCTGCCGCAGGAAGATGCGCTCGCAGGGGCCGACTTCCTCGCCATCGGGGCCGTCGATCAGGGCGCCGAGAACGCCCGCATCTTCCTCGCCGCCCCCCTCACCCGCGCCGATATCGACGCCGCCTTCGCCGGTCACATCGAAACCACCGATGAAGTCGTCTGGGACGCCCGCTCACAGGCCGTCGCCGCCCGCCGCGTCACGCGCCTCGGTGCGCTTGTCCTCGATGAACGCAAAGACGCCGCCGCCGCGCCCGAGGCTCTGCGCGCCGCCATGCTCGACGGCATCCGCCAGTCATCGCTCGCGCTTCTTCCGTGGACGGACGACCTCCGCCAGATCCAACACCGCGCCGCGCTCCTGCGCCGCCTCGACGGCGGCGACACCGACATCGCCGATCTCTCCGGCGCCGCCCTCCTCGCAGAGCTGGACGACTGGCTCGGCCCCTTCCTCGACGGCGTCACCCGGGCCGCGCACCTCCAGCGCCTCGATCTCCGCGCCGCGCTCCACGCCCGCCTCGGCTGGCAGGCCGTGCGCCGCCTAGACGCCGAAGCGCCGACGCATCTCACCGTCCCCACCGGCTCCAGCCACCAGCTCGACTATGAAACCGGCGAACCCGTCCTCGCCGTCCGCCTCCAGGAAATGTTCGGCGAGGCGAAAACCCCCGCCATCGCGCGCGGCAGGATGCCGGTCACCCTGCATCTCCTCTCGCCCGCCCGCCGCCCGGTTCAGGTCACGAAAGACCTCGCCGGCTTCTGGGCGCGCTCCTATGTCGACGTGAAGAAAGACCTCAAGGGCCGCTACCCCAAACACCGCTGGCCCGACGACCCGCTGGCGGCCCAGCCCACCACCCGCGCCAAACGCCCGGGCGAGCAGGACTAGGCTGTCGGCCTTTTCCGCGACCAATCACACGCAACGCTCAGCACGCTGAATCTTCAGCGGCTTGTGAGGAGCGTAGACCGACGATGTCCTCTTAGAACGGGCTTGTCCGGTTCCCTGCGGAACGTCACCACAAGCGCTTGTTGGCGAACGCATGGCCCGATCCGGATTTCAGATAGCGCTCAAAGGCTTCTGCCTTGGCCTGCTCCGAGAAACTGACATAGGTCACGAGGCGCCAGGGACGAAATTTGGACGTGTGCAGAGACTTGCCTCCGTCATGCTCTTTGAGGCGGCGACGCAGATCTCCTGTCAGACCGACATATCGCTGTCCATCGGCGGCAAGACTTTCGATGAGATAGACGTAGAACATTGAGGTCCTCCTTCGCCGAGGCTTCGGAGGACATCCTGCTTCGATCAATGATCTGGACAAGTCCTGCGAAGCGCAAAGCGCGAAGCAGGATGGCGGGGCCTACGGGAATCGAACCCGTCTTTGCAACGTGAGAGGCTGCCGTCCTAACCGATAGACGAAGGCCCCCTGCCGGGAGGCGGGTCTATACAGACCCCTGCCCCCAGGATCAAGGCGCGCCTTCCGGCTTCAGCCTGATCCGCGAGATCACCCGGTTCT
Source organism: Micropepsaceae bacterium (assembly GCA_047602465.1). Taxonomy (GTDB): domain Bacteria; phylum Pseudomonadota; class Alphaproteobacteria; order Micropepsales; family Micropepsaceae; genus JADZAI01. The sequence continues at coordinate 341,982 of JASGHF010000002.1, forward strand.
CCGCCGTGTTCACCACGATCACCTCATCCCCGCCCGGCGAGCGCACATGCAGCGCCACCAGCGGGCCGTCTCCGGTGATCGTGTAGATCGCCGCGTCGCGCGGCACGGTCACGTCCAGCGGCGTCACCGGCCCTGCGGGACCGGCCGGCGCAGGCGCGGTTTCGACCTTGGGAACCGATGCCACCGGATTGCCGCCATCCCGGCTCAGCGCCGGTTCCTTCTTGTGCCAGCCGAGCAGCAGCCCGACGACCAGCAGCACCGTCATCACCACGATGGCGGCGCCCAGGCCGAACACCAGCGCCCGGATCGCCGGGTTCGGCGCTTGAGGCGTCTCGTCATCCGGCGTAGTGCGTGGCTCGCTCATGGCATCCGAACTCCCTTTTCAGACGCGCACGCTCACCGTCGAAGCGACCCCGGCCGAAACCGGCGAGCGGCTCGACCGCGTTCTGGTGCGCGGCGCGGGGGCCGAATTGTCGCGCGCCCGCATCCAGGCCCTGATGGCCGAGGGCGCGGTCACAGGCCCCGAGGGGGTGATAGGGGACGCGAGCCGAAGGGTCAAAGCGGGCGAGACGTTCCACGTCGCCATCCCGGCCCCGGTCGCGGCCATACCGCAGGCGCAGGACATCCCGCTCGACATCGTATTCGAGGACAGGCACCTCATCATCATCAACAAGCCGGCGGGCCTCGTGGTTCACCCGGCGGCGGGCAATCCCGACGGCACGCTGGTCAACGCCCTGCTCCACCATTGCGGCGGCTCGCTTGCCGGCATTGGCGGCGAAATCCGCCCCGGCATCGTCCACCGCATCGACAAGGACACCTCCGGCCTTCTCGTCGTCGCCAAGGACGAGAAAACGCTCGGCTCCCTCGGCAAGATGTTCGCCGCCCACGCGATCGAGCGCATGTATGTCGCCTTCATCCGCGGCGCGCCGTTCAAGCGCGAAGGCCGCATCGAGGGCGATATCGGCCGCAGCCATTTCGAACGCACCAAGATGGTCGTGCGCCCCGGCGGCAAACCCGCCGTCACGCATTACGAGGTACAGGCGAAATACGGCTCGCCCCTCGCGCCCATCGCGGCCAAGGTCCATTGCCGCCTTGAAACCGGACGCACCCACCAGATCCGCGTCCACATGACCCATATCGGCCACCCGCTGATCGGCGACCCGTCCTATGGCCGCAGCCGCACCGCCCCGGCCGCGAAAAAGGGCATCCCCCAGGAAACCCTCGACGCCATCGACGGCTTCCCCCGCCAGGCGCTGCACGCGGCGGTTCTCGGCTTTCAGCACCCCGCCACCCACAAGACCATCCGCTTTGAAGCCCCCCTCCCGGACGACCTGATCACCCTGGAAAAGGCGCTGCAGGCCGCGAACTAGGTCTGTTGAGCGAGGGTTGCGATAGCTTGACGAAGCGCCGCGATCAGCTCAGCGCGCGGTACCGTCACATCGAGAAACAACCCGCCCGGCAAAGCCTCGCACCAGTCCCACACCGAAACCCGCACCCGATCGGCGCCCGCAGGGACCACCCGGATCGCCAGCGTCGATAACGACTCGTTGTCGAGCTGGCATTCCACGATGCTGTCCGCCTCAAGGCCGCGCAGCAATTCGGTCAGGTGCAATTCCGGCCGGCCGTCGGTCGCCTCACAGCCATCGAGCGCGACGCAGAGCGCGTCGGTGCCGAACCCGATCCGCCATTCCCAGGTCTGGTGAGCGGGAAACGTCGCGCCAAAGGTGATCGCGACGTGTTCCGACGCGCCGTCGCGAGGTTCAGACCTTCTGGGGCGATCCATGGCGTATCCCTTGCTCAGGCCGCAGCCGACCCTTCTCTGCGCATGAGCCGGGACACGCGGAGCATCCACGGCGCAGGCGCTTCAGCCCGCCCGCTGCTTCAGCCACAGCCACAGCGCCGCGCGCAAATCCCCGGCTTTGATCCCCAGCTTCGCCGTAAGCGCCGCCGCATCCTCTGAAATCTCGTCCAACATGCTCTCTGCTTGCTCGACCAGCGATCGCCCCGCCGCCGCGACCACCCGGTCGCGCCCGTGATGGGCGACGGCTGTGAGAAGGTCCAACTGGCTCATTCCCACCGTCAATGGCGCAGGGGCGATGAAACTGCCGGGGCTTTCTGCGCTGAACCGCGTCGGGCCAATCCTCACAGCCGAACCATCGAATGTCAGCGTCACGATCTCGCCCGGCGGCAACATTCCGGCGAAGGCGGTCAGGTTCGCCAGATGCATCACCACGCGCGGCGGCCAGTCACCGTCTGCCGGCGCATCGGCTTCCGCTGCGAGCGCCGCAAGCGTCAGCAATCCGTCCCGATGCGTCATACGCACCGGGACTGTCATATCCTCCGGCGCGAACGCGCCCAGACTGCGAAGGGCCTCTGCAAGCGCCTCGCGCGACACGCGAAGCGACCATTCTGCGGGAACAGCGGAGCTCAAGCCGCGCCCTTTTCGCAACGGGCGTCCTTCCACACCCCGGCGAAGAGCGCCGCCCGCGCGCTGACCTTGCTGGTGCTCAGCATTCCCGAAATATCCCCGGCATCCCGTGCTGCACGCTAGCAATCTCAAAGAATTCGGCAATGCGTCCCCGGTGCCTGTCATGCCCGCGAAGGGTGGAGAAGCCGCCTTGGCCCCCTCAAAAATCAGGGCCGGTCCGGTCATCCCGGTCCGGCCCCAGGTCACCATCCCTCGCGGGTGGCGCGAAGGGGGGAGGAAGCGGCAGGCCCCGTGTGGGCGGTCCCTGCCGCAGCGCACCGGCCGGAAAATCCCGGCCGGGCGCCGGACACTGGCTTAGCCAGCCTGCTTTTGCGCCGTCGGTGCAATTTTGCACACTCAGCCTGCGGCATATCGTGCCGCCATCTTCACGACGGGGGCGGAAACACCCACTTGCAGTTCCACGCCGGCCCGGCTCGACCTGCCGTTACGTCAACTATCGGTCGCCAAAGGGTGAAGCCACAGTTCAGCTCCGCTAATCGCCAGGCCGCCCCTTTAATGTAATATCCGCAGTTACTAAATGAGTCCCCGGACCAGCGGGGGCATTTGGGTCCACACTCCCGCTCTGGCGTTTGTAAGGGGATGGACCGGCCGCCTTCGGGCGGGGGAAGGTAAGGCTGTCATGGCTACGCGCGCACTCACTGCAATGTCGCCCGAGGGTTCGCTCTCGCGTTACCTCACCGAGATTCGCAAATTCCCGCTGTTGGAGCAGTCGGAAGAATACATGCTCGCCAGGCGCTTCCAGGAACATGGCGACACCGATGCGGCTGAAAAGCTGATCACCTCGCATCTGCGCCTCGTGGCCAAGATCGCCATGGGCTATCGCGGCTATGGCCTGCCGATCGGCGAGGTCATCTCCGAGGGCAATGTCGGCCTGATGCAGTCGGTGAAGAAATTCGACCCGGAAAAGGGCTTCCGCCTCGCGACCTACGCGATGTGGTGGATCCGCGCCTCGATCCAGGAATACATCCTGCGTTCGTGGAGCCTGGTGAAGATGGGCACCACCGCCGCGCAGAAAAAACTGTTCTTCAACCTGCGCAAGGTGAAGGGCCAGATGAAGGCCCTGGAGGACGGCGATCTGCGTCCTGAGCATGTCACCGCCATCGCCAACCGTCTCGGCGTCACCGAAGACGAGGTCGTCTCGATGAACCGGCGCATGGCGGGCGGCGATTCATCGCTCAACGCGCCGCTCCGCTCCGACACCGAAAGCGAGTGGCAGGATTTCCTCACCGACGAAAGCGCGGACCAGGAAACCATGCTCGCCGAACGTGACGAGATGGACGAGCGCCACGAGCTTCTGCAGGCCGCCCTGGGCGAGCTCACCGACCGCGAGAAGGCGATCATTCAGGCCCGCCGCCTGAAGGACGAGCCGGAGACGCTGGAGGAGCTGTCGACCCAGTTCGGCGTCAGCCGCGAGCGCGTCCGCCAGATCGAGGTGCGCGCCTTTGAAAAGCTGCAGAAGGCGATGAAGGCGGGCCTCGCCACGCTTCGCGCCGGCGCCGCCGGTGCGGTGGCGCGGGCTTTGCCCGCTCCGTAAGGCTTTTATCCCGGGCGTCGCGAACGCCCGGGATTTTCAGTCCGTCATCCCGCGCGCCAGCGCCGCCGCGACGATCGGGATGAGGATGATGACGGTCGATTCCATGTGCAGCCACTTCCGGTTCGCCTTCACCTCGGCGTCCGAAGGAAGGTCCGCGGGGTTCGCTCTCAACCGCGCATTCCATTTCAGGAACGCGATGGTCGGCATCGCGCTCAACGCGCCGACCGTCAGGAACAGGCCGATCTTCACCCAGAACAGGATATTGCCCTCGTAATAGTCCCAGCCTTTCAGCCCCCAGATCGCACGCGAAAAGCCCACGACGATCACCAGCGTCGAGACGAGGCCATACAGCATGTCGATCTTGCCCAGCCGCCGGATCGCATCGGCGCTGAGGCCCGGCTTGGCATAGACGATCTCGACCGCCAGGATCGAAAACAGCGCGAACACCAGCACATGATGCGCTGCCGCGAGCAGAAAATCGGTCCACATGACGATGCCCCCTCAGGCTGCGGGCGTCAGGATCTTCAGTCCCGCAATCCCCGCGACAATCAACCCGATACAGGCGATTTTGCCAATGGTCGCCGGGTCTTTGAACAGGATCATGCCCAGGATCACGGTCCCCACCGTCCCGATCCCCGTCCACACCGCATAGCCGGTCCCGACGGGCAGCGTCTTCAGCGCCAGCCCCAGGAACAGGATGCTCGCGCCCATCGCCGCGACGGTCAGCGTGGACGCCGTCGCCTTGGTGAAACCTTCGGAATATTTCAGCCCGATCGCCCAGCCGATCTCGAACAGGCCGGCGATGAAAAGATAGACCCAGGCCATGACGGCCCTCCTTTGAAAGAGGCAGGGCCGTCCCCGCAAACGAGATGACGGCGCCGGGTCGTCCCGGCGCCCGCGTTCACTCTATCAGGCGGCCAGCACCTTGTTGAGACGCTCGCGGATGATCGCTTCCGCCTCGCTGACGATCCGGTCCACCAGATCCTTGCAGCTTGGAATGTCATGGATGAGGCCCTGCGTCTGCCCCGCCGACCAGATGCCGTAATCCGTATCGCCGGTCTCATACACCTGTCCGCCGCGCGTGCCGGCCACCAGATCCTTGATGTCCTCGAACTTGGCGCCGCCCTTCTTCTCGATGGCGACGACTTCCTGGCTCACCGCATTGCGCGCCACGCGGGCCGAATTGTGCAGCGTGCGGAAGATGATGTCGGTCGCCCGCTCGTCATTGGTGACAAGCTGCTCCTTCACCTTCTCGTGGATCGGTGCTTCCTTGGTCGCCATGAAGCGCGTGCCCATGTTCACGCCGTCGCAGCCGAGCGCCAGCGCCGCGACGAGGCCGCGCGCATCGGCGATGCCGCCCGACGCCACCACGGGAATTTTCAGCCGCGCCGTCGTCACCGGAAACAGCACCAGCCCGCCGACATCTTCCTCGCCCGGATGGCCGGCGCACTCAAAACCGTCGATCGACACCGCATCGACGCCGATGCTCTCCGCCTTCACCGCATGGCGCGCGGTGACGCATTTGTGGATCACCTTCACGCCCGCCGCCTTGAACGCCGGCAGATGGGGCTGCGGATTATTGCCCGCCGTCTCCACCGCCTTGATCCCGCTCTCGATGATCACCTGGCGGTATTCGTCATACGGGATCGGATTGATCGTCGGCAGGATCGTCAGGTTGATGCCGAACGGCTTGTCCGTCAGGTCGCGCGTCTTGGCGATTTCCTTCACCAGCAGTTCCGGCGAACCGGGGGTGAGCGCCGTCAGGAAGCCCAGCGCGCCGGCATCCGCGACCGCCGCGATCAGTTCCGCCTTGCCCACGCGGGTCATGCCGCCACAGGTGATCGGCGCCTCGACGCCGAACATCTCCGTAAAGCGCGTTTTGATAGCCATTCTCCGTCCCCAGCCTTGTTCTTTGAAATGCCGAATGACGGGGAGATTGGCTGTGCCGGGCCTCGCGCGCAACCCACCCGAAGCGGAGCGGGCGGGCGTTCCCGGAAGGGAAGGCCCGCCCGCCCGGCTTGCGTGCTGCCGGTCTAGGCCGCGCGCCTGGCGGCGTTGCGTTTGCGCGTCGCGGCCGCCTTTTTGGCCGAAGCCGATCGGGCCGCTGCGGGGCGCTTGGCCGCCGCCTTGCCCCCGAGCCGCCCGCCTTTTTTCGAGGCGGGATGACCCGTGGTCTTGCCCCGGCCGGAACCGCCGGGATTCTTGCCGCCGCCATCGTCCTTGTTCACGGTCGCCCAGGCCCGCGCTTCCGCCTCCTTCTTCGGGACGCCCTTCTTGCGATAGGCGGCCTCGATGTGATCGGCCTTGCGCTCCTGTTTCGCCGTGTATTTGGACTTGTCGCCGCGCGGCATGATGGCCTCCTTAGGCCGTCTTCAGCGACTTCAGACGCTCGATATGCGTCGCGACCGTCTTGGCCGCTTCGGCCGCGAACGTCTTGAACGGCTCATCGACCCCGCTCGCCGCATAGTTCTCATGCAGCGCCAGCGAAGCCTCATGCGCCGAAAGCTGCTGCGCCAGATAGACGCTGTCGAAATTCGCGTCCTCGGCGGCGTTCAGCTCATCGATCATCTTCTGATGCGCGTCGTCCAGCGAACCCGGCGCCTCGCCCTCGGCCTGGCCGATCAGCACCGCGAGCTTGGAATTCGACGCCGTATGGTCGGCGATCAGCATCTTCGCGAACGCCTTCACGTCCTCGTTGGTGCTGCGCTCCCAGGCGATATTCGCCGCTTCGATTTCATACAGATTGCCGATGGTCGCCGCATTGGCGTAGCCCTCGGTGGTCAGCTCGGTCGCGGCCTGCGCGTCCTGCACCGCCTCACCCGCCGGGCTGGTGGCGTTGGGCTGCATCTCTTCCGGGCCGGTTTCCGCGGCATAGGCGGCGAAGCTGAACGTGCCGGCCAGCAGGGCAGCGGCGAGTGTCATGCGTTTCATCGGGAAAGTTCCTCCATGTGAGCGACCGCATATGCCGACGGCGCGGCATACAGGCCGTATGGAGAAACCAACGCATCATCGCCGGTTTCGCTCCGGCGGAACTTCAATCCGCGAACGGGTTCCGCACCAGGATCGTGTCCTCGCGCTCCGGGCTGGTCGACAGAATCGCCACCGGCGCGTCGATCAGTTCCTCGATCCGCCGCACATATTTGATCGCCTGCCCCGGCAGATCCTTCCACTGCCGCGCGCCTTTGGTAGTTCCGGACCACCCCTCCATCGTCTCATAGACGGGTTCCACCCGCGCCTGCTCGGCGGGCGAGGCGGGGAAATAGTCGATCTCGCGGCCGTCCAGCCTGTAGCCCGTGGCGATCCGGATTTCGGGAAACCCGTCCAGCACGTCCAGCTTGGTCAGCGCGATGCCGCGAATGCCGCCGGTCTGCACCGTCTGGCGCACCAGCGTGGAATCGAACCAGCCGCAGCGGCGCTTGCGCCCGGTGACGACACCGAACTCATGTCCCTTCTGCCCGATCAGCTCGCCGGTCGCATCCAGCAGCTCGGTCGGAAACGGCCCTTCGCCGACGCGCGTCGTGTACGCCTTGCAGATGCCCAGCACATAGCCCACCGCATTCGGCCCGATGCCCGACCCCGCCGCCGCCTGCCCCGCCACGCAGTTCGACGACGTCACATAGGGATACGTCCCGTGGTCGACATCCAGCAGCGCGCCCTGCGCACCCTCGAACAGCACGCGTAAGCCCTCACTGCGCACCTCGGCGAGCTTCCGCCACACCTGCCCCGCATAGGGCAGCACCTTCGGCGCGATCTCCAGCAACTCGGCGACAAGCTTGTCGGCATCCGCTTCCGCCTGCCCAAAGCCACGGCGCAGCGCGTTGTGATGCTGCAGCAGGTTCTCCACCCGCGCGCGCAGGAAGTCCGGATCGGCCAGGTCGATCAGGCGGATCGCACGGCGCCCCACTTTGTCCTCATAGGCCGGCCCGATGCCGCGCTTGGTCGTGCCGATCTTCGTCCCCGAATTCGACGTCTCGCGGAAGGAATCCAGCTCCGAATGAATCGGCAGGATCAGCGGCGCATTGTCCGCCACGATCAGGCTCTCGGGCGAAATCTGCACGCCCTGCGACCGCAGCAGATCGATCTCCTTGGCGAGATGCCACGGGTCCACCACCACGCCATTGCCGATCACCGACAACTTCCCCGGCCGCACGATGCCCGAAGGCAGCAGGCTCAGCTTGTAGACCGTGCCGTCGATCACCAGCGTATGGCCGGCATTGTGCCCGCCTTGGAAGCGCACCACGACATCGGCCCGCTTAGACAGCCAGTCGACGATCTTGCCCTTGCCCTCGTCGCCCCACTGGGCGCCGATCACCGCAACATTGGCCATGCGTCTGAAACCCCTGCCAAACAAACAAAAACCCCCGCCGGGAACGAGTCCCGGCAGGGGTTGTTCCGACGCCTTATAGCGACGGTATCGCCGTCAGGCCAGCGCGCCGCGCGCCACTTTGTGACAATCGGCATTGAGCCTTTGCCGCGCATCCGAAAGGCTCTTGCCATCGTGTGGGGGCGTTACAATGAAAATTCCCGTTCTCCGGCTCGTCGCCGCTCTGGCCCTGTCCGGCCCGGCCGTCGCCGCCACTGTCAGCGACCCGCTGGAACCCGAAATCGTCACCAGCGATATCGACCTCTTCTTCGGCATTTACGATGCCGCAGGCGGAAAGCCCGACGCGGCGGCGCTCCAGCCTTACATCGACAGCGGCAGCCCCGGCGTTCAGGGCTTCATCGAACACCGCATCAGCTCGGCCGAAAATCTGGCGAAGGTCATCGCCGCCGAACCCGCCATATACGAGGCCGCGCGGGCCTGTGCGGCGTCATTGGGCGACGTCGAAGCGCGCGTCAGGGCCGGCTTTCTCGCCCTCGCCCAGCTTTATCCGGAGGCGCGCTTCCCGGCGGTCTATCTTGTCATCGGCGCGAACAATTCCGGCGGCACCGCCAATCCCGAAGCGCTGATGATCGGCCTTGAGGTGATGTGTACGCCGCCCGTCGCAAGCGACTGGCCGCTCGATATCCGTCTGACGCACATCATCCTGCACGAGCTGATGCATTCGGTTCAGGCCGGCTTCGAGGGCGACACGGTCCTCAGCCTCTCGCTGAACGAGGGCGTGGCCGAGTTCATGACCGAACTCACCACCGGCAGCATCTCGAACCGGCATCTTCTCGCCTGGACGAAAGGCCGCGAAGCCGAGTTCGAGCGCCGCTTCGCTGCGGAGATGCACGGCCACGATTTCTCGCCCTGGCTCTACAACGGCGCCGGCACGCCCGCAGCGCCCGGCGATCTCGGCTACTGGGTCGGCTATCGCATCGCGAAGTCGTTCTATGACCGCGCGCCTGACAAACGCGCCGCCATCAGGGCGATGCTTCAGGCGACCGACGCAGAAGCCTTCCTCGCCGACAGCGCCTGGAAGCCCGCCGAGCCGCCGCCGCCGAACCCCTAGGCCGCGTCCTTCGCGACCATCTTGAAGTACTGGTCGAGATAGGAAACGAACACCGGGCTGATGCCTTCCTTCGCCAGATAGCTGGCCGGCACCGGCGTCGCCACCGGCTCGAAATCCGGGTTCGCCGCCGCCAGCTTCGGCCAGTCATGGTGCAGAATCGCCGCCCGGCCGATCAGCGCATAGTCGGCGCCTGCCTCAAGGCACGCCCGCGCCTCCTTCGCCGAGCGCACCTTGCCCGCCACGCCCAGCACGCAGTTCTTGCGCGGCAGCGCGGTGAACACGTCGATCAGCCGCTTGCCCTTGAACCGCGCATCGCCCGGCTCCATGAAAACGTCCCACAGCGACATGTCGAGGAAGTCGACCTTTCCGCCCGTCAGGATCGCGCCGGCCAGCGTGCGGATTTCCTCCATGTCGAGATCGAACCGCTCCGGCGACAGCCGAACGCCCAGCGTGAAGCCCGGCTTCGTCGCCGCGCGTACCCCGTCGATGATTTCGTTCAGCAGACGCGCCCGGTTCTCGGCCGAACCGCCATACGCATCCTCACGCTTGTTCAGCCCCGGCGAGAGAAACGCGCAGACGATATAGCCATGCGCCCCGTGGATCTCCACGCCGTCATACCCGGCCTTCTCGGCCCGCACGGCAGCGGCGATGAAATCGTCGCGCAGCTGATGCACCTCCTCCAGCGACAGCGCGCGCGATCCCGTCTCGGCATGATCCGACGGCCCCACCGGCGTCTCGCCGATCAGCTCCTTGGGCGAACGGATGCCCGCATGATGCAACTGCACCACCGCCAGGCTCCCCTCGCTTTTGATCTTGTCGGCCAGCCGCTTCAGCCCTGGCAGATGATCGTCCGACCAGATGCCCAGCTGCCCCGGAAAGCCCTGCCCCCGGCGCTGCACATGCGCCGCGCAGGTCATGGTCAGGCCGAACCCGCCTTCGGCCCGCATGGTCAGCCAGCGGAATTCCTCATCCGACAGCGTCCCGTCCGCATGGCTCTGCGTATTGGTCAGCGGCGCCAGCATAAGACGGTTCTTCATCACCGCGCCGGAGGCCAGCGTCAGCGGCTGAAACAGGTCAGTCATGGCATTCCCTCAAATAGCGATCCCATCGAGGTGTCACCGCCGCATGACAAATTCAAGCCGCCGCCTCCCCCTGTCTTCCCCCGTTCTTACGGGGGAAGTCCCCCGCAACGCGGGGGGATGGGGGCCGTCTCAGAACGCCAGAACCTTCGCCTGCCGCACCGCCGGGATCGCGCGGATCGCCGCCAGCGTCGCATCAGGCAGCCCGCCATCCACCTCCACCAGCGAGATCGCGTCCTGCCCGGCGGCCACGCGGCCAAGGGCGAAGTTCGCGATGTTCACCTTCGCCTCGCCCAGCAGCGTGCCGAGCTTGCCGATAAAGCCCGGCTTGTCCTCGTTGGTGACGTACAGCAGATGCGGCGCGAACGCGGCCTCCAGCGTGATGCCCTTCACGTCGGTCACGCGCGGCACGCCATTGGCGAACACCGTGCCGGTCACGTCGCGCGTGAAGTCCGGCGTCGTCACCCGCACCGTGATCTGCGATTCATAGGTGCCCAGCTGCTCGCGCCGCGACTCGGTGATCACGATGCCGCGCTCCTTCGCCACCACCGGCGCGTTGACCATGTTCACGTCCGGCAGAGCGGGCTTCAGCAGCCCGGCGATCGCAGCCTGCGTCAGCGCGCGCAGGTTCAGCTTCGCCACCGCGCCCTCATAGACGATCTCGACGCCCGTGATGCTCGTCTCGGTCAGCTGGCCTGCGAACGCGCCCAGCTTGCCCGCCAGGTCGATCCACGGCTTCATCACCGCCGCGTCCGCCGCGCTGATCGAGGGCATGTTGATGGCGTTCGTCACCGCGCCGGTCAGCAGATAGTCGGAAATCTGCTCCGCCACCTGCAGCGCCACGTTCTCCTGCGCCTCGTTGGTCGATGCGCCCAGATGCGGCGTCGCCACCACCTTCTCGTGGCCGAACAGGATATGCTCCTTCGCCGGCTCCACCTCGAACACGTCCAGCGCCGCGCCCGCGATATGCCCGCTGTCCAGCCCGCCTTTCAGCGCCACCTCGTCGATGAGGCCGCCACGCGCGCAGTTGACGATGCGGACGCCCGGCTTCGTCTTCGCCAGCGCCTCGGCCGACAGGATATTCTTCGTCTGCGGCGTCATCGGCGTGTGCAGCGTGATGAAGTCGGCGCGGGGCAGCAGCTCCGCCAGCTCCACCTTCTCCACGCCCAGCTCCTGCGCCCGCTCCACGCTCAGGAACGGATCGAACGCGATCACCTTCATCTTCAGGCCCAGCGCGCGATCGGCGACGATCGAGCCGATATTGCCGCAGCCGATAAGGCCCAGCGTCTTGCCGTACAGCTCCACGCCCATGAAGCGGTTCTTCTCCCACTTGCCGGCATGGGTGGAAGAATTCGCCGCCGGCACGTCGCGCGCCAGCGCGAAGATCAGCGCGATCGCATGCTCCGCCGTGGTGATCGAGTTGCCGAACGGCGTGTTCATCACGATCACGCCGCGCGCCGTGGCGGCGGGAATATCGACGTTATCCACGCCGATCCCCGCGCGCCCGACGACCTTCAGGTTGGTCGCCGCCTTCAACACCTCGGCCGTCACCTTGGTGTTCGAGCGGATCGCAAGACCGTCATACTCGCCGATGATCTTCAGCAGCTCGTCTTTCGCCAGGCCCGGCTTCACATCCACCTCGACGCCGCGATCCTTGAAGATCTGCACCGCAGCCGGCGACAACGCATCCGAAATCAAAACCTTGGGCATCATGTGCTCCTGTATCGAAAACCAGATTTGTCATCCCGGCCTTGAGCCGGGATCCAGAGCCGCACACGCAGTGCTGGCCTTCTGGATCCCGGGTCTCCACGGCTTCGCCGCTCCGCCCGGGATGACACTCAGAGTTAAGCGGCCTTCGCCTTCGCGGCGGCCCAGTCGAGCCACGGCATCAGCGCGGCGACGTCGGATGTCTCCACCGTCGCGCCGCACCAGATGCGAAGCCCCGGCGGCGCATCGCGATAGGCGCCGGCGTCCAGCGCCACGCCTTCCTTCTCCAGGATATCGGCCACCTTCTTCGCCAGCGCTGCGGCGGCATCCGCATCCGCGGGCGCATCCTTCAGCGTCAGGCAGACAGAGGTGTTCGACCGGCTCGCCTTGTCGCCCGCCAGGAACGCATAATGCGGCGACGCCGCCACATGCGCCTCGATGGCTGCGAGGCTCGCCTCCGAACGCGCGATCAGCGCATCCAGACCGCCCAGGCCATCGGCCCATTTCAGCGCATCGAGATAGTCTTCCACGCACAGCATCGAGGGCGTGTTGATCGTCTCGCCCTTGAAGATGCCCTCGACGATCTTGCCGTCCTTGGTCATCCGGAAAATCTTGGGCAGCGGCCAGGCCGGCTTATAGCTTTCCAGACGCTCCACGGCGCGGGGGGAAAGGATCAGCATCCCGTGTGCGCCCTCGCCGCCCAGCGCCTTCTGCCAGGAGAAGGTCACGACATCGAGCTTCGCGAAATCGAGCCGCTGCGCGAACGCGGCGGAGGTCGCATCGCAGATCGTCAGCCCCTTGCGGTCGGCGGCGATCCAGTCGCCGTTCGGCACCCGCACGCCGGATGTCGTGCCGTTCCAGGTGAAGACCACATCGTTGTCGAAGTTCACGGTCGAAAGATCGGGCAGCTGGCCGTAGGGCGCGGTGATCTGGCGCGCCTCGATCTTCAGCTGCTTCACCACATCGGTGATCCAGTCCTTGCCGAAGCTCTCCCAGGCCAGCATGTCGACGGGGCGCGCGCCCAGCAGCGACCACAGCGCCATTTCCACGGCGCCCGTGTCCGACGCAGGCACGATGCCGATGCGGTAATCCGCCGGCACCTGCAGCACCTTGCGGGTCAGGTCGATGGCTTCCTGCAGCTTCGCCTTGCCCGGTTTCGAGCGGTGCGAGCGTCCCAGAACGCCGTCTTTGAGGATTTCGGGGGTCCAGCCCGGCCGCTTGGCGCAGGGTCCGGAGGAGAAGTATGGACGTGCCGGTCGCACGTCCGGCGTCGTGCCGGTCATTTTCTGTGATCCTTCCAGATCAAAGCACTCCGTTGGGGGAGCGTGGCCCGCCGCCGCGTGTATAGAGCGGCGCTGCCCCCGGCAACGTGGAAGTGCGCAACATTCTTGCTTTCTGAAAACGGGTGCCGTCCGTCACATCCGGCCTCCGCCGGACCTGATGGTGGACATAATTCCTATGTACTGTTTCACCGCGCGGTCGTCAAGGGCGAATAGGAATTATTTCTGAACATTTCATCCCTCACCGCTTGCGGGGAGGGTGGACCGGCGCAAAGCGCCGGGACGGGTGGGGCAGTTCAGCTTCCCGCTTTACCCAACGCCTCCAGCGCCCGAACCAACACCCCCGCCTTCTCCCCATCCGCCGCGATCCGCGCACCCGTCCAACCGCCGGCCATCAGGTCCACCGTCACCGACGCCGCCTCGACCACCGCCCCCGACATCGTGGTCAGCACCAGCAGCAGCGCCGCCGGCCCCGCTTTGGCCCGCGCCGAGGCGGTCCAGATCGCCACGGGCTTCCCCGCAAACTCGGTGTCGCCCACCAGCCAGTCGAGCGCGTTCTTGAACGATCCGGGAATCCCCCGCGCATATTCCGGCGCCGACACCAGCAGCGCATCGGCCGCATTCACCGCCGCCCGGAACGCCGCCACCTCGCCGGGCAATTCGCCCGCCTCCATATCCGGATTGAAATGCGGCAACCGCCCGACGCCGTCATAGATCGAAACGGTCATCCCCGCCGGCGCCAGCAACACTGCCGCCTCCAGCAGCGCCCCGTTGGACGACTGCGCCCTCAGGCTCCCCGAAATGCCAAGAACCTTCAAACGGCTCAGCCCGGCTGCGTCAGGATCAGCGCCCCGCGCTTCGTCGCCACCATCGTGTGCTCGAACTGCACGGTCGGCGCGCGCGGGGTCGAAACCAGCGTCCATCCGTCGCCCGTTTCCGCCGCCATGTCCGCGCCCAGCGACAGGAACGGCTCGATCGTGAACACCAGCCCCTCGTGCATCACGCGGCGGTCGCCCGGCTCATACCAGGTCGGAATCTCGCCCGGCTCCTCGTGCAGCGCCCGCCCGACGCCATGGCTCGCGAGGTTCCGCACCAGCGAATAGCGGTTCTTCTTCGCGAACGCCTCGATCGCCTTGCCGATACCGTTGAGCCGTGCGCCGGACTTCACCTGCGCGATGCCGGCCCACAGCGCCCGCTTGCCGTCCCGCGTCAGCCGCTCGATCTCGGGCGATCCCACACCCACGATGCAGCTCGCGCCCGTATCGGCGTAATAGCCGTCCTTCTCCGCCGACACGTCGATATTCACGAGGTCTCCCTCGCGGATCACCCGCGCGCCGGGAATCCCGTGCGCGATTTCCTCGTTCACGCTGATGCAGGTGACGCCCGGAAAGCTGTAATCCTTCTCAGGCGCAGAGCGCGCCCCCGCGCTCGCCAGCAACTTCGCGCCCAGCGCATCCAGATCGCCTGTCGTGATGCCCGGCCGCAGCGCCTCCTGCATGGCGCGCAGCGTATTCGCCACGATCCGCCCGATCACGCGCAGCTTCTGAAGGTCGTCGTCATTCCCGATGGTCATGGCCTATCCTACCGCCAACGTCCCTTCCAGGAACAGCTCACACCGCCCCGTCAGCGTCACCCGCTCACCCTTCAGCTCGCAGATCAGCGTGCCGCCGCGAGGGCTTACCTGCCGCGCTGTCAGCTTCGTCTTGCCCAGCCGCTTCGCCCAATAGGGCATCAGCTTGCAATGCGCCGACCCGGTCACCGGATCTTCGGGAATGCCGTGATTGGGCGCAAAGAACCGCGACACGAAATCATACCGCCCATCGTCCGACGGCGCCGTCGCGATCAGCCCGCGCATCTTCACATCGCTCAGCAACGGCCCCAGCCCCGCATTCGGCGCCAAAGCCCGTACCGCCGCCGCATTTTCCAGCACGATCATCAGGTCCGGCGCGGTGAACACCTCCGCCGGTGCGGGGCATCCCATGATCGCCGCGACCCGCGCGCCGATTTCGGCCGCGCCGTCCGGCACACGCGGATGGATCGCAGGAAAATCCATGGTCATCCAGCCGTCGCCCGCCCGCGTCACGGTCAGCGGCCCCGACCGCGTATCGAACGTCACGGCCTCCAGCTTCGGCGCGACATGGTTGAACACGACATGCGCGCTCGCCAGCGTCGCATGGCCGCACAGATCCACCTCCATCGCCGGCGTGAACCAGCGCAGGCCATAGCGGCCGGGCGCGGTCTCCACGAAGAACGCCGTCTCCGACAGATTGTTCTCCGCCGCGATGCGCTGCATCAGCGCGTCGTCCAGCCAGGCGTTCAGCGGCACCACCGCCGCCGGATTGCCCTCGAACGGCGCGTCGGCGAACGCGTCGATCACCCATTGCTTCAAACTCATGATGTCAGCCCATGCATATGGTTCAGCGGCCCATGCCCATGCCCCAGCCCCGGCGCGGTTTCGATGGCGCGCGTCACATAAACCCGCCCCGCCGCCACCGCATCGCTCAGCGCCAGCCCCTGCGCCAGCCCTGACGCAATCGCCGACGCCAGCGTGCAGCCCGTCCCGTGCGTCGAACGGCTTTCGATGCGCGGACCATCGAACCGCGACATCCCGGCTCTGGTGATCAGCAGGTCCGTCACCTGCCCGCCCGGCAGATGCCCGCCTTTCATCAGAACCGCGCGCGGCCCGAATGCCAGCAGCCCCTGCCCGGCCGCTTCCATTCCCACGACATCGGCGATCTCATCCATCTCCAGCAGCGCCGCCGCCTCGGGCAGATTGGGCGTGATGACCGCCGCGCGCGGAAACAGATGCGTCTTCATCGCCGCCACCGCCGTCTCGTCGATCAGCCGCGCGCCGCCCTTCGCCACCATCACCGGATCGACCACCAGCGGCACGTCCGGCGCATGGCGCTCCAGCACCCGCGCCACCGTCTCGATGGTCCCGGCGCTCGCCAGCATCCCGGTCTTCACCGCATCCGCGCCGATATCGATCAGGCACGCCGCCATCTGGTCGGCGATCGCCTCATCGGGGATCACATGCACGCCATGCACGCCGCGCGTATCCTGCACGGTAATCGCGGTCACCGCCGTCATGGCGAACACGCCATGCATCGTCGCCGTCTTGATGTCGGCCTGGATGCCCGCCCCGCCGCCGGAATCCGATCCGGCGACAATCAACAGCCGTTTCAAGAGTCTTCGCCTTTAAGCATGGCCTTATCCGAAAACCGGCCACCACTTTTCGGGGCCATGCTTAAGCAGCCTTCTCGATCACCGAGACGATCGAGCCGACCACGCTTTTCACCAGCTTCTCGTCATCGCCCTCCGCCATCACGCGGATCACCGGCTCGGTGCCGGATTTGCGGATGACGACGCGGCCCTTCGCGCCCAGTTCGCGCTCGATCCGCGCGATCTCGTCCTTCACCGCCGGCAGCTCCAGCGGCGATCCGCTGCGATAGCGCACGTTCTGCAAAAGCTGCGGCAGCGGCTCGAACACGTGGCACACCTCGCTCGCGCGCTTGCCCGTCTCCACCAGCGCCGCGCACACCTGCAGCGCCGCAATCAGCCCGTCGCCGGTCGTCGAGAAATCGCTGACGATGATATGGCCCGACTGCTCGCCGCCCAGATTCATCCCCCGCGCCTTCATCTGCTCCATGACATAGCGGTCGCCGACCCCGGCCCGCACCAGCTCCACGCCCTCGGCCGCCAGCGCCCGCTCAAGGCCCAGATTGGACATGATGGTCGCAACGAGACCGCCGCCTTTCAGCCGCCCGTCCGCC
Organism: Micropepsaceae bacterium; assembly: GCA_047602465.1. Classification (GTDB taxonomy): domain Bacteria; phylum Pseudomonadota; class Alphaproteobacteria; order Micropepsales; family Micropepsaceae; genus JADZAI01. The sequence goes on from JASGHF010000002.1 coordinate 359,278, forward strand.
TTCCAGCGCTTGCCGATGAGGCCCAGAATCTGGTCGCCATCGACGATCCGGCCCTTCTCGTCCACGATCACCACGCGGTCCGCATCGCCATCCAGCGCAATGCCGATATCGGCGCGCGCCTCGCGCACCTTCTCCTGCAGCGCCGCCGGCGCGGTTGAGCCGACCTCGTCATTGATGTTGAAGCCGTCGGGCGACACGCCGATGGAGATCACCTCCGCGCCCAGTTCCCACAGCACGCTCGGCGCCACCTTGTAGGCCGCCCCGTTCGCGCAATCGATCACGATGCGCAAACCGTCCAGCCGCAAATGGCGCGGGAACGAGCGCTTGGCGAATTCGATATAGCGCGCCTGGCTGTCGTCGATGCGTTTCGCGCGGCCGATCTTCGTCGGCTCGGCCAGCGAGTCCGTCAGATCGCCGGTGATCCCCGCCTCGATCTCGCGCTCGACATCATCGCTCAGCTTGTGCCCGTCCGGCCCGAACAGCTTGATGCCGTTATCGTGGTAGGGATTGTGCGAGGCCGAGATCATCACGCCCAGATCGGCGCGCAAGGATCGCGTCAGCATCGCTACCGCCGGCGTCGGCAGCGGCCCGAACAGGAACACGTCCATGCCGACCGAGGTGAATCCCGCCGTCAGCGCATTCTCCACCATATAACCCGACAGCCGCGTGTCCTTGCCGATCACCACGCGGTGGACGCCTTCAGAGCGCTTGAACAGCCGGCCGGCCGCCTGCCCCACTTTCAGCGCGATATCCGCCGTCATATTGCCGCGATTGGCGGTGCCTCTGATGCCGTCCGTGCCGAAAAAGCTGCGCGTCACGTCGATCCATCCTATTCTTCTGTCAGTCAGTCTCTTGGGGCTTTGCATAACATGATCCGCACCGGAACAGCGATTCTCGCGCTCGCAGCGCTAATGCCTGCTTTTGCCCCCGCATGGGCCGACGAGGCCCCGCCGCCTCCGGTCCGCACAGAGCCGCCGGTCGTGGGCTTTATCGATACCGCAAAGCCGTTCTGTTACGCCCGCACCTATGACGACGCGCATATGAAGGCTCACCCGAAACAGAAAGTGACCGGCATCGCCCTCACCTATGTGCCTGAGAAGATGTTCCCCGAAATCGAACAGCCCCAGAAAATGTGGGACCAGTACGCCGACTACCCGGCCTTCAGCGCCAATATCGTGGTGACGCTGAAGGGCAAGCAGGGCTTCCTGCTGGGCGGCGCCTATTGCCGCACCGGCTCGTCGAAAATGCTGGAATGCGGCATCGAGGGCGATGGCGGCATGTTCAATGTCCTCCTCCAGGAAGACGGCCGCGTGAAGCTGGTCAACGATCAGGGCGGCTTCACGGTCTCCGAACCCGGCGTCGGCATGGAGGAAGAAGACAGCGAGCACTACCCCATCGAGCCGAAAGACGACCACGACGCCTTTCTGATGTCCGCCGAAAAAGGCGGCCTCTGCGACGCCGACTGGTAATATCACCGCCTGTCATCCTCGGGCCGCAAAGCGGACCCGAGGATCCATGTCTGAGGCGGCTATTTCTTATCCTCAAACATGTCGATGGTTTGGTCGTCGCGTCCCTTTGGACCATCACCAAAGGCAAAACATCGATGTTTGATCCTAGTCAGCCCAGGCTTTCCTTCAAAATGACCCCATCCACCGTTGGGCATTTTGACCCGTATGATTTCCTCGCTGCACCGGGGACATGAGAGGCGATAGCTGGAGGACTTTGTTTTGCGGGTTTCATCGTACCCCGCATAGTTCTCGTGGACATCTACGACCTTGCCCGATTTGAGCACTCGCCGATGTCCTTTGCGTTTGACCCAACGCACCATCTGTAACTCACGCGAAGGTTGGGGAATCGATATTCAACCTTAGGTGCGATCTAACGACTGCAGAACAACTATCGCGTCCCGCAGCGCCTTGGGATCATGCGTGCGGATCATGCTCGCCCCCCGCGACACCGCGAAAATCTCCGCCGCCAGCGTTGCTGCCCCGGCATCAGTGGCGCTCACCCCCGCCAGCGCGCGGATGAACGATTTGCGCGACACGCTCACCAGCACCGGCAGATCGTAACGCGGCCCAAGCTCCGGCAACCGCCGCAGCGCCTCGATGGAGGTCAGCGGATTGGTGCCCAGAAAGAACCCCATGCCGGGGTCCAGCACGATCCGCGATTTGTCGATCCCCGCCGCCAGCAGCGCCCCGATCCGCACATCGAAGAAGTCGAACATGCGCTGCATGATCTCTTCGGGCGGCACATCCACGCGGGTGGCGATCCCCTGCGCCTGCACCGCATGCATGACGATCAGCCCGCAATCGCTGTCGGCGAGTTCGGGATACAGCGCCGCATCCGGAAATCCGTGAATATCGTTCAGCCAGGCGACACGCTGCGCCAGCGCCCACCGCTGCACCTCGCCCTCGAAACTGTCGATCGAAACCGCCGCCCCCTCGGCCATCAGCGCCGGCACGATTTTCTTCAGCCGCGCGATCTCTTCTCTTCCGCCCACTGGCCCGGCATCGGGATGCGACGACGCCGCCCCGATATCCAGCACATCCGCCCCGCCCGCGATCAGTTCGCGCGCCTTCGCCAGCGCCGCCTTCGGTTTCAGATAGCGCCCGCCATCCGAAAACGAATCCGCCGTGATGTTGAGAATGCCGAAGATGCTCAAAGCCATGGCCACAGCCATAAACGAAAACCCCGGCGCCTGGCACCGGGGTCTGCAAACTCTGCTCTGGAACGAAGCCTAGCCCGGCTGCGGGGCCGCGTCGCCGAAACCGCCGGCCGTCAGCGCATCAACTGCCGTATTCTCCATACCCTCCAGCCTTGCCGCATACGCCGCATCAATCGCCCTGGAGCGGACGTCACGAATGCCGTTTAACGCCGACAGCCAATTGCCGTCTGCCATATCGATTTCGAGCCGAACGAAGTCGGCATAGGTCCAGTCGTCGAGATAGTCGGTCGTCGCCTCGGCGATCGCGAGCAACTGCCTCGCAGTGTCTGGGTCATCAAACGCTCCGACCGCGAAGTAAGCTGCCTGAACCAGACGCGTCGCGCGGTCTAACTCACTGGTTGGCGCAGAACGCAGCGTTTGCTCTGCTGCCCGCAGCGCGTCATCCGGATCGCCGCGCCATGTCGATAGCAACACCCTTTGTCTGAGGCCGGCCAAGGGAAGACGGTCTATCGATGCCGCGATGACCCGGTCAGCTGTCTCTTGGGGCCACTGCGGAGCTTGCACGGAACGCTCTTCCAGCGCCGCCAGTTCAGACACGGCGCGCTGCAGGGGTGAAGCCTTGGCCTGCAGATTTCTGACGAATCTCGCGGCCCGGTTCTCGCGCCCGTCCATGTAGATGAAAGGCGTCAGACCAACCACAAACGAAGCAATGGCCGCCGCTGCAACGACGTGACCAGCGGCCGCGATCTGAACGTCTGCGCTCCTCCCCGCCACGAAGACGGAAACAAGGATGATCACGGCTTCGACAAAGCCCTGGATTCCGCGCCGATATTTGAAGTCCCCCTTTTGGCCGCCTTCGCTCCAGCCTCTCAAAAACGCCAGATGCCTTTTCCTGTCGAAGGAGAACGCCCCCTGGCTGACCGCCTGACGCAATGAGACGAGATGGGAAAGCGAGCGCTTCAGGCCTGCGCCCAGAGCCAGCATCACAAGGATGCTGACGAGGTTGATCGTCACGAAAATCAGGGCCAGCGCGACGAGGACAAGGGGAAATGCCGCCAGCCATCCGAAGGCCGAGCCCGCCGCCCATAGAGCGTATGCGAGTGCGGCAACGAAGGCCCAACGCCCGATGGGCTCAAATGGCGCCAGCCGCAGAGCGCGAGACTCAAATTCGCGAGCGAGAGAGACCAGCGTTCCGTTCGCGCGGGTCTCTCCCATCCGGCTGATCAGCCCGGCTGCGGGGCCGCGTCGCCGAAGCCGCCGGCCGGCTTGCCTCGGCCGCCGGTCGGCACCGACGACTGCGGGCGGTGCATCTCGGTCTCGTCCGGCTCGTCGCGGTTCGGCTTCTCACCGCGCAGCAGCGCCGTGATTTCCTCGCCCGACAGCGTCTCGTATTCCAGCAGCCCCTGCGCGATGATCTCCAGCTGGTCGCGCTTGGTCTCGATGATCTCGCGCGCCTTGCTGTAGCCGCCTTCCACGATGGCGCGGACTTCGGCGTCGATGATGCGCGCCGTCTCGTCCGACATGTGGTTCTTCTGGCCCATGGAGTAGCCGAGGAAAACCTCCTCCTGCTGATCGCCATAGGCGAGCGGACCCAGCTTCTCCGAAAGGCCCCAGCGCATCACCATCGCGCGCGACAGCTTCGTCGCCGCATCGATGTCCGACGACGCGCCGGAGGTCACGGCGTCATGGCCGAAGATCACCTCTTCCGCCACGCGGCCGCCCATCAGAATGGCGAGACGCGAATGCATCTGCTGGCGGCTCATCGACAGCTTGTCCTGCTCCGGCAGCTGCATGACCATGCCCAGCGCACGGCCGCGCGGAATGATCGTCGCCTTGTGGACCGGATCGGTCGACGGCACGTTCATCGCCACCAGTGCATGGCCGCCTTCGTGATAGGCGGTGAGGCGCTTCTCTTCTTCGCTCATCACCATGCTGCGGCGCTCGGCGCCCATCATGACCTTGTCCTTGGCGTCCTCGAACTCGCGCATCGTCACCACGCGGCGGCCGCGGCGGGCGGCCAGCAGCGCGGCCTCGTTCACGAGATTGGCGAGATCGGCGCCCGAGAAGCCCGGCGTGCCGCGCGAGATGGTGCGCGCATTCACGTCCGGCGCCAGCGGGATCTTGCGCATATGGACTTTCAGGATCTTCTCGCGGCCCACGATGTCCGGATTGCCCACCACGACCTGGCGGTCGAAACGGCCGGGGCGCAGCAGCGCCGGGTCCAGAACGTCGGGGCGGTTCGTCGCCGCGATGATGATGATGCCTTCGTTGGTCTCGAAGCCGTCCATCTCGACCAGCAGCTGGTTCAGCGTCTGCTCGCGTTCGTCATTGCCGTTGCCGAGGCCTGCGCCACGATGACGGCCGACCGCGTCGATTTCGTCGATGAACACGATGCACGGCGCATTCTTCTTGGCCTGGTCGAACATGTCGCGCACGCGGCTCGCGCCGACGCCGACGAACATCTCCACGAAGTCCGAACCGGAGATCGTGAAGAACGGCACGTTGGCTTCGCCCGCCACCGCGCGCGCGATCAGCGTCTTGCCGGTGCCCGGCGGGCCGACCAGCAGCGCGCCCTTCGGAATCTTGCCGCCCAGGCGCTGGAACTTCTGCGGGTCGCGCAGGAATTCAACGATCTCCTGCAGCTCTTCCTTGGCCTCGTCCACGCCCGCCACGTCCTCGAACGTCACGCGGCCGTGCTTTTCGGTCAGCAGCTTGGCCTTGGATTTGCCAAAGCCCATCGCCTTGCCGCCCGCGCCCTGCATCTGGCGCATGAAGAAGATCCACACGCCGATCAGCAGCAGCATCGGGAACCACGACAGCAACACGCTCCACAGCGACGTGCCATCGTCCACCGGCTTGAAGGTCGTGGCGATGCCCTTGGCCTTCAGCGTGTTGTCCAGGCTCTCGGTATAGGGGCCGGTCGAGGTGAAGGCCTCGCCGTTGCGGTGGCCGCTGAAGCGGTCGCCCTGCACCTGCAGGTCGCTGACGGTGCCCTTGTCGATATCGGCGAGCATCTGGGAATAGGCGATCTCCGTCCCCGCGCCGCGCTGCGCGGTCTGCTGGAAGACGTTGAAGATCACCACCAGAAGCACGGCGATGACGATCCAGAGGCCCAGATTCTTGGCGTTATTCACGGCATTCGACCCATTCGGTCGTCCGGCCACGCGTCACCGCTTGCCGGACACTGCAATCAAACCACGGACGCATCTTCCATCGTCGCGCCTCTCGCTGAAGACGAGGTTACGGCGCGCCTCAAGGCTTTAAGCGACGAGTCCAGCCGGAAAGATAGGGCCGAACCGCCCCCGTCGCCAGTGACGGTCCGGCAATCTCGGAGATTTCTCCAAAGACCGTGAATGCGCCGCCTCCCGGGTTCAAACCGCCGCGCCGTCGGCGAAGATCTGGGAAAACTGGCCGAAAGGCAGCCAGAAATGCCGCCGCTTAACCTTGCCGCCGCCCTCCGGCAGGAAGGCGATGGTTCCGGGCGGTCCCTCGCGCCGCCGCGCCGGTCGGATCATCACCCCGGCCAGCGTCCGCCCCGGAAAACCGCCCTCGCGCACCGCGGCGGCCAGCCGGTCCCGCTCTGCCCGCGTGCCGGGATGGTCCTGCCCCCCGGCCACCCGCAACAGCGCCGCCAGCGCCGCATCCAGCGCCGCCGGGTCCAGCCCGGCCAGCGCCGGCTGGGCGACCAGCACCGCCCCGTCCGTCACCTCCGCCCCGGAAAGGGCCGCGACCGCCGCCCGTTCCGCCGCCGCCCGCGCCCGTTGCAGCGCCGCCATGTCGGCGAGCGACGCTTCCGCCCCCCCGGCTCTCAGGCGCGCCCGGGCGAAACGCGGATCGCTGTTCGACGGATCGCGAAAATAGGGATGGCCGCCCCCATCCAGCCAGGCCGTCAGCATGGCCTTCCTCAGGCCGATCAACGGCCGCATCAGCCGGACCGGCGCGTCCGGCAACTCCGCCTGCGCGGGTATTCCGGCCGCGCCCCAGTCGCCGCTGCCCCGGCCGCGCCGCATCGCCACCGTCTCGATCTGGTCGTCCAGCGTATGCCCGGTCATCAAGGCGGTAAGGCCCGCCTCCAGACACGCCGCCGCCAGCAGGCGATAGCGCGCCGCCCGCGCCGCCTCCTGGATGCCGCGCGCCGGCTTCGCGCCGGTCCATGTCAGGATGCGATGCCTCAGGCCCAGCGCCGCCGCCCATCCGGCGACAGCCTCCGCCTCGGCGGCGGCGCCGGCGCGCAAACCATGATCGACGGTCAGGACCAGCGGCTTCATCGGCGCCGCCAGCCGCATCAGGGCGGTGGAGTCCGGCCCGCCCGAAACCGCCACGGCGAACGCCGGCGGGGGTTCAAGAACCCCCAGCGCAGCGGCGAAGGCGGTCTCTACTTGCACCCGGCCTTCTTGGCCTCGCGGTCGGCGCGGCCAAGGATCGCATCGCTGGCCTTGGGGTATTTCCCCTTGATCGCCGCCAGCGTGGTGCAGCCGTCCTTCTTGCGGTCCAGCGCGATCAGCGAGAGGCCGAGCTTCAGCATCGCCTCCGGCCCGCGCCCGGCATTGGGATATTTCTTCAGCACCTCGGCGAAGGCGACCGCCGCGCTCTCATAGTCCTTGCGGACATAATGGATGTCGGCGATCCAGTACTGCGCCTGCGCCGCTTCATCGCTCTCCGGATAGCTCGACACCACCTGTTTGAAGAGCCGCAGCGCCTCGTCATATTCGGCGCGCGTCAGGTGATCCATCGCCGTGTTGTAGAGCGACTCCACATCCTGCCCGCCCTTCGGCGCCGGCACATCGCCGATCGTGCCGGGGGGCTTCGGTCCCGCGACATCGCTGTCGTCGGACGAAGGCGGCGGCGGCTTGCTGCCGGTATCGGTGCCCGATGCGGAAGGCGGCGGCGAACCGCCGGGATTACCTTCCAGCTGGTTCAGGCGGAAATTCGTCTCGGTCTCAAGCTGGGTCAGCTTGTCCTTGATGGTGCGGATGTCATAGCCGAACTGCTCCACCTGACCGGTCAGGTTGCGCAGCGACTGCTCCATGTCGTTCAGGCGCTGCGGCGAGACATTGCCGCCGCCTGCGCCCGCGCCCGATCCGCCGCCCTGATACATCTGGTCCTGCAGGTCGCGCAGCTGCTCCTCGATGCGCTGCAGGCGCTCTTCCATATTATAGGGATCATAGGACTGGCCGAGCGCCGGACCGCTCAGGGCCGCCGTCGAAAGCGCCAGCGCAAACAGCGCGGCGCGGGGTCGGAACATCGTCTGCATGGTCCTCTCGTAGCGAAGGCGGCCGGGCGCGCCAAGACCCGCGCCACGAGCAGGGAGGGGTTCTCGCGCCGAAATGGGCCGATTCTGTGACCGGGAACCCCATCTCACCGGGGCTTGAGCGCCGTTCATCTGCGGGTCACTCTCCGCCGCCCTCAAAATCGAAGTTCCCTTCCATGACGCTGACGCCGTTCGACATCGATCTCCCCAAGACCGCCGCCAACCATCAGGCGCTCACCCCGCTCAGCTTCCTGAAGCGCGCGGCCTCTGTGTTCCCTGAACGTCCGGCCGTCATCCACGGCCGCACGCGCTTCACCTATGGCGAATTCGCCGCCCGCTGCGCCCGTCTGGGCAGCGCCCTCAAGGCCATCGGCATCAGGCGCGGCGACACCGTGGCGACGCTGCTTCCCAACACCCCGGCCCAGCTCGAATGCCACTACGGCGTGCCGATGACCGGCGCGGTCGTGAACGCCATCAACTACCGCCTCTCGGCGCAGGAGATCGCCTTCATCCTCGACCACGGCGAGGCGAAAGTGCTGATCGCCGACAGCGAATTCGGTGCGCTGGCCAACGCCGCCCTGAAACTCTGCAAGACCGCGCCCCTCGTCCTCGGCATCGACGATCCCGAACATGACGGCCCCGCCGAAGCGGTGGGGAGCGAAACCTACGAAGCCTTCATCGCCAGGGGCGATGCGTCCTACGCCGGCGAAACCATCGGCGATGAATGGGACGCCATCGCCCTCAACTACACCTCCGGCACCACCGGCAATCCCAAGGGCGTCGTCTTCCACCATCGCGGCGCGTATCTCCTCGCGCTCGGCAACGCCGTCACCGCCGCGATGGGCCAGCACCCGGTCTATCTGTGGACGCTGCCGATGTTCCACTGCAACGGCTGGTGCTTCACCTGGACCGTCTCGGCCGTCGCCGGCACCCATGTGTGCCTCCGCAAAACCGAATCCGCGCGCATCTTCGCCGCCATCAAAGACTCCGGCGTCACCCATATGTGCGGCGCGCCCGTCGTCATGAACATGATCGTCAACGCGCCGGACGACATGAAGACCACCGGCGGCCGCATCATCGAGTTCTACACCGCCGCCGCGCCGCCGCCCGCCGCCGTGCTGCAGAAGATGGACGCAGCCGGCTTCCACGTGACGCATCTCTACGGCCTCACCGAAACCTACGGCCCCTCCACCATCAATGCGTGGAACGAGGACTGGGACAGGCTCGAAGCCGCCGAACGCGCGCGGCTGAAAGCGCGTCAGGGCGTCCGCTATGTCGTGCTGGAAGAACTCGCCGTCATGGACCCCGAAACCATGCAGCCCGTCCCGAAAGACGGCGAAACGATGGGCGAGGTCTTCTTCCGCGGCAACGTGGTGATGAAGGGCTACCTCAAGAACCCGAAAGCCACCGCCGAAGCCTTCGCCGGCGGCTGGTTTCATTCCGGCGATCTCGGCGTCTGGGATGCCGACGGCTATATCCGTCTGAAGGACCGCTCCAAGGACATCATCATCTCGGGCGGCGAGAACATCTCCTCCATCGAGGTCGAGGACGTCCTCTACCGCCATCCCGCCGTCTTCGAAGCCGCCGTCGTCGGCCGCCCGGACGAGAAATGGGGCGAGATCGCCATCGCCTTCGTGAACCTCAAACCCGGCGCCGCCGCGACCGAGCAGGAGCTGATCGACTACGTCCGCTCCGAGATCGCGAAATACAAGGCGCCCAAGCAGGTCATCTTCGGCGAACTCCCGAAGACCTCCACCGGCAAGGTCCAGAAATTCAAGCTCCGCGACCGCGACAAACCCATCGGAATTTAGCTCTATGCCTCATGGCCGCCCTTGACGCGGCCATCCAGCGCTGGCGTGCGATCGGTCGTGGATGGCCGGGTCAAGCCCAGCCATGAGGCCTGGTGGTCATGCTCGCTTCCGCGTCGCCCACGCAAACACCGCGCCCGCGATGAAACCCACCGCCCCCTGCGCCGCCAGCCCGGCCATCGTGCGCGCGCCCGGCACCACCATCATGCCCAGCGCCAGCTTCAGCGCGATGAAGATCGTCACCAGCGCCACCGCGCCCGCGCCCGCATACCACCAGAAGCGCAAAGACCCGCCCGACAGCCGCACCACGATTCCCGCGACGATCAGCCCGATGAACAGCGCGATCGCCACCAGAACCGGATAGAGGCCGAACCCCAGCCCCGTACCGTTGATGAAGACCAGCCCGTAAAGCGTCCGCCCGAACCACGCCGCGCGTTCGCCGATCGACAGGCTCGCCTCGCCCCCGGCCGCCGCCAGCCAGCCCTGCTGATCGAAATACGACAGCGCCACCGCCCCCAGCACGACACCGGCGATCACCGCCGCAACCCAGCCCAGCACGATCCGGATCATTCGCCCGCCCCTTTGCGTTCTTGTTGGCGATGTTATTCCCTGCAAAGCGAAAAGCGCAAAGCGCCCCTCAGGAGACGATCCGATGATGAAATCCGCCCTCCTCGCCTCCGCAGCTTTCGCCGCCGTCGCCGCCGCCGCCGAACCGCCGATACTCGGCGAACCCAAAGCCGGCGATCCGGCCACCTACACGGTCACGCCCGTCGTCTCCGGCCTCGACCATCCCTGGGGCCTCGCCTTCCTGCCCGATGGCGGCCTCTTGGTGACCGAACGCAATGGCGGCCTGCGCGTCGTGCGCGACGGGAAAGCGGGCGAAGCGCTCGAAGGCCTGCCCGCCGCCTTCAAGGAAGGCCAGGGCGGCTATTTCGATGTGGCGCTCGATCCAGCCTTCGCGGCCAACGGCCTCATCTACGTCGCCTATGCCGAAGGCACGGGCGATGCGAACCACACCGCCGTCGCGCGCGCGAAGTTCGACGGCGCGGGTTTAAGCGACGTGACCGTCATCTACAGGAACACGCCCGACAAGGACACCGGCGCGCATTTCGGCGGCCGCCTCGCCTTCCTGCCGGATGGCACGCTGCTCCTCACCACCGGCGACGGCTTCGTCTATCGCGAGAAGGCGCAGGACAAATCCTCCGGCCTCGGCAAGATCGTTCGCATCGACACGAACGGCCATGCCCCCGCCGACAATCCCTTCGCCGGCGAGGCAGGCACGCTTCCCGTCCTCTACTCCTTCGGCCACCGCAACCAGCAGGGCCTCGCCGTCGATGCCGTCACCGGCACGGTCTATCAGACCGAACACGGCGCGCTCTCGGGCGATGAGGTGAATGTCATCAAGCCGGGCCTCAATTACGGCTGGCCGGTCGCGACCTACTCGGTCGACTATTCCGGCTCGGAGATTTCTCCGTACACGGATCGACCCGGCATGCAGGCGCCCCTCGCGGTGTGGAAGCCGGAACGCTTCGCCCCCTCGGGCCTCGCCGTCTATCACGGGCCGCTCTTCCCGGAATGGGAAGGCGACCTCCTGGCCGGCGGCCTCGCCGAGATGCGCGTCGACCGCATCGACCTCGATGCGGACGGCAAGGTGCTGGGCCGCGAGGCCCTCTTCGCCGAACTGCAGGAACGCATCCGCGACGTGCGCGTCGCCCCCGACGGCGCCGTTTACCTCCTCACCGACACCGACGACGGCAAGATCCTGAAAATCACCCCGGCGAACTGAAAACCCTGCCCTCCCCCGTCATTCACGGGGGAGCGCCTGAAGGGTGAGGAGGGGCGAGGCGTGCGGCGGCGGAACCGGGTCTCACGCCCCCTTCCCCTCGAACGCCCCCGCCTCGAACATTTCACGCAGGCGGAATTTCTGGATCTTGCCCGATCCGGTCAGCGGCCATTCCTCCACCCACACCCAGAACTGCGGCGTCTTCTGCGCCGCCAGCCTGTCGCGGATAAAGGCCTTCAGCGCCGCGCCGTCCGGCCTGTCGCCGCCCTTGGCGCGCATGAAGCAGGCGACCTGCTCGCCCCATTTCTCGTCCGGGATGCCGACCACCGCGATCTCGGCGATGGCGGGATGCTCCAGCATCGCGTTCTCGATTTCGGCCGGGAACAGGTTCTCGCCGCCGCGGATGATCATCTCCTTCACCCGCCCGGTGATCTTCACATAGCCGCGCCCGTCCATCCGCCCCAGATCGCCGGTATGCAGCCAGCCCTGTGCGTCGATGGTCGCCGCCGTCGCCGCCGGGTTGTCGTTGTATCCGATCATCACCTGATAGCCCCGGCAGCAGATCTCCCCCTGCTCGCCCACGCCCACCGCCGCATTCGTGCGCGGATTGCGGATCGACACCTCTGTATGGGGCAGCGGCTGGCCGATGGTTCCGGTCAGATCCTCCAGCGTGTCCTCGAACCAGGTCTGGGTGATGACGGGCGAGGTTTCGGTCTGCCCATAGACGATCTGGATCGGCGCCCCCAGCACGGTCTTGGCCTTGCGGCACAATTCCGGCGCCACCATCGACCCGCCCGACATGATCCGCCGGATGGACGAGACATCACGCCCCGACGCCTCCACCTCGGCGATCAGGGCCACCAGCATTGTGGGCACGCCCAGCACGAATTCCGGCCGCTCCCGCTCGATCACCTGCACGATGGTCACGGCGTCGAACATCGGCGTCAGCAGCATCGTCGCCCCGGTCGCGAGGCCGCCCAGCACCAGAATCGCGCAGCCCGTCGTGTGGAACAGCGGCATCGAGTGGATGAACACGGTGCCCGGCGTCACCCCCGCCCGCGTCATCGTATCGAACCCGTTCCGCACCAGCCCGTTGTGATGCAGCACCGCGCCCTTGGGAAAGCCGGTGGTGCCGGACGTGTACTGGATCTGCACCGGATCGCCGGGCTTCGGCGTCCGCGCCTCGCCCCGCTCCGCCCCGTCATACAACGCCGCATGATCGGTCAGCAGGATGCGATGCCTGATCGCCGGAATTTCGTCGCACACGGCGTCGGCGATCTCCTGCATCGGATTGCCGCGGAAATCCTTCACCAGATAGATCGCCTCGGATCGCGACTGCTCCAGCACGTATTTCAGTTCGCGCTTCTGATAGCCGGGGTTCACCGTCACCAGCACCACGCCGGCCAGGCCGCACGCCAGCTCCAGCAGCACCCATTCGGGAACATTGTTCGCGAACACCGCAACCCGCGCGCCCTGCGCATGGCGGCTCGCCAGCGCCCGCGCCAGCCGCTCCACATCGGCCAGCAGCCCGGCATAGCTCCACACCCGCAGAACCGCGCCGTCATAGCCAAGCTCTTTCAGGGCCGGCCGCTCCGGCGCCGCCGCCGCTGCGGCGCGCAGCATGTCGCCGATGGTCATCGGCGCGGGTTCCGGCCCGCCCTGCTTCGGAAATTCCGACAGGCCCAGATCCGCCTGAAACATCGTCTCCCCCACAAGCTGCCCGGGAACTGCCGCCCCGTCACGGCAACTCTGTCGCACCCCTTGCACCCTCACAAGCGTATGCCTATTTTCCTATCCCTGAATTCCCTCTCCATCGCCCTCCGCGGTGGAAAGGGCAGGCTTGCGAGGCAGGCCGGAAAGGGCGGCGCGCCGAGCGACAAACGAATGGATATCCACAGCCAACTCAAAAAACGCGAAAACGAGTCGTTGTGGCGGCCTGACCGCCGGCCACTAGCTCTGGGCCACCCCGCATGGAAAACTGACGTTCAAAGATGCATCGTTTCGCCCTCGTGAAATAAAATGACCATCCTGAAAATCGCCCGCATGGGCCACCCGGCCCTCGCCCGCATCGCTGATCCGGTGGTGGACCCCACCGCGCCGGACATCCGCGCCCTCGCCCGCGACATGATCGAAACCATGATCGACGCCAACGGCGCCGGCCTCGCCGCGCCGCAGGTCCATATCCCGCTCCGCCTCGTCGTCTTCCAGGCGCCCGGCGCCCGCACCGATCCCGGCCTCAGCGAGGATGAGATGTTCGATCACACCGCCCCGCTCACCATTCTCGCCAACCCGGTCATCGAAGTCCTGGATGACAGCCGCGAGGCCGGCTGGGAGGGCTGCCTCTCGGTCCCGGGTCTCCGGGGTCTCGTCGAACGCCCCGCCCATATCCGCTATTCCGGCACGGACCTCGAAGGGAACACGATCACCCGCATCGCGCGCGGCTTCCACGCCCGCGTGGTTCAGCATGAATGCGACCATCTCGACGGGATGCTGTATCCTCAGCGCATGGGCGATCTCACCAAGCTGATCTTCGAGAGCGAAGCCCGCCATTTCATGCAGCCGAAAGATTGACCATGGCCGCGAAAGACGACGCCAAACTCGCCAGGGCCCGCGCCGCCCTGCTCGATGCCGCCATCGAGAACGCCGCCTTTGACGGCTTCACCCCGCGCGCCATCGACGAGGCCGCCCGCAGCCTCAAGATCGCGCCCGATCTCGCCGCCCTCGCCTTTCCCGGCGGGGCGAAGGATCTGCTGCGCGCCTGGAGCGAGAAGCTGGACGATGCCGTCCGCGCCGAACTCGAAGCCGCCGATCTCAGCGATCTGAAGATCCGCGCCAGGGTGACCAGGGGCGTCCGCCTGCGGCTTGAGAAAATGGCGCCGCAGAAAATCTCCGCCCGCAGGGCCGCCGCCTTCCTCGCGCTCCCGCTCAACGCGCCGATGGGGGCCGAGCTTTCCTTCCGCACCGCCGACGCGATCTGGAAAGGCATCGGCGATACCGCCACCGACTTCAACTACTACACCAAGCGCCTGCTGCTCGCCGGCGTCGTCACGTCCACCATGCTCTACTGGTTCGGCGACGACAGCGAGGACAGCCAGCCGACATGGGATTTCCTGGACCGCCGCATCGAGAACGTCATGTCGTTCGAAAAGGCCAAGGCGAGCGTTCAGGGCGTCGTCGCGAAACTCCCCAACCCGTTCAGCCTGCTCGGCAGCCTGCGCTATCCCTCGCGCGGCAAGTGAAGCCGCATCAGCCGCGCGACAGTCTCGCCCTCAGGCCCACGTTCGGTCAGGCCCAGCTCCACGCCTGACCGGTCGTCCTCGCTGCGGTTCTGGCTCAGCTTGAACTGCGCCTCGATCCGGCCGATCTCCAGCGTCACGCCCACGATCCCGCGCAGCATCGCCTCGATGAATGGCGGCGGCGCATCGTCCACCGACCACGGCTTCAGCTCGTACTGCTCGAACCTGTCCGTCAGCGTACGGACGATATGCAGCTTTTCGGCGGCGTCATGCGCCCATCTGATCGCGCCATGCACATGCACCGCGACATAATTCCAGGTCGGCACCACCCGCCCATGCTCGGCTTTCGACGCATAGAAGCCCGGCGACACATACGCATCCGGCCCGGTGAACACCGCCGCCGCCGCCGCGCCGTCCGCCGCCCGCTTCCAGTGATCGTTCGCCAGCGCCACATGCCCGATCAGCCTGTCGCCCTCGCGCAGCATCGGCACGTGGGTGATCACCGGCCCGTTGCTCACCAGCATGGCCAGCGGCCAGCGCGCGATGGCCTCCAGCGCCGCGCCGTCGTCACCCGGCTGAAAATGCTGCGGCGTGTACATCAGCGCCGGCCCGAAAACGGAAACAGCCGGTTCACATGCCCCATCTTGCGCCCCGGCCGCGCTTCCGACTTGCCATAGAGGTGCAGACACGCATTCGGCTCCGCCGCGATCTCGCGCCAGCGCAGCACGTCATCGCCGATCAGGTTCTCCATCTCGCAATCCGCGAACCGCACGGCGGGTTTCAGCGGCCATCCGGCGACCGCGCGGATATGCTGCTCGAACTGGCTGACCGCGCAGGCATCCATCGTCCAGTGGCCGGAATTGTGGACACGCGGCGCGATCTCGTTGACCAGCAACGTCCCGTCGCGGTCCACGAACAGCTCAACGCCCATCACGCCGACATACTCAAGCGCTTCCAGGATGGCGCCTGCGATCCGCCACGCCTCCGCCGCCACCTGCGGCTTCACCGCCGCCGGCGCGACCGAGCGGCGCAATATGCCGCCCTCATGCGTGTTGTCCGCCGGCTCGAACGCTTCGATCCGCCCGTCGACGCCGCGCGCCGCAACCACCGAGATCTCCTTGGTGAAGCTGACCAGTCCCTCAAGAATGCAGGGCGCGCCGAACCGCGTCACCGCCTCCGCCGCCGCCTCGGCGCTCGCGACCCGCGCCTGACCCTTGCCGTCATAGCCAAGCCGCCGCGTCTTCACGATCGCCTCGGCCCCGCCCAATGCCGCAAACGCCGCCCGCGCCTCGTGTGCGTCATCCGCCTTGGCGAACGGCGCGGTGCCAAGCCCGATCGCCCGCATGAAACTCTTCTCGACCACCCGGTCCTGCGCCACCTCCAGCGCCTTCGCCCCTGGCCGCACGGGCTTCAGCGCGCCCAGCAGCGCCGCACAGGCCGCCGGCACGTTCTCGAACTCGTAGGTGATCGCATCCACCGACGCCGCGAAGGCGGTGAGCGCCGCCTCATCGTCATAGCCGGCGCGCGTCAGCCTGGCCGACGTTTCCTCCGCCGGGCTTTCCGCCTCGGGCGCATAGATATGGACATGAAAGCCGAGCGGCGCGGCAGCCAGCGCCAGCATCCGGCCCAACTGCCCTCCGCCCAGGATCCCGATCGTCGCGCCGGGGGCCAGAGCGTCGGCGTTCATCAGGGTTCGTCCTTGGGTTCGATCGGCACCGCCGCCGTCTGGCGCTTGCGATGCTCCTCCAGCCGCTTCATCAGCCTGGCGTCCGACAGGCCCAGAATCGACGCCGCCAGCAGCGCCGCGTTCACCGCGCCCGCCCGCCCCACCGCCAGCGTCCCCACCGGCACGCCGGCGGGCATCTGAACGATGGACAGAAGGCTGTCGAACCCCTGCAGGCCCGTCGCCGACACCGGCACGCCCAGCACCGGCAGCGGCGTCATGGAGGCCGTCATGCCCGGCAGATGCGCCGCCCCGCCCGCGCCCGCGATGATGACCTTCAGCCCCCGCTCCTGCGCGCTGTCGGCATAGGCATACAGCCGCTCCGGCGTCCGGTGCGCCGAAACGATCCGCGCCTCGAACGGCACGCCCAGCGAAGTCAGGGTTTCCGCGGCATTCCGCATGATCTGCCAGTCCGACTGGCTGCCCATGATGATGCCGACCAGCGGCGAAGGCGGCAGGTTGGCCAGAAGCCTGGAACGGGATTCGGTCGGCTTGCGACGGGCGGCCATCGGCCTTCCTCTCGAGGAAAGCGGCGATATACAGGCGCGCCCGCATACCGCGCAACCTTGAAACGCCCATCCACCCGTTAACGGTTTGGTTCTGACTCCCGCGCCATTTTGTGCGCCTGCAAACGGAGCTTTTGGCGCGATGCGGGTGAACGGCCCCAACAATTCCGGCTCGATCATTGGCGGCGTTTCGGCGCGCCCGTCCGTCGGCGCGTCCGTGACGCAGGCCGCAGCTGCGGGCCGGCCCTCCATCGCCGACGCCCCCTCCGTCCTCGGCATCCCGCCGGCCGAATTCACGCCCCGCGTCCGCGACGCCATCATGCGCCTGATGGGCGAGGTCGACGCCATGCGCCAGGAGCTGGCGCAGCATCGCCGCCGCATGGCCCAGATGGAGACCGAGGCCGACCAGGACGTCCTCGTCCCCTGCCTCAACCGCAAGGCGTTCGTGCGCGAGCTCTCGCGCGTGCTGTCGTTCGTGGAGCGCTACGGCCTGCCCGCCAGCCTCATCTATATCGACATCGACAACTTCAAGTCTGTGAACGACCGCTTCGGCCATGCCGCCGGCGACGAGGCGCTCCGCCACATCTGCGAAGTCATCAAGGGCCACATCCGCGAATCGGATCTGCTCGGCCGCATCGGAGGCGACGAGTTCGGCCTGCTGCTCGCCAAGGCGAACCAGCAGGAGGCCGACATGAAAGCCGAGCTGATCAGCCAGATCATCAAGGCCAGCCCGCTGGTCTGGGCCGGCAAGGCCGTGCCGCTGTCCTTCACGACCGGCGCCTACGCCTTCCGTCCGGGCGAGAATCCGGCCGAAGCCATGCAGCGCGCCGACCGCGCCATGTACGAGCGCAAGAAGAACCGCCCCGCGCCTTAACGGCTCAGGTTTCAGGCTTCAGGCGATGATGTCCGGGATCAGCTGATTTTCGAGCTGCAGGATCTGGTCCTTCAGCATCAGTTTCTTCTTCTTCAGGCGCGCCAGCTGCAGCTGGTCCTTGATCATCGCCGCGCCCAGCGCCTCGATCGCGCTGTCGAGATCGCGATGCTCCAGCCGCAACGCCCCGAGCTTGGCGTAGAGCGCCCGCTCTTCCTCGCTTACATCCGGCCCTGCAACCTGCATTCCCGCGAAATCCCGCTCTGCACCCCTGCATGACAGGATAGCGCGCCGGCCCGCGTCTGTCTCGCCCGGAACGCCCGGAACCTCGCTCCCGCATCGTTGTGCGGCGCACCACATGAAATCGGGGTCATGACCTCTGTCCTTGCGTGACAGATCGATGAAACCGTGGTGTGATTTAGCTCCTGAAGCAGGAGAAGGAGACAGGTCCAATGGGGCTTGAGTCGCACATCCATCAGCTTTCGGAGAAGCATCGCCGGCTTGAAGAAACGATCGCCGACGAACTCGCCCATCCGGGTTTCGACGAACTCAAAGTCGCGGCAATGAAGCGCCAGAAGCTTCGCCTCAAGGAAGAACTCGAGCGCCTTCGCTACGACACGGCGCATTAGCCCGGTTTCCAGGCTGCCGATACAGGCCCACAAGCCGCCGATTCCCGGCGCCTTGTGGGCTTTGTCGTTTCAGGGGGCCTTGCAGACCGGGCAAAGCCTCCAGGCGCAGCGTCCCAAGCCCCGGATTCTTCCGGATTTGCGGGATGAATCGCGATTCCAGCCGGGTTTCCCGCCGCTTTGGGTGGACAAGCTCCCGCGTGTTTGCTACTTCGCCGCCTCCCGGAAAGGCCTTGGGCCGCATCCGTATCCAAATTTGACCGTCGAGAAGGCTATCCGTGCAGATCATCGTCCGTGACAACAACGTCGATCAGGCTCTCAAGGCGCTGAAGAAGAAGATGCAGCGCGAGGGTCTCTTCCGCGAGATGAAGCTGCGTAACCACTACGAGAAGCCGAGCGTGAAGCGCGCCCGCGAGCACGCCGAGTCGATCCGCCGCGCCCGCAAGCTGGCCCGCAAGCGCCTGCAGCGCGAAGGCCTGCTGGCCGCCCCGGCCAAGAAATAAGCCCAAGAAATAAGCTTCGGCGGAAGCCGGAATGAAGAAGGGCCGCCCACCGGGCGGCCCTTTCGTTTTGAGCGCCTCGTTTTGAGCGCCTCTGGGCGGCTCTATTGCATCGAGATGGCGGTCGAGGTGTGGCCGCTGACGATGCGCCACTCGTCCTTTTCAAGCTGAAGCACCAGCGTCATCACGCCGCTCAGCACGACCTTTCTTCGCCGGACTTCTCGTCCTTCACGTTGAGCGTGAACGGCGCGACGACCTCGGCCCCGCCGGAGCCGACGGCTATGATCCTGTAGCCATCGATCGTCTCCAGCCGCGCGCCCGGCGTCGCCTTCAGCCGCTCGGTCATGCCCGCGACGGCGGCCGCCTTGTCGGCATAGGCGACCGACCCGTTTTCGACCCAGACGAAATCGCCGCCATCGGAATAGGTCGAGGCGATGCCCTCGGCATTGCCGGCGTTGAAGTTCTCGAAGAAGGCATAGACCGTCTCGCCGGCCCGTTCGGGCGAGCCGGCCGGCGGAGGGGCGATATTGGCGAGTGCAGGGGCCGCGAACAGAAACGCGGCGACGATACCGACTGACATGCGCATGATCTTCACCCCAGGGCTTTGACGATTTCCTCGGTCATCTTCTTGGCGTCCGCGAACAGCATCATCGTGTTGTCGCGGAAGAACAGCTCGTTCTCGACGCCGGCATAGCCCGAACCCATGCCGCGCTTGATGAACAGCACGGTCTTGGCCTTTTCCACATCGAGAATGGGCATGCCGAAGATCGGCGATTTCGGGTCGGTCTTGGCCGACGGGTTGGTCACGTCGTTGGCGCCGATGATGTAGGCGACGTCGGCCTGCGCGAACTGGCTGTTGATGTCTTCCAGCTCGAACACCTCGTCATACGGCACGCTCGCTTCCGCCAGCAGCACGTTCATGTGGCCGGGCATGCGGCCCGCGACCGGGTGGATCGCGTAGGACACCTTCACGCCCTCGGCCTTCAGCTTGTCGGCCATCTCGCGCAGCGCATGCTGGGCCTGCGCCACCGCCATGCCATAGCCCGGCACGATGATGACCGAACCGGCATTCTTCATGATGAAGGCCGCATCGTCGGCCGATCCCTGCTTCACGGGACGGGTTTCCACCGCACCGCTGGCCGCAGCCGTCTCGCCGCCGAACCCGCCCAGGATCACCGAGATGAAGCTGCGGTTCATGCCCTTGCACATGATGTAGCTGAGGATCGCGCCGGACGAACCGACCAGCGCGCCGGTGATCAGCAGCGCCTCGTTGTGCAGCGTGAAGCCCAGCGCCGCGGCGGCCCAGCCCGAATACGAGTTCAGCATCGACACGACGACCGGCATGTCGGCGCCGCCGATGGGGATGATCAGCGTCACGCCGATCACGAAGGACAGGATCGCGATGATCCAGAACAGCCAGCCCGCATTCGCGCCGCCGTCCGAGGCGAACGCCCACACCAGCAGCGCGATGCCCAGAGCCAGCGCGATATTGATGAGGTGGCGGAACGGCAGGATGATCGGCGAGCCGGACATGCGCCCGTCCAGCTTCGCGAAGGCGATGACGGAGCCGGAGAAGGTGATCGCGCCGATGGCGAGGCCGATCGCCATTTCCAGCAGGCTCTCGACCCTGATGGCTGGGCCATTGCCCAGAAGGATGCCGAACGGACCGGGGCTGTAGACCGCGCCCGCCGCCACGAACACCGCAGCAAGGCCGACAAGGCTGTGGAAGGCCGCCACGAGCTGCGGCATCTGCGTCATCGCGATCCGGCGCGCGATGAAGGCGCCGCCTGCGCCGCCGATGGCGATGCCGAGAATGATCAGCGCCCACGTCACCGCGCCGGCTTCCGGCGTCGCCGCGATCAGCGTCGTGCCGACCGCGATCGCCATGCCGATCATGCCGTACAGGTTGCCACGGCGGCTGGAGGCGGGGCTGGAAAGGCCCCTGAGCGCCAGGATGAACAGGACGCCTGCCGCGAGATAAAGCAGCGCTGCGATATGGCCGTCCATCTGGATTCCCCCTGCCCGCACTGTCCGGCTTACTTGCCGGACGTGCTCAGGCCCTTCATGTCGGCGGGCGTCACCGTGCGGCTCGACGCCATGAAAATGAACGCGATGAACGCCGCGACGGCGGCGGCGATGAGGAACAGGATCTGGTCCTGCTTCTGCACCCACATGGCCAGCAGCGCGATGCCGACCGCCAGCACGATGAAACCGGCCGACCGCATCAGGCGATCCATCGAGATCAGCGCCATCAGCAGGCACAGCGCACCCGCCGCGACGATCACGTAAAACGCCATCTGCTCTACAGGAATGCCGAACATCGCCGTCTCCCCTCAGTGTTTGGCTTTGGCCTTGTACATGCCCAGCATGCGCTGGGTGACGAGGAAGCCGCCGAAAATGTTCACGCTGGCGAGGATGACCGCCAGAAAGCCGAAGATTTTCGAAACCCACGACGCCGCGCTCAGCGCCGGCACGGCCAGCGCGATCAGCGCGCCGACGATGATGACCGACGAGATCGCGTTGGTGACGGCCATCAACGGCGTGTGCAGCGCGGGCGTCACGCTCCACACCACGAAATAGCCCACGAAGATCGCGAGGACGAAGAGCGAGAAGAACGCGACGAAATGGTCCATGGCGGCCCTCTCAGCTCTGCAGTTGCGGATGCACGATCGCGCCGTCGCGCGCGATCAGCGCGCCCTTCACGATCTCGTCGTCCCACGGCACGTTCAGCTGCTTGGACTGCTTGTCGATCAGCAGCGTCACGAGATTCAACAGGTTCTTGGCGTACAGGCTGGACGAATCCTGCGCGAGGCGGCTCGGCACGTTCAGATGCCCCAGGATCGTCACCCCGTTCACTTCCACCACTTCGCCCGGCTTCGACAGCGGGCAGTTGCCGCCCTGCTCGACCGCGAGATCGACGATCACCGAACCCGGCTTCATCGACATCACCATCTCCTCGGTGATCAGCACCGGCGCCTTGCGGCCGGGGATCAGCGCGGTGCAGATCGCGATATCCTGCTTCTTGATCGTCTCGGCGATCAGCGCCGCCTGCTTGGCCTGGTATTCGGCGCTCATGGGCTTGGCGTAACCCGCCGCCGTTTCGGCCTGCTTGAACTCGTCATCGATGACCGCGACGAAGGTCGCGCCCAGCGATTCAACCTGTTCCTTCGCCGCCGGACGCACGTCGGTCGCCGACACGATCGCGCCGAGACGCCGCGCCGTCGCGATGGCCTGAAGCCCTGCGACGCCCGCACCGAACACCAGCGCCCGCGCCGGGGCGACGGTGCCGGCCGCCGTCATCATCATCGGCATGGCGCGGCCATAGACCGCCGCCGCATCGATCACCGCCTTGTAGCCCGCGAGATTCGCCTGGCTGGAGAGCGCGTCCATCGTCTGCGCGCGGCTGATGCGCGGCACGAATTCCATCGCCATCAGCGCCGCGCCGGATTTCGCGAGCGTGGCCAGCGCCTCCCGCTCGCCATACGGCGCGTAGAGCCCGACCGCCACCGCACCCGGCTTCACGCCCGTCAGCGCCGCGGCATCCGGGCGCTGGACGCTCAGGATCACGTCTGCGCCGGCGACGGCAGAAGCCGCATCGGCCGCAATCGTCGCCCCGGCGTCGGTGAACACCTGGTCGGCCAGGCGCGAGCCTTCGCCCGCGCCGGTTTCAACCGTCACCTCGGCCCCGAGGCCGATGAATTTCTTGATCGTTTCGGCTGATGCGGCGACGCGCTTCTCGTGCGGTTGCCGGTCGCGGAGGACCGCGATCTTCATCAGTGCTCGGCGCCTTCCGCGCCGTGGGCCGGCAGCTTGCCGCAGGCATTGATATGCGCGGCGGCCAGATCGGCCTTCGAGCAGTCGACCGCATTGGTGCGCGTGACGGCCAGAAGCACGACCGCGATCCCCACCAGGATGCTGCCCCATTTGGTGAGGCTGTAGAACAGGTTGAACGTCGCCTTCTGTTCGGTGATGTCCATCGAACCCTGAACGTACTCGCCGTCGGCCATATCAATCCCCTGGTCCCGCGCCGGATTGCGGTCTGCCGGGGTTATAGCAAACGGCTTCGCCCCCGCAACATGCCGTGCCGGAAGGCTTCAGACCCGCCGGTTCGGCCGCGA
Organism: Micropepsaceae bacterium; assembly: GCA_047602465.1. Classification (GTDB taxonomy): domain Bacteria; phylum Pseudomonadota; class Alphaproteobacteria; order Micropepsales; family Micropepsaceae; genus JADZAI01. The sequence continues at coordinate 382,365 of JASGHF010000002.1, forward strand.
ATGGTTCCAGTCGGCCAGCAAGGCCCTCAGCGCCGCGACGAAGGCCAGCGGCTGGTCCAGCATGACGTGGTGCTGGGCCTCCGGCACGCCGGAAACCGGCACCGCCTTGCCCAGCAATTCGAACATATAGGCCCCGATTTCGGGCGGCATCAGCACCGACTGGTCGCCGCGCATGATCCCCACGCGGCAGGCGATGGACCGCAGCATCGCGGCCGTATCGCCGCTCTCGAAGCGCTGCCAGATCGCCGGGTCGAACTTCCAGGTCCAGCCGCCCTCCACCGCTTTCAGCGAGCGGCGGCCGACATAGTCGATCAGATAGTGATTCTCGCAGGGCTGCTCCGGGGCGAGGCGGAACCGCGCCAGCGCCGCCTCCACGGTCGGATACACCCGGTGCGGCCGCATCTCGCGATGGGGCGGCCCGCCCGGACGTCCCGGCGGATTGACGGGCGAGTCGACCAGCACCGCCCCGGCCAGCCTGCTTCCGTGCTTCGCGCCCGCCGTCATGGTCACGAACCCGCCGAACGAATGCCCCACCACCACCGGCGGCTCGCCGACATCGAACATGCCGCAGGCCTCGGCGACCGCGATGGGTTCATCCGCAAAGGTCCGCATCGCATAGCCGGGGCGCCAGTCGCTGTCGCCCATGCCGGACAGATCGAACGCCGCGACGTGATACTCGTCCGCCAGATAGGGCGCGACGAAGGCCCACCACCAGGCATGCGCGCCATTGCCATGGATCAGCACGATCCCCGGCTTCGAGCGGTCGCCCCATTCCAGACAGTTCAGGGCGAACCCGTCGCACACCGCCGTGAACGGACGCGGCGCATGTGAGATGGCGCGTTTGAACCAGTCCGGCGACGGCGGCTCGCGCCCCTCATACGCCGTCAGCGGCCCGGCGCGCCCGCCCTCATCGTGGCTGAGATTGACCTTCGCCTCGCTCATGCCGCCGGCCCCGGCCTGATCCAGTGCGGCTTCTCCGGGCGCGGTCCCAGCGCCTTGAAGACCGCCGTGCCGGTCATGATGGTCGCATCGCCCACCCAGATGCGCCCGCGCACGGTGAAGAGATCGTCCTCCTCGCCGACGATCTCGCCGGTGCCTTCCACGAAGTCGCCGATCTTCGCCGACGAGATGAAGTCGGTCAGCAACCTGACCGTCACCCAGAACCGCCGCACCTTCAGCGAGATCGCATGCCCGAACGCCATGTCGGCGAAGGCCATCAGCATCCCGCCATGGCAGTTCTTCATGCCGTTGGTGTGATGCTCGCCCACCAGAAACGCGCGCGTATAGTCGGTCTCGTCGACGATCCGCTCATAGAGCGGCCCGATCTGACGCCCGAACCCCTGCGTCCAGTTCATCTGGACATAGCCGTCAGGGATCTCGGGCAGCTTCTCGTCGAGCAGATCGTCGGTCATGCCGCTTTCGTGCCCCCGATGAGGGCCGACCGCAAGCATACCGATACGTCAGCCTTCAGGCCCGCCAGGCGATCCAGGCGCCATGATGATGCACCTCGGCCAGCACGCGCTCCTCCATCGCGCCGCCCGCATAGCGGCGCAGCCGCAGCAGATAGACGGCCGGATCGGCGTCCCGCGCAATCGTGTCCTGGAACAGCCGCCAGACCACCCGCCCGCGCCCGGCCTCCAGCAGGATCGCCTCCAGCCGGTCACGCATCGTCTGGTCCCATTGATAGGTCACCATGGAATGCGTCACGACCGCCGCATGATCCTCCGCCACCGCCGCCAGCGCGCCCGGCAGATTGGCCAGCGCATCGCCCGCGATGACCGGCGGCGGATGATCGGTCGCGATGGCCAGCGCCTTTTCCATCCGCGCGATCCGCTCCGGCAGGCCCGGCCACAACAGCGCCACCAGCCAGCGCCTGTCCGCTGCGGCGTTCAGGTCCACGGCGTTCAGCTCCAGCCCCACGCGCGACCCGACGGCCGGAGGATCGGCCGGCACCGGCGGCGGCGCGCCCCGCACCGCACAGTCGATCACCAGCGCCGATGGCGGCCCGCCCTTCAGCACCCCGCCATTCTCCAGCCGGTATTCGTACTGATAGCGGTCCCAGTTGAGGTTCAGCCCCGCGCTCGGTCCCAGCTCCACGATCCCCAGCGGACGCCCCGCCTCCGCCGCGACCGCCGCATAGCCCGCGCGCAGATAGGCCGACCGCCTTACCTCGTTGGTGTTCGTCACCCGCGTCGCGATCAGCGGGTCGATCGCGTCCCGGTGCCGCGCCACGAAATCCCCGAACACCGCATACGTCCCCGCATCCGGCGTTCGCACCGTCTCGCCGTCCTTCAGCAGATGGCTGTAATAGAGCCGCAGCTCATGATCCGCCCCGGCGAGCAGCGTATCGTGGACCGCCGCGAACAGCATATTGGCCGGCGGCTGACCCGGCCGCGCCGCACCGGTCACCGCCTGCATGGCGGGATCGTCCGCAATCGCGTTCGCCACCAGCTCATACAGCGGGCAATCGCCGCCCTTCGCCGCCTCGCGCGCGAAATAGCGCCAGTAATCCGGATTCAGGCTGAGGGCGTTGGTCATGGGCGCGGATTGGGGCATGGTCGGCGCATCCCGCAATATTGACTGACAGAGTCCATGAAAGCCGAAGCCCCCCGCCTGCTGGAAAGCGCCTACCCGGAATTCATCCGCATCACCACGCGCTTCGGCGACATGGATTTCAACGGCCATCTCAACAATGTCGCCTTCGCGCAGTTCTTCGAGGACGCGCGCGTCAGCTTCAACCGCAAGCTGATCTTCAGCGACGACATTCATCCGGACAGCCGCGACTATCGCGTCCTCGTCGCCTCGGTGGAGATCGCCTATGTCCGCGAGGGCTATTACGGCCCCGACGTCACGGTCGGCATCGGCGTCAAGCGGCTCGGGCGCTCGTCCTTCGAACTTGGCGCGGCAGTCTTCCAGGACGGGCACTGCCTCGCCGTCCACGACTCCACCGTCGTCTACAAGGGCGTCGCAGAAGGCATGCCCGCCCGCGCCCGCGCCGCGCTGGAATCCAAGATGCTGATCCTGCCCGGCGCCTGAACGCCCGGTCTGCGGGCCAGAAGCGGGGGCGGGATTGTTTCGGGGTTTTTCCACACCCCTTCCCCCTCCGCCTCCCCCGGCGAAGGCGGGCACGCGGCCGCGAAAAATTGCCGCCAGCATCGCCAGAACCCAAACCCGGAAACCCGTCAAGCGCTCACCTCCAAAACCCGCCCGGACCATCCAGGCTATTTATCCTAGGAATATAAGCACGTCCTCGGCCGCCGTCAAGCATTGTGCGCGCCGTCACAATAATGAGATTGTTGTGTTGTCATGAGACGATCATCTCATTATATCCCTTCCCATCGAGACGCCGCAGGGGCGGCGCGACAAGGACGACGATGATGACTTTGACCACTGACCAGATGGACCGGAAGATCGACGAACACTTCCACTTCGAAGTGACCGACAATGTGGAAGGCGTGCTCGCCACGCTCACGCCCGATGTCGAACACGACATCGTCGGCTGGCCCACCGGACCCACCCACGGCCGCGAAGGCGCGCGCCCGTTCTATGAAAACCTGTTCGGCGATCTCTCCGATGGCAGCGTGAAGACGCTGAAGCGGCTCTACGGCGACAAATTCGTCGTCGATGAATCGCTCTGGTCCGGCAAGGCGCCCGGCCGTCCGTTCGGCCTGGAGGGCCGCGGCCGCCCGCTCGCCTTCCGCCTGCTCCATGTCTTCGAGTTCTCGGACGCGGGCGACATCGCGCGCGAGAATGTCTGGCTCGATATGGGCGCCATCGTCCAGCAGCTCCCGCAGGGCTGAGGGGCATGGCCGCCAACGGTCCCGGGCGGGAGAACCAGAAGCGCCGCACCCGCAAGGCGCTTCTGGAATCGGCCGCCCGTCTCGCCCGCACGGGCGCGCAGCCGACGCTTGAGGACGTCGCCGCCGACGCGATGGTCAGCCGCGCCACCGCCTATCGCTACTTCCCCAGCATCGAGGCGCTGATGGTGGAAGCGGCGCTCGATGTCGCCTTCCCGGAGGCCGACGCGATCTTCGCAGGCACCGATCCCCGCGATCCCGTCGCCCGGCTGGACCGCGCCGACGACGCCATCGATGCGATGGTCCTGGCCAACGAGCCGGGCCTTCGCATCATGCTGAAGAACGCGCTGGAGCCGCGAAAGGACGACGGCGACACGCCGGCCCGTCAGAACCGCCGCCTGCCGCTGATCGAGGCGGCGCTCGCGCCGGCCCGCGACACGCTGCGCCCGGCGGCGGTGAAGCCGCTCGCCCATGCGCTGTCGCTGGTCTTCGGCCTTGAGGCGCGGCTGGTGCTGAAGGACGTGCTGGGCCTCGACGACGCCGAAGCCCGCAAGGCCCGCCGCTTCGCCATCCGCGCGATGATCGACGCGGCGAGGAAGTAACGGCGTCAGCCGTCCAGCAGGCCTGCGTCGCGCTCCAGCTCGTCGATGAAACGCTCGATCATGCCAAGGCCCCGCTCCCAGAAGGCGGGGTCGGATGCATCCAGCCCGAACGGCGCCAGCAGCGTCTTGTGGTGCTGCGATCCGCCCGCCTCCAGCATCGCGAAATACTTGGTGACGAAATCGGGATGCGCCTCCTCGTAGAGCGCATAGAGCGAGTTCACCAGGCAATCGCCGAACGCATAGGCATAGACATAGAACGGCGTCCGCACGAAATGCGGGATGTAGCACCACCAGTTTGCGTAGGCCGCCTCGAAGGTGAAGGCGGGGCCCAGGCTCTCGCGCTGCACGTCCATCCAGATCGCGCCGATATCCTCGCCCGTCAGCTCGCCCTGGCGGCGCTTGGCGTGGAAGCGGATCTCGAATTCGTAGAATGCGATCTGGCGCACGACCGAATTGATCATGTCCTCGACCTTCCCCGCGAGCAGCAGCGCGCGCTCGCGCTTGTTCGGCGCCGCATCCAGCAGCGCCCGGAAGGTCAGCATCTCGCCGAAGATCGACGCCGTCTCGGCCAGCGTCAGCGGCGTCGCCGACAGCAGAACGCCCTGCTTCGCCGCAAGCGTCTGGTGGACGCCGTGGCCCAGCTCATGCGCCAGCGTCATCACGTCGCGCGGCTTCCCCAGATAGTTCATCAGGATATAGGGATGCGCGCTCGGCACCGTGCCGTGGCTGAACGCGCCGCCGGATTTGCCCGCACGCGGCTCGGCGTCGATCCAGTTCCTGTCGAAGAAGCGCCCGGCGATCTCCGCCATCGGCGGCGCGAAGCGGCCATAGGCGCCAAGCACCGTCTCGCGGGCCTCGGCCCATGAGATATCGGTGTCGCTCGCTTTGGGCAGCGGCGCGTTGCGGTCGTAATAGGCGAGGCTGTCCTGCTTCAGCCAGCGCGCCTTCAGCGCGTAATAGCGATGCGACAATTTCGGGAACGCCGCGACGACCGACGTCCGCAGCGCCTCCACCACTTCCGGCTCTACCTGGTTCAGCAGATGCCGGAACGAGGTCGCTTCGGGATAATGCCGCCAGCGATCGTCCAGCTCCTTGTCCTTGGCGAGCGTGTTCAGGATGAAGGCGAAGATGCGGGTGTTCTCCGCAAACGTCTTCGACAGCGCCGCCGCCGCATGGGCACGCAGAGAACGATCGGGAGAAGAAAGCAGGTTCAGCGCCTGCGGCCCGGTCAGCACCTCGCCGCGCACCTCATGGCGCAGCGCCGAGATCTGTTCGTCGAACAGCCGCGCCCATGCCGATGCGCCGGTGAGATCGCGCTCATACAGCAGCCGCTCCATGTCTTCGGCGAGCTGGTGCGGACGGAAGGCGCGCACATGCGCGAACCAGGTGCGATAGCGCGCAAGGCCCGCATCCGCCGCGAACGCCGCCTCCAGCGCCGCGTCCTCGATCTGCGCCAGCTCCAGTTCGACGAACAGCGTCTCGGTGCCGATCTCCGACATGCGGCCCTGCAGGTCGCCATAGAATTTGCCCACCGCCGGATCGGCGGAATGCGCGGCGAACAGCAGACCCGCGTAAGATCCGATCCGCCCCGAGAGATCGCCCAGCGCCTCGTAGTCCGCGAGCGCGGCCTTCAGCACCGCCGCATCGCCGGCGGCCAGCCTGCCCTTATAGGCGGCGGCAAAGGCCTTGGCCGTGTCCAGCGCCTTCGCCAGGTCGGCATTGAGGCGCGGATCGTCAGGCCCGGCATAGAGATCGCTGAGATCCCAGGTCGGAACGGCGGAAATCGGGGCGTTGGGGCTGGCGCTCATAAGGATCACTTAAGGTTCTGAAAGCTCAAGATAAACCCGGAATTAGGGGTTTGGCCCGCATGCTCGTCCCGAATTGAACCATTCGTGAAGTCCGACAGCCGGAATTATCGGCGCGGACGGTGGGTTTTGACGGGCAAAGATGACGCACACCATCCTCATCGTCGATGACGATCCGACCCAGCGCCGCCTGATGCAGGCGGTGATCGAGCGGAACGGGTTCCAGACGCTCCAGGCCGCCAGCGCGGACGAGCTATTCCGTGTCCTCGCAAGCCCGCAAGGCCCGGATGTCGGCATGGTCATGCTCGATCTCGTCATGCCCGGCGAAGACGGCATTTCGGCGCTGAAGCGCCTCCGCCCCGGCAATCCGGAACTTCCCGTCATCGTGCTGACCGCGCAGGGCGGCATCGAAACCGTCGTCTCGGCCATGCGCGCCGGTGCGGATGACTTCCTCGTGAAGCCGGCCAGCCCGGAACGCATCCTCGTTTCCATCCGCAACTGCCTGAAGGTCAAGGCGCTGACCGGCGAGGTCCAGCGCCTGAAGAAGCGCTCGGGCGGCCATCTCGGCTTCTCCGACCTCATCGCGAAATCCGCCGCCATGCGCACCGTCGTGCGTCTGGGCGAGCGCGGCGCGCAGTCGAACATTCCCATTCTCATCGAAGGCGAAAGCGGCGTCGGCAAGGAAGTCCTCGCCCGCGCGATCCAGCAGGCCTCCGACCGTTCCAACAAGCCCTTCGTCGCCGTGAACTGCGGCGCGATTCCGGAAAACCTGATCGAGTTGATCCTCTTCGGTCACGAGAAGGGCGCCTTCACCGGCGCGGGCGAAAAGCATATCGGCAAGTTCCAGGAAGCCGACGGCGGCACGCTGTTTCTGGACGAGATCGGCGAACTGCGTCTCGACATGCAGGTGAAGCTGCTGCGCGCCATCCAGGAGGGCGAGGTCGATCCCGTCGGCGCCAAGCGTCCGGTCAAGATCAATATCCGCCTCATCTCCGCGACCAACCGCAACCTGACGCAGCTCGCGCAGGACGGCCGTTTCCGCGAAGACCTCTATTACCGCCTCAACGTCTTCCCCGTTCAGGTGCCGCCTTTGCGCGACCGCATGGACGACGTGCCGGACCTCATCCAGTTCTTCATCGAGCGCTTCGCGGCCGAGGAAAACAAGAAGGTCATCGGCATCGAACCGGCGGCCCTGAACCTGCTGCAGTCCTATGCCTGGCCGGGCAATATCCGCCAGCTGGAGAACACCGTCTTCCGCGCGGTCGTCCTTTGCGACGGCGCGCAGCTCGCCATCGCCGACTTCCCGCAGATCGCCAGCCTCATGGGCGTCGAGATCAAGGCGCGCGCTGTCGATATCGCCGCGCCGGTCCAGATGGCTGTCGGCCACGATGTCGCCTACACGCCCTCGACCGGCGGCGGCGGCGGCGGCACGGGGTTCGAACCGCCCTCGTCCGGCTCGGTGCGTCTGCCCAACGGGCTTGAGATCAAGGCCATGGACGGCGCGGGGCATCTGCGCCGGCTGGAGGAGATCGAGAACGATCTCATCCGCTTCGCCATTGACCTCTATGACGGGCACATGACCGAAGTCGCGCGCCGCCTTGGCATCGGGCGTTCGACGCTCTATCGCAAGCTTCGTGAGATGGGCCTTGCCGACAAGGCCGACGCCGCCGAATAGCGGCCAGCCGGAGGCTTCGCTTTGACCAAGGCCGTCCTCGTCACCGGCGGCGCCGGCTATATCGGCGCCCATGCCTGCAAGGCGCTGGCGAAAGCCGGCTATCTGCCCGTCGTCTATGACGATCTGAGCTTGGGGCACGCCGCCCACATCAAATGGGGTCCGCATGTCCATGGCGACATCCGCGACCGCGCCGCCATCGAAGCGGCCCTGACATCCCACAAGGCCGAAGCCGTCATCCACTTCGCGGCGCTCTCGGCGGTCGGCGAATCCATGGCCGAGCCCGCCCGCTACTACGACACCAATGTCCGCGGCACGATGGCCCTGCTCGACGCCATGGTCGCGACCGGCACGCCCCACCTCGTCTTCTCGTCCACCGCCGCCGTCTATGGCGAACCCGACAAGCTGCCCATTTCCGAAGACGCGGCGCTCCTCCCGGTGAACCCCTATGGCCGCACGAAACTCATCTGCGAGCGCATGGCCGCCGACTATGCGGTCCATGGCGTGAAGGCCGTGGCGCTGCGCTATTTCAACGCCTCCGGGGCCGACCCGGAGACCGAAATCGGCGAGAAACGCGCCGCCGAGACCCACCTCATCCCCCGCGCCATGATGGCCTTGCAGGGCTATATCCACGACTTCCAGGTCTTCGGCAGCGACTTCCCCACGCCCGACGGCACCGCCATCCGCGACTATATCCATGTGACGGACCTCGCCGAAGGGCACGTTCTGGCGCTCCGGCACCTTGAAAACGGCGGCGCGCCCGGCGCGTTCAATCTCGGCGTCGGCCACGGCTATTCCGTGCTGGAGATTCTCAAAGCCGTCGCCGCCGCCTCGGGCCGCGAGATCCCCGCCCCCAAAGGCGCGCGCCGCCCCGGCGATCCCAACATCCTTGTCGCCGATCCGTCACGCGCCCGTGCGACCCTCGGATTCGCGCCGCTTCACTCCGATCTCAAGACCATTGCGGAGACCGCCTGGAAGTGGCACCGCATCGCCCATCCGGCGCGTAACGATCCCGCGCCGCAAGGCTAGGGAACAGACATGCGCATCGCGATGATCGGGACGGGCTATGTCGGCCTCGTCTCGGGCGCCTGCTTCGCCGATTTCGGCCACGACGTCGTCTGCATCGACAAGGACGCCGGCAAGATCGCGCGCCTGAACAAGGGCGAAGTGCCGATCTACGAACCCGGCCTCGACGAGATCATCGCCCGCAACGTGCGCGAAGGCCGGCTCGCCTTCACCACCGAAGCCGCCGGCATGAAGAACGCGGACGCCATTTTCATCGCCGTCGGCACGCCCTCGCGCCGCGGCGACGGCCATGCGGACCTGACCTATGTCTATGCCGCCGCCGAAGAGGTCGCGGGCCTGATCGACGGCTTCACCGTCGTCGTCACCAAATCCACCGTGCCGGTCGGCACCGGCGACGAGATCGAGGCGATCCTCAGGCGCGTGCGCCCCGATGGCGATTTCGCCGTCGTCTCCAACCCGGAATTCCTGCGCGAAGGTTCCGCCATCGAGGACTTCAAGCGCCCCGACCGTGTCGTCGTCGGGACCGAAGACATGCGCGCGCAAGGGTTGATGCGCGAAATCTACCGCCCGCTCTTCCTCAACGAGACGCCGATCCTCTTCACCTCGCGCCGCACGTCGGAACTGACGAAATACGCCGCCAACGCCTTCCTCGCGATGAAGATCACTTTCATCAACCAGATGGCCGATCTCTGCGAAGCGCTGGGCGCAGACGTGCAGCAGGTCGCGCGCGGCATCGGCCTCGACAAGCGCATCGCGCCGAAATTCCTCCATGCCGGCCCCGGCTATGGCGGCTCGTGCTTTCCGAAAGATACGCTCGCCCTCGTCCGCACCGCGCGCGATGCCGGCAGCCCTGTCTCGCTGATCGAGGCGACCGTCGCCTCGAACGATGGCCGCAAGCTGGCGATGGCGGAAAAGATCATCGCCGCGATGGGCGGCGTGAAGGGAAAGACGGTCGGCGTGCTCGGCCTCACCTTCAAGCCCAAGACCGACGACATGCGCGATGCGCCCAGCCTCGCCATCGTGCCCGCGCTGCAGGCGGCGGGCGCGAAGGTCCAGGCCTTCGACCCCGAAGGCCGTCACGAGGCCGAGCCGCTGCTTCCCGGCGTCGATTTCCGCGCCGGCGCCTATGAGGCGGCCGACGGCGCCGACGGCCTCGTCATCCTCACCGAGTGGGACCAGTTCCGCGCGCTCGATATGACGCGCCTCAAATCGCTTCTGAACGCGCCCGTGGTGGTCGATCTGCGCAACATCTACGATCCGGCTGACATGCGCAGCCGCGGTTTCAGCTATACGAGCGTCGGGCGTCTCTAGTGCGGGGCGCGCGCACCGCGCTGGCGCTGGCCGCCCTCACCGGCGCGGCGTCCGCCGAGACCCTCACGCTCGACTACCAGATGCGCGTGATGGGCTTCACCGTCGCCTATGCGCGGGTCGACGCGGCCATCGAGGACACCCGCTACACGATCCGCGTGACGGGCGAGAATACCGGTCTCGCCGACCTCTTCGGCAGCCTCACGCTGGATGCGACGGCTTCCGGCGCCTTTCCCGGCCGCATCATCGTGCCGACCTATTTCGAGACCAGGAATCTCTATGACGGCGCGCCGCGCCAGACGCGCGTGGTGTGGACGGGCGCCGACGCGAACCCCGAAATCATCACGCCCTCGCTGGAAGTCGAAGACCGCACGCCCATTCCCGACGAGGCGCGCGAGGATGCGCTCGATCCCATCAGCGCCCTTCTCGCCTTCGCCTATGGCGAGCCGTCGCGCTGGCGCTGCCTTGGCGACGTGAAGGTCTATGACGGCCGGCGCAGCTACACGCTGACTCTGGATGAAGGCATCGTCGAGCGCGTCCGCATCGGCAGCTACGAGCTGACCGCGCTCAAATGCCGGATCGTCTATCTGCGGACCGGCGGCAAGGCGCCGGGCGGCTGGCTGTCGTCATCGGACGACCGCGACGAGGCCGAAATCTGGTTCTGGATCGACGGCGAGGGCCGCGCTTTGCCCGTCCTTCTGGAAGGCGATGCGCCGATCGGTTCGGCCGTGGCCGAACTCCAGGCGCTGCCCGGCTATCCGAACGACTGACGGCGCGCGCCGTTCAGCGGCCCGAACCGACCGCGCTCAGATAAAGGTCCAGCATCTCTTCTTCGGTCGAGCGCTCGGCGGCGTCCATCTTGCGGATGCGGATGACCTTGCGGAGGATCTTCACGTCGAAGCCATTGCCCTTCGCCTCGGCGTAGACTTCCTTGATGTCGTCGGAGAGCGCCTTTTTTTCCTCTTCCAGGCGCTCGATCCGTTCCACCACGGATTTCAGCTGATCCTTGGCGAAATTGGTCTTGCTCATGGGGAAATGCTCCGCGAATGCCCGAAAGGGCGCGGACCCTACTCGGGCGTCCTCACCCGTTCAAGCCGCTCACGCGGCCGCTCATTCGGCGGCTTCGGCCTTCGGCGCGAACAGGCCCGGCGCCTGCTTCACGCTCTGCGTCTTGTCCTTGTGGACGACCAGCACGGCATCCGCCGTTTCGACCACGATCATGTCGTCCGCGCCGATCACCACGACATTGCGCGACGAGGCGCGCACATAGCAGCCCTTGGATTCCAGCGCCCTGGCCCGGCCGATCAGCGCATTGCCGGCTTCGTCACGCGGCGCCAGCTCCATCAGCGTCGCCCACGAGCCGACATCGCTCCAGCCGATCGAGGCCGGCACCATCGCGGCCTTGTCCGTCTTTTCCGCGACCGCATAGTCGATCGATTCCGACGGGCATTGCGCCCACACCGCCGCGTCGGCGATGCGGCCCTGCTCCGTCACGCGGCTCGACTCCCATGCCGCCTTCACCGCCGCCGCGATATCCGGCCGGTGCGTCTCCAGCTCGTTCAGGAAGTCGCGCGCGCGGAACACGAAGATGCCGGCGTTCCAGAAATAGCCGCCCGAGGTCACGAACTTCACGGCGGTCGAAAGGTCCGGCTTCTCGACGAACTGCGCCACGTCGAAGCCTGCGCCATGCGGCGCGCCGGCGTGGATATAGCCATAGCCGGTATGGGGCGAGGTCGGCACGATGCCGAGCGTCACGAAACGGCCTTCGGCCGCCAGCTTCGCGGCCTCGGCGACCACACGGGTGAATTCCGGTCCATTAGCGATGTGATGATCGGACGCGAGCAGCGCCAGGATCGCGTCCTCGTCGTCGGCCAGCGCCGCATAGGCGGCGAAGGCGGCGGCGGGGGCCGTGTTGCGCGGGGAAGGTTCCAGCAGCATCACCGCATCCAGCGCACCGCCTGCGGCGGCGTGGTCGCGCGCCTCGTGGGCGAAGGCCGCGTTGGTGACGATCAGCGGCGGCCGGTCATGCGGAAAATCCAGCGCCCGCGCCACCGTGGCGCTCAGCAGGGATTTGTCGCCGATCAGCGGATGGAACTGTTTGGGCGCAGCGTCATTGGAGACGGGCCAGAGGCGGGTGCCCGCGCCTCCACACAGAATTGCAGCCCTGACGGCTGGCATGATGCGCTCTGACTCCGGCTGATGCGTCCAGTCGCGGATTTTCCCGCAACTGCGAAGGTCGCGTCAAGCCGGGGCTGGAAACCGCTCCCTACGCCTTGGGAAAGGCCGAAAAAGGAAACGGCGCCGTGTCGCGGGCGAAGGTGATGTAGCCGGTGATTTCGCCCATATAGGCGCCCAGCCGCGCGCCGAAATGCGAAAGATCGCCGCTGGCGTCCGAATCGAAGGCCCGCAGGATGAACTGCGCGATCGCCACGAACAGGGCCGCCCAGAACGACAACCAGAACATCGCGAACAGGAAGACGCTGATGAGCAGCCTGCGGAACGGGTAGCCCGCCCCGGTGCGCGGCGTATCGGGAGCCGGAGTAAGGCCGTTTTCAGCCGGATTTGCGCTCGTCATGGGTCAGAAACCTCCAGACTCGACGAAATGGCCCTGCCGGACCCCGCCTTCAAGACTGCGGCGGCCAGGGTCGCGGCCGTGCGCCTTTGACGAAAACGCCGGCCAGCAGCAGGCCTGCAACATAACCGCCGATATGCGCGATGGCGGCGATCCCCGTCACAACCCCGCCGCCCAGTTTGTCCCACAGGAAAAACGCCGCGTTGAGGCCGATCCACAGCCAGGTGAAGGTGATGACCGGCGGCCGGCCGATCGGCGCCACGATCTCGCCCTGCGACAGGCGCCGCGCGCGGAACCGCAGCGCCGCGCCGATCAACCCGCCCGCGCCCGCCGACGCGCCGATGACCGGGTTGGCCTCGCCCCAGTGAACGGCGAGATGCGCAAGGCCGCCGCCGATGGTCGACAGCGCGAACAGGATGATCATTCCCGTCGTGCCGCAATTGCGCTGCACCGGCCCCGCCGCCGCCATCAGCAGCGCGCAGTTCACGATCACATGCATCCAGTCGTAATGCAGGAAGCCATAGGTGAGCAGGTCCGCGACCGACAGCGCGGTGCGCGCATCGTCGCCCGTCAGGAACATCGAGGGCACCAGCGACAGGCTGGCATAGGCCCACGCCTTCCACGCGACCGGCGCGAATGTCACAAGCCCATGGAGCGCAATGAACAGGCCGGCGAAGGCCGGAACCTGCCACGGCACCAGGAACAGCGGCTCGGCGCTCCGCGGCGGCGGAAAATCGTGGCTCACGAGGCGGCCTTTTTCAGCGCCGCCTCGACCAGCGGCAACCTGTCATTGCCGAAATACATGTCGCCATCAACAAACATTGTCGGCGAACCGAACCCGCCCCGCCCGATCAGCTCATCCGTCGCGGCCCGCAGGCGCTCCTTGTTCTTCGGATCGTCCAGCGCCGCGCCGAACGCGGCCGCGTCGAGACCCGCCGCCGCAGCGCATTCCGCCAGAACGGCCGGATCGGAAATGTCGCGATCTTCACCCCAATAGGTCTCGAACACCGCCCTGGCGTAGGGAACCAGCCTGCCCTCATCCAGCGCGTGATACGCGCCGCGCATCGCCTTCACGGCATTCACCGGAAAGACCCGGGGCGGCCAGGCGATCTTCACGCCCACCAGCCGCGCCCAGTCCTGCATGTCCTTGTTGTAATAGTCGCGCTGGCGCGGTTCCGGATTGGCGCGCCGGTCATAGACGCCCTTGTTCACCGCATTGAAGATGCCGCCGACCAGGATCGGCTTCCACTCGATCCTCACGCCCGCCCACGCCGCCACGTCATGTACGCGCGTGAAAGCGAGATACGTCCACGGCGAGGAGCAGTCGAAATAGAATTCCAGCACCGCCATCACGCCCGCCACAGCCCGTTTTAATCTCCCGCTAACGCTAACAACATTCGCCGATGTGGCGCAAATGTCGTGTCAGAGCGGCACATCTTCACCATACGCCGCATGCACAGCACATCCGCCGGCGGGACCGGAAAACGCTCCGCTTCGATACGGTAAGATTAAATTCACCATCGTCACCCGCGCCGCGCCTGCCGCAGAGACCTTGCAAGAGGCCGGAATCGCGCTGGCATAGGCGTTGCAGCCGTCACGGCCGAACACACCTCCCTGAGGCCAACGGACATGCAGTATCGCTCCGCCACCACCGCTCTCGTCGCCGCCACCGCTGTGGCTTTGACGCTTATTTCATCTGCTTCTGCGCAGACTGTCCGCCGTTCGTCCGGTGATGGCGCCGATGTCATGGCGCGTGCTTACGGGACGTCGCCGGGGCAGGAGAATGCACCGATGAATGGTTCGACACGGGATGCCAACGGCAACCGCGTCATCGTGAACGGCGTCTACGCAGGTAGCGCCTACACGAGCCAGGACGGTCTGACCTATGGCGTGGGCCGCAACTCGGCCGGCGCAGGGACCGTCTCCGGCACCGCCATCGGCAACAATCTCAATGTCGTGGTGTCGGGTAGCTACAACACGGTGATCGTCACCGCGGACCAGAATAACTCGGGCGACCAGACGGTCGTCCTGAATGGAGGGCTGAAGTTTTGACCAAGATCGCAACCGCCCCGCAGGCGCGCCGCACGGCCCGTCCGCTCGCTGCGGTGATCGCAGCCGGGCTGATGCTCAGCGCCTGCGTCAGCCCCTTCGCCGGTGAAGACGGCCGCTACGCCGCGCCCATCGGCAACTCGCCCGTCGTCTCCAACGAGACGCCCTATTCGGCGGGCCTGCGCTGCCTCGCCGGTTACGCGATGGCTGCCGGCCGTCCGCTGCGCGTCGCCGTCGGCCAGATCGCCGACTACACGGGCAAGGAAGAATATGAAGGCGGCCGCCGCGTCACCCAGGGCGCGGCCCTGATGGCGATGTCGGCTCTTTCCAAGACCGGCGTGAACCTGGTCGAGCGCTTCGACACCTCGGTCGCCGAGCTTGAGCTGAAATACGCCAACAACCGCCTGATCGGCGATGGCGCCACGCAGAACTTCCGCGCCATCACGGCCGGCCAGTTCCCCGGCTCCGATCTCTACCTCGTCGGCGGCATCACCGAACTCAACTACAACATCCGCTCGGTCGGCGCCGACGCCTTCGCGTCGGACCCCGCCACGGAAGGCGCCAAGGGCCAGCTCGGCTACAAGGCCTATGTGATGAACGTGGCGATCGACATGCGCCTCGTGAACACCAATACGCTCGAAGTCGTCGACGTGATTTCGTACCAGAAGCAGATCATCGGCCGTGAAATCTCGGCCGGCGTGTTCGACTTCCTCAACGGCACGATCATCGACGTGGGCGTCGGTGAGCGCGCGCTGGAGCCGATCCAGCTGGCGGTCCGCTCGGTCATCGAGCGCGGCGTGATGGAAATGGTGTCGCGCCAGCTCGGCGTCGATCCGGCCGTCTGCTCGGGCATCGATCCGCTCGCTTCGGAAGGCGAAGTCGCCCGCCCGGCTCCGGTCCAGAAGGCGCTGAACATGCGCCGTCAGGAAGAAGTGCGCCGCGCCGATCCCTATGCCGGCTACTCGAGCGCCGACCCGACCAGCGACAAGCTGGAACTGCGCCGCTCGACCGACGACTGATCGGCCGGACAGCAATACGCAAGCGACATGAAATCGGGGCGGCCTTCTGGCCGCCCTTTTTCATTCAGGCGATATTACCCAGATACCAGCGATAGGCCTCTGCGATCCCGTCCTCGAACCGGACCGAAGGCCGCCAGCCCATCGCGTTCAGCCGCGCCGTATCGAGCAGCTTGCGCGGCGTGCCGTCCGGCTTGGAGGCATCGAAAATCACCTTGCCGGCGAACCCCACGACAGCAGCGATCCGCTGCGCGAGATCGGCGATCGGGATATCATCGCCATAGCCGACATTGACATGATCGGGGCCGCTGTAACGCTGCATCAGGAATACGGATGCATCGGCGAGATCGTCGACATAGAGGAACTCGCGGCGCGGCGTGCCGGTGCCCCACACGACGAGTTCGCTCAGGCCCGCCTGTTTGGCCTTGTGCGCCCGGTCGATCAGAGCCGGCAGAACATGCGCCGCGCCCGGCTCGTAACTGTCGCCCGGTCCGTAGAGATTGGTCGGCATCACGGAAATGAAGTCCGACCCGTATTGCCGGCGATACGCCTCGCACAGCTTCACGCCGGCGATCTTGGCGATGGCGTAAGGCTCGTTGGTCGGCTCCAGCGGCCCGGAGAGCAGATCCTCCTCGCGGATCGGCTGGTGCGCGAATTTCGGATAGATGCAGGACGATCCGAGAAACAACAGCTTCTCGATGCCGGTGCGGTACGCCGCCTCGATGACATTGAGCTCGATGGCGAGATTGTCGCCCAGAAACTCCGCCGGGCGCGTCGCGTTGGCGAGAATGCCGCCGACGGTGCCGGCCGCCAGGAACACTGCCTGCGGCCGATGCGCGGCGAACCACGCCTCGACATCGCCCTGACGCCGGAGGTCCAGGCCCGCGCGGTCGATCGTCAGGATCTCGCAGTCCTCGCGTTCCAGACGGCGCACGATAGCCGACCCGGCCATGCCGCGATGACCAGCGACGAAAACCCGCTTGCCCTTGAGGGCGTAGATCTCTGGCGCCGTCACCTCACCGCTCCGGCACGTTCGCTTTCAATTCCTCGATCCAGATCCGGGCATTGCCGTCGCTGGGCGCACGCCAGTCGCCGCGCGGGCTGAGCGAAGCGCCCGACAGAACCTTCGGCGCGTTCGGTACCGCCGACCGCTTGAACTGGCTGGTCGTGAAGAAGCGGAAGAGAAAAACCTCAAGCCACTTGCGGATCTCCGCCAGCGTATAGGCATGGCGGCGGGAGCCGGTGAGACCATCCGGCCAGCGCCCGGCATCGATGTCGCGCCATGTATGCCAGGCGAGGAACGCCACCTTCGATGGCGCCAGCGCGTGCCGCACGGTCCAGAAGATGTTGAAGTCCTGAAGCTCGTAGGGGCCGATCGTGTCTTCTGTCCGCTGTATCGCCTGCCCCGCCGTCGCCGGGATCAGCTCCGGCGAAATCTCGGTATCGAGGATCGACTGAAGGACGGCCGAGGCCGTCGCGCCGAACAGGTCACGCGCGATGACCCAGCGGATCAGATACTGGATCATCGTCTTGGGCACGCCGGCATTCACGCCGTAATGCGACATGTGATCGCCGACGCCGTAGGTACACCACCCGAGCGCCAGCTCCGACAGGTCGCCCGTGCCGATGACGATGCCGTTATGCAGGTTGGCGAGCCGGAACAGCGTCGCGGTGCGGGCGCCCGCCTGAACATTCTCGTACGTGATGTCGTACTGCGCCGCGCCCGTACCGGCCGGGTGGCCGATATCCTTGAGCGTCTGGGTCGCGACGTCATTGATGCTGATCTCCGCCGCCGTCGCGCCGAAAGCCTCCATCAGCTTCCAGGCGTTCGACCGCGTGCCGGTCGACGTGCCGAAGCCGGGCATGGTGTAGGCCAGCACATTGCTGCGTGGCAGGCCGAGCCGGTCCATCGCCTTGGCGCAGACGATCAGCGCGTGCGTTGAATCGAGGCCGCCTGAAACGCCCAGAATGACCTTCTTCACGCCCGTCGCGGCAAGCCGCGTGACGAGGCCCTGAACCTGGATGTTGTAGGCCTCGTAGCAATCCTCATCGAGCCGCACGGCGTCGGAGGGGACGAAGGGAAAGCGTTCCAGCGTTCGCTTGAAACCGATATCGCCCTTGGGCGCATCGAGGACGAAGCCGACCTGGCGATAGCTGCCGATCAGTGCGCGATTGCTGTCGACCGTGTCGCCCCAGGTATTGAGCTTCATGCGCTCGGTGACGAGGCGCTCGACATCGATGTCGGCGGTGAGGACTTTCTCGCCCTTCCCGAAGCGAAGCGATTCCGCGACGAGGCCGCCATCGTCGAATATGGCCGAATGCCCGTCCCAGGCGAGGTCGGTCGTCGAACTCGCCCGGACCCGCCGCCGAATAGAGATAGGCCGACACGGTCTGCATCGCCTGCGACCTGCAGAGCTGGCGGCGCACTTCCGCCTTGCCGACCGTGATATTGCTGGCCGAGAGGTTCAGCAGCACCGTCGCGCCCGCCAGCGCCGCGAGGCTCGACGGCGGCAGCGGCGTCCAGAGATCTTCGCAGATCTCGATACCGACGGTGAAGGCGGGCATGTCGCTGCATTTGAAGAGCAGATCGACGCCGAACGGAACGGCTTCGCCCGCGATCTCGATCGTCTCGCCGCGCACCGTCGCGCCGGGTGCAAAATACCGCTTCTCGTAGAACTCGCGGTAGTTCGGCAGATAGGCCTTGGGCACGACGCCCAGAATGCGGCCGCGATGGAAGACGATCGCCGTGTTGTAGAGGCGCCCGCCATGTTCCAGCGGCGCGCCCGCGACGACGAGGCCCTGAAGCTCCCGGCTCGCCTTCGCGACATCGGCGACGGCATCACGCACCGCCGCGATCAGCGGGCGCTGAAAAAACAGCTCGTCATTCGTGTAGGCCGAGAGCGACAGCTCCGGGAACAGCGTCACCGCCGCACCTTCGGCCGACGCCTGACGCGCCAGCGCGACGATCTCGGCGGCATTGGCGGCCGGATCGCCGAGATGGACCTCCGGCGTACACACGGCGACCCGCACGAAACCGTGCGCGTAGATCGAGTAGAAGTCTTTTCCGGTCGGCAAGCCGCGAGATCCCGTCAGATCGTGAAGCGCAATTCTAGGACATTATGCATGGGAAAGAACCCTCCCGACAGACGGAGGGTAAACACGGATTCACATCCAGTATGACAGGTGCCGGCCGATGATTTCGGCCTCCGTCGGCTTCGTCAGGCGGAAGCGCAGATAGGCCGGATCGAACGCCCATTCGTAAGGCGCGAGATAGCCGAAAGCCGTGAAATTCAGCCATTGCAGCCACGCCTTTGCGTCGACCCGCGGCATCAGGCTGCGCGGATGGCAGCCGCCGACGGCGAACGGGCATTCGCCCAGCATGACCACCGGCGTCTCGTGCAGCATGGCCTCGAACGCCACGCTGGAATTGACGGTCATGATCCGCTTCACGCGCCCGATGAAACCAGCCGCATCGGGCGAGGCGTCGGTTTCGATCTCCGGGTCCGGCGAAATCGGGTAGCCGGGATGCGGGCGCAGCAGCAGCTCGGATGTCTTCCAGCGTCTCCGGGCGAACTGGGTCAGTTCGAAATTGTCGAAGCCGTTGCCATAGGCAACCAGATTCGAATCGTTCGGAATCTGCAGCGCCAAACCCGTCTCGTGCGACGGCGTAGGCCGGCCGATCGCGCCCGACCAGCCCAGCGCGCGCATGATCTCCGGCGGCGCGAGATTCGGCACCGGGGCGCCTTCGGCGGCGAAACGGGCATACCGCGCGGACGCTTCGGTATTGCCGTTGACGCCGGAGAAATCGATATAGGCCGTCGGACGGAACTGCGGCGCGCGGGTCGGGCCAAGCTCGGCATGAATGATGGGAATGCCCATCTCGTCCGCCGCCGCCCGCATCGAAGCGCAGTTGACCCAGGCGAGGACCGCTTCGATCTCGCCCTGACGCTTCAGGACGGACAGGCCCGATTTCAGCAACGCGACGAGCGGCTGGAACGGGACGCGCATGATCTGCCGCCACGCGAGGTTCGGACCAAGCCTCTGGTCGATGACGGGCTTCAGGATATCGCCCCCGAGATGGAAGCGCTTGAGGCCCGCAAGGACGGCCGGATCGGGCATCACATAGGCGGCGCGGTCCATCCAATCGGGATTGGCCGAGGAATGCCGGGAGGCGATCCGCTTCGCCGGGTCGGCCAGATAGGCGGTGTCTCCCAGGAACGCCAGATCGTCGGCGCCGATCGACCGGAGCTGTTTGTACAGCACCCACTGATAGATGACCGGATCGTTCCGGACGGCATAGGGCGCGAAGTAGGAGACGAACATCGCGCTCTCAACCGCCCGGCGACGCGCGGCGATCCTTCACTCGCGCCTTGAACTTCGCCCAGTAGTGCCGGTGGAACAGCATCGACCAGGCGAGCATCGTGCCGGCGCGCAGCGTATCCAGGCGTGAGATTTTCCACATGGCGCGCACCACATCGCGCCCCGATGCCGGCTCGTAGATGAAACGCGTCGCATCGGTCCGCAGCGTTTCGGCCAGGTCGCGCGCGCGCTTCCGGGCCAGCTTGTGCAGCCGGTACTTGGTCATGATGAATTCCGCCTGCGACTGCGCCGACTTCACACGCTCGCGCGATGTCACCCCGTGCTGCCGGAATCTGTTGAGCAGATGGACATCGAAGATCGCCCTGCCCTTCGTCAGCACCCTGCCGATAAAGAGCCAGTCGCCCGTCAGGCTGAATTTGAGGAGATCGGGTTTGAAGGACGCACGAAAAGCGCTGGTCCGGATCATGGCCGAACTCATATTGGGCACGACCATGCCACGGACCTGATAGTCCGCCAGCTCCTTCAGGCCTTCCGCCGTGAAGCTCGCCTCCCATCGCGCATCCTGCCAGATGTCACGGAAATAGGAGGCGGTCGAACCGATCACCGCGCCGTCGGCGTCGATGACATGCGAGTTGCAGTAGAACAGGGCGGCGCCGCGGTCCTGGCACAGCTTGTCGACGGCCGTTGCCGCGAAATCCGGCTCTGCGACATCGTCGCTTTCGCAGATCCAGAGGAAGTCGCCATTGGCGTTCCTGGCCGCATACTCCCACGACGAGAACGGCGTGCCGGAATTCGTTTCCCGTCGGATATAGGCGAAGCCGTACTGGTCACGCAGCCGCGAGATCACGTCATGGCTGTCGTCCGGCGATTTGTCGTCGATGACGATGAGGTCGATATTCGGATAGCTCTGGTCGAGGACCGAGCGGATACGCGCCTCGATATATCGGCCATGATTGTAGGACGGCACGATCGCGGTCACGACGGGCGCGCCGGCTTTCCGCACACGTTTGAGACCATAGAGCGAGCGGATCGCGCCTTCACGCGCCTGCCAGGAATAGCGCTCGAGGCAGGTCTGGGTCGCCCGCGCCGCGAGACGCGCGTTCAGCTCGTGATCGCGCAGCATCGCGGCGCAATGCTGCGCGAACAACTCCGCATCCGGCCCCACAAGAATGTCGTCGCCGTGGTGGTAGGCGAAGCCTTCGGCTGCGATCGGCGATGCGACCGTCGCGACGCCAAGGACCGCGTACTGGTTGATCTTGCCGCGAAAGCCCGCTCCGCTGAGCGCCGGTGAAATCCCCAGCGCTGCGCGGGCGATATAGGGGCCGACCGACGGCACTTCGCCGATCAGGTTGATCGCCGGATCGTCGAGCGCCTCGTAGCGGGACAGATCGCCGCGTCCCACCACGTCCAGCCGATAATCCGGAATGGCCGCTTTGACCTTGGGATGCACCTCGTTGAGATACCAGTCGAGCGCCTCGATATTCGTGTGCGAGCCGAAATAAGCGACGAAAACGATCGTGTTGGAGGCCCGGCTGGTCGCGTCGGCCGGCGCGAGCTGGCCGAATTCGAGCGTGGACACGCCTGTTTCCAGCGCCGTCACCGAATTCAGGCCTGTCACCTGACGCAGATAGTCGGCATCCGGCCGCGAGACGCAGACGACTTCATCGACAGCGCGGCAGAGCGTCAGTTCGCGCCGCGCCACCTCCATTTGTTCCGCCAGACGCTGCGCCGTGGCGATGCGGCCCGGTATATGCCGTTCGATATGGAACGACCGGCTGAGCAGCTCCATGGGCGTAAAGATCAGCTTGCGGCCCACCGACCGGTAAGAGTCGACATCATGGCCTGCTTCCAGAAACTGGAAGTCCACCACGTCATAGACGGTGCGGTCCCCGCGCAGCGCATTCAGCGCCCGGACGGACAGATCCTCATGATCGGTGAAATAGACGTTGTCGAAGATCCGCGTCACATCCTCGTACGACCAGTCGATATCCGGCTTGCGGACCGTGAAAAGATCGAGGCGCGCATTGGGCGCTATACGGCGGATATAGTCGTAGAGATCCAGCATCCGCAGACCGCCCGCATGCGCGCGCGTCGGACAGTGCCAGGCGACCATCAGAATGCGCTGGCCGCCTGAAGGCAGCGGCTCGTCAGCCGGCGCCGTTCTCAGGAAGTGGAGCAGCGGGTGGCGTCCGCGCGCCTTCGCTTCGGGGTGGCGCTCAAGATAGGCGTGAAGATCGAAGTCCGGCGCGGGGTGCCGTCCCTCGGCAGCCCCGTGATGCCAATAGTGGTCGAGCGGATCGACCCCGGCCGCCTTCACGTCCGGATTGGTTTCAAGATACCAGTTCGGCTGAAACACGCGGTTGGGCGTCCGGCTTTCCGCGCGGCCGTTCTCACGATAGTGAGTGACCGGATCGACACCCGCCCAGCGGACATCGGGATTGTTGTCCAGATACCAGCGGAAGTCGAACAGCGGGTTGGCCTTGCCCCGCCGCAGCCGGCGAACCAATCGCCGCCAGCCGCGCGCAATGGCCGCCCCGGCCAGGCCCCACCGATAGGTGGAGGATCTGGATACCGTCTGGATATGACGCGCGAGGCGCCCGTTCTCGTGCTGGCGCACATCGTTGGACCGCACCAGTCCGACGATACGATTCTCAAGAGCCGTCCGGTCGCCGTCCCGCACCGTCAGTTCGTCGGCAAGGCGGGACACCATGGCCTCCCGCTCCACAAGATCAAGCCTGGCTGCGGTCGCAGCGGCTTCGGCGTCCATGACCTGGCGGCGCGCGGCGCTGAGCAGGTTCTCGCGGGTCCGCCGGCTTTCATCCATCGCGGTGATCTTCAGGCGCAGCGACGCGATCTCGCGATCCATCGCCACCTTCGCCAGCAAGGCCTCGTCGACCAGGCGGGATTCGGACTGCGAGGACGCGCCGGACGAAACCGCCGCCGGCTCCGCGTCAGGCAGGGACGCGACCTGCTTCAGCAGCGCCTTCGTCTTCTCGAGATGGGCGCGCAACGTTTCGATGGTTGCGCCGTCGCCATCGAGCCGCGCCATCAGGCGCGCCTGCTGTTCGACCGCCGCCTCGCGCGCGCGCTGGGCCTGCTCGATCTTCTCGTCGAGCGCCAGCAGCCTGTCGTCCTGCTCCGCGCCGCGCTGCCGGGCGGCCGAAGAATCCTTCTCCAGCGACCACATCTGCTCGCGCAGCTGCTCGGCTTCGCCTGCCTTGCGCTCGGCAAGGCCGCGCGCCTCGTTGAGATCGCCGGTCACGCGCGCCAGAACGGCTTCGCCGGTCTCGATGGCCCGGCGCGCCTCCGCATGACTGTTGGTTTCCCGGATGAGATCGGTCCGGACGGCGCCGAGTTCGCTGCTGAGGCGTGCGACCGTGTCGCCCTGCGACATGCTGGCGGCGACGAGATCGGATATCCGGTTGGCGGTCTGCAGGCTGAGCGAGCTGAGTTCGTCGCTCCGCACCGCAAGGCGGTCACGCAGCGAGCGGATCTCTGCTTCCGCCTCGACTTCGCGCCGCGCCATCTGCGCGCGCAGATCGTGAAGTCCGCGCTCGCCCGTCGCGATGACTTCGCTCAGGCGGGAAATCTCTCCGCGCTGGGCGCCGGTTTCGGCGCGCAGCGTATTCAGTTCGTCTTCCGCAGCGCCGACGCTTTCACGCAGGGCTGCGATCTCTGCCGTCAACCCGTCGATCCGGCCTTCCCGCTGACTGATCTCTTCGCGAAGCGAGGCGAGGTTATGCGCATTGGCGACATCGACATCGGCCAGCGTGCGGCGCATCTCGCTGACATCTTCGGTCGTCTGCTGCCAGCTCCGCCGGGTGCGGGCGATATCGCCGCTCTGCTTGGTCAGGGTTTCGCGGGCGGCGCCTGCCTCGCTTTCGCGGATCGACAGCTCCGACACCAGCATGCCCTGCGCCTCGCGCAGGCGTTCGATTTCGGCGTTCAGGGCCTCGATCGCCAGCGCCGCGTCGGGCGCGGGCTGCACGAGCGCCAGCCGCGCCGGCGCATCCTTGCGCGGCGCACGGCCGGCACGAGACGAAGGCGCTTTTCTGGATGGTCCCGACATACACGCTGCGATCGATGATTCACCTGACTATTCGCGATGAATCTTCACGCGCGCAACGATTCTTCCGCCATATCTCCGCTTTAGAGGGCTTCGTCCGCAATTCGCAGCAAATGGCGGCCATAGTCGGTCTTGAGAAGCGGCTGTGCCGCCCGAATCAGGCCCTCGCGGTCGATGAAACCGGCCCGGTAGGCGATCTCCTCGACGCAGGCGATTCGGTTTCGCTGGCGGTGTTCGACCGTCCTCACGAACTCCGACGCCTCGAGCAGCGCGTCATGCGTGCCGGTATCCAGCCAGGCGAAGCCCCGCCCGAGAAATTCGATTTCCAGCGTTCCGGCCTGCAGATAGGCATCGATGACCGACACGATCTCCAGCTCGCCCCGCGCCGAAGGTTTCACCGCAGCGGCAATGTCGCAGACCTTCTCGTCGAAAAAGTAGAAACCCGTCACCGCCCAGGGCGAGTCCGGCTCCTTCGGCTTTTCCACAATGGCGGTCGGCCGCTTGTCGGCGTCGATCGTGACGACGCCGTAAGCCGACGGATCGGCGACCTCATAGGCGAATATGGTCGCGCCGGACGATCGTTTGGCGACACGCGTCACGCGCTCCTGGAAACCGTGACCGTAGAAGAGATTGTCGCCGAGGATCAGCGCCGCCGGGCCGCCCTGCAGGAAGTCGCGCCCGAGCGTGAATGCCTGCGCGAGGCCCTCCGGGCGCGGCTGAACCACGTAGGAGAACGAGACGCCCCATTGCGACCCGTCGCCCAGCACGCGCTGGAACTGGGCCTGATCGTCGGGCGTCGTGATGATCAGGATGTCGCGGATGCCCGCCAGCATCAGCGTGCTCAGCGGGAAATAGATCATCGGCTTGTTGTAGACGGGCAGAAGCTGCTTGCTGACGCCGGTGGTCACGGGGAACAACCGGCTTCCCGTACCGCCGGCCAGGATGATGCCGCGCGTCGTCGTCATGATGGCCAGACCCTGTTGGCTTCCGCGATGGCGCAGAACACGTGGTAGAGCGTCGTCGCCGGCATGTAGCCATGCAGCGGCGCGCCCGAAGCGTCGAGATGATCGCGCCAGCCGCCGGCGGCCGCGCCGCTCAGAAACTGCGCGAACATGAGATCCCACACGCGGGCGGCGCGGTCTTCGGCCTGCTCGTCGCCTTGCTCGAAGGCGGCGGCATGCGCCTTGATCGCTTC
Organism: Micropepsaceae bacterium; assembly: GCA_047602465.1. Classification (GTDB taxonomy): domain Bacteria; phylum Pseudomonadota; class Alphaproteobacteria; order Micropepsales; family Micropepsaceae; genus JADZAI01. Next base: position 407,793 of record JASGHF010000002.1, read on the forward strand.
GGTGTGCGGCCAGGTGCGGCGTGACGCCGTCACCAGCGTGCCGTCTTCACGCAGGCAATCGACGATGAGGCCCGCCGCATCGTGACCGAAGCGGCAGGCATGATCGTAAAGCGGCCGCGCCACCGCCTCGGTCACGAGGCCCGCCGTCACCTGCAGCCTGTGAAGCAGCCACGCCCATTCGAAATGATGGCCCGGCTCCACCAGGGTTCCGCGCTCGCCGCCAAGCCTCGTCCAGCCGGCGCCGAAATATTCGGGCAGCGCCGATGTGTCCGGCTGGAAGAATGTCGTCATGAAAAGCGCGCCGATCGCCCGGGCGCGCTCCAGATACGCCGCATCGCCGGTCGCGTCGTACCAGGCGAGCATCGCCTCGAGCAGATGCATGTGGGGGTTCTGAAGACGCTCTGCGCCATCATCGCCCAGATAGCTGAGATATCCGCCGCCAGCGCCCGCGAAGGGGCCATCGAGCAGCGCCAGCGTCGCATCGCGGGCCACAGCGAAGCGCGGGTCCGGGTCGAGACGCCAGGCCCAGGCCAGACCGAAAAGAGCGAAGGCATGAGCGTAGAGCTCGCGCCGCGCGTCGGCGGGCCGGCCATCCTGACCGATGGAGAACGCCCAGCCCGGTCGCCCGTCCGGCGACAGATAGGCGCCGGTCATCGCATGCGCTGCGGCCAGCGCCTGCGTTCGGCCTTGCGGATGCCAGCCCAGCAACGCCGCGTGGGCCAGCACATAGATCTGCCGCGCCTGTGTCGTCAGCCGGCGCGGCGCGGCGATGGGCGCTCCAGCGAAATCGAGGCGTTCCCGGAAAAGCGAATCGGCGGGATCGAAACCGGCGCCGGACCAGAGCGGCAGCGCCTCGCGGATCGCCCATTCGCGCCCCGAAACCGCCCTCGCCGCCATACCGTGTGCCGCGACACGCATTCCGGTCCCTGGATCCTCTCCGTCCGACGCAACGCCGTTCAAGGCGGCCCTCTTGCGTTGCTAATTCACCCGGCATGGGGCACGCAAGGGCGCGGTCTGCGTGCGGGGCTTGGTATGGTTGAACAGGCGGTCTTTCTCGTCGGCGGGCTTGGCACCCGTCTCGGCGAACTGACGCGCGAGACGCCCAAGCCCATGCTGCCCGTCGGCGGCCGGCCCTTTCTCGACTATCTGGTCGAAAACGCCCGCCGGCATGGGCTGAAAAAGATCGTTCTGCTCTGCGGCTTTCGCGCCGATGTCATCGAAAAGCATTTCGCGGGCGACCCCGACGTCGCGATCGTCTACGAGCCGGCGCCGGCCGGCACCGGCGGCGCGCTCGCCTATGCCGCCGATATTCTCGACGACCGCTTCTTCCTGCTGAACGGCGACACGCTGTTCGACTTCAACCTGCTGTCGCTCGTCCCCGCGTTTCAGGGCCTCGCGACCCTGGCGCTGCGGGCGCAGGCTCCGGGACGGCGCTCGGGCTGGGTGGCGCTCGAAGAGGGACGCGTGAAAGCGTTCCACGGCCCCGAAACCGGACCGGGCGGCCCCATCAACGCCGGCGTCTATCTCATGTCGAAAGACGTTCTCGGCCGCATCGGGACGCCGCCTGTCTCGCTCGAGGGCGCCATCTTCCCGGCCCTCGCGGCCGAAGGGGCGCTCGGCGCATATGTGGCCGACGGGTATTTCATCGATATCGGCGTGCCGGACGATTTCGCCCGGGCGCAGACCGAAGTCCCCGCCCGCCGCCGCCGGCCGGCCGTGTTCTTCGACCGCGACGGCGTGATCAACGTCGATACCGGTTACCCCCACCGCCCCGACCAGATAGAATGGATGCCGGGCGCAGCTGAGGCGATACGGATGGCCAACGAGGCCGGCTACTACACATTCGTGGTCACCAACCAGGCCGGCGTTGCGCGCGGCTATTACAGTGAAGACGACGTGCGGGCGCTGCATGGCTGGATGAACCGCGAGCTTCAGAAAGCCGGCGCCCATATCGACCGCTTCGAATACTGCCCGTCGCACCCGGACGGCACGGTCGCGGCCTACACCCGCGCCGATCGACGGCGCAAACCGAATCCCGGCATGCTGCTCGACCTGATGCGCGATTTTCCCGTCGACGCCAGGGCCTCGTTCCTCATTGGCGATCGCGACGGCGACCTTCAGGCGGCGGCAGCGGCGGGCGTCAAAGGCCATCTTTATCAGGGCGGCAGTCTCGCCGGCTTCATCCGCCCGCTGATCGGGGCCGCTTCGTGAGCCAGCAGGCGCTCAGCCCCCGCTCCTATCTCAAGCGGCAGACCGACGTGATCGGCGCGCTCATCCTGCGCGATCTGCAGACGCGCTTCGATCGTGCGGCGATGTACGTCATCGCCGTCGGCTGGCCGATGGCGCATATCGCGATCATCGTCACGATCTACCAGATCGTCGGCGCACGTGTATGGCTCGGCACGGACCCGATCCTCTTCTTCGCGCTCGGCGTATTGCCGTTCATTCTCTTCACCTATCCCTGCCGCTGGGTGGCGCAGGCGATCCCGGAAAATCGCATTCTTCTGAATATCCCGCGCGTCCAGACGATCGACCTGATCCTGGCGCGCGTGATCCTGGAATGCGTCACCGCCTTCGCCGTGACCTTCGCCTGCGTCGGCACGCTCATCCTCATCGGCTCGCAGTTCCAGCCCTACGACCCGCTCGACCTGATCGGCGGGTTGGCCGCCTCGCTTCTGTTCGGGGTCGGCACCGGAATCGCGTGCAGCGTGCTGGTGGCGATCAAGCAGCGCGCGCTCATCATCGTATTGCTGTGCAACATCCTGCTCTACACGATGTCCGGCCTGATCTTCCTGCCCGGCAACCTGCCGGCCGAGCTGCGCGAAGGACTGGCCTGGAATCCGTTGATGCATGGCGTCGAATGGGTGCGCGAGGCCTATTACGGCGACTATCACTCCGTCGTACTCGACAAGTCCTATCTTCTGTCGGTCGGCTTCGTCCTGCTGCTGGGCGGTCTCGTGGCGGAGCGCATGCTGCGCGGCCGGATTCTCCGCACCGCCTAGACGAGCTGCGCGACGACCCCCGGCAGCGAGGCGCGCCAGCCCGGCAATTCGATGCCGTACGTGGCTTTCAGCTTCGCACCATCGAGCCGCGAGTTGGCGGGCCGCTTCGCCCGCGTCGGATAGGCCGACGTGGCGATGGGCACGGCCTGGCATTGCGGCCTTCCATGCGACGCGAGCAGGTCGAACACGCCCTGCGCCAGCTCGCTCCAGGCCGCCGTCTCGCTGCCCGCCAGGTGAAAGAGACCGCACAAGGCGGCATCGTCCGGCCGCTCATGCTGGCGCTCTGCCACCCGGAGCAACGCATCGGCGATATCATCCGCCGAGGTCGGCGAACCGATCTGGTCCGCCACGACGCGCACTTCGGCTTGCTGGCCGGCGAGACGCACCATCGTCTTCACGAAATTCGCCCCCGCAGGCGAATACACCCAGGCCGTCCGGAAGACGCTGCCGCCGGCTTCCAGAACCTTCGCCTCGCCCGCCAGCTTGCTCGCGCCATAGACCGTCTTCGGCGATGGCGCATCGTCCTCGCGATAGGGCCTCTCGCCCGTCCCGTCGAAAACATAGTCGGTCGAAAGGTGCAGCACCGGTACGCCCAGCGCCCGCGCCGCAGCCGCGACATGACCGGCCCCCGCATCGTTCACCGCAAACGCGGTCTCCGCGTCGATTTCGGCCTGATCGACAGCGGTGTAGGCAGCCGCGCTGACGATCACATCCGGCCGGGCGCTCTCCAGAGCAGTCCGTATCGACGCCGGTGACATGAGGTCGAGTTGAGGCCGCCCCACCGGAGTGATGTCGATACCTGCCAGCGCCCCGCGCCTCGCCAGCGCCTGCGCCACCTGTCCCGCCGTTCCGGTGACCGCGATACGCATCAGCCGATCAGGCCGAGGCGTTCGCCGCCATAGACCCGCTCGCGCAGCGGCCGCCACCACCACTCGTTCTCCAGATACCAGGCCACCGTCTTCACGATGCCCGTGTCGAACGTCTCTTGCGCCTTCCAGCCAAGCTCGGCTTCAAGCCGCGTCGCGTCGATCGCATAGCGGGCGTCATGGCCGGGCCGGTCGGCGACATAGGTGATGAGCCGGTCGTGCGGCGCCGAGGCGGGCCGCATCTCGTCCAGCGCGGCGCAGATCGCGCGCACGACCTCGATATTCCGCCGCTCGTTGCGCCCGCCGACATTGTAACGGCGGCCCGGCGCACCGGACATGACGATGGTTTTCAGCGCCCGCGCATGGTCTTCGACATGCAGCCAGTCGCGCACATTCTCGCCCGAGCCATAGACCGGGATCGGCTTGCCGTGCAGCGCGTTCAGGATCGCGAGCGGGATCAGCTTTTCGGGAAAATGAAACGGCCCGTAATTGTTCGAGCAATTGGACAGCACGACAGGCAGACCATAGGTGCGCTCCCACGCCATGGCGAGGTGATCCGAACCCGCCTTCGACGCGGAATAAGGCGACGACGGATCGTACGGCGTGTCTTCAAGAAACAGCCCGTCGGCCCCCAGCGATCCATAGACCTCGTCGGTCGAGACATGGAGAAGGCGGAACGCCGATTTCGCACTGCCGGACAGAGCGGACCAGTATTGCCGCGCCGCCTCCAGCACCGTGAAGGTGCCGATGATGTTGGTCGACACGAAGTCGGCCGCGCCGTGGATCGAGCGGTCCACATGGCTCTCGGCCGCCAGATGCATCACATGCGTCGGCTGAAACGCGGAGAACGCCGCATCCATCGCGGCGCGGTCGCGGATATCGGTCTGGCGGAAGCGATAATTCGGCCGGTTGGCGATCGCCGTCAGCGAAGCGAGATTGCCGGCATAGGTCAGCGCGTCGATGTTCAACACCTCGGCGCCGTCGCTCGCCAGCATCCGGCACACCGCAGATCCGATGAAGCCAGCCCCGCCGGTGACGATCACGCGCATGGCCGGTTCCTATTCAAACAGCGGCGGCAGCTCACGCAGCCGCGGCAGCGCGCCGTCCTTGGCCGACAGGGTCGCCGCATCCGGCGCGACCGGCCAGTCGATGGCGAGATCTTCGTCGCCCCAGTACACGCCGCCATCCTCGGCCGGCGCATAGTAGTCCGTCACCTTGTAGGCGATCTCGGTATCCGGCTGCAGCGTGCAGAAGCCGTGGGCGAAGCCGGCCGGGATATAGATCTGGTTCCACGCCTCGGCGGAAATCTCGGCCGCGACCCAGCGGCCATAGCTCGGCGATGGCCGCCGCAGATCGACCGCGACATCCCAGATCCGCCCGCGCGTCACGCGCACCAGCTTCGCCTGCGCGCGGGGAGGCCGCTGGAAGTGAAGTCCGCGCACCGTGCCAACAGCCGCCGAAAACGAATGATTGTCCTGGACGAAGACGTCCGTGATGCCGGCCTCGCCGAACGCCTGCGCCGAATAGGTTTCGGAGAAGAACCCGCGCGCATCGCCGAACCTGCGGGGCCGGACGATCTTCACGTCGGCGATGGCCAGCGCCTCGATGTCGATCAAGCTGCGCCCTCGGGCTTCCGCAGCGCTGCGGAGTGGAAGAAGGTCAACAGTTCGTCATCGTCATAGCCGGGCAGCTCCGCCCGCACCCGGTCCGTCAGATACAGCCGGATCTCGTCCTTGATGTGATAGCCGCTGTGCAGGATCTCGAAGCCCGCCTCCTCCGCATAGGCGAGGAACTCCCTGACCCGCAGCCGGTTCAGATCGGCGGACATCTGCTTGTAGAAAAGGGCGGGGTCGGTCGCCAGTTCGGCGGCGCGGGCGGCCGTGATCGTATGCTCCGGCGGATTGGCCTTGGAGAAAAGCGCCGGGTCGGCAAGTACACGGCGCAGCATCTCGACATGCTGCGCCTCCGACAGGCGCAGATGCGCCCAGGGGAAGTAGAACGGGATGCCGATGTCATGCCCGCCCATCTCCAGGCTGGTGAACGGGTTCCAGTGGATATAGGCGCTGCCGCCCGGCGCCATGGTGCGGAACATCTCTTTCAGCGTGTTCCGGGCGTCCGGCACATGCTCGAACACGGCGTTCGAGAACATCACGTCGAACATGTTGTCGCGGAAATACATCTCCGACGCGCTCATCTGCAGCATCGTGACGGGCGAATAGAGCGAGTTGTCGAAGATGATGTTCTGCGAGGCGAAATGCACCCGCCCCTCGTCCAGCCCGCGCACGTCGACGCCGTACATCTCGCGCGCCGCCTTCCAGAACGAAACGCGGTCCGGCAGCGTCGCGAACTCGTCGGGGCTGCAGATATCGATGCCGAACACGCGCTTTGCGCCGTCGCGCAGCGTCAGACAGGTCGTCAACCCGCCGTGAGGAAGCTGGAATCCCGCGCCGACCTCAAGGACGGTCTTCCCCTTGAAGCCGCCGCACCAGCGATCGACGCCTTCCTTCATGATGCGGAACATCGTTTCGGTGTTCCGCACATAGGCGGCGATATCGGACTGGTAATCGAATAGCGGCTTGTCCATCGGCCTCTGCCGTTCCGGGGGGGGCGTCGAATCGCGTGCCGCGAGTGTGTGCAAGCCGGGCCGAATTGCCAATCGCCGCCGTCCCGCTTCGACACGCCTTAACGTTAAAGAGCGTGCCAGGGACAGCGCGGAACAGCGCAATCTCGGGCCAGTCATCTTTCGCTAACCATCGTCATCCGCCCGATTGCGCATCGCGGCCCGCATTCCGGCTCTGGCACGGGCGTTGCGAACCTTGGCCGCGAGGGCCGAGCGCCCCGGGGATCGACGATCCTTCGAATGCAAGATTGAACCGGGAGCAACAATCCATGACCATCCGTAAGGCCTTCCTCGGCGTCGCCGCCGCTGCGGCCCTTCTCACCTCGGGCAGCGCCTATGCCGGCGCCCTTGGCCCTGGCAACCACCTGAACGATCTCCGCAACGGCTGGCAGATCAACTGGGCGACCGCCTACTCGCACCTGAACTTCACGGGCTGGATGATCGGCGGCGACCTGCGCGCCAGCTCCACCTCCATCGGCAACAACTTCACGGCTTCGACCGAAGGCTCGACCTTCCTGCAGAACCAGCAGATGCAGCTGGCCGATGTCGGCGCCTCGGTGAATGTCGACGTGCACAAGGTGAAGGGCGATGTGGACATTTCGGCCACGGGCGTCTGCAACAACGCCGGCCTGACGACCTCGGGCGGCTACGGCTCGGCCTATAACGACCAGCGCTGCGGCACGATCGATCCGTTCGCCGTCGCTGACGTGAAGCTGGGCTTCGTTGCCGGCGACACCTCGATCGCCGCCACCGCGATCGCCAACAACATGACGATGGATGTCACCAACGGCGCCGTCGTCCTGAACCAGGACCGTCAGGTCAACGTCTCGGGCACCTATGCCCGCGTCACCGCCGATATCGGCGCGACGGCTGGCAATGTCGACATCAGCGCGACCTCGGTCGGCAACAACATCTCGATCAACCAGCGCTTCGGCACGCCGTAAGGCAGACTGGCTTGGGGATACGGAGCGGCCGGCGGGCAACCGCCGGCCGTTTCCTTATGTCTGCGCCCGGTACCAGTCCCAGGTCTCGGCGAGGCCCTGCTCGATCGGATAGCGGCACGTGAACCCTGTCGATGACAGGCGCGTCAGGTCATAGGCGCGATAGGCTTGCCCGTTGGGCTTCGACGCATCCCAGACGATCCGGTCCGCAAGGCCGGTGATCCGGCCCAGCGCATCGACGATCTGCCGAATGCTCCAGACCGAGCCGGAACCCATGTTCACGACGCCGTCCAGCTTTTCCATCACGGTCAGGGCCACCCGCGCCGCGTCCTTCACATACATGAAGTCGCGCTGCGCCGACCCGTCGCCCCATACCGACACCGGCCCGCCGCTCAGCTCCGCAGTACGGAACTTGGCGATCAGCGACGGCACCACATGGCCGCCCTCGATGTCGAACTTGTCGCGCGGTCCGAACAGGTTGCACGAGGCGATATAGGCCCATTTCGTGCCGTAGCTTTCGGTATAGGCCTCCAGCATCGCCAGCATGGCGCGCTTAGCATGGGCATATCCGCTTTCGGACGGGTGCGGCCGCCCGTCGAACACCGTCGCCTCGCGCAGGGGCAGAGACGCCGGCGGAAACGGATAGATCGCGCCGGTTCCCATCACGGTGATCTTCTTCACGCCCGCCCGGTGCGCCGCGTCGACCACCGCCGTGTTGATCAGGTTGTTGTCGTAGAACGACAATCCCTGGTTCTTCATGTTGCCCATGATGCCGTAGACGCGGGCGGCGGCATGGAAGACGTAGTCCGGCCTGATCTGCGCGAAATAGTCACGCGTCGCCGGCACGTCCGACAGATCGCATTCCTCGCGCCCCACCGGCACGACGTCGCTGAAACCCTCGGCGGTCAGCAGATCGACCAGCGCCGACCCGACCAGTCCCCGCCCACCCGTGATGGCGATACGCGCGATCTTCTCCATCAGCGCGACAGGAACGACTGCTTGGAATCGATTCGCTCGCGCCAGTACTGCAGCAGATCGCGCATCGTCGTTTCGAACGGGATTTCCGGCGTCCAGCCGGTATGCGCGCGGAACTTGCGCGTATCGGGCACCTGCAGATCGGCGTCGATGGGGCGCAGCCGCTCCGGATCGATCTCGACCTCGATGTCCTTGCAGGTTGAGTACGAGATCAGCGTCTCCAGCATCCCCCGCACCGACAGCGTGAAGTCGCCGCCGATATTGTAATAGGCGCCGGGCACCGGGTTCATCGTCACCAGCATGAAATAGGCGCGCACGGCGTCGCGCACATCGGCCCAGGTGCGCAGGCTGTCCAGATTGCCGACCTTCACCCTGGGCGGCAGCTTGTTCTGCTCGATCATCGCGATCTGCTTGGCGAAGGTGGATTCGGCGAACACGTCGCCCCGGCGCGGGCCGGTATGCGTGAACATGCGCGTCGTCATCACCGTCATGCCATAGGCCTCGGCGTAGTAGCGGCCGATCAGGTCGGTGCCGACCTTCGAGATCGCGTAGGGCGAGGCCGGATGGAACGTGCATTCCTCGTCGATCGGCAGCTTCTCCTTCGGCACGCGGCCGAACACTTCCGACGACGCGCAGACATGGATGACCGCGTCCTTCGCATGCGTGCGCAGCGCGCCCAGCAGGCGCTCCGTGCCCTGCACATTGGTATCCAGCGTATCCAGCGGCGCGGTGAACGAGGTCTGCGGATAGGACTGCGCCGCGAGGTGGAACACATAGTCCGGCTTCGACGCGATCACCGCATTCTGCAACGACATCGTGTCGCGCAGATCGGCATAGACCAGCTTCACCCGGTCGCCGCGATTGATGCGGTCGAGATGGGCCGAGATATTGTCCAGCGGACTGCGCCACCGGAGCATGCCCCAGACCTCCCAGTCCGTATTCTCCAGCAGGAAATCGAGAAGATGCGAGCCCACCATGCCGGTGATGCCCGTGATGAGCGCACGTTTGACCATGGCCGTTCTTTAAGCCGATTCGGGCAAGCGTCTCACGCGTTCAGGATCTGCGCGCCGTCGTCCGTCGCTTCGATCTTCACGAAATTCTTGGGGCCGAACGTCTCGCGCAGGCGGTCCTGCGCCTCCGGCGGCGCCAGGAACATGAAGAATCCGCCCCCGCCGGCGCCGCACAGCTTCCCGCCATAGGCGCCGGCCTTCATGCCCGTCTCATAGATCGCGTCGATATGGGCGTTGCTGACGGCGGACGAGAGCTTCCGCTTGGTCTGCCAGCCCTCGCTCAGCAGCGCGCCGAAATCCTTCAGCATCGAACACGGATCGGTCCGCTCCAGGATCGCTGCGCCTTCGTGGCAGAGATCGACCAGGTGCTTCAGCTCGGTCTGCACCTTCTTCTCGGCCGTATTCTTCATCTGCTCCTTCAGCGTCTCGGACGCCGAACGCTGCACGCCGGTGAAGACGAGGCACAGCGATGCGTTCAGGCCGTCGCGCGCCGATGTGGTCATCCGCACCGGCCGGATCGAGAAATCGTCGCCATGGAAGGAATAGAGGTTGAGTCCGCCGAACGCCGCGTGGGTCTGGTCCTGCACGCCGACATTCTCGCCCAGCACATCCAGCTCCAGCCGCACCGCCTCTTTCAGCAGGTCGTATTTGGTGATCCGCCGTCCCTGCAGGTGCGCCACCAGCTTCACGAAACCGACGGTGAAGGCCGATGACGATCCCAGCCCCGAATTGCCCGGCAGATCGGAAATGATCGCGACGTTCAGCGGATCGTCGAACCCGGCCTCCAGCAGCGCGGCGCGGATCGCGTTGTGCTGGATGTCCGACACCTGATCGACCGTCTCGACCATGCGATAGGTGATGCGGAACCGGCTTTCGGCGTAGCCCACCATCGGCAGCGCGACGGTGTAGATGAACTTGTCGATCGCCGTGCCCAGCACCGCGCCCTGATACTGCTGAAAATATTGCGGATAATCGGTGCCGCCGCCAAAGAAGCTCACACGCAGCGGGGTTTTCGCGATGGTCAGCATCATCGATGCCTATCCTCGCGACTCGCACGGCGTCAACGCCTGAGGCTAGTCTTCAGCGAGGGGCCGCCGTTCGATTCGGGATCACGGCAGAGGGCAATGCAGCACACCGCGCCGATCTATCCCGGTTCCGCCTGCCCGGCCTCACCGGCCGGCCGCTGGATCGAGATCGTGTACGAGGCGAGCCTGCTCGACGACGCGGCGCGTCCGTCACTGGTCTTCACGGACGGCAATGGCGCGGCGCATCGGATGATGGCTCCGGCCCCGGTCCTTGGCCGCGCTATCTGGATCGGCCCCGTGCCCCGTTCGGCCGTCGCGCTGCATCTGGAAAGCCACACGCCGCTTCGGATCGTCCGCGTCACCCGGCGCGGCGCTCTGTGGCGCGGCGCGAAAGCCCTGCTTCGACACCCGAAACATACGGCAGCGGCATTCGCTTTGGCCGCGCTCGGTCGCCCGGCGCGCGCGCAGAAACGCCTGGCGCGCGCGCTCACCGAACAGCCGCTGGCGAATTTCAAGGCATGGGCCGCGCCCCGCCGCCGGCCGCACGAGCCGGACGGCCTCGATAAACCCGCTTTCCCCCGCGCCGATATCCGCGTCGATCTCGCGCCCGGCGAAAGCCTGACGCCGTGGGCGCTCGACGCCGTCAGCGCCGCGTTTGCGGCAGACCCGGCGCTCGCGGCGGTGCGCGGCGACAGCGACAACGAAACGGAGGCCGGCTTCGCCAGCGCCTGGACGCCCGGCCGCGGCGCGCTCTTCACCCGACAGGGCCCCACCGGCCCTGTCCGTCACATCCGGACGATCCTGACACGCGGCGCACCACACCCACCCGCGCCGATCCCCACGCCGCCGGAGCCATCGGAGTGGCCGTCCGTGACCGTCATCGTGCCGACGCGCGACCGGCTGGAGCTGCTGCAAACCTGCATCGACGGCGTCCTCACCGGCACCGACTACCCGGACCTCACGCTGGTCATCGCCGACAACGACAGCGCCGAGGCCACGACGCACGCCTATTTCTGCGCGCTTGCCATGCGCGATCCGCGTGTCCGCATCGTGCCCTGCCCCGGCCCGTTCAATTTCAGCGCCATCAACAACCGCGCCGTCTCGCAGAACGCGGGCGCAATGCTCGCCTTCCTCAACAACGACATCGCGGTGAAAGACCCGGGCTGGCTGAAAGCCATGGTCCGTCTCGCGCTTCAGCCGGAAACCGGCGCGGTCGGCGCGACGCTGCTCTACCCGAACGGCCGCATCCAGCATGCCGGCGTCGCGATCGGCCCCGGCGGGGTCGCCGGCCACGTCCTGCGCGACAAGCCGCCGGGCGCGCTCGCCGGCATCGCAGGCCCGCGCCGCGTATCGGCGGTCACCGGGGCATGTCTCGTCGTGCAGCGCGCGCGTTTTGAAGCAGCCGGCGGGTTCGATCCCGCCTTCCCCGTGGACTACAACGATATCGACCTCTGCCTCCGCCTCGATGCGCACGGCTGGCGATGCGTATGGTCGCCGGAGACCGTTCTCATCCATCGCGAGTCCGCGTCGCGCGGCCGCGACAAGGGGATTCCGGAGGCGGTGAAACTGTTTCAGGAACGCTGGGCGGGACGCATCCAGGACGATCCCTGCTTTCACCCCGCGTTTTCCGAAAACGCGCTCGACCTCGCGCTCGGCTAGGCGAGACCAGAGCTGCGATAATATTCGACGCCCTCGTCGATATCCTCGAAATAGGTCAGATCGCCGTCGCGCAGCACCAGCGCATGCTCGCAGTAATCACGGATGGTCGCGATGGAGTGCGAGGCGAGGATAAGGCCCGACCGCCCGCTGCGTTCGGCGAACGCCTCGCGGCAGCGTTCGGCGAAGCGTTCATCGCCGACCGCCGTGATTTCGTCGATCAGGTAGAAATCGAACTCCACCGCCATCGACACCGCGAATGCGAGACGCGCCATCATGCCGGAGGAATAGGTGCCGACGGGCATGTTCATATGCATGCCGATCTGCGCGAACTCCTCGGCGAACTCGATCGCCCGGTCGACATCCTCATCATAGACGCGCGCGACGAATGCGACGTTCTGCTTGCCCGTCATCTGCGGATGGAAGCCGCCCGCGAAGCCCAGCGGCCACGAGATGCGCCCCCGGCGCAGGATGCGCCCGCGATTGGGAAGCTCGCTGCCCGCGATCAGGCGCAGCAAGGTCGATTTGCCCGCCCCGTTGCCGCCCAGCAGCGCATAGGCCCGGCGCGTATCCAGCCGTCCCGATACGTCGTTGAGAACGGTCTTCATGCGCCCGTCGCGGCGATAGAACTTCCGCACGTTGCGCAGCTCGATCATCGTCAGGCCGTGCTGTTGCGCGCGAACCGCGCCAGGCTCGCGAACACCGTCCAGATCGCGAGCAGCGCCAGCGCCACGCCCAGCGTGTTCCAGATGCGCAGCGGATAGATCGCCTCTTCGGCGAGTTCGGGCTGCACGAAGGTCGAGAGATAGATCCGCTGCCGGTCGGCGGTGATGCGCGCGTTCTCCAGCGCCAGCGCGGCGGAGGCATACTGGTCCTGCGCCACCTCGCGCTTCAGCTCCAGATCCTCGAACGCGCCCATCTTTTCCGAGACGGCGCCCGATCCGCCATCCGTCGCGGTCAACTGCGCCGACAGCTTCTCGATCTGGCTGTCGATCGCCGCCAGCTTGGCCTTCAGCTGCGTCACGACCGGCGAATCCTCACGCAGCGTCTTGCGCGCGACGATGAGATCGCCCTCCACCTGCAGCCGCGATTTGCGCAGTTCGGTCAGAAGTTCGGTCAGCGCCACGGCCGTCATGGTGGGGTCCAGCACGCCCTCCTGGTTGCGCAGATCGCGCATCGCGCCATAGACGTCTTTCAGCTTCTGCTCGGCGCGCGCGAATTCGGCCTCCGCCTGGCGCAGCTCATCGCTGTTGGCGCGCTCCGACATCTGGTTCACCAGCGCCTCGGACTTCGCCACCACCGCGCGCGTGAGCGCCTGCGCATCTTCCGGCGTAAAGGCGCTGATCTGCAGCGTGATGATGCCCGACGGCATCTCGACGGATGTATGCGCGCGCCAGCGCCAGTATGTGACGAGGTCTTCGATCGACCCGTCCGAACTGGCGGCCGAGAAATAGTCCGCCTCGTCGCGGGTGTAGATCTTCTCCAGATCCACATCGTGCTGCAGCGCTTCGACCAGCGCGCGGCTCTTGATGTATTCGGTGACGATCAGCGTGTCCTGCGCCTGCGCAAGCTTGCCGAGTTCCGACCCGCCGGCCAGCACGTCCAGCGCCGAGCGGTCGCCGCTCCTGACGGCGAACCGCGCCTCCGAGACATAGCGGTCCGACGCGATGAAGGCGAAGTAGAGCGCGGTCAGCAGCGTCGGCACCGCGACGATGGCGATGAAGCTGATCGCCAGCAGCCGTCCGAAACGCGAATTCAGATCGAACCCGGCGCCGCGCACCAATGGCGGCGCAATCAGACGGCCGAACCGCTCGCGGCCCATCGCAGCAGGCGCGATGCTGCGGGCGCTCGTCTTGAGCGCGTCCGCCAACATCGTGGCCCTGGCGAGCACGACGGCCTGCCGCGGCGTGGGACTGCGGCCTTCACTGAAACTCTGCTGGCTCATCCGCTCGGAATCGTTCCGTTCGCCCTGCCGCTCTGCCGAGTCAGTCTAACGCAGACGCGGCCTTCAGGCCATCAAACCTCATGCGAGCGAATTCCGGCCCAAACAAGGCGCGCCAGCGCCCAAACTGCGAGCGCGATGAGAAACACCGTCAACGTCATGGCTGACCGGCGCGGAAACGTCGCCTCGGACGCCGCCGCCGGCGGCACGAAAACCTCCAGATAGACCGATCGCTTGCTCAGGCGGCGGTCGGCGCGGGTCAGCGCCGCCTCGGTCCGGGCGACATATTGCGAGGCCATGTCCTGCCGCAGCAGCAGCCGGTCATAGGCTTCGATGGCCGCGCTCGCCGCGCCGTCATCGCCCTCCAGCGCCCCCGTGAGCTGTTGGCGCAATTCAACAATCTGTCGATCCGTCGCGGCGATACGCGATTCGAGCGCCTTGACCTGGGGCGAAGCGCCGGCGCCCTGCGCCCGCATGACGGCGAGATCGGCGCGGTCCTGGATACGCAGCTGCCGCAGCTGCGACAGAAGCTCGAAGGTGGAACTGGCTCCGGCGCGCAGATCGACCGCGCGATAGCGCTCGCGGAAGACCTTGATGTCCAGCCGCGCCTGCTTCAACCGCTCCGCCGCATCGGCGGCGCGTCTGGCCGCCACGTCGGCCGCCCCCTCCAGGGTCAGCAGATGCAGTTCATTGAGTTTGGCCTCGGCGGCGGCGATCGCCGCCGTGTTGAGCGCCAACGCATCGGCGGCCGAAAACGCGCGCGTATGCAGCGTCACGATGCCGGAGACCGAATCGACATCCGCCGACGCCATGGCCTGCCAGTAATCGGCTTTCGCCTCCGCGCTTGCGTCAGGCGACAGCCCGCCGAACAGGTCCAGCCCCGGCGCCGTGAAGGTCGCGCTCAAATCGATCGTCTTCGCAAGGTCGCCGAGCAACGCGCCGCTGGCGAGATAGTCGGCCGCCAGGCGCGTATCCTGGCTGGTATTCAGCTCGATGATGTCGCCCAGCGTGCCGCTCGCTTCGGCGCCCACCGCGAGCGTGTCGCCCCGCACCACGAATTTGGATTCCGACTGGTACTGGTCGGCGGCGAAGCCGAAGAGATAGACGCCCGCCACGAGGGCCGGGATGCCGGCCCACAACGAGGCGCTCAGCGCCGCGTCGCGGAGCGCTGCGAAGCGGCCGGGCGCGGTCAGCTTCAGGCGGATGCCGCGCATCGCACCGCGCCCCTTCGTGGTGATCCGCCCCGGCGCCGGCCGCTCCATGACCTCTGAGGGACTCATCGCGCGGCCATCTGGTCGCGCACGCCCGCGCCGACAAGACACAGCACCGACCAGAAAGCCCCCAGCACGACAAACACCGTGAGGACGATCCGCCAGCCGCGCGGGAAGCGCGATTCCTCCGGCGTGCCGGGCGGCTCGAACACCGCGAGGTAGATTCCCTGCCGGTCGGCATCGGAATGCGCGCGATCGAACGCGGTCATGGCCTGCTTATAGGCGGCTTCGGCCAGCATGCGTTCGGTTTCGCGCGTCTCGAAATCGGCGAGATAGGCCGCGACGTCACCGGCCGCCGCGTCCTCGCCGACGAGCTGCTTTTCAAGCTCCGCGATCTCCGCGTTCGTCGCGGCGATCCGGGCGGCGATCCCGCGCGCCATGGGCGAGTCCGGCGATACGCCGGCAATGATTCCCGCATACTGCGTTTCCAGCGCGGCGCGGATGACCTTCAGCTCGGTCAGCGCGCGGGCGAGCGCCATCGCGCCCTCGGCCGGATCGATGACGCCGACCTCGTCGCGCAACCGCCGCACGGCGGCGAGCGCGTCCATATATCTTTCCTCGGCCCGCTGCAGCGTCTGGGCCGCCGTCAGCGTCGCATCCCGCAGCGTCCTCTCGCGCGTGCTGTTGATCAGCGCCTCGCTCGCCGCCACGATGCGGCTGGCCAGTTCGCGCGCTTCTCCGGGCGAAAACGCGCGGGCGTTCACGGTGATCAGCCGCGAGACATTGTCGACATGCGCATCGACCCGCGCATTGAACGTGCGCCACAGCTCTTCGCGGCTCGCATCACCGGCCAGCCGCGCGACGACATCGGCCTCGCCGCTCGCGAAGACAGAGGCCAGCCAGCCATCGTGATTCAGGTCGCTTACGATGGTGCGGCTGCGGATGTAGTTGACGATGATGAAGGCGTCCTTGCCGTCGGCCTTGTTGCCCAGAACGGAGTTGATCAGCTTCATCGCCTTGCCTGCGATCTGCCGCGCCCCGCCGGAACGCGGTTCTGCCGGCCCTATCGCCTCGGCCTTGCCGCCCTTCTTGCCGGCCCTTCCCCCGGTTTCGTCGAATTCGGCGGCCGCCTCGCCGGCATCCTTGCCGATCGCATAGATCGCCAGCCGTACGGTCGCCTGATACTGCGGCGCGGCGATGAAGGCGTAGTACAATGCGGTGAGAACCGTGGGCAGAACCACGAGGCCTGCGAAGGTCCGCACGACGACCCGATACCAGTCGAGCCGCCCGAACCGGCCCGGCATGGCTGCCGCAGCAGGCCGGGGCAGCGACGGCATCCCGCTCGTGCGCGCAGGCTGGATCAATCCCGACATGACTGCGCCATACCGCGAAACCCGGTGGAATGCACGTTGGGTTAACGCGCGGCCGTGCGGGCGCGCGCCTCGGCCAGAACGTCGGCCAGCGTCGTCTCGAACGCGATGGCGCCGCGCCACCCGATCAGCCTGCCCGCCAGCGCGGGGTCGCCGACCATGGCGGGAAGCCGGGCTGCCCGCTGCCGCTGGGGATCGCCGGCGACTTCGAACTGCGCGGTGCTGAGACGCCGCAGGCCGTCCAGCACGTCCCGCACCGGGCGTCCGGTTCCCGAGGCGAGATTGATCGCCGTGCCGGGCGCGAGGCTGCGGCCCTGCGCCAGCATCAGCACATAGCCCCTGACGATGTCCCGGACATCGCTGAAGTCCCGCACATCGTCCAGCCAGCCGACGCGCATGACGGGCGGCTGCGTCCCGGCCTCGATGGCGGCCACCTGCCCGGCGAAGGCGGGGGCGACAAAGGCCGCGCTCTGTCCCGGCCCGGTGTGATTGAAGGGCCGCGCGATCAGCGCATGAAGCCCGCGCGCCGCCGCGTCCATCACCGCCGCCTCCGCCGCGGCCTTGCTGCGGGCATAGGCCGAAACCGGCTTCAGCGGCGCGGTTTCCGGGGTCGGCCGCCCGCCCGCAAGACTGTCGCCATAGACCTCGCTGGAAGAGATCGCGAGGAACAGCGCATCCGGCGCATGGGCGAGAACCGCCTCCGCCATGGCGCGCGTGCCGCCTGCATTCGTCCGCAACGCCGCGTCAGGATCGGCGTTGGCGGCGGCGACGTCGGCCTGCCCCGCCAGATGAACGACCATGTCGGGACGGGCGCTGGCGACGGCCTCGGCTGCGGCGGCTTCATTCGTCACGTCCAGCGGCGGAAGGCCCGTGCTGCGCGGCCCGCCGAACTGGATCGCGACGGCGCCGGGAAGACCTGTCTGAAGCGCAGGCGCCAGATGACGGCCAGCGAAGCCGCTGGCGCCGGTGACGAGTACGCGCGGCCCCCGGGTCACCCGCCTAGAACGCGGCGCTCAGCGCGCCCGGCGCCTTCTGGCGGGCGCGATCCGCCTCGACCATCTCCTTGACGAGATCGCCGAACGGCACTGTGTGCTTCCAGCCAAGCTTCTCATGCGCCTTGGTCGGATCGCCGATCAGCAGATCGACCTCGGTCGGGCGGAAATAGCGCGCATCGACGCTGACCAGAACCTTGCCCGACCTGGTGCAGATACCCTGTTCGTCAACGCCCTGGCCGCGCCACTCCAGCGTGACGCCGATGCAGGCGAAGGCGAGATCGACGAAGCGGCGGACCGAATGCGTCTCGCCCGTCGCCAGAACATAGTCGCTGGCCTCGTCCTGCTGCACGATGCGCCACATGCCCTCGACATAGTCGCGGGCATGGCCCCAGTCGCGCTGCGCGTCGAGATTGCCGAGATAAAGCCGCTCCTGCGCACCGGCCTCGATCGCCGCCACGGCGCGGGTGATCTTGCGCGTGACGAAGGTTTCGCCGCGCAGCGGGCTTTCGTGGTTGAACAGGATGCCGTTCGACGCATGCACGCCGAACGCCTCGCGATAATTCACCGTCGCCCAGAAGGCGTAGAGCTTCGCCACGGCATAGGGCGAACGCGGATAGAACGGCGTCGTCTCGCGCTGGGGAATTTCCTGCGCCTTGCCGTAAAGCTCCGACGTCGACGCCTGGTAGAACCTGGTCGTCTTCTGGATACCCAGAACGCGGATCGCCTCCAGCAGGCGCAGCGTGCCCAGCGCGTCGGCGTTGGCGGTGTATTCCGGCGTCTCGAACGAGACGGCGACATGGCTCTGCGCGGCGAGATTGTAGATTTCGTCCGGGCGGATCTCGTTCACCAGCCGCATCAAATTGGTGGAATCCGTCATGTCGCCATAGTCGAGCGCCAGCCGCGCGCCATGCGTGTGCGGATCGTGATAGAGGTGGTCGATACGCGATGTGTTGAACGACGACGACCGCCGCTTCAGTCCGTGAACCGTGTAGCCCTTCGCCAGCAGCAGCTCTGCGAGATAGGCGCCATCCTGGCCTGTGATGCCGGTGATCAGAGCGGTCTTGGGAGAGGTCATTCGCGAGATAGAAGCCGGGAGACGCTGCAGGGCCGCATTCAAAGGAAACGCGGGCCGGCGACACCGGCCCGCGCGCATAACATTGCTTTCGGCGGACGCCAAGCCGCGCCGGAGGCCGCCTTCAGTGGCCGACGCCGCCGGTCAGCTCCAGACCCGAAAGGTCCACTTCACCGGGCGCCAGGCCGCCGCCCGTCGCATAGGTCTGCTCATACGCGACCTCGGCATAGTCGCCGCCCTGCGCTTCCAGCGTGCGTTCGGCCTTGGCCGACATCGGACGCTTGGCGCGGCACATCAGCTCGCCGCCGCGGGTGCGGATCAGCGCATCGCCGCCATCGCAATCCTTGTAGGACGAGCCGTCCGAGGTGCGCACGGCGCCCGCGACATCCTCGGTGCCGGTCGTGAACGAGACGCGCAGCATGCGGTCGCCGGCGCAGCGGAAGACCTCGCCGTCATAGTCGTCGCGGCCGTCCGACGTGCTCACGCGGATCGCCGGATGCTCATTGCCCTTGCCGTCGATGCAGATCGCGGCGAGGTGCTGGACGCGGCGCTGATACGTCACGACGTTCAGCTTGCCGAGTTCGGTGGAACGCGCCCGCTCGATCACCACGACGGCGGTCGAACGGCGGCCCACGACCACCCTCTGCGTGCGCGCATAGGGAATGTAGCGGGTCTTTTCCTTGTAGATGGTCTTCTCCTTGTACTTGTAGATGACCTTCTTCTCGTACTTCTTGCCCCACTTCTTGTCGTGCTTGCCGCCCTTGTCGTGCGGCTTGTCGTGGCCGCCCTGGCAGCCGCATTTGTCCTTGTCGCCCTTGTCGTGACCTTTGTCGTGGCCTTTGTCGCCGTGGCCGCCCTTGCCGCCGCCGGCATGGCCGCCGCCCAGCGGGCCGCCTTCCCACACCGCCTCGGTGCTTTCGTAGCTCCACTCCTTCGACGTCACCTTGCCGACGCCGCCCTCGGCGCGGCGCACCATGTACTCCGCCGACCAGAACCCCGTCCCGAACAGGGTCGCGCTGCCGGATGCATAGGCCTGGTCGTAATAGAGGCCGTATTCAGGGCTGGGATCGGGCAGCGGCACCGCAGTGCCGGAACCGTCGCCCCAGGCGCCCTTGCCGAAGACATTGCCCGAATTCGTGTAGGGACGATCGAACCCGCCCAGGGCGTCCTGCGCGGCGGCGGTGCCGGCCAGACAGGCGGCGA
Source organism: Micropepsaceae bacterium (assembly GCA_047602465.1). GTDB lineage: Bacteria > Pseudomonadota > Alphaproteobacteria > Micropepsales > Micropepsaceae > JADZAI01. The sequence continues at coordinate 427,681 of JASGHF010000002.1, forward strand.
AAGCGAGAAGGTGGATCGTGCGCATCGGGGAACCTGCGGGATTCGGATGTGTGTGCCGTGTTGGGACACTAGCCGATCGAATTGCGCCGTCGCCTGAAACCTTTCGCAAAGGTTAATCCCGCAAGGCGGCACAGAATGACCACGCCGCGCCGTTGAAGGCCGGGATTTCGCTGCGTTTCCGGGGTTCTCCGTCCGCGCCAACTCATGGCACGCCTCATGCTCATCGGGGGCAGAGGCGTGATGCGGACGGCGATGGGGCCGGCGCGGAGGCGCTCGAAAGACTGGATTGGGACCATGCGCCAGGCCGCCGCCACCAAGATCCTCGCTTACTGGGACTCGCTGAGCAGCGAAGCCGCCGTTCCGGCCGCAGCCTCGGTCGATCCGCGCGCCCTGAAGGCCCATCTGCCCGATCTTTTCATGCTGGAGCGGCTGGATCGCGCGGTTTTCGCCTTCCGTCTGGCCGGCACGCGCATGTGCCAGCGCTTCGGGCGCGAGCTGCGCGACCACGATTTCGTCCGCCTTTTCCCGGCCCAGCAGCATGGCGACGTGCTGGCCCAGCTGAACCGCGCCCTGCAGACGGGCGAATCGGTGGTGATCCGGGCCGGCGCCGTCATGCTCGACAACACCACCGTCGGCGCCGAGATCGTCCTGATGCCGCTGACCGACGCCGAGGGCCGCGTCGTGCGCCTGCTGGGCGCGCTGCTGCCGGAAGACAACGACGCGCTGCGCAACGGCGAATCCTATGTCGCGCTGCGTCTGGAAGCGGCGCAGACCGGCGCCGCCTATGGCGCGGCGCAGGAAGCGGCGGCGAGCGCGGTTTTCGCGGCGGCGCGCGAGACGCGCGTGTCGTTCCTGCGCGTCGTGGACGGCTCGAAGGACGACCGCCCCGCTTCCGCCGATATCGCCCGGATTGCGGGCTGATCGCCGGCTGAATTCCGCCCCCGCCCGCCGCAGTTGATTCAAGTTCTGGATTGACGCTTAGGGCATGGTCATTACCCTAGCCCGCAGATAGACCTGCAGGCGCGGAAAGCGCCGCAGACCTCGAATTGCGGGACTTCAGGCATGAGTAGCGGCGACACACAGCCGGCAGATGGCGCGACCGGCATCCGGCCGATTTCATTCTGCCAGCTCGGCGGCTGCAACGTGACGCAGGTCATCCGCTTCGTGCCCGGCGGCTGGGTCGGGCCGAACACCGTGCGCTGTTCCACGGCGTCCCTGGTGGGCGAGCCGGTCGATCCGGCGCTCTACGAACTGCCCCACTGCCCCAAGAAGGCCCGCTTCGTGGAGGGCGACTTCCAGAAGCGCCCCTTCGCCGATCTCTCAGGCTTCGACTGGGAGGTTCTGCTCATCGACCTGCTGCGCGACTATCTCACGGGCACGGCGGTCTTCGAGGGCGGCCAGGCCACCGAGATCAACGAATGGGTCCACGGCGAACCGGTCACGCTGGATGACGTTCTGAAAGTCCCCTATCGCCTGATCCGCTGGAGCGACCCCGAATATTTCGAGCTGTGGTCCGCCTCGGCGCGAACGCTGTACGAGCGTCTTCTGAAGCCGCGCCTCGATGCCGGCCGTCATGTCGCCATCATCAGGCTGACGCCGGTCACCCACGAATATCGCGACAACGGCGAGGGCTACGTCACGCTGCCGGACGGCGGCCGCCACGAATCCTCCGAGATGCTCGCGCGGATGTACGACTTCGCGGCCGCGCTCGACCCGCGCATCATCATGCTGGATGTCGAGCCTGAGTTCGCCATCGGCGCGTTCGATGTCGAGAACGGCCCGTTCGCCTATCACATGACGCCGGACTATCACGCGCGGGCGGCCGATCTTCTGTGCGCGCGCATCGGCGTTCCGGCCGATATCGCCGCCGCCCATATCGCCGCTGTCCGTCTGAAGGAAACCCATCGCCGCTACACCGCGCAGCTGGAGCGGGAAGCGAAGCTGAAGGACGAGCGCGAGGCCGCGAGGCGCGACCTCGACATCCTGCGCGCGCGGTTCGCCAATGCCGAGGCCGGCGCCGCCGAGCTCCGGGCCGACCTCGCGGTGACGCGCGACCGGCTGGCGGCCGCCATGCCCGTCCATGACGGCAAGGACGACATCATCGCCGCGCTCACCAGCCGCCTCGGCGTCGAGATGCAGCGCGCCGCCGACGCCGGCCGCGCCGCCGCGCAAAGCGAGGCCCGCCACGCGGCGGAGATGGCGGCGCGTGAGCGGACCCTCGAAGCCCTCGGGCGCGACCACGAACACGTGATGGAGAATTTCCGCGAGCACATCGCGCAATACGATCTGCTGCGCGAGGAGATCGACCGCCGCGATGCGATGCAGGATGAGACCTACGAGCAGGTTCTCGGCCTCTCCCGCCAGATCCGCGCGTTCGCGGAACGCTGGGCCGCCCAGCCGGAGGCGATGGCGCAGGCGAACATGGATGCGACGGCGGCCGTTGCGGAGATGGAAGCGAAACTCAGGACCGCCATTGACGCGGTTGAGGCCCTTTCGGCGGCGTCGGACGGGCTTCAGCCGGACGCGCCCCAGCGGCCCGGCGCACTCAATCCCGCAACGGCCTAGTCGATGAGACTTCATCGCCTGCGCTCGTTCCATGAGTTCGAGCTTCACGCCATTCGTGACGACGACACCTACAAGGCCGAGCTTGCGGCGCTCGAGGCGCTGGTCCCCAAGACCGGAAAGTCATTCACGATTCCCGGCTACTCCTGCACCGCACAGGCGCATGTGAACTTCCGCGTCATCGTGTCGGAAGAACCGAAGCGCTACGTGAACTGGCGCGAAACCGTCGATTGCCCGATCACGGGCTTCAACAACCGGATGCGCTCCACGATCCAGCTGCTCGACACCGAGGCCGGGCTTTACCCCAGTTCGCGCATCTATCTGACCGAACAGCTGACGCCGATGTACGCCTATCTGCGCAAGCGCTTTCCGCTGACCATCGGCAGCGAATTCCTGGGCGACGGTCAGACGCCCGGCTGGGTCAACCCCAGGGGCATCCGCCACGAAGACCTCACGCAGCTCAGCTTCGAACCTGAAAGTTTCGATGCCGTCGTCTCGCTCGACGTCATGGAACACATCCCCAATTTTCCCGATGCCTTCCGGGAAACGGCGCGCGTCCTTGTGCCGGGCGGAAAGATGATCTGGTCCGCCCCCTTCGTCGATCTCCTGCCGCAGAACCACATCATGGCGCGCATCGTGGACGGGGAAATCGAGTACCTGACCGAGCCGGAATATCATGGCGACCCCGTCACCAATGAAGGCGTCCTCTGCTACACGCGCTTCGGCTGGGAAGTCCTGCAGCAGGCGAAGCAGAATGGCTTTCGCGACGCCTACGCGCTCACCTTCCACGCCCCCGAATACGGCTATGTCGGCGCGAGACAGTATCTCTTCGTCTGCGTGAAATAAGCCGCCCGCTGGATCGCCTGACCGCGCCGCATTATCTAGACAAGCCAGTCCGGCAGGCACCACGAGTCGCGAATGACCAACCCCTATCAAGACAAGCCTGACGCCGCGTTCTGGCGCAGGTCCGTGTCAGGGCGAACCGCTGAAGATATCGACCCGGTCGTGAACGCGCCGTTCCGGATCGGCCCGTCCGACCGCATTGCAACGGCAGGAAGCTGCTTCGCTCAGCACATCGCGCGAACGCTGCGCGATCGGGGAATGAAGTACCTCGTGACCGAAGAGCGCCCCGGCACGCCGGGGGCGGCGGACGAGAATTACGGCGTCTTTCCGGCGCGTTTCGCCAACATCTATACCGTTCGCCAGCTTCTGCAGCTCTTCCAGCGCGCCTATGGCCTCTTCGATCCGGCCGAACGGGTCTGGCGCGATGCCAGGGGACGCTATCTCGATCCCTTCAGGCCACGGATTCAGACCGACGGTTTCGCGACCGCCGACGAGGTCGAGGAAGACCGCGAAGCCCATCTCGACGCCGTGCAGACGATGTTTGAAACCTGCAATGTGCTCGTCTTCACGCTGGGCCTGACTGAAGGCTGGGTATCGACGAAAGATGGCGCGGTTTTTCCCGTGCCGCCGGGCGTGGTGACGAACGACGTTCCGGCGGACGGCTACGCCTATCACAATTTCACTGTGGCCGAGATGACCGCAGACCTCACGACCTTCATCGGACTGCTTCGCCGCATCAATCCGGGCGTGAGGGTGATCCTCACCGTGTCGCCGGTGGCGCTGGTGGCGACCTATGAGGACCGGCACGTTCTCGTATCCAACACCTATTCCAAGGCCGCGCTGCGCGTCGTCGCCGAAGAGGTCAGCCGCGCGGTCGAGGGATGCGCTTACTTTCCGTCCTACGAAATCATCACCTCTGCCGCCGCCGGACAGCGCTTTCTGGAAAGCGATCTGCGTGAGGTGAGGCCGGAAGGCGTCGCCTACGTGATGTCGATCTTCCAGAAGCACTTCATCGGACTATCCGACAGCCATCCGGTGGCGGCCGCCCCACGCCCACGCGCTGCGGAGACGGCGATCAGCCAGAGCATTCGGGCGGAACAGCGCGTGATCTGCGAAGAAGAATTGCTGGATCGCCGCGATGTCTGACAGCGCTCCGTTCAGCATCGCCGTCGTCGGCGGATGCCAGGCGCGCGGCATCAGGCTCTGGTGCAACGCCCTGCTGCCCGGCAGCATCGGCGCCGACTGGCACGTCAACGTATCTCCGATCGGCGCGCCTGAGGAAATCGAAAAGCACCTTGGCCGCTTCGACCTGATCATTACGCAGATCGCCGACGGTTCGGACACGCCGACCATGGAGCTGGCTTCCTTGCGGGACCGCTATCCCAGCGTGGTCTCGTTGCCCCTCTTCGTCTTCCCCGGCTTCCACCCCGACATCACGTCGTGCGGCGTAAGGGAACCGACTTCGCATTTCATACGTGGGCCGATAGAGCAGCTTCAGTCCACGCTCGTCATCGCGGCCTATCAGCTCGGCGTCGAAAGACGGCGCGTGCCCCGGCTCTTCAACAGCCTCGTCTATGAGGAGATGGGCTATCTCGATGCGTTCGAGAGCAGCAGGGCCGCTGTCACCGCGATCTATGCGGAGCATGGCTACGATATCGCATCCAGTTTCGATACGTGGCTGGAGGACGGCGTGTTCATGTATACGAACAACCATCCCAGCATGCGCGTTCTGGGAACGCTCGCACGTCAGGCCCTGCTGAAAGCGGGATTGTCGCCTCAGGAGCTGGCCGACGTCGCCGCGCCGCACGACGATCTGGCGAATTCGGTGCGGTGGCCTACGCACAAATTCATCTCCGCCCGAATTGGCGTGCCGACCGAGCCGTATTACGGGCGGATTGCGTCAGCAGCTACCGGCGACGGGGACCGTTGGATCGATCTGACGGCCTTCGTGAACGCAAGCTATGACGTGATGAAGAACTTCGCCCCGGCAAGTTTCATCAACACCGAGAAGATCGCGCACGCGCTTGCGCGGCTTCGCAAGATTCTCGGCGCGCCGGGCGTCTAGCGGGTCGAGCGGTTGCGGGCGGGCGCCTGGTTGCGATCCGCGCCGAACGTGAGAAGCGGCGGCGGCGCATCTTCGCCGTCTTCATGCTCGGGCAGGCGCGACACGCTGTCCAGCAAGGCGTCGTAGATCGGCCCGTCGAACCGGCAAAGCCGCCTGAAGCTCGCAAGCGGCCTCAATTGTTCGCTCAGTTCAGGGTCCGGCCCCTTGCCCATCGCGGCGTTCGGACGGATCGAATGCGCGAAGATCGCGCCCATGACTTCGAAATACTCGCCCGGGTCGGTTTCAAGACCGATGGCGTCGACCCTGGAAAGCCTGAGCATGGCTTCGTTCGCGGCATCGCGGTGCAACGCCTTTCCCGGCTCGTTGCTGGTCAGCAGCCTGGTCAGCGGATCGGCCAGAAAGTGCATCGCCTCGGGGTCCAGCGACTGCAGCGCTTCGTCCAGCGCGATCAGGTTTCTGTGCGGGATGCCGCGAATGGCCGACTGGATGCGCTCGATCACCTTGGCCGGCGCGAATGAGTCGAGGCGGCGGGTCTCGTCTTCGCCCTTCTGGATCACCAGCACGCGCGCCAGAACTTCCCTGAACGGGTCGCCGATAAGAACCGACGTCTTGAACTTCTTGAGGCTCAGCATGTCGTCGAGCAAAGGCAGAGGGACGCGCCCCGAAGCCGACAGCGAGTACGTGTAGGGTATCCCCAGGACGGCCCGGATCGTATCCGCATCCAGCCTTTCGATGGCGGCGTAGTTCATGTGGAAATGCGGCTGCAGCACGGCGTCCAGCTTCGTGCGCGCGATCAGGCTCGTCTCCAGGCGAAAATGCCGGCCCTTGATGTAATTGGCGGCCAATGCCGGACGCCGGTAGATGAGTACGCCGGTCTCCAGTTCATGGATTCGCAGATCGGGCATAGCCGCCAGCTTGCCGGCATTCGATTCGTCCACCAGGAAGCCGCACAGGCCCGTCTCGTGAATACCGGATTTCCGGACGTCGTCACGGAACCGCGATGCGTCCAGCACGATCGAGGCGGCGTTCTCATCGCCGGTGCCGACGCGAATGCGCGGCGTCCGGTCGGGATGATTGGGCACGACCCAGCCTTCCACCGAACGTCCGTCATCCTGCAGAATGTTGAAGAGCATCTGGAACCGGACATACCTGCGCGCGCGGACCAACCTAGTCTGATTTCCGCAGAATTGGATAGCGCCGACAGCAACGCCGCCCGCTGCGCGGGAACTTGACCTGCGGCCGGCAAGGCGGGGCGTAAACGGCGTGCGAATCACGCCGCGGGAATGGAACCCTTTATTTACGCTGTGCCGCCTAGATTTGCCCTGTTTTGGGGGCTGATGTGACGGACGAGGACGCCGCCACCGAGGATACGCCGCAATCGCGGCTCGAATCGTTCATTCTCGGCGCCGCCGACGAACGGCGGCATCGCCGTGTCGTCATCACCCTGCCCGTGCGTTTCATGGCCGAGACCGGCGAAGAGCATCGCGCGATGCTCTTCGACATGTCGCCCGGCGGCATCTCGCTCACCTCCGATCTGCGCCCGGAGATCGGCGCGCGTCTCGTCCTCTACATCGAGGATATCGGACGCTGCGAGGGCGCCGTGGTGCGCCATCACGAATACGGCTTTGCGCTGCGCCTCATCGCCACCCAGAACCGGCGCGACCGCATCGCCGAGCGCCTGACCTTCCACGCCAACCGCCACCGCCTGCGCGACGACGACCTGCGCATGCACGAGCGCACCGAGCATGACCACCAGACCCGCTGCCTGATGCCGGACGGCGCCGAGCAGAGCTGCCGTGTCATCGACCTGTCGCTCACCGGCGCCGCCATCGCGCTCGACCGCCGCCCGGTCATCGGCGCGGAAGTGGTGATCGGCCGCATCCAGGGCCGGGTGGTGCGTCACCTGCCCCAGGGCATCGCCATCCGCTTTCTGGCGGTCGCGCCCTCGCACCGCATCGCCGCCGAGCGCCTGACGAGTACCTGACAGGCGCCTGAAAACGGCGTTCAGGCGCCGTTCAGCGCCGCAGCGGCATGGTCGCCCTCACAAGTTCAGCCCTGCTGGCTATCCGGAGTGACCCCATGTCGCCTGTCCTGAAATTCCTCGCCGCCTCGGCCGCCGCCCTCGCTTTGCTCGGCGCTGCAGAAGCCCGCGACCGCTATGGCTGCAACACGTCGGGCGACCGCACCCTCGGCACCATCGCCGGCGCCGTGATCGGCGGCGTCGTCGGCGGCCAGTTCGGCAATGACGGCGACGACCGCGCCCTTGGCGCCGTCGCGGGCGTCCTGCTCGGCGGCGCCGCCGGCAACACCATGGCGGGCGACCGCGATTGCGGCCGCTACGGCCAGCGCGACGCCTTCGCCGAAGCCGGTTACGGCGACCGCTACGACAGCCGCTACGACGACTACGACAGCTACGATCCCTATGCCCGCAACGCCTACTACCAGGCGTTCGAAAACGCCGACCCGTATGAGCGCGTGACCTGGCGCAATCAGGGCCACGCGAACTATGTCGAGGCCGGCGACTGGTATGCCGACGATGACGGCCGCGACTGCCGCGAATACGAGCAGGTCATCTATATCGACGGCCGCCGCCAGACCGCGACCGGCACCGCCTGCCGCGATTTTGACGGAACCTGGCAAATCGTCGAATAGGCGCCCGCCCCCGCATCCCTGATTAACTGTTCAGGAACCATTCAGCCGCCGGCGCGTAGCGATAGAGGCTAAGGCTCTCCGCATCATGCGGAGAGCCGCCCGCTACGAGGTTCTGAAAATGCGCACGAAGCGCCTTCTCGCCATCGCAGCCGTTCTGGCTGCCCTGCCTGCCGCAGGCTGCGTCGGCTATGACAGCTATTACGACGACGGCTATTACGGCTCGTCCTATTACAACGACGGCTACTACGACGACGGCTATTACGACGGCCAGTGGGGCTATTACAGCCGCGATGGCTACTACCGCCGCGGCGATTATTTCTACAACAGCTACTATCCCGGCTACACGTTCGGGAACGGCGGCTACTGGTATAGCGGCCGCTGGTATGCGCGCCCGATCGTCGTCGTCCGCCACGACAACCACAACCACAACAAGCACGACAACCACAAATGGCGCGACCGCAACCGGGATCGCGACCACGATCACGACCGCCCCCGCCGCGACCGTGACGGCGACTGGCGCAACGGCCGCAACGATCACGACGGCCGCAACTGGAATCACAACGACAATGACGGCCGCCGCGATGGCGACCGCCGCCGCGGCCGCGCCGAACGCGGCGATAACCAGCCTGTCGTCTCGCCGCGCGGCCCGCGCCGCGACCAGCCGTCCGTCCAGCCGGACGAGGACCGCCGCGGCCGTTCCGAAGGCCGCCGCGAGCGCACGGAGACCCGCGACGCGCCGCGCGTCGAACGCCCCGCTGAACAGCAGCCCGCCTATCAGCCGCCGCCGCAGGAGGCCGCGCCCGCACGCCCGGACGATCAGCCGCGCGGCCGCTTCGGCAACACCCGCCGCAACGACCGTCAGCCCGACAACTGAGTCGGCGCTCAAGCTGCGGCGGATTCTCAGGAACCGCCGCACCGCTCCCCGCGTTCTGATCCTACGAGGCCGCTGGCGAAAGCCGGCGGCCGGTCAGGACAAGGAGAGTTCAAGATGCTTCGCAACGTCATGGCTGGTGCGGCTGCGGCCGCCATTCTCATGGGCGTCAGCGCCGGCGAAGCCGAAGCGCGCAGCCGCTACGCTGACTGCTATCAGGACAATCGCAACGATCAGGTCGCGGGCGCCGTCATCGGCGGCATTCTCGGCGGCGTGATCGGCAACCAGGTGTTCAAGGGCGAACGCGGCCTCGGCACCGTGGCCGGCGTCGTTCTCGGCGGCGTGGCCGGCGCGCAGCTCGCCCGCAGCGGCGACAACTGCGACCAGTACTACGCCTCCTACGCCTATTCCGATGCGTTCGACCGCGATCCGTATCAGCGCGTGCGCTGGGATAATCCGCGCTCCGGCAATTACGGCTACGTGATCCCGGCCGACTACTACCGCGACCGCCGCGGCAATTACTGCCGCAACTACGAGCAGGAGATCTACATCAACGGCCGCCGTCAGTATGCCGAAGGTGTCGCCTGCCGGAACCGCGACGGTTCGTGGCGCATCGTGAAATAGGCCACGACGCAGGCCACAACGGACAGCGCGTCGCCGCCTCAGGCGCCGCGATATGAAGAAGGCCCGCGCCGCACCCAAGGGTGCCGCGCGGGCCTCGCCGTTTCCGGACTTTGAGAGAGGCGTGGCGCTTACTGCGCCGCGCCGCCCTGCAGCTTCGTCATCGCTTCCTGCTGGCAGGCCATGGCGGCCTCGGCGACCTGCGGGTTCACGCGGTCATACGTCGCGCCGGCTTCCTCTTCGCTGATGCCGAACTCCTTCACCAGGATCGCGACCGTCGCGGCCTTCTGCGCGGCCGGATCGGAGATCATGGCGTCTTCCTTCGACTGCACGGCAAGCACGCGCAGCACCTTCGCGCCGTCGTCGCCCATGCCGGCCAGCTTGGTGGTCAGACAGCCGCAGACGTCGGTGATCATCGTCGACATCATTTCTTTCTGCTCGGCGGGCGTCTCCGGCGGCAGGTTCGCGATCGCCTGCTCCGTCGCCATCGCGACGCACCGCTCGTTCGCGGTGGCCTGGTCGTCGGCCAGCGCAGGGGCGGCCATCGCGGCGGCGAACAGCGCCGCGGTCACAAAACGCTTCATGTGTCGTCTCTCCAAAAGGGGCATTTCCCTGCCCAGCGGGTGGCGTCCTACGCCAAATGCGGCCCGGTTGCCATCCCGGGCCTGAATTGGCGATGAACGATCGGTGAAGCGGCCGCCTAACGGCCCTTCCACTTGGGCGCGCGCTTCTGGCTGAAGGCCAGCGGCCCCTCGATCAGGTCTTCCGATTTGAACATCGCCGTCAGCGCCGGATAGCTGCGCTGGTTGACGATGGCATCCTTCAGGCTCGCCTCGTCCAGCCCCTTCATCACCGCTTCTTTCGAGGCGCGGATCGACATCGGCGAGCATTCGGCGATCAGTCCCGCCCATTTCTTCGCGGTGGCCAGCAGTTCGGCCTGCGGCACCACCTCGTTGACGAAGCCCAGCTCCTTGCCCTCGGCCGCGCTCACGCGCCGCCCGGTCAGGATCATGCCCATGGCGCGCTTCAGGCCGATCTCGCGCGGCAGGCGGTGCAGGCCGCCGGCCAGCGCCGCAAGGCCGACGCGCGGTTCGGGCAGCGCGAAGATCGCATTGTCCGATGCGACGATCAGGTCGCAGGCCAGCGCGATCTCGAAGCCGCCGCCCATCGCGACGCCGTTCACGGCGGCGATCACCGGCTTGGCCAGATCGTAGCGCGACGACAGCCCGGCGAATCCGCTGGGCGGCACGGTGATCGGCTTGCCGCTCGCCTGATAGACCAGGTCGTTGCCGGCCGAGAAGGCGCGCTCGCCCTCGCCGGTGATGATCGCGACCCACAGATTGGGGTCGGCCGCGAATTCGTCGAACACGGCGGCGAGTTCCGCATTTGCCGGCGGATGCAGCGCATTCATCTGCGCCGGGCGCTTGATGGTGACGGTAAGGATGTTGCCCTCGGCCTCGGCCGAGCAGAATTCGCGCGCAGTCATAAGCGTTTCCCGTTCGTTAATTGTATTCGTGTCATTCAGCGTGCGGGCGGCGGGCGTGATTTGCAAGAGCGCCGTCCCTGAGATTCGTGAAGCCTGAGACGCAACCGGTACGCGCATCTGTGCGTATTCCACTCCAGACCGCTCTCCTGCGCTTGGGGCGTCGGGAGATCTGCCAACCGACCGGATCGGCGACCTGACAGACATGACTGCGTCCGCGCCCCAGCTCGACCCCGACCAGCCCCGCTTTGCGATCAGCATCGGCGGCAAGATCTATGGCCCCTACGCGGCCGACCAGATGCGCAGCTACATCGCCGAAGGCCGCATCACCGCCTCGTCTCTGGTCTCGCGTGAAGGCGGCCCCTGGACCGCCGCGTCCGATGACGCCTTCTGCGCCCATATCCTCGCCCAGCGCGCGCGCCGTGTGCCGGACCTGCCGCCTGCCGCTCCCGCCGCCGCGCCGCAGGATGCCGCCGCCGCCACGCCGCAGGCATCGCCCGCGCCGGCCGCCGCGCCGCAATCCTCATCGTCCAGCGCCCGCGAAGCCTTCCTGAAAGAGCTGGAAGGCGTGCGCGGCTTCAAACCTGCCGAACCTGCCCAGCGCGCCCCCGGCCCGCCGCGTCCGGACGCGCCTCAGCCTGCGCCGGCCGCAGCCGCCTTCGCACCCGACCGCGACGCCGCGCAGGAAGCCTCGAATTTCGTGATCGTGTTCGATCTGAAATCGCGCGGCCACAACAAGCTGGAAGAACACATCATGCAGCTCGGGCGCGCGGTCCGTGTGCTGCCCGGCTTCTGGCTGCTGAATGCGACCATGACTTCGGGCGCCATCCGCAATGCGCTCATGAAGCATTTCGGAACCATGGACACCTTCATCATCGTCGACGCCACGCGCGACAAGCTGGCCTGGTTCAATATCGGCCCGGAAATCGATTCCCAGATCCGTCAGGTCTGGCGGCGCAGCTGACAGGGCGTTAGCTTCCGGGGACAACAGCATCCCGGAGGAGGCCCATGGACCTCAGCAACGACGCCGCCGAACACGCCTTCCGCATGGAAGTGCGCGCGTTCATCGCCCAGAACCTGCCCGAAGAGGCTCAAGCGCAACACGGCCCAGGGCCTGCGCGGCCCCAAGGAAGAGGGCATCGCCTGGCACAAAATTCTCGCGAAGAAAGGCTGGGCCGCGCCGTCATGGCCCAAGGAGAATGGCGGCTGCGAGTGGACCCCGACCCAGAGCTATATCTTCGAGGAGGAAATGGCGCTGGCCGGCTGCCCGCCCATGTCGCCCTTCCCGATCAAGATGGTCGGCCCCGTCATCATCCATTTCGGCACGCCCGAGCAGAAGGCGAAATGGATTCCGCCCACCCTCGCCGGTGAGATGATCTGGTGCCAGGGCTACAGCGAACCCGGCGCCGGCTCCGATCTCGCGACGCTTCAGACCCGTGCGGTCAAGGACGGCGACGACTATGTCGTCAACGGCATGAAGATCTGGACGTCCTACGGCCACCAGGCCGACTGGATGTTCGCGCTGGTCCGCACCTCCACTGAGGGCAAGCCGCAGGAAGGCATCTCGGTCCTCCTCATCGACATGAAGACGCCGGGCGTCAGCCACCGCCCGATCATCACCATCGACGGCTCGCACATCCTCAACGAGATCCGCTTCGACAATGTCCGCGTGCCGCAGTTCAACCGCATCGGCGAGGAGAACAAGGGCTGGACCTACGCCAAGTTCCTGCTCGGCAACGAGCGCGCGCTGATTGCCCAGATCGCCCAGTCGACCCAGCTCGTCGCCAGGCTGAAGGAGATCGCGAAACAGGAAGCCGACGGTTTCGGCGGCCGCCTCATCGACGATCCCGACTTCCGCGCGAAACTCACCGCCATCGAGATCGAACTCGATGCGCTGCGCACCACTAACGAGCGTGTGCTGTACGAGGCGCGCACCGGCACGGCCGGCAATGGCGGCGCGATCCTCAAATCCAAGGGCACTTTCATCAGCCAGGCGCTCAGCGAGATCTACACCGAGGTCGTCCACTATTACGGCGATGTGTGGGAGCAGAAGGCGCTCTATCCCGGCTGGAACCAGCCGCCGATCGGCCCGGACTACGCGAAGAACGCGGTGCCGCTCTACATGCGCCAGCGCGCCAACACGATCGAAGGCGGCTCGGAAGAGATCCAGAAAAACGTGATCTCCAAACAGGTGCTGGGTCTTTAGGGCGATCCCCAGGTGTCATGGTCGGCGAAGGCCGACCATCCACGCCTTACCCATATCAACGGCAGAACAGAACCAGCCAGACACCCCGTCTGTCATGGTCGGCGAAGGCCGACCATCCACGCCTTGCTCATATCAACGGCAGAACAGAGCCAGCCAGACACCCTGCCTGTCATGGTCGGCGAAGGCCGACCATCCACGCCTTGCCCATATCAACCACAGAACAGAACCAGCCAGACACCCCCGTCTGTCATGGTCGGCGAAGGCCGACCATCCACGCCTTCACAGCCGCTCCTAATCCAGCAGCCCACGCTCAGACAGATCATCCCACGCCGGATTGGCGCTCTCGATCAGCCTCACCTTCCACGCCCGGCGCCAGGTCTTGATCGCCTTCTCGCGCGCGATGGCGAGCGTCACGTCGTCGTGGACCTCGTACCAGACCAGCCGGTTCAGCCCGTACCGCTTCGTGAATCCCGCTCCGACGCCCTCCTTGTGCTCCCATACGCGCCGCCCGACGTCATTCGTCACGCCCGCATAAAGCGTCCCGTGAGGCCGGTTGGTCATGATGTAGACGTAGTAGCTCACGCAAAGCTCAAGGCGTGGATGGTCGGCCTGCGCCGACCATGACAGGTGGGCAGGCGAATCTGCAGGACGAACGATTGGCCCAACCACCGGGCATTCTCAGCAAGTGTTGTCATGGTCGGCGAAGGCCGGCCATCCACGCCTTGCCCATCCCGGCAAGCGCGCCTGACACGCCGCCTAACCAACGCAATGCCCGACGACGCCCGGAGAGGCCTTAGCCGCCCGTCACCTTCGCGTCGAACGCGGTGATGACCGTCTTCCACCAGTCGGCCATCTCCTTGATGTTCTGGCGCGTCACGCCGCCCTGGATGGTCTGGGTCAGCGAGACGCCCAGCGTGCCGTCATCGTTCAGATACGCGACGCCGAACATCTGCGAGGCGTTGTACTTGTTGACCATCATCAGCGTGACGGGGCGCGAGGCCTCCGCCGAGCGCATGAACATCACGTCGTAGCAGGCCTTGGCGTCGTCGCAGCGATACAGCCCGACATTGAACGTATAGACGATGCCCGTTTCGCTGTCGGTGAACCCGGCCGAGATCATGGGCTTGTCGTCCACCACCTGCGCCGTCGCGCTCCAGCCGATTTCGGTCAGGATCGCCGCCATCTCGTCGCCGGTGATGCGCGAGACCATCGCGCCGCTGTCCGCCGCCGGGGCGTCCGCCGTCTGCGCGATGCCCGCGCCCGTCAAAGCTGCGGCCAGCGCCGCGCCGAAAAGAACTCTCCGCATCATCCCCTCCTCAGATCGCTTTCAGGCCTGCTTTGTAGCGCCGCCAGTTGGCGACATAATGTTCGGCGCTGGCGCGCAGGATCGCCGCCATGCCCTCGTCCAGCGTGCGGATCACCTTGCCCGGCGCTCCCAGCACCATCGAATTGTCGGGAATTTCCTTGCCCTCGCCGATGAAGGTGTTGGCCCCGATCAGGCAGTTCTTCCCGATCCTGGCGCGGTTCAGGATCACCGACCCGATCCCCACCAGCGACCCTTCGCCGATCGTGCAGCCATGCAGCATCACCAGATGCCCGATGGTCACGTTTTTCTCGATGGTCAGCGGCGCGCCGGGGTCGGTGTGCAGCACCGAATTATCCTGCACGTTCGAGCCTTCGCCGATGGTGATGAGTTCATTGTCGCCGCGGATCGTCGCGCCGAACCACACGCTCGCCCCCGGCATCAGCTTCACATTGCCGATCACCGTCGCCGTCGGGGCGACCCACCAGTCGTCGTCGGCGGGCAGTTGCGGCTTCACCCCGTCCAGGCCGTAAACCGTCATGCTTCCGCCCTTGTTTTCCGCTAATAAAGAACCATCGGCTTAGCCTCTGGCGGCCGCCTTGTTAAGTACGGAACCTCGATGAACGCCTTTGAGATCGCCGGTCTGCTCGCCGCCATCCTCACCACCGGGTCTTTCGTGCCGCAGGTCGTCCACACGCTGCAGCGCCGCTCGGCCGACGACATCTCCAGCCTGTGGCTGGTGCTGTTCGGGACCGGCATCCTGCTCTGGTTCTTCTACGGCGTCTGGCTCAATTCGCTGCCGATCATTCTCGCCAACGCCATCACCTTCCTGCTGCTGCTGGTGATCGCCTGGATCAAGTTCGCGCCGCGCCGTGCGGCGCAGGAGTCCCGCTGATGCGCACCGCCCTCATCGCCTTCGCCCTCGCGCTCGGCTCCGCCGCCGTCGCGCAGGAGGAACCCACGCTCGAAGCCCTCGCCACCGATGGCGTCCGCATGTGCATGTCGATCGCCCAGGACCGCGCCCCGGCCGACGCCGCCGCGATCTTCGGCTTCACCGCCGGCGAGGCGCTGTTCCAGCGCGAAACCGCGCGCGGCAAGGTCGAGGTGCTGCCGCCCGACGCCACGCGCCGCTCCTGCCGGGTGCAGGTCAGCGCGCTGACGCTCGACCCCAAAACCGTGCTCGACGCGGTGGCGGAGTTCATCACCAAGCCGCCGCAGAACCTCGCCCCGCTGCAGATGCGGATCGCCGAGCGTCTGGGCAACTACGCCGCCCGCGTCTCGATCTGGGCGTCCTCCGACGGCCGCGATCTCGGCATGGTCACGCTCTACGAGATCCTGGCGAACGAGTATTATCTCGGCCCCAAGGTGATGATCGACTATCTGATCGACCGGAAGTGACGCCTTACGGCATCACCCCGTCATAGACCGCATCCGGCCGGATCAGCCGGCCCTTGCGGGCGTGATGCTCGATCGCATGCGCCGTCCACCCCGCAACGCGGCCCATCGCGAAGACCGGCGTGAACATGTCGCGCGGGATGCCCAGCGCGTCCAGCAGCAGCGCCGTGTAGAATTCCACATTCGTGTCCAGCGCCCGGTCGCGGTTTTTCGCCGCCAGCTTCACATGAGCGGCACGCTCCACCTTCACCGCGAAATCCAGCCGTTCCGACACCGGCGCGAGCCTCGCCAGGGCCGCTTTCAACACATCGGCACGCGGGTCGCGCACCCGGTAAATCCGGTGCCCGAACCCCATCAGCCGCTCGCCCCGCTCCAGCGCATCGTCCAGCCAGGGGCCGATATTCTGCTCGCCGCCGATCGCATCCAGCATGTCCAGCACCGGCCCCGGCGCCCCGCCATGCAGCGGGCCGGTGAGCGCGCCATAGGCCGCCGTCACCGCCGACACGAGGCTCGCCCGCGTCGAAATCACCACCCGGCACGCAAAGGTCGAGGCGTTCATTCCGTGATCGCTGACCGTCACCAGATAGGCATCCAGCGCCGCCGCCTCCGCGTCACTTGCCGGCACGCCCCTGAGCATCCGCAGAATATCCGCCGCATGGCTGAGATTCGCATCCGGCTTCACCGGCTCACGCCCCTCCCCCAACGCCTTCAGGGTCAGGCTCATCACCGGCACCGCCGCCGTCACCCCCGCCGCCGCCTCCGGCCCGTCGGGAATGTCCAGCGCCGCGATCCCGGCGCGCAGTCCATCCACCGGGGCCATGCCCTTCAGAACCGCCCCGATTTCCAGGGCGCGCTCGAACGCCTTCACCCGCAGCGGCCCCAGCGCCGGCGGATTGTCGGCCCCCGCCAGCCGCCACAACCGCCCCGCCAGCGCCTCGAAATCCGTCCCGCCCGCCAGATCGTCGACACGGGAACCGGCTATCACCAACTCGCCCCGCCCCCCATCGACATGGCTCAGCGCCGTCACCGCCGCCGGCACCCCGTCCAGCCCGATCGCCGCCGTCTTCACCATCACGCTCATCGCCATCTCCTTTGAGAACCGCACCGGAGATGGACTCGGGGATATAAATCATCAATATTGACGAGCATGATCAATATGAATGGCGCCGAAGCTCTCTACATGACGGCACAGGAAGCGGCCGCGACCCTCTCGGTCTCGCCGGCCACCATCTACGCCTATGTCAGCCGGGGTCTGATCCGCTCCGAAGCCGCCGCCGACGGCCGCAACAAGCGCTACCGGGCCGACGATATCCGCGCCCTGAAGGACCGTCGGGCGCCGCTCGAAACCCGCGCTCCGGTCGAGAGCGCATCACCCGTCATCATGGATTCCGCCGTCTGCCTTTTGACCCCCGAAGGCCCCTTCTATCGCGGCGCTTCGGCCGTCGAACTCAGCGAGAAATCCTCGTTCGAGCACGTCGCGGCGCTTCTCTGGAACGCCACCGAAGACGACGTTTTTGCCGGAAATGACGCCCTTCCCTTATGGGATTTGCTCGCGCCGGTGGTCACCGTCACCCGCGACCGACCCTTCATCGACCGCGCCGCCACCGCCATGGCGCTCAGCGGCGGTTTCGATCCCGCCGCCTTCAACGGCACCACCGCCGGCGGCGCCGCCATCGGCGCCAAGGCCTTGCGCATTCTCACCTCTCTCGCCACCGGCGCCGCGCCGTCACGCGATCCGATCCACCGCGCCCTCGCCCCGAAAAGCCGCGAAGCCGCCGATCTCATCCGCCGCGCCCTGGTGCTTCTCGCCGACCACGAACTCAACGCCTCCACCTTCGCCGCCCGCGTCGCCGTCTCCACCGGCACCTCGGTTTACGACGCGCTGGCGGCCGCGCTCGCCACGCTCAAAGGGCCGCGCCACGGCGGCGCCTCGGCCCGGGCGGCCCGCTTTCTTGCATCCCTGCCCGCCGGCAGCCCCGCAGAAGCGATCAAACAGCGCCGCGCCGAAGGCGAGCGCCTGCCGGGCTTCGGCCATCCGCTCTACCGCGCCGCCGACCCGCGCGCCGTCGCGCTGCTCGAAGCGCTGGAAGCGGCCGGCGCAGATCGCCGCCTGACACGCGACACCGTCGCCGCAGCCCGCGACATCGCGGGCGTCGACCCGAATGTCGACTACGCGCTCGCCGTGATGGCGCTGCATCTCGGCCTGCCGCACGAGACCGGCCTCACCCTCTTCGCCATCGGCCGCACCGCCGGGTGGACGGCCCACGCCATCGAACAGCGCGCCACCGAAACCCTCATCCGCCCCCGCGCCCGCTATACTGGCATCGCGCCCCGCGCTGCCTGAGCGGTCACAAACCTCCAGCGCCAACGTCCTCGTGTGACATCACACGAGGCCCTCCATGTCTGCGCTCTTCACCGCTCTTCCCGCTCCCGTCGATCTCGGCTGGACGCCGCGTCCGGTTTCCAGCGCAGATATCGTCGTCACGCCCCTCGGTGATGGCCGCCTCGAAGTCCGTATCGACCACGCGCCCCTCACCGGCATCACCACCGCCATGCTTGGCTGGTGGTTCCAGACCTTCGACAGCATCGTCACATGGCGCGGCCACACCATGCCCGCCTATCGCCTGTGGCACACCGCCGATCACATCGACGTCCGCCCGCGCCGCAGTGCGGATGGCCGTATCGCGCCCGGCTGCAGACTGAACATTCGTGAAGTCTTCGGCCGCGACCCGCGTTTCGCCGCCGACATCCGCGCCGTCATCCATCGCTGGGACAGCCGCGGCATCGGCTTCCATCACGACGTCCTCGGCCACCGGGTGGTGGAACTCGACCACGCCTTCACCGACAGCCCGTCCGGCGTGCTCTATCGTACCTGCATGCGCGCCGGAGTCGGCAACGGCCCGCTGCGCAGCCTGATTAACCGTCTCGCCGTGAAGCGCCGCTTTGGCCCTGAAGCCGTCACCGCCTGGACCAGACACAACATCGAAGAAGTCGGCTTCTTCACCGATTTCCTGCCCGAGCTTTACGCGGCGCAGGCCATCGCGCCGCGCGCCTCCACAAACGCGCCATAAAGCGGCATCATAAGCCCGACGGTCATGTTCGGGCGCATCGCCTTCTTTCTGCTGCTGGGAACGCTGGCGCTCTGCGCCAGTGCGCTGGTCTTCGACTGGCGCATCACGATCCCGGAAGACATCGCCGAAACCATCGGCTGGCGCGAAGGCATGACCGACGAGCAGGTGGTCGACGCCGATCTCGCCTGGCACATGAACGACGAGAAGATTGCCGGCCGCCTGGAAGACGCCGTCGCGCGCGACGACTACGCCGACACGATGCTGTGGCTCGAGATCGCCCGCAAGGCCGGCATCCCCCTCGCCGGCGGACTTGAAGCCGCCGCCTATTCCATCGGCGCGCGCGAGGATTCCTTCGACACCCAGCTGTCCGATTTCCTCACCGGCTTCGCCACCGGCGAGGCCGACTCCCTCGCCGGTCTCGGCGGCGCGGTGACGTCAGACCTCACCGTCTATGGCGACCTCCGCGACATCACCATCGAAGGCGGCAAGATGGTCGCGGGCGAGGAGTACTCGCAGTTCATCCTCGGCCTCTCCGCGGTCGGCATCGCTGCGACGGCCGGCACCATCGCGACGGGAGGGGGCGGCGTGGTTGTGAAAGCGGGCGTCTCGTTCGTGAAGTTCGCCAAACGCTCCGGCCAGATGACGGCCGGTTTCGCCGCCCGCCTGCTCCGCCTCAGCGACGAGGCGATCGACCTGCCCGGCCTCAAAAACGCCCTGCGCTCCATCAATCTCGCCGATCCGGCCGGCTCGTGGACCCGCCTCTCGAAATACCTTGCCGACGTGAAGGACGCCCGCATCTTCAAGGTGCTGGGCAAGATGGAAGACATCCGCGCCGAAGTCGGCACGGTCGAGGCCCTGCGCCTGATGAAGCGCATGGAGAAGATCGAGGATGCCGACGACATCTACGGAATCGCCAAGGCTGCCGGAAAACGCACGCGCGGCGTGATGACGCTGACCGGCAAGACAAGCTTCCGCGCCATCAAATACACGGCGAACCTCGTCCAGATTCTCTTCGAGTATGTCTGGGGCTTCCTGATGTGGATCGGCGGCCTCCTCGCCGCGATCCTCCTCAAGATCCTCATCTCGCTCTGGCGCATCGGACGATTCGCCGTCCGCCGCGCGCGCCGCAAGCGCGTGACGAGGCCGGCTGCTGCGCGCACGCCCAAGGCGCGGGGCTTCGAACCCCAGGTCTGGCGCCTGCCGTCGGCACCGGAGCGTCAACCAAGGTTAACCGTGTCTTAACTGTAACGGCGCACGCTCATGATCACGGTCGTCGTCTCAGAGTCGCAAAAACTTTGACGGCGCGACAAATCCTTCGGCTAGCGTCGAAGGGTGAGACGATTCGAGCCCGTCCCGCGGCTCGCTAGAGACAAGGGGATTGCCCCCAGGTGACGGAACGCGCCGGCGTCTTTGCCGAGCTTCCACTGCACCGGTTCCCGGCCACTGGCCGCGCGGAACAGGCTCCCCGTCGCTCCCTCGCTCATCACTCCATTCCACCCGGCGCGCGCGCATCGCACGCCGGCGGATGCGTTCGTCGGTTTCCTCTGTTGAAAGGACGTACCTAATGGCGAAGCGGGCAGCGCGTGAGAAGTCGCGCAGCTATGAGGATCGGTCAGGCAAGTCGAAAGTGCGGGCGCTGTTCCCCGGCAAGCAGGCGGCGTGGGATCCGCTGGGCGGCGAAGAACGCGAAACCCGTGACAAGTCCTATGTCCGCAACATCCGCCCGCAGAGCGACAACCAGCGCCTTCTGCTCGAAGCCATCGACAGCAAGAACGTCGTCGTCGCCCTCGGCCCCGCCGGCACCGGCAAGACTTATCTCGCCATCGCCAAAGCGGTCGAAGCCTTCGAGGCCGGCAAGATCTCGCGCATCATGCTCACCCGCCCCGCCGTCGAGGCCGGCGAAAATCTCGGCTTCCTGCCCGGCGCGCTGGAAGACAAGCTCGCGCCGTATCTGCGCCCACTCTACGACGCGCTGTCCGACCGCCTCGGCGCGAAACGTCTGAAGCAACTCCTCGCCGATGGCTCCATCGAGATCGCGCCCGTCGCCTATATGCGCGGCCGCACGCTCAACAACGCCTTCATCGTGATCGACGAGGTGCAGAACTGCACCTACGGACAGATCAAGATGATGCTCACCCGCCTCGGCTGGCACTCGACCATGGTGCTGACGGGCGACCCGGACCAGAGCGACCTCCTGCCCGGCATGTCGGGCCTCGCCCAGGTCGGCGAGAAACTGGATGCGCTGGAAGACATCGCCGTCATCCGCCTCGCCGACCGCGACATCGTCCGCCACCCGCTCGTCGCGAGCATGCTGACGGTCCTTTAAGGCCGTCATCCCGGCCAGCGCCGCGCGAGCCGGAATACCAGCCACAGCGGAGCGCGCCGGTTCATCCCGGCGCGCTTTGTCTTTTGAGCTTTGCCCCGGGAGGGGGCTTCAGGAAGCCCGCGGTCCTTGACCACCCCTCCGCCGCCATGTGTCCTCCCGCCCATGTCGGAATTCGAATTCATCTTCGCGCTGTTCGGCCTGCTGCTCGGCCTGTCGATCGCCGAGGTTCTGGGCGGCCTCGCCCGCGCCATCGAAGCGCATCTCAATCCGCGCACCCATGTTCGCATCGGCTGGCTCACCCCGCTGCTCGGCGCCTTCGTGCTGCTCGACCTGCTCTCCTTCTGGCAGGCGGCCTGGGTGGTGCGCGATCTCGTCGCCGTCTCCAGCCATGCGTTGATGGCGGTCACGGCTTTCGCCAGCGCCTATTATCTCGCCGCCCATCTGGTCTTTCCGCGCGAAGCCGCCGCCCAGCCCGATTTCGACGATCACTTCTTCCGCATCCGCCGCGTCGTGCTGGGCGTCATGCTGGCGCTGCTCTGCTGCCAGGTCGCCTGGTACGCCAGCATTCCCCAGCTCGCGCCCAACCTCACCGCCACGCTGCCGCTCGCGCTCACCATCGTGCTCGCTGTGTTGATGGTCGCCGCCATGGCGGTCCCCGGCCGCATCTGGTCGACCGTCATCATGGCCGCGCTGGTCGCCCGCTACGTCGTGATCTACCTGCTCTGATTTTTCCTGATGCGACGTGTCGGGATCGCCCGCAATGGACCGTCCTTGACCTGAAAGCGTTCAATCAAGGAACGCAGCCCTCAGCGAGGAGAGGTTCCCATGCCCAGCATCCAGCCATTCTTCTGGTACGCGAAGGACGCCGAAGGCGCCGCGCGCTTCTACGTCTCCGTCTTCCCGGATTCCTCGGTCGACCGCGTCGTCACCATGCCCGGCGACTCGCCCTCAGGCCCGGAAGGCTCGGTCGTCATCGTCGAGTTCACGCTGATGGGTACGCCCATGACGGCGATGACCGCCGGCCCGCTCGATCCCTTCAACCATGCGGTTTCGCTGTCGGTCTCCTGCGACACCCAGGACGAAATCGACCGCTTCTACGGCGCCCTGCTGGAGGGCGGCGTCGAGGAGCAATGCGGCTGGGTCCGCGACCGCTATGGCCTCTGCTGGCAGATCGTCCCGGCAATGATGTCGGAACTTTATGCCAGCACCGACCGCGCCGCCGGCCGTCGCGCCGCAGAAGCGATGATGGGCATGAAAAAGCTCGATATCGCGGCCCTAAGAGCGGCCTTCGAAGGCTGACCGGCCGCCTCCCGATCACGGCCCAAAAGTGACCTGGCGCACATATTGATTTCCGTTGTGATTTACGTCACACATGAATCGGCCGTGATCGTGTTTTCTGCCCCCAGATGTGATTTGGCGCACGCGCCACTTGGGGGATGCAATGCTGGATATCGTGACGATGACATCGGAAAACGCGCAACAGGGCGTTTCCACAACCCTTGAGCCGGCCCACGGCTCCGAAGGCCGCGCTGCGCTGGCCGAGTTCCCGCTTTTCAAGGGCACACCCGCAGCCACGCTCGATCTGATCCTGCGTCACGCCAATCTTCGCCGCTGCGTGGCGGACGAGGAAATCCTCAGCCGCGACGAGCAGGCGGGCGATGTCTATTTCGTTCTCCGGGGCGAAGTGCGGATCGTGAACTACTCGGCCTCGGGCCGTGAGGTCGCCTACGCGATCATCCCGGCCGGCGGCTATTTCGGCGAACTTTCGGCCATCGACGGCCGCCCCCGCTCGGCCAACGTGCTGGCCGTGGAGGACTGCCTCCTCGCGACCCTCACCCCGGCCGCCTTCAAGGAATTGCTGGCCAGCGACCCCGACGTCTCGGCCAAGGTGATGCAGAAGCTCGTCCGCATCATCCGCTCGGCCGACGACCGCATTCTCGATCTCGCGACGCTCTCGGCCTACCAGCGCGTCTATGTCGAGGTTCTGCGCATGAAGAAGCCGGACCCGGTGCGCCCGAACTCCTGGCTCATCTACCCGCTGCCGACCCAGGCGCAGATCGCGGCGCTCGCCTCGACCACGCGCGAAACCGTCGCCCGCGTGCTGTCGCAGCTGAACCACGACCACATCGCGGAACGGAAATCGAAGACGCTCTATATCCGCGATCTCGCCAAGCTCCAGGCGCTCGCCGCCAAGAGCCAGCCCGACGGCAAGATGAACTAGCCCTCGCCGGTTCTTTCGCTAGACTTTGCAGCGCCGGCGGTCATTCCGCCGGCGTTTGCATGCGAGGCGAGATGACTGGCCTGCCCCACCTGCCCGCTTTCGGCGCCGACGCCGCCTGGCCCGATCGTGACTGGGCGCGTGAGAAACTCCCGGCCTCGGCCGATGCCGACACGCTCGACGCCCTCGTCAGCCACGCTTTCTCGCCCGCCAGCCATACCGGCATGGGCGAAACCCACGCCTTCATCGCGATCCACAAGGGCCGCATCGTCGCGGAACGCTATCTCGGCGGCGCCTACACGCCCGACGCCACCTATCCGTCCTGGTCGATGGCGAAATCGATCACCCAGCTTCTCACCGGCTTCCTCGTCGCTGAAGGCAAGGTCGACGCCGCCGCGCCCTTCGATGCGCCGGAATGGCGCGAACCCGGCGACCCGCGCGCCACGATCTCCTGGACCGACCTGCTCCAGATGGCGAGCGGCCTCACCTTCCGCGAGGACTATATCGACGGCGGCGTCTCCGACGTCATCGAGATGCTGTTCGCGTCCGGCGCCGGCGATATGGGCGCCTTCGCCGCGTCCAAACCGCTCGAAGCCCCTCCCGGCACGCGCTTCAACTACGCCAGCGGCACCACCAACATCCTCGCCCGCGCGCTCAAGGATCTGGTGGGCGGCGGCGAGGCCGGCATGAGGGCCTTCATGCAGACGCGCCTGTTCGGCCCGCTCGGCATCGAAAAAAAGATTCCCAAATTCGACGGAAGCGGCACCTTCATCGGCTCGTCCTACTGCTTCATGCGCGCGGAAGACTTCGCCCGCTTCGGCCTGCTCGCCCTGCGCGGCGGCAACTGGCGGGGCCAGCAGATCCTTCCGAAATCGTGGATCGACTTCGCCCGCACGCCCGGCCCTGCCCAGCCGGAAGACGGCCGGGGGTATGGCGCGCAGTGGTGGCTCAACATGTTCTCGCCCGGCGGCTTCTCGATGAACGGCTATGAAGGCCAATGGGTCGCCTGCTGCCCGCATCGCGACCTCATTCTCGTGCGCCACGGCAAATCGACCAACGGACCGGATGCGCTCCGCCAGGACGCCGCGCGCGACTGGTTGATCGCCGCCATGGCGGTCTTCGACTGACCGTCCTAGACCGGCGCGTAGGTTTCCTTCAGCACTTGCGCCAGCGCCTGACACGCCTTCGCGCCCCCCGAGGTTTCGTCATTCGACATCGTCGCGATGGCGATGCCGCGCACCGGCGCGATCATCGCAGTCGCGTGCCACATGACGTTCGATCCCTCATGCATCAGCACCGGCCCCTGCGCCCAGGGCCGCGCCGCCACCAGACCCCAGCCGCGGCGATAGCGCTCGCCATCGGCCGGCGGCGCCGTCATCGCGGCGACGGCTCCGGCGCTCAGCCAGCCGTCGCCGCCCTTCATGATCATCTGCAGCCACTTGCCATAGTCGCCCAGCGCGACATGCACCGTCCCCGCCGGGCCGAGCGCCGCCGGGTTGTCCGCAAACGGTCCCGGCTCCATCGGCCGTCCGCCCATATGCCCCCATGGCGCGGGATCGGCCGGCGCGCCGAACCCGGCGCTCGCCATGCCCAGCGGCGCGAACAGCTCCGCCTTCATCACATCTTCCCACGCCATGCCCGTCGCCTGCTCGATCGCCGCACCCAGCACGATGAAATTGATGTTGCCATACGCGAACGTACCGGCCTGCCCCGGCGGAGGCGCGCCCAGCGCCTTCGCCGCCAGCGCGGCGCGCTGCTCGGTCATCGGGCGCTTGTCGCCGCGCGCCGTCATCAGCCAGTCGCGCCCGATCACCGCCATATCCAGCAGACCGGCCCGATGCCCCGACAGATCGTCGGCCGTCAGACCGCTCAACGCCGGATCGATCGTCATGCCGGGAAACAGTTCGGCCAGTGTCGCCCCGGCCTTGATCCGTCCCTGCTCCACCAGCCGCTGAAACACCGCCGCCGTCATCGCCTTGGTGTTCGATCCCAGATGCCAGCGATCCTCCGTCGCCACCTTGTTGTCCGACCCCGTCTGCCGCACGCCCGCAACGCCGAGGAACAGCGTCTCCATCGGCGTGAACACGGCCCCCGCCAACGCCGGGGCGCCGCTGCCCGTCAGCGCCGACGCGACCGGATCGGCGCCATCAGCCGCCCAAACCCGTCCAAGGCCCCATCCCGCCAAAGGCGAAGCCGCCAGCACTTTAAGAAGCGTCCGCCGATCCATCGCCGTCCCTTGATCTTCCGCACATCCGCCACGCGCCTGCGCCAAGACGCCGCGTGCGCTGCGGTCCCTGTTGGGCTAATCGCATCCTATCTCTGGGGAGACTATTCGCTGTGATCAAGATCATCGCCGCTGCGGCGGCCTTCGCCGCCCTGGCCGTCAGCGCCGCCAGCGCCAAGGACTGCTCCGGCATCGCCGGCACTAACTGGCCGGCCATCAAAGGCTACTCCATCGGCGCCATCGCGGGCGGACCGGACTGCCAGAAGGCGGTCGCGCTCATCGTCATTCGCGATGCCGACGGCAACCCCGTCTATCACGAGAGCTATGTCGCCGAGTACGTCATGGTCCTCGCCGGCGCGCAGAACAGCGACGAGTTGACCAAGGCGCTGAAGGACTGGATCAGCACGTCGGACCAGCAATTCAAGACGACCGCCGATCTTCCCGAATGGAAGGCTGGCGAAGACCAGCCGATGCTCGGCGAGTTCGCCTTCTATCCCGAAGAGGGCATGGATCGCGACACGTATGAAAAGATCCGCGCCGCCAAGACGCCCGCGTTCAGCTATGTGCAGGGCATGGAGAGCATCGCCGTCATCACCGTCGATCCGGAAGCCGGCGTCGTCGCCATCGGCGCCCAGTCGTTCCCGGGCTGACCTCACCCATGCGCGACCTTCTCCGTCTCGGCGCCCGCGCCGGTGAATTGCTGAAAGCCCGCAAGGAGAAGATCGCGGTCGGCGAAACCTCGGCAGGCGGCCTCATCTCGGCCGCCCTCCTCGCCGTCCCCGGCGCGTCTGAATACTTCGCGGGCGGCGCCGTCACCTATTCGCCGCGCGCCGTGCGCGGCCTGCTCGATCTCACTTTCGACGAACTCCGCGCCAAAGGCATCCGCTCCTCGTCGGAGCCGTATGCCGAGATCCTCGCCGAGACGATCCGTCAGAAGCATGGCGGTGTCGCCTGGGGACTGTCGGAAACCGGCGCCGCCGGCCCGCATGGGAACGGTTACGGCGATCCCGCCGGCCACACCTGCATCGCCGTCGCCGGCCGGATGCAGGCGGTCCGCACCATCCGCACCGGTCTTTCAGATCGCGTCGAAAACATGTGGCTCTTCACCGAAGCCGCTCTGGCGCTGCTCGTCGAAAGCCTCGAAGCCGCGCCGTGACGGGCGGCTGCCGCCGGGGCAGCCGCCGCCGTCTCAACCCGCCAGCGCCTCGTCCGCGCTGATGCTCGGCAGGTTCTGCGCTTCGCCCACTGCGGCATAGGTCAGGCGTCCGTGATGGACGTTCAGTCCCGCCTTCAGATGCGGATTGTCCTGCAACGCCTTTTTATAGCCCTTGTCGGCCAGCGCCACCGTGAAGGGCAGCGTCGCGTTGTTGAGCGCGAAGGTCGAGGTGCGCGCCACGCCGCCCGGCATGTTCGCGACGCAGTAGTGCACAACGCCGTCCACCTTGTAGGTCGGGTCGGCATGGGTGGTCGCATGGGCCGTCTCGGCGCAGCCGCCCTGATCGATGGCGACATCCACGATCACCGAGCCGGGCCGCATCTGGCTCACCATCTTGCGGGTGATGAGCTTCGGCGCTTCCGCGCCCGGCACCAGCACCGCGCCGACCACCAGATCGGCCTCCAGCACATGGCTTTCGATGGCGTCATAGGTCGAATAGATGGTGTTCAGCTTCGCCCCGAACTGCTGGTCCAGCTCGGCGAGGCGCGGCAGCGATTTGTCGATCACCGTCACATGCGCTTCCAGGCCCATCGCCATGCGCGCCGCATTCGCGCCCACCACGCCGCCGCCGATGATCACCACCTTCGCCGCCGGCACGCCCGGCACGCCGCCCAGCAGCATGCCGCGTCCGCCCTGCGTCACCTCAAGGCAGTGCGCGCCCGCCTGGATCGACATGCGGCCGGCCACTTCCGACATCGGCGCCAGCAGCGGCAACCCGCCGCGCGCATCCGTCACCGTCTCATAGGCGATGGCGACGCATTTCGATTTGATCAGCGCCTCGGTCTGCTCCGGATCGGGCGCGAGGTGGAGATAGGTGAACAGCACCTGCCCCTCGCGCAGCATGGCTGTCTCGCTCGGCTGCGGCTCCTTCACCTTCACGATCATGTCGGCGCGCGCGAAAATCTCTTCCGCGCTGCCCACGATCTCCGCGCCCACCTGGCGGTAGAAATCGTCGGTCAGGCCGATGGCCGCACCGGCATTCGTCTGCACCATCACCTTGTGGCCATGGACGATCAGCTCGCGCACGGCGCTGGGCGTCATGCCGACGCGATACTCATGAACCTTGATCTCTTTCGGAACGCCGATGAGCATCATTCATCTCCTGAAACGGCGGGCCCGATGCCGCCTGAACTAATCTCGCAACCTAGCATCCCGACCGCGTCATGCTCTAGCGGCAGCCAACGATGCAGGACGTGGCTAGAGGCCGAATCGAAGGCGAAGACATTGCCCCCGCCCTGGGGCTGGTCCAGCGCCCGTGAAATCGGCAGGCCCAGCCATGCCGTCATCAGCAGCGTCCCCACCGCGCCATGCCCGACGAACAGCAGATCGCCACCCGCTGCGCGCTCCGCCAGCACGGCCTGCGCGGCCGAGACGATCCGTGCCTGCGCCGCCCCTGCCGTTTCCCAGCCTGCGATGCTCTCATCGGGATGCGCGAAGAACCGGTCCGCCGTGATCTCGAACGCATCCGGCGCCAGGAACCCGGTCGCCGAACGGTCGTTCTCGCCCATATCGGCCCGCGCCTCGGGCGTCACGCCCAGCACCGCGCCGATGATCGCAGCCGTCTCGATGGCCTTTGTCTCCCCGGACGACACGATGCGCCGGACATTTGCGACCCACCCCGCGCGCGCCGCCACCTCCGCCCGCGCGCGCCCGACCGCACTCAACGGCCAGCGCGGCACCGGCACCGCCGGGTCGATCGCGACCTGCGGATGCGTCAGATAAAGGACACGCAAAGGCTCAGGCCGCCAGCGACTCGCCGACCTTGCCGAACATCTCGTCGACATGCGCCTTCTCGGCGATCAGCGGCGGCGAGAAGGCCAGCGTATCGCCCGACACGCGGCACATCACATCCTTGTCGAAGAACAGATGCTTCATCAGCTCGAAGCCGCGCTTGCCCGGCGCGCCCTCGACGGGATCGAGATCGATCGCCGCCGCCAGTCCGATATTGCGGATATCGGCGACGCCCGGTTTGCCCTTCAGGCTGTGAACCGCCTCGCCGAAATAGCCCTCCAGCGCCGCCGCGCGCTCGAACAGCCCTTCGTCGCGATAGACGTCCAGCGTCGCGCAGGCCGCCGCCGCCGCGATCGGATGGCCCGAATAGGTGTAGCCGTGGAACATGTCGATCGCATGGTCCGGCCCGGTCATGAACTGCTGATAGATGCGCTTGTCGACCAGCACGCCGCCCATCGGCACCGCGCCGGAGGTGACGCCCTTGGCGAAGGTCAGCAGGTCCGGCGTCACGCCGAAGCGTTCGGCGGCGAAGGCGGAACCCAGGCGGCCGAACCCGGTGATGACCTCATCGAAGATCAGCAGGATGCCGTGCTTGGTGGCGATGGCGCGCAGCTTCTCCAGATAGCCCTTGGGCGGCGGCAGAACGCCGGTCGATCCCGCCATCGGCTCCACGATCACCGCCGCGATGGTCGAGGCGTCGTGCAGCGCGACCAGCTTCTCCAGCTCGTCGGCCAGATGCGCGCCCCATTCCGGCTGCCCGTTGGTGAAGCGCTGCTCGGCGCGGTTATAGGTCGCGGGCAGGTGATCGGCCTGGAAGGTGAGCGCGTTGAACCATTTCTTGTTGTTGACGAGACCGCCCGCCGAAATGCCGGTCATGCCGACGCCGTGATAGGCGCGCTCGCGGCCGATGATGCGGGTGCGCGTGCCCTCGCCGCGCGCGCGGTGCCAGGCGACGGCGATCTTCACCGCCGTGTCGGTCGATTCAGAACCCGAGTTGGTGAAGAACACATGGTCGAGGCCCGCCGGGGCCAGCGCCGCGATGCGCGCCGCCGCCTCGAACGCGGCCGGGTGCCCGAACTGGAAGGTCGGCGCGAAATCCAGCGTCGCCGCCGCCTTGGCGATCGCGTCCACGATGGGTTTGCGGCAATGCCCGGCATTGGCGCACCACAAGCCCGCCGATGCGTCCAGGATCTTGCGGCCGTCTTGGTCGAAATAATACATGCCCTCGGCGCGCGCGAGCATGCGCGGACGCTTCTTGAACTCGGTGTTCGGCGTGAACGGAAGCCAGAAGGCGTCGAGTTGATTGGTCGTGAGCTGGGCTGTCATGGGTCCGCCGGAAAAGAACGCGGCGGCAGTCTAGCCACGCACCGGAACGGAAACCACACCCAAGCCTAGAAGGGCGAGGGCAGCCGGATCGCCACCGACACGACGAACAGACCAAGCACATAGCTCCACAGCGCCGCCACCGCGAACACCACCATCAGATAGGCGCGCGGCTGCTCCGCCGGATCGGCTTTCAGCGCGTTGAAGGTGAGAACGGCCGGGCCGGTGATGATGGTGAGGCCCACCGCAGCCAGCTTGCCGGCTTCGCTCTTGGGCTTTGGGGCGTATTCGGCGGTGCCGGCCAGCAGGCGATAGAGGCTGGCGATCAGTCCGGACGCGACGAACCCGCTGGCGATGATCAGCAGCAGCAACAGTGCTTCGCGCATGTCCGGACCCCTGGTTTTGGGGTCATCCGTGCAGATTCCGCGCCGCGTGCGCCGTGCCGTTTCGGGATTCTAGTTCAGCTTGTCCAGTTCGGGCGGCAGCTTCGCATCCGGCTCGATTTCGCGGAAACGCGAGATCGGCACGCGGGCCAGCGTATTGCCCTCGGCATCGAGAAAGATCACCACCGGCTCCGTCACGCCATGCGGCTCGACCATCGCGGAGGCCTGCGGGTCTTCGCCGGCGCAGGCATCGCGCGACGCGCCGCACGGGTTGACCGACGGCGTGCCGCCGTCTTTGTTCACCGCCCCCAGGGCGGTACCGGCCAGGGTTGTGAGCAGAAAGACGGCGAAGAGGCGCATGGGTCTGACCGGATTCAAACGGGCTTTGCGGCATCCGGTTGCAAGCCGGGGACCATGGACGCTGTGCCATCGCGGGACACATCCGTGACCCGTCCTCTCAATCCCGGCGATCCGGAGGAAAAACCCAGCTGGCTCTATCCGCTCATCGTCGCCAGCATCACCTTCGTCATCGGCGCGGTGATCCTGTGGCTCTATCTCGGCCCCAGCATCGACGACCTCACCGGCGCTGCGGTGCGCCCGACATCGGAATCCGAAGTCTTCCAGATCGTGCTGGGCGAGCGCCGCTTCGACGTGCCGGGCAACTATATCCGCCTGCCCGCCTCCCGCCGCACCGGGCCTGCAAGCGAGGTCGAGCTGACCGCTCTCCTGCCCGATCTCCACGGCTTCGCCGACGGCGAGGAGGACGACATCCGCGACGTCACCCGCGGCTCGAAAGTCGTCGGCATCATGCTGAAGGCCGGCTCACCGGAATTGACCGAGCGCGGGCGCTTCGAGCGCATCTATCTGAAGAACGCCGACGGCGCCCTTCCCGCCTTCGACTATGAAGGCTTCCACGTCACGCCGATGGCGGCCGATTCCGGCTATGCCGGACAGAAGGTCTTCACGCGCGAGGACGAAGGCCATTTCGCCCTCATCATCTGCACCGAAGACGACAACGACAAGGAGATCGGCGGCCTCTGCATCCGCGAGATGGCATGGGGGCCGAGACTCACGGCGATCTACACCTTCCGGGGCGGCCGTCTGAAGGAATGGACCGAGATCGACGCCGGCGTGAAGGCGCTGCTGATGCGCCTTGAGCCCGCTGCATCGCGCGGCGCGATGCTCGCGCCGTCAGCCCTTGGGATCGAGGTCGATGTCCAGGATCGCCATATTGAACTGATAGGACGTCTCGCCGTCCTCGATGTCCTCGGTCACCACGCCGATGAAATCGGAGCCGAGATAGACCTCGACCGAGTCCTTGATGTTGGGACGCGGGCGCAGATTGATCGCCTCGTTGCGGAACGTGTCGCGCAGATAGGTCTCGACGCGCTGCGTGTCCTTGCGGTCCATGATGGGTCTCCTGATGCCGCGCGCCGGGCGCTGCCAATGCCGGGGGGCAGCTTCTGGCCCGCTCCCCGCGCGAGGTCAAGCGCATGACCGCAGCCGCACCGCTCGGCCCCACCTGGTACGAAGCGAGCGCGCCCGCCGCGCCATCGCGCCCGGCGCTCGCGGGCGCCGTCACCGCCGATGTCTGCGTCATCGGCGGCGGCTATGCAGGCCTCAGCGCCGCATTGCATCTGGCGAAGGCCGGTTTCAGAACCGTACTGCTCGAAGCCCGCAGCGTCGGCGGCGGCGCCTCGGGCCGCAATGGCGGCCAGATCCATTCCGGCCAGCGCAAGGACCAGGAAGACCTCGAACGCGAACTGGGCGACGCGCACGCACGCGACTTGTGGACCCTCGCCGAGGACGCCAAGGCCCTCGTCCGCGGCCTCATCGCCGAACATGCCATCGACTGCGATCTGAAGGACGGCATCCTCCACGCCGCCTGGAAGCGCGCCGACGCCGAACCGCTCCGCCGCTATGTCGACCACATGGCCGCCCGCTACGGCTACGCGCAGAGCTATATCGAAGCGAAGGACATCCCCGCCTGGGTCGCGACCTCCCGCTATCACGGCGCGACCCATGATCCGGGCGGCGGTCAGCTTCATCCCCTGAAATTCGCCCACGGCCTCGCCCGCGCCGCAGAAGCCGCCGGCGCCATCATCTACGAAGGCTCCGCCGTCACCGCGCTCGACGACACGCGCGCCGTCACGACAGACGGCCACGTCGCGGCGCAGCACTTCGTCCTCGCCTGCGACACATGGCTCGGCGAACTCGACGCGAAGGCCGGCCGCGCCGCCATCGCGATCAACAGCTTCATCGCCGTCACCACGCCGCTCGGCGACCGGGCGACGACACTCATCCCGTCGGACCTGCCCGTCGCCGACACCAAATTCGTCGTCGACTACTACCGCCTCACCGCCGATGGCCGCCTTCTCTTCGGCGGCGGCGAAAACTACACGCCGCGCTATCCATCCGATCTCAAGGCCTTCGTCGCGAAGCCCGTCCACCGCGTCTTCCCGCAGATCGAAGACGTCCCGTTCGACTATGCCTGGGGCGGCCCGGTCGGCGTTACGCTCTCGCGCCTTCCCCATTTCGGACACGCCAATGCGCGCACTGTCTTCGCGCACGGATTTTCAGGCCAGGGCGTCGCGCTCGCGACCCTCGCCGGACAGCTCATGGCCGAAGCCACAGCCGGTCAGGCCGGCCGCTTCGATGTCTTCGCGAAACTGAAGCATCGCCCGCTGCCCGGCGGACGCCTTCTGCGAACGCCCATCATGGCGCTCGGCATGGCCTGGTACGCGCTGAAGGACAGACTTCTGACGCTGCCCTCATGGCCGGGCAGGCCCGGCCATGAAGAGTTGGGCTAGATATCGAAGTCCGAGGTGATCTGGGCCAGGAAGTTCTGGTTCATGTCGTGGCTGGGATTGTCGCAGCCCGCACACCCGATCACCTTGGCCGGCACGCCCGCCGCCGTGCAATGCGCCGGCACCGCCGTCAGCACCACGCTGCCCGCGCCGATGCGGCTGTATTCGCCGACCTCGATATTGCCGAGGATCGAGGCGCTCGCGCCGATCATCACGCCCTTGCGGATCTTGGGATGACGGTCGCCCTTCTCCTTGCCCGTACCGCCCAGCGTCACGCCATGCAGCATCGAGACATCGTCTTCCACCACGGCGGTCTCGCCGATCACCACGCCCGTCGCATGGTCGATGAAGACGCCGCGGCCGATCCTCGCGGCGGGATGAATGTCCGCGCCGAATGTCTCCGAAATCCGGCTCTGGAAATGCAGCGCCATCCAGATGCGGTCCTGCTTCCACAGCCAGTGCGCGACGCGATAGGCCTGCAGCGCCTGGAAGCCCTTGAAGAACAGGAACGGCTGCACGAAACCGCGTGAGGCCGGATCGCGCTCGCGAATGGCGACGAGGTCCGCGCGCACCGAGGCGGCGATGGTGGGATCGTGCGCGAAGGCCGTGAGGAAGGTGTCGCGCACCTTCATCGCCGCCATATCGGCATCGCCCAGCTTGTTCGCGAGATGGAAGGCGAGCGCGTCCTCCAGACGCCCATGCGCCAGCACCGAGGCATGTACGAAACTCGCCAGCGCCGGTTCGGTTGAGGCGATCGCCTCGGCTTCGCTGCGCAGCGCCGTCCAGACCGGATCGACCACCGCCAGGCGTTCGGCTGCAACCGCCATCGTCTCTCTCTCGTCTTGTCTCGTTGGTCCTAATTTAGGACCGCCGCCCCCGGGCCGAAAGGCCCCGGCTGCGGCATTCTAGCCCTTCGGGGCCAGAAGATCGTTAAGGCCGCCGGGCAGTTCCCCGGCCCGCGCCATATGCGCCACCTTCAGGATCGCGGCGACGGTGATGGCGTCGGTGATCTCGCCGCTCAGCACCTTATCCATCACCTGCGCGAACGGCACCCGGACCACCGACAGGTCTTCGGTATCGTCCGGATGGGCCTCCACGGCCGACAGTCCGGTCGCGAGATAGACATAGGCCTGCTCGTCGGTGACCGAGTTGGAAAGGTGCATTTTCAGGATCTCGCGCCATTCGGCGCCGGCAAGGCCCGCCTCCTCCGCCAACTCGCGCTGCGCGCCGGCCAGCGGACCTTCATCCTCGCTCGCACCGCCTTCGGGAATTTCCCACGACCACGCATCCAGCGCGAAGCGGTGCTGCCCCACCATCGTCACCGTGCCGTCGTCATGCAGCGGCACCACGCCGGTCGCCCAGTTGCGGAAATGCACGATCGTATAGGTGAACGCGCGCCCGGCCGGCGTCTCGACGTGATAGTCGACGCCCATGATCCAGGGATTGGCGAAAACAGGTCTTTCGCCGCGAATGGTCAGCGGCCCGCGCTTTTTCATGACATGCGAAGCATGCGACAGCCGCCGGACTTGCGCCAGTAGACGATGCGCTAATAGCGCATCGAGCGGTTGTCCATGGTGGTCAGACGCTGGCCGCGGGCGCGGAAAAACGCTGTTTCCAGACGCTCGCTGCGGCGCGCCGCCATACTGCGGCTCACCACGAGTCCGGCCCCTGTAAGCAAGGCCGCTATGATAGCTACTGCGATCCAGCCCATCGAGCGCCCCCGCTCTTTGTTTATCGCGATGCAGCAACGATACGCACAAAATGTTACAAATCCAGCATCGAGAACGGGAAAAATGAAGAAAAATGCGAAATATCGGCTGAACCCTCCTACATCGCTCGCATGACCGCTCTCATCCCCGCCGAACGGCTGAACACCCCCGCCCCCGATGCCCTGAAACTGCTGCTGACCCGCCGCTCGGGCAGCGCCAAGGCGATGACCGGCCCCGGCCCCTCGCCGGAGCAACTGGACGTCATTCTCACCGCCGCCACCCGCGTGCCGGATCACGGCAAGCTCACCCCCTGGCGCTTCATCACCTTCCAAGGCGACGCCCGCGGCCGCTTCGGGGCCGAACTCGCCCGTCTCTTCAGGGAAAAGAACCCCGACGCCATCGACGAGATCGTCGCGCTGGAGGCCAAACGCTTCGAGCGCGCCCCTGTCGTCGTCGCCGTCATCAGCCGGGCGCTCGGCAACGCCAAGGTGCCGGAATGGGAGCAGGTTCTCTCGGCCGGCGCCTCATGCATGGCGCTGAACCTCGCCGCCCACGCGCTCGGCTTCACCGCCTCATGGCTCACCGAATGGCCGTCCTATGACGAGCGGGTGAAACCGCTGCTCGGTCTTGCGGACCACGAGCGCGTTGCGGGCTTCATCTATCTCGGCATGCCCGCTGCGCCGCTGGAGGACCGCCCCCGTCCGGCGCTGGAAACCATCGTCACCGCGTGGCGGTAAGGCCCTTCGGCTTGCGGCGCCCGATCAGGCGCCGAACCGCGCCACGCTTCGGCGGCGGCGCAACTGCCGTGTCGCGCTCATAGATCACCGTGTTCCAGAAGCGCGCGCGGTGCGATCCCGACACCCGCCGCCAGCCTCTCAGGCGCAGCGTACGTCCCAGGATCGCGTTGAAATAGCCATGGGCCACCAGCACCGCGAGGCCCGAACGTTCGGCCTCCTCGATCAGCATCGGGGCGGCCAGGCGCGCCCGCTGTTTCGACTGTCCGTAGCTTTCGATCCCCGGCTTGAAGCCGCCATGCCAGGCGACACGGGCGACCACCGCCCAGGCCGGCGCCTTCATTCTCAAGGCCGGCAGGCGCGGCGAGGCCAGCGGCGCTTCCGTGAAGACGGCCGTCGACACGATCTCGGCCTTGGGCAGAAGCGTGCGGGCGCTGTCGATCGAGCGCTTCAGATCGCTGGCGAAAACGCGGGGGGCCTTCTCGACCAGTTCGATCAGTTCGGGCGGCGGCGGGTCGGCTTCGATCCCGGCGGCCTGATAGTCGTCGATATAGCTTTTGAAGGCGGCGTGGCCGATCCAGCGGCTCCGGCCCATCGCGGGGCGTCCATGGCGCACGAGCACGATTCTCATGCCGCGCACCATAGCGGCGGAAACGGACAGCGCCAGCACGGCGGTGTCTCAGCTCTGTGACGATCGGGGCCGGACGATCCGGCCCCGTCGCAGCTTTTTTCAGGGATTTCCCGCCGGCGGGGCCGGAACATCGTCCCTGCCGCCACGCTTGCCTTTCAGGGCCTTCATCTTCTCGCGGGCTGCATCGGCCTCCGCCTTGGTCACGACGCCGTCGCCATCGGCGTCGGCCCTCATGACGCGGGCGGCCGAAATCGCCGCGAACTCCTCGGCCGTGATCCTGCCGTCGCCGTCGGCGTCGATGCGCTCGAACAGACGGGGCGCTTCATCCGGCGTAATGACGCCGTCGCCGTTGCGGTCCGCCCTGTCGATCAATCTCGATCCGCCGGCCCTGGCCTCCTCGGCCGTCACCTTGCCGTCTTTGTCAGCGTCCAGGCGCTCGAACATCTCGCCGCGCTTGCCGTGATGCCCGCCGCCATCCCTGGCGACGGCGACCGCCGGCACGGCGATCAGCGCGGCCAGCGCCGCAATCGTCAACGTCTTCATTGTCGGTCTCTCTCCTGCTGTCCCGCATTGCTGCAGGACTAAACGGGAGACGGCTCCAACTCCGTCGCCGGTTCGACGGCCTTCACGACATGGCGCGGGAACGGGGCATATATGCCTGCCGAATCCAGCGCGATCTTCGCCCGCTCGGTCATATCCGCCGTGACGCGGCCATGCTCGGCCGAGGCGACCCAGCAGCGCATGGTCAGGTTCACCGCCTTGTCGGTCAGCGCCGACACAAGCACCGCCGGCTCCGGCGCACGGTTCACGCGCGGATCTTCGCGCATCAGACCAAGCAGCACATCGCGGGCGCTGGAAATGTCGTCCCCATAGTCGATGCCGACCACCACCTCGACACGGCGCGTCGGGTTGCGCGTGGTGTTGCGGATGGGGGTATTCCACAGCGACGAGTTGGGGATGAAGTGGAACGCGCCGTCGGGCGTCCGCACCGTCGTGGCGAACAGCCCCACTTCCGTCACCGTACCATTGGTGTCCTTGGTCTCCACGTTTTCGCCGGCCCGGAACGGACGCAGCCACAGCAGCATGATGCCGGCGGCGATGTTCGACAGCGTCCCCTGCAGCGCCAGACCGATGGCGAGACCCGCAGCGCCCAGAACCGCCAGTATGGAGGCGATCTGCACGCCGAGCTGCCCCAGCACGGCGACGATCGTCACGATGATGATGCCGCTGCGCAGGATCGTCGCGATCACCGGCGTCAGCGTCTGGTCGATGCTCGAGCGCGACCCAAGGAGGTTCGTCACCAGTTTCGCAACCCAACCGGCGATCAGATAGCCCGCGATCAACAGGATGATCGCCGTGACGAGATTCGGCACCGCCGTCACCAGCCACGCCATCGCGGGCGAGATGAAAGTCTGGAACGTCGCGCCGTCCATCGAGAAATCCTCGCGTTACACACCGCTGCGGGCCGCAGGAACCCTGCAGCCGGTGCTGTCAAAACGCGCGAGTTCCCTTAATGGTGCCATGCAAAAGCAGGGAAGGAAGTTCACGCCATGACCGACGCCTATATGCGCCTCGACGGCAAGGCCGCCATCGTCACCGGCTCGGCCACCGGCATCGGCGCGGCGGTGGCGCTGAAACTCGCGGCGCGCGGGGCCAGCGTCGTCGTCAACTACACAAGGAGCCTGAAGGAAGCGGAGGAGACGCAGGCCGGGATTCAGAAGATCGGCGCGCAGTCGATCCTCGTGCAGGCCGACGTCTCCAACGACGCCGATTGCCGCCGCATGGCGAAGGCGGCGGAAGACGCGTTCGGCCGCATCGACATTCTCGTGAACAATGCCGGCACCACGAAAATCGTCGATCATGCCGATCTGGAAGGGCTTTCCAGCGAGGACTGGCTGCGCATCTACCAGACCAACGTGGTCGGCGCGTTCCAGATGATCCGCGCCTGCGCGCCCGCCATGAAGCGCCAGGGCTATGGCGCGGTGGTCAACGTCTCCTCCATCGCCGGCGTCACCGGCCTCGGCTCGTCCGTCGCCTATGCCGCCTCCAAAGGCGCGATGAACACCATGACCATCGACCTCGCCCGGGCGCTGGCCCCCGAGATCCGGGTCAACGCCGTCTGCCCCGGCTTCGTCGGCACGCGCTGGTTCAAGGACGCGCTCGGCCAGGAGGCGCACGACAAGATGGTGGCCGGACAGGTCCGCTCCACGCCGTTGCGCCGTGCGGGCATGCCCGAAGACATCGCCGAATCGGTCGTCTTCTTCTGCGCCGAGGGCGCCCAGCACATCACCGGCGACTTCCTCATCGTCGATGCCGGCCTGCATCTTTCGATGACACCGACGCGCCCCAGATGAGCATGAATGCACAAATCATGTGCAACAATATGATCTGCTCATATTTAAGGCCATAACTGTCGCCCAAACGACACGGGTTTTTGCATCGCAGCAATTGAAATCCCGGAAATTCCCCAAAAAGCTGAGGCCATTGCTGCATTGCAGTAGGGCCATGCGGGCTGTCCCGCTCAGATTGAGGGAATGAACATGAAGCGACTTCTGATGACCGCTGCGGCGGCGGCCTGTCTGGCCGGATCGTCTGTGGCGGAAGACGAAAGCCCCTGGAGCGTCAGCGGCACGATCGGCGTCGCCTCCAACTACATGTTTCGCGGCATCACCCAGTCGAATGGCGATCCTGCCCTTCAGGCGGGCGTGACGGTCGCCCATAACGGGGGCTTCTATGCCGGCTTCTGGGGATCGAGCATCGATTTCGGCGATGGCGAGAGCGAGCTCGAGCTTGATCCGTTCATCGGCTATGGCGGCGCGCTGGGCGAGAACACCACCTTCGACCTGAACATCACCTATTACGGCTATCCCGGCACGCCGAGCGCCTGGGACTACGAGTTCGTGGAGTTCATCGCCGGGATCACCCACGATTTCGGCCCGGTTTCCGCAGGCATCAAGCTCGCCTATTCGCCCGATTTCTTCGGCGGCACTGGCGATGCCTTCTGGCTGGGCGGCAATCTCACCGTGCCGCTGGGTGAATATTTTGCGATCTCCGGCAATATCGGCCAGCAATGGCTCGACGAGGATTACGGCGGCGCCGACTATCTGCACTACGATATCGGCATCAGCGCCACTTATCAGAACATCACATTCGACGCCCGCTACGTGGCGACCGATCTCAACTCTATCGACGAGGAATTCGTGTTCTCGATCGGCTTCGCGTTCTGACGCGATCGGCCCGGCGTCGCGGAAGGCCCGGCCGCGCGCCGGGCCTTCTCGTTATCCATCATGGCGCGAGGGTCACACCCGTCGCCTTTGTGGCATCGGGGCGCAGTCCTGTTACGCAAATGCCACAAAAAATGGGAGTGGCTCGGTTGTCTTTCGCCGCAGGAAACCCGACTGTTTTGGCGTTCGGACCATTCCACGACGCCGAGTCCGGTCTTGTTGCGCTGCGGTGTGGCGTAACGGTCGATTAAGGATATCGGCGGCATTGAAAACGCAAGCTGGGGCTGACGCCCTGTGGCGATAACCAGAGGTGAGGAAATGAAGAAAATTCTGATGTCTGCGGCATGCGTGGCGGCGTTCGGCGCCGCTCCGGCGATCGCGCAGGATGGCGGCGGGTCCGCCTGGGACATTTCCGGCTCGTTTGGCGTCGTCAGCGACTACGTCTTCCGCGGCATCTCGCAGACCGGCGGCGACGCGGCCGTCCAGGCCGGCGTCACGATCAGCCACGACAGCGGCTTCTATGTCGGCGCCTGGGGTTCCAACGTCGATTTCAACGACGGCGAGACCGATTTCGAACTCGACCTCTATCTCGGCTACGGCGGCTCGCTGGGCGAAAGCACCACCTATGACGTGAGCCTCACCTACTATTCGTACCCGAACCAGCCGAGCGGCACGGACTACGACTATTTCGAGTTCATCGCCGGCATCACGCATGATTTCGGCAACGGTTTCTCGGCCGGCGCCAAGGTCGCCTTCTCGCCCGAGAACTTCGACAACACCGGCAACGCCTTCTGGCTGGGCCTGAACGGCACCTACGCCTTCAGCGACTGGCTCGCCTTCAGCGCGAATGTCGGTTACGTCGGCCTCGACGACACCTACTATTCCGAAGACAGCTACTTCCACTACGACTTCGGCGCGACCGTCACCTACGGCATCCTGAGCCTCGACGTGCGCTATGTCGGCACCGACAGCGACGCGATCGACGACGACAAGGTCGTCGGCTCGGCGATCTTCAACTTCTGATCTCCCTCACGAGGGATCTGTGCAGAAGGCCCGGGGCTTCCCCGGGCCTTTTCATTTGGCCAGAAAGGCCGTGACCTCCGCCTTGGTCACCCGGTCGCCCACCGCGCTCATGTGATCCTTGCCCGGCACCAGCCGCATTTCGGCCCCCGGAATGGCTGCGGCCAGCCGGTCCGGCGGCCCCGTCACGGCGTCACGGTCACCGCAAATCACCAGAACCGGTTTTGAAATCCGCCCCAGAGCGGCTGCGTCGAACGCCGTCCGGGGCCGCCGCCAGCACGCCGCCAGGGCGGCTCTGTCGGCCTTCTGCTGGTCCGCAAAAACCCGGAATGTCAGGGCCGCGCGGTTGGTGATCGTTGCGGGATCTTCGGCCAGAAGCGCCAGCGGCACATCGTCCGCGAAGTCCGGCCTGGTCAGATAGTTCTCCCCCAGCCCGGCCAGCACCGCCCGCCGGACCCGCCCCGGCGCATCCATCAGCATCCGGATCGCCACCATCGCCCCCATCGAATAGCCCACGATATCGGCCTCCGGCACGCCGCAGGCGTCCAGCACCGCCGCCCCGTCGGCGGCCAGCAGCCCCTCGTCATAATCGGCCGGATCGTGGCTCGCCTCGCTCTGCCCATGGCCGCGATGGTCGAACAGGATCACCCGCCGCCCGGCCTGTGCGAATGTGCGCAGCCACGAGGTCGCCACCCAGTTGGTCCGCCGGCTGGAGGCGAAGCCATGGATCAGCAGGACCGGCGGCCCGCTTTCCGGCCCCGGCGGCGGCACATCCTCATACACAAGACACAGCACGCCCCCGCCTGCCCGGCCGACCGTCAATTCCATGGCGTCCCTTTCCTGCGTCCGAGGCTTAGACCACCCCGCGGCGGCTGAAAACGCCTGACCTGCCGTGGAAATGCCACGGTTTCAGTCTTGTGTTTGCGTGAGCGTAAAGTCATTTTGCGCCGCAGTAGATGAGGTGTGACGCGCGCCCTGCCGGCAGCGCGTCCCGGGGGACTTTTTCCATGTCGCAATTGATGCTGACGCAGATGGGGGCGGCCAGCTCCATCTGGTCTCAGGTGAACGACGTGTTCGTCATCGCGGCCTGGATCGCCTTCGTGGCGGCCCTGGTCGTCGTCTGCACGCTCGGCATGCACCTGCTGGTGCTGACGATCACCTTCCTGGCGCACAAGCGCAAGGGCGCCCGCCTCGAAGCCGAACTGATCGCCCAGCCCATGCCGGCGGTCCTGCCGAGGGTTCTCATCCAGCTTCCGACCTTCAACGAGCCGGGCGTCGTCAACCGCGCGCTCGACGCCGCAGCGGCGATGGACTGGCCGAAGGACAAGCTCCGCATCCAGCTTCTCGACGACTCCATCGACGGCACCACCGAGATCGCCCGCGCCAAGGTCGAGGAACTGAAAGCCCGCGGCATCGACGCCGAGGTCATCCACCGCGTGAACCGCGAGGGCTTCAAGGCCGGCGCGCTGAAGAACGGGCTCGAGCACGACGACTGCGAGTTCGTCGCCATCTTCGACGCCGACTTCATTCCCCCGCCGGACGTGCTGAAGCGCACCATCCCCGCGCTCGTCGCCCATCCGAACTACGCCTATGTCCAGACGCGCTGGGAGCATCTCAACCGCGACGTGAACCTCCTCACCCGCGCCCAGGCGCTGATGCTCGACGCGCACTTCGCCGTCGAACAGGGCGCGCGCAACTGGTCGGGCCTGTTCATGCCGTTCAAC
Organism: Micropepsaceae bacterium; assembly: GCA_047602465.1. Taxonomy (GTDB): domain Bacteria; phylum Pseudomonadota; class Alphaproteobacteria; order Micropepsales; family Micropepsaceae; genus JADZAI01. The sequence continues at coordinate 470,023 of JASGHF010000002.1, forward strand.
GGCACCGGCGGCATCTGGCGCCGCGCGGCGATCGACGATGCCGGCGGCTGGGAAGGCGACACGCTCACCGAGGATATCGATCTGGCCATCCGCGCCGCGATGCGCGGCTGGAAGACGGGCTTTATGCCTTCGATCGCGCTGCCGGGCGAACTGCCGGAATCGGTGCCGGCCTGGCGTCAGCAGCAGTTCCGCTGGACCAAGGGCTTCACCCAGGTCGCGATGAAGCTGCTGCCGCAGGTCTATCGCTCGCCGAACCTCACTTTCATGCAGAAATTCGCCATGACCTTCCAGCTGCTGCATGGCTGGGCCTATCCGGCGGGCGCCGTCGCGCTGTTCGCGGCGCTGGCGGCGATGGTGATGACCTCCACCCAGCCCTGGGGCATCTTCTTCATCGGCGTGTTCTCCACCGTCTTCGGCGGCTGCGCCGTTTTCGCGATGACCATGGTCGGCCAGTGGTCGCTGAAGCGAAAATTCGAGTTCAAGACGCTCTTCGCCTTCTTCACCATGCTCGCCCTCAATGGCGGCCTCACGCTCTCCAACACGCGCTCCATCTGGGAAGCCCTGCGCGGCACGCCCTCGGCCTTCGTCCGCACCCCCAAGGGCCGCGAAGCGGCGCTCGACAAGGCGCGCCCGACCAAAGGACATTCGGGCCTTGGCGAACTCTTCCTCGCCGTCGGCGCGATCGCCATCGCGATCTGGGACGAGGCCTGGTACTCGCCCTTCTTCGCCCTCACGGTGTTCGGCCTCGCCCTCGTCGGCAGCGCCACCCTCACCGCCCGCCTCAGCCGCCAGGCCTGACGCGATCCACCGCCACGATCTGAAAGGGCCGGCCTCGCGCCGGCCCTTTTCGTTTGGGTTGGCGTCGACACGGCGCTCCGCCGCCCGGACGCTTCTGCCAACGCCCCACGCGACAGCTACCTCTCACAGAAGTCTCTTTCCCGACGCTTCAGGCCGCGAAGGCTCCCCCGCGCGGCCCACCACCGCTCATCGACCACGGCTTCGCCGTCTGCAGAACGCCTTGCAGCATCGCTCGAAAGGCATTCGAGGGAGAGAGAGAGAGAGAGAGAGAGAGAGAGAGAGAGAGAGAGACAGGTTGCTTGGGGTTTCCAGCCCCTCCTCCACCTCCTCTTCCCGGCGATGGCCGGCCTGCCGGCTCTAAAGCCGGTCATCTCGACACCGTTCCCAAACCGCACAGCCCCAAAGCGCCCCGCGCATTTCAGCCGATACAGGAATGCCGTCAGGCCCATCGACTGTTCGCGCCGCCTGCGAGACGCCGTCCCGTCCGTCGGAAACCCGCCCGCACCGACAACAAAAAGGGCGGCCCGAAGGCCGCCCTTTCCAGTCCGGCTCGTGAGAGCCGCGATGCTTAGAACTTCAGACCGACGCTGATCTGGAAGGTCTGCGGCGCGCCGACCGAGAAGCGGGTCGTCTGCGGGCCGCGGATGTTCGGAACGTTGGTGTTCGAAACGTCCGTGTTCTGCGCGTTCGTGGCCGACGAGATGTTGCCGAGATAGTTCTCGTCGAACAGGTTGATCGCGTTGAGCTGGATGTAGGTGTCTTCGTATCCCAAATCCGTCAGGTCGTAACGGATATCGGCGTCGAACACCGTATAGCTCTCGGCGATTTCGTCGTTCATGTCGGTCGAGAAGCGGTCGCCGACGAACTTGCCCTGCAGACCGACGGTGAAGCCGTTGAAGACGTACTGGATACGGCCGCCAACGGTCCATTCCGGCGTTTCGACCAGCTTCTTGCCCTTGGTCCGCAGCGTCGTCGTCGCAGTCAGGATCAGATCGTCCTGAAGTTCGCTGTCGATATACGACACCGAGCCGTACAGCGTGAGGCCATCGACCGGCGTGTAGGCCGCTTCGAAGTCCCAGCCCTGCAGATCGACATCGCCGACGTTGCGGTCCACGAAGAAGCCGAGTTCATCGTCGAACGTGTTGACGATGCGGTCGAAAATACTTCGTGCGCCAGATCGAGGTCGAGATCGTCAGATCCTGGCCCTGATAGCGATAGCCAAGATCGAACGACTGCGTGGTTTCAGGGTTCGCGCGGCTGAACACGATGCCGCCGGCGATGGTGGAACGGTTCACCTGATAGAGGCTGTCCGTGCGCGGAGCCGACAGGCCTTCAGCATAGCTCGCGAAGAAGATGTGATTCTCGGCGAACTCATAGCTGACGCCCAGGTTCGGCAGCCAGTCGTCATATTTCAGCGTGGCCGAGTAGGGCTGGATGTACTGCGTCGAAGACCCGGCGAACGTCACGTTGCCGGTCACGGCGTTGGTCGTGGCGATCGGCTGGCTCGTGCAAAGCACGTTGGACGAGCCGTTCTGCGAGTAGCAGTTCTGGTTCAGCTCACGCTCGAAATACGGCAGACGAACGCCGACGGCGACCTTGAAGCGGTCTTCGAAGAAGCTGCCGTTATAGCTGAGCGAGAACTGGTTCAGCTTGGCGATCGACTTGCGGTCGCGGCTGCGCAGGATGGAACCGTCAACACCGTAGACCTTGGCGGACTTCATGCCGGCGAAGGGGCTGAACGGGTTGCCGTTGGGGTCGACGGCGCCCATCTCGCCCGTCTGGCGATGCAGGCCGTAGTCCACGGTATAGGCCGCGCGGATCGTCTGGTTGTCGTCCAGATCGTAGATCAGCGAGGCCGTCATGCCGTAGCGATAGGTTTTGGTATTGCTCGGCTGGTAGAGGCGGACGGTGTCCAGGAGGTCGCCGTCGCCGTTCAGGTCGCGGCCGGGACCAGCGAACACGCCGCCCGACTGGCCACGCAGACGTCCGTCCGTCTCCGCAATCGTCGTCGTGCCGCCGCCATTGGCCAGCGTGTACTGGAAGCTCGGATCGACCGTGAGGCGCAGCGAGTTGGTCAGCTTGAAGCTGGACTGGATGCGCACGTTGCCCGTGTTCGACGGGTTGATGCGCAGCCCGTAATAGTTGGTGCAGCTCGCAGTGTTCGCCGGGTTGTCATTGGCCGACAGATAAGCGCCGCCACCCGTACCGAACGTCGTTGCGTTGTCATTGTCTATCGCACCGGTCGTCGGCGCGTCGAGCGTGCAGGTCGCCAGGTTGTCGTAGTCGTAGCCGTAGAACGCGATCTCGTTGAGCGTCAGGTTACGATACTGGTTGTTGCGGTTCTCGTTGTAGTGGCCGGCGATCGAGATGAAGTTGCCGTCGCCGCCGAGATCCTGATGGAATTTCAGGTTGGCCTGCTTTTTCTCGAGCTGACCGGGGCCTTTGAACTTGTCGTACTTCTGGTACGAACCAGCCGCCCAGGCGGTGGTGCCCCAGGGGCCGAACTCACCGGTATCCGCGCTGAGGAACAGGCGCGAGTAGTCGAAGCTGCCATACGAGCCGGTCATCCGCACGCCGAACTCGTCGTCCGGACGGCGCGAGCCGATGTTGATCGTGCCGCCGGTCGCCGAAGCCGTCGGGCTGTCGACGTCGGTGGTGCCGAGATTGACGGTCGCGCGCTGGATCAGCTCGGCGTCGATCTGCTGGTTGTAGTAGCTGGCATAGTTGCCGGTGTCGTTGAGCGGAATGCCGTCCTGCGTCAGCGAGATACGGTTGCCGTCGAAGCCACGCATGCGGATGTTGCCGCCGCTCGAACCATAGGGGTCCGAGTTCACGAAGTTCACGCCGGGCAACAGGTTGATCAGCTGACCGATCGTCTGGCCCGCGGCCTGCGTCTTCACATAGTCCTGGCTGATGGCCGAACGGGCCTTCGGAATCTTCTCCTTGCCCAGCAGACCGCCCTTGGGCTTCACCGCGCCGCGCACGATGATCGTTTCTTCGGCCTCGGTGCCGGTCGACTGCGCGAAGGCAGGAATGACAGCAGCCATCGCAAGAACAGACAGCGACGCGCTGCCCAGCAACACTTTAAACTTCATTTTTTAGCCCCCAACGGTTTGGACGTGGCGCGTCGTCGTGACGATCACGCCCGCATGGCACCCCATTGCCTTCGCCGCTTTACGCTTATGTGACAGTTCAGCGATTCTGAACCGCAGATGCTGTGGATAACGCGATAAGACACGGTGTGTGTCTTTTGCGCCGCAACATGATTCCAGCTATCGCCAAGATCTTGGGCGGATTGAAAAATTCGGCCCCCACCGTTGCGCCTCCGCCGGGAAATCATGGCGCCGCGCGCGGGTGCCTGAACAGCGCCGTGAAAAGCCCCGGAAAACGGGGCGGCACAAATTTTAACGACGGCGCGGAACCCGGTTCCACGAAGCGGCGTTCTTATCCCCGACACGTTCAGTTCGAGGGATGAAACCCATGAAAAGCGCTCTTCTCTGGCTGGTCGGCATTCCGATCCCTCTGATCATCATCGCGAATCTCGCCGGCTGGCTCTAGCTCCCCCGCGCGCCAGCGGTTGAGTAAGGCCCAGGTCGCCCCCGCCCTGAGGCCTTCCCAAGAAAAGCCGTCTCGCCCCGCGAGGCGGCTTTTCTGCGTCTGGGTCTGATTCGCGTGGTGACCCCTGCCGGACTTGAACCGGCACGCCTTGCGGCAGCGGATTTTAAGTCCGATGCGTCTACCAATTCCGCCAAGGGGTCGCGCCCCGCATGGGCGATGAAACCCCCGGGGTCGTCAAGCTGCCCGTCAGCAGGCCCCGTCAGGCAGGTGACGGGATGCGGCGCCTAGACGGCGTTGCGCGCCCTCACCTCGGCGTCGAGTTTGGGCGTCGGTACCCGGCCGGTGCGGGCATAGGCGGCTTTCAGCTGATGCTCGCGCTTCTCAAGGCGCTCGTTCATGGCGTCGAGGTCCAGATCCAGCTTTTTCGCCTCCTGGAACATCTCGTCGTCCTCTTCGTCGATGTGATGCACCAGCATCTCGCCCAGGACGCCGAGCCGCGTGCCGTAAAGCGGATCGGAGATGTCCATCGCCTCGATCTGGGCGGAGAGGAAGCGCTGGATGTCATGCTCGACCAGGCCTTCCTTCACTTCGTCGGCGAGGCCGCGCGACTTCACCGCCGGGTAGAACAGCTCCTCCTCCATCGCGATATGCGTCGCCAGCAGGCGATGGAGTTCGGCGGCGATATCGCGCTTGGCGCCCGGCGTTCTGGCCGCGTTGATGCGGTCCACCAGCTTGCGGAATTCGTGATGCTCGCGCTTCAGATGCGCGATGGCGTCCGGGTCGTTCTTGTGGACCTTGTGATGACCCTGGCTGTTGCGGGCGGCGTAGTGCGACATGGTGATATCCCGTGGCTGGCGACCCCCGGAAAACGCGCACCCGGAACCAGGGGTTCCCGCAAACGAAAACGGCGGCCCGAAGGCCGCCGTCTCGCATCCCCCGCTAGTGTAGCGTTGGTCAGACCTTGCCCTGCCAGATCGGCCAGCAATTCGTTTTGCCGCCGGCTTTCAGGCTCTCATAGAGCTTGAGCTGGGCTTCTTCGGCGGTGGCGCCGTCCGACGTCGCGGTCTCACCCGCAGCGCCGCCCGTGCACCAGACATAGAACTGATGCGTGCCGGAGGTGAAGTACACCTCGCGCGACGAATCGAGAGCCGACGCACCCGCGCCGCCCAAAATCATTGCGGCGGCGATCGCAGCGCCCGAAATCATCTTCTTCATGTGCGTCACTCCTGTTTCTTCCCAATGGCCGTGTGGCGGACCGCCTTGCCCGGCGGCTTGTTCTGTTGCGCTTTCGACCGCCCGGTTCGGACGCTCAACCTGATGCCGAGCGGCCCCCCGCGGCGATTCCCCGCGCATGAGTCTCTCGAAAGCGAGCGAAATCCACCAGATTTCCAGCACGCTTACAAGGGGTTGCCCGTTTTGCAGGCGCGAGATCAGGCGGGATTTTCGTCAAACGGATCGCCGCCGATGCTGGAAAGCATCACCCGCACCGCCTCGGCCGCTGCATCCAGCCGCGCCCGGTCTTCGGACCGGAAGACGAGGCTGGCCCCATAACGCCCCTCGCGCAGGAAGGGATAGGAGCCGATGGCGACATCCGGAAAGCCGGCCTGCACCTCGCCCAGCGCCGTGCCGAACCGCCCCTCGGGCAGGTGGACGCCGATGGACCGCGTCAGCACCGGCTTTCCGCCCTCCAGCAGCGGCAGCGCCCCTTCCAGCATCACGTGCATCACACGCGGGATACCGGCCATGACGAAGACATTTTCCACCCGGAAGCCCGGCGCCTTGGAGACCGGATTGGGTATGAGGCTCGCCCCCACCGGGGTCCGCGCCATGCGCTTGCGCGCTTGCGTGAACTCGCCCGGCGGATAGCCCGCCTCCATCATCGCATAGGCTTCGGGGTGATAATCGCAAGGCACGCCGAACGCCGCCGCGATGGAATCGGCCGTGATGTCATCATGCGTCGGCCCGATGCCGCCGGTGGTGAAGACATAGGCATAGCGGGCGCGCAGCGCGTTCACCGCCGCCACGATCTCCGCCTCGATGTCGGGCACCACGCGCGCCTCGCGCACCTGCACGCCGACCTCGTTCAGCTTCCTGGAGATATAGGCGAGGTTCGCATCCTGCGTGCGGCCCGAAAGGATTTCGTCTCCGATCAGCAGGATGGCGGCGGTATGGGGCTGGCGCTCGGTCATGGGGGCGGTTTCATTGGACGTGCTGCGGGACTATATGTCTCTAAAGGACAAAACGACGATGGCCTATCTCGACGCCGCCGAAGCGCCCACCCGCGCCACCAACGCGATCAAGCTGCACGGACCGGAAGGGTTCGCCGGCATGCGCAAGGCCGGCCAGCTCGCCGCCGCCTGCCTCGACATGCTCAGCGGCCATGTGAAGCCCGGCGTCACCACGGCCCAGCTCGACCGCCTCGCGCTCGAATTCGGCAAGGCGCATGGCGCCTTCCCCGCGACCGTCTTCTATCGCGGCTACAGCCACTCGCTCTGCACCTCGATCAATCACGTCGTCTGTCACGGCATCCCGAACGACAAGCCGCTGAAGGATGGCGACATCGTCAATATCGACGTCACGCTGCTGGTCGATGGCTGGCACGGCGACACCAGCCGCATGTTCGTGGCGGGCAAGCCCAACCGCCTGGCCGAGCGGCTGATCGACGTGACCTATGAGGCCATGATGCTTGGCATCGCCGAGGTGAAGCCCGGCGCGCGTCTCGGCGATGTCGGCGCGGCGATCCAGAAACACGCCGAGGCCAACCGCTTCTCGGTGGTGCGCGATTTCTGCGGCCACGGCCTCGGCAAGGTCTTCCACGACGCGCCGAACGTCGTCCATTACGGCCAGCGCGGCACGGGCGTCGAGCTGAAACCCGGCATGTTCTTCACCATCGAACCGATGATCAACGCCGGCGACTGGCGCGTGAAGCTGCTCTCCGACGGCTGGACCGCCGTGACCCGCGACAAGTCGCTGTCGGCCCAGTTCGAACACTGCATCGGCGTCACCGAAACGGGCCACGAGATCTTCACGCTCTCGCCCGCCGGACTGCACAAGCCGCCTTATGGCGTCTGAGGCTGACGACGCGCCCGCCAAAGCCTCGCCGCATGCCGGCCATCGCGAACGTCTGCGCGCGCGTTTCCTCAAAGCCGGCGCCGATGCGCTCGCCGATCACGAACTGATCGAGCTTCTGCTGTTCAGCGCCATACCGCGCAAGGACACCAAGCCGCTCGCCAAGCAGATCATCGCGACCTTCGGCTCGTTCGAAGAAGCCCTCGCCGCGCCGGCGGAGCGCCTGCGCACGATGGGCTTGAGCGACGTGTCGGTCGGGCTGATCAAGGTGATCGAAGCATCCGCCATCCGCCTGGCGAAGAAGCAGGTTTACAAGAAGCCGCTGATCTCGTCGTGGACGGCGCTGCTCGACTACTGCAAGGCGAATATCGCCCGCGCGCCGGTCGAACAGTTCCGCGTGCTCCTGCTCGACCGCAAGAACCGCCTCATCGACGATGCGCTGATGGCCGAAGGCACGATCGACCACACGCCCGTCTATCCGCGCGAGATCGTCAAGCGTGCGCTCGAGGTCGGTGCGTCGTCGATCATCCTCGTCCACAACCACCCCAGCGGCGACCCGACCCCCAGCCGCGCCGATATCGACATGACCAAGGCCATCGCCGCCGCCGCCAAGCCGCTGGGCGTCACGGTTCACGATCATCTGGTCATCGGCCGCGCCGGCCACGCCAGCTTCCGCGAGCTGGGCCTGCTGTGAGCGCCGACGGATCGCGCCACGCCACCCGTTCAAACTGATCGCCCGGAGCCTGCCGATGCCGCCCATTCGCCTCGCTGTTCTCGCCTTGGCACCCGCCCTCGCCCTTGCCGCCTGCGGGCATGGCGGGCCGCGCGGCCCCGGAGGGCCGGGCGGGCGCGGCATGTCGACGACCTCCGCTGAAATGACGGCGGCCGTGAACTGCCGCATCAAAACCTATGCCGGCCCAGACGGCAGCGTCGAACGCAGCGCGCTGGACGCCGGGCTTCGGGCCGAGTTTGCCGCCGCCGACACCAGCGGCGACGGCGCGCTGCAGAAGAACGAGATCGCCGCCCTCAACGCCACACGCGGCCAGCGCTGCGACAGCGAGCCTGTGATCGACTGGGAAGGCGCGGGACGCATGACCTATACGGCTTATGCCGCCCGGATTTTCACGCTGTTCGATCGCGCCGATACCGACGAGGACGGTATTCTGGATGTCGCCGAGATCGAGGCCGCAGGCCGCCCGCGCCGCGGCATCGCCCCGCCGAGGGGCAGCGCCGACGGTCCCGGCTGACGCGATATTGGCAGCCGACGAACATCAGTATAATCCCGCCGCAGATCTGCAGACCGGATGTCTCCCATGAACGCACGACTGACACTCGCCCTGGCCGCCATCGCGCTCGCCTCCTGCGCCGGACCCAAGCCGCTGACGTTCAAGCAGCAGCAGACCGCCTCGTCGGCGAATTGCCTGCTCGGTCCGTTCGTCAGGAACGCCGACGGCTCGCTGACATGGGAAGAACTGCAGGCCGGCCTCGACGTGACGTTCAAGACGCTTGACCTCGACGGCGACGGCTACCTGTCCGGTTTCGAGATCACGAAGGTCAACGAGGCGAGGACAGGAACCTGCGACACGTCCTCCCTGATCGACTGGAGCGGCACCGGCCGCATCGACCGCGACACGTTCGCCGCGCGCTACGAAACGACCTTCGGTTTTGCCGACAGGGAACGGGACGGGCGCGTGACGGCGATCGAAATGGCGACGGCGCCGTCGCGCAGCGAGCCGAAGAAGGAAGCGCCCCGGATCTCGCCGCAGCAGAACGATCCGACCCAGATGCCGGGCGGCCTGCCGAACACGAACGGCCGCTACTGACGCCGCCGTCCGTCCGGGGCCGCGCCGTCAGGCGACGATGCGCACCGGCATGTGGTCATAGCCCTTCACGAAGGCCGACAAGACGCGCGTCGGCGGGGCTTCCACGACGATATCCTTGAACTCGCCGCTGGCGAGACGGTTCAGGATTTCCTGCCACACGATCTTCAGCTGCATCTCGGCGAGGCGGTTGCCGACGCAGCGATGGATGCCGAAGCCGAACGAGAGATGCTGGCGCACGCGCGGGCGCTCGATATCCAGCACGTTCGGATTGGGGATCACGGTCTCGTCGCGGTTGCCCGAGACATACCACATCACCACCTTGTCGCCCTTGCGGATGGTCTTGCCGCCCATCACCACGTCTTCCATCGCGATGCGGCGCATATGGGCGAGCGGCGTCTGCCAGCGGATGATTTCGCTGACCGCGTTCTCCACCAGGCCATGATTGGCCTTCAGCTTCTCGAACTGTTCGGGGAACTGCGACATGGCGAACAGGCCGCCGGTCAGCGAGTTGCGCGTCGTGTCGTTGCCGCCGACGATCAGGAGGATCAGGTTTCCCAGATACTCCATCTTGTCCATGTTCCGGGTCGACTCACCATGCGCCAGCATGGTGATGAGATCGTTCCCCGGCTCGGTCGCGTTCACGCGCTCGTTCCAGAGATTGATGAAATACTCAGCGCATTCCAGCAGCTCGGCGCGGCGCGCCTCTTCCGATTCCACGATGCCTGAATTGAGATCGGCCGTGGCGACATCCGACCAGCGCGTCAGCTTGCGGCGCTCCTCGAACGGAAAATCGAACAGCGTCGCCAGCATCTGCGTGGTGAGTTCGATCGACACCTTGTCGACCCAGTCGAACGTCTCGTTGCGCGGCAGCGTGTCGAAGATCTGCTTCACGCGGGAACGGATCGTACCTTCCAGCTTCGCCAGATTGTCCGGCGCGACGATGGGGCTGACGACCTTGCGCTGCTGATCGTGCTTGGGCGGGTCCATCGCGATGAACATCGGCAGGACGAAGTCTTCCTGCTGGTCGATGATGGTGATGCCGCTCTCGGACGAGAACACCTTGTGGTTCGTGTCCACCGCCATGATGTCGTTGTACTTGGTGATCGACCAGTACGGGCCGAACTTCGAATCCGCGCAGTAGTGGATCGGCGCTTCCTGGCGCAGGCGCTCGAAATACTCCCACTGCTTGTCGTCACGGAAGATTTCCGGCTGGGCCACATCCAGCTTGTCGAGCGGGATCGACCAGACATCGTGCGGGTAGTCCCAGCTCTTGTCGGTCTTTTCGCGCAGCGCCGTGTGAATCACCGGCTTTTCGACAGCTTGGCTCATGATCTCGCTCCCGTTTCGCGTTTTTCAGGTGGCGTCTTCTGGCGATGCCTTGCCGCCAGAAGACCCCGAAACGGAACCGAGATCAAGAAAAATGCGGAGTTGCCCTACGCGATTTCGGGCCTCAGCGCATACCGGCCCGGGTCAGCAGCCAGGCATAGACCTTGGCCCGGTCGGCGACCGGTCCGGTCCGGCCGGAATTGCCCGAATGGCCCGCGCCCATATTGGTGGTGAAGAGCAGCGGGTTCTGGTCGGTCTTCGTCGCTCTCAGGCGCGCCACCCACTTGGCCGGCTCGAAATAGCCGACCTGGCTGTCGTTGAGGCCGGTCAGCACGAACAGCGCCGGATAGTTCTTGGCCGCGACATTGTCATAGGGGCTGTAGAGCGCCATCCAGCCATACTGTTCCTGGAGGTTGGGGTTGCCCCACTCCTCGTACTCGAACGTGGTCAACGGGATCGTGTCGTCCAGCATGGTGGTCAGCACGTCGACGAACGGCACCTGCGCGACCACGCCGTCATACAGCGTGCCGTCGAGATTCAGCACCGCGCCCATCAGCAACCCGCCGGCCGAACCGCCCATCGCATAGACCTTCTTGGGGTCGGCATAGCCGCTGGCGATGGCGCTTTCGGTGGCCGCGATGAAGTCGGTGAAGGTGTTCATCTTGTTGGCCATGCGGCCGCCCTGATACCAGGCATCGCCCATATCGCGGCCGCCGCGCACATGCGCGATGGCCAGCACGAAGCCGCGATCCACCAGACTGATGAAGTTGCGATAGAAGCCCGGCTCGCTGGAGATGCCATAGGCGCCATAGCCATAGACCAGCATCGGGTTGGCGCCCGGCTTGAAGAGATCCTTGCGCCACAGCAGCGTCACCGGCACGCCGGTGCCATCCTTGGCCGGCGCGATGAGGCGCGCGGCTTCGTATTTCGTGGGATCGAACCAGGTCCAGGCCGGACTTTTCTTCAGCTCGGTCACCGCGCCCGTTCCCATGTCGACATCGTACAGCACGCTGGGCGTCGTCGCGCTGTCGAAGCTGACCCGCAGCGTGTCCAGCGCGGCGTCGTGGTTGATGTCGAGCGTGGCGACGCCCAGCGGCCCGAAATCGGGCGCGCTGATCGCCGCGCCCGTTTCGCGGTCGACGATGCGGATCGTCGTCACCGCGTCGTGGGTTTCCTGCACGGCGATGAAATGATCGAACAGCGCCATGTCGTCGATGTAGCGGCCCTTGGTCTCGGGCACGATCGCCACCGCGCTCGCCAGCGAAGGCGCGGTGTCGGGCGTCACCACGATCTTGCGGTCGCCGGCGGAATCGTTGGTGAGGATGTAGAACTTGCCGTCGAGGTGATCGGCGCTCGCCCGCACGTTCAGCGCACGCGGCACCAGCATGACCGGCTTGGGATCGATGGCGGAGGTCGAGACCGCCAGAATCTCGTCACGCTGGGCATGGCCGACGGTGATGATCGCCAGCTTGCGCGAGCGGCTCTGCTGTACGCCCACCTCGAAGGTCGTGTCGTCCTCCTGCAGCAGGATCTGGTCGTCGGCGGCGGGCCGGCCCAGAACGTGACGCCTGGCCTGATAGCCGCGCACCATGCCGTCGAGGCCGGTATAGATGATCGCCTTGCCGTCGGCGCTCCACACGATATCGGTGCTGGCGTTCTTGATGCCGGTGGAGGTCACCGCGTTCGTTGCGATATCGCGCACGAAGATCTCGCAGATCCGGTCGCCCTTGAAGTCGACCGCGAAAGCGACCTTCGCGCCGTCCGGGCTGACCTCCCAGTTCCGCATGAAATACTGCTCGTGGCTCGCCGCCAGCGCCGGCACGTCCAGCACCACGGTCTCCGGCCCGGTCGCGCTGCCCTCGTGACGCACGATCACCGGATAGTCGGCGCCCTCGGCATAGCGCGTCTCGTACCAATAGCCGTCCATCGGCCACGGCACGTCCTTGTCGGCGAGGCTCGCCCGCTTCTCCAGCTCGGCGTAGATCTCGTCCTGCAGCGCCGCCTGCGGCTTCAGCATCCCGGCGGCATAGGCGTTCTCGGCCTCCAGATAGGCGAGAACCTCGGAGTTCTCCTTCTCGTTCAGCCAGTAATAGGGATCGTCGCGCGTCGCCCCGAACGGCGCGGTGACCGTGTGGTCCTTCTTCGCTGCAACCGGCGGCGCGCCCGGCGTCACCGCCGTTCCGGGGGCCGCCGCCGCCACCTGCGGCGTCGCCGCCCCGGCATGGCGCGGCAGCAGGTCAACCACCGACAGGATGCCGCCGCCCATGAAGGCGAGCAGGCTCACCACCACGAAAGAACCATAGGTGCCGCGCATGCATATCTCCCGTGGCGCGACGGTGAAGCCGCGCTGTAATCTGAAGGCCGAAAGAGAGAGTCCTCATACCATGAAGATCAAAGATTCCAGCCTTCTCAAGTCACAGGCCTATGTGAACGGCGCCTTCGTCGACGCAGACCATGGCGGCACCTTCGCGGTCGTGAACCCCGCAACCGGCGAGACCATCGCCCGGGCGGCGGACATGGGCGCCGCCGAAACGGTCCGCGCCATCGAAGCCGCGCACGCGGCGCTCGCCCCCTGGCAGGGCCTCCTCGCGAAAGAACGCGCCGCCCTGATGCGCAAATGGTTCGAGCTGATGCTGGCGAACCAGGAAGACCTCGCGGTCATCATGACCGCCGAACAGGGCAAGCCTCTGGCGGAATCGCGCGGCGAGGTCGCCTATGGCGCCAGCTTCATCGAGTGGTTCGCGGAAGAGGGCAAACGCCTCTATGGCGACGTCATTCCCACCTTCGCGCATGGCCGCCGCGTCATCACGCTGAAACAGGGCATCGGCGTCGTCGGCGCCGTCACGCCGTGGAATTTCCCCAACGCCATGATCACCCGCAAGGCAGGCCCGGCGCTCGCCGCCGGCTGCCCCGTGGTGCTGAAGCCCGCCCAGCTGACGCCGCTCTCGGCGCTGGCGCTCGCCGAACTCGCCCACCGCGCCGGCATTCCCAAAGGTGTCTTCAACGTCGTCACCTCGAACAAATCGTCCGAGGTCGGCCAGCAGCTGACCACCCATCCTCTGGTGCGGAAGTTCACCTTCACCGGCTCCACGCCTGTTGGAAAACAGCTCATCGCCCAGTGCGCCTCGACGGTGAAGAAGGTCAGCATGGAGCTGGGCGGCAACGCGCCCTTCATCGTCTTCGACGACGCCGATCTCGACGCCGCCGTCGCGGGCGCGATGGCCTCGAAATACCGCAACATGGGCCAGACCTGCGTCTGCGCGAACCGCATTCTGGTGCAGGACGGCGTTTACGACGCCTTCGCCGAGAAGCTCACGAAAGCCGCCGCCGCACTGAAAGTCGGCGACGGCCTCAGCGACGGCGTCCAGCAAGGCCCGCTGATCGAGGAAAAGGCCGTCCGCAAGGTCGAGGAACTGGTCGCCGACGCCGTGAAGAAAGGCGCCCGCATCGCCACCGGCGGCCTGCGCCATCCTCTCGGCCACACCTTCTACACGCCGACCGTGATGACCGAGGTGACGCCCGACATGGAGATCGCGCGCGAGGAAATCTTCGGCCCTGTCGCCACCCTCTTCCGCTTCAAGGACGAGGCTGAGGCCATCCGCCTCGCCAACGACACGCCCTACGGCCTCGCCTCCTATTTCTACGCCCGCGACATCGGCCGCGTCTGGCGTGTGGCCGAGGCGCTGGAATACGGCATCGTCGGCATCAACGAGGGCATCATCTCCACCGAGGTCGCCCCGTTCGGCGGCATCAAGGAGAGCGGCACCGGCCGCGAAGGCAGCAAATACGGCATCGACGACTATCTCGAGATCAAATACCTCGCGATGGGCGGGATAGGGACATAATCGCACGTTGAGCACCCACCCATCACAATCAACGGCGCGGGCAACGAAGACCACGAAACTCTCAATTCGTGTTGCCAGCGCCCTTGTCGCCGCCTTTGCCATCGGTGCTTCCCTATCCCTATCCGCGCCATCACAGGACCGCGCAACGCCGGCAACTGACGACTACCAAGATCGGCCGCCGGAGGTTTATCCGTCCAAAGACAGCTGGTCGGAGCGTATCGACCAGGCCGTCTTTTCGCACGGCAGACTTTGGCTGTTGTCGGCCAAGGACCAGCTTTCATCTCTTTTGGAAACCTCAGACAAGCGCGAACCCGTCAACATCGACAGCAAGATATTGGGTCTTGGCCGCAGAACGGGCGATGTGACCGCTTTGACTTGCCTTGACGCCGCCTGCGAAACTTGGGGCCTGCGCCAATTCGACGGATCTGACTGGCAGTTGGTCGCGACGATCTCCTCAAACGGAGACGAATTCGCCGCGATGACGTTCACGGATACAGAGTCGATCATTCTGACATCTCGCCGCGTCGTCGTTCTCGCTGGCGATGTTCAGCACGCCATCGAGATCGCCGTCCCCCCGGGCGGACAGCCACCCGCCACGTCCGAGCACTATGGCGCGCGCCCGAAAATTCTTAAGAACGGCAGACATCTCTATCTTGGCTTTGATCAAGGCGAATGGGGAGGCGGTCTCCAGCGCATCGACATGACTTCGGGCGCGCTTACGGTCATCGAAGACAAATCTTCTGGTGGCCTCCACTGCCAACGGCCTTTGGACTCCGCTTGCGCTCCCGTCACGGGCCTTACCACCGCGCCATGGAACCCGGATTGCCTCGTTGCAACAGTCGCCATGGCCTACGCTGGCGGCCGGGTTTTGGAAATTTGCGGCGATAGAGTGCGCAGGCTCTATTTCGACTTCAACGCATGGTCCAAAAGCAAGAAGCCCGGCCCCGACGGAGAAATCGATGATTTTGAAACGGTTGGATTCTCTGGCGTTGTCACTTTGGGGCCGACAGTCATCGCCATTGGCGATCACGATATCTACCAGATAGACGAGACCGGCGCCGCGACCAAACGAGGGTTCTCGACCTTCAAATTGGTAGACGGCGTTTATGTCGATTTCAGCCAGTCAGGCTTCGTCATGGCACTGCACACTTTCAGCACGGCCTGGGATGAGGATCGTCGAAAGTTGCTCGGACCCTACATCATACTCGCGCCGCGCTGACGAAATTCAGGCGAAATCTTCGGCAACGCCCGAAAGAGTTCGGTCCATCGCTTCGTCGTCCTTATCGTCGCATCCTCTCATTCCGCATTGCGTTTGGCACGCCGTTCGCATCCCGTGTCGGCCAATACCACCTTGTCGACAAGGACAGCCATGTACCGCTCATGTCTCGCCGCCGCTCTGCTCGCCGGCGCCGCCCTCGCCGCCACCATCGATCCCGGCAGCACGCCCGGCCTGTCGCTGCTCAATGACGGTCTTCCCGGCAGCGCGAACGAGGCGAGCAAGTCACCGGATGTCGCGATCACCGCAGGCGGCATGAAGATCGAACTTGAGAAGACCACGCTCGCTGAAGTCGCCGCGAAATTCGGCGGCGAGGTCAACACGACCGGCGAGGAGGCGAGCTTCGCCTGGCTCTGCTACGCCGCGCCCGCCATCGGCACCGGGGGCGCCAGCCTCACCTGGTTCTACGCCGTCGATGCGAACGCCCAGCTCGTCTCCGGCATCGCAACCGAATACGCGCCCGACGAAACGCCGCCCGGCTGCACCAAGCTGGAAACGCCGATCGGCCTCACCACGGGCCTCCCCGGCCTCGGCGCGCCGGTCGCCGATCTCGACACCGTCTTCGGCAAGGCCACCGCCGACAGCGGCATCCCCGGCACTGCTTCCTACATGTTCGGCTCGAAGCCGGAAGGAAACGGCTTCGTCGCGCGCACCGAGGCGAAATACATCATGGGCGACACCCACATCCTCGCAACCAGCGTGATGAGCGTAGTGGAAGAAGAATAGCCGCGCGGCGCGATGGGGCGTTTCCTCGCCTGGCTGTGGGAATGGGCGCGGTTCTTCCCCACCGTCGCGCCGGGCATCAGGTTCGGCAGCGCCTCGTCGGTGCTGCTGACCTTCCTGTTCCTCGTCTTTTTCCTGATCGGGCTGGCGCTGGTGCTGCTCGGCTTCGATCTCGATGCGGTCGATGCCTGGCTCGACCGTCAGGGCGGCTGGCTCGCCCTTGTCGGCACGCTGATCTTCAAGGGGATATTGCTGCTCGTGCTGCTGGTGTGCGCGGTGATCGCCACCTCGCCCATCACCGACCGGTCCAACAAAGACCGGCCGGGCGGCTGCATGATCCTGGTCGCGATTGCGATCGGCTATTTCTGCGTCGTCGGGGTGTTCTTCACCTGACGCCTCATGACGGCATGCAGGTGTCCATCACCGTGTCCATCTTCTCGTCGGCCGCTTCGACGAACGTCTTCGCCTCGGCCTCGCTCATGCCCAGCAGCTTGGCGATCTCCGCCACGTCGGACGGATTCAGATTGGCGCCCAGGATCTTCAGCATCCTGGGCGCATCCTCGCCGAACGCCGTGACGATGTTGTCGACCACGCAGCCGCAAACCTTGTCGACTTCGGCATTGGCCTCGCCGCCGCTCATCTCCTTCTTGCAGGTCTCCAGCGCCTGGGACTTCAGGCTGTCGACGGTGTCATCGGCCTGCGCCGGAACGGCCAGCGCGAACAGGGCGAAGGCGGCGGCGGCAACGGTCTTCTTCATTTCAGCTCTCCTCAGCGGCGCTTCGCCGTTTCACTGCGGCAGGCAGGACGCGGAGACTTCCCCGACGGTCTGCATATGGGCTTCGATGAAGGCCTGGGCGTCGGCGGGCGGCACGCCCAGCGCGGCGCCAGCCTCTTCCGGCGACTTCGGATCGGCGATCAGCAGCTTCAGCATCTTCACGCCGTCCTCGCCCGGGATCTTCTCGATCATGCCGTCGACCAGGCAGGTGCACATCGTCGCCGCCTGATCGGCTTCCGCCCCGGTGCCGGCCGCGACGCATTTGTCGATCGCGGCCTGGCGCAGGTCGGCGGTGGTTTCTTCGGCCAGAGCGGGCGCGGCGAACGCAGCGGCGGCGGCCAGGGCGAACATCAGACGTTTCATGGCTTTGGAATTCCTTCAGGAAACGAAGCCGGAAGGAATCCGGCAGGGTTTGGGTAGCGGGGTTTTCCGCGCCGGAACAGGCGAAATTGTGTCGCGGCGCGTTGCCCGCTTCGTCCGCATGTGAGACAGGGAGCCGCAAACCACCGGAACAGCCCATGATCCCGCGCTATGCCCGCCCCCAGATGACCGCCATCTGGAGTCCCGAAACGAAATTCCGCATCTGGTTCGAGATCGAGGCCTATGCCTGCGAGGCGCTGGCCGAGATCGGCGTCATTCCGAAGGAAGCCGCGAAAACCATCTGGGAAAAAGGCAACGACGCCGTCTTCGACGTCGCGAAGATCGACGCGATCGAACGCGAGGTGAAGCACGACGTCATCGCCTTCCTCACCCACCTCGCCGAATTCATCGGTCCGGACAGCCGCTTCGTCCACCAGGGCATGACCTCGTCGGACGTACTCGACACCTGCCTGTCGGTTCAGCTCGCCCGCGCGTCCGACCTTCTCATCGCCGGCGTCGATCGCGTCCTCGCCGCGCTGGAGACGCGCGCGAAAGAACACAAGCTCACCCCCACCATCGGCCGCAGCCACGGCATCCATGCCGAGCCGACCACGATGGGCGTGAAGCTCGCCGGCCACCACGCCGCCTTCCAGCGCGCCCGCGCCCGTCTCGTGACGGCGCGGGCCGAGATCGCCACCTGCGCCATCTCCGGCGCCGTCGGCACGTTCGCGCAGGTCGATCCGCGCGTCGAGGAACACGTCGCGCAGAAACTCGGCCTCGCGCCCGAGCCTGTCTCGACGCAAATCATTCCGCGCGACCGTCACGCGGCGTTCTTCGCGGCGCTCGGCGTCGTCGCCGGTCAGATCGAAAATCTCGCGACCGAAATCCGCCACCTCCAGCGCACCGAAGTTCTGGAAGCCGAGGAGTTCTTCTCCGAAGGGCAGAAGGGTTCGTCGGCCATGCCGCACAAGCGCAACCCGGTCCTCACCGAAAACCTCACCGGCCTCGCCCGCATGGTGCGCGGCTACGTGACGCCCGCGCTCGAGAACGTCGCCCTCTGGCACGAGCGCGACATCTCGCACTCCTCCGTCGAGCGCTATATCGGCCCCGACGCCACCATCACGCTCGACTTCGCCCTGCACCGCCTCGCCGACGTGGTCGAGAAGCTGGTGATCTATCCAGAGCGCATGCAGCGCAATCTCGATCTCCTGGGCGGCCTCGTCCATTCGCAGCGCGTGCTGCTGGCGCTCACCCAGGCCGGCGTGCAGCGCGAAGACGCCTACCGCCTGGTCCAGCGCAACGCGATGCCGGTGTGGCGCGCGATGCATAACGGCGTCGAAGCGCCCACCTTCCTTCAGAATCTCCTGGCCGACGCCGAGGTGACGAAGGCGCTGAAACCCGCCGCGATCGAAGCCCTGTTCGACCTCGGCCACCATCTGAAGCAGGTGGACGCGATCTTCACGCGCGTCTTCGGGCGCGCCTGAACCGCACCGCCGCGAAGACCAGCAGGCCGAGACCCGCAAGGCTCGCCGCGCTCAGCGCGTAGAACCGTCCGCCCGGCCGGTCGATGGTGCGCGACCACAGCGATGGTCCCGCCTCGCCCGCTTTCGGCAGACGGAAGGCGACGAGGCTGTCGCCGCGCGGCACGTCGGACGGCGCTTCGGAATGGCCGCCTGCGGCGATCACCACATACTGGCTGCCTTCCCATTCATAGCTTATCGGCGTTGCGATGCCCGGCGCCGGCAGCCGCCCCTGCCACAACTCCTCGCCCGTCGCGGCGTCGAAGGCGCGCAGATACTGGTCCATCGCGGCGCCGGTGAAGATCAGCCCGCCCCGCGTCACGATCGGCCCCGCCAGCGCCGGCGTGCCATAGGCGAGCGTCAGGCCCCGCGGAGCCAGCGCCTCCGTCGTGCCGAGCGTCGCCTCGAAACGGATCTGCCTGGTGTTGAGGTCCAGCGCCACCAGCGCGCCCCAGGGCGGCGCGTTGCAGGGCATGCCCAGCGGCGACAGCAGCGCCTCGCGCATCATGCCGAAGGGCGCGCCCTCCTGCGCCGAGACTTCCTTGCCCGGATGCGCCGCCCGCATCGCCTCAAGCTCGCTTGCCGGAAACAGCGTGATGCGATGCACCGCGCGCGAGGTGTTGGCGTAGATGACGCCCCGCTCCGCATCGACCGCGACGCCGCCCCAGTTGATGCCGCCGCCGGTGAAGGGGAACAGCACCGTCCCCTGAAGCGAGGGCGGCGTATAAAGACCCTCGTTGCGGCTCGCGGCCAGCGCATCGCGGCAGGCCGCGCCGTCATAGAAGGGGATGAGCCCGAAGGCGTCCTCCGGCGCGATGCGTTGCGGCGTCAGCGCCGGCAGGTCTGCCGGAAAGGGCTGGGTCGGCGACAACGCCTCGCCCGGCGCGCCGTCCTGCGGCACCGGCCGTTCCTCCACCGGAAAGACGGGCGCGCCGGTCTCGCGGTCGAGTACGAAGATGAAGCCCTGCTTGGTCCCCTGGATGACGACATCGCGCGGCACGCCGCCCAGCTTCAGCGTCGCCAGCACCGGCTGGGCCGGCAGGTCATAGTCCCAGACATCGTGATGCACGGTCTGGAAGCTCCAGACGAGCCGCCCCGTCGCGGCCTCCAGCGCCACCACCGAATCGGCGTGGGCGTTCGCACCGGGACGCAGACCGCCGAAGAAATCGGGACTGGGCGATGAGGTCGGCAGGAAGACGAGGCCCCGGCCCTCGTCCACTGACATCGGCGCCCAGACATTGGCATGGCCGGCATCCCGCCACCCGTCGCCCCACGTCGCTGCGACGGCATCGTCGGCACGGCGCGGGATGGGATCGAAGGTCCAGGCCAGCGCCCCGCTGCGGGCGTCATAGGCGCGCACCGTTCCGTGCGGCGCGGCGAGGCGCCGATTGTCCGAGATCGCCGAGCCGACGATGATCCGGTCGCCCGCCACCACCGGCGCGGACGAAATCTGCACCTCGCCGGGATAGACTTCCGCCATGCCCCAGTCGATGCGCACCGTCCCGCCCTCGCCGAAGGCGGCGCAGGGCGCGCCCGTCTGCGCATCCACCGCGATCAGCCGCCCGTCCGAGGTGCCGGTGAAGACACGGCGCGCGCAGGCGGCGTCCGACGCCGCCGTTGGATCGCTCCACGCTGCGACGCCGCGGCAGTTGAAGCCGTTGCCCGGCTTGCGGCTGGTATCCACCTGCGGGTCATGACGCCACAGCTCGCGCCCTGTGCCCGGATCGAGCGCGATGATCTCGTTGAACGGCGTACACATCAAAAGCCGCCCGTCCGCCAGGATCGGCGTCGTCTGCATCTTCATGCGCCTGATCACCGCCGGGTCGCGGCGCTGCATGTCGCCGGTCGAATAGCTCCAGGCCGGAATCAGCTCGTCCACATTGGCGGGCGTGATCTCCGCCGCCGCGCTGAATTTCTGTCCGCCGGCATCGCCGCCATAGAACGCCCACGACGCGGCGGCGAGAACGGCCAGAGCGAATGTCATGGGAATTTCCCCTTGAAGCGATGCGCGATCCGCGTTTTAATAACTGAATTGTTCATTCATTAAAAGAGGCGTCATGCGGCGGCGCGCCGAAGGACGGCAGTCTTCCATCGTCGCGGCGGCGATCCGGGCGTTCTCGTGGGGCGGCTATGCCGCCACCCAGATCGCGGATGTCGCCCGCGCCGCCGGAACCTCGGTCGGCACCGTCTATCTCTATGTCGCGGGGAAGGAGGCGCTGTTCCACGCCGCGCTGGCCGAGGCGGCCGGTAAAGGCCCGGCTGAAACCGAGACGCCCCTCGCCTTTCCCGGCTGGACGGCGATCCGCGATCTCCTGCACGCGTTCGGCCGCACCAATGCCGTCTGGCCGCGGCTCGACGCCGCGCTCGCGACGCGCGGCCGCCCCTCGCCTGCCGCCTTCGCAGGTGTCACGGCCGAACTTTACGATCTGATAGCGGCGAACCGTGTCCTGCTCCGCCTGCTCGATGCCTGCGCCCGCGACCTGCCGCAGATCCGCAATCTCTACGAAGCCGACATCAAAAGCCGCTATCTGGAAGCGTTCGGCCGTCTCGTCGCCCGGCGGCCCGGTCAGGCGGCGTCAAATGTCGTCGCCGCGCGGGCCGTGGTCGAACTTATCACCTGGATGGCGATGCACCGTCACCAGGACACGCACGCAATTCCGGCAGACGAGGCGGCGATCCGCGCCGGAACGCTCGCCGCCGCCGCCGCCATTCTCAATGCGCCCTGATTAGGTTCGGCTGGATTTTTCCCGCGCGCGTGCGCTGCCTCGCGGCAGCGCCGATTCTCGCCGGAAGGGTCAGCCCGCCTTCTTCGCGCGCGGCTTCGCGGCTGCCTTTTTAGGCGCCGTCTTGGCCTTCGACGCCGCCGCCTTGCCGCGCTTCATCACATTGCCTGCCGCCGCCCGCGCCTTCCGGGCCGACGGCGCCGCGCCCGACTTCGCCGCCTTGGCGACCCGGCCGGCCGACGCCTTCACTTCCTTCGCGCCCTCCGCCCCGCCGCCGATCAAGGCCCGGGCGGCATAGTAGAGCGCCGCCACCGCCGCCGCGCCGCCGCCCATCTTGGCGAGCGTCGCCGCGTCGAGACGGCCCAGCGTCTTCATCAGCGGCTTCGCCTGCCGCGCCAGGGTCGTCTCCATAGATTTCAGCGACGGTCCAACCGTCTTCAACGCCTTGCCTGCCGTCGTCACCAGATCAGCCATCGGACTCTCCTTGGATATCACCAGCCAAACGCCGTCCGGCCGTGAAAAGTTCCAGGTTGCGTTGAGCTGATGCTGTCACACGCCTGACCGATCGCCGGCCGGCTGGCTGATCGTGATCTTCGCTGGCGCGGGCCTCGCGCGCGCGGACTTCTAGGCGTCTTTCGCCTCGTCCGCGCGGCTCAGCAGCAGCAGCAAGCCCCGCGGATTGTAGTCATACAGAACCGGCGCCACGGCGATATTGAAGCGCCGCTCCTCGCCGTTCTTGACGATGACCCTCGCGGTGAACACACCGCTCTTCATCTGCGCGCCGACCTCGTCGAAGAACTGCTGCACATGGCGGCGATCCTGCGGCACGACGCAGTTGATCAGCCGGATGCCTTTCAGGTCGGTGGCCTCGAATCCGGTCATCTGCGTGAAGACAGGATCGACGGTGTCCATCCAGCCGCGCGCATCCAGCTTCACGACGGCGGTCTGTCCGGTCTGCTGAACGGCCAGACGCATCGCCCTGGCGGTTTCCCCAAGCGTGCGCAGCCGCTCGCGCTCGGTGTGGTTCTGGAACAGCGTGGCGACGCCGCCCCGATAGGGAAACGTCCGCAGACTCAGCCGCCGCCCCGGAAATATCTTCGATTCGGCTTCGTATTCGGACGCTTCGCCGGTCTTCAGCACCCGTTCCATCATGCTGCGGATGAACGGATTGATCGGCCCCTGACTGCCATCGTCGACATGCTTGCCCAGCCAGTCGGCCTTGCTCCTGCCGAAATAATTTTCGGCCACACGGTTCATATAGGTGAGCCGCAGATCGGCGTCGTAGGCGAGAAATCCCTCATAGCAGTTCTCGACGAACTGCAGCAGCTCGATCGGCTCCGCCGCGTGCGGCTGCCGGCGCGTCGCCAGACGCTCATAGGTGTCGGCGCTGATCAGCATCACGCGGGCGCGTCCGTGATGGGTGATGGCCAGCGGCTCTTCCAGGGCCAGATGCTGCCAGTGGCCGAAATTGCGGATGATTTCCGCAGCCGTGACGCTCTTCGACGCGGACACATCCGTCTCCGGCGGCGGCTTGCTCATACCTTTTCCGTTCCTTCGGCAGGAAACACGGCCCGGCCCTGCGCCATGCGCGCGGTGATCACGGCGATGACGCCGTTGACGGCCATGCCGCGCTTCAGCGGTGCAATGCTGACCGAGACCTCGCGCCGCGAGCGGTTTCCGATCCGGAGCACAGCGGGCACTGCACGGCTCCGCGAATCCGCGATGACCGAAGATATCGTCTCGCGGACCGCCGCCCCGGAGTCCGGCTCGAACAGATCGCCGATCATCGACCCGTCGAGGTCCGCAGCGTGCAGGCCGGTCATCTGGGCCAGAACGCCATTCGCTCCGGCGATGCGGCCATTGGCGTCGATCTCGACGGTCGCCGCCAGGCCCAGCAGCTCCAGCGCGATCTGCTCCGCCTCCAGGACTGCGGCCGATTCCGCCAACGTTTCCTCTTCGGTGATATCGACGAAGGCCGACCCGACATTTTCGCCGAACGGGAATGAATGCACCCGCAGCGGCCGCGCCCGCAGCCCGGCTCCGGCCAGTTCGTAACTGACCGCTTCACCGGTGCGGAAGACGCGCTGCACCATGCTGTCGAAGACAGCCGAATGCCGCCGGTTCAGAAACTCGTGCGTCGTCTTGCCGATGATGTCTCCGGCGCTGACGCCCAGCCAGGCCAGAGCAGTCCGGTTCATGCGAAGTATTCTGAAATCACGGTCATGGACCGCGAAGCCTTCGCTCGAATGATCCAGCACCTCCGACAGCAGATCGCTCTGGTCACCCAAGGCGGGCGGAAATCCTGAGGCCGTGATGTCTTCATAATGGTCGGTGGAGATAAGCATCACCCTGGCCCGACCGTGATGGGTTACAATCAATGGCCTTGTGAGTGCTTGTTGCTGCCAGTAACCGAAATTCCGCATGATTTCAGCAGCGGTGACAGTACCCTTCTCAGCCGTCATGACCGACCCAAACTGCATAGTTTACGTAATTTTTATCTCCGCGGCCCAAGATGCCTAATGATATTATAATTATGATCGGATTCGCGAAAGATTTCCAGAGGCGCAGGGGCGCACACAAGAACTTGACGACGGGCATGACGTCACCGGCGCTGCGGCGCCGCAGGGCGTGCCGTGCTGCATTCGCCGGACGGCGAATCGATCATGGTCATGCTTAATTCCCCCCGCGCCAATTACGGCGGCAGGGACAAGGCCGACAGGCATTCAACCGTTACATACGGTTAAACGGCGATCGTAACCTAGGCAAAGACCGGCGGAAAACCGGTCCCGGCGGTCCTCAGCCCGCCTTCACCTGCTCCATGGCCGTCTTCATCAGATCGTCCATTTCACGGCGGATCTGGTGTTCGGACAGGCCCGCACCCTTGGCGTCGAGGTCGGCTTTCACCTTGCGCAGCACGTCGTCGTCGCCCGCTTCCTCGAAATCGGCCTTCACGACGCTGGCTGCATAGGCGGCCGCATCGGCTTCGTTGAGGCCCAGTTTCCCGGCCGCCCACAGTCCCAGCAGCTTGTTGCGCCGGGCGGTCGCTTTGAAGACCAGTTCCTGGTCGTGGGCGAACTTGCCTTCCTGCGCTTTCTTGCGGTCCTCGAAGCCGGCCATGGATCTCTCCTGAAGATTCTGGGGGCAGGATGTGCGTCACCGCTGCGGAAATCTCAAGACCCGCCCCGTCCGTACCGGGACGCCGCGTTGAGAATCCCCGCGCAATTGTCTAAACCCCCTTGAACGCGGCGCTTCTGGCCGCGCAGGAACCCATTCATGTCCGGAAGCCGTCGCAGGCTCGTTTACGAGGGCAAGGCGAAGATCCTTTACGAAGGACCAGAGCCCGGCACCCTCGTCCAGTATTTCAAGGATGACACCACAGCGTTCGACGCCACCAAAAAGGCGACGCTGGAGGGCAAGGGCGTCCTCAACAACCGTATCAGCGAGTACATCATGACTCAGCTGAACGGCATCGGCGTGCCCACGCATTTCATCAAGCGCATGAACATGCGCGAGCAGCTGATCCGCGAAGTCGAGATCATCCCGCTGGAAGTCGTGGTCCGCAACGTGATGGCCGGCAGCCTCGCCAAGCGCTTCGGCCGCGAGGAGGGCGAACAGCTCCCCCGTTCGATCATCGAGTTCTACTACAAGGACGACAAGCTGCACGATCCGATGGTCAGCGAGGAGCATATCCTCGCCTTCAACTGGGCCTCGCCCCAGGACATCGACGACATCATGTCGCTCGCCATCCGCATCAACGACTTCCTCACCGGCCTCTTCCTCGGCGCGGGCATCAAGCTGATCGACTTCAAGGTCGAATTCGGCCGGCTGTGGGAAGGCGACATGGCGCGCATCGTCCTCGCGGATGAAATCTCGCCTGACAGCTGCCGCCTGTGGGACGTCGTCACCAACGACAAGATGGACAAGGACCGCTTCCGCCGCGACATGGGCGGCGTGACCGAAGCCTACAGCGAAGTCGCCCGCCGCCTCGGCATCCTCCCCGAAAGCGGCAACGCCAAGGGTGGCCCCACTCTGGTGACCCCATGAAAGCCCGCGTCCACATCACCCTGAAAAAAGGCGTCCTCGACCCCCAGGGCAAGGCGATCGCCGGGGCGCTGGCCGGTCTCGGCTTCGACGAGGTCGCCGATGCGCGTCAGGGCAAGTTCATCGAGCTGGATTTGAAAGGCGAAGACGCCGCTTCTGCCCGCGCCCGCGTCGAGGCGATGTGCCAGAAGCTCCTCGCCAACACCGTCATCGAAAACTACGCCGTCGAGATCGGATAGAAGCCATGCGCCGCATCGCCGCCTTCGCCCTTGCCGCCTCCGCTCTGGCCGCAGCGGCGAGCGCGGCGCCCGGCGCGCTCGACTGCTCCCCGGGCTTCGACGCCATCCGCGCCGCATCCCTCGCCCAGCCGGGCGTCATTCCGGAAATGACGCTCGACGCCGAATGGGCCTGGTCCGGCTCCAACTCCGTCCTCGACATCTTCACCCTGCCCGGCAACCCGGCCCATCCGGGCGTGCTGCATCTGGTTCTGGCGAAAGAAGGTTTCCGCACCTGGGCCGGCTACACCTCGGGCTGCGCCTTCGGCGACGTCGCGAAATTCAACGAATGGATGGCGAGCTACCGCGAACTCAGCAACGCCGCCGTCAAGGACATGAAAGAAGGCCGCCCCGTCGGCCCTCCCCCGGCCCAGCCGGAATAGGCACGAGATGTCATGGTCGGCGAAGGCCGACCATCCACGCCTTCAATTCTCTGCCTGATCACATCTTCAGGCGCGGCACGCCCATATAGTCGCGCTTGCCCAGCTTCACGCCCTTAGCCCGCAGCAGCGCATAGGTCGTCGTCGCGTGGAAATGCAGATTGGGCAGCGAGAACGACAAGAGGAAGCCCTCCGCGGCGAATGGCATCTGCACCTTGCCGAGCGAGAACATCACGTCCTTGCCCTCCAGCGCGTTCACCTCGTCGGGCGTCACCTGCGCCAGCGCCGCATTGGCCTCCGCGATCAGCGCCTCCAGCCCGGCCCAGCTATCCGGCCCCAGCGTATTGCCCGGTGTGAAGACACCGGCTTTGCACCCCGCCAGCGCGCCGACCGAATGGTTCACCACCGAATAGATCTGATAGCGGAAGGGCAGCATGTCCTCGATCAGCCGCGTCTCGATGAAGCTGTCGGGATCGACGCCTTCCGCCTCCAGATGCGCCCGCCCCTTGGCCAGCACGCCGCCCACCGCGCCCACGGTCTGCCGGAACGACAACACCACCGCATCGAAAAGTGAAATCGCCATCGCTTGAACTCCCTCAGTTGTTCTTGTCTCTGGGGTGACACTTACGGGTTCCCATGCGCCTGAACCAGATCACCCTTCCGTCAACCGATGTGACACGCGGCCGCGATTTCTATGTCGGCCTCGGCTTCACCCTGCTGGTGGACTCGCCGCCCCATTACATGCGCCTTGAGGCGCCCGAAGGCGGCACGACGCTTTCGCTGCATCTGGTGGACGCCATGCCCACCGGCGACACCGCCGTCATCTATCTGGAAACCGAAACGCTGGATGCCGATGTCGCCCGCCTGAAAGCCGCCGGCTTCGCGTTCTTCCAGAAACCCCGCGACGAATCCTGGCTCTGGCGCGAAGCCCGTCTCCACGACCCCGACGGCAACGTCATCTGCCTCTATCACGCCGGCGAAAACCGCCTGAACCCGCCCTGGCGCGTCCGCCCATAGCTTTCCTCCCCGTCATTCACGGGGGAGGTGCCCCAAAGGGGCGGAGGGGGCAAAGCGCGCGCCGCTCTTTCGCCTTCGCGACCCCGCCGATTCACGCTAGAAGCCGCCAACTCCCGCGGAGCACACCACACCATGAAAGCCGCCGTCGTCGTCTTCCCCGCCTCCAACTGCGATCGCGACGCCGCGACGGCGCTGGAATACGTCACGGGCAAAAAGACCGCGATGCTCTGGCACGGCGACAGCGACGTGCCCGGGGACATCGACCTCATCGTCCTCCCCGGCGGCTTTTCCTATGGCGACTATCTGCGCTGCGGCGCCATGGCCGCCCAGTCGCCGATCATGAAGACGGTGGTGGAGCGCGCGAAGGCCGGCACGCCCGTCGCGGGCATCTGCAACGGCTTCCAGATCCTCGCCGAATGCGGCCTGCTGCCCGGCGGGTTCCTGCGCAATGCGGGGCTGAAATTCGTCAACAAACCGACGCCCATCAAGGTCGAGACCAGCCAGTCGATCTTCACCAACCAGTACGAAGCGGGCGAGATCGTCCACTTCCAGGTCGCCAACGGCGAAGGCAATTACTTCGCCGACGACGAGACGCTGAAGGCGCTCGAAGGCGAAGGCCGCGTCGCCTTCCGCTACCAGGACAATCCCAACGGCTCGGTCGCCGACATCGCCGGCATCTTCAACGAGACGAAGACGGTGCTGGGCGTCATGCCCCACCCCGAGCGCAACGTTGAGCCGATCCACGGCAACACCGACGGTCGCCGCTTCTTCGAAAGCCTCCTCGGCGCGGTGAGATAGGCCGCATGACCCGTCTCGACCGCCGCGCGCAGATCATCGCGGTCGCGCTGGCGCTGCTCGCGGGCTTCGTCGACGGCATCGGCTTCGTCTCGCTCGGCGGCTTCTTCGTCTCCTTCATGAGCGGCAATTCCACGCGGCTGGGCGTCGGCCTCACGCACGACCTGACCACCGCGCTCACCGCGCTCGGCCTCATCGCCGCCTTCGTCCTCGGCGCGGCGGTGGGATCGCTCATCGCCCAAGCCGCCGCGCACCATCGCCGCGCCGCCGTTCTGCTCGTCGTCGCGCTCCTCCTGGCGCTGGCCGCGCTGTTCGACATGGCCGCCATTCCCGTCGCCGCCGCCGGCCTCATGGCCTTCGCCATGGGGACTGCGAACGCCGCGTTCGAGGAAGGCGGCGAAACCCGGGTCGCCGTCACCTACATGACCGGCGCGCTGGTAAAGATGGGCCAGCGCCTCGCCGCCGTGCTGCGCGGCGGCTCGGGCGAGGGCTTCTTCGCCTACGCCCTGCTCTGGTCGGGCCTCGTCAGCGGCGCGGCGCTTGGCGCACTGGCTTTCATGTCGATCGGCGTCGCCGCGCTGTGGATCGCCGCCGCCTTCGCCGCCCTGCTCGGCCTCGTCGCCCGCGCCGATCCACCGCCTGCGGCCAACGGCGGCTGACGCTTTTTCTTGTTCCGTCCCGTATTGGCGTGCGACCCTTGCCGGGCCGCTCGCGTCCGCGCGCGGCATTTTACGGGGAATGACGGGCGCCCTGCCGAGCGCCCAGGTCTGCGCCTGCAGGCCATGACGGGGGGACCGCCATGCTGCTCGAAATCGTCTTGTTCACGGTGCTCACCACCGCGGCCGCCCTGTTCGCGCAGGAAAAATTCTCGGTCCCCACCCCGATCTCGCTCATCGTCATCGTCGTCGCCGCCTCGCTCGCCGGCTACGCGCCGGTGCCCATTTCCGAAGGCGAGTTCGACGACATCATTCTGGTCATGCTGCCGCTGCTCATCGGCGTCGACGCCATGCTGCTGCGCTGGAAGGAAATTCGCGCCAATGCGGCGGGCCTGTTCTATCTCGCGGGCATCATGGTGGTGCTGTCGGTCGCCATGGCGATCCTGCTCAACCGCAATCTCCTGCCCGACTATCACCTCGATACGGCGGCGGTCGCG
Organism: Micropepsaceae bacterium; assembly: GCA_047602465.1. Lineage (GTDB taxonomy): Bacteria > Pseudomonadota > Alphaproteobacteria > Micropepsales > Micropepsaceae > JADZAI01. The sequence goes on from JASGHF010000002.1 coordinate 499,480, forward strand.
GCGCTCTTCTGCATGATCATGGCGACCGATCCGGTCTCGGTCTCATCGGTCTTCGGCAAATTCCATCTGCCGCATAACCTCAAGATCATGGCGGAGGGCGAAAGCCTCTTCAACGACGCCTCCGCGCTCATCGTCTTCTCCATCGCCCTCACCGCCATGGGCTTCAGGAACGAACATGTCGGCGACGATGTTCTGATGTACGCGATCAACGTCGTCGCGCTGGCGCTCCCGGTCGGCCTCGTCGTGGGCTATGTCGGCCTCTGGGCGATGCGGCTCGTGCATGATCCGATGGGCGAGACCATGCTGGTCATGGCCATCGCCTTCGGCGCGTTCTGGCTGGCGGAGCATTTCCACGCTTCCGGCATTCTCGCCGTCATCGTCGCGGTGCTGTTCGCCAACTCGGTCATCACACGGCGGCTTGAGCAGGGCGAGGCCGTCATCGCCGCCGACAAGGGCGCTCTCCCGCGCAAATCGCTGCGCCAGTTCCTGCTGAATTTCGACGAGGCGGTGAAGGACACCGCCGCCTATCAGGTGGTGATCGGCAATCTGCGCTTCACCGCCATCATCGCGGCCAGTGTGCTGTTCATCTCGATGGCCCAGCTCATCCATGTCGACATCCTGCTGAAGCACTGGAACGAGATTCTCTCGGTCTTCATCGGCGTCACGCTCATCCGCATGGCCAATCTCGGCGTCTTCGCCTTCATCAGCCGCAGGACCGACAAGATCCCCACCATCTCGCTGCACTGGTGGATGATCCTCACCGGCGCGGGCGTGAAGGGCGCCTTCTCGCTGCTGATGCTCCACATGATCCCGATGAACTATCAGTACCGCGAACTGTTCGAGGCCATCGTGGTGGGCAACGTGCTGCTCTCCACCTTCCTCTACCCCGCCTTCCTCTTCGCGGTGATCGCCGCCTACAGGAAAATCTTCGAAGCCGAATACCAGGCCGACCATCTGAGGTTCGAGGAATAGATCCGGTCGCGCCCCGCTCGCGCCGCCACCCCACCCGGATGGTCCGCGACGGCGGACCAGCCACGGCTTGAAGCAGCACCCAAATAGACTTATATTCCTTCTTCGTCTTTCCTCCCCCGTCATTCACGGGGGAGGTGCCCGAAGGGCGGAGGGGGCCAGGTGGAGGTGCCAGTGCAAAAACCGGCAAACGAAAACTTATCCACAGCCTCTCTCGAAAAACGCGAAAACGAGTCGTTGTGGCCTGCCCCGCCCGCCCCACAACATCTTGAATGCCCGGCCAGCGGATCTGTGCTTCAGCGACAAACGAATGCCCGCCCCGCTCAAATTTCGACGTTCAAACATATGTCGTGTCGCGAGCGTGAAATTTCCTTTCGCGCGCCCCGGCGACTCGCCTGAATCGCCACCCTCCGCTAGACACCGCCCATGAGCGCCAATTCGACCGAGATCACCCCGGAAATCGTCGCGGAACACGGGCTGTCGCCCGACGAATACGCGAATATTCTCCGCCTCCTGAACCGCACGCCGAACCTCACGGAGCTGGGCGTCTTCTCGGTCATGTGGTCCGAGCACTGCTCCTACAAATCCACCCGCGTCTGGCTGAAGACGCTGCCCACCACCGGCCCCCAGGTCATCCACGGCCCCGGCGAGAATGCGGGCGTCATCGACATCGGCGATGGCGATGCCTGCATCTTCAAGATGGAGAGCCACAACCACCCCTCCTTCATCGAGCCGTATCAGGGCGCGGCCACCGGCGTCGGCGGCATCATGCGCGACGTCTTCACGATGGGCGCGCGTCCGGTGGCGATGCTGAACGCGCTCCGCTTCGGCGAGCCGGGCCACCCGAAAACGAAACACCTCGTCTCCGGCGTCGTCGCGGGCATCGGCGGCTACGGCAACTGCATGGGCGTGCCGACCGTGGCGGGCGAAGTGAATTTCGACCCCAGCTATAACGGCAACATTCTCGTCAACGCGATGTGCGTCGGCCTGGCGCGGCAGGACAAGATCTTCCTCTCCGCCGCCTCCGGCATCGGCAACCCCGTCGTCTATGTCGGCTCGAAAACCGGCCGCGACGGCATCCACGGCGCCACCATGGCGTCGGCGGAGTTCGACGACGACACGGATGAAAAGCGCCCCACCGTGCAGGTCGGCGATCCATTCGTCGAAAAACTGCTGCTGGAAGCCTGCCTCGAACTCATGGCGTCGGACGCCATCGTCGCGATTCAGGACATGGGCGCCGCCGGCCTCACCTCGTCCTCCGCTGAAATGGCGTCGAAGGGCGAGGCGGGCCTCGAACTCGATCTCGATCATGTTCCCCAGCGCGAAGAGAACATGACCGCCTACGAGATGCTGCTCTCCGAAAGCCAGGAGCGCATGCTGATGATCCTCAAGCCCGGCCGCGAAGCCGAGGCCAAGGCGATCTTCGACAAATGGGGCCTCGATTTCGCGATCATCGGCCGCGTCACCGACACGCGCCGCCTCGTCGTGAAGCACAAAGGCCAGGTGATGGCCGACATCCCCGTCTCGGCCCTCGCCGACGAGAACGCCCCGCGCTACGAGCGCCCCTGGGTGCCGACGCCGAAAAAGCCTGAGCTGACGCCCGCCGCCTGCCCCGCGCCGGATGAGTGGAACCCCACGCTCCTCAAAATGCTCGGCTCGGCCGATCTCGCCTCCCGCCGCTGGATCTGGGAGCAGTACAACTCGACGGTGATGAACGACACCGCGCAGGGGCCGGGCGGCGATGCGGCTGTGGTCCGCGTCCACGGCTCGCAGAAAGCCCTCGCCGTCACCGCCGACTGCACCCCGCGCTATTGCCTCGCCGACCCGGTCGAAGGCGGCAAGCAGGCCGTCGCCGAAACCTGGCGCAACATCACCGCCGTCGGCGGCACGCCGCTCGCCTATACCGACAACATGAACTTCGCGAACCCGCAAAAGCCCGAGATCATGGGCCAGTTCGTCGGCGCGGTTCAGGGCCTGAAAGAGGCGGGCCTTGCGCTTGGCTATCCCGTCGTCTCCGGCAATTGCTCGCTCTACAACGAGACCAACGGCCAGGGCATCATGCCCACGCCCGCCATCGGCGGCGTCGGCCTGCTGAAGGACGTGACGAAATCCGCCTCCATCCCGCTGAAGCGCTGGGGCGACCAGATCATCCTCATCGGCGAGACGAAGGGCTGGCTCGGCCAGTCCATCTACGCCCGCGACGTTCACGGCCTCACCACCCACGCCCCGCCGCCGGTCGATCTCGCGGCTGAAAAGCGCAACGGCGATTTCATCCGTACACGGATCGAATCGGGCGAGATCGACACCGTCCACGATCTCTCCGACGGCGGCCTCATCGTCGCGCTGGCCGAAATGATCATGGCCTCCGACCCGGCGGACGATGTCGGCAGCCAGATCGATCTCCCCGAAGGCGTCGACGCCCACGCCTTCCTCTTCGGCGAGGATCAGGCCCGCTATCTCGTCGCCCTGCCCCAGGACGCCTCGAAGAAGCTCCTCGCAGATGCTGAAAAGGCCGGCGTCCCGGCCATCCGCCTCGGCGTCGCAGGCGGGCGCCACTACCGCATCAACGACCTCGTCTGGCTCGACATCCCCGAAATGCGGCGGGCGAGCGAAGGCTTCTTCCCGAACCTCATGGCCGCGCCGCTGAACTAGCCCTATATTTGCGGTCCAAGGAGCCACCCCATGCCGATGACCGCCGCCGACATCGAGAGCCTCATCAAGAAGGCCCTCCCCGACGCCGCCGTCACCATCACCGACCTCGCCGGTGACGGCGACCACTATGCCGCCCACGTCGTCTCGCCCGCCTTCGCCGGAAAAACCCGGGTCGCCCAGCACAAGCTCGTCTTCGACGCCCTCGGCGGCCGCATGGGCGGCGAATTGCACGCTCTCGCGCTCACCACCGCCGCGCCAAAGCCTTGACCGCCACCGCCGCCGTCCCTAGCTCTCTTTGAGCACTGGAGATCCCCATGACCACCGCCCTGGAAACCATCAAGTCCGCCATCGACGGCAATGACGTCGTGCTGTTCATGAAGGGCACCCAGAACTTCCCCCAGTGCGGCTTCTCGGCGACCGTCGCCAAGATCCTCCAGCATGTCGGCGTCGAATTCGCTGACGTGAATGTCCTCGCCGACGCGGAAATCCGTCAGGGGATCAAGGACTTCTCGGAATGGCCGACCATTCCCCAGCTCTATGTGAAGGGCGAATTCGTCGGCGGCTGCGACATCGTGCGCGAGATGTTCGAAACCGGCGAACTCAAGACATTTCTGGCCGAGAAGGGCGTGAAACTGGACGAAGCGGCGTAACGCCGCGCTGTCAGCCCGATCCAAAGGGTCTAGAAAGTTCCCGCTCGGCGCTCAGGCCGCGTCATGTCTTGGGGACTTCCATGCTGAAACTGCTCTCATTCGCCGGCGCCCTGCTCTTCGCCGCCTCAACGGCCGTCGCCGACATCGCGCCGCCGCCCGCCGTCACGCCGCCCGACGTCTTCGTCAAAAGCCTCTACGACACCAAACTGGAGTCCGAGGCCGTCAGCGCCGACCTGGGCCGCGCCGTCACCGACTCGCTCATCCTCACGAACTTCAGCGCCGACCTGCTCGCGCTCTACAAGTCGACCTACTACATCGACGAGCCTGTCATCGACGGCGACGTCTTCATGATGGCGCAGGAATGGGAGCCGACCGACGTCGCGACCAGGACCACCGCGCAGACGCCCGAAGCGGCGACCGTCGAAGCGACCTTCAAGATCGGCGCCGAGACACGCACCGTCACCTATACGCTGAAGGCGCTCCGCAACGGCTGGGAGATCGACGACATCGCCAGCCCGCAAGGCTCGATCCGCAAGTGGATCGCCGACTACAAGCCGTAAGGCGCGGCGCCTCGCGCAAAAGAAAACGGCCGCATCTCACGATGCGGCCGTTTTTCATTTCAGGCTTCGCAGCGATTAGCGCGAATAGAACTCGATGATCAGGTTCGGGTTCATCTGAACCGGATACGGCACGTCCGACAGCTTCGGCGTGCGGGTCAGCTTCACGGTGCCCTTGGCGTGATCGGTTTCCAGATAGTCCGGAACCTCGCGCTCGGTCGACTGGATGGCGGCGAGAACCGGCACCATCGTGATCGCCTTGGCGGTCAGCTCGACCACGTCACCATCCTTCAGCAGCGCCGAGGCGACGTTGAGGCGGCGGCCGTTGACCTTCACGTGGCCGTGGTTGACCAGCTGACGGGCGGCGAACGGGGTGGCGGCGAACTTGGCGCGGTACATGACCGCATCCAGGCGGCGCTCCAGCAGGCCGATCATGTTCTCGCCGGTGTCGCCGCGCAGACGGTTCGCCTCGGCGAAGATCTTGCGGAACTGGCGCTCGTTGATGTTGCCGTAATAGCCCTTGAGCGTCTGCTTGGCGCGCAGCTGCACGCCGAAGTCCGAGATCTTGCTCTTGCGGCGCGCGCCGTGCTGGCCGGGGCCGCTCTCGCGCTTGATGACAGGGCTCTTGGAAGTGCCCCAGAGATTCTGGCCGATGCGGCGGGAAATCTTGTGCTTGGCGCTCAGGCGCTTGGTCATGACGGTTCCTTGTCATCTCGTGTCAGGTTCGGAAACGCCCCTCCTCCTCCCCTTGCGGGGCCGACAGACAGCGAACTGTCACGGGTGCATACTTCGCCGGGCCTGACCCCTAGCGAAGGCGGCGGAAAATAGGGATTTGCCCCCTCAAGTCAAGCCAAACTCACAACATCCGGGCGCCATTCGGCACCGGAAAATCCGGCCCCAGAAGCACGACATTCCCATCGGAATCATGGTGTCCCAGCACCAGAACCTCCGACATGAACGGCCCGATCTGGCGGGGCGGGAAATTCACCACCGCGATCACCTGCCGGCCCGGCAAATCCTCGATTTTGTGTCTCACGGTGATCTGGGCCGACGAGCGTTTTTCGCCGATTTCCGGCCCGAAATCGATGAACAGCTTGAACGCGGGCTTTCGCGCCTCAGGAAAAACCTCGGCCCGCAACACCGTCCCGGCCCGGATATCGACCTTCAGGAAATCGTCAAAGCTGATCACAGCGTCACCCATGCGCCATCACGTCGAGACGATGCCACGGCCGCCTCGATGAACGCGACACCCCTGACCCCGTCGGCGATGCCCGGATAGGGGCCGGAGCCGCCCTTCATGGCGGCATCAAACTGCCCGTAGACCGCCGCAAAACTGTTGAGAAACCCCGATGGCGCCCCCGGTACGTCCGGCAGGGGGCCAGTCGTCGGCACGTCCAGAAACTCGGCAGCAGCCCCCCGCCGCATCAGCTTCAGCACATGCGGGGTCTCCTGCGCCCACGCGACCCCGCCCTCATCGCCCATCGCCGCAAACCGAATACCGCCGCCGCTGCAGGCCACCGACTGCGAGATCGTGATCTGACCCCGCGCCCCATTCGCATAGCGCATACGGACAAGCGCCGTGTCTTCCAGGCGGCGTCCCGCCACCATGGCCGTCAGGTCGGCAGACACAGCCTCCGGATGGCCGCCCGTGACGAACGAGGACATGTGGAACAGATGCGTCCCGATATCGGCAACAGCGCCTGACGGCCCCGAACGCGCCGGATCGGTGCGCCAGGCCGCCATGCTCGCCCCCTTTTCGGCATCGAGCGCCAGCCAGTCCTGCGTGAACTCGCCTGTCACCAGCCGCAGCGTTCCCAGATGACCACCCGCAACCAGCGCCGCCGCACGCTGAAGCGCGGCGTAGCCGGAATAGGCGTAGGTCAGCCCGAACACACGGTCGCCGGTCAGCGCCGCCAGATGGCGCGCATCCTCGCCGTTCGTGCAGAGCGGTTTGTCGCAGATGACGTGCAGGCCGGCTTTCAACGCCGCCGCGGCCTGCTCTGCATGCAGGAAGTTCGGCTTGACGATGACAACGGCGTCGAGGCCCAGCTTCGCCGAGTTAGCGATCAGGCTTTGCCAGTCGCCATAGCCGCGCGATGCATCAAGCCCCGCCTTCACGGCCTGCGCCTGTGACTTCGCCGGGTCGGACGAGAACGCTCCCGCCACCAACTTCCAGCCCGACGCGCGGGCCGCGAGGCGGTGTACCTCCCCGATCATCGCTCCGGGGCCGCCGCCGATCATCGCGTAGGACAGACTCACGCACCATCTCCATAGACCGCCTTCAGGCGCACCATTTCGGCAGCCAGTTCGTCGCGGAAGGCGGCGCTGGTCCAGACGCGATGCTCGCCCCGGGCATAGGCTTCCGCGTTCTTGCGATAGAGGAACGCGTTCATCGCATTGGCGACCGCGTTGTTGCGCGTCCGCTTCACCGCGCCGGGCTGTCCCATCACAATGGAGTTGGGCGGAATGACGGTGTCTTCCTTCAGGAACGCGCCGCCCGCCACGATGGAATTCTCGCCGATCACGCAGCGGTCCATGATCGTCGCGCCGATGCCGACCAGGCAGTTGTCGCCGATCGTACAGCCATGCAGCGTGACGCGGTGCGTGATGGAGCAATTGGCGCCGATGATCGTATCGGCACGATCGCCGACATGGATCAGCACGAAATCCTGGACGTTGGAATTCACGCCGATATCGATGCGGTACATCTCCGCCCGCATCACGACATAAGGCCAGATGCTGGCGCCCTCGCGCACCGTGACATCGCCAAAAAGCAGCGCCGACGGGTGGATGAAGGCCGGGTTGTGCAGGCTGATGCCCGGGCCGAACTGAACGGTCATGCAGCGCTCCCGGCGAAGGCCGCGATCTCACGCGCGATGGCCTCGCCTTCTTCATGCACCAGCCAGTGCGAGGCGTCGGGGTAGGTCTTGAGCGTCAGATCCGGCACCCATTGATCGAGACCCTCAATGCAGCCCGGCAGCAGCGCCTCGTCCTTCAGGCCCCAAAGCACCAGCGTTTTCACCTTCACCACCAGCGCCGCGGGATCGTAGAGCGGCGTGACCCCGGCCTCGCCGCCGCCTTTCGGCTTCACGCGCATGGCGCGGTACCAGTTGAGCATCGCCGTGATCGCGCCCGGCTGCGACCAGGCCTCACGATAGGGCTGAAGCTCTGCCGGACCGAAAACGCCCTTTGCCGTGATCTGCCGGAATGAGTGACGCAGACGCGCGAAATCGTCCGCCGCGAAAGCCGCGTCGGCATCCGCTCCCTGCATGTCGACAATGTACTGGCTGGCCTTCGCCTGATCGGGGTTGCGTCCGATCTCGCGCTGATAGGCGGCGGGATGCACCGCGTTCATGATGACGAGCCGGTCCAGCGTCTCGGGATACTTCAGCGCGTAGGCCCAGCCGATGGCGCCGCCCCAATCATGCGCGACCAGCGTGAATGTCCTTTTAGGGAAAGCATCGAGGAACGATGCGACGTCCTCGACCAGCGCCTTTACGCGGTAACGCGCGACATCGGCCGGCTTGTCGCTGAGATTGTAGCCGAGCTGATCCGGCGCGAGGCAGAAGAAGCGATCCGACAGGCGCGCCATCGTCTCGCGCCACATGCCGGAAAATTCGGGGAAGCCGTGCAGAAAGACCAGCATCGGCTTTGATGGATCGCCCGCCGCGAGGTAGTGCAGATTGGCATCGCCGACCGAAACGAAGCCCTCGCGGATGGTCATGGCTCGTCCTTTGCGGCCGAGGCGTCCCGCTCCGCATTGCGCTTGGCGTGCGGCCTGTGGACGAGCGCGGTCACGATGCCGCGCATGGTGCGGACATCCTGCTGCGAGAGCTGTGCGCGCTGCCAGATATTGCGCATGGTGCGCACCATGGCGGGCGCCTTGGCCGGCGGGAACAGGAAACCGGCCTCGTCGAGTTCGCGCTCGATATGATCGAAGAAGCCGGTCAGCTCCTCCTTGCTGGCGATATCGAACTTGCCCAGATCGAGGCTGGCGGCCGGCGTCGTATCGCCCGACTTGAACCATTCGTAGAAGGCGAGCAGCGCCGCCTGGCCGAGATTGATCGAGGTGAACTTCTCGTCGGTCGGCACGGTCAGAATGGCGTCTGCCAGTACGATATCCTCGTTCACCAGACCTGCCCGTTCCGACCCGAACATCAGGCCGGTTCTTGCGCCCGTCATCGCCCGTTGGCGCAGGCGCTGCGCCGCCTCGGCGGGCACGAGGATCTCCTTCGCCATTTCCCGGTCACGTGCCGTCGTGGCGACAACCAGGGTCAGGTCGGCCAGAGCCTCGCGAGTCGTTCTCGAAGACGCGGACGCCGTCCAATATCCATGTCGCGCCTGAGGATACTGCGTAGGCGCGGCTGTTCGGCCAGCCGTCGCGCGGGCGGACGAGTTTGAGGTCCGTCAGGCCGAAATTGGCCATGGCGCGGGCGACAGCCCCGATATTGTCGCCGAGCTGGGGGTCCACCAGCACCACGGCGGGCGGCGGAATTTCGTCGGAAATCGCGGTCATCGGTCCTTCACGGGTGCGGCGGGGCGCTGTTATACCCTGCCCCAACTGCAGGCAAACGCCCCGCGTTATCTGAGGAAAATATGGCCAAGATCAAAGTCGCAAACCCGGTCGTCGATCTCGACGGCGACGAGATGACCCGCATCATCTGGGCGCTCATCAAGGAGAAGCTGATCCTTCCCTTCCTCGACATCCCGATCGAGGTCTACGATTTGGGCATGGAGCACCGCGACGCCACGGACGACAAGGTGACGCTGGATGCCGCCGCCGCCATCGCCAAATACGGCGTCGGCGTGAAGTGCGCGACCATCACGCCGGACGAAGCCCGCGTGAAGGAGTTCGGCCTGAAAAAGATGTGGAAGTCGCCCAACGGTACGATCCGCAACGTGCTGGGCGGCGTGATCTTCCGCGAGCCGATCATCTGCCAGAACGTGCCGCGCCTGGTGCCCGGCTGGACCCAGCCCATCGTCGTCGGCCGTCATGCCTTCGGCGACCAGTACAAGGCGACCGATTTCCTGGTGCCCGGTCCCGGCAAGCTGACCATGACCTTCACCGGCGCCGACGGCAAAGTCATCGAGCACGAAGTGTTCGACTTCAAATCGTCCGGCGTCGCGATGGGCATGTACAATCTCGACTCGTCCATCGAGGAATTCGCGCGCACCAGCATGGTCTATGCGCTGAACCGCGGCTTCCCGCTGTATATGTCGACCAAGAACACGATCCTGAAAGCCTATGACGGCCGCTTCAAGGACATCTTCCAGGCGGTCTTCGACAAGGAATTCGCCGACAAGTACAAGGCGGCGAACCTCACCTACGAGCACCGCCTGATCGACGACATGGTCGCCTCGGCCATGAAGTGGTCCGGCGGCTTCGTGTGGGCGTGCAAGAACTATGACGGCGATGTGCAGTCGGACTCGGTCGCGCAGGGCTTCGGCTCGCTGGGCCTGATGACCTCGGTGCTGATGACGCCGGACGGCAGGACGGTTCTGGCCGAAGCCGCGCACGGCACCGTGACGCGCCACTTCCGCGCGCACCAGAAGGGCGAGAAGACCTCCACCAACTCGATCGCCTCGATCTTCGCCTGGACGCGCGGCCTGCAGCACCGCGCCAAGCTGGACAACAACGAGGCGCTCGCCGCGTTCGCGCAGAAGCTGGAAGACGTGACGATCGCGACGGTCGAGAGCGGCTTCATGACGAAGGATCTGGCGGTTCTGGTCGGCCCGGACCAGTCGTGGCTGACGACCGAAGGCTTCCTCGACAAGGTCGCCGACAACATCAACGCCGCGGCCTGATATCCGCGACTTTGGAAAGGCCCCGCGCGAGCGGGGCCTTTTTCTATGCGTGGCTGGTCTTGGCGCGTTCGCGTTCCAGCTCGATGCGGGTTTCGACCTGGTCTTCATCGAAGCCGAGACCGTCGAGCACGTGGGCGGCGAGCTGGAGACTGCCTTCCACCGCCTCCGGGATCACGTCGTCGACGCCGAGATGGCGCAGATGGTCGGCGTGCTTCCAGTCTTTCGCGCGGGCGAAGAGCTTGGCGTCTGGCCATTCGCTGCGGACGGCGCGGACCATGCGCTCGGCGAGCTGGGGATTGGAGAGCGTCACGACGAAAGCGGGCGCGCGGTTGGCGCCGGCTTTCAGGAGAACCTCCTTGCGGGTCGCATCGCCGAAGAAGACCGGCGCGCCGCCCTTGCGGGCGCGGCCGCATTCGTAAGGGTCGGCGTCGAGCGCGATCCAGGGAAAGTCCTCGGCGTCCAGCACCTGCGCGATCATCTGGCCGACGCGGCCATAGCCGCCGATGATGACCGGGCCGTCGCGATCCTCGGTCTGCAGAAGCGGGCGCTCGGCCTTGCGGCCTTCCAGCAGACCGCCGATGCGGCGGCCAGCCTGGTCCATCAATGAGGTCAGCGCCATCGAGAGAACGACGGTGGCGATAAGGATCTGGTTGGTCGCGGTGTCGATGAGGCCGGAAGCTGCGGCCGCCGCGAGCAGGATGAGCGCGAATTCACCGCCATGGGCGAGCAGGAAGGCGACCTGGATGCCGGTGGAAGCGGGGATGCGGAAGAGCGATGCGACGGCGACGAGAACCAGCGTCTTGATGACGATGAGCACCGCGAGCGCCAGGAGGATCTGACCGATATTCGCCCACACGAATGCGATGTCGATGGACATGCCGACATAGACGAAGAAGAGGCCGAGCAGCAGGCCCTTGAACGGCTCGATATCGGTTTCGACCTGATGCTTGAAGGCGCTTTCCGCCAGCATCACGCCCGCCATGAAGGCCCCGAGCGAGGTGGGCAGGCCGGCATAGCCGGTGGCGACGGCGCTGATCATGGCGACCAGCAGGACGACGGCGATGAAGAGTTCATGGCTGTGCGTATTGGCGGCGGCGCGCATGGCGGCCGGAACGACGAAGCGGCCTGCGAGCAGCAGCAGACCGACCGCTATGGCGCCGACCCAGAGCGTGTGCAGGATTTCGGCCGTCATGTCCTCGGCGCTGGAAGCGCCGAGCGCGCCGACGAGGAAGAGAATGGGGACGACGGTGAGATCCTGCATCAGCAGGACGGCGAAAGCGGTTTGCCCCTCGGTCGTCGCGAAGCGGTGGCGCGAGATCAGGAGCTGCATCGCGACGGCGGTGGAGGAGAGCGCGAGGCCGAGGCCGGCGACGATGGAGGCGCCGAAGGAGAGGCCGGTGGCGAAGAGCGCAAGGCCGAGGACCAGCGCGGTCAGAACGACCTGCGCCGAACCGAGGCCGAAGACGAGGCGGCGGAGGTGCCAGAGCCGCTTGAACGAGACGTCGAGGCCGATGGTGAAGAGGAGGAAGATGACGCCGATCTCGCCCAGCCCCTCGAACTCCTCCACATCGGCGATGGTGAGGTAACGGAGCCAGTCATACGTGCCGACGAGCTGGCCGAGGCCGTAGGGACCGACGACCATGCCGGCCAGCATGAAGCCGAGAACCGGATTGACCTTCAACCGCTGAAGCAGCGGGACGCCGATACCGGCGGCCGCCAGAAACACCATCGCGTCCTTGAACTGCCAGAGCGCGTCGGTTCCGGCGGCCATATCAGATCATGCGGCCTGCGATGTGGAGAGCGCGGCGCGGATGGCGTCGAGCGCCGCCCCCGCCTTGGCCGGATCGGGTCCGCCGGCCTGCGCCATATCGGGCCGCCCGCCGCCGCCCTTGCCGCCGAGCTGTTCGTTGGCGGCGCGCACCAGCGCGACGGCGTCGAAGCGAGCGGTGAGATCGGGCGTGACGGCGACGACGATCGAAGCCTTGCCGCCGTCATCGGTGACGAAGGCGGCGATGCCCGAGCCGAGCCTGGCGCGGGCCTCGTCGGCGAGCGATTTCAGATCCTTCGCGGGGACGCCCGAGACGGATTTGAGGATGATCTTCACGTCGCCCAGCTGTTCGACCTCGTCGCCGCCGGACGCGGCGGGACCGGCGAGGGCGAGCTTCTTCTTGGCTTCGGCGAGTTCGCGTTCGAGGCGCTTGCGCTCCTCGGTGAGCGAGACGACGCGGTCGACGAGTTCGCCGGGCTGGCTCTTGAGCGCGGCGGCGGCGTCGCGCGCGATGGCGGCCTGGGTTTCCAGCCAGAGGCGCGCGGCTTCGCCCGTGAGCGCCTCGATGCGGCGGACGCCGGACGCCACGGCGCTTTCGCCGATGATCTTGAAGAGCGCGATGTCGCCGAGGCGCGCAACATGGGTGCCGCCGCAGAGTTCGACGGAGAAGGTGCGGCCGGTATCGTTGCTGCTGGGCATCGAGAGCACGCGGACTTCATCGCCGTATTTCTCGCCGAAAAGGGCGAGCGCGCCGGCGGCGATGGCGTCGTCCGGCGTCATCAGGCGCGTCTGCACCTGATTGTTCTCGCGGATGACGCGGTTCACCTCCGCCTCGATGGCGGCGAGTTCCTGAGGGCTGACAGCCTTGGGGTGGCTGAAGTCGAAGCGCAGACGGTCGGGCGCGACGAGGGAGCCTTTCTGCGTGACGTGATCGCCCAGCACGCGGCGCAGCGCTTCGTGCAGCAGATGGGTCGCGGAGTGGTTGGCGCGCGTGGTGCGGCGGCGGGCGGCGTCGATGGTGAGCGTCACCGTGTCGCCGACGCTGAGACGGCCGGCATCGAGCTTGCCCATATGGACATGGAGCGCGCCGAGCTTTTTCGCCGTGTCGGCGACCGTGAAGGTCGAGACGCCTTCGGTGATCGTGCCGGTATCGCCGGTCTGGCCGCCGCTTTCGGCGTAGAACGGCGTCTGGTTGACGATGACGGCGCCTTCATCGCCCGCTTCGAGCGACTGCACCTCGGCGCCGTTCTTCACCAGCGCCACGATGCGGCCCTGCGCGCTGTCGGCGTCATAGCCGAGGAACTCGCTCGCGCCCTCGCGCTCGCGAATGCCGAACCAGACGGTTTCGGTCGCAGCCTCGCCGGAGCCGGCCCAGGCGGCGCGGGCGGCAGCCTTCTGCGCCGCCATCGCGGCATCGAAGCCGGCGAGATCGACGGTGAGGTTCCTGGCGCGGAGCGCGTCCTGCGTGAGATCGAGCGGGAAGCCGAACGTGTCGTAGAGACGGAAGGCGACATCGCCCGGCAGTTCGGACGAGCGCATCTCGCCGACCGCATCGTCGAGGAGGCGGAGACCGCGTTCGAGCGTCTGGCGGAAACGGATTTCCTCCAGCTTCAGCGTCTCGGCGATGAGCGCCTCGGCCCGGATCAGCTCGGCATAGGCGGCGCCCATCTGCGCGACCAGCACCGGAACGAGGCGGTACATCAGCGGTTCTTTCGCGCCGAGCAGATGCGCGTGGCGCATGGCGCGGCGCATGATGCGGCGGAGGACATAACCGCGGCCTTCGTTCGAGGGCATCACGCCGTCGGCGATGAGGAAGGACGAGGCGCGCAGGTGATCGGCGATGACGCGGTGGCTGGCGGCCTCCGGGCCGTCCGGGGCGACGCCGGTCAGCGAAGCCGACGCCTCGATGAGCGCGCGGAAGAGATCTGTGTCGTAGTTCGAGGTCTTGCCCTGAAGGACAGAGGCAATGCGCTCCAGACCCATGCCGGTGTCGATCGAGGGCTTGGGCAGGTTGATGCGGTTGCCGGGGGCGATCTGCTCGTACTGCATGAAGACGAGGTTCCAGAACTCGACGAAGCGGTCGCCGTCCTGGTCCGCGCTGCCGGGCGGGCCGCCCGCGACGCCGTCGCCGTAGTCGTAGAAGATTTCCGAGCAGGGACCGCAGGGGCCGGTGTCGCCCATCGACCAGAAATTGTCTGAAGTTCCGATGCGGATGATGCGCTCGTCAGGGAAGCCGGCGATCTTGCGCCACAGCGAGGCCGCGTCCTCGTCTTCGGAATAGACGGTGACGAGCAGGCGGTCCTTGCGCAGGCCGAACGTGCCCGAGACGAGATCCCAGGCCAGCTTGATCGCCTCTTCCTTGAAATAGTCGCCGAAGGAGAAATTCCCCAGCATTTCAAAGAAGGTGTGGTGCCGGGCGGTGTAGCCGACATTGTCGAGATCGTTGTGCTTGCCGCCGGCGCGGACGCATTTCTGCGACGATGTGGCGCGCGGCGAGGGCGGCGTTTCCGCGCCCGTAAAGATGTTCTTGAACGGCACCATGCCCGCATTGACGAACATGAGGGTCGGGTCGTTGCGCGGCACGAGCGGGGCCGAGGGCACGATCTGGTGCCCGTTCTTCTGGAAATGGCCGAGAAAAGCGGCCCGGATGTCGGTGAGGCTGGTGGTCATGGCGCTTATCTAATGGGTGGCATGGTGCGGCGCAAAGTGGGGGCCGGGCCTTCGTTCGCCGGTTTTGACGAATTGAACGTCGATTTTTGCATCATGTGGGCGGCCGGGAGCATTCGTTTGTCGCTGAGGCGCACCCCCATCCCCGTCCGCCTGCCGGTTCTGGCGAATTGAACGTCGTTTTCTGCGTCGTGTGGACGGCCGGGGGTATTCGTTTGCCGGTTCCGGGGGAGGTTGTTTCAGGATTCCCCCCTCCCCTTCGTCCTCCCCTGCCCCGAAACGCAAAGGCCCCGGGCGTCGCCGCCCGGGGCCTTCGTGAAACCGCAGGGGTGTGCGGGTCTATGCCTCGTCGTCGTCGTCGGCCTCGGGCGTGCCTTCGAGGGCCTTGCCCACTTCGGACGCGCCGGCCCGGATGGCGGCTTCGACCTTGGCGGCCATGTCGGGATTGTCCTTGAAGAAAGCCTTGGCGTTCTCGCGGCCCTGGCCGATGCGCTGGCCGTCGAAGGAGAACCAGGAGCCTGACTTCTCGACGATGTTCGCCTTGACGCCGAGATCGACCAGCTCGCCGACCTTGGAGATGCCTTCGCCATACATGATGTCGAATTCGACCTGACGGAACGGCGGGGCGACCTTGTTCTTCACGACCTTCACGCGGGTCGTGTTGCCGACCACATCCTCGCGGTCCTTGATCGCGCCGGTGCGGCGGATGTCGAGACGGACCGAAGCGTAGAACTTGAGCGCGTTGCCGCCCGTGGTGGTTTCCGGGCTGCCATACATGACGCCGATCTTCATGCGGATCTGGTTGATGAAGATGACGATGGTGTTCGACTTGGAGATCGAGGCGGTCAGCTTGCGCAGCGCCTGGCTCATCAACCGGGCCTGCAGGCCGGGGAGCGAGTCGCCCATTTCGCCGTCGAGTTCGGCCTTGGGGGTGAGCGCCGCGACCGAGTCGACGACGAGAATGTCGACGGCGCCCGAACGCACCAGCGTGTCGGCGATCTCCAGCGCCTGCTCGCCCGTATCGGGCTGCGAGATGAGGAGGTCGTCGAGCTTCACGCCCAGCTTGCGGGCATAGCCGACATCGAGCGCATGCTCGGCATCGACGAAGGCGGCGACGCCGCCCTTCTTCTGGGCCTCGGCGACGACATGAAGCGCCAGCGTCGTCTTGCCGGAGGATTCAGGGCCGTAGATTTCGATGATGCGGCCCTTGGGCAGGCCGCCAATGCCAAGGGCGATATCGAGGCTGAGCGAGCCGGTGGAGATGGCTTCGATCTCGACGGGCTTGTCGTTGCTGCCCATGCGCATGATCGAGCCTTTGCCGAAGGCGCGGTCGATCTGGGCCAGCGCCGCTTCGAGCGCACGCTTCTTCTCAGGATCTTTGCGGTCCATCTCGGGCTTCTCGACGACTTGCAGACGGGGGCTGGGAGCCATGGGCTGAATTCCTTGTGACATGCAGGTTGGGCATGAGCAACGAAGGGACTGTGCCTGCTTTGTTCCAGTTCCGCAAGTGTTCTTTTTTGTTCTTGCCGTGTTTCAGGTAAAATGGCGGAAATCCGGGCATGCCTGACTCAACGGCATGCCCGGTTTCGTTCTCTATTTCAGCGCCGCGCCGGTCGCCGTAGCGATCGCCGCCCTGGCCTCGGCGACAGCCGATTCTGTGGTCTTCGCGCCGGTGACGATCTCGTCGGCGAGACCCATCAGGGTCGGGCCGGTGACGGAGCCGTTCTCGGCCTCCTCGGTGACCGACACGCCATTGCCGGCGGCGATGGCCGCATCCCAGAAGCCGCGAACGGCCGCCCAGTAATCTTTGGTCTTCGCCCAGTAGGCGTCGCCCTTGGCGAGCGGGAAATCGGTGTCGCGGCGATAGGTGTTGATCACCGTCTCGTGGACGATGGTGGTGAGCTTGCCCTCGCGCAGGCCCATCTTGGCGTTGTCCTGCTCGTGGACCCAGCCCTTGGGCGTGAGCGCGTGGCGGTTCACGCCGCGATAACGGTCATAGACCGGGTTGCGGACGGCATCGCGGCGGGCGAGCGGACGGAAGGTCTCGTCGCTGGTCCAGCGCACGTCGCCGCCGTCATAGCGCCAGCGCCCCACCCCGCCATAGCGCGGCGAGTCGTCGGTCTGCCACACGGTCTGCGACCAGGCGCCCCGGGCGCTGGCGACGGGCGTCAGCACCCATTTGCCGGCGCCGGCATAGGTGAGGACGGTTTTGGGCTGGTAGGTCCAGTCCTGGCGCCAGTGCTTGATGATGAAGGTCTGGCCGTTGTCCATCTCCATCACCAGGATGTGCTGGAGCGCGATATATTCGCCCGTGTCGGCGATGACGCGCACGATCTCGAAGCCGCCGCTGTCCTTGGGCTTCAGCAATTCGTAGCCGGGCACGAAGGCGGCGATTTCCTTGAAATCGAACATGACGCGGAAATCGCCGGCCATGGCGAGGATCGCCTTGCGGTCGGTTTCATAGTCGCCGTACAGCGCGGTGGCGGATGCGGCGGCGGCCGGCGTTTCCACCGCCGCCGTCTGCATGGCGCAGCCGCCCAAAGTCAGGGCAAGAGCGGCTGCGGCGATCAGGGTTTTCATGGAGCTGGTCCTCAAGCTTTTCGTTTTTTCGTTTTTCAGAAGTCGACGGTCAGCGAGACCGCGTAGTTGCGGCCCGGCTGGGTGAAGAGGTTCTTGAACGCCGTCGTCGTCGCGACGCCCTGCACGTCGCTCCACCACCAATAGGTCTCGTCGGTGATGTTGAAGACGCCGCCGCGCAGGCGGACGCCTTCGGTGATTTCCACCCACGCCGTCAGATCGAGCGTCGTGAACGAGGGCGGCAGGAAGATCGTGCAGGGCACCGAGGGCGCGTTGGCGCAGGAGGTGTCGCTGGCGCGCTTGCGGCTGACATGGACGGCGGCGAGCTGGGCGCCGAAGCGGCCCTTGTCGTCTTCCCAGTTCAGCGCCGCCGAGACCTTGAAGGGGTCGATCGTCGCGAGCGGCACGTCGACGGGGCCGGTCGTGTCGTCGCCGTCCGAATAGGAGAAGGCGGCGATGGCGCTGAAGCCCGCGCCGAGATCGCCGGCGATGCGGCCCTCGATGCCGGAGATCTCGACGCTGCCGAGATTGACGTACTGGTAGACGAAGGGATCGGCCGGCGTGCCGCCGCCGCTGACGACCTGCTGGCTGATGAAGTCTTCATACTGGCCGTAGAACGCCGTCAGGCTGAGCTGGAAACCGGGAACGACATAGCGGATGCCGCCCTCGATGGATTCGCTGGTTTCCGGCTTGAGATCGGGGTTCGGAAGCGAGGTGTAGCCGAAGGCGAGGTTGGAGAAGAAGTTGTTCACCTGGCTGGGCGCGGGCGCCTTGAAGCCGGTGGCGAGATTGGTGAAGAGGCTGATCTCGTCGGAGACCTTCCACACGATGCCGAGCTTGGGCGACCAGTGGCTGTCGCTGGCGCCGGTGACGTTCGGGTCGAGATAGAGCGGGTCGTTCTTGCGCGGATCGATCTCGAACCAGTCGAAGCGCAGCGCCGGATAGAGCGTCAGCGCGCCGTCGAGCAGCTTGATCTCGTCCTGCACGAAGGCGCCGAGCAGCGTGTAGTCGGTGACCGGGAAGGAACGCTCAGGGAAAGTCACCGGCGGCGTGGGGACAGTGCCGGTGCGGATCGAATCCTGGTGGGTCTTCGAGAAATCGACGCCGTAGACGAGGCTGTGCGTCACGCTGCCGGTCGTGAACTCGCTCTGCAGCACGGAGCCGAAGCCCCACACGCGGTTGTCGAACGTGTTGAGGCGCGTGCGGTCGGCGGCGGTGTTGCGGTCCTCGAAGGTGAACTGCGTCGTCGTCGCGTCCTGATAGTAGAGATTGGTGTCGGCGCTGCGGATCGCGCCGCTGCCTTCGTAGCGGTGATCGAGCGTGATGCGGTCGCGCTTGGCGTCGTCGTTCGCGAGAAGCTGCAGCACGGAGGTGCCCGCCAGCGGCGGCACCGCGCGGGCGGTGATGACGTCCCAGCTGGTTTCGCTTTCCAGACGATCATAGGTGAGGCGGATGCGGTGCTGGTCGTTCGTCCAGACGAGCTTGGCGAGGACGGAATCGCTGCTGCCGTCTTCGGGGTTCGGCACGTCGCGTGTGTTGTTGAGCGCGGCGTTGGCGCCCTTGTTCTCGGTTTCCTGCCAGTCGCGGTGGTTATAGGCGACCATCGCCGACCAGGCCCCGGCCTCGCCCGCGATCACGCCGCCGGTCGACCAGCTTTCATTGGCGCTGGCGTAGCCGGCATGGCCCTGGAAGCCGAAATTCCCGTCGCCCTTGAGGAAATCGACGGGGTCTTTCGTCTGGAAGGAGACCGAGCCGGCGAGGCCGTCGCTGCCATAGAGCGCCGAGGCCGGGCCGCGGACGATTTCCACGGTCTTCAGGAGGTCGAGATCGACGAAGTCGCCGCGGCCGACAACCTGCGGGCCGAAGCCGTAACCGTCCGGGATGCGGACGCCGTCGACCTGGATGAGGACGCGGTTGCCTTCAAGGCCGCGAATGTTGAAGCCGGCATTGCCGTCGCGGCCGGTGGAGCCGAGCGCCGCGCCGAAGCGCGAGGGCTGCGCCCTGACCGAAACGCCGGGTTCGAAGCGGACGAGATCCTTGATGTCCTTGATGAGCCGGTCGGCGATGTCCTCGTCCGAGATCACCGTGACGGTGGCCGGCACGTCGTTGACGTCCTTGGCCGAGCGCGTGGCGGTGACGGTGACGGTTTCGTTGCTGGCGACCTCCGTGGTTTCGGCGGTCTGGGCGGCGGCGGGGAGGACGAGAACCGCAGCCGAGGCAAGCAGCGCGCGGCGCAGGAGCGGAAGGCGGATCATCGAGGGAACCTGTTGAGTTTGAGAGTCTATCGCAATGAAGTTCCCCTAGCCTCGCCATGACGGCGGCGTCAATATTTTTTGCGAATGACTCTGAGAAACGTTATCGGTAGGACAAGATCACCACACCTGAGGACTGTCCGATGCGCCGTATCGCCTTGATTTCCGCCGCCGCCTGCCTGCTGGCCGGGCTGGCATCCGCCCATTCGCCCTTCCTGCTGCCGAACGTGTTCGCAGCCGGGGACCGTGACCACGTCACCGTGCAGGGCAGCTTCACCGAGGCGTTCTTCGCGCCCGATGTGGCGATGAAATCGGACGATTATCACGTGGTCGGGCCGGACGGCGCGAAGACGCCTGTCACGCCGGTCTATTTCAAGGACGTCGCCATTCTGGAGGTGCCGCTGGCAGCCGAGGGGACGTATCGCATCTCGACCGGGGCGCGCGTCGGGCGCACGGCCAAGGCCTATGAGAAGGACGGAAACTGGGAGTTTCTGGAGCCGGGAGAGGCCCCGCCGGAGGGCGCAACGGCGGTGGATATGGTGAGCCTGACGAGCGCCGATGTGTATGTGTCGAAGGGCAAGGCGAGCGAGGTGCCGGCGCGTGGCCAGGGCATCGAGCTGGCGCCCGCGAAAGTCGGGGAAACGGCCGCAGGCGAGCCGGTGACGTTCAGGCTGCTGTTCGAGGGCCAGCCCCTGGAGGGCGAGGCGGTGGCGCTGCACCGGGCCGGGGAAACCTATAGCGGGGCGGCGCCGGTGGAGGTGAAGACGGGCGCCGATGGCGCCGTGACATTCACGCCGGCGGAGGCGGGCGTCTATCTGGTGATGACCCGCCACCGGGTTGGCCCGGAGGCCGAAGGCGGGCCGCATCGCTCATACACCGCGTCGGTGACCTTCGAGGTCGTTCCGTAGGTTTGACAAATATGACCGTATCGTCTAATTATGACTTTATAGTCATTCTTGGACGATCCGGTCATGGAAGCCTCGAGCGCCAATCGCCACGAACGCCGCCGCACCCGTAACCGGGATGCGATCCTGAGCGCTGCGGAAGCGTTGTTCGGCGAACGCGGCATCGAGGCGGTGTCGATCGACGAGATCGCCCTCGCCGCCGACCTGGCCAAGGGCACGGTCTACAACCACTTCGCCGACAAGGACGCGCTGGCCGCCGAGATCGCGGCGCAGACCCGCGCCGATGGCGAGGCGCGGGTGACCGAGGTGAATGCCGGGGTCGCCGATCCCGTGCGGCGGACCATTCGCGGCATGCTGGTCTTCGCCCGCTTCGCCTGGGAGCGGCCCGAGCGGGCGCGCGCCATGATGCGCCTCAACGCCAGCGCCGCCGATCCCGACGCGCCGATCAATGCCGGGGTGCGCGCCGATGTGGAGCTTGGTCTTTCCAACGATGCGTTCCGCGGCGATGCGGCGAGCGCGACGCTGCTGGTGCTGGGCACCGCCTATACGCTGATCACCTATATCGCCGGAGCCGGGCTGGCGCGTGACGGCGCGATGGCCCTTGGCCGCGACGTGACGGCGCGGGTTCTCAGCGGCCTCGGCGTGCCCGAGACGCTGGCGCTTTCAACGGCCGCCGCAGAAGCGGCCGACATCTTCAAGGGAGAGACGCGATGAGCATCATCAAAATCGAGGACATCGCCTATGTCCGCTTCAGCGCGCCGGATCTGGACGCGATGGAGACGTTCCTGAACGAGTTCGGGATGGTGAAGGCGCACGGCGACGGCGAGACGCTGTATATGCGCGGCACCGGCCCTGCCCCGTTCGTGCATGTGACGCATCTGGGCGAGGCGGGCTTCAAGGGCCTCGGCTTCCGCGCCGAAAGCATCGCCGATCTGGAAAAACTGGCGAAGGCCGAAGGGGTGAGCGTTGCGGCGAGCGATGCGCCGGGAGGTGGCCGGATCGTGACGCTGGCCGATCCCGACGGCTTCCGCATCGATGTGATCGCGGGCGATACGCCGGTCGCGGAACTGGCGACGCCGAGCCGTGAGGCCGTGAATACGGGACGCGAAACGCCGCGCACCAATCTGGTGAAGCGCGTGAAGGCCGGCCCCGCGCATGTGAAGCGGCTGGGCCATGGCGTACTGAACGTCACCGACTTCCGCCGGTCGGAGGCCTGGTACAAGGAGCGCTTCGGCTTCATCACCTCCGACGAGATCGCCATCGAAGGCTTTCCCAATTCCATCGGCGCGTTCATGCGCTGCGACCGGGGCGATCAGCCGACCGACCATCACACGCTGTTCCTGATGGGCCTCGGCACGCCGAAATTCAATCACGCGGCGTTCGAGGTGGCCGATCTCGACGATCTGATGGCCGGCAACCAGCACCTGAAGGACAAGGGCCGGTCCCATGAATGGGGCGTCGGCCGTCACATCCTGGGCAGCCAGATTTTCGACTACTGGCGCGACCCGTGGGGCCACGCCGTCGAACACTGGACCGACGGCGACCGCATGAATGCGGGCTTCGGCTCCAACAAGGTCGGCATCGAGGACTTGCTCGGCACGCAGTGGGGCCCGGCCGCCCCGCCGACCATGGGCTGAGACAGACGACAACAAGACGACTTCAGGGAGATCAATACGATGAAGCTGGCGACATTCGATGCGGGCGCCGGTCCGCGTATCGGCGTGGTGGTGGATGGCGGGATCGTCGATCTCGCGACCGTGAACCCGCGCCTGCCGGCGACCATGCTGGCGCTGATCGCCGCATGGGACGATGTGAAGGGCGACGTGGCGGAGGCCGCGAAAGTTGCGGCGCATCACGCGCTGGACAAGGTGACGCTGCTGGCCCCGGTGCCGCGCCCCGGCAAGGCGATGGCCATCGGCCTCAACTATGCCGACCATATCGCCGAAAGCGGGCAGGAGACGCCCAAGCACCAGATCTGGTTCGCCAAGGTGCCGACCTGCATCAACGGGCCTTATGCCGATATCGAAATTCCCAAGACCACCGGCTTCGTCGATTACGAGGCCGAGATGGTGGCGATCATCGGCAAGGGCGGACGCAACATCTCGAAAGACGACGCCCCGGCGGCCGTGTTCGGCTATTGCGCCGGCAATGACGTAACGGCGCGCGACTGGCAGTTCAAATCGCCGCAATGGAGCGTCGGCAAGAGCTTCGACACGCACGGCCCCATCGGTCCGTGGATCGTGACCAGCGATGAAGTCGGCGACCCGCATGCGCTGGAGATCCGCGGCCTCGTCAATGGCGAGGTGCGCCAGCATTCCAATACGAGGAATCTGGTGTTCAACGTGTTCGACCAGCTCGCCGAGCTGAGCCAGGCGATGACGCTGGAGCCGGGCGATGTGATCTTCACCGGCACGCCCGGCGGCGTCGGCATCGCGATGAAGCCGGCCGTGAAGCTGAACGATGGCGATGTCGTGCGCATCGAGATCGAGAAGCTGGGCCATCTCGAAGCGACGATGAAGGCCAGCTGACCATGGCCGCCGCACAGACCGGCGTACTCATCGCCGGGATGGGGCCGGTGGGCGCTGCGCTCGCCGCCCTGCTCGCCCGTCAGGGCGTGTCCGTCATCGTCTGCGAGCGCGAGACGGAGGTTTACCGCCTGCCCCGCGCGGCGCATTTCGACGCCGAGATCATGCGCCTGTTCCAGCAGCTGGGCGTTTCCGAAGCGATGCTGCCCCATAGCCGCCCGATCGGCGGCTATGACTTCATCAATGCGGCGGGCGAGATGCTGATGCAGTTCGCGACCTCGGCCGAAACCTCGCAGGGCTGGGCGAGCGGCTATCTGTTCCACCAGCCGGCGCTGGAGGCATTGCTGCGCGACAGCCTGGGCGCGATGAGCGTCGAGATGCTGACCGGATGGTCGCTGACCGGCTTCAGCGACGACGGCGCGGGCGTGACCGCGAAGCTGAGCAACGGCGCGGAGACGCGGACCATAATGGCTGCGTTCCTTGTGGGGTGCGACGGCGGCAATTCGTTCGTGCGCAAGACGCTGGGCATCGGGCTGGACGATTACGGTTTCGACGAGCCCTGGCTGGTGGTCGACACCGTGATGCCGGACGAAAGCCATCTCAAACCCCATGGCGTGCAGCTGTGCGATCCCGGCCGCCCCGTCACCATCATGCCGATGTCGCCGGGACGCCGCCGCTGGGAGTTCATGCTGCTGCCGCACGAGACGCCGGACGAGATGATGGCGCCCGGCAGGGTCGAGGCGCTGATGGCCCCCTATATGGGCAAAGGCGCGGTCGAGATCGTGCGCCGCGCGGTCTATCGCTTTCACGGCCTCGTCGCGAAGGAATGGCGCAGCGGCCGCGTGCTGCTGGCCGGCGACAGCGCCCACCAGATGCCGCCCTTCGCCGGACAGGGCATGTGTTCGGGCCTGCGCGACGCCGCCAACCTCGCCTGGAAGCTGGCGCTGGTGCTGGACGGCAAAGCGGGCCTGACGCTGCTCGACACCTACCAGGCCGAGCGCGAGCCGCATGTGCGCGGCTTCATCGAACTCGCCATCGCCATGGGCAAGGTCGTGTGCATGCAGGATGCGGAGGCCGCGGCGCAGCGCGATGCGGGCATGATCGCCCAGCACAGGGCGGGCGGCGCAGCCCCCCTGCCCCCGCCGCCGCCGATGGCCAGCGGCGTGCTGTACCCCTCGCCGCGCGCCGGTGAATTGTCGCCGCAATATGCGCGCTTCGACGATGCGCGCGGCAACGGCGCCTGGCTGCTGCACAGAGGCGGCGCGGTGGCGGCGGACGATGTGGAGGCCGTGGATGTGAACGGCCTGGCGCCATGGGAGAGCTGGCTGGGCGAGGCGGAAGCCGCGCTGATCCGGCCCGACCGCTATGTCTTCGGCACCGGCGCTGCGAACGATCTGATCGCCGCCTGGCGCAGGGGCCTGGCGGGATGAGCGGCGCGCCGGAGCTGCGCGCCGACCCGTATGGCCGCGCGGTCGTCACCGATCCCTATCCCTTCTTCAGCGCGGTGCGCGAGGCCGGCCCGGCCGTCTGGCTGCCGCGCCGGAAGATGTGGGCGATCGGGCGGTTCGACGATGTGCGCGCGGCCCTGCGCGCGCACGAGACGCTGGTGAGCGGCAAGGGCGTCGCGGGGAATGCGTTCATCAACAAGAGATCCGGCCCGATCACCCTGACCGCCGACGGCGCGGACCATGACCGCCGCCGCAAGGTGCTGATCCAGCCGGTGATGCCGCCGTCTCTCGCCGCCTTGCGCGAACGCATCGCGGCGGAGGCCGACGGGCTGGTGGCGCGGCTGGCGACGGGCAGGGAATTTGAAGCCATCGGATCGTTCGCGGCGCATCTGCCCGTCACCATCGTCGCGGAGCTGGTGGGGCTGAACGCCTATGGCCAGAAGCGCATGCTCGACTGGGCGGCGGCGACGTTCAACGCGCTGGGGGCGATGAACTGGCTGGGCCTGAAAGCCGTGCCGCAGCTTCTGGGCCTGCTCGGCTATATCGGGAAG
Source organism: Micropepsaceae bacterium (assembly GCA_047602465.1). GTDB lineage: Bacteria > Pseudomonadota > Alphaproteobacteria > Micropepsales > Micropepsaceae > JADZAI01. The sequence continues at coordinate 524,806 of JASGHF010000002.1, forward strand.
CTGAACCGCGATGCCGTGATGCCGGGCGGGTGGGCCGCGCGGCTGTTCGATGCGGCGGAGCGCGGCGAGCTGAGCCGTGCGGAGGCCAACGCGATGGTGATCGACTATGTCGGCCCGGCGCTGGATACAACGATCCTCGCCGCCGGGCATATGCTGTGGCGGCTGGCGGTGACGCCGGGCGCGTATGATGCGCTGAAGGCGGACCCGAAGCTGATCCCCGGCATCGTGAACGAAAGCGTGCGCCTTGCCTCGCCCATCAAGAGCTTCACGCGGTATGCGGCGGCGGATCATGACGCGGGCGGGACGGTGATCCCCAAAGGCAGCCGCGTGGCGGTGCTGTTCGCATCCGCCAACCGCGATGCGCGGCATTACGACAGGCCCGACGATTTCGACGTGACGCGCAATCCGCGCGATCATGTCGGCTGGGGCCATGGGCCGCATGTCTGCGTGGGCATGCATCTGGCGCGGCTGGAGATGGAGCTGCTGCTGGAGGCGCTGGTGAAGCAGGTCAGCCGCATCGAGGTGGGTGCGCCGAAGATGATCCGCAACAATGTGCTGCAGGGTTTCGCGGCGCTGCCAGCGACGTTTCACCCCTGACGCCGACATTCGGCGCGGGTTGGCGGCCGGGGATCAGCCCGGCGCGCTCATCACGTCCTTCACCTTCGCGGCCAGTTCCTGCAAGGGGAACGGCTTGGAGAGGAAGTGGACGTCCTCGTCCGCCTCGGCCTGCTTGCGGAAGCTGTCTTCCGCATAGCCGGACATGAAGATGACGCGCATGTCCTTGCGGATCGTGCGGGCGATCTTGGCCATCTCCGGCCCGTCCATGCCGGGCATGACGACGTCGGAGACCATCAGGTGGATGCGCTTGTCGAAGGCGCGGATGATCTCCAGCGCTTCCTCGCCGCCCGACGCCTTCAGCACCTCGTAGCCGCGCATTTCGAGCGCGCGCGCGGTGAGCGAGCGGACGCTGTCGTCGTCTTCCACCAGAAGGATCGTGCCGATGCCGGTGAGATCGCGCGCGGGCGCGTTCTTTGCGGCCTCTTCTTCCTTCTCCGCCTTTTCCTGTTCGGCCGAGGCGACATAGCGCGGCAGGTAGATTTTGAAGGTCGTGCCCTTGCCCAGCTCGCTGTCCGGGAAGACGAAGCCGCCCGACTGCTTCACGAAGCCATAGACCGAAGCAAGGCCGAGGCCGGTGCCCTTGCCCGCTTCCTTGGTGGTGAAGAACGGCTCGAAGATTTTCTGCACGTTCTCCGGCGAGATGCCGGTGCCGGTGTCGGCGACCTCGATGAGGACATAGTCGCCGGGCGTGAGGATGGCGTAGCCCTGCTCGCGCGATTCCGCTTCCGTGACGTTGCGGGTGCGCATGGTGATTGTGCCGCCCTCGGGCATCGCGTCGCGCGCGTTGACGCCGAGATTGATGATCATGTTGTCGAAATGCGCGGTATCGACGCGCACCGGCCAGAGATCGCGGCCGAAATCATGCGCGATGGCGATCTTCTCCGGCATCAGGCGCTTGAGCATCTCGGTGATGTCGGCGAGGAGATCGGTGACCGGCGAGACCTTGGGCGTCAGCGTCTGCTGGCGCGAGAAGGCGAGCAGGTGGCCGACCAGGCGCGCCGCGCGGTTGCCGGAATTGCGGATCTGCTGAAGGTCCGAGAAGGACGGATCGCCCGGCTTGTGGCGGAGGAGCAGCATCTCCGCATAGCCGTTCATGGCGGTGAGGATGTTGTTGAAATCGTGCGCGACGCCGCCCGCGAGCTTGCCCACGGCCTGCATCTTCTGCGCCTGGAGGAACTGAAGCTCGATCGACTTCAGGTTCGTCATGTCGATGACGTGCAGCGCCACGCGGCCGACCGTGCCGTCGGCGGCGCGGATGGGCAGCGCGTGAAGCTGGCCAAGGCCGCCGGCCGCGAAGCGCACCTCGACGGGGACGCCGGATTCGCCGGTTTCGGCGGCGGTTTCGATGGCCTTGCTGGCGAGGGCGCGGTCGTCCTCGGCGATCAGGTCGGTGATCCTGGCGCCGGACAGCGATTCTGCGCTGTCGGCATGCGCGAATTTGGCGAAGGCCGCATTGGCGCGGTCGATGGTGCCGTCGCCCGAAGCGAGCGCCATGGCGACGGGGCCGCCCTCGAACACATGGCTGAAGGCGCCTTCGGGGCCGAAACCGGGCGCGTGGGTTTCGCCTTCCGGCACGATCTGGCGGTCGGCGAGGACGACGACTTCGGCGCCGGTCTCGCGTTCCGAATGGGTGACGTCGGCGAGCGGATGGAAGCGCCACAGATTGAGGCGCTGGTCGGCGCGGCCGCGCGCCATGCTCTCGATGGAGACGCGGCGCCAGTGGGCGACGCCGTTCTCGGTGGTGCGGATATCGGCAGAGGCCGAGCCGCCTTCGGTCGCCACACGCGACAGACGGTAGAGCCGCGCCGCCTGGTCGGCATCGGGCCGGATGGCGAGTTCGGGCGGCAGGATATGCGAGGGTCCGCCGCACATCTCGCGATAGGAGAGATTGGCGAAGACGACGGTGCCGTCGGCGCGGGTGACGGCCAGCGGATCGGTGAAGCCTTCGAAGGCCGAGGCCAGCATACGGGCGCGGCGGTCGCGCGCGCCGGCGCCGGGGCGGCGCATGGCGATGGCCGTGAGGACGCCGACGCCGACGACGGTGAGGCCGATCAGCAGCGCGAGACCGGCGATGCCCGCCTCGCGGTGATAGATGACGGCGAGGATGCCGGCGGCGAAGGAAATGCCGAGGCAGAAGGCGGACAGGATGAGCGCGGCGCGGCCGCCGGGATTGTCGTCACGGCGCGCGCGCAGGGGCGCCTCCGGGGCGCCGGGCGCCGTTTCGTCAATCAGTGCGTTCTGTTCCGCCGCCATTCGCCGTCCCTTGTGAACCCGCCAGGACTCAATCGATTCAGGCACGTTAAGGCCGCTAGTGTTGATTCATCGTTAGCCAAACGACTCCGGAATCTTAACGGCGTCAATTGGCGCGGCGTTTTTTCATGACGAAGCCGATGATCTGGGCGACGGCCTTGTAGTGTTCGACCGGGATTTCGGCGTCGACATCGACCGCCGCGTAGAGCGCGCGGGCGAGCGGCGGGTTTTCGACGATCGGAACCTGATTCTCGGTCGCCAGCTCGCGGATGCGCAGGGCCAGCGCGTCGACGCCCTTGGCGACGCATCGGGGCGCGGCCATCGCGCCGGATTCGTATTTCAGCGCGACGGCGTAGTGGGTGGGGTTGGTGACGATGACCGTGGCCTTGGGCACCTCGGCCATCATGCGCTTGCGGCCGCGCTCCATGCGGACCTGCCGGATCTTCATCTTGACCAGCGGGTCGCCTTCCGACTGTTTCATTTCATCGCGGATATCCTGTTTCGACATCCGCATCCGGCGCATGAAGCTGAAGCGCTGCCAGAACCAGTCGATGGCGGCGAAAATGGCGACGACCGCCAGAACCGCGCCCAGCATGCGCGTGGTGAGCGCGAGCGCCGAAGCGCCCGCCATGCGCGGATCGGCGGCGACGAGGCTGACGATGGCGTTGCTGTCGGGCCAGACCGCCCAGACCGCCGCCGCGCCCGCGCAGATCACCTTGATGAGGCCCTTGCCGAAATTGACCAGCGCCTCGCCGCCGAAGAGCCGCTTCACGCCCTTGCCGGGCGAGAGCTTGGTGATGTCGAATTTCAGCTTCTCGGCCGAAAGGACCAGCGGCGACTGGATGAGATTGCCGCCGATGGCCCCGATCAGCATGGCGGCGAAGGGGACGGCGAGAATGAGGGCGAGCGCCCCCGCTACGGCCCAGGCGAGACCGAGAATGCCGCCCGCCGAGGCGTCGAAGGTTTCAGGGCTGGCGATGAAACCGCCGAAATTCTTCAGGAACAGCGAGCCGGCCTCTTCGCCCCACACCACGATGGCGAAGGTGGCGGCGCTGAGCGTCGCGAAGGTGACGAGATCCTGACTGCGCGGGAATTCGCCCTTTTCGCGGGCGTCCTGCAACCGTTTCTGGGTCGGATCTTCTGTACGTTGACTTGGATCGTTCTCGTCGGCCACGCGCTACCTCGCAAAGGCCGAAAAGGCGTCGGCGAAACGGTCGAGGAAGATCTGCATCATCACGCCGACGAGGACCATCAGCAGGCCGAAGCCCGCGAGGATGGAGAGCGGCATGGCGATGAAGAAGACCTGGAACTGCGGCATCAGCTTGGAGACGACGCCAAGCCCGGCATAGAAAACGAGGCTGAGCACCAGGAAGGGCGCGGTCAGCTCGATCCCCAGGAGGAAGCTGGAGGAGACGAAGCGGACGACGAGTTCGAGGAAATCCGAAACCGGCGGTGCGATTCCGGGCTGGAACAGCTCGTAGGAGCGTCCGATCGCGCCGAACAGGATCTGGTGCGCGCCGGTGACGAAGATCATCACGATGCCGAGCGTCACCAGGAACGTGGAGACGATGGCGCCGTGCGAGCCCTGGGTCGGATCGACATTGATGGCGAAGCCGAGGCCCGTCTGCATCGCGATGACATTGCCCGCGACGTTGAGCGAGGTGAGCAGCAACCGCGCCGCGATGCCGATGGAGAGGCCGATCAGCCCTTCGACCGCGACGAGAAGAAAGAGCGCGCCGCCATCCGACGGCAGCGGCGGCATGACTGCGCCGAGCGGACCCAGCATCACGAACGAGACGGCGAGCGCGAGGCCGAGGCGGAAACGGGCCGAGACGAAGCCTTCGCCGACGCCCGGAAACACCATCAGCATCGCGCCGAGGCGCGCGAAGATGAGGAGGAAGGCGAAGACCTGCTGCGGCAGGAACTGGTCGAGGATGGGGATGCCCGGCATGGCGCCCCGTTACGGGCTGGCCATGCGGACGAACAGCTCCGTCATGTAGCCGCCGAGCTGCTGCGCCATGAAGGGCAGCATCAGCAGCAGCACGAGAAAGACGGCGACGATTTTCGGCACGAAGACGATGGTCGCCTCCTGCACCTGGGTGAGCGCCTGGAGGATGCCGATGCCGGTGCCGACCGCGAGCGCCACCAGCATCACCGGGCCGGCGACGAGGAGGAGAACCCAGATGGAGTCGCGGGCGATATCGAGGACTTCGGCTCCGGTCATCAGACGGGCATCCGCATGATGTCCTGATAGGCCGAGATCATCCGGTCGCGCAGCGCGATGACCGTTTCCAGCGTCGTTTCCGCGTTGGCGACGGCGGTGACGACATCCACCAGCTCCGCCTTTCCGGAGGCGCTGGCGGCCATGGCCTGTTCGCCCGCCCTGGTCGTCTGCATCGCATCGTCGAGCGTGCTGGCGAGCGCGGACGCAAAGCCGCCGCCCGTGCCGGTTTCGCCGGCGCCTTCAAGGCCGGTGGGCTTGGGCGCCTGGGAATAGGCGCGCAGCGCCGAGGCGATATCGATGGCCATCTGTTATCCCCGGCGCAGCAGATCGAGCGTGCGCGACATCATGCTGCGCGCCGCATCGACCACGTTGAGATTGGCTTCATAGGCCCGCTGCGCCTCGCGCATGTCGGTCATTTCGACCAGCGGGTTGACGTTGGGCAGCATGACATAGCCGGCGGCGTCGGCGGCCGGATGGCCCGGATTGTACTGCATCCTGAAATCCGACGGATCGTGCGCCGTGCGGTTGACCCGCACGACATTCGCGCCGGTCGCCTCGTCCACCGCTTCCTTGAAGGTCACGATCTGGCGGCGATAGGGCTGTCCGTTCGCGCCGGTCGCGGTGGAGGACGCGTTGGCGATGTTTTCCGCGATGACGCGCATGCGGTCCGACTGGACCTTCATGCCGCTCGCCGCGGTCGTCATCGATTTGGTGATGTCCATAGCCATGTGAAAGGCGCTCCTGATCTCTGGCCCTTACCGCTGGCCGCCGGCTGCGATGCGGATCATCGACAACGCCTTGCGGTAGAGCTGCGTCACCGTCGCGTAGTCCATCTGCGTGGAGGAGACCTTCATCATCTGGTCTTCCAGCACGACCGAATTGCCGTTGGGGGTCGATTCCGCATCGGGCATCGACTTCACGCGGAAACCGCCCGCGCCGTTGCCGGCGGGCGTCGCGATATGCATCGGATTGGTGACCGTGAGGCCGGGGCCATCGCTTTGGCCCGCCGCGATGGCCGCGAAGTCCGGCTCCTCGACATCCTTGGCGCGGTAGCCCGGCGTGTTGGCATTGGCCACGTTCTCGGCCAGCACCGTCTGGCGCGCCGACAGGAACGCCATGCGCTGACGCATCGTCTCGAAAAGCGGAAGCTTGGTGATGTCCATCGCCGCCAAATCCACGGAGCCGCATGGTTGACGCGGCCTTAACCGGCAGAATGTGCCGGGTGGGGTTAATTGGCCGTTAATCGAAGTAAATGCCCGGCGTCAGTAGTGCTCGTTGTAGACCTCGAAATCGCAGACGACCTCGAGCGCGCCGCCGGGGCGCGGCCGCAGAAGGCTGGCATGCCAGACTTCGTCAGACTGACGTCCTAGACCGGAGGACCAGATCATAGCCACACCGCCGACATTTACAGGCTCGGCCACATTGTAGTTCCGATCTGCGATACCGGGTATCTGGTGTCCGATCCGGGTGGCGTCCCTACGAGAGTCCAGGACTTTCGCGATATCTCCGATCTCGAACGATGAGGTCACGAGCGAGGCGAGGTCCGTGTCCGCAGGCATCGTGTAGACCGAAGACCAATTCGGACCAGACTTCCAGGCTAGCCAGATGACAAGCTCGTTGCGCCCATCACTGTCTATGTCGAGCCAGCCATAGATGGCTTTGTCCGCTAACGGGGGCGAAGGAGGAACTTGCTCCGAAAGCAGCACTTCGATCGCGCCAAGGCTGCGCAGCCGGTCAATGTCGGGCGAGCCGGGAGTGTTCGGCCCGACATATCCCCGCCTCGTCGCGCGACCGTCATCGGCGATCAAGGATTTGCAGAACGACTCGTCGGTCGTCTGCAGCAACGCGGTTGTGTTTGCCCGGAATGAACGCGGATCATCCGGAAATTCAATTTTGTCATCCGCCTTTTCCAGCGTGTCCAAATCCTCATCCAGACAAAGCAGATCGCCAGCTCCGAGCGGGATCTGCGGCCTGTATTTCTTGACCTGCGCGAAGGCATAAGGCTGCTGGCGGCATGACGTCACCTTGTCGCTGGCGAGCAGCACAGGGCCGGAACCGACCGCCTGTCTGCTCCATATCCTCCGTTTTCCGTACCAAACGGACAGTCGCCAATCATATGGATTGAGCTTGATCCTGTAGGACGTGCCGTCGGAAAATGTGCAATCAGTCTGCTCGGAGAGCGGTTGATTGACGATGTCGCCAAGCAAATCCGGCGATATCGGAGGAAACGGCTCGGATCCCTCGGGACTTGCCGGAACCGTAGTAAAGCGAACAAGGAACTGCCCGCGAACGGGATCGCAGGAAGTCCTCGATATGAAATCCCACTCATCCGCCCTAGCGCACGGAGCAGCGACAGCAAAGACGAGCGCGACAAGGAATGCGCGGATCACTGATGATCCTCCAGAAGTCGTCCTTCGCGCCAGCTCATCTCGCAGACAACGTCTCCGATCCCCAATCCGGGATGGTATTCAAGCGTCGACCCTGCGACCGACACGCCAACCGTGTAATATGGAAGCGTGTCTGAAGGGTGGGGCTGGAGCGTGGAGACCCGTACGAAATAGGTGTAGCCGGCATAGGCAAAAGGATGTCCGTCGAGGGTACGATCTCGCGCCGCACCACGGTAGCTGTAGGTCAGCCCGTCATAGGCGACGATGATCGCTGCTTCCGCGTCCAAGCCTTTCCGAATGCCAGCTATGAGAGCGTACTCGTCTATACGAGACGTCATCGAGACAAGATCATTGGTACCGTCATTGTCGGCATCGATACTGGCCTGTCCGGCGATCAGCTTTCCTTCCTTTGCGAGTTTCCTCGCAGCCCGAAAAATGCTGTCGGCGTGTGTCAGTGCGACGATCGCATCGAGAAATAGCGAACCGCGCTGCCGCCGCATCGAGTAGGGCACCAACTGATCCGTCAACCTATCTCGGATGACTCCGACAATGAGCATCACGACCGACCGGGCGTCGAACTCCCTGGCAGACCAGATTGGCATTTGAACACCAGCGTCGGCGTCCGACAGCCACCTGGCTGACAGGAAATCCATACGCGGAATGGCTCGATCGATCGCCGCCTGGACGCGCACCTGAACAAGGTCACAAGGCTGGAAATGCCAATGCCCATTGGCCGCCGGCGAAGGCGATCCGATCAACATGACGATGAGGCTTGCGGCGATCATGATTACGCTCGGCTGCGGCGGACGCATATTGCGCACGGCGCGCCTAACGCAACGCAAACTCGATCCTGTAAGTCGGGCGCATTGCCGCGCGCGTTAATTGACCTTAACGCGGCATTAACCACGGTAAACGCAAAGCTACCCGCGCGGCAGAAGGCCGTCCGGTAGAGCCATGGATTTCGACGCCCTCATTCGTATGGCGGCCGCGCTGGGCGCGGTGCTTGGGCTTGTGCTGCTCGCCGCCTGGGCGATGCGCCGCTTCGGCTTCGCCGGGATCGCCAACCCCAAGGCGGGCGAAGCGCGCCGCCTGTCGGTGGTGGAGGCCCGCACGCTGGATGCCCGCCGTCAGCTGGTGCTGGTGCGCCGCGACAACGTGGAACACCTGCTGGTGCTGTCGCCCAATGGCGAGACGGTGGTGGAAAGCGGCATTCCGGCGCGGGAGAGCGCGGCGTGAGGTTTCCCCGGATGTCCCCGTCGACCAGACCCGACCATGACAACAGGCTGTGGCCGCGCCGGCGGACGCTGGTGTTCGCGCTCGCCTCGCTGGCGTTCGGGATCACGACCACCGCCATTGCGCAATCGGTGACGGTGGACCTGGGCGGCGGCGACGGGCTGACCGGGCGGATCGTCCAGCTGGTCCTGCTGGTCACGCTGCTGTCGGTGGCGCCGTCGATCCTGATCATGGCGACGAGTTTCGTGCGCATCGTCGTGGTGCTGTCCCTGCTGCGGACGGCGATCGGCCTGCAGCAGAGCCCGCCCAACACGGTGATCGTCAGCCTCGCGCTGTTCCTGACCGCCTTCATCATGGCGACCCCGCTGACTGAGGCCTGGGAGCAGGGCGTGAAGCCCATGCTGAATGACGAACTGACGCTGGAGGAAGGCTTTCAGCGCACCGCCGCGCCGGTCGCCACCTTCATGCTGGCGCATACGCGGCCCGACGACCTTGCGATGTTCTTCGACCTCGCCAAGCAGACGCCGCCGTCCGAGCCGGCCGCCACGCCGCTGACCGTGCTGGTGCCGGCCTTCATGATCTCGGAGCTGAGGCGGGCTTTCGAGATCGGCTTCATGGTGTTCCTGCCCTTCCTCATCATCGACCTGGTGGTCGCATCGCTGCTGATGAGCATGGGCATGATGATGCTGCCGCCGGTGACGATCTCGCTGCCGTTCAAGCTGATCTTCTTCGTGCTGGTGGACGGCTGGCGGCTGATCGTGGGCAGCCTGGCCGGCAGTTACGGCTTGTAGCCGCCATCGCCCCCCGCATTGTCGCGGATTTGAGCAACCGCTAACGTCGGCCCGCAGACTGAAGGATGGTCATCATGACACGGCGTTTCCGCGTACTCGCACTCACCCTTGGCATCGCGCTGGCCCCGTCGGCGGCGGCCGGACCGTTCAGCGATGCGCTGGGCGCGTGCTTCACCCAGAAGGCCACCACGGACGACCATACCGATCTGGCGCGATGGATGTTCTCCGCCATGGCGCTGCATCCCGCGATTTCGTCCATGGCCAATGTCACGCCCGAACAGCGCGCCGAGATCGACCAGACGATGGGCGCGCTGTTCATGCGCCTGCTCACGGTCGATTGCCGCGCCGAAGCCGTCACGGCCATCAAGAACGAGGGGCCGAACGCCATCGCGGTCGCCTTTCAGACGCTGGGCCAGATCGCAGGCGCGGGACTGATGACCGCGCCGGAAGTCGCGGCCGGCATGTCCGGGCTGGAAGCCAATCTCGACACGCAGAAACTGTCCGAGCTGGCCGAGGAAGCGGCGCGGTAAGGACCGTCAGCCGAACAGCGCCGCGTACTGGTCGGGCTTGAAGCCGACCAGCATCTCATCGCCCGCGATCAGCACCGGGCGCTTGATCATGCCGGGCTGCGCCAGCATCAGCTTCACCGCCTTCGCGGCGGTGAGGTTCGCCTTGTCGGCGTCGTCCAGTGCGCGGAACGTCGTGCCGGCGCGGTTGAGGACGACCTCCCACCCTGCCCGCTTCACCCAGCCGTCCAGCGTCGCCTTGTCGATGCCGGCCTTCTTATAGTCATGGAAGACATGCGCGACCTTGTGCTGGTCCAGCCAGGCGCGCGCCTTCTTCATCGTGTCGCAGTTGGGGATGCCGTAGATCGTGACCGTTTTCGCCATGGCGGCGTCATGGCACGATTCGCCGCATCGGCGGCAGTTTGACCGGAGAGCCGCGGCGCTTAAGGTCCGCCCCGCAGAAAATCTTTCGGAGGACGCGATGGATCTGGGTCTTAAAGGCAAGAAGGCGGTCGTTCTGGGCGGCACGCGCGGGATCGGACGCGCCATCGTGGAGACGCTGATCGCCGACGGCGCGCATGTCGCGCTGTGCGCGCGCAATGCCGGGCAGGTGGACGAGACCGTCGCGGCGCTGAAAGCCAAAGGCGCGACGGTGACCGGCGCGTCGGTCGACATCATGGATGCGCCTGCGCTGGGCGAATGGATCGGGCGCGCGGCCGGGGAACTGGGCGGCATCGACATTCTCGTCTCCAATGCCGGCGCGATGGCGCAGGGCAATACGCGCGAGGCCTGGGAGGCCAATCTGCGCCTCGACGTGCTGGGCGGCGCCGTGGCGGCGTTCGATGCGGCGCGGCCCTTTCTTGAAGCGGCGGCGAGCAAGGACGACGCGGCCTTCATCATCATCTCGTCCGTTTCGGCGGCGGAGAGCGACCGGGCCGACAGCTATGGCCCCATCAAGGCGGCGCTGATCCATCTCGCCAAGGGCATGGCGCGGCAATACGCGAAGAAGGGCGTGCGCGTGAACGTCGTCTCGCCTGGTACGGTCTATTTCAAAGGCGGCGTCTGGAACTGGATCGAGGAGAACCAGCCGGAGGTCTTCAAGGGCGCGATGGAGCGCAATCCGACCGGCCGCATGGCGACGCCGCAGGACATCGCCAACGCCGCCGTATTCCTCGCCAGCCCGGCCTCGTCGTTCACCACCGGCGTCAACCTGCTGGTCGACGGCGCGATCTCGCGGCGGGTGAATTTCTAGGCGTTGCAGAAGATCCGGTTGTCATGGTCGGCGAAGGCCGACCATCCACGGATTTGACCCGCGCTGAAGGCGTGGATGGTCCGCCTTCGCGGACCATGACGTCATAGGGAATGACGTCAGTTCGACGCCGTTCCGGGGGCCGGGCGGCCGAGGCCGAGGCTCTGGAGGAAGGCGTCGAGCGTGTCGACGCCGGCGATGGCCTTGGCCATGTCGCGGAAGGCGACGGCGCCCGGATCGGCGGCGCGCGTGACGACCTCGAACGCGGCCGCTTCGGGCGTATCGGCCATCAGCGTGACGAAGCGGTCGCGCAAGCGTTTGAGGCCCGCCGGATCGTCCGCCATCGTATAGGCGATCGCGGCGCGCAGGATGTCGTAGCGGTTCTGGCCGTCGAGCGGCGTCGTATCCTTGTGCCGGCCCTCGATCAGCGGCTCGATCGCGGCGGCGGCTTCCGGCCAGCGCGACGCGGCCCAGTAAACGTCGGCGCGCAGGCGCATCGCCTCCGGCGTATCGTCCTGCTCGAAGGCGTCGAGCGCCGCGTCGTACTGCTTCAGATCGCTGAGCGCGCGCGCCGTGAGCAGGCGGCGCTGGGCGGCCAGATCTTCCGGCAGGCGCGTCTGCGACGAGGCGCGCAAGGTGGCCAGCGCCTTCTCGGGCTTGCGGTCCATCAGATAGACGGCGGCGAGTTTAGCCGAGATCTGCGCCTTGGCCACGCCGTCGAGGCGGCGGTCGACCTGGTGCTGCAGCAGCTCCGCCGCCTGCTCCAGCAGATCGACGGCGATGAGGCGATCCGACAGGCGGCGCACCATTTCATCGCCCATCGTGCCGATGGGGGTCAGCTCCTTGAAGTCGTAATAGAGGCCGAGCGCCTGGACCGGCGGCAGATTGTCGGCCTTGCCGCGCAGGAACAGGTCTTCGAAAACGACCGCCATCTCGTTCTGGATGCGGCGCGCTTCGTCGGCGCGGGGGAAGCCCAGCACGGCGGCGCGCAGCGTCTGCAGCCCGTTGCGATAATCGCCGCTCTCGATCTGCAGATTGCCCAGACGGTGCAGCAGGCCCAGCTCGACGCTGTCGCCGCGCCACTGCCAGCGCAGCTTGTCGAGCGCGGCGATGGCTTCCGGCGCTTTCATCGCGCCGATGCGGGCTTTCAGCGAAATCTCCGCCAGCGCCGCGCGGACGGCGAGCGGGCGATAGCCGCTGTCGCGCACTTCGGCATAGAGGCGCAGCGCCTCGCCGTCGCGCTTCAGCCGCTCGGCCAGCACGGCGCGCAGCAACTCGCCCTCGATGAGCAGCGGACGGGCGATGCCGTCGCGGGGCAGGCCGTTGAGCAGCCGGTCGGCGATGTCGATCGCGTTGGTCTCGATCGCCCCGCGCGCCCCCGCGAGACGGAAGCGGGCCTGCCAGTCGGTGCGGAAATCGGCGAGCGCCGGTTCGCCGCGCTCGACGAGATCGCGCGCCATGCCCCATTTTTCGAGGCCCGCCGCCGCGAGGCCGCGCCAGAGCTGGGCTGCGGGATCGTCGTCCAGGCTGCTGGAGGCGAGATCGGCCTCGGCCTCCGCATACCGTTGCATCTGGATGAGCGCGGCGGCGCGCAGGGCGCGGAAGGCGGGATCGCTGGTGATCGCTTCGTCTTCGGCGACGATCATCTGCAAGACGCCCAGCGCCTCTGGCCCCAGATCATAGGCGAGATAGAAGCGCGCGAGGGCGAGGCGGCCGGCCTCGACGCCGACATCCTTGTCACCGATCGCGCCGATGAGGCGGCTGCGCTCGGCGAGGAAACCGGCCTTGCCGGACCAGGCGGCGAAATCCATCGCGGCGGGACGGCGCTCGTCGCCCACCGCTTCGCGATCCGGCGCGTAGTCGGAGACCGTGCCGGCCGACAGCGTGAGACCCGCCGGCGCGGCGATGACCACGTCGTGCGCGCCGGGCGTCACGGTGAGGTCGTCGATGAAGGGGCGGATGACGAGGCCCTGCGCGGTCGCGTCGGCGGCGAAATCGACATAGGTGCGCGCGCCGATCACCGCCTGAGGCTCGCCCGAGGCGAGTACGACGAAGAGCGGCTCGCCGCTTTGCGGATCGTCCATGGCGATGACGGCGCCGGCGCGCTCCAGCGTCGCGCGGACCTTGGCCGGACCGACGGTGCGGGCATCGCGCAGCAAGGCGACGGGGCTGGGCGGCTCCTGCGGATCGGCGGAGATCGTCGCGGTCCAGCCGCCGCCCGCCGACCCGGCCGTCACCGAGAGCGGCCTGGCGGTGCGGAGCGACAGGATGGTGACGCCCTCGCGCCCGGAGACATCAGCCGCGAGGATCAGCTCCTTGTTGCCTTTCAGCAGCGCGGCGGTGTCGATGGCGCCCGCGCCCTTCACCGCGATGACGATGCGGTCGCCGCGCCGGAACATGGCGGCAGGCGCGGTCGTGACGGCAGGCAGCGTCAGCACGATCTCGTCGCGCAGCCGCGTCGCCTTGAAGGGCGGCGCTTCGGCGGGCGGTTCGGCGGCATGGGCGGTCTCGCCATGGCTTGCGGCCGGGGTTTCGTCATGCGCCGGTTCGGCGGCCGCGTGATCTTCGGCGGCGGGTTCTTCGGCATGTTCTTCGGCATGCGACGGTTCGGCGGCGGGCGTTGGCGCCGGCTCCGATGCTGGCTCCGGTGTCGGCTTCGGGGCCGGGGCTTCGTCCTCGGCCTCGGCCTCAGCCGTGACGGCGGCGCCGTCGCTGCCGGGACGCAGCGCCGGCTGTTCGGCCGGTTTGCTGTCCTCATGCGCGGCTTCGGGCTTCGCCTCGGCAACCTCTTTCGGCTTGGCGGCCGGGGCGGGCGGAAGCATTTCTTCCGGCACCACGACCTGCGGCTCGGCATCCTTGTCGTTGCCGGGCGCCATCACGTCGAAGACGATGCTGGTCTTGTCGCGGAAATGGTCGATCTTCGAATCGGGATCGATCCTGATCTCCAGCAGCGTCTCGTCGTCGCCGGCGCTGGAGGTCGCGCCCTTCACGAAGGCCGGCGGCACCTTGTTGAGGCGCGAGACGTCGATCTTGCCTTCGCGCGCGAAACTGACTTTCACCAGGCCGTCCGAGACGCCAACCTTGTAGTTGACGTCCTCGCCCCAATCGAAGCTGAGGCGCGTGCGGTCCTGCCTGACCGCGATCTTCAACCGCACATCGGCAGGCGGCCTCGGCCCCACAGGCGCGGCGTTCGGATCGACGACATCGGGCGGATCGCCCGCCATCGCGACGGGCAGCAGATCGATCGCGTAGAGCGGGCCGGCGGCGGAGGTGTGGACACGGAACTTGCCGTTCAGCGACAGGCGCAGCGTCCGCATCGACGCATCCTGCTTGATCACCGAGACATAGTCGTCGAGCGGCACGTTCATGACGCCGGGCGCGAACTGGAACGGCCGCGCGAAGGTGACGACGAGAATGCCGTCGGCGATGGTCGCGTCGGCCGTCACCGGCTTGGGCCATCCGAACACGATGCGGGCATAGCCCTTGGAGGTATCGACCGCGATCGACACGGTTTCGGCCGCCTGCGCCAACGCCGAAGCGGCGGCGAAGACCGCCGCCGCCAGAACGGAGAGGACGAAGCGACGGGCCATGCGTCTAGCCGCCCGGCGGAGCGGCCGCCGCCGGTTCGGCGGCGGGATCGGCGGCGGCGGGCGCGTCTTCCGGCGGCAGGTCGAAGCGGCGGGCGAGTTCGACCGTCACCTCCTGCGCACGTTCCGGCTTCATCGCAGCGAGAACGGGCGCGGCCTTGGCGGGCTTCATGCGCGCCATCACGTCGATAAGAACGCCCTGCTCCAACGTATTGAAAATGGCGGCGGCGTTCGCCGGCTTCATCGTCTCGTACATCTTCACCAGACCGGCGAGCTGGGCTTCTTCCTGCTCGCCGCGCTTGCCGAACATCGTCTCGATGCGCGCCTCGATGGTTTTCAGCTCGACCACGCGCTCTTCCACGCGCTTCTCGGCGGCGGCGATCAGCTTCTCGCGCATGTCGAGATCGCGCTCGCGCTCGTCGAGCTGCTTGCGGCGATCGGAGAGGCGCTCCAGCACGTCGGCCTCCGAGGCGGTCGGGCCGTCGGCGGGGCTGGCGGCAGGCTCGCTCTTATTCTCTGCGGCAGGCGCGGCGGCCGCGTCGTCATGAGCCGCCGCAGGCTCCGCCTTGTCTTCGGCCTGCGCCGCCAGCCAGCCGCCGGTATCGGCGATCTTCAGCGCCAGCAGCAGCGACAGCGCCGCGATACCGAGCGGCAGAGCGCGCATGGTCAGCGCGCTCCCTTGAGATCGAAGCCGGGCGCGGCGGGACGCATGGCGGGAGGCGCCGGACGGACGGCGGCGCGCTGGGCCGCCAGACGCTGCGCGAGGCCTTCGGCGGCGCCTACCAGCATCGACAATTCCTCGCTGGTCGACCGCGCCCCGGCCTGCACATTGGCGAGACGGACGCCGGCATTGTCGGCGGCCTCGCGCAGCCCCGCGATGGCGGCTTCGGCACGGGCCGTCGCGCCGACAAGATCCATCACCGCCTGCTTCACGCCGTCCTTGCCCGAGCGCAGATCGCGCAGGCGGCGGTCGAGGATGATCGCCCACACGATGGCGGCCGAAAGCAGCGCGGCGACAAGTCCTTCGATAGCCAGTTCGACGCCCATGTCGCGGTCCTACAGTTTGGTGGTGCCGCCGGCGCGGCGGAATGTCTTATCGACTTTGACGGCGACGAACGGCCCGACGCGGCCGATATGGCCTTTGACGAGCGGGATGCCGCCGCATTTGAGTTCGATGGGCGAATCCGGCGCGGCGTTGAGCATCAGGGTCTGCCCGACCTTGAAGTTCATCACGTCGCGCAGACTCATCGTCTGCTGGTCCAGCACCGCATCGATCTGGACCTGGGTCTGCCACAACTCCGTCGCAAGGTGGCCTTCCCAGATGCTGTCGCGGCCGAACTTCTCGCCCATGAACTGCTGCAGCAGCAGCTTGCGGATCGGCTCCAGCGTCGCATAGGGCAGCAGCAGCTCGACGCGGCCGCCGCGATCTTCCATGTCGATCCTGAGCTTCACCAGGATCGCCGCGTTGGCGGGGCGGGCGATGGCCGCGAAGCGGGGGTTCGTCTCCAGACGGTCGAGGACGAAATTCACTTTCGACAGCGGCTCGAACGCCTGACCCATGTCCTGCATGACGACTTCGATCATGCGCTGCACGAGGCTGCGTTCGATGGTGGTGTAGGGACGCCCTTCGATACGCATCGCCGCCGTGCCGCGGCGGCCGCCCAGCAGCACGTCGACGATCGAATAGATGAGGTTCGATTCGATCGTGAAGAGGCCGAAATTATCCAGCTCCGGCGCGCGGAAGACGGCGAGGATCGCGGGCAGCGGAATGGAGTTCAGATAGTCGCCGAAACGGATCGACGAGATGTTGTCGAGGCTGACCTCGACATTGTCGGAGGTGAAGTTGCGCAGCGATGTCGTCATCAGCCGCACCAGGCGGTCGAAGACGATCTCCAGCATCGGCAGGCGCTCGTAGGAGACGAGCGCCGAGTTGACGATGGCGCGGATGCCCGTGCGCTCGGAATCCTCGCCCTCGAGCGCATCGAAGCCCAGCAGGCTGTCGATCTCGTCCTGGTTGAGGATGCGGTCGGCGGCGCCGTCCGACGCATCGCCGGACTCGCTGAGGGCCTCGTCCCAGTTGGTCTCTTCGTCGGCGCTCATTGAATGAGCATCTCCTTGAAGAGGACGTCCTTCACGACGGCGGGCGCGACCGCGAGATTGACGCGGCGCGTCAGCTCTTCCTTCAGGCGGAACATGCCGGCCGAGCCGGAAAGGTCTTCCACCCGCAATTCGCGCAGGAAGACCTGAAAATTGTCGGTGACGCGCGGCATGATCGGCTCGATCTTCGCGACCGTCTCCTGGTCGGGAAGTTCGAGCGCCACGGCGAGCTTCAGCATCGCGCGCTCGCCGCCCGCGCCGGTGAGGTTCACCAGCATGTCGGGGAGATCGAGGAAGACCGGCGGCGGCGCTTCGGCGTGCTTTTCGGCCCCCTCGCCCTCCGCGACCTCCTCCCCGCCCGAGAGCAGGAAGAAATAGGCCGCGCCGCCCAGCACCAGCACCGCCGGCAGCACGAAGAAAAGCAGCGTCTTGACGAGCGAGCGCTTCTTCCGGGGCGCGCCTTCGCCGCCCTCGGCCCCGCCGTCGGCTTCCGCCTCGGGCTTCGGCTCTTTCGATTTCGCCATCGCTCATGACCCCTAAGGCGCGCGAACCGGGGGTTCGCGGCGCTTCAGGGTCACGCTAGAAGGCGATGGTTAACGGCTCGTTAGGTCTGGGCAGAATTTGCCCAGTCCCCCTCATTCCTCCTGCGGACCCTGCAGGAGGCGGCCGATCAGACCGCCCAGGATGCCGCCGACGATCGGCGCGGCCCAGAACAGCCAGAGCTGCGAAAGCGCCGTGGCGGACGCGTCAGCCGGGAACTCGGCGAAGAGCGCCACGCCGGTGGAACGGGCCGGGTTGACCGAGGTGTTGGTCACCGGGATCGAGACCAGATGAATCAGCGTCAGGGCGAGGCCGATGGCGATGGGCGCAAAGCCCTTGGGCGCCTTGGCGCTGGTCGCGCCGACGATGATGATGACGAAGACCGCCGTCAGGACGACCTCGATCAGCGCCGCCGCCACCAGCGTGTAGCGGCCCGGCGACAGCTCGCCATAGCCGTTCGTGGCGAAGCCGCCGACGCCAACCGCAGCGCCGTCCGCTGCCGCGTTGCCGGTCGCGATGACGAAGAGCACATAGGCGGCGGCCACGGCGCCCGCGACCTGCGCCAGAATATAGGGGCCGGCGTCCAGCGGGCTGGCGCGGCCGGCGGCGACGAGACCGAGCGTCACGGCCGGGTTGAAATGCCCGCCCGAGATGTGGCCGACCGCATAGGCCATGCACAGCACGGTGAGGCCGAAGGCGAGGCTGACGCCAGCGAAGGCGATGCCGAGATTGACGACGCCGGTGCCGACCGGAACGCCGAAGCTGGCGGCCAGAACGGCCGAGCCGCAACCACCGAAAACGAGAACGAATGTGCCGATGAATTCGGCCGACAGCTTGCGCGCCAGCGACATGATGGAACTCCCCCTCCGGACTCACGTGTCCAACACTCTCATAGCAAGGATCGGCCGGGCGCGCACGGCAGACTTTGCCGCCACCCAGCCATCGCGCCTTCGCGCGTCATTGAAAATCAATGACTTAGCTCTGGCACGGGCTTTGCGGATCGGATGGCGGGGCAAAAGCCCTGATGGGGCCGGTCGGCCCGTTCTCGCGAAGGATCGCATTGGGCCATGGACAACGCGCTGCTGCTCAGCCTCTCCAACCAGATGGTTGCGCGCCGCTCCATGGAGGTGATCGCGAACAACATCGCGAACATGAACACCACCGGCTTCAAGCGCGAGAGTCCGGTCTTCCAGGAATATGTCGTCAAGGTCGATGCCCAGGGCGCCCATGGCCGCGTGAAGGAACCGCTGTCCTTCGTGCGCGATACGCTCGCCACCCACGACATGTCCGGCGGCGAAATGAAGACGACCGGCAATCCGCTGGATGTCGCCATCGAGGGCGATGGCTTCTTCGTCGTCTCCACGCCCGAGGGCGAACGCTACACCCGCAACGGCAATTTCGGCCGCGACGACACCGGCCGCCTCGTCACCTCGTCGGGCAATCCGGTGCTCGACGATGGCGGTTCGGAGATCGTGTTCTCGCCTGAGGAGACATCGGTCACAATCGCGCGCGACGGCTCGATCTCCACCGAACAAGGCATTCGCGGCCGCCTCGGCGTGGTCGCCTTCGACAATCCGCAGACCCTGAAGCCCATCGGCGACTCGCTGTGGGAGGCCGCCGAGGCCCCCGTGACCGTCGAGGGCAACGCCGTCGTCCAGGGCATGCTTGAAAGTTCAAACGTCCAGCCCGTCGTCGAGATGGTCCGCATGATCGACATCATGCGCTCCTATCAGGCGTCGACCGAACTCCTGAACGCCGGCGAGGAATTGTCCCGCCGCGCCGTGCAGAAGCTCGGTGAAGTCAGGGCCTGAGGCGGGTTGAGGAGGAACTAGACCATGCGTTCGATGAACATCGCCTCGACCGGCATGCTGGCGCAGCAGCTGAACGTCGAAGTCATCTCCAACAATATCGCGAACATGAACACGACGGGCTACAAGGCCCAGCGTGCCGAGTTCCAGGACCTGCTCTACCAGAATCTCGAGCGGCCCGGCGCGACCACCTCCACCTCCGGCACCATCGTGCCCTACGGCATCCAGATCGGCGTCGGCGTGAAGCCGGCGGCGGTCTATCGCATCACCGAGCAGGGCAATCTCAACTTCACCGAGAACCCCTACGACATCGCCATCGAAGGCCGCGGCTATCTGCGCGTGCAGACGCCGACCGGCACCGAAGCCTATACCCGCGCCGGTGCGCTGGGCCGTTCGGCCGAAGGTCAGCTCGTGACGCCCGACGGCTTCCTGGTGCAGCCCGGCATCGCCATTCCCCAGGATGCGACCGATGTCGCCATCAGCGCGCAGGGCCAGGTGACGGTGCGCCTGCCCGGCCAGACCGCGCCGCAGCAGGTCGGCCAGCTCGACCTCGCGATCTTCGTCAACGAGGGCGGCCTGGAAGCGCAGGGCGACAATCTGTTCTTCGAGACCGCGGCCAGCGGCCCGGCCATCGTCGGCCAGCCCGGTACGCAGGGCTACGGCCAGATCCGCCAGGGGTTCCTGGAAACCGCGAACGTCAATCCGGTGCAGGAGATCACCAGCCTGATCACCGCGCAGCGCGCCTATGAAATGAACGCCAAGGTCATCTCGGCTTCCGACGAGATGATGTCGATGGCCTCGCGTCTGAGGGGCTAGGCCATGAAGCTCGCAGCCTTCGCCTTCGCCGTCCTCGCCGCCTTCGCGCCGGCTTCCGCGCTGACGCTGGAAGAGGCCCTGCTGGATCACCTGATCGCCAAAGGCGCGCCGGAAGACGGCGCGGTCGCCCTTGTCGGGCGCGTGCCGCGCGGTCTCGACGGCGACACGCTGGATGTCGCGAAGATCGAGTACAGCGAAAGCACCGGCCGCTTCGTCGTGCAGGCGCGTCTGGCCAGCGGCCGTCTCTACGGCCTGCAGGGCAAGGTGGAAGACGGCATGGACGTGCCGGTCCTCACCCGCGCGATGAAGAGCGGCGAAGTCGTCTCCGGCGACGACGTGCAGTTCGTCCGCATGGCCGCCTCGCGCGTGCCGCGCGGTTCGGTGTCGGATGCCGACAAGCTGGTCGGCTTCTCCGCCAAGCGTCAGCTGCGCGCCGGCATCCCGCTGCGCGAAAGCGACGTGCAGAAGCCGCTGGTCATCCGCAAGGGCGACGCCGTGACGATGGTGTTCCGCGCCCCCGGCATCGAGCTGACCTCGCGCGGCCGCGCCATGACCGATGGCGGCGTCGGCGACACGGTCGCCGTCGTCAACGCCCAGTCGCTGAAACAGATCGATGCGGTGGTGCTGGGCGCGGGGACGGTGAACGTCTCGCGCAGCATCGCCGCCGTGAACTAGCCGACCAGGAGAACCCATGCGCCTCGCCCGCTACGCCGGCCTCGCCGCCGCGATCAGCCTGCTCACCGCCTGCAACACGGTCGACCGCCTGGAGCAGATCGGCGCGACCCCGCCGATGACCCCGGTGATTGACCCCACCATGTCGCCCGACTACCAGCCCGTGCAGGTCGCCATGCCGGCGCAGGAGCAGGTCGCCTATCAGCCCAACTCGCTGTGGCGTCCGGGCGCCCGCACCTTCTTCAAGGACCAGCGCGCCGCCCGCGTCGGCGACATCCTGACCATCAACATCGCCATCAACGACCAGGCGAAGGTCGCGAACACCTCGGCGCGCGGCCGCACCAATTCGGAGAATTCGGGTCTGCCGAATCTTCTGGGTCTGGAGACCCAGTATGGCGGCGTGCTGCCCGACGGCGTCGATCCGTCCTCGCTGCTCTCGATGAACTCCGACAGCAACAGCCGCGGCACCGGCAGCGTCGACCGCAAGGAAGAGATCAAGCTGACCATCGCGGCGATCGTCACCCAGGTCATGCCGAACGGAAATCTGGTGATCCAGGGCCGCCAGGAAGTGCGCGTGAACTACGAGGTGCGCGAGCTTCTGGTCGGCGGCATCGTCCGCCCCGAGGACATCGCCAACGACAACACCATCAACCACACCCAGATCGCCGAGGCGCGCATCTCGTATGGCGGCCGCGGGCAGATCACCGATGTGCAGCAGCCGCGCTACGGCCAGCAGTTCCTCGACGTGATCTGGCCGTTCTGATCCGCCTCACAACCTTCGCACCTGCAGCAGGCCGGAACGCAAGTTCCGGCCTGCGTCGTTAAGACTTTTCACTTTTCTCCGGCGCGCGCCGGAACCCTATGGCGCAACCTGCCGTTTCAGTCATGATCGGCATGGGGATGGGGTTATGGCTTTTGCAAAGAATATCGGCTGGCTGATGCTGACTGCGGCGATTGTCGCAGGCGCGCTCGCCATGCGCGGCGGCCTCTAGGGCGCGCCCGAAGTCCAAGGCCGTGAGCGGCACACCGCGAGAGGCGGCGCAGAAGCTCGGGCTTGTCATCAACCGCACGGCAGGGATGGTGCGCCGCCTCGGTCACGAGGCGGTGGAGGATGCGTTCCGCGCAGCGCTCGGCGACAGGCTGGCCTCGCTGAAGTCTGGCAAAGGCCGCGACATGGCGCGGATGGTCAGCGCGGCGCGGGCCGACGGCGCCGAGATCATCCTGCCCATCGGCGGCGACGGCACCTGCACGGCGGTCATCGAAATGGCCCGGCGGGAAGGCTTTGTCGCCTCGGCATTGCCCGGCGGCACGAAGAACATCCTCGCCAAGCGCCTGTGGGGCGAAACCACGACCCTGCCCGAGATCGCGGACATCATCGGCGGCGGGCAAACCGTCATTCGCCAGATGGATGCGGGCGAGGCGAACGGGCGGCTGTTCTTCGTCGGCGCCAGCTTCGGGATGATTCCCCATCTCGCCCGGGCGCGCGAACGCCTGCGCGGACGGGCCGAGCCGTCGGGCCTGTGGGCTGCGCTGCGCCATGTCGGGCGTCTGGGCCGGCGCGGGCTGTTCTCGCCCCGGGTCGCCGTGGCCGCGCCGGGCATGGACGCCTTTCGCTGCGCGGCGCTGATGGTGTCGGTGAAATCCATCGACGAGATGCTGCTGCGCCCCGGCGAGAAGGACGACCCCGCCTCGTTCGACTGCGCCGCCGCCTCGCCTGAAGGCTGGAGCCAGCTGACCTGGCTGGCCCTGCGCGCCTCGTTCACCGACACATGGCGCGACGAGGACACGGTGCGGACCTTCAACGTGCCGGAGCTGAGCGTCGAAGGCCGCAGCCCGATGGTCACCGCGCTCGACGGCGAGGCGGTCGCCCTGCCCGGCCCGGTGAAACTGACCATGCTGCAGAACGCGATCCCGCTGCTGGGGCGGGCCGATCAGCCGGGATCGCCATAGGCCGCGACCGTCCATTCCTTCCAGCGCGTTTCAAGACCCGCGATATCGCCGGGCAGGCCATGGGCCGCGCCCTGATCGGCAAGCCACTGGTCGAAGCCGATGCCGTCCGAAACGGCGGCCGAGATCGCGCCGAGAACACCGGGCTTGCCGTTCGCGATGAGGAAGTCCGCGAACACACGGCCCTGCGCATAGAAGGCGGAGGTGGCGAGCGAACGTTCAGACACGTCCGCGCGGACGGTGACCGTGCCGCCACCGCCATCGCCCGGCGGAGGAGGCGGCGGCCCTTTATCCGCCTTGCCGTTTTCGGGATGGGTCATGGCGAGGAATTGCGGCAGCGGCACGATGCCCTGCCCTGCCGACCACAACTCCCGGAAACGCAGACGCCGGTTGCCCGCCATCGTTTCGTCCTCGAATGCGAGACCGGAGATTTCGTCCAGCCAGTCCGGAGCGGGACTGCCGTAGTGGCCGGCAGGCGCATCGCCTTCCCTGTACGAAGCCCAGAATACCTGCGTGAACCACAAATGCCCCATCTCATGCGCGGCGGCCGAGGCGCCGCCCAGATTGGCGCGCAGCTCGGCCAGCTTTTCCGCAACGATCCTGTCCAGCTGCTCCTGGCTCATGCCGGGGATCTTGGCGCTGATCGCATCGCGCATCTTCTGCTCGAACTGGGCGATGAGCTGTGCGGAGTCCATCCATGGCAGGACGGCGGGGTAGCCGGCCCGTTCAAGCGTGGCGATCTCGTCATGCGTCGGGCTGTCGAAGATGACGGCATAGGCCGGCGCCGGATGGCCGAACAAGGTTTCGAACCGAGGACGGGCCGCCTCGATACTGGCGCTGATGTCGCGCGCCTGCGCCTCATCCGGCGCAAGCACGACGCCGCCTGACGCCTCGACGCAGACCGGCAGGCGGTCGAGCTTCAGCGCATCGCAGCTTTCCCCTGCCTGAGCCTGACCCGCCAATGCCGCAGCCAAAAGACCGAACCATTTCATCGCTGTCTTCCCGCACCGGAGCTTTGAACGATCCGGCGCGAGATCGGCGCGATCCGCAATTCACAGCCGCGTCACATCACGCGAGTGTCAAAGCAAAGGCCGGGCGCAAAGCCCGGCCTTTGGAATTTATGGTCGCAGACGGCGGCGATCACTCGTCGCGATAGACCTTCTCGCGGCGCTCGTGGCGTTCCTGCGCTTCGATCGACAGCGTGGCGATCGGGCGGGCGTCGAGGCGGCGGAGCGAAATCGGCTCGCCCGTCTCTTCGCAGAACCCGTAGGAGCCATCGTCGATCCGGCGCAGCGCCGCATCGATCTTGGCGATCAGCTTGCGCTGACGGTCGCGCGTGCGCAGCTCCAGGCTGCGATCGGCTTCCGACGTCGCGCGGTCGGTCAGGTCGGCGTGCTGCACCGTTTCCTGCGCCAGGCTCGCGAGCGTCTCCTTGCTCTCGTTGCGGATGTCTTCTTTCCACGCCTGCAGTTTGCGGCGGAAATATTCACGCTGGCGATCGTTCATGAACGGCTCGTCCTCGGACGGCCTGTAGTCGGCAGTCAACACAACACCCATGCGAGCCGAATCTCCCTCGGATGCCTTTCCCCGGTGGCGCGGCTTATAGCTACGCGCCGATTGCGGCACAACGGGGGCCGACGGGGGCCGTTTGGAGGAACCGGGGCGCTTGGTCGCCCGGGCCATGCCGTCAGGCGTGTTCGAGCTTGGCGAGCTCGACCTGGGCGCGGAGATCGATTTCGTCGATCACGCCCTGGAGGCCAGGCTCGTTGAAGTCGTCGCGGCGCTCGGCGACCAGCGAGGTCAGGCGGCGCAGGGTCTGGCGCGGCACCGCCCCGGTCAGCAGGCCGAGCTTGATGTCGTCCAGCAGGTCCAGCATGTCGTTCGCCCGGCGGACCGCCTTGCGCCGGCCGGTCAGCGGCTCGTCCGCCGCCTGCATGGCCAGCAGCGAATCGAGCGCCGCAACCTGGAGGCTGGCCGAGGCCGCGACAGCGGCATGGGTTTCGCCGCCCTGCCCGACGGCGAACGAACCGCCCGCACCGCCGGCCTTGGGGCCAGAGGATTTGGCGATCGTATCGGGACGGCGGGGGCCTTCGATTCGCATGGCGGTTGGTCCGGTGAACTCAGGGGCCAAAATCGGCGCGCATCGTTAAGAACTTCTCCTAACAATGATTGACGGCCCGGCAGATTTTGCCGGAAAGGCCGCGATATACCGGCGTGCACGCGCAGAAATCGCGGAAATCCGGGCCTGAACTCATGGCACGAAGCTGGCATGGGACCGGCGGGGCAGTACGCCCGTTCCTCCGGTCAGAGCCGCCGCGACATGAAATTGATCCGCCGCCTCATCATCCCCGCCCTTGCCGCCGCCCTCGCGCTGTCGCCCCTCGCCGGCACCGCCAGCGCCTTCTCGCGCATCAAGGATCTGGCCGATGTGGAGGGCGTCCGCGACAACATGCTGGTCGGCTACGGCCTGGTGGTCGGCCTCAACGGCACCGGCGACTCGCTCCGCAACGCCCCCTTCACGCTGCAGTCTGTGCAGTCGATGCTGGAGCGTCTCGGCGTCAACACGCGCGGCGCGCAGCTGAACACGAAGAACGTCGCCGCCGTCATGGTGACGGCGAGCCTGCCGGCCTTCGCGACCCAGGGTTCCAGAATCGACATCCAGGTGAGCGCCCTGGGCGATGCCAAGAGCCTGCAGGGCGGCACCCTGCTCGTCACCCCGCTGCTCGCCGCCGACGGCGAGATCTATGCCGTCGCGCAAGGCCCGGTCGCCGTCGGCGGCTTTTCGGCCAAGGGCGAGGCCGCCTCCATCGAGCGCGGCGTCCCGACCAGCGGCCGCATCGCCTCAGGCGCCATCGTCGAGCGCGAGGTTCCCTTCCAGCTCGCGAGCCTGGAGCGGATGCGCCTGGCCCTCCGCAATCCCGATTTCACCACCGCCAAGCGCATCCAGGACGCGATCAACCGCATGCTGGGCGCGGGCGCGGCCATCGCGACCAATCCGGCGACCGTTGAGCTGGTGCTGCCGGCGCGCGGCCCGGGCGACATCGTCGCTTTGCTGACCGATATCGAGCAGCTGCGCGTCGATCCCGACCAGCCGGCCAAGATCGTCATCGACCAGAACTCCGGCATCATCGTGATGGGCGCGGATGTGCGGGTCAGCAAGATCGCGATCGCCCAGGGCAACCTGACCATCAGGATTTCCGAAGCCCCCGAAGTCAGCCAGCCGGCCCCTTTCGCCCGCGAGGGCGAGACGGTGGTGGTGCCGCGCTCCGACGTGCAGGTGGATGACGGCTCGGACCGCAAGCTCGCCATCGTGTCGGAGAATGTCTCGCTGCAGGATTTGGTGGACGGCCTCAACGCGCTCGGCATCGGCCCGCGCGACATGATCGCCATCCTCCAGGCGATCAAGGCGGCCGGCGCTCTGCAGGCCGAAATCGAGGTGATGTGATGAGCTTCATCCCCGCCCCGGTCGAAGCCAGGGCGCTGCCCGATCTCGGCTCGTCGCTCGACATGACCCGCCGCGCCGCGGCCAAGCGCGCCGCAGAAGACTTCGAGAGCGTCTTCGTCTCGCAGATGATGGAGCCGATGTTCCAGGGCATCAAAACCGACGGCATGTTCGGCGGCGGCAGCGGCGAGCAGGTCTTCCGTTCGCTGATGATCCAGGAAGTCGGCAAGGAAATCTCGGCCGGCGGCGGCATCGGCGTCGCCGACGCCGTCTATGGCGAAATGCTCCGCATGCAGGGCCTCGACACATGAGCCGCATCGACACGATCCTCGACATCACCCGCCGCCTGACCGCGCTGCTGGAGCGCGAGATCGGCATGATCGAGGCGCGCACGCCCGCCCGCCTCGCCGAACTGGAAGACGAGCGCAACCGCCTCTCCCTGCTCTACAGCCGCGAGATGCAGGCGGTGGCCGCCGACGCAGCCGAATTCCGCGCCCTGCCCCAGGACAGGATCGGGGCGCTGCGCGAGGAAACGAAAACCTTCCACGATCTGCTGGGCCGCCATCAGCGCATGGTCGCCCGTATGCGGCGCGTGACCGAAGGCATCGTGAAGACCATCGCCGACGAGGCCCAGCGCCAGAAAAGCCCGCGCACGGGCTATGCACCCAGCGGACGCACGTCCGCCGGCTCGACCGCCGCGCCCCTGGCGATCAACAGCCGGATCTGATCCCGCGCGCCGGTTCGCGACCAACAGTCGCACCTGCCTGCCCGCGTGCATTTGGTCACAATGCAGACCGCCTCGCGTCTGTAGAAGGACGCCAATTTCGACGCCTGATTCGAGGATATCTCTATGTTGAAACGCTACGCCGCTGCGGCCGTCATCGTCGCCGCTTTCAGCTCCGCCGCGCTTGCCGAAACGGCCGAACGCCCGATCACGCCCGACGATGTCGCGCGCGGCGAGTATCTGGTGACGGTGATGTCGTGCACCGACTGCCACACGCCCGGCCATTTCTTCGGCAAGCCGGACATGACGAAATATCTGGGCGGCAGCGATGTCGGCTTCGCCATTCCGGGCCTTGGCTATTTCTACGGCTCCAACCTGACCCCGCATGACGAGAAGGGCCTCGGCAAGTGGTCGACCGCCGAGATCGTCACCGCGCTGCGCACCGGCGTGCGTCCGGATGGCCGCGTGCTCGCGCCGGTCATGCCGTGGATGTCGTTCGCGAAGCTGACCGATGACGATGCCTTCGCCATCGCCGCCTTCCTGAAATCGATGCCGGCCATCGACAACGCCGCGCCGCCGCCGACCGGCTGGGGCGAGACGCCGCCCGCGCCCTATCATCAGGTGACGATGCCGCCGGGCGCCGGCGCGCCCTGAGCCTGACGCCTACGAGCCGCCGTTGAGGCGGGCGAGGCCGGCGCTGTAATTCGCGAGCTGAGCGGTGAGATAGGCGGGCACAGGCCCGCCTGTCTTGCCTTTGGCGCCGGCGCCATCGCCCTTCAGCAGTTTCCGCGTCTCGTCGTCCATCGTGATTTCGCGATAGGCCTTGCGGATCTCAGCCATGGCGCTGTCGATCACCAGCTTGGCGCTGGCGGCGCTGGCGGTGGTGCCCAGCGAATAGCTCGCCTTGAAGCCGAGCGCGAAGGCAGGCAGCGCATCGGGATCGGTTTCGCCGGTCGTGCTTTCCTTGCGCACCGGGCCGGCGGCGAGGCCAAGGCCGGCGAGCGCATCGAGACCCTTCGCGCCGGCCTTCAGCTCGATCGCCTTGCCTTCGCGCATCTCGATCCTCAGCCGCTCGCCCGAACCGGAGCGCACGACGCTCGCCTTGCCGTCCAGCACCAGAACGGCGTTCAGCTTGCGCGCCAGCGTCGTCATCGTCTCGCCCGCCGCGATGGTGATGCGGCGCGCGACATTGTCGCCGACCTTCACCTCGAAATAGTCGCCCACGCGCGCCGTGGTCTGCGCCGTGATGGTGCGCGTCTGGCCTGTGAAGAGCTTGCCGGTCGGCAGGCCCAGCGCATCGAGCGCCGACGACGCGCCGTTGGCGTCGGCCGCGAGGCCCCGGCCGTAACCCTCGCCCGACGTCACGCCGAACTGGCGCGCCCATGCCAGCGTGCCGTCGGTCGCGAACTCGGCCGAGAAGGCGTTGCTGACGCCGGCGCGGGTCTGGGTCGCGCCGGGCAGCGTGCCGCGCGTATCGCCCGCGACGAAGATGCGGCCACCGGCGACCGCGATGCCGTTGATCCGGTCGGCCGCGCCCGTGCCGAGATAGGAGACCGTGTCGACGGCGACGCCGGCGCCTGAATCCGTCAGCGCCGCGAGGAAGCCGTCCTGCCCGCCGCTGTGGCTGTTGACGAGATTGGCGCCGCCATTGAGCGCGCCGTTCGAGGTGCCGCCCGCGACATAGATCCGCCCCGCCGAAACCGCGATGCCGCCGATCGCGCCGCCGGTGCCGAGCGTGCCCAGCGCCTGCGTCCATACGGCCGGGCTGGTCGCATCGGCGGTCGAGAACTTCCTCAGCACGGCGTTACCGTCGTCTTCGGAGGCGACGATGAGGTCGCCGTCGTCGCCGATCGTCATGGCGGCGACCTTGTCGGCGCCGGCCGTGCCGAACTGCCGCGTCCAGGCGCGCACGCCCGTGTCGCTGAACTTCATCACATAGGCATCGGCGCCGCCGACCGTCCCGGCCGCGCCCAGCATGCGGCCCTTCACCGTGCCGCCGACATAGATCGCATCGTCCGGACCCACGGTCAGCGCCGTCGCGCCATCGTCGAGCGCCGAACCGACCTGGCGCACAAAGGCCTCCTCGCCCGCCGCCGAGATCTTCATCACATAGCTGTCGAGGCCGCCGGCCGACGCCGTCGCGCTGATCCTGCCGGTGAGCTGGCCTGCGACGACCGCCGCGCCCTTGCTGTCGACCGCGAGCGCAAGGCCGTCGGCCTTGTCCGTCGCGCCCATCAGCTTCGACCAGAGCAGGTTGCCCGCGCTGTCATACTTGTTGAGCATGACGTCGCGCGCCGACTGGTTGATCTGCGAGCCGGAATTGCCGGACGTCGTACCCAGCACGAAGACATTGCCCTCGGCGTCGCGCGCCGTCTGGCGGATGTTGAGATCGGTCCCGGTCTCGATGCTGGTGCGGTAGATCGTCTGCGGCTCGCTGCCCGAAACGTCGAGCTTGCGCAGTTCGCCTGCATTGACGCCCTGGCTCGCCAGATAGAGCGCCGGCGAGGGCGCGGCGGCGCTGAAGCTCAGCTGCTCGCTGGCGAAACCCTCGACCGTGATCGCATATTGCTTGGCCGGCGTCGGCTGGTTCGCCTTCAGCACGGCCGGGGCGGGCAGCTCGACGCGCTTCAGCCGGGTCTGCACGCCCGCAGCGCCCAGCTGCGTGTTGATGTAGTTGACGACATTGCCGAGATTGCGCGGTGTCGATCCCATGCCCGCAAGATCGATCGGCACGTCGATCGTCGCATTGCCGCGCGACACGGTGATCGTGAACGGCCCGGCATTTTCAAGGCGCGCCATCGCCGTCGTGGCGTCTCCCTGCACGAGCGCGCGCGTCGTGAAGCTGGAGGAGCTGCGCGACACCGCCGCAAGCGTTTCGGCCTTGGAGTTCTTCGCGCCCGCGATCATCGTCAGATTGTCGAAGGTCAGGCTGCGCGCATAATCCATCATCTCGGCGAAGCCGGTCTGGAAGCGGCGATCGAGGCCTGCGAGCAGGCCCGGCTCGGTCTTCGAGTTCGCCGCCTTGTCGGTCAGCGTCTGCAGCGTCGAGAGTGCCTTGTAGAGCGCGAACAGCTTCTTGTGGTCGGCCGGCACGCCTGCCTTGTCGAAGGTCGAATCCTTCGGGTTCACGAAGTCGGTCGTCTGCATCGCGAGGCGATAGGCCTCACTCTTGCTCTTGACGTTGACGGTGTCCCAGGGCGTCGGGATGGTCGCCTGCGTCGCGGCGCCGTTGCCCGTGGCCGTGGCGTTCGCGGCGGCGCGCGAAGCCTTCGAGGCATTGAGCATCGAGCTCCGTATACCCCGTGAATCCGATCAGCGCGGACAGATCCATGGCCATGCCCGAAAATCGCCCGCCAGCGGTTAAGATGGCCTGAATTTTCCGGTCGCATTTACGATCCTTAACGCCGCATTAAGCACCGGCGGGCGAGGCTGGCTCATGGCCATTTCGCGCTCAGAGGCTGCCCGGCTCTATGACGACGGCATCGCCGCGCTCGAGGCCGGCCGCCATGCCGAGGCGATCGGCGCGCTGGAACAGGCGCTCGCCGCCAGTCCCGGCGATGCCGCGACGCTCTACGCGCTGGGCGAAGCGGCCGCGCAGCTTGGCCTGCACCAGGCGGCCGTGCGGTTTTTCCAGGAAACCCTGAACCATGCGCCCGGGCGGCACGAGGCGACCATCCGCCTGTCGCGCGCGCTGCTGGCGCTGATGCGCCATGGCGACGCCGTTGATACGCTGCGCGAGGCGCTGTCGCGCGCGCCGGAAAATGCCGGCCTGTGGCTGGCGCTCGGCAATGCGGTGCGCGAGATCGGCGATGTCGAGAACGCTGCAACCTTCTATCGCGAGGCCCTGCGCCTCAACCCGGACAGCGTCGAGGCGCTGGGCAATCTCGCCGATCTCGTGTTCGACGCGGGCGACGTGACCGAGGCGCTGGCGCTATATGACGGGGCCGTGCGCCGCGCGCCGGAACTGGCGCAGCTTCGTCTCAACCGGGCGCTCGCTTTGCTCTCCAAGGGCGATGTCGAGGCCGGGTGGCGCGACTACGAATACCGTTTGAAAATTCCCGGCCGCATCATCGAACGCCGCGGCGCGCCGCCGCGCTGGACCGGCGGCGATCGCGATGGCCGCACGCTGCTCGTGATGTCGGAACAGGGGATCGGCGACCAGATCGCCTTCGCCGCCTTCGTGCCGCAGCTTCTGGAAGCCGGGCCGGTGGTTCTGGAATGCGAACCGCGCCTCGAAGCTCTGCTCGCCCGCTCGCTGCCGGCCGCGACCGTGAAAGGCCGCGCCGTCCGCCGCGAAGGCGTGACGCTCTCGGCCAGCTATGAATGGACGAGCGCGCCGCTCTCCATCGAGCTTGGCAGCCTGCCACATCTGTGCGGCGGCAAGCCCGTCCACACCCAGCCCTGGCTGATCCCCGATCCCGCCGAACGCGCACGCTGGATGCAATGGCGCGCGGCGCTCGGCCCCCGCGCCGTCGGCGTTTCATGGCGCAGCGGCCTCAAAGGCGGCCTGCGCGACAGCCAGTATGCCCCGCTCGCCCGCTGGGCGCAGTTCATCGGCAAGCTGGACGCCACCATCGTCGTCGCCCAGTACGGCGCCGACCCGGTGGAGATCGCGACTCTGGAAGCGCTCAGCGGCAAGTCGCTGGTCGTGCCGCCGGACCTCGACCAGAAAGACGAAATCGACCGCACCTGCGCGATGCTGTCGACGCTGGATGCGGTCGTCTCCGCCCCCACCGCCGTCGCCGCCTTCTCGGGCGCTCTGGGCGTGCCGACCTACAAGGCGCTGCATTATCGTTCGTGGATGAGCCTGGGCGCCGACCGCGAGCCGTTCATGCCCGCCGTCATGTGCGTGACGCCGCCCCATGCCGGGCAGTGGCGCCATGTCTTCGAGCAGATGCTCAGCCGGCTCGGCTGATCTTCTCCGCCGCCAGCGCCGCAACACGCCCGGCGATCTCCGCCGCCAGCCGCTCGGCGCCGAAGCCGTCGATGCCGAGACGCCCGGCCGCCGCCATCGCGCGGCGTTTTTCCGGATCGCTCGCCAGCGCCTGAAGCGCCGCGACGATCTTCTGATCGTTCAGCGTGGCCGCAACGCCCAGATTGACGCCGAACCCGGCATCGTCGAAGCCCTGCGCCGACATCGCGTGATCGGCGGTGAGGCCGAGATAGAGGGCCGGCGTGCCGACATGCGCGCATTCGAACGCCGTGACGCCGAAGGCGACTACGGCGAGATCGCAATCGGCCGCCACCGGCATCAGCGCATCCGGCGCGAAGATGATCTCTGCATCCGGCGCAGCGGCCTGGCACGAATCCGCCACCGCCTCCGGGAAGGGCATGGACGGCCCGATCACCACGACCGGCGTCACACGCCGCCCGGCCGCAGCGACGGCCTTCACGGCGCGCAGCGTCAGGCCTTGCGGATCGCTGCCGCCCATGGCGATCAGCACGCGCAGCGTCGCGCGCCCGCTGTCGAGCTTGCGTGGGCGGCGCCAAGGCTCGCCGCCCATCAGCGCCCATGACCACCCGATCAGCAGATCGGTATCGCCCGCCGGCCAGGCGAGCGCCCGCGTCTGGGGCACAGGCGGATAGACCGCCAGATGCGCCGCCAGACGCCGCTCGCTGGAATCGTCCAGCGCCACGATCAGATTTACGCCGGCGCGCAATGCCGCGACATCCGCACGGCTCAGCTTCGTGCGGACATCGAGGATCAGGGCCGCCGCGCCGCGCACGCGCAGCTCGTCCGCGATCCAGTCGCGCTCCATCGCGCCATCCGGACACATCGCGACCGGAAAGCCTTCGGCCTCCACCAGCGCCGCCGCCGTCGCATCGCCCATCATCGCAAAGACGACGCCGAAGCCCTGCGTCTCGCGCAGGCTTCGCGCCAGCGTCAGGCAACGCTTCACATGGCCAAGCCCGATCTCCGCCCCGCCATCGCAGCGGATCAGGATCGTGCCGCTCGCCGCGCTCGCCGCCTTCTGACGGACATGGCCGTTGATCGCGAGCAGCGAGCGATCGCGCTTCAGCAGTGCGATCAGGTCGGTCAGCGAGGCTTCACCGGCCTGCGCGTCCAGCCGGTCATAGACCGCCTCGATGAAGGCCGCGTCGGCGGGCGTATCGACCGAAAGGCGGGCGCCGTCGAAATCATAGGCGGGATCGGGCGTCATATGGGCGACTTTGATGCGGTGCGTGTTCTGTTTCAGCCAGGCGGTGACATGTTCGCGCGCCACCGGGTCTTCGCGCGCTTCGGCGAGCATGAGATTGAGCGCGCGGCGGCTCATCGGATCGACGCCGTCGTGAAGCGCACGCGTGCCCGGCGCCAGCATCACGAAATCCGCATCCCCGGCCAGCATCGCCTCCAGCATGGCGTCGATGAAGGCCGCATCGATCAGCGGCGCATCGGCGTTCACGCGCACGATGATGTCGGGATCGCAGGCCTCGGCCGCCAGCGCGAAACGCCCCAGCACGTCATCTTCAGGGCCGCGCACGCAGCGAATGCCGTTCGCCGCCGCCCAGTCCGCCAGCGCATCGTCGGCGGTGTTGGTGCTGGTCGCCAGCACGATCGCCGCGATATGCCGCGAGGCCTTCAGCCGGTGGATGACATGCCCGACCAGCGGCATGCCGGCGAGGTCCATCAGCGACTTGCCCGGAAGCCGCGACGACGACATGCGCGCCTGAACGATGGCCGCGATGCGCACGAGGTTCATGCTGCGTAATCCGCGCGCATATGGCGAAGCGGCCTCAGCCCGTCGGCTGGATCGGCCCGCCAGTCGCGATCCGCCAGCTCCGACGGCGCCGCCGTCTTCAGGCCCGAACCGTCAGCCGCCGCGCCTTCGCGCACCGCCGCGATGACCGGCGCGATCTGCTGCGGCAGCCAGCAATGCCCGGCCGCGTACTCCGCGCCCGTCTCGTCGAGATCGAGATGGAACTCGATGAAGCCCGCGCCCCAGCGGTGGATCGCGCGGTGAATGACGCCCGGACTGACCGTGTGGTCCGACCAGCCGACGGGACACCCCGTCATCTGCCGGATCACGTCGATGGAGGCGAGGTTCGCCTCGCCCGGCGGCGTCGGATAGGCGGAAACCGTATGCAGCAGGCGAATGCCGCTCGCGCCGGCGCCCTTCAGCACGCTCACGGCGTGGCGGATTTCTTCCATAGTCGCCATGCCGGTCGACAGCACAACGGGCTTGCCCGTCTTCGCGCAGGCGACCAGCAGATCGTCCCACAGCAGTTCGTAGGACGCGATCTTGAAGAACGCGACATGCGGCTCCAGCACCTCCACCGCGCCCAGATAGAAGGGCGTGCAGGAAAACTGGATGCCTTTGGTGGCGCAGCGCGCCGCAATGGGCGCGACCAGATATTCCGGCAGCTCCCATTCGGCCCGCGCCCGGTGCCGCTCGCTTTTCTCCAGGATTTCCGGCGCGAACAGTTCGCCGATCCTGAACAGCTGGAACTTGACCGAATCGCAGCCCGCCGCCGCCGCCGCATCGACGAAGGCGAAGCAGCGTTCGGGATCGCGGGCGTGGTTGGATGAGACTTCAGCGCAGAAATGAACGGACATCGGCTGGCACGCGCCGCTTATGGTCAATGAATCATGAGCATCGGCGCTTCGCGTTAACGAATTCTCAAGCGCGAAGGGCGCGAATGTCTCTAAATACGTCGGAGAACGGCATGAGCGCCGCCGCGCCCGCACGCGCGCCATCAATCTGCTGGAATGGCCACGAAGGCGAAGCCGTGGGCCATGCCAACGGCATGGACATCATCGCGTGCGCCGCCTGCGGCTTCCGCCATGCCGTGCCGCTGCCCGACCCGGTCGAAATGGCGCGCGAATATGCAGAAGCCTACTACGCCGACGCCAAGCCGACCTATCTTGAGGACGCCGGCGCCGACCAGCAATGGGCGAAGCTGTTCCAGGACGACCGGCTCGATGCCGTCGCCGCCGCGCTCGGCCGCAGCGCCGGTACGCTGATCGAGATCGGCTCCGGCCCCGGCTTTTTCCTCCAGACCGCCGCCGCACGCGGCTTCACCGCCATCGGCGTGGAACCCTCGCGCCAGGCCGCCGCCTTTGCGCAATCTCGCGGCCTCACCGTCCACAACCGCAGTTTTGCGGATGCCGTCGCGCACGGCCTGCCCGCCGCCGACGTGATCGCCGCGACCAATGTGCTTGAGCACATCGCCGATCCCATCGAAACGCTGACCGCCGCCTGCGCGCTGCTGAAATCCGGCGGCGTCATGTGCCTGACGGTCCCGAACGATTTCAGCCCGCTGCAGATCGCGGCGCAGGACGGCAAGGGCCACGCGCCCTGGTGGATCGCCCCGCCGCACCACCTCAACTATTTCGACTTCGACAGCCTGGAGGCTCTGCTGATCCGCCTGGGTCTCAAGCCCGTCGAGCGCCTCACCTCGTTCCCGATGGAGGCCTTCCTGCTGATGGGCGACGACTATGTCGCCGATCCGGCCACGGGAAAGGCCTGCCACCGCCGCCGCATGAATTTCGACCTCGCCTTCGAAGCCGCCGGTATCGGCGCGGTCCGCCGCAAGCTTTACGGCGCGCTCGCCGCCGCCGGCATCGGACGCGAAGCCACCGTGATCGCCATCAAGCCATGACCGCCCTTCCCCGCCGCACGCCGCTCGACCTTTCGCATCTGGGCGCACCGCGCGATGTCAACGCGCTCGCCATGTTCCGCCGCGCCATCCTGTTCGGCGCCGGCGCCAGCGCGTTTGAGACGCAGAAAGTTCTGGACCGCTTCGGCATCGAGATCGTCGCCTATGCCGACAACAGCGCCGCCAAGCAGGGCACGACATTTCGCGGATGTCCCGTCATCGCGCCGACCGAAATCGAATCCCGGCTGCATGGCGACACCGCTATCGTCATCGCCTCCGTCTATCAGCGCGAAATCGCCGAACAGCTGAACCTGCTCGTTATTCCCGCCGCGCTGGTCTTCCCCTTCGTCTCGCCGATGTTCGCCGGACATTTCGGCCGCGCCGCGTTCACCGAAGCCGACGCCGCCTTCGACGCGCTCGCCGCGCGCCTCGCGGATGATGAAAGCCGCGCCTATCTCAGCGCGCTCATCGCCCATCGCTGGACGATGAATCCGCTTCATCTGCAGCGGAACCCCAGGCTCGCCGGCTTCTACGATTATCGCGACCCGGCGCTCGGCCCGAAGCCCGGCGATCACATCGTCGATGTCGGCGCCTATGACGGCGACAGCGCCATCGCCTATCTGAAGCGTCTCAACGGGCGGGGCCGCGTGTCGGGCCTTGAACCGCTGCCGCAAAATCTCGCCGCGCTTCAGCGCACGATCGACACGCATGAATTCGGCCATCTCATCACGCCCGTCCCCTTCGGCGCGGGCAGCGAGCCAGCCACGGCCGAACTCGACAGCGAGGACGATGCCCCCGACGCCCGCGCCACCCTGCGCGGCAAGCCGGGCGCACGCGCCGCGATCCGCATCGAAACCATCGACCGCCTGTTCGCGAACGACGCCGTCGACTTCATCAAGATCGATATCGAGGGCCACGACCCCGCCGCGCTGGAAGGCGCGCGCGCAGTCCTCAACCGCGACAGGCCCGGCCTCGCCATCGCCGCCTATCACGCGCCCGAACATCTCTGGCGCATCCCGGCGCTGATCGACGCGCTCTGCCCCGGCTATCGCATCTTCCTCGGCCACCACCCGGCCGCCGCCTATGAATGCGAGCTGTTCTGCGTCCACGAAAGCCGCATCTAGTGTATGACCGGCTCTACAACACGAAAGCGCGCCACGGCTTTCACTGGCCGGGCCGCATCGTCGCGGGCGAAGGCGTTCTGGAAAACTGGCTGAAAGGCGAGCGCCCGCGCGGCCTTGCCATCGTCGCCGATGCCGCCTTCGCCGATCATCCGCTTGTCCTCGCCGCCGACGCCCCGCTCGCGCTCGTCTGCCGCGAGCCGCGCCTCGCCGACGCCGAAGCGATCCTCCGGCGCATCGCGCCCGCAAACCCTGAAACGATCCTCGCCATCGGCGGCGGCGCAGCGCTCGACATCGCCAAGGCCGTCACCGCCTATCTGCGCCATGGCGCCTTCGCCGTGCGTGACGTGCCGCGCGACGGCGGCGCGCCCAGCCTCGTCGCCGCGCCGACCACGGCAGGCTCCGGCTCCGAGACCAGCCGCTTCTTCATCCTCTCGGACCCCGCCACCAACACCAAGATTTCGACGCGCTCGTGGAGCCTCGTCCCCGATCTGACGCTGCTCGATCCCGGCCTGCTCGCCGGCGCCCCACCGCGCCTGCTGCTGCTCGGCGCCTTCGATGCCGCGATCCATCTGTGGGAGACCTTCATCGCGCGCGGCGAGCGGTCCAGCCTCACCGCCGCGCTGACGCTCGCGCATCTGCCGTGCATCCTTGGCCTTCTGCCGAAGATCGCAGCTTCCGAACCGCTGGCAGCCGCTGAACGCCTCGCATTGATGGAAGCCTCCGCGATGGCGGGCGTCGCCATCTCGAACGTGCGGACGGGCCTCATCCACACGCTGGGCGAGTCCCTCTCGGCGCAGGTGAGCCTGCCCCATCCCGCAACCCTCCGCGTCTTCCTCGCGCCTGTCATGGCGCTCTATGAAGGCGCGATGGAGGACCATGCCGACCCGCTCTGGCGCATGGCCGACGCCATCGCCCCGTCCTGGACGCCCTGGTCGGGCGAGCGTTTCGCCGCCGCCTGGCTCGATGCCTTCGCGGCGCTGGGCGTCGATGCCGAGATCGCCGCCGCCTTCGCAGCAAGCCCGCCTTCGCTCGATGCGCTGCTCGCCGCCGCCGCCCGCGACACCACCATCGCCAAGGAAAACCCCACCCCGCTGAACGACGAGCTGCTTCGCCTCGTCGCCGCAGCCGGGCTTTCGGTGTTCCAGCCGCCGCTTTCTGCGCCGCTCCCGGCCGCCGTTAACGCCTATTAACGGCGCGGTAACCGCGATTAACGAGACTGCCGCCCACTGAATCGCATGGGCGACACATGTCTCTTGCCGCTTCCCTGACCCACGCTCCCGACGGCGCCGATCCGGCCGCCTTCGCCACAGCCATTGCCCGGCGCACGCGCCAGCTTGCCATAGCCGGCATCTACCGCGCCGGCTCGGGCCATCCCGGCGGCGCGATGTCGTGCGCCGACATTCTCGCCGCGCTCTATGCCTGCGAGCTGAACATTCCCGGCGGCGCCGCCGAAGACCCCACGCGCGACCGCTTCGTCCTCTCCAAGGGCCACGCCGCCCCGGCGCTCTACGCCGTGTGGGCGGCGATGGGCTACGCGCCCGACAGCCTGCCGCTGACGCTCCGCAGGATCGGCACGACCGCGCAGGGTCACCCGCACGTCCTCGATCAACCCTTGTCGGAAACCTCGACCGGTTCGCTCGGCCAGGGCTTCTCCGTCGCCCTCGGCATCGCGATGGGCCTGCGCCTTCAGGGCAATCCGGCCCGCACCTACACGCTGCTGGGCGATGGCGAATGCCAGGAAGGCGAAGTGTGGGAAGCCGCGATGAGCGCCGCGCACCACAGCGTTTCGAATCTCTGCGCGCTCATCGACTACAACAAGCTTCAGTCCGACGACCGCAACGCCAACATCATGGGGCTGGAGCCGTTCGCCGCGAAATGGCGCGCCTTCGGCTGGCTCGCCATCGAGATCGACGGCCACGACATCCCGGCCTTGCTCGCGGCGCTCGCGGAAGCCGCTGCACACACCAGCGGCCCGACGGTCATCATCTGCCATACCATCAAGGGCAAGGGCGTCTCTTTCATGGAGGACCAGCCGCTCTGGCACGGCAGCGTGAAGATGAAGCCGGACGAAACGCGCGATGCGCTCACCCAGCTCGGCGCCTCCGAAACCGACATCGCCGCATGGATGGCCTGATATGAGCGCCCCGTCCCTCATCGCCTCCTCCGGCGACTCCCTGCGCGAAGCCTTCGGTAAGGCGCTGGCCGCCGCCGCCGAAACCCGCAAACAGGTCGTGGCGCTGGATGCCGACATTGCCGGCGGCACCGGCCTGCATCATTTCCGCAAGCGCCACCCGGATCGCTTCTTCCAGTTCGGCATCGCCGAACAGAACATGATGGCCGTCGCCGGCGGCATGGCCGCGACCGGCCTCGTCCCCGTCGTCACCACCTTCGCCGTCTTCTGCCTGCGCGCCATCGAACAGGCGCGGCTGTCGATCGCTTACGCGAAGCGCAACGTGAAGATCGTCGCTTCGCATCCCGGCCTCGATGTCGGCCCCGATGGAGGCTCGGCGCAGGCGCTGGAAGATCTCGCCGCCTTCCGCGCCATTCCCGGCATGACGGTCATCTCGCCCGCCGACAGCTTTGAGATGGCGCTCGCGACCGACGCCGTTCTGGATTTCAACGGCCCCGTCTACATGCGTACCGGCCGCAGCCCTTCGGCATCCGTCTATGGCGACGGCCATGTCTTCGCCATCGGCAAGGGCCATATCCTGCGCGACGGCGGCGACGTGACGCTGGTCGCCTGCGGCGTCGAAGTCACGCGCGCCCGCGAAGCCGCTGATCTGCTGAAGCGCGACGGCATCGACGCCCGCGTCGTCAATATGGCGACCATCAAACCCATCGACGCAGACCTTGTCGCACGATGCGCGCGGGAGACCGGCGCCATTGTCACCTGCGAGGATCACAACATCCATGGCGGCCTCGGCGGCGCGGTGGCGGAGGCGCTGGCCGCCACCCATCCCTGCCCGGTCGAGTTCGTCGGCGTGCGCGACGTCTTCGGCGAATCCGGCGAGCCGGACGAACTGGCCGAAAAATACGGCCTGACCGCCCCGCACATCGCCGCCGCCGCGCATCGCGCCATCCAGCGGAAACGCCATGGCTGACATCGATCTTTCGGGCCGCGCAGCATTGGTGACCGGCGGTGGCCGGGGCATCGGCCGCGCCATCGCGCTGCGGCTGGCGAAGGCCGGCGCATCGGTCTGCATCGCCTATCATTCCAATGCCGAGGAAGCCGCCATCGTCGCGCGCCTTGTCACCGAAGGCGGCGGTCAGGCCATCACCGCGCAGATGGAAGTCACCAAACGCGACGAGATCAGCGCCGCGATGGATGCCACCGAGCGCGCTTTCGGCCCGCTGCGGGTGCTCATCAACAATGCCGGCGTCAACAGGCCGACCGATTTCGACAAGGTGACGGACGCCGACTGGGATCAGATCCTGTCGACCAATCTCAAAGGCCCCTTCATCTGCAGCCAGCTGGCCCTGCCGCGTCTCGCGGCGGCAGGCGGCGGCTCCATCGTCCATATCGGCTCGGTCAGCGGCCAGTATGGCGGCCCGCGCACCGCGCATTATGCCGCCTCGAAAGCCGGGCTGATCTCATTGGCTCAGGTCATCGCCCGCTTTGGCGCAACGCAGGGCGTCCGCTCCAATGTCGTCGCCGCGGGCCTCATCCAGTCGGAAATGGCGGCGGCCGGCATGGCCTCGCCCGCCGTTCAGGCCGCAGCTGAAACCATCGTCATGAAGCGCCTCGGTACCACCGCTGAGGTCGCCGACGCCGTCGCCTTCCTCGCCAGCGATGCCAGCGCCTACATCACGGCGCAAACGCTCAACGTGAACGGGGGTCTGTATTTCTAGGATGGCGAAGGGCCTGCTCATCATCTGCGGCGGCATCGAAGCGACGCACGGCATCGCCCGCGCGCGCGAGATGGGCCTGCATGTCGTGGTGAGCGATGCCGACGCCAACGCGCCGGGCCTGAAACTGGCCGACGGCCAGATCATCGCCTCCACCTACGATCCCGATGGCACCGCCGATGCGGCGGAGCATTACAGCCGCGCGATCCATCCCATTCACGGCGTCATCTGCATGGGCGCCGATGTGCCTCACACCGTCGCCGCCGTCGCCGCGAAGCTAGGCCTCAAGGGCGTCTCGCCCGAAACCGCGCATCTCGCCATGGACAAGCTGGCGATGAAGCAGCGCCTCGCGGCCCACGACATTCCGATCCCGTGGTTCGCACCCCTGCGCGACGCCGCCGACCTGCAGCTCGCTTTGCTGGAACGTGGCCGCGACCTCGTCGTCAAACCTGTCGACAGCCGCGGCGGACGCGGCGTCCAGCGCATGAATGCCGGACGCGATGCCGCCGAAGCCTTCGAGGCCGCGAAATCCCAATCCCCCACCGGCCGCGTGATGGCCGAGGCCTATCTGACGGGTCCGCAGATCTCGACCGAGTCCATCCTGCTGAACGGAACCGGCTACACGCCCGGCTTCAGCGACCGGAACTACGAATATCTCGACCGCTTCGCGCCCTGGTTCGTCGAAAACGGCGGCGATCTGCCCGCGCAGGTTTCTCCAGCCATCCGCGCCGATGTCGAAGCCACCGTCACCGCCGCCGCCCGCGCGCTCGGCATCGACAACCACAACTACAAGGGCGACATGGTCGTCCATCA
Organism: Micropepsaceae bacterium; assembly: GCA_047602465.1. Classification (GTDB taxonomy): domain Bacteria; phylum Pseudomonadota; class Alphaproteobacteria; order Micropepsales; family Micropepsaceae; genus JADZAI01. Next base: position 566,078 of record JASGHF010000002.1, read on the forward strand.
GGGCAAGGCGCATGTCATCGAGATCGCCGCGCGCCTGTCGGGCGGCTATTTCTGCACGCGCGAAATCCCCTTGAGCACCGGTGTCGATTTCGTCGGCGCGACGATCAGGCTCGCTCTCGATGAACCCGTCACGCCTGCCGACCTGACGCCCGCCTACGAGCGCCCCATCGTCCAGCGTTACGTCTTCCCACCCACCGGCCGCATCGCCGCCTTGCACGGCCTCGACGATGCCCGCGCGCTTCCGGGCATCCTCGAAGTCCTGCCCAGCAAAGGCCCCGGCGACATCATCCCGCCCGCCACCTCCAGCGCCGCCCGCGCCGTGATGCTGCTCGCGACAGGCGACACCGTCGCTGACGCCCGCGCCAATGCCGAGCGCGCCATTGCCGCGATCCGCATCGAGATGATGAGGGAAGCGGCATGAGCCTCATCGAACCGCTCAGCCGCCCAGTCCGCCAGCGCCGCATCGGCACGCTGACCGGCTATGCGCTGTTCCATCTCAACATGATGTTCTCCTCCATCGAGGAGGAGGAACGGCCCAAGGTCATCCAGCGCTGCTACGATCCGCTGCTCGACCTCGCCGAAACAGGGCTGAAGATCGCCGTCGAGGCCACCGGCCTCACGCTCGAAATCATCGAAAGCCTCCGCCCGGACTGGATTCAGCGCCTCCGCACCCTCATCGCCGAGGGCCGCGTCGAATTCGTCGGTTCCGGTTACGCCCAGGCCATCGGCCCGCTGATGCCGCACAGGGCAGTCAGCAGGAATCTCGACCTCGGCCTCAAGGTCTATCAGCGCCTTCTCGGCGTCCGGCCCCGCATCGCGCTCGTCAACGAGCAGGCCTGGTCCGGCGGCCTCGTGCCGCTTTATCGCGAAGCCGGCTTCACCGCACTGGTGATGGACTGGGACGATTGCGCCGCCCATCACCCCGAATGGAACCGCCACTGGCGCTATCACCCGCAGATCGCGCGCGGCGCCGATGGCTCGCAGATCGGCCTCCTCTGGTCGAACACCATCGCCTTCCAGAAACTGCAACGCCTCGCCCACGGCGATATCGGCCTCGACGACTATGCCGATTTCATCCTCGGCCATCGCGGCCCGGTCGACCGCGTGCTCGCGCTCTATACCAACGACGCCGAATGCTTCGGCTATCGCCCCCCGCGCTTCGGCACGGAAGATCCCGTCAGCGAAGGCGAATGGGGCGCCGTCCGCGCCGCCCTGCAGACGCTCGCCGCACGCGGCGTCACCCTCGCGCATCCGTCAGAAGCTCTCGCTGCCGCGCAGGGCGGCAATGCCGGCAACCTCCTCACGCTGGAAGCGCCGAACAACCCGGTGCCGGTGAAGAAGCAGCCCAAATACAACATCACGCGATGGGCCAGTTCCGGCCGCGACGACCTCGCCGTGAACACCGCCTGCCACCGGATCTGCCGCAGCCTCATCGCCGCCGATGCAAACGACGATGCCTGGCGCACCCTCCTGCATCTCTGGTCCAGCGACTACCGCACCCACATCACCGAGACCCGCTGGCAAAAATTCCGCACCGAACTCGACGCGGCCCTCGCCGCCTATCCCCCTCCCCCCGGTGGAGAGGCGCCAGGGGTGGGGGTCGCGCCGCCGCCTGCAAACCCGCCCATCGTCGAACACGGCGAACGCCTCATCTTCATCGAGACCGCCGAACTCCGCGTCGCGTTCGACAAGCGCCGCGGCCTGGCCATCGCCGCCATGGGCCGCCCCAACGCGCGCGCGCTCATCGGCGGCCTCGCGCATGGCGAGATCGACGACATCACCCTCTCGGCCGACTGGTACAGCGGCAATTTCGTCTTCGAAGGCCCGGGCGAAGCGAAGATCACCGATCTGGAACGCTGCGCCCCCACCATCGCCACCGACCCGGCCGGCACCGTCACCCTCACAGCCCGCCACGAGACCCCGCTCGGCCCCGTCGACAAGATCATCCGCGTGCCCGCCGGCGCGCCGCGCATCGAGATAGAACAAACGTTCCACTGGCCGCATTGGGGCAAGGGTTCCCTGCGCCTCGGCCATGTCACGCTGAAGCCCGACGCCTTCGAAACGGCGGAGCTGCGCTATCGCACCCACAATGGCGGCGCGGCGGAGGAGACCTTCCACCTCGCGGACGCCAAGGTCGATCTCGGCGCGGCCGTTTCCTTCCTCATCTCCTGCCGCGCAGGCATCGGCATGACGGAAGGGACGCTCCAGATCGACGACAGCTTCAACGCGGTCCGTCTGGAAGCCGATCTCGCCACCGCCGCGATCATCGGCCTCGTCGAGCATCGCGTCCTCCACGGCCAGACCTTCTGCCGCATGATGCTCTCCGCCCTGGAGATGGACGAAACCCGCAAAGCCCCGCGCGAGGCCTCACCCCCGCGCACCATCCGCTACGCCATCGCCCTTGACAGGGTAAACGCCTGTTAACCACGCGGCGAGGACATTGAGACCGACATGGCCCTGACCTTCAAAGCCCAGCCGACCGAACTCGACGCCGCCCACGCGGCCTCGCCCGCCTATGGCCGGCTGATGCAGTGGATCGCGCGCCGCGACTTCCGCGACCCGCAGATCGACCTCAACGACAAGCAGATCCTCGTCACCGGCGGCACCGGCTCGTTCGGTCAGGCCTTCGTGGCCGAGGTGATCGCCCGCTACAAGCCGCGCCGCCTCATCATCTTCAGCCGCGACGAGCTGAAGCAGTTCGAGATGGCGCAGGTCTTCCCGCAGGACCGTTATCCCTTCATGCGCTACTTCATCGGCGACGTGCGTTCGCGCGACCGCCTCGAAATGGCGATGCGCGATGTCGACTATGTCGTCCACGCGGCGGCGATGAAGCAGGTGCCGATCGCCGAATACAACCCGCTGGAATGCGTCCACACCAACATCCTGGGCGCGGAGAACGTCGTCCATGCGGCGCTCCAGCGCGGCGTGAAGCAGGTTCTGGCGCTCTCCACCGACAAGGCGGCGAACCCCGTCAATCTCTACGGCGCCACCAAGCTCGCCTCGGACAAGATCTTCGTCGCCGCCAATCATCTGGCCGGCGCGGAAGGCACGCGCTTCGCCGTCGTGCGCTACGGCAACGTCATCGGCTCGCGCGGCAGCGTCGTGCCGATGTTCCAGAAGATGATCGCCGAAGGCGCGTCCGACCTGCCGATCACCGACGATCGCATGACGCGCTTCTGGATCACCCTCACCCAGGGCGTGAACCTCGTTCTGTCCTCGATGGCGATGATGGAAGGCGGCGAGATCTACGTCCCCAAGATCGCTTCGCTCCGCATGACCGAACTCGCCGCCGCCATGGCCCCGCGCCTTGGCCAGCGCGTCATCGGCATCCGCCCCGGCGAGAAGCTGCACGAAGTGATGATCCCGGAAGACGTGGCGCGGCAGACCGTCGAGCTCGCCGACCGCTATGTCATCCTCCCCTCGTGGGGCAATCTGCGCGACACCTATCTGGAAGCCGGCGGCAGGATCGTCGAAGACGGCTTCAGCTACGCCAGCGACCGCAACCCGGACGCGCTCGATGCGCGCGGCCTTCAGGCGCTGCTGGCCGGCGCCTTCCCTTGAACGCGCAAGCTCCGGTGAAACCCTTCCTCCCCTATGGCCGCCAGGTCATCGAGGAAGACGATATCGAGGCGGTGCGCGAGGCGCTGATGGCGCCGATGCTCACCACCGGCCCGCTGGTCGACCGCTTCGAACAGGCGCTGGCCGCCGCCACCACCGCGAAGGAAGCCGTCGTCGTCTCCAACGGCACCGCCGCGCTTCATCTCGCCGCCCGCGCCATCCATCTCGATCGCGCGCAGACGGCCATCGTGCCGTCCGTCACCTTCGTCGCGACCGCCAATGCCGTGCGCTATTGCGGCGCAGAAATCGTCTTCGCCGATGTCGATCCCGACACCGGGCTGATGACCTCGGAAACCCTGCGCGCGGCGCTCCGCCGCGCACCGGCCAACACCGCCCGCGCCGTCTTCCCGGTGCATCTGAACGGACAGACCTGCGCCATGGGCGCCATCGCCGGCGTCGCGCGCGAATGGGGCCTGTGGATCGTCGAGGATGCCTGCCACGCTATCGGCGGCAACCAGGCGACGGCGACCGGCCCGGTTCCGGTCGGCGGCTGCGCCGACAGCGACATGGCCTGCTTCTCGTTCCACCCGCTGAAAACCGTGGCGATGGGAGAAGGCGGCGCGATCACCACCAACGATGCAGACCTCGCCGCCGCCATGCGCCGCGACCGCAGCCACGGCCTTATCCGCGACGCCAACCCGGCCGAGCCATGGGCATACGAACTGCGCGAGCCGGGCTTCAACTATCGCGCGCCGGATGTGCTGTGCGCCCTCGGTCTGTCGCAGCTGAAGAAGCTCGCGCGCTTCACCGAAGCGCGCGCCCGCCTCGTCGCCGCCTATCGCGAACGCCTGTGGCGGCTCGATCCCGTTCTGCTGCCGGTGGACGATGCCGAACACGGCGATCCCGCCTGGCATCTCTTCGTCGTCCGCATCGATTTCGAAAAGGCCGGCGTCACCCGCGCCGATCTGATGCGCCGTCTGGCCGAAGCCGGCATCGGCAGCCAGGTCCACTACATCCCGGTCCACCGCCAGCCTTACTACGCGGCGCGCTATCCCGGCACGCATCTGCCCGGCGCCGACGCCTATTACGCACGCTGTCTGTCGCTGCCGCTCTTCGCCTCGATGAGCGAAGACGATGTCGAACATGTCTGCACGGCGCTGAAGGCCGCCTTGGGCTGAATCTGGCCGCCTGAATGAAAACGGCCGCCGGAGCGATCCGGCGGCCGTTGCTCTTTACCGGCGAGCGGCCGCTATCCCTGGAACAGCGACAGGATGATCTGCGGCGCGGAGTTGGCGATCGAGATCGCCTGCACGCCCAGTTGCTGTTTGATCTGCAACGCCTGCAGCCTGGCGCTTTCCGTCGCCATGTCGGCGTCGACCATGTTGCCGATGCCGCCGGTCAGCGCATCGCTCAGCTTGTTGACGAAGACGAGGTGCTGATCGACCTTCTTGCCGACGGAGCCTATGCGGGCCAGCGCCGAGTTGGTGTTTTCAAGGCTCGCGCTGATCAGCGCCATCGCGCTGGAGGCGCCGGCCTGCGTCGTCAGGGTGGTCGAATTCTGGATCGTGATGATCGACCCGCCGATCGAAAGATTTTCGGGCACCAACGTGATGGCGGAGGTGGCGTCGGCGTCCGCCAGCATTTCAAGGCCCGAGGGCAGCGAACCGTTGATCAGGTTCGCGCCGTCGAACTTGGCGTTCTGCACGATCGTCGATATCTGCGCGCGCAGCTGGCGGAAATCCTCGTTGAGGATGTTGCGCGCTGCGGTGTCGATCGAGCCGTCGGCTGCCGCGACCGCCTTTTCCTTCATCTGCACCAGCAGGTCGGAGATGGATTCGCCTGCGGCCAGCGCCACGTCGGTGATCGACTTGGCGCGATTGAGGCTCGATGTCACAGCACCCAGCGCGCCGACATCGGCCCGCATGCCCTGGGCGATGGCCCACGCCGCGGCGTTGTCTTTCGCGCCCTGCACTTTCAGGCCGGTGGAGACCCGGTTCTGGGTCGTCTCCAGCTGACGGGTCGTGCTGCCAAGATTCTGGAGCGCGACCATCGCCGCGACATTGGTATTGATCGACAGGCCCATCTGGCTTCTCCGCTCGTCACCGGCACGCTTCGCGCCGTGTATCGGGAGCATCACCGCAAAGGCCGGGCCAGTTTCTCGTGCGGACTAAGTCATTGAGTTAGCGTCATATTTCTCACGGAACAGCACGCCGCGCGGCGGCGTCACGCGGCAGGCTCCGCCGCATCCGGCCATTTTTGCCGGGCAGACGAAAGAAAAGGCCCGGTCCCCTTTCGGGGCCGGGCCAGTCGAACGTGAACTCACATCAGGAAGAAAGCTTCAGACCTTGCTGTCGATCAGGACGCCTTCGGCGTTCCGCAGATAGGCCTTGAACTGGAGCATCGCTTCCACCGGCCACTGGCGGATCACTTCGCCGGTTTTCCGGTCGATGCTGCGATAGATGAACGTACCCGTCGCCTCGTCCCGCGAGATCGACAGGCGCTCGTGCTGCCCCATCAGAGGCGGGTCCAGCGCGCGCAATGTCGTCTCGACCGCCTCGGCGGCCTTTTTCGAGATCTCGGTCTCCGGCGCGGTCTGCGGCGCGGCTTCGCGCGGCACAGGACGTACAGGTTCGGCGGCCGTCGCGGGGACGGCGGAAATTCCGGAGGTTGCTTCGATCATGCGCTCGACCTCCCTGCGAGGTTAAGCCCGTCCGCGAAAGGAGAACCGGCGGCGGTGGGGGTATGCCCCATCCGCCGCCTGTCCCACTTAGCGGAAGAGACCGAGGACGGTGCTCGGCGCGCTGTTGGCGATCGACAGCGCCTGGATGCCCAGCTGCTGCTTCACCTGGAGCGACTGGAGGCGCGCAGATTCGACCGAGAGGTCGGCGTCCACCAGGTTGCCGATACCGGCGGTCAGGGCGTCCGAGACCTTCGTGTTGAAGCTGATCTGGAGGTCCAGACGCTTCGACGTCGAGCCAAGGCGGGCCAGAGCGCGGTTGGCGTTCGTCAGCGACGTGCCGACCGTGGCCAGCATGGCCGAAGCGGCGGCCTGCGTGCCGATCGAGCCGGACGCAGCGATCGTGATGATCGAACCGCCGAGCGACATGTTTTCAGCGTTCACCGAGATCGTCTGCGTACCGTCGGCGCTGGCGAGAGCCGCGAAGCCGGTGCCGGTGTTGATCAGGTTCTTGCCGTTGAACGCCGAGTTCGAAACGATCGTGGCGATCTGCTTGCGCAGGGCGACGAAGTCTTCGTTCAGCGAGGCGCGCGCGTTGGTGTCGGTCGAAGCGTCGGCCGCAGCCACCGCCTTTTCCTTCATCTGCACGAGCAGGTCGGAGATCGATTCGCTGCCCGCGAGGGCGACGTCGAGCACGCTCTTCGCGCGGCTGAGGCTCTGCCCCACGGCGCCGAGCGCGGCCACGTCGCCGCGCATCGCCTGAGCGATGGCGTAAACGCCGCCATTGTCTTTCGCGGTCGCGACTTTCAGGCCCGTGTTGATACGGTTCTGGACGACGTCGAGTTCGCTGTTGGTCTTGTTGAGATTCTGCAGCGCGATCATCGCGCCGACATTGGTGTTCACACCGAGAGCCATGGAAGTCACCCCGTTCTGGATGGTAGACGAGCTTTCTGCTCGGGAAGCGTTTTGCTCCCGGCTTCCTGTCAGCAGGCGGCGTGCCAACTGGGCATTAATTTCCGCTAACCACCGCCTGATTCGGCTTTCCGGCATTTTCTGCAGGCACGATCTGCCGGTGTGCCGCCTTGGGGCGGCATGTTCTGCCGGTGGGGAAAACTCTGCCCGGCAGATTTTTCCGCTGGAGGCGAAAAAAGAGGGCGGCCTCGCGGCCGCCCTGCTTGGTTCTCGTCGCTCGTTACGAGCCCGATTCGATCACTGGAACAGCGACGACAATACCCGTGGCGCGCTGTTGGCGATCGATAGCGCCTGAATGCCCAGCTGCTGCTTGACCTGCAACGACTGGAGCCGCGCGCTTTCGACGGCAAGGTCTGCATCGACGAGATTGCCGATGCCGCCCTTGAGGCTGTCCTGCAGCTTGGTGACGAACGTCTCCTGGAGATCCAGGCGTTTCGACGTCGTACCGAGCCGCGCCAGCGCGCGGTTTACGTTCGTCAGAGACGTGCTGATCGTCGCCAACATCGTCGACGCGCCCGACTGGGTGGTGATCTGCGACGTGGCGGCCACCGTGATGATGGATCCGCCCAGCGACAGGTTCTCGCCCATTACGGTCAGCTTCGATCCGCTGGCCGAGGCGAGCGTTTCGAGTCTGGTGGTCGTGTTGTTGATGACGTTGATGTTGTTGAACGCGGCGTTCGAGACGATCGTGGCGATCTGCTTGCGAAGCGCGACGAAATCCTCATTCAACGACAGCCGGGCGCCCGTATCGGTAGACGCATCGGCGGCGGCGACAGCTTTCTCCTTCATCTGCACAATCAGGTCCGAAATGCTCTCACCCGCAGCCAGGGCGACATCGACGATGCTCTTGGCGCGATTGAGACTCTGACCCACGGCGTTGAGCGCGCCGACTTCTCCCCGCATGTCCTGGGCGATCGCGTAGATGCCGCCATTGTCCTTGGCGGTCGCCACTTTCAGGCCCGTATTGATGCGGTTCTGGGTCTGGTCCAATTCGGAGTTAGTCTTGTTCAGGTTCTGCAGGGCGATCATCGCCCCAACATTGGTATTCACGCTCAGCATGTTGTTCCGTCCGTTCTGGCTGGAGATTTGTCGAGCTTCTGCTCGCCGGCTTTTTGCCTGAACGGCAGGTCGCAACCGCCGTGCCAGCGGAACGCGCGCAAAACCCTTCAAAAACAAGGGTTTCAGACGACCCTGAAAGGCGCGCCGATGCGGGGATGCGGCAGGAACGGCCGCACGGCAAAAGACGCCCGGCGAGGCTTGCCGGGCGCCGGGATCAGGACGGCGGGAAAGGGATCAGGCTGCGGCGCGCGCCGCGAGGCCCTGCATGATCGTGCGGTTGATATCGACCAGCGGATCGACAGGCATGGCGCCCGTCATCACCTGGCTGGAATAGCGCGCGACCCAGAGCGACAGCGAGATGATGCCCGCGCGCATCTGCGGCGGCATCGCGTTGGAATCGCTGGAGCAGTCGGCGGCCAGCGTCGACCACATGCGGCGGTTCCAGTCGATCGCGCCGATCACCTTGGGGTCGGTCCGCGGCAACGGCGCCGCATCCAGCAGGGCGCGCGTGACCTGACCGAACAGGCGGTATTCGACGTCCCGGGGATTCTCGGTCGCCTTAAGCGTGTTCTGGTACGCCGCCAGGGACATAGTTCAGCAGCTCCTGCTCATAGTCGAAAAGCCTGCGGCACGTCATCAGTGCGCGATAATACTGGCCGCCCAGCACGTCGCGGCTGATCGCCACGCACGCCGCCAGCACGTCGGGATTGGTCACCGCGCCCATGAAGTCGGCCATGCGCTCGGCGAAGCTGTCGTAATAGACGTCCACGCTTTCGCCGCCGCCGGACGAGTCCAGATACATCATCTGGATCGGGAAATAGACGCGCTTCAGGGGCGTCGATGCGTCGGCCGGCTGAAGGATGTCCTTCTCGCGCAGGATCGACGCCTTGTTCTGCAGGATGACCTCGCTCTTGCGGTCGCCGTTGACGATGACAGCGCCGTTGACGACGAATTTCTCGTGCGGCTTGAGAGACAGCTTCAGCGGCATGGACGATCCTTCAACTCTCCACGCTAGAGAGCCTGGGTTAAGGCGCTCTCAACGCGGGTCTGCGATCCGCCGAGCCTCGCAGAGCCGGGTTCACAACTCCTTAACCATGGTGAACGCTACTCGGACCCTGCGTTCTAGGGATTCCACCACCATGGCCGCCAATGCGGAAAACGGCGCGCGCGCGACCGGCATAGGGGCAAAGGCCGCCTTTCTCAGCCGGGCCGGGCGCGACGCCGCCCAGGACGTGGCCGACGCCGCCCGCCGCATCTGTCACAAGCATCTGCGCAAGGCGATCGCCGCCTTCCGCCGCCATGATTTCGGCAAGGCCGCCATGCTCTCGGTCGACGCGACCGAGGCCGACCCGGCCTGCGGCCAGGCCTTCCACATGCTGGCCCTCTCGCTCGAAAGCCTCGGCGAAACCAGCCGCGCCATCGCGATGTACGAAAAGGCGCTCAAGCTCGATCCCACCGACGCCGATCTCTACCTCAATCTCGGCCTCGCCGCCTGGCGCATGGGGCTGAACGATGTCGCCGAACGCCTGTTCCGCGTCTATTGCGAGCTTCAGCCCGATCAGGCGATGGGCTGGAACAACCTCGCCGGCGTGATGCGCGACACCTCACGCTTCGAGGAGGCGATCGAGATCTGCCGCAGCGCCATCATGCGCATGCCTGAACAGCCGCTGCTCTGGAACACGCTCGGCACGATCCTCGTCGAGCAGAGCGATTTCGCCCAGGCCGCCGTCTTCTACCGCGAGGCCCTCCGCCTCGATCCCGGCTTCACCCGCGCCTGGCACAATCTGGGCTACGGCCTCCACCACACCGGCCCGCTGGACGAGGCGCTCGACGCCTATGATCACGTCCTGACGCTCAGCACCGAACCGCGCGACCGCTTCGAGACGATGCACGCCCGCGCCCTCTGCCTCATCGCCATGGGCCGCCTCAAGGAAGGCTTTGCGGGTTACGAGATCCGCCACGATCACCAGCATCGCGCCTCCACGCTTTACGGCATCGACGCGCCGCTGTGGAAAGGCGAGGCGCTGGCCGGCAAGGACGTGCTGGTCATGGGCGAACAGGGCCTCGGCGACGAGGTCATGTTCGCCAACACGCTCGGTGACATCGCGGCGGCCATCGGCCCGTCCGGCAGGCTGAAGATCGCGGTCGACAACCGCCTCATCCCGCTCGTCGCCCGCTCGGTGCCGCGCGCCGAGGTCGGCAATTATTTCAACGCCACCCACAACGCCAAGGATGTCCGCCTCGCCCCCTGGGCCGGCAAGCCGGACTTCGTCGTGCCGATGGGCAGCGCCCTCGCCCATCTGCGCCAGTCGCTCGCCGACTTCCCCGGCAAGGCCTTCCTCACGCCCGACGCCGGACGCCTCGCCGCGTTTCGCGAAACGCTCGCCCTCCGCCCCGGCCTCAAGGTCGGCATCTGCTGGCGCTCGATGCTCATCAACGCCCAGCGGCGGAAATACTTCTCCGCCATCGATGCGTGGAAGGACATCCTCGCCGTCCCCGGCATCAGCTTCGTCAATCTCCAGTATGGCGACGCCGCCGCCGAGATCGCCCGCGCAAAGGCGCTGTTCGGCGCCGACATCCATGCCGTCGAAGGGCTCGATCTGAAGAACGATCTCGATGGCGCGGCGGCGCTCTCCGCCGCCTGCGATCTCGTCATCAGCGCGCCCACCGCGGCCGCCGCGCTGGCCGGCGCGGTCGGCACGGAGGTCTGGTTCCTCACCGCCGGCCCCGTCTGGCCGCAGCTCGGCACCGATCGCTATCCCTGGTATCGCGCCAGCCGCTGCTTCGCGCCCGCCAGCTTCGGCGACTGGTCCGAAGTGATGCCGCGCCTCGCCGCCGGTCTCGCGGCGCGCGCCGCCGCCTGATCCCGCGCCTAGCGCGAGATCACGTCCTCAAGCCCGTACGAGATATAGGTCTTGTAGACTGCCTCGTGGATCGCCTCGCACTGCTTCAGCACCGAGGCGAGGAAGGGCTGGATGCCACCCGCCGCCACCTCGTCCATCGATCCGAAATCGACGAAGGCTTTCAGCCGCCCCGCCATGCGCGCGCACGCGGCGCGGCGGGTCTGCGGCGCGCCGGGCGCGATCTGCTCCAGCGCCGACTGCACCTTGTCCACCGCGAAGCGCACCGAATGGGGAAACTCCGGATCGAAGATCAGGAACTCGGCGATCTTCCTGGGCGAAATCTGCGCCGTATAGACCTTGCAGTAGGCCTCGAAGCCCGTGCAGCTTTTCAGCAGGCTGATCCAGTCGAAATAGCCGGGCGTCTGGAATTTCGGCCCGTCATCCTGCGGCGGCGACAGGTACACATCCAGCAGCCGCGCCACCAGCTGCGCACGCTCGATATGCGTGCCCAGTTCGATGAAGTCGAAGCCCTCGCCATGCCGCATCGTCGACTGCGTGATGCCCTGGAACATCCAGATGCCGTCCTGGATGTCGATGAAGGTCTGCGCCGGATTGCCCGACCAGATCCAGTCATAGTCCAGCTGCGAGATGCGCAGATATTGCCGGTTGATCTGCTCCCACATCTCCGAGGAGATCAGCTCGCGCACCTGCCGCGCATTGTCGCGCGCCGCCGCGATGGCCGCGATCAGCGACGAGGGATTGGCCCGGTCGAACGCGACGCGGAAGGTGATGTCGCGCGGATCGGCGGCCGGGTCTTCCGGGTCGGCATCGGCCAGCGCGTAGAGCGTCCGCCGCCAGCCCTCGCTCAATTCCAGCTCGCCCTGCTCGATCATCGCCTCCAGGCGCACGCGCATCAGGCGCGCGCCGTGTTCGGCGCGCTCCGCATAGCGGGCCATCCAGTACAGGCTGTCGGCGACGCGGCTCAGCATTCTGTCATTCGCCCGGCACGCAATAGGTGGAAAGGCTGAGGCCCGATGGGCGCGGCTGGGTCGCCGTGGCGGTCGCGGCCTCGCGGCACGCATCCTCGCTGGCATAGCTGCCCGCGACGAGCGAACTCACCGCCGATGCGGTGACGAAGACAAGCACCAGAATCCAGGTCTTGGCGGTCGGGGTCATGTCCATCAGTCTTCCACCACCCAGGTATCCTTCGATCCGCCGCCCTGGCTGGAGTTCACCACCAGGCTGCCGCGCCGCAGCGCCACGCGGGTCAGGCCGCCGGGCGCGATCTGCGTCTCCGCGCCGGTCAGGATGAAGGGGCGCAGGTCGATATGGCGCGCCTCGAACTTGCCTTCGATGAAGGTCGGCGCACGCGAAAGGCTGATCGTCGGCTGGGCGATATAATTGTCGGGGTCCGCCTTCACCATCTCGCCGAACGCGGCGCGTTCCTCCGCGCTCGCATGAGGGCCGACCAGCATGCCGTAACCGCCGCTCTCGCCGACCGCCTTCACGACCAGCTTGTCGAGATTGGCGAGTACATGGGCGAGCGCCGCCGGCTCACGGCACAGATATGTCTCGATATTCCCCAGGATCGCGTCTTCGCCCAGATAATATTTGATGAGCTTGGGCACATAGGCATAGACCGCCTTGTCGTCGGCGACGCCGTTGCCGAAGGCGTTGGCGACCACGACCTTGCCCTTGGCATAGGCCTCGAACAGCCCCGGCACGCCCAGCACCGAATCCGGCCGGAACACCAGCGGATCGGCGAAATCGTCGTCGATGCGGCGATAGATGACATCGACCCGCTCCAGCCCGCTCGTCGTCCGCATGCAGATATGGCCGTCATTGGCGACGAGGTCGCGCCCTTCGACCAGCTCGATGCCCATCTGACGGGCGAGGAAGGTGTGTTCGTAATAGGCCGAGTTGAAGACGCCCGGCGTCAGCAGCACGATGCGCGGGTTCTCGCGATGCGGCGGCGCGAGGCTCCGCAGCGTCTCCAGCAGCATCTGCGGATAATGCTCGATGGGCCGCACGCGGCTCGCCCGGAACAGCGCCGGGAAGGCGCGGCGCACGACCTCGCGGTTCGCCAGCATGTAGCTGACGCCCGACGGCACGCGCAGGTTATCTTCCAGGATCGCGAAATTGCCCTGCTCGTCACGGATCAGGTCCGTGCCGCAGACGCTGACATACGCGCCGCGCGGCACCTCGACGCCCACCATCTCCTTGCGGAAATGCTTGGCCCCGAACACCAGATCGCCGGGAATGACGCCGTCCTTCACGACCTTGGCGTCGTGATAGATGTCTTTCAGGAACAGGTTCAGCGCCTGGATGCGCTGTTTCAGCCCCCGCTCCACCGCATCCCATTCCGTGCCCGTGATGATGCGGGGCAGCAGGTCGGTCGGGATGATCTTCTCGGTCGCCTTGGCGTCGCCATAGACCGTGAAGGTGATGCCCTGATGCAGGAAGCTCTGCTCGCAGGCGAGCTGGCGGCGCTGGATTTCCTCGACCGGCAGAGAGCTCAGCAGCTCGTGCAGCGGCGCATAATGCGGCCGCGACCAGCGGTTCGGCAGAAAGCACTCGTCATAGGTGTGATCCAGCACATAGGCGTCGAACGGCTCGTCGATGCCTGGCCGGGCGAAGCGTCCCCCGGCCTGTACGTCGTCATGGCCGTCGTCCAGGTCAGGCGGAAGGGCGTGATCTTCGCTCGTCATCTGGACCCAAGGAAAGCCGCAAACCCCGCCCCTCGCAAGGGCTTATTGCAGTGCGGCAACCGGGCCGGATATGGGTGGCATCAGTCCACGGGACCGGAAGTAGATGTCTTTCTACGCCCTTGGCCAAGGCGGGCGAGAGGCTTCATGGCTGCACGTGAAGACCCTATGGTCGGCTGAGCAGGGGAAATTCCGCGATGTCAAAAATAGCGGCCGGAGTCATCGGATTGGTCGTCGGATGGCTCGCCGCCACCCAACTGCCGCTATGGCCGACGCCGGCAGGCGGCGTGTTCGAAGGCTGGGAGGGCACCTATCGCGCGGATGCCAACGGGCAACTGAAGCGCGACCGCTCCGACATCCACTGCCCGGCCGAAATGGGCGCCGTCAGGTTGGCGGGCGTCAGCTACAACGCCAATATGGCGCTTGAGTGCACCTACACAAATGCAGACGATACGCTGCAGGTCTATCTGACGCTCGGCAACACATTCACCGACGTGTACAAGGAAGTTCCAACGACCGTCAGGCTTGCGCGCGGCGACATGCCGGCGGTCAGGATCACCGATGCGGGCGCGGGCCTTTCAGACGAGCTGCGGCAGGACATCGTCGTTGTACGCGGCGACCTGGTCGAGATCTCGGTGGGCTGCAATCAACTGGAAGGCGAACTCGACCAGAAGGCATGCCACGCGCTGCAGGATGCGTTCCTGGCCGATATCGATCCCTTGTCGCTCGGCTTCTGAGGCAGGTGCCTGTCCGGCAACCGCCAGCCCCGGCTATTGACCGTCACCCTGTATGTGTATATTTTCCTATATCGCGTGTCGCGGTGGTCGCTGACGCGAAGGGACAAGGCGTGCCTGGCTGATGGAAACGCGCGGTGCGGAGATTTCGACGTTCAATTCGCGCTTCAGCGACAAACGAATGCCCACCCTCGAAAAACGCGAAAACGAGTCGTTGTGGCTCCCCGCCATATCCCCACTACATCTTGCCTTGTCCCGGCCGGCCCTCGCGAAAACCGGCAAACGAATGCGCCAACGAATGGGAGAGAGCGGGGGAAGGGGTCCGGAAGACCCTTAAACAACGTCACCCCGCCATCACCTCGCCTTGACGCAAGGGGAACCCCGCCCGCTTGAAACCCCGTGCCCTGCCCCATAGGGTCCATGACAATCCGTCACACCATCAGAACACACGGAAATGCAGGAATGAGCACGCGCTTCGAAGGCACCAAGGACTATGTCGCAACCGGCGATCTCTCGATCGCGGTCAACGCGGCCATCGCGCTGGAGCGTCCGCTCCTCATCAAGGGCGAACCCGGCACCGGCAAGACGGTTCTGGCCTATGAAGTCGCCAAGGCGCTGAACGCCCCGCTCATCACCTGGCACATCAAGTCGACCATCAAGGCCCAGCAGGGCCTCTATGAATACGACGCCGTCACACGCCTGCGCGACAGCCAGCTGGGCGATGAGCGCGTGAAGGATGTCGCCAACTACATCAAGAAGGGCAAGCTGTGGGAGGCGTTCACCTCCGAGACGCGCCCCGTCCTGCTGATCGACGAAATCGACAAGGCCGACATCGAATTCCCGAACGATCTCCTGCAGGAGCTCGATCGCATGGAATTCTTCGTCTACGAGACCGGCGAGACCATCAAGGCCAAGGTCCGCCCGGTGATGATCGTCACCTCGAACAACGAGAAGGAACTGCCGGACGCCTTCCTGCGCCGCTGCTTCTTCCACTACATCAAGTTCCCGGACCGCGACACGATGCAGGCCATCGTCGACGTGCACTACCCCAACATCAAACAGCAGCTGGTGGCCGAGGCGCTCAACACCTTCTACCAGCTCCGCGACGTGCCGGGCCTCAAGAAGAAGCCCTCGACGTCGGAACTGCTCGACTGGCTGAAGCTGTTGATGGTCGAAGACATCACGCCGGAAATGCTGCGTGAGAAAGACCCGACCAAGCTGATCCCGCCGCTCCACGGCGCCCTGCTCAAGAACGAGCAGGACGTCCACCTCTTCGAACGCCTGGCCTTCCTCGCCCGGCGCGAAAGGTAACGCTCAGGCTGCGCGCGCGGCTTTCGCGGCCGCGCGCACGCGGACGATCTCGGTCAGCAATTCGCGCTGATCGATAGGCTTGGCGACATAGCCGTCCATGCCCATCTCCTCATACCGCTCGCGGTCGCCCGCCATCGCATTGGCCGTCAGCGCGATCACCGGCACCCCGGCCCAGGCCTCGCCCGACGCGCGGATGCGCTTCAACGTCTCCGGCCCGTCCAGCACCGGCATGTGGATGTCGAGCAGCACCAGATCGAAGCTCTCGCTCGCCAGCCGCTTCAACGCCTCCTCGCCATGGGTCGCCTCGGCGGTGCGGTAGCGCTGGGCTTCCAGGAACAGCTTGGCGACCTTCCGGTTCAACGGCACGTCATCGACGATCAGAACATTGGCCGGCCCTGCATTGGCGATGCCGGCCATGGACGTGACCGGGGCCGGCGCAGCCACCGGCATCGACGCCGCCTCGGCCCGGAAGGTCAGCGTGAAGACCGAGCCTTCGCCCGGCGCCGACGTGGCGACGAGATCGCCGCCCATCATCTGCGCCAGCTTGCGGCTGATCGAAAGACCAAGCCCCGTGCCGCCGAAGCGCCTTGCCGTCGAGCTGTCGGCCTGCGTGAACGGCGTGAAGAGCCGCCCCAGCGTCTCCGCATCCATCCCGATCCCGCTGTCGCGCACGCGGATCTGCACAAGGCCCGCATTCGGCCCCTGACGCGGCACCGAGACATGCAGATTGACCTCGCCCGCCTCGGTGAATTTGACCGCATTGGAGACGAGGTTCGACACGCACTGGCGCACGCGCACCGGATCGAATTTCAGCCGGGGCGGCAGCGAGGCGGCGAAATCCATCGTCAGGTCGATGGCCTTCTCCCCGGCCACCGTCTGCCACAGCTTGTCGACGCGGCGCAGCACATGGCTGAGATCGGCATCGACCGGCGCGATCTCCAGTTTGCCCGCCTCGATCTTGGAGAGGTCCAGAACGTCGTTGAGCAGCGCGATCAGCGTCTTGCCGCTGTCGAGAATGGCGTCGGCATGCTCGCGCTGTTCCGGCGTAAGGTCCGACGCTGCAAGCACCTGGGCCATTCCCAGCATACCGTTCAGCGGCGTGCGGATCTCATGGCTCACATTGGCGAGAAAGGACGACTTCGCCTCGCTCGCCGCCTCGGCCTTGCGGCGGGCGATCTTCAGTTCCTTCTCGCGCTCGCGCAGCGCCGCGACATCCTGCGAGATCGCGGCATAGCGCCCGCCCGACATCTGGCGATAGATGACCTGCACCGTGCCGCCTTCGTCGGTCAGCAGATCCATCGGCTGGCCGGCCAGCAACGTGCGCGACATCTCGTCGGCAAGGGCCTCGATATCCGCTTCGGCGCTTCCGGCCATATGCGGACGGATGCTTTCCACCATCGCGTCGTGCCAGGTCGCCCCGTTCGCCATCGCCGTATAGGTGCGGCCGAAATCACGGCGTGAGATGTGGTTGGCGAAGATCAGCTGCTGGTCGGCATCGAAGACGGCGAAGCCTTCCGACAGCGTGCCGATCGCTTCCCGGATCAGCGCGTCCAGTTCCGGCGTGTCATCGGGCATGGCTTTTCCCCCGGCCCCCGGATCGTTCGCCCGGGCGTCTGTTTCCGTTAGGGTAAGGCGAACTGCGTTGCCGGACAGTTAACCAGTCGGCGGTTGGGCCGCCGGAATGCCCAGACGCACGCGCAGACGCTCCTGCGCCGTCTGGATGGCCTTCTGGAAGATCTTGGGGTCATCCAGCCCCGGCGATTCCACAACACCTGCGCCGGTGCCGCGGATGATCAGCGTGCCGTAGCCGAAGATGCGGCCCGTCACGGTCATCTTCAGCTTTACTTCCTCGATGCTGCGAAGCTCGATCTCGGCCGTGTCACGGCCGATCCAGCCGGTCTTGCGGATGAAACGCCGGTCGGTGACCGCGATCTCGGTGGAGCGGATGCGGATGACCTGCCAGAGGAAATAGATACCCCCGGCGATGATGAGGCCGACCGTGATGTAGTTCAGCCAGGCCCGCGTATCGGCGCCCACATAAATCCAGCTCAGGAGCTGGATCACGACCGGCAGGATCAGCGCCAGACAGGGCAAGACCCAGTTGAGCCAGTGATAGTGCGCGCGAGCGATCACGACCTCGCCCTCGACCAGCGCCTTGTCCACATGGGAAGCCATGCGCCCTGTGTAAGGCGTTCACGCCCCGCCATCAATGCGCCGCGACAGCAGGCCGCGCGGCGCGCGGCCCTGCCCGCCGGTAGATTGCGGCCGACCGGGCGGGGATTCTGATTCATGCTGCGTTGGCTGTGGAACGGCGTGCTGGCGTTCGACCGGATCGGGCGGCGCATCCCCCAACTCATCCAGATGATGCTGGTCGAGTTCGGCATCTTCATGCTGATCGGCGCCTTCATCGCCAAATGGCTGGACATACGCGGCGGCTATGGCTGCCCCGGCGAGCCGGGCGAACTGGATGCGACCTTCTGGGGCGCGCTCGCCGTCGGCCTGCTCTGCCTGTTCTTCTTCCTCCGCAATGTCTTCCGGCCCCGGCTGGTCGAGGGCGAATGGACGCCGATGGTCAACACCGGCATCGGCGCAGGCGGCGTCGATCTGGTCGTCGGCAACCGCATGTGGACGGTGCGCTACGACTATCTCACCAACCACCCGTCCTATGCGCTGATCCTGCTTCCGGTGCTGTGGGTGCCGCTGGCGATGATCCTGTTCACCGACGGCTTCGGCTGCACCTATTTCTACAACCGGATGCTCGGCTGGTCGGCGATCTGGATCGCGGCCGGCCTCGCCGCCGCGCGGCTGATCTCGTGGTACGTGCTGCGCCTCGGCCGCAACAGCCTCGCCAGGGCGAATGACGGGCGCGTCCCGGCCGCCCGCGCGGAATGGGAGATCGCCTGGAAGCCGGTGCTGATGCTGGTCACGATGATGCACCTCATCGTGTTCCTGCCCATCGGCATCATGTTCTGGAACGAGCAGCGGGCGCTCGACGCCCTGCCCGTCGCGACCTCGGCCGATATCGGCGCGGAGGGCGATTTCCGCCGCATCAACGGCCGTATCAAGGGCGAGCCGGTTCTGTGGGTGATCGACGGCGGCGGCCGCGGCGGCAACAATTATGCGGGCGCCGGGCTGCTGGTGGAGATGGACGATGGCGGCGAAGCCCTGCTGCTCGCGGGCTTTTCCGCCGTGCCTGATCTCGTCGCCTTCACGAAAGAGGGCGATGGCCGCATCTCGATGATCGGCCGTCTGGCGGGATCGTCGATCCCGGAAAACCTGCAGAAATACGCGGCCATGACGGAGGCGGATTTCCCGCCGCCTCCGCCGTCAGGCCGTCTCCTCATCGAGGTTGGGCAGTACCCGCCATGACCGGCACGCCCGCTTCGCCCGGCCGGTCGGCCCTGGCGATCAGCAGATAGAAGCTCGGCACCACGAACAGCGTGAACAGCGTGCCGATCGACATGCCGGTCGCGATCACGAGGCCGATCGAGTAGCGCGCCGCAGCGCCCGCGCCGCTCGCCGTCACCAGCGGCAGCACGCCCAGCACCATCGCCGCCGTGGTCATCAGGATCGGGCGGAGGCGCACTTCGGCGGCTTTTGTGATCGCCGCGCGCTTCTCCATCCCGTGGTGGCGCTGTTCGTTGGCGAACTCCACCATCAGAATGCCGTGCTTGGTGATGAGGCCGACCAGCGTGATGAGACCGACCTGCGTGTAGATGTTGAGCGTGCCGAAACCGACATACAGGAACATCACGGCGCCGAAGATCGACAGCGGCACCGCCACCATGATGATGAGCGGATCACGGAAGCTTTCGAACTGCGCGGCGAGAACGAGGTAGATCACGACCACGGCGAGCAGGAAGGCCATGGCGAGCGAATTGCCCTCCTGGATGGAGAGGCGGGATTCGCCGGCATAGTCTTCATAGAAGCCGTCCGGCATCACCTCGGCTGCGATCCCGCGCAGGGTCTGGAGGCCTGCATCCGTCGAGCCGCCGATCATCGGCATCGCCGAGATCGTCGCCGAATTGAGCTGGTTGAACTGCTCGATCGCGACCGGAGCGGCCTGGGTGGTGATCATGACCACCGCCGACAGCGGCACCATGTCGCCCGACGAACTCTTCACATAGTAGCCGTTCATGCTGTCCGGGTTGATGCGGAACGCGTCCGCCGCCTGGGGCACGATATCGTAGCTGCGGCTGTCACGGTCGAAGCGCGAGACCCAGCCGTTTGACAGCATGACGTTCAGCGTCGTGCCGATCGTCGCAATGGGAACGCCCAGCGCCGCCGCACGTTCGCGATCGATGGACACCGTCGCCTGCGGCTTGTCGAAGGCGAGCGACGACTGCACCACCATGAACTGGCCCGACTGCATCGCCTTCAGCTTGATCTGCTCCGCGACTTCATAGACCAGCGCGGGCGACCCGATCGAGCGGATCACATACTGGATCGGCAGGCCGCCGGCCGAGCCGGGCAGCGAGGGCGGATTGACCACGAAGGCTTCGACGCCGGTCACCTGCGACAGGCCGCCCTGGATGGTCGGAAGAATGGACTGGGCCGAGCGCTCGCGTTCCGCCCAGGGCACGAAGCGCCACAGGGCGATCGCGCTGTTGGTTCCCCCGCCCGCGCCGACGATGGAGAAGGTCGAGTTGGCTTCGGGAATCTTGCCGACCTTCTCGTCGAACTGCCGGACATAGAAATCCATGTAATCGGCGGTCGCGTAGCGAGGGCCGTTGACGATGGTGAACAGCGCGCCCTGGTCTTCAGCGGGCGCCAGTTCCGATTTCGTGTTGATGAACATGAAAGCGGTGGTGCCGAGGAGGATCGCGACAGCCAGATAGATCGCCGCGCGCATATCCAGCGCCTTCGAGAGCGTACGGGCATAGGCTCCGCTGACCCGCTCGAAGATGCGGTCGATACGGCCGGCGAGGCCGCCGCCATTGGGCGGATGCGGACGCAGCAAGCGGGCCGACATCATCGGCGACAATGTGAGAGCCACGAAGCCGGAGATGACCACAGCGCCCGCGAGCGCGAAGGCGAATTCGCGGAAGAGCGCGCCCGTCAGGCCGGTCGTGAAGCCGATGGGCGCGTACACGGCGGCGAGCGTGATCGTCATCGCCACAACCGGGCCGAAGATTTCCCGCATGCCCTGAATTGCCGCATCCATCGGCTTCATGCCTTCCTGGATGTGGCGATGGATGTTCTCCACCACGACGATGGCGTCGTCGACCACGAGGCCGATGGCGAGCACCATCGCGAGCAGAGTCAGCAGGTTGATCGAATAGCCAAGAATGAAGAGCACGAAACACACGCCCACAAGCGCGAGCGGAATCGTGATGACGGGAATGACGACCGAGCGGATCGACCCCAGGAACAGGAAGATCACCACAATGACGATCACCACAGCTTCGGCGATCGTCTCGAACACGCTTTCGATCGACTTCTCGATGAAGACGGTCGCGTCATAGGTGACGACCACCTTCATGCCTTCCGGCAGGCTTTTCTGGATTTCCGGCAGCATGTTGCGGACGGTTTCCGCCGTCGTCAGCGGATTGGCCGCCGGTGTCGGCATGATGCCGACGAAGACGCCCTCATTGCCGTCGAACGATGCGCGAATATTGTCATTGCTGACGCCCAGCTCGACCTTCGCAACGTCGCGCAGGCGCACGACATCGTCGCCCGAACCGGCCACGGGCAGCGCGCCGAAGGCTTCGGCGGACTGAAGTGTGGTGTCTGTGCGGATCGCGACCGCCACCAGATCGTTTTCGGTCGAGCCGGGCGACGCGAGAAAGTTCGAGTTGCGGATCGCAGTGGAAATATCTGCCGCCGTGAGGCCGCGCGCGGCGAGAAGCAGCGGGTCGATCCACACGCGCATCGCGAAATTCTGTCCGCCCAGAATGTCGGCGGAAGCGACGCCCGGCACCGTCGCCATGCGCGGCTGGATCACACGGGTCAGGAACTCGGTGATTTCGGGCGGCGTCATGCGATCGGACGCGAAGGCGAGATACATGAGCGCGAAGGTCTGGCCGGTGCCCTTCACGATGATCGGGTCTTCGGCATCCGTCGGAAGCTGGCGGCGGACCTGCTGCGTCTTGGTGATGACCTCGGTCAGCGCGGCGTCGGGATCGGAGCCGAGGCGCATACGCACCGAAACGACACTGGCGCCCTGACGGCTGGAGGCCGTGACGTAGTCGACATTCTCCGTAGATGAGACGGCCTTGGCGATCGGATCGGTGATGAAGCCCTGGATCAGATCGGCGTTCGCGCCCGGATAGGCGGTGGTGACCGTGATCGTCGTCTCCTCGACTTCCGGATATTGCCGGATCGCCATGGACGAAAAGCCCTGCGCGCCCAGCAGCAGGATCAGCAGACTGACGACCGTCGCGAGAACCGGCCGCCGGATGAAGATTTCCGAGAAGCTCACGGGGCGGACCCGTTCGTCTTGGGCTTGGACGGCACGACGTCGTCGGCGATCGTCACGGCGGCGCCGCTCTGGATACGGTTCTGCCCGGCGACCACGACCTGCTCATCGGCGGCGAGACCTTCCGCGATCTCGACACGCCCGGCGTCACGGCGGCCGACCTTCACGAAGGCCTGGCGCGCGACCTGGTGAGGCTGCGCGCCCTCCGGCGATCCTTCCGGCGGCGGTTCCGTGACGATCTTGAAGACATAGTCGCCGTAAAGGCTGGGCACGACAGCGGTTTCGGGCACCGAGACGATGTTCTGCTCTTCCGGCAACTGCACGCGGATGCGCACGAACTGGCCGGGCAGAATCTTGCCGTCCGGCGCGTCGATCAGCGCCTGCGCCGCAACGAGGCGGGTCTGCGGGTTCACCTTGGGGTCGAAGCCGGTCAGCGTGCCGGTCAGGTCCATCGCGTCGCTGGTGACGCCGAAGAGAACCTTCTGGCCCTTCTGCAGCAGCGCCGCAGACTGCTCGGGCACCGTGAAGTCCACGAGAATACGGTCAGTGTCCTGCAGCGTGACGACGACCGTACCGGCCGTCACATACTGCCCCACCACGACGCGCGGCACGCCGACGACGCCATCGAAGCGCGCTTCGATGGCCTTCTGATCAAGTACGGCTTTCAGGCGGGCATAGGTGGCGCGCGCCGTCTCGCTGGTGGCTATGGCGTTGTCGAGCGTCGCCTGGGGCGATGCGCCGCGCTTCACCAGCGCCTGGATACGGTCGACCTCGGACTGCGCCAGCTTGATGTTGGCCTCGGCGGCGATGAGAATCCGCCTGCTCGACGCTGTCGTCGATCTGGACCAGCAACTGCCCCGCCGTCGCCTTCTGGTTCGCGACGAAAGCGATGGCTTTCACCACGCCCGGCGCCTCGACCGCCACGTCGGCGCCAAGGCCTGCCTTGGCCGTGCCGACGGCTTCGATCCCCGGCGTCCACGGACCGGCCTTCGCGGCCACGGCCGACACCTCGATGGCAGGGCGCTGTTGGCCCGCCATCATCGAGGCGATCATGCCCTGCATGAAGAAGTGATAGAAAATCAGCAGGCCGCAGACGGCGCCGACAACAACCAGCAGCCAGAAGCCACGCGTTCTCGCTTTCATGAACATCCCCTCGGGCCGGCGATCCGCGCCCGAATTTAAACTTGCATCTTGGGTCATAAACTGTACCGTCCGGACGGTCTAGTCAAGGAGCCGTTATCACGCATGAGCGCTGCGTCTGCCCCGAAACGCGGATCGCGCGAGGTCATCCTCGACGCTGCGGATGCCCTCATCCGCGAATTGGGCGTCAATCGCATGACGCTCGACGCTGTTGCGGCGCGCGCGGGGCTGTCCAAGGGCGGGCTGCTCTATAATTTCCCCAGCAAGGAAGCCCTCCTGAAGGGGATGATCGGACGGTTCGCCGCCTCGCTGAACGTCGCGAGCGGCGGTTCGGTTGCGTCCCGCATCGCGGAATTGCGGCTCGCCAAGCTGGAAAACGTCGCGGAGGACCAGAAGGCCTCGCACGGCATGCTGGCCGCCATCGCCGAAGACCCGAGCCTGCTGGACCCGATCCGCGACGCCCACCGCGCGCTGTGGGCCGAGATGAAGTCTTCGGAGAAAGACCCCGACACCTCGCTCCTCGTCTGGCTGGCGATCGAAGGGCTGATGTTCTTCGAGATGTTCGAGACCTCGCCCCTGTCGGCCGGTGAGCGCGACGCGGTGATCGCCCGGCTCAAGGCGATAGCGGCCGCCTAGGCGGTTCGGCATTGGCCGAAGCGAGATAGGCCCAGACCGCCTCGGCGGTGTGGATGACCGTGTCGCGCGTCCCGGGCGGATAGAGCGACGACAATTCGATCTGCCATCCATCGACGACGATGCTGAAGGACACCCAATCCTCCGCCGGCGCGTCTGCGCCATGGAGGAAGCTGACCGTCAGCGGCGTGACACCCTCACCCCAGAAAAGCAGGCGCGGCAGGGACGGCTGATCGGGATCGGCCTGCCAGCCGGGCGGCACGATAACGGGATCGGCGGCGGCCATGGGCGCGCCGATGGTGACGGTGATCGGGCCGTAGTGCAGCTCGACCTTGTCCGGCGAAATCACCGTGATCGTCGCGTCGTGGCTTCTGGCCGGGCCGCGGATCTCGCGCGGGAGTCGAAGACCGCTCGGCGTGTGAACGAGAAAGCCGTCCGATGGAATGGTGATGCCGGGCGCCACGCGCGGCGCCGCCTCCTCGGCGAAGGCGGCCTGCATAAGCAGCAGGGCGGCGAACGCTGCGATAGCCTTCAGCGGTTCAACTCCTTCATCGCGCGGTCGAGGCCGTCGAGGGTGAGGGGGTACATGCGGTCGCCGATCAGCTGTTTGATGAGCTGGATCGAGGGCGTGTATTCCCAGTGCTTCTCGGCCACCGGATTGAGCCAGACCATGTGCGGGTAGATGTTCTTCACCCGCTCGATCCACACCGCGCCCGCTTCCTCGTTCCAGTGCTCCACCGAGCCGCCCGGATAGGTGATCTCGTACGGACTCATCGTCGCATCGCCGATGAAGATGACCTTGTAGTCGTTGCCGTATTTGTGGAGCACGTCGAAGGTCGGCTGCTTCTCGTTGTGACGGCGCTTGTTGTCCTTCCACACGCTCTCATAGAGGCAGTTGTGGAAGTAGAAGAAGTCCATGTGCTTGAACTCGGTGCGCGCCGCCGAGAACAGCTCCTCGCAGAGCTTGATGTAGCTGTCCATCGAGCCGCCGATATCGAAGAAGAGCAGCGTCTTCACCGTGTTGCGCCGTTCCGGCACCAGCGTGACGTCGAGATAGCCCTTGTTCGCCGTGTTCTTGATGGTGTTGGGGAGATCGAGTTCGGTCTCCGCGCCCGTGCGCGCCCATTTGCGCAGGCGGCGCAGCGCGACCTTGATGTTGCGCGTGCCGAGTTCGACCTGGTCGTCGAGATTCTTGTATTCGCGCTTGTCCCACACCTTCACGGCCTTGCCGTGACGGCCCTTGTCCTGGCCGATGCGGACGCCTTCCGGATTGTAGCCGTTATTGCCGAACGGCGAGGTGCCGCCCGAGCCGATCATCTTGTTGCCGCCCTCGTGGCGCTTCTTCTGCTCCTCGAGGCGCTTCTGCAGCTCCTCCATCAGCTTTTCCCAGCCGCCCAGCGCCTCGATCTGTTTCTTCTCCTCTTCGGAAAGGAATTTCTCGGTGAGGGCTTTCAGCCATTCTTCCGGGATCTGCGCGATCTCGCTGGCGTCGAGATTTTCCAGTCCCTTGAAGGCGTGGCCGAAGACGCGGTCGAACTTGTCGAGATTGCGCTCGTCCTTCACCAGCACGGTCTTGGCGAGGACATAGAACTCGTCGATCTTCATGTTGATGACGCCGGCCTGCAGGGCCTCCATCAACGCGAGATATTCTTTCAGCGTGACCGGCACCTTGGCGGCGCGCAGCTCATCGAAGAAGGTGAAGAACATGGGAGAGCTTTCCGCAATTCTGGTTGAGCGCAGCCTAGACCTCTGCGGCGTTCAGGCCAAACCCGTCCGCGCAACGATGTGTCGGGATGTTGAAACAAAGCATCTTTGAACGTCGAAAATGGCGCACCCTGCCGCTATTCGTTGGCATTCGATCGTCGCTTTTTTCCGGGTAGCCCCCGCCCGCCGCATCAAGATGCAGTAGGTGACGGTGGAATAGCCACAACGACTCGTTTTCGCGTTTTTTGAATGCGTCCGTTCGCCCGCCTCCGCCATGCCATCTCCAGCCGCCCCGCCCTGCATAGGAATATAGGCTCTTTCCCCGACTATCTCAAGGCGGCTTGCCGCGGCGGCTAACCTGCGTTCCCGGCCGCATTGCGGGTTTCGGCGACCTTGATGCGGGTCATGCCCTGCGCCTCCAGCCGCCGGCGCTCCGCCGCCACCTCCTCCTTGCCAAGCATGGCGCGGATCACGCTGGTGCCGTTCGAGGGATCGTAGGCGGTGAGGGTATAGGTGATCGTCTTGTCGGTGCTCATGGCGGTCACGCGGCGGCGGCCCGCGCGCGTGGCGGCGCGGGCGTCATGTAGTCGCGGGTGAGCGGCAAGGCGTCGACACGGCGGCTGAGCTGGATTTGGAAGACCATCAGGCCCTGATAGCGGAAGCCCATCTCGGCAGCCGCCAGATAGAACTCCCACATCCGGCAGAACCGCTCGTCATAGAGCTGCAACGCCTCCAGACGCCGCGCCATGAAGCGCGCGCGCCACGCCGCCAGCGTCTTCGCGTAGTGCAGGCGCAGTATCTCGATATCGGTGACCCACAACCCGGCGCGCTCGATCGCGGGCAGCAGCTCGCTCAGCGCCGGCGTGTAGCCGCCGGGGAAGATGTATCTGGCGATCCACGGATTGGTCGCGCCCGGCCCGTCGCTGCGCCCGATGGCGTGGATGACGGCGGCGCCCCGTTCATCGAGCAGCCGCGCGATCGTCTGGAAGAAGGCGCCGTAATTGCCCACCCCGACATGCTCCAGCATACCGACCGACACGATGCGGTCGAAGCTGCCTTCGACGTCGCGATAGTCCTGCAGGCGGAAACCGGCATTGCGCGACAGGCCGCGCCGCGCGGCCTCAGCCTCCGCCCAGGCGAGCTGTTCGGCGGAGAGGGTGACGCCGGTTACCTCCGCGCCATGACGGCCCGCCAGCCACAGCGCAAGACCGCCCCAGCCCGACCCGATATCCAGCACCCGGTCGCCCGGCGACAGCGCCAGCTTGGCGGCGAGCCGCGCCAGCTTGTTGCGCTGCGCCTGATCGATCGTGTCGCCGTCCGTTTCGAAGACGGCGCAGGAATATTGCCGCTCATGATCGAGGAAGAGATCGTAGAGTCCGGACGAGAGATCGTAGTGATGCGCGACATGCTGGCGCGCGCCGAGCCGCCCGTTGAACTGCGCGATGCGCCGGCCGAGAAACCGCAGGGCCGCGTTCAGCCGCATGAACGGCCCGACATGGCCGCGCCCCAGATTGCCCATGAGGATGGCGAGCAGGTCGGCGACCGAGCCTTCCACCATCTCGAGGCGGCCATCCATATAGGCTTCTCCCACCGCCAGTTCCGGGTTGAGAAGAAGCCGGCGCTCGACGGCGCGGTCTTTCAACCGCATCACCACCGATGGCCCTTCGCCATCGCCGATCAGCGAGCTGCGGCCCTTGCAGTCGACCAGCGTCAGCCGCCCATGGCGGACGAGATAGCGCAGACCGTGAACGAGAAGACGCATATGGAACCTGCCTCAAGGTTCCCCTCATCTCATTCAAACGCAGCCTGATGGGGCTGGTTCCTCACATCTTCAACGCCCGGCCCCAATAGTTGTAGCCGAGGCTTTTCGGCGTGCCGGGGAGATACATCGTCTCCAGCCCTTCGACGCGGAAGCCGCCGGCTTTCAGCATGTCGGGGATCGGGCGGCAGAGATGGCAGCCGCCGGCGATGCGTTTCCATAAAGGCTCGATGCGGGCCTGCCAGCGCGCGACCTTGGCGTCGGGCGCTAACCCGTGTTCACAAAACAGCATCGTCGCGCCCGGCTTCATCACCCGGGCGATGCCGGTGAGCGCGCGCGGCACATCGGGGATCGAGCAGAAGGTGTAGGTGACGACGACGGTGTCGACGCTGGCGTCGGGCAGGTCGATCTCCTCGGCCTTGAGATCCGTGAAGGCGACATCGATGCCGGCTTCCGCCGCGCGCTTCGCGGCACGGGCGCGGAGCTTTGCGTGGGGTTCAAGGCCGATGAGCCTCGTCACTTTGGTCTTGTCGTAGAAGGGCAGATTGTGCCCTGCCCCCATGCCGATTTCGAGAACGTCGCCGGTCGCATGCGGCACGACCTTCTTGCGCTGATAGGCGATGGGCTTGGCGCCCATCGCCGCGTTCAGCAGCGGCGGCAGGATGTAGCGGTCGTAGAGTCCCATGTGTTTCGCGACCTCTGCGTGTGTCGTTGTCCGGCGATCCTAACATGCGGCGCTTCATACAGTTGACCTCATTGCGCGCACTGACCAGAGTTTCGGCAAAATGGGGACATGACGATGCGTGCGATTTTCGGGCGGCTTGCCGCCTTTTTCGGACTGACGGTTCTGCTGACCGCCTGCGGCCCGATCTATGACACGACCTATACCTATTCGCCGCCGACCAGCGCGCGCGGCCAGGCCTGCGTGTCGCATTGCGAGGCCGACCAGAGCGGCGGCCGCTATGAGTGCCGGCAGCGGACGCAGGATTGCGAGCGCGAGAAGGACCTGATCGCCGACCGCGAATACAACCGCTATGTCCGCTATCGCCAGCAGCAGGGCCTGCCGGTGGATCGCAACCGCTCGTCGTTCGAGCCGAGCTATTCCTGCCCGTGGGAGAGCGAGTGCACCGACGTGGTGGAGGCGCAATATCGCGCCTGCTTCACCGGCTGCGGCGGCCGCATCCAGGCGACGCAGACCTGCGTGATGGGCTGCAACCAGCAATAGACGCCGGGCGGCGGCGCCTTCAACGGCGCCGCTGCGGCCTGCCGATGAAGAACGACATCAGGATGAAGGCGAGGCCGATGCCGGCGACGGCGCCGGCGATCTGCCCCACCACGCGCATCAGCTCGGCCGGATCGCGCGCGCCTTCCTGATTGTAGTGGAAATAGGCGAAGAGGATCGCTGCAACGCCGACCAGCAGCAGCCCGGCAAGGGCGAGACGCGGATTCTTCATGACTACCACCCCTTCGTGCCGCCGCCGCCCTTGCCTTCCGGCGCGGCGTGGGCGGGATGGCCGGCGGCGAACTGCGCGGCGGCCTGGGGCGAGGCTTCTGTCTGGTACTTCGCCTTCCACTCGGCCTGGGGCATGCCATAGACGGCCTCGCGGCCTTCGTCCTTGGTCAGCGTCACGCCCTTTTCGGCCAGCGCCTCGCGATACCAGTTGCCCAGACAGTTACGGCAGAAGCCGGCGAGGTTCATGAGATCGATGTTCTGGACATCGGTGCGTTCGCGCAAATGCGCCACGAGGCGGCGAAAGGCGGCGGCTTCGGCGGCGGTCTTGGTGGCGTCGTCCATGGGCATCTCCTTAAGGCTTAAGTGAGCGACGCCAGCGCCTGACGCAAGGCGGATGCGACGATGGGCGTCATCCGCGCTACGCCTGCGGGATCGGCGATGAGATCCTGCCGCACCTCGATGAGCACATTGGGCAGGCCGCGGCTGGTCGCGTGGGTCCACAGCGTGTCGCCTTCCAGCGCGCCGTCATAGGGTTCGTTGTCGCCGGTGACGAGGCCGGCCGCCTCGAACGCGGCAATCAGCGGTTTCACCAGCCGGTCGTCGCGATCCCACAGGATGCCGATCTGCCACGGGCGCGGATCGCCGCGCCAGACCGGCGTGAAGGAGTGCATCGAGACGAGCGAGGGCGCGAAACCGGCGGCCATCGCCGCGACGATTTCGGCCTCGATCGCTGCGTGATAGGGCGCATGAAACGCCGCGATGCGGTGCGCGATCTCCGCCGCATCGGCGCGCGCATTGCCGGGAATGAGCGCGCCGTCGGAGATTTTCATCACCAGCGTCGGGTCATCCGGGCCGCGATTGAGGTTGACCAGCAGGCGCGACCAGACGCCGAGCAGGGCCGGCGCATCGAACGCCGCCGCCAGCGCGCGGGTGAGATCGCCCGCCCCGATATCCGAGGCGATGTGCCGCTTGAACTCCGCCTCCGGCAGCCCCAGCGTGCCGTAAGCGGGCGGCACGGCGTTCGAGGCGTGGTCGCACAGGAAAAGAACCGGGCCTGGGCGCGGCGCGGGGATCGTTTCAAAGGCAGGGAGATGAGTGGCGGACATGGCCCGTGTTTAGTCCATCGGACGCGCGCACGCACCTGACCGCCATCATGCAGGCGGCGCTGGATGCCGCCGATGCGGGGGCGCGCGTTGCGGCGCATCTGCCGCCGCGCCCGGCCGGGCGGGTTCTGGTGGTCGGCGCCGGCAAGGCGAGCGCCGCGATGGCGGCGGCGGTGGAGGCCGCCTGGGACGGTCCGCTGGAGGGGCTGGTCGTCACGCAGCAGGGCTATGGCCGCGCGCTGGAGCGGTTGCGGCTGGTGGAGGCGTCGCATCCCCTGCCCGGGCTTGAGGCGCAGGCGGCGGCGGCCGAGACGCTGGTGCGCGCCTCCATGCTGGGCGAGGGCGATCTGATGCTGGTGCTGCTGTCGGGCGGGGGATCGGCGCTGTGGCCCGCCCCGCGCCGGCCGCTGGACCTCAATGCCAAGCGCGAGATCACCAGGGCGCTGCTGCGGAGCGGCGCGCCCATCAACGAGATCAATGCGATCCGCAAGCATCTGTCGCGCATCAAGGGCGGACGGCTGGCCAAAACGGCGGGGCCGTGCCGCATCGTCGCGCTGGCGGTGAGCGATGTGCCGGGCGACGAGCCGGGCCTCATCGCCTCCGGCCCCGTCTCGCCCGATCCCGTCACCAGCGCCGGGGTGCGCGCGATGCTGGCGCGGCGCGGCATTCCGCTGAGCGAAACGCTGGCCGCCGTGCTGGACGATCCGGCGAGCGAAACGCCGAAGCCGGGCGACCCGTGTTTCGACAAGGTCGATTTCCGCATCGTGCTGCGCCCCGCCGACATGCTGGCCGCCGCCGCGCGCGAGGCCGGGGCGCTGGGCTATCGCGTGGTGATGCTGGGCGATGCGCTGGAAGGCGAGGCGCGCGACATCGGCGCGGCGCATGCGGCGCTGGCGCTGAAGGCGCAGGCCGAAGGCGGGCGTGTCGCGCTGATCTCCGGCGGCGAGCTGACCGTCACCATGACCGGCAACGGGCGCGGCGGGCCGAGCCGGGAATATGCGCTGGGCCTCGCATTGGCGCTGAAAGGCGCGGCGGGGATTTCAGCGCTCGCCATCGACACCGACGGCGCGGATGGCGGGCCGGAGGCCGCCGGGGCCTTCGTTCTGCCCGATACGCTGTCCCGCGCGCTGGCTGCGCGGGTGGACGGTGGGGCGGCGCTGGCGCGGAATGATTCGGGCGCGTTCTTCCAGACCCTTGGCGATGCAATCGTCACTGGACCCACGGGCACGAATGTGAACGATCTGCGTGTCATTCTGATCGAGTAACGGCTGATTTATGCGGCGTAACCGGAACATCAAGATTCTCGCCACTCTCGGCCCCGCAAGTTCCACGCGCGAGGGCATCGAGGCGCTGTTTCGCGCCGGGGCCGACGTGTTCCGCATCAATATGAGCCACACGAAGCATGACCTGCTGCGCGAGCTGGTGGGCCGCGTGCGCGAGGTGGAGGCCGAGACCGGACGCCCCATCGGCATCCTCGCCGACCTGCAGGGGCCGAAGCTGCGGATCGGCAGCTTTGCGGACGGCCCGGTGATGCTGCAGGCCGGGCAGAGCTTCACGCTGAGCCTCAACCCCGTGCCCGGCGACATCAACGGCGTGCAGCTGCCGCACAGGGAAATCCTGTCGGCGCTGGACCCCGGCGCGCGGCTGCTGCTGGACGACGGGCGCATCAGCCTGATCGTGCGCGAGGTCCATCCCGACCGCGCGGTGACCGAGGTGGAGATCGGCGGCAAGCTGTCGGACCGCAAGGGCGTCAACGTGCCCGACACGCAATTGCCCATCCCCGCGATGACCGAAAAGGACCGCGCCGATCTCTCCGCCGCCGTCGAGGCGGGCGTCGACTGGATCGCGTTGTCCTTCGTGCAGACGGCGGCCGACATCGCCGAGGCGAAGAAGATGGTGATGGGCCGCGCCGGCGTCATGGCGAAGATCGAGAAGCCGCAGGCCGTGGCGCGGCTCAACGATATTCTGGATGTCGCGGACGGCATCATGATCGCGCGCGGCGATCTGGGCGTGGAGCTGCCGCTGGAGTTCGTTCCCGGCCGGCAGAAGGAGATCAACCGCGCGGCGCGGCGGGCCGGCAAGCCGGTGGTCGTCGCGACGCAGATGCTGGAATCCATGATCGACAAACCGGCGCCCACCCGCGCCGAAGTGTCGGACGTCGCGACCGCCGTGTTCGAGGGCGCGGACGCCATCATGCTGTCGGCGGAAAGCGCGGCGGGCGCCTGGCCTGTGGAGGCCGTCGCGACCATGAACAAGGTCGCCGAGAAGGTGGAGGGTGAGGCCTTCTACCGCTCCATCGTCGATGCCCAGCGCGCCGAGCCGGAAGCGACGGCCGCCGACGCCATCACCGCCGCCGCGCACCAGATCGCCGAGAACATCAATGTCGCGGCGATCGTGACCTATACGGCGTCGGGCGCGACCGCGATCCGCGCCTCGCGCGAGCGCCCCAACGTGCCGGTGCTGGCGCTGTCGCCCGTGCTGAAGACGGCGCGGCGGCTGGCCATCGCGTGGGGCCTGCACTGCGTCGTGGTGGACGAGGCGAAAGAGCTGGAAGGCATGGTCGATCAGGCCTGCAAGATCGCCTGGCGCGAGGGCTATGCGAAATCGGGCCAGCGCATCATCGTGATCTGCGGCGTGCCGCTGGGGACGCCCGGCGCGACGAACATGCTGCGCGTCGCCATTGTCGGGCGGATGAGCGACTAGGCCGCATCATCCCGAGACGTGGAAGCCGGTTCTTCCAAAAAGATGAGGCGCTAGATACGATCGCCGTCGATCTTGCGGCGGAGGATGCCGGCCTGCTGTTTGGCCTGTTCCAGCGACGGGTTGATCTTCAGCGCCGCTTCATAGGCCTTGAGCGCCGCCTTGTCGTCGCCGAGGCCCTGGAGAATTTCGCCAAGGCCCTGCAGCGCCATGAAATGACGCGGCTCCAGCTCCAGCACCTTGCGCGTGTCGGCGATGGCGGCCGGGTAGTCCTCGCGCAGCGCGTAGAGCGTGGCGCGCATGTTCCAGCCTTCGGCATAGCCGGGATTGAGCAGGACCACCGTGTCGAGCA
Source organism: Micropepsaceae bacterium (assembly GCA_047602465.1). Taxonomy (GTDB): domain Bacteria; phylum Pseudomonadota; class Alphaproteobacteria; order Micropepsales; family Micropepsaceae; genus JADZAI01. The sequence continues at coordinate 599,199 of JASGHF010000002.1, forward strand.
GCTGCAGCGCGAGATTGAGATCGCCCGCCTGGATCATGCCGGTGCCGCGCGCGAACAGGAGTTCGGTGGTGGGGCTTTCGGTCTCGACCCAGATCTTCCAGATCTCCATCTCGATGGGCTGGGCGAGTTCCGGCTTGGTGGCCGTCGCGAGCGCCGCGAACAATTCGTCCAGACGCTTGTCCGTCTGGTCCGCGCGGGCGGGCAGAAGGGCGAGAAGCACGGCGGCGGCGAGGACGCGAAGCATGGCCATGAGGGGAGCCTAGCGCCGCGGCGAATTCAAGGCAAAGCGAGACCGGCGGGCCGGGGGCCGCCGCTTGCCCAGTCGAGGAGTTCCACGGTGTGGACGATGGGCGTCGCAGCCCCCCGGCGCAGGTGATCCATGCAGCCCATATTGGTGGAGGCGATGACGTCGGGCGCGCCGGCGGCGAGGCTTTCCAGCTTCCGGTCGCGCAGCGTTTCCGACATTTCGGGCTGAAGCAGGCTGTAATGCCCGGCCGAGCCGCAGCACAGATGCGCGTCTTTGACCGGGGTGAGCGCGAAGCCCGCCTCGCGCAGCAGCCGCTCCGGCAGACCGCCAAGGCGCTGGCCGTGCTGCATCGAACAGGCGGACTGGACGGCGATCTTCATCGGCTGGGGCGCCTGGCCGCTGAACCCCAGTTCGGCGGCGAGTTCGGTGATGTCGCGGACCAGCGGCGCCAGCTTCTTGGTGCGGAAGACATAGCCGGCATCGCCGCCGAGCAGATGGGCATAGTCCTTAAGCTGGGAACCGCAGCCCGACGCGGTCGAGACGATCCGGTCGACGCCGCCGGTCTCATGCACCTTCCACCAGGCGGCGATATTGGCGCGGGCGAAGCGGCGGGCCGAGCCATCGAGGCCCAGATGATGATTGAGCGCGCCGCAGCAACCTGAACCTGCGGGGACGATGACTTCGGCGCCGAGGCGGTTCAGCAGGCGGATCGCGGCGTGGTCGATCTCCGGCGCCAGAACCTGCTGGGCGCAGCCGCGATGGAAGGCGACGCGCATCTTCCGCGTGCCTTCGGCCGGATACACGCCGGGTTTTGGCGCGGCGCCCTCCGGAGGCTTCTCCGGCCTGAGCGCAGCCATCCGGCGGAAGGGTTCGGGCAGGAGATTGCCCAGCATCTTCGACAGCGGCGCGAGGCGCATCGCGAAACGGAAGCGGCGCGGATAGGGCAGCACGCGCGCGAGAAAGGCGCGGAAGAGCCGCTCGTCGCGGGGGCGCGTGTGATGCGCGGCGATGTGAGCGCGGGCGCGATCGACAAGCCGGGCATAATCGACGCTGGAGGGACAGGTCGTGCGGCAGGAGAGGCATGACAGGCAGCGGTCGACATGGCGCACCGCGGCCTCCGACGGCGCCCCGCCCTTTTCCAGCATGGCCTGCATGAGCTGGATGCGGCCGCGCGGCCCGTCGCGCTCGTCGCCCGTCACCTGATAGGTCGGACAGGTCGCGTTGCACATGCCGCAATGGACGCAGGAGCGGATCGCCGCCGCCGCATCTGCGGTGGCGCGATCCTTCAGCTGCTCGGCGGTGAAGGCGGTCCGCACGCGTCAGATGCCTTCATACATGCGGCCGGGATTGAAGACGGCCTTCGGGTCGAAGGCGGCCTTCACCTCGCGGGTCAGCCGCTCGACGCCGGGGTCGAGCGGCTGGAAGACGCCCTGCGCGGCACGCACGGCCTCAGGCGCACGGAAGAGGGTCGCCTGCGCATTGTGGCGCGCGGCGACGGACCGCACGAGATTGGCATGGGCATGCGGCGCGTCGTCGAGCAGCAGCCACAGCAGCGATCCCGCCCAGTCGTATTGCGCCGCGCTGGGGCCGATTTCGCTCGCGATGGCCGGCGCAGCGAAGGGCGGCGCGACGATGCGCCAGACCGTACCCGGCTCGCGCGACAGCAGATCGAGATTGCCGATGCGCTTCCAGAGGTCGTGGCTGACATCGCCGCCGAGGCGGCGCGCCCCGGCGCGGCGCAGGCGCTCGATGAGGATATGGGCGCGCTCCTCCACCGCCTCGCGCGCGCCTTCAAAACGGATCGCCGTGAGGCCTTCCGCGACGCCGAGCACGCCCTCCAGATGCTGGGCGAGTTCGCCGCTGACATGGGCAAGGCCCGTCGCCTCCAGCGGCTCGCCTGCAATGCCGCGCAGCAGACGCAGCGCCTCGGGCGCCGTCATGCCGCGCAGGACGATCGTGTCTTCGCGTTCCGGTGCGGGCAGGACTTTCATCGTCACGTCGATCAGCGGCCCGAGCGTGCCGAACGCGCCGCACATGAGTTTCGGCAGGTCGTAGCCGGTGACGTTCTTCACCACGCGCCCGCCCGCCTTGTAGGCCTCGCCGAAGCCGTTGACGGCTGTGAAGCCGAGCAGCGCATCGCGCGGACGCCCTGCCCTGAACGCGCGCGGCCCGCTCAAGTCGCCGCCCAGCGCGCCGCCGATCGTGCCGCGCCGCTCGCTCGCGCCGAAGAAATGTCCCCAGTCGGGCGGCTCGAAGGGGAGAATCTGGCGATGCTCGCGCAGCATGAGGTCGATATCGCTGAGCGGCGTGCCGGCCTTGACCGTGAGGATCAGTTCTTCCGGCTCGTAGCGGATGGCGCCGGCGATGCGCGAGAGGTCGAGCGTGCGCGCCGCGCTGACCGGGCGGCCGAGCGGCGTCTTGGTGCCACGCCCGCGCAGCGTGAAGGCGCTGCCTTCGTTCAGCGCGTCCTGCACGGCGCTGGCGGCTTCCTGCGCGTTATAGACCCAGACGACGCTCATGCGCGCTCCAATGTCTTCCCGCTGCTTTGCGGGATGACCGGCAGCGAGCGGGGGCCGCAGGGCATGAAACGCATGTCCCCCTCCCCGGCTTCGCCGGCGCTCCCCCCGCGTCGCAGGGAGAGACCATATTCCACCAGGCGCATCATAGACGCGGAATCTCCGGATGGGCGAATTCGCCCGCATGCACATGCACCGCGCCGAGTTCGGCGCAGGCGTGGAGTACCGGAAACACCTTACCGGGATTCAAACGATGCGAGGGATCGAACGCGCATTTGACGCGCATCTGCTGGGCGAGATCGGCCTCGTCGAACATGGCGGGCATCAGGTCGCGCTTCTCCACGCCGACGCCATGCTCGCCGGTCAGCACGCCGCCCGCCTCGACGCAGATCCGCAGGATATCGGCGCCGAACGCTTCCGCCTTCTCCAGATCGCCCGGCTTCATCACGTCATAGAGGATGAGCGGATGGAGATTGCCGTCGCCGGCATGGAACACGTTGGCGACCGGCAGCGCATAGTCCGCCGAGAGTTCGCGGATGCGGTGAAGCACGGCGGGCAGTTCGCGGCGCGGAATGGTGCCGTCCATGCACAGCATGTCGGGCGCGATCCTGCCCGTCGCCGGAAACGCCGCCTTGCGCCCGGACCAGAAGCGAAGCCGTTCGGCCTCGTCCGCGCTGACCCGGCAGGAGGTTGCGCCTTTCATGCGGGCGATATCTTCCACGCGGGCGATCAGCGCATCGACCTCCGCCGCCGTGCCGTCGAGTTCGGCGATCAGCACGGCTTCCGCATCCTGCGGATAGCCGGCGCCGCAATAGGCCTCGACCGCCTCGACGGTCATGCGGTCCATCAGCTCCATCGCGGCCGGGATGATGCCGTGCGCGATGGTTTCCGCCACCGCCGCGCCCGCCGCCTCGATGGAGGGGAAGCCGATCAACAGCGCGCGCACCGCCGAGGGTTTCGGCAGGATGCGGACCGTCACCTCGGTCACCATGCCGAGCAGGCCTTCCGACCCGGTCACGATGCCGAGCAGATCATAGCCGGACATCGCCCCGCCCTTGCCGCCGAGACGGATGATCTCGCCATCGATGGTGACGAGTTCGACGCCCAGCAGGTTGTTCGTGGTGATGCCGTATTTCAGGCAGTGAATGCCGCCGGAGTTTTCCGCGACATTGCCGCCGATGGAGCAGGCGAGCTGGCTGGAGGGATCGGGCGCGTAATAGAAGCCGCGCTCCTCCACCGCCCTGGTGATCGCAAGATTGGTGACGCCCGGCTGCACCACGGCGCAGCGGTTCTCGTAGTCGATCTCGAGAATGCGGTTGAGCCGCGCCGTCACCACCAGGATGCCGTCCCCCAGCGGCGTCGAGCCGCCCGAGAGCGAGGTGCCCGCGCCGCGCGGCACGATGTTGACGCCTTCATCCCGGCAGAATTTGAGGACGGCCGCGATCTCGGCGGCATTGGCGGGCAGCACCGCCGCCAGCGGCTTCTGCCGGATCGCGGTCAACGCATCGCAGTCATAGACGCCGAGGCTGTCGTCATCCGCGATGACGGAGCCGGGCGGCAGCAGTGCGGTGAGGCCTGACACGATGGCCGCCCGGCGCGCGAGAATCGTGGGATCGGGCGAGGGTAGGTGCATGAATCAAAAATGGCGGCGAAAATTTCGCCGCCATTCTAAGACTTAAGCCGCGCCGCGATAGTCGCGGCGCGCGCTTTCGCGGATCTCAGCCCTGGCGGGCCTTGAAGCGCGGGTTCTTCTTGTTGATGACGTAGACCTTGCCCTTGCGGCGCACGAGCTTGCAGTTCTTGTCGCGCGCTTTCAGCGACTTGAGCGAGTTACGGACTTTCATGGGGCCAGCCCTCTGATGTTTGCGGGCCCCTGAAAAGCCCGGATGTCTTGCGAAGGGCGCAGCGTGTAGCGGGGCCGGGCCGGGAAGTCAATTCGTGCGGAAGCGGCCTGAAATCCGCCCGGAAATAGGCCAGAATCGACCTGTTGCACGAATCGTTAAGGATGCGCGGGTGATCGAACTGGGGTGGTGGACGACGGGCGCGATCCTGTTGGCGGCGGCGGGCGTGTTCCTGTGGTCGCGTCAGGTTTCCATCCGTGAGCCAGACCCCATGCGCCCCCGCATGGCCAATCATGGCATGATCCAGCTTTTCGCCATGATCGTGGTGATTTTGATGCTGGTGCATCTGGTGACGCTGATCGCCGGAGAACCCCTGACCGGACGACGATAGGAAGCCCGATGCGCCTGATCGCCCTGCCTTTGATGCTCCTCCTCGCGGCCTGCGCCAGTTCCCCTGACCGGGGCGGCGAGACGCTGAAGCAGCCCGCGCCGATGCCGGCGCCACCCCCGCCCCCTCCGCCGCCCCCCATGACGATGAGCCGGATTCCGGGTCCAGCACCGCCAATCAGCAGGTCTCCAACCCGACCGAGGCGGGGTTCCGCACCTATATGGAGAAGCTGCGGAATTTCGCCCCCGCGCGCGGCATCTCCGACGCGACCTGGGACAGCGCCATGGTCGGCGTTTCGATGAACAGCAAATCGATCGAACTGTCCGCCCCCGGCGGCGGCGGCATGGGCCGCGTGTCCACCTATCTGGCCCGTATCGACAATTCGATGGTGACGCGCGGCCGCAATGCGGTCGCGGCCAACGCCGCCCTGCTGAGCAAGGTGGGCAAGGACACCGGCGTCGACCCCGCCGCCATCGCCGGCATCTGGGGCAACGAAACGAGCTACGGCAACGTGCTGGGCAATTTCTATGTCGTCGAGGCGCTGGCCAGCCTCGCCTATGAAGGCCGCCGCCGCGCCTATTTCGAGGACGAGATGTTCGCCGCGCTGATGCTCCTGCAGGAAGGCCTCGCCACGCGCGCCGAGCTGACCGGCTCCTATGCCGGGGCGCTGGGCCAGGTGCAGTTCATGCCGTCGAACATCCTGAAGCTGGGTGTCGACGGCGACGGCGACGGCGAGCGCGATCTGCGCGGCTCTCTGGCCGACGCATTCTATTCCTGCGCCAACTATCTGCTCGCCCATGGCTGGCGCGTGGGCGAACCCTGGCTCGCCGAAGCGCGCCTGCCGTCGAACTTCCGCTGGGAGAATGCCGGGCCGGATATCACCAAGACGGCGGCGGAATGGGACGCGCTGGGGGTCACGACCGTGAATGGCGACCGCCTGCCCCGCCTCGTCGCGCCGGACGCGCAGATCTCCGTTCTGCTGCCCGGCGGCCATCGCGGCATTCCGATGATCGCCTTCCCGAACTATCGCCGTTTCCTCGATTACAATCCGTCGCAGTCCTACGCGATCGCGGTGAGCCATCTGGCCAACCGCATCAATGGCGGCGGCGACTGGCGCGCCTCGTGGCCGGCCGATCTGCAGGGGATGAGCGCGGCGGATATCCGCACCATGCAGGCGCGCCTGCTGGCGCTCGGCTATGATGTCGGCGTCGATGGCCGCTATGGCGAGAAGACGAGGAAGGCCGTGCGCGCCTATCAGCTTGCGATGGGCCTGCCGGCCGACGGCTATCCGACCCAGTCGCTGCTCGCCCGCCTGCTGGGCCGCATCTCGTGAAGGCGCTCGCCCTTCTCGCCGCCGTGCTGCTGTCGGGCGCAGCGGGCGCGGCCGATATCTGCGCGGTGACAGTGCCCGATCCGCCGCCCGTCCGCGCCGCCGACGGATCGGCGCTGACTAATGCCGGGTTCAAGGACTGGCTCTCCGCCTTTCGCGGCAAGGCGCGCGATGCGGGCATTCCCGCCGCGATCTTCGATGCCGCCATGGCGGGCGTCGTCTTCACGCCGAAAACCATCGAGCGCGCGCAGAACGCCAACGAGCGAACCCAGCGCATCTGGGGGTACCTCAAAAACCGCCCCAGCGCCGAACGCCTCGCGACCGGCAAGGCGGAGCTGCAGAAGAACGCGAAGATCCTCGCCCGCATCGAGGCGGAGACCGGCATACCGCCGGAAATCCTCGTCACCTTCTGGGGCGTCGAAACCGATTACGGCCGCAACAAGGGCAAGGACGATATCTTCCAGGCCATGGCGGCGCTCGCCTATGAAGGCGGGCGGCGCGACTTCTACGAGAACAACCTGCTGGCCGCGATGCGGCTGATGCAGCGCTATGGCTTCTCCAAGAAGAAGATGGTCGGCAGCTGGGCCGGCGCCGTGGGCCATGCGCAGTTCATGCCCGAGGCCTATGAGCAATACGCCGTCGACGGCGATGGCGACGGGGTGATCGATCTGTGGGATTCGCTGCCCGATGCGTTCGCCTCCAAGGCCAACTATCTGAAGCAGCGCAACCAGAAGACGCCGTGGATCAAAGGCCAGGCCTGGATCGTCGAGGTGCAGCCGCCGCCGGGTTTCGCGTTCGAGGACGGCGATCTGACGATCAAGAAAACCATCGGCGCCTGGCAGATTCGCGGCATCACGCTGATGAGCGGCAGCCCGGTGACCGAGGTGCGCGGCGTCACGATGCAGACGCCGGCCGCCGTGTTCGCGCCCGGCGGCATGCGCGGACCGACCGTGATGACGCTGCCGAATTTCGACCGCTTCGTCGATTACAACCCGTCGCAGTCCTACGCGCTGGCCATCGCGCTGTGGTCGAACGCGATCGCCGGCCGGCCGGGATTGCAGACGCCCTGGCCGGAAGACGAACCCGACATCACGCGGGCGCAGGCCTATGCGCTGCAGAAGAAGCTGAAGCAGCTGGGCCACACCACCGCCGAGCCGGACGGCGATATCGGCAAGGGCACGCGCGCGGCGATCCGCAGCTATCAGCTGGCCGAAGGCATGGTGGCCGACGGGTTTCCATCCTGCGCGCTGCTGAAGAAGGTGCTGGCGAAGTAGTGCCGAAAAACCGTGACGCCGAGAAGCGGGCGCTTGCGCGGCGCGACGGGCCGGCGTGTTTCTATTGCGGGCGGTCGCGCAAGAACCCGCTGAACATGACCATCGAGCATCTGCATGCGCGCAGCCATGGCGGATCGAACGACATTGAAAACCTTTGCCTCGCCGACGTGCTGTGCAACAAGCTGGCGGGGCGTCTGAGCGTGCAGGCCAAGCTGGAGCTGCGCGCCAAGTGGCACGCGGCGGACGGGCTTTAGACCTTCGGCACGTTGGTTTCGGCGTTGTCTTCGGCTTCGGCGTCCAGCGTGCGCAGGCGCGGCGTCAGCGCGACATAGACCGCCATCAGGATCATCATCGCGCCGCCCAGATAGAACGGGTAGTGCGGATCGTAGGCATAGAGCCAGTTGCCGATCAGCGGCGCGAAGATGAAGCCCGACGCCGTCGCGCCGCCGGTAAGCCCGGCCGCAGCGCCCTGCTGCTCCTTGCCGACCGCGAGCGATACGGCGGCCGCATAGCCGGGGCGGATGAGGCCGAACCCCAGGCCCGACAGCAGCAGCGCGAACACGATGAGGCCGTAGGTCTCGCCCACCACGAACAGGACATATGACGCGAAGCCGATGCCGATGCCCCACTGGACGAGCTGGCCGGCGGTCAGCTGCATCCGCTGCACGATGACGAGCTGCGCGAACAGCGCCGCCATCGACGAGGCCATGAGGCCGACGCCCGACAGCTGGATCGCCTGGTTCGTGTCGAGCTTCAGCACGTCCATGAAGAAATAGGCGATGACCTGAATGGGGAACGACCCCGCCGTGCCCAGCAGGACGCCGAAGATGAGGAAGGGCAGGATGCGCCCGTCGCGCCACGAAAGATTCTGCGATTTGTCCTTCTGCTGCATCACCGGACGCGTGCGTTCGGGCAGGAAGCGCCAGATGGCGAAGGCCGAAAACGCGCCGACGGCGGCGACGAAATAGAGCGGCGCGATGGTGCCCATGACGGCGAGCGCCGCGATGATGCCCGGCCCCGCCGTGGTGCCGAGACCGAACGCGGCGTTCAGCGTCGCGACCGCGTTGGTGCGTTCAGACGGGCTGGTGCGGTCTGCGATATAGCCCTGCGCCGCCGGAAAGCCGGCCGAGCCGAAAACGCCGTAGATCGAACGCGAGACGATCATCATCGGGTAGACGATGGCGATGGGGAGCAGGCCCATCAGGCCGATCTCGACCGAGGTTGCGAAGGCGAACATCGAGATGGAGAAGGCCGAAAGGCCCAGCACGATCATCGGCCGGCGGCCCTGACGGTCGGACCTGGCGCCCCAATAGGCCGACGAGAACACCCAGATCGTCGCCGAGATCGCGAAGATCGCGCCGGTCTGGAACTCGGTGAGGCCCAGTTCGCGCGAGACCGGCGGCAGGATCGCGAACATGCCCGACTGCCCGACGCCGAGACAGATGAGGCTGAGGAACAGGATCTGGAAGGCGCGCTTGCGCTGTTGCGGTGAGGAAGGGCCGTCGCCCGGCTCGCCCGACCCGACCGGCGTGAACGCCCGGCGCAGAAGCGAGACGCGTGGCGGCGCGGCGGCGGGCGCGATATCGGGCACAGGCGGAAGCGGGTCGGACATGGGGCGGCGTTATTTTGTGCGTTGCGCCGGGATAACAGCGGTGCCGGCGGGTGTCACCCCGCAAGCGCCTACATCTGCCGCTTGAGGCGAATATTGGCGGTGGCGCTGCGGCCTTCCGCGTCGATCACGGTGACGCGGCTGAAGCCCTCGCCCGTGGGCTTCCATTCGGTCTGCGCCCAGCTGTCGACCGCCGGCAGCGGCGTGCCGTCGACGATCCAGCGCAGCGGCTTCGCCCCGCCATCGGCGCGCAGGATCAGCGCCGGATCGGCGTCGTTCAGCTCCACCACCGCGCCGTCCGGCGGGAAGGCGATGACCGGCGGCGGCACGGCCTTGGCGAGGCCCGCGACCATGCGGCGCGGCGAGAAACGCTGCAGCGCCGGCGGCAGATGCTGGGCGTTGGCGGCGGTGATGACGCCGTCGGGCGGATAGATCCCGCCATTTTCCGCCGGCAGCAGCTCGAACACGCGCAGCATCACGGGCGCTGCGGCGTTGCGGCCCATCTCGCCTGGACGGGTGGAGCCGTCGGCGCGGCCGGACCAGACCCCGACCGTGTATTTGGCCGACCAGCCGACCGTCCAGGCATCGCGGAAGCCATAGGACGTGCCCGTCTTGAAGGCGACCTCGCGGCCGCGATCGATGCCGCGCCCCATCGCCCACCCATCGGGCAGGGGCGAACCGCGCAGGACGTCATAGAGATACCAGGCCGCGACCGGCCCGAAGAGACGATGCGGCTCGCCCGGCCCCTGATCGGCATAGCGGATCAAGGGCCGCGCCAGGCCGCCATTGGCGATGCCGGCATAGAGCATCGTCAGGTCTTCCAGCGTGATGCCGACGCCGCCCAGCGCCATCGGCAGCGACGGCCCGGCGAGCTTGGTCGACCACGACAGCCGCGCCCCGCCCTGCTTCATCACGGATGAAAGGCGCACCGGCCCGATGCGATCGAGCACCGCCACGGCCGGCACGTTCAGCGACATGTGCAGCGCGGTCCGCACGCTGACCGTGCCCTGGAAGCCGCGATCGAAATTGCGCGGCGCATAGGCGCCGAAGCTGATCGGCTTGTCGTCGATCAGCGTTTCGGGATGCAGCAGCAGATCGTCGAAGGCGATGCCGTAGATGAAGGGCTTCAGCGCCGACCCCGGCGAGCGGGCGCGGCGGGCGAGATCGATCTGCCCCGTCTCGCCCCAGAAATTCGTGGAGCCGGCATAGGCGACGGTCTTCATCGTCGCGTTCTCGATCACCACGACCGCCATGTCGCCCTGCCCCAGCGAGGCGCGCTGGTTGTCGAGCAGGCGTTCGACCGCCACCTGGATGCGCGCATCGATCGTGGTGCGCACCTCCGCCGTATCGGGCCGCTCGCGCCGCGCTTCGGCGGCGAGATGGGGCGCGATGAAAGGCAGCGCGAGGCGCGCGGTCGGCACCGCGTCCTCCATCGCCTCCGCGGCGTCGAGGGCGGAGATCGCGCCCTTCTCGGCGAGGATGCGCAGCACCTTGTCGCGCGAGGCCTTGGCCCGCATCGGGAAACGGTCGGGGCGGTTGCGTTCCGGCGACTGGGGCAGCGCGACCAGAAGCGCGATCTCCGACAGGGTCAGCCGCTTCGGCTCCTTGCCGAAATAGGCGAGGCTCGCCGCGCGCACGCCTTCGATATTGCCGCCGAAGGGCGCGAGCGTGAGATAGGTGTCGAGTATCTCGTCCTTGCTCAGCCGCCGCTCGATCTGCAGCGCGCGCGCCGCCTGGAACATCTTGCCCGGCAGCGAGCGCGGGATCGGCTCCAGCATCCGCGCGACCTGCATGGTGATCGTCGAGGCGCCGGAGACGACGCCCAGATTGGTGATCGCCTGCCATCCGGCGCGGCCGACCGCGAGGATGTCGACGCCGCCATGATCGGCGAAGCGGTTGTCTTCATAGGCCAGCAGCAATTCGACATAGCGCCGGTCGACATCTTTCAGCGTCACCGGCAGGCGCCATTTGTCATCCGGCGTCAGGAAGCCGCGCAGCATCGTGCCGTCGGCGGCGAGGACGACGGTCGAGCGCTGATGCGCGCGGGTGAAATCGGGCGGAAAGATCGCATCGGCCGCGAAGAGCAGCGCCGCCGAGGCGGCCACGCCGATGCCCAGCATCTTCAGGCGGCGGAATCGGCGCCCCGGAAAGAAACGCCGCCCCTCCCGGTTTTCGGGAGGAGCGGCGCTGTCGGTATTGAGGCCGGATGACATGGCTCTGATGCCTACCGGCCGATTGCGGCGTTACTGCGCCGCGATCGTGACGCTGCCCATCGTCGTGCGGCCGAGGATCTTCGGCGCGTACATGTCCTCAACCTGCACCGCAGGCTGGGCGAAGGTGCCGGGCACGGTCGCGCGGGCGATATAGGCGAAGCGGAACGAGGGCAGCGGCGTCTGGGCTTCCTCGCGCGGCGACAGCCGGTACGAGTAGCCGACCCGGAAAGCGGCGACATAACGATCGTCGCGCGCTTCCTGGATGTTGGCGTAGGAGAGCTTCTCCAGCCAGGGATAGACGCTCTTGCCTTCCTCACCGGCCTTCACCGGGCCTTCGATCTCGAAACCGGCCGGCAGCAGGTCGGTGACGGCCATCTGGCGGTAGGTGTAGGTCGCCATGCGGCCCTCGATCACCACCACCACCTGGTCGTTCTGCTTCAGCATCGCCAGGTTCGCCGGCGTGCCGTCGAGATTGTAGTAGGCCTTCGAGACGGTGAGACCGTCGGCGGCCGCCGGCAGCGGGCTGGCCGGAACGCCGGTCGCCGAGACGACGCGCCAGATCGACTTGTCGCCCGCGTTCTTCACGCTCACGCCCGCCGCCAGCTCGTTCAACGCCGGGTTCACCACGACCTGGCCCGAAGCCTCCGTCGCCGTCGCGCCGGTCGCTTCGACATTCAGCTTCGGTGCGTTGCTGAGCAGGCGCCACTGGGCCAGCAGCATCCACGACTTCTCCTGGGTCGTCGTGTAGTTGAGGTCCGTGTCGAGCGTGTTCGCCTTCTCGATCAGCGGCGCGACCAGCATGGCCTGATCGCTGTCGGCCGCGACGGCGGTGAGGCCGGCGAGGTCACGCAGCGGCGTGCCGTAATAGTCGTAGTACCAGGTGTCGAGATCGAAGTCGGCTGCGATGTCGCGGGCCTTGGTGAAGGCCTCGACGCCGCGGCTGCGGTCGCCCGCCTGGAACAGCGCGCCGCCGAGCAGACCCTGGGCGAGGGCCGAGTCGGAGTTGGCGCCGCCATTGTCGGCGAAGTAGCGCAGATCGCCCGGCTGTCCCTGACCGCCGCGCGCCAGCACGTAGAACGCATAGGCGCGGGCGTTGTCGGAGTTGCTGGAGTCGGTCGCGACCTGGCGGGCGTAACGCAGCGCCCGCGTCAGGCCCTCTTCCGGCACCACGAAGCCCTTGGCCTTCGCCTGCATCAGGAAGTCGGTGGCGTAGACCTGCAAGAACCTGTCGGCGTCGTCGTCATAGGCCGACGACCACATGCCGAACCCGCCGTCCGGACGCTGCATGTCCAGCACCCGGTCGATGGCTTCCTGCACGCGCTGGCCGACATCCTTGTCGCCTTCCAGACCCGCCGTCCTGGCGAGATCGTTGAGATAGATGAGCGGCAGCGCACGGCTGGTCGTCTGCTCAAGGCAGCCATACGGGTAACGGTCGAGCCATTTCAGCATGCCGGCCACGTTGTCGAAGCCGCGCGCGCCCGACAGCGTCAGCGACACCGTCGCCGAACCCGGCACGAACGACGCCAGCACGGCGGCGGGCAGCGCATAGCTCTCGCCGGCCTTCAGCTCCGCGACATCGTCGATCGAGGTCGGCAGCTGCGGCGCACGGATCTCGATCGGCCAGACGCGGTCGACCTTGAAGCCGTTGGGGCCGGTCACCGCGAGACGGATCGTCGCGATGCCCGAACCGTTGGCGCTGAGCTTCACCGGCAGGAGCTGGCGCTCGCCGACGGCAAGCGTGCGCTCGATCTTCGCCGAAGCGCTGTCGATGAGCACCGGCTCGGCCGCCGAAATTTCGGCGGTGTAGGCGCCGGCCGCGCCATCGACATTGTGGAGGTTGAAGCCGACCTCTGCCGTATCCCCCGGCGCCAGGAAGCGCGGCAGGACCAGCTCGGCCACCACCGGATCGCGCACCGTCACCGGCTTCGAGCCGAAGCCGACGGCATTGCCCGACCAGACCACCGCCATCACGCGCAGTTCGCCGTTGAAGTCGGGGATGTCGAGCGTGACGTTCGCCTTGCCGTCGACCACTTCGACCGGGCCGGAGAACAGCGCCACCACCTTCTGCGGCACGACCGCGAGGCCGCGTCCGCCGAAGCTGTCGCCGCCGGTGCGCAGCGCGCCCACCTGGTAGCGTGTGGTCTCGATCAGGCGGCCGTAATCGTCGCGCATGTCGATGCCGAGCCGGCGCTTGCCGTAGAAATACTTGACCGGATCGGGAGTCCTGAAATCGGTCAGCTGCAGCACGCCCTCGTCGATCGCAGCGACCGTCACGAAGGCCTGGCCCTTGGCGTTGGTGACGCTGACCGGCACCACGAGCTGGGTGCGCGGCAGGGTCTTCTCCACGGTGCCGACCTCGACGCCGAGCGTGTTGGCGCTCTGGTCGATGGGCAGGTGGACGAGGCCGATGGCGCGCGGCGAGCCCTTGGTCGTCGCATCGAGCGGACGATAGAGCGTCACCATCGCATAGGCGCCCGAACCCCACTCTTCCTTCACATCGACAGGAATGGTGGTGCCTTCGGCCTTGATGTCGACCAGACGGGTTTCCAGCACGCGGTCATTCGCGATGACCAGCAGGCCCTTGCCGTCGACGGCCGAGCGGACCGAGATCGTCGCCGTCTCGCCGGCCTTGTAGCCCGGCTTGTCGCTGGCGACGGTCAGGCGGTCGGGACGATCCGAGGCGCTGGCGCCCCAGCCCGCCCAGAAGCGGTAGGACGAACGCGCGCCGGTCGCGGGATCGGCGACGGTCAGGCGATAGCTGCCCCATTCGACGCGGGCCGACAGCTTGGCGGGGGTGTCCGCGCCGATGTCGATCTTGCCGCCCGAGAGGATGCGGTCGCGCACGATGCGGTCGTAACGCCACTCCCCATCCGCCTGGTACCAGCGATAGTCGACGATCTCGCGCACGAACTCGTAGGTCGCGCCGGGAACGGCGATCGCCTCGCCCTTGTCGTTGACGGCGACGACTTCAAAGCCGGCGTCCGAAGCCTCGGCGACGGTGTCGTAGTCGAAATTGCCGCGCAGGCCGATGGCGACCGGCTTGGTCTTCACCGGCAGGGTGATCTGCTCGCCCGTGGTGCGGCCGCCCGGCTCGTACACCTGCACGTCGATCACCGCTTCCAGCGGCAGCGTCGTGTCGGCGATATTCGCCTCGGCCAGCGAGCCGGTCGCGGTCGTCTTGCCTTCGGCGTCGGTGGTGCCGACATCGAGGTTGATCTGCTGCGGGTCGAAGCTCTCGTCGGCCGAACCGAAGCTGAACTGCTTGAACTTCGGATACGGCTCCCAGGCGCGCTGCAGCGTCAGTGTGCCTTCGCCGCCGAGACCGGCCGAAGGCGCGCCATAGAGGAAGCGGCTCTCGACATTCACCGTCACCGGGTTCGCGGCATCGAGCTGGGCGTTGTCGGCGGTCAGCGTCACCTTCAGCTTCTGCGGGACGAAGTCCTGCACGTCGAAGGCGATGGAGCCGACCGGCGCGCCGTTCGGATCGGTATAGACCGACGCCGACCAGCGCCCGCGCGGGGCCGAGGCCGAAAGCGTGAACGGCTGGTAGACGCCGCCGGCCTTCAGCTCGCTCGTCGTATAGCGGCGGAATTCCTGGCCGTCGGGCTTGGAGACGATCACCGTCACCGGCGCGTTGGCGATCGCCTGCGCCGCGCGGTCGCGCAGCAGGGCGGTCAGCTGCACCGTCTCGCCGGGGCGGTAGATGCCGCGGTCGAGATAGACGAAGGCGTCGATTTCGCCGGAGGCCGAACGGCCGTCGACGCCGCGATCCGACAGATCGAAGGCCGAACGGCGCAGATCGAGATAGGCGAAGTCCTGCCTGGAGGCGTCATAGGCCATGATGACGGCCGGGGTGTTGCCGCCCTCGCCGCGCAGCAGGCCGCCATCGAACACGACCTTGCCGTCGGCGTCGGTCGTCGCTTCGGCGAGGATTTCGTTGTTCACCGCGACGAGCTGCAGCTTGACGCCTTCGCTCGGCGTCGCGCCCTTGAAGGAGCGGGCGAAGACGGTGAGGCCGTCATAGGCCCTGAACGAGGTCAGCGCGATGTCGGTGTTGATGATCCACTGGCCGGCTTCCGGCTCCCAGTCGTCGGTCTTGCCTTCGCGGGCCTTGTCCTTGGCGAGCACCAGATAGACGCCCGGCTTCATGCTGGGCAGCGCATCCGAGATTGCGAACGTGGTGGTGACGGCCTGGTTCTTGACGTTGGCGATATCCATCTCGCCCGACCACACCGGCGCGCCCTGCTCGTTGGCGTACTGGTCGGCGTAGTAGTCATAGACCTCGCGCTGATCGAGGACGTAGTCCTGCAGCTGCGACAGCAGGCGGTCGCCGACGCGGACGACTTTCACCATCACGGTGTCGACGTTCACCGTGGTCAGCGGCACGCCCTCGGCGCTCTCGCGCGGCAGGATGAAGCCGGTGCCGAAGGCGACCGTCGCGGGCTGGTCACGCAGTTCGACGCGGACCTGTTCGTCTTCCGCCAGCTTCTCGTCCTTGGCCGAGGGGAGGCCGGCGCGAAGCGTGAGGGTGTAGGTTTCGGAGTAGGAGAGACCCGCGACGCAGAGCCGGTCGGCGGTGGCCCGCACCGCGATCTGCGCGGCGGGGTCGAAGGCGAGGTAGTCCTCGTAGCGCACCGAACCGTCGGTCTTCAGTTCCTTGGTGAAGACGAGGCAGGCCTCGGGCTGATCCTTTGAGGTGTCGATCTCCAGGCGGCGGAAGGCGAAATCGACTGCGACCGGCGCCACATACGGCTCGCGGGCCTTGGCGGGCTCGACCGGGGTTCCTGCGGCCGGGGTCGGCGCGGCCGGATCGGCGGCCGTCGGCGTCTCGCTGCCTGCGGCGGGCGCGGGCGTCGCGGACGCCTGCTGCTGGCCGCTCGTGCCGCCGCCCATGCCGTATTTGCCGCCGATGAAATAGCCGCCGGCCAGTGCAGCAAGCACGGCCAGGACAAAGCCCAGTTGTTTCATGATCATCCCCTCGGGTACGCAGCCGGACCCGCCGGTGGCGGGACCGTTCGATATGAATCGGTGTGGAGACTAGAGCGCCTGCCGCCTGCTTGTCGCGGGGGCGCTTGGCCGCAGCCAGCGATTTCCGCGTGCAAGCCCCGATGGCGGGTAGGAACTCTTGGTTTTCCGCAGACACCACGGCGCACCCCGATTGGGGCGGCATTGCGGCAAATGCGGCGGGGCTGCGCGACCGTGCGCGAATGTCGCAGCCTCTCTATGCGCCGCACCGCGACACCGTCTATGTTGCGCCTTCATTCGACAGGGTCATTGACCGATGAGTTCGGGCCTTCTCGCGCTGCTCGACGACGTAGCGGCGCTCGCCAAAGTTGCGGCCGCTTCGCTGGACGACGCGGCCGCGCAAGCGGTGAAGGCCGGCAGCAAGGCGGCCGGCATCGTCATCGACGACGCCGCCGTGACGCCGCGTTACGTGGTCGGCTTCTCGTCAGACCGCGAACTTCCGATCATCTGGAAAATCGCTCTCGGCTCGCTGCGGAACAAGTTTCTCTTCCTGCTCCCCGGCGCGCTGATCCTCACATTGGTCGCGCCCTGGGCGATCACCCCGCTTCTGATGATCGGCGGCGCGTTCCTCTGCTATGAGGGCTGGCACAAGGCCTCCGAATATCTCCACCCCCATCACGACCATGCGGCCGAGGCGGAAGGTGTCGCCCTGCTGACGGCGCAGGAGCTGGAAGACGCCAAGGTCTCCAGCGCCATCCGCACCGACATCATCCTCTCGGCCGAGATCATGGCGATCTCGCTCGCCAGCGTCGCAGATGCCTCGTTCGTGTCGCAAGCCGTGGTGCTGGCGATCGTCGGCCTCGGCATGACGGTGCTGGTCTATGGCGCGGTGGCGCTCATCGTCCGCGCCGACGACATGGGCGCGGCGCTGGCGCGCTCGCGCCGCGCCGTCACCAGCGCCATCGGCCGCGCCGTCGTCACCGGCATGCCGGGCTTCCTGAAGGCGCTCTCCTTCATCGGCATGATCGCCATGCTGTGGGTCGGCGGCGGCATCCTGATCCACGGCCTCGCCGGACTGGGCCTCGCCGGGCCGGAACATGTCATCCACGACATCGCCCATGCGGCAGACGCCGCGCTTCCGGCGGTCGAAGGGATCATCGCGTGGTTCGTCAACGCCCTGGTTTCGGCCGTCGCCGGCCTCATCGTCGGATTTGCCGTGGCGTTGGTGGCCGACACTTACGTTCTGCCGGCGATCAGCCGCCTGCGCGCCCGCCGGGCCGCAGCAAAGCGCCCTGCAGCGCAGGAAACCTCAGCAGAACCAAATACTTGAAGGAAATGGTGGGCGGTACTGGGATTGAACCAGTGACCCCTTCGATGTCAACGAAGTGCTCTCCCGCTGAGCTAACCGCCCGACGCATTCGGGCCGGGCATGTCGCCCGGCACGGGTAAGGGGGAGGCTTCTAGTCATCCCCGGGCGCGCTTGCAAGCGGGAAGGCGGGGAAAGCGATGGCCCTCCCCGCCCCTTTTTACTCCGCCTCAAACGCCGCGGTCTCGATGCCCGGCCGCCCGCGCTGTTCCAGCGCCAGGCTCAGCGCCTTGCGGGCGCGGGGCGTCGAGGCCTCGATCGCATCGGCGACCGCGGCGGCGGCGCAGCGCGCGCGCAGCCCCCGCGTCTCCTCGGTCAGGCAGACCGCCTTCGCGGCGCGCTCGACATGCGCCAGATAGGCATCGCGCCCGGCGGCGGTATCGAGGTCGAGGCCGCCCGAGCGCACGACATAGGCGCCGCCGACGAACCATGCGCCTTCGGCGGCGGCGGCCTGACCCTCGGTCAGGCCCAGAAACAGTGTAGCGGCAATCACCAAGCTCTTCATTGCGGTGTCTTTCGTCTGTCCGGTGCGGGGGTGCCTCCGGTCGCGCCAGAAGGGCGGATTTCCGCCTGATCGGTTAGGATCGCGGCCTGACGAACGCCTGATGAAGACCTGACGGCGCCTGATTTCGTTTGTGCGCGCGATTGCGCACCTCACCGCGATCCGCAAAATCCGCACATCCATGAGCGACGCCGCGACCGATCCCGTGCTGCTTGCCCACGCTGCGCCGTTCCGGCTCGGCGCCCTTCACGTGCGCCCGGCGACGCGTGAGGTCAGCACCGGCGACTGGCGCGACGTGCTGGAGCCGCGCGTCATGCAGGTGCTGGTCGCGCTCGCCCGCGCGGCGGGAGAGGTCGTCGGCCGCGACGAGCTGACGCAAAGCTGCTGGGATGGCCGCGTCGTCAGCGAGGACGCGATCAACCGCGTCATCGCGCGCCTTCGCCGCCTCGCCGAACAGGGCGAGGGCGCATGGTTCACGCTGGAGACCGTCACCAAGGTCGGCTACCGGCTGGTGCCGGGCATGGAGGCCGCCGCCGCATCCTCCCAGCCCGAGCCGGCGTCAGCACCACAACCCCTGCCGCCGCCCGCGCAGCGCGCCCGCCGCTGGCCGTTGCTGACGGGACTGGCGGCGCTCGCCGCAGCCGCGCTGATCGCCATCGCCCTGCTCGTGCGAACGGCCGCCACGCCGGACGAGGCCATAACGGCGGACTATCTGCGCGCCGAGGAAGCCATGAATATCGGGACGGCGGAGGAATCGGCGCACGCCATCGCGCTGATGCAGTCCGTGGTCGAGCGCGCGCCGGATTACGCCGCCGGATGGTCTGGCCTCGCGTTGGCCTATCTTCTGGGCATCGAGTTCGTCCCGCCCGAGGCGCGCGAAGCGGTTTCGCAGCGCGCCAACGCCGCCTGGCAACGCGCGCTGGAGCTGGACGCGGACGATCCCGGCGCTCATGTCGCGCGCTATTTCTCGCTGCCCTATCCCGATCTGGCGACCCGCGACCGGGCGCAGTTGGACGTGCTGGCCCGCGCCCCGAACCACCGCAATATCCTGCTCTCGCGGGCGGGCTTCCTGCGGCAGGTCGGGCGCACACGGGAGGCGCTCGATTTCACCCGCCGCGGCGCGGCGCTCGACGCGCAGTCGCCGCGCACCCGCGCCGCATTGGGCCGCATGCTGGTCTCCACCGGCAATATCGAGGAAGCCGACCGCGTACTGGCGGAGGCGGCGCGTCTGTGGCCGCGCAACACCTCGATCTATTTCACGCGGGTCTGGGTCTATCTGGAAACGAAGCGGCCGATACAGGCGCAGGCGATGCTGGATGACCGGGCGCAATGGCCGGCCGGCGTGCCGGTCGAGGATTTCGCCGTCTATCGCACCGCCGCCATCGCCTTTCAGACGCGCAAGCCCGAGGACGTGAAGGCGGCGCTCGACGCCTTCGCAGGCTCGGTGCCGCTCGGCTTCGGCTATGCCCAGAACGCGATGATGGTCCAGTCGGCGCTGGGCGATCTCGACGCCGCCTTCCGCACGGCCGATGCGCTGTATCTGGGTGAAGGGCAGGAAATCGCGCCGATGGTCTTCAGCCAGGCGCAGGGGCAATATGCCGGCTACCGGCGCGGCGCGATGCATATCCTGTTCAGCGATCTGACCGCCGCCATGCGCGATGATCCGCGCTTCGATGCGCTGATCGCGGAACTGGGGATCGTCAAATACTGGCGGGAGACGAAAATCACGCCGGATGTCTGCCTGGCAGAAAAGCCGCCAGCCTTCTGCGCCCGCGCCCTGGGCGGACCCTGAAGACGCCGGACCCTGAAGACCGGCGATCAGGCGGCGATCAGGCGGTCGACCTCCGAGACGAGGTCTTTCAGATGGAAGGGCTTGGACAGAACCTTCGCCTGCTTGGGCGCGGCGCTTGACGGGTTCAGCGCCACGGCCGCGAAGCCGGTGATGAACATGATCTTCATCTCGCTGTCGATCTGGGCGGCGAGGCGCGCCAGTTCGATCCCGTCCATCACCGGCATGACGATATCGGTCAGCAGCAGATCGAAGCGGAAGCCCTTCAGCGCCTCCAGCGCTTCGTCGCCCTGACCGTAATGGGCGACGTCATGGCCGGCCTTCTCCAGCGCCGCCGCCAGAAAGCGCCGCAGCGACTCGTCGTCTTCCGCCAGAAGAATTCGCGCCATGTGGGAGATTCGCGCCCTAAACCCGTGTTGGCGCGACCCTACTGCCCGGGGTGAAAGACTGTAAAGCCTTGCCCCGCTGCGGGGGCGGTGGTTCTCTCCCGCCCATGCACACAGACGCGGCCCTCGACAGCGGCGCGGCGGCCGAAACGCCGACGTCGGACTACGACGAGCCGCCCGCGCCTGTGCTTCACATCGCGCAGCCGGCCGTCCGCACCTCCGCCGCCATCTTCGCCTCGCCCCATAGCGGGCGCGACTACCCGTCCGATCTGTTGAGCGCCTCGCGCCTCGATCCGCTCACCCTGCGCCGTTCGGAAGACTGTTTCGTCGACGATCTCTTCGGCGATGCGCCCCGTCACGGCGCGCCGTTGCTGAAGGCGCTGTTCCCGCGCGCCTATTGCGACGTCAATCGCGATCCGGGCGAGTTGGACCCTGCTTTGTTCCTGGAAGCGCCGCCGGCGAGCGCGCTGAGCCGCAGCCCGCGCGTCAATGCCGGGCTGGGCGTCATCGCCCGCGTGGTGCGCGACGGCGCGGAAATCTACCGCCGCCGCCTGCCGCTGGCCGAGGCGCGGCGGCGTCTCGCCGATCTCCACACGCCCTATCACGCGGCGCTGCGGGGGCTGATCGACACGACGCTCGCCCGCTTCGGGCGGGCCATCCTGATCGACTGCCACTCCATGCCCAGCCAGGCGGCGGTCGGCGGCGTCGATGTCATCCTGGGCGATCGCTATGGCGCGAGCTGCGCGCCGGACTTCACGGCCTTCGCCACCCGCGCGCTGATCGATGCCGGTTTCTCCGTCGGCCGGAACAATCCCTATGCCGGCGGCTATACGGCCGAGATCTACGGGAACCCCGCCAGGGGCGTTCATGTGCTGCAGATCGAGGTGAACCGCGCCATCTATCTCGATGAGCAGCGGCTGGAGCGCCTGCCGGGCTTTGCCGGCATCAAGGAACGTCTCGGCGCCGTCGTCGCACGGCTCGCCGCCTATCCCGGCTGAACGGCCCCCTGAAAAGAAAAGGGGCCGCTCCGGGGAGCGGCCCTAGTTTAGGGAGGAAACGCCCAGGAAGGGCATGCGATCGGCGCAAGGCGCCTTTCGCACTGCACAAACTAAAGATCAGGAGCCAATCTGTCAAGGCAATTCAGCAATCAGTGAGTTACTGATTATCCTTATATTTCAATATGTTATCAGGTTGACGCGGCGCAATACGCAAAGATTTTTGCTTATCTTGACGTAAACGTAACCCCGAAATTCGGGCCGCCGCGCGCATCGCAACATAAGAGTCACGCACCCGTCGCGGGGGCGTCTCGGGCCAATGCGAATCTGCCCCGACGCGACAAGTCGGAGCGGGTGCGATGGAAGCTCACGATACCTCCGGCGCCGGCCATCTGGCGATGCGGGCCTGCAAGGCCGCCACGCGCGGCTTCGGCGGCATCCCGGTGACAATGATGCGACAGCGCCGCGAATGGGCTATACTGCCCGACAGGACGCCGCTCTGGATCAGATTGCGGCGCATCGCACGGCGCGCCCGCGCCTCGGAGATCGCAGCCGCCGGCATGGCCCCCGAGCCCTTCAACCCCAAGCGTATCCTGATCGTCTCCGACGCCTGGAAGCCCCAGGTGAACGGCGTCGTCCGCACGCTGGAGGCGACGGCCGACGCATTGCGCGCCGCCGGCTATGAGGTCCGCCTCGTGACGCCCGACATGTTCCGCAGCTTCCCGCTACCCTTCTATCCGGAAATCCGGATGGCGATGTTCGCGGGGCGCAAGGTGCGGGCGATCATCGAAAGCTTCGCGCCCGACGCCGTCCACATCGCGACCGAAGGCACGCTCGGCCATTCCGCGCGCCGCTATTGCGTGAAGCACGGCGTGCGCTTCTCGACCGCCTTCCACACCCGCTATCCCGACTATGTCAGCGCCCGCCTGCCCATCCCCAAATCCTGGGTCTGGGGCTGGCTGCGCTGGTTCCACCGCCCGGCGATCAACGTGATGGCCCCCACCGTCACCATGAAGCGCCACCTCGAAGGCGAGGGCATCGCCAATGTGAAGGTGTGGTCGCGCGGCGTCGATCTCAGCCTTTTCGGCGCGGACTATCCCGTCCCGCCCGCGCTCGCCGGCCTGCCCCGCCCGATCTGGCTGAATGTCGGCCGCCTGGCGGTCGAAAAGAACCTCGAAGCCTTCCTCGCGCTCGATCTGCCCGGCACCAAGGTCGTGGTCGGCGAAGGCCCGCAGGCCGCCGAGATCAAGGCCAAGTTCCCGAACGCCGTCTATACCGGCGCGAAATTCGGCCCCGAACTCGCCGCGCATTACGCCGCCGCCGATGTCTTCGTCTTCCCCAGCCGCACCGACACGTTCGGCCTGGTCATCCTGGAAGCCCTCGCCAGCGGCGTGCCGGTCGCCGCCTATCCGGTGCAGGGTCCGCTCGATGTGCTGGGCGACGCGCCGGCCGGCGTGATGGATGAGGATCTCGCCGCCGCCTGCCGCCGCGCGCTGGCGATTCCCGCCGAAATCGCGCGCGCCCACGCCCAGAAATTCACCTGGGAGGCCGCCGCCCGCCAGTTTCTCGGCCATCTCGCCATCCCCGACCTCGAACCCTTCGAGGTGGACGACGCCGCCCGCGCCCTCGCGGCCTCCGTGCCGCAGCCCGTCCGCGAAGCCGTCTAATTCTTCATCTTATCGGTCTGGCAGCAGCCCGCGTGACCGCCTAGGGTGACGCCCATGACAAGGCTCAAGACCTTGCTGGTGGGATTGTGGGCGGCGTGCGCCATCGGCGCGGCGCAGGCGCGCGAGCGCGTCTTCATCATGGACGGCCACAGCGGCACGCTGAACTTCTCCTGCGACGTGATGGGCGTGATGCCTGTCGAAGGCGGCTTCACGCGCTTCATCGCCGTCATCACCATCGACGAGAACGCCCCGCAGGACGCCCGCGCCGTCGTGAAGGTCGACGCCAACAGTCTCCAGACCAACGAAAGCGACTGGGTCGCCGATCTCAAAGGCCCCGACTTCTTCGACACCGCCGCTTATCCCGAATTCGGCTTCGCCTCCTACGCCGCCTATGTCGAAGGCCCCGGCCTGCTGCGCCTCGACGGCATGCTGACGCTGCGCGGCCGCAGCAAGCCCATCTCGCTGCGCGTCCGCTACGAAGCGCCCGACGCGCCGGGCGGTCCGGCCGCCATCGATGCCGGCGCCGAAGTCGAGCGCGCGGATTTCGGCATGGACGCCTACGATCTCGTGCTGTCCGACGAGGTCGAGATCGCCGTCAGCGGCCTGGCCCGGCCCGGCTACCCGCCGGTCGCCGTGCTTTCGGCCGCGCCGTAAGTCCGCGCGGCCATGGGCACGCGCAATCTCGACGCCATCTTCGCGCCCGAAAGCGTCGCCATCGCCGGCGCGACCGACCGCCCCGGATCGACCGGCGCACAGGTCACCGAAAACCTCGTCTCCAGCTTCAAGGGCCGCCTCTACGGCGTGAACCCGCGCCGCCCGCAGATCGCCGGGCTGGAGATGCACGGCGACGTCGAGAACCTGCCCGAAGCGCCCGACCTCGCGGTGATCGTCACGCCGCCCGAAGCGGTGGTGGAAACCGCCGAGGCCTTCGCCGCCAAGGGCACGCGCGGCTGCATCGTCATCACCGACCTCAGGCGCGGCGCCGCCCGCGCCGCCGTTCTGCGCACCGCGCTCCGCGATCTCGCCGACGCGACCGGCATGCGGATCGTCGGCCCCAACGCGCTCGGCATCGCCTCGCGCTCGCTGCGCGCCACCATGTCCTCGCTGGTCGCGCCGGAAGGCTCCATCGCCTTTGTCGGGCAGGCGACGATGGCCGCGGGCGTCGTCGCCGTCTGGGCCGCGCAGCAGCATGTCGGCTTCTCGAACCTCGCCGCCGCCGGCGACATGTGCGACGTCGATTTCGCCGACCTGATCGACTGGTTCGCCGCCGACGCCCGCACGCGCCAGATCGTCGTCTTCCTGGAACGCATCGCCGAACCGCGCAAGCTCATCTCCGCCATCCGCATGGCGGCGCGCATGAAGCCCGTTCTGGTTCTCCGCGCCCCCGCCGAACAGCTCGACCCCGACGCGGACGCCGTCTTCGACGCCGCGCTCCGCCGCGCCGGCGCGCTGCGCGCCCGCAACCTGGAAGATCTCTTCGCCGCGATGGAAGCCGTCGCCGTGCGCCTGCCGAGCGACGCCGCCCCCACCTTCGGCCGGCGGCTCGCGGTTCTTTCAAACGGCGAAAGCCTCGGCGCCCTCGCGCGCATGGAGATGGAGGACAGCGAAGTCGAACCCGCGATGCTCGGCGATGAAACGGTCGACCGCATCATGGCGATCATGCCGCCCGGCCGCCGCCGCACCAATCCGATCGACATCCTTCCCGACGCCTCGCCCGAACGCTACGCCAACGCCATGAAGGCGCTGCTCGCCGACAGCGGCGTCGACGCCGTCCTGGCCGTCTTCGGACCCAGCGGCGCGGCCACCGCCGAACACGTCGCCGACGCCATCGCCGCCGTCGTGAAGGACGCGCGCCTGCAACCCGGCCGCCGCCGCCCCTTCGTGATGACGGCCTTCGCCGGCGGCCATCACGAACTGGCGGCCCGCGATGCGCTGGGCCGCCAGCACATCCCCGCCTTCGAAACGCCCGCCAGCGCCGTGCGCGCCTACAGCGCGCTGGTGGCGCTCCGCGCCGCCGCCGCGCGCGTCACGGCGACGCCGGAATTCGTCGCCACGCTGGAAAGCGCGCACGCCGTCGAGGTCAGCGAGAAGGCGGCGCTGGCGCTGGAGAAGGGCCAGAGCGCCATCGACGGCGCCATCGCCTCGTCGATCCGCCGCGCGCTGTGGCTGGGCAAGACAGACGCGCCGCCGCCGCTCACCTGGCGCATCTGCGTCACCGACGATCCCGATTTCGGCCCCGCGATCTTCTTCGGCCCCGGCGGCGCCTTCGCGCCCATCATCCTCCACCGCGCCGCCGCACTGCCGCCGCTCAATGCCGCCACCGCGCAGGAGCTGATCGCCTCGTCCCGCCACGCCAGCGCCGCACGCGCCGCCGGCCTGCTGGATGACGGCGCCTGCTATGCGCTCGCCGCGCTTCTGGTGCGCGTCAGCGATCTCATCGCCACCGTGCCCGAAATCCGCACCCTCACCATCGATCACATCTCCGCCGCCGACGGACGCCCCGTCGTGCCGGCCGAGGCCGTGTCGGGCGCCGTCGCCGCGCTGGCCGTCGGCCAGCCCGATGCGCGGTTCGCCATCCGCCCCTATCCCGCCAAGCTGATCGAGAAGGTGGTGGCCGCCGACGGCCTCATCTATCGCCTGCGCCCGATGCGCGCGGAGGATGAACCGGCGCTCGGCCAGATGGGCGCGCGCATGTCGGCGGAAGACCTGCGCCTCCGCTTCTTCCAGCCGATGCGCCAGCTCAGCCACGAACTCGCCGCGCGTCTGACCCAGATCGACTATGACCGCGAGATGGCCTTCGCGCTGGAAGCGCCGGATGGCAGCGGCACAGGCGGCGGCATTCTCGGCGTCGTGCGCCTGCACCGCGAGGCGCGCGGCGACACGGCGGAATTCGCCGTCACCGTCCGCAGCGACCAGCAGGGCAAGGGCTTCGGCCGCCTGCTGATGGAGCGGATCATCGCCTATGCCCGCACGCAGAACCTCAAATCGATCTTCGGCATCGTGCTGCATGAAAATCAGGGCATGCTGAAACTTTCGCGCAAGCTGGGCTTCACCGCCCGCTCCGAACGCGGCGATGCGACCGTGGTGCGCGTGGAACTGAAACTGGAAACGCCATGACCGGACTGAAGACCATTCTCTACGGCCTCGCCTTCCCCGAAGGCCCGCGCTGGCATGACGGCGCGCTGTGGTTCTCCGACATGCACGCGCATGAGGTCGTGCGCGTGACAGAAACGGGCGAGCGCCGCACCGTCGCGGCGTTCGGCGGCCCCGTCTCCGGCCTCGGCTGGCTCAGCGACGGGCGCATGCTCGTCGTCTCGATGGCCGACAAGCGCGTGCTGGTGCAGGCGGCCGACGGCGGCTTCGCGATGCATGGCGATCTGTCGGGCATCGCCACCGGCCTCTGCAACGACATGGTCATCGACGCGCACGACAACGCCTTTGTCGGCAATTTCGGCTTCTCGCTGCATCCGATGGGCGAGGTGAAGGCCGCGAAGCTCGCCCGTGTCGCGCCGGACGGCGCCGTCACCGTCGCCGCCGAAGACATGATGTTCCCCAACGGCGCGGTCATCACGCCCGATGGCGGCACGCTGATCGTCGGCGAAAGCTTCTCGCGCGTCCTCACCGCCTTCGACCTTGGCGCTGACGGCGCGCTCACCAACCGCCGCATCTGGGCGGCATTGCCCGAAGGCGCGCTGCCCGACGGCATCTGCCTCGACGCCGATGGCGCGATATGGTCGGCCTCGCCCTCCTCGTCGGAAGTCGTCCACATCCGCGAAGGCGGCGAGGTGCTGGCCCGCGTGAAAACAGAACAGCTCGCCATCGCCTGCATGCTGGGCGGCGAAGATCGCAAGACCCTCTTCGTCCTCACCGCCGAAAGCACCGACCCGGACGAATGCAAGGCGAAGATGAGCGCCCGCATCCAGACGATGCGCGTGCAGACGCCGGGCGCAGGACGGCCCTAAGCCAGATTGTCGATCGCGATCGGCGTCAGCTCATCGGGCAGCGTCAGGCCGAACACCTGCGCCAGGAAATAATGCGTCCCCGTCAGCGTGCGGATCAGATTCTCCGCCTTGCGGAAGCCGTGGCCCTCGCCCTCATAGGCGATATAGGCGGTCGCCACGCCCTTCGCCTTCACCGCGTCATAGATCGCCTGGCTCTGCGAAGGCGGCACCGCCTTGTCGTCCAGCCCCTGAAAGGTCAGCAGCGGCGCGCGGATCGCATCGGCCGCATAGAGCGGCGAGCGCGCGCGATAGATGTCCTTCGCTTCGGGCAGCGGGCCGATCAGCGTGTCGGTGTAGTGCGCCTCGAATTTGTGCGTGTCGTGGGCCAGCGCCTCCAGATCGGAAATCCCGAAAAGATTGACGCCCGCCTTGAACACGTCCGGGTGGAAGGCGAGCGCCGCCAGCACGACATAGCCGCCCGCGCTGCCGCCATAGATCGTCATGCGGCCCGCATCGGCGAGGCCGTTCGCGGCGCAATAGCGCGCGCCCGCGACGACATCCTCGATATCGACGTCGCCCCATTTGAGATCCAGCGCTTTGCGATAGGCGCGGCCGAAGCCCGTCGACCCGCGATAATTGACGTCCAGCACCGCAAAGCCGCGCGAGGTCCAGTAGGTGCGCCAGGGCGTCAGCATCGCCTTCGCGCCCGAGGTCGGCCCGCCATGGACGGTGACGATCAGCGGCGGATGCTCGCCTTCGGGGGCCGCAAAGCCGGGATTGAGCGGCGGATAGTAGAAGCCGTGCGCCGTCTCGCCCTGGCTGGTCGGGAACGACAAGGGATGGGGCCGCGCGGCATAGGCCGGGTCGATCGCCGCGCCCCTGGCGCGATAGGCGAGCTGCGGCTTGCCGCCATCCATCGGCACGCGCCACAGCGCGAAGCCCTCATCCGCCGATGCGCCGAGCGCGATGATGCTGCGCCCGTCCACCAGCAGGCGCGGCGCGATGGCGCTGAACGGCGCCGGCGCCGGACGCGCCGTTCCGGTCGAAAGGTCGATGGTGACGAGACTGTCGACGCTGTTCCGGGTCAGGATCGCCGCCGCGCGGTCGCCGGAAATCGCATAGGACCGCGTGCGGAAATTCCACATCGGCGCGCCGATCTCGCCGTCCAGATGCGCCACCAGCTCGCGCGATCCGGCGCGCCAGCGATAGAGGCTCCAGTCGCCCGGCTCGTCGCTGAGATAATACAGCGACAGATCTTCCGCCCATTCCGGCTGCAGCACCGCGAAGCCTTCGCCCGCCGGCGCGATGTCGAAGGTGCGCGTGATCGCGCCGTCCGTATCCAGCATCGCGACATGCAGCGTGGTCGCGTCCCACGGCATGTTGGGATGATCCCAGGCGATGAAGGCCAGCCGCGAGCCGTCCGGCGACAGACGCGGCGCGGCGACGAAATCGCTCTTCTGCCACAGCTCGGAAACCTCGCCGGTCATCAGATCGACGGCGACCAATCCGTTCTTCGCTTCGCCGTCGCCGGAATGGTCCTCGCGCACCGCGATCAGGCGGTTGCGCGACGGATCAGCGATCATGTCGGCATAGCGCCACGGACCCTCGGGCGTCAGCGGCGTCGGTTTCGACCCCGGCCGGTCGCGCCAGATGCGCTGGTCCCTGTCGTTGGTGAAATAGATCAGGCCCTTGTCGGCCAGGATCGCCCCGCCGCCATATTCGTGCGCCCGGCTGCGCGCGCTGAAATCCGCCGGCAGCACGTCCTCGGCGACGCCATCGGGCCGCAGCCGGACGATCTGCGCCTGCCCGCCCGCATCCGGCCGCTGCTCGCTCAGCCAGATGACGCCGTTGTCGATCTCGACATCGGCGACCGCCCGGCTCGCCCCCACGGCGGTATCCGGCGCCACGGGCGAACGCCACGCCCCGTACGATGCGACCTGACGCTTCTGATCACCGACCGGCATATTCCACCCTGCACTGGCCGCGATTCCCTGCGCCGCCTGAATCGCCACAGGCTATGCACCGCGCTCCCGCGACGAAAGGCATTTTACTGCCGGGCGCCGATGACGTCCGTGGCCGGCGGCAGGGTCAGGTAGAATTTGTCGTTGCGGTAGTCGATGAACAGCCGCACCTGCGCCAGCACATTGTTGCCGAGGATCAGCGCCGGCCCGTCATCGATCTCCATCGCGGCGAAGAGCGGCAGCTGGCTCGCCTGCACGTCGATCTCCGCCCATTGCGCGCGCGCCAGCACCAGAGGCCCGGCCTTGGCCTTCAGCGTCTCGCCGCCGCCGGCCAGGATCTCGCCCTTGGTCACGCCCTTCGCGCCCTCCACGACACCCAGCGCGGCGGCCAGTCTGTCGTTGATGACCGTCCCGTTCGCGCCGGTATCGATCACCGCCTTCGCCTTCACCCCGCCGATCTCGACATCCACCACGACGAAATCGTCATAGCGCAGCGCCATCGGCACGGCGTTCCAGTCGAGGCCCGCAGGCGGCGGCGTGCCGGATTCGCTTATGCCCAGACGCTTGTTCGGCTGGTCGATATCCACCGAAAAGCGCGACAGCACGTTCATGCCCAGGATGCCCCGGGCCGGCTTCACGTATTTCAGCGGCCCGTCGATGATGACGGTGATGGGCGCCGGCGCCGGCCATCCGGCCAGCGTCACGAAGCCCAGCGTGTAGAGATCGACCGGCTCCGTCCCGCCCGCCAGCTGCATCGGCTGGGGCGAGCGTCCCAGCCTGATCAGCTTCAGCTCGTCCTTCAGCCCGGTGGTCACCGTGGTCAGCCCCGCCCCGGTGTCGAGCAGCATGGTGAACGGCCCCTCGCCGTTCAGCGCCACCTCCACCAGCGGGTGGCCGCGCTTGGTCATGGTGATCGGCAGTTCCGACGCCGCCGCCGAAAACGTGAGAAAACCAAGGCAAATCGCCACCAGAAGGCTGAGAGAACGCAGCATCCTCACCTTGCCTGTTGCAGTGCAAACACCTATAAGCCGCGCCAATTCCGGCAACAATCGGGCCCCGGCGCGCGCTTGAGTGAGATAAGCGCGCAAAAAGCCGTCGCCATATGAGACCCCTACCGATGGAACTCCGCAACGTCGCGATTATCGCACACGTCGACCACGGCAAGACGACCCTGGTGGACCAGCTCCTCAAGCAGTCCGGCACCTTCCGCGAGAACCAGCAGGTTCAGGAACGCGCGATGGATTCGAACGACCAGGAGCGCGAGCGCGGCATCACCATTCTCGCCAAGGCCACCAGCGTGGAGTGGAACGGCCTCCGGATCAATATCGTCGACACGCCCGGCCACGCCGATTTCGGCGGCGAGGTCGAGCGCATCCTCTCGATGGTCGACGGCGTGGTTCTGCTGGTCGACGCCGCCGAGTCGGTCATGCCGCAGACCAAGTTCGTGCTGTCCAAGGCGCTGAAGCTCGGCCTCAAGCCCATCGTCGTCATCAACAAGATCGACCGCCAGGACGCCCGCCACGAGGAAGTGCTGGAGGAAATCTTCGATCTCTTCCTCGCGCTGGAAGCCGCCGACGACCAGCTCGACTTCCCCGTTCTCTACGCGTCGGGCCGCAATGGCTGGGCCGTGAACGACCTGAAGGACGAGCGCACCTCGCTCACCCCGCTGTTTGAGCAGATCGTCCGCTACATCCCCGCGCCCAAGGTCGCCGCGCTCGGCGCCGACGACCAGCCCTTCAAGATGCTGGTCACCACCATCCAGTCCGACCCCTATCTCGGCCGCATCCTCACCGGCCGCATCGAAAGCGGCATCGCGACGCCCAACAAGAACATCAAGGCGCTGAACGCCGCCGGCGAACGCCTCGAAGCCGGCCGCATCACCAAGATCCTCGCCTTCCGCGGCCTCGCCCGCGCGCCGATCGACCGCGCCGAAGCCGGCGACATCGTCTCGATCGCCGGCCTCACGGTCGCGACCGTCGCCGACACGCTCTGCGATGTGGCTGTAGAAGAGCCGCTGGTCGCCATCCCCGTCGATCCGCCGACCATCTCGATCACCGTCGGCGTGAACGACTCGCCGCTCGCCGGCCGCGAAGGCGACAAGGTGCAGAGCCGCGTCATCCGCGAGCGCCTGTTCCGCGAGGCCGAAGGCAACGTCGCCATCAAGGTGAAGGAGAGCGAGTCGAAGGACGCGTTCGAAGTCTCCGGCCGCGGCGAACTCCAGCTCGGCGTGCTGATCGAGTCGATGCGCCGCGAAGGCTTCGAGGTCTCGATCTCGCGCCCCCGCGTGCTCTTCCGCAACGACGAGACGACCGGCGAGCGCCAGGAGCCGATGGAAGAGGTCTATGTCGACGTGGACGACGCCTATACCGGCGTCGTCATCGAGAAGATGGCGCTCCGCAAGGCCGAAATGACCGACATGCGCCCCACCGGCGCCGGCAAGACGCGCATCACCTTCTACGCCCCCTCGCGCGGCCTCATCGGCTATCACGGCCAGTTCCTCACCGACACGCGCGGCACCGGCATCATGAACCGCGTGTTCAAGGATTACGGCCCCTACAAGGGCGCGATGGAAGGCCGCCCGCGCGGCGTGCTGATCAGCCTCGAAGACGGCGAAGCCGTCACCTACGCGCTCTGGTATCTGGAAGAGCGCGGCACGCTCTTCGTCACCACCGGCACCAAGCTCTATCAGGGCATGATCATCGGCGAGAGCGCGCGCGACAACGACATGGACGTCAACCCGCTGAAGTCCAAGCAGCTCACCAATTTCCGCGCCGCCGGCAAGGACGAGGCCGTCCGCCTCACCCCGCACCGCGTGATGACGCTGGAACAGGCCATCGCCTATATCGACACCGACGAACTCGTCGAAGTGACGCCGAAATCGATCCGCCTCCGCAAGAAGCAGCTCGTCCCCCACATGCGCAAACGCGCCGAAAAGGTCGACGCCTGATCGGCAAAAGGCCGCCCACCGGGCGGCCTACACCTTGGGAACCCGAAGCTTCGCATCTGCGCCTTCTGCGAAGGCGTTGGAGTCGCCGAGCATGGCATTAGCGCTCTCGAAGCTCCGCCAGTCGATCATGCCAGTGTAGCGCTGGGCGGCCTCAAGCATGCGGAGGGAGGGCGCGCACTGGCCGTTCTGCGAGAATGCCTTGAGTGCGCCGAGATAGTCGGTGCGATAGGCCGTGGGAATGATGATCCGCTCCTGACCCGCAGCGACCAGTTCGGCGTTCATCATGATGCGGGCAATACGTCCGTTGCCGTCCACAAACGGATGCACTTCGCTCACCAGCATCATCATGTACACGGCCCGCTGGAATGGTTCTTCCAAGGCGAGATAGAACTCAAAGCCGCGCTCAAGTGTGCCGTTCGTAAGGTCAGGTGCGACGAAGACGGTGTTGCCCGCTTGGTTGACCTTGGTTTTGAAGTTGCCGGGATTTTTGTCCGGCCGCGCCTGCATCAGCATCGCATGGCGGCGACGCAGAATATCTTGAAACTCCTTGCCGCTCGTGGGCAGCGTGCTCATGTCCTGGATGTCGGACACGATGCGGAAGGTACCTAATACGTCATGGGCATCCTCGGGCCGCTCTGAAGGGATGGCTCCCTCAAAGACGATCTCGCGCGCCTCCTGCACGCTGAACTCGGTGCCTTCGATGAAGTTGGAGAAATAGGCTTCAAAGAAGGCGAGATTGACAGCGGATGAGGCGTCGCGCGCCGAGGCTTGACGCGGCGCGGGGATGGTCTCTCGCAACGCGCCGAACAATGTCTCGAACAACGTGACGCGATCGGGATCGTAAGGATGCCCTGCCACGCGGGCCTTGCCCACTGCGCTTTCGGTCCTGGCTTCCCGTGTACCTAGAAAGGCCCCTATCAGATTGTTGAGCGCATCAGAACTCGGCCTCGAGGCCAAGCTCTGGCGCGATGACGCGTGCGTCGTCGCGCAGCTTGTTGAGGGATCCTTCGCCCTGAGTGCGCAACAGCGCATCGAGACGCTGCTCCAGTTCGCCGCGCGACAAGGTGCGCGTCGCCCGCCCGCCCCGCGCGCGCGAGGGGCGCATGTTCTCAAGGTAAGCCCGCGCGGTCGAAGCTAGTCGCGCGCCGCCGATGAATGGCCTGTCGCTGTCGATGGCTGCCGCTCCCTGCCGGGGGCGGAAGGTAAGGCCGGGAAGCTGCGTCTCCGTGCCCTTTTCCGAAATCAGGAAAACGGAGCCGTCCGCAGCAGGCTTGTTCTCAAGCGCGGTGCGGTCGGTGATGAGAGCATCGGGGTAGTAGCCCGTGATGAGATGATGCCAGTTGCGGCGCACCAGCCGGTCGGGATTTTCCGAGAAATTGCGAGTGTAGAGGCGGGTGCCGATGCGGCGCAATTCGCCGCGCGCGACGGCGTCGTAGACGGCCTTCGATATGGCGGTGTGCGAGACAAACACCTCTGGGTATCTGCCGGTGGAAAATGCCGACATTAGGCGCGCCTCTTCGTGTCCCGTGGCGATTTTTACGACCTTAATGGGAAATATTTACGAAAAATTCCAATATACTGATACGAATCTCAAAAAAAAAGCAGCTTATTGCTCGCTACTCTGCGTTGTAGGCCAATTTTCCCTATTTACGGCCCACAAATTCCGAAAATATTCAAGTTATGCTCCCGAGCGTCGCGCCCCAAGGGCGGGAAAACCACACAATGAGCGGACGATGCCGCCGCCCACTCTACTCCGCCAGGAACGCCGTCACGGCGTCGGCGAAGGCCTGCGGCTGGTCCCACATGATGAAGTGATACGAGTTCTCGATCACCTTCATCTGCACGCCGGGCAGCGCCGCATAGGCATCCGCCCACAGCTTCACATAGGCCTCTTTCTGCGCCGGCATGGTGTTGTCCCAGGCCTGCAGCACCGTCACCGGCACGGTGATGGCCGGAATTTCGCTCCGCGCATCGCGCACCATCACCTCGGCCATCGTCTCGGCGACGACGGCGCGGTCGCTGGCGAGCGAATCCACCAGCGCTTTCTCCACGCCGTCCGGCGTCTTGGTCAGGATCGCCAGGGTCTGGCGCTGGCTGGCGGCGAACTGCTCGTCCGACAGCGCCATCATCTGCGCCTTGGCCTGCGCCGCGAAGGGCTTCACCATGTCGGATGTCGCCATCGGATTGATGAGCAGCGAGAAGAACGGCAGCGCATCGATCACCATCACGCGGCCCACCGCATCCGGCGCTTTCGCCGCGACCAGCAACGACAGAAGACCGCCCATCGAATGGCCGATCAGCGCCGGTTTCTTCAGGCCGTTCTCGCCGATATAGGCGATCAGCTCGTCCCGCACGCCGTCCAGGATATCGCCCTCCGCATTCGGCCCGGCGGCAAGTCCGGCGAAGCCGGCGATCTGGATGCGGTGGACGCGGTGCGTCGCCTCCAGCATCGGCGCCAGCCCGTCAAAGACATGCGGCGCCGAGGAAAGCCCCGGGATCAGGATGATGTCCGGCCCCTCGCCGCTCACCGTCACGGTGAACCGCGTCGGCGCGGCCAGCGCTGCGCCACCCAGCACCAGCGCGAAAATCAGGGCGAAAAAGGCTTTCATCGCGTGTCTCCCGTACCGAATCCCTTTAGCCGCCACGGCATCCGAAGGCCAGCGACAAGGCCGTGACCTTGCGCGCATGCGCCGCCATGCGCGAAATGTCGGCCATGGCCACAGATCTCACCACGCTCGCCGCCTTCGCCCATCGCCTCGCCGATGCCAGCGGCGCCGCGATCCTGCCCTTCTTCCGCACCGGCCTCGCCGCCGACGACAAGGGCGCGGCCAAGGGCGCCGCCTACGACCCCGTCACGGCGGCTGACCGCGATGCCGAAACCGCGATCCGCGCGCTCATCGCCGCCGAACATCCCTCCCACGGCATTCTGGGCGAGGAACACGGGCACGAACCCGGCGCATCGCCGCTCACCTGGGTGCTGGACCCCATCGACGGCACGCGCGCCTTCATCACCGGCGGCCCGCAATGGGGCACGCTCATCGCGCTGAACGATGGCGCCGCGCCGGTGCTTGGCCTGCTCGATCAACCCTTCACGTGCGAACGCTGGATCGGCCATTCCGGCCGCACCGAGCTTCACGCCGGCGGCAAGGTGCAGCGGCTGAAGACGCGCTCCTGCGCCACCGTCGCCGAGGCGGTCATCTCCTCCACGCACCCGTGGAGCTATTTCTCCGACGCCGAACAGAAATCCTTCCGCGCCATCGATGCGAAGGCGCGCATGTCGCGCTTCGGCGGCGATTGCTATGCCTATGGCCTTCTCGCCATGGGCTTCATGGACGCAGTCATCGAAAGCGCGCTCCAGCCCTGGGACATCCAGGCCCTCATCCCCATCGTCGAGGGCGCCGGCGGCATCGTCACCACCTGGTCCGGCGGCGACGCCCAGGACGGCGGCCAGGTCGTCGCCAGCGGCGACGAACGCCTCCACGCCCAGCTCCTGAAACTCCTCCGCTGACGCAGCCAACACCTCTCCGCGCGTAGGCCGGGAGAGGACGGACACGCGAAGCACGTCAGCAGAGGTGCGGGGGCGCCGGCCCTTCCAGCCATCCCAACCCGTCATGGTCCGCGAAGGCGGACCATCCACGGCTTCAACGCGCCGCGATCCGCCACCCCAAACCACCACGCGCAAATCTGCGCGCTCCGCATGGAAGCGTTCCAACATCCCGAATTCTCCTGAAAAAGTCAGGCGAGGGGCCGCCGCCCGCCTCACCTGATAACGGACATAAATCCTATATACGGTTCGACCGCGCGCTTATCAAGGCCCAAATTCCTATTGCGCGGATAAAAATGCGTCCGCCGCCGTCCAGAACACCCGCCGCACCTCGTCGCGCTCCTGCACCAGCTCATGCTCGGCGTCGGAAAACAGCACGAAAAGCCCGCGCTTCACATTGCGGATCAGCGTCACATCCGGCCCCTGATTGACGATCCGGTCATGCGCCGCGCCGGCGATCAGCAGCGGACACTGGATGCGCCGCCCGAAGGATTTGCGGCGCAGCACCCGCATCGAGGCGAAGGCCTCCCCCACCCAGCCCCAGCTCGGACCGCAGATCGCCAGCTCCGGATCAGCCTTCAGGATCGCATTGTTGCGGTCATAGCGCTTGCGGTCGGTGGTGACGCGGTTCTGCTCGAACGGCATCGCGACGCCGTCATTGCCCTTGCCCCCCGGCGTGAAGCCTTCGCCCCGCCCCAGCATCCGCATGCTTCCCGCCAGCGGCACCGAGATGAGGCGCAGCGCCGCCGGCATCCACGCCTTCAGCATCGGCGCCGACAGGAACGCCCGCTCGAACGTCTCGGGATGGCTGGCGAGATAACGCAGCGCAATATGCCCGCCCATCGAATGCCCGAACAACACATAGGGTTTGGGCATCGCGGGCAGCAGAGCGGCGACGATCGCCTCAAGGTCCAGATCGTAATCGGAAAAGCGCTTCACATGCCCTGCGGTGCGGTCCGCCGCCACGCGCTGCGACAGCCCCTGCCCGCGCCAGTCGAAGCACACCACGCCATAGCCCCGGCTGAGGATCTCGCCGATGAACTCGAAATATTTCTCGATGAACTCGGTCCGGCCCGTGCAGACCACGATGGTGCCGCGCGGCTGCGGCGCCGTGGCGGGCCACACGGCGGCGCGCAGCGTCACGCCGTCCGCCGCGCTCACCTGGTGCAGGGTCCAGCCCGGCGGGGCGGGGTTTTCCGCGATCTCCGTCAGGCGCAAACGTCAGACA
The DNA here is from genome assembly GCA_047602465.1 of Micropepsaceae bacterium. GTDB lineage: Bacteria > Pseudomonadota > Alphaproteobacteria > Micropepsales > Micropepsaceae > JADZAI01. The sequence continues at coordinate 635,908 of JASGHF010000002.1, forward strand.
CCGGCCGCAGCGGCCGCCTTCTGCAGGATGGGGCCGAGCTTCATGGCGACCGACATGTCGCCGTTCACCTTCATCTTGCCCTGCATGAACGCCATGGTCGGGTCCAGCTCGCGCTTGAACATCTTCATCAGATTCTCGGCCGAGATGACGATGGTGCAATCGGCGGGGCCGTCCTCGTTGGAAACGGTGTTCGGCACGTTCTTGCCGTCGACCCGCGTCACGCCCGCGCCTTCGTAGTCGAACTTCAAGACCGATCCGAAACCTGAATTCTCGCCGATCACCTTGGCGAGGCCGGCCGTGATTTCAGCGATCAATTCCTGGCTCATGTCACTCCTCCCGAAACGGCTCTTGTCAGGCCGTTGTGTCCTCACCAGCAATAGCCGAAAAGCCACGCCCGAAACAGAGCCGAAGCCATGCCCGCCGCCGCGCCCCATATCATTTTCCCCGAAGGCTCGGCGCTCGCAGCCGTCGCGGCCGCAGAACTGACTGCGCATCTGGCGCGTCTTGAGGGACACGGCCTCACCGGCATCGCGATCGGCCATGGCGCGACAGGCGAAGGCTTCGACTGGTCGGTCGAGGGCGGCGCGGTGACCATCGCCGCCGACGGACCGCAGGGGGCGCTCCACGCCGTCTATGATCTGCTGGAAGCCATCGGCTTCGCCTGGCCCGCCCCCGGCGACGACATGATTGTCGTCCCCGAAGCGCCGGACGAACTCCCCGCCACGCGCGGCCGCCAGAGTCCGGCCATCGCCGGGCGCAGCCTCATCCTCGGCCATCACGCCTTCATGGCCGATGCCGCCGCCTGGATCAGGTGGGCGGCCCGCAACCGCCTCAACACGATCTTCTTCCACATCGACGAGCATGGCGCCGGCCTCGGCGCCATCCCGGCGCGCCAGTGGCAGGCGATGCGCGCGGACGCCGTCGCCCTCGCCCGCTCCTTCGGCATGACGCTGGAACTCGGCGGTCACGGCCTGCCGGCGCTCCTGCCGCGCGCCGATTTCGCCGCCCATCCCGAACGCTTCCCCGTGCGCGGCGGCCAGCGCGATGCGCGCTACAACCTCAACGTCCTCGATCCCGGCGCCATCGCCGCCATCAAGACGAACGCCGCAGAATGGTTCGCCGCCAATCCGGGCTTCGACATCTATCACCTCTGGCCCGACGACCTGCCCGATGGCGGCTGGTGCGAAGAAGCTGCGGCCTCGGGCCATTCCGCCTCCGATCAGGCGATGATCGCCATCAACGCCGTCGCCGAAGTTCTCGCGGCGGCCGAACCGGACGCCCAGCTCGCCTGGCTCTCCTATCACGACACCGAAGCGCCGCCGCGCATTGCGCCCGCCGCCAATGTCGCGCTCACCTTCGCGCCGCGCCTGCGCTGCTACGCCAGGGCCATCGACGCCGACCATCCGGTCAACGCGAAATACCCCGATCTGTGGCGCGCCAACGCCGCGCTCTATCCCGGCCGCGCCCGCGTCTTCGAGTATTGGCTCGACGCCATTCTCTTCAAGATCGTCGCCCCGCCGATGGTCGATGTCATCCGCCGCGACCTCGCCTTCTACGCCGCGAATGGCGCAGACGCCGTCGGCGCGCTGGCGACCGGCTCGATGCCTTTCCCGGCCCCGAACCTCAACGCCTTCGCCTTCGCCCGCCTCGCCTGGAATCCCACGCTCACGGCAAAGGACATCCGCGAACAGTTCTGCCTGCACGTCTTCAGATCGGCCCTGCACATGCCGGCCTATTTCGAGGCGCTGGAACGCGCCTTCGCCTTCGACCTCGATCTCCGCCCCGATGAAGCGCGCCTGCGCGGCCGCGGCACGCTGGAGGAAACCATCCTCAATCCGCCCCGCGATATCGGCAGCGCCTTCAACGTCGCGGGCGCCCATGTCGGCGACACCCAGCAGCGCCAGGAACGCGCCCTCGACGCGCTGGAAGACGCCGAGGCCATCTTCGCCAAACTGATGGACTCGACCGACGAAGCCCGCAGCCAGGCGATCCTGCGCGAGGAATGCCACCGCTATCTCTGCCACGCCCGTCTGGTCCTGCAGGCCTCGCTGCTCGACATCCGCGCCGCCGAGGTCGCCGGCGGCCCGCGCGACGTCACCGATGCCGTGAAGCAGGCCCGCTATCACCTCACGCGCCTGGAAACCGAAATGCGCGGCTTCATCCGCGAACCCTATGTCACCAACACGCGCCTGCTGATGTGGCTCTTCACCGGCCTCGCCATCGACCGGGCCGAGGATGCCCTGCTCGACGGCGGCGCGGCCCGCAAGCGGCTGAAGAACCGCATGGAGACGGCGCGCGCCAACTTCACGCGCATCGGCGCCCTTTGGGGTTAACGGCGCCCGGCTTCACGGCGGCGCTGCAAGGCCCTAGGCTCACGCCGCTTCGGGGGGATTCCATGCGTTCCGTGTTTCTTGCTGCCGTCATCACAACCGTCCTGGCGTTGCCGGCCATGGCCGAGGAAGCAGCGCCGCCGCTGCCGACGCCGGACCTCAAGCCGCCACGCAGCTTCACCATATTTTTCGACCACGCCGGCCCGCAAATCCCCGATGAAGCGCAATCGCTTCTGCCCCAGATCGCCGAGATCTTCGCGCGCGTCGGCTACACGGCGGTCAAGGTCGAATGCCACAGCGACAATGTCGCGTCACAGTCCGTCAACATCCCCCTCACCGAGGACCGCGCCCGCCGCATCAAGACCGAACTGGTGCGTTACGGCGTGCCGGATGCTGCGGTCACGGCTGTCGGCCTCGGCTTTTCCGACCCTCTCGTGCCCGATGCCGCGCCGGAGACTGCTGTCTCCAACCGGCGCTGCGTCATCGATCTGACCTGATCGGAGACGGTGATGAACATCCCGAAAGTCCTTGTCGTCGGAGCGCTCCTGTTCGCCGCCGGCTGCACCCATCATGTGAAGCTTAAACCTACGGGCAGCTACCCCGTCTTCTTCGACAAGGGCGACGCCCGCATTCCGTCCGACGGCAAGGATGTGCTGGAAGTCATCGCCGAAGCCCACGCCGCCGGCAGCTTCAACGCGGCGACGGTGGAATGCTACAGCGACAACGCCTCCGACGATGTCGCCGCCAACACGGCGCTGACGCAGAAGCGCGCCGACCGCGTGAAGGCCGATCTCGTGAAGCTGGGCGTGCCCGGCGGCGCCATTACGGCTGTCGGCAAAGGCCCCGCCGATCCGCTCGTCCCCGGCGTCACCGGCGAGACGGCGGTGTCGAACCGCCGCTGCCTCGTCACGCTGTCCTGATCCGATGAGCTGGCGGCCCGAGATCGACGAGATCGCCCGCCGTCAGGCCATGACGCGCGAAATGGGCGGGCCGGACAAGGTCGAGCGCCAGCACGCGCAGGGCAAGCTGACCGTCCGCGAGCGCATCCAGCGCATCGCGGACGAAGGCTCCTTCCGCGAGATCGGATCGCTGTCCGGCAAGGCGGTGTACGACAAGGACGGCAAGCTCATCTCGCTGTCGCCCGCCAACACCGTCCTCGGCCGCGCCGCCATCGATGGCCGCCCGGTCGTGCTGCAGGGCGACGACTTCACCGTGCGCGGCGGCGCCGCCGACGCCGCGATCTGGCAGAAGCAGGTGATGGCGGAGCAGATGGCGCGCGAACTGCGCCTGCCGATCGTCCGCCTGATCGACGGCACGGGCGGCGGCGGCTCGGTCAAATCGCTGGATGTCGACGCCCGCACCTATGTTCCGGCCAATCCCGGCTGGGATCACGTCGTCGCCAATCTCGCGACCGTGCCCGTCGTCGCATTGGCGCTCGGCCCGACCGCCGGCCTCGGCGCCGCGCGGGCCGTGACCTCGCATTACTCGGTGATGGTCGCCGGCGTGTCGTCGCTCTTCGCCGCCGGCCCGCCGGTGGTGAAGCGTCTCGGCGAAGACGTCGACAAGGAAACGCTCGGCGGCTCGAAGATCCACACCCGCAACGGCTCCATCGACGACGAGGCGACAAGCGAGGACGACGCTTTCGCCCGCGCCCGGCGCTTTCTCTCCTACCTGCCTTCGTCGGTTTACGATCTGCCGCCGCGCACGCAGCCCACCGACGATCCGAACCGCCGCGAGGAGAAGCTTCTCTCCATCGTCCCGCGCAACCGGCGGCAGGTCTACAAAATGCGCCAGATCGTCGAGTCCTGCGTCGATAGCGGCAGCTTCTTCGAGATCGGCAGGTTCAACGGCCGCTCCGCCATCACCGGCCTCGCCCGCATCGACGGCTGGCCTGTCGCGATCATCGCCAACGATCCTTACTTCTATGGCGGCGGCTGGACGGCGGACGCCAGCCACAAGCTGATCCGCTTCCTCGACATGGCGGAAACCTTCCACCTGCCGGTCGTCAATTTCGTCGACAATCCCGGCTTCGTCGTCGGTGTCGCGGCCGAGACGGCGGCGACGATCCGTCACGGCAGCCGGGCGCTCGCCGCCGTCTATCAGGCGACAGTGCCCTGGTGTTCGGTCCTCATCCGCAAATGCTTCGGCGTCGCGGGCGCCGCCAACGCCAACGCCACGCGCCTGCACTACCGCTTCGCCTGGCCCAGCGGCGACTGGGGTTCTCTGCCCATGGAGGGCGGCATCGAGGCCGCCTTCAAGTCCGACCTCGCGGCCAGCGACGACCCGGAACAACTGCTCGCCGACATCCAGGCCCGCATGGAGCAGGTGCGCTCGCCCTTCCGCACCGCCGAAGGCTTCCTCATGGAAGACATCATCGACCCACGCGACACGCGGCCCATGCTCGTCGAGTTCGCCAATCTCGCCGCGCCGCTCCGCCGGCCGGGTCCGTCCGCCTTCGGTCTACGCCCGTGACCGCCGCGATCATTGCAACGCTCAGGATCGTCCACTACGCGGCGCTGGCTTTCGGCGCGCTCGGCTGGCTGATCCCCGTGAAGGGCGTCCTGATCGGCTATCTCGTTTTCATGATGGCGCTGGTCGTGCAGTGGCGGCTGAACAAGGACAGCTGCCTTCTCGACAACGCCGAAAGCTGGCTGAAGCACGGCCGCTTCCGCGCCGGCGAGGCGAACCCGAATGAGGGATCGTTCCTCGCCAATCTCGTGCATACCGTCTTCGGCATCCGCGTGCATGAGCCGCTCGCCTCGCAGCTCATCTATATCGTGATGGCGATCTTCTTCGTCTTCGGCGCCATCCACCTCGCCTGGCGCTGGTAGGCCTCAGGCCGCAACGGCCCGGCGGGCGGGAAGGAAGCGGCGGTTCGACAGCAACCCCGCCGACACCAGCGACACCAGCACGCCGACGGGGAAGATCTCCGTGAACGTCATCGGCATCCGGTACAGCGGATCGCGATAGTCGGCCTCGAACTGCCGCATCCCCGCGATGAACTGGTCCAGCGCCGCACCCGAAACGCCCCTGGCCTTCTCCGCCTCGATCAGCGCCCCGGTAAAGACCGCGCCGTAATCCATGCCCGTGACGGCGAGCGCCAGCTCCCAGGCCGCGACATAGATCAGCGCCGCGACAAGGCTGATGCCAAGCCCCAGTCCCAGCGCCGGCAGGAACCGGATCACGCCGCCCAGATCGTCGTCGCGGCGGCGCTTGATGGCGATGAAAACGGCGCTCAGCGCCACCAGCATGGTCGTGTAGCCGATCGCCATGCCGGCCCATATGGGCAGCGGGTTCGACTGCATGGTCATGGCGAGCAGGATCATCGGGATGCCGACGATCAACCCGGCGATAAGGCCGTATTTCAGGATGGAGGGCAGGGTGGCGGTCATGGTCTGGGCGATCCTTCAGTTCGCGATTTGCCCGGTCAGCATGACGAAGCCGTCCACGCCGCCAATCGCCCGAAAGTATGATTTGGCCGAAATCACCCGGAAAATCTTGCGATTCAGGGCACGAGGCCCAGTTCGCGAGCCTTGGCCAGCGCGTCGGTCCGCCGCTTGGCCTCCAGCTTCTCGAACAGCCGGGCGATATGGGTCTTCACCGTGTTGGGGGATACGCCCAGCGACTGCGCGATCTCCTTGTTCGACCGCCCGGCCGCGATCTCGTTCAGCACGTCCAGCTCGCGGGGCGAAATCCCCAGCGCCGCCTGCGCCTTGGGGTTGCCGTCGAACGGAACGGCGGGCGGGGCGGGCGCGACCCGCGTCCCGATATAGATGCCGAGGATCAGGAACGCCGTCGCCACCGCGGCCAGCAGCACCTCCATCGGCTGCAGCCGGGCCAGCCGCTGATAGTCCAGCCACTGCAGCGCCAAAGTGCCGCTCGCCAGCAGGGCGCCATAGATCAGAATACGCTTCACCCGCCCTCCCCGGCCTTGATAACAGTGCGGCAGCCGCCCGCGATGAAGCTGCGGCGTTCAGGTAACGTCATGGACATCAGCAAGATCAAGACCGGCGAGAACCCGCCCTGGGACGTCAACGTCCTCATCGAGATCCCGCAGGGCGCCGCGCCGGTGAAGTACGAGATCGACAAGGCCTCGGGCGCCATGGTCGTCGACCGCTTCCTGCACACGGCGATGTACTATCCCTGCAATTACGGCTTCATCCCCAACACGCTCAGCCAGGACGGCGACCCGTGTGACGTGGTGCTGGTCGCGCCCTCGCCGGTGGTGTCGGGTTGCGTCGTGCGCTGCCGCCCGGTCGGCGTGCTGCTGATGCAGGACGAGAAAGGCGTGGACGAGAAAATCCTCTGCGTCCCCGTCGACAAGCTCCACCCCTATTACAGCGCGGTGAAGAGCTACAGGGATTTGCCCTCGATCCTCACCGAACAGATCCAGCACTTCTTCGAGCACTACAAGGATCTCGAAAAGGGCAAATGGGTGAAGGTGGTCGACTGGCTGGGGCCGGACGACGCCGCGAAGATGATCGTGGAAGGCGTCGAGCGCGCCGCTGCGCACAAGGGCTGAAAAACAGATGACGATCCTGCGCCTCACGGCCGCGCTTGCGACGGCGTTCTCGCTCGCGGCGCCTGCCTTCGCCGACTATCTGGTCGAATGTTCCAGCGGCGGCTACCGCTACACCTATTGCCCGGTCGATACGCGCTTCGGCGTCGAACTCGCCGAGCAGAAATCGACGACGCCCTGCACGCTGGGCAGCTCCTGGGGTTACGATTCCGGCGGCGTGTGGACCGATCAGGGCTGCCGCGGAGTTTTCCGCATCCTGGAAGGCCGCGCCCGCCCGCGTCCGGAGGCCCAGCCCGAATACGACGTGGACGAAGTCCTCGCCGAACTGGAAGCCGACGGCACGATGGACGAATGGCGCGCCGACGATGAACTGAATGGCCGCTCGGTCGGCTCCGGCGTCGCCGACGCCATCGAGGCCTGCGCCTATGCGGCCGAAGCGCGCGAGATGGAACGCGGCGCCGCCGGCGTGGTGTTCGAAAGCGTCGATCAGGTGGTTCCCCGCGCGCGCCGCGCTTTCGATCTGGAGGTGACGCTGGTCGTCAGGTTCCACAACGGCAAGGCGCGCCGCTTCGACGGCGAATGCCGGGTGCAGAACGGCCAGGTTTCGGCCTACAGCAAGTACTAGGAAAAATCGTTTGGCGGCGGGTCTTGAACCCGCCGTCCGCGCCTCTACATCGATGAGTGCCGCCCGCTGGATGTCCGGGGGCGGCGTTTACCCCCTGCGTGCCGGCCCTTGCGGCGGTTCGCCGGGCAAATCGCTCATCTGGAGGATTTCCATGCGTTTCGACCTGTCGCCCCTTTACCGTTCGACCGTCGGCTTCGACCGTCTGTTCAACCTGCTTGACGGCGTGAACGACGCCCAGGGGCAGAGCTACCCCCCGTACAATATCGAGCGCCTCGGCGAGAACGACTACCGCATCACCATGGCGGTCGCCGGCTTCGCGGAGACCGACCTCTCCATCGAGGTCAAGGAAAGCGCGCTCACCATCACCGGCAAACGCGCCGATGACGACAAGAAGCAGGCCTATCTGCATCAGGGCATCGCCGCCCGCGCCTTCGAGCGCCGCTTCCAGCTTGCCGATCACGTCGAGGTGACCGGCGCGAAGCTTGAGCATGGCCTTCTGCATGTCGAGCTGAAGCGCGTCATCCCCGACGCGAAGAAGCCCCGCCGCATCGAGATCGGCGCGAACGCGAACGCCGCCGCGACGATCGAGGCCAAGGCCGCCTAAGCGCGACTGAAGCCAAAGACTGCCCCCTTCGGATCGGGCGCATCGGGTTGGACCCGATGCGCCCTTTTCGTTTGACGCCACGTCCCCTGCGACAGTTTTGAGCATGGCAGAATGTCGCGCGTCATTTTCGTGACTGGCATGCGCGCCGCGCGCACCTAAATCTTCCACTCGAGGGACGAGACACGCGCGCAAGCGCCAGCAAAGCGGAGCGATGCCATGAACGATCGCAGCTACAGCGCCTCTCTCCCGCAGGCCGCCGTCGCGCAAGCGCGCACCTCGATGATTCCGGTTGCGCGCATCGCCTCGCTGGCGCTCGCAGCGCTCCTGCTGGTTGCGCTCATCGTCTTTCCCGGCGTGCTGATGCGCGGCGACGCGCTGCTCACCCAGGCCGTCATGCCGGTCATGCTGATCGGCATCGGCGCCAGCATCGCGCATGGTCTGGGATGGCGGCCGCGCAGCTCCATCGCTGCGGCTGCGGCCGGTCCGCTCGTCGCCTGGCCGTTGATGCTGGCGGCGTTCGCCTTCCTCGCCTTCGGCGCCGGACCGATCGTCTGACGCGCTAGCGGTCAGCGGACGGCGGCGAGACCGGCATTCGCATCGATCAGCGTCTCGCGCAGCTGTTCGCGCGGGATGACCGCGCCCTCCAGCGTCACACCGGTGAAATCCGCCTTCCGCAGATTTGCGCCGGTGAAATTCGCGAACGAGATGTCGGCCTGTCCGAGGCCCGCATGGCTGAGATCGGCGCCGCGCAGATCGGCGTTTCGCAGATCCGCCTTCGCGAGCTGCGCCGGCATCAGCCGCTCGCCCGCGATGATCAGCGGGCCGAGATTGACATCGCGAAGATCGGCCCCCGACAGGCGCGCCTCTTTCAGGTTGATCCCGCGCAGATCCGCCCCGCGCAGTTTCGCGCCGCGAAGATCGGCGCCCGCAAGCTGCGCGCCCTGCAGGCGCACGCCTTCCAGGAACACGCCGTAAAGCGTCGCCCTGGGCGCAAGCAAAGCGGTGAGGTCGTAGCCGGCGAGGCCGCCGACGGTGCGCAGATCGACATTCGCCAGCGCGGCCGGCTTGCCCGACGCGCCGCCGCTCTCCACCCATTCGCCGTGCCGGCGCAGTATCGTGAAGATCGGTTCCGGCAGATCGTCCGGCGATATCCCGCACGGCGCTTCGGTGATGACGCCGGTCATGTCCGCGCCGTCGGTACGCGCCATCAGGATCTTCGCGCCGGTCAGCACCGCGCCGGCAAGATTGGCGCCCGAAAGATCGGCGCCCGAAAGGTCTGCGTTCTCCAGGATCGCGCCTTTGAGGTTCGCCTGGCGCAGATTGGCGCGCGTCAGGCGGATGCCGCGCATGATCGCGTCCGAGAAATCGGCCTCCAGCGCCACCACGCCCGACATCTTGGAGCGCTCGAGATTGGCGTTGGAGAGGATCGCCCCCGGCATGTCGGCGGGCGTTTCGTTATGCCGCAGCATCCTGAAGCCGCCGCTGCGGTCGCGCTGGGCGATCACGCCTTCGCGCAGGTCGCATTCGAAAAGATCGGCGCCGGTCAGGTCCGCGCCGCGCATCGAGGCGCCGCGCATATCGGCCCGGCGCATGGCCGCAGACTTGAGATTGGCCCGGCGCAGATCGGCGGCGAAGAAGATGGCGTTCTCAAGCTTCGCCCGCTCGAAGTTCACTTCGGCCAGGATCGCGCCGGAAAAATCGGCGTCGTTGAGCGCCCGGCCCGACAGGTCGAGGCCCGTGAGATCGCAGAAGGCGAACGAGGCGCGCGCCCCGCCCATGCGCCCGGCATAGAGCATTTCATGGCGCGTCGCGATGAGATGCGCCTCTTTCTGGGTGATCTTGCGATAGCCGCTCTTGTCGCGCTTGGGCGTCATCGAACGCATCAGATGATCTCGCCTCTCCGGCGTTCGGGCAGGCGAAAGGCCGCACCCGTACCCATCCTCCGATACAACCTTGAAGGGTAGGTTAAGCTCAGGCCGCCTTCAGGCTGAGGCCGAGATTGGCGCGAAGCTGCGCCCCGAAAACGCCGCCGTCACCGGTCAGGCGCTCGGTCAGGACGGTGCGGCAGGCCGCGATCAGGGCGGCGGCCGCAGCCAGCGGGCCGGCGTCCAGCGCCGCGCGGTCGCGTGTCAGCGTACACAGCGCCTCGCCCAGCTCGGTCATCAGGTCATAGCCGAATGCGGAACCCTGGCCCTTGATGTTGTGGGCCGTCGCATAGACCTCCGCGACGAGGCCGGCATCCGCGCCCCCGGCCGCCTGCAGGGCGGCGATCGAGGCCGCCATCTGCTCGACATCGGCCTCGGCATAGGCGGGGTATTCCTCGGCCAGCGCCTTCAGCGCAGCCTCGGCCTCCGCCATCGCGGCTTCGTCGATCTCGTCGTCAAAGGGTGCCATACGCCCTCGGCCAGATTCCAAGCCGGGTCACGATAGGGCGGGGCCGATTGCGTTTCGGTTTCAGGAAAGCGCAGATTTTAATCGATCTGCCAGCAACTCGACCTCCTCGGGCCGGGTCGCATAGGAGCAGACGAAGCGGTAAAGCCCTGTCTCGCCGCTCTCCGGCGTCCAGGGATAGAACACCGCCCCGGCCTCTTTCAGCTTCGCCGCAAGCGCAACGGGCAGGCCGAGAAACACCTCGTTGGCCTGCACCGGATAGACGGGCGGATAGCCCGCCCCCGCCGCCGCCGCACCCAGCGCGCTGGCGGCGGCGTTCGCGGCCCCGGCCAGGTCGCGCCACAGATCGCCCTCCAGCATCGCCAGGAACTGGCTGGCGAGAAAGCGCGACTTGGAGAAGAGATGCCCGCCCCGCTTGCGGCGATAGGCGAAATCGGCGGCCCGGGCGGCATCGAAGAACACGACCGCCTCCGCCGCCACCGCGCCGTTCTTGGTGAAGCCCAGCGACAGCACATCCACCCCCGCCCGCCAGGTCAGGTCCGCCGGGGCGCAGTTGAGGAAGGCGAGCGCGTTGGCGAAACGCGCGCCGTCCATATGCAGGCTGAGGCCCGCATCATGCGTCACGTCGGCGATCGCCGCGACGTCGGCGGGGTCATAGACCAGCCCGCATTCGGTCGCGTTGGTGATCGACACCGCGCCCGGCTGGACCCGGTGTACGACGCCCCTTGGATGCTCCGCCATCGCGGCGGCGAGATCGTCGGGAGTCATCTTCCCGCCCGGCACGCCCACCGTCACCAGCTTGGCCCCGCCCGTATAGAATTCCGGCGCGCCGCACTCATCGACATGGATATGGCTCTCGCGGTGACAGAAGACGGCGCTCCACGGCGGCGCGATCTGCGCCAGCGCCAGCGCGTTCGCCGCCCCGCCGGTCGCCACCGGAAAGACCGCGACCTCGTGTCCGAACCATTCGCCGAGCCGCGCCGTCAGCCGCGCCGACCACGGGTCCGCGCCATAGGACGGCGCCGGGCCTTCGGCGGCCGCCGCCATCGCCTGCAGGATGGCGGGGTGAGCGCCGGCGGTATTGTCGCTCGCGAAGTTCATGCCCCTCGCATAACGTGAGCGGAGGAGAGGGGCAAACGGGATCGCCATGAAGGTCTATGCGCTGAACTGCGGCTGGCTGAGCGCGCCGTCCGAGGCCTTTGTCGAAGGCGGCGAAGGCGCCGTCAAAGTCCCCATCCCCGCCTACTACATCGAACATCCCAAAGGCCGCGTCGTGTTCGACACCGGCATGCCCGCCCTGCTGCGCACCGACCCGCAAAAGGCGATCGGCAGCTACCTCCACGGCGTCTTCACCGCCGACATGCCGCCCGAGGCCGACATCGACAGGCAGCTTCAGCTCATCGGCGTCGATGCGGGCAGCATCGACTATGTCATCAACAGCCATCTCCATTTCGACCACTGCGCCGGCAATGCGCTGCTGCCCAACGCGCAGATCGTGGTGCAGCGGCGCGAGGCGGAAGCGGCGCGAGAGGCAGGCGCGCCCAGATCGGGCTTCGATCCGAACACCATGCTGGACGGGCGCGACGTGAACGAGATCGACGGCGAGTTCGATCTTTTCGGCGACGGCCGCGTCGTGCTGCTGCCGACCTACGGCCACACCGCCGGGCATCAATCGCTGAAACTCGCCTGCGACAGCGGCGACACCGTTCTCGCCGGCGATTGCTGCTATTTCCACAAGACGCTGACCGACATGAAGCTGCCGGGCTTCGGCCACGACCAGGACGAACAGCGCCGCTCCATCCGGCGCCTCAAGGCCATGGAGGATGCCGGCGCCCGCATCATCGCCGGCCACGATCCCGAACAATGGGCGACCCTGCCCCAGGCGCCCCTGCCGATGATCGGATAGCCTGTCCGGGCGGACTAGACCGTCAGCCCCTCAAGACACCCGACATGCTGCAGCAGCCCTTCCAGTTCGGGCGCTGCGGCGAGCGCCGTCTTCGCCTTGTTCCGGATCTCCGCCAATGACCGCGCATGATATTTCTGCGGCGTCTGCGTGAACTTCGTGCCGCCCAGATCGACGCTGAGCGACGATTTGCCCGCCGCGCTCGCCTGGGCATTGGCCCGCGCCCAGGGCAGGTAACGCCGGCCGACTTCCTCCGTCAGCAGCGCAGACAGGGTCGGCGCCAGCGCCTCCCAGGTTTCGAACGGCCCCATCAGGACCGGCGAGACCATCCGCGCGACATAGGCGAGCGTCAGCGGGAAATGCTGCATCAGCGCCGCCGGCGTCGGATCGATCGACAGTTCATACAGCTGCGCCGCCAGCCCCAGATCGGCGAGGCAGGGCCGCCCGCCGAACAGATAGGGCCGGAACGTCAGATGCGCTTCGACGATCTCCAGCTGCCGCCGGAACGAGGCCTCGATCAGCGCGCGCGTCCCGTCATGGCTGCCCACGAAGGCGAGACGCGGCACCATGCGCTGGCGCACGCCTTCGGCCGCATGCTCAAGCTCGGTCTGCTTCGCATCCGGCCCCAGGATCGCCTGCGCGATGCGCCGCGCGGCGGATGACTGGTCGGCCTCATAGGTCCAGCGATAGTGGAACATCGCCTTGTTGCCCCACTCGTCGGCATATTCCTCGATAAGGGCCGACAGGAAGGCGCGCGGCACATCCTCCGGCTCCAGCGCCGGTTCGGGATGGCGGCGCTCCATCTCTGCGATCAGCGGCGTCGAATCCTGGATCGTCTCGCCGTCGGGCGTCACCAGCATGGGGATCAGCGGCAGCTTGGCGAGCGTCGTGAACTCGCTCTGCACGGCTGCGCCGCGCACGATCCACTGATGCGGGATCTGCTTGTAGCGAAGATAGGATCGCACCTTCACCGAATAGGGCGACATTTCCACACCGAACAGCCGGTATGTCCCGGTCATCGCGCTCTCCCCTTTGTCTGGCCGGGATCAGCGTATCAGGGCTTTCAGCTCCTTGCCGAGCAGTTCGAACTCGCCGCGCCTGAGCGTGCCCTTGCGCCACACCAGCGCGATCTCGCGCGCCGGGGCCTCGCCGCTGAGCGGCCGTGACGCAAGGCCGGTGCCTTTCAGCAGGCCCCGGTCCACGGCCATCTTCGGCAGCAGCGTGACGCCAAGGCCGTTATCCACCATCTGCACCAGCGTCATCAGGCTGGTCGCCTCGAACCCGTCGCTCGGCCGCTGGGCGCGCACGCCGCAGGCCGACAACGCATGGTCACGCAGGCAATGTCCGTCACGCAGCAGGATCAGCTTCTCGGCCTGCACCTCGTCCGCCGTCACCGACGCCGCCTTCATCAGCGCGTGGTCCTTCGGGGCCGCGACGACGAAGGGATCGTCCTTGATCGGCAAAACCTCCAGTCCCGGCGTCTCATACGGCAGGGCGATCAGCGCGACGTCCAGCGTTCCTTCACGCAGCGCCGTCACCAGCCGTTCGGTCAGGTCTTCCACCAGATAAAGCCGGAGCGCGGGATATTTCCGCCGAAGCGACGGCAGCGCATGGGGCAGCACGAACGGCCCGATGGTCGGGATGATGCCCAGCCGGATCGCCCCGGTCAGCGGATCGCGCACCGCCCGCGCCGTCTGGGTCAGGTCTTCGGCCTCGGCCAGCAATTGCCGGGCGCGCGCCGCGATCTCGATGCCCAGCGGCGTCAGCAGGACAGACCGCCTGGTCCGGTCCACCAGCGGCGCGCCCAGAATATCCTCAAGCTCCTTCAGCGAGGCGCTGAGGGTCGATTGCGTGACGCTGACGCTCGCCGCCGCCTTGCCGAAATGCAGGTGTTCGCTCAGCGCCACGAAGTGCTGAAGCTGGCGAAGGGTCGGCAGGCGGTTCATTGGAAAATCCGATTACGCTGGCCAAATCTTCTCATTTGTTGCGATGCAACAGAACCCCTATTTACGCTTCCGTCAAAGTCATTTGACCCGAATTTCCGAGCAAAAAGAGGACGACCATGCTGACCATCGGCGACACCTTCCCCGGCTTCGACCTGAAGGCCGTCATCTCGACCGACCCCAGGACCGCCTTCACGGCGATCAACCAGGACACCAACAAGGGCAAGTGGAAGATCGTCTTCTTCTGGCCCAAGGACTTCACCTTCGTCTGCCCGACCGAAATCGCCGCCTTCGGCAAGCTGAACGGCGAATTCTCGGACCGTGACGCCGTCGTCTATGGCGTTTCGACCGACAGCGAGTTCGTCCACCTCGCCTGGCGCCAGAACCACGAAGACCTGAAGACCCTGCCCTTCCCGATGCTGGCCGACATCAAGCGCGAGCTGTCGACCTCGCTCGGCATCCTCGACAAGGCCGAGGGCGTGTGCCTCCGCGCCACCTTCATCGTCGACCCGGAAGGCATCATCCGCTTCGTTTCGGTCAACGACCTCTCGGTCGGCCGCAACCCGGCGGAAGTCCTGCGCGTCCTCGACGCGCTGCAGACCGACGAGCTTTGCCCCTGCAACTGGCAGAAGGGCGAAGAGGTTCTGAAGGTCGCTTAAGCCACAAACCGGCGGCGAACCTCCTCCCCGCTGCCGGACATGAGGGCGGCGCGACCGGGCGACCGGCAGCGCCGCCTCTTTTTTGAACGAAAGGATCAGAGCCATGTCGCTCGAAGTTCTCCGGGCCGCCCTGCCCGACTACGCCAAGGACATCCGCCTCAATCTCGGCACGCTCGCCGCCGATCCGGCGCTGACCGAACAGCAGCGCGCCGGCGCCTTCATCGCCTCGGCCCTCGCCGCACGGAACCGCCATGTCAGCGCGGCGCTCGTCGCCGAGTTTGCGCCCAAGCTCAGCCCCGAAGCGCTGAACGCCGCCAGGATCGCCGCGTCGATCATGGGTATGACCAATATCTACTACCGCTTCACGCACCTCGTCTCGAACCCGGAATACGCGACGCTGCCGGCCAAGCTGCGCATGAACGCGCTCGCCAATCCCGGCGTCGAAAAGGTCGATTTCGAGCTGTGGTCGATCGCCGTCTCGGCGGTGAACGGCTGCGGCATGTGCCTCGACAGCCATGAGAAAGTCGTGCGCCAGCACGGCGTTTCCGCCGAAACCATCCAGGCCGTCGTCCGCATCGCCTCGGTGGTCCACGCCGCCGCCGCGATCCTCGACGGCGAGGAAGCCATCGGCGCCCCCGCCCTCGGCCTCGCCGCCGAATAAGACGGCTTCACCATAAATGACGAAGGGCGCGGCCGTGAGGCTGCGCCCTTTGTCTTTGGGGCCATGCGCGATAGAAGCCGCGCCATGGCCCTCATCCACCCGACGCTCAAGATCAAACCGAAAGAAGGCAGGCGCGCCCGCGCCGGCTCGCCCTGGCTGTTCTCCAACGAGATCGTCGTGGATGCCGAGATCAGGAAGCTCGAACCCGGCGCCGCCGTGAACGTCGTGCTGGATGACGGCAAGCCGCTCGGCACCGCCATCTTCAACCCGCGCACCCTCATCGCCGCCCGCCTCGTGGCGACCGGGGAAAACGCCCCGCTCGACGTCGAATTCTTCGCCGACAGGCTCCGCACCGCGCTTTCCTTGCGCGAGCGCCTGTTCGCCACGCCCTTCTACCGCGTCGTCCACGCCGAGGCCGATGGCCTGCCCGGCCTCATCGTCGACCGCTACGGCGACGTGATCTGCGTCCAGATGGGCGCGACCGGCATGGACACCCGCACCGGCATCATCGTCCAGGCGATCCGCGACGTCTTCACGCCCGCCAGCATCGTCCTCCGCAACGATTTTCACGGCCGCACGATGGAAGGCCTCACCTCTGAAACGAAGCTCGCCTTCGGCCCCGAACCCGCCGAAATCACCTTCCAGGAGAACGGCGCGACCTTCATCTGCGATCCGATGACCGGCCAGAAAACCGGCTGGTTCTACGACCAGCGCGCCAACCGCGCCTTCGCCGCCCGCTTCGCCAAAGGCGCCAGCGTCCTCGATGTCTTCAGCCACGCCGGCGGCTTCGCCCTCGCCGGCCTCGCCGCCGGTGCGAGCGAAGCGATGTGCATCGACGCCTCCGAAAAGGCGCTCACCCTCGCCGGCCGCGCCGCCGAAGCGAGCGGCTTCGCCGACCGCCTCAGCCTTCGCAAGGCCGACGCCTTCGAAGCGCTCGACGACATGGCCGCGCAGGGCATCCGTTTCGGCGTCGTCATCGCCGACCCGCCCGCCTTCGCGAAATCGCGCAAGGACATCGAACCCGCCGCCCGCGCCTATCGCAAGCTCGCCCGCGCCGCCGCCGGCGTCGTGGAACCCGGCGGCATCCTGCTGCTCGGCTCCTGCTCGCATCACATCGACCCGGAGCGCTTCCACACCGAGGTTTCGGCCGGCATTCACGCCGCAAAACGCACCGCCCGCCTCCTCCGCGCGGCGGGGGCAGACGCCGACCACCCGGTGCATCCACACCTGCCCGAGACCGCCTATCTCAAGGCCCTGACCTTCGCGCTGGACTGATCCGATGACCGCCTTCGGCCGCAAGCTCCGTCCCGATTTCCTGCTCCAGGCCGACGGCATCTTCCTCAACAACGGCTCGTTCGGCTCGGTCCCCGCGCCCGTCCGCGCGGCCCAGCAGGCCTGGCGCGACACCGTCGAAACCCAGCCCGACATCTTCTTCCGCGAGACGATCTACACCGCCACGAGAGCCGCCGCCGCCCGCCTCGCGCGCCTCTGCGGCACGTCGGGCGACGCCCTCGTCTTCACCCCCAACGTCACCGAAGCCGTCGCCGTCGTCCTCGCCGCGATGGACTTCCACGACGGCGATGAAATCCTTCTCCTCGACGTCGCCTATGCCGCCGTGCGCCGCGCCGTCGATGTCACCTGCCGCCGCACGGGCGCGACCGTCCGCACCATCCCCACCGGCCTGCAGATGACGCCCGCCGCCGATGCCGAGGGCCTGAAGGCCGGCCTCACACCCCGCACCCGCCTCGTCATCCTCGACCACATCGTCTCGCCCACCGCGCAGAGGGTGCCCGTCGAAGACCTCTTGCCCCTGGCCAAGGCGCACGGCGCGCGCGTCTTCATCGACGGCGCCCATGCGCTGGGACAAGCGATGCTCAACCTCGATGCGCTCGGCGCGGACTGGTACGCGACCAACGCCCATAAATGGCTCTTCACCCCGCGCGGCTCGTGCGTCCTCTATGCCGGCCCTGAAGTCCGCGCCGTCACGCGCCCCGCCATCGTCAGCCACTATTACGAAGACGCCTACCCGCGGAACTTCGACTATGTCGGCACGCGCGACGTCACCGCCTATCTCGCCGCCGCCGACGGCGCGGACTATCTCGACAGCCTCGGCTTGGAGAATCTCACCGCCCACCGCGCCGCGCTCATCGCCGCCGCCAATGCCGCCCTCGGCAAATTCGGCGCGACCCTCGTCACGCCGCACGCTCCGGCGCTGGCCGCCTGGGCGCTGCCGCAGTCGCGCGAGGCCGATCCCGCCGACGGCCTCGCCTTGATGAAATCCCTCTGGGACGAGGCGAAAATCCAGACCGCCGCCAACCTCACCCATGGCCGCCTGCTGCTGCGCCTCTCGCTGCACGCTTATGTGGATTTCGAGGACATCGCGGCCCTCGCCGCCGCCCTTGATCGGCTGGGCTGGCCCGGCCGATAGTTCGGCCATGACCACGATCGCCAAGCGCCTCACCGGAGCCATCGCCGCCATGAGCATGACCGCGAGCTTCACGGCCGCCGCCCTCGCCGAGCCGAACACCACGGCCCTCGCCATCGGCGGCGGCGACCGCGTCACCGGCGCCGCTTTCGGCACCCGCGCCCCGGTTCTCGCCACGCATGGCATGGCCGCGACGGCGCAGCCGCTCGCCAGCCAGATCGCCATCGACATCCTGAAAGCCGGCGGCACGGCGGTGGACGCCGCCATCGCCGCCAACGCGGCGCTCGGCCTGATGGAGCCGACCGGCTGCGGCATCGGCGGCGATCTCTTCGCCATCGTATGGGATCCGAAAACGGGAAAGCTTTACGGCCTCAACGCATCGGGCCGTTCGCCCATGGGCCGCGATCTCGCGGCGCTCACCGCCAATCCGAAAGTGAAGGACGGCAAGATCCCATCCTTCGGATCGCTCAGCGTGACCGTGCCGGGCGCGGTCGATGGCTGGTTCGAGCTGCACGCGAAATTCGGCAAGCTGCCGATGAAAGACCTGCTCGCCCCCGCCATCCGCTATGCGCGCGAAGGTTATCCGGTCACCGAACTCATCGCCTATTACTGGGACCGCAACATGACGCGGCTGGGTGAGAACTTCGACAAGGGCGACGGCCCCATCGAAGAATTCGCCAACGCCCGCGCCACCTATCTCATCGACGGCCACGCCCCGCGCCAGGGCGAGATCTTCAGGAACCCCGATCTCGCCGACACCTACGAGAAGATCGCCGAGGGCGGCCGCGACGCCTACTACAAGGGCGAGATCGCCCGCACGATCGACGCTTACATGAAGCGCATCGGCGGCGACCTGCGCTACGAAGACTTCGCCGCGCATAGATCGGAATGGGTAGAGCCGGCCGGAGTCAATTATCGCGGCGTCGATGTCTACGGCCTGCCGCCCAACAGCCAGGGCCTCGCGACGCTCCAGATCCTCAACATTCTGGAAGGCTTCGATATGAAAGCCTTCGGCGCGGGCAGCGCCGACAGCCTCACCGCCATGGTGGAAGCCAAGCGTCTCGCGTTTGAAGATGTCGCCCGTTACTACGCCGACCCCGCCTTCTCGAAAATCCCGCAAGCCTGGCTGCTGTCGAAGGACTACGCCGCCGAACGCCGCGCGCTGATCGACCTGAAGCACGCGATGACCGATCTGAAGCCCGGCGTCGCGCCGCTCTCATCCGACACCACCTATTTCACCGTCGCCGACAAGGACGGGATGATGATCTCCATCATCCAGTCCAACTATCGCGGCATGGGGTCGGGCCTCGTCGCCGACAGGCTCGGCTTCATGTTCCAGGACCGGGGCGAACTCTTCAATCTCGATCCCGCGCATCCCAATGCCTATGCGCCGGGCAAGCGCCCCTTCCAGACCATCATCCCCGGCTTCGCGATGAAGGACGGCAAGCCCTGGCTCTCCTTCGGCGTCATGGGCGGCGATATGCAGCCGCAGGGCCAGGCGCAGATCATCGTCAACATGGTCGACTACGCCATGAACGTGCAGGAAGCGGGCGACGCCGCCCGCTGGCGCCATGACGGCGGCTCGCAGCCGACGGGCGAGAAGCCCGACATGCTGGGAAAGCTGGAACTGGAGAGCGGCATCGGCGCGGAAGTCCGCGCGGAGATGGAAAAGCGCGGCTATGTGCTTCAGCCCGGCTCCGGCGGGTTCGGCGGCTATCAGGCGATCCTGCGCGATCCCGTCACCGGCGTTTACTGGGGCGCGTCGGAAAGCCGGAAAGACGGCGCCGCAATCGGGTATTGAGGGGCCATGAGCACCGAATCGACCAAGCCGCCATCGATCAGACCGCCCGCGAAGGGCATGCAGAGCCTTCAGGGCGCGGTCGAGCGCATCATCCTCTACAGCCGCTTCATCCTCGTCATTTTCTATATCGGCCTCGCCGTCGCCCTCGCCGGGTTCGCGGTCAACTTCGTCATCAAGCTGGCCGAAGTCCTGCCCGCCACGCCGGCCATGGACGAAACCGGCATCCTGATGGCCATGCTGGTCCTCATCGACAAGGCGCTGGTCGCCAGCCTCATCGTCATGGTGATGCTCTCGTCCTACGAGAATTTCGTCGGCCGCTTCGATGACGGCATCCGCGACGACAGCCCCACCTGGCTCGGCCGTCTCGATCCCGGCAGCCTGAAGATCAAGGTCGCCGCGACCATCATCGCGATCTCCTCGATCAACCTGCTGCAGAGCTTCCTGACCGCGCCGCAGCAATCGGACCGCGACCTCATGTGGAAGGCCATCATCCATGGCGTCTTCCTGTTCTCCGCGCTCTGCCTCGCTTTGCTCGACCGGATCACGAACCAGAAATCGAAGGCCTTTTCGGCCTGATCCAACTGGACGTGGCGCGCGCAGTGTTTAATCTAGACATCGTCTAGATATCTGAACGCTGCCTTACAGGGTCCGTCCGTGATCAAATCCTTCGCCATGCGTGCCCTCGCCGTCGCCGCCGCACTGCTCACCGGCTCCTGCGCCGCGCTGTTCCCGCGCGAGGTGACGACCGCCGACCGTCTCGCCGTCTTCCCGACCCGGAACCTGCCGCTCGACGCCCCGCTCACCATCCGCTGGAACGCCTATCAGGTGCCCTATGTCGAGGCATCGACCGACCACGATCTCGGCTTCGCGCTCGGCCTCGTTCACGGCCATCTCCGCCTCGGCCAGATCGCGCTCGCCAAGCGCCTGTCGGAAGGCCGCCTCTCCGAACTCGCCGGCCCCTATATGGCGCCGGAGATCGACAAGGCGCTGCGGACGCTCGATTTCCGTCACGCCGGCCCCGCCATCGTCGCCTCCATGCCGCCGGAGACGCGCGCCTATCTCCAGGCCTTCGTCGACGGGCTGAATTTCTACCAGCGTCAGGCGCGCGACCTGCCGCCGGAATACGCGCTGCTCGGCATGCGGCGTGAAGACTTCACGATGGAAGACATCATCGCCATCGGCCACATCGCCGGCATCGACATCAACTGGTTCACGCTGATCGGCCTGATGCGCGACCGCGACCGTCCCGACTACGCGCAGATCCTCGCGCGCACGCTGGAAGCCGGCGCCGGTCCGACCGTCAGCTTCGACGCGACGAAAACCTCGGCCTTCTACGATCTCCTCGCCGGCTCCATCCGCTCAGGCAGCAATTCCTTCGCGATCTCAGGCGACAAATCCGCCAGCGGCGCGCCGATGATCGCCAACGATCCCCATCTCGGCTTCCAGCTCCCCAATCTCTGGGTGATGGCCGGCATTTCATCGCCGTCCTATCGCGGCGTCGGCATGATGATCCCCGGCACGCCGTTCCTCGCCTTCGGCCGCACGCCCGATATCGCCTGGGGCGGCACCAACATGCGCGCCGCACACACCGATTTCTACGACGTGTCGAAGCTCGCGCCGGAAAAGATCGTCTCGACGCCCAAGCGTCTGACCAAGCGCCTGTGGTTCGGCGAAACCGTCAACACGCGCTGGGCCGAAGGCATCGGCCCCATCCTGTCGGACACGATGGTGATGGAAGGCGCGACGCGCCCCGGCGAGGTCGTCGCCGTGCGCTGGATCGGCCATCTGCCGACCGACGAGATCACCGCCATCCTCCGCGCCTCGCAGGCCAAGACGCCGCAGGATTTCCGCGCCGCGCTGAAGACCTTCGCGCTGCCGGCGCAGAACCTCGTCTATGCCGACAGGACCGGCAATATCGCGCAGGTGACCGCGACCATGCTGCCGCGCCGCGGCTTCGACCAGCTTCCGGCCTCCATCGTGCTTGACGGCGCCGACCCCGCCATGGCGTGGAGCGACATCCGCGACCCGACCGAACTGCCCTGGGCGCTGAACCCGGCGGAAGGCTTCATCGCCAGCGCCAACAACAAGCCATATGACGCCGAACCCAACGTGCCGGTCGGCTTCTTCTTCTCGGCCGACGAGCGCATCCGCCGCATCCACCAGATGCTCGGGCAGGACGACAAGATCACGCTGGACGAGCTGAAGGCGATGCAGCAGGACACCGTCTCGCTGTTCGTGCGCGAGATGATGCCGGGCCTCCGCGCCGCGTTCGAGGCCAACCCCGAAGCCCGCGCCGTCGATCCCGCCTTCGCCGACCGCCTGCTCGCCTTCGACGGCGACTACAAGGTCGACAGCATCGGCGCTCCCGCTTTCGAGACCTTCCTCTACCATTTCGCGCCGCGCGTTTACGGCGTCGCCTCGGCCGATCTCATTCCCTCCTGGCTCGGCAACTGGAACGGCTTCGGCAAGGCCTTCCTGAAAGACTTCGCCGCGCTGTCGCCGGAGAAGCAGAAGGAAGCGCTGGTCGGCGCCATGGCGCCCGCCGCCGCCGACGCCGCGCCCTTCGCGACATGGGGCGACATGCACCGTCTCCAGGTCAGCCACGCCCTCGGCATGATCCCGCTCATCGGCACGCGCTTCGATTACATGAACGTGCCGACCGCCGGCTCGCGCGAGACGGTCCACAAGGCCGCCCACGGTTTCCAGAACGCGCTGCACACCTCGCGCTATGGCAGCCAGGCGCGCCAGCTCTCCGACATGGCCGACCCGGACGCCAACTATTTCGTCCTCATGGGCGGCAATGACGGCTGGATCGGCAGCGCCAATTTCCTCGACCAGGTCGATCTGTGGCAGCGCGGCGACTACATCCGCATGCCGCTCCGGCCCGAGACGATCGCCGCCGAATATCCGACCGTGATGACGCTGGAGCGCTGAACCCATGCGCCTCGACGCGACACCGATCGCCCGCCTGCTGCTCAAGCGCCGTCACCGGCGCCTGATGCAGGCGGACGCCGTCGCCGACCAGCGCCGGCAGCTCGCAAAACTCGTGAAGACCGCCGCAGCGACACGCTTCGGCCGCGACCACGACTTCACCGCGATCAGAACGGTCGAGGATTTCCAGCGCGCCGTTCCGCTCCGCAACTATGAACAGATGTGGACCGGCTACTGGAAAGACCCGTTCCCCATTCTCGACAACATCACATGGCCCGGCCGCGTGCCCTTTTTCGCCGTGTCCAGCGGCACCACCTCCGGCGCCAGCAAATACATTCCCATCACGCGGGCGATGCGCCGCTCCAACGTGAACGCGGCGATGAATGTGCTGGCGCTTCACGCGGCCGCGAAGCCGGAAAGCCGCTTTTTCGCCGGCCCCTCCTTCATGCTCGGCGGCTCGACGGAACTGGTGAAAGAGGCTGACGGCGTCTGGTCCGGCGATCTCTCGGCCATCGCGGCCATGACCCTGCCCCGCTGGGCGCAGGCCTTCGCCTTTCCGCCGAACGATCTGGCGCTTCTCACCAACTGGGACGAGAAGCTCGCCCGCACCGCCGAGGCCTCGCTCGACAAGCACATTCACATCCTCACCGGCACGCCCTCCTGGGTTCTGATCCTGCTGGAGCGCGTGGCGGCGCTGCGCAAGGCGCGCGGTGACACGGCGCTGCCCTATCCGGAACTCGATCTTTTCATCCATGGCGGCATCAATTTCGCGCCTTATCGCGAGCGTATCACCGCGTTTTTCGCCGGCCGCGACGTCGATTTCCGCGAGGTCTACCCGGCCTCAGAGGGCTTCATCGCCTTCGCCGACCGCGGCCCGGGTGAAGGCCTCCGCCTCAACACCAATGGCGGCCTTTTCTTCGAGTTCATCCCCGTCGAGGAACTCGGCGCCCCAAACCCCACAAGGCACTGGGCCGGAACCATCCAGCCGGACATCAATTACGCCGTCGCGCTCACCACCTGCTCCGGCGTCTTCGCCTATCTCATCGGCGACACGGTCCGTTTCGTGGACACAACGACCCCGCGCCTCCTCATCACCGGCCGCACCTCCTGGATGCTGTCGGCCTTCGGCGAGCATCTGATCGGCGAGGAAATCGACAAGGCGGTTCTCGAGGCCGCCGCCGTCATCGGCAACGCCGTCACCGACTACAGCGTCGGCCCGGTCTATCCGGATGACACCACGCCGCTCGGTCATCACGTCTTCGTCGTGGAGTTCGCATCACCAACCGACACGTCGGCCCGCGCCCAGTTCACCACCACACTCGACACGGCGCTCCAGCGCATGAACGACGACTATCGCGCCCATCGCGGCGGCGGGCACGGCATGGCCGACCCGCGCATCGAGCCGATGCCGGCCGGCGGGTTCGCCGCCTGGATGGCGGCGCGCGGCCGCGCCGGCGGCCAGAACAAGGTTCCGCGCGTTATCTCCGATGCGGCGCTGCTCCAGAACCTCCGCGATTTCGCCGGCAGTTCTGCGATCGTCTAGGGCGTCCATCGCTCCGTCACTGATATCTGGACCCGTGGCCCTGCTGCCGTCACATTGGCCGCTCCTGGGGGTGACATGACCGACATCACGACGACCGAAAAGCCCGGCCGCCTGCGACGGATGCTCGACGCCATCGAACGGGCGGGCAACAAGCTGCCCGATCCCGTCACGCTCTTCATCATCTCCATCGGCCTGCTGATGGTGATTTCGGCCCTTCTGGCCGCCTCCGGCGTCGGCGCCGTCAACCCGGCCGACGGCAAGCCGGTCGCCGCAGTCAGCCTCCTTCACCCCGATCAGATCCGCCGCCTCTTCACCGAGCTGCCGCAGATCTTCACCAGCTTCCCGCCCCTCGGCGTCGTGCTCATCATGATGATCGGCGTTGGCGTTGCGGAGCGCGCCGGCCTCTTCTCAGCCGCGCTTTCCGGCCTTGTGAAGGCCGTCCCCAAGCCGCTGCTCACCCTCACCATCGTCTTCGCCGGTTGCCAGGCATCGATCGCCTCCGACGCCGGTTATGTCGTGCTGATCCCGCTCTCCGCCGCCGTCTTCGCCGCGTCCGGGCGCAACCCGATCGCCGGTCTCTCCGCATCTTTCTGCGGCGTTGCAGGCGGCTTCACCGCGAACCTTTCCGTCACCACGCTGGATGGCCTGCTGTCGGGCCTCACACAGGCCGGCGCACGCCTCATCGATCCGGCCTATGAGGTCGCGATCACCTCCAACTGGTTCATCATGGCTGCGCTGGTGCCGGTCATCTCACTCGTCGGCACATTCGTCTGCGAACGCATCGTCGAGCCGCGCCTCAATGCCGGCCCCGCATGGGTCAATCCGGCGCAGACCGCCGAAGATGACACCCGCGCCGCCCGCGAACGCCGTGGCCTTCGTTGGGCGGGCAGCACGCTCCTCGTCTATGCCGGCTTCATCGCCTTCCTCGCCTGGGCGCCGGGACATCCCCTGCGCGATCCGCAGGACGGTGATTTCGACCCGCTGCTGCGCGGCCTCATCGGCGTCCTTTTCCTGATGTTCCTGCTCATGGGCATCGCCTATGGCGTCGCCGCCGGCACGATCCGTTCAGACCGCGATGCGGTGAAGATGGCGTCCCAGGGCGTCGCCGAGATGGGCTCCTATCTCGTGCTGGCCTTCTTCGCGTCCGTGTTCGTCGCGCTTTTCACATGGTCGAATCTCGGCGCGCTGATGGCGATCAGCGGCGCGGAATTCCTGAAATCGATCGGCGCCGGCGGCCTGCCCATTCTCATCATGGTGATCCTCATCGCCATGGGCACCGATCTGCTGATCGGCAGCGCCTCCGCCAAATGGGCGATTCTCGCGCCGGTGCTGGTGCCGATGCTCATGCTGGTCGGGATCAGCCCGGAGGCGACGCAAGCCGCCTACCGCCTCGGCGATTCCACCACCAACATGATCACGCCGTTCATGACCTACTTCCCGCTGATCCTGATTCTGGCGCAGCGCTACCGCCCCGATTTCGGCATCGGCTCGATGATCGCGCTCATGCTGCCCTACACGGTCTCCGTGTTCCTCGCCTCAACCACCCTCTTCGTCATCTGGTATGGCTTCGACCTGCCGCTCGGCCCGGGCGTTTCAAGCACCTACACGGTCGGCCGCTAGCCATGCCCGCGAAAGCGATCACGCCGAAGCTTCTCTCAGGCGGCAACCCGCAAATTCCCAAGGGATATGGCGATGCGCCGGTGCAGGCCTATATCGCCGCCATGCCGGGCTGGAAGCGAGAGGTTGGTGAACGGCTGGACGCGATCATCACCCGTGCCGTACCCAAAGTTGAGAAGGCGGTGAAATGGAATTCGCCGCTCTACGGCCTGAAGGACGAGGGCTGGTTTCTCGGCGTCCACTGCATGACGCGCTATGTGAAGCTCGCCTTTTTCCGTGGTGCAGAGCTGAAGCCGATGCCGCCTGTCGAATCGAAACAGGCGCATGTGCGCTACTTCCACATCCATGAGGGCGACACGATCGACGCGAAGCAGCTGACCGCCTGGGTCAAACAGGCGAGCAAGCTGCCGGGTGAGAAACTGTGATGGAGGAACGCAATGGCGTCCAAAGGCGACGACTCGCCATCCGCGCTGATCGACCGCCGCATCGCCGAACTCGGCGACTGGCGCGGCGACACGCTGGCCCGTGTCCGCAGCATCATCCTGAAGAGCGACACCGGCATCGCTGAGACGTGGAAATGGCGCGGCGTTCCGGTCTGGGAGAAGGCCGGGATCATCTGCACCGGCGAAACCTACAAGGCC